>OZ244140.1:0-3893262 GCA_965216175.1 Balneola sp.
AACATTTATTTGAAGCTGGAATTTGGATTGGTGCTGACGTAGGTGGGCAAATCCGTTTATCGTCTTCATCTGTAACTAACCCAGCAGGTTATTCAAGAGGGGCAACAGGGTTCGAGTTTACTTCTAATGGGGTTATTTCAAGAAGAAGCTCAGATCCTAACAACGAATTTTTCTCAATTTCGGCAATAAGCGAACGTGATATTTTAGCGTCATTTACAGATCGTCGAAGAAGTGTTAACGGGACCGAAATCTCAGGTCACGATAATCCACTTTTTACAGATGTTACACTCGAAAGTTATAATTGGGGGTTTCCGTTTACGGAAAATTTTTCCATTCTGAAATATGACATAACAAATAATAGCGACTTGCACGCTCTTCCTGAAACTTGGGATAGTGTTTATGTTGGGATGTATGCTGATTTAGTTGTAAGAAATGTAAATAGCGCTACAGAAACCGGAGGTGCATTCTTTAATAAAAATGGTATCGGTTTTATGGACTCGCTTAACACCACGTATGCTTTTGACGCAGGTTCGCCTGACGATCCAAGTATTAATACTTATGGTGCAATTTCCATTGTTGGAGCAGAGTACAGGGATTCATTTTTTCACCCTGATAACCCGGATACTTTAGATGGTAAGTTTATTGGATCAGGATTCAATGTGCCTGATTTAGGACCTAGTTATTGGTTGTTTAGTGCCGGAGCAGGAGATTTTAGTGCGCCGTCAAATGATGGAGATCGATATTCGAGAATGGCTCAACAATTTCCTTACGAGGATAATGAAAACGCATTGAGAACCGATGGACAAAGCGGAAATGGAAACTATATTTCATTTATATCTATGGGGCCTTTTCCCCAAGTTGAGCCCGGAGAGACAATAACGGTATATTTTGTTTTTAGCGCTGCTCTTAAGCCGGATCAATTTCAAGGACAAGCCGGTAAGTCAGTTGATACTGAAGATTCGAGAGTGAATATAGTGAGTGCTATCAATTCCGCAAACAGTGTATTTAGTGGTGAGGATAAAAATAAGAACGGCGTTTTAGATGCTGGAGAAGATACTGACGGAAACGGGAAACTAACCAGATATTTATTTCCTACTCCACCGGATAACCCAAAAACGAGAATAGTGCTGGAAGCGGGAAAGGTTTCTATTTATTGGGATAGAACGGCAGAACAATCTGTTGACAGAGTGTCTGGTGAAATGGATTTTGAAGGTTATAGAGTATATAGCTCAGATTTAGGACAAGATATTAACCCACAACCAAGATTGATTCGCGAATTTGACATTTCAGGCAATAATATTGGGTTCGATGTTGGATTTAACGAAGTAGAATTAATGGAGCCTGTTACTTTTGAAGGGGATACAACAGAATACTATTATAGATACGATTTGAATGGACTTTTAAGCGGGTGGCAATATCAGGTTTCAGTAACAGCTTTTGACAGAGGTGACGATGAATTTGGTGTTGAAAGCTTGGAAACCAGTACGAATTCTAACGCGGTACGTGTATTCCCGGGAACGCCTGTAAACGACAGATTTGGGGATGATGGTTATGAAGTTGGTGTATACCCGAATCCTTATAAAGTAAATGCGTCGTGGGATGGACCCAATGAAGGCGATCGAAAATTGTACTTTTTTAATTTGCCATCAAAAGCTGAAATAAGAATTTATACTGTAGCAGGCGATATAGTTGCAGAATTTGAACATGATTCAGAAGCCTATAACGGGGACATTTCTTGGTTTGATGATTTTAGCGATGATCCAAGAGTACTGCCCGGTGGGGAGCATGCTTGGGATTTGCAAAGCGAAGCTAATCAAATCTTAACAACGGGTTTATATCTATTTACCGTTAAAGATTTAACTACTGGAAAAATAGAAAAAGGAAAACTTACAATAATCAAATAATACTTATTACTATGAAAAAACTGATACAATTTTTCGCAGTTCTGAGCTTTGTTGCAGTGCCTATTCTGGTGCAAGCGCAAGATACAGTTTCTGTGAAACAATTAAATACGTATGATGGACTTACGGAGTATTCTCAAAATGCTCTGCAGGCACACCCTTTAAATGGTGTTACAGTAACCTACACAGGTGTAATCGTTTCTAATCCAAAAACATCCGGTAACGCTACGCCAAGTGATTCTGATAGCGACGGCACTATTGATGACATTGGTAGAATACATGTTTTTATTACCGATACAGCTGCTGTTACTCAGGGAAGAGATGGAATGTCAATTCAAATTGTAGAAAGTGATTATGAATTACTTGAGGGTTTCCAAAGAGGAGACGTTGTTACTTTTGTTGGTAGAATGACTTTCTTTAATTCTACTGTTCAAATGACAGCAGACGAAGCTTCTCTTCAAGGAACTACATCAATCAATTTTCCACAGTACGCGGAATTACTAAATCCTTGGGAAGTATCAGTAGATGAACTGGTTACCGCAAATGCAGACGGAACTTTTCAGTTAGATATCGATAGTTACCAAAAGTACAATAATGCTTATGTAAAAGTTACCGGAGCAACTGTAAGTAATATTGCATTAGGAGATAGAGTTGATTGGGCTATCAATGAAAATGGTTCAAGAATGTATATGTATGATATTTCACTCCGGTACAGAAATGATAGAGGATTAGGTTATCTGCCTGGTTGGAATTACAGAAGACTTCCTGGTTTAGAGGGTGGATCCGATGGTAACTTCACACCTCCTCCTGCAGGAGCTGTAGTTAATGTAAATGGCTTTATAAATCTTCAGGGTGATGATCCGGATGGAACTGTTGCTGCAAACCAGATTTCTTGGAGCATGAGCCCGTTTGAAGATGGAATTCTGTGGACAACTGACGATAATACCGGTGATCCATTGCGATGTGTTGATGGAGAACTTTGTAATGGTGAAACTTTAGTTTGGCCTAGTGATGTAGAAGTAGTTGGATTACCAGCTACATTCAGTAATGCTGCTCAATCAGATTCTACAGTAACTTCTTCAGATGCAGTTACAGCTTCTGTTGATATTGTTGCTGGCGGATCTGCGACAATTTCTTCTGCAGTTTTGATCTATTCTGCTGGTTCAGTATCTGATACTTTGGCTATGACAAACTCAAGCGGAAACACGTACGAAGCAACTTTACCAACATTTGATAACTTTACTCCTGTATCATTTTATTTTGAAGCTACAGATAGTGAAGGGTTAACAGGAAGAGATCCAATTTCTGGAAACTATAGCTTTTTTGTTCAGGATGAGGCAATTAACTCAATTGCAATTATTCAAACTACCGCTGATGCAAAAGCAGGGCCAAGTCCTTTAGATGGAGCGGGTCAACTGCCTGTTAACATTTCAGGGATTATTGTTTCTGATAATTCTGATGGAGTGATTATTCTTCAAGAAGCGGCAGAAGCATGGAGCGGTGTATTTTTAGAAAGAACTACTGCTACACAAGCATTAGTAAAAGGAGATTCTATTACTGTTACCAGTGCTCAGGTTTCTGAGGCAGCTGTAGCAAATAATTCCCTTACATTAACTCAGCTTGTTAATCTTGAGTTTACTACAAATTCTTCTGGAAATGATATGGATCAGGTAATTCCAGTAATTACTACAGATACTGTTCAGGCTTTACAAAATGGTGGTGAATTGGAGCAATATGAAGGTATGGTTGTTAAGTTTGAAGGAGTAGAACTTACAGACAGAGGTGCATTCGGAGAGTACACATTACAAAACACAGATGCGGATTCTGCAAATGGAGTTCAATTTAACGAAGATATCAGATCAACTGTTGTTGGAAATACTCAAGCAAGAGGAGATTACAACAAAACGGTTAGAGCTGGTAAAACTCTGGACGCATATGCAGTTGTTGCGGCTTCATTTGGAGCTCCAAAGTTCCATCCTAGAACTACTGCTGATATCATTGCAGCTGACGGTAATGCGTTCACTCCTGTATTAGATTTCTCATTAACAGGACCTGCTGATAGTTCTGAAATAGTAGCTGATGAGGACTTCACTTTTACTTGGAATGCATCTCTTGACTTCGATGATGACGATGTTACTTATCAGTGGAGACTTTTAACTGAAGATACAACAGAAGTACTATTAAGTTTTATGTCCGATAATGAAGGAGTAGCAACTTCTATAGTATCTCCTGCTGAAGATGTAAATATGTTTCTTGAAGAACTTGGCATAGATGTCGGCCAATCAGGCTCATTCGTATGGCATGTTAGGGTAACAGATGGATCCGACACGTTAGGTGTTCGTGGTCCATATGGTAACTTTGGAGATGATTGGGAGCCTATTTATCGTCATATTACTATCGAAAGATCGATAGTAACTTCAAATGACGAAGAGTTTGGAACTCCAGAAGATTTTGCTTTAGAGCAGAACTATCCAAATCCATTTAACCCTAGTACAAATATTAAGTTTTCTTTACCCCAAACTTCAGATGTAACTCTTACGATTTACAATATGCTGGGACAAAAAGTTAACACACTTGTTAGTACTAAATTAAATGCAGGTATACACACATATTCATTTGACGCAAGCAACTTGTCAAGTGGGATGTATATTTACAGAATCGAAGCAGGTTCTTTTTCTAGCATTAAAAAGATGTTGCTCATTAAATAAGCAAACAAGATTAAAGGGTTGCACATGTTGCAACCCTTTATTTTTTAATTTATAGGACTCTTGAAAAACACAAAACTACTATTACTTATAACTGTATTTCCAATTCTTTTCCTGAATGGATGTAATGATACAGTAAGTGGCGAATTTTCAGAAAATCAACCACCATCAACAAATTTGACTGTAGAAACGATAAACAGAGGGAATGATTTTCGTTTGTCCAGCCAAATTCAAATTTCGTGGTTTGGTACCGATCCTGATGGATTCATAAGCGGTTTCGAATACGCTATTAATGACACTTCAGAAGGAAGCTTTACGTTTACAACAAAAACTGATAGTATATTCATACTTCCAATTACGCCCGGCCAACAAACTGATGACGTACTTTTTAAGGTTAGAGCAGTAGATGACAAGGGGTTGGCAGATCCAAAAGGTGCTTCTCTTGTATATCCAATTGTGAACTCTACACCGCAAGTATCAATTAATACCAATCAATCGCCACCAGATACTTTATTTTCTGTTTCAAGCTTTAGTTGGAATTTTAGCGATCCTGACGGATTACTCAATCTTTCAAGAACGGAAATAGCAATTAATGATACATTAAATGGTTGGACAGAAATACCGTTTACACAGGATGATGACGGTCAGCTATTTATATCTCTTGAAGTTGATAACAAAACAACGGGAATCAAAGATGCTCAGGTCTTTCTTGGAAGAAGCTACTCAACACTTCGAGTAAATGGTGAAAACCTGACCGTTCCGGTTGAAGTGGGAGCAAAAAACACATTTTATGTAAGAGCCATTGATGCAGCTGAGTCTATTAGCGAAATTGATTCTCTTTCTTGGTATTTAAAAGAGCAGAAATCAAATACGTTGTTGCTGAATGATTTTTCAGGACCTAGTTCTTCAAGCAGGCAACAATTCCATTTAAATTTGCTTCAACAAAATGGAATTGATCCTGATATTTGGGTTATTAATGATGGAGAAGTTATTCAGGATAAAGTGGCTCTTTCGAGTGCGTTCCCGGCTGTTATAGATCCGACTTTAATAAAGACTCTTTCCAAATGGGATCACATATATTGGATCTCTAATGATTTAGATAGAAATATAACTTATGCACAGGAGATATTAGAGGAGTTTTTCGAAAATGGAGGTACTTCTTTTGTGAATATTCCAATAAAAAATATCAGTGAAGAAGACCCTGTTTTTAATTTTTTACCAGTCGATTCTATACAAACCGGACAGTTTTTAATCCTAGAAGATTCCTTAGTTACTCCGGTAAATGCCTCTGTGACTAATACATTAAGAGTGGAATCAGGTTCATTTGCGTTAAGCGGGGTTTTTCCAATAAAAGGTGTAAGCGGAAGTACAAGTTTATATGAAGCTAATTTTGTTCGAAGAACAGCAACTGGTGGTGTTCGCCCTTATAATGAATACCAGTTTGTTGCACTAGAAAATAATGAAGGAAGTGTTATCTATTTCAGCCTTGATTTATCGAACCTAAATGGTAGCAATAATATCAGCGATATGATTCAGGAAGTTGTCATAGATCGCTTAGGCTTTAAACAATAAAATCATGAAGAGATTACACAACACATTAACAGTCTTATTCTTAATAGTTTCTAGTTCAGCTATTTTTGCACAAACAGGTGGCATAGAGGGAATAATTACTGATGCCGAAACAGGTGAAACTCTTATCGGAGTTAATATTCTGATATCAGGTACAAGTTTTGGAGCCGCAACAGGATTAGATGGAGATTATAAGATTGATGATATTCGTCCGGGTGAGTATAGCGTTCGCATAACTTACATCGGATATGAAACGATATTATTAACTGCTATAAAGGTAGAGGCAGGTAAATTCACAGAGTTGAACTATAAGCTAAAACCCAAAGTTCTAACTTCCGGCGAAGAAATAGTTGTTATAGGTGAACGACCAATTTTTGATGTAGAAAAATCTACAACTTCTACAACGATATCGAGAAAAGATTTAGAAGCAGCTCCGGTTAGAAAAGTTGAAGATGCCGTTTCTTTACAATCAGGAGTTATTAAGGATCCAACCGGGCTCTACATCAAAGGTGGCCGAGCTTATGAAACAGGCTATGTCGTTGATGGTGTTTCAGCTCAAGATCCACTTGCAGGAACAGGATTTGGCCTGGATTTGGGAGCAAATTCATTTAGTAATATCGAAGTAATTACGGGAGGTGTTGGAGCTGAATATGGAGATGTTACTTCAGGTGTTGTATCAGTAAAAACAAGAAATGGCGGCGACAATTACGAAGGAAGTTTTTCTCATAAGAGAGATAATTTTGGTTCAAATGTAGAAGGTAATCAAGCCAACTACTATCAGGATATTTACGAAGTTAGTATTGGTGGCCCTGGAATATTAGCTGAAAAAATACTTCCAAAATTAGGCTTTGACCTTCCGGGAAAGATTACATTTTACGCAACAGCTCAGGTTGGTTTAGAAGATGGATACACAAAATTGTCAGCAGATCAGATCCAATCATCAATCGTAGGTTCAGATTTTTGGTCTCCAAGGCAAGGGAATCGCTGGAACGGAATGTTTAAGCTTACCTATAACATCAAGCCCGGTGTGAGATTACAAGCTGCTTATCAAAGATCATTGACGATAAACCAGAATACAAGAATGCTCCAGATTACGGGAGCTAACACTCAGGTTCAACCGGGGTTCCAGTTTGCATTTTCGAATGGATTTTTGGACAATGCTAATACCTATACTCATGATTCAAATCTTTCCTACTTAAAGTGGACACAAACACTTTCAACTTCTTCATTTTATGAAGTTCAGGTTAGTAGATTGTTTACTCAGTTAAGAGCAGATGCCAACGGCAGAGATTGGAGACCTGATATTGTAGACGGTGAGTTTGACCCTGAAAGTATTGTAACTTTTCCCGGTAATGAATTTGAAGGAACAGATGACTTTACATATATATTAGCTGGACCAGGTTATTTTAACAATGGTGGTATAGCAACATTATGGCACGACCACTTTGCGGAAGAAATAACGGTTAGGTCGAGTTACACTAAACTTTTTGGTGGACAGCAGAACCAACTTGTAATTGGTATTGAATCTAAGTTTAATGACTATCAATGGATAGATATTACCCGCCCGTGGATAGGCGCTCCGATCAGAATTGATGAAAACACAGTTTCAGAAACATTTCGAGTAGGAGAAAACTTTGATGCCTGGCGAGTAAAGCCTAAGCGAGGAGCTTTGTTTATTACTGATAAGATCCGATATAACGGTTTAATTGCAAACATTGGAGGTAGATTCGAATATTGGGCACCGGGAAGGTATGTAGATGAAAGAGTTGAAGACGCGCTCGACCCTACTGTGTTTTCCACTATACCGACTTTTGTTGCAGAACAATATCAGAAAGACAGCAAGGAAATTTTAGGACTACGATATAAGTTCATTTTCTTACCAAAAATAAACGTTTCATTTCCGGTGAGAGAGAATCAGGTACTATTTTTTAATTATGGGCATTCTGCAAGAATACCTCATCCAAGTTTTGTGTATGCCGGTTTAGATCCTTTCTTTCAAGATCAGTCAGATTTGCCAAGTTTAGGTAACCCTAATTTAAATCGTGAAGTAGATATTTCATACGAAATTGGGCTTCGAAATCAAATTACATCAAACGATGCTCTGAATGTATCTGCATTCTGGAGAGATAAGTATGATTTCGTTACTTCTCAAAGTATTAGGGTTAATGATGTAGATGGAAGACCCGTAACCAAAGCATTCAGAATTAATGGAGATTACGCAAGATCTCGTGGCGTCGAAATTTCTTACTTGAAGCGTTATAAAGATCTTCTAAGAGGTCAGTTATCTTTTACTTATAGCCGAGCAGAGGGGTTAAGCTCTACCAATGATGATAACCTGAACAGTATTTCCGGAAGTCAAAATGTTGGAAATAATGTGGAAACTCCGCTTGCCTGGGATCGTCCTTTTGATATAAAAGGAAATGTTACATTTACTCATGCGCGCGAAAAGGGAATTCTTGATAGTCCGGTATTGAATAATTTCCAGATGTTTGTATCCGCAGTGTGGAGAAGTGGAGCGAGATACACTCCATTCGAGCGGGTCGGTACAGAAAGAAATCCTATATCCGGTGAGGAGAACTGGAGGCCGATTTATGAGCAACTGGATGATCCCTCACAACGATTTAGTGAAGTGGGGCCTGCTTGGTTCTATATGGATTTCAACCTTCAAAAATGGTTCACTGTTGGTGAAACACGAATTTCAGCATTTCTAGAGATAACAAACTTTCTTAATAATCAAAGTGCTGTTGTTATCAATCCTGTAACAGGGGAAGGGTATAAAAAATATCCAAACAGTCAGTCAGAATTAATAGCTCTTAGAGACGACAGATCGTTTGATGTTCCTAATAATGTACGTGATCCAAGATATCTGGATCCTACAGATAATGGGTTACCTCGATATGAAAACCCAGCAAATTATTTACAACAAAGACATATCATCTTTGGCCTATCAATCAATTTTTGATGAAGAATTATACTATACTTATTTCGTTTTTGATAGCCGGATTAACTCTTTTTTCCGAATCGCAATTATTTAGTCAATCCTATGGAGATGACCGATCAGGAACAGAGGGTTTCCAGTTTACTAAAATAACCGTTGATGCGAGAAGTGCGGGGATGGGGAATTCCAACATGGCAGATGCTACAGATGGTTCTAGCTTATACTGGAATCCGGCAATGGCTTCAAAAATTGGAAGTTCATATGCTACACTATCTCATACTGCTTATGTGGTAGAAACCAACCAGCAATATTTTAGCTATATACACAAATACAATGACTTCGCTTTTGGTGGATCTGCCCAGTATTTCACTTCTGGCGATCAAAAGGAAACCACTGAGACAAATCCCTTTGGAACAGGGAGATCTTTTAGAACCCATCATCTTTCGTTGGGTTTAACAGGATCACATAAAATAACTGATCTTTTCAGTTATGGAATTACTTTGAGGTATTATTATCTGAATTTCTATGACGTTACCTATCAAACCGGGGCTATAGATTTTGGGTTTTCCTATGATGTCGGAGATACAGGTCTTCGCTTTGGAGTAAGTACTAATAACTTTGGTTTTGAAGCATCACCTGAGGGCGAGGTAACGAACTCAACTCCGCAAGGTGAAGAAACACGGAAGCCCGAAAGTGAACTTTCCTTACCAACCCGATTTATAATTGCTGCTGCATATGATTTGTATGAAACTGAGGAAAATAAGATTGTATTAACAGCGCAGGTAAACAATCCGAGTGATAACTCAGAGGAGTTAAACATTGGTGGTGAATATAGTTTTATGAACCAATTCTTTTTTAGGGCCGGGTATGAGTTTGGTAATGAAGAAAGAATTCTCCCAAGTTTAGGGGCAGGAATTAAAATTCCGTTTTCAGGAAAAATGTTAAAAGCAGATTACGGCTTCACAAATTTTGATCGCTTAGGAACAATACACAGAATTTCGTTAGGGTTTAGTTTATGATGACAATAAAGAAATTAGGATTATTAATAGTACTGTTGACCGCTTTCGGTGCGAGTTGTGATGATATTTTTGGATCAAAGAATGACCCTACAAACGAAGAAATATTTGATGAAGGAAAGATAGATCCTGCATTGGAAAATGTTGATGGTTACGCTCCTGTGCTCCCTTTTTGGAGTGACTTTGATGCCCCTAATGATATACATGTTGGTTTTGACACCTTTGTTTACGTGACAGATAATAATGGTGTTCACTTGTTGGATAGAGCCGACCTTTCACCGAGAAAATCAATAGAGTTGCAGGGAGCCAATGCTGTTACTCAAGACAGGTTATTGAACATTTATGTATCAGCTAGAATTGATACCATAATTCAGGCCATTGATCCAAATATAACCTGGAATTTGCCGGCTGTTTTCAAGATCAAAAACCTGAATGGAGCCGGAGATATTCAATTTATTGATACACTTATATTTCCATTTGATGATGCCAGCTTAAGTACATCAGCAGCGCAAAACGCTCGATTAAATAGAAGCTCTTCAAACAACTATGAAAATGTAGAAGTTACCGGCATTACCGTACTGGCTGATAATTCTATTTATATATCCCGACGAGGGCCACAAAATAGTACCAACCAAATTGCTGCACCTGATAATACTGTTCTCGAGTTCGCCAGAATTGAAGTGAATGGAGTTCCTACAAATAAAATGACGAATATAAGACAGATCACCACTCTTAATCCGGTAAATCCGTCACTAAGAAGTGCGGTTCAATTAAGTTCTATCTCTTCATTCGTAACTCCTCCTCAAAGAGATAGACTAACAGATGACCGAAGCTTTTTGATAACACAAGCTTCGCAATCACAAAATATTGATTTCAGAGTGCTGTGGATTAACGCTGTTGAAACTACAGATGGGTTGGTTTTTCAGCAGAATTCTTCACTTTTGGCTCAGGATACATCTCAGGCTAATGGTTTTTTATATGAACCGGGTAAATTTCAGCAACCAACAGATGTGGTTTTTTCAGGCGATGATGATGCATTCATTTTTGTAGTGGATTCAGAAACAGATTCACTCTATCAATTCCAATCAAATGGACAAGAGGGAGTTAATCCCCCAGCCGGAGCTGATGCTGATAGTAAAAGAATATTAGTTTCATTCGGAGGAAATGGAGCTGGTCCAAAACAGTTCAATAATCCGGGTGGAGTTGCATATTTCAGAACAATAGTATACGTGGCTGATACCGGGAACAATCGAATTGCAAGATTTAAATTGACGACAGACTTCGAATAATTTCAGAAGCGTCTTAAATCTCTTTAGGCATCATATGAAAAAGCTTTTCTTACTTCTTGCAGTTTTTTTATCAATTAATTGTGCCAGTGATATTGATAAAGGTCAGCAGGTTTTATTGATTTCATTTGACGGCTTCCGACCAGATTATTTATCTAAGACTGAGACTCCGAATTTCGATAAACTTATTCAAAACGGAGTAACAGCTGAAGGGTTGATACCAATATTTCCAACCAAAACATTCCCAAATCACTACGCTATTGCAACCGGTTTATATCCTGAAAATAATGGATTGATCGGGAACAGTATGTATGATCCTGAAATGGATGCCCGATATTCAATGGGAGATCGTTCTGCAGTTGAAAATCCGGATTGGTACTTAGGCGAACCCATTTGGAACACCGTACAAAAAGCCGGTAAAAAAGCCGGAACTATGTTTTGGATCGGCTCAGAAGCACCGATTCAAAATATGAGACCAGCTCATTGGAAAAGTTATGATGGAAGTTTACCAAATGAAACCAGAATTGATACCGTGTTACACTGGATGACTGCCATTAATGATCCTGTTGATTTAGGTACAGTATACTTCAGTTTTGTTGATAGTCAAGGTCATCGATACGGACCTGATTCGAAAGAAGTAGTAGAGTATATTCAGAAGGCGGATACACTTATCGGGTATTTGATGAATAAGCTCGAACAACTGGATCCTGCCGGGAGCATTAATTTATTGATTGTTTCTGATCATGGTATGATCGAAGTGTCAACGGATAAAAAAGTGGTTTTAGATGAGTATTTAGATCCTGACATTATAGATATTATCTCATATTCACCGGCACTTATGTTTAATGTAGAAGGCGGGTATGAAGAAGATGTGTATAAAAGTTTAAAAGAATCTGAGGAGAATTTTAAAATCTATTCTAAGGCGGATATTCCTGAACGCTATCATCTTAAGAACAACAAAAGAGTTCCTGAATTTTTGATGGTTGCTGAAGAAGGATTTACCATCAACACACAACAATATTTTGATTCAAGGGGAAACACATATCCTTCAGGTGGCGCACACGGATTTGATAATGCCAATACTAAAATGGATGCTCTCTTTATAGCCTATGGTCCTGCTTTTAAAAAAGGGGAAAAATTAGGCCGCATCGAAAATGTTCATCTTTATGAAGTTATGGCAAAGATCCTGAATGTAAATCCGGCCCCGAATGATGGAAACATTAATTCGGTTAAAGAAATGCTTAAATAATTTGAATTGCATCTAATGCTTTAGGCTGAGATATTCCCAATCATCTAACTGAAAAAACAAAACTGATATAATGCCCTACATTGTAACCGAGCCTTGTATTCAATGCAAATATACAAACTGCGCTGCCGTATGCCCGGTAGATGCTTTCCGTGAAGGCCCAAATTTTTTGACAATAGATCCAAATGAGTGCATTGATTGCGATGCCTGTGTTTCGGAGTGTCCGGTAGAAGCAATCTTTCCTGATGACGAAGTTCCTGAGAAGTGGGAATACTACATTGAGTTAAACGAAAGACTTGCTGAACAATGGGAAGATCGAGTTATAAATGAAACTAAAGACGCACTCCCTAATGCTGATGAATGGGCTACAAAAGAAAATAAACTAAGCGAACTTCAAGAAGAGTGGTAGTTTCCTGATTTTGAATTATGAATGTTGCATGATTAATTCAAGATCTAACATTCATAATTTAACATTGCGTGTCATCTCAAAACTAAATTTAACACAGCCTCGAATAATGGGGATTATAAATGCTACTCCTGATTCTTTCAGTGATGGGGGGAAGTATATTAGCGTAGAAAGAGCGCTTGACCGGATTCATATAATGAGAAGGGATGGAGCTTCGATCATAGATGTGGGTGGTGAATCTACTCGACCCGGTTCAGACTCGGTTTCAGAGCAAGAGGAAATAGATCGAGTAATTCCGATCCTTGAAAAAGGTTCTCAAACATTTCCAAATCTTATTTATTCGATTGATACTACTAAGTTTAACGTTGCAGAAGAAGCGTTGAAATCCGGAGCTTCGATTATAAACGATGTTAGTGGATTACAAAAAACACCTAAGATGGCTGAATTAGCTTCAAAATATGATGCGAGCTATGTGATAATGCACTCTCAAGGAGATCCGAAAACAATGCAGAACGCTCCCATATACAATAATGTTATAGAGGATGTATTCGGTTTTTTAAAGACGCAGATCGCATTTGCTCAATCAAAAGGAGTAAAAAAAATCATTTTAGATCCGGGAATAGGTTTCGGAAAAACCTTGGATCACAATTTAAAATTGCTCGCAAATCTTGATAAACTCACAGAAATTGGCTTTCCTGTGTTAGTTGGAGCATCACGTAAATCTATGATAGGTAAAATTTTGGATGACAGACCGGTTGATGATCGATTAATCGGGACGGTTTCAATTCACTATGATGCTTTAATGAAAGGAGCAAAGGTACTTCGTGTACATGATGTTAAGGAAGCTTCCGATTCATTACGTATATTCCAAGCAATTCAATCACAACGATAGACGGTCACTACTTTGTTTCCCATCGGATTTTTAGAATTCGGAGTTAAAGATTTTATCGAAACCCTCGTTATTGCGGGTGTTCTGGTATATCTGTATCGATGGATCAAAGGCACATTTGCTATTCAGGCAACAATCGGGATCATCTTCGTAATTCTGATCAACTTCATTATTCGCTTACTCGGCTTTGAAACCATTAATTTCATTCTCAAGAGCATTCTGGATGTAGGAATTTTAGCTGTTTTTATTCTCTTTCAGCCCGAGATAAGAAAGCTGCTTTACAGAATAGGAAACAACACCAGTTTCGACCGTTTTTTTACCCGTACCGGCTCTGATGAAATGATAGATGAAGTGATTAATGCCACTAAGAAAATGGCAAAAGATCGAACAGGTGCGCTTATTGTGTTTGCCCGTTCATCTTCACTACAGGATTTGGTAGATGCCGGAGTAAAAATCGACTCAGCGGTAAAAGCAGAATTACTTACCACTATTTTTCAAAAAGACACTCCACTTCATGATGGTGCGATTGTTATTCGAAGCAACAGAATTGTGGCAGCAAGTTGTTACTTGCCAATTTCTCAAAACCCAAATATTGCGCAATCCTTTGGTACTCGTCACCGTGCCGCTGTTGGAATCAGCGAAACTAATAATGTACTGGTACTTATTGTATCCGAAGAAACCGGACGTGTTTCTCTTGCCAGGAATGGAACCCTAAAAAGTGGATTGACTATTCAAAAACTCCGTGCAGAAATGGAGGAAACATTCGGAAAAGGCGAATTTGACTCCGATATGAGTTTCAGCACTTCCCAAACTGAGATGAACTTGAAGTAGGTTAAACCATTTGGCACGAGTCATTCCCCGGCGAATGCAGGGAATCTGGACCGTGAAATCGAACGATAGGCTTAAAAGAGATTTAGACAGCCTGCATATGCCCGGCGATGAATTTTCTTTTAATTATCTAATGTGTCTTGATTATTCCAGACAGAGATGAATTTGAAATGATTTTTAGATTATTCATCCTCTTTTATTTTGTACTTAAAAAGCCTTCAGGTATAAAC
Source organism: Balneola sp. (assembly GCA_965216175.1). Classification (GTDB taxonomy): domain Bacteria; phylum Bacteroidota; class Rhodothermia; order Balneolales; family Balneolaceae; genus Balneola. The sequence goes on from OZ244140.1 coordinate 15,015, forward strand.
AGCTAAGTTCTAGATATCGAATTTAAGCAAGCAGATCCTTCAGGGTCTGCGATTTTTTGTAAAATTTTAGTTTAAAATCAGTATGTCTGTAATCAGATAAAAAGAATCCGATCTTTATCAAGAGGCTTAGCTATTCATTTTTAAGCCTGTGAAACTCGAAATTTTTGTTATCAAGCCAATTAAAAATTGTACAACTAGTCTCCTCAAATCCTATCAATGTATTATTTGGGACAAAAAGTGTTGTATCATTAACTTTGGATAAGGTGTAACTACCGGATTCTAATATCCAGAAATCACTATCAATGATGTGAGTGTACTTCTCTCGGTAACCTAATTCATTTCCACCAAATTCTTCTATATCAATACTAAAACCAGATTGGTCTCCATAAATCATAATCTGTTTAGACTCATAATATTTATATTCATCAGTCGTATTTGTAAGATTTTCTGTAAAGACGTAAGCAGTGTAATCATCGATTCCATCTCGATTGAAGTCAAATTTTACTATATGTTTATGACCTGAAGGTTTTCCTTTTGATATAGCTCCTTCAAATTCAGGTATCATATTTCTTATTTCAGGATTTGAGAAATCCTCAGGCATGAGTTGGTATCCGGGCATATTATCAGATAGAAAGGTCTCAATTTCATCTGAAAGTGAAGTATCGGACTTATCACAACTGAGAACGAATACAAAGAATAAGAACAGTATTCTATTAATCATAGTTTTCAAATATAGACTTAATTATATAAAGTATGAGGAATATTTAAATTAGGATTAATCTATTTCTAGAAACTAATTTTTCATTCTTAAAAATCTTCTCTCAAAGTCGTACATTTAGGCAGATAATCAGTTTCCATAAAAAACTAACTCCATGTCAGATAATAATTCCGGTAAAGATAATTGGAAGATAGGTGTAGAAAAGCTTTTAAAAGGTGATAAAGCAGAATCTTTAAACCGACAAAGTCCTGAGGGGTTTGAAATTCAGGCGCTGTATGATTCAGAAGATGTTTCGAACAGAAATATTGATCCTGGATATCCGGGAGAGTTTCCTTTTACTCGCGGTCCGTATTCAAGTATGTACACGCAACGACCGTGGACAATCCGCCAATACGCAGGTTTTTCTACTGCAGAAGAATCTAATAAATTTTACCGCCAAGCACTCGAAAAAGGTCAGAAAGGGCTTAGTGTAGCTTTCGACCTTGCAACGCATCGTGGGTATGATTCTGATCACCCTAGAGTAGTTGGTGATGTTGGTAAGGCTGGCGTTGCGATCGATTCAGTAGAAGATATGAAAATTCTTTTCGATGGAATCCCTTTAGATAAAATGTCGGTTTCCATGACAATGAACGGAGCTGTAATTCCAATTATGGCTGCATACATTGTTGCCGCCGAAGAACAAGGAGTTTCAACCGAAAAATTGAGCGGAACCATTCAGAATGATATCCTTAAAGAATTCATGGTTCGAAATACCTACATCTACCCTCCTCAGGAATCTATGAGATTGGTTTCAGATATTATTGAGTATACCAGCGAAAAAATGCCTCGCTTTAATTCGATTTCGATTTCGGGCTACCATATGCAGGAAGCGGGAGCTGATTCCGCTCTTGAATTGGCTTTTACTTTAGCAGATGGTTTGGAATATGTAAAGACGGCTGTAGAAAGTGGACTTGATGTAGATTCTTTTGCGCCAAGACTCTCATTCTTTTTTGCAATCGGAATGAATTTTCTCATGGAAGTAAGCAAGCTCAGAGCAGCCAGAACATTATGGGCTGAGTTGATGAAAGAGCATTTTGACCCTAAAAATCAAAAATCATTGATGTTAAGAACACATTGTCAAACATCGGGTTGGTCTTTGACGGCTCAGGATCCTATGAATAATGTGGTTCGAACAACTATCGAAGCAATGGCAGCGGTATTAGGAGGAACTCAATCGCTGCATACCAACAGTTATGATGAAGCGATTTCATTACCAACAGAAACGTCTTCAAGAATTGCCAGAAATACACAAACGATCATTCAGGAAGAAACGGATATCACTCACACGGTTGACCCGCTAGGTGGCTCGTATGCAATAGAATCCATGACGCATGATCTGAAAGAAAAAGCTAAATCCATAATCAATGAAGTGATGGAAATGGGTGGGATGGCAAAAGCAATAGAAGAAGGATATCCCAAACGGAAAATTGAAGAAGCTGCTGCAATCAAACAAGCGGGAATTGATAAAGGTGATGTTACCATTGTTGGGGTGAACAAGTATGTAAATGAAAAAGAAGACCCCGTTGATATTTTAGATATTGATAATACGGGAGTACGTGACGGACAAGTTCAGCTAATCGATGAGATCAAAGCTAAACGTGATAAAGTTGCGACTAAAGACGCGTTGCTTGCAATAACTGAAGCAGCAAAAACAGGGAAAGGAAATATTCTGGATCTGGCTGTGGAAGCAACCAGAAAAAGAGCCACAGTTGGTGAAATTTCATCTGCTCTGGAACAAGTATGGGGAAGACACACTGCTACTAATCAAACCATTAAAGGAGTGTACGAAAGCGTGTATAAATCTGATAAAGGATACCAGGAAATTAAAACCAAAATTGATTCTTTTGCAGAAGAAGAAGGTAGGCGCCCGAGAATTTTGGTCGTTAAAATGGGGCAAGATGGTCACGATCGAGGAGCAAAAGTAGTAGCTACCGCTTTTGCAGATATGGGTTTTGATGTGGATGTTGGACCACTATTTTCAACTCCAGAAGAAGCTGCTAAACAAGCTATTGAAAACGACGTGCATGTGATAGGAGTTTCAACTCTGGCAGCAGGACATAAAACATTGATACCGGATCTGGTGAAGATCCTCAAAAAAGAAGAAGCCGGAGATATTATGATTGTAGCAGGAGGAGTAATTCCCGTACAGGATTATGATTTTCTTTATGAAGCCGGAGTGTCTGCGATTTTTGGTCCGGGAACCAATATTCCTAAGGCGGCATCTAAAGTAATTGATGAAATAAGAGCTAAAAATAAATAGAGATATTAACATTTCAATTTCTATAACTCCAGTTTTTAAGTCATTCCTGCGAAGGCAGGAATCTGAATTGATGTATTCAAGACAATTTTTAATCAACATAGTAAATGAGATTCCAGGCATTCGCCGTGGAATGACTAATCCTTGTTGGAGAGCTGAGTTAGTAAATAGATCTGAGAATTATGACCATTGAAGAACTTGCAAAAGGAGTTCAGGAAGGAAAGCGGAGACATTTAGCCAAAGCTATAACTTTGGTGGAAAGTAATCGGGAATTAGATCAGGAAGTTGCTCAGGAACTCATCAGCAAAGTTCAGGGAAGTCAGGAAACTATTAGAGTAGGTATTTCCGGGGTTCCTGGAGTTGGAAAAAGTACATTTATTGAAGCTCTAGGAAATTTATTGATCGACGAAGGACTGAAAGTTGCAGTATTGGCGGTAGATCCTAGTAGTCCGGCTACAGGAGGCAGTATACTTGGCGACAAAACGCGAATGGAAACCTTGTCTTCGAGAGAAGAAGCGTTTATTCGTCCGTCTCCGACATCAGGAACATTAGGCGGAGTGGCCAAGCGAACCAGAGAATCGATGATGTTGTGTGAGGCTGCGGGTTACGATGTAATTTTAGTGGAAACGGTTGGTGTTGGGCAAAGTGAATTTGAAGTGGCTTCAATGGTGGATTGCTTTCTAGTGTTGATGCTACCAGGAGCGGGTGATTCACTACAGGGAATTAAACGTGGAATCATGGAGATCATAGATATTCTGGTAATCAATAAAGCGGACGGTGATCAGGAAAAAATGGCTAAAAATGCGGTTGCAGAATATCAAAATGCATTTCACTTACTTACGCCAAAGTTTGAAGGGATTGGGGTTGAGTTTTTAACGGTTAGCTCCATCAAAAAGAAGAGAATTGACGAAGCTTGGGAAAGAATTCAGAATTTCATTTCTTTATTAAAAGAAAAGAATATTTTTGAAGCTCAAAGAAAAGAGCAGGAATTGAATTGGTTTAAACGTCTTGTTGAAGACGCGGTGTTGAGAAATCTTTGGAATTCAAAAGAGAACAAGATTTTAGTAGCTGATTTCACTAAAAGAATTAAAGAGAATAAGATATCCCCTTCAGAAGCTGCTGCGAAATTCTTAAAGGAGATTTAACTAATAAGTGCAAAATCAGTAGCAAAAAAGCGCTTACAATTCGTATATTATCCCTCACTCACAACTCAAATTAAAAGATTTTAGAATTAATGGAAACATTGGAGCAGATTGTCCCGCCTTTAACGCAATTAACTGAAGATGAGCAGCTACTAAAAGATGCAGCGGCTGATTTTGCTCAAGCTTCAATAAAGCCTCTTGTTGAGGAAATGGATGAAAACGCTAAACTGGATCCCAACCTTATTAAAGAATTCTTTGAGATGGGATTGATGGGTATTGATATTCCTGAAAAATATAATGGCGGCGGAGGCTCATTTATGATGTCTGTTGTGGCTATTGAGCAGATATCAAAGGTTGATGGTTCTGTTGGAGTTTTCATGGATGTTCAAAACACATTGGTTAACAATGCCTTTGTAAATTATGCATCAGAATTTTTAAAAGAAAAATATTTACCTCAATTAGCTACTGAAAAGGTTGGAGCTTATTGTTTGTCAGAAGCAGGATCTGGGAGTGATGCTTTTGCCTTGAAGTGTAAAGCCAAAGAAGATGGCGACTCTTATATTCTGAATGGAGCAAAGTTATGGATCACAAACGCAAATGAAGCTGATATTTTTATAGTACTTGCAAATGTAAATCCTGAAGCAGGATATAAAGGAATAACGGCGTTTGTAGTTGAAAGAGGGTTTGAAGGATTTTCCGTTTCTAAAAAAGAAAATAAACTTGGAATTAGAGCAAGCTCAACCTGTGAAATTCTTCTTGAAGATTGTCGAGTTCCGAAAGAGAATATCTTAGGAGAGCTTGGAAAAGGATACAAAGTTGCTATTGAGACTTTAAACGAAGGAAGAATCGGTATTGGCGCACAAATGGTTGGAATTGCTCAAGGCGCTTTTGATGCTGCTTTAGGATATATACAGGAACGTAAACAGTTTGGTAAAGCAATTTCTGAATTTCAGGGTGTGCAGTTTCAGTTAGCCAGAATGGCAACAGATATTGAAACAGCCCGATTATTAGTTTATAACGCTGCTCGGATGAAAATGGCAGGTCAGCCGTTCCTGAAAGAAGCAGCGATGGCAAAATTCTATTCATCTGAAGTAGCCGAACGAGTAGCTTCAATGGCTATCGATCTTTATGGCGGAAATGGTTTTGTTAAAGAATATCCCGTAGAAAAATTTTATCGTGATGCAAAGATCGGTAAAATCTACGAGGGTACAACGAACATGCAACTTATGACAATTGCTAAGTTGCTGCTTCGATGAGTGAGTGAGTAAGGGGGCTTCGGCCCCCTTTTTTTGTCTAAGAATTATGAAACAGCTTCGAGTCTTAGTTTTATTTCAGCTTTTACTACTAGTTCTGTCTTGTCAAAAAGAGGGAACAAAAGCAGAATCTCAAATACAACCTGTATATGATGTTGTACGTGAAGTAAACCTTTCTACATTGGCTTCAAAAAGTGGAGTGGAAGTAATCAGGTTTGGTAAGGGCGTTATTGTTGACTTTAATCAGTTACCAAGCAAATCTGTTTTCGGAATACATGTTTATGATGAAAAAGGGGATTTGCTTTTAGAAAAAATGGACAGCTCTTATTACGTGAAAACCGACCGTAAAAAATCATGATTTGTTTTGTCTAACGTCACAAAAAACGGCAGAGCTCCAACAGAAGATTTTGAAGGAGAATGGACTCATACAATTTATGATAACACTGCTCAAGAAAAAGCAAAGTTTAGTCATGTACCCAGCTCCATTATCAACTTGAGCAAAAGTGGGAAATATTTTATGGCAAAAGATTATGGCTATTTAGCACTGCACTCTACAACTGACAAATCGGTTGAGGTTATTTCGAAATCATTAGATTTAGAGGGAAAGTTGTTAACTGAGTTTTTTGGGGATGAGTACTTATGGATTGTAAGTTCAAAACTTGAAAGATATCTGGAAAATGAGAAAGAGAATGAAATTTATTCTAGAATTCAGTTCCTGCAAGACAGTTTGAAAATTGAAAAAGAAAGATTTTATCTTGAAAAAGAAACATCCTCTGAAAAAAATATCGAAGAATTAGCAAAAAAAATCTCAGTGCTTTACAAAGAAATTGATGTTCGAAAGATAAAAAACAGATATCCAGTACAGATAACTACACTGTCATTGGATTCAATTGAAAATTATAAATTGAAGAATTTATCGGAATATGAAATTGAAAGAGTTCAAGGGGGAAGTTTTGAATTTTTACAAGCTGATAATGAAAATGACTATATGATTTTTTCTTATAGGCTAAAGGAATTCGAATATCCTTTCAGTAAAAAACTTATCTATAACAAAGAATTAGAAACTATTGCGGAGTATTCAGAGCTTTCGGTAAGAAGTTTAGAATTTATTGACAGTAGTCGTTTATTGCTTTTAGGAATTGACAGAGAAAGGAAGGCAATACTAAAGCTGATCAATCCTTTTACGAAAGAAATTTATTGGGAGGTCTATTCTCCAGAACGATCTGATTTTAAGCTGCATGGTGTTACTGAAGATTATGTTGTACTATCTTGGGGTTATTCAAAACCGTATTTTTTAGTTTAGATACCGGAAATCAAGTATTGATAGAAGATTTTAAAGCTAATGAAGAGCTACTCACTGAATATGGATCGAATATAAGAATAACATATAATCACAATACAAGTCTGCTATCCTTTAGTAAGAAGAATTCAAAAGATTAATCACTGGCACATCTGAAACCTATGTCACCGGAGCGAACATCTCTTAATGTCCCGGTTCTCCAATATGTTCTGTTAGCAAGTATATTTTCGTAATAACTTCCTCCTCGTATTATTCGAACAGCATCTTCGTCCAAACTGTGTTTTCTGTCAGGCATCGAATAAAATTGATAGTATTCTCCTATCCATTCAAAAGCATTACCACTCATATCATAAATCTTCAAATCATTTGGCTCTTTTGTTCCAACCTGTATAGTTTCATTCCGATCTTCGTGTTTAGTTAAAGCAACCACATAAATTGAATCTAATGTGGTAGTTCCTGACAAAACATGATTCTTGCCACGAGACCGTGCTGCATATTCCCATTCTGTTTCAGTAGGTAATCTGAATCCATAAAAGTTACAGAAAGCTTTGGCTTCATCCCATGTCACATAAGCCACGGCCCTACTTCCACGGGTTTCTAAATCAGACTTAGGTTTATCTATGTTCGTTTTTGAAGCAAAGTGATCGAATTGGTTGTAGGTGATCTCATATTTTCCAATTTTGAAATCATCGATAAAAACTTTGTGAGCAGGGATGGCATCGGTATTTTTACCCTCAAAAAAATCTCCATAAAGAAATGTTCCTCCTTTAACCGGAATCATGATCGGACGGTGAACGTCCGTAGATTTTTTTAATAAGAAACATCCTCCAAAAAAAGAGACTAAAACAAATAAGAAAGCCTTTTTGAAATAATTTGACATAAACATACTATAAAGGTAGTATTTAAAAATTTTAATTGCTAGAAATGGAATGGTGAAAAGGATTACTTAGTTATGAACTAAAATGTAGCCATTAAAAAATATTGACCAAAATGAGAAAAATTGATTCTCAAATTCTTGAGCTTATAAAATCCTGCAGTAAAGATGAAATATCTGAGTCTAAGCTTAAAGAACTTATGTCTGAGTTGTTGTCGAAATATGAAACAACAAAGCACCATCTTTCGCTATTAGAAAGTGCAATCAAAAACGATTATGACTCGATTTTAATTACAGAACTGAATCTTGAAAATCCCGGACCAGAAATCGTTTATGTAAATGATGGATTTACTAAAATGACGGGTTACTCCAGAGATGAAGCAATAGGAAAGACTCCCAGAATTCTACAAGGTGAGAAAACAGACCGTCATGTTTTAGACAGGCTGAAAAAAAGGTTGATAGACGGGCAAGCATTTTTTGGGCACACTGTAAACTACAAGAAAGACGGAACGGAGTTCGTAAATCAATGGGACATTCATCCCCTTACAAATAAAGAAGGTGAAGTAACGCATTGGGTTTCTTATCAAAGAGATATAACCGAACGTCACGAATTGAGTAAAGTTTTATTTGATACATCCATAGACTTTGAAGAATTGGAAGAAAACTCAAAACGTACTTTTGTTGATTTAGATGTTCAGGGAAATATCATTTCAAGTAACAAATCTTTCAGGGAGATCTTAAAATTAGATGTTGATGAATTGAAAGAGGTTAAAATTTGGGATTTAGTAAATGATAGCGATAGAGATGAGGTTAAAAATCTTTTTCAAGAATTTGATTCCTCCATCAATGTAGATGATAGATTTACCTGGGAATTTAAATCAGAAAGAGAAGAGAAGTTAATACTAGAAGCCGATGTACGATGGTTTGTGAGTAGCGATCAAACAATAGTTCGTATTCATTTTGATAATGTATCTTTACGAAATAGAGTTATTGAGACTTTAAAAAAGAAAACAGGTAATCTGGAAGATTTACTTGAAAGTCATGATGAGTTTGTACTCAAGTTCAAAAAGGACGAAGAAGGTGAAATATATTGTAGCTATGTTTCAGAGTCCTATCGTAGTATTACAGGTATGTCTCAGGAAGAAATTCTAAATAAAGGAATTGAGGCGGTAGTTCCCAGAGAAACAGCCAATATCATTAAAAAAAGTCTAGAAAAGGCGTTTGATGGAACACTATGCTCAGAAAAATGTGAGTATGTGGCTAAGAACGATGATAAAATAACGATGATTCAATCTTTCAGGCCCATCAAAAATAACGACAAAGTGGAAGCTGTAAAATCAGTAGCTCTTATGGAGTTAAAGATATAACTGAAAATTCTGAAGTTATTGAGTTGAGACTTTTATCAGGTATAAAGTAATTGATTCCCTATCTTATTTTTATGGATATTCACGAAGTACAAAACCGAATAGTAAAAGAATTTAGTCTTTTTGAAGACTGGACAGAACGCTATAAATATATTATTAAACACGGGGACAAATTAGAGCCTCTTGCATCAGAGGATCGGGTGGAAGAAAATCTGGTTAAAGGTTGTCAAAGTCAGGTTTGGTTAACCGCTGAATTGAATGAAGACAGAATACACTTTAAAGCAGACAGTGATGCTGCAATTACAAAAGGACTAGTTTCGTTAGTTGTACGATTGTATTCTGATCAAACTCCGCAAGAAATAATTTCAGTTAATCCTGACTTTATTTCAAAAATTGGAATGCAACAACATTTATCACCAACGAGAGCAAATGGACTGGCTTCTATGGTAAAGCAAATGAAGATCTATGCAATGGCCTATAGAGCTAAATTGCAAACCTCTTGAACCATAGATAATAATTGACGTACTTCTTTGATATTTAAAGTATGGCAAATAACTTCTCTCTTATAGGTCTTTCAGGTACTTCAACTCATTATAAGGCGAATGGCGCCAATGAAGTTGAAGGAATGTTTGGGTTGCCAATTCTCAATCTGGTATCCTATTCGACTGCTATAGTATGCCTTTTTTTCCTATTCATATTTGCTGTAGATGAATCCATGTCGGTTTCATGGTTCTTTGTATCTGAAATTATTGCATTGTGTTTGATTCCAGTATTGTCAAAACAAGGCTTTGAAAGCACCGCTAAGTTTCTTCTTATTCTCTACGTTGATATTGCAATTATAATACTGAGTTCAATTTTTGATGGTAAAGCTGAGATTCAGTACTTCCTGATTCCGGCAATGGGATTGTCCATTCTTTTGTTTGATTATCATAACAATAAGCTTAGAAATATATCGATTTTCATTTCGGTGTTATCATATTTTATTATCGATTTTATAGCAATAGATCGCGTTTCTCTTAGTCCGGAAAGTATAGATTATGTAAGGTGGGGGGTAATTGGAGCTGCTTTTGTAACAACGTGGATTATTTTTAATACTTTTTCTGAGTCGAAAGAGAAGGCGGAGCAGGTAACAAAAGAGTTCTTAGAAAAAGAGAAAGAGCTCAATAAGCAGTTAAATATTAAGCAAAAAGAACTCGAGAGCTATATCGAAAAACTTGAACAGACAAGTGAGAAGCTTAAGCAGAGTTCGAGTGCCAAAACAGACTTCCTTACAACAATGAGCCACGAGATAAGGACGCCAATGAACGCAATTTTGGGGATGACCCATTTCCTGAAAGAAGATGAACCCAGAGAAGATCAGCTGGAATCAATAAATGTACTTGATTTCTCAGCTAAAACTCTGTTAAGCTTGATAGATGATATTCTTGATATATCTAAAATAGATGCCGGAAAGATCGAGTTTGAGGAAATCAGTTTTCAACTTAAAGAGCTTGTAAGTACTGTTTCGGAGAGTTTTAGAACTACAGCACATAATAAAAAAGTTAATTTAAAAACAGAAATAGCTTCAAACCTTCCAAAATATCTGGTTGGTGACCCTAATAAACTTATTCAGATTTTGAATAACTTGGTAAGCAATGCTTTAAAATTTACAGAGAAAGGATCAGTAAATATTTTGGTGCAAAGTAATGGGGAAAATGACGATACTATAGATGTCGAGTTTAAAGTTATTGATACCGGCGTTGGTATAGAAGAAGACAGACTGGATTCCATATTTGAAAGTTTTGTTCAAGCAAATAATACAACACGGCGCTTGTATGGAGGAACAGGATTAGGGTTAAGTATCAGTAAAAAACTCGTTGAATTACAAGGTGGAAAGATTCTGGCAGAAAGTGAAGTTGGGAAAGGAAGTGAGTTTAAAGTTTGTCTTAATTTTGACAAATTGGAAGGCAAAGAACATACTGGTGAAGGAAAAGTTGAACAAAAAATAGATAAGGTGCTAGATTTGAGAGTTCTCGTTGCGGAAGACAATCTTATAAACCAAAAGGTAATGCAGAGCTTTCTTCGAAGATGGGAGATCGAAGCAGTAGTTGTTAGTAACGGAATTGAGGCTATTAAGGAACTTAATGAGGGTAACTTTGATCTTATTTTGATGGATCTGGAGATGCCGGAAATGGATGGCTATGAAGCTGCAACAGAAATTAGGAAAATGGAAGATCCGGTTAAACGTGAGGTCCCAATATTTGCATTAACTGCCGCAGCTTTAAATGAAGTTAAAGAAAGAGTGTTTTCAGTAGGGATGAATGATTTTGTAACAAAGCCATTTAATCCTGTAGAATTAAAAAGAAAGATTTCGGAAGTAAATAAACTGAGTTCCGACTAGGGCTTCTTTAACGAAATGTTTTTCCTCATTATTTGGCAGACATCATCTATTCCATTTTTATCAAGGTTTTTAATAACACTTAATTGATCGTCGGTGTTTTTATTTTGGTTGAATTTAAATTTTCCTTCCATTCTGCTTATCTCAATTTCTACCCCGATAATTCCCTTTAAATCGGTTTCAAAATCCTTTTTACTCACTTCATCAAGTTGCCAGTTTGAATCGATATTTTTTTCATGGAAATGGGTAAGTCTAACTACCATTGCACGAAGATCTTTCTCGGTCTGTATTATTTTCGGTTTTCCGTACACATGAACTGTTGCATAATTCCAGGTGGGAACCTCTGCTCTGTTTATATACCACGAAGGTGAAATGTAAGTATGTGGGCCTTGAAAAACGGTAAGAACGTCTTTCATTTCATCTATCTTTTGCCAGTGTTTATTTGCTTTAGCAAAATGAGCAAATAAGACGCCATTTTTCCCGCGATCTTTGTCAACTAAGAAAGGAAGGTGTGTGGCTTCAGGTTGCTCGTGATGTTGACTGAATAGAATTCCAAAATTGTATTCTTCGATCAGGTCGAAAAGAATGTCAGGGTTTTCTTGTTTAAAAGAGGAAGGAGTATACATAAGATTTCAATATTTTCTTAAGGATACTGAAAATAGACAAGCAAAAAAATAAGCCCTCAGCGCTGTGAAAGACGCGTTTTGGGGTTATTTAGGTGTAGACCCGACAAGAGTCGAACTTGTAAACGCCTAATTCGTAGTCAGGTAAATTCTGAATTCATATATATCGAAACCTTCTTAAATGACTCCAAAATAGCGATTAAACGATGATTTAGATTCGGATCGTATCATTCAAAACCGTACTTTTTTTACTAATAGTTTTCTTAAATTTTTCGAAACAGAACCAGTAATGGAACCTTGTACTAGACTGGGTTAATTCTAACAAAAATTTAAAACTATAGATGTTTATTTTAATATGGGGAAAAAATACTTAACAATATTATCAATATTTATTGCCACAGCGATAGTAGGGTACTTTTTGGTCCCTACTATCAATGAGGTAAACACAGATCCAAAAGAATCTAAGTTAGTAACACCGATATCTGAATTTCCTAACAATGGAGATGAGAATTATATAAGTAATATTGCATCGACTCAAGCCAACAGCAATTTTTCTTATCTCTTAGAGCATAGGGGGGCATTTATCTTAAAATATGATACAGAAGTAAATTTTGTCCAAAAAATTGGTCGTCCTGGTAGAGGTCCCGGCGAGCTTATCAATCCATTAGACTTTGCTATTGACAATGATAGAATCTACACTCTAGAACAGGGTAAAATGCAAATCCAAGAATTTGATGAAAATGGTAACTATACTGATACCTACTTTTTTCATGGCGCTTATATGGGTCTTCTTAAGCTAAAAGATGGGTTTTTATTGAAGAACTATTATTATGATGGGATGCCTGAGTACTCTGATATGCCAGATTTTGGAAATTATCCTTTGTTTACTTATTTCGACCCGACATTAGATTCAGCTTTTTCTTTTGGCAAGTATCCAGCATTTTTTGAGCAATTAGATATTAATCATTCAGGTTCTTTTTCTGACGTTCATGATGGCTTCGTTTATACTGGTTTCAGAGGATTTCCTTACGTCCAAGTATTGGATTCGAAAGGAAATATAGAAAATGAAATTTATTTAAAAGGCGACGGACTTGAAAAGATTTTGGAGATGTATTTATACAATCCTTCAGAAAGTTATCCATCATTGTTCTTAGACATGAAAGTAAATGAACATGGAATTTTTATGTCCTCATATGGCGAAGAATTAGAGCTTTTCCATTTCAATTTTGATGGAGATTTGAAAAATAAATATACGATAAAAAAAGATGACCCTAATGATAGATACATTAAGACTTTTGATATAATAAATTCAGGTAGTAGGAATCAATTAACTTTATTTGCAACTGTACATGGCTTAAATATCAGGACTTTAATTGCGCAAATAGATATCTAACTATAATCAATAATTAAGATTATTTTTAAGAAATAAAAATGCATGGATGCTTGAACTTAGTTGTCGTGATCAGGACAATTGTTTAATGTTAGTTTGTTGCAAATTTAAAGTTCACATGTTCATAGAATAAATTATCACACGTACAGATTAAAGATTTTTATTTACTTCGTTGATAATTTCTGATCACCCACTATTAGAATGTGGTTTCTACTGCTTACCCTATTAATATGTTTACTAATTTAAAATCACCAGATAATAAAAAAGCCCTCAGCGCTGTGAAGACGCGTTTTGGGCTTATTTAGGTGTACACCCGACAGGAGTCGAACCTGTAACCGCCTGATTCGTAGTCAGGTACTCTATCCAATTGAGCTACGGGTGCATTTCAGTAATTTATTGAGAGCCTTAAATATAAGGACTTCTAAATCGCTTCACAATCATTTTTTCAACGAATTCGAATGGTTTTCATTTTTGTCAAAATTTGTATTGCCAATTGATTACCAATCCGTAGTTAGTAACTTAACTTTCAAATATTCACTAAATGGAGAAGGATGAAAAAGTTACTACTATTTGGTATTTGTATACTTTTAATGGCCCCTGTTGCATTAATTGGCCAAGAGAAAGGCGAGAATGCCGAAGATGAAAAGAAAAATAAGTTTGAAGAATTAATCAAAGACACAGAGAAAATTGACGGGTTTTTTGATTTATATCGTAAAGATGGAAAGCTTTTTATAGCTATTTCTGAAGAAGATCTGAATAAGGACTTTCTGATGAATTTTGAAATATCTCAAGGAATCGGTTCTTCAGGATTATTCGGAGGAACCATGCTTAATATTTTTGAAGGTTTATTGGTTTCTTTAGAAAAACATGAAGGGAAAATATTTTTAGTTAAAAAACCTCATCGATACACTGCTGAAGAGGGGACGCCGGCCGCTAATGCGCTAGAACTTACATTTGGAAGTTCTGTGATGGAAACTGCTAAAGTGGAAGCAACCAGCAAAGATGGTGTAATGTTGATCGATGCCTTTGATTGGTTTGTTTCAGATCTTTCCGGGGTTAGTAACAGAGTAGAAAATGCAGTTAGCTCACGTCCCGGTCAACCAGGCAGAGCAAGTTTAGATAAAAGCAAAAGCTATATCGCATCGGCAAAATCTTTCCCGATGAATACAAACGTTGAAGCAAAACTTACGTTCAATAATGCAGAAAGAGGTGGACCAAGAACCGTTCCGGATTCAAGATATATTCCTGTAACTATTCACTATACAATGGCACAACTTCCAGAAGAGCCTATGAAGCCAAGAATGGCAGATGATCGAACCGGGTATTTCATGACTGTTCACAAGGATTTTTCTGATGATGAGAAAGAATTTTTCAGACGATATGTCAACAAGTGGAGATTGGAATGTGCAGATGCTCCGGGAAGTGATGGACTTTGTACCCCGAAAAAACCAATTACCTACTATATTGATCATTCAGTTCCTGAGGAATATCGGCAGATGATGATTGATGGTATTTTGGAATTTAATAGAGCATTTGAAGCCGCAGGATTCAGAAATGGGATAGAAGCTAAATTATTACCAGAAGGAGCTGATGCAGAGGATATCAGATATGCAACAATGAGATGGAATGTCTCAGATCAATCAGGATATGGAGCAATTGGCCCATCAGTTGTTGATCCCAGAACAGGAGAAATTCTAGATGCAGATATTTTATATGAAGCCAATATGGTTCAGAATTGGAAAAACTTTTACAGAACGAATATCGACCCGGGAGTTGCAGTTACTGAAATGTTTGAACTTTCTGAAGAGGAAGAAGAAGCAATGCGAAATGGATATGAAATGGCATCTATGATTGATGAATTATCATCTCAGGGAACATTATTGAGAACGGCTTTAATTGCAAACGGAGAAATCAAAGCAGGAGATGCAGTTCCTCAGTCTTATATATACGAAGCAATGAAACGTGTTACCATGCATGAACTTGGTCATTCATTGGGTTTGAGACATAATTTCAGATCTTCTGCAGATACACCTTTTGATAAACTTCATGACAAAGCTTTTACAGAAGAAAATGGACTGGCAAGCTCGGTAATGGAATATCCGGGAATCAATATTGCTCCTAATGGTAAAGATCAAGGATATTATTATTCTCCCTCAGTTGGTTCTTACGATAAGTGGGTAATAGCTTTTGGTTACACTCCGGATGATGAAAGAGCGGAAGAGTTAGCAAGGCAATCAGCTATTCCCGGGCATGCATACGGCCCGGATGAAGATGCTCGAGGATTTGGTGCTTTAGATCCGAATGTGAGTGTTTATGATCTAAGTAGCGATCCTTTAGCATGGGGTATGGAGCGTGCAGAATTAATCAAAGGAATTTGGGAAAATCTTCCTGAACATGTAATGTCTGATAACACACCATATTTTGAAGTGACTGATGCATTTCAAACTTTAGTTAGCCAATATGGAAGAGCGGTATCCACTGGGATAAAATATATTGGTGGTCAGTATCAATACAGAGATCATATGGGTGATCCAAACGCCCGTGAACCTTTTGTAAACGTTGAAAAAGAGCGACAAGAAGAAGCACTACAATTTATTATAGATGCTGCTTTTGATGAAAATGCTTTCGAAATCTCATCTGATGTATACCAAAAATTTGGCGCTGACAGATGGAGTCATTGGGGGAATAGCAATACATACAACGGAAGAATAGATTATCCTCTTCACCAATCTTTACTTGGATTACAAAATGCTATGTTAGTTCAAATTACAAGTCCGGCTAAATTTGCAAGAATCAGAGATGCTGAATTGAAATTCGGTTCTGAAAATGTGATGACTATCCCGGAAGTATTAGGAGCTTTAACGGAATCTATTTGGAGTGAAGTATGGTCTTCGCCGGGTAAAAACGTGGCAAGCCTTAGAAGAGATCTCCAGAGAGCTTACATTGATAGAATGGCGGAGTTAGTTACTGATGCCCCTGGTGGCACTCCTGCTGACGCTCGTTCTGTTGCTAGGTTGGAGTTAAAAAACCTGAAAGAAAGGATAGACCGTAGATTAAGTCCTCCTTTTAGCTTTGATGCATATACTGAAGCGCATTTAAGAGAAGTTCAGACTAGAATTCAGAAAATATTGGATGCCGATATGAATCTGGAAAATTAACCTAAAAACTCTGAAGCATAAAAGCCTTCTTGTTAAATACAAGAAGGCTTTTTTAATTTATATTAGCAAAAAATGTAGATCAGTATCGGTATTGATCTGATTTGTACGGTCCTGTTATTGGAATGCGAAACATTCATCTTTAATTACTTCTCCCTCCTAATTCAATAGATGATAATCAGCTTTTATCGCCTGTATATTCTACACATAGTATAGTAATATCATCAGATTGATTGGCTTTTCCGATAAACTTTAGGACATCTACCAGTAAGCTACGCACTAATTTTTCAGGGGCAGTATCAGTATGCTTTTCCAGAAAAGCTTCCAGGCGAGGCTCTTCGTACATGCTTTCATCTTCTGCATTAGCTTCGGTAACGCCATCGGTAAAAAGCATAATTTTTTCACCGGGTTGTAATTGAAGCTCTTTGGTTTTGAATACAAAAGGTTCAATTTTACCCAAGAGTATTCCATCCGTATTTTCGACTTCTTCTACTGTACCATTGGCACGCATAATATAAGGAAGGTTGTGTCCACCATTGCAATATCGAACTTTTCCTGTCCGGGTATCGAGGATGCCATAAAGTACTGTTACGAATGTGGTGAAGTCACTTTCCGGTATCAACATAGAGTTTACCGTTGACAGGCATTCGGCCGGATCATCGATTTGAGAGGCGATGGCTTTGATCATGGTACGAGAAACAGCCATATAAATAGAAGCCGGAACGCCTTTACCGGAGACATCCCCAATTACAAAACCCAAGTGATGTTCATCCAGAAGAAAAAAATCGTAGAAATCACCGCCCACTTCTTTGGCGGTACACATTTCTGCATATATGTTAAACTCTCTCCTATTAGGGAAGGGAGGAAATGTCTGTGGTAATATTTTTTGCTGAATACGAGCAGCTGTTTCTAGATCTATTTTAACGGCGTCCAGATTCACTTTATGCTGAAGGGCTTCATACATATATTTGCTTTCAGTAAGCCCTTTGTCAATCGTCAGTTCCAAATCTTTAAAGTCGATGGGTTTGGTTACAAAATCGAAAGCTCCACGGTTCATGGCGGTTCTGATGTTACCCATATCACCGTAGGCAGAAACCATAACGGTTTTCAGTATGGGATTATCTGTTTTCTGAACTTCAGAAAGTAGGGTAAGTCCATCCATCTTAGGCATGTTGATGTCTGATAAGATTAAGGAAATATCATCAGACTCCTTCAGTAAATCTAAAGCTTCTTGGCCATTTTCAGCAAAACAAAATTCATATTCTTCTTGCTGTATTTGCTTTCGAAAGCGTTGAAGGATCAACATTTGTAAATCAGGTTCGTCATCGACTACCAGTATTCGGTGCTGTCTCATAATAAGCGTTTTTAGCGGTAAGTTAGTTCTCTTCTTTGATAAGCTGAAGGAGTTCTTTTTTCAGGAAATCGAAATCAATTGGTTTGGTAAAAAATTCTTTAGCCCCGGATTTTATTGCCCGATTATAATTCTCGGCATCGCCATAGGCCGAAATCATACTTACCCGAATTTGTGGATACAAGCGCTTAACCTCCTGAAGAAGATCTAATCCACTCATACCCGGCATATTTATATCCGAAAAGATATAAAGTACATCAGGCGGTTCTTTGCTGGCCAGTAACTCAAGTGCCTCATCGCCTGAAAAGGCAAATTCTAATTCGAATAAACCCTGGCGGAGTTCTTTCCGGAACTTTTGTAGAAAGAGCATTTCAACATCTCTTTCGTCATCTACTACTAGAAATTTCATAATAAGTAATTAATCGATTGTTAAGGTAATAAGGAATTTGGTGAATTCTCCTTCTTTAGAATTAATGCTTATGGTACCACCATGGGCTTTTATTATATCATTCGTGATCGATAGCCCCAAGCCTGTTCCTTCCTTGCCTTTTTTAGTGGTGAAGAAAGGCTGCAGGATTTTATCTTTCATCTCATCAGAAATACCAGGGCCATTATCTTCAACTTCTACAATAATTTTACCGTTTTCTGGTTTGGTACGGATAGTTAATTTTGGTTTATATTCTTCTGGATTCTGAATTCTGGATTCTGAATTCTGTTTTTCTCTCATCGCATCAAAGGCATTATTGGTTAAATTCACAATCACCCGCGAAAAATCTTCCGCAATCAACGGCACTTCGTCAACCGAATCATCCAGCTCAAATTGCAGATCTACATTAATGGGATTTTTACCGGCTCGCATACCGTGGAAGGAGAGATTCACAAATTCTTTTATCAATCCATTCAATTCGGTCGGCTCCATTTTTCCCGAACCACCCCGGCTGTGTTCCAACATTGATTTTACGATAGAATCGGCACGGGAACCATGTTCATGGATTTTTCGGAGGTTCATCTCGATGTCGTTTAGGATTTTCAGAGCTTCATTTACCTTATCCCTGTCCTCAGTTGAAAGCTGATGGCTTACAGATGAAAGCTCGTCCCTTGTCTCTTCAACCAGCTCTACACTCAGCTCCGAAAAATTATTCACAAAATTCAGCGGGTTTTTAATCTCGTGAGCGATACCGGCGGTAAGTTGTCCCAGTGAAGCGAGTTTTTCTTGTTGAACGAGTTGTTGTTGCGTTGTTTGAAGTTCGCTCAGCGTTGCATTGAGCCGGCGATAGGCAGAAGCATTATCAAGGGCAATGGCGGCATAGGTAGCCAGATTTCGCAACAAATTTAAGTGATATTCAGTGTAAGCATTTTCTTTAAAGCTTTGGGTGGTGATAACTCCAATGACCCGATTTTGTTGAATAAGAGGCATATAAATGATTGACTTGGAATCATCCCCTTCTATTGGCGGCTGATAAGATGATATATACTTTTTATGCTCGATAGAGAAATCGCCAATTACAACCTCTTCTTTGTTTTTGAAACACCACACCGCCAACCGGTTTTCTTCACTTAGAGAATTTATATAAGGTGGAAGCATTTTACCTTTTTCTTTGGTAGCAGGAAAGTCAAGCCGGTTCTCCTCTTTATTATAAATGCCAACACCAAAAATGGCGGCATCCATAATAGCATTTACATTTTCATAGACCGTGTCAATAATCTTGTGAACGGAAAGGGTAGAAGTAATGGCACGGCCAATAGTGCTGAGCTGTTCGGTATCTCCACGGCGTTTGTTTTCGGCTTCAGCACGGAGTTCGGCTTCCCGTAAAGCCTGTCGTTCTTGTTCTTTTTTGGAAATACGGCTTCGTTGTATCCGGTCTACTCCAAATACCAGAAAGCCAATAAACCCGATACCCAGCCCATATGCCCACCAGGTTCGGTACCAGGGTGGCAGTATTGTCAGGTCTATGGAAACCCCTTGGTTATTCCAGATACCATCAGCATTAGCTGCTTTTACTTTAAAGGTATAATCACCCTCGGGCAGGTTAGTATAAGTAGCGGATCTTTTATTACCGGCATCAACCCAGTTTGGATCAAAACCAATTAGTTGATAGGAATAGGTATTATTCGCAGAGTTGGCAAAATGGAGAGCTACATAATCGAAGGTGACTTCATTTTGCTTGTAGGGCAGTGTAATTTTTTTCGTTTCGCTAAGAGACTTCTTGAGGGGTGAATTTGGTCCCGGTATCACAGATTCATTGAAAATCTTTAAGTCTGATAGCACGATCTGTGGCGGAATTTCATTAACGTGGAGTTGTTCCGGCATAAAGGCAGTAACACCTTCACCGCTTCCGAAATACATCACTCCATTGCTCCCTTTGAAGTAGCCATTCTGGCTGTATTCAAGTGCCATAAGCCCATCATCAAGCCCATAATTTCTGAACGTTTCGGTGGCAGGGTCAAAATTTGAAATACCATTATTGGAGCTCATCCAAAGGGTGTTATTGTTATCTACCAATAAACCATAAAGAGTGTTGTTGGGAAGCCCATCTTTCTCGGTATAATGTTTGGCCGTTTTTGTATTGATATCGAAGCGGTTTAGTCCTCCGGCTTGAGTTGCTAACCAAAGAATACCTGGCTCGTTATCTAACTGAGCAATACTAGAGATTTGATTATTATTGATGGTAGTGATATCGGTTGGATTGTAGGTGGAAGCAATGGTGGCATTCGCATCCGGTGATATTCGCAACAAGCCTAATGTGGTACCCGCCCAAAGAATGCCATCTTCCGCTTGATGTAAACTTAGAACAGGAGGCCCGAAATCTGAGTTTAATTCTTCATGTGGAAGTTTGATATGTTGATATTCCCCGGTTTTGGAATTAAAACGATCTAACCCGCCAATACTGCCAATCCAGAATAGATCCTCATCTGTTGCCGTAGGGACGATCGCAAAAAGGCTGTTACGTCCCCGGTTTTCATCAATCTGGGGATGTCGGAAACGCGTGGATTTTTTAGTAGTCCGGTAAAATAAATTCAGTCCCCCACCGGTACCAATCCAAAAATTACCATTAGCATCTTCATGAAATACCCGAATTGTCCCAAATATAATGGAAGTGGAATCATTGGGATCATGCGTGTAGCGAGAGGTCTTGCCGGAATTAATATCAAACTCAGTGAGAATATCGCCACCGGCGCCTATATCAGTGCCAGCCCATAAGGTACCACCTTTGTCTTCATACAATCCCCAAACAATACCCGGAGAAATACTTTGGTCATCATCGGGGTTATTCTTCAGGTGAGTGAAATTAACGGCACCAGGGTTGAATGCCTGAAGACCATTAGTTGCTGTTCCTACCCAAATAGTGCCTGAACGATCAGCAAACAGGGAGGTAACGAAATTTTCTTTGAGGCTATTGGGATCTCTTGGATTATTACGGTATGAGGTGAACTGTTGGGTAAACTGGTCAAATCTTGCTACTCCGGTACCGGGGCCACCTACCCATAATATATTGGGGTTGTCCGGATCAGGAACAACTTCGTGTATAAAATTAAGCGGGTTTATGTCCTCACCATCATTAGGCTCAATAAGATATCGCTCAAAATCACCGGTCCTACTATTCAGGTAAACTAACCCATTTCCGGTGGCCAGCCATATTCTCCCTTGTTCAGCAGGAGGTACATACTGACCAAGAACATTTTCCGGAGCCCCATAAAACTCTCCACCATCCGGGTTATGTAAAAACCGGGTAATTTCATCAGTATCAATATTGATTCTTGAAATACCATTGGTGCCTCCAGCCCAGATAAAACCTTCCTGGTCTTCACTAATCCAAAAAACCGTATGGCTTGCTACTGTGGCAGGATCATCATGTATATGAGGATACCGAATAAATGTACCATCTTCACCGGCAGGCATTTTATTTAACCCATTGTCAAAAGTACCTACCCAAAGATTCCCGTGGCTGTCTTCAAAAGGCATAAATCCACGATTACTAGAGATAGAAGTAGAGTCATCCGGGGCATGATAATACTTTGTGAATTTCCCTGTTGCCTGATCTAACCGGTTAAGCCCCGCACCCTCAGTAGCAACCCAAATATCACCATTAGATGATTCGGCCATTCCCCACACCCAGCTTTCAGAAATTGAAGTCGTGTCAAAAGGAGTTTGTTTGTACACTTTAAATTCATGCCCATCGTACCGGTGCAGTCCGCCCTGAGTAGCTATCCAAAGGAACCCTTTGCTGTCTTGCATGATTGAGTTTGCACTGGCTTGATTCATACCCTCTTCCAGCCCTATATGTTCAAAACGGAGCGAAGGGGCCTCACTTTGTAAAATAGTTGGTTTATTTTCCAGCTCTGTCTGTGCTAAAGCAGATGTAGCTGCTAACATCAACACGGTCAGATATTGAGTACCTCTTATTAAAACCTTTTTCATTAAAAATTTCATTGTTTATCCACCTTAGGATAGTTTAATGGTGAAACATGTACCCTCATTTTGGTTGGTGGAAACTTCTAACACTCCGCCATGTGCTTTTATAATATCATTGGTAATACTCAAACCAAGCCCGGTACCCTGCGTCCCTTTTTTGGTCGTAAAAAAGGGCTGTAAAATTTTATCCTTAATATTATCAGGAATCCCCAGCGCATTATCTTCAATTTCTATGATAGTTGCTTGATTCTTAATAAAGGTTCGAATAATTAGTTTGGGATTGTAGTGTTGAATCTTGGATGTTGAATTTTGAAGTCCTTTTTCCTTCATTGAATCAAAGGCATTGTTGCTCAAATTCACAATCACTCGTGAAAAATCCTCCGCTATCAACGGCACTTCGCCAATTGACTCATCCAGCTCATACTGTAGATCTACATTAATGGCATTTTTCCCTGCCCTCATTCCTTGGAAGGAGAGATTCACAAATTCTTTCAACAAGGCATTTAAATTCGTTGGTTGTAATTTACCTGTCCCGCCCCGGCTGTGTTCCAGCATAGATTTTACGATAGAATCTGCCCGCGAACCATGCTCATGGATTTTCTTTAGATTCATCTCGATGTCTTTAAGAATTTCGAGGGCTTCATTTACTTTCTCCCGATCCTCCACTGAAAGCTGGTCGCTGACAGATGAAAGCTCTTCCTTTGTCTCCTCAATTAACTCCAAACTCAGCTCTGAGAAATTATTTACAAAATTCAGCGGGTTTTTGATCTCGTGGGCAATGCCGGCTGTGAGCTGACCGAGGGAGGCTAGTTTTTTTTGCTGTACAAGTTGGTCCTGAGTGGCCTCTAACTCTCTCAGGGCAATTTCCAGACGATCTCTTTCCTCGCGAATCAAACGGGCTTGTTTTTCGGCTATTTGTAAATCGTCATAACGAATATGGGCCTGTTCAAAAACATTGGCAAATCGTTTCAAAATGGACTTTCCCTCTTCATCTGGTTCGTCCGTTGTGAATGCATACATGGTACCTGATTTAAATGGAAAGAAGCAACAGTATTGAGTCACTTCGTTATCGGGATCGACCAAAGTTTCGAGGTTGGGAATTTCAGGGTTGATGATACCTATCTTTTTGTAATAATCACTTAATTCTTTCCCTTGTAATAGGTAGATAAATTCTTCATGCTGAGCACCCCAAGCGTCATAAGCTTGTAACAACATTGGGTGCCAGGTTAGCGATAGATTTCCAAGTAGGTCTATGTACTGACTGTCATCTACAGTGGAAGCCCAGAGTTCAGCTTCTTTATTTACGCCATCAATCATTGCAAGACCATAACGAAGAGGATTAATCCTAAGCATTGCCATCTCTTTGAACATTTCCTCAGCGATTTGTTTTAGATCATCACTGTGATTCATTGCTGCGGCCATTCCGCGAACACGCTCTAGGCTGGCTTCTACTTTAGACTCATAAGCTCGTTGTTCAGCTTCTTGCAGATCTTCAAAACGTTTATATGCCAAGTCAAATACGTGGGCAAAACGTACAAGAGTTTTCAGGTCATCTTCTGGTGGGTTTTCCACCACTCCCGGCAGGCTATAACCGATTTCTCCATGCGTAGTTCGGGCCATGACAAAGGTTAATCCACCTATAGCGCGAATATCATTGGAACCGGGTGAGTTTTGATCAATTTCGTCGAATCTACCTTCACTGATCATTCGATCAATATAGTCGATAGCTCTATCAGCATCGAATGTGAACACTCCAATAGGTTCCTCATTTTGTTCCCACTTGTTCATGGCCTCGTTTTGATGAAACCCGCGAGGGAGTTCCATTACATTGCCAATTCGTGAGCCATCTCCGGAAGTCATTGCTTTTTGGTAGGTATCTTCGAGCCAGCGCATATGCCAGAAGTAATGAGCTTCATGCCCCAAGCTTGTAAACTCAGTGTGCATGGTAACTACAATATCCAGCAGATCTTGAGACTTCTGCATACTGGTTGCCAAGGTACGAATCCGTTCAAGAGATAGCTCAATTTGAGATTTTCTAGCTTGTTCTTCCGCTTTTTGCAGATCCAGAAAACGTGTATAGGCCTGCTCAAATACCTTTGCAAACCGTTTAAAAATGACTTCATTTTCATATGTTTCTGTAGTAATTACTAACATGTATCCATATTTAAAATAAGCAGCATGCCACTTTTGCCATTTTGGAAATGCAATACCATCATCTAATAAGCCTTGAAAAATGGGTTGAACATCAGGGACCGTGAGCATATAATTATAATGTTCTTTTAGTTCCTTACCATCTTTTTCAATGGATAGGAATTCTAGGTTTTTTTCCCACCCCTTATGCATTTGTTTATGAGCCGGATCTATAGTGTTAGGGATTTTTAGATGTGGCATGACACCTTTTTCGTTCGCAAACCAGAATTCATCAAAATTGGAATCATTTTGGCAGAAACCGAATCCAGTACCCCAAAGTTCACCACCCAAACTCTTTAGTTGTTCAAAGAGAACCAAAGCTACATGTCCTATTTCATTACTATTGTGCATAGCCATGGAACGACTTCTCACTCTTTCTAATGCCGCTTCAATTTCTGCCTCACGTTTTCTTTGCTCAAGTTCATTAGTGCGTTCTTTTACCTCAGCTTCCAGTTCTACGTTACGTTTTTTCCATTCATTAATATGGAAGGTGTCATTCTCACTCATTACCGGACTTGAGCCATGCCAATGCAATACTTTCCATTCAGTGTCTGTAAAGATCAACATAGTTGAAAGGCGAATTGGAATAGTTTGTTCTATATCGTCGACATTAATATTGAATGACCCTAATTCTGAAAAAAGAGCTGAATTTTCATCAGGGGTAATCTCTTGTCTAAGTCTTTTGGAGTCTAATTCAATGTTGACTTCTGACCCGGGCGTATTTTGAATTTCAATTAATTGGCTAAAATCACCAAGTGATAAAATGACCTCATCAATAGTAGTTCCAAAACCAGAGATTTTTTCATCTAATACAGACACATTTTCTTTAAGCGGAATTTTACCAGTACAAAGATCTATAAATTTTTTATAGGTCTTTTCAAGTAATATTTTTTTTTCAGGACTCATACAGTCAATCTTTCTTTAATTGAATTGAGAATTTAGTTCCTTCATTTCCCTTTGAGCTCACATTTAATTCACCACCATGTGCCTTCACAATATCATTGGTTATGCTTAGTCCCAATCCTGTACCTTCGGTGCCTTTCTTCGTCGTAAAAAATGGCTGCATAATTTTGTCCTTCATTTCCTCCGGAATCCCCGGTCCATTGTCTTCGATTTCGATTGCAACCTTTTCGTTTCTGGAGCTGGTACGAACCGTTAATTTGGGCCGGTAAGATTCCAGACCTCCAAGGTCTTCGAGACCTTGGAGGTCTTTGCCATTGCCCTTCTCCCTCATTGCATCAAATCCATTATTACAAAGATTGATGATCACCCTCGAAAAATCCTCCGCAATCAACGGTATTTCCCCAATATTTTCATCCAACTCAAATTCCATATCCACATTAATAGGATTTTTACCGGCTCGCATCCCGTGGAAGGAGAGATTTACAAATTCCTTCACCAGCGCATTCAAATCCGTCGGTTCTAATTTGCCCGTACCGCCTCGGCTGTGTTCCAGCATAGATTTAACGATGGAATCGGCACGCGAACCGTGTTCATAGATTTTTCGAAGGTTCATATCAATGTCGTTCAGGATTTCCAGCGCCTGATCTACTTTCTCCTGATCTTCCGCTGAAAGCTGATCGCTGATAGCTGTCAGCTCCTCCTTCGTTTCTTCTACAAGCTCCACCGATAAATCCGAAAAATTATTCACAAAATTCAGCGGATTTTTGATCTCGTGGGCGATACCAGCGGTAAGTTGTCCCAGAGAGGCCAGTTTCTCTTGCTGGATGAGCTGAGCTTGGGTAGCGTGTAATTCATTCAAAGCGATTTCAAGTCGATCGCGCTCTTCACTAATTTGCTGAGCCTGATCGGATGCTTTTTTAAGATCTAAAAAGCGAGTATATGCCTGCTCAAACACTCTGCTCATCTGGCGGAGAATGTGATTCTCATCTTCAGTAAAAACCCTTCCATGATGATTTATGATGAAAATACTGGTCTGTTCAGAAACAGCACAAGAGCGTACATATCCATCA
Organism: Balneola sp.; assembly: GCA_965216175.1. Classification (GTDB taxonomy): domain Bacteria; phylum Bacteroidota; class Rhodothermia; order Balneolales; family Balneolaceae; genus Balneola. Next base: position 41,435 of record OZ244140.1, read on the forward strand.
GGGAGTTCAAGTAATTCCTTTTTACGTTCAGACGGAGTTTCACTAAATGGGGGGTACTTAAACAAGTGCTGAAAGAACTCTTTTTTTTCCGCATTGGAATAGTGCTCGGTAAAAAATTTGGTTCCTTTCTTAATATTCTCCGCAATATTCGTTGAAATTGGTCGGTCCAAAAGTGGAATGAATACTTCCTGAACATAATCTCCGGCACCGCCGGCTCCCCAGCAATAGAATCCTTCTTTTAGCTTTTCATTTATTACAATAAAAGCTCCTCCTGATATGTGAACATTGAGGTTTCTAAACTGCTCGTTTACCATCAGGATAACATCCTCAAGTTCTGAAGTTTTCCGCATGTCGATAGAACGTGAGCGAACCTTCTCAAGAGCCAAATCAATTTCCACCTCTCTGTGCCGTCTTTCGGATTCTTTCAAATCTTCAAAACGAGTGTAAGCAAGGTCAAATACGCTTGCAAAACGTGTAAGAGTTTCTAATGCTTCTTCCGGCGGGTCGGGTACAACACCGGGCAGACTAAATCCAATTTCGCCATGACTTGTTCGTGCTAAAATGAACGTAAGCCCGCCGATATGCTCAATATCCTCTTTTGTGGGTGCATTGGAATCAATTTGCTCATAATGTCCATGAGTATTCATGTTTTCTATGTAATCCCAGGCATCATCCGCATCCAGAGCTAACACGTAAATGGGGTCATTGCCTTTTTCCCATTCGGGCAGACCGGGGATTTGATCGTGCACAAACTTGGGTACTTTAATAACCATCCCAAGACGTTGCCCATCTTCCGATGTCATCGACATTTCATAGACATCCGGCAGCCAGCGCATGTGCCAGAAAGAATCGGCTTCATGACCGAGGGTTAAAAATTCTTTGCGCATGCTCACTACAATATCAAACAAGTCAGAAGATTCCTGCATGGATGTGACCTGTGCACGGATGCGTTCTAACGAAAGCTCAATTTGTGCTTCTCTGGCCTGTGCTTCGGCTTTTTTAAGATCGAGGAGGCGGGTATAGGCTTGTTCAAAAACGTTGGCAAAGCGAACAAGAATTTTCTTTTCCTCTTCGGAAGGCAGATCACCCTGTATGGAGGGGACCATGATGGCAGAGTTTTTTGACCAGGCCCATGCAAGTCCGTGGGTTTCGCTTTCTAAAATAATTTCTTTGTATTCGTCAGGTAGTTGCCGGTAATCAGAATGCTCAAAGGCATATTTCCAAAAGTTGTTTTTTACCTCGAACGAAAACTCTTTGGCGTAATAATCATCTCCTCTGTTTTTAGATGTCCATGCTTCATCGAACAATTCATCTTCAAAATAAGGTAAATAGTAAGGCACGGAAGGATGTGTTTCATCTTCGGATGCAGTCCAGTGTATCACATCTTTAGAATCCTGAAAATAAGTACAGATTACAGCTCCACCAGTATCAAGAATTACCCCTGTGTTCTTTAAACCTTCGGCTACTACTCTCACCACATCCTGCAGTTCTTCAGTATTGTGCATAGCCATTGAACGGGACCGCACACGCTCTAAAGCGGCTTCAATCTGTGCCTCGCGTGCACGTGCCTCTGCTTTTTGGAGATCGAGGAAGCGTGTGTACGTTTGTTCAAAAACTTTCGAAAATCTATGCAGAATTTCCAGCTCGGTTTCTGTAAGAGTTTCTCCTGAATAATCATTTATAAAGATTGCGGTGTTTTTTTGGAAAGCAATGGTGGTTGCATAGGTTTCGGCGGCAAGACAATGCTCTTTTACGGACCCTGGTGTGTGCCGGAAATCAGTATGCTGGAAAATGTGTTTATGAAAAGATTTGCTCTCTTCAGCTGAATATCTTTGAAAGAATTGTATCTTACCTTGGTTTTTGGCATCCCATAAATTTGAAAGTACCGGATGGTCAAAATAGGGCAGACGAAAATTTATAGAAGTCTCAAAGCCTTCATTGGCCATCCATTCATTCAGGTCTTTTGAATCCTCTTCAAATGTTATAAGTGCTACTCCATCGTTTACAGAGACACTCAGATCATCCAGTTTTTCGAAGATGATAGAGATCACCTCACCAAGTTCATCCGACTTTTGCATGGCCATAGTCTTGGCCCGGACGTGCTCCAAAGCAGCTTCGATCTGCGCTTCCCTTGCCTGTTCTTCGGCTTTTTGCAGATCAAGAAACCGGGTGTAGGTTTGGTTAAAGACTTTGGTGAAGCGCTTGAAAATTTCGACAGCTTCAGGATTTTGCTCTTGTGTGATAAACATCAGATGACCGTTTGAGAAGAATCCGCAGTGCGTAACCTGGTATTTGGGCAGGGGATATCCCGCTTCCACGAAACCACGCATCGTTTCTCCAACTACCGGAAGGGTATCCATGTAGCGATAGGTTTGCTCGAGTGATTCTCCCTCTGATTCGAACACGAGAAATTCATCACCTCTTCGTTTCGCTTCGCGGATGGTTTTGAAGAATATATCTTCAGTGAGAGGGATCTTTAACGGTTCGCCCATCTTCCCATCAGGTCCGGGATTGTACCCAACAAAATAGCTGTCATCATCATACCACAAGCTAAACCCGCACGACCATAATTCGATGTCCAGACCTTTTATTTGTTCAAACATCAATTCAGATGTTTCCATAAGCTCATCGCTATGCTGCATCGCCATCGTTTTAGCCCGCACACGTTCCAAAGCCAGTTCTATTTCGGCTTCTCTGGCCTGTTCTTCTGCTTTTTGAAGGTCCAGAAAACGAGTGTAGGATTGCTCAAACACTTTGGCGAAGCGTTTAAGGATGTTATTTTCTTCTTCTGAAAATATTCTGCCATTTTGATTGATAATAAAAATGCTCGTGTGACTTGAAACACAGCATGATCGGGTGTATCCATCCTCACTTTCAAGAACATCTTTTTTCTGTTTATCGGGTAATTCCGACCACGGCTCGTGTTTAAATAATTCGGTGAAATAGCTAATTTTTTGTTGATGTGTAAATTCTTCGGTAAAAAATCCGGGGCCTTGCCGTATGCCTTTTATAATGTCACCGGAAAAAGCTTTTCCAAAATGCGGTATGGTCACTTCTGATACGGTATCAGCAGTGCCTCCCGCTCCCCATGCACGAAGCTGTGAATCAATATCTTTATTGATTACTACAAATGATCCGCCGGCAATGGAAATATTCAATTTGAGTAACTCTTCGTGTAACGTGTGGATAATTTCCTGAATTTCTGACGTATGGTGCATAGCCAGAGACCGTGAGCGTACTTTCTCCAGAGCAAGTTCAATATCGGCTTCCCGAGCCTGTTCTTCTGCTTTTTGAAGGTTGAGAAAACGGGTATAGGTACGTTCAAATTCTACTGTAAATCGACGCAGAATTTCCTGTTCATCTTCGGTAATTCTACGTTCGATATTTATTCCGAAACAGCCGTACTTCATGTAGGCTTCGGCATAGTATAATCCATCAGGAAAATTTGAAGCTTTCAAACTTTCTGCTCCACTCAAAAGTTCACTCCACACTGAAAAGAAATGTTCTACCTCTTCGGGTGCAACGGGAACTACATGCACTACCTGATCGCTTTCCCAAGCTTCAAAACAAGCAGCGGTGTAGGGTTCGTTTTTGTCAAGGTCATAGATAAAGGATTCACTTTTTATCAGTTCGGAATCCTTTTTCTTTTCTGTCCATGCTGCCCAGAATTTATGGGTTTTATTTTCGACATCCGGTAACCAGACGTAGGAGAATTCAGAATCAATTCCCAATGATACTAACTGTTCGTGGAAAATCTTCGAGGTAGCATCTAATTCCTTGGAACGTTGCATGAGCATGCTTTGTGCTCGAATACGCTCCAATGCAGTTTCTATTTCCAACTCCCGATTCTTATTCTCAAGCTCTAAAGTTCGTCTTTTAACGGCCTCGCGAAGCTCCTGATTTTCTTTGCTTATTTTGTCGAAGGCAAATGTTTCCCCTTCTTCAACTTTCGAATCAGGATAAGATCCATGCTGATGGAGGATTTTCCAGCCATTACCGTTATTTTCTAAAAGGGAAGAAAGCCTTAGTTTTGCATAAAAACTCCACCCATCATTTGTTTTGATGTACACATCACCCAATTCATGAACCATAACATGTGGGTCGAAGGGTATAATCTGGACCTCTTTATTCCGCATATCCGCCATGCCCACCATCTGATCAAATACCCTGTTTGTATAGTCAACAATATCCTGCTTACTCTTCCAGATCTCTTCCTCAGTAGTACCGATGTTTTGGTAATGATCGGGCAGGTATGAAGCCCAGGTTTCCAAATCACCATCGAAATAGCTATCCCAATAGTCATTCATTACCTTTTTTATTTCGGCTTCTATTTTTTTGGTTAATTTCATGGGTTAGGTCTCAAAGGTATGGTGATAGCAAACACAGTACCTTTAGCGGATTGCGATCTAATACTTAATTCCCCGCCATGCGCTTTCACAATATCATGGGTGATGGATAATCCCAATCCCGTGCCTTCTGTACCTTTCTTAGTCGTAAAAAATGGTTGCATAATTTTATCTTTCATTTCATCCGAAATCCCCGGCCCATTATCCTCAATTTCAATCACTGCTTCTTTCTCAGTACGGAAGGTTTTAACAGTGAGTTGCGGTTTATAAGCTGACGGCTGATTGCTGACAGCTGACAACTTTTCCCTCATCGCATCAAAGGCATTATTACTTAAGTTCACAATTACCCGGGAAAAATCTTCAGCAATCAACGGTATTTCGCCAATATTTTCATCCAACTCATAATTTAGATCTACATTAATAGGATTTTTACCGGCTCTCATCCCGTGGAAGGAAAGATTCACAAATTCTTTCACCAATCCATTCAAATCAGTAGGCTCCAATTCGCCTGTACCCTCCCGGCTATGTTCCAACATGGATTTAACGATAGAATCTGCTCGCGAGCCATGCTCGTGAATTTTATTCAGATTCATTTCGATGTTGTTCAGAATCTCCAGAGCTTCATCTACTTTCTCCCGATCGTCCGCTGAAAGTTGATCGCTAACCGCTGAAAGCTCCACCTTCGTCTCCTCAATCAATTCCACACTTAACTCCGAAAAATTATTCACAAAGTTCAATGGGTTTTTGATCTCGTGAGCAATACCGGCGGTAAGTTGGCCAAGAGAGGCAAGCTTTTCTTGTTGGATAAGTTGGTTCTGGGTAGCTCGGAGTTCAGTAAGAGAATCTTTAAGCTCTTTTGTTCTTTCACCCACTTGCTGTTCAAGTACGGTATTTTGATTTTGTAAAAGTTCTTTTTTTTCCTGAGTAATCTTTAAAACCTTATTTGCCTCTTCTGTTATACTATCAAGGGTTTCTCTAAAGCGAATAGAAACGTAAGCCAACAGAAATAAAGGGGCGCCAAGTATCAGCAATGAGGTAAATAAATTGTCATATTCGTTATATAATTCAAGCGAATATTTATGGATAATGATGTAAATGGTGGCTGTTAAAACTGAAAACAACATTGCTGCAACAATAGCCCATTGAGCTCCGGAGATTGCGTTTTTGTACTCATATATCAGCTTGACGTAATAGCCTAACATCACTGTAAAGGTGACCCCAAAGGGTAATGAAATAGAAAACAAGTGGGCGGCTAAATTGGTAATCAACAGGAATAAAACCAGGATTTTTAAAAACCTTGAAATACTCTTGGTGAGAATCCATTCAAGTATAAGTAACCCGAATACTGTTGACATAGGTTGAAATGATATCGTAAAAAAGAATCGCAGCTTTTCTTGTGCATAGCTTAGTTCATAAAAGTAAGGCATAAAACTTCCTGTGGAAGCTAATAACATAAAGGTGCTCATCCAGGCAACCCACTGAAAGATTTTTTGAGCCGGGTTTAGAAATACCAGCAGCCAGAAAAGAAAAAAGAGTAAAAAAGTGATGGATATAGTTAGTGTGCCAAAAATATAGGAGGATTTAATGCTATCAGTGACGAACTTCTCATATTTTGGCCCGGTAATGTTGATAAGGCTGTTAAGATATCGGGGTTGCAGACGCAACTCTCTTTGAGTAAAGGTAGTTTCATAGTCAACAAAATGAATAGCAAGGGTATATTCTTTTCCAATTTCTAATTCTACAGGAATCGGATATTTGAGATTTGGATTATAAGCCTCGTAAGGATTTCCGGTATCCCCAAATGAATGAAATAATTCACCATTAATATAAATGTCCGTTGCAGCCCACAGATCACGACTTATAGCCAGTGGCATGTCTTCGAAGGTACTATCAAGCTTTATTTTAAGTCTAAACCAGCCTTCTATGCGACCGTGTTCATCTTCCATTTCTGCAGATAACTCAGTAGGATTAAATAATTTCCAATCCGAAATATCAAGTTCGGGTTCTGCCCATTCAGGTTGACTTCCCTTATGAAATAACCACCCTTCAATAGGAGCTAAGTTCAATCGCTGATGAGACTGAAACATTTCTGTGGAAAGAACAACTGTGTTATCCTGTGCAAAGCCAGCATAGCTATAAAAAAGCCAAATAAATAATAGAGAAAGCTTTCTCATTTACATAGCAAGTAGTGATGGAAATTAATTAATCCGAATACGATATCATTTGTTTGTGATAAACCCAAGTTTTAGCATATATAAAGTTTAGAATGAAATGGGATTTTTATTTTAAGTGTGGATAAAAGGAGGATGAGATTTTATTAAATAAATGTGCAAAAATTTTAAAATATTATTTAGAATCAGATTGGAACTAATAAAAGAAACTTTCTGAAGAACTAGATTATAGTTTGGAATCTCTTTTTTATTTCTATTTTCTAAGATATATCAATAAACAATTTGAAGTTTTATGAAATACGATCTTAAAGAGCAGTACAACTGCGTTATAATTAGCTTTAAAGGTAATATTATGGGCGGTCCCCATGCGGAAGCATTCCGTGATGAATTACATACTTTGATTGAAGCAGGGAAAAAATCAGTAATAATTGATTTGGGGAAGGTCAAATTTATGAATTCTTCCGGTCTGGGTATTCTAATTGGTAGTTTAACTACGATGCGTAATGCCGGTGGAGATCTTAGAATTTGCAAAGCAGATAAGAAAATTGAGAGTTTATTGATGGTTACTCAACTTATTTCGGTGTTCAACCATTTTCGTACGCTTGATGAAGCCATCGCTTCCTATGAGGCATAAAAAAGCCTTCCTTTTTTAAAGAGGAAGGCTTTGAGATTTGATGCTTGAAATTTGTTATTTACTTATCAATATCTATACTGATCTGATTTATATGGTCCTGTAATTGGAACCCCAATGTATTCAGCTTGCTCTTCAGTTAAGGTTTCAAGCTCCACACCAATTTTTGAAAGGTGAAGACGAGCTACTTTCTCATCCAAAGACTTAGGCAGTACATGAACGCCTGGCTCAAATTCTTCTGGTCTATTCCAAAGTGCAATTTGAGCAAGTGTCTGATTAGTGAAACTGTTGCTCATTACAAAAGAAGGATGACCGGTTGCATTTCCAAGGTTCATCAATCTTCCCTGAGAAAGTAAAACTACCTGCTTTCCTGATTTGAGTGTGAAAATGTCTACCTGAGGTTTAATATTTTCTTCTTCAGAATTTGCTTTCAACCAAGCAACATCAATCTCATTATCAAAGTGGCCAATATTTCCAATGATCACTTTGTCTTTCATAGTTTCAAAATGACGTCCTTTAAGGATGTCTTTATTACCGGTTGCTGTAACAATAATATCAGCACGTTTTGAAGCTTCATTCATGGTTTTAACTTCAAAACCATCCATTGCAGCTTGCAGTGCACAAATCGGATCGATTTCAGTTACAATAACACGAGCTCCGGCACCACGTAGAGATGCAGCGGTTCCTTTTCCAACGTCACCATAACCTCCAACTACAGCTACTTTACCTGCCATCATAACATCAGTGGCACGACGAATAGCGTCAACAGCGGATTCTTTACAGCCATACTTGTTGTCAAACTTAGACTTAGTAACAGAATCGTTCACATTTATTGCAGGAAGTGTCAGCGTTCCTTTTCGTTCTCTTTCAATCAAGCGAAGTACACCAGTGGTGGTTTCTTCAGAAATTCCGTTGATACCTTCAACCAATTCAGGATATCTGTCCAAAACCATATTGGTAAGATCTCCACCATCATCAAGAATCATATTTAGTGGCTCACCGTTTGGAAAGAAAAGAGTTTGCTCGATACACCAATCAAATTCTTCTTCAGTCATTCCTTTCCAAGCATAAACAGGAACGCCGGATTCTGCGATAGCTGCTGCAGCGTGATCTTGAGTTGAATAAATATTGCACGACGACCAAGTTACATCTGCACCTAAGTCAACCAGAGTTTCAATAAGAACTGCTGTTTGAATTGTCATGTGAAGGCAACCGGCTATTCGCGCTCCCTTAAGAGGTTGTTCTGTTTTGTATTCTTCTCTCAAAGCCATTAGGCCCGGCATTTCTGCTTCGGCAAGTTCTATTTCTTGGCGACCATATTTAGCCTGAGAAATATCTTTTACTTTGTATGCTAACTTTTCTTTTACTTCTGGCATGATCTGTTTTATTCTATTTAAGTTTATTGTCTTCTATAATTATTTTTGCTTTCTCATAGTCACCTTGAGTTCCATTAGAACCAACTTCCGCTTTAATAAGATAGCCATTGGGATCAATAAATATCTTAAATGGGATTCCAAAGCTAATTACTTTAGGGCCAACATCTTCAGTGTCCAGCAAAAAGTTGAAATCGTATTTTTTATCGTCTTTAAATGCTTGAACTTCCTCCGGAGTGTCACTGTCTTGCAGATTTGTGGCAAGTACTACAAAATCGTCTTTATATTCTTTTCGAAGAGAGTCCATTGCAGGGAAAACTTGCAGACAAGGTCCACACCATGTTTCCCAAAAGTCTATAAGTACAACCTTTCCTTTGTAATCCTTTATCGAGACCTCATTTCCTTCAAGATCTGTGAAAGTCGAGTTCCAGATTATCTCGTCAATTTTAAGTTGCTCATCGCTGAGTTCTCTTGGATTCTTTCTTGGTTCAGTACAAGAAGAGATTAATAGAGAAATAAAAAGGAAGCTTACTAAACTGTGTTTTTTTGTCATTGTCATATTGGTTTAACAACAAAAGATAAGGTAAAGTTCTGAGAAAAGAGATAACAGTTCTGTAACTTGTGAGGCTTATCTCAAGCTTGAACATTGGAGTAAACAAGTGCTATCTTTAAGTATGCAAAATAAGACATATGACTTCACCATTGTAGGAGCAGGAATTGTAGGACTTTCTACAGCTTACAAGCTTTCGCTCGCCTTACCGGATGCTAAAATTCTGATTCTGGAAAAAGAGCCAAAAGTGGCAACTCATCAAACCGGAAAAAATTCCGGAGTAATACATTCGGGAATTTATTATAAACCGGGAAGTTACAAAGCACAGAATTGTATAGATGGTCGTCATCAATTGGTTGAATTTTGTAAAGAAAATAATGTGGCCATTGATATCTGCGGAAAAGTAATTGTTGCTACTGAGGAATCTGAACTGGAAAGGTTAGCCGCTATCTATGAAAGAGGTTTAGAAAATGGAATTGAAGGTCTTACAAAAATAGATGCAGAAGAATTAGCTGAAATAGAACCATACGTAAATGGTATTGCCGCTATAAATGTACCTTGTGCAGGTATTGTTGATTACGGAGGAATGTGCCGGAAACTTCAAGAAAAAATAGAAGCTTTAGGAGGAGAAATTGTATTTAATGAAGAAGTGGCTTCAATTAAAACAGAAAAAGACAGTCTGACCATTAAAACTAAAAAGAATAGCTTTACAACGAATTATTTGGTCAATTGTGCAGGTCTTTATTGTGATACAGTTGCTAAATCAGCCGGTGTTAAATCACCGATACAGATTGTACCGTTTAAGGGAGAGTATTACGAACTAAAACCTGAAGCTGAATATTTAGTTAATCACTTGATCTATCCATTGCCCCATAAAGATTTTCCTTTCTTAGGTGTACATTTTACGAGAATGGCTCTTGGAGGGATTGAGTGCGGACCCAATGCTGTTCCCGTATTCAAAAAAGAAGGATATAAAAAACTCTCATTCGATATGGATGAAGCAGTGGAAATGGTGAATTTCCCGGGATTTTGGAGACTATCGTTTCAACACTGGAGAATGGGTTTAGACGAATACCATCGCTCATTATCGAAGAATGCTTTCGTGAAAGGGTTACAAAAGTTAATTCCAAGTGTTAAGAAAGAACATTTAAAAGTGGCTCCATCCGGAGTTAGAGCGATGGCTCTTAAACCAAATGGGGAAATTCTGGATGACTTTTATTTCGAAATAGCTGAACGGCAAATTCATGTGTTAAATGCGCCTAGTCCGGCAGCAACAGCAGGGCTTGCAATCGGTGATGAGATAGTATCTAAACTTAAAAAATCATTTGCTCTCTAACGGCTTTATTGTTGATATCTATCAGTTATGAGTTTTCTTAGTATCTAATTTTCCCCAATCAAATTGAAATAACACATGAAACAATAAAAACAGGCTCCAGCCCTGAGAACTTATTAAGATCTGTTAGTTTATTATTGATATTTAAGTGAAATAACCTCAAACTCCTTCTTTAAAATAAAAGGAGTTTTTTTTGATCTATTCTGATGGACTTTCCCGCAAATTGTATGCTCAAGATGCTTCAATGTATGAAGAGCTACCAATAGGGGTCTCTCTCCCAAAAACCAAACTAGATATCGTTGAACTAGTTAAGAAAGCTAATAATGAGGGATTTACTATTACAGCCCGTAGCGCAGGCACAAGTTTAGCAGGCCAAACAACTGGTAATGGAGTTATCATGGATGTATCCAGGTTCATGACAAAAATTCTGGATATAGATCATTCAAAAAGAATAGCAAGTGTTCAACCAGGTGTGATCAGAGACTCTTTGAATGCCGAAGCCGGGAAACACGATCTTCTTTTTGGACCTGATACTTCAACCACAAACCGTTGTATGATCGGTGGTATGATTGGAAATAATTCATCCGGTTCTTTTTCAATAAAGTACAAAACAACAAGAGAGCATATAATTTCGGTAGATGCGGTTCTAAGTGATGGGAGTGCGGCAACATTTAAGCCACTCACTGAAAATGAACTCAGGCTAAAGTGTAAGCTCGACAATTTTGAAGGAAGTATTTATAGAGGAATTTGTTCTTTGTTAGAGAAGAACAGAGATGTGATTTTAGAAAATTATCCTCATGCTGAAATTACCAGAAGAAACACAGGCTATGCTCTTGATAAGCTTCTAGAAATGGAACCTTTTACACCGGGAGGAAGACCTTTTAATCTTAGTGAGCTACTCTGTGGTAGTGAAGGAACGTTGGCACTTACAAGCTCAGCCACAATGAATTTGGTTAAAAAAGATAAGATTCAACAACTGGTAATTCCGCAATTCAGTTCGATTCATCAAGCTATGCTAGCTACAGTTGAGGCTGTGAAATTTGAACCAAGCGCAGTTGAACTTGTTGATGATATTATACTGAATGCAACTAAATCCAATCCTGAACAATCTCAAAACAGATTCTTTTTAGATGGTGAACCAAAAAGCATTTTGATCATTCAGTTTGAAGGAAATGATAAATCTGAGCTTGACGAAAGGATCAACAATCTGATAAAAATATTAACTGAAAAGGGGCTTGGGTATTCATATCCGAAATTATCCGGCATCGCGGATATGAAAAGCGTTTGGGAGTTAAGAAAGTCGGGCTTAGGTCTTTTAATGGGTTTAGGAAAAGACGCCCGATCCCCCACATTTTGTGAAGATACAGCAGTTAGAGTAAAAGATTTACCTGATTACATTCAGGATTTTGAAATGCTTCTAGAAAAATATGGGACAAATTGCGTGTTTTACGCTCATGCTTCGGTAGGAGAATTGCATCTTCGTCCTATGATTGATACCACTACCGAAAGCGGAGTAGAAACTATGAAGAAGATGGCTGTTGAAATTGCTCAGCTTGTAAGAAAATACAAAGGTTCTTTATCCGGAGAGCATGGTGACGGTAGAGCAAGAGCTCCGTATATAGAAACAGTTTTAGGAAAAGAGATGATGCCTGTATTAAAACAGGTAAAGGAAATTTGGGATCCCAATTATATTTTTAATCCCGGAAAAATTGTAAATGCTCAACCCATTGAAAACGATCTCAGATTTTCTCCGTTATACTTTTCAAAACCAGTACAAACTGAGTTTAAATGGAGAAAAGAAGGGGGATTCAACAATGCTTTAGAATTATGCAATGGTGCCGGTGTTTGCCGAAAGCTTTCTGAAAGTGGAGGAACAATGTGCCCTTCGTATATGGCAACCAAGAATGAAAAAGATAGTACCAGAGGGAGAGCTAATGTATTCCGTCAAGTTTTTGAAGGCAAAAATCCTGAGCAGTTCAAATCGAAAGAACTTAAAGAAGCTCTTGATCTATGTTTAAGTTGTAAAGCCTGTAAAAGTGAATGCCCTGCCAACGTTGATATGGCAAAAATGAAAGCGGAATTTATGAATGGTTGGCACACAAATAACCGACCTACACTTAAAGAACGGTTTTTTGTAAACTCTACCGATCTATATCCTTTGGCATCACTTTTTCCTTCATTATCAAACCGGATCGCAGGCTTACCTATTACAAAATATTTCTTTGAAAAGGTAGCGGGAATATCTTCTAAGAGATCTCTTCCTCTTTTTGCAAGTAGTACATTCGAAAAATGGTGGAATTCTTATAAAGGGAAAAAAAGTAATCATAAAGTAGTCTTGTATGTAGATGTATTTACCAATTACCATGAACCTGAAAATGCAATTGCTGCTGTTCAGGTATTGGAAGATATGGGCTATGAAGTTTTACTCTCAAATTCTAATGAGTTGGGAAGGCCTCATCTTTCAAAAGGATTCGTAAAAGAAGCGAAGAATATCGCAAAAACTGTTATTGCTGAGTGGAAAGAATATGCAAATTCCGAGATTCCAATTGTTGGATTAGAACCATCGGAAATACTTACTGCAAAGGATGAATTTCTTGATCTATGCGATGAAAATGAACTCAAAGATGCAATTCAAATAGCAAAACATTGCTTTACTTTCGAAGAATTTTTAGTGGAAAACCTAACTAAGCTAAAGAAGAAAAACAGTAAAAAAGATACTTCTGAGATACTGGTTCATGAACATTGTCATAGCAAAGCATTAACAAAGAAAGGGAATTCAAAAGCGATTCTCGAGCACCTGGGATTAAAAGTTAAAATATTAGATTCCGGATGTTGCGGAATGGCAGGTAGTTTCGGGTATGAAAAAAATAAGGTTGAGTTGTCATTAGAAATTGGTGCACAAAGACTTTTTCCTGCAATTAAGACTCTCCCCGAACGTAGTAACATATGTGCTTCAGGTTTCTCTTGTAGGCATCAGATATCTGATGGTACAGGACGTGAAGCTCAGCATATAGCTAGATTGATTTCTGAATATATATCACTAGATTGAGTTAAATAAATATAGATAAATGAAAAAAACGTTACTACTAATGGGATTGATAGCATTTAGTGTATCAGCCTACGCCCAAATTGATTATTCTGACGAAATACAACCCATTTTAACTTCGAACTGTAATAGTTGCCATAGTGCCGGTGAAAATAATTTTAATTCCAGTTCCTATTCAGCTGTTATAGCAAGTACAAGTCCTTCGGGCAATTATGATAAAAAGCATGTGATACCAAATGATGCTGATGGAAGCCCATTAGTCGATAAAATTGAAGCAAACCCTCAAGTTGGATCTAGAATGCCGCTAGGTGGACAACTTACTTCTGAACAAGTTAGTAAAATACGCCAATGGATTAACGAAGGAGCAACAGAAGAGGTAGCTGTTTCAAATGAGGATGAAGCATTATCACCTAAAGAATTTAAATTGTTAGGTAACTATCCGAATCCATTCAATCCCAGTACAGTTATTCAATTTCAGCTTCCCGTTAGCGCAGATTTTCAGATCACTATTTACAATGCGAATGGCCAACTTGTGCAATCGATAAATGGAAGGGCTTCTTCAGGGACTAAAGAACAGTCTATTGATTTAACAAATCAATCCAGTGGTGTGTATTTTTACAGAGTGCGAGCATTTTCAAACGGGATATCAAATTTGGTAGGCTCAGGAAAAATGACTTTAATTAAGTAAAGGGCAAAGCCCCTCACTTTTTATTAACCAGAATTCAAAATTTGTAATCTGACTTCAATTTCTAAAAAAGAAGTTTGGTAGAAGTTTTAAAAGTATATCCTCCTTTCTAGGCTTTTAAAAAGCCTTTTCCCGTTTTCTTTTAGATTTATGATATCAAGAATCTTTCTTGAAAGATTAGAAAACTGCTTTTTAATCTGAGTTCGATTCTTAAAGTGCTCTTAAAGATACTTAAATAAATAATTTGTCATTCAGATCCGCCAGCTGGCGGAGAAGAATCCGCACAGCTACGAAACAGCTCTATGTTTGTGCAGACTCATCGCTCTGCTCTGAGTGACTCTTCTGATAAGCTGGTTTAAAGCTTAATGAAATAGTTTTTAGAATCCGTCAAAGGTATCACTTTGTGAGAACTCAGGTTTTTAGCCATTAAAATTTTCAAAAGTGAAAAAAAATGCTATTTTGGTAACCATTAAATTGGTTAACCAATTATTATTTCGACCAATCTTACTTCTATGATTTAATACCAATACTGTATTATGAAAAAAATAGTCTATTTGAATTACTTTCTAAGTGCATTCTGTATTTTAGTAATGAGCTCTACAGGTTTTTCTCAAGCTTTTTTTAACGATGGAGAAGATTTACAAGATGCAGTAAATGCAGCAAATCCCGGAGATGTATTTGTAGTAAGCAATGGCAGTTATAATGATTTTGAAGCTAGCTTTGAAGCCAATGGAACAGTAGAAAACCCAATTATTATTAAAGCAGAGACTATTGGGGGAGTGACATTGACCGGAGAATCTCATTTTGTTTTTGAAAAGTCTTCTCATGTAATTTTTGAAGGGTTCATTTTTGATGGTGAAGGAGATGATACATTAATAAAATTGGTAGGCTCAAATAACATCAGAATTACAAGAAATGTATTTGAGTTAAAAACAACTGAGTCAATTAAATGGGTGTATATCGGGGGCATTTATAACGACTACACTTTTCAATTTCAGAGTCATAACAATAGGATTGATCATAATGTTTTTCAAAACAAAACAACTCCAGGGCATTACATAACTATAGATGGAACTAGTAATGAAGATGAAAGTGATTCTCGTCAGTCTCAATATGATAGAATAGATCACAATCATTTTAAAAATAACTCCCCGAGAGCCGCTAACGAGCAAGAATCAATCAGAATCGGATGGAGTCAAATGTCAATGTCAAGCGGTTATACCATTGTAGAGCATAATTTATTCGAAGACTGTGATGGAGATCCCGAAATCGTTTCAGTTAAATCTTCCGACAATATCATAAGACATAACACATTTCTCAGAAGCTATGGAACACTGTCCCTGCGCCATGGTAATCGAAATAGAGTAGAGGGCAATTATTTTTTTGGTGGTGATAAAGCTAACGGGACATTCGAAACATCAACTATTTATACAGGCGGAATACGCATTTACGGTACAGATCATGTAATTGTAAATAACTATATGGAAGGTCTTAAAGGAACAAGATGGGATGCTCCAATTGCATTAACTCAAGGAGATGCTATTGATGGAAGTAGTTCTGATTTCACTAAACATTTCAGAGCTGAACGTGTAGCTATTGTCTACAACACGTTAGTAAACAACACCTACGGAATTGAAATTGGGTTTGACAACGATGGCGACTACAGTAAAGAATTAAAGGATATCACCATCGCAAATAATATTGTTACAGGTTCTGAAAATGACTTAGTTCGATATATTGATGGTAATGATCAGAGTGGTGAAATCACCTGGAGTAATAATATTATGTATCCTACAGGAGATGCAAATATGGTAAGTGGTGGCTCTACTTTTTCTGAAGCTGAAGTTTCAAACACAGATCCAAATCTAACTAATGATGGAACAATTTGGAGATCAACAGATGCTTCCCCAACAATAGAAAGTGGATCTTCACTAAATATAACTCAAGATATAGACGGGCAGACTCGCCCTGAAATAAGTACAGCTGGTGCCGATCATTTTAGCACGGAGTCGGTTAGATTTGATCCTCTAACTTCTGAAGATGTTGGTCCGAATGCTTACGAAGATGGAGAAACTGGAGCTGATAATCTTTTTATTTCTTCTATCTCTGATTTTGAAGCCAAAGCAGGCACTCAAATAGTTTCTATAACTTCAAATGTAGATTGGACGATCGATAATGAAACCGATTGGATTTCAGTATCACCTACATCCGGTTCAGGAAATGTAGATATAGATATTGCGGTATCTGAAAACACAAGCCTTGTCGATAGAACGGGATCAATAACTGTAGAAGGGGGATCGATTACACGAAGTGTTTCTGTAGTACAAAAGGGTTCATCTGCTCCGGGTGAATCTACTGAACTTACAGTGGAAGAAGTAACCGCTAGTTCAGAGCAAGCACCTAATAATGTAAAAGAGAATACATTGGATAAAGATCTTGGAACAAGATGGTCTGCCCAAGGTGAAGGAGAGACTATTACCTATGACTTAGGAGATGAGTACCAAATAACATTAGTTAAAATAGCGGTTTACAAAGGAACAGAGCGTGTTACTTATTTCGACATTGCTGTTTCGACAAATGGAATGGATTTCACAACAGTGTTAGCAGATCAAGAGAGCAGCCGAACAACTAATGAATTAGAAAATTATGAGTTTGAGACCGAGGCTAGATATGTACGTCTAATTGGTGGTGGAAATTCAGGAAGTGAAAACAGCAAATGGAACAGCATTACCGAAGTTGAGATCTATGGTAAAGAATCTGTTTCTATTTCTAATGAAGATGAAATTACTTCACCAGGTGAATTTAAATTGTTAGGCAATTATCCCAATCCATTTAATCCGACTACTACTTTTCAGTTTCAGCTGCCTATTAGGTCTGATTTTCAAATAACTATCTACAACGCGAATGGCCAACTTGTGCAATCGATAAATGGAAAGGCTTCTGCTGGGACTAAAGAACAGTCTGTTGATTTAACAAATCAATCCAGTGGTGTGTATTTTTACAGAGTGCGAGCATTTTCAAATGGGATATCAAATTTGGTAGGCTCAGGAAAAATGACACTTATAAAATAAAATTATTTAGTTCCGATGGATTGATTTTTGGATCAATTCCTCGGCACTTTTTAATGAATTCTCTGAGATTTCAGAACCACTCATTAAGCTAGCCACTTCTCGGATATGCTCTTCGTTAGAAAGAGACAGAATTTTAGTAATAGTTCTGTCAGAAGATTCCTGTTTATCCACTTTGTAGTGATGATGGGCCTGACTGGCAATCTGTGGTTGATGCGTAATGGCGATAATCTGGCTGTGATCGGAAAGTTTTCTCATGGCACGACCTACTTTTTCAGAAACTTCCCCACTAATTCCGGTATCAATTTCATCAAAGATCATTACCGGCAGACTTTGTTCTTTAGCCATTATAGATTTCAGCGCTAACATAACGCGGCTGATCTCACCACCGGAAGCAATTTTGGCAAGAGGTTTTGGTTCTTCGCCTTTATTTGTAGAAATAAATATTCGAATATCATCACACCCAAGTTCAGTGCAATCTACCGGTTGGCCATCAATTTCGATCCAACCATTTTTAGTAAATAACCAATCTACGGCAACGGCAAGTTCTGCATGTAGAATTCCCAACTGAGCCAACTCGATCTGAATTTGCTCAGCCAAATGATCACCAATTCCTATTCGTGCTTGATGAAGTTTTTGCGCAACGGTGGATAGTTTTTCTTTTTGACTGGAAATTGAAGTTTTAATTTTTTCAATTTCAAGATCAAAGTTATCTGCAATGGAAAGTTCACGTTGAATTTCATTCAGATAATTAATCAACGTTGGGATATCTCGCTGATATTTTTTTTGAATTCTGTTGAGTTCACTTTGTCTTTTGCGAAGCTCTTCCAGTCTGTTAGGATTGAATTCAATCGTACTTCTGTATCTTTCCGCAAACTGAATAGCTTCGTTGATACTTACCCTTGCGGCATTTATTTCTTCAAGATAAGTAGAAAATTCAGGTTCTATTCTAGTCAGGTCTTCCAGATTCAGTTTCAGGTGATTTAGCAACTGAGAGATATTTCCATCGTCACTGTCTTCCATTTCAGAAATAGCGGCCGCTTTTTGGTCTAACAGTTCTGCATTATCCAGCAGGTTCATTTCAGTTTCGAGCTCTTCCTCTTCTTCAGCAGAAAGGCGTGCATTCTCTAACTCATTTACTTGAAAGCGATAAAGTTCTGTTTTTTCCTGTAATTCTGATTCTCTTTTCTTTAATGCCGTTAATTCTTTCTGAAGAGTCTTCATCTTTGTGAACTCATTTTGATAAGATTTTAGAGCAGGCTCTGTATCTCCAAATCCGTCAATTACAGCACGATGATTTTCCTCTTTCAACAAAAGCTGATGATCGTGTTGACCATGCAAATCCACAAGTTGATCTCCAACCGCTTTTAAAACCCCAATGGTAACAGGTGTGTCATTTATAAAAGCACGACTTCCGGTTTGTCGGATCTCTCTTCTTAAGATTAGATAGTCGGATAATTCAACTTCATTTTCCTTTAGTAAAGATTCCA
This sequence comes from Balneola sp., assembly GCA_965216175.1. GTDB lineage: Bacteria > Bacteroidota > Rhodothermia > Balneolales > Balneolaceae > Balneola. The sequence goes on from OZ244140.1 coordinate 60,128, forward strand.
ACGCATCATTCTGAAAATATTTGATAGTAGCTTCAGAAATAGCTTTATCAGCACCGCGACGTATAACTTCAGTATCAGCACGTTCGCCCAGAATCATATTCAACGCTCCGATGATGATCGACTTTCCGGCACCCGTTTGTCCCGTGAGGATATTTAGTCCTTCCCCGAAAGAAACTTCCAGCTCGTCAATTAAGGCAAAATCTTTTATGTGCAATGATTCTATCATTGAATTATGAATTTTGGATTATTAATTCTGAATTGAAGATTGTGATGTTTTTATGATAGAAGTTAAAATTCTGATTATCTGATCAATTTCACTTAAGTATAAAGATACATCAAGATTAGTCAAATCACTTTTTTGAAGAAGTTTCAACCAATAGGCAGTTTCCCTGGCTTCTTTAGATGAAATAGACATTTTGTGAATGAAATCCTTTCGGGATTGAGCGGCAACAGCTTCTTCAATATTTGCACCGATGCTTGTTCCACTTCTTAGTACTTGTTTGGATAGTACATATTCTTTCTCTTTTTTCAATGAAATATATAATTGTATAATCATCAAAGAGAAATCAAAACTTTTCTGTTGTATAAGGTTATCTTTAGGCATGATTCAAAATTAAGAATCCAAAATTAAAAATTCTGTATAGTTAGACAGCTTGGAGCCATAATCCTTACAAAAAAAGATGAAAAAGAGTCAGGAAGAAAAAAAAACAACGATCTACGAATTTAAAGTCCCCGAAGGGCAACAGGAATCTATTCGATTGGATGTGTACATCACAAGCTTTGTAGAAAATGCAACGCGGAACAAAGTTCAGGAAGCCATAAAAGACGGATATGTTCAGGTAAACGGAAAGACAGAAAAACCATCTTATAAAATGCTGCCGGGAGATGAAATATTCATCGAATTACCAAAAGCTCCGCCACCGGAAGCAGTTGCTGAAAAGTTAGACATCAATATTGTATATGAAGATGACGATATCATTCTGGTGAATAAAGAAGCGGGAATGGTAGTACATCCGGCGTACGCCAACTGGACAGGCACGCTGGTAAACGGGTTGATGTATCACGTGGATGAACTTGCAGAAAATGAAGATAATGATCTGCGACCGGGAATTGTGCATCGTTTGGATAAAGACACCAGCGGATTATTAGTTGTTGCTAAGAATGATGTGGCTCTTGCAAATCTTTCAGCTAAATTTGCCGAGAAAGATGTTGAAAGAACTTACTGGGCAATCGTTTGGGGAACACCAAAGGAGGAAGGTACCATAGAAGGAGATATTGGTCGCTCGAAGCATGATCGAAAACTCATGACAGTTTTGCCAGAAGGAAAAGGAAAGCACGCCGTCACTCATTGGAAAGTGCTTGAATATTTTGACTATCTGAGTTTGCTGGAAGTGAAGCTGGAAACCGGAAGAACTCATCAGATCCGGGTTCACTTAAATCATATTGGTCATAACGTATTTGGGGATAAAACCTACGGCGGAACTTCAGTTCGTTATGGCTCCAATACCGGATCACGAAAAGTGATGTTTCATAAACTGATTACAGGTTTAAACCGACAAGCATTGCACGCCAAAACTTTAGGGTTTATTCATCCATCCACAGAAGAGAAAGTAAGCTTTGATTCTGAGCTTCCAGAAGATTTCCAGCATGTACTTACGATGCTGAGAGAAAATTGTAAAGCCGAATATTGAGGAAGAATGAAGAACATCCAACATTGAACCGATGATTATAGAATAACAAATAATCAATATTGAATGAATAAGTGGTTTTCTTTGCGATGAGCATGGTTTTTCGACCAATTCAGCGAAAGAGTTCAATACAGTTTTTAATTTTGATAAGCTCCTGAAGAATATGTCAGTTCATAACTGTGTGTATATATTTCAAATACTATTCCAAATGGATCTTCAACGTAAACCATTTTGAATGGCTTTTCATCTGGGTAGTATTCCCGAATTGGCATTCGTTGTTTTCCTCCATGTTCAACAATTTTATTTGTTAAAGTTTCAATATCCGGGTCCTGGATACAAAAATGGAAAAGTCCTGTATTGAAAGGGTTGAAATCGGGAGCTTCTTTAATTCCATGAGGAAATGAAAATAATTCAATTCCAATTCCATCAGAAGTGGACATATGGGCAATTTCGAATTCCTTCCAATCATCTCCAAATACATCTATACACATTTGTCCAATAGCAGTATCTCCTTCCTTTTTAACTTTTGAAGGTGGCATTATAACATACCACCCCATCACGTCTGTATAAAACTCGACCGCTTTTCCAATATCAGGAACAGTAATTCCTATATGGGAAAAAGATTTTGGGTATTTAGTTTCTTTCATAATCTCTTGTATTAAGTATTATGCTATCAAAAATTAGTGGTAGTCTTTTCTGTATCGGATAATTTTTTCTTTTGATAGTATGTGATAAAATGAATTCAGATACAAGCAGAGAATATTGAATAACGAATAATCAATATTGTATGAAGAAGTAATGCTCTCCCTTACAAGAATGAACGTTGTAATTCTTAACATCCCTTTAGTCACTCTTTAGATGTGTTTCGGAGTGGTAAAGAAACTAATCTTTTGATATCACGACTTTTTTTTGAAAAAGAGACTCGTTATCAATACAACGGATCATATAATCTGCTACCGATTTTCTGCTGATCGTAAGTGATGGTTTGGGAGAGTTTTCAAATGTTTCTCTTACTTTTTGTTTTTTGAAATTAGTTAGTCCAGCCGGACGGACGATTATGTAGTTCAAATCAGATTCTTCCAAAAGTATTTCTTGCCGTTCATGATCTTTGTAAGCGAGTCCAACATTGCTGTAATCAATTACCCATCTAAACCAAAAGGGGACGTTACTTCTTGTTTCACGAACTCCCCAAGCAGAACAACTGATAACTTGCTTGATATCATAATTCGGAGCTAGAGAAATAATATTGGACATAACATCAGAGAGAAAAGTTTTGGGAGTTCTTAAACCCGACCATGGAAAGTCAGTTTTTCTGGAGATGTTTAGTACGTTAATAATATTCGTACAACCAAATATAGCTTTTTCAAGATCGGATTGATTACTTGGGATACCCACAAAAATTGTCATTTGAGAGTGAGATGTTACTTTTTTAGATGATCTTGCCAAACAATTAATTTCAAAACCTTTTTCTAAAGCATATTTTAGAACTAACTTTCCGGTTCTACCGGTTGCTCCCAACAGAAGTATCTTCATTATTTTGTTTTATAAAGTTGAGGAAATGTTTTCTGCATACTCCTTTAAGTTATTCAATATCGCTTGCCATCTTTTAGAATTTTAATCAGATGTATTTATTTTACTGCATAGATCGAAAAAAGATTTGAGATGAAAGGAAATGATAGTTTGTGATTATAAACATGTCTCCATTTTTTAAAGTTACATTCGGTTCACTTACTTCTTCAGGAAGGTTAGGTATTTTTATTTGCTTAGTTCTATTAATAGATAACTCATTATGGAGTTCTTCGAATTGATAAACATCGATTCCCATTGGAATATCTTGATGTGAATTTCCATGAGATACAAGAAAGTGAGACTCATTAATGAGTTGAAGATTATTAATATTTGCCGGAGTTTGAATTCCGGGACTTGGAAATTCCGGTTTTATAGAAATGGTAATTAATACTTCATAAGAGGTATCAATCTTAACCTTTTTAACAAAATTTCTATTTTCAAAAATATAAAAGTAAGGCATTCCGGCTATACAAACCAGAGTGAGCCTATCATTGAGTTTCAGTACTCTTGGTTTAAGAATAATAGTATTAGCCAAGGAAAGATCGTCTAAATAGGTAAGACCCAGGTCATTTAGTGATAAGGTCAGATAGCTAACTTTTTGTAGATTCTGAAAGGTTGAAATTGCCGCAATTTTTATTTCATTAGTCGGATTTTTTACAGATAATCGAGTATATAAAGGTATAAGCAGTTCATCTTTTTCAATATAAAATTGATAAGGTGTGCTAACTCCTATTGATTTAAGCCATGGGATTTTACTGTCTTCAGTTATGTTGTTATTGAGATCGCTGCAAACAAGACGAAGTTGATACCCAGTCAAACATACTTCGTTTTTTGCATAATTGAACCCAAAACCGGTTAATAGACCTATTTCTCCGGGACCTTTACCTTTTCGAATAAGCTGTGAATGTACTTGATAACTAGCTGAATCTATTACAGCCACTTTGTAATCACTGGCATCTTTTACTACAACTGGGATTCCATCATTTGTAAAGAATAAGGCAGCTAGTTTCTCAAAAAACAAGTCTTCCAGCGGATGTCCTTGAGCAGAAGACAAAGTTGAAGAACCAAGTATAATTAAACAAATAGAAAATAATCTACTCATACTACTATAATAGTAGATAGTATCGAGGCAAGCAACTAATTCTCTTTACTTTTTGTAATCTGCATAGTTCTTAAAATTATCTAAAATTGCTTGCCAGCCATCTCTCTGCATTTCAATGGGGTTTTCGGATTCTGCTTCAAAGGTTGTGGTAATTTTAGTGCTACTCCCAAGATCTTCGAACAAAGTAACACCCTGCCTTCTATCAGAAATGGTATAAACGATCTTGTTATGATCAACGATCTGGTCATAAGTGCCTTCGAAATCGAAGCCGAAACTACCGTCCTTGGCTTCCATACGGGCTTTGTACTTCCCGCCGACAGTTAAATCGTTTTCAGCACTAGGACAACACCAGTCATCGGAAGCAAAATTCCATTGAGTAATGTGCTTTGGTTGGGTCCAGAATTCCCATACTTTTTCCGGGGTTGCAGAAACAGTTGCATCAATAGTTATTTTTGAAGTAATCATAGCTAAGTAATTAGGTTGAGGATTGATGATTCGAATTATTTGGTTAAAGTCTCAAGTAACTCGTCCAATCTTTCAAGGGTTGAAATCATGCCTTCTTCCATTCCCATATTGATAACGGTTTCCAGATCTTCAAGAGATTCATAGTTAACTACGGTTGTTACTAGAGTATGATTATTTAAGTCTGAAAACTGTATGTGCCATTTTGCTTTTGGTAAATCAGGATTAATCGCACCGTCTCTATCACAAAACGCATCAATTGTATGGTAATCCTCTACCGGATTTATATCATGGTATTCTGTATATCCCCAATATTCAGTTCCGTCAGGGTCTACCATGGCATAATGCCAATGACCGCCCTCAGTAAAATCCATTGACTTTGTTTTAGTGGTAAATGGTTTGGGTGCAAACCATTGGTTTAAAAGTTCAGGTTTTGTGTAGCAGTCCCAAACCAATTGTCGGTTGGCTGCAAATTCCCTTTTAATTGTGAGTGTATTTTCATCCCTGTTTACAAGGAAGTCGAATTGAAGATTAGCTTTCATCGTTTTCTGATTTTAGTTTGATTAATAAATTATCAAGTTGATCAAATCTATCTTCCCAGATCTTTCTGAATTGTTCCAGCCACTGATCAACTTCCTTCATTTTGTCAATTTTTAGTTCGTAGTAGATTTCTCTGCCTACTTTTTCTTGATCCAATAATTCACATTCATTGAGAATTTTTATATGCTTTGATACAGCCTGACGTGTTATATCAAATTGGTCAGCCAAAGCATTCGGCGTTAATGCTTGAGTAGCAATAAGTACAAGTATCGCTCTTCTGGTTGGATCTGCAATGGCTTGAAAAATATCTCTTTTCATAAAATTGAATTTTAACGCAATCATTTGGTTGCATAAATATACGCAACCTTTTGGTTTCTCAAAATTATTTTTAGAATTTTAAAACTTTATCGAACTCTTCTCTAAATCCCCGTATCTTTAATTAAATACAAAAACGAATTTTATGCCGAAAAAAGACATCAATATTTCTGTAGAACTAGATCAGGATAACGTGCCGGAAAACATCATTTGGAATGCAGATGATATGAACGGAATGGGGGAAGCAAAGTGCAGAGCTATGTTGCTTTCGCTTTGGGATGCGGAAGCTAAAGATACTCTGAAACTAGATCTGTGGACCAAAGACATGACCGTTGATGAAATGAAGATATTCTTCCATCAAACCTTAGTTACCATGGCTGATACGCTAAAGCGCGCAACAAATGATGAGCGTATTTCAGGAGACATGATTGACTTTTGCGATTATTTTGCTGAGAAGATGGAGATCAAGAAATGATCAATTGAGTTTTTATGATTTCATTTCAATACAACGTTTTTTACCAAGTAGCTACTAATCTTAGTTTTTCAAAAGCAGCTAAAATTCTTTTTATCTCGCAGCCTGCTGTTAGTAAGCATATAAAAAAACTAGAATCTGAAACCGGCTCAGCGCTTTTTGAAAGAAATGGAAGTTCTATTCTATTAACGTCCTCGGGTGAAAAACTACTTTCTTACTTGCATAAAGCAAAAAATTTAGAGCAAGTTTTAAAGTCCGACTTGGAAATTATAAAAACTAAGGAACATGTAAAAGGAGAGTTGAGGATAGGCGCAAGTACTACTATTTCACTATATGTGCTTCCGAAAGTACTTTCTTTATTTCATAAGCAGTATCCCAATATTTTAATACTCCTGAAGAATCGCAACAGTGAAAATATTCAGAAAGCTTTACTGAATAAAGAAATTGATCTTGCTGTAGTTGAAGAGCATCATAAAGGCAATGCCTTTCAAAGTACTTTTTTTATGGAAGATGAGATTATCCCGGTATGCTCATCTTCGAGCCCTTATGCACAATCAAAAACTTCTATTGTAGATCTCAAAGAATTCCCACTAATTATGAGAGAACAGGGATCTGGAACCCTTGCTGCCATTGCTAAAGAATTAAGTAGGCATAAAGTCAAACTTAAAGAGCTAAAGATTATGGCTCGTTTAGGCGGAACAGAAGCACTTAAAAATTATTTGATAGAGGATGAAGCTATTGGATTTCTGTCAAAAATGGCCATTACAAAAGAGTTGGAATCGGATACATTGCGAGCAGTCCAATTAGAATCATTCAAAGCAAAACGTAAATTTTATTTTGTGACAAGAAAAGGGGAAGATATTAGCGGGATGATCAAAACCTTTGTTGAGATAGGGAAATCTATTTATAACTAATAGTTATACTATATTATTAAAAAGTATTGTGTAGTTATACTACAAATTTCCATCTTTAAGGATGGAAACTCAATTAGCTACAAATTCATTAATTAAAAATCTCCACTGTTCTTCATGCGGAAAAGAATATTCTGCATATGATTTAGCAGATTACGCTCACTGTTGTGATAAGCCTCTATTAATAGAATATCATTTAAACAGCTCGTTTAAAAAAGAAATGTTGATAGGAAGGCCGCTTACCATGTGGCGTTATCATGAAATGCTTCCCGTTCTTAATCCAGCAAACAGAGTCAGTTTAGGGGAGGGAATGACGCCCATTCTAGATCTTAACAGAGTAGGAGATGAATATGGATTTGAAAATCTTAGTTTGAAAGACGAAGGGTTAAATCCTACAGGTTCATTTAAATCAAGAGGATTGAGTATGGCAGTTTCTAAGGCCAAAGAATTTGGAGTGGAAGAATGTGTGATTCCTACAGCAGGTAATGCGGGCGGAGCCATGAGCGCATATTGTGCCAGAGCGGGAATCAAAGCAACCGTTATTATGCCGGACATCACTCCAAAGATATTTCAAGACGAATATAAATACTATGGAGCAGAAGTAATTCTGGTAAACGGACTGATTGACAAATGTGGACATATTGCTAAAGAGTTGGCAGAAAGAACAGGAGCGTTCAATATGTCTACATTGAAAGAGCCGTATCGTATCGAAGGCAAAAAGACTATGGGCTATGAGATAGCCGAACAGTTGAACTGGAAATTACCTGATGTGATCGTTTACCCAACAGGCGGAGGAACCGGGCTCATCGGTATTTGGAAAGCGTTTAAAGAAATGGTTCAACTTGGCTGGTTGGAAGCAAACAAATTACCCAAAATGGTTGTAGTACAAACGGAAAATTGTGCTCCTATGGTAAGTTATGTAAACGGAGATAAAATTGATGAACCTCAGTTTAGAAAATCAATTGCAAACGGACTTGCTGTTCCTAAAGCCTTTGGGCAGGATTTGATCAAAGAGGTTGTAGAAGAATCGGGTGGATATGCTTTGGCTGTTGATGAACAAAGAATTTTAGAGGGAACATTAGAAATTGGAAGAAAAGAGGGAATTTCAATTGCCCCTGAAGGTGGTGCTATTTGGGAAGCCGTGAAACAACTAAAGGCAGAAGAGAAAGTGATGGGCGGAGACAAAATATTACTGCTTAACACCGGGAATGCTTTGAAATATCTCGAGAATCTTGAACTTTGAATTCAAGGTAGTTTCTACCATTAAATGGCTAACCTTCTGAGATGGGTAATATAAAACCTACTTGGAGAGACGCTGTCTTCGTGATAGCTATACTATTTTGTTTATTCCCAATTGTAACTCCAGCCATAGCACTATTGCTAGGCATTTTACTGGCTACCATAAAGTTCGTCCCCAAAAAATGGAATATATCATCAGTAGCCTCTTGGTTACTAAAAGCATCGATTATCTGTTTGGGATTTGGATTGCAGCTAGAACAAGCTATACAGACATCTAAACAAGGATTTTTGCTGAGCATCGGATCTATTATAGTCACTTTCTTATTGGGATGGACATTTTATCGACTAATGAACACAGAAAAAACCACTTCGTATTTAGTTTCTACAGGCACTGCAATATGTGGAGGAAGTGCAATAGCTGCTGTAAGTCCTATTTTGGGAGCGACACAAAAGCAGCTTTCATTTTCACTTGGAGTAGTCTTTATGCTAAATGCAGTTGCGCTATTCGTTTTTCCTGTGATTGGTTTTTGGCTCGGATTAACCGAAGCCCAGTTTGGTTATTGGGCAGCAATAGCAATTCACGATACCAGTTCGGTTGTTGGTGCAGCGGCATCTTATGGAAAGGAATCATTAGAAATTGTTACCACAGTTAAGCTCACTAGGGCGCTCTGGATTATTCCAGTGTCCTTAGTTTTTAGCCGATTTTCAGATGTACGAAAATCTGGAAAGGTCAAGATTCCATGGTTCATTTTTTTATTCACAGTAGCAATTGGAATAAGATATTTTGTTCCTGAGGGAATAGAATTCTATGATGTATTTACACTGATTGGGAAGAAAGGGATGGTTATTACTCTTTTGATGGTTGGTGCAGGTATATCATTTAAGCAGATTAAAGAGATCGGTAACAAAAATCTCTTTTATGGGATTCTGCTTTGGGTATCTATAAGTATATTAAGCCTTATTATGATTCGCCTTTTTATTACCTGAAATACATTAACCTATTTATTCAGCTTCCGTCCAAATAGCTAACTCGTTTCCGGAAGGATCTGAAAACTGAAATCTTCTTCCACCTGGGAATGAAAATATCGGAACTGTAATTTTCCCTCCAGCTTTCTCTACTTGCTCTTGGATAAGTTCTAGGTTTTCATGGTGCAAAACAATCAATGCTCCATTAACTATTTTCTGATCAGTTTTCTCAAAACCTCCTTCAACCCCACTATTTGAAAAAGACGTGTAGCTAGGTCCATAATCTGTAAATGTCCAGCCAAATACTTGTTGATAGAAAGCTTTAACAGCTTCAAGATTCTTTGCTTTTAATTCTACATAATTGATAGGCACACTTTTCATAGCCAAAAATTTTAATTAATAATGTAGGTGAAAATGAGTCTTTTATTCAGAATTACAAATTAAGATATCAGTTCCTGAATGGTTTTTAAAATTCCTTTTCTGATTCCTGCTGATAACGGATTAACATATTGAGGCTGACTAAGTAAAATCACTTCATCTTTAAGCTCCGGATATTTCTCAGCGACTTTGACCATTCCTTTAAATGCGAAGGATCGCACAGAAGGCTGCTTCCGAACTTGCTCCCAAACATTTACCGAAAGATCAAATAACAAGCTTTCAAAATCTTCTGTTAGATCCATTTTTAAGAGAATTTTAAGTAGTTCTCTTTGATGTCCATCGTTACGATCGGGTAACACTTGAATTATTTTAGGGATATGTGGCTTTATTCTAGGATCATTTTTTTTGATAACTCCGCCGATTAGCCAAGCAGCTCTCCAGCATAATGGTGGTTCAATTCCCATTGCCAGTAGCATCGCTTTATCAAAATGCTCGGGATTCTTGCTAAGAAATTGAATCATATCTGATTTATTTCTTCTTAGTAAGACCTGTTCAAGAGGTGTACTCATCGATTAAAGCCCAATAAGTATAGCTACAAAAATTGCAATCAGAGAAATTCCCAAAATGATAAAAAATGGTTTGATACAAAATGAAAACCATTCTTTAAAACTTACCCCTGCTGCAGTTATCATTGCGAGTAATGCACCATTTGTAGGTGTGAGCAAGTCCATCATTGGTGCTCCGTATTGATAGCACAAAATCATTACTTGTCGTGACATTCCAATAAGATCAGCTAAAGGAGTAAGCAGAGGCATTGTAAGGACTGCCTGGCCAGAATTACTTGGAACCGGAATATGAAGTAATGCTTGAGAAATAGTCATTCCAACAGCTGAAACCATTACCGGAAGATCTTGAAGAGGGTTGAATAATCCATACACGATAGAATCGATTATTTTACCTTCGTCCAGAATCAAATACAAACTGCGAGCCAACCCTACAATGACTGCCGCAAAAGCCATTTCTTGAAATCCCGTTGCATAAGCTTTAGAAGTACCGTTTATACCAAGTTTCCCAATAATTCCGCAAGTAATTCCCATTACAAAGAACAATGCTGACATCTGGTTGTAGCCCCAATCCCATTTAAGGATTCCAAACACCATGAAGGCAAAAGTTAAAACAAAAAGTATAAGTATTATCGAAGAGCGAGCAGAAAGAGAAGCAATTTCGTGGGTATTATCTAAGATTACAGAATCGCTTGTTTTCCCTTTTTTAATTACCCAGTAGATCCAAAAACTAAGCACAATAAATAGGACAATAATTCTGAATAAAGTTCCAGAAAAAGGTTCAACCTCTGCAATTTTTTGAGCAAGTAAAACTCCAAACGGGTTCATTGGACTAAAGGCAGCTCCGATAGTCGCAGATCCAGCACTGATTGCAACAGCGGCTGTTCTGGAATAACCAATGCGATCTGCCATTAAAATGAGAAAAGGGATCATTGCAATGATTTCTTCATAAGTATTATTCAAAGCTCCAACGGAGCAGAAAACAATTCCCAAAAGAACCATAACCCGGTCTTGAGCATGTTCAAATCTTTTTACTAAAACATCTAACCCTTCATTAAACGCACCGGTTTTTTCTATAACAACGAAAGCACCGCCAATAATAAGAATGAGGACGACGATATCAGCACCAAAAACAATTCCCTCAGGAACCTTAACTATCGCGTCTGTTAAGCTTATTGGCTGTGGTTTAATCTCAGTATAGCTATTAGCGACTACAACCTCTCTGCCGGTAACCTCGTCGATTGTTCGGGCATATTCTCCGGCTGGAATGATATGAGTTAGAATGGCGGCTAAGGCTATAAAGCAAAGCAATATTGCTAGTGGATGCGGAAATTCGAATTTCATAAAATCCCTTTAGTTAGTACCGATAAAAGTAACTAAGAAAAGGGTAATTTTATAAAAGAAATGAAATTTCAACTGGGATTATTTTTTTAAGAAAGCGGAGTACATCCACACAAGTTTCTCTTGCTCACGGATATAATCGCTCATAAGGGCATTGGTACCTTCATCTGAAATATCATCTGAAACTTCTAAAATATGACGCTGCTTTTTTAACAATGTCTGGAATGAATCCAGAATATTCTCCACGCAGTTATATCCGTTAGTAACTTCCTTACTTTCCTCAATGTCAGAAGTTTTGAGATAATCTGTAAAGTTGTGATTCGGGTTGAATCCGAGAGTTAAAACTCGTTCAGCCACTTCATCAATTTTAGCAAACAGATCGATATACAACTCTTCAAACTTTACGTGTAGTTCAAAGAATTTATCTCCGGAAACATTCCAATGATATCCTCGGGTATTTTGATAGAATACAGAATAGTTTGCCAGCAAGTCTGAAAGAAGCTCCGCAAGCTTTTCACTTTTATCTTTATCGAGACCAATTTGATTTAAGTTTTTCATAATACCTTTTTTTTAATTCATCCTTAAGATACAATCACAGCAGAACACTTGATAAGAGATATATCTTATGTACGGAATAATGGTACTCTATGTAAAGCTTATAGCGTTATTTCGATGGATTTGAATTGGTAAAAATAAAGCAATTAAGAATTATGAAATTAACAATGAAAATACTGATTGTTAATCTCTCATTGAGACCTTCTTAACTGTACAAAATACTCCCAAAACTTACCGCACTTTCTCGCTCGGTTTCATCCCATATATCGTAGGATAGGATATCTCCTCTTAATCTGGGAAAAGCATTCATGAAAGTATAAAGAGGAGGAAAGCCACAGATTCGGTAAGGATCATAATTTGAAGAAATGATCTTAAGCATGATCTCTGAATCATTATCAGCTCCAACTTCCAAGAATGATTCATCGAAGGCTTGTGCTTTATTTATCATAGAGGCAGCAGCGTTTTGATCTCCAAATTTCTTACCAAAATGAGCAAGATCGCCACTGATCAAAAAGAACGTATCTTCATCATTGAATTGTTGGTTCAGTAAATAGGTAAAAGCTTCAATCTGATGAGCCAGAAATCCATCTTTTACGTAAAAAAGTTCATCAAAATTACCAACAAGAATGGGAATGATTTCAAAATCATGTTTCCAGATATAATTTAGAAACAGCAAGTGAAGTTCTATACTGTGCTCAATTCTATGTGCTCGATCCTGAAAAGAAGTGCCAAAAATTTCATCATGTGTCGTTTGTTCTTTAATGAGTGAAATTGTTTTCTGGTCAGCTTTTACCAATCCGTTTGGAACATTGAAATCTTTCCGTGAAAATATAAATGGTTTGTTAGCATACACATCATTATATAAGCCCGAATAGTGAGATGTAGCAAGAATAAATACCCGCGTAGGCTTTAGGGTTCTGATGGATGAGAATGCTTTCGCATACGAAGACATCCCAAACCTTAGATCAATATGAGGTGCAAATAGAGCTTTGGCAGAGTGGACAGGATCCAGAATCTCATTATTTTCAAAAGCTTCATTCAAGAATAGAGTCAACTTTTCCGGATCAGAAGGATAGGAAGAACCAGCAGTAATCGAGTGATGAGTATTCGATTTCTCATATTCACTCTCGATCAATTCCGAGTGTTCAGAAAAATATTCTGAATTCAGTAACCCATTTTCATCCAGAAACCGGGCATAACCCAAAATTTGTTCTTTGGTAACTTTATCAGCACTGAACTTGATAATATCATTTACAGAACGCTTTCCATCAATCAATGAAAGAATAGCCTCGGCGTCGGTTGGTAGAGCAAAATCAGGAGTTGAATAACCCAACTGGTCGTAGAAATAGATAAATGACTCACCATTATCCTGCATTGGGATCCTTTGGATGTCATATCTCAGATTTGGTATGGGCTCGGTGTACGAATCGAATAACTTGTCTGTCATTCTGTTAAGATAAAACTATTTATTTTTGAGTCCAGTCTTAAAAAAGCTAAGCATTTGAGTTAGTATAATCTCAATATTCAGATGTCATGAAATACCTGTCAGATTTAAAATAGGCAGTTTAAGTTGTGGCAAAATATCTCTAAACATAAGAGGTATTAGTATGACGATTCATACAACAATATTCTTCTATATTTACCAGATAGAATTCATTAAGAAAATGATTCGATACTGAACCCAGATCGGAGTTTTTACATACGAGTTAGATTTAACATCTCGAAAAAATCTAATCCTTAAGTTTATCTTTTACAGTAAGGCTTTTAATATACCTAGAGATTTCTTCGAGGCTTTTAGCCATACTTTCTTGTGCTCGAATGAATTTTAAAATGAGAAAAAATACAATTCCAATAACAAAACAATAACCTATAATTCCTATTATTTGATAAACAGCCATATTATTCAGAAGCCTTGGAAATATTGAAAAAATATGCTGTTTGATTTGAATTATGCTGATCTTTACCGAAAAAATTATAGGAGGATAAAAAAACTAAATCTGTATTCGAGCTTGACCAAATATGATCTTGAATTTTTTTATTTGAAGCTACAGAAAACGTAAATGTATCTATTAAACTTTCAGTAGATTTATCGATAACGTAAAATCTGATTTTTCGGTTTTCAGCAGTATATAATTTTAATTCATTATTGAAAACAGATTCACCAATTTGAGCCATAACTACTACAAAGTCTTTCAACACAAATAAATTTGTTACATAGCTTGATTTCATGAGCAATTCGTTAACATTTTCAGTTCCCTTAGCGAGTTCTTCCCGTGCACTATTTATATTGGGAACTTCAAATTCTTTATCTATTAGATTAATTTTGCTTATTTGACTTGTCTCTAAATTTATTATGTTAACATCTAGAGAAGATGGGCTAGCAAAATACACTTTATTCGAGTCTGATGTCAACCCACCAGAATTTGCCTTGAAGTCTAAAAGAATATGAGTTTGGTTTCGGTTCCCAAATTTTAAACCAAATTCATTTCTTTTTAAATTATACTCTTGCAAATAGTTTTTTGAACTTATGTTTCCACTTTCATAAAAAAATATTTTATTTCCTATAGGTTCGATATGTTTAACGGACCATCTAAAATCCTGTACTTCTAAAATTTTATCACCAATAAGACTGAATTTAGACAGTTTTAACAAATCTTTATCCCAAACGTAAATAAATTCATTGACTATAGAAAAAGATCCGAGTTTGGAAAATTCAAAAGGTCCTCTACCTTTTGAGCCAATTCTAGTATGTTTTTTACCCCTATCAGAAAATATTAGTATTGATTCAAGACCTTTTCCAAAAACCGCAATTTGGTTGTTACTATGGATACTCAGTTTAGTAATTTGAGGAAGTAGAACATCCTGTTCTGACAAATCAAAGGAGTCATTTAGTGACAACATAAGCTTAGAATTATCACTAAGATTATTAGATGTTAAGTCTTGTGCTTTTAAATTTAATCCTAATACTGATAAAACGGCAGCGATAAAAATGCTTAAAAGAAAGCTTGAATAGTTTGAAAATAACAAAATTAACCTATCTCAACTTCGTCGTTAACGCAAAGAGGACATTGAAAACCACCACCCGTAGCACATGAAAATTTTGTTATTCGTACCGGAATTCCAGTAAGGGTCAAGATCCAACCTTCTGAAACGGTATCTCTTTCAATAGTAACAGTCCACATATCCAGACAACCTCTTGTTGTTGATTCTTTATAAATCGTAGGTATTCTATTTGTAGAACCTTGCTCCGTTATTGGAGCCTTAATAATTAAATTAAAGTCATCAGTTTCTGTGTTAGTATGATCTTTATTTAAAGAACCAAAGGTTGAAAGAAGAACTATTAATAGTAAGTACATGTTAATCTAATTTTTTTAATATTAACCATCGTTTGAATTGCACCCAATACATTTTAATTCACCGCCAGTGGTACACGACCAATCTGTATAATCAATGGGAATTACGTGAAACAAATAGAATTTTGTAGACTCTTGCTCTACAGTCCAGTACGAACAACAAGCATCGGGTAGGCCTCCAGTTTCACAATCTCTATAAATAGTTTCCGCCTCTAAAGTGCCATAGTTAGCTTTAACTACTGTAGCGTTTGGCAAATCTTTATTACTAGATAAGCTAAAAAGGGAAAAAATAAAAAGCATTGAAAATAATTTAATCATAACTTGGGTATAGTTTATTATTTAGGAGAATCATTTTATAAAAAAAAGGATTTAAAATCAAATTATTATTTTTTAAAACAAAAAAGCTCCGACGTTTTCACATCGGAGCTAATTTCTAAAATATTCAGTAAGAATTAGATGAAAATGTCTAGCATCTTACATCTAATGTCTTAAATCTTATTACTTTTTATCGTCTTCTTCGTCTACAACTTCGTAGTCGGCATCAACAGCATCTTCTTTTTCTGAAGAATCACCTTCAGCAGATGCTTGTTCGCCACCACCTTCGCCTTCAGCACCGGCAGCAGCTGCTTCAGCTTGTGAAGCTGCGTAGATTTCTTCAGAAGCACCAGACCATGCTGCATTCACAGCTTCTATGGCGGTGTCGATGGCTTCAAGATCTTCCGCTTTGTGAGCTTCTTCAAGAGTAGCAATGGCATCTTCAATCGCTTTCTTGTTGTCGTCAGAGATTTTATCTCCGTACTCATCAAGTTGCTTTTTGGTTGAGAAAATCAAGCCGTCAGCCTGATTCATTTTCTCAACTCTTTCACGAAGTTCCTTGTCTTCATCTTCATGCTCTTTAGCAGATTGTTTCATCTTTTCGATTTCCTCATCGGATAGTCCTGAAGAAGATTCGATTCTGATAGTCTGCTCTTTACCTGTTCCTTTATCTTTAGCAACAATGTTAATCACACCGTTTGCATCCAGATCGAAAGTAACTTCAATTTGAGGCATTCCACGTGGTGCCGGCGGAATTCCATCTAGGTGGAATCGACCAAGCGTACGGTTTGCAGCTGCTTGAGCTCTTTCTCCCTGAAGTACATGAATTTCAACACTACTTTGATTGTCGGCAGCTGTTGAGAATACTTGTGACTTACTTGTTGGGATAGTGCTGTTAGATTCGATCAATGGAGTCATAACCCCACCTAGCGTTTCTATACCAAGTGTAAGAGGAGTTACATCCAGAAGAACTACATCTTCCACATCTCCTGAAAGTACACCACCTTGAATTGCAGCACCAACTGCTACAACTTCATCAGGGTTTACACCTTTGCTCGGATCTTTTCCGAAAAACTCTTTAACAGCTTCCTGTATTCTTGGAATACGAGTAGAACCACCAACCAAAATTACCTGATCAATATCACTTTTAGTCATACCTGCATCTTTCAATGCTTTTTCACATGGTGTGATTGAACGCTTCACAAGATCGTCTACCAACTGCTCAAATTTAGATCTGCTTAAATCCAGATTTAAATGCTTTGGTCCGTCGTTGGTTGCCGTTACAAATGGCAAATTCACATTTGTTTTTGCTGAGCTTGAAAGTTCGATCTTAGCTTTTTCTGCAGCATCTTTAAGACGTTGCATAGCCATTGGATCTTTGCGAAGGTCAATACCTTCATCCTTTTTAAATTCATCAGCTAAGAAATCAATGATGCGTGCATCGAAATCGTCACCACCAAGATGAGTATCACCGTTGGTTGACTTCACTTCAAATACACCGTCACCAAGATCCAGAATAGAAACGTCAAATGTACCACCACCGAGGTCATACACTACAATCGTTTGATCCGTTTCTTTTTTATCAAGACCGTAAGCAAGTGCAGCAGCAGTTGGCTCATTGATAATTCTCTTTACTTCAAGCCCGGCAATTTTACCAGCTTCCTGAGTTGCTTTACGTTGAGCATCGTTGAAATAAGCGGGAACAGTAATTACTGCTTCAGTTACTTTTTCGCCGAGATACTCTTCTGCAGTCTGCTTCATTTTTTGCAGTACCATTGCAGAAATTTCTTGTGGAGCATATTTGCGATCGTCGATTTCAACGCGAGCAGTTCCATCATCGCCCTTTACAACTTTGTAGGCCACTTGCTTGGTTTCATTTTTAACTTCGTCGAACATGCGTCCCATAAAACGCTTTACAGATGCTACTGTTTTGTCCGGGTTAGTAATCGCCTGACGTTTTGCAGGAGCACCTACTAAACGCTCTCCATCTTTGGAGAATGCTACTACAGATGGAGTTGTACGGCCACCTTCAGCATTTTGAATTACAACCGGTTCATTTCCTTCCATTACGGAAACACATGAGTTGGTTGTTCCTAAGTCAATTCCTATGATTTTTCCCATTGGTCTAAAATCTGATTTTAATTTTGTGATCTCAGCCGTTAAAGCACAAAACCACGAATGTTTATTGTTTACTTGTTTAAATTCTTAATCAGCCAGGAAACACAAAAGCACAAAGTTGTAAGTTAAAATTTGTGTGTTTGTGATTTACTAGCATATATAATGTCACTTTACTGGTATTGACTGAGTATCCTTCAAATTTTCTGATTTTGGCATACTCACGGTCAATACTCCGTTTCTGAAACTTGCATTAACTTCTGCTTTATTCACATTTTCAGGCAAAGCAAACGAGCGTGCAAAAGCACCTCTCGTTCTTTCCTGTCTTTTGAATTCTTCGCCTTCAGCTATTGTGATTTCACGCTCACCTTTTACAGTAAGTACATTGTCTTTAAGAGAGATTCCGATTTCTTTTTTTGAAAGTCCCGGAAGGTCGATCAAAATTTTAAATTCTTCTTCGCTTTCCACGATGTCACAATCAGGGGCGAAATCTTTGTCTTCATTTGTTAGCGGAACCACTTTCTCTACAAACTGTTGTATATCTTTTCCCAGCTTGGATAAGTGTTTTTCCACCTCAATACCGAATTCTGTAAAATCTCCCATGATGCTCACCTCATTAAATTAATTTCAAAGAGAATAGAGCAAGCACAATGCCAACTTAGATGGGTTTAAGACAAACTGTCGCTTTGGCAGTCTACGCAATGCGTGGGATTAAGAATGAAAGAATGAAGAATTGTTCGGAAGTTATAAATTTGATGGATCTTCAAGGAATTCCTCTCTTGAGGGAGGTGCGGTTTTCGACTTGTCGAAAAAGCGGAGGGTGTCAGTACTTACAAACGGACACCCCACAGAAAGTTTAAAGAACCTGTTTGAACTTTTATCTCCTCTCGAGGGGAGAGTTTTGCTATTTCACTAATACCATTCTCTGAGATAGTGAAGACGTAGGAGTTCTAAGTTGATACAAATACACTCCACTTGAAAGGTTACTAGCGTTGAATTGAACAGTATGACTTCCGGCGGTAAGGTTTCCATCTACCAAAGTCTGTACTTTTTGTCCCAACATATTATATACGGTAAGGCTAACCTTGGCTGATTTTGGTAATCTAAAAGAGATGTTCGTACTTGGATTAAAAGGGTTTGGGTAATTTTGACTTAAAGCAAAGCTATTGGGGGAGTCAAATTCATTTTCATTGGAAACAGGTATGGTTCCGTTTTCCCAGCCCGGAGTTCCGCCCAATCGGGAAGAAGCTGTCCAGCTGGCAGCAAGAGTATTATCACTGCCCGAATCCATAAGCTCTAAGGTAGAACCTTCGCCATCAGCCTCAACAGGCCAAGGAGCTTTATCATCGTAAACCAAAACATCAACCAAACCACCGATAGCATTGAATAATCTTATTTCTTCACCCGAAGCAGAAAGATTAAAGGCAAAATCCCCAATATAATTTCGAGCATCAGGGTTAGTTGTTTTAAGAGAAGTTGTATCATCTGCAATTACAATATAACCTTGAGCTTCAAGAATAGTATTGTCAGGAATCACATAAGCATTGGAATCAACTTGGTCTTTAAAAACCCATCCTGAAATATCAACAGCTTCATCCATTGTGTTAAATATTTCTACCCAGTCGCCGGTGCTAAAATTGTCAGAAGAATTATAATTGATCTCGTTGATGACAAGAATATCTGTTACTTCTTCAAATTGAGCTTGAACTGTAATGGGAGTATCTGTTAAAGGAATGGTTAAAGTTTGGGAAGCTTGTTGAGTTTCTCCGTTTACGATCCATGCCGAAATTTGATACCCAAGGTCCGGTTTAGCTTGGAGTGTTAAATCTGTTCCTTGAAAATAAATACCGCTCCACGAAGATTGTGAAACATCGGGATGAATAGAATTTAATTGAACAGATCCATTTGCTGAAGACGCTAAAGTTACGCTAACGGTATCAGTTTGTAGCGTATCATTGAATTCGGCGTATAGGTAATCACGGATATCCAAAACATAATCCTCAGTTATATCTCTGATATACTCCATATCGTAATTTGTAGGACCTCCAATGTCGTACCATCCATCAGTCCATCGTGCAATATCACGAGGCATTTCAGGATTTATAGAAGTATCAATGGAGTCAATTAAGCTCATCATATATTCTGGACGAAATGATGTATTTAACAGATCTGCAAAACGAGTTAAGAAAATTTTACGGTACTGCTCATTTTTCATCATACGGCCAAAAATATTGTAGCCTCCAATGTTCGCCGACAAGAACTTTTTTAAAGAACTGAAATATTCTGCAGGTTCATCGCCAAGGTTTCTCCACCAGTCGAAATCATACGAAATATAATGCCATTTTCCACCTTCTTGACGAGGTCTCCAGTATCGAATGTTGTTTGGATCGCCATGAGAAGTGTACACCTGATAGATCCAATGATCTGTAAAACTTTCAAAATCGATTACTGATTCGGCATAATTGAAAAATGCTTCGCCACTGATTGATTCATCCTGGAAATTATCAATCAACTCGTTATAAGCTATTGCATCACCATCCGTTACTTCATCAAAATCTTTGATCATATCGATATCGTTGAATCCATATCTTGATTCTACAAAGTCATCGTTTTTGCGCTCATAGATAGTGTAAATTCCCCAATATTGACCATTGATGTAAAGAATGGCAGATTTGTATGCCTGCATGGCATTTTTGTGTCCCCATTCTAAGTTAATGGTTCTCAATAATTCATTTAAAAGACGTGACCGCTCTTCGGCTCCGGCTCTTAATACAAATCCGTCATATTCATCGTAATCATTCTCAGGAAAAAGAGGGTAGGTTAATCGATCAAGTCCAAACTCGTCATTGTTGTTGATCACAAAGGATTTTTTCAGAAAACCTCTGCTGAAATTTCCTCCAATTTCAGCTTCTGCCATAAATTCAAACTCAGGATTTCCAAACTCATTCATATATTCGATATGCAGAGGATATTGAAAATCTTCCCAAAAATTAGCTCCGAAGAAAGGAAACTGACCATTAGTTTCTGAAGAATCACCAATTACATACATGCCTTTATCAAAGTCGAATAGAGAATCCGGTTCCATTACAAAAGAAACAACAGGAATATTATGGCTGGGAGAAAATAGATAAGTGTTAGTAATAGTTTCGCTGGGTTGCTTGCCTGATTCTATGGCAATTGCTCTGATTACAGTAGAACTGTCAATAGAAATTGGTTCGCTGTAAAGCGTAGAATTAGACGTTGGTACTGAACCTCCTGTTTCATATCTGATCTCTGCTCCGGATACTGCAGAAATACTAAAGGTTAAACTCCCTGAATAAAAACCTGTTTCAATAGAAAATGAAGGTGCATCAGAAACTTCAGCTACCACGCTGCCATCATTTTGAGCATTTGGAGTTGGATTCAGAAACCGAAAATCACCGGTTCCATCAGTTTCTCTTCCCAATGAGATGTCAGTTGTTTGCTCACCGAATGAAAGAGAGTCAATTACTGATATTCCATCTGAATTAGTTAAAGAGATGAACTCTCCACCGGCGCTTAATTTAAAATCTACATGATGTGCACCCTGTTCAGAATCATTATCAAGCCAAATAATCAAATAACCATTGGCATTTATAGTAGTTTGTGCACTTGATGTATTCGGAATCTGCCATTTTGTGAGATCACCCGGATCATCAGATAAATATAAACCTGCCAGGTTTAAAGAAACATTCCCGGCATTATGGATTTCAATCCAATCGTCAAATTCGCCTTCATTATCTGCGATTATGGTAGCATTTGAAGCCATGATCTCATTGATCGATAGCTGTGCAAAAGCAGAGGTAGAAATACAAGCAAATATTAGTATGGTTAGGTAGTAACGAATTTTCATAAAGGCGAAGTTAAATTAATTGAGCAAACGAATCCGAAATATAGATTTTATCTCTCCGTATCTATTTATTATCGACAAATATAGTAAGAAACTGAATCGCTACATAAAGAAAAGACTCTATGTAGACGAAATAAGCATTAGAATTGAATAATATTAGTTAGCAATTATCCAGCTTGACAGCTGATTAAGGAAACCATCTACAAATTTTTTATCTAAAAAAACGTATTCGCTAGCCAGTCCGGTATTTGCTTTTTGGAATAAATGATTGGCATCATCAAATACTTTGATCTGATAGTTTGCTCCTGATTTTTCAAGTGCTTTTCTGATTTTAGCTTGGTTTTGAGAAATGGTAACCTGAGTATCTTTGCCCCCAAAGAGCACTAGAGTAGGAATGCCGACTTTCTCAAGATCTTCTGTAGGTACATAGAACAACAAAGATTTTGTTTGTGGAGAACTGTAGACTTGCTCTAACTGATTTGTTTGCGTTTTTACCATTGCATCAATATCAGGAATTGAATTTCGTTGAGCCTCAGGTAACGCATTTAGGATGTCAGTATAAGCTTGATTGTAGCCGGCTTTTGCTGCTGTAATATCATTTTCAAAAGCGATGGCTTTCATTAATTCTTCTCGAGCATCAATTTCTTTTTCAATTAAAGATTTATCAACGGGAGTTGGTTCATAAGCAAACTCAACTTGATACCTCAGAATTTCGCTGAGAGAAGGAGCTGTAGATCCCATCAAAATAAGTTGTTTAACATCTTTATTTTCGGCGGCTACTTTGCCTGCAACAACTCCGCCTTGGCTATGTCCTAAAACGGTAAAATCTCTAAAATTGTTCTTCTCTGATTTTTTGAAATGAAAAATAATAGCCTCAACATCGGATGCGAGGTCATCCAAAGTTGCCTTACCAAAATTTCCGGTAGATTTTCCCACTCCTCTGTCATCGTAGCGAAAACTGGGAATCCCTTTTTCTGACAAACTTTGAGCAATGATGGAAAATATTTTAAATCCAAATGCCTCAGAATTTCTGTCCTGAGCTCCACTACCTGAGCTAAAAATTAAAAGAGGCGCTTTAAAATCACCTGAAGGTAAAGTAAGTGTGCCGCCAATTTTGATATCTCCATTTTGAATGATAAGATCTGTTTCGTTAGCGGGTTTTTCAGGTTCTTTTGTTGTTTCGGATGTTCTTTGAACCGAAAATGGAGTAGATGGACCACCTTGAGAATAATCTCCAGATATCGTTGTTTCAGAATCAAAATTGCCTGTAAATGTGCCCGTTATTTGTCCGGCATTAAAGGACAATGAGACCGAATTTTCGGATTGAGTGATAGGATCCAATCGAAGACCTTTTGCTCCTTGTTGAGGAATATCAAGCGTGCCGGAATAAGAATCCCCTTCTTTGTCAATTTTAAAAATGATCTTTAATTGGCCTCCCGGAACGGTAATTCCACCTTCCCAAATACCTTCTAAAGAATTCTGCGCATTGGCTTTTGAACTAAAAAAAGTAAGTAACACTAGGATAGAGAGTAAAGATTTCATTATACGTCCTGATTAGTTGAATTTTGAAGCTTATTAAAAACCTGGTAAGAATAAACGATAGGTAAAACTGCCAGCACAACAACGGAGCCTAAAATGAGATATATAGAACCTTTAAGAAAGGGGATAAAAGCTGAAATTGTCATGATCAATCCACCTATTATCCAAATCTTACTGGCAAAGCGATGTGTCTTTTTCCAAACCTCGGGGTTTTCTAATGTCCATGGTGTTCTTATCCCAATAAAATAGTTTGGCTTTATTGAATTCATATAATTCCCGGTGATTGCTATTAATAATCCAATACTTACGAACACAAATAGACCAATATCAGCTTCCAGATTAAATGTTTTCAACATTACTAAAGCATAAATTCCGACCAAAAAAAGAGAGATTACAATTCTTATTGCAGCTATTGGCTTTTGAGTGTTTTCAATTCTTTTTTTTGGATCAATTGCCGGGATTACCAACAAAAACAGATAAGTAATAACAGCTATTCCGGGAAGCAGAAAAGCATTGATCCATTTTGGCCCAAAATCATCGGCTTCACCGGCGGCATTAAAATGAGTAGGAACTATATCAGGCATATCATTCCATAAAACTAAGGATGCAATAAATGGTGCAACCAAGGCGATCACTACAAACCACTCTTTTTTTAAAGTATCAGATATTTTCATGGCATTATTTTGAATTCATTAATTTGAAAAGCCATTGTGTGGCTTCTTCCAATGCAGTTGTATCCAGCGAATAGACTATAAACTGTCCATCTCGTTCAGAGCTAACCAGTCCCGCATTTTTTAATAAATCCAGATGATGAGAAATGCTTGGTTTAGAAATGTCAAATGCTTCTGCTATTTCTCCGGCAGACAAATCTTTCTCCTTTAAAAGATCAAGGATCTGTCTTCTGGTTGAATCGTTTAATGCTTTAAATAATTTATTCACTTAGATAATTAGATAACTGTCTAAATATAAAATATTAGAACGAAGATTCAACTGTTTGGTTTCAAATTAATTTTGGGCTACCCCAATAACTCCGCAGGCTATTCTGGCTCCTGCATCACCGGAAGGTTGTGAAGAAAGATCATCTTCTCCGGCATGGATGATGATTCCACGGCCAATAATCTCTTCCAAAAAGATATTGTCATCAACATAATTTATGGTAGTAGTAGATTGTTCACCTTCACTTTCAAGATTCCCCATATCTCCTACGTGACGTTTTTCCGCATCTCTTGAATTATGCTGCATTTCATCAGGGTCAAAATGACCTCCGGCTGAGGTTCCGTCGGGAGCCGAACAATCTCCATACTGATGTATATGAAAACCGTGATTTCCCTCAGAAAGCCCCATAATTTCTGCTGTTACTTTTGTGCCCGTTTCAGACCTTTCAAAGTGTACAACTCCCGAAATGTTATTTTGGCCTACAGGGTGTACAACAGCTACGGCTTTATCGATTTTTGGTCCGTCAAATTCTTTAATGACCTCAACGCGTTCAGTTTTGGTGCAGTTGAGGACAAGTATAAAAGCAAGAAAAGTAAATAAATTCTTCATATCAGATGGTTTAGTTTGTTACCTAACAAAGAGAACAACGGCTTCATTCACCTTTCAAAACAGTAGCTCTAAATTCTTTGATAGCCTTTATATTTGATTCCATGGTATGGTATGATTCCGGTTGAGATTTTTTGAATGACTCAATCTTATTTTTCAGTTTCATATTTCTAACCACCTCATTCGCTCTTTTAAACATTATGGAAGAAATCAGGCTGAGTCCAAAATAAACCAACACCCAGTTAAAAGAAACACCCAGCACTAATAGTAGAAGCGAAATAATTAAATAGAAAGCCGGGAAAATAAACAGACCAAGAACAAATTTTATAGATACATCAAATGCTTTGTCTTCGATTTTAGTTTTAATGATGTGTCTTGCCGGTTGATAGGGAATAATGCTGTTGATCCAAACCAAAAAATAGAGAGGTGCAAAAAGTATTCGCTTCAACATGGGCTGTTTAACCTCGGAAAATATCCGGATGCTCAAATCATTTTTCTCGGCAATTTCTAATACTTTTTCAGCTGACTCAATCAATTCAGGAGTTTGTAATTCTTGAGCACATTCAACCAATGTATTCATATAATCAGGATTGGCTAATTTCGCTCTATCAGGTTCCATTTCATCTAAGGCTACTTTTATCAATGGATACTGATCCAATTTCGGAACGTGCATAATCAAAGGCTTCAGATTATCTGAAGTTTGATTCTTTAAAGAATTTGCAGCATTTCGTTCATTTTCTTCATATTCCTTTTTGTAATCAGATACTTTGATTGGATCGCCAAATACAACCCGTACTTCATTTCTGGAATTTTGGTGATCGCTATAATTAACACCAACCGGTTGAACATAAAGATCAAGTTTCCAGTCATTTTGAATTTCCGCATCAAAAGCGATTCTGGTAAAACCTTTGCTTAAGGGGCGAAGTCGGCGTTTTAGATCATGATTTGCTTCTGCAAAAACAAGAATTGCTTCTCCATTAGCTAAGTAATCAACACAGGTTTGAAATATCTCGTTATTCTTTTGTATTTCACTCATTCCATCTCTGACTCTGTAAACCGGAAGCAGATTTAGAGATCTTAAAAACCAGTTCATAAATTTTGACTGGAATGCTTTTGCACGGGTTAGAAAAGATGTGGTTTGATACACCGTTGTGGTAACCAACAAGGCGTCCATAAAGGAATTTTGATGGTTAGGTATCAATAAAATTGGTTTGCCTTTCGGAATCTTGTGTTTATCTACTACCCGTATTTTTTTATAGAAAAACTTAAGTCCGGTTCCTACCACACCAAGACGAATAAAATTGTACCAAAGAAAATTTTTACGCATTAGTTAGTACGCGTTGAATTGATTTTTTCCCGACCGACCAATACCAACCAAGGCTCATTCCGGCAAGTATATGCCAAATTGCCCACCAGGCTGTGATAAGAGCCATGCCCCCGAGTCCATCAAAAAAGTTAAAAATTAAAAGTAAACCAAGTCCTGAGTTTTGAATGCCGGTTTCAATAGTAATTGAGCGGCGATCAGCTTCTGGAAGTTTAAATAAAGCAGCAATCCCATAACCTGAGGTCAAAGCTACTGCATTATGAATAAATACCAAAAGTAGAACAAACTGTACATAAGAGATGAAATTATCAAAATTCGTCATGAAAGCAACAATCACAAAGCCTCCAAAAAATATCACTCCAAAACCTTTTATCCATGGGCTGATTTTATCAGCGAGCTTAGCTTTGAAATGTCGGACAATCATGCCCAGAATAAGAGGAAGTCCCAGAATCAAAACAATTATCTTAAATACCTGCCAAAGATCCAGGCTTATTTCCATGAGCAGAGCATCAGTTGGAGCATACAAACCTGCCCAAAAAGTAAAATTCAACGGAGTCATCACCATAGCAAGTAAAGTAGCTATTGCAGTCATACTAACAGAAAGAGCAGCATTTCCCTTTGCTAAAAGCGAAAAGAAGTTCGAAATATTTCCACCCGGACAAGCTGCAACCATAAACATTCCCAACGCAATGCTGGGTGCCGGCTCCATAAGCCAAACCAACACAAATGTAAGAGCCGGCAAGAGAACAAACTGAGAAAAAGTCCCAATCAATGTTGACTTAGGATTTTTGGCGATATCTTTGAAATCCTTAACAGTAAGTTCTAAAGCTACGCCAAACATGATAACAGCCAGCGATACATTCATCACCATGAGGCCGTCATCCCCTAAATTTAATTGAAGTGCATCAATAGATTCTGTCATGCAGAGAATGTAAAAAAATAGTGGGTTTTATCTAGTGTGTTTTTTTGATTGAAGAAGTGGCTCAAATAATATTACTCACTAAATAGTATCTTACTTTTACCTTGATGCAAAAGTAACAAAAGATCAAGACTAAGTATAAAAGTCAGGCTCACTGAACCTTCACTGAATAATTCCAAAGGTCTTCCTACTATTTGAAAAGTAAATAAGTTCCTGACCTGAATGGAATTATTCCTTCTTCGAAGACGCTACGGTTCACGCTCTCTTTTCTGACTTTAATACTAAGGTCGAATCATAATTTTAAAAAAATCACTTAAAAAAACCCTTCACTTTCAGTAACTCTGCATTGAGAATTGCTCCACCAGCAGCACCACGAATGGTATTATGCGCCATGGCAACGAAACTCACATCAAATACTTCTGATTCGCGAAGTCTGCCCATATGTAATTGCATTCCATTTTCCTGATCGGCGTGCAATCTTGGTTGGGGATATCGATCATCGTCATGAAGTTTGATCACTTCTTTTGGTGATGAGGGAAGATCGAGAGAACCAATAGGGTTTTTCCAGTTTAATACAGCTTGTTTAACATCTTCGATCGATGTCGGCGCTTTTTTAAACTTAACCGTTGCAGCAATCATGTGTCCGTTTATGCTAGGAACACGAGTGGCAGTTGCACTTAACTTGATCTCGGGTTGAGATAATTTCCCATCCGAAAGCGAAGCCAATAATTTTTGAGTCTCCGGTTTGATTTTTGGCTCTTCGCCCGAAATATAGGGAACCACATTTCCTAAAATATCTAAACTTGGAACGCCGGGGTAACCTGCTCCTGAAACAGCTTGCATGGTTGTTAAAACAATAGTGTCAATTCCGAAAGCATCATGAAGAGGTTTTAGTGCTAAAGAAAGAGGAACAGCTACACAATTTGGATTGGTTACGATCCAACCGCTACCATCCGTAGTAAATTTCTGTAAGTGGATCATTTCAATATGATCAGGATTAACCTCAGGAACCAAAAGCGGCACCGTTTCATCCATACGGAAATTCTTAGCATTGGAAATCACGGGAATTCCTGCTTTTGCAAAAGCTTCTTCAATTTCTCCGGCTACTGATGCATCCAATCCCGAAAACACAAAATCTACGTTTTCGAATTGATCAGGTTTACAATTTGCGACAGTCATTTCAGCAACATAATCCGGCAATGAAACATCTTCAATCCAGTTAGCAGCTTGTTTATATTTTTTTCCTGCAGAACGTTCGGAAGCACCAAGAGCTTCAATTTCGAACCAAGGATGGTTTTGAAGTAAACGAATAAATTTTTGTCCAACTGCGCCTGTTGCGCCAAGAATACCGACTTTCATTTTGAATTAGGAATAAGTGAATTAGGAATATGGAAAATAGGTATTCCTAATTCCTAATTCTCAATTATTCATTCAAATTTGGTTAAAGTAAATTCATATCTTAAATGCTTATTCAAAATTATAAACAGAGTTAGAACTTAATGTCGAACTTAGATAGTCTGGACAAAATCGTTTCGTTGGCAAAAGCACGTGGCTTCATTTTTCAATCATCAGAAATTTATGGCGGATTAAGTGCCGTGTATGATTACGGTCCCTTAGGTGTGGAATTGAAAAATAATATTCGCAACACGTGGTGGAAATCTATGACGCAACGCCATGACAATATTGTTGGCATTGATGCGGCTATTTTTATGCATCCGAAAGTTTGGGAAGCTAGTGGTCACATTGGTGGATTCAATGATCCGATGATTGATGACAAGCAATCTAAAAAACGTTACCGTGCAGACATGTTGATTGAGCAGTATATCGCCAAGCTCGAAAAGGATGGTAAAGAAGACAAAGCAAAAGAGATTCAGGAGTTGTTAGATACTACCGGAACTCGCAAGAGTTTAACGGAAGATCTCTACGATATTATCATGGAAAATGAAATACGTTCTCCTGATTCCGGTGCTTTTGATTGGACCGAAGTTCGTCAGTTTAATTTGATGTTCAAGACTCAATTCGGTTCCACTTCTACAGAAGAAGACGGTGTGTATCTGAGACCTGAAACTGCTCAGGGAATTTTTGTGAATTATAAGAATGTATTGGATACGGCTCGTGTTCAGGTTCCGTTTGGAATTGCTCAAACCGGAAAAGCATTCAGAAATGAAGTGGTAGCCCGACAGTTTGTATTTCGTATGAGAGAATTTGAACAAATGGAAATGCAGTATTTTGTGGAACCGGGAACAGATGGGGAAGCTTATGATGAATGGCTACAAAAGAGATTAGATTGGCACAAAAGCATAGGAATCAGAGAAGAGAATTTAAGAACGATGCCGCATCCTGATGATAAACTGGCGCATTATGCTCGTGCTGCTGCTGATATTCAATACAAATATCCAATTGGCTGGCAAGAAGTTGAAGGAATTCATAATCGCAGCGATTTTGATCTTACTCAACACCAGGAATTTTCAGGAAAGAAATTGGAGTATTACGATCAGAAGAATCAAAAAAGATATGTGCCTTACGTTATTGAGACTTCTGTTGGTTTGGACAGACTAACATTGATGGTTCTATGTGATGCATATCGAGAAGAAGAAGTTGACGGAGATTCCAGAACAGTTCTGAAATTAGATCCACGATTAGCTCCGGTTCAAGTTGGAGTATTTCCATTAATCAAAAAACCTGAGTTACAAGATATAGCTCATAAAATCGAAAAAGACCTTAGAGAAGATTATTCGGTTCAGTACGATGAATCGGGTTCTATTGGCAAACGTTATCGCAGATTAGATGAAGCGGGAACACCATTTTGTATCACGGTGGATTTTGACACGATTGAGAAAGATAATCAAGTTACTATCAGATACAGAGACGATATGAGTCAGGTGAGAATACCTATTGAAAAAGTAGGTGATGTTGTTCGTGATGGAATTAAGGATTGGAAGGTTGGGTAAAACTTACTCACTCATTATACATTTCGTAGGCTCAAAAAGTGCGGCTTTAATTGATTGAAAGCTTATAGTTATCCAGGTAACTATCATTGCTCCGATCCCGGCACCAGCAAAAATCCACCATTTCAGTTCGATGCTGTAGGCGAAACTTTCTAGCCAACCCGTTGCTAACATATAGCTGATAGGTGTAGCTATTATAATGGCAACAAATACTAATCTGGTGAAATCACTCGATAAAAGCCGTACAATACTGAGGCTGCTCGCACCCAGAACTTTTCTAATTCCAATTTCTTTGGTTCTTCGCTCCATCGTAAATGTAGATAATCCAAATAACCCTAAACAAGAGATAATAATGGCTAGAATGGTAAAGTATTTTGACAAGGTTCCTATTCTTTCCTCAAAAAGATACTGGCTCTGATATTCATCATCTATGAACGTAAAGCTGAAAGGGTATTCTGGGTTAAACTGCTTATAGACTGTTTCAATTTTACTGATTATTTCGTTTACATTTTTTTCATTTAGCTTAACCATTATATTTCTACCATTTGGAGAAAATCGAATAAAAGCAGGACGCAGCTTTTCGTGAAGAGACCCTGTATTAAAGTTTTTTACTATTCCAATAATCTCTTTTTTAATATCTCCATCCATAACTACTCTGCCCACTATATTTTCTGTACCAATCATAGTAGCGGTTGCTTCATTTATAAGAAGTTTTGAATCTTCATTTCCATACTCTCTTGAAAAAGACCTTCCTTCGATCAGCTCAATGCCTAAAGTTTCGATAAACCCATAACCCACTTGAGGTCTTAGAAAAGTAATATTCTGATCTGGTCTCATTCCTTCCCATGAAAATCCTCTTCCAGCTCCTTTAATGCTCACGATGCTTCCACTCTGAGCGTTTGTAGCATGAATAACTCCTGGGATATCTGCAAGAGTTTGTATGAAGGTTTCTCGATTTTGGTTTCCCCTGATCTGAAAATGCATAACGTTGTCTTTACTATAGCCAACATCTTTAGACTGTACAAAATCAATCTGTTGATGAATTATTAAAAAACCAGTAATGAAAATAACGGAGATGGTAAATTGAACTACTACTAATCCTTTACGAATCCATTTTTCTCCAAAAGAATGATCAATTTTGCCTTTTAAGACAATAATCGGGTTAAAATTGGAGAGATAGAATGCCGGATAACTTCCCGATACAATTCCTAATATCAAAGTAATTACCAAGATATTAAGTAACAGATTTGGAGTATAGTTTATATGGAGAGGAGTGCCAATTATCCCGCTGAAATAGGGTAATAATAATTCAACCAATAAGAAGGCAATAAGCATCGCTAGTGAAGTGATCATAATAGCCTCAACCATAAACTGTACCGCCAACCCAATTTTATCGGCACCAATTGCCTTTTTTACTCCAATTTCTTTCATCTTGCGGGATGCTTGAGCAGTAGAAAGATTCATGAAGTTTATGCACGCGATACAAAGAATAAACAAAGCTACTAAACCGAATAGTCGTACATAAATAATTTTACCTGCTACAGCTTGACCATTTTCATAGTTACCATACAAATATTTCTTAGAAAATTGCTGTATAAATAAACTAGTAGTCGCTCTATCGGCTTTGGATGTTAAATAAGGTTCGATTTTTTCATTGAATTGATCAATATTTACTCCCTTTTTAAGTGCGATGAACGTTTTTGATCCATCTCCATTCCAATCATTTTTCCAAGAGACTCTCTTAAGAAGAGTTTCATAATTGATTATGAAATCAAACTGTTGCGTTGAATTTGATGGAGGGTCTTCAAAAACTCCTGATACAACAAACGTTTCATTTAATAAATCCTGATTTCCTTCTAAAAATTTGCCAATAATGTTCTGATTACTTCCAAAAAGGCTTTTAGCAAGACTTTCAGAAAGAGCGATAGCATTATGCTCTTTCAACATATTTGTATTCGTACCTTGTACTAATCGGTAAGAAAAAACAGTGAAGAAATTACTGGAAGCATACAGCCCTTTTGCTGTAACTCTTACGTCTCCATTCGTTAACATACCTCTACCATTATTTGTGGTAACAGCATCTTCTACTTCTGGCATCTCTTCTTTCAATGCTTTTGAGAGAAGTGCAGGAGAATCATCACTTGTCCGTATTCCATCCGGGTGCGTTGAATTTCTTATTACCTGATAAAGCACGGTATCCTTCTCGTGAAATTTATCTACAGAAAGTTCAAAATTAACCCAAAGTAAGATCAATATTGCACAAGCTAACCCTGTTGACAATCCAACAAGATTGATAAAGAACGTACTTTTATAGCGCATTGACTTTCGGTAGCTTAACAAAAAACTATGCCGAAGTAATGCTACAGAGGCTGTAGAGGAATAAGCCTTAACAGGTTTGATAAATACTGGTCTAAAGTATCTAAGCACATTCCAAATAAATTTTGTGCGGGCTCTGAACGAAGACTTCTCATATTCTTTTTCAAAAACTTCTGTTAAGTCACCTTCAATTTCTTCAAGAAATTCTTCTTTACAGAACCAACGCAGAAATCTTAATGCTTTTTTGGGTGGTGTAGGTTTCATTAGCCGAATGATATTTTAGGGATTTGTTGATATAAAGTTACTCGAAGCTGATATTGCTCATCCAACACTTTTTTACCGAAAGCAGTAATCTGATAATACTTCTTTCTGCGTCCCCCTCGTTCATTGGTAATCCCACCAAATCTTGATTCTACAAAACCTTTATCACTTAACCGTTTTAAAGCAACATGGATCGCACTCACATTTATTTTTCGGGTCAGATTTTCTTCAAGCTCTTCAAGAATAGATACTCCATAAGCTTCATCATGTTGTGCTGCAACAGTTAATAGAATCAATTCCTCAAACTCGCCTAGTGTTTTTAGTTTCATATATTTGATATTTACTTAACAAAAGTAAATGTAATAGATTTTTTATACTCTTGCTTACTTAATTTTTGCCGGGAGCCAGATTAAAATTCGATAAGGTTCCAAACTCCTCTTTTATTATTTTGCAAATCTTTCACTTTCACAATGCCGAATTTTAAAAAGGTTCACTTTTGTGTTTTTGAGATTTAGTGGCGTTATTTCTTCAAAATAATCATCGAGTATGGAATCATTTGTAGAATTTTTTGAGAATATCCCAACGGCATTTCGGGCAGGTTTGCTGATCGGAGGAATATTTCTGTTCTGGATCATTGAAGGCGTTTTTCCGCTGTTTGAGTTTGGGTATAAAAAAGTTCGTCATGCCGGAATAAATTTATTTCTGAATGGGTTGTTTCTGGCAATAGGCTTGGCTTTTGCCGGACTTCTGGTTTGGTCATCTGATTGGGTGACGGCTGAAGGATTTGGGGTTCTTCAATGGATTGAAATGCCACTATGGGCTCAGGCAATTGTTGGAGTTCTTTTACTCGATTTCTTCGGGGCTTATTTAATTCACTGGATTGAGCACAAAGTGAAATTTATGTGGCGATTTCATTTAGTTCATCATTCTGACACTACGGTGGATGTAACCACGGGTTTACGCCATCATCCGGGCGAAGCTGTATTCCGAATGATATTCACGATTATAGGAGTGATTTTAGTCGGTGCTCCCATTTGGATCATCTTTTTATACCAAAGTATTTCGGCACTGTTTGCTCATCTTACTCACGCCAACATCAATATGCCAAGAAAGATAGATCGGGCTTTGTCATGGGTTTTCATAACGCCATTAATGCATAAAGTTCATCATCATTTTACCCAGCCATATACTGATACCAATTACGGAAATATCTTTTCGATTTGGGACCGAATGCTTGGTACGTTCGCTCAGGTTGATGAAATGACCGAGCTGAAATATGGCATTGATACACATATGAACCCAAGTGAAAATGACAATTTGGGAAATCTGTTAAAGATCCCGTTTCAGAAATATCGACCGCCGGTGGGTTCTAAGTTTGGAGAGGTAGAAAAAGATTCTGCCACGGATTCTGAAAAGCACTAAATTTGAATTAATTACTTGTTCAGTTGCTCCAGAGCATCTTCATATACAGTCATCATAAGTTCTTCCTGTCCCGTGAGTTCCCAAAACCGCAGCTGAAACTGAATTAAAATGGGTTCAAGGTTTTCCATATCGTGAGAACTTGTATCAAAGTAATAATCCAATATTTTGGCAAGAGTTCGATCTGTAAGTACTTCCTGCAGAGAGTATACCAAAGTGAGCTTTTGTGTAGTCTCGAAATCAAATTCTGAGACTATACCTGTTGATTTTGCCGATTCCCAAGCGGTATTTATCAGAATGGCATCAATAAGAGATTCATTATCAGTAAGAACACCCAAATTCAGAAAATCATATTTTTGAAGTTCTGTTTTCAGGCTGTCACCATCACCATTAATAATGGACGAAATCCGGTCTCTGACAGCTATATGTTTTTCTTTCCAGTTTTGAAGTATACTCTGGTTTCTGATAAGTTCCTTTTCAATACTTTCTAAAGCAGTGGCTTTCTTTTGATTGGTTTGATAATCATCAAACAGCTTATTGATAAATAGCGCAAACAAAACGCTGAAAATGATTAATGTTCCTTCAGCTAGATATTTCTTGTAGTCCGTTTTCATGAATTATTTTTCCGTGGGAAAGCCAAACTAACTCCAATCCCAACCACTACCACCACAAAAGCACCTAATGGATTTAACCATAAGAACTCAATAGCTTTGGCATATCCATCCGGTGTTTGTATCCACGGAAATATGAAAGAGTAATCCTGAATGGTTGCATTATAGAAAAGTCGATCGAATGTGAATACAGAAGCCATTCCGCATAGCAATCCGGTTAATGCTCCTGTTCCGTTGGCTTTTTTCACCCAAAGAAGGAGAATAAATACTCCCAGAATAGAGCCGTAGAAATAGCTACCAATTTGATTAATCAATTCAATAATAGAACGGGTTTCGCCGAGAACCAAAGCAGAACCGGTAGCAATGATTCCCCACAACACAGTTACCGATCTGGAAGATTTCAGAAAGTGTAACTCGCCCGGATCATCAGGTCGAAGTCGCTTATACCAATCCACTATGGAGACTGTTGTAAGGGCGTTCAGTTCTGAATCTATGGAGCTCATCGCTGCTGCAAAAATTCCGGCGACAATCAAACCAACAAGTCCGATCGGAATATATTTGAGAATGAAATATGGAAAAATGTAATTGGTATCGTTTACATCCGCTTGACGGATTTCGGCTTGGAGTGCAAGTTCTTTATTTCTGGCAGTATTAAAATCAGCATCCGCTTCCAGGAATGCTTGCTGAGAAACCATATTTCGGTTCTTTGCAGCTTCAACGGCTAGTTTTTGTCGATTTTCGCGAGCCTCTGCATATTGTTGCTCAATGATCTGTTCTCGATTTAGTTGCTCTTCCGTTTGAGCAACGGGATCTGTTGCGCGGAATGAAATAGGGGCATCATTAAAAATAAAGAACACATAGAGCATCACTCCAAGTAACAGAATGAAGAACTGCATGGGTACTTTCGCATAGGCAGAAAGCAAGAGTGATTTTCGAGCTTCTTTGGTATTAGAAGTGGTGAGGTAGCGTTGAACTTGAGTTTGATCAGTTCCGAAATAAGAAAGCATCAAAAACAGAGCTGCAAAAACTCCGCTCCACACATTATATTTTTCGCTGAGGTCAAAATTAAGATCCAGAGCCGTTAATTTATCTAAGCTTCCGGCAAGATAAAGAGCATCGCCAAAACCTACATCTTCAGGAAGGTTTGCCATCACTACAAAAAAGCAGAAAACAAGACCAAACATCATCACCGCCATTTGTTTTACATCAGTCTGAATCACACCGGCAACTCCGCCATACATGGTGTACAATGTGGCAATAAATCCAATAATGAGAATAGTAGCAGTAAGTGGAAGTCCGAGTAGCAAAGCCAGAACATAACTTGGAGCTGCAATCACGGCTCCCAAAGCCAAACCTCGGGAGATCAAAAACAATCCACTGGTAGTGAGGCGGGTTTTTAATCCAAATCGTTCTTCCAGAACCTCGTAGGCTGTGAACGCTTTCATCCTGCTAAAAAATGGAACCAGAAACATACAGATTAGGATCATCGCAAAAGGGATGGCAAGATACACCTGAACGAATCTCATATCTTCTACATAGGCAATTCCGGTAGTTCCGATAAAAGTGATAGCTGAGGCTTGTGTTGCCATGATTGAAAGTCCGGCTGCCCACCAAGGCATGTTTCTTCCGGCGAGTAAAAAACCTTCAATATTTTCGGCATCTTTACCGCGACGTGTTCCATCCCAAATAGTATATAAGAGAAAAAGTGAGAGAACTGCCCAATCTATCCAATGCATATTAAGGCAAATTAAAAGCTGAGGTGAACCACAGGAAAAGCAGAATAAAAATAACGCCCGTTGTAAAAACCGCTACGTAAATTTTATTCCAGTTGGTGGTTGAGTTTTCTTCTTTCATGACGGATGATAGGGATTGAGAACTACAATTTCTCTAAAATTCTAAAACTCTCCACCCCTTCATTTAAAAGCAGATCCAGAATAGAACAACCTTTCACAAATCCGGGATAAGCTTGCTGATAAATTGGGTGCTTTTCAAGGACTGTTTCGGCTAGCTTGCTTTGTCGCTGGTAGTTTTTGGATTGATGTTCCAGATAAAAAACTTTAGCATTGAGATTCGTAGCTGTTTCATCAGGAAAAGTGCTGTATCCATCTACTTGGCTCGCTAATTCATAATCAATCTCAATTTCCAGATAGGTACACATCCTTCCAAAAAAGTAGAGATTGAATTCCAACAAATATTCGAATTTCTTTGCTTGTTGAATATCATGATAAATCTCATCCTCAAAGTGATCGAAGTAAGTGGCGTTTTTGTAGTTATGAAGAATGGCGTTCCAAAATGGCTCGAGCCAATGTTGAGAATGATCCAACCGAATATCTTTAATAGCTTTTTTCCGATCTTCAGAAACAATGGGTAAGTTTATCCATTGCGAATCTTCTTCATTTCTGATCTGAGCTCTGTGCGTTCTCCCTTTCCGTGACCATTTCTCAACATCCGTAAAAATAGTCCGATTAGCTTTTAGCATAGAAGCTAAGTCGTATAAGTTTGGAGCAAATTGGGGTGTGAGAATTGTTAGAATCATAATTTTATAGAGCTTTAACACCTTAACACTTTAACACAAAAGGTAAGTGTTAAGGTGCTAAAGTGTTATAGTCGCTCTAATAAAATGAATGGCTGAATCTGAACCTTATTATTCCTTATCTTTGATGTTCTGAAATAAAAGAATTCATCAAAATTTAGTTAAAAATATGAGCGTTCGCGTACGTTTTGCTCCATCACCCACAGGATTTCTTCACATCGGCGGTCTCCGCACGGCTTTATACAATTATTTATTTGCCAAACATCATGGCGGGTCTTTTGTGCTTAGAATCGAAGACACCGATCAATCTCGTTATGTAGAAGGTGCTGAGCAGGATATCATCGATTCACTGGAATGGGCAGGAATGAATATTGATGAGGGCCCAACAAATCCCGGCGATGTTGGTCCATATCGACAAAGTGAGCGAAAGGAATTATATAAGAAATATGCGGAGCAGTTGATCGAAAGTGATCATGCGTATTATGCGTTTGATACCACCGAAGAAATAGAGCAGATGCGAGAGCGATTGAAGGCTTCGGGAAATCCGTCTCCTAGTTACGATTCTATTACTCGACAGTCTATGAAAAATAGTCTTACTGTTTCTCGAGATGAAGTTGAGAAGCGACTAGAGAACGGCGATGAATATGTAATTCGTTTAAAGGTACCAAGACGTGAAACCGTGAAATTCGAAGATTTGATTCGCGGAATCGTTTCTTTTGAAACTGCCGGGTTGGATGATCAGGTGTTGATGAAGTCAGACGGAATGCCGACATACCATCTAGCAAATGTAGTAGATGATCATACCATGAAAATCACTCATGTAATTCGTGGGGAAGAGTGGTTGAGTTCCGCTCCGAAGCATATGTTGCTGTATAACGCTTTCGGATGGGAGCCGCCTACTATGGCACATCTTCCGTTGATTATGAGCCCAAGTGGTGGAAAACTTTCAAAACGTAAAGCTGAAAGCGAAGGAATTCCTATCAATACCAAAGATTACATATCAGGGAATTACGAGCCGGAAGCATTGATCAATTTCTTGGCGTATTTGGGATGGAGTCCTGGCGACGATTCTGAGATCCATGACATGAAAGAATTATGCGAATTATTTACGCTGGATCGAGTAAGCAAAAGTGGTGCGGTATTCAATCACAAAAAGCTAATGTGGTACAACGAGCATTATATTAGGGAAACGTCTGTTGATGAACTGCTTCCTAGAATTAAAGAATTAGCGGAAGAAGCAGGTTTTGATACCAAAGATGGAGCATATCTGAAAACGGTAGTAGAATTACTGCACGAACGTGTTTCTAAAATAGATGAGTTTGTGGCTATGGGTTCATTTTTCTTTGAAGCTCCAAAAGAATACGACGAAAATGCACTCAAAAAATGGAAAGATGATAGTGCGGGATTAGTGTCTTCTTACAAAGAAAAAATTGAAGGATTATCGGATGCTGATTTTGAAGCAGCAACGCTGAAAGCCAAATTGGAAGAAACCATCAGTGAACATGAAGTTGGTTTTGGTAAGCTGATGATGCCTCTTCGTATTGCTGTAACCGGACAAGGGTTTGGGCCTGATTTATTCGAATCTCTAGAGCTTCTGGGCAAAAAAGAAGTGTTGGACAGGATTGATACGGCTTTGGAGAGATTGGGGTAACTTTTTATTCACTCAAGCCTGTATAACGTCATTCCTGCGAAGCCTGCCTGCGGCAAAGGCAGGGCAGGAATCTGGATTGTAGTTAATATTTATAAATTGTTATATATCCTCTAAATAATTTTGAAGGTAATTTTCACAGAAAAAAACTGAGACAAACAGCTCAATCCAGATCTCGGGCATACGCCGCGAGACGACGGTTCAATTAGAAATTACAGGTTTGAAAAAAGGCTTTCGATCAAAAACCGAAAGCCTTTCAAATTGTTAAGGAGTAAGATAGTTACTTCTTCTTCGAAACAATTCCACCTTTCTGGCTATCTACTTTTACAGTGTAGTTATTTCCACCACTGATAATCCAGCGAACGGTTACAGAACTCATTCCCGGAATGTTAGCTACTTCAATTCGCTCAGGGCGGTTTTTCTGTTCCGTGGTTTGATTCAGATCACAATTAGTAACAATCATTCCGGCTTCAACAGTTGCTCCTTCCAAACTAATAATATCCGGAGGCATGATGTTATTGTTTACATCAATACTTGCGTGAGTAGGCATCAATCTACTGTTTGTAACAACAGCAGTCACTTCTCTTAAGCCACCACCAAGATTTTTCTCAGAGATTTCATCAATTGTAAGTTTAGGAGTGTGGTATGCATGGTAGATCGTGAATGCCATATTTCTATGAGCGCCTTGTTCCAGCAAAAATCCCGGATGAGCACGGCCGAAGTTCTTTTCAAAACCACCGATTTCAATTTCTCCGTATTGAGGATGATTGTAGGTTTTCCATTCTGTCATCGCATCACCAAAAAGAAGATGCTTGTTAAATTCGTAGGAGTCAGTAGCATTTCGATCATTGCTCTGGAACATTTCGTAACTGGTCCAAAGCTCATTGGAATAAGTAAATACTCCACGAACTCCGTAGAACCAATCCAATTCTCCACCAAAAACATCGTATAGATCATCGTAAACTACAAGATATCGGTAACCGGGAATTAAGCGTTCGCCCATCTCACCGATTGCATCGTACACCTGAACATCTTGTCGATTGTAAGTGCTGATATCTTCAGCTACACCGGGACCACGAAGGATCATTCCTCCCGAGTTATGATAACTTTGGGCAGCAGCAATGTTTGGGCGTTCCATTACAAAATCCATTACTGCACGAGTTTCCGGAAGTGAAAACGGATATTTATGAGCTCCGCCCTGAATGTGATTTGGCTGCCAATTCCAGCCCCAATCACGATTCGGGTCATAATATCCAACGCGATCTTCGTTGATTCTACCATCATTGTCGTTATCAATTCCTTCAGAACCAAGCAATTCATAATCACCAAATTCGTCATCCGGTACACGAACCATCATATTTGGGTACGTTGGATGAATTCGGTAATTACCTCTCGGATTTTTGCGGCGCATTTGGGTAATACTTCCGTTTCCGTCCAGGTCGTCCGGTTGATCTTCATCAACAAGTCCGTCGCCATCATCATCGATGGGCTTTAATCCCGAACGTGGGGAACTTCCCGTATTTGGCTCCGTCATGTAATGTTCACGAGCATCAGGATTTATAGTTGGCACGATGTAGAAAGTCTTATCATTCAGAAGCTCCGTTATAAACTTCACATCACCAAAAGATTCCGTTAAATACCAAGCGGTGTACAGGGACATCTCTGTTCCTTGAATCTCATTGGAATGAATATTTCCATCAATGTAGATGGCAGGTTTTCTATTCGGATCTCCATTTTTAAAGTTGGAAACGGTCAACATCCAAATGTCTTTGCCGTCATAAGATTTTCCGATAGAAGTTCTTTTGGCAAGATCAGGATATGCCTTGGCGATACGTTCAGTTAGCTCGCTGATTCCTTTATAATTGTAATAATGATTCCATGTTGCTTCCACTTTGGGATTTGCAGGAGTTCCTGCAGCCGGGAATACACCATTAGTTAATTGTGCTTTTGCAGGATTCGAAGCCAGCATCAAACCAAAAACAAAAGCCGTAAGTAGGGTATATCTAAATTTTTTCATGATTTTGTTACTTAATGGTTTGTTCTTTGGTTGCAAATCCGGTCATTGGTGAGCCGGTCTTGATAGTGACTTTTCCTGAACCTTGAATCAGCCAGGTTTTGGTTACAGATCCGTCCGCAGGAATAGAGCGATCAAAATCCTGAACATCGCCACTTATGAGGCTCATATTGTTTCCAAGTTTGATTTGTGTCATCACTC
The DNA here is from genome assembly GCA_965216175.1 of Balneola sp. Taxonomy (GTDB): domain Bacteria; phylum Bacteroidota; class Rhodothermia; order Balneolales; family Balneolaceae; genus Balneola. Next base: position 101,155 of record OZ244140.1, read on the forward strand.
TTCGAACCCAGTTATTGCGTTGACCGAGTTGAGATGCTGTCGGTAAACTTCCGCTGTTATAAACATCAACAGTAATACGAGTTAGATTTTTTCCGGCGCTTTCAGATTTGAAATTCACCAGTTCCACCATTGGTTTCATGGAAGCAATTTCCATAATGAAGTCAGTATGACTTTGAGCCAATGAATCCAGATTGTTTGCAGGCGGCGTCATCATTGTGAAAGGCTTAAATCCACCCACTTCCACTTTTTGGTTTGGGAAATCAGGATGATCAATTTCAGTCCATTCAACAAATACATCTTGATTTTCGGTTTCTGCCCAAGCCAAATGCTTAGCATGATCGTTATCGAATTTTTTAGCTTTTCCGTCCTCGTCTTTTACTTCAGGTGTCCACCAGCCGGGAGTACTGAAACTGAAGCGACCGTAGTGGTAATATGCCCATTGAAATAGATCACCTTGCTGAGGATCGCCGGAAGGAGCTTTACCTAAATTAGTTGTCTCAGTATAAAGTTCAGAGATCATCTTGTTTACGTTGATATCATCCGAAAGCCAACCTGAAACCACACGCTTTGAAGCAGCAGCTCTGTTAAACTTAAGCGGGTCAGAGAGGTTGTTCTCCGGACCAAAAGAAATAACTGCAAACGTATTGCGAGCTTCTTCGAAAAGAAAATCTAATACTCCACGAGTTTCATTTTCTGAAACCGGATTTTCGCTGGAGCCTGGTTTGAAATAAGGAAAATCAAAAGAGAAGTTCTGATTGATGTTTACGCCACCTTCACCGTCTTCGTTGAATTCACCGTCTTTATCGTTATCACGACCTTCGGTAAACATTTTGTACGAGCCTTTTTCGCCTTTATCAGAATCGGCTTTTACCATAATACGAGGATCTTCTTTATGCATCGTCCAACTTCCTGTCTTGTCTGCAATACGCATCATGGTAATCAATTTATCTCCATTCAGATCTTCAAAACCATCTTCGTCATACATTCCATCACGATCAGCATCCGTTGAGGTCATGTTTCCATCTCTTTCGTATTTCAGATTTGCAAAATATTGAGCGGAAGCATCAGGGTTTATCTGAGGAAATACATAAAAAGTTGTAGATGCTAACAGTGTCTTTGTTTCTTCAGAGTCAGCAGTGGAAAGCAATTTCTCTGCAAACCTTAGTGTAAGTTCAGTGCCGAGAATATGAGAACCTTTAGCTCCACCAATCACAGCAATAGCAGGATGGTTTTTTAAATCTCCAGATCCAATCGTGAGCACCCAAACATCTTTTCCACCTTTGGTTTTAGCAACTGATTGTAAACTTGTAATGCTTTTATTAGCATTATTCAGCGCTTTCATTTTGTTAGTTAGTTCAGAATAAGAACTGTAGTCTGATTGGGCTTGAGCAGAAGTTGGGATAAAAAATAATCCAATAAGTAAAAGTGTGCTCAAAACCCGGACTGATATTTTCATCATTGAAATCCGTTTAGTTTTTTTGATGTAAGAAAGTCTCCACTTACACAAGCATTTCAAAATTACAGCTGTAAAAAGATTATAAGCTGATGGTACTACTTTAGTCACAATGAACACATATGGCAATTAAGTGTGATATATTTTATTGTGAATGAAATACGAAAAAATTAAAAGCAAAGCAGATCAGTATGAAGAAATATATACTTGGGTCATTGTTGGTTTTCTTAAGTTGCACATCCGTAGAAAAAGTGACAGAAAAAAATGTTTCAGAAAACGATGTTCCGGAAACAAAAGCAGAACAATTAGCTTCAATTTTCAGCGATTCAGAGATTTTCAGCAAAACCATAACAGGTTTTATGCTTTACGATCCTGAGAAAGATTCCACCATTTATGCTGAAAATGAAACCAAGTATATGATCCCGGCTTCCAATACAAAGTTGTTTACTTACTACGCCGGATTGAATGTATTAGGAGATAGAATTCCGGCATTAAAATATGTGATTAAAGACGATTCGCTTATTTTTTGGGGAACCGGAGATCCTACGTTTCTACATCCTGATTTTGGAACCGATGATGTATTCAAATTTCTAAATTCTTTTGAAGGAAAGCTGTATTTCTCGGATAGTAACTTCAACGACGAGAATTTGGGTCCGGGATGGTCTTGGGCAGATTATAACTCGTATTACTCCGCTGAAAAAAGTCCGCTTCCTATTTATGGGAATGTTGCCAGAGTTACCATTGAGCACATTGAAGCATATCATCTTGCTAAAGAGAATGGTGAGTATCTGGTAAATCCAAAGATATTTAATAAATACATTGATGAAGGAGTGCTAAGTGATAACGGTAGATTTATACTTGAAAGAGACAGAGTTGGAAATGACTTTGAATATGCATTCACATCTGATACAACCAGATATGAAACTGATAAACCCTTTCATTATACCCCGGAATTGGTCACTGAGTTATTATCAGATACGTTGAATAAAGTAGTGGAGTATTTGCCCGATGCAAAACTTCCGGCAAACCATGAAATGATTTATAGTATGGAGTCAGATTCATTGTATAAAAAAATGCTTCTTCCCAGCGATAATTTATTAGCAGAACAGATCATGTTGATGATTTCCGGAGTTGTGGGTGATGAACTGAACAGCTCTGCAGGAATCAGATATGTGAAAGATAATTTTTTAAGTGACCTGCCGGATGAAGCCAACTGGAGAGATGGTTCAGGTTTGTCACGATATAACTTGTTTACTCCCCGAAGCATGATTGCTTTGCTAGATAAACTGGATGGAAAAGTTGAAGAAAGGCAGCTTTTAGACGCATTACCACAAGGTGGAAATCAAGGTACGATTAGGAGACTATACGCTAACAAAGAAGGTGGAGCTCCCTATGTGTTTGCAAAAACAGGGACACTAAGTAATAATCATTGCCTGAGCGGTTATGTGATCACAAAGTCCGGTAAAAAATTGATCTTCAGTTTTATGAATAATAACTACGTGATCTCAACCAGAGAAGTACAAGCGCAAATGGATGAGATCTTATGGTTTATCTTTGAGAATTATTAAACATTCTCAGTTTTTGCATCCTTCAACATTCTCAGCTTGATCTTGAATACTCCAAAGATCACGGTCATAAAAGGACTGATCAAATTGAAAAAGGCATATGGAAAATAAGTAAAGGTATCTACTCCCAGTACGGTTGAGTGATAAGCTCCGCAGGTATTCCATGGGATCAAGGCGGATGTTACCGTACCGGAATCTTCCAGAGTTCTGCTTAAGTTTTCAGGAGCAAGACCTTTTTCTTTGAAGATGTCAGCATACATTCTTCCCGGAACCACAATTGCAAGATATTGATCTGAAGCGGTGATATTAAAGAACACACATGTTCCTGCCGTTGTGGCAATCAAAGCTCCCGCAGAATTTATTCCGCTTATTACACTTTCAGCAATTCGTTTCAACATTCCGCTACGTTCCATAACTCCTCCAAAAATCATGGCAGATAAGATCAACCAAACCGTACCAAGCATTCCATACATGCCGCCTGAAGTAAGCAAGTCATCAACGATGGTATTTCCTGTTTCAATAGAAATGCTTCCATACATGGAGGTCATAATTCCAACAAATCCCTTTTCCCAAACTCCTTCCCCGTATTGTGCTACTCCCTGAACTAATTCAGGTTGAAATATCAAGGCAAAAACAGCTCCTAACAAAGCACCAATTGTTATTGCAGGAATGGCGGGCATTTTTTTAGAAATCAATACCACCATTACCACCGGAACAATGAACAAAAAGAAGTTTATATCGAATTTGTTATCAATAGCATCTAATATTACTTGAGTTTCAACAATTTCTGTATTTCCTCCTTTAACAAAACCAAGCACCAGAAAAATAATTAAGGCTATAGAAATAGAAGGGACTGTTGTGTACGCCATGTAACGAATATGCGTGAAAAGATCCGTTCCGGCCATGGCAGGAGCTAAATTCGTAGTATCAGAAAGAGGAGACATTTTATCACCAAAATAGGCACCGGAAATAATAGCGCCGGCAACCATTCCTAGTGGTATGCCAAGGGCTGTTCCAATTCCAACAAGAGCGATACCAACGGTAGCTGACGTTGTCCAAGAAGAGCCTGTTGCGATGGAAACAATCGAACAAACAACACAGGCAGCAACAAGAAAGATAGTTGGGTTTAGAATTTGTAATCCGTAGTAGATCATTGCCGGTACTATTCCGCTAAGCAACCAGGTTCCCGCCAAAGTACCGATAAGCAAAAGAATGATCATAGACGACATTGCCGAGCTAATACTGTCAACAATTCCCTGGCGAATCTCTTCCCATTTTATGCCTAGTGTAAGTGCCACTAGTGAAGCTATTCCGGCAGAAAGCATCAAAATAATTTGATTGGAACCATCTAAAGAAGCATCACCATATATCCTTACATTTATGAACAGAACAATAATCAGAAAAATAATAGGGATAAAGGACTGAAGAAGAGTGGGCCGATCGTATTTATAGGTCATGGTGCAATTGAAGTTGGTTCTTTAACGAAATAAAATATAAAGTGGTGTGAATAAACGCTGATTTTTAACTAAAAACCAGTTTAAAAGTGTTTTCCTCAATAATTTCGCTTGTTTCGCTGTCATATCTTCTTTCTATAAATTCAACATTTCCACTATAATCAATCAATAAAAGAGTAGAACATAAAGTGCCGTAGTTTTCGGTTTTAATAAATACAGAAGATATTGCCTTCTCCCACACATAAGGTATTCCCGTTGAAGGGAGTTCATCGTCAGGTGCTTTAGATGGATCTTTCAATATCTCAAAGAGTTTTTCTTTATCCGGGTTTTGGTTAGAAGTAACGCGTTCTAACTCTTTTTTTGCCTGATCTAATTTTGGCCAGGGTGTATCAAGTAATGCATTACTAACTCCATGAATCCCGGGAGTTATCTCCGTTATTTTCTGATTTTCATTGGAAAAATGATACAGGGAATCTTTGTCCCCAGCCAATAAATTGAATCCGTTATAATTTTGTGCAGAACCTTCAAGCTCTTCTAAATACTGAGGAGCAGAATTTTTTGTTTTCAAAAAATCGAGGACTAAAGTACCTCTGGTAGGTGCTTTTTCTTTGATGTTTTGTGGATCTCGGTAATTCGTAAGTGCTCCCCATTTACCTGACTTTGAAATTCCCATCCAGGTACCATTTGCTTTCAAATCTTTCCCTGCAAGTATTTGAGGATATCTTTCTTCAGTCCAGAATTGTGCCGGGCGTGTGGGTCTTTGATAAAATTCATCCCTGTTTGCTGCAACAATTAATTTATAGCGAGGATGAGTTTTATAAGAAAATGCAATCAAGCACATAAAATTGGAGTAAATTTGGTTTTATAATTAGAATGAATCTAAGCATATTACCGCAACCATTTCGAAATTTTGCGTATAGCATAAAATGTTTTCAGAATCTAACAATCACTTTAGGGATTTACTTTTGTTGCTACTAGGATGTTTGGGTGCATTCTGGTTTTATTTCAGTTACCTCAGTCTTGATCCTGTTTCAATCATCAAAAATGAAATCTCTGAAGAAGCAGTGATATCAAAAAGTGACTCTGTAGTAAATTCTTGGCAGGTATATCAGGGAAACACCTTACCTAAATTAGAAATGCAATCTTACAGGGGAATTGTTGACTCTTTACAACATAAGTTGGGTAAAAATGGGTTCAGGGAGTTAATGAAGAATGAAGAGACTAAAGATTTCCCTCTTTTTTACTGGAGGATTAACAATTTCTTCAAAGACAGCTATTATGAAGATAGGCAGCGAGCCTCTGAAGTAAAATCTACTCCGAACGGTGAGATCATCTCATACTCAATGGATTCGGAAGCTATCAAGAAAATTCAGCCATTTAATAACAGTATTATAAGACAAGCTCTGGGTTTAAATTTCGAAACAAATGTTGAAAATAGAATTATTCAGGATTCTCTTTTAAACGAACTGCTCAATTTTCAGACAGTACAAGGCGAAACCTATAAAAACTATTCTAATATTCTGAAGTTTTCCGAAATGCTGGGAGCCACACTTCCTGACAATGGAGAGTTATTTGAACGTGATGAAATTTGGAATGGGGCAACAGCATATTTAAATGATACCTATTGGAAAAGGTATTCATTTCAAAAAGATTCTGTTGAGTTTCAACAAGATCAAGGATTGAGATATGTGCGTTTATTTGTTACTGCCAAAGACTCGGTGCTAGGGTTTTTTCCAAAATTGGAAATTGATTTACTGCCTGCAGGTGGCATAAAAGCCATTACATTCAATTTTAATGATTTGGATATTCCTTCACGTCCTTATTTTAATGTGATGGGGTTAATCATACAATTCACACTACTCTGTTTGGGAATTTGGCTGATCTCAGTTTTTTATCTAAGAATAAAAGCTAAGGCAATCGATACACAGCCTGCATTTGTTATTTCAGTATTGGCTGGATTTATGTTTTCGGCAACCCAGTTTCTTAGGTTTGCTACCGATCTAGAACTTAACAGTGAGGGAATCCAGAATATTTCATTGCCTGATCGCTTTTTCATTATTGGAATTCTGGGAGCAATTTCAGCGGTAGTATTTTTTGTAATAACAACGATAAGTGATTCAGTTACCCGCCAACATTGGCCGGAAAAGTTAAAAGCCTGGGATCTTGCTAGAAGAGGATTCTTTAAAAATAAACCGGTTGGTCGTTCTTTTATACAGGCTATCTGCATTGCGGGAATGTTAGCTGGTCTTTGGACAATCTTAGTTCAAATTCTTCCTGAAACTCATATTACCGGAGACGTTCGCTTACAATCACCTGAGTTTGCTTTTCCTTCTATTGCAGTTTTAATTGAAAACCTTTTAGCCAGTATAGTTTTAGTAATAACAATATTAATGATCTTAGGGAATCAATTATATGCTATTACAAAGATAAAATGGATTATTCCGGTTTTAAGTGGGTTTATTTTTGCACTCTTGTTAGATCCGTTTATTTCAATGACGGTTCATCCATTTAATGTATCTTTAATAATAAATTTTATAATTGGAGCTTCTTTCGGCTTATTTTATTTGAGATACGGTTTCCTGACCATGGTTATCTCACTCTTTATCTATACCGGTATTTTTACAACGAGAGCAGGCTGGGCACTATCAAATTCACCTGATGCAAACCTATTCTATGTTTTTATAACAGCAGTTTCCGGGCTGTTTATTTTAGGGTTTTATTTTGTAACTGCAGGAAGTGAGAAAAAGGATCTTCCGGATTATGTACCCGGTTATATCGAAGATCAGGCCAAAGAACAACGACTTGATCAGGAGCTGGAAATTGCTCAGGAAGTACAAAGAACTTTTTTACCATCAAGAGTTGAAAAGCTTACCGGAATTGATATTGCAGGAATATGTGAGCCGGCTCAGGAAACTGGCGGTGATTATTATGATATGATATCGCTGGGCAAAAACAGAATGGCCATTGCGATAGGAGATGTAAGTGGCAAAGGAATTCAGGCGGCGTTTTATATGACTTTTGTGAAAGGAGTACTTCATAGTTTAAGTGCCCTTATTTTATCACCATTGGAACTCCTAAATCAGCTTAACCGATTATTCAAGGAAAATGCTACGAGAGGTACTTTCGTGTCAATGATCTATGGAATTCTGGAAGCAGATAAAAGAGAACTTACTTTTGCCAGAGCCGGTCATAATCCAATGTTGGTAGTAAGAGCAAATGGAGACGTTGAATGGTTGATGTCGAAAGGAATCGGTATCGGTGTTACCAACAGTTTATTATTTATGAAAGGCACGGAAGAATTTACGCTGAAGTTGAAAGAAGGAGATGTGGCGGTTCTTTATACTGATGGAATTACCGAAATGATGAATATAAGTAATCAGTTTTATGGGGAAGAAAGACTGGAAAAGGTTGTAAAAGGTGTGCGAAAAGGAGCTTCGAGTAGTATTCTTAATATAATAATCAGCGATGTAAAAGAGTTTAAAGGTGTAGCTAAACAGCACGATGATATGACGCTTGTTGTTATAAAAGCTGATGCATCTGTAAATAAATAGTTTTGTATATTCCTTTATGAAAATTTCACGAATAATCGCTCCGTTTTTACTAATCCTTTTGTGTTCAGCACTTGTCGTTTCACAAGAGGCGAATATTAAATCAGGGGTGGAATGGCAATCACTCGAAGAAGCTCAAAAAGAGGCTAAAGAAACCGGCAAAAAAGTGCTCATTTTTGGTTATGCAGATTGGTGTACCTATTGCCGAAAAATGAGAAAAGAAACTTATCCGGAAAAGAATGTTCAGGAAGTATTAGATAAAGATTATATACCGGTTCAAATAAATGGCGAATCAGAAGAAGAAATAGTTTTTAATGGTAAAACATATAAATCGTACGAATTAGCTAAATATTTAAGACTTACTTCTTACCCAACGCATTACTTTTTGAATTCGGATGGCAAAATTATCGGAGCTCAACCCGGTTTTTTACCTGCGGACGTATTTTCGCCGCTCATGAGCTATATCTCTGAAGATCTATTTGGTGAAATTAGCTTTCTGGATTACATGGAAAAGAAGGGAATAAAGTTAGAACAAGACCAAGATTAGAGTATGGGACTTTCTCAATCTGTTGAAGACTATTTAAAAGCGATTTATTTGTTGGAGATTGAAGATAAATCTGCAACAACTAATAGTATAGCAGAAGCACTATCTGTATCCTCAGCCTCTGTAACCAATATGTTTAAGAAGCTTGCTAAGTTAAAGTTGATTAATCATAAATCTTATCGTGGAGCGGAGCTTACAAAAGCAGGAGAGAAGATCGCTTTGGAGGTTATTCGTCATCATAGATTATTGGAATTGTATTTAAAAGAAATGATGGGCTACTCTTGGGATGAAGTGCATGATGAGGCTGAAAAGTTGGAACACCATATTTCGGAACAGTTTGAAGATAAGATTGCTGAACTATTAAATGATCCTACTCATGATCCTCATGGAGATCCGATTCCATCTAAAGAGGGCGTTGTGCCTCAAATGGCTTCTTTAGCAATTACTGATGCGCAAGAAAAAGAATCCTATATAATTGGAAGAGTAAGAGATCAGGATCCCGAGTTACTTCGTTATCTGGAAAAGAGCGGAATCATTCCGGGTGTAAAAGTTACCGTTCTTGAAAAAGCTCCTTTTGATGGACCCGTAAAAATTAAACTTGAAGACAGAGAAACCACGATTGGCAATTCTGTTGCTAAGGATGTTTTTCTAGTTGAAGAAATTGCTGATTAGTTATTCTGTTTCATAGTTTTTATTGAGGTTGTACATTACAATTTGTTGAAATCCATTTATGTATGTATATCCAAGTATATAATCTTTACCAATTTCTGTAACACTCATTCCTTCAGGTGTAGATAAAGTTCCTAGCCATAATCCTTCATTATTCAATACATCCCAGGTTTTGTTGGTCTCCCAAGGAAGAGTAAATCGTTTTGCCCAAATATTACCTTGGGTGTCTGTTTTTAGTTCAGATATTGCAGGTACAAATTTGGGAAGCGGCAAAGGTTCACTATAAAAGTGGCGATACTGTTTTTCTCTGTTCCCAGATAACGTATTCAAAGATTCTTCTTTATATCTTTCCCAAACATCATCTACTTTTTTTCTCGGGGAATTCCATATAAATGCATTCAGTATAACTCCTGAAGAATCTATCAACTCAATTTTGGGTTCATCACCGGGAGTAAAAAATACATTGTTTTCTGTACCTGTTGCATAAGAGGGAGGGGGAGAAAAAGGGATGTAAGGATAATTTGTAGTTTCTCCAACCTGATTAACATATCTGACTCTTGAATTTCTCTCAACTATCAAACTTTCATAATTCCAATCTTTTGAAATTCGATGCAATCCAAATTTTAGTTTAATAAGGGTTCCCGGATTTCCCTGGAGAGCTCCAGAACCTACATTGGACCAGACTAAAAAGTCATTATTACTAAACACATTCGTCAAGTTTGGAAAGCTTGTACCATCTATTTTAGGAAGGTTTTTAGCTTCTATATATTCTCCTGAAGTATCATAGAGATGAATCCGATCATTACGACCATCAGTTACAATTAACAAACTGTCTGTATATTTGTGAATTCTCATAGAAGAGAATTTGGCAAAATCTCCGGGCCCACGACCTTCCCGTCCCGCCGACTTTATAAAGCTCCCATCTCCCTCATACCAACGAATTTCACTGGTGCCAGAATTGGTTACTACAAAGTTTCCATTAGTCAGTTTTTTTGCTGAAAAAGAACGATAGAATTGGTAATCCGAGCTCCCATCTTCAAGACCAATGCTTAACGCGGGTTCTTCAGAAACAGTCCAGAAAGAGTCTTTAAACATGGGTGTTAAGCTTTTGACGATCCGGACATCGGAATTAAATTTCTCATTCTGCTTTTCAGAACAGCTAGTAAGAACGAGAAAAATAATGAAAGTAAAACGAATCATACTTTATAAGTATTAATGTATTTTCGAACTTATAGAATAATACTCAAGGTTTAAAATCCAAATCAGCTATTATTTAAGCAAAGTCATCTTTTTAGTAAGAGAAGTAGCACCAGCAGTAAGCCTATAAATATAGATTCCAGAGCTTAACGAAGAAGCATCAAATGTCGCTGTATGTTCTCCGGCGTTAATGAATCCCTTTTCAATAGTTGCTACTTCAACTCCAAGCATATTATAAATTTTCAGCGAAACGTTAGCTGCTTCCGGAATTGTGTAAGAAATAGAAGTTGAAGGGTTGAAAGGATTTGGGAAGTTTTGTTTTAGCAGTACCGAATTAGGAAGTTCGAAACTATCTTCGTTTGATGTAGCAACAGAAAGTTCATTTTCTATACTCTCATTTACCTCTTCATAATCACTATTTACAAAGCCGGTTCCTTTATATGCAATTTTCCCTGCTTTATCGATTACAACAGATCTGTCGTAGGCAGAACTATTCCCATAATAATCTACTAAAGATTGACGTGCATTTAATAAAAGTGAATAAGTAATTCCGGTTATATTTTTGAAATTAGTTACCTCAGCAGCACTTGTATTCCACGTGTCTAAGCCAAGAGCTACAAAATTTTCATTATCTTTAAAATTTTGATAGATATCATCTTCAGTAATGGAACCGTTATCTCTACAATGAGGACAGTTGGCTCCAAAAAAGAAAATATATACTACTTTCCCTTCAAGTTCGGATAGTTTAATTTGTTCATTTTGAAGTGAGGTCAAAGTGAAATCAGGAGCTTTTTCACCTTCATTTACCTGTGCAAAGCTTTCTGAGTTGAAAGTTATAATCGAAAGAAACAGGACGAGAAAATGCTTCATAATACTAAGGTTATTTTGCGAGTTCTGCTTCAATCACATTTACAACTGTGTTGGCATCTCTATTAACAAATTGAGTTCCTTGATAGGCGATAGTACCATCTGCTGAAATCACTACTGACCTGTCATAGGAAGATGCGTTTCCGTAATAATCTATCAAACTTTGTCTGGCGTTCAGCAAAAGAGGATATGAAATACCTGTTATTTCTTTAAAATTTTGCACGTTAGCAGCACTGGTATTCCATGTATCAAGGCCCAAGGCGATGAAATTTTCATTATCCTCAAATTTTTGATAGATAGTATTTTCGGTAACAGGACCATTATCTCTACAATGAGGGCAATTAGCTCCGAAAAAGAAGAGATAAACAACTTTTCCCTTCAAGCTTGACAACGTTACCTGGTTATCTTCCAACGATACGAGGCTGAAATCAGGAGCTACTTTTCCGGTGTTTTGACCTTCTAATTCTGCAGAAGGATTTTCTGAACAATTAAGCGAAAAAAGGATTAAAAAAATTATACTAAAAATGGAGTATTTCATGTTCGGGTAATTAAAATCGTGTTGCAATTCTTACTTCTGCACCTTCAAAATCAAGGATTTCGTAACAAATACCGGAAGTACATGCAGGACCACCTCTTCTTTTACCTACGAAAAGAGCTAATGAATTGGATGTATTGATTCTGTACAAGGAATTAAATCCTAACCATGTTCTTGTATTAGTTTCTATCTCAGGAAAGGTATTTGGATTGTCGGTTAAACCCGGTTCCGTAGAAGCTTCAAATACAGCACTTATATTCAGACTAGAATTAAACGAGTAAGATAAGGAAGCAAAATAGTTTTCAATTTTTTCCGGTTGAAAACTTTCATCATATGTCTGGTACTGAAGATCTACAATTACGTTCTGAGATTCACCAAAGCTTTTGTCAGTGATCAGACCTATTGAAATACGATTATCCTGTTGCTTGGGCTCATCAACAGCGTAATCTAAAAACGATTTTAGTGAAAGTTGATCATTGAATTTATATGTTCCTTCAATAAAATATTCTCGGTATTCATTTCGTCTGGCAACCTCATTGATTGTATAAGCGTAATTTGCTACCAAAGAATGATCACCCTCAAAAGTGTAGAATAATTCTGCTTGTACTCCTTGTTCATTGGAAGTGTTTGGAACATGAGTGCTTCTGTTCAATATCGGATAAGTATGTTCTTTTATAAGTGAAGGCGGATCATTAAATCCGGAAGAGCCGAGTCGGAAATCATTATAGTTTTTGTATTCTCAACTAGCTCCGAAAGAACCCTGGTAATAGTTCAATCCTGAATAAAGGGCGTAACTTTGATCTTCATTAAAAGAAAAAGGATCCGATTCAGTATCAATTGCATATTCTCCAAAAAGCTGAAAATTAGCAGGAAGTTGAATGTTGGTCATCAATGATGCATACTGAGAATAATCTGAATTATTTGGAGTGTTGACACGCATCAAAGCGCCACCAACTGAGAGATTATCAGTTGGATAAAAAGTAGCTTGTATTGCTTCAACAAGGTCGGGGTGTCGAACAGAATCAGGTTCAAAATTTGGAGGAAGATCATTTTGTAAAGGCTGACTTCGTATAATCTTTAATTCTGCCCAATCTAAATTCACATCAAAAGCCACTCCTTCCAGATCTCTGAAAAAAGCATATCTGGTACGATAAAAATCACTCTCAAAAACCGAACCCGGGATATCGTAACTTCTCAGAAGTAATCCCGAGCCAATGGTTTCGTAGAAATTACCAAGGCGAATTCTAAAATTATCATCCTGATACTGAAATCTCTTTTGAGTAAGCTCGAAATAATTACGGTCTTCAACAGGGCTAAGAAACTGTTCTGCTTTTCCGAATAAGCTAAATTTTCCGGAATCGTAATACAAATTCAACTGGTTATATGAAGTGGTAAGATCGGTGTTTTCTTCAAAAGGAAGATTCCCATACTGGAACTCAAATGTATTAGTTCCATAAAGTTGCGCCTCTGCTTGTTCTAAAACCCCAAGACTACCAAAGGCTACAAAAAATGATATTATTCCGATATTTTTCATTCGGCGAGTAATTCTTTGATCTTATTTTTGATCTCAACTTCTTCACCGGTTTTATATCCCTCATGGAAATACACGATTTCATTGTCAGAATTAACAATCAATAGAGTGGGGACCGCTGTTACCCGAAGACGCGCCATTACTGAGCTGTCTGAATCACGAAGAACGGTATAGTCAACACCTAAGGACTTTATAAATGGTTTTACTTTGGCTTTGTTTCGAGGGCCATCAATAGAAATGCCGATGAATTTTACTTGATCATCTTCAAATTCCTTATCCATTTTAACGAACTCAGGAATTGACTTAACACAAGGCTTACACCAGGTTGCCCAAAAATCTATGACAGTGAGATTTTCTCCTTTAATCTGATTATAGCTAACCGTACGATTATCCAGATTCTTTAGCCTGAAGTTGGGGATTTCATTCTGTGTAAGCTCGAATCCGCCAAAGAGGAGGGAAAGGAGTAGTATATATTTCATATGATCCTGTTTTTCTCAAAATATGAACATAACATAGTGAAAAGGTATCACGAAAATATAAAATCAGGAAAGAGACATGAGACATAAGATTTAGGATGTAAGACAAGTTTATCAAGAGTCTTATATCTCACGTCTCACGTCTCACGTCTCACGTCTTAAATCTAATAACCTACTTCACCCAATCCGCAATAAACACATTGGTTGAACGATCTCCGCCATTAAATCTATTTGATGAGAACACAAGTTTCTTACCATCATGAGAAAACATCGGGAAAGAATCGAAAGTATTATCAAAGGTAACTTGCTCCAAACCGGTTCCATCAGGATTAATCATAAATAAGTTGAATGGAAAACCTCGGGTAGAATTATGGTTTGAGGAAAAGATAATTTTCTCTCCTGAAGGATGAAAAAATGGTGCCCAGTTGGCATTTCCTAAATCTGTGATTTGGCGCATATTGGTTCCATCAACATTTACCAGAAATAATTCCATATCTGTTGGCTCGACCATTCCTTCACTTAAAAGTGAAGTGTATTTTTCGACTTCAGCTTCTGTTTTAGGTCGAGAGGCGCGGAAGATCAATTCAGTACCGTCGGGAGAAAAGAAAGCTCCACCATCGTATCCAAGTTCGTCTGTAACCTGTACCACATTTGATCCGTCAGTATCCATAATGAATAACTCGAGATCTCCGGTTCTCATTGATGTGAAAACAATCTTGCTCCCATCAGGTGATACCGTTGCTTCAGCATCATAACCGGGAGTATTGGTCAAAGTATCAATGATCTCGCTATCAAGATTTGCTCTGAAAATATCATAGCCTTCATAAATTGGCCACACATAAGCACCACCAGCGCCACGTTCAGGAACTTCCGGGCAGGCTATATCTGCCATATGGGTTGATCCATAAACAACGGTTTCATCAGGCAAGAAATATGAGCAAGTAGTTCTTCCCAAGCCACTGCTTATAATGGGTGCTTCAAATCCGGGCTCGTTCTCTTCTGCATCCATATAATAGATCTGATCACACTCTGTGCCCCACTCAGGGTTATTAGCCTGAAAAACTAATTTAGAGTTATCATAACTCCAGTATGCTTCGGCATTATCACCACCAAAAGTAAGTTGTTTGATATTTTTAAGATGAGTTTCCTCTTCGTATCGAAGAGTGTCTCTCTTTTCTGGTGTGCAGTTCAGGATTAATAGTGCAACAAATAGTGGTGATAAAAGCTTCATAGAGTAGATTGTTAAAAATTCAGGCTGAAAATACCATAAAATTGTAAAGTAAATATGAAGAAAATGAGAATGTCGAATATTAAGACTCGGAACGAAATAATGGCCTGAGTGTAGAATTAAATAACAACTAAAAATAAACTAACCACTATGAAGAACTCCAGAATTTTAATTCTTATCACTTTAATAGCAGTAACATTTGCAGCTTGTTCAGAAAAATCAAAAACTGAAGCTGAAAAAATGGGCGATCAAATTGAAAATACTGCTAATGCGGTAGGCAATGATTTCGAAACTAAAAAGAATGAGTTTATTGCTGAAGCGAAAGCTGATATCGAAGAAATCAACGAAAAAATAGAAAAGCTTGACGAAAAGATCGATTCTGCCTCAAAAGATGCAAAATCTGATGTTAGAAAAGCAATGGATGATCTAAAAGCACAAAAGGATAAGCTTGGCGATGAACTAAGTCAACTTGAGGATGCATCTAAAGAAAACTGGGAAAGACTAACAGTTAGTATTGAGAATGGGTTTGAAGACTTGAAAAGAAGTTATAATAGCCTGTTAGATGATATGAAAACAAGCTAGTCGAAAAAAACAATTATCAAAAAGCCCTTATCTAAACGTAAGGGCTTTTTTTGTTTAGATTTTTATCTGAATTGAAGCATAAAATGTTCTTGGGGGAGATGGTATAATTCCTGGTCCCGGATAGCCTGTTGCCCGACGTGTAAAGTAATAGGAGTTGAACACATTGTTAATTCCTGATTCTAAAGTTATTTGCTTGTATGACCAAGAAAGAGACAGATCTAACACCTCATAAGCGGGAATTTCTCCGCGTATACCACTTTGATTATCGTTAACATTTTGTAGTGCATTAGAGGCGTCAGTGAATTGCTTTGAGATGTAAGTATACTGAATAGAGCCGAGGAGATTTTTATAGCCAAAATTTATTCCTGTCTTTAGATTCAATAATGGAACAAATTCAACTTCATTTCCCTTTACTCCGGCAATCTGTGAATCAAAATATTCAGATCTTGTTACAGCTGTATTTGCAAAAACACTGAATTTGGCATCCGAACTGCTCCTGCTAACCAAAGGCAAAACATTGATCTCGACAAGGCTTTCAAGGCCGTACATAAATGCTTTACCGATGTTTCCTCTGAACCTGACTATTCTGCCTGTTTCTTCTTCCTCACCATCGGCATTCGTTCGGGTTTCTGCTTTTAAAACTTCTCCCAGACGATTATCATATAACAATCCAAAAGCTCCAATATCATAGGAGATGATGTTTTTGATTTTACCGCGTACTCCAAAATCGGTAGTAAAACCACTTTCATCTGTAATATCAGAGTCAACCTGAAAACTAGGATTCACAATTCTAATATCATTAAAAGTAACAGAGCGATAATTTTGAGAGAAATTTCCATAAAGCTCGGTATCTGAATTCGGCAGGTAGCTAAATCCTATACCAAGAAGAAAAAAGTTTCTGTCAAAGGTTCGATCTTCATCAAATGTTTCATTTTGGATCGGATTTCCGGCAAGATCAAAATTTATACGCTTATAGCTGCCTTGGGCTTTTGTTTTGATATACTCAAATCTGAAACCCGGAGTAATTGAAAAGTCTTCAGACAAATAAAAAATATGCTCACCGAATAGTGCAAGATTCTGATTTGGAAAAACATAGTCAGATTGATTTGGGTAATCAGAGAACTTTTCATCTGCCAGATTGAAATCGGCATCATTACTAGCTGATCCCGGACCTTGAACGGAAGTATTTCGGGATTGATAGTATTTTCCACCGATTAGTAGAACTGCGTTTTTGCCCATCAAATTATACCTATGAAGTAAGCGTGTTTCTGATCCCCAATTATTGAAATCTCCGAGAATAAGATCTCTAGGCTCGTTGGGATCATCTTGTTGAGAAACACGGTTTGTTCTAAACCCCACAGATTTTCTTGAAGCATCCAGTCCAAAAACAGAAACGCTTAAACGGGTTTTATATGAAAATCTATGATCTAATTTTAATGAAGCTAATTTCCAGTCTACATCAAACCAGTTTCGTTCACGGTTGCTAAACTCGGGATCATTATAAAACTGAGCATCTGTTAAACCTCCCGGCTGTTGAGCAAGGTACTTTAAATAAGTAAAATCTGCACTTATCGTCGTTTTTGAATTGAATTTATAATCTGTAAAAAAGTAAACGTTGTTGGATTCAAATTCGGAGTTTGGCCGAAACCCGTTTCCGGTTTTATAATTGTAATAGCCATAATAGCTCAGTTTTTTAGTTGAACCGCTTACGCTATTGAAGGAGGTAAAAAGAGCGTCTGATCCTATCGATTGTCTCGAAAGTAATTCTATTTTTTTATCTCGGACAGGTGTTTTCATTTTGAAATTGACCAGCCCGCCAAATTGAGTTCCGTATTGCAGAGAAGCAGCGCCACGGATAACTTGTATCTCTTCAAGAGCTTCGGCAGGCGGAGTATAATAACTTTCTGGATAGCCCAAAACATCAGCACTGATATCGTATCCGTTTTGTCGAATATTAAAGTTTGAAGATCGGTTTGGATCAAGTCCCCGTCCACCAATACTAAGTTGAAGTCCGGCATCATTAGATTCATAAATATTGAGACCGGAAACCTGACTGTAAATTTGACGAGCATTATTTGAGGAAGTGTTGACAGTTTTTTGACTCAGATCAATAACCTCATTTTTTTTTCCGGCATAAATTGATGTGCCTTCTACTTCTCTTAACCGCTTAATGGAAAATACTTCGTCTCTGTGATTTACCACTGCTACTTCAGAAAGCTCCCCTGAAAGTTTATTGAGCCTAACGTTAAGCTTTATATCTTCTGAGTTTAATTCCAGAACACGGCTTTTGATTTCATATCCTAAAGAAAAGAAAAATAGATTATAAGATTTAGGAGGCAGGTTTGTGATTTGAAAGAAGCCTTTATCATTAGTCCTGTATGATTTTCCTGATCCTTCATCATATATCTCAACATTGGTAAGGGGTTTATTGGATTTCAAATCTGTTACAGTTCCTGAAATAGATAATTGGCTAAAAACAGGAAGTGAAATAAACCAAAATGCAATAAGAAGGCTAAAGTCCTTTAATGTCATCTTCAAAAGGAATAATCCATTTTTTAGGTTTTAATGATTTTTCAATTGTTGTTAAATCAATGTCAGGGTCTAAATAAAGAGTGCTTCTTCGACCATTTAAAGCGATGTAACTTTCAACATAAATTTCAGGGTTTTCGATTCCCTGATCTTGAAAGTGTTTTTCCAAATAGTGTGCATATTCAAGAATGAAATCCGGCTGAGTGGACATTTGTTTTTCTTGAAATCGGGTTAGAAACTTCGAGTTATCTACATAAAATCTTTTTTCTGAAGTCGGATCGACAACTTTAAAAGAGGCATATCCTGCTTTTTCAATTAGCATAACCCGCCAGGAAAAACGGTACCCTTCTTCAGTCCAGAACAATTCACCCGGATACAGCAAATACCTGAACGGAAAGGCCAATTGTATGATGAAAAAAGTGGTAACTATTCCAATACTGACTTTTTTTGTAAGTGGACTTTTAAATAAATACTCCTTCGAATTATCAAAAGAATTTCGGTTGATCCTGAAAAGCGCAGAGATTCTATCAAGGATTTTTTTGTGCAACCCGCAATCAAAAAAGATCAATGCACTTACGATCATGATATATGGAAACATTCCAATCGGAAATAGAATCCTTGTCAAAACATGAAATATTACAACCAGCGCAAAAGCATAAACTCTGGTTCTTTTAATCAACAGTAGAAAAGGAATGGTGAGATCATACAAAGCTCCTGCCCAAGCAAAGAGATAATGAACCCATGTTTTCTGTAAAAGATCACCAAGTAATGGAATAGAATATTTTGCGGGCAACCAGATCTTTAAAGGCATAGCCTGTAACAGCCAATCGGAATTTAATTTTGCAAGACCCGCATAAAAATATACAACGAATAAGAGCAGCTTTATTGAATCGATAGTCCAGGTAGGTACAAGTTCTGCTTTCAAGTTAGAATTTTTTGAAGCATCAACAGAGAAATAAGCATTTGCAGGGAGGAAAATCATCAAAAAACTAAGAACACTAATGAAATAATAATGATTCAGATAAGTGGTCTTATCCATCAGCTCGATGAAGGTGAAGCTGAGGAAAAAAGTAATTATAGCTAATCTGTATTTGTAGCCAATAGAAATGAAAATGGTAGAAAGTCCACAAATAGCAAAGATAAGATAAGTCCAGTCTCCCGGAGGTTGCACCCATTCGAAACCATAGTAGGAAAAGAAGAAATTAGGCTCGATATACAGTTTTTTGATCCAGCCGTTTAATGAGAAACGGACGATGCTGATCAACATCAACAATCCGAAAAAAATACGAAAAACTGCTAAAGGAGCGGCTTTTGTATACGAATTAAGATATGTGTTAATGGAAGGTGTACTCAAAGATTAATCACCATCTGCATCAACAAAATCAACATTGATGTTTAAAGCCTGAAGCATATCCACTTTCAAGAGAATGACATTTTTTTGAAGCTCATCGTAGGTTTTCAGCATTATAGAATTATCAGTCTCAATCTGTTCAAATAAACTGGAATTCAGATTTTGAGCTCTGCTATGGCTTGCTTCAAACTGTTGGTTAATGAGCTGAGTTAGATCAGTTCCGCTTTTAATAGTATTAAGGAAATTGAGATAATCACTTAGGCTTATTCCGGTAGTTTCAGAATCAAAATACTTCCCGTTAAAGAAATTCTGAATTGCAGTTAACGACTCAAGAAATAGTTCTTTTGAAAATTCTTTGCTATAAAATCCTTCCACGTTTTGAGGAAGAGGCGTTCCCGAAAAAACACCCGCAGGAATTCCTATTTTACCTGCACGAAGATTTTTTTCGTAATAAAAAATATAATCATTCACCATCATGTCGATGGAAGAATTGGCACCGTTACCTGAGTTGTTTACAAATTCGTTTCTGTATCCGGAATTCCAATCATTCAAAACTAAGTCAGTAAGAGAGTCTATTCTTGTCACCAAATCCACTACATAATCACGATATGCGGAGGCATTATCCCCTGAATTATAAAACGACAGAATCCCGGTATCACTATCAGCAAGTCCGTACAGTAGATAATCAAGAGTTGGAAAACCTTGTTGATCAATTTCAGAAGGTAGATTTAGGTTATAGTTACCCTGATTTATGTTTTCTGTAACCTCGGCAGTATCAGCAGGATAAATATTTAGATTATTTCGGTACCTGATCTCCATTGTTTTGGGAGTCTCAAACATAGATACATGCTGAAAGGCAAGATATCCGGCTTTCCACTCATCACGAAGAGATTCTAAGGATTGCTGAGTAGGGGTTTCCGCAAATTGATTCCCCGCCGTTTTAAGAGACTCTGTATTTGATGAAAACTTGGTGAGGGCAGGAATAATGATATTATCGGCCCAATTTTCAAGTACAGCTTTTCTATCGAAATCGTCAGGATCAGGTCCTGATAGATTCGTTTCTGTACAACTTGAAATTATAAACGAGACCGATAAAAAAAGAAGGAGATAGCGTTTCATATATAAACAAAAAAGCTGCTAAAAGAATTGATAGCAGCTACGATTTTAAATTTAATTCAGAGCTTCTTCAATTGTGAAATTGAATTTTGAAGCAACAGAGGTTGAGATGTTAAGAAGTGTTTGCGTCTGAACATCCCACAATCCATTTCCTTGTTCAAGAGAGTTTAAAAATCCATTAATTTCAGCATTTGAAAAGTAGGGATCAGTTGTGTTGGGAACTCTGCTGAATTGAAGACTGAATATAAAACCATAAGCTTCCGATAAGTCATGAAATGCCGAACCATAATTGATCGGGGTTTCTTGTAAAGCAGCAATACCTGATTGTAAATAATAGACAGCTCTTACCGCAAGCACCTTTGAAATGCGGTTTCTGAGGATGGTGGATTGCTGATCCCTGAGTTCATAGTCGTTTTGAACAATTGCTTCACGTCCTAAAGCATATGCATCAAAGATCTCTTGGGCAATTCCTTCAAAATCAGGGTCATTGTTAACCTTACCCACATATTCATTTAAGAAATCATCGTCTTCGCCAATAGTAGCCAAAGGTTTTGCTTTATTTGGAGAAACGCCAAACAAATATCCATAAGCTTCATCCCACTTATGCTCCATGTTTGTATATGATTCTCCATCCAAAGTAACTTTTGCATTGTTTTCTTCAGCGTTATTTCCGGCATCCAGTACAGAAGTACTGACATAGTTATTTAGAATTTGATCGGTCATTAGAGCTCCGATCAGTCCTTTGGCAAGCATTTGATTGTATTCGAATCCTTTTGCGCTTACGTATCGAGTTGATGAACCATCAGCAATTTGTCCTGCAACTCCGGGTTGAGCCTGAACATTTTCGTTTGGATAGACTTCGTTTACTTGTGCAGAAATCCAGGATTCGAACTGATTTTTTATTTCTACACTAGTTGCTGTGTTTGAAGAATAAAAGTCAGTTGAAGCAGCAACTTTACTTTTGATGCTTTTGTCAGCAGTATTAAGCTCAGAATCAGAAAATGGGTTTGCATCGCCACCATTGGATGTTTGGTTGCGATACATTTCTAAAAGAAGCTGTTCTGTAGAATTATCAAAATCTGTCATTGCAAGAGAAAGTTCAGTAGCCATTTTGATTCGTGTTGTTTGGCCGGTGAACGAAACCGTCGACTCCCCATCGCGGGTAAATTCGTAAGATTCAGGAGTTGTTATTTCAGAATCAGTATTGTTAGTATCGCATGAAAAAGTGAAGGATAGTGCTGCAAGAATCAGCAGAGCTTTTGAGATATTCATCTAGTTTTGAAGGATTGTAGTTTCTTGGTTTTATTTAGAACGAATCTAAGTTAAGGACTTTTTTGAATGTCCTCAAGCTTTATATAGAATAAATCTAAATAAAATTTTATCGATCGGTATTTATAGAATCAAACCGATAGTTAATCCTCCAAATACACTCTGGCTTTCATTTTCATAAACTATACCGGGTTCGAAGAAAAAAACCTTTGAATCCTTTAGTTTTTTGGAAAAACCAATTGAAATACTCCCTGAAAAAAATGGTTGACTTGTTAAAGTTCTTCCGGATTCTGTAATAGTAAGCTCGTTTATTATGACAAATAAAGGTTCAAAACTAAATGTAACGGATGTTAGGTCATCTTCTGTCTCTCTTCGGGATAAATGAAATCCTGCAACCATTGAGTTTAGGTCTGCCTCATCGTAAAAAATGCTGCTACCTCCTAATGAAAGACCGAAGTTGATATTATTTCCTCTATTTTGATTCAGCATGTATAAATAAGCTTGAGCTGAAAACGATGTACCCAGACTTCCTTCGTCAACTAAGGAACGACTAATTTCATCATCAGTTATATTTTTTTTAGATTTAACTGATCCAATCTGAATACCAAAATCTAAAGCTCCTTTAAGTGTAAGAGTGCCTCCAATAGATGTCAAAAAAGCATCTTCTGAAGACCCGACGCTCCCTCCAAAACTGAAAGTTGTTCTTGTTGAGTCAAGATATTTAGATTGTGCATATAAAGAATCAATGCTTGAAAAAGCTAAGACCGTCAACAATATTAAAGTTCTCATAAGCTGGTTCATTATTTTTGGTTTCCGGTAGATAGATGCTCAAAAACCTGGGTAAACAAGTTCTTTCCAATTTTCAAAAACCGTTCCTGATTTCCCAAAGCTAAGTAACCAAGAACAGATCGAAGTTCCTGAAGAAGTACGGGAGGATTTGTGATCAAAGAATCTTCAGTAATGATGTGATTCCAATCCATTCGTCTCTGAAATTTCACTCCCGCCTGTACCATGGAAATGTAATACACATTTGCCATCAGTCCGTAGCCGATGGTAGTAGGGTGTAAACCGTCAAGACTAAAGATTCCTCCTTTAATAATTTTTTTCTCATTATTCAGGCGAAGAAACTCGGTGCTTAAAGTTGCTTCGTTTTTTGCATTTACTAAATGCGAAGTATCAGGATTTCTTTTTAGTGCTGATACAAATTCTTTCGGATAGCCCTGAAGCAATTCTCCCCCCAATCTTCTGTTGGCCATTCCGGCTACATTTCGGGCAACAGGAACCACAAACCAATCATATTCTTTGGCTACTTTTTTGATGATCTCGTTGAATTCATCCACTGCCATATCAATTTGAATGGCTTCATCTTTTGTGAGAAAGGGATGTTTTGAAGGATCAAAATCTTCATCCCAAATCCAGAATCGAGTATAGTAGTCAAAATAGCCAAGCGATTTTTTTGAGATATCAGAATTAACACCTCGGATTACCGGAGGAATAGTTGGATAAGGAATAGTCGGTACAAAAACTCGTTTTGCTCCAATTTTAGAAACTCGTTCGGCCAATTCCCGGTATTCTATTTCAAAATGTTCAGGTCGGTATATAGAGTGTTTCCTATCAGGAGTAAAAGCTTTCATGTCATCCGGCTCTGACCAAGTCAGGTTAAGATTTACTACGGCTCCCAGTGCATTGTTATGTCCCAAGCAAACAATTAGATTTTCGATCCCGCCGTCTTCCTGAAGAAGTTTAGCATTATCGATTTGAGAGTTTTCCTGATATTCATCGCCAAGAGTGGGATTAAGCACCAATCTTGAAGTTGTATATTTTGCATGTGTAGGCAGCATTCCAAAAACAGAAAAGCTTTCCTTATTGTTTTCGATGTACTCCCGGCTTTTTCGGTCATTTACAATCCATGAGTCATTGACAGCAAATCCCCAAATTGCCTGGTTATGGTACGGACCGGATCGATCAACTTTGAGATCCTTCATTCCGCCTTCCCAATATTTTTTGATTCTCTTCAAAGTTTTGAAAGTATGATTTGCTGCCGGTAAGTATTCTTTCCAATCGATTTCGCTTCCAAATTCTTCAGAAAGTCCACGAATCAAGACTTCCAGGTTTATGGGAATTCCAGCCTGTGCGGTAAAATTGGGTTGATCGAATTGTACAGCTGGCTCAAAGCATCTGGCCAGAAAAGAAGGGAAATTAATATCCGTACGATAAATACCTCCGTTATTGAAGCCTTGGGAAAGGCTATCACCAATTACAACCAGTTTATGTTTTAAATCTTTCTTTTTGAACATTAATTAAAAAAGTCCCTTCTTGAGAGAGGATTTAGGAGTGTGTTTATCTGTAAAATTGCGACTAATTAAGGAAATCACAAAATGAAATTTCTGCCACACATCTTTGACCTCCTCTTTCTCCTCCTAACTTAGGAGGAGGACTCGTTGATATATATCTGGATTATATAAAACAGAGCTTAAAATGAGACTGGGAATTCCCCTTCTTATAGAAGGAGGGACGAGTTACACAATAAGAAAAATATGGTTCTGAATCGGGGAGGTCAGGAAAAGAAAGGAGAAAAATATTGAGTTAGTCTGAAAGGTTCATCATCTATCAAACGCATAGTATCAACAGGTAATGCAAAAAGGAACAAAAACAGGAAATCATAAAAAAAGCTACTGAAACAATGAATGTAGATAAGTGAAAAGTACCCGTATTCCCTTATTTACTTATCTACACAATCTGTATTTTTCCACCGAAATATAAACAGCCGGAAAATTTAGTGATTTTGTGTTTCCGTGGCTAAACCAATTAAGATTATGAGCAATATTGATAAAAACCGACTTCAGGCTTTCCGTGAAAAGAGAGCAGAGCTAAATGAGAAAACCCTTAATGCAGGACATCTTGGAATCAAGAGATTCTTTAACATGGATGCGAATACTTATAGAGATGGTGCTTTGGATTCAAAAACCAAAGAATTGCTGGGATTAGTAGCATCATCCGTTCTGAGATGCAATGACTGCATAGATTATCATTTAGAACAATGTGCAGAAACCGGTTCCACCAAAGAAGAAATTCTGGATGCAATGAATGTGGCTTTGATTGTTGGAGGAAGCATTGTGATTCCGCATTTGCGTCGTGCAGTTGAAACCATTGAGATGCTGGAAGAAGAAGGAAGGCTCAATTAAGAATGTCTGAATTAAGAATTATTCAATTTTCCTCTGTTTCCGTACGATCTGCGTTGCAATTATAATTTATTCAGACGGACTAAAGTCCTTACTTGTGTACTTGAGAAAACTGAATCAACGGAATAAAATTAAGTCATGTAAACCAGCAAGGAATTTATTCCGTAGCGAATGAGCTTTTAGCTAGGTGAATATGTAAACAAATCATTCTCCAAATACTCAAATTCCAGCATTGTTTTAATTTTACTTCCATCCACTGATTTTTCATCTGCGCCACCTGACTGAAAGGTCGGGATTTCTAATCCCAGTTTTTCTGCAAGCTTAGTATAGAGTTCTTTTTTGGTGGGATGATGGTCGCTGCAAAGATTGAAGACTTCATTCTTTACAAGTTGTTTCATGATCTGAATGCTGGCTCGAACCACATCTTCCCGATGAACCAAATTCACAGGTGCCTCACCATTTGAAATACCATCACGACCGGCAAGATATTTTACAGGATGTCGATCTGAACCAAATAGTCCACCTAAGCGAAGAATTACAGATTCAGGAATCATTTGCTTTAATTCACCTTCGGCAGCAAGAATGACATTCTCACTATTTGAATCTGGATCAGCTTCTTGTTCTGTCACAATTCCGTGCTTTCCTTTATAAGCAGAAGTGGAACTATACATGATTACTTGTTGGTTTGATATAGCGAGAAGTTCACTGAGTTTTCGGATGTGATTTGGATACTGGGTTCTCTGATCGCCGCGTCCCGGAGAAATGGAAATGATAACAGAATCAACATCGGGAAGATCCGTAGAAACAGATTCGTTTTTTTCCAGTTCAAGAATTATGGGTTCAATTCCTAAAGAACGAAGGGTAGATGCTTTTTCAGATGATCGGGTAGTGCCGTACACACGAATATTTTGAGCGATCAGAGTTTTTGCAAGTTCGGTTCCAACCCATCCGCATCCTACAATTAACACAGAATTTAATTCAGCTGACTTCATAAAAAATTCACAAAAAAATGAGTTATTAATTAACTGTACACAAAGTAGATAAAATTTCAGGTATGGCTAAATCAAAGACAGGAATATTTTTAGTAAATCTCGGGTCACCGGACAGTTTTGAACCGGAGGATGTAAAGGTTTATTTACGGGAATTCTTAATGGACAAAAGGGTGATCGATGCTCCTGAAATTATCCGAAAGATGATAGTAGAGGGATTTATCCTGCCCAAAAGACCTAAAGAATCGGGAGAAGCCTATGAGTTGATCTGGTGGGAAGACGGCTCTCCTTTGATCGTTATTACGGAGCAGGTTGAAGCCAAATTGAAGCAGCGTTTGGGAAATGATGTTCCGGTAAGTATTGGTATGAGATATGGAAATCCATCAATAGAGGCAGGAATTGAAGACTTGCTGAAGCAGAATCCTGAACTGGAAACGGTATTTTTGATTCCACTCTATCCGCAATATGCGATGGCAACTTCTGAAACGGTGATTGAGAAAACCAAAGATGTGATTTTGGCAAAATTTCCGCATCTGCACACGGTGATCAAAGATCCGTTTTACAACGATAAGAAGTACATCAAGGCTCTTGCTGAAAGCATGAAACCGTATATTACAGATGATATTGATCATGTACTTTTTTCCTATCATGGAGTGCCTGAACGTCATATCAAGAAAAGAGATATCACCGGAGATCATTGCCTTAAGTGTGAAAACTGTTGCGAAGTAAGTTCTCCGGCTCATCAGTTTTGTTATCGTCATCAAGATCTCATGACTACCAAACAAGTGGTTGAGTATTTAGATCTGGATGAATCCAGATACAGCACGGCATTTCAATCTAAACTTGGCGTGGATCCGTGGCTTTCACCTGCAACAGATAAAGAACTGGAACGACTGGGTAAAGAAGGAAAAAAGAAAATAGCGGTCGTTTGCCCTGCTTTTGTATCAGATTGTATTGAAACTTTGGAAGAGATCGGTATCAGAGGAAAAGAAGATTTTATAGAAGCCGGGGGAGAAGATCTGGTTTTAATTCCATGTATAAATGATGATGATCTTTGGATAGACGCTCTGGAAGATTGGAGCAGAAAAGCATTGGAGATTTCTCCTGAGCTGGAACGTGTTTAAATGAGTACATCCTCTTCAAATATTATTGCTGTGCTTGGAGGAGGAATTTCCGGTCTATCCATTGCTTGGTTTTTGAAGAAGAAAGGTTTTGAAGTAACTCTTTTTGAAGCTTATAAAAAAACCGGCGGAGTGATCCGATCGACTTCAAACGAATATTCTGTGTTTGATTTTGGCCCTAATACTATTCGCGACAAAACAGGTTCGGTTTCTGAAATGGTTACAGAACTTGCTCTTGAAGATGAAGTACTCTCTATTTCGGAATCTTCCAAAATGAGATATATCGTTCGGAATGGTGAGCTGAAAAGGATAGATCAAAACCCGTTTTCGTTTTTGTTATCGGATGTGCTAAGCTGGAAGGGAAAGAAAGAGCTTTTTGCTGAACCTTTAAAAAAGAGGCTCAAATCTGATGCTGACGAAAGTATTGGTTTATTTCTGGAAAGAAGAATCGGTAAAGAAGCTGTGGATTATTTAGCCGATCCTTTTTTCTCCGGAATTTATGCCGGAGATATTTATTCTATGAGTAAACAAAAGTTGATTGGAAAGCTTGCTGATTTTGAACAGGAATATGGCTCCATCAGTAAAGGCTTTTTGAAATCGAGAAAAGAGAAGTCAAGCTTTAAGCCGAGAGTAATCTCATTTAAAAAGGGAGTTCAGCAATTAACCAATGAACTGGCGGGAGATCTTTCTGAACAAATAAAGTTTGAAAGAGTTGATCAACTAAAATTCGGGGATTCACAATTTCAAATTAAGACAGAGCAGAACAGCTATGAATTTGATATAGTTGTAAGTTGCTTACCTGCTTATGCACTTGAGAAGATTCTTGATACTGATCACAAAGATCTGAAAAAGAGTTTATCAGAAATCAGTTATCCATCGATGTTGTCAACTCAACTAGTTTTTAAAAAAGAAGATTTAAATCTGCCCGAAAAGGGGTTTGGGTTTTTGGTTCCAAGAAAAGAAAACAGGAGACTACTTGGAGCGATCTGGAAATCAAACATCTTTCCTGAGCAAACAATGGAAGAATTTGTACACGTCAATCTGATGACAGGCGGAGCTCATGACTCCGTTATCTCTGATGCAAATATCGAGGAAGTTGAAGAAGAGGTATTAGCTGGATTTAAACAAATAATGAAAACTGGAGCTCATCCGGTTACTGTTTCTTCTAAAAAATGGAAACATTCTATCCCTCAATTTAAAGTGGGTTATGATGAGACCGATAGTTTGTTCAATGAGTTTGAATCCGCTCATAAAGGAATTCATATCGGTGGAAATTTCCGCTGGGGAATTTCGGTGGCGGATTGTGTAGAAGGGGCTAAAGGATTGGCAGATACTATTTCCAAGCAGAAAATATTCTAACTTCATATAATCTTCATATTCAGAAAGTATTTTAGCGTGAATTTGGTCCAAATTATTTTCTAAACAGATATATGAGATTTTCAGCAATAGGTATTTCTCACTGGAAAAGTGAGGTTTCTATTCGAGAGCTATTCTTTATTGATAAGCAAAGGCGTGAGTTTCTGGAATTCAACACCAGAAACATTCCCGGAGGTGTAATCATTCTGGATACCTGTAATCGTACAGAATTATATGCTTTTTGTGCACCTGAAATCCTGATTTCTGCACTTTGTAAAGCTACAAATACTAACGCTGACTTTTTTGCAGAACATGGGTACAGCTATTCTGAAGACGAAGCCTATCAGCATTTATTCAAAGTTGGAGTTGGTTTAGACTCCCAGGTTTTGGGTGATGTTCAGATCATTCAGCAACTCAAAAAAGCGTACAAGGAATCAAAGAAAAATCTGTCCGGTGAATTTCATCAATTGATGCAGTCGGTTTTTAAAGCACATAAAAGAGTACGTACCGAAACTGATTTTGGAAGAGGAATGGCTTCAGTAGGTTTTGTGGCTACCCAACTGGCGTTAGATCATTTCAAAGATTTGAGCAAGATTAATATTTTGTTACTGGGAGCCGGAAAAATGGGAAAAGTGACGTGCAAAAATCTGGTATCAAATGGTGCAGAACATATTTCTGTGATAAATCGAACTATCGAGCGGGCTCAAAGTCTGGCATCTTCTTTCGATATTAAGGCTCATACTTTTGATGAACTGGAAGCAATGATAGAAGAATCAGATCTAATAATAACGGCAACGGGAGCTACATCTCCTATCCTCAAAAAAGAACATTTCCAGGAAGATGGAAAAGCCCGCTTAATTTTTGATTTAAGTGTGCCGAGAAATGTAGAAGAGCAAGTTGCTCAAATTGAGAATGTAACACTGGTTGATATGGATTCTATACATCTCGCAAATAAAGAAGCGATCGAGAATAGAAAGAAATCAATTCCTGCGGTGCAAAAGATCATCGATGAGGAATTAGGTTTGTATGAAAGTACGGTGGAGAGAAATAACTACATTTTGCCAAGAATAAAAGAGATCGATCACCATCTCAGTTCGATCACAGATCATGAGTTGGATCGCATCAAAAATAAAGTAGATGGAGAAGCTTTCGAGATTATTCAAAAGTTGACAGGCAGGATTAAGAAGAAAGTGATGGCCATTCATATCAACAATATTGAAGGTGAACTAGAGGAGCTTCGCAATGAAGCTTAGAATAGGAACCAGAAGAAGTAAATTGGCTCTATGGCAATCAAATTTGGTTGCGGGTAAACTTAATGCCTTGGATGTGGAAACTGAGCTCGTCGAGATCGAATCTTTTGGGGATAAAGAGCAAGACATTCCGCTTCATAAGCTAGGCGATAAAGGCGTTTTTACTAAAGCTCTGGACGATGCATTATTAGCGGGAAAGATAGATCTGGCGGTACATTCTCTTAAAGATGTACCAACTATTCTGGAAGAAGGATTGAACCTTACAGCGGTACTGAAGAGAGCAAATCCAATTGATGTTCTGGTACAGCCATTAAATTACGAGAAGAAGAATTCTCCAAAAACCATAGCAACCGGAAGTATCCGTAGATCGGCTTTTTGGAAAAATAAATTCCCCGAAGATGAAGTAGTGGATCTTCGTGGAAACGTACCTACGCGATTAAATAAAGTGGATACACTCGGTTGGGACGGCGCTATTTTTGCTCATGCAGGTTTAGATAGATTGGGATTGGGAGATCGCATCAGTGAAGAATTGCAGTGGATGATTTCCGCTCCATCTCAGGGAGCAATAGGAATTATTTCAAAATCAGATTCCATTCATAACGAAATTATTTCAGTATTGAACGATGCTGATACTCGAATTTGCGTAGATATCGAACGTACATTTCTGAGAACACTTGATGCAGGTTGTTCATCTCCTGTTGGAGCTTTGGCAGAAGTAGCCGGAAATAAATTAATGTTTAAGGGTGCTGTATTATCTGTTGATGGCAAACAACGTGTCGATATTGAAGAAGAAATTGAAATGAAAAAAGCTTCCGAATCATTAGGGAAGAAATACGCAGAAAATGTGATTAACAAAGGTGCTGCTGATCTTTTGAGTGGTAAATAAAATTTAGCCATCATGCAAAAAGTTCTGTTCACACATAAGATCAAATCAAAACACAAAGAGGAGTTGAAAAAGGCCAAATTTGAGTTTGATTCAGTTCCATTTATTGTGACCAGAACCAAAGATTTTGATGCAAATGTTGTTAACACAGAGCAAAAAGAGGCGTGGATATTTACTAGCAAGAAAGCTGTAGAGTCCGTTGCTAAAAAAATAGATCACTTAACTGTTCCAGAGTTGGTTTTTGCAGTCGGCTCATCCACAAAGGAAAAATTATCTGAGCTTGGGATTGATTCAATTACCCCCATTCAATTTACAACGGGGCATTTGGTTTACAAAATTTTGGAGTATCCGGTTCGCAGTTGTACGTATTTCCGCGGAAACATGACGGCTTTAGATCTTTCCGATGAGCTGAAAGAAAATGATATCAAAGTAAATGAAGTAGAAGTCTACGAGACATCACTCACTTCCCAAAAAGTGAATGTGAAGGACTACAATGCAGTTGTTTTTTTGAGCCCAAGCGCATTCACTTCTTTCTGTGAAATGAATGATCCGACAGAATTAAATACTGTTTTTTGTATAGGCAGTACAACAGCAGAAGTGGTGCAGAGATCGTACAGCAGGTTAATAGTAACCCCTGAAAATTTCACATTTGCTGATCTAATAAAAACCATAAATCAAAAATTTAAGAATGTCCTTTCCTGAACTAAAAAACACTTTATTTCTAGATGCACTTGCAGGAAAAAATACTTCCAGACCACCGGTTTGGATGATGCGTCAGGCAGGAAGATATCTGCCGGAATACATGGCAATAAAAGAGAAATACAGTTTTTTCGAAAGAGTGAAAACTCCCGAACTGGCAAGCGAAATCACTATTCAGCCGATTGATATCGTTGGGACTGATGCTGCTATTCTTTTTTCTGATATTCTGGTTCTGATCGAATGTCTAGATATTGAAGTTCAATTAAAGCCGGGCTTTGGACCATATTTGCCGGATCCTGTACGTACGGCTGAAAGGGTAGATCAGATAAATATTATTCCTGCAGAAGAACAGCTCAGCTATGTATATGATGCACTTACATTAACCCGAAAGGAATTGGATGGCAGAGTTCCACTAATAGGATTTGCAGGTGCTCCATGGACGCTGTTTTGCTACCTAGTAGAAGGTCAGGGTTCCAAAACTTTTTCAACAGCAAAGTCATTTTTGTTTTCACAGCCTAAAGCGGGAAAGAAGTTGCTGGAAATGATGACAAAATTGACAATTGATTATCTTCATAATCAGGTGAAAGCCGGAGCTCAGGCATTGCAGATATTCGAATCATGGGCAGCGGCACTTGGGCCTGATGATTTCAAAGAATACGCACTTCCTTGTTTGAAAGCCATTGCTGCTGAAGACTATGGCGTTCCTTTGATTATGTTTTGTAAAGATGCAGAATGGGCTTATTCAGAATTTAGTGAACTTAATGTTAATGCTCTTGGAATCGGCTGGGGATGTACTCCGGAAAAAGCTCGTGAGTTTGCAAACGGCAAAGTAGTTCAGGGAAATTTCGATCCATCAAAACTTTTGTGTGATCCTGAAACAATTCAAAGCGAAGCGAAACAAATGATAGACAGATTCGGAGCACAGAATTACATCGCAAACCTGGGTCACGGAATCCTTCCAAATGTACCGGTAGAAAATGCCAAAGCGTTTGTTGATGCGGTAAAAAGTTACAGATCATAATGAGTAATTTGGTTTCAAAGAAAGAAGAATTCATTGAATTTGTTACTAATGTTCAGGAATACATCTGCAAAAAAGTGGAAGCCATTGACGGACAAGCAAAATTCCAAATTGATGATTGGAACAGAGACGGGTTTGGATATGGAAGTACGAGAGTTATTTCAGATGGTGCTGTAATTGAAAAAGGCGGTGTAAATTTTTCGGTTGTTGGCGGAGAACTTCCAAAAGCTTTGCAGGAAAAATTTGAGGTAGATGAAGCCAGTTTTTTCGCTTCGGGAATTTCTTTGGTGCTGCATCCACAAAATCCGTTTGCACCTACTGTCCATGCCAATTACCGTTATTTTGAAATGTATGATCAAGAATCGGGTGAATTGAAAGATCAGTGGTTTGGCGGGGGCGCAGACATGACACCTTATTATTTATTTAATGAGGATGCAGTTCACTTTCACCAAACTCATAAAGACATTTGCGATGGTTTTGATGAAAGCTTCTATCCAAAGTTCAAAGAGGAATGCGATAACTATTTTCTAAATCATCACAGAGATGAGGGTAGGGGAATCGGAGGAATTTTTTTCGATTATATGCGTCCTACAGAAAATCTGTCTTCGCAGGAATTGTTTGAATTTGCAAAAACAGCCGGATTTGGATTCACTGATGCTTATCTTCCAATTCTGGAAAAAAGAAAGGATATGGAATTCACTGAGGAACAACGCTACTGGCAGGAAATTCGTCGTGGTAGATATGTCGAATTTAATCTTATCCACGATAGAGGCACACTTTTTGGACTTAAAACGAAGGGACGTATTGAGTCTATCTTAATGAGTTTGCCGCCCAGAGTTAGATGGGATTATAACTTTACTCCGGAAGAAGGATCAGAAGAAGAACGATTATTGGAAAGATTGAAAAATCCGATAGATTGGGTGAAAAGGTAGTCATTCCACGGCTTATGCCTAGAATCTGGATTTACTTTAGAAATAAAATCCAGATTCCTGCCCAGCCTTTGCCGCAGGCAGGCTTCGCAGGAATGACCACATAAAAGAAATAAGAAGAATATTATATTGGATTGAAATCCCACAAAATTTAGAAGATCAAAGAAAATGAGTTTTCCGAATACAAGATTACGAAGATTACGATCAAATCCTGCTATCAGAGAGATGGTACAAGAGAATTTTCTAAGTCCTGCCGATTTCATTGCCCCACTATTTATTGTGGAAGGGAGCGGAGTGAAAGAAGAGATCGAAAGCATGCCCGGCTATTATCGGTACTCGTTGGATTTATTGACACAGGAATTGGATGAGCTGCAGGAAGTTGGAATCAGATCAGTTTTGTTGTTTGTAAAAGTACCGGATGATAAAAAAGACAATAAAGGGGTCGAGGCGCTCAATGATTCAGGATTGATGCAGGAAAGTATTCGAGCTGTAAAAGCTTCTCATCCTGACTTTTTTGTAATGACTGATATTGCATTGGATCCATATTCCTCATATGGCCATGACGGTATTGTTGAAGAGGGCGAAATCATCAATGATGAAACAGTGGAAGTTTTAGCAAAGATGTCGGTAAGTCATGCAAAAGCCGGAGCTGATATGGTAGCTCCTTCCGATATGATGGACGGAAGAATTGGAGGAATCAGAAAAGCTTTAGATAAAGCAGGTTTTTCTAACACGGGAATAATGGCTTATAGTGCAAAATATGCGTCTTCGTTTTATGGTCCGTTCCGTGATGCGCTTGATTCTGCTCCCGGATTCGGCGACAAAAAAACTTATCAAATGAATCCTGCAAATCTACAGGAAGCCTTAAGAGAAGTGGAACTAGATATTGAGGAAGGCGCGGATATTGTAATGGTTAAACCCGGAATGCCCTATTTGGATGTAGTAAAAGCAGTATCAGATACATTCAATATTCCGGTTTCAGTCTATAATGTTTCGGGCGAATATGCCATGATTAAAGCAGCAGCAAAGGCAGGTTGGCTGAATGAAGAAGAAACCATGATGGAATCATTGATGGCTTTTAAACGTGCCGGAGCTGATCTGATAGCGACCTATTTTGCAAAAGAGGCGGCAAAGATCATCAACAAGAAATAATTTTTGAAAGTAGGAGCGTATCGCATACGCTCTATTTAAAATTGAAAGAGTTTCACAAATGGAAAATAAAAACAGCAAAGCATTATTTGAACGAGCACAAAAAGTAATTCCGGGCGGAGTAAACTCTCCGGTTCGGGCCTTTAACAGTGTCGGTGGTTCTCCGGTTTTCATAAAGCGTGCAGAAGGCGCATACATGTTTGATGAAGATGGAAATCGGTATATAGATTTTATAGGTTCTTGGGGACCAATGTTGCTTGGTCATGCTGATCCTGATATTGTTGAAGCAGTTCGTGATACAGCTGTTGGCTCTACTTCATTTGGTGCCCCAACACGGCTGGAAGTTGAAATGGCTGAATTGATTACAAGTTCCGTACAGGGAATTGATAAAATCAGAATGGTAAATTCCGGAACAGAGGCTACAATGAGTGCTATTCGTGTTGCCCGAGGATTTACCGGAAAAAATAAGATCATCAAATTCAAAGGCTGTTATCATGGTCATGGGGATTCATTTTTGATCGAGGCAGGAAGCGGTGCTTTAACAATGGGACAACCAAGCAGCCCCGGAGTAACAGAAGGAACTGCAAAGGACACTCTGAATGCTGATTACAATGATATTAATTCCGTAAAAAAACTAGTGGAAGCAAATAGTGATGATATCGCTGCAATCATTTTAGAGCCCATTGCCGGAAATATGGGATGTATTCCTCCAAAAGATGGATTTTTACAAGAACTCAGAACTCTTTGTGATGAGTTTAAAATTGTACTGATCTTTGATGAGGTAATGACAGGATTCCGCGTGGATTTTGAAGGAGCACAAAAAGTGTACAATGTGCAAGCTGATCTGGTGACTTATGGAAAGATCATCGGTGCAGGACTTCCGGTTGGTGCGTATGGCGGAAAGCAGGAAATTATGGAATATGTAGCTCCAACAGGTCCTGTTTATCAGGCGGGAACGCTTTCAGGAAATCCTCTGGCAATGGCAGCAGGATTGACTATGCTGAAGAAGCTGAAGAACAACCCGAGTGTTTATGAAGATTTGGAAAGAAAATCAGTTCACATAGCAGAAGGTATGACCAAAACGCTGGATGATCACGGAATTACCTATTCTGCAAATAGGGTTGGTTCTATGATCGGATTATTCTACTGCGAAGGCCCGGTCACTTCATTTACTGATGCCAACAAAACAGACAAAGAATTGTTCAGCAAAATCTTTCATGGTATGCTGAAACGAGGGGTTTATTTACCTCCATCACCATTCGAGGCTTTCTTTTTATCCAATGCACTTAGTGATGAGGATATAGAACACACGTTGGAAGCGTTTGAGGAAGTGATTAAAGAAATAACCAATTAAATTTTAACTGTTTAAAATAGAATATTGAATGGGATGGATTGAGATTTCTATAATTATTTTTGTTTTGATAGGTGTTTCAACAACAATCATTTTCAAGCTTTTGAAATTAAAAGGCTCGAGTATCTATTTGAAAATAAAACTTAGAGAGTATAATTGGCAGTTTATAAAGAAAATAGAACCCGATCCTTTTGAAGAAGTTCAATTTACTCCTATGATATACGGAGCTCAAGCTGGACAAATTCAGTTTAATCCAAAGAATTTTTCAAATCATTTTAAAATAGAAATTGAGCAACATAACAAGAGGTATATCGTCTGGATCAAAATAATTGTAGGTCAATTTTTTACAACAGTTGAATATCTGGATAAGACTTTAGTGAATTAATCAACGGCTTTATCTCGCCATCTTTATTGATATAACTTTGCTTTCACTATTCTAAGGTCAATGGAAACTCCTTAAGCAAAGAATTTAGTATTTCTGAAATGCTATAAAACCTCAAACAAAGTCATCCTTGTAGAAGTTAGACAATTCGTTGACAAAAATTGAATTTTCATCCTTGAAGATGTCAGATAATTTAATGAGGCCTTGATATAGTTGAGAGGTCATCTCGCGGCGTATGCCCGAGATCTGGATTGAAATATTTGCTTCGATTTCATTCTAAGTGGAATCTTTTAATAGCCAATCAAAAGTGGAATCTCCCAGGAGGTAGAATCTCATCCCATAAATCTTTCAAGTCCGGATTTACCGAGCGTATCAAAGTCATTTTCCATGCCCTTTTCCACTTTTTAATGTGCTTCTCTCTTCGAATAGCTTCGTACATGTTTTGGTGCACTTCGTAATACAACAAAAAGTGAGTTCGGTATGTTGAAGAAAATAAGGAGCCTTCGTTCTTTTTGTGATTGAATGTTCTGGTTAATAAATCACCGGACACACCTGTATATAGAACAGATCTTTTGGAATTGGATAAAATATACACATAGCCTTCTTTCATATCCAAGTAAGACTATCTCAGAGCAATTCCTTACAGAATTAGTTGAAAGATAAATAAAGTTTCTCTGCTATAGTATATATCCAGATTCCGGCATTCGCTGCGGAATGACGTTGTTTGTGTTTTGTAGCTTTTGAAAACTAATGGTCAACGAATTACCTAACATCTACAATTTCGACCGGAGGGAGAAATCTAGAATTATTATTTCAAAAGCAATCTTTAGATTTCTCATTTCATTCGAAATGACAGGATTCAAATGGTTATTGGAATTTAAATATTGGTTATTGAAGCTTCACAACCGTGCATCCTGCCCCTCCATAATCTTCACCAGCTGTTTTAAAGCTTTTCACATCCGATCGTTCATTTAGGTAGGAATGGATCTGATCTTTCAGAATGCCGTCTCCTTTTCCGTGAACAATTTCAACCTGGTTCATGCCTCGGAATAACGCCCGATCGATATAATGCATCACTTCATCAATGGCTTTATCGGTACGGTAACCACGCAGATCAATAGACGGTTTTACCGCTTTATTCAACTTGGAATCACCCTGAATAACTCCCGAACTTCGAGCCTTTTGCTTCTTCTTTTTCTTCTGAACTTCAACTTTGATCAGGTTTTTGTACTTGGTTTTCAATCGTAATCCATCTGCCTGAACTACCGCTTGGTTTCCTTGTACTTCCACCAATTCTCCGGTGGTATTCCCATCCAGAAAA
This sequence comes from Balneola sp., assembly GCA_965216175.1. Lineage (GTDB taxonomy): Bacteria > Bacteroidota > Rhodothermia > Balneolales > Balneolaceae > Balneola. Next base: position 138,699 of record OZ244140.1, read on the forward strand.
CGAACATGATCACCAACAGAAGGAGGCTTCTCTGATTTTCTGAATCGGGCTTCCCGCTTTTCTTTGATTTCATTTAATGATTGCTCGATATCTGCTTTTTCCTGATCAATGCCTGAACGAATAGATTTCAGATCCCTCTTTCCGGTTTTCCTTTCTTCAACAATTCGTTCGACAGCCTGTTCTACTTTTTGATTAGCTTTATCCATAATGGATTTGGCTTCCGTAAGCGCTTTTTGTCTGATCTTTTCTTTCTCTTTATTTACTCCATCCAATTTGTTTAAATATCTATTTCGATCAGTTTCTGCTTTTGCTTTCAGGTTTTGGAATTTGGCTTTCAACTCTTCTGCTTGCTGAGTCTTAGTCTCTAATTCAGTAATCAAAGATTCCATTTTGTCTTTAGCTTCACCCAATAAAGCTCTTGATCGCTGCAAAACTTCCGGCTTTATATTCATTCGTTGAGCAATCTCAAAAGCATAGCTACTTCCCGGAATTCCTTTTTTGAATTTATAGGTCGGCGATAGCGAAGCCTGGTCGAATTCCATCGAGCCATTTACGGCGTTTCCATGCTCATGTGCAAATACTTTGAGCGAACCGTGATGCGTAGTTACAATCACTTTGCATTCATTTCTAAGCAAATGTTCTATAAAAGATTGAAATAATGCTCCGCCTTCTTCCGGATCTGTTCCGGCAGCAGCTTCATCAATTAGAACCAGACTTTTAGGAGAAAAATTATCCAGTGTTTCCTGCATCCATTTTAACCGGGAAGAAAAAGTACTGAGATCATTTTCGATGGATTGATCATCTCCCAAGTCAACAAAAAAGCCGTTAAAAATAGGCAATTCGGAAGTCGGGTCAGCCGGAATTGCAAAACCGGATTGTACCATCAACGCAGAGATGCCCAACGTTTTCATGGCTACTGATTTTCCTCCGGCATTTGGACCTGTAATCATTAAACACAATTCATCAGAAGTAAGCTGCAAGTTTAACGGAACTATCTTTTCCCGATCTTCCTTTTTAAGATCAAGATTTTTGAGCAGTAAATTCGTGTTGAAAGATTCTTTCAGCTTTAAGTTAAAGTGAGGGGAAATAATCGGTATCTCTGCATTAAGATGGATAGAAATCTTAGCTTTAGCAGCTATCACGTCAATCTTCGCGAGCGTTTTCGCATTCTGATTGATATACTCAGAGTTGGAGCGAACATGATTGGTTAGTTCACGAAGAATTCGCTCAATTTCCTGCTGTTCTTCAACTTCAAACTGACGAATTTCATTATTCAAATGCAAAGCTTCAACAGGTTCCAGATAAACCGTTTGTCCGGTAGCAGATACATCATGTATAAACCCTTGCATCTTTCTTTTAAACTCAGCTTGAATCGGAATTACCATTCTTCCGTTTCTGATCGTTGCACCTTCATCCGAAGCCATCCCATCTTTATTGGCTTGCCTCATCAAACGGTTAATAGTAGACCTAAGATCATTTTTCTTTGAGTTCAGTTTCTTTCGAATGGTTTTCAACTCAGCACTGGCATCATCTCTTAATTCGCCTGTTTCGGTTACTTTCCCCTTAATGGAATCTTCCAACTCCTTCATTGGAATCAGTTGTTCGCAGATCTGAAGTAGTCTAGGTTTTTCTTCTTTCCTCTGATTTATAAATTTCTTTACAAAGCGTGTGGTCTGGCAAAGCTTCAAGATATCTACAAAAGCATGGAGTGGAATAATACTGCCCTGCGCTCTTGACTGAGAGAGATGATTCCTGATGTCAGGAACTTGAGCTAACGGAAAAGGATCGGGATCAAGTAAGATCTTCATCATTTCATCTGTTTGTGCTAACAGGTCCAGAACAGTTTGATGATGGTTTGATGGATGTAGCTCTTCCAAAAGCTCCACACATCGTTGAGACTGAGCAAGATTTATGGTGGCATCACGAAGTTGTTCGTAGCCAAGTTTTTCTAATAGGGTTGAAGGGTAAAGCTTCATCTTAGAGTTTAAGAAATTAACCGTAGGTTCTGAAAACCAAAGATAACGTTAAATAAGTCCGGTATGAAACTTCCAATTTGAGCAGTTTCTTTAAAACTACAACTTTGTAATAACAACTCCGGTCTTGATTAACAGATTAATATGAGAGTTATTAAGAAAGAAATAATTAACGCTGTCATCACCGGTTTTTCGCTCAAAGAGAATATCCCCATCAAACCAAAATATGCGATATCTATTTTTTTTCATTAACTCAAAAAGTTGAAAAGAAGAGCTTGCAGACTTATCTGGATCATCTGAGATTTCAATAAGCCAGGCTGGGTTATGTAATTTTACTATTTGTTCGGCACCAAGCACACATTGAAGTTCATGTCCCTCAACATCACACTTGATAAGAGAAATTTTTTCTGCATGGTCTAAACACAAAGAATCAAGAGTTGTAGTTTCTATTGGAACAGAATGAATTGATTGATCATCATCATCTTCCTGACTTGAAATAGAAGCTCTAAAGTAATTTCTTACTCCTGATTGAATGGGAACAGTAATTAAGGCTTTGCCGATGTGATCCGAAATAGCATTATTATAAAGGGTTACATTTTCGATTTTAAACCGTTCTATATTTTTACTCAAAATCTGAAAAGTAAAAGGAACAGGTTCAACAGCCAGTACTTTAGATGCTAAGGGAGATAGGAATTTTGAATACAGTCCGATATTTGCTCCAATATCAATTACAGTTTGTTTGGGGGTACAGAGCTTCTGAGCAATAATAAGATCGGGTTCATTCTCTATATTAAAGTCTCTGATTAAACGATAAAATTTCTCCTGTTTATATTTTTTCAATATAAAAGAAGGGACGAGTTGTTGAATTAAGTTTTTTAGCATTTTCTAAAAACAAGCCGATTGAACTGAAATTCAATATAGCTTTTGAAACTGAACAGAGAGAACTTAATTTTAGATAAATCATTAAGAACAAGAAGGCAAAATGAAGCTTCATCAGAAACTTTAAGAAATAAGCCTTAGGTTCTTAAACGAAAATGTAATTCTAAAATAGTCTGGTATGAAAATCTCAATTTTTCAGGTTGATGCATTTACTGATTGTATATTTGGTGGGAATCCCGCAGCGGTTTGCCCACTGGATAAATGGCTTGATGAAACAGTTATGCAGCAAATCGCCAAAGAAAATAATTTGTCAGAAACGGCATTCTTTGTCAAAAACAATGACGCATATCAGCTAAGATGGTTTACTCCTGAAATTGAAGTTGATTTGTGCGGACATGCAACGCTGGCAACGGCACATGTTTTATTTGAGCACTTGGGGTATAAAAAATCTGAGATTCAATTTCAGACCAAAAGCGGATTGTTAAAGGTAAAGAAAGAAGAAGGCAGGCTGATGATGGATTTTCCAACCGATGATATGCCTAAGGTTGATCCGCCGGCAGTATTATTCCAGGCTCTTGGAATTCGTTCTGACCATGTTTTTTTTACAGATGATTATATGGTGGTGCTAGATTCTGAGGAAGAAGTAAAACGTTTGGATCCGGATTTCAGGATCTTATCAGAAGTAAATGCAAGAGGGATTATTGTAACTGCTCCTGGCAATGAAGTTGATTTTGTATCACGATTTTTTGCACCTGGGGCCGGAATTAACGAAGATCCGGTTACAGGCTCAGCTCATACAAAACTGACCCCATATTGGTCTAAAAGACTAGGTAAAGATGTACTTGAAGCTCGTCAAATTTCAAAAAGAGTGGGGAATTTAACGTGCAGAAATAAAGGCGAAAGAACCCAGATCCTTGGTAAAGCGATTACATTTATGAAAGGAGAAATAAATATCTAATGGGTTTTGAACTGTTAATTCTAATTGGACTTATTGCCGGCTTAGTAGCAGGTTTGATGGGCGTTGGTGGTGGAATAATTTTTACTCCGGTTCTGTATTTTCTGTTTGAGGAAGCCGGAGTTGATCAACCTGTACTTTGGACGATTGGTTCAGGCTTATTCTGTACATTTATAGCAGCATTGGGAGGCACGGTTCGACAATACATCCAGGATAATTTCTTTTTCAAGGAAGGGGTTTACTTAGGAGTACTAGGAATGGTTGGAGTCTTTCTTGGGAAATTGGTGATCACCTCAAGCTATTATAACAAGGAACAATTCACTGTGTTCTTTAGTTTTATATTACTTTATGCAGCATATATGCTGTTCAAAAGAGGTTCTGATAAAGGCGATGAGTTTGAAAGAGAATATGAGTCTGTTGGTTTTAAAGCGGCGCTTACAACAGGTGGAGCGGGGGGATTTGTAGCGGCACTTGCCGGAGTTGGTGGCGGAGCAATCATGGTTCCTATCTTGAATCTTTTTTTTAAGCAACCATTCAAAAAAACAGTAAGTGTTTCTCAACTTGGAATGGTAATTATGGTTTTTTCTGGCTGGTTTCAACTTGCTTTACTTACTCCGGAAGGGATGGGGTTAACAGAATCGACTATCGGATATGTAGATTTTGGAGCAGCTTTACCGCTTTCTATCGGTGGTCTCATTGGTGGATTTGGAGGAGCTTTGCTCAATCAAAAAATTCCAAGAAAGTTCTTACAATGGGGTTTTGCAGTTCTTGCAATTACAATGGCAGGACGGTTGATCTGGGGAACTTTTACGACATAAGAATATGAAAGTAGGCTATATCACAAAACAAGACCCAAACGATATCGGAGCATATTCAGGAACACATTACTCAATGTTTCAAGCACTAAAAAATGAGTTCGAAGAAGTTATTCCTCTTGGACCGATCGGTCATTGGTACAAAAATATAGCAAAACTCAAAGGCAGAATTAAGACATTTGGGAACAATAAGGTTTTCAAATTTCAATATGATCTTACCCTTGCAAGGTTGCATGCAAAGCAGTTAGAGAAGAAAATCGAAAAATTAAAGCCAGATATACTATTTGGTTCTTTAGTGAGCCCGGAAGTTGCATTTTTGGAAACGAACATCCCAATTTACTTAACAACTGATGCTACTTTTCCTAGGCTCAATGAGCTTCATAAAAGTCACACGAATCTTCATTGTGAAAGTTTTGAAAATGCAATGTTATTGGAAAAGAGGGCTTTTCAAAAAGCTAGAGGATTGATTCTGCCTCTGGAATGGTTAAAAAAATCTGCTATTCAAAACTATCATATCGAAGAAGAAAAAATAAAGGTTGTTCCATATGGATCAAATATTCTTAATCTGCTATCCAAAAATGAGATTCAAAATCTTGTAGAAGAGCGAGCATTAGCTTCTGAAGTACAATTTCTTTTTGTAGGAATAAATTGGGAGCAAAAAGGTGGGCCAGAAGCTGTAGCGGTTATTGAAGAACTTAATCGATTAGGAATCGATTCGACTTTGAAGATCGTAGGATGTTCTCCTAAGTTAAATAGCAAGAATGTTGAAGTTATTGGGTTTCTAGACAAACAAAACCCTAAAGAGTTAGCTCAGTTGATAGAATTGTATAAAAAAGCATCTTTCTTTATCCTTCCAACAAAAGCAGAATGTGTAGGAATGTCTTTCATTGAAGCAGCTTCATTTGGTTTACCTGCAATAGGCACTAATGTAGGAGGAGTTCCGGAAGCAGTATTAAATAAAAAAACGGGTTTTATTTTTGATGTTAATGAGTCTCCGAAAACTCTATTTGATGCGATAAAAGCTATCTGGGAAGATAAGTCACGATATATTGAAATGAGTTCAGAAGCTCACCTTTATTACTCAGAGAAAATGAACTGGGAAAATTGGGCGGCAAAAATCAGGGAATCCGTAACCGGATAATAAAAGCTAAATTAAACGCTCTATTTCGCAATTGTTTTGCCACGGGGTGTTCCTTCCCGAATAGCTAACTGTCCACATCCTGCGTCAATATCATCGCCGCGACTTCTTCTAACAGTAGCTCGAACTTCATTTTTGGAAAGTTCTTTCATGAATGTATTTAATCTTTCTTCTCTGGCACGATGTAAAGCAACTCCGGCAACATTGTTATACATGATGATATTTACCTTGCTGGGCGCCCACTTTACGATTTTGGCAAGATTACGAGCATCTTCCTTTGAATCGTTGAATTCATCAAAAAGCAAATATTCATAAGTAAGCGGACGCTCTGTTTTACGATAATAATGACGAACAGCTTCTTCGAGACTTTCTAAATTCATAGAGCTGTTGATGGGCATGATCTTATCGCGTTTCTCATCACTGGGTGCGTGAAGAGAAATAGCAAGGTTGAACGGTTCTTCATCATCAGCAAGTTTCTTGATTTGCTTGCTAAGTCCAACTGTTGAAACTGTAATTCTTTTTGGGGAAAGCTCAGTTCCAAGAGGATCGGCAATAATTGAAGCTGAATTAACTACTGTTTTATAATTATGTAAAGGCTCTCCCATCCCCATGTAAACAATGTTAGTGATTTTCTTATCGTATTCTTTGAGAGAAACTTCATTGATATATTGTACTTGATCAACTACTTCACCATGGCTTAAATTTCGGAAGAATCCCATTTTCCCTGTGGCACAAAAAGCACATCCAAATACACATCCAACCTGAGAAGAAACACAAACCGTTAATCTGTTAGCAACACCGTCATCGTAAAAATCCGGAATCAAGACAGCTTCAACTTTATAGTCTTTATCTTCATCAGCTAGTTTGAAAAGGAATTTTATGGTGCCGTCTTTAGATTTTTGTTGATCAGAAAGCTGAATGCGATTTATGTAAGCAACTTCATTCAGTTTTGTTCTTAGGTCTTTTGATAGATTGGTCATCTCTTCGAAAGAAGAAGCGCCTTTCTGGTACAACCATTGAAAGATCTGATCGGTTCTGAAACGTGGCAAACCCAGTTCAGAACAAAAATCAGCAAGTTCTGATTTGGTTAAAGATTTAAGGTCGGTTTTTTGGGGAGTATCAACTGAATTCATAATACTTAAAGATACGGGAAAGGATTACCAAGGACTAGAAACAAAAAAGACGAACTTATAAGTCCGCCTTAGAATAATAATTGTACTAAAAAACTTAATTAAAAGCTTTAGCCGCAGCTAACAGGATCCCGCCGTCTATACGCTGTTTATAATCCGGATTAACATAAGAGAATTTGATTGTTCCTTTTTGATCGACCAGAAATACAGCCGGAGCAGGAAGCAAATGATGATCATACCCGGAATCCTTTTCTATATCAATATCATATGTTTTATATCTTTCAACGGCTTTGTCATCCATCTTGAAAGCTATACCGAAAGCTTTAGCGGCAATCATCGGAGCATCGGAAAGAAGAGTATAAGTTAGCTCATTTTTTGACATTGTCTCTTTTAACAACTCGGGACGATCCGCGCTGATAGCAAAAACCTGATAACCTTCTTTATTAAGATCTTCTTCAATTTTCTTCAGATCTGCAAGGTGACGGTTGCAGTAAGGGCACCATCCACCACGGTAAAAAACAAAGATAGTTGGCTTTTCTTTTACAAGATCATGAAGCTTTACATCCTTTCCATCAGTTGTTTTAACAGAAACGTCAGGAATGGTTGAACTAATAAGTACAGGGTTTACTTTTTCTGCTGACATAGCATAGTCTTGTGCCTTCAGACCGGTTGAAATAAGAGCAATTAGCAATAATATGGGCAGAATTTTCAAGTTAATTCTATTAAAAGTCATTGTTAGTCAATTAGTTATGAATATTTGGAACAATTTTGTTTAAAAAAACATTGTAATGATTATAAACACTAACTTTGTAACAAGAATGTAAAATATGAATCTCGAAGAAGGGTACAGCCTAATTACTGAAAAACTGGAAAGCTGGCTTAATACAGCTATTGAAATGTTACCGAATTTAGCAGCAGCATTATTGGTGCTTTTAGCATTTTATTTTATTTCCAGCATCATAAAAAAATACTCTGGTAAACTACTCCATAAAGTAACTAGCAATAAAACAGTTGTAGGTCTTGCTCAGACCGTACTTGGAGTACTAATCTTAGGTGCAGGAGTATTTATTTCACTTGGAATTCTTAATCTTGATGGTGCAGTAACCAGCTTACTCGCCGGAGCAGGTATAATAGGTTTAGCACTTGGTTTTGCATTTCAGGATATCGCATCAAATTTTATATCGGGTATTCTATTATCAATTCGTCACCCGTTTGGAATAGGTGATATTATTGATAGCAATGATTATTACGGTACCGTACAAAAATTGAATTTAAGAAACACCGTAATTAAAACTCCTCAAGGACAGATTGTATATATCCCGAATAAAGAGGTGTACGAAAATCCATTTATGAATTACACCAAAAATGGAGAGCGTAGAATTGATCTGCAATGTGGGGTATCTTACGGAGATGATCTTGAAAAGGCCAAAAAGATCACGCTGGAAGCGATCAATAGCTTAGAGAATATCGATAAGGACAAAGGAGTAGAATTTTACTATGAAGAATTTGGAGGTAGTTCTATTAATTATGTAGTTCGTTTTTGGGTAAACTTCAGAACCAACCCGGATTTTTGGTCACCACGAAGTGAAGCAATTATGGCGATCAAAAAAGCGTATGACGAAAACGATATTATGATTCCATTCCCAATCAGAACATTAGATTTTGGAATACGTGGAGGAGAAAAACTCAACACGGTTCTAAATAATGGGACTAATCTTTCTACCGAAAACTAAGTATTAAAGCCTGCTGTTTACTACGTTATTGTAAACAGAGCCAAAATTGATCTCGAAACCAAATGAGGCACCGAAATTATATGAGGTTGCCTGGTTTCGAAGATTCAATAGTATTTCTGCATCTGAAAAATCACCTGCAGGTATTGAAAGCTGATCATTGATGACCGAATATCGTCCCGAAACGTTGAACGAGAATATTCTGGAAACTCTCATATTCACTCTGAGGTTGAAATTAAGGCGGTTTTTGCTAAAATCATGCATATAGTTTCCTAGCCGAATCTCACTATCAATTCCACCCCAAGGTTGAGTATACTCTGCTTCGATATTAAGTTCTTGCCTCAATAGGAATTCTTCAGTTTTAGCAAAAATAGTAGTGTCTGAATAAAAGTTTTGTTCAGCCAGCATACCATATCTTATGGTAATTTGGCGACGATTAAATTCAGAATAAGGAAATAAGCTATACTCAATTGTTGGTGTTGCTGCTATTCTAAGATCGATGTTGTTTTGTGTTGAAGATTGACCTCTGAAGTATGAGCCAATAGTCCAATGATCTGAAAGGCTTCGCCCAACAAGTCCGAATACGTTTTGATCTTCAGTGGTAAACTCGTCACGTTTTTCATTCCCTAAAGAATCAGTAGATATAAATACTCGCTTATTATAATTTTGCCAGTAATCAAATCTAACTTTCCAATTCTCGGTTGTTCTTTGAGCTTCAAAACTTCCATTCAGCCGGTAGTTTTCCCTGGATTGCTCGCCACTTAAATTGGCATTTGCTCCGAGTTCAAAATTCCATCCATTCCACGGATCAATAATTTCCTCATTAGCGGCTGTTCTTTCCTCTTCCGTACCGATATAGTTTACTTCAAGATCTGTAATAATGTCTTTTTCTGACAAGTAACTTACAAGACCAAGCTTTACGTATTTAACCAATCTGTTTCTCATAAGCTCATTGGTATCCGATTGTGGAGAGATAAAAAGAATGGTGTTGTCCTGTCCCTGAAATTCTCCAAGACCTATATAATCTAGTGTAAATTGGAATCCGCCCCCACCAGTCCTTTGCAATGTTACAAGTAACTGAACTTCTGCAACACTTTGGTCTCTAACAAAATTTACGTAATTGACTTCACTTCTTACAAAGTCATCATCACAGCCACGGCAGTCAATGTAAACGGTTAAAGTGGAGGAATTAATTTGAGCAAATAAGGAATTTGAGTTCAGGGCATTTAGAGCTAAAAATAAGAAAAAGAAAAAAGTGTGTCTGCCGAGCATTAGTTAGTTTTAAGAAGTAGCAATTATAATCTTCAAATTTAAGAAGCTTATCACTTTAGGGGTGCAAAAAGATTTAAATATAATGTAAAAAAATTCTTTAAATGGATGGTTAGCCCATCAAAATTTGAAAAGCAGTCATTGCCAAAATCGCCAAAGTAACCCAAAGACCAATTGTGTGAGGTTTGCATTTTTCAAGTGCTTCAGGAACCAGGTCAGCGAATACCATCCATATCATAGCTCCTGCAGCAAAGCCGAGTCCAAACGGCAGGTATTCACGAAAAGTCTCAACAAAAAGAAAAGCAGGAATAGCCATTAAAGGTTGTGGTAAACTCGAAAAAATACTCCACCCAACTGCTTTTAACGGCGATGTACCATTGGGAACCATAACAAGGCTTATTGCCAAACCTTCGGGGATGTTATGAATAGCGATTGCAACGGCTATAAATACCCCAAACTCCATTGTGCTTGCAAAAGAAACGCCAACGCTGACACCTTCAGCAAAAGAATGGACAGTCATGATGCCAAGAAAAATAAGCATCTGTCTCTTTTTACCACCGACAACGTCTCCCAATTCAGGAGTAGGTCTGCCTTCAAGCCAGCGATTTGCAAGAACTACAAGAATAACCCCTGCCAGCATCCCGATTAAAGTCATCCATTCGCTTTCATTATAACCTTCAAAGATCAGGCTATAGCTCGCAGCCAACATTAAACCTGCTGCTACGGCGTTCGATTTTCCCAGAAAAGAAGAGGAAATATCTTTTATGAAGAAAAAAGGAAGTGCACCCAAACCTGTTGCAAGAGCAGTAATAAGGGCATAAATAAAAACTTGAAAAATGGGGATTTCAAACCAACTCATAAGTGAATATAGCTAGCTGAAAGTTGGTAAAACATGGGTAAAGTAAATTTAGAATCGCATTAAATAGCAGAACATTATCTCAAAAATAAAGGTCTGAAATTGGTATACTTTAACGAAATCAAATAACGGTAGGTGCATGGCAAATCAAGGTCGTCGTTTTGTTCGTCCACGGCAAAAATTAGTGGAGTTACTAAAGGAAAAAGGAATCAAGGATCAGGCTGTATTAATGGCTATTGGTAAAATACCGCGCCATAAACTCGTAGATACTGCATTGCATCATCGGGCTTATTCTGATAGCGCTCTACCGATCGGATTGGGGCAAACGATCTCTCAGCCATATACTGTTGCTGCTCAAACAGAATTATTGGAATTAAAAAGGGGCGATAAAATTCTGGAAATTGGAACAGGATCAGGATACCAATGTATGGTATTATGTGAACTCGGAGCCGAAGTATATAGTGTTGAACGGCATAATGAGCTTTATCATAGGGCAAAAGAGGCGTTGAAAGAAGAAGGTTATTCGCCGTTGCTAAAATCAGGAGACGGAACTCTTGGTTGGACAACTTACGCTCCTTATGATGGCATTATTGTTACTGCAGGTGCTCCTGTAGTGCCGGATGATCTTATTAAACAACTAAAAGTAGGTGGCGTTTTGGTGATTCCCGTTGGTGATGATAAAACTCAGAAAATGTTAAAGATTACCAGAGTTTCAGAAACAGAATACAAGCAAGACGAATACGATAATTTTAAATTTGTACCACTGATTGGTGAAAAAGGATGGGGAGAGTAATGCCGGAAACTTCAAAAGATAAAACGACTTTGAAAGAAGGCCCGTTACTATGGATAAAAGGTTTTTTGATGGGATCAGCTGACATTGTACCGGGTGTAAGTGGAGGTACTATGGCATTGATACTTGGGATTTATGAGCGGCTACTAGATGCGATTAAAAGCGTAAACGGACCTTTTCTAAAATATTTAGTCACTTTTAAGTGGATTTCAGCTTTTAAGGAATTACATGTCAAATTTCTGATTTTTCTGTTTACAGGAATTTTTACAGCGTTGGCGTTTTTTACAAAAGTAGTGCCGCTTCAGGTATATATGTTTACGCATCCGGAAATAGTTTTTGGGCTATTCTTCGGATTGATATTGGGTTCAATCTACATTTTATACAAAAGTTTGACAGAAATAAGTTGGCAGGAAATTGCAATGAGTATAGTCGGGATAGGAATAGGACTATGGATTGTTACTCTGGTTCCTTCAGACACTCCTGAACACCCTGCTTTTGTATTTCTAAGTGGTATGATCTCTATTTGTGCCATGATTTTACCAGGAATATCAGGGTCTTACCTTCTGCTTATTATGCGTAAATATGATTATCTGCTTTCCAATATTGGAATGATAGGAGGAAATGAAACTATGGATGGAATAATAGGATTACTTCCATTTATGTTGGGAGCTATTGTTGGTTTGGCGGCATTTTCAAGATTTTTATCCTGGTTACTTGGAAAATATCATTCACAAACCATTTCTGTATTGATCGGTTTTTTGATTGGGTCTTTATTTGTGATCTGGCCGTTCCAAAACAGAGAATTTGTAGAACAGGTAAGAGAAGTCGAAGAATTGCCAATGAGTGATGAAAGAGTTCAGGAGTTGATGAGCTCGGAAGTGAACGAGAATCTGCCGGAATACGAACGTTTGGGAAAAGTACTCAATCCGGAAGCATCATTCGATGAGTTCAAAAAAGTTGAAATTGAAACGGTCAAAAAGAAGATGATCAAGTCGAAACCATTTATTCCGGGAGTAAGTGAAAATGCCGATCCCGATACTAACGCATGGGGTGGGATTGCTGGAATATTGATCGGAATGGTGATGGTTGGAGGGTTAGACCTTCTTAGGAAGAAAAGCTAGATCAGCAGTCCTGTTATTAAAAGAAGAAACTTTCAATGTGATACTAGGTTCTAATAGCAAATAGAACCTAATATTGTTGCTATGCAGATTTCAAAAGTACTTATTCCAACCGATTTTTCTGAAAATTCTAAAAAGGCGCTTCAAGCTGTAAAGATATTTATAGACCTTTTTGATTGTAAAGCAGATCTTATACATGTAGTACCTTTATCAACGTATCTAAGCGACAGCGTTAGCAAACTCGGTTTGCCTTTAGATATGAATAGTGACATTTATCCTAAAATCGCTGAAGAAGCGAAAAGCAAATTAGCTGTTTTTTCAAATGAGTTTCTTGATCCGGGTTCAGTTGGAAATTTGATAGTTGAAATTGACAGAAAAGCATCTAATTCTATTGTTAATCATGCAAAGGAAGGCGGGTATGACATGATAATTATGAGTGCAAAAGGTGCGCATTCAACTGATTCCCTACATGGTAGTACTACAGAAAAAGTAGTAAGAAATTCAAGCGTACCTGTACTGGCACTCAGTAATGAATTCCACTACGATAAGATCAAGACTATCTTGGTGCCAACCGACATCTCTGATTTCTCATTTGAGGTAGTTCCTGTTGCTTTTGAAATGGCGAATAGGTTTAATGCGAGTCTTAATTTTCTAAATATCGTAGAACTATACAACTCAGGAATTGAAATGAAGCCCGTGGAAGCTCCTGATACTACCAACCATATAAACTCATTTAATAAAGAATATCTGTACTCGGGGTTGATGGATCGACTAGAAGATTTCTTTAAAGAAAACTCTCAGAATCAATTTTCTATAAAAAGACATGAAGAGCCGTTCCTTGACGAAATAATAAAAACATCTGGCACAAAGAGTATCTCAATACAGGTAAGAACTGTCATTAAGAAGGGAATGGTGGCTCATAAAGACATTATTGATTATGCAAACGATCATGCAGACATGGTTATAATGAGTACTCATGGAAGAACAGGGCTTTCCAGATTTTTTCTAGGCTCAACAGCTGAAAAGATCACTAAAAATCTTGAAGCTCCATTACTGATCTTGAAGCCTGAACCAAAAGAATGATCAACTACCTCTTTTCAACCCTCGTTCAGTAAATTTCCAACTTGGAATAGATTGGTTAATCGTATGATTTGTCCAGATGAGTTCTGTTGGATGAAATAATTGAGCTATTTGTTGGACGAACACCGGGAGTAGATTAGATCTTGAGAAAAAAGAACCTAGTCTTCATAATTTCTTCATGTTATTGAGCTACAATAAGATACATGTTGTTTTATAAAAGGAGGTCATCATGAAACTAAAGAAAATTCTTATACCAACTGATTTTTCAGAGCAATCAAAATCGGCATTAAAACTCGCAGGGTATTTATCGAAAAAATATAAATCAAAGATAGATCTGATTCATATTGTGCCTTTAAGTATGTATATGGGAGAAAGTATGGATAAACTTGGTCTTCCTTTTGATATGGATAAAAATCTTTATCCAAAAAATTTAGAAAATGCTAAAACTGAGCTTGATAATTTATTTGAAGAGTATGTGGTAGAAAAATATCGTGGTAAAACACATGTAATGGTAGACAGAAAAGCATCAAATGCCATCTCAAACTTTGCCAATACAAATGACTTTGATCTGATTTTAATGAGTGCAAGAGGAGGACATGGAACAGCTTTATTGAGAGGCAGCACAGCCGATAAAGTAATTAGAAAATCACATGCACCAGTTTTTACTGTAAATACAAAACATAATAAGAGCGGATTTGAACGTATAGTAACAACGATAGATTTTTCTGAGTACTCATTTGCATCAATTTCACTATCTGTTGAATTTGCATATCAATTAGAAGCAAGCTTAGAATTACTTTACATTAATGAATTGTACTCTTCAGAAGGATATGGTTTTGTAGCTCCAACCGTAGGAATCTCAAATGAAGCTTGCAACCAACTGTTCAAAGAAAAAATCAATAAATACTTTGATTCTAACAAAGATCTTGGGTTAAAGTTACAAGAAACAAGTGAAATGCATTACTACAGGATTATAAAAAGTGATGGGGCTAGTAGTCTTTCTGTTCCGGTTCATCTGAAGTTAATTAAAGGTATATCAGCTTCTCACGAAATCACTAAATATGCAAATGATCACGCAGATCTATTGATTATGACAACACATGGGAGAACAGGAATATCAAAGTTTTTTATGGGATCAATAGCGAGTCAGGTTGTACAAAATGTGAATGCTTCAATGCTAACCATAAGACCTGATAATTTTAAACTTGGCTAGCATTTAAGATCCGCTGATCCTGTTATTCATTGTAGGTAGTTTGGATGGATTTGTTGAGTGAAAAGAACTAAGAGCTATGAACTTTTAGCTTCTTTTCAATCCTCGTTCGGTAAACCTCCAACTAGGTATCGATTCATTGATGGTACGATTGCTCCATATAAGCTCTGTCTTGCGATCAGCTTTTAAATCGTACATGGTCATTTTATTTGCTCTCCAGATGTTGGAATCCACATTGGTAAAATTCTCGGCTTCCAATCGCTTGATCATCTCATTCTTGTCATTAAAATATTCAGCTTTTTCCAGCGAATAGCGATCTGTATTTACGTAGAACTTGATATAAGCATATTGAGTGTTTTCTTTCTTTACAGCTCTGAGAACAGCCGTGTTTTCTTTTTCTTCGATGAGTTCAAAGTCATAATCATCCGGTTTTTGATCTCCCAAATCTTCGTAAGTGAAATCACTACCCATAAATTTATCCGCTTTTTGAGAAGCAGTTATGGTTTGTATTTTCCCTAAAGCAGGTAGATATAATTTCTGTACTTCATTGTTTCCATCACTTAAAGTAAGAAAAGCCGTTCCACGTACATTGGCAGGTTCTTCAAAAACAAGAAGACTTTTTCCTTCCTCTCCTTCATTAAATGAAAAAGAGTTTATGGATCTTTTTCGGCTATTTCCTTTACTGTTGTAGATCAACATTTGCATGTCGGTTTTTTCATAAGTGATTTTACTGCGTCGAGCATCTACTTCTTCAAAAATTTCGGTGGCAAGATCCGCGTTTTGAGCATTGATGGAAGTGAATGAAAGAAATGAAATCAGTAAAGCGGATGTAATTCTTAGCATTAATAATATGTTTGTGAGTTATTTCTAGAGTAAACACATCAATGATATTGAATCATTCATTATTGTTTGAAGAAATGATAAAAGTTGCTTTCAAAGAGGTCCTAAAACTTAACCTAGTGCCATAGGTGCGCTGCGGAATGCTAGGTGGAACTTGTCTCTTACGCAGGCAAGCTCTTCTCCATTAATCAGCTAGAAGATGCTTAAACGTGGCATTCAGTGTGCAATTCATGAAAGTGAATTTAGTTTTTTAGTACGATCTGAGATAGGTAATTCGGAGAAATGTTGTCTTACTTAATTATAATTTCTCAAATCAAAATCATCTGATAATAGATTACATACCCACCTGCAAAGACGAGCAAAATTCCGGTAATCAGGTCCATATGCGGGAGTATTTTTCTCAGATATTTCATAAAAAGATTACGTGCAAAGGTAGAAAGTAGAATGGCTGTAATCATCATCAAGCTAATACCGAGGAAATAGGCAAAAATATAGCTTCCGCCTAATAATAAAGAGGGAGCGGCGAGTGCCTGTGTAGCTACTATAAGAAAGAGTGGAAATAGGCATCCCAGAGCACCAATGGCGTAAGCAACGCCAAACATAAAAGCTTCCCATATTTCCGATTTACTGCTGGTCTTATTTACATTCACCGAAAAAGCAACATTTTTACCGGCAATCATTAGTCCACCAAGAACAATCAGAATACCTCCCATACCAATAGTTACCCATTTCATATAGGCTTTAAGAACCTGACTAGCTAATACAATGAAAACCCCGGCAATAGAGTAGACAATTAAAATTCCCAAAATACTGAGGAAAGCGAGTTTAAGTCCACGACGAAGTTTAGTAGTAATTTGTAGTTCGTTTCCATCGTTTCGAGTGATATACGCAACAATATAACCAGGTAATAAGGCTACCGCACATGGAGCAAAAAAAGCAACAACACCCTGTAAAAAGGAAAAATAAACGAATTCCATAAAATTGGATATTCGTTATTGGTTACTTAGATAATAGTATGTGCAAATCCAAATAACCAACAACAGTTAAAGAAAAATGGACTAATTAATTAATCAAGCTATCAAAAAGCTCTCGGTATTCATCTGCACTAAGAGCCATTTTGTTCTTTCGGAAGACAATATTTCCGGTTCTGTTTACTCCAACTGTGGTTGCTTGGCTATCGACGCCGTAATCCAGCATAACGTTTGGAAGTCCACGTGTAACAGGGAAAGTAAAACCTTTTTCTTCTGCTAGTGCTCTCATAGTTTCCTCGTCATCGGTGGGGTCTATGCCAATTGCGACTAGAGTGAGTTTGTCTTTATATTCCGGATATACTTCAGAGAGCGATGGCCAGTTTTTCGCACAAACAGGACACCAAGATGCAGTGAAATAGAGCACGACAGGTTTATCATTTTGTAAAGATTTTTCCAGACTAATGGTCTCACCGGAAATAGTAGTAACTTCAAAATTTGGTGCTTTCTCAACCTCTGTGTTAGAAGCTTCAGTTTTATCTTGTTTACTTCCGCAAGCAGAAATTAGAAATAAGGTTCCGATAAGTAGTGTTAATGATCTAAAATAGGACGGTTTCATAAATAGCTTAATAGAGTTGAAAGAATTCTTTAAATGATATAGTAAGTATAAACCGGACTTAGTTTATCACAAATAGGTAACATTATCACTAGACACTTGCGACGGGTTTCTTTCATGGAATAAGAAGACCAATTGGTATATGGATAAAAAGTTTTATTACATTGAAAATAAAATTCGCAACTAAACTTTATCGATAAACATGGCTGATACAATTGGAAGAAATGATCCTTGTCATTGCGGGAGCGGGAGTAAATATAAAAACTGTTGCTTGAAGAAAGATAATTCTTCAATGAAATCTAACGCAGTGATTGGGATACTGATAGTTGTTGTTCTATTGGGAGCTTTGGTTTTAGGAGGAGTTTTTTCAAACGATGAGGATGCAATAGATTGCCCAACAGGTAAAAGTTGGTCTGTGGAGCATCAGCATTGTCATTGACACTTCCACAGTGATGAGATTCTTTAATGAGTTTAAAAATTGTAATTACGTTTTTCAGCCCCACTGAACCTTATTCGCTTCTTCCGATTTAGTTGGAATGTCGAAAACTTAAAGTCTATCAAAAAAGAGCTTTCAACTAGGTTCTAAACCTTGTAACTTTGACGCCTTCATAAAGGGCCCGTAGCTCAGTTGGTTAGAGCAGTCGACTCATAATCGATTGGTCGGGGGTTCAAGTCCCTCCGGGCCCACTTTTGTTTTAAAAGACAAGCACCAAATTCCAAAACCACATTGATTTAAGATTGATGTGGTTTTTTTGTTTTAAGCAATGGGTATTTTAAAAAGCAATCGAACAAGCTTGAAGTGAAAGAAATAAACAGCAAATACAAAAGAGAGGCCTTGGAACCTAGCTCAGCTTTATATCCTTGTAATGGTCATATTTTCGTTCTTCAAGATTGTAGTTCAAAACAGTGAGTTTATTAACTGTAAAAATTCCGGTGAATTTTTTTTCGGAATATTCTTTACGCGCTGTATCAAAAGTCTCGATGTCCAGATTTTTTGCAATAGTAATATGTGGAGTTGGGCTGTCTGTATAATTTTTTCGGATCATCAATTGTTGTCGGGACCGATCAAACTCATTGATTAAAAAACTAAATGCCTCAGATTCATTTACCTTCACATACAAGACTCTTGAGTTGTCAAAGGTATTGAAATCCTCCAACCGGAATTCAAAAGTAGGTAGCGGGCTAATCCTTTTTTCAAGGAGAGAAAACACATCTGAAACACGGTAATCCAGAAGCAGAAAACTACAAACTGTAATATGAGGAACAGAGTTTTCGGATAAAAAAGCTCCATATTTATTTTTAAACTCTTTTTTAAGCGTCGTTATTCTATTTGATATTTCCTTTGGGATGGGAATCAAAATAAGAAAAGACATCAAGGTAGAGTTGTTAGCAAATAACGGGATTTGACCTTTTTTCGCAATCATTGTTTGTGATAAACTGAATGTTCAGAACCATAGTAATAAATAATTAACATATATCATACATATGAAATATAAATTCTTATTTTCTTTTAAAATCAATAAGAATTATAGGTTAGGCTTTTATATATTCTTCGAATTTTAAAATACAGGTTATGCGAAAATTAAATATTACTGTCGGTTTGCTGATTCTATGCACTCTTTCTGTTTCAGGACAATTCAAAAATTTTGTAGAGTTAAGAGACAGTACCATTATCAGAGGAAAAATAGAAGTAAGTAATAAACTGTTTAGATCTTCTAAAATAATTGTGAACGACACTACAGAAATTCCATTATCGAAGGTGCATGCTTATCAAACATCAGATGGATACTTTAGGAGGATGTACAGTGGCTACGGAGATGATTTCGCAAAGCGATTGGAAAAAGGGAATATTGATCTATATACAAGAACCCAATATTCAATGGCTCCGTCATATATTCCAGGACCGAACGGAGGATCAACTTTTATTGGACATGGAACACAAACTAATAATGTAGAATATTTTTCAAAAGATGGTGGCGAGCTGAAAAAGGCCAATGCACGAAATCTAAAAAAAGCTTTGTTTGACAATCCTCAAAGCATGGAGTATTTGAAAAAAAGAGATGGAATGACAGCTATACAAGTGTTGAAGATGAATTCGCTCCGCTCTTCATCTTCAACGTGCCGGGCTAAGTTCAGGCGTTGCGAAGCAACTCATCCCAACCCTCACTATATTCAATAGGTAAAACCAACTGAACATAGCCCGGCACGTTAGGCGTAATAGCAGGGATTTCAATTGGGGCGGCATCTTTACTGTCACAATCAGACAAAGATGAACTGGATCCAACAGGGGCAATTGTTGGGTTAGCTGTAATTTCAGGAAGTACGTGGTTTCCTTCCTTTCAGAAAAAAGAACTTACAAGAAAAGCTATCAAAGTCTATAACAGATAGCATAATTTTGAACTAATACTAAAAGCTCCTTATTAAAGTAATAACTGAAGAAAGAAAAAGGATTAGTTAAAATTCTTTAGAAAAGAATCCCAGTCTCTTGAATTTAAATATCCCGAAAGCTTTTTCCCCGGACATAAAGTCTCCGCATAATCTTTATGAGTTTTGATCTTTTCAGCGGGGACAGATTCTTGTTTTGCTAAATATGCAGTTACGGTTTTCAGAGATGATACTTGTTCAGCATTCACTTCCTGCTCTTCAAAATTACCAAGCAATACGATAAGTGCATGTCCGGTTGGGTCATAAGTGGTATTAGTATCACCTTTATAGTTGAGTGGTCTGCCTTCATAAATTTTGCCGTCCCTCGCAACTATATAGTGATATGGAATATCATTCCATTTCCGGTCAGAACGGCTCCACTTTTGTAGCCCCTGCAAGTAAGTAACTGTGTTTTTATCGTCCGGAAAAATCTCTCCACCGTGATGAATAGTTATATAAGATATTTCATGTTCAAGACTTGAATCTACAGAATCAATTCCTCCCCAATCCTCCTGAGTAATCAACCAGTTTTGAGCATATTGATTTTGACTGAACAGAAGTAAAAATACCAGACTTAGAAAAAATTTCATGGGTCACCACAAGTTTTGTTAGGGGTTTTCTTCTAATGATGTGTACAAGGTACAAAAATAAATAATCATCAAAACAGGAGACAGTCATGAGACGAATTTTAACATCCATATTTCTTTTTTTAATAGTTGCATCTATTTCGGTACAAGCCCAAAGAAGTGATCAACCGGAACGAAGAGCTGAAATGAAAGAGCGCTTTGAAAAAAGAGCAGGTGAAAAGTCAAGAATGCAAAGAGGTCCGGAAGCAATGCTTGGAAAGCTCAATTTAACAGAGAACCAAAAAGATCAGATCCAGAAAATAATGCTGGATGGCAAAAAAGAAATAACGCCATTGGAAAATCAACTTGGCGAAAAGAAAGCCAGGCTTCGAACATTATCTTCAGGTGATAAATACGATGTGAAAGCTTTAAACAGTGTAGTTGATGAAATGGCAACGCTACATGCAGAAGTACAAAAAGTCCATATTGCTAAGAAAGGCGAGATCAGGGAAATACTGAATGAAGATCAGAAAGTGATTTTCGACTCTATGCCTGAAAAGCGAGAACGTCTAAAAAAACACAGAACATTTAAAGCACGTCGCTGAAAATTTTGTAGCTGGTAAGAGAGATAAGCCATTCTTTGCATGAGGAATGGCTTTTTTTATGCCCATGCTTTTTAAAACCTTTGTAATCGATACGATACAAAATTTAAAGACTTTACAACTCACAATTAAGTATTGTTAAGAAACTAACTATCAGCATAACAAACAGTACAATGAAAAATCGTTTAAGCTTAATGTTGCTCCTATTTATATTTATAGGTTCATCATCACTATTTGCGCAAAAGAAAGATAAAGATTCAAGATACGATATAGGCTGGAACAGCCTCTCATTTAGGAGTATTGGCCCCGCTTTTACTTCAGGAAGAATCGCAGATTTTGCAGTAAATCCGGAGGACCATACAGAGTTTTATATTGCTACCGCATCAGGAGGAGTTTGGAAGACTGAAAATGGTGGAGTTTCTCTGAAGCCTGTTTTTGATAGTCAGGGTTCTTATTCCATTGGGTTTGTAGCAATGGATCCTAATAATCATAACGTAGTTTGGGTTGGAACCGGAGAAAATAATAACCAACGTAGTGTTGCATATGGTGACGGAGTTTACAAATCCATAGATGGCGGGAAAAGCTGGAAACATATGGGCTTAAAAAACTCAGAACATATTGGAATGATAGAAATAGATCCAAGAAATTCTGATGTGGTATATGTAGCTGCAACCGGGCCGCTTTGGAGTTCAGGAGGAGATCGGGGATTGTATAAAACTACGAATGGGGGAGAAAGTTGGGAAAAAGTATTAGAGATCAGTGAACATACCGGTGTTCATGAAATTCATATGGATCCCAGAAATCCTGATGTGTTGTATGCCTCGGCTCACCAAAGACGCAGAAGAGTTTTTACTTATATAAGCGGTGGTCCGGAATCTGCCGTATATAAATCTAAAGACGCCGGAAAAACGTGGAATAAAACTATGAAAGGAATGCCATCCGGTGATATTGGAAGAATCGGTATGGATATTTCGCCTGCTAACCCAGATGTTATTTATGCTGTTGTAGAAGCTCAGTCAGGAAAAAGTGGTTTCTATAAATCTACAGATCGGGGAGAATCGTGGGAAAAGCAAAGTAATTACTCCTCAAGTGGAAATTATTATCAGGAAGTGATCGCAGATCCGGTGGATGTTGATTTGGTGTACGTGATGAATACTTTCTCCGGAGTTTCGGAAGATGGCGGGAAGACATTCAATAATGTTGGGGAAAAAAATAAACATATTGATAACCATGCATTATGGATAGATCCGTCTAATCCTAAACATATGTTAAATGGAAATGACGGTGGAGTGTATGAATCGTTTGACAGAGGTAAAACGTGGAGGTTTTTTACCAATCTTCCGGTGACTCAGTTTTACAAAGTAGCCGCTGATAATGATCTCCCGTTCTATAATGTATATGGAGGAACTCAGGATAACTTCACATTAGGCGGGCCTTCAAGAACAAATGCGACAACCGGAATTAATGATGACGAATGGTTTGTAACAGTTCTTGGCGATGGTTTTGAACCTCATGTCGATCCTACAAATCCAGACATAGTATATGCTCAATCTCAGTATGGAAATCTTGCCAGATTTGATAGAAAAAGTGGAGAGCAACAAAATATTAAACCCCAGGCTCCTGAGGGAGATTATAGTTACAACTGGAATTGGGATTCTCCGTTCTTTGTAAGTGTTCATGATAATAAACGACTTTATTTTGCTGCGGATCGTGTGTTAAGAAGCAACGATATGGGGCAAAGTTGGGAAGAGATCAGCGGTGACTTAACTCGTCAAATTGATAGAAATAAATTGGAAGTAATGGGCAAAGTATGGCCAATGGATGCGATAGCCAAAAATGCTTCTACTACTGAATATGGAAATATTGTTGCGTTGGCAGAATCACCGATAGACGAAAATTTATTGTATGCAGGGACTGATGATGGATTGGTTCATGTATCAGAGGATGCCGGAAAAACCTGGAAGAAATACGATAAATTTCCGGGTGTGCCTGATATGGTATATGTAAATGAACTGATTGCCTCAGAACACGACAAAAATACCGTATATGTAGCTTTCAACAATCATAAAAATGGTGATTTTAAGCCATATATTCTAAAGAGCACAAATCTTGGAAAAAATTGGAAGTCCATTGCTAATAATTTGCCCGAAAGAGGCTCTATTTATTCTATAGCTGAGGATTTTGAAACTGCGAATCTACTTTTTGTGGGAACTGAGTTCAGTTTGTTTGCGTCCATTGATGGAGGTAACTACTGGAAAGAACTAAATAAGGGTTTACCAACAGTTGCTATTCGTGATATTGATATTCAGAAAAGAGAAAATGATCTGATTCTGGCTACATTTGGGCGCAGTTTTTATGTAATGGATGATTATTCAGCGCTGCAGGAATTATCGAAGGAAGTAGCAGAAAAAGAAGCGCATTTGTTCTCAACAAGATATGCATATCAGTATCAGCCGTACAGCAGAATTGCTGCAAGCAACACGATTAGTTGGCTAGGCCCAAAGGGGTTTCAGGGAGAAGATTACTTTTTAGGTGAAAACCCGGAATTTGGCGCTGCCTTTACTTATTACCTGAAAGATGGTTATAAAACTAAAAAAGCTCTTAGAGAAGCTGAAGAATCAAAAAGAAGAAAAGAGGGTGAAACTGTTTACTATCCATCTTTAGATCAATTAAAAGAGGAGGAAGAGGAAGATAGCCCTTTTTTGATCTTTACAGTAAGAGATGCAAACAATGAAGTAGTTCGAGAGCTTAAGACTTCTCCAAAAAAGGGAATCAACAGAATATATTGGGATCTTAAGTATCCTCAAATAACCCGTTTAAATACATCAGATGCAAATGCCTCGAAAGATTTTGAATCAGGGCTGATGGTTCTACCCGGAACATATACTGTTTCTTTATCAAAGAATATTGATGGAGTAGCTACTGAATTGGTTTCGGCTCAGAAGTTTGAGGTTAAGCCATTAGGCAATGTTACACTGCCCGCTAAAAACAAAGGAGCTATGCTAACTTTTCATAAGCAATTGAATCAGCTTTCAAAATCAGCAAATAGTGCACGAAATGTAGCCAGAGAAGTTCAGGAGCGCCTTCAATATTACAAAGGAGCGTTGAAAGCTTTAGGAAATGATACGCCTTCCGGTTTGGCATCAGATATCTCTGTACTAGAAGAAAAGCTGGAAAAAGTGAATCTGCTCATGAATGGTGATCGGGTAAAAGGAAGGTTAGAAATTCAGCAGGCGCCTTCATTAAATTCCAGAATAAATACGGCAATAGGTGCAGGAACATCTTCAAGCTCTGATCCAACTATTACTTCAAAAAGAGTTGCAGAAATAGCTGAAAAACAACTTAAACCAGTATTAGAATTGCTGAAAGAGATATTAGAGTCTGATATTCCGACTATTGATAAGAAGCTAAATCAAACCAATGCTCCCTGGACTCCGGGAAGAATCATTGATATTGATTAATCGAAAATTTTTCTAGTCAAAAAGGCGCTCTATTTATAGGGCGCCTTTTTTAGTTTTGATCTTGGCACCAAAATATAACGGTTCCTTTGAGTCTTCAAAGAAGTAACAAATTTGGAATCCCAGCAATTTTTTGCGGTTAAAAAGCTCTGAAATACTCAATGAGTCTGGAAAATTGTTCGGTAAAATGAGTTGAGATGCTCATTTATCTGTTCAAATTCAATCAAAAAAGCATCGTGTCCAAAAGGGGAAATGATTTCTTTATAGAAAGAGTTCGGAATTAAAGCGGCAAGTTCTTTCTGTTCAAAAGTGGGATAAAGTAGATCTGAATCCACTCCAATGATCAAACAAGGTTTATTGATTTGAGTTAAAGTTTCTTCAAATGAACCTCTGTTCCTTGATACATCATGGATGTCCATGGCTTGCGTTAATCGGATATAAGAATTGGCATCAAAACGCTTGTTGAGTTTTTGTCCCTGATATTCTAAATAGGATTCAACTTCAAAGGTTTGGGATTCAGGATTTATAGCTCGTCCAAACTTTGAATTATAATTCTGAGGTGATCGATAGGTGATCATTGCAAGAGATCGTGCTGCCGATAATCCTTTGTGTGGAATCGATTTTGGATTATAAAATCCCCGGTTCCAATTTTCATCTGCATAAATAGCTTGTCGCTGTGCATGACTTATACCTATCGCCCAGGGCGAATGATGTTTGCCGGTAGCTATAAGAACCACAGATCGAATTCTTGGGTCAATTAAAGCGAACTCAAGAGCAATCATCCCACCCATAGAACCTCCTATAATCAGTTCAATATTGCTGATTTCAAGATGATCTAAAAGCAAAGCTTGGAAACCAACGATATCTCGAATTGAAATTTTAGGAAAATCTGCCTGATAAGGCTTACCTGAATAAGGAGAAACTGAAATTGGTCCGGTTGACCCGTAACAGCTTCCAAGATTATTGATACAAAGCACAAAATGTTTATCGGGATCAATGATACCATCGGGCTCAAATAATCCTGAAAACCAGTCTTTCGCATTAGAATTTCCGGTTAAAGCATGGCAAATCAGAATTACATTATCTCGATTTTCATTTAATGTTCCCCAGCTATTCCAGGCTATATCAACAGAAGGAAAATCAAACCCGGACTCGGTTGTCCAGGTTTGATGTATAGTTGTGATGTTTGGTTTTGATGACATAAATAGTCCTTTCAAGTTTATCATTTCAATTCCGGGAATTGAGTCGAAAAAATTAATTTGATTAGCACGTGCTAAATAAGAGCTGGTTCTTTGATTTTTTCTAAAGCTTGTTCGAAATCAGTAATGATGTCATCAATATGTTCGATACCAACAGAAACTCTCACCAAGTCACCTTTTACACCCGAAGCTGCTTGTTCGTGTTCAGCTAATTGTTGATGAGTTGTGGAAGCAGGATGAATAACTAAGGTTTTCGCATCTCCAACATTAGCAAGATGGCTTGCAAGCTCAACAGAATCAATAAATTTTCTTGCAGCATCAAAACCGCCTTTTACACCAAAAGTAAATACAGAACCAAAATGATCTTTTTTAAGATATTTTTTAGCAAGGTTATGATATTCATGATCTGTTGAACCGGTAAAATTAACCCATTCAATTGCATCGTTTTTTGAAAGCCATTGGGCAAGTCTGTTAGCATTTTCATTATGGCGTTCTACTCTTAAAGAGAGAGTTTCCAATCCTTGAAGTAATAAAAAGCTATTGAACGGAGATTGAGAAGAGCCGAAATCTCTTAATCCTTCAACGCGGGCACGAATGGCAAAGGCAATATTTCCAAACGGACCGTCATCACCAAAAACTTCCCAAAAATTTAATCCATGGTACCCCGGAGAAGGTTCGCTGAAAAGAGGATATTTTCCATTGCCCCAGTTAAAATTTCCGGCATCCACGATTACTCCACCAATGGAAGTTCCGTGACCTCCGATCCATTTTGTAGCTGAAGCTGTTACCACATTTGCTCCAAATTTAATAGGTTGAACGAGTGCGCCTCCTGCTCCAAAGGTATTATCAACTACCAGAGCTATATGGTATTTTTTTGCTAATGCTGACAGCCCTTCAAAGTCGGCGATATTCCCCTTCGGATTTCCGATTGATTCCACATAAATAGCTTTTGTGTTTTCATCAATATGTTTCTCAAAAGCTTCTATGGTATCTTCTTCTGCAAAATGAACGTCTATTCCAAGTCGAGGAATTGTAACTTTGAACTGATTGTAGGTTCCGCCGTATAGATTTTGCGTAGATACGATATTATCTCCTTTTTGAGCGAGATTTGTAATGGCAATGAATTGAGCAGCCTGTCCCGAAGCTGTAGCCACCGCGGCTACTCCACCTTCCAAAGCAGCAATGCGTTTTTCAAACACATCAGTAGTGGGGTTCATGATTCGTGTGTAGATATTCCCGAATTCCCTTAGCCCGAATAAACTTGCAGCATGTTCGGTATTTTGAAAATTATAAGAAGTGGTTTGATAAATAGGAACAGCCCGTGAACCTGTGGTTGGATCCGGTTCTTGTCCGGCATGTAACTGTAGTGTCTCAAATTTTTGTGAACTCATTGTATTGTAATTTTTGGTTTATAATTAATAAAAAAGCCCCTTTCGGGGATGAGTCCGAAAGAGGCTTACAAATACAGTAGAGCTCTTCGCACTCATCTTTCTTAGTACAATATTTGTACTAAGCAGGATGTAGCACCTTTTCTGACCTAAATCAGAATGGTTGCCAAGGCTTCAAAGGACCTGATCCCTCCACCTTTCTTGATGAGAATGCATGATGTTAAAGAACGAATGAAACTAACAGCCAATAAAAAAGTCCTTCAGATCTTACACTCTAAAGGACTTTGAAAATTTCTTTTCTAAAATATAAAAGCCCTAGTGAAGTGTTTGCATATAGCAACACATACACATCATTTTCCGGGCGATATATTGGTTTGATAATTTCATTACATAAAGCTTACGAGTATGAAAATTATAATGCAAGAGCGATAGTGGTTTTTTAAAAATTATTTTTTTTCGAGCTGTTTCATTATTTCCTGAATCGCTTTTTCGAGCTGTGGATCAGCTCCGTTTAATCGATCTTTAAAAGTATTGTGTACTTCAATATCAGGGGTAACGCCGGTTTGTTCGATGTTTTTTCCATCTAAAGTAAATAATCCCCATGCCGGTAAGCGATAAAATGAACCATCCACTAAACCTTTTCCTGAGGTAAAAATAATCCAGCGATAAGTTTCGGTTCCCATCACAGTTCCCAGTCCCAATTGCTTGAATCCTTCAGCTGTAACCTCCGCATCTGAGAGCGATTGCTCGTTGATCAAAAGTATAATCGGTTTATCAGCCGGCGCAAAATTTGATTGAGGTGCTAGTTCTCCACCGCGATACGCCCAATTCGCATATCTTTTTTGTGAAAGAAACCTCAATACATCGTCGTGAACGTTACCACCGGTGTTGTATCGTAAATCAAAAATGAGTGCATCGCGATTATAAGCTTCTGAAGTCATTTCGATTAGAAAATTATTCAGCTCTCCTCCACCCATGTTTTTCATATGTACATAAGCGACTTTCTTGTCTGTCTTCTCATCTACCATTTTCTGGTTTCCCGAAACCCATTCATCATACAGGTCATTTCGGTCAGAGAAATAGGATGTCGGATGGATCTTAACATCGAACGTAGCATTATTGTTTTTAAAAGTGAGGGTTATTTCTTCCGGCATAGATGGTGCACTAAAGTACATTTCCCGGTTCATATTTTTATCAACAGTTTTGCCATTTATCGCAACAAGTTCATCACCAGCACTAATATTATTACCCGAAATATGAGCAGGACCCGTTTCTATTATCGAAGAAATTTTATACGGATTTTCCTTGTCCCAAATAATTCCGGTAGCCATCGAAACTGTAGAGTAGTATTGATCTTCCTCATCCCCATTGGTGCTAAATCCCATATGCGAAGAATTCAACTCGCCCAACATATCATTATTCATTCGACGTAAATCAGCACGAGAATCTACATATGGAAGATAAGATTTATACCTGTCGCGAATCTTTTTCCAGTTTATACCATGGAAAGTTTCGTTATAAAAGTTCTCTTCTATATTTGCCCAAAGCTCATCAAACATTTGATAAAATTCGTTTTGCAAATTTCTTTCAAAAGACTGATTAATATTAACTTTGGTTCCTTTGGCAGAAGAAGCGTCTAGTTTATGAATAGTTCCTCTGGAAAGACCATAAAGCTGTCCATCAACTTCAATTATACCGGAAACAAAACCAAGACCTTCAAAAGTTTGTGTTTTCGGACGTTCAAAAGGCTCGAATGTAGTTACCGAAAGCTCGAAATTCCCTTCTTTATGATTACTTCCATACAATACCATTGATTTGTCACCACTCTGAGTAACAAAAGGAGAAAATTGATTACCAAAACCTTCACCAACTTGCTCAACCCGTTGCATGAGATTCGTAGTATTGATTTCGATAGTGAGTTTTTCTTCCTCTTCTTTGTCGTCTTTTGAGTCTTCGTTTTCTTTCTCTTTTTCAGCAAAGAGTTCATCAAATAAACTGGATTTGTAAGGATCATCATAATAATCTAAAGGAATTCTGAAGAGATCGGTTTCGCCCGCACCTCTTGGATATGACGGAACACTTCTGCTGCCTGTATAGTAAATATATTTCCCATCAGGTGACCAAAATGCTCCGTTTTCATCAACTCCGGTATTGGTTAGGTTCATCGTTCTTTCGGATTGCAGATGATGTACAAAAATGTCTAGTTCAAAATTGCGTTTTGCACTGAATAGGACATACTCTCCATTTGGAGAAAACATCGGTGCCACATTCTGAAAACCCCAGAATTCATCTTCAGTGAGTGTTTTACTTTTGAAATTTTCAAGATCAATATAGCGTAGTTGATCTCTACCGCTCAAGTAAACTCCGGCAGTTTTATCATTATTTAAAGCAAGATCTCTGTTGTTTCGATTATCCGAAGTATGTTGTTTTTCTTTCCCTTTTCCATCAGCAGAAATAGTAAACCAATTTTGATATCCATACACAGTTTGATTGAAGATCAGCGTTTTGTTGTCTGCAAGCCATTTTACTTCTAACACTCTTCCCATAGAGCTTGACACAATCTCACGAACATATTTTCCTTCAGCATCAGAAACAAAAAGTTCTCCTCTGGAAACAAAAGCAATCTTCTTTTTATCAGGTGAGACATCAAAAGCCGAGATATTATCCTTTACATCAAAGTTTTGAGATTTTGTGAGTGTATTATTTTTGGTGATAGTTACATCTATTTTGGTAGATTTTTTTGAAGCCACATCATATTTGTAGAGCTCATAATCTCTCTCAAAGACAACAGTGCTTCCGTCTGGACTTACAGACGGATTATAAATGGAAGTATTGAATCTGGTGAGTTGTTTTTTCTGCCCGTTTTCCAGTGCGTAAAGATTGTACTCATTATTGGCTTCATCAGAAACAAAATACACCACACCGTTTTTGTCAATTGTAGGAGAGAAATCCTTTCCTTCCCAATTGGTGTGTTCTTTGTAGATATTCGTATTAGGATTATATGATTTGATGTCCGGATTGAAAGATCCAACATAGCGTTTACGCTGAGGAAAATTGAAGCTTTCCCAAGATTCATTAAAATAGAAATCACCGGAACTTGGATGCTCTACCAAATTATGAACGGTGTTATGATAATGACCAAACAATCTGGATGGAGTTCCTCCCTCAGGGCTAATTTCAAAAGCAGTTATTCTGTTATAACGGTTTGAATTGAAATAGATCTTATCAGAATTCCATGACCAAGACTCAACCTGATCATTAGCTTGATGAAAGGTAAGTTGAGTGATCTTTCCGCCTTGTGCAGGCATTATATACACGTCATTATTTCCATATTGGTTGGAAGTAAAAGCAATCCAATTCCCATCCGGTGAGACGCTTGGATTTGTTTCTTCGCCTTCCATGGCTGTGAGTCGAGTTGCTTCCCCACCGTTTTTTGAAACCACCCAAAGGTCGGTATCATAAGTGAATACAATCCCGTTTGCTGAAATAGAAGGATCGCCAAGAAAAAGAGCGTTCTGTGCAGATACGCCCATTGAGAATAAAACTAAAAGAAATAACGAAGAGAAGGTTCGTTTGATCATGATAACCTGATTTTTAAAGTTGAACCAGAGTTTACTTCTATCAGTTGTAAAAATCAGTTACAGGAATGTTAAATCAATACATTAAAACCGAGCTTCAGAGTTTATGAAAGATGATTTCTTCCTTTTTTGTATGGCTCGCATGCGTTTACAGATACTTATGGCTTGACAATTTCGCTTTTTGTCCTATTTTGTAAACAGATTTATGGGTTGAGAAAAAGTATATTATGGGGTACAGAACAGAAACCGAAATTCTGAAGACACAAGTACAAAGCTTGTATATCTTAGACAAGCTTTTCCGGAAAAACTTCGATTCCCTTCAGGAGTTGGTTGATCTGATGCCTGGTATATTTCATGTAAATGATAAAAGAGATCTCACTATCGGTCATTTGAATAAAGCGGGAGAAGAATGGGGGCTGCTTTCTAAAGAAGAGATCAATAATATGGGTTTCGAGTATTTTGAAAAGAACATTCATCCGGATAGCTTGAAATATGTAGGACCAAGATTCCTTGAATTTTATGAAAAAGCCGATGATGATCAGCTTCATGCCGAATTCCAAAAAATCCGTAATCCCAGAACAGGAGAGTATGATACTTTCTTCACAGTTTGTAAACCTTTCAAAAAGCATAATTTATTGCTCACTTCCTCAAATCCGATTTCAGGAATAGATTCGGTAACTCGCAGAATAGAGCGTATAGCCGGTGAGGAGATGTATATGAGAAAGCATTTTGACGAATTCCGGTCGCTTACAAGAAGAGAAAGACAGGTGCTAGCTAAGATAGCTCAGGGATTTAGTAACAAAGATATTTCGGGACAGCTGTATATAACATTGGAAACGGTGAAAAGTCATCGCAAGAATATTAAGAAAAAAACGGGGATACCAACGACGGCAGGATTGGTTCAGTTTGCACTTGCGTTCGAATTGATCTGAAAAATCACCAGAAGTGGGGATTTACAGCGTGGTTGGAATCGAATACTTTAACAAACAAAAAGACATCATGAAAAAAGTTCTCTTTTTGCTCATTGCTGTATTTACAACTCAAATTAGTGATGCACAGAATATCCTGATAGTTGATAAATCATTATCAAATACATTGGGCGATAATTACTATACCGATTTGCAGGATGCCATAGATGCGGCTCTGTCGGGGGATATTATTTATGTAATGCCAAGCCCTAATAGTTATGGTAATGTGGAAATTCAAGATCGGGAAGAACTCACTTTAGTAGGGCTTGGATATAACACTTCCGCTATAAATAAGAACTTTAATTATGGTTCAGAGGTAGGCACTATTGATGTTGATAATTCATCGAATCTGGTATTTAAGGGGTTGCAAATAAACAATCTCTCTCTTGATAATGGTAATACCACTGAGCCTTCATCTACTATTGTTGTAAATGGTTCTGTGGTAGGAAGTATAAATGCTAGCTTTGTTCAAGGGCTAACAGTTTCTCATTCGTATATCGAGAGTTTTAGTCTTAGCAATTCTGATAATACTGCGATTATTTTTCGTCGTTGTATCATCAATCCTGCAGGGTCATCGATTTCTGACTACAAGGATATTAGAAATAGTAATTTTCATAATAGTATATTTTTTGACTTCACAGTAAGATCAATTAGTAACAGCACTTTCAAAAACAATATTTTTCTGAAAACACAACGCTATCAATACCCAGATGCTCAAATTCAGGAAATCGCGGATAATAACAATACATTTCTGAATAACTTCTTTGATATAACTCTACCTCTGAATGATGGTTCTAATTTCGGAGAGAATAATGTAGTTAATGAAGCTCTGAATCCAACAGATATATTTGCAGATACTGCCGTTTCAAATAGTACAAATGTTTTCGATATGAATTGGGATGTGACTCCAAAACTTAGCAGTTTGCTTAATGCAGGTACAGACGGAACTCATATTGGTCCGTCGGGTGGTGTAGGTACTTATTCTAATTCCATATTCTCTTTACCATTTGTGTATGACATTATAATCCCAGATGAAATCAAGGCTGGTGAGGACATCGAGGTTACCATCAAAGCAAAAGGGAACTAAGTCGTGAAGTTCCTTGCAAACATATTGTTGGTGATGCTCTTAGTTTCACCACTAATAGCGCAATCAGTAACAGAATTGGAATATTTTTTTGATGCTGATCCAGGTTTTGGAAACGGAACTTCAATCTCTGTAACGGAAGTAGACGGTGAAGTGAATTATGATGGATCCATTATGACTTCGTCGCTTTCCAGGGGATTACACACACTTTTTATTCGGGCAAAAAACAGTGATGACGAGTGGGGATTAACCATCAAAAAACTCATATTGGTGGACCAGGGAGCAGTAAAAGAAATAGAAGCCCTTGAATACTACTTTAATGAAGACCCGGGAGAGGGAAATGGAATGGAAATTTCTGTTAGCTCTGCTCAGGAAATAAATATAAATGCTTCTTTAAGTACAGACGTATTATCCAGAGGGTTACACTCGGTATTTGTTCGAGCAAAATTTACAGATGGAAACTGGGGTATGCCGATCAAAAAACTGATCCTGATCGATCAAAGTGATCCTGTTTTAGTCAGCAATATTATATCTGCAGAATATTTCTTTAATACCGATCCAGGTTTTGCAGCTGCTACTCCAATTTCTGTTGATGCCGGAGCGAAGATTCAAACTTCATTTACAATTCCATCAACGAACCTACCGATTGGGGATCAGATCTTGTTTGTGAGAGTTATGAATGCAGATAGCGTATGGGGAATGTATTCCTCTGAAGTTTTTAGTTTATCAGAAGTAGCCAGCTTAACTTTTGAATCATCAGATACGTTAGAATATTTTCAGGATAGTTCAGAATTGCTAATAGCCGGTGACCTTGGCATTTCCTCAAGCACTGAAATTTTAGCTGACAGTGCTATCATAAAAATATCGAAGGGTTTTCTGGAAGAAGATTCATTATTCATAGACGAGCCGGGTTCTCTTGACATAGATTCTGTTGAAAACGGAATAAAAATATCAGGAAACGCTTCTCTGGAAGCTTATCAGGATGCGATAAGGACGGCTTATTATATCAATAATAATGAAGTTTCTGAGAAAGCTGATACCTTAAAGGAATTCTCAATAACCATGTATTCCGGTGCTTTTGCATCAGAAGCAGTTGTAAAATATGTGGAGGTGTTAGATCATATAATGACATCAAACGAGGAAGGTCTTGGGCTTCCGAAAGAATTCAGTTTGGAGCAGAACTATCCAAACCCATTTAATCCAAGTACGAATATTGAATTTGCGCTTCCTGAACAAGCAGTTGTTAGTTTGGTGGTATATAATATCCTGGGACAGGAAGTATCAAGGTTAGTACATGGGAATATGCCTGCAGGAAATCACAGCATGAAGTTTGATGCATCCGGGGTATCGTCAGGTATGTATATTTATCGCATACAGGCGGGAGATTTTATTCAAACCAAAAAGATGCTGCTGATCAAATAAAGATGAAAATAGATAATTTGTGGAGGGGATTTCTAAATTCTATAAATTGTCTTTCCGCGGCGAAGGCCGGAATCTGGATTTAAATTTTAGCCAAAGATTTTTTGCAGACTTCTAGTTTTCTTTAGATCAATACCCAAAATTACGAACCATATTTTCATTTTCGCGCCACTTATCACGGACTTTTACGTGGAGATCAAGGAATACTTTTCTTCCTACAAATTCTTCGATGGATTCTCGTGCAGCAGTTCCAAGTTGTTTAATTGCACGTCCGCCTTTACCGATGATCATTCCTTTTTGAGAATTTCTGTTTACGATCACTTCGGCATTAATGTAATCCAGATCTTCTCTTTCTTCATAAATGATAATATCGACAGTAGCAGAATAAGGAAGCTCTTCATGGTACTGAAGAAATACTTGTTCACGAATTAATTCAGCGGCAAAAAACCGAACAGGATGTTCGCTGAGTTCATCTTTCGGATAGAAAGGAGGTCCTGGTAAAAGCAATTTTGAAATACTTTCCATCAATCCCGGAACGCCGTCCCCATTTAAAGCAGAAATATAAACGGTGTCATTAAATTCGAAATATTCGTTCAGATCTTTAGCTAGTTTTTGAACCTGCTCTTGATTGGATTCATCAACCTTATTGATTACCAATACTACAGGTTTTTCCATCTGTTTTAAAGAATCAAAAGCATATTCAGGCATATTATTCTCTTTGGCTTCAACAATGAACAGGATCACATCTGCTTCTTTCTCTGCTTTTTCCACAAAGCGCATCATGGCTTTTTGCAGCTCATATTTTGGATGAATAATTCCCGGTGTATCCAGAAAGATGATCTGTGAATTTTCTTCCGAATGAATTCCGATTATTTGATGTCGGGTAGTTTGAGCTTTATGGGTAGTTATTGAAAGTTTAGTGCCTAATATTTGGTTCATCAAGGTTGATTTTCCTGCATTGGGCTTTCCAACTATTGCAACATAGCCTGATTTGTGTGGGGTGTTTGTATCGGTCATTGTGACTCTCTTGTTTTGCCGAAGGCATCCCTTCGGGAGTTTCTTTTCCGGGGAGAGGAAGACTCGTTGTTTAAGTTCGAATCTTGATGTTTGAGTTTCCCCTCCAATGGAGGGGAACAAGGGGAGGATAAAGTATTGTTATTTTGAATGTATTTACGAACCCACCCTTCAATTTCTTTCACAACATAATCCGCGTTCTCTTTCGTGTCTTTTTCAGAAAACCTTAAAAATGTAATACCCAACTGTTCCAGCTTTGTCTGTCTGAAACAATCATATTCGATTTTATAGTCATGGGAAGAACCATCTATTTCAATAGCTAGTTTAAGTTCTTTGCAGTAAAAATCTATTATGAAATTGTCAACCGGGCGTTGTCTTCTGAATTGAAATCCAAGAACTTGTTTATTCCTAATTAGTTTCCAGAGTTCAATTTCTCCTGGAGTAGAGCTTTTTCTTAGTTTTCTTGCTTTCTCGATTAAGTCTTTTCGATATTTTGGAAATTTATCGTTACTCAAATTGACCCTCTCCTTGGGAGAGGAAGACTCGTTGGTTGTGTCTGAGACTAGCTCAGAGAGTTTTGCCTCTTTAAAGGGGTTTGCCGGAGAATATTTAATTGTACTAATAGCCATACCCATCCATGATCTTAAGATACTTCTTAACTGTATTCTTCAATCCATCAAATAGAGCATCACTAATTAAAGCGTGCCCGATGCTTATTTCATTCAAATGAGGAACAGCTCTCAAAAAGGCAGGCAGGTTTTTTTGATTTAGCCCATGACCTGCGTTTACTTTTATTCCAAGTTTATGTGCTTGTTCAGCAGCCTCAGATAATCGAGTTAATTCAGCTTGGGCGTTTTGTTTTGAACCAGCATTGGCATAATTCCCTGTATGTAATTCAATAGCATCAGTGCCTAATTCAAAGGCAAGATTTATGTCCTCAGGATTAGGATCTAGAAATAAACTAATTTCAATATCAGTTTCTCTAATCGCCGGGAAAACACGATTCTTAAAGTCATCAAAAACTACGCTCATGTTTAGACCGCCTTCAGTAGTAAGTTCTTCTCTACCTTCAGGAACAAGTGTACAAAGTTGTGGATTCACTTTTTTAAGAATAGAAAGCATTTCATTTGAGGCCGCCATCTCAAAATCCAGTTTGCCTGTTACAGAATTTTTTAGAGCGTAAACATCATCATCTTTTATGTGTCTTCTATCTCCGCGTAAATGAAATACAACACCATAAGCTCCAGCTTTTTCACAAACTTCAGCTGCTTCAACTGGATTCGGGTAGCCTTCACCTCGCGCATTTCGTAAAGTCGCTATATGATCAATATTAACCAGTAACTGCATTAAATTGCTTTAATTTAGAGTAAATTTATATTCGATTTATAGTACATTAAGATAACGATTTTAAATCAGCTTTTTATCTAAAGACGACGAATGTCAGTAAAGTATCTTTTAATAGTGTGGGTAATTTTTGCTTCTTGCGGTTTGGTGAAGAGGGGAACAATTCCCTGGGATGAAAGAGTTAAGAAAGAGAAGGTTAAAAAAGAGGCTGAAGCTACAGCTAAACCTGAAGTTGCAATCTCTACCTCAACTGTAGCATCGAGGGCATTATCCAAAGATGAAAAAAAGATGAGAGGCAAGTTAGATGAAGCCTTTAAAGATTGGCAAGGTGTACCTTATGTACTGGGGGGCAATGGATACGATGGTGTTGATTGCTCATCTTTTCTACAAATTGTTTTTGCAGACTATTTCGAGGTTCAATTACCCAGAGTCACTACGGATCAAATTAAAAGTGGGAGATCTGTAAAAAAGAAGAACATTCGCATTGGGGATATAGTGTTTTTTAAAACAGGAAGAAAAACAATGCATGCAGGTGTTATGATCAATGATCAGCAATTTATGCATGCTTCTACAAGTTCAGGAGTAATGATCTCGGCCCTTCAGGAGAGGTATTGGAGTGATGCTTATTTAACGACCAGGAGAATATTGTGAGCTTTATTGAAAGAATTTCTCCGAAGCAGATATATATTATTGCGGTATCTACATTGATAGTTTTGATAGCGTCTAATCAGCTACTTATCCAAAAGATTCTGGAAGAGAAAAAAGATGATGCATCAATAATTAATTTGGCAGGCCGGCAAAGAATGCTAAGCCAGAAAATAGCAAAGAATGTATTTCTTTCTCTGGAACAGGAAACGAATATTCAATCTTTAAATAACGATGTAGAAAATTGGTCGTTTGCTCATGGAATATTACAACAAGGGAGTGATTCTCTTGGAATTAGTACAAATGAAAATGAATATATACAATCACTATTTTTTGAGATTGAGGTACATTTTCAAGCGATTGCAAATTCACTATCAGAAATTA
Organism: Balneola sp.; assembly: GCA_965216175.1. Taxonomy (GTDB): domain Bacteria; phylum Bacteroidota; class Rhodothermia; order Balneolales; family Balneolaceae; genus Balneola. Next base: position 176,139 of record OZ244140.1, read on the forward strand.
ATACCCAAGAAGATATAAAAGCGGCAATCCCAATTGTAAGAGAACATGAAGCACAATTCTTAGCTAAGATGGATGAAATTGTTTCAGCTTTTGAAATGATTTCCAATAACGCCATTAACAACTTGGTGTGGATTGAAATTATACTAGGTATATGCTCATTATTGATATTGAGTGGAGAGGTTTATTTGGTTTTTAAAGTTTTTTTAAATCAAATAAAGGCTAAAAATAAAGAGCTTGAAGTTAATGCCAAACGTTTAGAAGAAGCTCAGGAAATAGCAAAAATAGGAAATTGGAATTGGGATATGATCAAGGATGAAATTACTTGGTCATATCAAAATTATAAAGTATTTGGACAATCAGAAGATTTTAAACCAGACTTTGAGAAACTGAATGCTTTGATTCCTGAAGAAGATCAGGAACCATTTCAAAAAGATGTGGAGAATGCAGTTGCCAATAATGAAGAGCATAATTTTATTCATCGTATTGTGCTTGATGGTAATGAGGTGCGTTATATCCATGAAAAGGGAAGGGTTTTTTACAACGAAAAAGGATCCCCAATTCGTATGGCAGGCACATCACAAGATGTAACCGAGTCAATGTTAAAAGAATTGAAATTGGAGGCTCAAGCCACGGAAGTACAAAGAGGATTAGATTTACTTTCGGAAACCCAGCATGCTGCTAAAATTGGCTCATGGGAAGTTGATCTGAAAACATCGACTCCGTATTGGTCAGATGAAGTTTACCGTATTCATGAAGTTGAGATTGGAACTGAAATTGATCTGGGAGCAGCAATAAGTTACTATAGAGAAGATTTTCGCGAAGTAATCGAAAAAGCAATTGAACATGCCATTACTGAAAAGGCATCATGGGATGTTGAGTGTGTGCTGGTTACAGCAAAAGACAACGAGATTTGGGTAAGAGCTACGGGTCATCCAGTATTTGAAAATAGAGAAGCTGTTGGCTTACGCGGCTTATTTATGGATATCGATGAAAGTAAAAGAAAGTCTCTAGAACTTGACGAAACCAATGAGAAACTACAACTTTCTGTAGAGGCTGGACAAATTGCTATATGGATTTGGGATTTAAAAACCAATGAATTGGATTGGAATGAGAAAGCGTATGAGGTATTTGGAATAGAGAAGGATGTTGAGCCTACATTTAACCTTTTTTCTAAAATGATTCATCCTGAGGACTTAAATGGTGTAATTGAAGCGACTCAAAAAACAATTGAAACGGGGAATAGATTTGATATCGAATTTAGGCTGATTAAGCCCGATGGCTCGGAAGCAGTTTTAAGTGGTCGTGGTGATGCTATTTATAATAAGGATGGAGTACCGATTCAGTTGATCGGAATTAACATGGATATTACAGAGAGAATGAAGCTCGTTGAAAGCATTCGTCTTCAAGAATCTCAACTACGGAGTTTTGTAGAACAAGCACCTGCAGCGGTTGCTATGTTTGATAACGAAATGCGTTATATAACGGTAAGTAACAAGTGGTATGTGCATAATAAAATTGAAGGGGAAAATATTATTGGTCTTTCTCATTATGATGTGTTGCCACAGATAAAAGCAAGAAAAGACTGGGTCAAAATTCATCAAAGAGTGTTAAAGGGTGAAGAATTATCCAGTTCAAAGGATCGGTTTGTGAGAAAAGATGGAACCAAAATATGGATAGGCTGGACAGCTATTCCTTGGTTTAACACTGATAAGGAAATTGGAGGGATGATTTTGTATGTTTCTGATATCAGCAAAGAAGTTGAGTATACTGAACAATTAGAAAACGAGATTGAAGTAAGAACTCAACAAATTCGCAAGCAGGCAGAGAACCTCGAATTAGCAAACAAAGAGTTGGAGTCGTTCAGCTATTCTATTTCTCATGATCTTCGGGCACCTCTGAGGTCAATCAATGGGTTTTCTGATATTTTGTTGGAGGATTATTCCGAACAATTGGATGAGGAAGGAAAACGATTGATGGGGGTTGTTAAAGAAAGTGCTGTAATGATGGGACAGCTAATAGATGATATGCTGGATTTTTCTAGGTTAGGTAAGAAGAAAATTCAGAAGTCAGAAATAGATATGAAGAGACTTTTCGAAAGTGTTTTCGAAAGTGAATCAAGAACATATTCTGAAAAAAATATAGAACTACATATTTCGGATTTACCCAATGCCTTGGGTGATATAGCGTTGTTGAAACAAGTTGCTGTAAATCTGATTTCTAATTCATTAAAATACGCTTCCAAGAAAGAAGAAATAGTAGTGATTATTGATTTTGAAAAAAAGGACGAAAATCAAACTACTTACTTTATTAAAGACAACGGAACTGGATTTAAAATGGAATACCACGAAAAATTATTCGGTGTATTTCAGCGCCTGCATTCAAGAAATGAGTTTGAAGGAACGGGAGTAGGTTTAGCAATAGCTAAAAGAATTTTAAATAAACATGGCGGTAAAATTTGGGCAGAAAGTGAGGTCGGAAAAGGAGCAACTTTTTTCTTTTCCTTACCAAATAATTAAATGCTAGAAAAAAAAGAATATTAAAATGGATGCAAATAAAACTGTAGAGATATTGTTGGTTGAAGATAATGATCATGACGCAGAAATGGCGCTACGGGCTTTTAAAAAAAATAATATCAGTAATAAAGTTATTAGATTAAAAGACGGAGAGGAAGCGCTAGAATTTCTATTTGGCATTGGGGATTTTGAAGGAAGAAGTATTCATAACCATCCAAGGGTTATTTTACTCGATTTAAAGATGCCAAAAGTAGATGGCTTAGAGGTTCTAAAAGAAGTTCGGGCGAATGAAGATACTGCGAATATCCCTATCGTGATGCTAACTTCTTCAAAAGAAGAACGAGATATGATAGAGGGCTATAAGCTTGGCGTTAATAGCTTTATAGTAAAACCTGTCGAATTTAATTCGTTTATTGAGGCGGTTAAAGAAATTGGTTTTTATTGGGTAATATTGAATGAACTTCCTTAATTAAATCTCTAAAAGATTTTATTTTCAGAACACAAAAAAGCTATATGGCTGTAAAACTACTGATCTTAGAAGACTCTGAATTAGATGCTGAGCTTATGTTCAGAGAGATAAAACAAATGGAACAGGAATTTAGCACCAAGCTTGTTTCTACAAAAAATGATTTTGAGCAATCTTTAATTAATTGGCACCCTGATATTGTAATATCTGATTTTGACTTGCAAACTTTTTCAGGAGATGAAACTCTTATTCTGGCAAAGAAACTTAAACCGGGAATTCCGGTGATAATTCTATCAGGGGGCATAAGTAAAGAGCAGGAAGTATATTTGCTTGAAAACAGAGCTAATGATGTGTTAACCAAAGATAATTTAAAGAGATTACCCTTTGTAATTAATCGGTTGTTAAATGAAAAGAGAGATAAGGAAAAGCTAAATAACACTCTATATGAACTTGCCGGGAATTTAGAGTTTCAGGAAGCACTTGCCGAAATTTCATTAGGTTTTAATTCTTTTGATTCATTTGATGAAAAAGTCAATAATGCGCTAACCGTTTTAGGAAAAACAGCTGATGTATCTCGTGCATATATATTTGAAGAGTTTGAGGATGGAAAAGCTGCAAAAAACACTTATGAATGGTGTGCTCCGGGAGTAACACCCGAAATTGAGAATATGCAAAATTTAAGATATAAAGAAGAAATGCCTTCTTTGAAACCAGTTTTGCTAAACAAAGGAAGGTTGTATGCAAAAGATATTCAAAGTCTTCCTGCTGATATGATAAAGGTACTGGATGCTCAGGATATAAAAGCATTAATGGTTTACCCAATAACTCTTGGGGATAAGTTTTTTGGCTTTATAGGGTTTGATGAAGTAAGAGAAAAAAGAGAATGGAATAGATCAGAAGATAAACTACTAAAATCTGTCTCCGGTATTATTGGAAATGCTTTCAGTGAGTATCAGTCTGAGCTAGCGCTAAGAAAGACAAATAGTCAACTCAATAAGCTATTGGCTGAAAAGGAATTATTAGTTGGAGAAGTACATCACCGTGTTAAGAACAATTTAGCACTGATCTCCAGTTTTTTACAGCTTGATCAAATGGGGTTAGGAATAAAAGGTCAGGATGATATTATTTCAGCAAATATTTTACGAGTTAAATCGATCGCTATTATCCACGAAATTATATATGAATTAGGAACATTCACTGATATTTCGGTTTCCAAAACACTTGAAAAAGTGATAAAAGAAAGTTTTATACAAGAAAGAATTCAAGATATCGATATTGAAATCTCATCAAGCAACAAAGAAATAAAGTTTAATATCAATCAAGCTGTTCCGTTTTCATTACTTATAAGTGAGATGATCTTTGAGGTGTTTAGATTCCCGGGAGATATAAAGTTTAGTCCAAACAAGAAATTAAAGATTGGGATTTTTCAGGATGATGTTAATATCTGCATCTATTTTTTTGATAAAGAACTTACAAGAGTAATTGACATCTACAATGACAGAAGCCAGCATAAGTTTTCAGAAATATTTAATGTTCTGGCTAAACAGATTAGCGCTACTATTGAAACAGATGAAAAAAAAGAATCTGTTAAAATAGAATTTGAATATCGAGAAGTAAAAGGAGCAAGTAGTGCTCTTATTTAAACAGTGGACTTAAGTTATCTTTCATTAAAGATGTATTCCATCATTTGTTGGTAGGCCGGGGTAAGTTCGATTTTTCGGCGAGCCATCATTGCTTTCATAACTTCAAGAGCTTTATCAAATCTGAATTCAGGGTTTTCAGCACCGTCAAGCCAGGTAAATGATGGAATGTATTTCGGAGGGAAAGCAGAAGTAAAGATGTTTGAAGATACACCGCATGTTGTTCCTGTTGTTAGCATGGTATTTATGGATGTTTTTGAATGGTCACCCATTACAGTTCCAAAAAACTGGAATCCTACTTTGTAGAACTCTTTAGTTTCCCAATCCTGAATTCGAACAAAATCATAATTGTTTTTTAAGTTTGAAGTGTTGGAATCTGCTCCTAAATTGCACCATTGCCCAAAAATAGAATTCCCGACAAAGCCATCATGAGCTTTGTTAGAATAGGAATGAAATATAGTTGATGATACTTCGCCACCAACCTTGCAATGAGGGCCAATTGTTGAAGAATCATAGATTCGAGCTCTCATTTTTATAGTTGCATTTTCGCAAACTGCAACCGGTCCTTTTAGTATAGCGCCTGCCTCAACGGTAGCACCCGGGCCAATAAAGACAGGACCTTTGTTGGCCATTATAATCACTCCCGGCTCAACAGTTGCCGTTTTTGAAATAAATATATTATGAGGTTCTACAAGTACGGTTCCTTCGCCATTGGATGATTCTTCATTAAATGAAATGTCCAAGAGTTTAATATCTTCATATATCTGAGATCCGTTTAACCCCAATAGCTCCCATAAATATTCTACAAATACCGGTTTAAATTCTAATTCAGCCTTTACTGCCGAATCGAGTATTGAAAAAGTTAATTTATCATGTGGTTTTTCTGAAAGAAAAAAGACTAATTCTTCATCAAAGTACAGGGCCTCATTTAGGCCTGCATTAGAGATTATTTCTAACAAAGATTCAGATGGGAAAAATCTTGAATTGATATATAAACAAGCTTGGTTTTTAATCGGAGGAGGAGATGGAAAAACTTTTTTAAGGTAAGCTTGCGTTTCCCACCCAATTTTATCCGGGTTCAATGCTCGTTTCCACTTTTCAAAAATAGTTAAAATGCCTACTCTAAGATCCCAAAGGGGTCGAGTTAAAGTTAGCGGTTTAAACCTTCTTGCAATTGTATCTTCAAAAAAAATTATCTGCATCTATGAAATTAAATTAAATACTTCTATAACTAAGTACCATTGTAATATCTATATTTAAGGTATACAGTTAAAGCTCTAAAAAAAATTAATATGTGTGGAATTGTTGGGTACATCGGAAACAGGAAAGCAAGTGAAGTTATTCTAAAGGGTTTAAAACGACTAGAGTACAGAGGATATGATTCCGCAGGAATTGCTTATCATAATGGTTCTCTGGAAATCAAGAAGGGAAAGGGTAAAGTTGCAAAGCTTGAAAAAATGCTTGCTAGTGATGAATCTGCAACTGTAGGAATAGGTCATACCAGATGGGCTACCCACGGGGAACCTAATGATGTTAACTCTCATCCTCATACAAGTAATTCAGGAAAACTGGCTCTTGTTCATAACGGGATTATAGAAAATTACAACTCACTTAAAAAAATGCTCAAAGGTAAAGGGCATGAATTTTACTCTGAGACAGATACAGAGGTTATTGCAAAGTTAATTGAGGACCTCTACACTAAACATTCTAATGATTTAAAAAAGCTGTACAATTGGCGTTAGCGCAGTTAGAAGGAACGTATGGTCTTGCTATTTTACATTCAGATTTTCCTGATCAAATAATTGTAGCTCGCAAAGGGTCTCCGTTACTCTTGGGAGTAGGTAAGGGGGAAATGTTGATCGCGTCAGATGCTTCAGCAGTCGCTGAGTATACAGATCAGGTTGTTTATTTAGACGATGGCGAAATTGCTGTCATTAAAAAAGACAGCTATAAAGTTCAAACTTTAGATAATGACTCATTGATTAAAGAAGTTCATGAGCTTGCATTGAGTTTAGAAGAGATAGAAAAAGGAGGATATCCTTATTTCATGCTTAAAGAGATTTTTGAACAACCTAAAGCAATTTCTGACTGTTTGAGAGGGCGTCTTAATGTAAAAAGAGGGAATATTACATTAGGCGGGATTCAAGAGGTTATAGAGCAAATTTCTAAAGCAAAAAGATTAGTGATAGCGGCATGTGGCACTAGTTGGCATTCGGGAATTGTAGGAGAATATTTATTCGAATCGCTGGCAAAAATACCGGTAGAAGTAGAGTATGCATCCGAGTTGAGGTACAAAGAGTCTTTAATAGGAAAAGGGGATGTCATGATCGTTATTTCTCAAAGCGGAGAAACAGCAGATACTTTAGCTGCTTTAAGACAAGCTCGTGAAAATGGGGCTTTGGTTATTGGAGTGGTTAATGTTGTGGGTTCCTCAATTGCCAGAGAGACAGATGCTGGTGTTTATATACATGCAGGTCCTGAAATTGGAGTTGCATCAACAAAAGCTTTTACAGCCCAAGTTACTGTGCTTACATTAATGGCAATTCATATTGCTCAGTACAAAAAGACAATTTCTAAAGAAAAAGCTAAAACTCTGATTGAGGAATTGGATAGGATTCCAAGCAAGATGCAACAAGTGTTGGATAAAAGTTCAGAATTAAATGCGGTATCAAACTTGTTCTCATACGCCCCTAATTTTTTGTATTTGGGGAGGTCTGTAGGATTTCCGGTTGCACTTGAAGGAGCTTTAAAGCTCAAGGAAATTTCTTACATACATGCTGAAGGTTACCCAGCTGCTGAAATGAAGCATGGACCCATAGCATTGATCGATGATATGATGCCTGTAGTAGTTATCGCAGGCACGCAACATACGAACGATAAAATGGTGAGCAATATAGAAGAAGTAAGAGCTCGAAAAGGCAGGATTATCTCTATAATCACTGAAGGAAATGAGGAAGTGGAAAACTTATCCGAATTTTGTTTTTCAGTTCCGGATACAGAAGATGAATTATCACCACTTTTAACGGTAATACCCTTACAGATTCTTTCATATAACATTGCTGTTAATCGTGGATGCGATGTTGATCAGCCAAGGAATTTAGCAAAAAGTGTTACTGTAGAGTAGAAGATAGCTTTTTTGGTTTAAAAAAAGTTAATAAAAAAATGTTGATAACTTGTTTTTGAGCTTATTATTCGTTTCTTTCCTTTCTCAAATTACAAAGTGTAAGGTTAGTAAAAAAGAATGAAGAATTGGAAGGCATTAATTTTTAAAATAACAGTATTGGTATTGGTTGGGATAGTGATCTTTACAGCATGACCTACAAGATTGAAAATTTCATATAAAGATATAGACAATAGATTTTGCAGACGATATGAACGATATTGATTTATCTTATTTAAATGAGGTTACCGGGGGAAGTGCAGAAATAATTAAAGAAATGTTAGTACTTTTTCTCAAAGAAACTCCGGAACAAATTGAGGTTTTAAGAGAAAAAAGTGAACAGAAAGAATGGGACTCAGTAAAAGCTGAAGCTCATAAACTAAAACCAACTTTTTTGTATGTTGGAGTTTCTGATATCCACATGAAATTAGGAAAAGTTGAAGCTTACGCAAAAGAAAGAGTTAACCTGGATGAAATTTCGACATTGATAGAAGAAATAGAAATCGGTTTTAAAAATATGAAACCGAGCCTTGAGGCCAAGATCGAAGAGGCTACTTTATAAATCTATAAATCATTTGTAGATGGTCGATACCGTCGACTTTGTATGAGTCACTATCTTTAATAAAGCCTAGGTTTTTGTAATAATTAAGAAGCTTCGATTGTGCTTCAATTCTGATATTTGTGTTCCTGAAGTGTTTTAAACAATAAGTAATACTTTCCCGGATCAAAGTTTTACCAAAATCACCGCCACGAAATGGTTTTGAAACGATTATTCTTCCTATAGAAGATTCTGAATCATATTTTATCGATGGAGCAAAGATTCTCGAATATGCAACCAACTTCTTATGCTCATAGATAAGAAAATGTGTGGCTTGTTTGTCGTAACCATCAAAATCTTGATAGATACAATCTTGTTCAATCACAAATACGTCTTGACGTAATTTTAAGAGATCGTAGAGTTGATCATTAGTAAGATCTTGAAACGTAGAAAGAATTTTTTCCATTTTTACTAAACAATTTTAGTTTTCTTGCGTATATCACTGAGAATTTTAACCAACCTTTACTATTATGATTTGGGCCTGGCTTCTTAACAGTGTTGCAGTTTTTGCTACTTCAAAAGTACTACCTGGTGTTGAAATTAAAAACTTTTGGAGTGCAATTGTTGTAGCGGCACTTCTAGCCGTAGTAAATACCTTTCTTAATCCTATTCTTCAAATAATTTCTTTACCGGTTACAATTTTAACTTTAGGGCTTTTTGCATTGGTTATCAATACCCTAATGATTATGCTGGTGGATGCATTAGTCGATGGGTTCAAAGTAAAGAATTTTTGGTGGGCATTTATTTTTGGGATCGTAATGTCCTTGGTTAGCGGTATTCTTTTTAGAGTATTTTAGATAAAAAAAGGCAGAACTAATCTGCCTTTTTTACTTTATTCTATTTTAGAAACTTATTATTTACAGATTGCTACAAATGGCATCTGTGAAGGAATTTGTGCTTCCTTTTCCTCCGATGTCCATCGCACATGCAACTTTCTTTTCAACAAGTGTTTTATAGATGGCTTTTCTAATATTATCAGCTATCGGTTTCTCATCCAGATGCTCTAGCATCATTAATGATGAGAATAATAAAGCAATTGGATTAGCTTTATTTTGCCCTGCTATATCCGGTGCAGAACCGTGTACCGCTTCAAACATTGCTGCATCATCCCCAATATTTGCAGATCCTGTAACTCCTAAGCCTCCAACAAGTCCCGAAGCCAGATCAGATAAAATATCTCCGAACAAATTGGTAGTAACAACAACATCAAAACGTTCGGGACGCATCACCATTTGCATGGCCATATTGTCAACAATAAGATCTTCGAATTCTACATCCGGGAAATCTTTAGCCACTTCTCGTCCAACTTCTAAAAACAAACCGGTAGTGAGTTTAAGAATATTAGCTTTATGAACTAATGTTACTTTTTCCTTTTCTTTTTTTCTGGCATATTCAAATGCAGCAGTTATGATTTTACGGCTGGCTTCTTCTGTAACAACTGCAATGCTTTCAGCGTGCTTCTTTTCATCATCAACCCAATGCTCTTTTCCAATATAAAGTCCTTGAGTATTTTCTCTGAAGATAACCATATCAACATTCTTAAATGGAGTATCAACATTAGGAAGAGTAATAGCCGGGCGAATATTACTAAACAGATTAAATTTTTGCCTTAAAGCAACATTGATGGACCTAAAACCTGTTCCAACCGGAGTAGTTAATGGTCCTTTTAGTGCAATTCTGTGTTCCTCAATTGCGGCTACAGTTTCATCAGGAAGAGGATTTCCAAGCTTTCTGTGAGCTCCGAGACCTGCTTCGCATTCAATCCAGTTAATGGGTGCGCCTGCTTCTTTAAGTATTTTCTTTACTGATGCAGTGATTTCGATTCCAATCCCATCTCCGGGAATAAGTACAACGTTCTTCATGAAGAAATTTAAAAGATTTACTGTTATTTGTTGGATAACAAAGATAAGCACTAAAAACGTTCTTTGTTCAAATGATTATCAATGCATCCTGTTTGATATGATCAGTTCTAGAGAGGCGAGCACAGAAACTAAAACTAACTCAGTAATTATATATACCCATCCAAGCGTTAATATGTTTTGGAAGTCTACAAATATAAGCCCAAGTGTAATCAAGCAATACAGATAATTTGCAGCAGCAATTAATTTCAGTAAAAATGCATCATTTGATTTGATCCATTTAAAACATATGAGATCATAAATAACAGGATGCAGGCAAGTCCTGAAAGGAAATAAAGAGTAGTATTTGGGGTTCCAAAAAAGCTCTCAAATTTAACTAAAGCAAATCCTAGAAAAAAGCAGATGTAATAGCCCAAAACTATCAATCAAAAAAGTATTTTGGGGTGTGCAGCAGGTGAATTGAAATTATAATCACTCAATGATGAAGCTATGTTTTAGATGGAATAAGTAACTCTATAAATTTTACCAGAGTTATCATCAGAAATTAGAACAGAGCCGTCTTTAAGTTGTAGCAATGAAACCGGGCGACCTTTAATATCTTCCTCACCCTGAAGCCAGCCGGTAATAAACGGGTCATAGCTTGTGGGGTTTCCGTCTTCGTCGAATTTAACTTGCGAGATTCTGTATCCCACTTTTTCACTTCTGTTCCAACTACCATGTTCTGCAATTAAAGCTCGGTTTTTGTAAGCGGTTGGGAACATACCTCCCGTATAAAACATCACTCCAAGCGGAGCAACATGGGCGCCTAATTCCTGTACAGGAGTTTTAAAATCCGTTTCCATAGCTTTTCCGGCTTCTCCAAATTCCGGATCCCAAACATCATTTCCATGCAGGTAAGGATATCCAAAATGCTGATCTGTACCTGTTATTTCATTTAACTCGCAAGGAGGAATGTCATCACCCATCCAATCACGTCCGTTATCAGTAAACCAAATATTCCCGGTTTCTGGATGCGAAGTAAAACCAACGGTGTTTCGAATTCCTTTAGCAACTATTTCATGTTCAGAGCCATCCACGTTCATTTTAGTAAGTGTAGCAAATAGCGGATTATCATCTTCATGATTACAAATATTGCATGGAGCGCCTATAGGGACGTATAATTTGTCATCAGGACCAAAAGCAATGTACTTCCAGCCGTGATGTCCTTCAGTGGGGAGTTCATCAGTAACCAAAGTCGGTTCCGGAGAGTTGGCATACGTTTGGTCAATATTATCAAAGCGCCAGATCTTACTTACTTCAGCTACAAAAAGAGCACCATCTTTATAAGCAACACCGTTGGGCAACCTTAAGCCTTCGATAATAGTGTAAACTGAATCAGCTTTGAAATCATTATTTGCATCAACAATAGCATAAACTTTTCCTTCCCGGCGTGAGCCCACATAAAGAATACCTGAATCACTCATTGCCATTTGTCTGGCATTAGTAACTCCATCAGCAAATACAGAAATTTCAAAACCAGCCGGGGCTTCTAAATAGCCTAAGGAAATGGTTGAAGGTCCCGATTTTTCAGGAATGGTATCGTTTTCGTTTTGTGAAGAACAGCTAATTATTAAAGCCGAAAAAAGGATAAGTAGGTGACGCATAATAAATAGGTTAGTTTTTGAGAAGCTATTAAAAAATATAGGATAGAAAAATAAAAATTTAACCTTAGATCCTATCCCAAACAAATTGAGGAGTAATTCGTGCTAGCATTGCAACCAGCCACCACCTTTTAGTGATGTATACAATATTTCTCTTTTTATTGATCGCACTAATCATTTGGCGAACGGCTTTATCTGTATCAGCAACCCAAAACATGCCTTTATTACGGGCTGTCATTTCAGATTTAACAAAACCCGGGCGAATATCAGTAACTGTAATATCAGCATCCACACGTTTTGCTTTTTGCTTAAAGCCGGTCATATAGTTTGAAATAAAATGCTTTGAAGCTGTATAGGATGCTGCTCTATGTGTGGCAAGATGAGAAGCAATGGAAGACATTCCAACAATTTGCCCATGACCTTGTTCCATAAAGTATTCGAAGGCAAAATGGCAACCGTGAGCAAAAGCCAATACATTTACTTCAATAGTATTACGATCAGCTCGCCATGGAGCTATTGTTTTGGCAATTCCGACTCCTGCATTTAGAATAAAAATATCCATTCCACCCATTTCCTCTGCAAGATCCTCATACACGCTTTTAGCCGCTTCCAGATCTGTAACATCCAGAGTGCGAATAAAAGCATTATCGCCTATGAGCACTTTAAGCTCTTCCAGTTTCTCCGTTCTTCGACCCATCAAACCAACTTTATTACCAGCAGCGGAAAGCTGAAGGGCAAGCTCACGGCCAATTCCTGATGTAGCACCAGTGATAAGTATATTTTTCATTCTAGTGGTTCTAAGCTTTCAGTGAGATAATTGGTAAGCGGAAGTTGAGTGAGCACGTTGAATGTGCTTAAGAACTCTATATACTGTTCCACAACACGCTCGTAAGATTTAAGCTGAAGTTCTTTTAATTTTACTAATCCTTCCTGAAGTTCAAGAATAGTAAGAGGGTTATTATCTTCGATTTGACTTAGGTTTTTTGAAAGTGTTTCTAAATCAAGTTCTTTAATCCGTTCTATTAATACCTCATGCTGAGTTATCAAACTTTTAAGGTATTCATATTCAGTGATTCTTTTAACCGAATCCTGATATTGCTCAGTTGCAAGTTCACCATTAAGTTCAATTTCGTCCAGTTTACGTTCTGCTATCTGGCTTTTATTTGACTTAAAGATAGGAATGCTGATTCCGAAAGCAATACCATAATCTGAATCACGGTCTTTCTCGGGATAATATTCGGTTTGGAAATACCCTATATCAAAATCGGCTTTTTCCAGCCTCACTTCGCTTTTGGCTACTTTTATTCGTTGTACCAGTAAATCAAGTTCAAGAGAAGAAAGAGAGTTTGTGATGATAATCTCAGAGACGCTGTCTATAGCTGTAACTGAAATCAAAGATTCAGTACTCCAATCAATTATTGATTGCTGAAGTTTTGAGCTTATTTCTCTTTTTACTTGTAATAAAGATACGCTCAGTTCTTCCTGATTAGTAATAGCATCAACCTGATCAAGTTTAGCATCAACAAAATCCTTAGCGTCAAAGAGTGAGCTTTCCATATTGGTATTGAAAATATCCACTCGTTTCTGAATCAAAGAAAATTTTTGCTGTTCAATATTCAATAATTGAATTTTGAGCAAGTAATCAGCGGCGAGTTCGTATCTATTTTCAAGATTTTCCTGATACTGAATTTGTTTTCTGATACTTAATTCCTTTTTGGTAGCATTAAAAAGTGCATTATTTCGGCGTATTTTCCAGGGATTGCCGGGCCTGAACCGAATTGCATATTGTTGATCTTCTATAGTTAATTCATCATTCCCGAATCTGAATTCAAGATCTTCAACTACTGGTAATCTGTAATTTTTTGGGGATAAAAAATTGATGGATTTATCATAACCCCGGGTGTTTATATCTTCAAAAGCAGTAAGTAAAAAATCTGACATCGAGGTTTGGGCAAAAGCAGAATTCATCCCGGAAAAAAGAAATACAAATAAGATGATTTTAGCGATCTTTGTCATTACTTAACAATAATCTTCTCACCAACAACAAGTGGATTTTCTTCAGGTATCTCTATGAAAATCTCCAGACCAAATGTTGTAAGCGAATTATCTTTTTCTAGTATATCAGGTAGTTCAACCACAGCTCCAAAGCCTATTATCTTTCCTTGAATCTCTAACTGTGGTTGTTCTAAAGATTTTACAGTAACTACTTCACCAAGCTGTTTATCCCGTTCTTTCTTCCCTACCAGATAACCTACAACAGAGGAAGGGTGTTTTGGGTTGATAGATACTAACGAAGTAAAAGCTTCTACTTCTTCGCCCTCTTTTACATACACATTTTCAATAACGCCGGAGAATGTAGCATATTTATTTAAACGCTTTTCTTCGCGGAGCTTCCATTCCAATTCTTCACCTGCTAATTCTATCTTGGATTGGATCTGAGACTGATCAAATTCATCTTCCTGAATAATATCCTGAATTTTAATATCTAAAGCTTTCAGCCGTAGATTACCTTTTTCACGAATAGATTTAATCTCAAGCTTTAAAGAAGTAAGAGAATCAGTGGAAGAATCAGCTGAATTATTTAATATTTGTTCTGTGAGTTTGTTATTAAGATCGATCTCATTTTGTATGATTCTGATATCATTCTCAATTTCGCCTCTAAGAATAGATTTTTCAGATTCGTAAAGTTGAATCTTTGAGTTAAGAAGCTGTTTTTTCTCTCTTTTTTCAGACATAAAGAGTTCAATTTCCTTACGAAGTTTTTGGATCTCTAAATTGAGCTGTGGACTTTCAACTTCGATGAGCTGATCTCCCTTTTGCACTTCCTGTCCGGGTACTACAAAAAGACCTTTAATAATACCTGATTTCTCTGCATTGATCTTGTAAGGCTTAGAATATGTTACCCCGAGAAAAGAACTACTCCCTTTGAAATAAAAGGAATTCACAGTCATCAATGTTGCAAACATCAGAAAAATGAAAACATAAAAGGAATTTATTTTTTTCATAAATCTCCTAATTAGTTTCCGTGATATTTTTAAATGTCACACGAACTCTGGTAATAGATTCAATTTGCTGAAGTTCGTTTAGAAAAGCAGTGTTATCAGCATTGAGGTTCATTTCAATTTCATATTCATAATCGAACCTGCCGGAGTTTCTTGAAGTAACCTCTACATCATGGAAATCAGCGCAGTATTTGCTGATCACATCTGTAACTAATTTTAGTTTATTACGATCAGAATCGTTGAGCCTGAAAAGTAAACGACCCCGCATCCCTGTTTTTGTACTGAAAGGTGTAAAATGAAGTAGCAAGGCCATTCCGCAATAAATAAGTGTTCCGGCAAAGGCAATTGTATAGCCAAAAATCCCTATAGCTAAACCAACACTAAGAGCAGCAAAAATAAACAGAATGTTTCTGGCATCCTGTATTCGGGTTCTGAAGCGAATAATTGCAAGCGCACCAAATGCACCAAGACCACGAGCAAGGCTGTCACCAATGGCCATCATCACCATGGCAGAAACAATAGAACCCAAAGCCAAAGCCTGAAAAAAGTTTTTGGGATACTGATGTCCTGTAAAAGTTACTCTGTGAGTAATTGCAATAATTGATGAAAGCACAAATGCCCAAATCAAAGAATAAGTTACATTGAGTAACGTAGGGTAATCGTAAACCGGTTGATCCGGAAACAGTTCAAACATCTACAAAGAGGTTATGCTGATCTTATAGTTAATTGAGTTGAGTATACCACTCTTTTTAACTTTAAAAAACTATGCGGCTTTTAATTCAGGAACTTTATACTTCGCGAACTCAAATAATCCAAATAGAACTCCGCAATAGAATAAATCGCCTAAAACAGTCATGTGGAAAAAAGGAATTGCAGCAACATAACAAGCTATAAAGCCGGAAAGAGTTAAATCATACGTTGGAGTGCTTATCCAAACTCCGAAATTTGAAATTATAAAGAAGAGAATTGAAGCAGATAAGGCTCCCCCGACTACTCTTTTGAAATTAACTTTCTTAAGAAGAAAAACTCCCGCAATCACAATAGCGATCATTGCACCGTACGTCCAATAGAAACCGGGTGAAATTAGTACAAAGCCGGTGTAATAGTCAGCGTATAAAATATTGTTTACCAAAAGATCGCTGACAAAAAAAGCAAGTAAAGGAAGAGCAAAAGCTAATTTCTTATTTGAAAAATATGCAGCCCCAAATAATGACATAGCACCTATTGGCGCGAAATTATACGGATGTGGAATCATCCTTGAGATTGCAGCTAAAAGTAAAAGACCGGAAATAATAAGTAATCGCTTATTCATGTAATTTTTTTTGTGTGATTCCCTAAAATAAAAAAAAGCATCGTCCCAATGAAACGATGCTTTCAATTCTTTTAAGAAAAATTGATTACTTGTTGTTTAGCTCAAGATTCAATGTAGCTGTTACTTCTTTTCCTACTACAGCGTCAGAAACCCAGTCGCCTGTTCCAACACCGTAAACATTGCGATCTATCACGAATTCAGAAGTGATACCTGCAACTTTTCCGCCTCTGGGATGATCCATTACACCAAGTAGTGTAAACGGCATTTCAATTTTTTTGGTAACATCTTTAATAGTCAAATCACCATGAGCAACAAATTTATTGTTGCCTTTTGATTCAATTTTTGTGCTTTTGAAAGTGATCTTAGGATATTTTTCAGCATTAAAGAAATCTGCAGTTTTTAAGTGACCATTTCTTCTTTCATTCTTTGTGTCAATGCTGTTAACCATAATTTCTACATCGATCATGCTTTCTTTAAGATTTTCAGGATCGAACATAACTTCAGCAGTGTAATCACTGAATGTTCCATCAACAGGAGTAAAGAAGTGACGTACTTCGAAATTGATATTACTGTGTGCTTTGTCTACAGTCCAAGGAGTAGCTACAAAGCTAGCTGCGGCTATAGACAGAAGTCCAAATACAGCGAATGATAATATTTTAAGTGATTTTTTCATTGTTTTGAATTTTTGTGATTGATTAGTTTCAATTTGATAACCAAAACTATTATTAAATAATTTCATTCAATGTTAAACTATTTTCATGTAGCTTAAAAATTAATTGTAACTATAAGGGTGATAGATGGCTAGTTACTTAGCAGGACTGGTGAACTTGTTCCCTTTAATTCTAAACCGCCAGGGTAGTTTTGCATCTTCTCCGGCATAGTCAACTCCAATTCTTGGGCTGGCGATAATTTGAGAAGGCTTTACGGAAATACTTCTGTCTTCAATCCATATTAAATCACCGAGCAAGTCTTCTCCATAATTTTTTGTAGTGATTCCCAAAGCCTGAGATACAATTCCGGGGCCACCGCCTACAGAACGTTCTAATTTCGATTTATTTCTACGTTCAAGAATAGTGTCTATTCCATCCATTGGCTCAATTCCTCGAATCAGCACAGCATCAGCATTTCCTTTTGTATTCGTAACTACGTTAAAAAGATGATGAATTCCATAACAGAGATACACATACGCTATTCCGGGTTCTCCAAACATGACCTTCGTTCTCTCAGTTTCTCCATGGACATGCGAATGACAAGCTTTATCGGTGCGTCCGTTATAGGCTTCCGTTTCTACGATTATTCCTGAAGTGAGTATTTCGTCAAATTTGGTACAGAGTACTTTCCCTAAAAGCTCTTTGGCAATGATTTCAGGATGGTTACCTGAATAAAAAACTTGCTGCAGTTTTGTTCCGTTCATCAATCCAAATCTGCGTAAGGATTGTCTGTAACGGTTGGCTTATGGCTCCTGTAGGTATCGTAATAAGCTTTAGCAATAGTGGCTGAAAGTACAAAGAGAAAAGCACTGTAGAAGATCCAAATCCCGATTACCACAGCAATAGCATATCCCTGATAGAAATAACGGTAAGAGCTAAAGGCATATTCCAGATATCCGCTGATAATTAAACGCGCTATTTCGAAAAGCAGCGTGTAAGCTAATGCACCTATGGCAGAAATTTTATGATCAATTCTTCGCTCGCTCAGGTATCTGAATACAATATAGATGACAACAAATGTGAAAAGAACCGGAACGAGAAAATTTAAGAAGTCATAAATCCAGGGAAGTTCGATAACGATTTCTGTAAAAGGAACTTCGAATTGACTTAAATTTATAAAAGATACGAATGAAACAATTAGCGTTAGAAAGAAGATGAGGGCACCAAAAATGCCAAACCAAAAAAAGTTATACACTACCTGTATTACAGGATGTTTACGTTCTTCTATATCAAAAACATCAAATAAAACGTGTTTAACGGCGTGCATTAATCCCTGAGTAAAAAATAACAGTATAACCGTACCGACTATACCAAAAACTTGTCGCGCACTTACCAATGGATCTAATACATTTTCGATGGTTTGAGAGCCTTGAATTACATCGGATGTTTCTGCCTGATAAGAAAAGGAGGGTAAAAATTCACTTCCGTATTGAATGATCAAATCCAGAGCTTCATCATAGCTGAGTACATAACCAACTATGGAAATCATAATCAAAACAAATGGAATGGAACAGATAAAAAGATTGAATGTAATAGCAGAAGCACTAAAAAAAAGGTCTTTCTTACCTATTACTTTTAATAACCTGTTCCAGAAGTCTTTTAAATTTTGCAAGCTAACTAATTCGTTTTTCAAGGAGGCACCTTCGACGAAGTAAAATATACGTGTTACATTTCTAATTCAAAGCAAGAATGTAACATAGTTTTTAAGTCAATTCATTGGTATGTTTAATATCCTGAAATTTCATAAAAGATAGCAAAGATTAAGTTTAAACCTCATGGCAGCGAAGAAGCAAACCCCTTTAATGAAACAGTATTTTGAGATCAAGAATGAACATCCCGGTACCATTTTGCTGTTCAGAGTAGGTGATTTTTACGAGACTTTTTCTGATGATGCTGTGCTTGTTAGCAAAGTATTGGGCATTACACTTACCAAAAGAAATAATGGTGGAGATCAAACTCCGCTTGCAGGATTTCCTTTTCATTCATTAGATACCTATTTGCCAAAACTGGTTAAAAAAGGGTATAAAGTTGCTGTTTGTGATCAAACTGAAAGTCCAGATGAAGCCAAAAAGGCCGGACGTAAAATTGTAACCCGTGAAGTTACTGAGATCACAACACCCGGAGTTACGCTTTCTGAAAAACTCCTGGAGCACAAGCGAAATAACTACATTGTTTCGTTGCATTGGACTAAAGACGCAGTTGGAGTTGCTTTTTCTGATATATCAACCGGTGAGTTTGGGCTCAGCGAAGTAAGTGAACGTGAACTGGACAGTTTATTGGCTGCCATACAGCCGGCGGAAGTGCTGGTTTCTTCAAAACTGAAGAACAAACTGGAAGATCAGTTCATGAAATTTAATATCTCCTACATTGAAGATTGGGTTTATGAAGGAGACTACGGCTATAAAATACTTACCAAACATTTTGAAGTTCATTCTTTGAAAGGATTTGGTGTAGAAGAATTAAAGACGGCACATGTTGCTGCCGGATCTTTGATGCACTACATGCAGGAAACTCAAAAAGCGTATTTGCGCCATTTGAGAAGATTATATGCTTATGAAAGCAATGAGTATATGTCGCTCGACCCTGCTACAAAAAGGAACTTAGAACTTACAACGAGTATCCAGGAAGGCAGTGTTGATGGAACGTTGATTTCCATTATGGACAAAACGTGTACCGCTATGGGCGGACGTTTACTTCGTAGATGGATCATGCGTCCGTTAAAAAGATTGAAACCCATCCAACAAAGACTGGATGCTGTAGAAGTATTCTTTTCTAAACATGATGTAAGAAATCAGTTAAGAGAAGAACTGGAGCAGGTCGGTGACTTAGAGCGATTGATTTCCAGAATTTGTGTAGGCAGAACTAATGCCAGAGATATTGTTCAGCTCAAATTATCGATAGCTCAGGTCCCGGTTATAAAAAGCCAGTTTGCCAGTTTTGATGATCCACTTCTTAAAGATATTTCAGGCAGATTAAAGTTGTTGATCGATCTTCAGGAACATATTACTAAAACTCTAGCTGAGGAGCCTCCGGCTAGTATTCGTGATGGGAATATGATCAGAGAAGGATTTAATGAGGAATTAGACGAACTTCGGGATATCGCAAAGAACGGGAAAAAATACATAGCTCAGATCAAGGACAAGCTGGCTAAAGATTCCGGAATTTCTTCTTTAAAGATCGGCTATAACAAAGTATTCGGTTATTACATAGAGGTGACCAATGCTCACAAAGACAAAGTACCCGAACATTTTATCCGTAAGCAAACATTGGTAAATGCCGAACGATATATTACCCCGGAACTAAAGGAAATTGAAGAGAAGATTTTATCCGCTGAAGAAAGAAGTAAAACCCTGGAATATGAGCTTTTTGAAGAAGTTCGATTGTATGTTGCCGAGTTTGCGGATGATGTTCAACAGATTGCTTTTGCGCTAGCGGAATTGGATTGCGTGCAATGTTTCGCTGAAGTAGCGTTCAAGAATAATTACGCTAAACCTGAAGTTCGAGATACAGAAGAGATTTCCATCAAAAAAGGACGTCACCCGGTAGTGGAAGAAACCTTACCAATGGGTGAGCCTTTTATTCCCAATGATATTGAGCTGAATAATTCTGATCAGCAAATTATGATTATTACCGGGCCAAACATGGCAGGAAAAAGTATCATTCTTCGTCAAACGGGATTGATCGTTTTGCTTGCACAAGTGGGAAGTTTTGTTCCGGCAGAATCCGCAACAATCGGTATGGTTGATAAGATTTTCACCAGAGTGGGTGCTTCAGATAATCTGGCTGCCGGAGAAAGCACGTTTTTGGTTGAAATGAATGAAGCTGCGAATATTTTAAATAATGCGACTCCAAGATCGCTCATTTTGCTGGATGAAGTCGGACGTGGAACCAGTACGTTTGATGGCCTGAGTATCGCGTGGTCGCTAGCAGAATATTTGCATAATCACACTCCGGTTGCTGCAAAAACGTTGTTTGCCACTCATTATCATGAGCTGAATGAATTAGAGCAAATGTATGAACGCACTAAAAATTTTAATGTTCAGGTGAAAGAGCATGACGGAAAAGTGATCTTTCTGCGGAAATTGGTGCAAGGAGGAGCTGATCACAGTTATGGAATTCAGGTGGCAAATATGGCTGGTTTACCTCAAATAGTGATCAATCGTGCAAAAGAGATTCTTAAGAACTTAGAAAGACACAGTTTGGATATCACAAATAAAAATGGTTCTCTGGAAGGAAAGGCAACTGCTCAAAAAGACGCTACTAAAAACCTATCTAATAAAATTGAAAAGCAGGATGAGATCGATCAAATGAATTTGTTCGCCACTCATGTAGATCCGAGACTTGAAACTGTGCTAAATAAATTAGAAGCCAGTGATCCAAACCGAATGACACCAATTGAAGCGCTGATGATGATTACCGAATTGAAGAAAATTGTAGAAAAATAGACTTAAGAAGTGAGATTTAAGATATAAGAATGGAAATATCGATACAGGAATACACACCCCCCAACCCCCCTCTCGAGAGGGGACTAAAACAAAGTGATTAATTAATGTTGGATGTAATTAGAAATATCATAGTAAGTGGAATGATCTTATCATTGATTTTCGGGATTACATTGATGATTCAATTACAAAAAGCAGCAGACAATCCTACTTGGGATATCTTAAAGAAAAGAGACGAACTTGAAAGCGCTTTCTCTAAAGAAAAAGCCAAGAAACATAAAGTTAGTTATTACGGGATTTGGATTGGTAATAGTATGATGTTTTTAGGATTTCTTGTTTTGTTGATATTAACTTTAACTAAGTAATTAGAAAAAGTCCCCTCTTGAGAGGGGATTTAGGGGTGTGTCAGAAATGCCTAGAAGAAAAATAATACCATATCGATCAGATCTAAAAGAACTCGCCAGAAAACTTCGTAATAATGCTACAAAAGCCGAACGAGTTCTTTGGCATTCTCTGAGCGGAAAGCAATGTCTTGGTTACGATTTTCATCGCCAAAAGCCTTTAGGAAATTATATTGTTGATTTCTTTTGTCAGGAACTGATGTTGGCAATAGAAGTGGATGGAGTTTCACATAATGAAGAATCTGTTCGGTTGAAGGACAAAGAAAAAGAAGAGTTTTTGAATAGCATTGGAATCACAGTTCTTAGATTTCAGGATGATGAAATTTATCCTGAAAATAGGGATGCTTTAATGGCAATTGAGGAATATGTATTAGATTTTGAGAAATTAAAACGAGCTGACACACCCAAACCCTCTCAAGAGGGGACTAATAAAAAGCCCTCATGAAAACCGAAGCAATAGTGAAAAGAATAATGATAATTTTTAAACTAAAATTTTACTCAGTTAGAGAAAGAAAAAGTTCCCTCATGAGAGAGGATTCAGGAGTATGTTTCTGAAAACCTCGGCAAAACATATCATTAAAATTAGTCTTCCAAATATTTTGACAAAGTCTTCATTATGTTATTTCGAGAGAGGCTCCTGCCCGTTTCAATGATAATTCCATTGGGATCAATCAAATACTTAGTAGGATATCCAGACACTTGAAATTGATCGGCATACACTCCTTTTTGATCTAATATTTGGGACCATTGAATATCATATTTGTCGAGCGTATATCTTAATGTTGTTTCTTTTTCGTAGGCAAAACTCAATAGTTTGAACTTCTGAGAGTCAAACCTTTCATGAACTTCTTTAATTTGTGGTATTTCCTGAATACAAGGACCACACCAGCTTCCCCAGAAATCAAGCAATACATATTTACCTTTCAGAGATTCACTTTTTATGGTCTTTCCATTTAACAATTTTCCGCTCCAGTTAGGAGCTTTAGACCCGGTTGTTAAAAATTCGCCTTTGGGGATGTCTTTATGAGGCTTCAATCGAATCCATCCTCCTTTTTCGTCAATAGAAACTATTTCCCAAGATTTATCATCTAATTTAAATTTTGGATGTAAATAGAACGTGTTGTTGCTGTACATTTTTGATATATCTACTTGAGCTTTTTCGTTAGAACCGGATTGAATACTTATAGCATCATCTTTATTGTGATCTATTCCTACCCAAAAGAAATCATTAAAATCATCCTTTGAGTTACTAATAATATGAAAAGTGTTACCATTTATAGTTGCCTTTCTTTTCGCAAAAGGAGTTTGAAAAGCTAGATTTGGAGCGTTTTTATCATATGAGGAACTATATCCGGGCGGTAAATCAAAAGCTTGATCTAATTTAACTTGAACCGAGTCGTAGAAAGTGATTCCGTCTTTTGTAATTGGATAATAAACTTGTCCCAAGAAAGAAGAGGTGGATTTATTTTTAGAGGTAGAAAAAACATGTTCTTTTTCATGAAAAGCATTGTCGCTATTCAAATCTAGATAAATATCCCATTCTGGATTTCCTTTCTTTTTTCCTGCCAGTACCAAAATACTCTCATCATCTATCGAAGAATAATTGATGGAATACAATACGGTGTCATCTAAATTCTTGGGTATTCCAATGTTGGTTCGATCAATTTTATCAAGGTCATAGAAATTGGACCCCATTTCAAAATCATAGACCAAAGTTCCAAATCCATTAATTTCAGTGTTTCTACTTCGTAGATCTATGTTGCTTTCGGTTAAAGCCAGTAATGGCCAATTCGATTCTATTTCTTTTGGAGGTAAATCTCGCCAAGCCGCCACTGTATCTTTTACTGTTTTATTTTTATTAAAGATAGTTGTGCGATGATTTTTATAGGTATAATCCGGTTCTTCTTCCACATTAAAAATAGAACCTCTTGTGTACTTATATTCTATTTTTGTGCCAATGGGTTTTTTTAGGATGATTATTCTTGGCTGTTCTAAGTTTATTGATGGTATTGAATAATCTTTTTGCCCCATACCGCTTCCTTGAGCTCCTGGATCCCAGATATTTAGCGAGCTCCCCATAAAAATGGTCGCATATTGTGGAGTGGAAGATGGAATATGAACTTCAAATCTAATGGTAACACTATCTTTATTCTGCCGGGCTTGCAATGTTCCAAAGAACAAAATGAGAATTCCGATTAATAGTGATATCTTTAAAATGAACTTAGACCAAATCATATACTACTATAATAGTATTTATCCGTAAAAATTCAAATTTTTGAAAACCTCCGCAAAACATATCGCTGATCGGATTCGATTAATGATTTCCACGAAGCAATTTCAGGTTGGGGAAGTGTTGCCATCTACCCGGGAGTTGGGACAACAACTGGAAGCAAGTTTTCATACTGTTAGAAAGGCGTACGGATTCCTTGAAGAAGAAGGATTGATTAAAGGTGAACAGGGACGAGGATTTACGGTTATTAAACAAACCTCGATGCTCGATAAAGCTGAACGTTTGGAAATCGGTGGCGAAAAAGTTCAGGCTTTGATCGAAGAATTGGTAGGGTATGGGCTCGATGATTCTGAAATCGAGCTTTTATTTCAGGAACAACTGGATTTCATGGAATGGCCGGAGCGTATTCAAACCTGTGCCACTGTTGGGGACAATAAAGAAATGGGGTCGATGCTTTCCAGTGCCATTAAGAAACAAGTTGGAGTGAAAAGCAGCGTAATAGATATCACAGAAATTGAAAAAGCAGCGTCATATGATGCACTTTTTGTACCGATAAAATTCATGAATAAATTCAGAAGCCTGAGTGAAACCATGATGATCATCCCGATCGTGCACATGTTTGATCCTGAGACGTTATATAAAATTACAGAACTGGCAGCGATTCAAACCATAGGACTCGTTACTTCTGAGGATGAAAGCATCTCAAAGATCATTAATGAGCTGAAATTGATGATTCCTTTTGAAGGATCGTTTGTTGCCGGGAGTATTTACGGGCGATCATTACCGCTTTTTGTTCGGGAAACAGATCTTATCTTATACACGCAGGAAAGTGCAAAGTTAGTGGAGCAAAAAGTGCCATCGAAAAGCAGAATTCAATTAAACTATAAGCTTTCAGATCGTAGTGCAGAAATGATACGCTCAGAGCTTTGGGATCAATAAGAAGAATTAAAAATTTTGAATTATGAATTAAGAATGATGGAATATGATTTGTCATTTCGAACGTATGTGAGAAATCTAAATTTCAACTTTGAAAGCAATCTTTAGATTTCTCATTTCACTCGAAATGAAAGGAAAGCATTCTTAATTCTTCATTGAATCATTGATAATTGAATATTAAAAAGACTATAAAAAAAGCCATTGCGGCTATTGAGAAAGAGATTGAAGCAGTACGGGAAACACCATCCCATGATGTGCTGAGCAACGGAGTTCTGCAAAAACAATCGGAGCATCATATCTATATCTTTGAGACGACTAACCAAGGGCTTCGTTTTGCGGAAGAGATCAGAGGAAAACTTCGAGATAAAGATATGGAAGTTCATGAGATCGACTTTAAAGAGGGAAAAGTTTGGTTAGAATTCCCGGAAGATTTTGGTCCTACTATCGATGAAGTATATCTGGAGTGGGAAAATGATTTTGTACTGAAAAAGATGGAAGAACATCTCTGTACTCTTGAAGAAAACTATAAGAAAGTCGATCAACTGAAAGCACTCCTGGAACCGGAAAGCAACTTTAAGGAAGATGGCTCAGGATATGAAATCAAAGTGGACGAGTTGAGAAATGAATCCCAAACGGAAGCAATTGAAAAGTCTGTCAAAAATAATGTACTGTATGTGTGGGGGCCTCCCGGAACCGGAAAAACAGCTACTCTCGGATTTATAACTGCAAATCTTTTAAGAGAAGGAAAGCGGGTGCTTTTTGTATCTAATACAAACCGAGCTGTGGATGTCGGATTAATAAGTGTGATGGAAGCGCTCTACGAAATTGAGCCGATGTTCGATCTTCAACAAACTACAAGATTTGGGGAAGCGGCTCTTCAGGATGACAGACTGGAAAGTATTTTGTTCGAGAATCAGGTGAAGATAAAGTTGGATGGACGAAAAGCAGATGCTGTTCAAATGAGTACTTCTTTGGGGAATTACAAAAAGCTTCAGGCACAGATCGATAAAATGATGCTGGAAGATGAAGAGATTCCACAGAAAATGGATTTAGAATGCCAACTACTGGGTGAGAAAGTTGATCGGGAAGGCGGAATCGATGCAATGGAAGAGAAGATAGATAAATTGCTGAATCTGAATGAACGTTATGAATTGAAAAAGAAACAACTGGTAGCCACAACCATGGCAAAAGTTTGTACGTCAGAGTTGTTCTGGAATCTCAGTTACGATGCCGTTGTAGTGGATGAGGCTTCCATGGCCGGCGTTCCTTATTTGTTGCTGATGGCGGCAAAAAGCAAACAGCATTTGGTAATTGCGGGTGATCCAATGCAACTTCCGCCTATTGCGATAACAGATCACGCCGAGTCGAGAGCTTTTTTAGAGCAGGATATTTTTACTTTTGTTTCCGGTGCGGATTCTACAGAAGCTTTGTTTAACTGGCACGATGATAATCCCGATTTTACCTGTTTCTTTGATACTCAATATCGGTTAAAAACAGACCTTGCGGGTGTAATAAGTTCGGTTTTTTATGATGGGCGATTAAAGTCGGGGAAGAAAATTCTTGAAAAAGGAATCAATAAAAATTCTGTTGCTCTGGTAGATTCTTCCAAATACGGCCCTTATATCGAGCAGGAAAAAGGAGGGCGAGGGTTTAAGCCTTCCAATGAAGTTCACCTAAAGTTGATCGAGCAAAGTGTGAAAAAGCTTTCGTTAAAATATGCAGATGACAGTATTGGAGTGATTGTTCCGTTTAGGAGCAGTGTGTATACTGTTCGGAATCATTTGCGTGATGAAGGATACAGATATGTGGAAGTTGGAACCATTCACACATTCCAAGGAAGAGAAAAAGAAGTGATTATCTTTGATACGGTGATGAGTGGTGAACTCCAAAACGGAGCATTACGCCATTATTCTGTTCGGCCATTTGACGAAACTAAAAATGGATTAAGTGTTCCAAGATTGCTGAACGTTGCATTTTCCAGAAGTAAAGAATTATTGGTCATCATCGCTGATATGCAACATGTTGACCGTGTTTACGGAAACAAGTTTTTAGGAAAGCTTCTGGGTTCTGTTAAAGAGATATCTCTTTAGGGATTAAAAATGTAAGATTTAAAATGAAAAATTTCTTTCTGTCATTTCGAATGAATATGAGAAATCTAAATATCACGTTGACGGCAATCTTTAGATATCTCGCTCTGCTCGATATGACAGAAAGAAATTTTTCATCTTTAATTCTTAATTCAAGAATAGCTTTGTTTCCATTCTTTGGCGATCAAGAACGATAGTTCCAGGCTTTGCTGATAGTTCAATCTCGGATCACAGAATGTTTCGTAGTTAGTTCCTAATCCGGATTCATTTAATCCTTTGGCACCACCCACGCATTCAGTAACGTTATCACCGGTCATTTCTAAGTGAACACCGCCCAGGTAACTTCCTTCAGCTCTATGGATTGCGAACGAAGATTTAATCTCTTCCAGAATGTGATCAAAGTTTCTTGTTTTAACAGAATCTTCAGTAGAAAAAGTATTTCCATGCATAGGATCAGAACTCCAAACTACAGGGAACCCTTCTTTACGAATAGCACGAATTAACGGTGGAAGTTGCTCCTCGATTTTGTCTTTCCCGAAGCGGGAAATAATTACAATCTTACCAGCTTCGTGGGTAGGATTTAGTTTTTCTATTAGTTCAAGCGTTTCATCCACTTCAAATGGAGGTCCAACTTTAATTCCAATCGGGTTCTGAATTCCTCGGAAATATTCAACATGTGCGCCATCAATATCACGAGTTCTATTGCCCAACCAAACCATGTGTGCACTCAGGTTAAAATATCCTGTTTTGCGAGGAACTTGACGAGTTTGAGCAGCATCATAATATAAATTCAACGCTTCATGGGAAGTGTAAAAATCTGCTTTTTGAAGATTATTTACTCTAGTAGGAGATATTGATTCCATAAAACGAACTGCTTTGGTAATGGAATCCACCATTGCTTCATACTCTTTGTAATACTCGTTATTGAGCATAAAATCCATTTCCCATTGTTCGGGATGGCGCAGATCAGCAAATCCTTCATCAGCAAGCGCACGAAGAAAGTTCAGTGTTAAGCCCGCTTTATGATAGCCTTCTAAGAGTCGATTGGAATCAGGCATACGAGCTTCTGCATTAGCTTCGTAACGATTAATAAGATCACCACGATAACTGTGAATTTCCTTTCCGTTTACTGTTTCAAAATCATTTGACCGAGGCTTCGCATACTGTCCGGCAATTCTACCAACACGATGAACAGGAACGCCCATTTCATGAATGAGAATAAAGCTCATCTGCAGCATTACTTTCAACATGTTAACAATTTTTGGAGAAGTAACAGCGTCAAAACTCTCTGCGCAGTCTCCACCTTGCAGCAAGAAACTTTTACCTGCAGAAACTTCTGCAAGCTTTGCTTTAAGGGCTTCAATCTCCCAGGATGTAACCAGAGGTGGTAAACTTTTTAATTGAGCGTAATTTTCTTCAAGCTGATTTAAATCGCCGTAAGTCGGTAATTGTTTTATCGTTTTCTCCTTCCATGAGGTTGGAGACCACGTATTTTCGATCGTTTTTTCCATACATCAAAGGTATAAGAAATTTTAAGCTAATGCTTTCTAAAAAATCCCTAACACTAACAAAAAATAATTATCTCTATATTTCAGTAAATTAGTTTAATAAGGGTTGGGGGTTAATGAAAGGAGCAAAATATAAAATACTTGTTGTAGATGATCATCCTGCACTCGTTACATTAATAAAACACAAGCTTATACATCGTGGATTTGATGTAAATACTGCTCAGAATGGGGAAGATGCATTTGAGCTGATAGAATCAAACTGCCCTGATCTTGTAATTAGTGATGTAGAGATGCCGGTTTTTGACGGGTATGAATTGTGTGGCAAGATAAAAGAGAGCGAAAGCTATAATCATATTCCTGTGATATTGGTTACTTCTTTGGTAACAACAGATTCTTTAATGAAAGGAATTTCAGCAGGAGCAGATAACTATCTAACCAAGCCTTATGATGATCAGACGCTATTTACAAAGATCAACGAACTGCTGAAAAAACCTCTATCCAAAACTATCGATAGAGAAGTTGTAACTGTAAATGTTGATGGAAAGGATTATTCGATAAAAGCTGATCTTGAGCATTTGACAAATTTATTGGTATCTACATATAAGAATACTCTTGCTCAAAATGTTGAGTTGGAATCTGTAAAGCAGAAGTTGAAAGCAATAAATCAGGAGCTGGAACTTTCGAAAAATGAACATCAGGATTTACTTCAGAATATTTTCCCAAATAAAGTTGCTGAAAGTTTGCTGGCATATGGTACGGTAACCCCCGAACGATTTGAAAGTGTTTCTATAATGTTCACTGATTTTGATGGTTTCAGCAAGGTAGTGCCCAATTTAAGTCCTGAAGAATTGATCCAAAGCCTCTCTTTCTATTTTGATAAATATGACGAATTTGCTGAGGAAAACAATCTTATTAAGATCAAAACTATTGGCGACAGCTATATGGCTGTTGGCGGGCTTCCAGAAAAAAATACTACACATCCAATTGATACAGTTCTGACAGCTTTAAAGATGAAAAGTTTTATGAACCAAATTGAAAGAAATAAAGACAACTCTATTACCTGTTTCCCACTTAGAATTGGTATACATACCGGTTCTGCTGTAGTTGGTGTTATTGGAAAGAAACGTTTTGCATATGATATTTGGGGAAATGCAGTGAATCTTGCTTCCAGAATGGAGCAAAATGCCGACCAAGGATATATCAATATTTCTGAAAGCACATATAATGAAGTTCATGAATACTTTATTTGTGAGAATCGTGGAAATGTAGAAGTAAAAAACATGGGTTCAGTACTTATGTACAATTTGAAAAGAATTAAACCGGAGTATTCTGAAGATGAAGAGGGGTTTATTCCCAACCGTTTATTTGTAAGACAATACCATGCATTTTTACATCAAAGTCTTCCCCAAGACTGATACTTGATTTAAAAAAGTGAATGAAGGTTTTATCGAATCTGTTACGTATACTTAAAGTTGGCTTCAATCTTAAAAAAGTAAGTACTATTGCAGCAAAATATTGTAGTTAGAGGCGCGCGCGAACACAATCTTAAAAATTTCGATATTGATATACCCAGAGATCGGTTTGTTGTAATCACAGGGTTATCAGGTTCGGGGAAATCTTCTCTGGCATTCGATACAATTTATGCCGAAGGTCAGCGTCGATTCTTGGAATCACTCTCGGCTTACGCCCGTCAGTTTTTGGGGATGATGGAGCGACCTGAAGTTGATTTCATAGACGGACTTTCTCCCGTAATTTCAATCGATCAAAAAACCACAAATAGGAACCCTCGTTCTACGGTTGGGACTGTTACTGAAATCTACGATTTTCTGAGATTGTTCTATGCTAGAGTAGGAATTCCATATTCTTATAAATCAGGAAATAAGATGGAAAAGCAGTCTGCAGATCAGGTTGTTGAAGCTGTGATGAGTATGCCGGAAGGTAGTAAGGTGTATTGTTTGGCACCGGTAGTTCGTGGACGAAAAGGGCATTATCGTGAACTATTTGAGCAAACCATCAAACAAGGATTTCTTTCCGCAAGAATCGATGGCGAATTGGTAGAACTGGAAGAAGGAATGAAGCTGGATCGATATAAAACCCATAATATTGAAGTGGTCGTTGATCGTTTTGTGATTAGCCCAAAAAGTGAAAAGAGAATCTCAGAAAGCATACGTTTAGCTCTGGAAATGGCTGATGGCAACGTGGTTCTTGCGACAAAAAAGGGCGATGAATTTGATGACAAATTATTCTCTCAGAAATTGTTTGATGCTGAAAGTGGAATCGCTTATGAAGACCCTGCTCCTAATTTGTTTTCATTCAATTCGCCGTACGGCGCATGCCAAAAATGCAACGGTCTAGGCAGTACATACGATGTAAGCTGGGAATTACTGGTACCAAATAACGAGCAGTCAATCGAAGATGCGGGATTACGCTATTTGGGAGCTCCACGAGATGTATTCGTATTTAAGCAATTAAAAGCTGTTCTGGAAACTATTGATAAGGATTTCAGCACTCCCTTTAAAAAATATTCTGAAGAAGAACTGGATCTACTTATGAATGGCGGCGGTGATCATAAATATTCCGTCAGCTACGATTTTAAAGACAGCAACGTAACCTACAAGCATAAGTTTGAAGGTTTACGGAAGATGATTATCGAGCAATATGAAAACAGTAAATCGCCAAAGCAAAGAGATAAAGCCAAAGCGTACATGAGCAAGATTACTTGCCCAAAATGTGGGGGAGGAAGGTTAAATCAGGAAGCTCTGTCTTACAAAATTGATGGATACAACATCCATGATTTGGTACAAATGGATATTGATGGAATTCGTAACACGTTGTACGGAATCAAGCTTTCGGAAAGGCAGCAACAAATCGGAAGTCAGGTGTTGAAGGAGATCAGAGATCGTTTGGACTTTTTACTGAATGTAGGATTGAATTATCTGAATCTGGATCGTGAAGCACAGACATTGAGTGGAGGAGAAGCACAAAGAATTCGATTAGCAACACAGATCGGAACTCAACTGGTTGGAGTGCTTTATATTTTGGATGAGCCAAGTATTGGGTTGCATCAACGGGATAACATCAAGCTGATAAAATCGCTGGAAATGTTACGCGATCTCGGAAACAGCGTTTTGGTGGTAGAGCATGATCGGGAAACGATTGAGCACGCTGATTTTGTCGTTGATATGGGGCCCGGAGCCGGAGTAAATGGTGGACATATTGTCTCTGCAGGAACGCCGGATGAACTGGCAAAAGACTCGATGACCGCGAAATTCCTTCGAGATGAAGAAGTGATTGCTTTACCTGAAAAGATCAGAAAAGGAAATAAAAAGAAGATCACTATAAAAAATGCTCGTGGACATAATCTCCAAAATGTAGAGCTAAAAGTACCGCTTGGGAAATTTATTTCAGTGACGGGAGTGAGCGGTAGCGGCAAGAGTTCGTTGATCAATCAAACATTGGTGCCTATTCTTTCTAATCATTTCTATAAATCTAAAAGTGTTCCTCTTCCATACGATACAGTTGAAGGGTTAGATAATGTTGACAAGATCATTTCTATTGATCAAAGTCCGATTGGAAGAACTCCACGGTCCAATCCGGGAACGTATACCAAAGTATTCGATCATGTAAGAAGATTATATGCTGAACTTCCTGAATCTAAGATCAGAGGCTATGACCAAGGTCGATTTTCTTTCAACGTAAAAGGCGGAAGATGTGAAACATGTCAGGGTGATGGCGTTCGTAAGATCGAAATGAATTTCCTACCTGATGTGTATGTAACTTGCGAAACCTGTAATGGAAAACGCTATAACCGGGAAACACTGGAAATCTTCTATAAAGGAAAAAGTATTTCTGATGTACTGAAAATGCCGATTTCAGAATCAGCAGAATTTTTTGATGCTCAACCTGCTATCAGCAGAATTCTGAAAACATTGACATCTGTAGGATTAGGATATCTGACACTCGGTCAATCCAGTACTACACTTTCTGGCGGCGAGGCACAACGAATTAAGTTAGCTCGTGAACTTTCAAAGATCGGAACCGGAGATACTCTATATGTAATGGATGAACCCACAACCGGACTTCATTTTCAGGATGTACGAATGTTAGTAGATGTAATTCAGAAATTGGTAGATAAAGGAAATACAGTAATGGTTATTGAACATAATCTGGATCTCATCAAAGCAGCAGATTGGGTGATCGACCTAGGTCCTGAGGGAGGAAAAGGAGGAGGTGAGATTATTGCCGAAGGAACTCCGGATAAAGTGGCAGAGATTGAAAAATCACATACCGGAAGGTTTTTGAAGCAGGAGTTTGAGAGGTTGGGTAAAGTAGTTGAGGCGTAAATTTTAATTGAAAAGAAGCACAAATCTTCTCTATATTAAAAACTCGTGAAAATTTTCAGAACACATATCACAAAAGCATACAGTCTGGCAGTAATACTGATAGGGTTTGCTTTGCATATTGCGGAGCCGATTCAGGAAAGTAATACTCACTCTGAATTCACTTCCTGGTTAGATGCCAAAGTTAAAACAGAAGAAAATGCTGAAATCAGAAAGTTGATCACGGACTTAGCTAACGACGCTGATGAACTAGAATCGGTGATTCGTAAAGCTTCTGAGATTGTATCTGAAAACAGTGAAGATTTTGAGCTTCCATTTGATGAATCTGAAACTTCTGACGTTTTTGATGTTATTATTGGTGAGTGGAATGCGTATCAGAATTCATCATCAGGAATGGGTAAGGCAATTATTGTTGAAACCGTCAAATCCAATGCTGTTCAACAAAATGATGCTCCAACATTAAACAAAGCCTCTAAATCAGTTTCTGCTTCGTGTTTAAATAATCTGGTTACGATTGAATCCGGGTGGGACACATTTTCACAAAACACATCTTCCCTTCCATTTATTTCCGGAGTAGCTATAAACGCTCCTTAGTACCCTACGGGTAAATACCCAAAATTCAATTTTCAAATAACAAATTACAGAATTCAAATCCGAATTCTACAAAGACTAAGATTAGATGATTTATCTTAAATCTTATGTCTCAAATCTTATATCTAACATAAAAATCTAAAATCTAACAACCATGCAAGGAAACGGATTTAAAATCGGTCTCATATTCGCCTTTTTGGCGTTAACATTATGGTACCTATTCCCAACCATCCAATGGAACCTGGAACAGAAACAAATTAGTGAACTTTCTCCATCAGACAGTGCTCAGTATGTAGATGAGCAAAGAGAAAAGTTAGCAAGTATAAAAGAACGGACATTAAATCTTGGTCTTGATCTCCAAGGCGGAATGTATGTAATGCTTGAAGTAGGAACACCTCAGTTAATTCTGGAATTAGCAGGCGAAAACAAAGATGATGCACTAGAACAAATAGTTATCGATGCAAGAACAACTGCTCTAGCAAATGACACTGATTTCATAGATGAAATGGCTTCTGCTTTTTCTGAAGGAAATGATGGCGCTCGATTGAGTCGCTATTTTAGAAATGATGCAGCAGAAATTACACGACGTTCATCAAATGAAGAAATCGTGACTTTCTTGAAAGCACAAAGAACAGAAGCACTAAACAGAGCCATCGAAATTATTCGTACTCGTGTGGATAGATTTGGTGTAACGGAGCCCTCTATTGTAAAGCAGGGAACAGACCGTATTGTGGTTGAACTTCCGGGTGTGGATGACAAAGAGCGAGTTCGTAATCTTCTTAGAGGAACTGCTCGATTGGAATTCAGATTGGCAGCTAATGCTAATGATTTTAGTTCATTTATCAATCAGGTGTATGATTACTTCGATCAAAAGGCAGCAGGTGAAGAAGGCGATAGTTTAGATACTATACAGCCCAATGCATTGCTGGAAGTTCTTATCCCAAGTCAGGGAAGTCCTTACGTTCTCGGTTATGCTGAAGAACAAGACACTGCAGAAGTAAACGCATTGTTAAATGATTCGGAGATCGATCGTTTGCTCCCAAGAAATACTACCATCATGTGGAGTGCAAATACACAACCTTATACTCAAGGTGGAGCTGAAGTTTTCTCTCTTTATGGCGTTAAAACTGATATCGAAATGACAGGTGACGTGATAGAAGAAGCCAGTGTTCAATTTGATCCGGCAACCAATGTGCCTGAAGTATCGATGACAATGAATCCAGAGGGGGCCAGAGATTGGGCCAGAATTACAGGAGCTAATATCGGTAAGCCGGTGGCAATTGTTTTGGATGGTTTTGTGTACACGTATCCAAATGTGATCACTAAAATCAACAATGGGCGATCTTCGATTACCGGAGTTGAAAACGTTGGTGAAGCAGATGATTTGGTAAACATTTTGCTATCAGGTGCTCTTCCTGCTCCTTTGGATATTGTTGAAGAACGTACGGTTGGAGCATCGCTCGGTCAGGCTTCTATTGATGCAAGTTTAAACTCTGTACTTATAGGTCTTTCTATTGTAGCGATTTTTATGATCGTGTATTACCGAACAGGTGGTGCAGTAGCTGATTTAGCTTTGTTGCTGAATATCGTGTTCATATTAGGAATTTTAGCTGGCTTTAAAGCTACGTTAACACTTCCGGGTATGGCTGGTATCGTATTAACCATTGGTATGGCGGTAGATGCAAATGTGCTGATATTTGATCGAATCCGTGAAGAACAGCGAACAGGAAAAACCATCAAAGCAGCAATTTCTGCTGGGTATTCCAATGCAATGAGTGCCATTTTTGATGCAAACATAACTACAGGTTTTGTAGCTCTGGTTCTTTTGAGTTTCGGAGTTGGTCCGATCAAAGGATTTGCGGTAACACTACTTGCCGGTATCTGTTGTTCATTATTTAGTGCAATTATAATCACTCGAGTAGTGATCGATTACTTGACACGTAATAAATCGAATGCTGTAAACTTCGGTTAATCAACAAAGAAATTTAAAAGAGTAAAAAGGATAAAATTATGAGATGGTTTGAAACACCAAATTTTGACTTCGTTAGTAAACGGAAGATAGCATACATTTTTTCGGGGATATTGCTTGCAATATCTATCGGAGCAATTGTTAGTAAAGGATTACAGTACGGTATCGACTTTAAAGGCGGTAAAGAAATTGTCCTTAAATTTGAAAGTGCTGTAGATGTAACAGAGATAAGATCCAGTTTAACGAACCCATTGGGTTCTACACCAGAAGTAAAATTATTCGGATCTCAATCAGAAGTATTGATCAGAACAGATAACATAGGCACTATTGAAGAGATCGAGACTATTGTTCGTTCTACAGTAGCTCAGCTTTATCCGGATAACGACGCTGTAACGGAAAAAACGGATAGCGTTGGGCCGCGGATAGCGGAAGATTTAAAATCAGGAGGTTTACAAGCAGTGATTTATTCTATGATCATTATCTTTATTTATATCTTGATTCGTTTTCGTAAATGGACATTCTCAGCCGGGGCAGTTGCAGCATTATTTCATGATGTGACTATTACGCTTGGTGTATTCACATTGCTAAGCGATGTTGTAAA
Source organism: Balneola sp. (assembly GCA_965216175.1). Classification (GTDB taxonomy): domain Bacteria; phylum Bacteroidota; class Rhodothermia; order Balneolales; family Balneolaceae; genus Balneola. The sequence goes on from OZ244140.1 coordinate 212,144, forward strand.
CTTCAGTTTGCTGATCGATCAGAATATTATTGCCGCCTTTTTAACGATTGTAGGGTACTCTTTGAACGATACAGTAGTAGTATTTGACCGTATTCGCGAGAACAGCATCGTGCATAAAGGCATGGAATTTATACCAATGGTAAATAAAAGCTTGAATGATACGCTAAGTAGAACTATTATCACTTCGGTTACCACCTTGTTTGTGGTTGCTGTGCTGTTTATTTTTGGCGGCGAGGTGTTAAAAGGTTTTTCTTTTGCACTGTTAATTGGTATTGTACTTGGTACGTATAGTTCTTTATTTGTTGCCAGCTCTTTGGTAGTAGAATTAGACTCCAAAACCAATAAATAATAAGTTTTAAATAATAGGATTATGAGCTTTAATACATCAGAACGCTACAGTAGCGTAGTTATCGAATTTAAAGGTAACGTAATGGGTGGACCCGATGCGGTTAGCCTGAACGAAAAACTTCATGAGCTAATTGATGCCGAGAAAACTAATGTTGTAGTTAATCTCGGAAAGGTAAAGTTCATGAATTCATCCGGGCTTGGAATGTTGATCGGGGCGCTCACAACCATGCGTAAAGCTGGTGGAGATCTTCGCATTGCGAATGCAACCGATAAAATTGAGAGCTTGTTAATTGTGACTAAATTGATCACAGTGTTCAAGCATTTCAAATCGGTGGAAGAAGCAGCCGAGTCATTCAACGAAGGTTGATACACATTTTTTAAATAGAATCTGAAAGGGGTGTAGATAACTACACCCCTTTTTTATTGTTAATAGTTTTCAAAATATTATGTCTGTTAGAGTAGTAATTGGTGCCCAGTGGGGCGATGAAGGAAAAGGAAAGATCGTAGATCTGTTAAGTGATAAAGCAGATTTTATCGTCCGATATCAAGGTGGGGCAAACGCGGGCCACACACTTAAATTTGATGACAAAACATTTGTGCTCCATCTGATTCCCTCCGGAATCTTTAATGGCAAGGGTGATTGTGTGATCGGAAACGGCGTTGTGATAGATCCTATCGCTTTGGTAAAAGAGATCAAGGATGTACAAGAAATGGGCTTTAGCTTAGAAGGACGTTTCTTCATCAGCCAAACAGCGCACGTTATACTTCCTTACCACAAACTACTCGATCAGCTAAAGGAAAAACGTCGGGGTGGCGATGCAATCGGAACAACAGGACGTGGAATAGGACCTGCTTATGTAAGCAAAGTTTCCAGAGTTGGAATCCGTATGGTAGATTTGCTCGATAAAGAAACACTGAGAAATAAGATCGAGCAGAACATAAAAGATATAAATTTTGCTCTTGAAAATCTCTACAAAGAACCTACACTTTCAGTAGATGATTTAATGAAAGAACTTGAAGATTCCATTAATATTCTTTCTCCATACATCTGTAATACTACCAATTTGCTACACGAAGGATTAGAAGCAGACAAGTCAATTTTATTGGAAGGCGCTCAGGGTTGTTTGCTGGATGTTGATCACGGAACCTATCCGTATGTAACTTCTTCATCGCCAACGTCCGGTGGAGCTTGTACTGGTTCAGGAGTTCCACCAACGGCGCTTACGCATGTAATGGGAATTACTAAAGCATATTGCACCAGAGTTGGAAACGGTCCATTCCCAACAGAATTACTGGACGAAACAGGAGAAGAACTCCGCAAAAAAGGTCATGAGTTTGGCGCTACTACCGGTCGACCAAGACGTTGTGGATGGTTAGATCTGGTTGCTTTGAAATACGCATGCAGAATTAACGGCATTAACGAACTCACGCTTACTAAAATGGACGTAATGGACGGCTTTGATGAGATCAAAGTGTGTACCGGTTACAAGATCAGTGGCGGAGAGGAAACCAAAGTATTCCCGTTGTGCTTGGATGAGATCGAAAATGTGGAACCGGTTTATACCTCCATGCCGGGTTGGGACAAAGACATTTCCGGAATGACTAAATGGGATGATCTGCCGGAAGCTGCTAAATCCTACATCGACTTTGTAGAAAAATATATCGGAGTGAAATTCACCATTATTTCTACGGGACCGAAGAGATCTGAGACTATAGTTAGGTAGGATTTTTCTATTTATAAGTTTCTTATAAATCTTAATCTAGATTCATTGATAACATCAAATTATAAACGTGAGAAGTCATGATCAAAAGCATTTCTCGATAGGTACTGCATAAATTGTTGAAGCAAATCTACTGAGTATGGTTGCTTGTAATGTGATACTCTTTTTATATCAAAGGTGAGTATAGTTCCAGACCTATTTAAAGCAGTCTCGTTGTTTATGTCATAACCTTTAAAAAGGTTTCCGTAATACACTTTTTCTTTGAGATTGTTTTTTTCAGAGCTTCTTAACTTTTTATACGTACTAATCCCAGATTTATACTCTGAAACCTCTTTATGCAATTTTTTGTAACGCTTTTTCCATGATGCTTGAATGGTTGTAGAATCATGTTCAGACTTTTTTAAATCAATTTTGGCTATCCCATCGGGATTGAAAATTGTTAAGTCTAATGGAGATAAACTTACCGTTCTAAAAGAATGAAACTTTACTGTTCTCAGAAAACCTTCTTCTACTGTTGGAGTTTCCACAATTCCTAAAACTCCGAATTGAGCTTTCCCCATCTTCTTATAATCATCAATACTAAGTTTTTCAATCTCTAATAGAAAGCCAATATCGTAGTTACGACTTCTGCTTCCTCCGCTTCTCATTGCTAGATTACAAGGTTGACCTAGTAGGATATATTCTTTTTGATTTATCAAAAAAATATCTCCATTTGAAAGTGGAAAATGGAGTTGATTCAAAGTGCTTTCTTCTATGTAAAGCTCTCTTCTTCTTAATGATTGAATCTGGGTTTTATCAAAAGGTGTTTCACCTCCGGTTTTAATTTTTTCTACATTTCGTATCTGCTCTAAACTCCGATTAATCTTAGTTCTTTTGGTTGGAGATAATAGCGTTTTTAAAGCTTTATCAGAGGTGATTATATTATTTAGGCGAAATAGTGTTGCCATTTCCCAAACTCCTTCTTTATTGGAAGATTTTAGTATAGCGTGATTAAAAGATTCAGGATTTAATTCTTCTATTTCGGTTAATGAATCTTTGAAGGCCTTTTTGATAATTTTTGATGATTCTTTTTTCAAAAATTCTACTCCATTAATCACCAATGTATTTCTTATTCCTTCTGCTAAACCTGGCAAATAAGAATCATCTTGAAACCGCTTTTTTGAGATGGTGTAAAATTTTTCCTTTTCTAATTTATGGGTATTGCAATATTCATTTCGTTTTTCATTTTCTTCTTCTATGTTAAAGAGATGAGAGAAAATTCCACAATATAGGTTATCCTTGATTTTATCATTTGAAAGTAACTCAAGTGCTAAGTTTCTACCATCTCTTCCATCAGGAAGAGGAGCATATTTAAACTCAATATCAAAAAGAAAAAGAACTTTAGATGACTCAGTCAATGCCGAAAGAATATCATCTTTTTTATTTATCCATTCCGACGGAGACAATAAATCAATTTTTTCTTTTAGATGCTTTTTAAGCTTTAATGGAGCAGCAGAATTTTCTATCTCCTCCTCTTTTTTTTCGTATCTAAGTATGGAAAGATATAATTCTCCTTTTTCATCTTCGTCTGCTTCATCCCATATTTTGTTAATATCTCTTTCAAAAATGGTGCGTGGTAATTCCCAATTAATAAAATCAATTTCCTGTGGCTTTTTAGAGTAAAAACCTTTTAACTTTCCGATATACGCTTCCTTAAGCTCCTGAATAGAACATCTATCATCAACATAAACTATTTTACTTATTTGTAGCTCCGACAGAAACTGAAGGATTGCAGTTTTAGCCTGAGCTTCTGATTTAACTCTTAATTGTTCTGCAACTTTTTCTGAGCCAGAGATATCTGTATTTTTACACACACTCATTCGATTACATTAGAAAGGTTAATAGCGAACATATACTTCCTTTTATGTTCATTAGTAGTGGTTTCTAAAACAATAGTACAACCCGAAGAATCAAGTAATTGACGGGTAATAAATAAACCCAAACCTCTTCCTTCTCCTTTGGGCTTTGTGGTAACAAAAGGCTCAAAGATTTGATTTTCTACTGCTGGGGCAACACCAAAACCATTATCGGAAACGTATATCCAGGGAGTTTCAATCTTTATAGAGATTTTTGGATGAAAGCCTTTTTCATTTTGCTTTCGTTCATGCAGCCAATATTCTGAATTGTTTAGTAAGTTGTCTATTACTTGCGTAAGCTTCCCTCTATTTATTTTGACTGAAAAATCATCAATACAACTAATTTCAAATTCAATTCCTTGCTTTTCAAAGCGGTTGTTATAGTATTCTTTTTCCTCCTTAAAAAAGTTAGATAACCTGAAAGTCGTTTTTTTCTCCCTACTGTATTTTAAAGCCGGGTCTAAATGCTTCAATTGGATTTTCAACCCGTTGACAGTTGTATTGATATATTCAATCAATACAAAAATGTCTGAGTCGGATATATTTTTATTCTGTAATTTATTTGAATAAAAACTTGCCTTTTCAGCTAACTTATCGGCTATGGTTGCAAATTCATGACTTACAGACTCTGCTGTTAATCCAAGACTTGCTAATTCTGAGAAATTACTTAGTTGCTCTTCTAAGATTTGAATTTTTGGTTCGAGAATATCGACAACTTCATTTAATTTATCAGCTTTAAGAACAACAGCATTTAATTTATAGAGAGTCTTCTGAATGGATTCTAACTCAGCTAAAATCTCTTCAACCTGATTGACTGTTTCTTTCTCCAAGTCCGTAGAAAACAATGGGTTTCCCTTCACCTTGTTAACGACCTTTTTTGAATCTGAGACAGCTTTATCTATTGTTGAAACAGCATCAGTGACTTCCTCTTTTATTTCTTCTGTTTTGGATTTTGTTTCTTTAAGCTGATTTAATGCCTGGGTTACTGTTTTTATACCATTGTTCTCTGTTTTATAAGTTGCTATATATTCAAGGAAAGCCCTTCTAATAGTTGTTTGATATCTATTTATTTCATCCCTTATAAAATGGGATAAGATGAAAAAATTGCGAGAAAATGGATTTGATACCAACCCCTCTCTATCTGTTTTATCTTTTAGTTTATCATTCGTTCCTTCATCTATAGCAAAATATCCAATAACATTTTTAGGTCGTAAAGTATAGTAAGAACTACCTGTTGTCTCTGATTCTCTTAGACGCAACCAATCATCACCATCAATACCAAAAGGCTTCACTGCAAATCCATTTCTAAATAATTTGATTCCAGCCTGACTTTGAGCGAAGTCTCTGTAATTAGAAAGTTTTCCAAAAATCTCCTTTACGTTTTCATCAGATGAAAGCCAATTATCATAAGTAAACTCATCTATTAGTCCTGTAAAAGGACCTGGATTAGCTCTTTCTCCATCATACACTTCTAAGCCCCCAATATCCCTGTTGAAATGAAATTCTCTCTCAAAACCAATAAAAAAGTCTTTATCCGATAAAAGTTGCAAATCCTTGTATTTTTTCTTTAGAAAAGAAAAAAACTTTTTACCCTCATCAGTTGCTATGTAACTATGAAAATCATCACGATTATTCCCAGTAAATTTGGTCAGTTTTGTCTTTCCTTCGAGCTTAATGGATGAGCCGTCAAAATCAAATTTGAAACGGGAGATGGCTAGCTCTCTCAACTCTTCATTAGATTTATCAAGGTCTATTGCAATTCCATTTATTTTGATGTAAACCTCAAAGGGTCTATTCTCTTTATAGGGAGAGATAATTTGAGATACTTGCCCTTTAAATTTTTCAAGATTTTTTCCTTCCCAAACTTCCGAGTGATTGAGATTAGCTAAAACAAGAGATGTTCCTTTTTCTCTTTGCGGTTCAAATGTTTCAGCATGAATTTGAACCTTGCCTAATGATTCTTCTTTCTCAAAGTCTTTCCAGTTAAAGGCAATATGGCTTCCTTTCTCTCCTTTTTCATTGGTGAATATCTCGCAAATATCTGCCAATCGTTGAGTACTTAATCGCCCTAATCCTTTATCACCAAGCGGTGTTCTTCCCTTAGGAGTTTTCTTTTTTGCATCTTTCAATGCGCGTTTCTGTGAATAAGATATAATTAACCAAGATTTCATAATGGTTTCTTCACTCATTCCAAAGCCATCATCTTCAACTACTATAAAACCTTCATGTTTTGGATAAAACAGTTCGTCGTGTAAGTATTGTCCAGTAGTGTTTATTTCAATAGAGACATAAGAAGCATCAGCATCATAAGAGTTCTTTATCAACTCCAGCAATGCTGTTATTTCATCAGAAACAAGTTGCTCTCCGAGTTGCTTTACTATATGGGGTGTTATATCAAAATGATACTTACTCATTAATTAGAGGAAGTTTTAAAAATCAATATCTTTTCTTTGCTCATAGTACTGGAAAAATTATTTCTACCTGGCATTCTCTTACTCAAAATATCTCTATCCAAATCGGTTATTAGGTCAATCCCTTTGGATGTAAATAAATTCATAAGAATCTCATCATTCTTGACTACCTGGTTATTTACGTTCCTATTACCAACCGTCCAAACCATATATGCTCCTTCGGTTAATTTTTTTAGAGAATTATCAATCGTTTTATCCAAATCGTGAACAAAGTTGATGATCTTTTTTGCCTTTTTCTGCTCATCAATGCTAAAAGAATCAAACAAATGTTTGAGGGTATTAGATTTTTGGAATAGTGCTTCTTTTTTGCTCGTAAAATCATGGAGCATTTTTCCGCCAATACTACTAGAATCAATTTCTTGTGCGGTCTTTAAATAATCTAAGGCTATATTTTTATCAATATCTTCTACTGGAATCCATTGTAATGGTAAAAAGGAAAATTGACCGTAGGTTACAGTAGTTTGGTTGTCTCCATACGGAGGCGAAGTAACAAGCAAGTTGAATTTCTTTTTAGTACGAATAGATTTTAAGGAGTCACCCCACACAGCCTTAGCCTGCTTCTTATATTTCTTAGCTTCAATTAATCCTTTTTCCTCGATTACAGAGCAAAAGCTATTCATATCTACAATACTTCTATTTAAAGTTGAGAAGAAGTATTTAATAGGGGAAAGGTTTCTCTTCTTAATATCCTCTTTTGAACGAACGTGTAATTTGAAAGTAGATGTCCTATCATTGCTTGTTAAACGAATCACCTCAGCTAATGTAACCCATAAAAATCTCCTTATTTTTAAACTCCGCTCACTTGCAATAGCCCTATAGAGTTTAGAAAGTTCTATTTGAACATCATTCTTAAACCATTTATCAATATTGTGAAAACGAACTTCTTTTTTGATTGAAGTATCAGCATCAATTTTTGATTGAAAAGATTCCTTACTTGCCTTTAATTCTTCCTCCGTATAGTATTGTGTTTTTACTTTACTCAAAAGTACAGATAATGGATTAATGTCTTGACCAAAAACATTCAGTCCATATTTCATTCCAGTAACAAGCGTATTAGATGCACCCATAAACGGATCTAATAAGGATACTTGTCCATTAAATGTCTCAGCAAGATTTTTAATAATAGGTTCTTGTACAGAAGGCACCATCATTGCAGGATAGTTTAATATTTTCCTTGCAAAATCACTCCTGTTATAATTTGCTCCATTTAGTTTTTCGCTACTAATTGATTCAAGTGACTTTTTTATTTCGTAATCAATTATTTCCATGATATAAAACTCGTAGAGTCTATTAGTTTTGATAGATATTATTACATAATAGCTATATAAACAAAATATCAATTTAAATATGATAAATCTGTTTTGTAAAAAACTATTTAGTAAAATTATAAACTTAACTTTGAATATTAACTCTAGTTACTTTCCCAAAAAAGAATGATTATGGCGTTTTATTCAAAAAAACCGTTCAATTCCTCCCTCGAGGAAGGTGCGGTTTTCGGCATGCCGAAAAAGCGGAGGATGTTGGTGTAGTTTACTAATAACTAAACTTCACCAACACCCCTCGGAAAGTCCAAAGAACCGTTTGGACTTTCGTCTCCCCTCAAGGGGAGATTTTCTCGCTTAACTTATTTCATGATAAGCTTCAGAGCTACTTCCCACAAAAGAAATGATGGTGGTGATGCCCGAATACTGCATGACTTACGTACGGTTCAGCATAAGCAGTAGCGGTTGCCAGAAGTAAAACGATGATCAAGGCACTTTTTTTGTATTTCGGATTTTTAGAATTTTTGAGCTTCCAGGCTAAAAAACCAAGAATAACTGTCAACAGAATTTTAAAAAGTCTGGCTTCCCAGCTTATATAAGGACTAAATCCACCGATGATCCAAAAGAAGAGTAACGCTGATCCGGTAAAAAAGAATGCTTTTGAGTTTTTCATGATTTCCCGATTTAAATAACAGTGACTTTAGTAACACGGATAAATTCTATGATGGTTTCGTGTGTGATTAGAACGAATGTGACAACGCATTCTTCTAATATGGCTCTGTGTTATTTTTTGACCTCCTCTGTCTCCCTGTCTGCCGAACAGGCAGGCTCCTTGGTTAAGGGGAAGGACTCGTTGATATAGAATTGAACATGTTTAGAAATTCCCCTCCTTTTGAAGGAGGGGTGAGCTACTTGGATAGTAAAATATGACTAGGAATTGGGGAGGTTTGGAAAGGCAGGAAATGAACTATTATTTTGACCCCATCTGTCTTCCCCTTGGTTAAGGAGGAGGACTCGTTGAGATAGAATTGAATATGATTCGAAATCCCCATTTGAAAGTAGGGTCGAGCTATTTGGATCGTAAAATGTGACTAGGAATTGCGGAGGTCAGATAAATGGAAGTAAAAATTCGAAATGGTCTAATGAGAATTCAAACCATTTTGGTATCATCAGGCAAACTAAAAATTACTTATGAAAAAGCTCTTTTCTATCTCATTATTTATTCTTTTCTCAAGTTCGCTTTACGCTCAATGGCCTACAGAATTGATCACAACACCTGAGAAAACGAATTATCAGGAAACTTCAACTTATGCTGATGTAATGAATTTCATAAAAGCGCTTCAGCCTAAATCAGATCTCATGCATTTGGAATACATGGGAAAGAGCTTGGAAGGAAAAGATATTCCGGTAGTAGTTATGGCTGATCCAAAAGTGAGTTCTCCTGAAGAAGCTGAGAAATCGGGCAAACCGGTGATGTACATACAGGGAAATATTCATTCGGGAGAGGTGGAAGGAAAAGAAATTCTTCAAATTTTGATGCGTGAAATTCTGCTTGGCGATAAAAAGTATTTACTGGAAAATCAGATCATCGTTTTTGTTCCGATTTACAACACGGATTCGAACGATAAAATGGATGTTCAAGTACGAAGATCGCAGGAAGGAAGTCCGCAGAAAACAGGGATTCGTGCAAACAGCCAAGGTTGGGACCTGAATCGAGACGGCATGAAAATGGAAGCTTTGGAAACCAATGCCATGATCCAAAACGTGATCTTGAAATGGGATCCGGAAATATTTGTAGATCTGCATACCACAAATGGTACATGGCACGGATACTCGTTGACGTGGGCTCCAAGCTATCATTCAGCAGGAGAAAGAGCGCCTTACGACCTCACATGGAATGAAATGCTCCCAGAAGTTACGCAAAACGTTCTAGATGAGTATGATGTACATTTGGGTCCGTACGGCGGTTACAGCCTACGACAAGGCTGGCCTCCAAAAGCTATTTATACCTATAATCATCACCCCAGATATCTGGTGAACCAAATGGGATTGAGAAATAGGATCGGGATTTTAAGTGAAGCGTTTGCACACGAAAGATTATACGAGCGAATGAATTCAACCAAAGCTTTTGTAACAGAAATTCTTGAATACACCAATGGGAATGGGAAATATATTGCAGAAGTAAACAAAAGTGCTGTTCAATCAGCGATACAAAATGTATTAGATAATTCAGGGAAACAAAAGAAAGGGATCAGGTTCCGTATGATTCCTCTTGAAGATACATTCACATTACGAACATACAATTACATTCCATATGTGACAACGGAAGGAGATACCAGTTATATACGATCGGGTGAGATCATTGAAGTTCCTGATGTTGAGAATTACAGCAAATTTGAAGCTACTGTAGAAAGCACGCTTCCACGAGGATACATTATTCCGAAAGAAATGAAAGCCATTGCAGATCACTTGAAAAAGCAAGGCATAATTGTTTCAGAGATAGAAAAGAAGAAGGAATATAAGGGTGAAGTTTTTGAAGTTTCAAAATTGGAGAAGTCAGAGCGACAATTTGAAGGGCATAATCTGGCGATGGTTGAAGGCGAGTTTAAGAAAGCTTCCAGAACGGTGCAGAAAGGAGATTTTTTGGTCGATATGGCTCAACCCCTCACAAATCTAATCTTCTACTTGCTGGAACCACAATCAGACGATGGATTGATATTCTGGAATTTTTTTGATGAATATTTTGAAGAAAATGGCATTGATTCAAAGAATGTTGAGTATCCAATATTTAAGTACTTTTAGAATAGTAGCTAATAGCTGTCAGCTAACAGCTATTAGCTACTCCTATTCACATCATCATCATTCAGCATTTCTTCATATGGTCCATCAAATGGCTCCCAAAGCTCTATCTTATAACCATTCGGATCCATAATCCAGCCAAATTTACCATATTCTTCAGTCTGCATTTGCCCTATAATCTCGACTCCTTCTTCTTTCAAAGCTTTGAGCAATGCTTCCAGATCATCCACACGATAGTTAATCATTGCATCTTTCTTACTGGGATTTGTATAGTCAGTATCATTTTTGAAAATACTCCAAGCGGTGTATCCCATCTTTTCTTTGTCTTCGGCGTGTCGCCAAATGAAAGTACCGCCCCATCTCCCTGATTTTATCCCGAGATGCTTTTCATACCATTCATTGGTTGCTTTGGGGTCTTCTGCCTTAAGAAATACTCCGCCGATACCTGTTACACGCTTTTTCATAGAATTCTAAATTGAATATTCTTAGTTGGATGTTGGATATTCTTCACTCATTATGCTGATCAAATAAAATCTGATTACCATCCGGATCTTCAATACAAAAATGACACGGCCCTTTATCTTCTTTGATAGATTCTGATTCCATCAGAAATTTGATGTTATCATCCTGCTTGAGTTTTTTGTATTCAGAACGGGCATCCGTTGGATTGAAAGTGATAATATTTTCATCAAACATTCCTTGAAACAAACCTATTTTGGAATGACCATTTTCAAGTATGATCCAGTTTTGTTCAATAGGTCCGGTTCCTTCAACAGGAGTAAAACCTAGTTTTTCATAAAAAGATTTAGAAGCATGAATATCTTTCACAGCAAGCGAAAGGGAATGATTATTAGGGTTTACAGATTTTGAGCTCATTAGAATTTGGGTTTAGTTTTAGTCCAGATCCATTCCATAGATTTATCACCAGCTTCATTTTCGATTCTGGCAGTTAATGTATCTTCGGTTCTGGAGTATATTATTCGTTGAGGGAAGTCATTTTCGAGGTTTTCGAAAATAACCTTTTGTTCTTTATTTTCTTTCATGGTAAAAGTAGTACCGGTTCTGCCACCAGGACTTGCTACATATACAATTCCTTCTCTTGTTCTCATAATGCGCAAATACTCAAAAGAAGAACGGCCGTTTGCGTAAACATCTCTATGAACACCCAGCATCATATATCCTGAACCGTTAGTCCATAGTTCTTCGATAACGGTTCCATCTTTTGAGGATGTCCAGTAGCCCGAAAGCCATGCAAGTTCGGGAAGAGCCGGATCAGGATTTTGTGCTTGTAGCTGAAAATTTCCGATGAATAGCACTAAGAGAGTGAGAATAAGTGATCGTTTCATAATTCAAATTTTAAGGTTTTAGAATCATAAAATTTAAATATGTGCTTTCGATTAGTATTGTAAAAAGCCGACATCATGCAGCTCCCTCTTTATTTAGGAAAAAATTCGCCATATTAATTTCATCAAAGAAATAACCCGAGGGGTCTTCTCCGGTAAATTCTTGGAAGTTTTTTATAAAATGAGATTGATCATAGAATCCTGTCAATTGAGCTAATTCGCTCCACTCAACCTCTTTATTCTGAACTTGCTCAAAGATGTAGCTAAAACGTATTATTCGACAATAGAATTTTGGGGACAAGCCGATATACCGTTTAAATAAGCGTTCGAGTTGACGTTCACTTACATTTACTTGTTTTGCAATACCAGATACGGAAACAGAAGCATTAGACTCCAAAATCAGTACTATTGCATTTCTGATCTTCTGGGATATGGCAGCTTCCGACAATAAATGTTCAAATAGTTTATTGAGAAGATTGATCTTTTTTGAATAGCTGATACTTCTATTTGTCATTTTGATAGAGGTTGTATCAAATTCCTCTTTTAAGACTTTATCCAAGTCTACAACATGATTAGTAAATTCGTACATATTGATATAGAATAATTCGGTTAACGCAGATGGCTTGAATTTTACACCAATCATTCCCGAAGAACCGGTATTCTCCAGAAAAAAATGATTCTTAATTTGCCCGGCTAACAATGTTTTAGATTGAATTTCCCAATCTTCGGTAATATTAATTCGATAAGGCTCTCCGTAATGAAAAACTATCTCCGGAAATCCATCAGGAATAATTTTCTGTTGACGGACTTCAATACTGTCATCTTCAATAACCCAATAACATTCTATCAGGTCTGAAAGAGGAGATGGAGGTGTAATTCTTTCGAAGAGCATAAACCTATCTTTTCACTGCAGATTCATATTTATCAATCCAGTCCTGAACGGACATTTTTTGAGCTAATTCTGCAATAAGGTCATACGGAATTTGCTCAGGTTTTTTGAAACGAATACAGCTTTTACCCATATCCAATTTTGTTTTCACATACTTCGGATATTCTGAAGTAAACCAATTCAATAGCTTTTCATCAGCATAAATTCCTGAATGGTATAAAGCGATAAAATTTTTCTGAGATGCAATATTCATGAACGGAAGAGGAAGTTCCGGGGAACAGTGATAGCCATCAGGATAAATAGAATGAGGAACCACATAGCCGATCATCCCGTAGCTCATAGTTTCTTTAAAGCCATCGGGAATATTTTTCTTAATAGTATCTCTGAGTTTTTGTACAGCAGTAGCACGTTCTTCAGGAAGTTCAGCTACGTATTCGTCGGGTGTTGAAGCTTTGCTTTGCATTTTAAATTAGGTCTTAAAGTTCAGTTTGTGATTTTTGTTCGGATAGAAAGTTTTGATTGCGGAATAGAGTAGCACTGATTAACGAAATCAATAATCCAACGGGGAAAATTTCAATGAAAGTCATTGGCAATCTAAACCAAAGTTTACCATACTGCTCTTCCATTTGTCTCATTTGTTCAATGGTTGCTTCCAATTCTTCTGATGAAGCTCCTGATTCCCGCGCACTTTTTATAATGGATTCTGTGTATTCACCAATGAATTCGTAATCTGTGAAATATAAATTTATTTCCCAGACGGTCACATATACAATGCCGGCAATCAGTGAGATACCAAGACCTATTTTTAAAGCAGTCCAGAATTTGATAACTCCCCCGAGATCTTCATCGCGATACTTCTTAGTTGCAACAAAAATCATAGAAAAGCCAATAAGCATGATGGAGTAACCCAATGCTTCAGATGCAAAGAATGCGTTTCCTCCATATTTGGCTACATAAATTCCCAAGGTCATGCTTAAGATGATCACCGCTCCGGTAATGGAGCCGTAAACAAGAATAATTTTTTTCATAGTGAAATTAATTGACGTTAAAGAATATCCAGAGTTTAGGCAATTAACATAAACTACGAATCACCCAAAAGTATGATTTTGGTAAAATCACACAAAGGGACGAATACTTTCCTATTAATTAAGAGCTGTTGACTTCTAAATCCTTCGCATCAAGTTACCCTGGGAAACCACTTCCACTTGCTATATAATTTCGAAGAGAATCTATTTCTACTTTTTGATTTTCAATCACAGACTTAACAACATCGCCAATCGATATAACCCCGACAAGTTCACCTTCATCTAACACGGGCAGGTGACGAATTCTCTTGTCAGTCATAAGCTGCATACAAAGATTTACTGAGTCATTTGATGTTACACACACAACTTCATTCGACATGATCTCAGACACTTTTGACGTTTTAGAAGTTCTTCCCTGAAGTATCACTTTACTGCGATAGTCTCTCTCAGATATAATTCCTGATAATTTACCATCCGTCAAAACAACTAATGCACCTATATCTAAATTCGCCATTTTCTCAATGGCCTGATATACAGTATCGTTTGGCGATACTGAAAATATTTCTGTTCCCTTTTTTTGAAGAAGATTTTTTACCTGCATAACTACCTCCAATAAATTGATATTATATAATACAATTAAACATAGACTATGAATTTTGCAAATTATCTGCAGTAACTAGGTGGATTTTTTGGAAGGGTAAAGCTTCGTAAATACAAATCCTGCTATCATAGATAAGAGAAATGAAGGCGCTAGTACATCAAGTTTTTCGAAATAAATACCAACGCTATCAATTTCCTGAACAACGAATTTAAATAATGGAACACATGAAAATCCTGTTACCATAGAAGCGATAGCCCCCTTTTCAGAATAGTCTTTCCAGAAAAGAGAGAGAATAATTACGGGGCAAAAAGTAGCTGCAATTCCGGACCATCCAAAAATTACAAACCAAAAAATAGTGCGATCAGGCGATAGCACAGCTACCGAAAATGAAAGTCCTAAAGCCAGCAACGCCATTACCAGTGTAACTATTCGTGACAACCTGGATAACTTATTATCCGCTATTTCAGGATTAAAAATCTTTTGGTAGAAATCTCTTGTTATAGCACTTGAAGCCACAACTAAAAGCGAATCAATAGTAGACATAATCGCTGACAGCACGATGGCTATGTAAATTCCAACTAAGGTAAGAGGTAGTAAGTTTTCTACCATAATAATGAGCACATCTTCAGCTCCTGTTCCTAAAATTGCTTCAGGATCTTGTCCGGTTTCGGTGAATAAATATCGGCCTAAAAGACCAATAGTTACTGCTGCAGCATCCGTTAAAAGAGTGAACCCTATCGCCACCCACTTTCCTTTATCGATTTCCATTTCGTTTTTTATGGAAATAAAACGCACATAAACCTGAGGTGAACCTAAAAACCCAAGCCCGATCATAGCAAATCCCAGAATAGTAAAAACGTTGATCCATGGATCTACACTAGTTCCCCAAATATTGAGTAGTCCGGGATCGATAGCTTTAAGTCCGCTCACAAATCCCCCACCATTATCAATCATAAACCAAGCGATAACAGGAAGGAAGACTAGTCCGAAGAACATCATCAATCCCTGGAAAAAATCTGACCAGACAGATGCTAGAAAACCACCAATAAAAATATAAGTAACAACAATTATGAATCCGATCAGTGCTCCGGTGAAGTAATTCATATCTAATAAAGATTCGAATGCTTTTCCCGTTGTGTCTATTTGAGCACTTACATAGATGATGACAAACACAGAAAGTGCAGTAGCTGCAACGCTTCTGAGGAGGTTAGATTTTGGCTTGAAACGACTTTCAAGAAAATCGGGAATTGTTATAGAATCGTATTGATTGGTTAATCTTTTAAATGGTTTTGCCATAAAAAACCAGGAGAGGGCAACTCCCAAAACTTCGCCAAACACAACCCAATATGCAGAAACGCCTGCAAGTGCACCCATTCCGGTTAATCCCAATAAAAGCCAACCAGATTCACCCGTTGCCCGTGCAGAAAAGGCGACTGCCCAAAACCCTACATTTTTCCCACCCACATAATAATCGCTTAGGTTTTTTACTTTTCTGGAAGCAAAAATTCCGATAAGAAAGAGAATCAGCCCGTATAAACCCAGAATTAGATATTTAGTAACCATATAAAAAGAGCTTATTAATTCGAAATACCCTTAGGAAAGGCACATTCAATATCATTGTAAATAATGGAATAAAAGTTAAAGTACAAATCCGAGAAGATATCTGAGCTTAGAAATTTCAAAATTCAGATAAATCCTAATTTTGCTTTTCTGATTTCTAAACCGATATTCAACAACCCTAGCTTCTAGGGCTTAATAAGTAATTGGGAATTATCTGCATGATTGAAAAGCCGGAAGGAAAAGGACTTTTTGCATGGGCTATTTATGACTGGGCGAATAGTTCATACTTCGTAATTATCCAGACGTTTATTTTTGCTGCCTATTTCACTAAAACCATTGCTGAGAATGTTGAAATAGGAACTGCTCAGTGGGGAAATATGATCAGTGTTGCCGGGATTGTAATTGCAATCGGAGCACCTGTTTTTGGGGCAATTGCGGATCAAGCAGGAAGACGAAAACCATGGATTGCAGCTTTTACCATTTTATGTATTATCGCTTGCGGTATGTTGTGGTTTGCAGAACCAGGTCCGGATTCTTTATGGCTCGCTTTAGGAATGGGATTTATGGCAACTATTGGCGCTGAGTTTGCTTTTATTTTTTACAGTGCTATGCTTCCGGATTTAGTTTCTCCAGAAAAATTAGGGCGATGGAGCGGTTGGGGATGGGGAATGGGTTATGCCGGAGGATTAGCTTGTCTTTTGGTGGCTCTGTTTGCATTCATTCAAACTGACGGTTTTTGGCTTGGCTTGGATACAGCAACATCAGAGCCGGTAAGAGCTACTTTTATATTAACAGCTATATGGTATGCCGTTTTTAGCTTGCCCCTTTTCTTTAAAACGCCCGATAATCCATCTACAAATAAAAAAATTAAGGACGCAATACAGCATGGTTTTATTCAGCTAAAAGTCTCTGTAAAGGAAGTTCGAAAGTTTAAGAATATCGTAAAGTTTCTATTTGCACGCATGTTCTACAATGATGCGATAGTTACTATTTTTGCAATGGGAGGCGTTTACGCCGCCGGTACGTTTGATATGGATGAAGAACAAATTTTGATGTTTGGAATCGGGCTAAATGTAACTGCGGGGCTCGGAGCTTTTGGTTTCGCGTGGTTAGATGATAAATCAGGAAGTAAATTTACTATTAACGCTTCGATACTGGGTTTACTTATTCCTCTTGTTGCATTGATAATAGTTAAAAGTATTGCCTGGTTTATAATTTGGGGATTGGTGTTAGGTATTTTTGTAGGACCCATTCAAGCGGCTTCAAGATCTTTTATGGCTCGATTATCTCCGCCGGATCTAACAAACCAAATGTTTGGCTTGTTAGCTTTATCAGGTAAAGTAACTTCTTTTATCGGGCCATTTTTAGTTGGGTTCTTAACACTTCAGTTCGGAAGTCAAAGACTCGGAATGTCTGCAATTCTTGTTATGTTGCTTATCGGATTAGTTCTTATGTTTACTGTGAAGGAGCAGGAGGCTCCGGGAATCGAAGTAAACCCCAATCAGATATAATGATCAATCATATTCCGGAATTCAGAATAGATAAGAAAGCGATTAAAGCATGGCGTTTAACCGGATTGATCTTTGGGATCTTGTGGTTTACCCCTGCTATAGCTTATGTTCCTATTTTTGTTGGCATCAATAAATTTGATCCGGTAGTTTTGATTCTTATAATTTTACCCTCTTTGGTTCTTTATCTTTTTACCGGTTTGGTGATACCAAAATTACGTTGGCAAAGATGGCGATACGAAGTAAACGAAGATGCCATAGACTTGCTAAGAGGATTTGTATTTAAAACAAGAACCGTGGTTCCAATCAACAGAGTTCAACACGTAGATACAAATCAGGGACCAATCTATCGCAAGTATAAGTTATCCTCTGTTAAAATATCTACAGCAGCCACTACTCATGAGATCCCGGCTTTGGATGATGAAACTGCAACTGAAGTTCGGAATAAAATAACACAGCTAGTTCGTCAGGTTAAAGAAGATGTCTGAATTTAGACGACAACATTGGGCAGCAGCAGTTGATAGACTATTCGCTGCAATCAAGCAAAATTTCATAACCTTTCTGATCATTGCTTTTGTAGGAACAAGGCAGGCGGAAGGCGGTTATTTTATGTATGTGCTTTATGCTACTATTGCGTTAACTTTTTTCTCAGGAATAGGAAGTTGGTACCGTTTTAAATTTCGTGTTTTTGAAGGCGAACTTCAGATCAGAAAAGGGATTTTTGTACGAAAGAATGTATACATGTCTAAAGAAAGAATTCAGGTGATCGATTTAACTGAAGGATTAGTGCAAAGAATGTTCGGGCTGGTAAAAGTTGAAGTTAAAACAGCCGGAGGAGGAACTGAAAGTGCAACGATAAATGCCATCACTTTTGAAGAAGCGGAAGAATTGAAAGAAGCTCTCCGCAATAGAAAGACAACAGTTGAGGGTGAGGAAGTTCTCGACTCGGAAGAAATTTTTGTTGAAGAAGATGAATTTCTGGATGAATGGAATATCTCAACGAAAGAACTGGTTTTGGCAGCTTTTACTTCGGGAAATTTTGGATTGATCGCTTCTATTTTAGGAGCACTTTCAGGCCAGATGGATGCTGTGATAAATGATCAGACCATAGAATACGTGAAGGATGCACTTCCCGGTTTAAATAATGTTACTCTGATAATTACGGTTGTGATCGCAATTCTAATCATATCGTGGACTTTTTCTTTTCTTGGTGTCATCTTCAGTTACTCTGACTTCAGCGTAAAAAAAACGGAGAAAGAATTATTAATCCGGTCTGGGCTTATTGAAAGAAAACATATCACGATTCCATTTGACAGAATACAAGCCGTTCGTTTTATAGAAGGAGTGCTTCGTCAGCCACTGGGATGTGGAATGCTTTATGTAGAAAGTGCAGGTTTCGAACAAAATGTAAAAGAGAGATCAATAGTCCTGGTGCCCTTTATTTCGAAAAGGAAAATGAATGATTTTTTTGATCGGTTTTTGACTGATTTTCATATTCCGGAGCTTGATATTAAGCCTCCCAAAAGATCATTTTTTAGGTATCTCCGCAGACCAAATTACTTATTAATGATTGCAACACCGATAGCGTGGTATTTTTGGGAATTTGGGTGGTTATTCTTTTTTCTGGCGATTCCTGCAACTGTATTAGGGTGGCTTAGATATAAAGATGCAGGTTTACATATCGAATCTAAAATGATTGCCATGCAATTCAGAAACCTAAATAGAAAAACAGCATTTGTTCGTCGAAAAAGAGTACAAGTAATGCAGGAGACTAAGAATCCATTTCAGGAACGGAAAGATCTTTCATCGTTATCTGTAACAGCAGCATCAGGAGCAAAAGGAGTTGAATTTAGTATCAATGATCTGGAAAGTAAAGATGTAAGCAGAATAAGGAGCTGGCTCTTAAGCGGAGAAACAGAATATGGCACAAGCGATTCCTGAGGTTAGTATAAAAGAAGTAGGCACTTCCGAAATAACTAAGATGCTTAGAGACTGTGAGCTCCCAACAGAAGATTTAAATCCCTCTCAATCTATTTTTCTTGGTGCATTTAATGGGGATATACTAATAGGTTGTATAGGGCTTGAAAGATTAGGAGAGATTGGCTTGTTACGTTCACTTGCTGTTCATATAAACTTCAGGGGACAAGGACTGGGAATAAAGCTCGCAGAAGTAATTTTAAGAAAGGCAGAAGACAAGTCTTTAGATCAAGTTTATTTACTAACTACTGATACAGAAATTTTCTTTAAAAAATTGGGCTTTATCAAAATCATCAAGAATGAAGCCCCCGATTCAGTTA
The DNA here is from genome assembly GCA_965216175.1 of Balneola sp. Classification (GTDB taxonomy): domain Bacteria; phylum Bacteroidota; class Rhodothermia; order Balneolales; family Balneolaceae; genus Balneola. The sequence goes on from OZ244140.1 coordinate 231,863, forward strand.
AGAAGACCAAACAATACAGCGAAATTTGTTCTGACTCCGCTGTTGTTATGAAGATTGATCTATAAACTCCGTTTAAGTTTTTTATTTTTAAAACTCTCCAATTCATAATCCAAAATTATGAATTAATATTTTGTTCTATCCTAAAGAAACATCCAATACCATCATAACGCAAAATCCAACCAAAGTTCCAAGAGTGGCTAGATCTGTATTTCCATGATGTTGACTTTCAGGAATGAGTTCTTCAACTACTACGTAAATCATTGCACCGGCAGCAAAAGCTAAAGCATAAGGCAAAATTGGAGTTATAAAAATAACGGCAGCAGCACCAATCACTGCGGAAACAGGTTCTACTACTCCGGAAAGTTGTCCATACCAAAAACTTTTTCCTCTGCTTACTCCATCTCTTCTCAATGGCAGCGAAACAGCCATGCCTTCCGGGAAATTTTGAATTCCAATACCAATTGCCAAAGCAATGGCTCCTGCAATAGTCGCAGTCCCGGTAATATCAATTCCTGAAGCAGCTGCTCCAAAAAGTACTCCTACTGCAAGACCTTCCGGTATATTATGCAATGTAATTGCAAGAACTAACAAGGTTGATCGTCTCCACTTAGTGGGAATGCCTTCTGCTTCAGATCTATCAAACCCAAGATGTAAATGTGGTAAATATTGATCACAAATCCGGAGAAATAACCCTCCCCCTAAAAAGCCAATAACCGCCGGCATCCAAGGAATAGAGCCTTGAGCTTCAGCCATATCAATAGAAGGAATTATGAGCGACCAAACGGATGCAGCAATCATAACCCCGGCAGCAAATCCCATCATGGTATCAAGAAGTGGATAATTAATTTTTTTTGTAAGAAATACTAAAGAAGCACCTAATGCAGTAAGTCCCCAGGTGAAAAGCCCACCTAGTAAAGCTTGCACAATCGGATTAAGTTCGTAGAAAAATTCAGGTATCATAGAAATAGATTTATTTATTTAAAGTTAATAAATTTTTTAGATAAGACTAAATATTATAATCTATTTAAATAAGAACATTTTAAACTTACAGTACTCTATATTGGCTTACATTATTTCAAAAGTGAAAAGGATGAAGCCACAGGGGATAAGAAAATGAGTAAAAGCGAAGAAGCTTACAAAATATCGATTAAAAAAGGTGAGGTAAGAATAGTAATCAATATCGAAGACATTGATATTGAAATCGAAAATTCTGCAACTGAATTCATTGATGCAAAAGAGGATACTATGTTTTTGCATCTTGGCTTTAGTGATCTCAATATAAAAGGATTACAGGCCGATGGATATGAACTCCATCCTATTAAAAAGAAGGGTTTAAAATCTCAATCGCTTGAATTGAAAAAGGATTCCATTTGGTTTGATGTCGATATAGATAAAGTTTCCGGTGTTTTAAATAATACTATTCAATTTCATATTGAAGGTAACCAGCCAAAATTTATAAGCTACTATATCAAAAAACTTTACTATAAAATCGAGTGGCTTCAGTATGATAAAAATAAAGATTCGATTTCTACGGTAAGTGTTACAAAAAAAACTTACTCACAACCCAGAACAGAGATCAATACCGATTATAGTATCGAAGAAATTTCAAGATGTGCAGAGTTATTAGGCAGAGCTATTAAGAAGATAGATCTAAGAACCGGTACAGCTTTTGTAAAGTTGAATACTGAAGAAGGAAAACTTGACCCGGTTTTAATTACAATTGGAGCTCAACTTGGCTATCAGGTTGAAGTGTTAGGAGAAGATACTATTTCAGATCTGTTAAAAAGAGGGCAGAAAGCTACACACTTGATCTCTTTGATTCTGAATTACTGACATAAAAAAGCTCCACTACAGAGTAATGGAGCTTATCCTATTAAATAATTTAAGAATTCTTTTAAGGAGCAGTTTGTTTCCAAAAAACGATGCCACCTGCTTGCTTTCCTGTTTCTACAACAGCTACTCTTTTATTAGTTTTCAGATCGATGATATCAACTGATCCCGGCTCTCCACCAATTCCTTCAACAGAAAGAAATGCGTATCGGTTATCTTTAGAAATCGCAACTCCATGAGTAACCCGGCGACTATTTTTAATCTTAGCTATTTCCTTGCCGGATTCAAGATCAAATATACCTGTTGCTCCTTCACCTTTATAGCTGGCAACAAGGAGTTTTCCGTCGTGACTTACTTCTAAATTATAAGGAGCTTTACCTGATTTAAAGCGTCGTGTAACCTCCCATTTTTTGGTGTCAATCTCTATGATCTCGTCAGAACCATTTCCTGCAACATATACAAGTGGTTTTGTTGGATGAGGATCTGCCCAGGTAGGTTTAACTTCGGGTTTAGCATGCATCATTTGCATCCCATCATTCTTTTTCATTCCAACCATGTCATGACCCGAATGCTCATTACTTTTGGAACGATCATCATCTTTGCCTTCATTCATATGCTTTTCATGAGTCCCATCTTTCATATGTTCTTCATGATTCTCTTTATGCTCCATTGATTCATCAGAATGCTCTTTCATTCCGTCCATCTTCATAGCGCCTTTTTTTAGACTAAGCGTACGATTGACATCTAAACCTGCCGTATTTATTTCATAGAGTTCATCAGTCATCATCGAAACATGATATTGCTTTGTACCATCATCAGTGATTCTTGAGCCGTGTGGCATGATGCCGGTTTCAATTGTAGTAATTACTTCCATGAAGTCCGGATCAACCACTGAAACTGTACTTGGAACCATGTCTCCATGCAGGTTAAAGTTCACAACGTAAAGAAACCCGGTTGATTTGGATATTTCCATACTGGCAGGGAACATTCCCAGATCAGTAGTTGCGATCAACTCATCAGTTCCTGTTTTATACTTTGCGAGCATTCCATAAGGATTTCCATGAGCAATAGATAAAAACCAGTATTCCCCATCCGGTGAAACATTTATACCATGCGGACCATCTGTTTCAGTTGGAAAGCGTCCGACTTTAATGGTTTTAGCAATTTTAGCTTCGTTAGTTTTTCCATCAAACTTGATAAGATGAACCTCATCTTCCGATTCTGCAGCTACATATATAAAATATTCCTGAGCGAAACTTTGCTCGGAAACAAAAAGAACGGCTATTAAAGCAAATAGCGATAATGGAAATAAAGCTCGTTTCTTAAAAAAATTAATAACACTCATGAGTAAATAGTTTTGATGAAATTAAAAATATAGGAAGCCCAAAGGCTCCCTAATGCGATTAATTTGTTCCTTGAGAAGTACTTTCTCCAAGTTTCAAAGCCCAGATTCCGGAATTCCAATCCGAAAGGAAAATGTGTCCTTTGTATGGCTGAGGTCCCCAGGTAAAAGTAGCGTTCGGGATAAATGCTTCACTATCTGAAGGGTAGAAAGATGCGATTTCACGACCTTGATCATAAAGATCACCCATCAATTCGCCTGAGATATCAATAACTCTTAAGCCACCATTATAAAGAGCTGCATAAAGGATATCTCCTTCAACCCAGTAATTATGAGTTCCGGCTTCTGGAACCTGATATCTTGCTACTTCAGCAGGAGAATCCCAATCGTCAAATTTCACGAAGTGTAACCAACCTGCGGCTCTGTTTGCTCCTTCAGTATTTAAGCCGTATGGAAAAGCTTCATCTCCACCAATTACATAAAAATCGCCGGTTGATTCACTTTTAAATGGGAATGCGGCATGATTCCATCCGCTTGGATAAGCATAGCTTCCAAGTTGAACAGGATTTTCAGGAGAACCACCTGCACCGGGTAGATCAGCACTAGCATTACTTCCGATATCAACAGCAACGATTCCATCACTCCAGTTTGAGGAATAAGCAATTCCATCCTGAATCCATACATCATGAATAGAATGACTTGGAGTATCTAACTCAAATACACCAACGGTTTTTGGGTTTTTTGGATCATCAATATTGATGATGTCATATTTACGACCATTATTAACTGCATAAACATGGTTGTCATAAATAAATGTGTTATGAACACCACCCGTTAGATCCTGAGTATACTCAGAGTGAATTTTTACGTCTCTTGGATTAGTTACATCCAGAATAATAATTCCGTTTTTACGATCGGAAGCGCCTTCCCGGGTAATAACTGCTACTTTTCCATCTTCTGATACTTTTACATCATTCACGGTACGGGCATCTACAACTACAGTATCAATTGGGATAATTTTACTTGGATCGGTAACATCCCAAAAAATAGCTTCACCATTTCCACCCCAGGTTCCGGTAACTGCGTAATCTCTTCCGTCAACGCCTTCCCAAACCCAAAGATCTGAAGTTCTTGTATGCGTTACGATTCCTTTTCCTACTAAATTAAGAGGACGTTGAACATTTCTTGGAACAGTCTTAATTGTAGTGCTTGTTGATCTGTCACCTGAAGTTGCAATAATGGTAAATAAACCGGGATCGCTGGAAACAAATTTACCACTTTGAGCAACTTGTGCAGAAGCTCCTTGTCCTAAATTGTCATCCGGTTCTGCAATATAAGTATACTTGATTGGCGCATCTGATACTGTTTCACCGTTACTGGTTTTTGCTAATGCTTCAAAAGTAACTACATCACCTGTTCGGATAGTTTTGCCATCATAATTGTGGCTTATTTCCATCGAAGCGATTGGGTTTTCAGAAACTTTAAACTTCCATGTAGCAGTTTTGTTTTCTGCTTTTGCAGTAATTGTAAAGTTTCCTTTCTTATGAGCCTTTAAATTGCCGTATGCATCAATGCTTGCAACATCAGGATTTGAACTACTAACCATTACATCAACATTATCACGTACAACATCTGCTTCGTCAACTACTTTTGTTTCCAAAGAAATAGTTGTTGTGTTGTAGAAATTTTTTGGAGGATTTAAGAATGTAACAGACTTTACGGGTGGATAGGCTACTTTCACCTTAAGTGTTGCACTAATTCTATCTGCTCTGTTTGCAGTAAGTGTACGTGCGAAAATTGAAAAATCACCGGATTGAATTGCTTTTACATTTCCATCGGTGGTTACAATAAGAGATCGTCGATTTCGGGTGAAAAATACCAATGAATCCTGAGTAGTTTTACCATTAGCATCAACTACCTTAGCGCTGATCTTGGTTTCTTCATTTAGTTTAAGAGAAAGCATGTCTTTCTCAAAAACGATCTTTTTATCTTGGGCAATTGAACCTGCAGTAAATAGTATAATTGCAAGGGTTGCAATCCCAAAGAGTGAGGATATTTTCTTTAAATTTTTCATAGTTATTTTGTAATTAGTTACTTGCTGTTCCCTGAACAGGTTTTAGTTTGATAGCCCAAAGTCCGGAATTCATATCCGAAACAAAGATCATATCTTTATATGGTTGAGGTCCCCATGACATTGGTTGATTTGGACCAATTCCTTCATTTACAATTGGTTGAAACTTTGCTATTTCACGACCTTGATCATATAGGTTGCCCATCAATTCGCCGGATACATCAACAATTCTAAGTCCGCCTTGATAGTATGCAACATACATAATGTCATCTTTTACCCAAATATTGTGTGTTCCAGCTTCAGGTACTTCATATCGGGCTACCTCTTCTGCTTCTTCCCAATTGTTTAGCTTAAAGAAATGAATCCAGCCTGCAGGAATTCCTCCAGGAAATGCTTCATCACCGGCAGCGATGTAGAAATTGTCAGATGATTTACTTTTGAATGGAAATGCTGCATGGTTCCAACCACTTGGGTACGTAAAACTTCCTAACATCTTAGGGTTTTCAGGAGAACCACCAATGCTTTCCATATCTCCGCCAAGTTTACTTCCCACATCAACAGCAACTACACCGTCAGTCCAGTTTGAGGAATACGCGATTCCATCTTCGATCCAAACATCATGTACTGCATGTCCCGGAGTGTCCATTTCAAATTGGCTTACTCTGTATGGATTTTTAGGGTCTTCGATATTGATGATATCGTAACGGCGACCGTTATTAATAGCGTAAATGTGATCTTCATAAATAAATACATTATGGACACCACCGGTTAAACCATCATCAAAGCGAGAAAGGATTTCAACGTTACTTGGATCAGTTACATCTAGAATTACCAGTCCATTTTTTCTGTCTGAAGCACCTTCACGAGAGATAACGGCAATTTTCCCATCTTCAGAAACCTTCACATCGTTTACAACACGAGCATCAACGGTAATAGTATCAATTGCGACCATATTTTCAGGATCGGTTACATCCCAGAAGAAAGCTTCTCCTCTTCCAACATGAGTTCCTGTTGCGGCATAATCTCTGCCGTCAACTCCTTCCCAAACCCAGAGATCTGAAGTAGGAACGTCAGTTACTTTGGCGTTACCAAGTATTTCAACTTCCCGCTGAACATTACGTGGATTAATTTTCACTGTTGTCTCAGTAATCGAGCCGGCATTTCGTGCCATAATGGTGTATAAACCGGATTTGTTGGCAACAAATTTTCCGTTTTGTTCGATCTGTGCCGGTGCAGCTTCTCCACGGGCGTCATCAGGTCGGGCGGTAAATGAATAAACTATTGGAGCGTTAGAAACGATATTTCCTTTCTTATCCTTTGCTACGGCGTTTATAGTTAATACATCTCCTGTTCTGGCAACATCTTCTTCCAAAGAAATTTCAATAGAAGTAACGGGATTCTTTATAACCTCTATTTCCTGAGTTTCAGTTACTCCTTCAATTTTTGCTGTAAGTTTTGTTTTACCGGTTGACTTAGCCTGCAACCTTCCAAAGCGATCAACAGTAGCAACTTTATCGTTTGAAGATGAGTAGTCGGATATTTCTAAGTCTTCACGCTTGAAATCAAGCACATCATAAATCCGGCTTTCAACCTGAAATGAAGTTCCTTCGTACATTTTGCTTGGAACATCGTTAAAAACTATGCGATCAAGCTTTGGGAAATTAACGTTAACAGTAACGTTTTTTCGCATTACGGGATGGTCGCCCTGAGCAGTTTTGTAAACGATAACGGTAAAAGATCCAGGCTCTAAAGCCTTCATCAATCCGCCACGTGTTACAGAAAGAGAGCGTCGTGCTCTTGAAAAATAGAGCATGGTATCCGGTTGTACTTCTCCATCGGCATTAACAAGCATAGCTTTGAGTTGGATCTCCTGGCCAACGTCGAGTGTGATATTTTCGGGTTCAGTTACAATTTTTAAGCCATTATCTGAATCCTGAGCCATGATTGGGCTTGCAAAAACAGCAATCATCAATAGCGCAAATACACTAAAAAAACGTGAGAATTTCATTGTAATAATTTTCATTTAGGTTGTTTTAAATACAGACTTATAATAAATCAAAAAAAAAGGAGAAATAGTATCTTTGCAACAGCTTTTTACGCCAATTTATAATCTATTTTTTGTAATTTTAGGAGCTATTTTTAACAGTTTATTGTTAGTAAAACTGAAAGGCACTTTTATCGCTTCAGATAATTAAAATTCAAATCACATTCAGGATCTAGTTTGATGAATATCAACTTCGAAAAGGAAACATTTGCGCATCGCCACAACGGGAACAATCCGGATGCAATTACAGAAATGCTGGAAACTATCAATGCGAATTCGATCGATCAGCTTATAGATGAAACAATTCCTGAAAATATCCGCCATCAGGAAAAATTGAACTTACCTAAAGCTCTGAGTGAAGTTGATTTTCTGTCAGATTTTAAAAAGTTGGCTTCTGAAAACAAAGTGTTTAAGTCGTATATAGGAATGGGTTATTACGATACCCATGTCCCAAATGTGATTAAGAGAAATATTTTAGAAAACCCGGCTTGGTATACTGCATACACTCCATATCAAGCGGAAATTGCACAAGGAAGACTTGAGGCGTTGATCAATTTTCAAACTTTGGTAAGTGATCTTACGGGAATGGAATTGGCAAATGCTTCTTTACTAGATGAAGGCACTGCCGCAGCAGAAGCAATGAGTATGTTGCTTGGGCAACGAAAAGGAGCGAAGAGGAAAGAAGCGAATGTGATCTTTGTTAGTGATAGGTGTCATCCTCAAACAATTGACGTGTTACAAACACGGGCAGAGCCAATTGGAGTTGAAGTTGTAGTCGGAGATCACAATGAAGTTGATATTACGAATCCTAAATTATTTGCTGTATTGCTGCAATATCCTGCAACTGATGGGTCTGTAATAGATTATACAAGTTTAATCGATGCCGTGCACGAAAATAGCGTTCATGCAGTTGTAGCTGCAGATTTGATGAGTTTAACTTTATTAACCCCTCCGGGTGAAATGGGAGCAGATGTCGTAGTTGGAACAACACAAAGGTTTGGTGTTCCTATGGGATATGGTGGGCCACACGCTGCTTACTTCGCAACAAAAGAAGATTTCAAAAGACAAATTCCCGGAAGAATTATTGGAGTAACTCAGGATGCGGAAGGCAAACCGGCTTACAGAATGGCGCTTCAAACGCGTGAGCAGCATATACGCAGGGAAAAGGCAACATCAAATATTTGTACGGCTCAGGTTTTACTAGCGGTGATGGCAGGAATGTACGGTGTGTATCATGGTCCAAAGGGATTGAAGAAAATTGCAGCTAAGATTCATGGTCTTACTAAGCTCACTAAAACGGGCTTAGAGGCAATGGGTGTAAATATTGAGACAGATGTATTCTTCGATACAATTACCGTAATAGCACCTGAGAAAAAAGTACGTAAGATCGCGGAAGAGCATGAAATCAATTTCAGATATTTTGGAGATGGAAGAATAGGGATCTCATTCGATGAAGCAAAAGAACTCGAAGATGTTAAAGAGGTGCTCAGCGTTTTTGCTAAAGCAGAAGGAAGAACTTCGAACTTTGATGTACGAGCTCATTCAGAAAAAACAGAAGTAAAACTTCCGAAAGAATTTGCCAGAACTTCTGAATATTTAGACCATCCGGTATTCAATTTATATCATACAGAGCACGAAATGCTCCGATATATGAAAAGATTGGAAAGCAAAGATCTCTCGCTTGTTCATTCTATGATCTCGTTGGGATCATGCACCATGAAATTGAACGCTACGGCTGAAATGATTCCTCTAACATGGCCTGAATTTGGACAAATGCATCCGTTTGTACCAACTGAGCAAGCCAAAGGTTATACCAGACTATTTACAGAATTGGACGAATGGCTTAGTGCGATCACAGGATTCCATAAAGTTTCCATGCAGCCTAATTCCGGTGCACAAGGAGAATACGCAGGACTAATGACAATTCGTGCCTATCACCAAAGTAGAGGAGATGATCACAGAAATGTAGCGCTAATTCCAAATTCGGCTCACGGTACAAATCCGGCAAGTGCGGTAATGGCAGGAATGGATGTGGTTGTGGTAGACACCGATAAACATGGAAATATTTCCATGGATGATCTGGAAGAAAAAACAATCAAATACAGCGATCGTCTATCTGCATTAATGGTAACCTATCCATCAACACACGGAGTATTTGAACATCGTATTAAAGATATTTGTGATCTGATTCACGAGCACGGTGGTCAGGTTTACATGGATGGTGCTAACATGAATGCTCAGGTTGGTTTAACAAGTCCGGGCTTCATTGGTGCAGATGTTTGTCACTTAAATCTTCATAAAACTTTTTGTATTCCTCATGGCGGCGGTGGACCGGGAATGGGACCCATCGGAGTTGCTGAACATTTAGCTCCGTTTTTATCAAGCCATCCGGTAATAAAAACCGGTGGGGAGCACGCAATTTCAGCCGTCTCTGCTGCTCCTTACGGAAGTGCGAGTATCCTCACCATTTCTTATGCTTACATCGCAATGATGGGAGAAGCTGGTTTGACAGATGCTACCAGAATGGCCATTCTGAATGCAAACTATATCAAAGATATTTTAGACGATCACTATCCTATTTTGTACACGGGAAAAACCGGACGTTCAGCACATGAGTTCATCATCGATCTTCGTCCATTTAAACAAAGTGCCGGAATTGAAGCTGTAGATCTTGCTAAAAGATTGATGGATTTTGGATTTCATGCACCAACAATGAGCTTCCCGGTTGCAGGAACGTTGATGATCGAGCCCACAGAAAGCGAAAGTAAAGAAGAACTGGATCGTTTTTGTGATGCAATGATAGAAATCAGAAATGAGATCAGAGAAATTGAAGAAGGCAAAGTTGACAAAGCAAGCAATGTGTTAAAACATGCTCCTCATACGATGAGAGTAGCTATGGATACAAATTGGGATCGGGATTATGATCGTGAAAAAGGAGTGTTTCCGCTCGAACATCTACGCGAAAACAAATTCTGGCCAAGCGTTTCCAGAGTGGATGATGCCTACGGCGACAGGAACCTAATGTGTTCTTGCATTCCTATTGATGCGTATGTTATTGAGGAAGTCGAGGAAGCTTAGTGCAAGCATTTTTAGAACGTGTATGGACGTGATTAATCACGTCCATACATTTTCTGTTTAGTTAAAATTTTCAAACTTTATTTTAGAAAGGAGTTTTCTTTATGAAGCATCTACTTACCATTTTTTTTACACTTATAAATCTAAATCTATTTGCCCAACTTTCACCTACAGAAAGCAAAATCCTAACCAATGTAGAATCTAATAATGCTGAGGCGTTGGATCTGCTTATCAAACTGGTAAACATAAACAGTGGAACCATGAACTTTGAAGGAGTTCAGAAAGTTGGAACCGAACTCCGTGCTGAGTTTGATGCTTTAGGTTTTGAAACCAGTTGGGAAGATGGTGCTGAGTTTAACCGAGCCGGACATTTAGTCGCTAAACATTTTGGAAATAATGACGCGCCAAAGATCTTATTGATCGGACATCTGGATACGGTTTTCGAGAAAGATTCTCCATTTCAGAACTCTGAAATGATTGATAAAAATACCATGAAGGCTCCCGGAATTGCCGACATGAAAGGCGGAGATGTAATTATGTTGTATGCGCTTAAAGCGTTAAAGGAATCCGGTCAACTTGATAACATGAACATCTGGGCAGTATTCACAGGTGACGAAGAATACAGCGGATCGCCACTAACTCTTTCAAAGAAAGCCTTGATCGATGCCGCTAAATGGGCAGATATTGCCATTGGTTTTGAAAACGGTGATGGAAATCCGGCGACAGCAAATATTTCGCGAAGAGGTTCTATAAAATGGGAGTTGAAAACCGAAGGGAATCCTGCACACTCTTCACAGATATTCAGAGAGGATGTTGGAGCAGGAGCAATATTTGAAGCTTCCAGAATTTTGAATGCCTTTTACGAAGAACTAAGATCGGAAGAATTTCTGACTTTTAATCCCGGAATGATCATTGGTGGAACAACCATCGAACATGATGAGGTAAATAAATCAGGAACGGCATTTGGGAAAGATAATGTGGTTTCCAAAGAAGTGGTTGTGTCGGGAGATTTACGCGGACTGTCACCGGAACAAGTTGAAAGGGTTAAAAGAAAAATGCAGCAAATCGTTTCTAATAATCGACCTCAAACAAAAGCCACGCTTACATTCTATCCCGGATATCCACCCATGGCGCCAACGGATGGAAACAGAGAATTGCTTTCCATTTATTCGGAGTTAAGTGAGGATTTAGGTCAGGGAAAAGTAGTGGCGGTAAATCCACTTAAAGCCGGAGCGGCTGATGTTTCTTTTACGGCGGATTATGTAGATATGGCGATCGATGCTGTGGGAATGAGCGGAGCAGATGATCATACCGTAAATGAAACAGGATATATTCCGGCGCTACTTTCGCAGACACAACGCGCAGCGATACTTTTATATCGTCTTCAAGATTGGGGGAAATGAACATCCAACATTGAACAGATGAACATCCAGTTTCCAGGTCGTGGTTTGAAACATAGATGTTCATCAGTTCTAAGTTCTTCGGGTCAATGTTCAATACTTTGTGTCCTCAGTGGTTCAAAAAACCTACACCAACACTCCTCCTTTTCCTTCTCTTATCAAAACAGGTTCACCACTTGTAAGATCTATTACGGTTGAAGCTTCATTTCCTCCAAAACCGCCGTCAATAACAACATCCACCTGATGCTTCCATTTTTCAAAGATCAGGCTAGGATCGGTTGTGTATTCCAATACCTCGTCATCATCTTTAATAGAAGTGGAAACAATAGGGTTGCCTAACTTCTTTACCAGTGCCAGAGCAATTTGATTATCCGGAACTCTGATTCCTACCGTTTTCTTTTTTCTGAAAACACTTGGTAAACTATTACTTCCGGGAAGAATGAAAGTATACGGTCCGGGAAGATTACGTTTCAGTATCTTAAAAGTTTGTGTTTCAATCTGGGAAACATGATCTGAAAGATTACTCAGATCTTCACAAATAAAAGAAAAGTCAGCTTTATCAAGTCGGACTCCTTTTATTCTGGCTAGTTTCTCCAATGCAGATTTGTTGGTGATGTCGCAACCCATTCCATAAACTGTATCTGTGGGATAAATGATCAACCCCCCGTCTCTAAGAATATCAACAATATGCTTCAACTTCTTATGATCAACATGATCTTCGTACAGTTTTATAAGTTCTGACATTATAATCTCCGGTTAGTTTTTTGTTGCTATATTATCATTGAAATTTCAACCAATCTCAATTACTAACTAAACAAAATTATGAGATACGCATTCCTTCTTTTGGTATTTATTTTTTCTTCTTCTTTATCAGCGCAGCCTTCTCAGGAATTCTGGAATTCATTGGAAAAGTTATGTGGGAAAGCGTACAAGGGAGAAGTTCTTGAAGCTCCGGAAGATGACTCGTTTAGAGAAGTTGAATTAGTTATGCATGTTCGTTCTTGTGAAAATCAGGAAATCAGAATTCCATTTTTTGCTGGAGAAGATCGCTCCAGAACATGGGTATTAACTATGGAGAACAACAGAATTAAACTGAAGCACGATCACCGCCATGAAGATGGTAGCGAAGATGATGTTACTCAATACGGAGGCAAAGCTTCGAATCATGGACTAGCAAATCTTCAAACATTTCCTGCTGATGATTTTACAGCTGACTTGATACCTGCAGCAGCAAGCAATGTCTGGTGGATTGAAATTCAAGAAGGTGAATCATTTACCTATAATCTCAGAAGAATTGGAACAGATCGCTATTTCAGTATTCGCTTTGATCTGACCAAAGAAATCGAAACGCCACCTGCTCCTTGGTGATGAATCAGAATTTTTATTCTGTTAGTGAAGTATTGATACTAATCTCACTCATAAGTGTTCGATGCACCGGGCATTTTTTTGAAATGTCTAATAATTTGTGCAGTTGTTCCTGAGAAAGATCGCCTTTTATGATCAGCTCTTTTTCAATGGTATCCATTTTTGAAGAAGAGTCTTCGCAATCTGCACAATCATCTGCATGTCGTTTATTATGCCTCATCTCAATGTAAATATCTTCAACCGGCCACTTTTTTCGGCGAGCATACATTTTCATTGTCATAGCGGTGCAAGTTCCCAAACTCATTAAAAGTAGATCATACGGATCTGGGCCTTGATCTTCACCACCTTCCACGCTTCGTGGTTCATCGGAAATGATTTCATGTTTTCCGGCCGTCAAGGTAGTTTTAAAAGGTTCATTGGCAGGTAAATGGATGTGAACAATTTTCTTTTCTTCGGAATCTGACATGTGAATGGTGTGGTTTTGGATTAAGTATCAATAAGCGAAATAAAGCTTCAATATTCAAAAAGTAATGTCTTCTTTAAAAAACTTCGATCTTTAGAATTATGGGCGAGGAAAGAACGTAATGAAATCGACGGTTCCACAGGAACAATCATTACATTCAGGCTGGTTCACGAATATGGAAAAGGTTGAACTAAGACCTTTTGTAATGATTAGTCGATGTAATGAAGTTCGCGTCCATAATTCTTGTCGGGAGCTTTTGGTACTTTTGTCGGCACAAAAGTACATGAACAAAGTATTCAACATATATATTAAACTCAGTATTTAAAGACCTTACCTACTAAGGGCGAATATTTATTCGAATAAGTAATTAAACCTGTCAACGAACCCCTACATCTACAAGGATGATGTTCTATTGTAGGTTCTTCTGCACTATCCGTCATGCTGAACAACGAATAAAGTGAGTGTGATTCTCAAAGAAGTCCTTCGGACAGCTTCTGTATCAAACTAAACTCTCAAGCTAAAATGACAATCAGCTACTTAATCATTTCATAACACCCACCTTACCAAAAGGTTACAAGCAATCAATAAAGGGATAACATTAGAATGGTTTCTTTACTGAAAACTCATCTACATTTTCATGAAGCGAACACTAGACACAGTTGTTATCTCAGATGTCCACTTGGGCACTATTGGTTGTCATGCAGTTGAGCTTACTCAATATCTAAATTCCATCAACCCTAAAAGAGTAATCTTGAATGGTGATTTTGTAGATATGTGGAATTTCCGAAAGTATTACTGGCCGGAAGCTCATATGCACGTCATAAGAACGCTCATCACAATGATGACAAACGGTGTGGATATTTTTTATTTGACGGGAAATCACGACGAAACGCTTCGCAAAGTATCGAGTTTACAATTAGGTCCACTTTTCATCCGAGATAAACTCGTGCTGGAGATGAACGGAGAAAAGGTTTGGTTTTTTCACGGAGATATTTTTGACGTAACTATGAAGTACTCAAAATGGATTGCGAAGCTTGGGGGTCATGGATATGAATTGCTGATCCTGATAAACCGATGGATCAACAATATATCAATGAGACTGGGGCATGGAAAACTTTCACTTTCCAAGAAAATAAAAGACAGCGTTAAAACAGCCGTAAGCTTTATCGATGACTTTGAAATTACTGCTATGGAACTTGCTATAGATGAAGGCTACGATTATGTGGTTTGTGGACATATCCATCAGCCTAAAATAAGAGGTTTCGAAAATGAAAAGGGATCGGTGATTTATTTGAATTCCGGTGATTGGGTTGAAAATCTGACTGCTTTAGAATATGACGGAAAAGAATGGAGCTTATATCGCTATGAAGAAGACATGCTGATGAAAGATCCACCTAACATCAACCAAATGTTCAATAACAATATGAAACAAAGCAAGGTGATGTTGGGATGAGAATTCTATACGGAGTACAAGGTACGGGGCATGGGCACATCAGCAGAGCAAAAGTGATCATACCATTGCTTAGAGAAGTCGCAGATGTGGATGTTTTGATCAGCGGGTATAATTTCAATCTGGAAGTAGATGGTAAAGTCACTTTTAAGAGAAGAGGAATAAGCTTGGCTTATGATAGCAAAGGGGCTATCGATCTTTTGCAAACAGCATTGGCAATTAAACCGGTCCGTTTTATTCAGGATATACAATCCATTCCGGTTAAAGAATATGATTTTATAATTTCGGATTATGAACCGATTACGGCTTGGGCTGCACAGTCAGCAAAAGTTCATTGTATTGGGTTAAGCCATCAAGCCGCTTTTCTTTCCCCAAAAACTCCCAGGCCTGAAAAAAGAGCTTTAATAGCAGAAAGTGTGATTAAACATTTTGCTCCTTGTGACGAACCAATAGGAACCCATTACAAAAGATACGATCATTTTATTGAGCCGCCTATACTTCGTCCTTGTATCAAAGAATTAAACCCTAGAAGCAGTGAGCATGTAACTGTATATCTTCCCGCTTTCGCTCATGAGACATTGATTACTTTTTTCAATCAAATTCCAGAGGTAAAATGGGAGATATTTTCCCCGAACTGTGATTCCCGATACGAAAAACTGAACGTAATTGTCAATCCGCTTGGAAATGAATCCTTCTTAAAAAGTTTTGAAAATGCACTTGGACTTGTTTGTTCTGCTGGATTCGAAGCTCCGTCAGAAGCGATGTTCTTAGGGAAAAAATTATTAGTTATCCCAATTAAAAATCAATATGAACAGATTTGTAATGCGGTTGCTCTTGAAAAATTGGGTGCAAAAGCTATTTATAATATCAAACCGGATTTTTTGAACCAAATAAAGTCATGGATAAGAAACGGAGAAATTATTCATCTGGAAGAAGTTTGTGATGAAAATAAACTTATTTCAAAAATTTTAGAGCTTGGAGCAAAGAAAGAACTAGCAATGTAAGTATAGTTAATTTTCTGCCAGATAGTTATTTCGAATAATATCCAAATGATGAATTTCATGTCCGGCAATAATAAACGCCAGAGCTCTCACTGAAAATTCAAGATCACTTGCTAAACCTTTCTGGGCGATCATTTCTTTGGTCATATTTTGGAAAAGATGAATTGTAGAAGTCCGAACTGCTAAATACTCATTGCAAAGATTGGCTACTGATCTGGAATTGTAGTTTGAATCTTCCATCCATTCATCCTGATCCATTCCAGGAAGTTCTGTTTTATCACCTCTGCTGAATGAAAGTGCTCGATATGCAAAAACGCGTTCGGTTTCTATCATATGGCCGATCATTTGCTTTAAAGTCCACTTGCCTTTTGCATAAGGAATCAAAGCTTTATCACCACGAATTGCATTTGCTAGTGTGTAGAACTCATGCATTTGAGAATTCAGTAAGGTTATGATATTCTCTTTGGGCACATTATCAACATAAGTAGAATAATAATGAGCGTATTCAGATGTTTCTGGGTATTCGTCGTCCCAATTTTTCATAGATAGATAGATAATTATTTACTAAACAATAATAGTTTGAACTATAAACCACAAAAAACCCGATGTATTTTTAATACACCGGGTTAAAGTAAAATCTAATTGTCTAAATCAGTTCACCTCAACCGATTCAAAAGTTGTACTCGAAGCTACATTGCCATCTACTTTGGTTTCATGAGCATAGGAAAAGGCTAAACCGTTCTGAACTTTCCAGTCGGTATAGGACGTCATTGTGGTGATTTCCTTTCCCATCTGAGGGTTAAAAACGGTAGCTTTCATAAATGCAGGTAATGAAGTTCCTGAATCTAAATAAAATGTAATCGTAGAAGCTGATTCTACTTTCAGAGCCACATATTCGGTACCGTTCACTTCTTCCATCCCTAAATATTCAGCAGGAAGTTCTTTGGCCTTTAAAGCTACATTGATGTAACTGTTTTTAATTTCATTTAACATTGGTTGAACCATTTGAGGTGGAAGAGGTTGCTCCTGACCAGCAATTGTCATTTTACCGGAACCATTGGCTACGCTCATTTCTATAGCACCCTGAGGCATTTGCAATGAAGCATCTATTGAATAGTCTTTATATGAAGTAGTAGAGGTATTTTTAATAGTTCCTCCACCTTGATTTGTGGTTGCGACGGTAGTTAAAGATTCAAATTCTGTTCCGGGTGCAATAACGGCATTAGCCATTTTACCTAGCCATTCTTTTCCTTTAGTGGCATCGCCGGATACTTCAGCTTTATCGGATTTCGGAGTTGGAATTGTGATGTCGATTTGATTTACAGTTCCATATTTCTGTAATTGATCACCAACTTCTTCAGCATTTCCTACAACCAAAATCTGAACTTTATCTGGATTTAAATATTCTTTTGCTACTTTTTGAATATCAGAAACGGTTACTTTTTTGAGTTCTTCCACATATTTGTCAAAAGCATCTTGTGATAATCCATTGTATTGATTGCTGATCCTTTCATTCAGAATTTTTTGTTTGCTGTCATATCTGAATACTAAAGAATTAAGAAAACGATCACGAGCATCTTCCAGTTCTTTTTTTGTAACCGGGTTGGTTTGCATTTTTTCTACTTCAGCGATTAATGCATCAATTGCTTCAGCAGTAGTAGAACTTTTAGTCATTACAAACAAAGAGAACGTACCCGGATAATTGATACTGCTACCATATCCACCACCTACGGCATAAGCTAGTCCAAGATCAGTTCTTACCGTTTGGAATAAACGGCCGGCAAAACCACCACCCAGAATTTGATTCATCATTTGAAGTTTTGCATAGTCAGGATTTTCTCGCAATCCACCAATATGTCCTACTAAAACGTAACTTTGATTTACATCAGATTTGTCAATAAAATTAACAGTTGAGGGATAGTTGTAATTAATTTCAGGATAAATAAGATTATTTTCCGTTCCGGCAGGCAAACTTCCAAAGGCATCTTCGAGCTTTTTCTTCATTTCTTTGGTGTCGAAATCACCGATAACTCCAAGTGTCATATTATTTCCAACAAAAGATTCTTCGTGGAAAGCAACAATATCTTCTCTTGTAATGGCATCAAGCGTGGAGTATTCAACCTGGCGAGTCAGCGGAGAGTTTTCTCCATAAATAAGTTTGCTGAATTCCCGATTTGCAATGCTACCCTGATCATCATTACGGCGCGAGATACTACTTTTTCTTTGTGTTTTTGCGAGATCAATTTTATCCTCAGGGAAAAGCGGATTGCTAACCAAATCCACGAAAACAGGAAGTAATTCATCGAAATCTTCTTTCAAGATATTCATAGAGGCACTACCGGAGCCTTGTCCGATGAATGTACTCATAAAAGCAGCTTTGTCTTCCAGTAGAATATTTAATTTATCAGCAGGATAGTTTCCGGAACCACCTTCCCGAATTAATTCTCCTGTTATGCTTGCTAAACCTTCCTTCCCATCCGGATCCTGAAGACTCCCGGTTCTAACAGTTGCGGTTACTCTTATCAGAGGTAGCTCTTTGTCTTCAACCAGATAGAATGTTATTCCATTATCCAATTTGAATTCTTCAACTTTCGCTTTTTTGAAGTCATTCAGTTTCGGATATTTAATTTCGTCATATCGCTTCTGGGCGGCGGCTGTAACCGCAAACAGCATCATCAGCGAAAATAATAGTGTACGTTTCATAATAGTATTAATTATTGTATTAAAGTCTTTGTTGAGTTCAGGAGTCTGCTTTTACAGTAGCACCAACAGTTCGTGTTTGTTTGATGAGATATTCGTTTGCAACTCGTTGCAAATCATCCAACGTAACAGCATTGTATCTCTCCAATTGAAGAAAAACATCTCTCCAATCACCTTTGGTCATATGTGTTGAGGCAAAATTTAAAGCCAAACCAGTGTTGTTTGCCAGTCCGCGAATAATTCCGGCACGGATGTTTGTTCGAGCTCTGTCAAGTTCTTCCTGAGTTATAGAGCCGTCTTTTACAACTTCGATTTCATCATAAATGCGTTGTTCGAGAGTATCTAACTCAACACCTTGATTCGGAAAAGCAAAAGTAAGGAACAATGACTCAAATCTTGTTCCGGGGAACCCATTTGAAGCTCCAATTAACAGAGCCAGCTTCTCCTCTTCTACCATTTTTTTATATAAAACAGAAGTACGACCGGTCGAGATAATATTACCGAGCAAATTAAGAGCTTCAAAATCTTCATGAGTGTCAGAAACTGTGTGATATCCGATTATCAAAACCGGCTGAGAATTACCTTCGATTGTAAATCGACGCTCACCTCTTTGAGTAGGCTCAACCGTAGCTACAGGGGGTGCAACTTTATCTTTACCTCTGAAATCACCGAAATATTCTTCAGCTAGTTTTTTCATTCTTTTGGGATCTACATCGCCGGCAATTGCAATAGTGATATTGCTTGGGACGTAGTATTTGTCGTAAAAATCGCGAGCGTCTTCTATGGTTGTAGCAGTAATGTCAGAATTCCATCCTACGACAGGTCTGCCATAAGGATGAGCGGTGTATGCAACGGCTAAAAATTCTTCTACTAAACGCCCAGTCGGGTTTGACTCGGTACGCATTCTGCGTTCTTCACGAACCACTTCTTTTTCTACATAGAACTCTCTGTACGTAGGATTTTTGAAACGATCTGCTTCCAAATTGAACCAAAGTTCCGCTTTGTTAGAAGGCAGGCTGTAATAATAGTTGGTAAGATCAGCACCGGTCGATGCATTTAATCCGGTACCACCATTGTTTTGGATGATCTCAGAAAATTCATTGTTCACAACGAATGTTTTAGCCTTTTCCTGAAGCTCTTCAAACTTAGCCCATTTTTCGGCCAAAATTGTTTCATCCGGGTTGGAACTGAATTTTTCCTGTAACCAGGCTTGGTAAACCTCATCCATTTCATTGATCACCTTTTTTTCAGCATCCCAATCAGATGTTCCTATATACTTTGTTCCTTTAAAAGCCATATGCTCGAAAATATGAGCGATTCCCGTATTTCCGACAGGTTCGTCAACTCCGCCAACATTTACGTGAGTGTAAAAACTGGCAACAGGAGCTTCATGACGCTCAATGATTATAAAATGAAGTCCGTTATCGAGAGTAAACTCGGTTACTTTTTTCTCAAACTCTTTAAGATTTTGTGCACTTGCCTGATACCCGATTACCCCTGAGAGGAAAACCGTGCAAAGAAGCACTCGAAGTGATTTATATACACGCATTACGATAGATTTAATAATAATTTAGGTTGAAATAGATCAAGACTTTAAAGATGTGGGATATTCCAATAAATTCAAAGTTTTTATAAACTTTTTTGGTACGTTAATTCTATTAATTTAGTTGCCGTAATCTTACTATTTTATCTTGAATTTTAACTTTAGACTCAATTCATGTTTTTTGAACAAATTTTTGAAGAAAAACTGGCTCAGTATGCCTATTTAATCGGATGTCAGAAATCCGGAGAAGCTATCATCATTGATCCGATGAGAGATATCGCCAGATACCAAAAAATTGCCTCTAAAAATAAACTGAGGATTGTAGCCGCAGCTGAGACTCATATTCATGCTGATTATCTTTCCGGGCTACGGGAACTGGCCGAACATGGCGTTAAGGTTTTGGTATCTGATGAAGGGGATAAAGACTGGAAATATGAATGGGTAATTGATAGCGATTATGATCATGAATTGTTGAAAGACGGTGATGAGTTCAGTATTGGGAATATCAGATTCAAAACGGTATACAGCCCGGGGCATACTCCTGAGCATATTAGTTTTCTGGTTACTGATGGAGCCACTACAGACGAACCGATGGGTTTACTTTCGGGCGATTTTGTATTTGTTGGAGACGTTGGTCGTCCTGACTTGTTGGAAACTGCGGCAGGAAAAGTTGGAGCGATGGATGAATCTGCTAAGACGCTGTACAAGTCTATAGAGAAATTTAAAACTATGCCGGAATATCTACAGCTTTGGCCGGGGCACGGAGCCGGGAGTGCTTGCGGTAAAGCTTTGGGCGCCGTTCCTGAATCAACGGTTGGATATGAGCAACGATTTAATGGGTCCATAAAAGCAGCCATCTCAGAAAAGGATTTTGTAGACTACATTCTAGAAGGGCAACCTGAGCCACCTTTATATTTTGCCCGAATGAAAAGAGATAATAAAAAAGGGCCTAAGGTATTGGGCGATATTCCGGTACCCGAAAGAAAAAGCATTCAAAGCATAATCGGTGCAACCAGAACTTCAAATGCGGTGATTGTAGATACAAGAACAGACCGAATGGCATTTATGAATGGACATATTCAGGGATCTTTGTATGCTCCGTTTAATAAGAGTTTTAATACCATAGCAGGTTCTTACACTTCTGATAACGAGGATATTTTTCTGATCATTGATGAAAGCAAAGTAAGTGAAGCTGTGCTTGATCTTATAAGAATTGGCCTGGATTCTATTAAGGGATTTGCTACTCCGCAAGATTTAGAGAAGTTTGCTGAAGAAGGAACGTTATTTTCAACTCCAACTATTGATTTCAAAAAAGTAGATGAGTTAATGCCATCCGGTGAGTATCAACTTTTGGATGTGAGAAAAAAATCTGAATACGATGAAGGTCATCATCCTGATGCCTTAAACATTGCTCACACAAGATTAGCAGACAGAATAGAAGAAATATCAACAGATAAACCAGTTTTGGTGCATTGTAAATCCGGAGCCAGAGCGGCAGCAGCTTCGGCTATGTTGGAAAAAGAAGGCTTCGTTGTTCAGTACATTAATGATGCAGTTGATCCGTGGTTGGCGGGGAAATCAGTTAAGAATTAAGAATTATTCAATTAGGAATAGCTTGGAAACACTTTGTCATTTCTGTAGAAGTTAGATAATTCGTTGACAGTGTTTCTACGGAAGTAACCACAAATAGAGTCATCCTCAGGTGAAAGCAGAGGATCTCAATCGTTGACAAAGCTGAGGGATGAATAAATGGTATCAGATTTCTTCCTCAATAAGTAGCTTCTGAAAATCAGCTCTTTTTATTTAGTTTATATTCTATTTTTGTCATTGAACCAGTCTGCCGACAGGCAGGTTACCTGACATCTACAGAAATGACAGCTCTGTATTTTTAGCTTAACTTTTGATAGCAAAAACAATCCAATGTATGATCATTCACTAGCCCGCAAGCTTGCATAAATGCATACATAATTGTGCTGCCTACAAACTTAAAACCTCGTTTTTTAAGATCTTTACTTAAGGCATCCGACTCTGCGGTAGTTGCAGGGACTTCACTCAAGTTTGTCTGGTGGTTAATAATTGGCTTTCCATCGACAAATTCCCATATGTATTTATCAAAACTGCCAAACTCTTTCTGAATTTCCAGAAACTTTTGAGCATTGGTGACCACACTCCGAACTTTTAATTTATTTCTAATTATCCCTTCAAATTGAAGCAATTCCTGAATCTTAGCTTCATCAAACTCCGCAACTTTCTTAGGATCAAAATTAGCAAATGATTTTCGATAACCTTCCCTTTTTTTAAGAACAGTTGCCCAACTCAATCCTGCTTGCGCGCCTTCCAGAATTAGAAACTCAAAGTGAACATTATCATCATGAACAGGAACACCCCATTCTTCATCATGGTATTTCACATATTCCTCAAATTGGCCGACGGCCCAATCACAACGTATTTTGGTATCCATAATTAATAGGTTAATGAACGTATTAGCTTCGATAATAATTAATTACATTAGAGTACTCAATCTCACTCAAAGAAATAAAAAAAATACTTATGTACTGGAAGGAAACGGTAGAAAAATTAGCCGAACAAAGTGGTATCAGTCAAAATCTAGCAAACCAAATTACTATTCTTACAGAATTTCTGGAGGAACTCTCAGTAGATGAATTTGGAGAAGAATTTGTTAAAACTTTAGGCGAGTTACCTCTCTTAGCTTCAGCTGCGCTTGATGGTAATGACGAAGATTCGAAAAAGAAAATCGAATCTTATGCGGCATCTTTATCATTAAAAGAAGCCAAAGATTTTCTGAGGATGTACACCACTTTTTTTCACTTGGTGAATTCCTTAGAGCAACATGAAATCAGTAGAATTAACAGAGAAAGGGAATTTGAAGAGACGCAAGAAAAACCTAGAAATGAGAGTATAGCTGAAGCAATTTATTCAATGAAGAAGAAGGGATATTCATTAGAAGAAGCTCTGCAAATTTTTAACCAAATTGATATACAGCCTACTATAACGGCTCATCCAACAGAAGCACAGAGAAGAAGTGTGCTTACCAAGCAACATCAGATCACGGCTATGATCAATAAATTGGGGAATGATGTTTTAACCTCAGACGAAGCAAAGTTGTTAAAAAAAGATATAGCCAATCAGCTAAGATTATTGTTGCTCACTGATGAAGTTAGAGCTGAGCGTATGTCGGTAGAGGATGAAGTGGAGAATGGAATGTATTATTTCACTTCAACAATCTGGGGAGCTATTCCTACAGTATATCAAGACATACGTTTGGCAATGGAAACCTATTACGGCGAATGCCCTGAGTTGCCGAATATTTTAAAATACAGATCGTGGATCGGCAGTGATAGAGATGGTAACCCGAATGTTACATCTTCAGTAACCTGGCAAACGATTTTGGAGCAAAGAAGAACAGTGCTTACAAAATTCATAGAAGAGCTGAATCGGCTCCGCAGGTATTTGAGTATTTCATACAAAGAGACAGATATTTCTGATGAACTGAAGTCATCTTTAAAGGAGGAAGAAAAGTCGAATCCACTGCCTGATATTTATGAGAGGAGATATCAGAGGGAGCCATACCGAAGAAAGATCACACACATGATGCAGAAGATCGAAAAACAGATCAATATTCTGGATTCCGAAAAACCGCAAATTTTACAAGTAGCCCAAAATTATAGATCAGATGCCTTTTTGCATGATCTTGAGTTAATCAAAGAGAGCCTCATAAAATTTGATCTACGAGGATTGGCAGAGCACGGGAACTTGCAGGATCTTATGTATCGAGCAAATACTTTTGGTTTTCATTTAATGGCATTAGACATCAGGCAACATAGTAAACTGCATGAGCAAGCTGTTCATGAATTATTTACAAAAGCCGGGGTTCATGAAGGGTATGAATCACTTTCAGAGGATGATAAGATAGAATTGCTGATCAAAGAGCTTAGAAACCCGAGGCCTTTAAGTCCTTTTAAAAGTGAGAGATCAGAAGTTGCTGAAAAAGTATTGGGTGTTTTCGAAGAGATCCATGATATGATTCAATTGGATCCGAACTCGTTTGGCAGTTACATCATCAGTATGACACATGGTGTAAGCGATATGCTAGAGGTCTTGATAATTGCGAAAGAGATAGGATTATGGTCATTTAAAAATGGTAAAGTTGAAACGAAACTTGATGTAGTGCCACTTTTTGAGACTATTGAGGATTTGGAAGCAAGTAGTGATTTAATGGCACAAATGTTTGAAGACGAACTTTTTGCAAAACAAATTGAAGCTCGAGGAAATTTCCAGGAAATAATGCTTGGCTATTCAGATAGCAATAAAGATGGTGGTTACTGGATGGCAAATTGGGCTCTGGATAAAGCACAGTTTGACCTGGGTACGGTTTGTAGAAAATATAATATTGACTTCAGATTATTTCACGGAAGAGGCGGAACCATCGGAAGAGGTGGTGGACAGTCTAATAAAGCAATTGTGGCAATGCCTGCTGTAAGTAATAATGGATGTATCAGGTTTACAGAACAAGGAGAAGTGTTGTCCTTTAGGTATTCATTACCTGAAATAGCTCACAGACACTTAGAACAGATCGTTAATGCAATGGTGCAGGTTACGATGGCTCAAAAAACAGAAACCGGGTATTTGAACGAAAGTAAAGAAAAAGAGCTAATGGAAAAGCTCTCTAAAATATCAATGGAAAAATACCGATCATTAATTGATGACGAGAATTTCTGGGATTGGTATGCCGGGATAACACCTATTGAACACATTGGAAAATTGCCTATAGCCTCAAGGCCGGTTTCAAGAGGAAGTTCCGGAACAATGGTTTTTGATAATCTAAGAGCAATTCCATGGGGCTTTGCATGGACTCAACTTAGATATAATATTCCCGGGTGGTACGGTATTGGCGAAGCGCTATCTGAATTGTTTTCTGAGTCGGAAGAAAATGAACAAATTCTCAAAAAATGGTTTAATTCGTGGGTGTTCTTTAAAACAGTTTTGAACAATAGTCAAAGAGAACTGGCAAGAACACATTTAAAAACAGCGGAAATTTATAACAAAGAACAGAAACATTTTCATACTCAGATCGTTTCAGAATATGGTAAAGCGGAGAATGGGATTAGAAGAATCGCTGAAATCGAAAACCTTTTGGATCACAATCCGGTTATTCAAAAATCTATAAAGTTCAGAAATCCCTTCACATATCCTCTTAATTTTATAGAAGTAGAATTATTGAACCGATGGGATTCAGTTGAAAGTGATGAGGAAAAAAGCCTCCTTACTGAAGTAATTTTTCTAAATATTAATGGAATTGCTTCAGCGATGCAGAGTACCGGGTAAAAGAAATAGAAATTTTATACTAATTCTACTTTACCTTAATGAGAAAGATTTTATTTTGTATGTACTATGAATGAATTAATGACATCTTCAAAAATAAATATTACACCTACTGAAAACAGTAAGATACACGAAATAGATTTTGACAATTTAGTTTTTGGCAAAAAGTTTTCTGACCACATGTTTGTGATGGAATATGAAAATGGATCTTGGGGCGAACCTCAAATACGACCATACGGTCCAATTGAAATCAATCCGGCGCTTAATACCCTACATTACGGACAAGCTATTTTTGAAGGAATGAAGGCATTTTATGTTGATGAGAATACAATCAATATTTACCGCCCTAAAGCTCATTTTGAAAGGTTAAACTATTCTGCCAGAAGAATTGGTATTCCTGAAACAGATTACGATACTTTTATAACCGCATTGGAAGAACTGATGAGGTTAGATCATCAATTTGTACCTAAAAAAGATCAAACATCTCTTTATGTAAGACCTTTTATTTTTGCTTCAGATGATCTACTTGCAGCAAAATCGTCTTCTAAGTTTAGTTATTACATTATAACATCACCAGTTGGCGCTTACTATGAAGAAGGTTTTAATCCTGTTTCTTTAACAACCACAAAAGAATACGTAAGAGCAGTGGTTGGCGGTACCGGAGATGTTAAAACTGCAGGAAATTATGCAGCCAGTTTTTTACCTGCTAAGAAAGCAAAAGAAGCCGGCTTTACTCAAGTTCTGTGGCTAGATGCTAAAGAACATAAATTCATAGAAGAAGTGGGCACGATGAATATCCACTTTCTGATCAATGACACTTTGATCACACCAAAGTTGACGGGATCGATACTTGGAGGAATTACAAGACGCTCAGTTACTACCTTGGCAGAAGAATGGGGATATAAAGTCGAAGAACGAAGAATTACTATTGATGAATTATTTGAAGCTTCAGCCAATGGTTCTTTGAAAGAAGTTTTTGGTTCCGGTACAGCCGCTGTTATTTCTCCTGTTGGATTGATCCATCATGAAGGAGAAACAATCAATATTGGAACCGGAAAGATTGGTGAATTTGCAGAAAAACTTTACGATGAAATTACAGGGATACAATATGGAAAGATCGAAGATAGACACGGCTGGATTCATTCTGTAAAAGTATAGTGCAGGTCGATTTTCTTAAAATATGTATGGTAGGTGCAGGAGGATTTCTTGGTGCTTCATCACGATATATTTTGTCAACCTTTGTTCAATCTAAATTTCCAGGTTCAGATTTTCCTTTTGGTACTTACATTGTAAATATTACAGGCTGCTTCTTAATCGGTTTTTTGCTTGCCTTATTTGCAATAAAAAACCTGGGTGATGAACAACTGAGACTATTCATATTTGCTGGGATTTTAGGTGGATTTACCACATTCTCTACCTTTACAAATGACTCTTTTCTCTTGTTTAAAGAAGGAGAGTTCTTGTTAGGCATAGCCAATGCGGGTGGCCAGATATTGCTGGGACTTTTGTTTGTTTGGCTAGGATATACTCTTGTAAAATTAGTCTTCTAGTATCCTCTTTTTCGATCAACGGAGTTAATCAATTCCATTCCTGATAAGGACCTTTTATAGTTTTCAAGTATTTGCTCGGCGGCTTCTTTTGGATCTGTTACAGCAGCAACATGCGGAGTGATCATGATCTTTGGTCGATTCCAGAATAAATGATTTGTAGGTAAGGGTTCTTCTTCAAATACATCGAGCCAAGCACCTGTTAAAGCTCCTGTATCAATTCCATAAATTAAATCTTCTTCCACTAAATGCTGTCCTCGTCCTACATTAATCAGGTAAGATGGATTCTTTAATTTTTTAAACAGATCCAAATCCAGTATTCCTTTCGTTTTATCGGTTAAAGGAAGTAAACAAATAAGAATATTTGTTTCAGCAAGAAATTCCTCAATTTCAGATTCTTTGAAAGATTTGATACCTGGAACTTCCTTTCCTGATCTTGACCAACCATTTACTGTATATCCGTTTTTTACAAGTAAATTGGCTGTTGAAAGGCCCATCTCTCCTAAACCCATAATACCAACTACAGAATCTTCCTTAGATATTAGTGAGTGTTTTCCCCAATAAGCTTCTTTTTTTTGATCTGTATATCGTGTTGTATGATGTCTGTAAGAAAGAATTGATTGTAACACATATTCTGCCATTTGATCTTTTAGAGAACTTGTAATCAAACGGGCCAAATGTACGTTTTCAGGGATAGATTCATCATTCAAAAGATGGTTGATTCCGGCACCAAGAGAAGAAACAGATTTCAAATTTGGATAATTTCCGAGTACATTTTTAGGGTGATTCCATGCCACAGCAAATGTAACGCGATCTTTAAGTTTTACTTTTGGCCAGATTTCTACTTCAAGATTCGAATCCAGTCTTGAAAGTTCTTCACTGAGTTCATTCAAATCTCTGTTGGGCGCAATAAGCAATAGTGACATCGAAGGGTTTATTTTTAGTTAGTAGTTAAGGTTTTTATTTACTTCAATTTGTTCAACTTAAAAATATCATCTCTGGCATAATGTCCTACCGGATCAAAGTCTAATTTAGATTTAGGTATAAGGCTCATATCTAGTTCAGCTGTTAATATTCCTTCTTTTCCCCATAACGGGCCGGCTAATGTGTTTCCGAGAGGGTCGATAATAACGCTGCCGCCTTTACACATTACATCTCCAAATTCTGAAATATCTTCACCTGTTAAGTCAGGGTAATCCTTTTTTTCCACATACTGATTACATCCGCAAACAAAACATCGGCCTTCAGTTGCAATATGTTTCATGGAGTGTTGCCAGTTTTCTCGCTGATCAGCCGTTGGTGCCAGATATAATTGAATGCCCTGTTCATATAAATAAGTGCGAGGTAACGGCATATAATTCTCCCAACAAATGAGTCCACCGATTTTACCAAAGGGAGTTTTGTAAACACTCAGATCAGATCCATCACCTTCACCCCAAATAACTCTTTCAGCAGCTGTAGGCTTTAACTTTCTGTGTTTACCTATTAAGATGCCTTTATCATTGAAATATAAAACGGTGCAATACAATGAACCCGATTCACCGCGTTCAACAACTCCAATTACTAACCAAATTTTAAATTTAGCCGCAATGCTTCCTAATTTATCTATGTGTTTCCCCGGAACTGAAATAGAATTTTCCCAGTATTTTAACCATGTTTCTCGTCCGCTATCATTTCGATTACCCACTTTTGTTCCAAAGGTTAGGCCTCTGGGATAACCGGGAATAAACGCTTCAGGGAAAAGAACAATATTTGGGTTTTGGTAAGAAGCTTTTTCAATCCATTGACTTACTTTATCGAGCGACTTATCTAGATCAAATAAAACCGGTGTAGCTTGCACTACTGAAATTGTGGGATTTTCCATACCTGAATGTATGAAAATGGAAGAAGAATTATAGACCCCAGATATCGGGATATTTCACCATCCCATTCTTAATATCAAGCCCCTTTGGTACCAGCTCTAAGCCCATAAAGTTTTCAGCGGGAACATCGAATGGTGGTTTTACTTCCCAGATTGTAGTCGGTTCAAATCCAAATCTGGGATAATAATCAGCATGCCCTAAAAGAATAACGGATTTAAATCCTAATAGCGGAGCTTTTTCCAAGCCCTTCATAATTAGTTTTGATCCCACTCCTGAACCTTGAAATTTCTTAAGAACAGAAACGGGTGCCAATGCCAAAGAAGGAACTGAAGAATCTCCGTTAGTGATATTTATTTTTGAAAAGAGAATATGACCAACAATCTTTTTTTTATGGAGAGCGACAATAGAAAGTTCAGGAATATAAAATTCACTTGTTCTGATTTTCTCAACAAGGTTAGCCTCTTCAAAACCTTCGAATGCATTTATAAGCAGAGTTCTTATTTCGTCAAAATCTGAACGTACTTCTTCTCTTAAACTTACACTAATCATATAACCCGAATTTACTTAAAGAAATATAAAATTCTAAAAGTCAGATTTTATATAAGGTTAGCGAAACAATTGTTTGAATGAGCAGGAGATTGTTTTGTAGTAGTTTGGGATAAAAAAGAGGGAGTAATTATTATTACTTCAGTTTATTTTTTAATTAGCCTTACAAATTATTTAACACCCAGGATTTAAAGGTATTTTGAAAATATTCTGAATACAAAGCTTCGTTAGCTTCTTTTTTGGAGGAGCACATTCCTGCATTCTTTAAGTCGTGATTAGCACCCGGGATTACAGAAAGTGTAAAATTGTTTGGTATGCCATTTGGAAAAGTTTCATTCAGAGAAGTTAGTGACCATCCGGGATATACCATATTGTCGTTGGATGCAAAAACAAAAAGAGCAGGATCAGTGATCCTGCGAAGATCATTTGCCGGATCAAATTCAGAGATTTCTTTTAACTGTCTCCAGGCTTTTTTTAACGGGAAAACAGAAACCCAATTAATATCTGATTGAGCTTTTTTCGAAGCTTTCTCAAAAGCTTTGTCTTTTGTTTCACCTTCGCAAAGAAACTCACTGTTATAAATATTTGTAAGATGTAATTCGGCACTCGAAACAGGTCCTGCAATCGAAGCTATGGCCTTTACATCATTTCGGTATAAAGATCCAACAACTTGAGCTACCCAACCACCTTGGCTGTGCCCGAAAACTCCAATACGCGAAGGATCAACACTATTCAAAGTTTTTAAATATTCAATAGCCGCTTTT
This sequence comes from Balneola sp., assembly GCA_965216175.1. GTDB lineage: Bacteria > Bacteroidota > Rhodothermia > Balneolales > Balneolaceae > Balneola. Next base: position 262,209 of record OZ244140.1, read on the forward strand.
GCGTCGTCAGCTCTGTCATAAATATTAGATCTGTGCCACTTTCCTTCAGAGTCGCCGACGCCTCTTTTGTCGTAGTAAAGGATACCATAACCTTCTTTAATAAAAAGCGCTTCCAGATTTTGTTCAACAAAATCTTTATAAATGGTTCTATGAGAAGAGTTCTCTCCTGAGCCAACAAGAAAAATGATCATCGGGATGCTATCAGAATTTTGAGGGAGTAACAGTTCTCCATGCAAAGTATTTTTACCACTTTCAAAAGTGATATTCGTTCGTAATAAGTCTTGTGCTTGTATAGGATTATTTAATATCCAAACAGCAACAATTAGCGCCGAAAATGATCTCATTAGTTATTTTTTTATCTACAACGTATTGCCATAGGATAAAGCATATTATTTAGATATAAAATTTGGAAAATTAAGAATTGCTGTTAACAACATACGGTAAATATGAGCTATCCAGATGTAAAACAAGGCTAATATTATAGCTTAAAAGTTTTAATAGAATTTTTTTTATGTACTTTCGGCGCTAAGAATATTGAAAAAGTCATATTCGGGATATCAATTTTATTCTAATTTAGAAATTATGAAACAGACAGTTTTTCTAGTTATTTGTTTAATGCTGACAAACATGGCCACGGCTCAAGAAAGAGCTGATTTTAAAGCCGCAGAGAAATTTAGTTCTTCAAATATTAGCAAGATGCTGAAAAGCACAACGGTAAATCCGAACTGGTTTTATGAGAGCGATAAATTTTGGTATAGCTATACTACGACTTCCGGTAAGAAATTTTATGTAGTAGATCCGGACCGAAAATCAAAAAGTCTCCTGTTTGAGAATATGGATTTTGCCGCGAAGCTTGGAGAGATCACAAGGCAACCGGTAAACTTCAAAGATCTGGAGTTAAAGAATCTTGAGCTTGAAGATGATAACCGTACTTTATCTTTCATGGTTGATAGTATGGATTACACTTATGACTTGAATACCAAAATGATCGTTCAAGGCGACTCAACTGAGAAAGAAGATAAAAGATTGGATTGGGCAACATATTCTCCTGATAGTACCTACATCGCATTTGCAAAAAATCATGACCTGTACATAATGCGAGCAGATGACGAAGATTCAACTGAAATAAGATTAAGTGAAGACGGAGAAAAATGGTATAGCTATCAAGCCGATCATGGAGATACTACATCTAACAAAAGATTAAGATCAAGGGCTCGTTGGTTTGAAGACGAGAAGAAACTTTTTGTAAACAGATCAGATCAACGAAAAGTAGGGGAGTTCTTTGTTATTAATACTCTTGAAGATCCTCGACCTGAGCTTGAAGTATATAAATATGCAATGCCGGGGGAGAAAGATGTTCCACAGTCAAGCATAGAAATTTTTGATGTAGAATCAGAATCTAAAGTTGTTGCTGATATAGACAAATATAAAGATCAAACTCTATTCCCGTACTTGCCGGGAGAGACTTCAGAACGATTGTATCTTATGCGAATGAATCGCTCTAGTGATACGCTCGATGTAGGATATATAAATACAAGTACAGGAGAGTTTAACAATCTATTTTCTGATGTCAACCATCCGTATTTTAATTGGTCATACAGACAGCTTGCGGTGATTAATGAAGGAGAAGAATTACTTTATTGGTCAGAAAAAAGTGGTTGGGGACAGCTCTATTTGTATAACGGAAATAATGGCGAACTAAAGAATAAAGTTTCAAACGGCGGATTTTTTGTAACAGGGCAGATTCAAAAAATAGATACAGTAGGCAGAAAAGTTTATTTCGAGGGTTTTGGCAGAGAAAGCAATATAGATCCTTATTATCAGGTAATATACAAAGCTAATTTTGATGGTTCAGGTTTCAAACAATTAACTCCTGAGAATGCAAATCATTCCATAAGAATGCCATTGTCAAATAAGTATATGGTCAACAATTATTCTTCAACAGAATTGCCACCAAAATCAGTGTTAAGAGATAATGAAGGCAAAGTTATTATGGAATTGGAGTCTGCCGATCTAAGCTTGCTAGAACAAGCAGGTTGGAAAAAACCATCGAGATTTAAAGTTAAAGCAGATGATGGAATTACAGATCTTTATGGAATTATGTATAAGCCGTTCAATTTTGATTCTACAAAGAAATATCCTGTAATTTCATATGTATACCCGGGGCCTTTCACAGAATCCTTCAGGAATGATTTTTCAATAACAGGTGGATATAACACATCTTTGGCTCAACTTGGTTTTATAGTTGTAAGCATGGGCCATCGGGGAGGCAGCCCAAAAAGGCAGAAGTATTATCATGCTTATGGATATGAAAACCTCCGTGATTATGCTTTAGCTGATGATAAAAGATCAATTGAGCAATTAGCAGAAAGACATTCATGGATCGATACCGATAATGTAGGAATATTTGGTCACTCAGGCGGTGGATTTATGTCAACTGCTGCTCTGTTAACATATCCGGATTTCTATGATGTGGCAGCTTCATCGGCAGGTAATCATGATAATAATATTTATAATTTATGGTGGGGAGAAACGCATAATGGTGTAACTCGAAAAGATGTAAGAAAAAAAGATAAGGATGATAACGAGTATACCGAAACAACCTGGAATGCAAAGATAAAAACAAATCAATCTTTGGCTAGGAATTTGAAAGGCCATCTTCTTTTAACGCATGGAAATATTGACAATAATGTGCATCCAACCAATACATTAAGATTGGTAGAAGAACTCCAAAAAGCAGGTAAAAGATTTGATCTTATGATTTTTCCGGGAACCCGACATGGTTACGGGGGCAGTAAAAGATCTTATTACGAGAAAATGATGTGGTATTATTTTGCAGAGCACTTGTTGGGTGACTACAGAAATAATATTGAGATTGGACTTCCTGACGAAGATTAATTCCTGACAATTCAATAAGCTTCCACTACTGAGTTATTGGAAGCTTATTATTTCAATTGATTTTGCAAAGCTTCAATTTGCGCCATATGACGTTTTGTATGAACAATATTGAAATGGATCCATTCACGCCGAGTCAAGTGTCCAAATAACGGATGTTCAAAACGCATACAAACTTCATCCAGATCTTGTATTTGTAAAAGTTCTGTGATCTGTTCTCGCGATTTCTGGAACTTCATGATAAGTTCATTTTTAGATTTCTCTCCATCAGATGGTAATACCACACCAAAAGCTTGAAACTTTTGAGTTCTGTCCAGAAACTGTGTTTCAATGTTCTTGATCTTTTCTTCCGTATCCCTGGTTGGATCTTTTTTAGAACCAGAATTAAATAAACGCGCAGTGCCAAATTCTGATCGAATGATATGATCTACATTTTCTGCGGCAGACCAAGTGCTATCATTTGGCTTTGAATTGAAATAGGAATCGGGAAATTTTTTGATCAGTTCAATAAAAGAAACTGTGTTTGCCTCATAGGCTTTTAGTAGGTCCATAGAAAAATTATTATTCGATTAAGATAGGGTAATCAAAAAAGAGCAAAAAAAATAGGCGTCCATTTTCCAATGTACGCCCATGGTATTGTGGGAAATTACTCTCTAGTTATCTTTAAAAGGAGAACTGAATTTTTCATCATTTGCCAATTCATTATCAGTAAGGGTTTTCATAAAAGCTACTAAAGCCACCTTTTCCTGATTGGATAGGTTTAAACGTCTGGGATTGTTGGAATTTCCTTGTCTCAATCTGTTGTCAAGAGTAGCACTGGCTTGCACACCGGAATCATAGTGATCAACTACTTCTTCAAGTGTTTCAAACCGACCATCATGCATATAAGGAGCAGTCAATTCAATATTCCGAAGCGAACCCACTTTGAATTTTCCATTGTCGTTTGCACGTCCGGTTATGGCTCCAAGTCCGAGGTCAGTTAGTACGTCGTCTAGTCCATTGTTTCTGGCTTCATCGCCAACAAAAAGATCAGAAGTATGACAACGAGAACAATCACCTCGCCCACTAAAAAATACATCTTTACCAAGGTTTTCGATATCTGAGTAATTAGGGAAATCTTGATTAGGATCGTTAACCTGAGCACGACCTACATCATATTTTGACTGATAGGAAACGATGGATCGTACAAATTGTGCTAGGGCTTCGGAAATACGATCCGGTGTTACTTCATCATCACCATAAACTTGCTCAAATAAAACAGGATAGTAGGGCTGACCTTCTACTTTCGAAACTAATTCAGAAAGTGATAGTCCCATTTCTATTTCATCTTGAATAGGCATTAAAACCTGTTCCTCTAAAGTTTCAGCACGTTCATCCCAAAAGAAATGTCCGTTTTGGTAATACCTCGCATTTGAGATTCCCATTGAATTTCTTCCAGTCAAACCACCTTCAAATCCGATGCTGAATCGTTCAGGATCTGAAAATCCGGCTTCCTGTAAGTGGCATGAAGAACATGAAATAGTATTGTTTGCAGATAAGGCCTTATCGTAAAAGAGTACGCGTCCCAAAGTTGCTCCTTGGTCAGTTATCTGATTGTCATTCGGAGTATTGTCCTGTTCAGTATTAGGTTGAAGATTAAAGAAATCCGGAATATCGATATCAGTGTAATTGTAGGTTGAAGAAGGGAGATCCAGATATTCGCTGAGATTGATGGTAGAAATAATTTCTTCTTCTTCTGATGAGTTTAGTTCTTCGCAAGCGATGAATAGAAAAAGAGGAAAGACAATAATCAGGAAATATTTCTTCATGGGAACGTATTTATAGTCAATGTTTCCTTTTATACACACTATAAAATGATAACCCCTAACTCGATTTTAAAAAAAACTAAAGAGCAGAAGAAATAATTGATTTTAATTTTGGTACAAGGTCCTTCTCAAACCATTCGTTCTTTTTCAGCCAGATATTATTTCGTGGAGAAGGATGGGGAAGAGGTAAAAGCGTAGGTAAATATTCATCATAATTTTGAACGGTTTCTGTAAGCGTTCTTTTCATGGCATCACCCAGATAATATTTCTGAGCATATTGTCCAATCAATAGCGTGAGTTTGATATCCTGAATAGACGCAAATAAGGGTTTATGCCAAAGCGGGGCACACTCAGGACGAGGTGGGAGGTCGCCTGATTTTCCTTTGCCGGGGTAACAAAAGCCCATTGGAATAATAGCGATCTGGTTTTCATTATAAAAAACTTCATCACTTATTCCCATCCAATTACGAAGCCGGCGACCGCTGGGATCGTCCCACGGAATTCCCGACTGATGTACGGCCGTTCCCGGAGCTTGACCAATAACAGCAATTTTGCTTGAAGGAGAAACCGCAACTATGGGTCTTGGACCAAGAGGGAGCTCTTTTTCACATACGGTGCAAGCTCGTATTTCTTTCAGGAGTTTTTGCATAGAGGAAGATATTAAAATAAATAGATCATCCTGAACTTGTTTCAGGATCTTAAGAAAAGACTCTGAGTTAAGTAGTGCTAATTATTACAAGTAATGCTTCAAAAAGATCTCGAATTGAACTCGGAATGAAAACATCGAATAACTTTTTTTACTCTGTGGAATCTTCTTCAGCTTCCATTTTTATCTCTTCTCTAAGTTGTTCAAACCAGTCAGCCATAGCCATTTTTTGGTCTTCAGAAAGATTAGCATCCCAATGAGCGTAAGTATAAGAGGGCAGAGGCATTTCTCCATTCAATACCATTTCGGCAGCTTCTTCCAGTTTGTGATCGGCTCTTCTATCATTATAGTCTGTCCATGTCGAAAAATTAAGCTCTCCTCTTCCGTGATCAATATGACCAGCTAACCACCACGAAACAGGAGCGATGTTTGAATACCAGGGATATTGTGTTTTATAGGAATGGCAATCGTAGCATGTGTCTTCAATAATTGCTTTTACTTGTACAGGTGGAGTATAGACTGTAAGGAAATCTTTTTTAGCATCAACTTCAGGAACAGATTTATCAATCCTGAAAAATTGAAGAAGAACAAAAATTATCGCTAAACCCAGAATTATTTTTTTAATCATATACTCTGTAATCGTTTGTGAGTGAATTGATTAAAGGAAGTTAGAACAATATGGGACTTGAACAAGAGGAAAATGTATGCGTCATTCTCGTTCAGATACTCTGCGGTGGAACGGCAGTTGAAAATCTTTGCTTCTTGCGCCATGAATTCATTATCAGAGCTTAAGTCAAATTACAAATGAGAGTCTTCCAACTAGGTTTTGTCATTTCTGTAGAAGTTATGTAATTCGTTGACAGACTGAATTAAAGTTAAAACCTGAGTTCGATTTAAAAACACTTTTTGAGTATAATTAAGGTCATTCCACGGCGTATGCCTGGAATCTGAATCTATTTTAACCATTTCTAATGAGTTTTAAAGGACGATTTAGATTCCTGTCTCCGCAGGAATGACAAATAGACGCTAGTTGTTTCATATTTTAAAACCGAACTCAGGTTTAAGACATAGGGTCATCGCTGTAGATGTCAGGTAATCAATGACAAAAATAGGATATAAACTAAATAAAAAGAGCTGATTTTCAGAAGCGACTTATTGAGGAAGAAATCTGATACCATTGATTCATCCCTCAGCTTTGTCAACTATTGAGGTCCTCTGCTTTCGCCGGAGGATGACTCTATTTGTGGTTACTTCCGTAGAAACACTGTCATCTCCATGCGTATGCGTGGAGATGATTCTTTAATCTAAAACAAAACTGTCAACGAATTTCCAAACATCTAAAGGGATAATGTTTCCAACAAAGCTCAATAACTAAAACTATCCACTACCTCATAATGTTGTGAGCGTTTATCCCATCGCTTTAATACTTTTTGAGCAGCTTCAGGAACGTGTGCTACTTCGTAATCTTCACCAACAAATTGTTTGATAAGATCTAAAGAATCGAAATACATGATGGTAATGAACTCTGTTTCGTCAGCATGTTCTTGACGCAACACTTCGATCTTACGGTAGCCTTTCATCTTATAACTCTCGATTTGTGGAATCACTTCTTCAGTTAAAGCCTGATAATAAGCATCAGCGTTTTCAGGTGTAGTCCAACCATGCCAGATTCGGGCGATCATAATTTATAAGTGATTTAAAATTTAAGTAGGAGCTGAAATTTAGTCTTGTAAAGCTAATTCAGCAACTTCTCCTCTTGCCGGATAATCATTTTCCAGAATGAAGTCTAGTGCATTAAGCATACTTTTTAAATCCGGGCGACCAAACGGCATGGAGTTTATGGCCACATAGTACAATTCGCCATCAGGACGGATTAAAAATAATCCCGGCTCAGAAAAAAGCTCAGGTTCTTCATCTTTAATCGCTTTCGAGAAATAAAGTCCCCACTCACGAGCTTGTTCTTCAGAGAGATCGTATCCGACTTTAAGCTTATCAACTTCCCATTCCTGCACGGAAGTTCGAGCTCTTTCTTCAGAATCCATGCTCACTGTCACGGCTTCAACTCCGCGTTCTTTAAATTCTTCCACAAGCTTGTTTAGCTTTTGAGTGTATCCTTTGCAGACAGGGCAATGCAATCCTCGGTAAAAAACAACCATGGTGAACGATTCAGGATTTTGTTCACTGAGATTCCATTTTTCGCCATTGGTAAGTGGAAAAGAAAGTTCAGGAGCTGGTGTTCTTGGTGTTGGAGCATTCATAATCAGTAAATATTGCTTTGATATTAAAGTATTTATCTATACCACAAAATACGAGCTGATATCGTTTCATTAGAATATTCTTTCCTTTTGATGTCTGATAGAAATGTAATGAGGTGTTTTACTTTTGTCTTGATACAAAAGTAACAAAAGATCAAGACTAAGAATTATGAACGCGTTCACCGAACTTTCGCTGAATAATTCCAAAGGTCTTCCTTCAATTGATAAAGTTAATTAGTTTTTGGCCTGTGTGGAATTATTCCTCCTGGGGAGACGCTCTAATTCGGATTCACTACTCCGTTCATAATTCTAAGGTCGTTGCTATCATATTCAAGTTAAGATCTACTTCTTATTTTGATGAGTAATAACTAATTCCTCAAAATCCTTAATGAGGGGGATCACGATGCAACCGGAAAAGTTACTTCACCTCTTAATGATTGTGCAGCAAATAACAAACAAGCTTGAATTTGCTTTGAGGAAAGGTTCGGATAAGATTTTAATAGCTGATCTTCTGAGGTACCCTCGCCAAGTTTTTCGAGGATAAGTTCTACCGAAATACGAGTTCCTTTAAGTACTGGCTTACCGAATAATACTTCAGGGTTAGATTCTATATAATCTTTCCATTTCATGATTCAATATAATTAACTTGAGATTAAATTTAATTCCCCTTCGGAGTAAACGACTGAATTCCGGTAATTTCTCTTCCGAGAATCAACCCATGAATATCGTATGTCCCTTCGTAAGTGTTTACAGATTCCAAATTCATTACGTGATGAATAACTCGATAATCACCCACAATTCCGTTTCCACCGTGCATGTCACGGGAAATACGAGCAATCTCTAACGCTCTGCCGCAGTTGTTGCGCTTTGCAAGAGAAGTCATGGATGGATGATCACGACCTTCGTCTTTAAGTTTCCCTAAACGGAAAGCCAACATCTGCATATTGGTAATGTCAGTTAACATATTAGCAAGTTTCGTCTGAATCAACTGATTGGCAGCCAATGGTTTTCCGAACTGCTTACGATCCAAAGTATATTGACGAGCTCGTTGATAACAAAATTCAGCGGCGCCAATGGTTCCCCATGCAATTCCATATCGAGCAGAATTCAGACACATAAATGGTCCTTTCAATCCTTTGATATCAGGAAATGCATTTTCTTCAGGGATAAACACGTCATCAAAAACCAGCTCACCGGTTTCGGAAGCGCGTAAACTCATTTTGAATTTGGTATGTGGTGCAGAAAAACCTTTCATTCCTTTTTCGACTAAAAATCCACGGATAACTCCCTCGTCATCTTTATTCTCTTTGGCTTTTGCCCAAACTACTGCAACATCAGCAATAGGAGAATTGGTGATCCACATTTTGGCTCCATTCATGATCCAGCCACCATCTGTTTTTATAGCAGTCGTAACCATACTTCCGGGATCAGAACCATGATCAGGTTCCGTTAAACCAAAGCAACCGATCATTTCTCCGGATGCCAGTTTCGGTAAAAAGCGTTGCTTCTGTTCTTCCGTACCAAATGTAGAAATGGGATACATCACCAAAGAAGATTGTACACTCATAAAAGAGCGATAGCCCGAATCCACACGTTCTACTTCACGGGCGATTAAACCATATGCGGTATAGCTGGCATCTGATCCACCATATTCTTCAGGAATGGTAACACCAAGAAGTCCCATTTCACCCATTTCTAGGGCAATATCACGATCGAAATATTCTTCTGTGTTTCCCTTGAGTGCACGTGGCTCGAGTTTACTTTGAGCGTAATCGCGCGCGGTTTCCATAATCAAACGATCTTCTTCGTTCAATTCGGATTCAAAGAGGAGAGCATCGTCAATGTTGAATAGGTTCTTAGACATTCTAAAACTTTATTAATAGGTGAAATGTTATTTGAATGATAGTAAGGAAAATATTTTTATCGGAGAATAAAATTTAAATAAATTGAAGAGGTTCATTAGTTTTGTGTTGAAATCTTATATCGATAAATAGTTGGTGACGGATCTGTATTTGCTGTAAAAATATAGCCATCTTTCACAAAGCGAATCCTGCCCATTTTGGGGTCATATCCTTCGCTCTCTAAAGAATACAGCAAGTTCCAATTTGAATCGAAGAGATCAATGCTGTTTTCGAATTCAGCCCTCAAAGAAGATCCGGTTGCTGATTTTTTGGTGAATTCATCAGGGTCAGAAACATTAGTTGGCCAGATTGCGAGAGCCAGATATAGATTGTTGTCTATTTTGAAAGGAGGCAGAACCATTCCAAAGCTATTCATAGTGCTTGAGTTCCCCGAAACAAACATTCCAGGACGAACAATCTTGTCAAAATCTCTACTGATGGTTTTAATTTTTTCACCTTCGAGATTGGAAATAGTGAATGAATAATTATGGATGTTTCCTGTAATGATCTGGTCGTCTATTACATTTATTTCTGATTTAGCAGTAAAGTTTTCCGGAATTTTAATGCCATTCGTTTCGTCAATCTCAAAAGAATTTATTACGGTTAAAGAATCCGATTCCGGTTTTACTATAAAAATATGATGACCAAAGGAACCCCATCTTGGACCGCTTACTACTAAATTTCCACTCTCAGTAATCCCTTCAATGGATGAAAAACTAATTTCTTTAGTCATAGGGATGCTTTTAATAAAGTTTCCTTCAAAATCGAAATAATCAAGTCGTGAACTATTGATATTGCTAACGAGTATCGAGTTATTTAAGATCAAAATATCCCAAACATTCTCGAAATCTCCAGGACCGGTTCCTTTTTCGCCAGTCATCCACCTTAAAGAACCATCTGAAGAAACAGAAATTAGCTTCGATTGTGCTTTATCCATAAAATAATAATTGCCGTTTTGGTCAGTAGCAAGATTAGTGATTCTTGATAAAATAAAATCATTTGGTAATTGAATAGAAACAGAATCGAGTAGTTCAAATTCGAAAGGCGCAGAGGCTGAATTTTGTAGAGTGCCATATTTAGGATTGGAGATAATTCTTTCTACTTTAGTTTCAGAATCATTATTTGAACAAGAAGTTAGAAATAGAAGCAGTGATGAAAAGATGAATAGAGAAGAAAGGATGATTTTCATAACAGAATTTTTAAGTAAGAAATTGGTCAAAAGTAAATGTTAATTCTGCTCATTTATGACAAGCTTGTATTTTTTGATGTGTGTATAAGGAGAGAAATTCATAGAATAAAGATAGCCTTTATCATCGGTATGGATAATGAGCCCCAGCTTTTCATTGATGTAACCATCGGATTCTATGGAGTATAAGAGCGTAAAATCTTCATCAAAAAGATCTGTTGTATTTCTATAGATAGCTCTTCGGTCTTTGCCAGAGTTTAAATCTTTCATGTATTGATCCGGGTCTTCGATATTGGTTGGCCATCCGGCTGTCGAGATGTAAAACTCATCACCAACTTTTAATAACTGATTTAATCCTCCCATGCTTCCAATGGATCTTCCATTATCATTTTGAAAAAATCCGGCACGCATTATGTTGTCGAAGTCTCTGTTTACTTGTTTAATTTTAGTACTGTCAATATTATAAAAAGTGTAGGAATAGTCTGACATTCCCGAAATTACTAATAGATCGTTTAAGATTGAAACTTGGGAGAACCAACTCATTCCCTGTGGAATATTCAGCTCGTCAGTTAAATCAATAATAAAAGAGTATGAAATGCTATCGGGGTTCTCAGGATTAATAAAAAAGAATTCTTTTGCAAATGAACCGGATATACTTGTGCTTATAACCATTTTATCTTCCATAAATCCATGAATGTTAACTCCCTTCAGTTTTTCATTATTGACACTTAAGGTTTTTATGAATTCTCCCTCTAAATTAAAAAGATCAATACGAGAACGGGCAATATTGGACACATAAATTGTTTCATTTCCATCCCAGATCATATTCCAAGCATTTTCGAAATCTCCGGGACCTCTTCCATTTTTGCCTGCTGTCCATCGGAGTTGTCCGGTTTTATCAAATGAAAGAAGTTTTGAGAGACGATTGTCCAGTATATAAAGGTTTTGTGCGTTATCGGTGAACATGGCTGTACCAGCACCCAAAATTTCATTTTCAGGAGCTACTTCTGCACCGAAAGTTTGTATTAGTTCAAATTCAAAGGGAGGCTCTTCACGATCCTGCCAGATACCGTATTCGGGATTATTTATGATTCCATCACTTTCCCCGGGGGATATGTCATCATTAGACTTTGAACAGGAAACAGATAGAAAAAATGTGAGCAGTAAAAAAGTTGAATATCTCATGTACTAGTTCTTATAGGGAGAATATGTGAAAATAAGTTCAATGAAAAAAGCTTATAGATATTCAAGCTATGAGCTTTGTATTTAAATACTTAAAATAGATTCCGCTTGGGTCTTTTTTAATTTACGAGCACACTATACTTAATAACTATATTCTCTTCTTTAGTATATAAAAAACCATTTCTATCAACGTAAATAAAATTTCCAAGTTTATATCTTATACCATCTCCATATTCCGAAAATAATAAAGTACCGTCTTTTCTGAATAGGTCAAGTGAGTGCTTAAACTCCCTGTCTTTCCATTCAAGTTTCTGAGAAGAGGAGGTCAGATTGTCCGTCCACCACGAAAAAACAAGATAGTGTTCATCTGAAATTACCAAAGGTGGACGTACTTTACTGTTATCCGTAATGCCTCTTTTTTTTCCCGTAGAGTAGTAAGTTGGTTTAACAATCTTGTTGAAGTCCTTGCGCACTTTGATGACTTTTTCCCCCGATATATTATAAAAACCAAAAGAAAAATCTACAATACTTCCGTTCGCAATAAGTGTATCGTAAACTTGTATACCTGGAGAAGAATTTATATTTCTAGGAATTTTAAGACCTTTACCGGCATCTATCTCAAAAGACCTTATCTTGTTCATTGAATCTACATCATAGAACGAAATAACATCTCCAAATTTACCAGAGATAGATTTAGAAAGAACTAGCTCACCAGATTTTGTAAATCCTTCAATGTTAGATCCCAACTCTTTTTTTGGAAGTTTAAAACTCCTAACGAATTGACCATTCAAATCAAATTTATCAATTCTTGTGCCTCGTATATTAGACACATAGATGTGTTTATCATCGGTAGCTATACCAAGAGTATTTTCAAGTTCGCCAGGTCCTTTTCCTGATCGACCTATTTTCCATTTCAATTCACCTTTTTTATCGAAAGCGATAATTTGGCTTAAGCTTTTATCTAAAAAATAGAGATTTTCCTTTTCATCAACAGCTATACCACCATAAGTATATAACGCTTGTTCGTTTTGATCATTAGATCCAAAGACTGCGGCTTTTTTAAAGTTTATTGGTGATTCATTTCTATCTTGCCAAATTCCATGTTCAGGATTCGAGATAATTTCCTTTTTTTCAGACTGAAAAGCGTCTAAACTTTGAGAATATGCTATCCAAATAATGAATATCAGCAACAGAGGTATTCGAGAGATCATTTTATTTTAAATCTCATTGAGATTGATGCTCAATATCATAAAATAAGTTCAATAAAAAAAAGCCCATAACGGTTTAAGCTAAGGGCTTTCTAAAAAGTATTCGATCAGCTATTTAAGCTAGCGTCTTCTTTAATTCTCTGGCAATGACCAATCGTTGAACTTCAGAAGTTCCTTCACCGATAGTCATTAATTTAGCATCTCTTAAGAATCGCTCCACATGATATTCTTTAGTATATCCGTATCCACCATGAATTTGAATGGACTCCAAAGCAGCTCTTACAGAAAGCTCTGAAGCAAATAATTTAGCCATGGAAGCTTCCACAGTGTAAGGTTTGCCTTTGTCTTTAAGCACAGCAGCTCTCAGAACAAGTAAGCGTGCTGCTTCAATTTCGGTAGCCATGTCTACGATTTTGCCTTCCATATATTGGAAGTTTCCAATAGCAGTGCCGAACTGCTTTCTTTCCATAGAATATTTGAGAGCTTCTTCATAAGCACCTCTGGCAATTCCAACAGAAAGAGCAGCGATTCCAACACGACCGCCATCCAGAACTTTCATGGTGTCAATAAATCCTCTGCCTTCTTCACCAAGTAAGTTTTCAGCAGGAACTTTCACATTTTCGAAAACTACCTCGGTAGTGTCGGATGAATTCATTCCTAATTTGTGCATTCCGGGACCGGGTTTTACGCCATCCCATTTTCCTTCTACGATAAATGCGCTGATTCCTTTTGTTCCTTTAGTGGGATCAGTTTTAGCGAGAACTACATACACATCACCAACAGAACCTTGAGTAATAAATATTTTTGAGCCATTAATGATATAATGATCACCGTCTTTTATAGCCGTTGTTTTCATTCCTGAAGCGTCAGAGCCAGAACCTGGTTCTGTTAAACACCAAGCAGCAAGTTGCTCGCCAGAAGTAAGAGCAGGCATATATTTCATTTTTTGTTCATGAGAACCTGCTACAGCAATGTGACCAGTTCCCAAAGAAGTATGAGAAGCTACTGTTAGTGCAAGAGAAGCATCCCAACGAGCGATCTCTTCCAATGCGAGGCAGAAGCTAACCACATCAAATCCACCGCCTCCGTATTGTTCCTCATGATAGATTCCCAACATCCCAAGTTCTCCCAATTGCTTCACAATTTCGTGAGGAAATTCTTTGCTGTTATCTCGTTCCATGACTGTGTCTGCAACATTACGTTCAACGAATTCCTTTACGCTGTCGCGAATCATTTTTTGGTCTTCGGTGAGGTCAAATGAGAGCTCTCTTTCTAGTACTGTATTCATCTTTTTGAAAAGTCTTTAGTTATTGAAAAATCTTGTTGGAAACGCTTCCATAAAATAACGTATTTGCGCACTAATGTTGTTTAAGAATGTGTAAAAAAAATTTGAACTGGTAAGAGAGTGCTAAGGTGTGATAGTGTTACGGTTTGGCTTAGCATAACCGTAACACTATCACATTATCAAACCGTAAACTTTTTTATCCAAAATTCCAGGTAACGCCTCGTCCAATTTCAGGATCAGGAAAATTCCAGTCTACAGCTCCCTGATCGCAGGCATACATACAAGTTCCGCATTCGATACAATCTTCGACTTGAAAATGAACCTTTCCGGCTTCGTCAATAGTGTAGCAATTAGCAGGACAAACCCATGTTGTACATTTATGTGGGCATCCTGAATTACAAATATCTGTATCCACAATAATATGTGGTTTAATCTCAGATTTAGCTTGATTTCTATAGCTAACAAGTCCAAGGCGTTCTGGTAAACTGAGTAATTTCATAGTATTAATATCAAAAAGTGAAACATAAAAAGTGAAACGTGAAAAGTTTGACTACGCATAATAAACCAACTTGTCATCTCGCGGCGTATGCCCGAGATCTGGATTGTTTGAATAAAATTGTATTTCTACTAAATATTAGATTCCTGCCTTCGCAGGAATGACGAGCAAAAGAGTTATTCATCACAAAGACTTCCTTGCTTTAAATCCTAATTTCGCTAATTCCCAGAGGGAAGAATGTCTTTTTACCGCTCCGAGTAACATTTTCTCAGATTTCGGAGTGGGCTCATTTTTAATACTGAAGAATTGACGACCAAAGTCGCATACCAAGTTCGGAACTTTATTTTGCATTACATCTGTATGTAGCAAATGTACCGCATCCTGAAATCCTTTAATGTCTTTCATGATATAGCTGTCATCCATCTTCTTGCGATATTCCTTCAACGTAGCAGATGTGTAATCATTTTTTGCTTTCGCTTCCACAATGGTTTCTGCGGCAAGGATTCCGGATCTCATAGCATAATCCATTCCCTGAATAGCTTTTCCTGCATTCATCAGTAAGTTTGCTGCTTCACCAACCAGTAGAATTCCATCTTTATACAATTCTTTAGGCATCACTCTGGAATCTCCTGAAGAAACAACATGAGCAGAATATTCCACTACTTCACCACCTTTGATTGCATCTGCAATAGTAGGATGCTTTTTAAAATGATTGAGAACATCATAAGGCTTTTGTTTCTTTTCACGAAGATCCTTCAATCCTAAAACCAATCCAAGAGAAATGGTATCTCTATTTGTGTAGAGAAAACCACCGCCTTCAATTCCATTGGTGGCCCAGCCTACAAATTCATTACTCATACCGCTAAGACCATTTAACTGGAAACGATCTTCCAATACTTGTTGATCAAAACGAATGATTTCTTTGATACCTGTAAGCATGTGATCAGCCGGTACATATTTATTCTGCAAACCTACCTGACGAGTAAGAAGATTATTTACACCTTCTGCAATAATTACAGAATCTGCAAAAAACTCATCTTCTCCGGTTTTGATGCCGACTGCCTTATCGTTTTCAAGAATCACTTCATCAACTTTAATATCCGTAGCGATGAAAGAATCCATGGCAAAATCACTGTCATCAATAGCTTCCTGAACCTTACCTGCAAGCCAGTTATCAAACTTGGAGCGAAGTACTACGACTCCATTATAAGGCTGTTCATTAAAATGTGAAGACTTGAAATCTAAAGAGAACGTAGACTGCTCGTCCATGAATGTAAGTCGACGATGATTGATAAAGCGCTCCCAACCGCCATCTTCTTCTTCCCAATAATTTGGGACGAGTTTATTGAGGTCGCTTCCCCAAAGCACACCACCGGAAACGTTTTTAGATCCGGGAAATTCTCCTTTTTCAATAAGAAGAAATTTCATGTTATTTCGGGCAAGTGTCATTGCTGCAGCTAACCCTGCAACTCCTCCGCCAATTACAATACAGTCAAATTTATCTTCCATAAAAGAAATTTTGAATGATGAATTTTGAGTTTTGAATTAGACTCTATCCTAAATAGAAACTAAATAATTCAAAATTTATCATTTATAATTAATAATTCGTCAGCTTTTGATTTTCTTTATTTCTTCGATGAATGGAGGAAGTACTTTGTATAAATCTCCAACAATTCCGTAATCAGCAACTTCAAAAATGGGAGCATCAGGATCTTTGTTGATGGCTACAATTACCTTACTATTAGCCATTCCAGCCACATGCTGAATTGCTCCTGAAATTCCCACAGCAATATAAAGCTGAGGAGAAACCACTTTTCCGGTTTGTCCGATTTGTAAACTTGGATCGTATACTCCTGATTCGGTAAGTGCTCTTGAAGCTCCAATTCCTGCATTCAATATAGAAGCTAATTCAGAGATCAAAGCTTTTCCTTCTTCATCTTTTACTCCACGTCCGGCAGAAACGATTGCTTCTGCTTCGTTTAAATCAATAGTATCTCCTGATGCGGAAATGATCTCACGAAGTGTCGCTTTTAATTCTGAGTCATCCATGCTGAAATCAATAGACACAATTTCCGCAGAAACCGGAGATTCATTTAGATCATACGAACCCGAGCGAACTGAAACCAAAACTTTATCTGATTTCGCTTCCGTATTGTTCATAATCTTAGCAGCCATTACGGGTCGTTTGGCAGTTACTCCACCATCAATTAATCCGAATGAAGCAACATCTGCAATTACAGCAGCATCTTGGTTAGCTGCTAGTGCTCCTAAAACATCCTTAGTTCCTTCGGTAGATGCGAAAGCAAAAACAGAAGGGGTAACTGCGCTCATTACTTTCGATAAAGCTTTAAGTAGCGGTGTGTTCATATGATTCTTGAAGATAGGATCTTCCACAACATGAACTTTACTCGCTCCGTATTTTTGAATACCATCCACAAATGAAGAAGCATTTGCATCTACTACAACGGCTTCACATGAAGCTCCTGATGCATCAGCTAATGATTTACAGTGTGATAGTACTTCTAAAGACGAACGCTTAATTTTGCCGTCAGTGATTGCAATGTGAGTTAAAATCGTGCTCATTTAATTCCTTTCAGTCAAATTTTGAATTTTGAGTGATGAATTTTGAATTACTTTATTCAAAATTCATAATCCATCATTTATAATTTATTTAAAGTACGTTTGCTTCAGTATCCAATAGTTGAGCTACTTCGCGTGCTATTTCTTCAGCTTCGCCTTCATATTTCTTTCCGGCTTGTCTTTCAGGCTTTTCCTCATAAGAAGTAACTTTTGTATTTGCTTGCAATGAAGCTTCGTCAAGTCCTAAAGATGAAATTTCAACCTGATCAATTGGTTTTCTTTTCGAGGCCATAATTCCTTTTAGGTTAGGAATACGTGGATCATTCATATCGTTTGAGCAGGTAACAACACAGGGAGTTGGAAGTTCGATCATTTCCTGACCGGTATCACCTTGGCGTTTAACAACAAGGTTTCCATTCTCAGCTTCTAAGCCAACTGCATTTGTTGCATAAGGTAGATTCAAATGCTCAGCTACCATACTTCCCGTTAATCCTGAATCAGTATCCTGAGATTGTTTTCCTAATCCAATTACATCGTACTCTTTATCTTTTAAGAAAGCGGAAAGTATTTTAGCGTAGCTGGCTGAATCGTATTCTTCATCACCGGATGCAAGAATATGAGTCGCTTTATCTGCTCCCATAGCCAATGCTTTTCTAATAGTTTCGGATGCTTTTGCAGGTCCGATAGATACAACTTCTACTTCTCCACCATGCTTTTCCTTTAAAACCAGAGCTTCTTCAACTGCAGATGCATCGTAGGCGTTTAAAACCATTCTATCAGCATCCATGATCAGTTCGCCTTCTTTGATTTGAATTGGTGCGTAAACATCGGGCACCATCTTAATACATATATAAAATTTCATTCTTATGGTTTTGCAATTCGTAGTTAATTATGAAACCGCTTTTTTGGGTCTACAATATACAAAACCAAAATAAAAGTATTTTAATTCTGTAAGGTAGAATAGTCGGTTAAATGACCTTGATCAGTTTCCAAAAGTATATTGTATGCGCGGCGTCTAACAGAGGCGTCTGCCTCACCAAAGATACCCGCAATTTCACGAGATTTGGTATCAAAGAAAATGTCGAATAGATAATTGCTTGTAGCTCTTCTTTTGGTGTCACGAATAACTGTAATTGCTGCTATGACTTCTTCCCGAGCAACCTTTGCGTCTTGCGTGAATTGATCGAGTCCTAGCCGGTGGTATTTATAGTATGCGGTTCTTAAAGGCTCATACGTAGTGCTTAAAAGATCAGAAACTAAATTAAATCGATTTCTTCTGTTATTTGCTGATCGAGACCAACCAATAGATGAAGTTGTTTGCGCAAGTTCAACCACATTTTGTGCTTTTCGGAAATATGGAGTTCCTCCTAAGTCGGAAAAACTATCAAAATCGTAACCAAGAATTATATTAACAAAGAAATCCAAGGTGCCGGTTAAATTATCAAACTGAAGTTCGTCGTGTATTAAAGTTCTTCCTTCCGGATAGTTAAACTGCCAGTTTTCATCAGATAATATTATTGAGTTGGTTTCAGTTAAAGAACCGTAAATAGGTCGTCGCGCAGTAATAACAATACGTGAACCATAATCAAAACTTGAGTTTCCACTTTCGATTATTAATTGTATCTGACAGCCAATGCGTTCTTCTTCTGCATACTGGAATTCGGTCCATTGGAAGTCATTTATATACTCTTCGATACGGTCTTCCAGCTCTGAGAGATAGGAATAGGAATTTCCTTCAAGTAACTCATAGTTTAGATTTACTTCACAATCAAACTCTTGCGCAAAGGAAAAATTAGAAATCAATCCAAATACTATTAAAAGATAAAATCTTGTATAAAACACTTGTTCTTTTCTTTAGAAGTAACATATTATAATAAACAATACCCCAATGATACGAATACGAATTAATCTATTTAAAATTACTTTTGTATTAATTTTGATGAGTATGCCAACTTCATCATTTGCTCAAATTACAATGGGGGCTAACGGACTAGGAGTTGGTCAGGCTACAACAGCTTTACAGGATAATAATTGGGCTATTTTTTCAAATCCGGCAACTATGAATAGCAAAAAGAGAATTTTAAGCTTTTATAGCTTAAGGAATTACGGATTTAAAGAATTAACGGATATTGCAGCTTTAGGATCTATACCAACCTCTTATGGAACTACAGCTTTTGGGTTTCATAGATATGGTGGTGATTTGTTTAATGAAACAAGAGTAAGGGTTGGCTATGCAAATTCTTGGAATAATTTGAAATTTGGAGCAGTATTAAACTATAATCATATTTCTCAGCCATTTCCATATGGTTCGGGATTTGCTTTGGGTATAGATCTGGGAATTGCAGCTGAGCTTACCGAGGGACTTTGGTTGGGAGCAAAAACAACAAACCTGAATCAACCGGAGTATAATTTTGAAGCTGAAAATGAATCATTATCAAGAGAGCTGGCATTGGGCTTAAGTTACGATCTGGATCAAAACGCGTTATTTCTGTTCGATATCGTAAAAGATGTTCAGTTTCCTGTTGCTTATAGAGGTGGCGTTGAAATAAATATAATTGAAAATTTAAAAGGCCGGGTAGGGGTATCTACAGAACCAAATACCTATTCTTTCGGATTGGGATATAGCGCACAACTATGGGAAGTAAATATTGCATTTCAGAGACATGAAGCTATTGGCTACAGCCCGGGTATAGATCTGAATTTCTTTTTCTAATGAAATTTTCAGCAAAAATATTTCTTCTTTTTCTAATGGGCTTGATTTCTGTTTCCTCAATGGCCCAAGTCAGAGATTCCACAAAAGTTCAGATTGAAAAACAACTAGAAAAGGCTCTTGAAGAGCAAGATACCGAAGAAGGTGAGTTGGCCGGCGAACAATTAGCTCAGTTTTTGGAAGAATTAGCTTCTAATCCAATAAATATAAACTCAGCGTCTGTAAATGATCTTCTGCAAGTGCCCGGATTCAATCTTAAAATTGCTCGATCACTTATTGATTACAGAAAAACGAGCCCTTTTCAGCGAACGGAAGATTTGTTAAAAGTTTCAGGTATCGGAAATGCTACATATTCCAGGATGAGACCTTATGTAACTGTGGGTGGCTCGGCATCAAAGTTCAGAGAATTGTATACAAACCCTGCATATTGGTTAGATGGAAATTCATTCGAATATATAACCCGGTATCAGCAAGAACTTAATGACCAGAGGGGATATGAGATCCCGGATTCGGCGGGAGGTTATTTAGGAAGTCAGGGTAAATATTATCAACGGTTCAGAATGTCCAGCCGTCACCTTTCGATCAATTTTACGCAGGAAAAAGATGCAGGCGAAACACTGAATGGTCCAACAGGTTTTGATTATACATCAGGGCATATTGCTCTTACAGAAAATGGAAAACTGAAAGATCTGGTAATAGGAGATTATGCCATAAATGTTGGGCAAGGACTTGTTCTTTGGACAGGTTCTGCATTTGGAAAAGGGCGTGAAGTTATTGGAACGGCTGGAAAAAATGAGCGAGGTTTAAGGGCTTATGGATCGGCTCAGGAAACAGACTTTTTTAGAGGAATTGCAGCCACCTACGGAGAAAAAATTGAAACTACCTTATTCTATTCAAACAGACCTAGAACGGCTTCAATTATTCAAGGAGATACAACTCGTTTCCCATCTTCTACAGGTTTTCATCGAACTGAAAATGAAAAAGATCGGAAAAATAACATAAATCAAAAAGCTTTTGGAGGAAGAATTAGGATTAATAGCCCGATCGGATTATTTGGAGCAACAGGATATTACACACAATTCAGTAGCTTTATTGACAGAGGAAATGGTCTATCAAATCTTTATGATTTTGAAGGCAGAGAGCATGCAGTTTTTGGAATTGATTACAGAGGATTGATTGGGAATGCGTTGGTTTTTGGTGAAATAGCGAGAAGTGAAAACGGCGGGTTTGGAGGAATAGCTGGAATGGAAAGCCCACTTGGTGTTGATACTGATTTTACAATGGCATATCGAAATTATCAGAGAGACTTTCAGTCTTTTATAGGAGATGGTTTCGGCGAAAGTTCTTCAGATCCGCAGAACGAAGAGGGTTTTTATGTTGGAATACGACACGGATTAAATGATAAAATATCTCTTTCAGCATATGTAGATCAATACAGATTTGATGCTCCCAGAACCGGAATCGATCAATCAAGTCAGGGTTTCGATGTATTGGGCTTGTTAGAAATAGAATTTACTAGAAATCTTAATGCCTATGTGTTAATTCGATCGGAAACCAAGGATGATATTTTTTCTCAGATCAATGAAAGAGGTGTAGAGGAAGAATTTCTTGGAGAAGAGCGAAGGTCGAGTATTCGCACTCAAGTGGAATATCAAATTACCAGAAATGTGCGGCTACGATCAAGAATTGAATTAGTGGAAAGCCAGGGAGCTAATGATCCTAAGGAATATGGAATGCTATTGTATCAGGACTTAAGAATCGAACCCTCAAGAAAACTTCAAATTGACGCGAGGGTTACAGTTTTTGATACAGATAGTTTTGATTCGAGAGTATTTCAGTTTGAAAATGATCTGTTATATGTTCTATCAAATACAGCTCTTTCAGGGGAGGGGCAGAGGGTTTATTTCGTTTTAAAATACGAACCGACTAATTTTTTAGATATTTGGTTTAAATACTCTCTATCAGTTTTCGAACATAGGAATTTTGTAAGCAGTGGCTTAAATGAAATTGAAGGAAATAAAAACAGTGATTTTGGAGTGCAGGCGAGGGTAAATTTTTAGAAGAAAGAAATTCTTTAGATTAAAATGACCGGAATTGCCTATTAAAGGATGTAGATGAATTCTTCATTAAAAATTAATACTTAAAATGATTGATTAAGGAATAGTATACCTGTATTCTTTGGGCGAATTTAATTCAATTTGATATGACATTTGAAGCTTGGGTAGTTGTTTCCGTCTTGATGTTTTGTTTAGCTCTGTTGATTTCTACCAAAATTTCTGCTGATCTTATTTTATTCGGAGGCTTAGCTCTGCTCATAATCTCAGGGATTGTACCAACAGGTTTGGCACTGGAAGGGTTCTCAAATGAGGGAATGTTAACTGTTGCAGCGTTATACGTTGTGGCAGCGGGGCTTAAAGAGACAGGTGCAATTCAGTTTGTTGTACAGAAAGTAATGGGAAATGCGTCTACAGTTAGATCATCTCAATTACGGATAATGTCTCCTGTTATGATAATGAGTGCTTTTTTCAATAACACTCCTATTGTCGCTTCATTTATACCAGCACTTGAGAAATGGAGCAGAAGGACAGGGATACCTGTTTCAAAAGTTTTAATTCCATTAAGCTACGCCGCGATTTTAGGAGGAACGTGTACGCTGATAGGAACAAGTACAAACCTTATTCTTAACGGATTATTAATAGAGGAAGCTTCGACAAGGTCTTTAGGGCTATTCGAACCTGCTTTGGTAGGAATTCCGTGTGCTATTGCAGGTTTTTTCTATTTATTAATGGTTGGTGATAAGCTATTACCAAATCGCAATTCCAGTATTGATACTTTCCAGAATACCCGCGAGTATACAATCGAAATGATAGTTGAAGAAAGCAGTTCTTTAATATCAAAATCTATAGAAGAAGCCGGATTGAGAAATTTACAAAGCTTGTTTCTTGCTGAAATAATAAGAGATAATCGGTCTATTCCAGCTGTTGCTCCTCATGAAAAATTGAAAGGAGGAGATCGGTTAGTTTTTATTGGAATGGTGGATTCAATTATTGATGTACAACAGATCCAAGGATTAAAACTAGCCACAGATCAGGTTTTCAAGTTAGATTCTCCACGACGAGAAAGAGTTTTAGTTGAGGCAGTCGTTTCCGCATCTAACCCGATATTGGGTAGAACAATTAGGGAGGCGGGTTTTAGAGATAGATATAATGCTGTTGTTCTTGCTGTTTCACGAAGTGGAGAAAGGTTATCAAAAAAAATTGGGGATGTAAAACTAAGCAGTGGCGATACTTTGCTTTTAGAAGCACATCCTAAGTTTTTAAATCAGTATAGAAACTCTAATGATTTTTACTTGATGAGTTCTATTGAGGATTCCGCGCCTACCACTTATGAAGGAGCATTTTTATCTGTTTCGGTACTCATTGGCATGGTCGTACTTGCAGGTTCAGGTATTTTAAGTATGTTACAAGCTTCTTTTTTAGCTGCTTCCATTATGATTGGGTTAAAATGTACTCGGTATTCACAAGCGCTAGAAAGCATTGACTGGAGAGTATTAATAGCTATCGGTTCGTCTTTAGGACTCGGGTCGGCGCTGGAGTCGACTGGAGCTGCTGTAGTATTTGCTGAAGGAATACTTGGGTTGGCAGCATCTAATCCAATGTTTGCTCTCATTCTTACATATTTATGTACGTGGCTTCTTACTGAAATGATCACCAACAATGCGGCTGCAGTTCTAGTTTTCCCAATTGCTTTGTCAATAGCGCTGGAAATGGGAGTTGATTTTATGCCTTTCGCCATAATTATAATTATGGGAGCCTCAGCTAGTTTTTCAACGCCAATTGGTTATCAGACTAATCTAATGATTTACGGACCCGGAGGTTACAGATATTCAGATTATTTAAAAATAGGAGTTCCTTTAAATTTGATTGTAGGAATGATTGCCGTATCTTTAACACCTTTAATTTGGGAGTTTTAAAAAGGCTATAAATGATCGAGCAAATCATAGAGATTGCAAAAGAAGCAGGCAATAGAATTTTAGGGTATTACAAGGATGAAATAGTGGTAGAAGCGAAGAGTGACGACTCTCCTTTAACTAAGGCGGATCTTGCGGCTCATCATTATATTGTCGATGAATTAATGAAATTAGACTCATCAGTACCTATCATATCTGAAGAGTCAGGGGTGCCTGAATACGAAACTCGAAAACTGTGGAGCAAATATTGGCTGGTTGATCCTTTAGATGGAACCAAAGAGTTTATAAAGAAAAATGGAGAGTTTACTGTGAATATTGCTTTGATTCAGGATGGAATTCCGATTCTTGGTGTAGTTTATGCTCCGGCCATGAAAATTCTTTATTTTGGTGAAAAAGTTAAAGGTTCTTTTAAGCAAAAAGAAGGTTTGGTTCCTGAGCAAATCTTTTCAAAAAAAGCTGATAAATCCAAACCAATAAGTATCATAGAAAGTCGCTCTCATGGTTCTTCTGCTCTCGAAGAATTTTTAGAAAATGAAGAGATAGAAGTTAAAGAAAGAGTGAAAAGCGGAAGTTCATTAAAGATTTGTTTAGTAGCAGATGGGACTGCCGATTTATATCCAAGAATGGGGCCAACAATGGAATGGGATGTAGCAGCAGGAGACGCTGTGTATAGGTATTCTGCTAAAGAAGGTATTCATGAATCAGGTATTAAATACAACAAAGAAAATTTATTGAATCCTAATTTTATAATCGGGTTTTAGGTAAATGAGCAAAATGAACCAAAAGAATATGAAAAATTGGAAGCCGACCGTACTCTGGTTTACAGGTTTATCAGGTTCGGGAAAAAGTACTATTTCTGAAAAGCTCTTTGAGATTATGCAAGACTTTGGATTAGAGGTAGAGCATCTTGACGGTGATGTAATCCGGGATATTTTTCCAAAAACAGGGTTTAGTAAAGAAGACAGAAATGCACATATCCAAAGAGTTGGTTATTTAGCGAGCAGATTACAAGCGCATAAAGTTTTTGTTTTAGGTTCATTTGTATCTCCATACAAAGAGGCAAGAGATTTTGTTCGTGATTTGTGTGATGATTTTACCGAGATATATATTTCGACTCCTTATGATGAGTGTGAAAGAAGAGATGTGAAAGGGCTTTATGATAAAGCAAGAAAAGGTGAGATTAAAAATTTTACAGGCTTAGATGATCCTTATGAAGCTCCTGAAAATCCTGAATTAGAAATAGACACAACAAATATAACTCTGGATCAAGCTTTAGAATTGGTTATTGAATATTTGAATAAGAATAAATCGAACTAACGTTATTCATACGGTCACAAAATCCTTGAGATAATATAATTTTATGAAGTCTTACAAATTAAACCATATACAACAACTGGAATCAGAAGCGATTTTAATAATGAGAGAAGTTGCTGCTCAATTTGAAAAGCCAGTATTATTGTTTTCCGGCGGCAAAGATTCTATTGTAATGGCTCATCTTGCAAGAAAAGCTTTTTTTCCGGGAAAAATACCTTTTCCTTTTTTGCATGTAGATACGGGGCACAATTTTGATGAGACAATAGAGTTTAGAGATTGGCTTACTGAAGAATTAGGAATTGAAATGATCATCGCCAGTGTTCAGGATTCTATTGATCAAGGAAAGGTAAAAGAGGAAAAGGGTCCAAGAGCGAGTAGGAATGGGTTGCAGATCACTACATTATTAGATGCCTTGGAAAAGCACAAATTTGATGCCGCGTTTGGCGGTGCAAGACGCGACGAAGAAAAGGCTAGAGCCAAAGAAAGATTCTTTTCACATCGTGATGATTTTGGACAATGGGATCCAAAAAATCAACGTCCTGAGTTATGGAATCTCTTTAACGGGAAAAAAGAATTTGGGGAGCATTTTCGAGTATTTCCACTCAGTAACTGGACGGAAATGGATGTGTGGCAGTATATAGCTGCAGAAGATATTGCTATCCCGTCACTCTACTTTTCACATAAAAGAAATGTGTTTAAAAGAGATGGTACTATTTTGGCTGAAGCAGATTTCATTCAGCTTATGGAAGACGAGTCAATTGAAGAAAAAACAATTCGATTCAGGACTATTGGTGATGTTACATGCACAGGTGCAGTTCTTTCTGAAGCGTCTTCATTAGAAGATATTATTCAGGAAGTTGCTTCAGCCAGGATAACTGAAAGGGGTGGACGCGCAGATGATAAAAGATCAGAAGCTGCGATGGAAGAAAGAAAAAAACAAGGATACTTTTAAAAAAGAGCTGATCCAGATTTTTAATTGACTTTAAATAAAGGAGAGTTCAAAAATAATATCATGCCAAATTACGACAAAGAAAATGCTTATCTAAACATGGATCTTTTACGCTTCTCTACAGCAGGAAGTGTAGATGATGGTAAAAGTACACTAATAGGTCGTCTACTTTACGATTCAAAATCTATTTTTGAAGATCAGATGGAGGCGATAGAGCAATCGAGTAAAAATAAAGGGGACGATTATACAAATTTGGCTTTACTTACCGATGGCTTGTCTGCCGAGCGTGAGCAAGGAATTACAATTGATGTTGCATACCGGTATTTTTCTACTCCTAAAAGAAAGTTCATTATTGCAGATACTCCGGGGCATATTCAATATACAAGGAATATGGTTACCGGAGCATCAACTGCTAATTTAGCAATTATTTTAGTTGATGCCAGAACAGGAGTAATTGAACAGACATGCCGCCACTCATTTATTTCTTCATTATTGGGAATAGAACACATTGTTCTTTGTGTAAACAAAATGGATCTTGTTGACTATAGCGAGGAGGCGTTTGATAAGGTAGTAAAACAATACAAAGAGTTTTCTTCAAAACTAAATGTACCTGATGTTCACTATATTCCCATCAGCGCGCTTTATGGAGATAATGTTGTTGACCGCTCTGAGAAAATGAATTGGTATGAAGGAAGCACTTTACTCTATACATTAGAAAATGTTGAAATCAATAGTGATTATAATCATGTGGATAGCCGGTTTCCTGTGCAATGGGTAGTTCGGCCTCAATCCGAAAAACATCCTGATTACAGAGGATATGGAGGACGGGTGGAAGGAGGAGTATTTAAACCCGGAGATGAAATTATTGCTCTTCCTTCAGGCTTTACTTCAAAAATAAAAAACATTCACAATTTTGAAGAAGAAATCGAAGAAGCTTTTCAGCCAATGTCGGTTTCTATAACTTTAGAGGATGATATTGATATCTCCAGAGGTGATATGATCTGCAAACCTGATAATCAGCCAAATGTTGGCCAAGATATTGACCTTATGGTTTGTTGGTTAAATAAAGAGAAACTTAAATTAGGCGGTAAATATAGTATAAAACACACTACTAAAGATGCTCGTTGTATTGTAAAAGAAGTGAAATACAAAGTTAATATAAATACATTGCATCGGGTAGAGGATGATCAAGAGATTGGCCTTAACGATATAGGCAGGATCAGGATCAGAACTACAGAACCATTATTTTATGATAGCTATTCAAAAAATAGGTCTACTGGAAGTTTAATTATTATTGATGAGTTTAGTAATAATACGGTTGGTGCCGGAATGATTATTTAAAGTTCTGAGTTTCAAAAAGTTAAAACTAAAGAAAGGACATGATGCATATTCATGTCCTTTCTTTATGGGTATAATATCAAATAAGGTAACCGCAGATAAAAAAGATTACTCTTTATATTTATAATATTCCGAATAAGTACGCTGATAGTAATTATAATTAGTGTAGTAATCTGTACTTTTCTTCGGATTAAATGCATTTAGTACCAAACCAACTACATCAGCATTCAAATGCTCCAAACCATCCAGAGTAAAGTTAAGTTCTCTTTTTGTAGTAACATTGAACCTTGAAACTACAATAATGCCATCAACTAATCTTAACAAAGATGCTGAATCCGAAATAATTCCGTAAGGGGCAGTATCAAGAATTATATGATCATACTCCGAAGAGTATTTATCTATAAGTTCTTTTAATCGTCTACTGTCAAGTACAGAAGCGGGTTCGGGGGTTTTATGGCCTACCGTAATTAAATCAACATTTGGAGCAATGGTATTCCGTAAAACCTGTGTTTGATCAGAGGTGTCAAATAACGTGTCAGTTAAACCGGGTTCCCTGTTTTCACCAAAAATATTATGCTGTGTAGGTCTTCTGAGATCAAGGTCAATAATAAGCACTTTTTTCTCTGAACCAGTAAAAGTTACTGCTAAATTTGCGGCAACGGTACTTTTTCCTTCCCCCTTTGTTGCACTGGTAACCATGATTACTTTATACTGCTTATCAGGATTTGAATACACAACATTAATTCTAAGTCGCCTATATGCTTCTGAAATTGGAGAAATATGATCAAAAAACGTAATCAATTGATTAGATACTGATTTATCTCCAATATACTGTCTTTCTTTTGGATTAAGTTCACCCACTAAATTAAAATCAGGAATTGTACCAAGTATAGCTTTGTCGAATTCTTTTAGAATATCTGTAGACGTAATTGTATCATTAATCAGCTCACTTATGAATATGTAACTTGCTCCAAAGAAGCATCCAATTAAAAAACCAATTATTGTTATTATTTTTTTCTTTGGCTTAATTGGACGTTTAGCAGGCTCAGCATAATCTAAAGGTCTTCCTAATCCAAATTGGGTTTTCTCCCATAAACTCATTTCGGAGTATTGACTTGTTACCTGAAGATACATTTCTTCATTAATTCTAACGTTTCGCTTCAGTCTAGTTAATTCTATGATGTCATCAGGGAGATCATCAAAACGTGCGCTTAATTCTGCATCCCTATCTTGAAGAACTTTTTGTTGTGTATTATACTGAACTTTTTCAAGTCGTAAGTCTATTAATTTTTGAGTGATAGTTGAAATTTTCTGGGTAACACCACCATCTTGAGATGTAATAAAACTCAGAAAAAGGTCCGAGTTGCTTTCAAGCAATTCATTCGTTTTTTCATTAATTTGAGCTTTAACATTACTTATTTCAGTATTAAGGCGCTGGATTTCAGGATTACTCTTGGAAATGTTGGGATTTTTTGATTCAAGAAGCATTTTATTTGTTTCAAGCTCTGCTAATGCGTATTGATACCGTTCAATAACAGAACTTAAAGCTGAAGAATATTGATCAGCCAGTCCGGGTTTTATCTCATCTAGCTGGTTTTCGTATTGATCGATGCCTGCTTGAACAGCAACAAGATTAACTTCAATTCGTTGGCTTTCAACAGCAATATTTGAAGAGCTATTGATTAATTCCTTCGCTTGTTCATCAACATCAACTAGATGAGTGTTATTCATAAACTTTTGTAAGGAATCCTCAGCCGATTTTAAATCATTCTGAATTTTTCTTCGCTCTTCTTTTAGAAAATTTAATGCAGAAACAGCCATAGTTCTGTTTTGCTCAGTAGACAAATCGGAGTAAGTATCCATTGTCAGATTAATAATTATTGAAGCCTCAGTAGGTAGTGGGCTCTCAAAAATTATTGAAACTATGTCAGCAGTAGCGTCTGGTTTTTCAAATAGAACGGTTGAGCGGAATCTTGATGCAACTGTATCAACGCTTGTAGTAGTAGAATCATCGGGGTACTTTCTCCAAATTATTGGTAATTTATTACCATTTTCATCAAACTCTATATCTATTACTCTTTGTGCCAGTTCAATACTTAATTTTCTGGATTTAAAAATTTGAAGTTCATTTGCAATAGTACTGCCAACTCCAATTCCATAAGTTGTAGTCAATAGATTTTCAAGATCAGAGCCGGCATAAGAATATCTGTTTTTGCTTTCACTGATCATTATTGTTCCACGACTTTCATATATTGGAGTAATAAGAAGTGAAAAAATCATTGCGACAAGCGTGAACAACATTACAAAAGTAATAAACTTCCACTTATGGAGTAATAGAATACTAAATAGCTTTAAAGGATCGATATTGTCTACGGAAATATCGTTCTCTTTTTCAGAATTTAATCCAATTTTTTCATTACCATTTAAATTTTTTCCGCTATAATGCATCTCTTGTGATTATGATCATATTTATATTTTTTCAATAAATAATTAAGATATGAAAAGTAAATGTTAAATCTACTATTAATTGGTTCTAATAACTCTTAGCTTCATTTTTTTAATAAAAAGTAATTATTTTTCTAAATGCCTAAAATTGCGGTTATCTCAGATATTCATGGTAATTTACCAGCTTTAAAAGTAGTATTAGAAAAATTGGATCATCACCAACCAGATGAATGGATTTGCCTAGGTGATATTGTAGGATATGGACCAAACCCAAGAGAATGTCTGGAGATAATAAGAGAGAGAGGAATTAATTGTGTAATGGGAAATCATGATGCGGGTGTTTCAGGAATGCTTTCCATTAAACATTTTAGAGAGCCTAATAGAAAATTAATTAAACTTACAAAAACTTTGTTGGATGAAGATCAAATTAACTGGTTAAAGAATTTGCCGTATGTTTTTAAAAAGAACCCTTCATGGATAGCAGCACACGCTTCACCATTTAATCCTGAAAAATGGAAGTATATTGATAGTGCGTATTTAGCAAGAGAGATACTCACTAATATAGAACAAGAAATTTGCTTTATAGGCCATACACATATTCCATCATTTGTTTCAGAAAAAATAGGTATTTTAAATTTTAAAAAGGGATTTAAATATTTGATAAACCCTGGCAGTGTAGGGCAATCAAGAGATAATGACTTTAGGGCTTCTTGTTCTATAGTTGATACTGATGAGTGGACTCTTGAAAACTTTAGAATAGAATATAATACTGAAATAGTTATTTCAGGATTGACAAAATTAGGTTTTAGCAGACAAGAATCACATCATTTAATGAGATTTTAATTAATTCAATAAAAAATTAAAAAGGAAGAATGAGCAAGAAATTAATTCCAATAGTTACTTTATTTATATTTTTATCTGGTTATTCTCTGAATGCCCAACAAAGACAGTTAACTTCTTCTCAGCAATTCAGACTTGCTGAAAGGTTAATTAGAATAGCTGAGCCTGGTCAGCTTGTAGATTCAGTAAATGTATGGGGTGATGTGGGGAGTTCAGGAAGATATTTAATCCCTAAAGGTACTGACTTAACAAAATTATTATCCTATAGTTTTGGACCTAATACATTAAGAGACGGACAAACTCAAATTGATTGGTCAAAAATGAGAGTTGAAATAAATATTCAAGAATACGATCGTGAAAATGGGGGGCAGAGTCTTACAAGATTCAATTATCGTTTTGAAGATCCTTTTCCTGAGGGGATGAGAGATTTTAAGATTGAGAATAATCAAACAATCACGGTAAGGGTAAAGCGAAAGCCATCATTCAGAGATTATTTAGGTGTTTTTGCGTCAACAGTTTCCGCTGTTGCTTCAACTATAATTTTACTTGAAAGGTTGGGTGGGAGATAGATCCTTTTCTATTTTAAAGATTAAACATGATGGGTAAAAATTGCGACTAAATTCAAATAGCAAAATATACGTAGCAGGTCATAGGGGTATGGTAGGCTCTGCAATCGTTGAAAACTTAAGAAAATCTGGATATTCAAATCTGATTTTAGCTTCCAGTCAAGAAGTTAATTTAATGGATCAAAGTGTAACAAATGAATTCATTGCAGATGAGAAGCCGGATCATATAATAATTGCGGCCGCAAGAGTAGGAGGTATTCTAGCTAATAATCAGTTTCCGTGGCAATTTTTGTATGATAACCTTATGATTGAGGCTAATCTCATTAAGGCAGCTCATGAGAATAATGTTCAAGACCTGATCTTTTTAGGTAGTTCTTGTATCTATCCAAAACTTGCACCTCAACCTCTAAAAGAAGAATATCTGTTAACTGGGGCTTTAGAGCCTACCAATGAATGGTATGCAATTGCAAAGATTGCCGGTATAAAAATGTGCCAAGCTTTAAACAAGCAGTTTGGTAGAAATTACATTTCTATGATGCCCACAAATCTATATGGTCCCAGAGACAACTTTGATCTTAAGACATCTCATGTTTTACCTGCGATGATCCGTAAATTCCATGAAGCAAAAAAGAATGGGAATGAGAAGGTTACTTTGTGGGGTTCTGGGGCTCCTATGCGTGAATTTTTACATGTTGAAGATTTAGCAGATTCAGTGCGCTTTTTAATGGAATATGAAGGAGAGCTAAAATACGATCTTATTAATGCGGGAACAGGAGAAGACTTGACCATTAAGGCTCTAGCAGAAACGATCCAAAAAATAGTTAATCACAACGGAAAGATAGAATGGGATGAAACAAAACCTGATGGTACTCCCAGAAAGTTAATGGATGTGGAACGGTTAACTAGTATGGGTTGGAAAGCAAAAATTGAGCTGGCAGAAGGTATCGAAAATACTTACTCATGGTTTTTAAAAAACATTGATTTAATTAAAGAAGTTGAAATTAGGTGATAGAATATGGCGAAAAGAAGAGTAGCATTAATAACCGGAATTACGGGGCAGGATGGGGCATATCTTGCAGAATTACTATTAAAAAAGAATTATATCGTTCATGGTATAAAAAGAAGAGCTTCTTTATTTAACACTGACCGAATAGATCATTTATATCAGGATCCTCATGTTGAAAATCAGGAGTTGATTTTGCACTATGGAGATATGACGGATTCAATGAATTTGACAAGAATTATCAAAGAAGTAGAACCTGATGAGATTTATAATCTTGCAGCAATGAGCCATGTGCAAGTGAGTTTTGATACACCGGAATATACAGCGAATGCAGATGGTATTGGAACATTAAGAATCTTAGAAGCAGTGCGTTTATTAGAACTTGAAAGCAAAACACGAATATATCAGGCCTCTACATCAGAACTTTATGGGCTTGTTCAGGAGGTTCCACAGTCTGAAAGTACCCCTTTTTATCCTCGTTCACCTTATGCAGTTGCTAAATTATATGCTTACTGGATAACCGTAAATTATAGAGAAGCATACGATATGTTTGCCTGCAATGGAATTCTTTTTAATCATGAATCTCCATTACGAGGAGAAACATTTGTTACCAGAAAAATAACTCGTGCTGCTTCTAAAATAGCTTTAGGTCTACAAGACAAAATGTATATTGGTAACATGGACGCAAAAAGAGATTGGGGACATGCCAAAGATTATGTGGAAGCTATGTGGTTAATACTTCAACAGGATAAACCTGAAGACTTTGTTATTGCAACAGGAGTCACTACTAAAGTTCGTGATTTTATAAAAATGGCTTTTAATGAAGTCGGTATAACTTTAGGTTTTAAGGGGGATGGAGTTGATGAAAAAGGATATATCGATAACATTGATACAGAAGTATTCGAAAAAATGACTTCTAATAAACTCAAAGATATATCCTTAAAAGAAGGTGATGTAATAATAGAAGTGGATCCAAGGTATTTCAGACCAACAGAAGTCGAACTTTTGATTGGTGATCCTACTAAATCTAAAGAAAAATTAGGATGGACTCCTAAGTATGATTTAGAAGCTTTACTCAAAGACATGATGTCGTCAGATGTTCGTTTATTCAGAAAAGATTTAGAGCTTTTAAATGCAGGTCATAAAGTGTTAACACAGGCAGAATAACATGAAAATTCTTGTAACCGGAGGAGCCGGATTCATTGGTTCTGCTTTAATACGATTTCTTATTAATAACACCGAACATGTAGTTATTAATATTGATAAATTAACTTATGCAGGACATCTTGAATCCTTAGAATTGATCAAGGATTCTAATCGTTATTTTTTTGAACAAGCTGATATTTGTAATTCAGAAAGAATGAATAGTATTTTTTCTGAATACAAACCTGATGCAATTATGCACCTTGCAGCTGAATCACACGTGGATCGTTCAATTGACGGGTCAGCTGAATTTATAAAAACTAATATTGTTGGTACACATGTTTTATTAGAAACTGCAAAATCATATTGGTCTGATCTAGAAAAAGAAAAAAAGAAGGATTTTAGGTTTTTACATGTTTCTACAGATGAAGTTTATGGGTCTTTAGGAGATCATGATCTTTTCACAGAAGAAACAGCGTATGATCCTAGATCACCATACTCATCGAGTAAAGCATCCTCAGATCACCTTGCAAGAGCTTGGTTTCATACCTATGGATTGCCCGTTTTAATTACAAATTGTTCAAATAATTACGGTCCGTTTCAATTTCCGGAAAAGCTTATACCGGTTGTAATCCTAAAAGCTTTACAGGGAGAAGATATCCCTGTTTATGGAAAAGGGGAAAACATAAGAGACTGGTTATATGTTGATGACCACGCCAAGGTACTATTTAAGGTTTTGAACTCAGGAAAACCCGGAGAAACATATAACATAGGTGGTCACAATGAGAAAAAAAATATCGATGTAGTTCATACAATTTGCGATACACTCGGGGAATTAATTCCAAAAGAGACAAACTACAGAGATCAGATTACTTTTGTTACAGATCGACCCGGCCACGATTTTAGATATGCTATAGATGCTTCAAAAATTGATAAGGAGTTAGGATGGAAACCGGATGAAACATTTGAAACAGGTATCAAAAATACAATTTCATGGTATCTTAATAATTTAAAATGGGTTGAAGCTGTAACTGATAAAAATTATAATTTAGAAAGATTAGGAGTGGGAAATAAATGAAAGGGATTATTCTAGCTGGAGGAAGCGGAACAAGGCTATATCCGGTAACAAAAGCAATTAGTAAACAACTTATGCCGGTGTATGATAAACCCATGATTTATTACCCACTTTCAGTATTAATGCTTGCCGGTATCAGAGAAATTTTAATAATAACAACTCCTGAAGATAATGAGAGCTTCAAAAGGTTATTAGGTGATGGTTCTGAATGGGGGATAGATTTAAGCTACGCTGTTCAACCAAGTCCAGATGGATTGGCTCAGGCTTTTATTATTGGAGAAGAGTTTATTGCTGATGATAACGTAGCTTTGATACTAGGCGACAATATATTTTATGGACAAGGTTTTGGAAAAAAGCTGAAGGAAACAGTGGAAGATTTACAGGGCGCTACAGTTTTTGGATATAGAGTAAGTGACCCTGATAGGTTCGGAGTTGTTGAAATTGACGAAAATAACAATGCACTTTCAATTGAAGAAAAACCAACTAGTCCTAAAAGTAATATAGCAGTTACGGGATTATACTTTTATGATAATAAAGTGGTAGAAATTGCAAAGAACGTCAAACCATCTGCTAGGGGTGAGTTAGAGATTACGTCTGTTAATAAAGCTTATTTAGATAAGCAAGAACTGGATGTGAAAGTACTTGGCAGAGGGTACGCCTGGTTAGATACAGGAACCCATGATGCAATGATGGAGGCAGCACAATTTGTAGAGATTATAGAACGAAGACAAGGATATAAAATCGCTTGTTTGGAAGAGATTGCCTGGAGAAATCAATGGATATCAAGTGAAGAGGTTTTAAAAGTTGCTAATGATTTGATCAAAAATGGATATGGTCAATATTTAAAAAAGTTGGTTTCGGGAGCCATGAATGAGTAAAGTTCAATTGATCAAACTTCCAAAATTTACAGATCCAAGGGGTAATTTAACTTTTTTACAAAACCCAGATCAAATACCCTTTGTTATACAAAGGGTATTCTGGACATATGATGTGCCTGGTGGAGGGATAAGAGGTGGTCACGCGTATAAAAAGCAAGAAGAAATTATTATTGCTTTAAGCGGAAGTTTCGACGTTGTAATAAAAGAGAAGAATGATCATGAAACACATTATTCCTTGAATCGGTCTTATCAGGGGCTCTACATCCCTCCAGGAACCTGGAGACATATGGAAAATTTTTCTACTAACTCATTAGGTTTGCATTTATCTAGTTCAAAATTTGATGCAGATGACTACATATATTCTTTTGAGGATTTTAATAGACTATGAAAGCCACAACTATTTATGATGCTTCGTTATTAAATCTTCCATTTATTAATAATGAATCAGGGAACATTACTGCAATAAATAATTCAGAAGAAATTCCTTTTAATACTTCAAGGGTCTATTATTTGTATGACGTTCCTGGAGGATCATCGAGAGGAGGTCATGCTCATATAGAATTGGAACAACTTATTGTAGCAGCAAGTGGTAGTTTTGACATTATTTTGGATGATGGAAAAGTAAAAAGAACTATACATCTTAATCGCCCCAATATAGGATTATATATGCCATCAGGTTTGTGGAGGGAATTAGATAATTTTTCTTCAGGTGCCATTTGCTTAGTTCTAGCTTCACATACTTATGATGAAAAAGATTATATTCGGAATTATAATAATTTTATAAGTTATAAAAATGAAGAATAGTACAAAAAGTGGCTACAAGAACTTTAAACTCGAAGATTTTAAGCTATCTGAAAATGCTCATGTTCTGAGAAATTCTTCTTTTGACTTGACTCATTATGCCACTAGTAATATTAACAAAACTATTTGTTTCGTTGAGAATGAAGGCTACTTATTAAAGGCCAATAAGAACGAGAATATTTCTTGTATAATTACTTTTGAAAAATTTCAAGATGATGTTAATCCTGGAAAAGGGATAATTATTAGTGAAAATCCCAAAAAAACTTTCTTTGAAATACATAATCAGCTTTATAAGGAGTATTCCTATAAAAATAAAGAAACTATAATTCATAAAGAGTCTGAGATACACTCTACAGCTATTATAGGAAATGGGGTTCAAATTGGTAAAGGAACTAAAATTGGTGCATATTCGGTAATTGAGGATGGTAGTATTATTGGAAACAATGTGTTGGTCGAAAGCCATGTAGTTGTGGGCGGAAGAGGTATGCATAACACAAAAATTGATGGAAGTTTTATTAAGGTTATTGACCTTGGAAATGTAATAGTTGAAGATGACTGTGAAATTTTGAGTCATGCAGTAATACAAAAACCATATTTTTATCATAGTACAATCATAGGGTCTGATTCCAGAATTAGCGTAGGATGTAACATAGGACATGGATGCAATATTGGACCTTCAACAATTGTTGCCGGTCACTCAGTTATTGCGGGTTATTGTAAAGTTGGCAAAGGTGTTTGGATTGGACCAAATTCTACTATTGCTCATATGACTGAAATTGGTAATTTTAGCAGTGTAATTTTGGGTAGCGTTTTAATCGAAAATGTTGGGATAGGTTCTTACGTGTCCGGAAATTTTGCGCTTGATCATGCAACAAATATTAAAAAATATATCAGAACAAAGAGGGGAAAGTGAAAATATTAGAATTTGAGTTTAAAGATGATAGAAATTATGTTCATGGTCCTGACATTTTTAATAAAGCTTATACCGAAGCTAAAGCAGAGTTAGGTAGTTCACTGGATACTGTGAAATTGTCTTGTAGGGCTATGGCAAATACCAATCTCTATTTTAGTACTAAATTTTATAGTGAGAGAGAAATTATGTCAATATTTGAGGTAACAAACTCTGAAAATAAAATAAAATATTATTTATATAGTGCTGATTCTGTAATAGATAAATCTAAGCCTTATCATGAAAGTGATATTGTAAAAAACTCTGTATTTGATCATCAAAAGAAAATTGCAAACATAAAAAATTATAGTAGATATTCTATATCAGAAGTGTCAGTAGCATTACTTAAAGAATTATGTAAACATATTATATCCAATGATGTAAAATGGGTATTTGTTGGTTTAGACGTTAAATCTCCTATGGAGCTGTATACAGAAAGTAATATTGAAGTAAAAATAGAAAAGAACATTGGGACAAAAATGGTTGTTGCAAGAGTAAAAGTTGGTACTGAAGTAATCGGAAACATGAAATTTTCATCATATGGAAAATAAAATAGGCATAGTTAATATTGGAACATATATACCTGATGCTCGGGTCTCTAATTTCGATAGAAAAGAAGAGTTTGAAATTGATGATACCTTTATAACAGAAAAAATAGGAATTCGATCAGTAGCCAGAAAGGCTAAAGACGAAGAAACTTCTGATTTATGTGTAAAGGCATTTCAAAATCTAGTAGAGAAACAAGATTTAAACCTTGAAGAGGTTGAAGTAGCAATTGTTGTTACACAAAATCCTGACTATAATTTACCACATACTGCATCTTTAGTTCATAAGAAATTAGGATTGTCGGAGCACGTAGCAAGTTTTGATATCTCACTTGGATGTTCTGGTTTTGTGTATGGTTTATCTGTAATTGAATCATTTATGAATCAACATGGGATGAAAAAAGGACTTCTATTCACAGCAGATCCTTATTCTAAAATTCTTAACCCGAAAGATAAAAACACTTCATTGTTATTTGGTGATGCTGGTGCTGTTACACTCATTGGAGAAAAACCAGTATTCAGGAGCGGGAATTCAACTTTTGGAACTATAGGTGAAGGGTATGGAGAGTTAATATGCACGGAGGACTTATACATGAATGGACGATCTATATTTAATTTTGCGGCACGTTATGTTCCAAAAGATGTAGAAAAAGTGTTATCTAAAAATAACCTAACTAAAGAAGAAATAGACCTTTTCATATTTCATCAGGGAAGTAAGTATATTTGTGATACATTGATTCGAAGAATCGGACTTGATGAAAGCAAAGTTCCTTTTGATGCCGCTAATTATGGAAACACAGTTTCTTCATCTATCCCAATAATTCTAGAAAAATATTTAGAAGATTCTAAAGAAACGCCTTCAGATAAAACATTAATATGTGGTTTTGGTGTTGGTTTATCTTGGGCGAGTACAATTTTACACAGAAACTATTAAAAGCAATACAATTATGTTAACTAATGATAAAGTAAAAGAACTTTTTGCATCTATTAATGACCGAATTGAAGTATCAGAACTTGATGACAACAAAGATTTGACCGATCAAGGTTTGGAGTCATTAGACACATTTGATTTTTTTCTTCAAATAGAAGATGATTATGGAGTTAAAGTATCAGATGATCAAATGGATAAGCTCAACACAGTCCAAAAAATTGTAGATTATGTCAACGAAAACAAGTGATGACATAAATCTTAATGAAAGCATAAAATTAATACACTCAGAAATTGAAGAAATTAAGAAGAAGGATTTAAAGCTTTTTCTTACTTCTTCTTTACAAACTCACAGTATTCCTCTACTTCATATTATTGATTCATTAAGCAAAGAGATACCAATATATTTTCTAAATACAGGATATCATTTTACTGAAACACTTGAATTTAAAGAAGAGCTTGAGGAACGGTTCGGTTTCAATATTCAAAGTTTAAGTTCTCCGGTTGAACGAATAAACCAGAGAGACTCTAAGGGGCAACTCATGTATGCTTCAGACCCTGATTATTGTTGCTATATGAATAAGGTATTACCTTTAGAACCTGTTTTACAGAAATACGATGTATGGATAAGTGGGGTTAGAGGAGGTCAAAGTTCGTTTCGTGCCAATCTCAATAAATTTGAAAATGGGAAATACGATACAAAAAGGTATCATCCGATATTGAATTGGTCTTCCAAAATGATTTTTGATTACCGAAAGAAATTTGACTTACCGGAGCACCCTCTTGAAATGAAGGGTTACAATAGCATTGGGTGCATGCCTTGTACCAGAAAACTTGATCCAAATAGTGATCCGCGTGAAATGAGATGGTTTGGGATGAATAAAACGGAATGTGGGTTACATACCGAAACTATAGAAAAAGAATGAAAATACTTATAACAGGAGGAGCAGGGTATATTGGTACAGAACTAGCTCATTTATTAACAGAAAATGAGAAAGTAGAACATGTTACCATTTATGATAATTTGTCCAGAAATAACTACAATTTTTTTATTGAGGAAAAATTTAATTCAGAAAAGATCTCGTTTTTTTATGGAGATATCCTAGACGGAAGAAGTTTAAGAAAGGCACTTAAAGATATTGATGTTGTTTATCATTTAGCTGCAAAAGTTACTACTCCTTATGCTGATCAAGAGCTCCATCAATATGAACAGATCAATCATTGGGGAACCACAGAATTAGTAGAATGTATAAGACAAACAAACGTTTCTGATGTTATATTTTTAAGCTCAGCTTCGGTTTACGGATTTTCAGATACTTATTTCGATGAAGATTCGATAACAAATCCAACAAACCATTATGGAATTACAAAAAAAAGAGCAGAGCAAGAAGTACTACTTTTAGGAAAGGAAAGAAGAGTTACGATTATTAGAAGTGCTAATGTGTTCGGATATAGCAGATCAATGAGATTTGATTCTGTAATCAATAGATTTATGTTTGATTCAAACTTCAACAAAAAGATAAATGTTTTTGGGGACGGTCGCCAAAATCGCGCATTTATTTCTATAGAGTTTCTCTCACATATTCTAAGCAATCTGGTTTTTGAAAAAGAATTCCCTGTTCTCTTAAATGCGGTAGAATTTAATTTTGGAATCAATGAAATAATTTTTGAATACCTAAAAAAAATATATTCTGACACCGAGGTATTATATGTCAACCAGGAGATTCCTGTGAAAGGTATAAACTTGAAAACTAAGCATGATATGAGTGAATTTTACTCATTTTCTCACCAAGATTTTATAACTCATTTAAACAATTTTAAAAAGAAATTTTCATTCAGATGATCAAATTTTTAGATTTACAGAAGGTAAATGCTCAATATGAGTCTGAGCTTAAACATGCAGCAGTTGATGTGATTGATTCCGGATGGTATTTACTTGGTGAGCAAATAGATTCATTTGAAAAAAGTTTAAGCGAATACTTGAAATCGGATCATACAATTGCAGTATCTAATGGCTTGGATGCTCTAAGATTGATTTTCAGATCTTATATAGAAATGGGGATTATGCAAGAGGGTGATGAGATCATCGTTCCCGCAAATACCTATATTGCTTCTGTATTGGCAATATCTGATAATGGCCTCGTTCCGGTTATGGTTGAGCCGGATCCTTTGAGTTACAATATTGATATCGAAAAAATAGAAGAATCGATTTCAGAAAGAACGAAGGGAATTATGGTTGTCCATTTATACGGGCAGGTTTGTTGGTCTGATAAATTAGCCAGTTTAGCAAGCAAGTACTCTCTAAAAATTATAGAAGATAATGCCCAGGCGATAGGCGCAGAATGGAATGCACAGAAAACAGGAACACTTGGAGATGTTGCTGCCTTTAGTTTTTATCCGGGTAAAAATTTGGGGGCGCTGGGAGATGGAGGAGCTGTTACAACAAAAGATAGCGCATTAGCTGATGTAGTAAGAGCTATAGCAAACTATGGATCCAAAGAAAAATATGTGAACATTTATAAAGGTTTAAATTGTAGACTTGATGAGATACAAGCAGCTTTTTTAAATGTTAAGCTTAAATACATTGATCGTGAAACCAGTTTTAGAAGAAAGGTAGCAGAAGAGTATCTGACAAGAATAACAAATCCATTAATCGATCTGCCAAAAATAACGGGAGACAGTGCCATGGAGTCGCTGGATCATGTATGGCATTTATTTGTTATCAGGTGTAATAATAGAGATAAGTTATCAGCATTTTTAGGAAAAAGAGGAATTCAGTGCTTGATCCACTATCCGGTAGCTATCCATAAACAAGAGGCTTATAAAGAGCTAGGCAACTTAGAATTACCAATAACCAATAGCTTACACAACTCTGTACTTAGTTTGCCAATAAGCCCGGTCATGTCCGATGAAGATGTAACATCAATCATTTCAACGGTAAACGAGTATGAATGAAAAGAGTAATAAGGCTCAACTTTTGTTTGTTGGGGGCGCTCCAAGATCGGGAACTACCTTAGTTCAAAAAATGCTCAATAACCATTCATTAATTTATGGTGGCCCGGAGTTCGATCGATTAGGAGATGTTGTACATCTCAGAAATTTGTTGCAGTATTCTAATGAAAAAGGGAGGTCAAAAGCTTATTACAGCAGTTCAGAGCTTGATTATAAAATAGCACAATTTATTTTAGAGTTGCTTTCAAAACCGGCGATTGCATCAGATGCCAGCATAATTTCAGAGAAAACGCCAAGTAATATATTTCATTTGAATCAAATACTTGGAATTGATAAAACCGCAAAAGCAATAATTGTAATAAGAGATCCGAAGGGAATTGTTGCTTCAATGAAGAATGTGAAGAAAAAAGCGGTTTCTGCAAACGAATTAGTACCTGAGTTTACAAAATCAGTATCAAATTCGATTTCTCTTATTGAAAAATATTGGAAGGAAGGTATGAAAGCATATTTAAATTATGGAGACAGAGTCCATTTGATTATGTATGAAGAATTAATCACTGAACCGAAAAAAGAGTTAGAAGCAATTTGTGATTTCTTAAATATCGAATTTGAAAATATAATGACATCTCCCGGAGATTCAGACTTTGACAGAGGCAACGAAAAGGATAATATTTGGTATAGTGATAAAGATCATAAAAGAAATATTGATAGAAAATCACTAGATAAATGGAAAGTAATACTCTCAGAAAAAGAAATAGCTAAAATCGATAGTAGTTTATCTGATTTACATAAAATTTGGTCTCGACAATTTTCTGATAAAAATGAGGAGCAATTGGGGGTTATTTTTGAATCTCCAAATAAAACAAGGGAAAAAATAGTCTCCTTTTTGAGAAATAAAGAGAAGCTAAGAGGCTTGTTAGCGAGGCTTGTTAAAGACTCTTATAAGTCAGGCAACAATTGATAAGTAATATTAAGAAGCTTTTTAACCGTCTTAAGAAAAATGAGCTGATTAGAGTTGGGTCGAGTACTTCAGCTGCAAATGTCTTAAAAATGGCGGTTGGTATTATTGTACAGAAATTTATTGCGGTGCAATTAGGACCATCCGGTATTGCAATGATTACTCAATTCCAGAACTATATTTCGATAACAACTTCGTTTGCAACAGGAGGTATTGGACAAGGTATAGTAAAGTATATATCTGAGTTCAGAGATGATAAGAAGGAACGTAATAAAATTATAAGCAATGCTGTTTATATAAGTCTATTCTGTTCTCTCTTTGTAGCAATTATACAATTTATATTTATAAAGAGGATATCGGTACAACTTTTCACTACTGTTGAATTTGTACCCATATTAGCTGTTTATGGAGTTACAATTTTTCTGTTTGCTCTTAATAATGTATTGATATCTTTATTAAATGGCTTTGGCCAGATTAAAGATTATGTAGTATCTAA
Organism: Balneola sp.; assembly: GCA_965216175.1. Taxonomy (GTDB): domain Bacteria; phylum Bacteroidota; class Rhodothermia; order Balneolales; family Balneolaceae; genus Balneola. The sequence goes on from OZ244140.1 coordinate 305,508, forward strand.
TATTTCAAGGTCAATTTTACATTTATTTTTAACAACAGTTTTAATCTGGTTCCTGGGGTTAGAAGGAGCATTATGGTCTTTATCAGTTTTACAATCTATAGTATGTCTTGTAACACTTTATTTTATTTTCCGATCCAAATGGTATAACATCAAAATATTTTTTTCTGGATTAGATTGGGTTACTATTAGAAAGCTTTTGGCTTTTTCTTTGGTGGCGTTTTCTTCTATGGTTTTCTCTCCATATACAGATATCGAAATACGAAATTTGATTATTGAACAATTAGGTGTTGATCAAGCGGGGCTTTATGATGCTTTGGTAAGATTATCTCGAACCTATTTTACAATCATAACCATGAGTTTATCGGTGTACTATGTACCAAAATTGAGTTCAATTAAAGACCCTATTTTAATCCGTAAAGAGCTTGTAAATACATCAAAGATTATTTTTCCAATAATAATTGGTGTCTTACTACTAGTGTATTTATTTTCAGATTTAATATTCACCATACTATATACTTCAGAATTTACCTCTATAAAGACTATTTTACCTACTTTCTTGATTGGAGATTTTTTCAGATGTTGTGCAATGATTTTGGGTTATTTATTTATAGCCAAAGCAAAAACAACTTTATTTATAGTTATTTCGATAGCATCACTAATCATTAAATTTTCAGTTGTGTTTCTGACACTGCCTTTTTTAGCTTTACAAGCGGCTAGTTTAGCACATTTTTCTTCACTAATATTTAGATTTCTATCCTACTTAATAATGACTTTGAAGTTGAGGCTAATAGAATAGTGAGTATTTCAAAAAAACCTTTGATAACAGTTAGAATTCCGGCTTATAATCATGAAGTTTATATAGCAAGAGCTTTAAAATCTGTTCTGAATCAAACTTATGAAAATATACAGCTTATTGTAATTGACGACGGCTCTAAAGATCGTACTCCGGAAATAATTCAAAAATTTGCTGATAAAAATGATTTTACATTTATAAGGCAAAGCAATGTTGGAGTAAGTGAAACAATGAATCGAATACATGCCTTGACAAAAGGTGAATTTGTTTTCGGTTGTGCATCAGATGATTTTCTCGAAGAAACCGCTGTTGAGAGGCTAGTTAATAAAGCTCTCCAAACAGGAGCCGATATAGTATGTGGGAGAGTAATGACAGTTGATGACGAAAACGAAAATAAAGGAGAGCTTAATTTTAACTGTAAAAATAAATTTAACAAACAGGATCTTATTAAACTAAGAAGCTTCACTCCAAAACAAGGTTATTTCTATAGAAAGAGTTTACTAGATAAAATTTTACCCATTCCAAATTCAGTAAAATTAGAGGATGCTTACGTATTTCTTAAAATCCCGAACAATACTCACTTCGAAAGTCTGAACGAGATAGTTAAGTTTTATAGAATTCATGAAAATAATACAATAGCAGATCAATGGTTTATGTATAAAAGAAAACTTGAGTTAATAGAAAATTATGCAAATTCGAAAACCGACAGTGATTACATTTTAGCTTCTAAGCTAAGCTGGTTTAATGATTTGGCTTACGATTACCCTAAAGAAGCTCTTAAATTTTTTATAAGTGCTATGGCTTTTGTTGTAAATTCAGGGTTTTCGAAAAGAGCTATAGAAAAATTTATTAGTGGAGCTTTGAAGCTGTTAAAGATAAACCTGTCAAAATTTTAAATAGTTTGGTCTTTATAATTCAGCAAATACTTCCTGAATACAGATATCAAGTATTGAAGTACCTTCCGGAACAAAATTTTAGAATACTTTATAGTACCGTGTCAAAAGAAGGTTCTTTAAGCTCCGTTACACCAGTGGAAGACAAATTTGTTGATGTTCCTATTATTCGGTTAGGTGAAAAATATATTCAAAACCCAATCTCAAAAATTCATTCCTTAAGACCAAATATTATAATTTTTACTCCGGAACTTAGGAATTTTACTTTTTGGCTTCTCTTAATCTTAAAGCCTTTTTACCGATATAAATTAGTGAGCTGGACTCATGGAATTAATAACAAAGATTTTGTTACAGGTAAGATAAGTTTTTCTTCCAAATTCAGATTGTTAATGATGAAACTATCTGATCTTGTAATTATTTACTCAACTGAAAGAGCAAAGAGTTTAAGAAAACTCATATCGAAGAAAATAATAACTGCTAATAATACTCTTGATACACATACGCTTGACGAAGTTTATACTAAACTTTCAAAACAAGGCATGAAAAGTGTAAAAGAAGAACTGAAATGGGCTCAAGACTCAGTAAATTTTATATATGTGGGTCGCTTAATTGCTGAAAAAGAAATAGACAAAAATATTCTATTATTTAAGGAGCTAAGCAAAAAAATAGAGAGGCCCTGTTATTTTCATATAATTGGTGAAGGCCCCGAACGGGAAAAGCTCGAATCACAAGCAGGGTCCGAAAGCAGTAATATCTTGTTTCATGGAAAAATTGTAGATCCTAACATAGTTGGGAAGTTACTTTATGCAAGTGACCTTCACCTTCATCTAGGCTACAATGGTTTAGCAGTAGTTCATTCTTTATGTTTTGAAACTCCAATTGTTACTCAAGCCCCTAACAATTTACATGGCCCTTTTCATAGTCCTGAATTTGAATATTTAAACAAAAAAAACTCAATTATCCGGAAGCATACTGATTTAGCAGATCAAGTATTGTTTACTTTGAAAAATGAAAATGTCTTAAACAATTTAAAAAAAGAAGCCAGAAAAACATATCTTGAAGATTGTATGGCTAAACATTTTCTAAATACGTTTATTACATTGAATAAGGAATTTAATTGATGAGTAAAAGACAGTTTTACTTAATAATTATATATTTATCTGTTCTATTAGCACTGATTGGTCCAGCTTCAAATGTATTTCCATTAGGACCGATCAAAGATTTACGGTTTTTATCTCCAGTTCTTCTGATTCCATTTTTTTTTATTAAAAACGGTCCTGATAAAGCAACTGTAAATAATTTTTTCAAGGCTTTGTTTCTCCTGTTTTTCGTGGTAGCAATTTATACTATTGTTGTGACATTCCTTTTTATGGATTCAGGATTAACGTATCGTAATTTTGTAAATCTTGTTTTGTTATTTACTCCTATCGTTTTTGTATGGGGGATATTCAAGTTTGGGACTAAAGATTTAATTGATAGACTGGTATTATTCTTTTTCTATGCATTTACTGTTTTATATGCTGTTGAATTAGCAAAAGGTGGAGTATCGTTAGGAGCTTTTTTACAGGTTTTCCAAGCCAATTTAGTAACGGATTCCTATTTTGATACTGAAAGTGGAATCTCATTGGTAATGGGCTTTTATTTTTTATTTTTCTTGCATAAAAAAAAGCGTAATTATGCTATTGCAGCTGCATTAATAACTATATTAGGAGCAAAACGAGTTGCAATTTTAGGCATCTTAATTTGCACATTTTTCTATTACTTTTTTCCTATGAAAAAGATATCAAAGAGTAGAAAGTTTTATGGATACCTTTTTCTTGCTGTAGGAACTTTGCTGGGTATTATTTGGGATGGCATAATTACGGGTTCTTTTAATGAATTTATTGAAGGGTTAACCGGGGTAAGCGCAAATCGCTTTTTTATGGGAAGACTGAACCGTTTTCAATTAGTATTTTCTGAGACAACGGAAATGCCAGTTTATGGTTTAGGTCTTGGGCTGGGGTACCTTGAAAATATTTTATATTACCAAGTGGGATTTGCATCGGCATTTCACGGAGATTTTTATAGAATGTACTTGGAGTTCGGGCCGCTACTTTTTTCTATTTGGTTGTATATAACAGGTAAATACGCTTCAATTAATAAATTGGCATTAACAGCTACTTTGTTACTTATTATATTACTACAAACAGACAATGCATTACTTTATAATAGAGTAATGTTCTCGTATTATTTTGTAATGGCTTATGCAATTTATGGAGATAAAGAGGGATAAATTTGAGAGATATTGTATTTATACTAAAAGTTCCACCACCTGTTCATGGTTCAACCATGATGAATAAAATAGTTGCCGAGTCTAAACAGGTTGGGTTTTCATATTCGAAAGAGTATCACCTTGAAAGTATTTCTAAAAATGTTGATGATATAGGGAAGTTTTCACTGAGGAAGATAGTTTTGATTATTGAGAACTATAAATCATTATTTAGGAAGCTTTTAAATCATAAACCAAAGTTAGTTTACTTTGCTATATCTCCCAAAGGGTTAGCATTCTACAAAGATTTTATCAGTATTCTTATAGTCAAAATTTTTGTTTCAAAAATAGTTTATCATTTTCATGTAAAAGGGCTTAAGCAGGAAGTAGAGAACTCTTTTTTAAAATCAATTTTATACAAAATTTCATTTAGAAATCAGTATGGTATTGTGCTATCTAATTCTTTAAAAAATGAATACGAATCACTAGGTTTTAAGAAACTCTTTATAGTTCCAAATGGATTAGAAGATTATTCTTTGAATTATAAAGATGACCGTGAAAATAATTTTGTAATAACTTTTCTTTCTAACTTTATAAGAGAAAAAGGAGTAATGGAGTTTATTGAAACGTTAAGCTTATTAAATACAGAAAATTATACGTACACTTTTAACCTAATTGGAAAAGAAGGAGATGTTAGTAACGAAGAAATTATCAATAAAATTAAAGATTTAGGGTTGATTTCCAATATGGAGCATTTTGGACCAGCTTACGGCGATGAGAAGTTTAAATTGTTGTCTAAATCGAGTTTATTTCTTTTCCCTACTTATTATAAAAGTGAATGTTACCCTCTTGTTTTAATAGAAGCGTTACAATTTGGGGTGCCTGTGATATCCTCTAATGAAGGAGCAATTTCGGATATTGTAACTAATGGGGAAAGTGGATTTATTATAGACCCAAAAAATATAGACTCGATAGTAGAAAAAGTTAAGCTTTTGTATAATGATAAAAACCTTCAAAGAAGAATGCAGATTGAAGCGCGAAAATCTTATTTGTCTAAGAATAGTATTGATAAATTCGAAAGTAAACTGAACAATGTCATTGTTAATATTATGGAGAGTGTTTAGGATAAATGAGAAAACCAGACTTTATTATTATTGGAGCACAAAAATCAGCTTCAACATTTATTCATAATTGTATTGCAGAACACCCCGATGCTTTTATGTTAGATGGAGAAATTCCAATATTTGAATCACCAGACTTCGAAAACTCTTCACTTAAAATTTTTTATAAAAGCTTTTCTAAAAGAAAAGAGAGAGTGGTTGGGTTTAAAAGACCTAATTATTTAGGCAAAAGTGAAGTTCCAGAAAGGATCAATAAACATCTTCCAAATGCAAAATTAATAGTAATACTTAGAAACCCTGTGGATCGAGCGATATCTGCTTGTTATCATAACATAAATTATGGGTTCTTACCTATTGAGGATCCAAATGAATTGTTGAGGAAAATATTCTCAAATAAAGAAATTAAGGGCTACCCAAGAGCCAATGAGATTATCGAGTTTGGACTATATCATAAATATCTTCAAATGTACCATAATTTTTTTGAATCAGGTAAATTGTTAATAATTAAGCATGATGATATTAAGCAAGATCCAATAAATGAAATCAAAAAAATTTATAACTATTTAGAGATCGATTCTGAGTTCATTCCCAAAAATTTAAAAAGCAAACCCCAAGCGGTAGTTTACAATCTTAGAAGGCTTAAGTTTTTGAGGCTTCGAAATAGAATTATTTATAAATATAACTCTAAAAAAACAAGGCTTACTAAGAGAGAGGGATTTCTTTTTAAAGTTATAAGAGCTGGATTTAAACAGGTTGATACACATGTATTATCGAAATTTTTTAAGAATGAAAAAGGTCAAACTTCTGATACAACAATAGATTTAATTCGAAAAACATATAGCAACGATATCGAAAGTCTAGAAAATACATATGGTCTAATTTTAGAGAACTGGAAAAATAAAGAAGATAAAGTCAATGTCCATAAATAAGTTTCCAATTTTTAATGTAGAACTAAGTGATATTAATCCGGATAAAGCTTATTCGTTTTTGGATAACAAGCAGATACAAACACCTTCATACATGCTTTTTCCTGACCTGTCAGTATTAAGTGATTCTACAGAAAATAAAAAATTGGCTCATATCATTGATAATGCATCTCTTGCTATGCCAGATGGTAAGCCATCAGAGTTTATTGCTCGATTAAAAGGCTATAAAGAAGTGAGTACTGTTAGTGGATATAAACTTATCAAACGATTATTAGCAGAAAGTAACAGAACACATTTCTTTTATGGTTCAACTAGAGAGAAAATAAAAAAGATGGAAGAATTTTTATATGAGTATTGTCCAGACTCAAAAAAAATTCTTGGCTTTAAAGAAGCTCCTTTTGTTGGGTTAGATGAAATTGAATTTTCTAATGAAATTAAAACAGATTTAGAAAAAATTAATGAACTTAAACCAGATTTTGTTTGGATTGGACTTAGTAGCCCAAAGCAGGATTATTTGTTATACCATCATCATTCAATTCTAAAAAATAGTTATTGTTTAGGTGTTGGTGGTGTCTTTGATTATTTAAGCGGTGAAGTTAAAATCAGCCCGGACTGGATAAAAAAAGTTGGTCTGAGATGGTTATTTAGATTGGTAAAAGAACCAAAAAGACTTTTTCCTAAGTATTGGAAAATTGTTACAAATCTGTGCAAGTATAGTTTTAAACGTAGCTCCTAGTTCAGATGACAATTCTTTTTGATATTAATCATCCAGCACATGTTCACTACTTTAAAAATTGTATTAAAAGCCTTAAAAAATCTGGACATAACATAATTGTAGTATCAAGAAATAAAGAGTTTGAACATGAACTCTTAGATAGTTTAAATATAGATTTTATCAGTAGGGGGAAAGGAGCTGAGTCTCTAATAGGAAAGTTTCTATATCACATTTATGCTGTTTTTTTTTTATTAAAGTTGATAAAGCAGAATAAAATAGATTTGATTGTCAGTTTTATGCATCCTTACGCAGCCCAAGGAGCTTGGTTAGCTGGAAAGCCTTCTTTAGTTTTTAGTGATACTGAGAAAGCTACATTGCATCATTTGTTTACTCTTCCATTTGCCACTGAAATCCACTCTCCATTTACTTTTCAAAAAAACCTAGGACAGAAGCACACTAAGTTCAAAAGTTTTATGGAGTTGGCTTATTTGAATAAGAAGAACTTTAAACCCGATTCTCAAATTTTAGATTCTTTAGGTCTATCTGAAAGAGACAGATATATTATTGTACGTTTTGTTTCAAGGAAATCAATTCATGATCGCAGTGATTCAGGAATCTCTGAAGCTAATAAAATTAAAATAGTGAGAAGGTTATCTGAACATAGAAAGGTATTTGTAAGTTCAGAAATAGAATTGCCAAAGATTCTTAAACAATATGAACTAAGAATTGACAAGGTTAAAATTCATCAGGTTTTATATCATGCAGATCTAGTTTTTGGTGAAAGCGCAACAATGGCTTCAGAAAGTGCTATGCTTGGAACACCTGCCGTTTATATCGATAATGAAGGGCGAGGTTATACTGATTTTCTGGAAAAAGAGTACAAAATTGTATTTAATTTTAAAGAAGATTCACATGAAATAGATGAGGCAACAAAAAAAGCTCTATCGATTTTGAATGAGAAAAAAGATTATAAAATGATTCGTGAGCGTATATTAGCAGAATCAATTAATACTTCAGACTATATATATAATCAGATTATAAAATAAGTTTCTGTTTTTTGTATTAAATCCGATAAGTATATCTACACTAGAACAAAAGAATTAAATTATTTAAATAGTTAGAAGATTGATATAAATAAGTTTTTGAACTAATAATTTTGATACAAAATTTTTTAAAAACCCCGATTTTTCAAAACATTTCGTGGCATTTCATTTATAGAATAGCCAGGCTAAGTCTGGCTTTTTTTGTTACAGCCTGGATGGCCCGTTATCTCGGACCTGAAAATTATGGTGTTTACATATATTCAATAGCATTGGCAGAGTTAGTGATGTTATTTTGGAGCCAGGGACTTAAGGAAGTGGTTATTCAGCAAATCAAGGAGATTGGACTGGAAAAACCTGATGTTTCGGTCGCATCCTTTCAATTGATGATTATTGGAAACACTATATTGTACGGTGTTTTAGCACTGATAGTTTTTACCTTCAATTTTGATATAGCTGTTAAGTCAATTGCTTTAATATGTGGAATCGGAATTTGGTTTCGGTGCTTTGAATCGTTTGAACTTTGGTTTCATTCCAGTTTAAAAATTCGGGTTACTGTGTTTGTTCAATTTGTTGCCCAGCTTATATATATGATAAGTAATATCCTTCTTATTTTGTACTCAGCCGAACTTGTATGGTTTGCATATGCTTATGCAGGTCAGTTAATTATTGCTGGAATTGGTTTTTTATTGGTGTTTCCAATTAAGAACATTAACCTGTTTAAAGGTTATAAGAAATTACAGTCTGATCTGCTAAGTATTGGGGTAGTAATGATAATTGGAAAATTAACTCATACAAGTTCCATAATAATAGATCGGATTTTAATAGAGAGTTTTCTTGGCAACGAATCGGTTGGGATTTATGTGGCTTCAATGAAATTAACAATTACGTGGATTTTTATTTCATCAGCAATAGCCTATTCATTTATTCCGGTTCTAACAAGTTCAAAAAGTGATTTAAACTTCACTTCGTCTACTAAAAAAATGTTTCAATCAGTAGCATACATTTCTATTGTTTTGGCTGCTCTGATATTTTTTGTTTCCGATGAACTAGTTCATGCTGTTTTTGGTAATGAATACATTAATTCCTCAAAAATACTTAAGGTTTTAATTTTCAGTTTGCCATTCCTGTTTCTGAGTGAGGGAATAAAATCCTGGCTAGTTGTAAGAAAAAAAACAAAATACTTTATGTATTCTATGATAGCTACCACTGTATTAAGTATTATTTTAAATTTTTTCATGATACCGTATCTAGGTATTCAAGGGGCAGCACTATCTTTTATATTGTCATGGGCTTTTGGGGGTTTTTTGATATTTTTAGTGTTTAAAGAGACGAGGCCACTGTTTATATATATTATCAAATCTATTGTTTCGCCAATTAAAATATTACGTAAAAAGACAAGAGATTAATTGCAGATGAAAATTGCTATTGTTGGGTCACAATTATCAATTCATACAATAAGATGGGCGAATTCACTACATGAAAGAGGGTGCGAAATCACTGTCTTTAGTATGCACAAAGGAGGTGAAAAGCTTAACACAGGCATTAATCTTATTCGAATGCCCTTTAAAAATCCATATGGATATATTTTAAATATACCGTTTTTAAATTATGAGATAAAAAGACTTAAGCCTGACCTTGTTCATTCATTTTACGCTTTTGGATATAGTTTTTTAGCCAGAATGTCCGGGTTTAAACCACATTTAATTTCAGTATTAGGTAGCGACATTTATGATGATATTGATAATCTCATTTATAAAAAGATAATCACAAAAAATATCAAAGAAGCAGATTTTGTTTGTTCTACAAGTCATGTTATGAAAAACCAAATCTTAAGAACATTACAAGATGAGAAAGAAATTGAAGTTACTCCATTTGGGGTTGATTCAAATAAGTTCAAGAAGATAGAAATTGATAAAAGTGAAGAGTATGACTTTGTAATTGGTACTGTAAAATGGATGGAGAATAAATATGGAATAGATACACTCATTAGAGCTTTTGCACTATTCAGTAATAAATACCCGTCTAAAAAATTCAAATTATATTTGATCGGAAATGGAAGTAAAAGAGATGAGCTCATTGCTTTAGCAAAGGAGCTAGCTGTTTTTGATAATTGTGAGTTCGCAGGAAAGTCGACACACAGCAAAGTACCCATGTGGTTGAATAAGTTCGATATTTTTGTAGCGCTGAGTAGACTGGATTCAGAAAGTTTTGGAGTTTCTGTCATTGAAGCTTCAGCTTGTGAGCTACCAGTTGTTGTTTCGGATTCTGGAGGTTTACCAGAGGTAGTTGAAGATGGTAAAACGGGTATTGTAGTCCCAAAAGAAAATGCTCAAAAAGCTTTTAAAGCCATAGAGTTCTTGTATCAAAATCAAACTATTGCAAAAGAAATGGGATTGTGTGGGAGGAAAAGAGTTTTAGAAAATTATGACTGGAATACTTCAGTAAAACAAATGGAAAACGTCTATAGACAAATAATTAGATAGTTCTTATAATCAATAAAAAAGTTTGATTATTAACCCTATATGGCTATTTTAAGTCCTTCAAAAAAGTATAGTATATACAGAAGGTACGTCAAGGTAATTTACTAGGGATCAAAGGATGAGTGATTTATTAACAAATACTACGGTCAGAAGAAAAAACCGTCAAGAGAAAAGTAAGTTTCTTCTTATTACACCAAAAAATTCAAGATATATTTCTTTTAAATATGCATTTGAATACGCTGTAGCTTTAGCATTAACCATAGCAATTTCACCTCTTTTACTTTTGGTAAGTCTTTTAATCAAAATTGACTCAAAAGGAGACGTTTTGTTTAAACATAAGAGATATGGAATTTCAGGAATTCCGTTTTATGTCTATAAATTCAGAACAATGGTCAATGGTGCACATGATCTGCAATCAGAGTATAGTACTTTGAATGAAATGAACGGTGGAAAACTTTTCAAATTGGATAATGATCCAAGAGTGACTAAGCTAGGAAAGTTTCTAAGAAAAACAAGTATAGATGAACTGCCTCAATTGTTCAATATTTTGAAAGGTCAGATGACAGTTATTGGTCCAAGGCCTATTTCAACGCCCTTAGAGGAATATGAAGAAAAACATTTGGCTCGCTTTAAAGTAAGACCTGGATTAGGGTGCATCTGGCAGGCCTATTTCAGAAAGGAAACAGATTTTAAAAGCTGGATGAGAACAGATGTACAGTATGTTAATAACATTTCATTCAAATTAGATGCCAAGCTGTTTGTTGCAATTGCTAAATCAGTATTGACAAGGAATGGCGCTAGGTAGGATTTACTTTTTTAAAGAAATCAACTTCCAACCTTTCTGAACTTATTAATTAATACCAGCGATGCTAAAGACTTACTCAATTAATGTTTAGTCGATTACCTTCTAAAAAGGTATTTTTAGCTTCAGTATTAGTTACTATTTTCTTTTTTTCAGAAAAGGTTTATACACAATCTAATAGGATATTAACACTATCTGAAATTAGCTACGAATATATAAAAAGGTTACAGCATAGAGGTATACTCTTGGAGTTAAACCCAACCTCATTACCTTACAAATTTTCAGATGTAAAAGAAGCTATCGATAAAGTTGATCCTAATAAATTGTCTGGCTCAGAAATAAGATGGTTTAATTTCATAAAGAAAAGAGTCAATAGTTCTGTTAGTATCAGATATGGGGAAATTACAAATGAAACAACTTTAAGCGATACAAAAAGATTAAATACTCTCGAACCATTAAGGAGTAATTTTTATGTGTACCCTAAAGCAAACATTTCTGCAGGAATTGGAGATAACACTTTTGTTGCTAATGCTAATCTTACACATAGTTTGTATTATGATCAAGATCCTGACGGAATTGATTCCGGAGATAGGCTATATATCAGACCGGAAGATACATACGTAGGATACAAATCAAAATCAGGTTTCGAAGCCTTTCTAGGAAGATATGATCATCACTGGGCTCCATATAAAGAGTCTTCAACAATTCTTAGTAATAATGCAAGAAGCTTTGATAAATTGAGCTTAGGTTATTATTCACAATATTTTTCGGTTCAAAGTATTTTAGGCGAATTGGATAACATTAACTCAAATGGAGTTTTTAGCGGAAAAGCACTTGAAGAAGGAGCTCAGAGAAGATACATAGCTGCACATAGAATTGACTGGAACCCAAAAAAAAATTTCAGACTTACTTATTTTGAATCGATAATATATTCAGGTTTTAATTCAGGGATTTCTTTAAAGTATATAAATCCACTCTACGTATTTGGATTTGTAAGCTCAAACAACCCAATTAATGACGACGCTAATTTATTAATTGGAGGAGCTTTATGGTGGCAAATAAAAAAAACTACATTGAATATTCAAGCATTACTTGATGATATTCATGTTGAAGATAAAGACGAAGTAACCACTTTTTCTTTGTTTGGTTCTGTAAATATTGCTGAGGCAATTATGAAATCTACGGATATTGGAATAGAATTCGAAGCAGTTGCTTATCAAACTTATAATTCTCCTCAAGCTGAAGGTAGGTACCTTTATTTAAGAAGAGGAATTGCCACTCAAAATACAGACTATGTTCTATCAAAGATATATTCAAAGATATATTTAGAAGAGATTATTCCTGGATTAGAAATTACTCCATCTTTAACTTATTACTTACAGGGCGAACAAATAATAAACCAAACTATTGTCCGTACCAATTCAGACGGTTCTTTGATAGATATTATTCTTACAGGAGAAGTTGAAAAAACGTTAAGAGCTGGTGTTAATATCTTTTATAGTCCTCACCCTAATCTTTGGTTTCAAATAGATACAGGGTATAATAAAATAGATAATTTCATGAATACATCAGGGATAGCCAATAATAGGTTTTCAACCATTGCCAAAATTGGATTTAGATTGGGTTTATATACTCAAAATTGAATTCTTCTTTACAAAATGGTTTTTTAGCTCAAACTATTAATGATTCTGATCTTTATAGAAATACTCGAATTAATTCTTAAAAACACTATCTTAAAAGATGGAAAATTTATTTAAAAAAATTAAAGCCAAAAAATTTACTGTAGGTATAATAGGCTTGGGTTATGTGGGTTTGCCGCTTATGTGGACTTTTAATAAAAATAAAATTCCCACTCTAGGTTTTGAGATTGATGAAGTAAAGGTTGATCATTTAAAATCAGGTACACCTTACATCAAGCATCTCGGAAAAGAAATGATGGACGAGCTACGTGAAAGTGAAGTTTGTAATTACACAACTGACTTCAGTAGAATTCCTGAAGCTGATGCGCTTTTAATGTGCATTCCTACACCATTAAATGACCACCGAGAGCCGGATTTAAGTTTTGTTATAAATACTTCCAAAACTATTGGGAAATATTTAAGAAAGGAGCATCTTGTTGTCCTAGAATCTACGACCTATCCTTTTACAACAGAAGAGGTGATAGTGCCAATTTTAGAACAGCTTTCGGGGCTAAAATGCAATGATGATTTTTTTGTTGCATATAGCCCTGAGCGAGAAGATCCTGCAAATAAAGATTTTAAAACTGCAAATATTCCAAAGGTAGTTGGGGCTAGTTCGGTAGATGCTTTAGAGCTAGCTCGTAAAATGTACGAAACCTCAATTCATACCACCGTTCCTGTTTCAGATTGTAAAACAGCTGAAGCAGTAAAGCTTACAGAAAATATTTTCAGATCTGTGAATATTGCATTGGTAAACGAATTAAAAGTAGTATATGAAGCTATGGGTATTGATGTGCATGAAGTTTTGAACGCGGCAGATACCAAGCCTTTTGGATTTATGAAATTTACACCCGGTCCAGGTTTAGGAGGGCATTGCATTCCTATTGACCCATTCTATCTTACCTGGAAGGCCAGGGAATTCGATAAACATACGAGATTTATCGAACTTGCTGGAGAGATTAATACTTCTATGCCCTATTACGTTATTGAAAAGACCATCGATGCTTTAAACGCACATAAAAAACCAGTAAACGGTTCTAAAGTTTTGGTTGTAGGTTTAGCATATAAACCTGATGTAGATGATATGAGAGAATCTCCAACTTTTAAAATTTTGGATTTACTCACTGAAAAAGGAGCAGAAGTTTCGTATTTCGATACAAATATTCCTGAAATTCCAAAGACTAGAGAACATGGAGAATGGACAGGAAAAAAAACGATTGAATGGGAACAAGATTTAATCTCAAGTTTTGATGCTGTAATTATTTCTACTAATCATTCAGATGTGAATTACAAAGAATTAGGATCTTGGAGTAATTGTATTATTGATACAAGAAATGCAATGAAGGATTACTCACCCAAAAAAGAAAATCATATATATAAAGCTTAATAAATAAAACATGAAGATAGCTGTAGCAGGAACCGGGTACGTTGGACTTTCATTAGCTGTTTTACTATCGCAACACCAGGAAGTAGTTGCTTTAGATATAATTAAAGAAAAAGTAGATCTAATTAATAAAAGAAAATCTCCAATCAGTGATCCTGAGATCGAAAAATTTCTTACTAGCAAGGATCTTAACCTTCGCGCCACTTTAGATAAAGGTCAAGCTTATGAAGGCGCTGATTTTGTAATTATTGCCACCCCTACCAATTATAATAGTGAAACGAATCACTTTGATACCAAATCTGTTGAAGCTGTTATAAAAGACGTAATGTCTATCAATCCTGATGCAGTAATGGTAATAAAGTCCACTGTTCCAGTCGGATATATTGAAAAAGCTCGAGAGGAATTTAGTTGCACTAACTTAATGTTTTCTCCAGAATTTTTGAGGGAGGGTAAAGCTTTATATGACAATTTATATCCGTCGCGCATTGTAGTTGGAGAACGATCTGAAAGAGCAAAAATGTTTGCAGGCTTACTAGTTGAGGGAGCACAAAAAAGTGCTGAAGAGATCCCAATTTTATATACTGATTCTACGGAGGCAGAGGCAATAAAGCTTTTTTCAAACACCTATTTGGCTATGCGTGTTGCTTATTTCAACGAGTTGGATTCTTATTGTGAGTCACATGGTCTAAGTTCAGAACAAGTAATCGAAGGTGTAGGACTGGATCCTCGAATAGGTGATCACTATAATAATCCGTCTTTTGGATATGGAGGCTACTGTTTACCAAAAGATACAAAACAGCTTTTAGCAAACTTCCGAGATGTCCCAAATAATCTCATTCGTGCTATTGTTGACGCTAATTCAACAAGAAAGGATTTTGTAGCAAAACAAGTACTTAAAAAAGATCCTAAAGTAGTTGGAATATATAGATTAGTAATGAAGCAGGGTTCTGATAATTTCCGGGCGAGTGCAATTCAGGGAATAATGAAACGCATAAAAGCGAAAGGAATTGAGGTTGTTGTATTTGAGCCTTATTTAAAAGAAGAAGAATTTTATCACTCAAGAGTGATTAAGGATGTAGATGAGTTTAAGAAGATATCTGACATAATTGTTGCAAACCGAATGGTTAAGGAGATCAAAGATGTAGAAACGAAGGTATATACAAGAGATCTGTTTGGGAAGGATTAATCTTAAATTAGTTTTACTATTCTGTATCCGGTTTATGTAAAAATTAGAACTTTATATTCCACCTTAGAGTAAAACCAACCACAGTGAGAATTAAATAAATGATGAGAATTAAATTTTATTTACTGGTATATGCTTGTATAGTTTTTCTCATATTTGGAATGTCGGCATCTGTGTTTTCACAAGTTTCTTTGGTGCCGGCAACACATTCTGTCTATGATTGGCTTTCCTATCAAAGAGCTTCTGGTTTGATTCTTGATTATAATCATGAAGATTTACCTATAAATCGAGGTAAGATTGTTGACTTTTTAAAGAAAATCGAAGAGAATCGAATTGAATTATCTTTGTCAGACAAAGCCACATTAGACGCTTATCAACAGGAATTCGATCCTGAATTTTTGATTAAAAGTGTTGAAAATGGGCTTTTTACTTCAGACAGTAATGTTAAAGAAAGACTTAAGTATTTTTTTACCTCTAAAGATGAACCTCATCTTTTTGCTATTTACGATAGCATAAGTAATACTAATGGGGCCTTTGATATTCAATTTGGACGAGCGGAAATAAATGCTTGGGAAAATGGGGAGTGGAGATGGGCCAGATATAAATATAAAGGCGTTCGCTTGTACACTACCGTTCAGGGAAATTATGGAGCACATATAGAAGTTGATAACGTCTCTTCTTTGGGTGATGACAGACTATTATTGGTTGATCCTAAGTGGGGAACCGCACAAAAATTATTAAAAGATAAAGCTACCTCGTCATATTCTTATGAGACGATGGCTACTATAGAGGGCAAGTATTTAAGTGCTGATATTGGAAGAGGGTCGTTAAAAATTGGGCCTGGAGCTTCATCCTCATTAATACTAAATATCGATGCTCCAAATTTTAATTGGTTAAGGCTTAAACTAGATTCTAAGTTTATTGATTATACTGCAATACATGGGTCACTATATGCGGAGCCATATGAAACAACAGTTCAATATGGAGATATAAGTGCAAGAAGTCGTGTATCTCCAAATCGATTTATAAGTTTACACCGTATATCACTTCGACCTGCTAAAAGAGTCAAGCTATCATTTACAGAGTATATTATATATAGTAATACAGATATGGATATTGGTAAACTAAATCCAATATCACCTCTTATTTTTACTGAGCTAGATGGTGGAGATAAAAACAACCTTCTTATTTCTGGGGATCTTGTTATTAATCCAATAGATCGTGTAGAAGTGTATGGATCTGTTTTGGTAGATGACTTAGTTAGCTGGAAGTTCCTTTTTAAAGATACCGGAGATTTTGACAATGACGTAGCCTATAATTATGGAACAAATATATCACTTCCATATTCAATCTTATTTTCTACTGGTTTTACTAGAATTCAGCCTTTTGTATATACGCACTGGCAACAACTTAACACCGTGGAACAACGAAAAATTGGACTAGGTCATGAAGCAGGACCAAATTCAGAAACGCTAGAATTCTCAGTAAAAAAGTGGCTTCCATATAGATCGAGAGTTAGTCTATCTTTCAAAAAAGTAAAAAAAGGTTTTAATCCTATCGATGCAAATGGTAATGTAAGCGAGAATGTTGGAGGAGATATAAACTTAGGATCTGATGGCCCGTTTCAACCTGGCTACACAATGTTTGAAAATGCAGATGTTAACACATGGAATCAGCTTGAAATGGAATTTCAAATAGAACCTTGGCGAGGTGTAATACTAAATGCGAGGTTAATAGATAGAAAGATGACCCAAGGAGCAAGGTTGAGTAATTTTAGATACATTGATCTTCGGGTAAGGCTCGGGTTCTGATATTAAAGAAAGAGAGTATAAAACGAGAAAAATATTTATTTTGAATACCCTATCTTTGTGATATGAATAAAATCAAATTTTCTGTAGTAGGATTTGGCCGTATTGGTCAGCGACATTCCAAAATTATACATGAGTATAAAGATTCCGAATTGGTTTCAATTGTAGACACTAATCCAGACCAACTTGAATTATCAGATTCATTAGATCTTACTCCTCAAAAATTCACTGATATTGAGACATTCGTTGCAGCAGATGCTAATCAGTCGGACGTTGTATGTATTGCAACTCCTAACGGGTTCCATACTGAATACGCTATCCAACTAATGAAAGCCGGTTATCATGTCGTAATTGAAAAGCCCATGGGGCTGAGTGCCGAAAGTTGTGAGAATGTTTTGTCAACTATGATCGAAACGGGGAAACAAGCATTTGTTGTAAAGCAAAATAGATATAGCCCTCCTTCAAAATGGCTCAAAGAAGTCATTGATCAGAAAATTATTGGCGAAGTTTTGATGGTTCAAACTAATTGCTACTGGAACAGAGATGAACGCTATTATTCAACCAGCAAGTGGAGAGGAACCAGAGATCTTGATGGAGGAGCGTTGTTTACTCAATTCAGTCATTTTATAGATTTATTGTATTGGGTTTTTGGCGATATCAAAAATGTAAATGCAGTTATTAAGAATTTTACTCATCCGAATCTAAAGGATTTCGATGATTCAGGGTTAGCGCAATTTGAATTTATTAATGGTGGCATAGGAAGCTTAAATTACTCCACTTCTTGCTGGGGACAGAATATGGAAAGCAGTATAACCGTAGTCGGTACAAAAGGAAGTCTTAAAGTTGGAGGGCAGTATATGAATGAAATTGAATACTGTCATATAGAAAACTATGAGATGCCCGAACTACCGGAAACTAATCCTCCCAATGATTATGGTCCCTATAAAGGTAGTGCGGCAAACCATCATTACGTAATTGAGAATGTTGTCAATGCTTTACAAGGAAAGGAATCGGTAACAACAAATGTTTTTGAGGGAATGAAAGTTGTTGGTTTTATTGATAAGATATACAGAGCCGGAGGGTTTATTAAATGACGGATTTTTTTGTTCATGATACAGCAATTATTGAAAAGCAGGTTTCAATTGGTGCCGGAAGTAAGATATGGCATTGGGTGCATGTGATTTCGGGAGCAGAAATAGGAACAAATTGCGTACTAGGACAAAATGTTTTTGTTGGGGCCAAAGCAAAACTTGGTAATAATGTAAGAGTACAGAATAATGTATCTATTTACGATGAAGTTATTTTGGAAGACGATGTGTTTTGTGGGCCTTCAATGGTTTTTACGAATGTAATAAACCCAAGAAGTCACGTAAATCGTAAGAATGAATACAAAAAGACCTTTGTTAGAAAAGGGGCTTCTATTGGCGCAAATGCCACCATAATTTGTGGAAATGAAATTGGCGAATACGCCTTTATTGGCGCTGGCTCCGTAATAACTAAACCGGTTCCTTCATTTGCTTTAGTTGTAGGAAATCCGGCTAAGCAAATAGGATGGGTTTCGAGATCAGGTATAAAATTAGACTTCAATCAGGAAGGAATTGCTGTATGTAAAGAATCAGGCGAAAAATATTTATTAAAGGAAGAAAAAATTTATTTACAAGAGTCATGAATAACATTCCCTTACTTGATTTAAATGTTCAGTACGAATCAATAAAAGATGAGATTGGTCAAAGCATTCAGCAAGTTTTAGAGTCCCAAAATTTTATTATGGGTGATGTCGTCAAGACATTCGAAAAGCAAATTAATAATTACATAGGCTCAAGTTTTGCGTATGGTTGCGCCTCCGGTTCTGATGCTCTTTTATTAGCATTAATGGCAATTGATATAGAACCGGGCGATTATGTTATTACTTCTCCTTTTACTTTCTTCGCTACCGCAGGAGCTATTTCGAGACTGGGAGCAATACCTGTTTTCATAGATATTGAATACGACAGCTATAACATCGATCCTAAAAAAGTCAAAAGCTTTTTAGAAGGAAAAGACAAACTTTCAAAAAGAATAAATGCACCTTTAGAAAAAGTAAAAGCTATTATTCCAGTACATTTGTATGGTCAAATGGCAGATATGGATCCAATAATGGAAATAGCCAAAGAGTTCAACCTTTTTGTAATTGAAGACGCGGCTCAATCAATTGGTTCTGAACAAAATGGAGTTCCTGCCGGGACAATCGGGGATTTTGGTTGTTTTAGTTTTTTTCCAAGTAAGAACCTTGGCGCTTATGGCGATGCCGGTCTTATCACTATTAAAGATCCTGAGCTTGCTGAGAAAGTTGATATTTTACGTTTGCATGGAGCCAGGCCAAAATACCATCATAAATATGTTGGAATTAATAGCAGATTAGATTCGCTACAGGCTGCAATTCTTAAAGTTAAGTTGAGGCACTTGAATGAATGGACAAGCAAAAGAGTAGAAATTGCAAATAGATATAATTCGCTTTTCGAGAATGCCGGTGTTACAACAGATTTTACGGATTGCGATAGTTGTAGCGAAAGTAACTGTTCATTCCCTGCTGATAAAATTAAGTTACCGGAAGAAACAACCGGGAATTCACTGAAAAATGGAAAGCATATATATCATCAATATACGATCAGAACAAAGAGAAGAAGTGAATTATCACAATACTTGAGTAACAAGGGAATTGAAAATGCCATTTACTACCCAAAACCTCTTCACATTCAGGAATGTTTTTCAAATTTGGGATATAGTTCAGATGACTGTAAAATTGCTGATTGTTCAAGCAAACAAGTATTATCACTACCGATCTTTCCAGAGCTAGAGGAAAAGGAGATTAGTACCATAGTGAATGAGGTTGCAGCTTTTTTAAAAAAATAAATCTGATTAAGAGATTAAGTTATGAATCTAAAATCACCACTTGTAAGGTTTATATTTAAAGCATTAGGCTTTTTTTTAGTTTGGTATATTGTCTATGAATTATGGCTATTGCCAAATGGAGCATTGGACGAGTGGGTATCTGTAAACATAATTAGTAATTGTGCAGGTATATTGAATTGGTTAGGATATGATATCTTTAGTTATAATCGTGTAATTGGGATATATGGACATCCCGGGATTGAAGTTGTGGATGGTTGTAATGGAATTGCAGCAATCGGATTATTTTTGGGGTTCATTATTGCCTATCCTGGTAACTCTGTTCGGAGATTAAGTTTTTCAGTGATAGGAATTGGTATCATATATATAGTAAATGTGCTCCGGATTTCAATTCTAACAATTACTCAGGTTGAGTGGCCTGCTTTCTTTGATTTTACCCATGATTACTCAACAACCACTATTTTTTATATAACTATTTTTCTAATGTGGATGATTTGGGTGAATTTTAATTCGATTCCGGGTACAAAAAGCGATTTGGTGAAGTAATGGGTATAGGAATGAAAGCCATAATGGCTATCACCTTCATAGTTTTCTATTTCTTACTTTTAAGGCCTATACGTAGTGTTGGAATTAATGCAATCAAAACGTCGATAGAGTTCGTGAATGTAGAGGTTTCTCCCTCCAGCTCAACTGGTTTATACCTTGATTATGAAAAGGGCAATTATTCCAAGCGTTTCAATTTCAAGAGCGCATTCGGAATGTTTTTTCTTTTTAGCGGAATAACTTTAATTCTTATGGGTTCGGGATGGAAAAAACTTGGTACTCTTGGACTAATACATTTCTCACTTTGGTGTATTGCATTGCTTTTCTTTTTTATCGGAGGGAAAGGCGTTGTCATTATTCTCCAAATGATGGATTTTTTTATAGGATATCTTATACCTTTATGTACTTTAGGTTATCCACTATATCTGATTATTGAGAAGAAAATGGAATCTTCATCATAGAAAAGCAATGAAAGCTAAACTCGAAGCTCAAAGAGAATGTCTGTTAAAAGTGCCAAAGATCTTGGTTCAAAGTTCCGGTTTTTATGAATTTGATCTTGATATAAATAAAAAAGAAAAAATTTGGATAGTAGCTGCCGGGAAAGGTGCTTTGAAAATAACTCAGAGTCTTTCAAAAAAGTACAGAGAGCAAATTGAGGATGGATTAGTTATCAGTCAGGATTCTGAATTTATATCTGAAAAAATTCAAATTTTTCTGGGAACTCATCCTCTTCCAACAATAGAAACTGTAGCCTCATCGTATGAGGTGCTGGATTTTATCCGTAAAATCCCTGAAGGAAACACACTAATTTTTTGTGTAACTGGTGGTGCAACATCTATGCTGACAATTCCACCATTTGGAATTGAAATCAAAGAGATTCAATATCTATATAAAAGATTATTAAACTCCGGTGCTTCGATTCAAGAAATGAATATAGTTCGAAAGCATATCTGTGATATAAAGGGTGGAAAATTGGCTGAATATGCGAGCCATTTGAAGTTAATAACAGTTGTAGAATCGGATATTCCGGGTGACGATCTTAGTACTATCGGGAGCGGACCTACAATACCTGATCCTTCTTCTTTCGTAGAAGCTGTGCAAATTCTCAAAAGCTTAGAGATCTGGGAAGATCTTGCTATATCAATCCAGGAACATTTTATATGTGGATTAGAAGGGTATATACCTGAAAACCCAAAGCCTGAAGTGAACGAACACCCACTTCATACTACTAAACTTCTTTCAGGAAAGGAATTGCTTAAAAAAAGATTAAAAAAACTTCTTATGAAGGAAGGCTATTCTGTTTGGTCTAATGAGAAAAATTATTTTGGTGACGTACAAAAAGTTGCTAAGGAAATTTGTGGGAAAGCAATTTCAATAGTAAGCGGAAAGGATAATCTGAATAAGCCTGCAGCACTGATTTTCCAGGGTGAGAGTTCAGTAAAAGTAAAAGAGAATGGAAAAGGAGGACGGAATCAAGAACTTTCACTTATGGCAGCAATTTCGATAGAAGGCCAACACTCGATTTCCATATTAAGCATGGATACTGACGGAATAGATGGACCAACAGATGCAGCAGGGGCCATAATTAATTCTAATACTACACTAATAGCGAGAAAGAATAAGTTATACCCGGAAAACTTTTTGGTTGATAATAATTCTTATGAATTTCATGAGAAAGCAGGAACTCACTTAATTACTGGAAGAACAGGAATTAATTTGATGGATATTCAAGTAGTTTTGATTGAATAGAACATAAAACTTGACCAGGTTCTAAAAATCATTTTTTTATATGTAATGATTTGTCTGAAGAGCTCGGATCTCTTTTATAAATTGGAGCTCTATTATTCATAATTTTTATTTGTTTACTCGTTACCTTGTTATTTAGTTTGGGAAACAATTCCTTACAAAAAAAATTAAGATTATGCATTCAAAACTAATAATTTAGGATATGATCTGGGAATCACCACATTTACTTTGGTTTTTAATTCTAATTCCGATTTTAGTTGTTGGAGTTTGGTTAAGGACAAAGTCTCTCCAAAAAAAGAGAGAAAAATTCTTTGATAAAGCACTATTCTCAACTCTCAGAAAAGGGTTTTGGAAACCGGGAGATGTACTTAGAAGTACTTTTATTATTGTTGGTTTATTCTTCTTAATCTCAGCTTTTGCAGGGCCTAAAATCGGTACTGAAGTTCGAGAGGTTAAAAGGCAGGGAGTTGACATGTTGATATCATTAGATCTTTCAGCAAGTATGAATGCTGAAGATGTAAAACCAAGCAGGCTCGAAAAAGCAAAATTTGAAATCAATAGGTTAATAGAAAGGCTGAAAGGAGATAGAGTTGGTTTGATCGTGTTTACAGGTGAGGCCTATCTTCAAAGTCCAATGACATTAGATTATTCGGCTTTAAAACTATTTCTGGATATTTCAGATACTGAACAAATGCCTAGTTCTGCTACCGATTTTAAAGCAGCAATGGAGACAGCTTACACTGCTTTTGAGTCTTTGGAAGAAAATGATACCCAAGCGGCAAAAGTGCTTCTTATTATTTCTGACGGAGAAGATCATGGTCAATCATACGACGAACCGCTACAAAAATTGATCGATAAAAATATCTTTGTTTATACATTGGGAATTGGAACTGATGCGGGAACTACTATTCCGCTTTATGAAGAAAATTCCTCTAATTTAATTGGTTACAAAAGAGACAGGTCAGGAAAGGTGGTTACTACTTCATTACAAAGTGAAGAATTGCGACAAATTGCAAACAAGGGCAATGGAACTTATTACGCAATTGAGAGAGGCAATGACGGGATCGATGCTTTTTTGGCGAGAGTAGATGAACTTGAAAAAGGAGAATTCTCAAGCCAAGAGTATGCAGATTATAAGAATCAATATCAGTGGATGGGGGCTTTAGCTTTTTTCAGTTTAGTATTCGCTTACCTTATTCCAACCTATAGAAAAGAAGACTAATTGATGATAGAACTTTTTATTACTGACCTAGATGGATGTATCAGTATGCCGTTTATCCCTCCAAAATGGGATGCAATCACAAAAATAAAAGAGTTAAACGAATTAAGTAAGACGGATCCAACTGTGCCGCCTTTAACTATTTGTACTGGAAGACCCATGCCATATGCAGAAGCAGTGTACCAGTGGTTAGGTATGTATAAACCATTCTTATTCGAAAGTGGTGGAGGTGTATACGACATGAGTGAAAATAAACTTCATTGGCATCCCACTTTTGATAAACAAAGAGAAAAAGAGCTTGGTGAACTGAAAGTACATTTAAGAACCAACTTTATTGAGAAGTATCCAAATACGATTGCCGAGTTTGCAAAGCATACAGATTCAGGAATAATAAATCAGACTCCAGATATAATCTACGAAATGTATCCGCAGATTCGTGATTACGTAAATTCAAATTACCCAAATTTTGAAACTCACTATACAGAAGTCTCAATTAATGTAATTTCTAAAAGCACAAATAAAGGTGAAGGGATCAAGTTTTTGTGTGATTTATTGCAGTTAGATTTGAAAAATGTAGCATTTATTGGAGACACTGGAGGTGATAGACCCGGGTTGGAAATTGTTGGAAAAGCCTTTGCTCCTGCAAATGGAATGGAATCTGCAAAAGAAGTATCAGATGTTATGAAAGGAAGTGATACAGATGCGGTTTTAGAAGCTTATCAGAAAGTAATCGACTATAATAGAAGTATCAAAATAAATAACTGTACTTAAAATTTAACTGTTTCTCTTTTGGAGTTTCTTTAATAATTCGAAGTACTGTTCGATTAATTTCTGGTAGTCGGGAGAGTATTTTGTGAAATTCGGATCATTAAGCCTTGTGCGGATTTGCTTTTCAAGTTCTTCAAGTGTAATATCAGAAGGTGTTATTCGTTCAAAATCACCGGGTTGTTTTCCTTCTCTTTTCTTTTCTTCCTCATCTCTTTCTTGCATTGATTTCTCAGCTTCAAGCATTCGAGAAAGAATATTTTGTTGTCGCTTAATAAGAGTGGGGTCAATTGATCCGCCTCTCAGATCATTAATAGTATCCTCCATTTCTTCTATCATGCGCTGGATCTCACTTCCAGCTTTATCACCTTCGAGGCCGCCATTTCTTTGAATTTGCTGAAGTTCTTTTCTAATTCTATTCTGTTGCTTTGCAAGCTGGTCTAATCGCTGCATTTGATCATTAGAAAGACGTTCTCCCTGCATATCATTGATCATCTGCTGGAGTTGATCATTCATTTGTTGTTGATCACCTTTCATCTTCCCCATTTGTTCAATCATTTGCTCAAGAGATTGAGGCATTCCACTACCACCCTTTCCTCCTGATCCATTTTGATCCTGTAACTGCTCAAGAAGATTTGCGATCATAAATGCAATTTCATTAATGCCTCCATATGATTGTCTAGAAGCAACAGATGAATTCCTTTGGCTTCTTTCGGCCATTTGGGTTAAAGAACGTTGAAGTTGTTTTTTAAGCTCGATGGATTTGGAGTTCAATTGATTTGATAGCTGAGGAATATTTTTCGAAAGTTCGAAAAGTGAATCAGAAAGTGAATTGAAAATTTGATTTACATTTCTTTGATCCCTAGCAAATTCAACATAGACCAAACTTCTGTCTTCTGTTGATTCAGATAAATAAACCAGATCTTCCTGCTCATCAGATAAATTGAGTAAAGAGTAGAGTATATATTGAAGTCCGGCAATATTAATTTGTTGCTGTTGTTGCCCCATTGACTGCATTTGCTGCCGGGTTTTTTCAGCTAATTTTTGAAACGGTTGTTCAAGATTAGGTTGCTGATTCTGGCTTTTAGAGTTTTTATTATCTCCGTTTTCATTCTCACCAGATTCTTGCGGTTCTTGTTTTTCGAGCCATTCTTTGATCTTTTCTTCAATGTTTTTACTTAATTCTTCCTTAGTTTGTTTTTGATATTCCGAAACAGTTTCTTCTGTTTTCTCAGACTTATTTTCTGAAAGCTTATCGATGGCTTCTTTTAATTTATCAAGTTGCTCAAGATCTTCTTTTCTTTTGTTTTCAGCCTCCTGATCAGAAGGTGGGTTTTCTGCTAGTTCCTTTTCCTGTCTAGCTTGATCTTCAAAAGATTTCGCAAGCTTCTCCATATCAGACATAAGCTTTAACTGCTTAAAGAGCTCCATAGTTCTCTCCAATCGCTTTTTGAAGTCTTCTTCATTGAACTCGACGTTTTCCATAGCTTGTCGTAATTGTTCGGGAGAAAGTTGATCCATGTTTTCGCGAAGCATTTCTAAAGCTTTCTTCAGATCAGGATCATCAATTTCTTCCATAAGCTTTTTAAGCTCATCATATGCTTTTTGAGTTTCCTCACTTAATAAATTATTCGCGCTAAGCTCTTTTTTTATTTCATCGAACTTTTCGTTCAGTTCATCAATTTTCTTCTGAACTTCTTCTTGTTTTCTTTCCGCGTCTTCAATTTGAAGACGATTCTCATAAGTAGTTTCAGGATTTTCTTTGAGGCTTTCTTTAAACTCATCGTACGATTCGCTCATCTCTTCAAACGATTCAGAAATTGATTCTAGATCTTTTTCAACATCATCTTCTTTTTTATCTAAAGATTCAAAATAATCAACGAGGGATGGTATGGTAAGAGTTATCTGTTGGGAACGAGCTGATTTTCTCCCATTGTAGCCATCATTATCGGTAGCTTCAATCCAGAAAGTAAGTTCATCCAGTGGAGAAAGGTTTAATGCTGAAATGTCCCAATTGAATTGTTGCAGCACTCCATTTTCAGGTTTATTAAGCCTTAATGATGAGGTTGTAGCATTTTCAACGTATGCCTTTTTTAATTCATAATGAAGTTGTCCACGTGTAATATTAAAATCATCGGTAGCTTTAAAAGTAAGATCCAAGTCTTTAGGTCCAACCATTTCAAAGGAAGCAGAAGGTTCGATCAATTCAACAATCGGATACTCATCCTCTAAAGGTTCAATTATAAATTGGAATGAGTTTTTATTATTCAATCCGTTCTTATCCATCATCAAAAAAGAAATGGTATCAGGTTTAGTGACAATAAATTCAGACTCAAAATTTATGTCATCAATTTCAATAGCTTCATCAAAAGCAGAAGTGCCAGAGTAAATTTTAAATTGATCGATTTCTTTATTGAGCAGACCGGAAAGCTTGAGTGTAGAACCTTGATACGCTCTGACGAGTGAAAAGGGATAGGCTTGTTTTGAAGAATCCAATCTTGTGTAAGCAGGTGGCACAATCGCGGCACTAAATTCTGAAAAACGTGGACGAAGTTGAACGGAGGCAGTATAAGTCTCAGATTTGAAGCCATCCATTTCCACAAAGTATTCAAGGTTGTTGTTAAGATTAAATGGAATTGAAGTGTAATCCGAAGAGATAAGATTCATATTCAGAGATCGAAATTCATTTTCGACTTCGGTTTTAACAAAAAGTTGTACAGATTCAGCGAGGTCATTTTCAAAGTTAATACTGGCAGAAAAAGGAGAACCTTGTTCCAGCGTAATATTCCCGGGCTCTATAGTAAATGAATAAGGATTCGGTTTTTCAAAGGTCTCCCATAAGTAAGCGGTACGTACTGCCCCATCTGAAAAAGCAAAAGCTGTGATTGTAAAAAATATACCAGCAACAGCTACAACTTTTACTGAGCGTTTAAAAAATAGAGTTTGAGTCTGAGATTCTGAATAACCGGAAAGCTTAGTTTTAAAATTACGATGATCTATCGACGAAAGATTATCCTCAAGAGCAGCTTGAACAAGTGCAGGATCAGCAAGTTCATCTTTTTCCAGATCCAGATAATAATTTATTTCATTGAGGTGCTGAGTACGAGCAAATTGTCTATAAAAAGCGTCATAAGAATTAGGGATATTTTTATTTTTTACCCAAATAAAAAGAACTATCCCGGAAAATAATCCCAGAGTTAAGAAAATGATCTTAGTTAAAGAGGAAAGAAATTGAAACTGTTCCAGAGATATCAGCAAAACAATAAAACCTAAAAAAACTGAAATACCTGCGAATACCCCGGAGATAACAGCTCTTTTTTCCAGCGTGTTAAAGGCGTTGTGCAGTTCTTCTTTTATTTGATCTGACTTAGATTTTTGTTCGGATATATCCATAGTGTTAAGAAAAGAAAATCTCGTTTAACATACTCTAAAAAACCGTAAATGAAGTACTTTATTGTAAATTATACTTCATTTAACAATAGAGTTTCAGCTACGGAATACCTTCCATTTTCCGATCCGAGTTTGATGATCTCTTTGTAATAATCGTGTTCCAGATATAAATAGAAATCTTCACTAACTGAGCGGTTTAAGAAATCCTCTTTTTCTTTCAGTGTTTCAGCCGGATACATATCATAACCCATTACCCATGGAAGAGGAACGTGAACATGAGTAGGTAGAAGATCCGCAACAAAACATAACTTCTTACCATCGCCTTCGATTAGCGGGAGTTGTTGTCCAAGAGTGTGCCCATTAACGATAATAGTAGATAAGCCTTTTTCAAATTCATGTCCTTCGTTAACCAAGTTTAAATGATCAGTTTCTCTTAATGGATTGATATTTTCAGGCATAAAACTAGCTTTTTCACGGGCATTTGGATTGGTAGCAGTTTCCCAGTGAGATTTGGTTACATGATATGTGGCGTTTGGAAAGGTATATTGAGAATTGCCTTCTTTATCTAAATAAGTAGTTCCTCCACAATGGTCAAAATGGAGATGTGTAAAGATAACATCCGATACATCTTCAAAAGAAAAGCCATGCTCTGCAAAAGATTTTTCCATCGTGTGTTTGCTGAAATCTATTTGATAGATTTCCATGAGTTTATCATTGAATTTTGTTCCAACACCATTATCGATCAGATAAAGTTTTCCTGTTGCTTTTGATTTTATCAACAAGCAACGCATAGTCATTTGAATTCTGTTTTTATCGTCAGCGGGAATACCTCTGGACCAAAGTGTTTTAGGAACAACTCCGAACATTGCGCCTCCATCAAGCTTGATATCTCCGGTTTCAATAGTATAAAGTTCGAAATTTCCCAGTGTTGTTTTTGAAAGGCTCATAAATCAATTTTATTAATTTGTTTAAAAATAGGGAAGAGGAGAGAGAATCCCTTAAAAAATTATGGTCTGAAAATCGCACCAAGCACTAATTCAGCTACTTCCTGTTTAGTGCCCTTAAATTCAGTTTCAGAATCGCTACCTATCAAGTGAACATGATTGGTGTCTACCTCAAATCCGGAGCCTTCAGAGGATAATGAGTTGGCGACGATCCAATCAGCGTTTTTCTTGGAAAGCTTTTTAGTAGCATTTTCGATCAGATTCTCTGTTTCCATAGCGAAACCAATCAAAACTTGTTTTGAGGTCTTATTTTCTCCCAGCCAAGCTAAGATATCTTGAGTTTGGCTAAGCTCGACGGAGCCAGATCCAATCTCTTTTTTAACTTTATGGTCGTGTGTTTCTGTTGGAGTAAAATCAGAAACGGCCGCTGCCATGATAATCACGTCTGCATCTGATTCAGCTTTGACGGCTTCAAAAAGATCTTTAGCACTAATGATTTTTGTTGTATGAATTCCTTCGGGGATGGAAACGGTTACAGGACCGTGAATCAATTTAACCTCTGCTCCCATTCGCTGAGCGGCTTCTGCCATGGCGAATCCCATTTTTCCTGAACTGGGGTTGGAAATAAAACGAACAGGATCTATGAATTCTCTAGTTGGTCCTGCTGTAACAACTACTTTTTTTCCTTTCAAGGGTCCTTCAATAGAACCAATGATTTCGGAAGCTTTGTCTAAAATATCTTCAAACTCAGGAAGTCTGCCTTTGCCCTCTAATCCACTTGCAAGAAATCCCGAAGCTGGTTCAAGCACATGATAACCGAATTTTTGAACTTTTTTGAGATTGTCAGTTACCGTAGGCGATTCATACATCTCACCATCCATAGTAGGACAGATCAAAATTGGAGAGCGGGCAGCAAGCACTGTGCTTGTAAGCATGTTATCAGAAATGCCGGATGCAATCTTAGAAAGTGTATTTGCAGTACAAGGAGCGATTACAAAAAGATCAGCCCATTCACCCCAGTTTATATGTCGGGTCCAATCAGTTGATTGAGCATCTTCAGGGAATATCTCAACGGCTACTTCATGTTGAGAAAGGGAAGCGAAGGTTTCTAAACCAACAAAGCGAGTGGCTGAGGGAGTCATTATGACCCGAACTTCAGCACCCGCTTTTTGAAATTCTCTAAGTAAAAAAACAGCTTTATAAGCTGCAATTCCTCCGGTAACACCGAGAATGATGCGTTTGCCGGAGAGCATTTTTTATTCCTCTACTTCAGGGCGACGGAAATAAGTTTTTCCGGCTTCCATTTCAGAAATAGATCTTTGAACAGCGTGAGGAAGTTTTTCAAAAGACTTTGAAATTTGCTCTTGTTCTTCATTGAATGAAAACTCATCTTCGTCTTCAAAACCTTCGAAATATTGTAGCTTTTCATCAAGCTCTAGTTTTTCGGTAGCAGCAATTTGACGAGCTCTTTTAGACATGATCACCAATAACTCATATTTGTTACCGGTTGTCTGTTTTAGCTTTTCAATGTCAAGTGTACGAATTGGCATATTTTCTATTTTGTATTCATGAATTTGAGAACAGCTTGCTTAATTTGAGAGTAAGCAGTCTCTAAATCATCATTAATAATAACCCGATCAAAACGATCGGCATAAGTAAGTTCTTCTTTCGCACGTTCAAGTCGCAGAGTTAGAGTTTCATCGTTTTCTGTGCCTCTGGATATTAAACGCTGCTTTAAAACGTCAAGTGAAGGAGGTTGAACAAAAATACTCAAACACTCATCGCCGTAAATTTCATTGATATTCACAGCACCTTTTACTTCAACGTCAAGCAGAACAAAATAGCCTAATTTTAGTTTTTTATCAACTTCTGATCGTAATGTTCCATATCGCTTTCCTCCATAAAATTCTTCCCATTCCAGAAAGTCATTTTGATCGATCCTGGATTGAAAATCATCATCAGAAAGGAAGTGATAATGTTTACCGTTAACTTCATCTTTACGAGGCTTTCTTGTAGTAGCTGATACAGAAAATTTCAGTTCTTCAAACTCCTGAAACAAACGTTTTGCAAGAGTTGTTTTTCCGGCGCCACTTGGCGCGACTAAAATTATAACTTTACCTTTCATATTAGTAGTGAGCTTTGAGTAGTTAGCTTTGAGTTCTCACTTCTCAAAGCTCACTACTATTTATTCGACGTTTTGTACTTGCTCTCTGATCTGTTCCAGTGTTTCTTTAGACCGAACAACATGATGTGCTATTTCTGAATCATTTGCTTTAGAACCAATGGTGTTCAATTCACGATTCATTTCCTGAGTTAAGAAATTTAGTCTTCTTCCTGCAGGTTCTGGTTGTTCTATAGCTTCGATAAAAAACTTCAGATGAGCTCGCATTCGTACTATTTCTTCCGTTATATCCATTTTGTCTGCAATAACAGCTACTTCAGTCTCCAGGCGTTCTTTATCAAAATTTTCATCATCAAATAGTTGCTGAATTCGTTCTCTTAGTTTGTTTCGAACTTCGCCAACTCTGCCATCGCTTACTTTTTCAATATCTTTCAAGTTAGATTCAATGCTTTCGATCCTTTCGGTCAAATCACTTTTTAGCTGATCTCCTTCCTGAGTTCTCATTGCAACAAGATTCTCGATAGCTGCATTTAGAGCTTTTAAAGCTACAGCCCATTTTTGAGCTAGAATTTCTTCATCGTCTTCTTTGGTTATAAAGACATCTCCAAATCCGGTAATATTTCTGACGTTCAGACTACCTTCAATTCCCGCAGCTTCCTGAACTTCTCTCAAAATACGGGCATAAGCTTTTACTTTAACTTCATCTACTTTGATGTGTGGTTCACCGGAGTCAGATTCAGTGACGTGAACATTAATGTTCAGTTTTCCACGACTGATGGTTTTCTGAACTAATTCTTTTAAAATGAGTTCTTTATCTTGAAGGCGTTGTGGTAATCGTATGGAAAGGTCTAAATATCGACTGTTTA
The DNA here is from genome assembly GCA_965216175.1 of Balneola sp. Taxonomy (GTDB): domain Bacteria; phylum Bacteroidota; class Rhodothermia; order Balneolales; family Balneolaceae; genus Balneola. The sequence goes on from OZ244140.1 coordinate 337,067, forward strand.
AAGATTTGATCTCAACAGTAGCAGAGAGGCCGTTATCAGCAGCTTCGCCCCGCCCAAATCCTGTCATTGAAATAATCATATATGAATGGGTAGATGAAATTTTTGCGAAGTCAAAGGTACAAAAGTAACAGTCAGGAAGAAACTACTTGGCATGTATTCCATGATTCGTATCTTCTTTCATTAATTTTACTTTTCGGATGAATATTCTTGGGATCTCAGCTTTTTATCATGATTCGGCCGCTTGTTTGATACAGGATGGAAAAATTGTAGCTGCTGCTCAGGAGGAACGGTTTACACGAATTAAGCATGATGCAGCATTTCCTGAAAATGCAGTTAAGTATTGCCTGGAACATTCCGGATTAAGCATCGATGAGATGGATGCTATCGCTTTTTATGACAAGCCCTTTTTAAAATTCGAAAGATTGCTTGAAACTTATCTTTCTTTTGCGCCAAAAGGAGTTCGTTCGTTTGTAACTGCCATCCCGGTTTGGTTGAAAGAAAAGATGTTCCTGAAAAAACTGATCTATGATTCTTTGAAGGAAATCGAAGACTACGATAAGTCTGATGTAACACTTTTATTCCCGGAGCATCATTTAAGTCACGCAGCCAGTGCTTTTTATCCATCAAGATTTGAAGAAGCGTCTATTCTTACCATTGATGGAGTTGGAGAATGGGCAACGGCTTCTATCTGTCATGGGAAAGGCAATGAAATAAAAATTCTTCGTGAATTGAAATTTCCTCATTCACTTGGACTGTTATATTCGGCATTTACCTATTATTTGGGATTTAAAGTTAATTCCGGTGAGTATAAACTGATGGGATTAGCTCCTTATGGAAATCCGGAATCGGAATTACTTCAGGATTATATCACTAAAATAAAATCTGAGTTGGTAGATATCAGAGAAGACGGCTCCATCTGGCTGAATCAAAAATACTTTGATTATGCTACGGGATTGCGAATGGTAAAAGATAGAAAATGGGAAGAATTATTTGGCTTCCCTCGCCGTGAAGATGAAGTAGAACTGGAACAACATGAAGCAGATCTGGCTTTAGCCATTCAAATGGTGACTGAAGAAATTGTAATATTAATGGCGAAGGAGGCTAAGAAATTAACCGGAGCAAAAGCTATTTGCATGGCTGGTGGTGTGGCACTTAATTGTGTTGCTAATGGAAAACTCCAAAATGAAGGTATTTTTGATGATGTGTACATTCAACCGGCAGCAGGTGATGCAGGTGGTGCCGTGGGAGCAGCGCTTGCTGCTCAATACATTTATTTCGAAGACAAAAGAGCTCCGGAAACTCCGGATTCAATGCAAGGTGCGTATTTAGGTCCTGATTTCCATAAAATTGATGTAGAACGACCTTTAAGGAAGTTTAAACCTGTATTTAATGAACTAAAAGGTTCTGAACTTTATGAAAAGGTAGCAGAGATTCTTGACAATGGAAATGTGGTCGGATGGTTTAGTGGAAGAATGGAATTCGGTCCCAGAGCATTAGGCGGAAGAAGTATTATTGCAGATCCCAGAAGAGTTGATATGCAAAAGAAATTGAATCTGAAGATCAAATACCGAGAATCATTTCGGCCTTTTGCTCCATCAGTGCTTGCTGAACACGCATCTGATTATTTTGATATGAAATCCGATTCACCTTATATGTTACTTGTTCAACCTGTGAAAGAAGAAATTCGAAATACTTTGCCGGATGGTTATAATGAAATGCCGTTGCGAGAAAAATTAGCTATAGAAAGATCAGAATTTCCTGCAATTACTCATATTGATTTTTCTGCCAGAATTCAGACTGTACATAAAGAAACAAATTCAGAATATTGGAATCTGATAAATGCTTTTAAAGAGCGAACGGGATGTGGTTTGGTAGTAAATACAAGCTTTAATGTAAGGGGAGAGCCTATTGTTTGTACTCCGGAAGATGCATACCGATGTTTTATGAATACAGAGATGGATTATTTGGTAATTGGTGAGTATGTTTTTGCTAAGAAAGATCAGCCCGAATGGACTGAAAAAATAGAATTTGATAAAGATTGATGAATGCCACAGAAACACAAAAACACAAAATTTTAACTATTATTTTTGTGTCTTTGTGCATTAGTGACAAAGAAAAAAGAATATGGATTTACTAAAAGACTTATGGCAGTTTATGAAGGAGCGGAAGAAATTCTGGTTGGCTCCGGTGATTATTGTGCTACTGCTACTTGGATTTTTAATTGTGATCGGTGGTGGATCTTCTATCGCCCCGTTTATTTATACTTTGTTTTGATGAAAAGATTGAATTTTCTTTATTCTGAAATGCCTCCGAGTCATTCCTGCGAAGCCTGTCTGCAGACAGGGCAGGAATGTAAATCGTGTTTTGCAAAATGATTTTGGACTTATCAACAATCGAAATTCCGGGCATACGCCGCGGAATGACTTTAAATAAACCAAGTGAAATATAACGATGCTCCCCAAAAGAGATCTTAATTATATAAAAACCGACCCTGAAACACCAAAAACCCAATTGGTGATCGTTACGGGACTGCTGGTTATAGCAGCAATTTTTCAAGATGAAAGCTTCGCTTATGTCTCAATGATTATTGGAGTTCTGTGTATTGCTATAAAGCCAGTTGGTGATCGCATTGTTTGGGCTTGGTATAAACTTGCAGAACTATTGAGTAAAGTGATGAATCCGCTTATTCTTGGATTGGTTTATTTTACTTTTATTACTCCAATCGCACTTTTATTCCGGTTATTTGGAAATGATCCGTTAAGACTTAAAGACAACAAAGGAAGTCTTTTTGAGATAAGGGATCATACTTTTAAGAAAGAAGATTTGGTTAATCCTTGGTAGAACGCCAACAAGTTGGCGGAATTAAGAATTAAGAATGCTGAATTCTTAATTTTGGATCACAATCTTTTGGTTTAAAGTAGTTAGTGAATAAGAATTGGGGTAAGTAGATTCAATTGTTTTGATATAGTCTTCGTAGCCATTTGGAGGGAGATGTGTAGCTACAATATGTTTTGGATTGATCCACTCTTTTAATTTCGATGAATCTTTTTCATCAAGAAGCATCCAGAATGGAAAAACTGCAACATCAATATTTTCATCCTTTAAATCTAGTTCGGTGAAAGCTTTTTCAAACCAATTGGAGTCTCCCATATGGAGAATTTTCCTTCCTTTTATTTCGATGATATATCCAACATTTTGGACTGCTTCATGTCGCTCGGGATTTACATGATTCATATAAAAACCGGTAATCGAAATATCACTAATTTTATCGGATTGCTTCTGATAAGTATCAGTTTTGATAGTGATTAACTGGTCAACATTGTTCGAATTAATTTCTTTAACCAGATTTATCGATTGTTGACTTCCAAAAAATAGTACTTGGGTATTTTTATCTAAGAATTTGCTTACCTGTTCAGCATCAAGGTGGTCGCCATGAAAATGAGTTGCTGCCACAGCTTTAATTGGTGGAAAATCACCTAAACCATTAGTAAGACTATCTACCAGACTTTGAGGAGGGAAGAGGTAATATTCTTTATTGTATTCTATATGTAAGCCGTCAATCAAAACCGAAGATTCTTCTCCTGAAATAAGAACGCCCATGTTGCCAATGTAGCGGATTTCAAGTTGGGCACTAGCATTTAGCGAAAAAAGCAGAAGCGAAAATATGATTGTCAGCTTCTTCATTTGCAGTTATTTGTCCAGCAACCTTCTGTGATAATTGATCTGTCCTAAGTGGTAGCTGAAATGGCTGTATAAATGAATCAGGAAATATTCCGTGCTCATTTCAAATCCGAAAGGTTGAAGGGGATAAGTTTTAGAGAAATCATCAGCAGTAAGGTTATCCAGAGTTTCCCGAACGGACTTTCTGGAATCTCTGATCCTGTTGACTAACTCTTCACGATCGACTTTTCCATTAAATTCAAATTCACGATCTCTTATGTAATCACTTTTGTTAAGAACAGAACCTAAAAAGTGCTGAAGATTTCCCGCTAGATGAAGTCCTAAGTTTCCAGCGCTGTTTTTTATGCCCGATTCTTTGATCCATAAATTTTCTTCGTTGGTGTAAGCAAAAATTTCTGATTCCAGGGTTTCAAAATCTCTGGCAAATAATTGTGTTAGTGTTTCAGTGTTCATGAGTTTCCTCTACTTTTTTAAGACTTACAGCATTAGCGCAATATCGTAACCCACTTGGTTCGGGACCATCGGGGAATATGTGACCTACATGAGAATCACAGACGTTGCATGTTACTTCCACACGAATCATTCCATGAGTTTCATCTTTATGATAGGCAATTGCATTTTCTTCTATGGGTTGATTGAAAGATGGCCAACCAGAGCTACTTTCGAATTTAGTATTTGCGTCAAAAAGGAGTGTATCACAGCAAACACAGGCATAAATTCCCGGTTCAAATCGGCTGCAAACATCACTGGAAAAAGGTCGTTCGGTTCCTTTTAAACGGGTAACAGCAAATTGTTCTTCGGTTAGTTCTTTCTTCCATTCTTCATTACTTTTTTCAACTTTGCGATCCGGTTCGGGATTGCCGTTGCGTGCATAATTGAGAACATCCAGCCATTTAATCATAAACTGTATTTTTATTTTAAGAACGGTGTTTATTGGAAGAAAGTAAACAGGGTTTTGTACCAACCTGCATGTTACGTATTAAGAATGATTTGAAAATATGAATAGTCATTCCCACTCGAATGCAGGGAATCCGGGTTTCTAATTCTATCACTACACTTGATTAACAATCCAGATCGCCTGCATTCGCCGGGCGATGACTTTCAATAAACTGTCAATGAGATATAATTATTACAACTTGCTCGGAAGGAAGTAGGATGGAACAACCTTTAAAATGCAATATTTCAAACAGATTAATTTGTAGATTCATCGCTCCGCTCTGAATGACAAGAAAATTAAATCTCAACAGGGCGGGCGATCATAATCCCGGTGTTTTTAGAACTAGGTTTCAGAAAGGAAGAAATGGGTTCGTCTGAGATCTCCACTTTCAGGTTTGATTGAGAAGCGTGGAGCAAGTGTAACTTTCCATTTTGTTCAACCAATACCCCAACATGAGCAACATCTAATCCATCAATACTGGTTGTTAAGCCAATAATGTCGCCTTCTTTGAGTAAATATTCATATTCAGCGATATTTTCTTTCGGAAGATAAAAATAGCTCTTACTGTTGATCTCTTTTTCCTGTTGTTCAATTACTGAAACATATCCGGGATTCGATTTCAGATGCTTATAGCTATCAGGATGTGTACTCATGAAGTTTACCTGGTTTGAGTAAGGCATTCCAAAACTATCAGCCGGTGTGGTTACCAGCGCATTATCTTTGTTGTTATAGATCCAGTCGCTGAAATAATGCAACCGGGATGGATACTCGTTGAGATTCCCATCACGATATCGGATCTTTTTTATTTCAGTAGCAAATTGCTCAAATGTTTGATTTTCAGATTTTAAAGTACGAGCCAAAGCCAGAAGGTTTTCAGCATAAGTGGTACAATCCAACTCTCTTAGATTTACTATAAGTCTTTCTTGATCATTCACTTCTAAGGTATGAGCCACATATTCCTGTCCAAGAAAATACTTACCAAGCTCAGGTATCAGGGTTGCAATGGGTTTGTCAGATTCATCTTTATACTTACTTAGAATGTCAGCAAAGATCTCAGCATCTTTTTCGGTATAACTGATTTCGGATAGTTCAGGTTGTTGTTCCGTCTTTGATTTTTGAGCACAAGCCTGAAGCAGGAATAAAGCTCCGAATATAAATAATATGCTTTTTTTCATAATATAGCTCCATATTCTTATCCTGTGCGGACGTGATTAATTACGTCCGTATAGGATATATAATTTTAAAATAAATTCTTCACTTTTTGGGCAAAAGCATTTGCTTCCTTCAACGATTTCCCTTCTGTATAAATTCTGATAATAGGTTCGGTATTCGATTTTCTGAGATGAACCCAACCTTCCTCAAAATCTATTTTTACACCATCGATAGTATTGGGATTCAGATCAGCATAATGTTTCTTAACTATTTCAAGTACTTCATCAGCTTCTTTGCCAAGTTCATCCAGTTGAATCTTACTTTTACTCATATAATAATCAGGATAGGAAGCACGAAGTTCTGATGAACTAACTGTTCTTTCTGCTAAATGTTGCAGAACGCAGGCAATTCCAACCAACGCATCTCTACCATAATGCAGATCAGGAACAATGATTCCTCCGCTGCCTTCTCCGCCCACAACAGCATCAACTTGTTGCATTTTCTTCACCACATTGATTTCCCCAACGGCAGAACGATGACACTTTCCACCGTACTTTTCAGTGATATCATCCGCAACTCTGGAAGAAGATAAATTAGTAGCAGAATCACCTGATTTCTTTCCCAGAATAAAATCAAATACAGTTGCCTGAGTATACTCTTCACCAAATAAAGTTCCAGTATTATCAACCAAAGCAAGACGATCTGCATCGGGATCTGTGACTACTCCAATATCAGCACCGGATTTTTTTACCAAGTCACATATTTCAGTAAGGTGTTCCGGTAAAGGTTCAGGATTGTGTGGGAAAATCCCGTTAGGTGTACAATGGATTGTATGAACAGTTTCCACCCCAAGTTTTTCGAGAAGAAGAGGAACTCCCACAGAACCGGCGCCATTTACAGCATCAACGGCAACAGATAAGTTTGCTGAACGAATGGTTTCCGGATTTATATATTCGAGTTTTAATATCTCTTCGATATGATAATCAAGCAGGTCATTATCTTCAGATATGGTTCCGATCTCATCGTACATTTTATAAGCGAATTTACCTGAATCCGCAATAGCGATCATTTCTTTTCCTTCATCGGCGGTCATGAACTCGCTAGTTCCGTTCAAGAGTTTTAATGCATTCCATTGAGCCGGATTATGACTTGCCGAAATAATAATTCCCCCATCTGCATTATGTCTTAAAACGCCCATTGCAACAGTTGGAGTTGGCACAATCCCAACTTTTATCACATTGCAACCAACGCTTGCGAGAGTTGATGCGACGATGTCTTCACAAATTTGTCCTGTTACCCGGGAATCTCTGCCCAGTACAACCGTTCCTCCATTAAGCCAGGTTCCATAAGCAGCTGTAAAGCGAGCTAAATTTTCAGGAGTTAAATCAGTTCCAAAAACGCCTCTTATTCCTGAGACAGATATCATTAATGCCATAAGTATTTATTCTTTTGAATCTATAATTCGTTGAAGTTGAGCGATCCAGGATTGTAAGCCCGGAAAGTTCGGGTTTATCTGATAAGCTTTCATCGCAGTTTCCATTGCTTTTTCAAATTCTTGATTCGTTCCATATGCGCCTGAAAGATTAAACAGTGCCTGGGGATCATTTGGTTTTACTGAGACCGATTTTTCAAGAAATTGAATTGCTTGAATGGTATTTCCTTTATTGAGTTCAATAGCTCCTAGCATTTTGGTAATAAAAGGTTCTTCTTTATTAATACTATACGCTTTTCTTAGAAGAGGTTCTGCAGATTTAAAATCGTTTTTGTCTAAATACAATCTGGAGGCAAAAACATAAGGAGAGTCATTCCATGGCTGATTTCTTATCAATCCAAGATACTCTTCAATAGCTTTATTAATTTCTCCTGTTTTTTCATAATGATCAGCTAATTCTACTTTTGCTCTATCCCAGCCTAATTTTTGATGAACGCTGGCAAAAGCAAGACTATCAGCATAATCAGAGGGAGAATAAGAAGTTTGATATTGTTTCGGATTGATACTTTGATCAAACGGAAATCCTTGTTTTAATGTTGAAATCCTATGCCATTGAACCCTATCGTCAAAATAGGTCAAATGCATTTTCTGGAAATAAGCATTGAGGTCGAGAGGTATATTTTTTTGATCAAGAAGCCCTTTATTTTTAAGATCATTCAATAAAACTTCAGAAAAAGTTTTTCCTATCAAAAAGTAGCCTTCTTTATTAGGATGCAGATGTTCGAGCATTAGATTAAACCCAATCAAATTTTCTGGACTATTCGTTTCAAAAGCTTCGTGAACAGGAACATAAGTTGTTAATGGGTTTTCTGAAGCCGCTTTCGATATAATGTCATTGATTTCAGAAGGAGCACGGAATTTTAAGCCATCAAGATCTTTCGCATAATTGAATTTTTCTTTCGCAGTACGAAAATCATCCGTCTCTAAGGCTTTTTGAGCTTCCCGGTAAGTTTTAAGAGCAGATGGTTTTTCTCCATCAACAATATCTACAAAGGGAACATGATCCTTAATGTTACTTGCAATGCTCGCAATATATACCGGAATTCCCTGAGCTTCGAAGGACTGTATAATTTCTGAAAGATTACTTTCAAACTGGATCATAGCCAATTCATGTTTTGGACTTTCCAATTCAATAGATCTTGAATTTACTATCCGTTCCATAAGAGTTCCTGAAGGATCAGACTCTTCGTCAGAAAATATAGATGAAATCCATTTACCCGAATCAACAATAATAGTTCTTAGAAAGAGAAACGTTTTAAATCGCTGAAGTTTAAGATAGAATCGCACAAAGCCTGGAAACGCGCCAAGGTTTTCATTAGATCCAACACCAAGCGCCCCATAAAATTCATTATGACCTGCGTAGATCATAACTGCATCCGGTTTGTGTTCAATAATCTCATCAACCTGATCAAATAAAGTGTATGAGTTGATTGCAGAGATACCGACGTTGATCACTTCCACGTTTTTATCAGGCATTGCGTCCTGTAAAACATCATCCACAACCCGGGAATAGGTAGCGTTAAATCCGTAAGGATATCCGGCTGCAGTGGAGCCTCCCATTGCAAAAATTCTATAGCTGTTGTTGGGTTTATTAGCTAAGAAAACATCAATTGAAGGACTTGGAATTACATTAGTATAGAAGAAGTATCTGGAAGCAAAGTTAGGATTAGGGATCCGATATTCAGCTGTTGGAATATTAGGGTTTATAAAAAGATCTGTATTTCCTAAATAATTGGTGCTTCTTAATATGAGTTCCATAATGAGAAAGAATAAAATCGGAATAGAAAAAGTGATCCCATAAAAGAGTACTTTCTTTTTTAAGGGAAGCGGCTCTTTAATTTCATTGATGTAACTCTGTACTTCTGATTCTTCTAAATTCAAATCAGAAGCGATCTTTTTAGCACTTTTCTTTTTAAAATGCTTCTTGATGTAAGATTTCTGCTTATTCGTTAAAGCCATTTTCTAAGATTCCGGCAACCATTTAGTTTCTTCACTGCCTGATTGCTTGTTTTCAAAGCGGGCAAGTACAAACAAGAAATCAGAAAGTCTGTTCAGGTATTTTATAGCAAAACCTGAAATCTCATCTTGTTTAGCGCATTCTACCGCTAAACGTTCAGCTCGTCGGCAAACGGTTCTCGCTACATGAAGTGTTGCTCCGGAAGGTGATCCGCCGGGAAGGATAAAACTGGTTAATGGCTCAAGGCTTTCTTCAAGTTCATCAATAGCATTTTCCAGAAAAGTAATCTCCTCATCACTAATACGATTGATCTTTAGTTTTTTTGATAGAGGAGTAGCCAAATCTGAACCCAACACGAAAAGCTGGATTTGAATTTCGTCAAGTAGTTCTTTTGAGCGTTGATCTACACCATGGGAAGTTGCAACACCGATTACAGAATTGAGTTCATCAACGGTTCCATATGCTTCGATACGCATGGAGCTTTTGGATACACGTTGTCCGCCAAAGAGGGAAGTATCGCCTGAGTCGCCTTTTTTTGTATATATCTTCATAAATAATCTTTTGTCAAAAATAGCTTTTTAAATACAAACATTCTGAATCAGCTTTAATAGATTTTTATGGTTCTTAATTGCAGAGAATGATACCATTGTTAAAACTCAAATTTTGCCTAGTTCAATGAAAAAAACAGCAGCCCTATTTATATTTATATTATTCCCACTTTTTTCAGCTAAAGGATATCAGAGTGAAGGTGTGAATTCCGGCGTTCAAGTGCTTTCTATGATGTATGAAAAGTACGAAGGGAAATGGTTTAAGAATTTTACCTTTACTCAGGAAACTATTTTTTATGGGCAAAATAATCAAATAGTGCGAACTCAAACCTGGTACGAGGCGATGAATCTTCCCGGTAAATTGGCTATCAAGTTTGATGAGAAAGATTCCGGGAATGGAATTTTATTTAACAATGGTACTCAACACGGATATGTAGACGGGAAAAAAATTCAGGAATTTCCTACTGTTCATGATCTGCTTGTGCTAGGTTTTGATGTGTACCATCAATCGGTAGATAGCACTGCAAGCCAGTTAATGCGAAATGGCTATGATCTGGAGAGAACATACACAGATGAATGGCAAGGTAGAAAAGTTTACGTAGTTGGTGTTGATGAAGCAGATTCAACACAACCTCAATTCTGGATAGATGCAGAGCGGTTAGTGTTTGTTCGCAATATTACCATCGGAAGAGGAAACACTCTTCAGGAAGTACAATTCAATAATTACGAAAAACTAGGAAATGGCTGGATAGCTCCCGAAGTGATTTTTAAAGCAAATGGTATGTTAGGCTTGGTTGAAAAGTATTCCGAAATGGAAATCCCGGATTCACTAAATCCTGATATTTTTGATCCTGAGAAATTTATTGAGGTGGAGTGGGAGTGAATTATAATAGAGAAGAAGAGATTCTAAAATTTTTAGATATGTTAAGAATTGATTTGGGATTTATGATATATCAAGAAGGAGAAAAAAAGATGATATGTAATGAGAATTGGAATGCAAATGATTTTGTTCAAGCTATTTTTGAATTGGAAGAACTTGACCAGGAGTATAACCTTAAACTATTTCGACAGATAAAGAATAAATTTACAGATAGATTTGGGAACGAGCTATAGGGCGTCATCCTGAGGATACTTCCGAAGGATCTGCACAATTAGCTAAAAATACCTGGTCAATTATTCGGACGTGAACGTCCTGCTGGTAAGGTTTCACCAAGATTGACGCCTTAAACAAGAAAATTCTTAAGGTTTTGCCATGAATTATTTAAAATGAAAACCGATTTGTTTGAGTAAGGTTGTCCGGTCGGACTGTAGTCCTCTCTTGTAAACTTGAAGAAAATGGAAACCTGCATAAGAGAGAATCCAGTTCACAAGCTAGGATTTCAATCCGCAGCGCTATATAAAAAGGGCTTTAAATATAGAAATGGTCAAAGCCAATCGGACTGAAGTCCTCTCTGGTGAACCGGAAAAAACCGAGTCATGCAAATAGATTTAATCCAGTATACCAGCGAGGATTTTAATCCACAGCGTTTAATGAAAGAGATTTATTAATTTTTGAAAATCTAAGCCGAACAACTAGCACCGCCTAAAACACAAAATTGTGCACAGTACGGATGGTTCAGATATACTTTCTGGAATGATTCCTTCAATGTAGTTCCAAGCTCAAACTGCTCATCGTAAGCAATTAATGTACATGGTAGCACAACAGGAGTATCTGTGCCTTTGCGTTTTACAACCATTCGTTCCGTGGCACACATTTGATCATTGGCTTTCACATTAAGTATATCCCAGCAATCGGTGGTAATTTCAGGAACATCCTGATCGGTAGTCATTTCCGGGAAAATCACAATGTTATCGCCACCGGAAACAGTGATTCCAACTTCGTATTCGTCCAAAATGGATTGATATCCGTTTAAAGCTTCTTGCCGTGACTCGTTTTCAAGAGAACGACCGGCTACTGCAAGTTTGAAGCCCATTTTGTCGAGCGTATTCATAGTTGTGAGTGTCCGGCCAAAAGTTTTAGGGCCACGTTCGCGTTCATGAACTTGTTCGGTATGATGATCTAAAGAAATCCGAAGCGTAAGCTGATTCGGATATTTCTTATTGAGTTCATCCAGTTCGCCAAAATGTTTGTCGATGGCACGGTATGCATTGGAAAGCACCAAAACGTTAAATCCGCGTTCCATACAAAGAGCTAGAATAGGAACCATATCCGGGTTCAGAAAAGGTTCTCCGCCGGTAAAAGAAATTTGTTTTGTCGTTAATTCAAGATCACGAATTTCGTCTATGTACATCTTGACTTCATCAATAGTGATGTATAACAATTCGTCATTTGTTGGCGAAGACTCGATATAACAGTTCTTGCACTGAAGGTTACATCTGGTGCCTGTATTGAACCACAGAGTATCCAAATTCGTCAACTCTACGTATCCGCGCTTGTCTCCTTTTCCTGTAGTTTTTTGATCTCTGAATTTCCCTTTATCGTGAAAATTCTGTTTAATTTCTTGTTCTTTAAGAGATTTCGTTTTCAAATCTTTTAGCAGCATGGTGCAGCCTCGTCTGAATTAGTATTATCTGAGCTGAAGGGTGCGCTTCCGCCACATCCTTCAAATATTCCGTAATGGGTGGAAAAGTCACCCCAAAAATCAAAATGTTCTTTAAATCTTGTATCGTTAAGCATCATATACGTATTTCCGCAGACCGTTTTTATTTTTCCGGCTTCAAATAAATGATGATCGTCTAGCTCGAAAGCATCTTTATTGTGCTCAATAGTTCCTTTGTAGCGAACAGCTTGTCCGTAGTCTTCGCAATCACTTTCTAGCTTCGGAAGTTTCATTAAGCGATAGGTAACGGAGTAGAAATTGATGTTACCGATTTTCTCGGCCAGTTTTTCATCTTCAATCCCAATTTTATTTGAACTAACTGTTCTTGGGTCCAGAAAGCCTACTTCTTTAGAAATGGTTAGAAAATCATTCCAGTACAGTGCTCCGCTTAAACATTCACCATATAAAACAGGATCATCAATCAGATCTTGTGGGATTCTTCGATCAGAATAAACATCACTGAAATAAATTTCACCACCTTCTTTCAGTAAGTCATAAGCTCCCTGAAGCACCGCTTTTTTATCGGTAGCAAGATTAATCACACAGTTCGAAATTATCAGATCAAGAGATTCATTTTCAATATCCAATCTACTGAGTTCTTCAATATTTCCTTTTTGGAATTCCACATTGGCATATCCAAATTTATCAGCATGGTACTGTTTGTGATCGTTGGCAACTTTGAGCTGCTCATCAGTCATATCAACGCCGATTACATGGCCGTTTTCACCCACAAGCTTACTTGCAACGTAACAGTCTCTTCCTGAACCTGAACCCAGATCAAGAACACGAAGTCCTTCTAAAGTAGTAGGAATGGTAAGACCGCAACCATAATACTTTGACATGGTTTCATCATGTAGGTCGCTTAAAATGTCTTTGATATGTCTTGGGTATTCAATATCCGTACAACATGCGGTGGTTTTTAGATCAGCAGAAGTTTGTAATGTTTCACCATAATAAGTTGAAACCTGATCGTGAATATCGTTTTTCATAGTTAGAATAAATTTTGTCTAATCCCGAGGAATATTTCGTGAAGAAGATACTTAAATAAAAGAACGTAACAATCTTGTTTTCGGATTGCTTACAATGAGATTATATGTAAATTAATTCCGATTAAGTATAACTTTTATATAACATTGTCATTTACTGAATGAAATTATTCGATCCAAATTTTATAAAGTATTTAATCATATAGAAGTTTAACCTCATTCAAAATCTATCTTTAAATGAAAATATTAATAGCAGATAAATTGCCGGATTCAGTTGCGGACTCGCTTTCAAAAAAAGGTCACATTTGCACTACCGATAGCTCTTTAACGAATGAGTCACTTCCTGGCTCTATCAAAGATCATGAAATACTGATCGTTAGAAGTACTAAAGTGATGACAAATACTTTGAACGAAGCCGAAAATCTAAAACTGATAGTAAGAGCCGGCGCAGGTACTAATACTATTGATAAGGAATACGCGTCAAAAAAAGGAATCAAAGTTTGCAATGTTCCCGGAGCAAATTCAATCGCTGTTGCTGAACTAGCTATGGGATTGATCATTTCTGTAGACCGCAATATTCCTGAAAACGTTTTTGATCTGAGAGAAGGCATTTGGAACAAGAAAAAATACAGTTCATCAAAAGGTATTTATGGAAGAAATTTAGGGATATTGGGTTTAGGAGCAATAGGAATGGCTTTGGCTGAAAGAGCTGAAGCTTTTGGGATGAATGTATTTGGTGTTGCTAAAGCCTCAAGATCAGAAGAATCACAATCACTAATTTTTGAATCCGGGATTATCTTATTGAATTCAAGGGAAGAGTTATTGGAGAAATGTGATGTGGTGAGCATTCATTTGCCTTCAGTGGAAGAAACAAAAGAAATAGTAAATCAGGATTTCTTAAATCAGATGAAAGAGGGTTCCATAATAGTGAATACCTCGAGAGGAGAACTTGTAGATGAAAAAGCTTTGATAAAAGCAATGAACAAAAAAGGAATTCGTGCGGCGCTTGATGTGTACAAGAATGAGCCTGGTGCAGGGGATTCCAGTTTTAAATCTGAACTTGCCCAACATCCCAATATGTATGGAACTCATCATATTGGCGCTTCTACTCAACAAGCTCAAGATGCGGTAGCGGAAGGTGTAGTGAAAGTAATAGAAGCTTTTGCGGATGGCGGATTACTAAATTGTGTGAATCAGGAATAATTCAGCTGAAATAATATCCGGGTTCTAATTTTTTGAAAGAAATAGACAGATGTTCCAATTCTTTCAATCGTTTCTCAAAAGAGCTGCTAAGTTCTGTGGGTGTGGCAACGATCAGTGTTACCTGCTCAAGATATTCCGAATCCTTTTCATACAGATTAAAATCCATTTTCAATTTTTGAATGACATTCTCTTCGGGATATTTATAGCTAACCTGAAACCAGTGGCAGGTAGTAATAGTTTTAAGTTCTGAAGCCTCAATAGCTAAACGAGCCGATGCTCCATAAGCTTCGATTAATCCGGATTTACCTAGCTTAGTACCTCCAAAATATCTAACAACCACCGCTCCTATATCAATAAGCTCGAAAGATTTTAACTGATTCAGTATCGGAAGTCCCGCCGTTCCTGAGGGTTCACCGTCGTCGCTGCTGAATACAGTGGTTTTAATTGCTCCGATTCTGTATCCATAACAATGATGAGAAGCATCCCAAAGCTCTGTTTTTAAATTCTGAAGATGTGAATCGAACTCTTCTTCTGACTTAGCCGGAAAAACATATCCTATAAATTTAGAACCTTGTTCTTTGAATTCAGATTTAAATATGCAGGAGACAGTTTTCAGGAATTTTTGGATTTTGTTAGCCCTTAAAGGTAAAAGATTATTTATCTCAGTTCATACTTAATATTTAGAGTGAATCCACCTTGCCATTGAAAAGGGAAAAAGCGATTTTTCAAATCTATAAAAGCAATAATTTAGTTTCACTGAAAACTGAAACTAATGCCTTGTTCAGTTTGTTGAACTTTCAGAACTAACTATATAAACTAGCATGCCCTCATTTATAAAAGCGATCAATTCGCAAGTAGGACGCAAGATTATGACGGGGATAACAGGTATCGGTTTGATGCTGTTTCTCATCGGTCATATTGTAGGTAACCTTACCATTTTCGGCGCTCCGGAAGCATTCAATATTTACACCAAAACCTTAGAAGATCTCGGTCCATTACTATACGTAATTGAAGCAGGACTGGCATTTTTCTTTTTATATCACACTATTTTAGGGGTTTCAATTTGGTGGAACCGACGTAAAGCTCGACCGGATGGGTATAAGAAATATAAAACCAAAGGCGGACCAAGTCATCAATCACTGGCATCTAAAAGCATGATCTACACCGGAATTATTATTCTGGTATTTTTAGTGATTCATATCTGGACATTTAAGTTTGGGGATACAGAAATGGTTAAGCTCTCATCAGGAGAAATGGCACGAGATCTTAGAGCTTTAGTGATTGAGACATTTACAAATCCACTCTATGCATTTGGTTATACATTTGTGCTAAGTTTGTTAATTTTGCACTTGTCGCACGGATTCTGGAGTGCATTTACTTCACTGTCGATGAAAAGCAAAGAAGCCTCTAAAAAAGTACAAATGGGCGCATACGGTTTCGCAATAGTTATTATGCTCGCATTTATATTTATCCCACTCTACATCTACTTTACAGGCGGAAGTTGTGATTCGGCTCTGATAAGTTGTAAATAAAAAGAATATTACTGGCAATAAATACTATGAAACTAGACTCAAAAGCACCTGAAGGACCATTAAAAGAGAAGTGGAGCAAGCATAAGAAGGAAATGAAGCTTGTTGCTCCGAATAATAAGCGAAAATATGAAGTGATCGTTGTGGGAACCGGACTTGCCGGGGGAGCAGCTGCTGCTAGTATGGCTGAGCTTGGTTACAATGTGAAAAGTTTCTGTATTCAGGATTCTGCACGAAGAGCTCACAGTATTGCAGCTCAGGGTGGAATAAATGCCGCAAAGAACTATCCGAATGACGGAGATAGTATCTGGAGGTTGTTTTATGACACCATCAAGGGTGGGGATTACAGATCCAGAGAATCCAATGTTTATCGCCTGGCTGAAGTTGCTAACGAAATTATTGATCAGGCAGTAGCTCAGGGTGTTCCTTTTGCCCGTGAATATAGTGGACTGCTTGCAAACAGATCATTTGGTGGAGCTCAGGTTTCCAGAACATTTTATGCTCGTGGTCAAACCGGACAGCAGCTATTACTTGGTGCTTATCAGGCGATGATGCGTCAGGTTAATGAAGGTGGAATCGAATATCATCCTCGCCATGAGATGCTGGAAGTTGTAATAATTGATGGCAAAGCTCGTGGAATTATTACTAGAGATCTGGTTTCCGGAGAACTTAAAAAATGGGAAGCGGATGCTGTAGTATTAGCAACCGGTGGATATGGAAATGTGTTCTATCTTTCTACAAATGCAAAAAATTCGAATGTAACAGCTGCTTGGAGAGCTCACAGAAAAGGAGCGTTGTTTGCAAATCCATGTTATGTACAAGTTCATCCAACGTGTATTCCGGTTTCGGGAGATTATCAGTCAAAACTTACATTGATGAGTGAGAGTTTGAGAAATGATGGTCGAGTTTGGGTGCCGAGAAAGAAAGGAGATGATCGTCATCCAAATGATATTCCGGATGAAGAACGTTTCTATTATTTAGAAGAAAAATATCCAAGTTTTGGAAACTTAGTTCCTCGCGATGTGGCTTCCAGAAATGCTAAGATCGTTTGTGATGAAGGATTAGGAGTTGGACCAACAGGATTGTCAGTGTATCTCGATTTCCGGGATGTTATCAAGCGTGATGGAAAAGAAACGGTGGCTTCGAAATATGGAAACCTGTTCGATATGTATCAAAATATCGCAGGAGAAAATCCATATGAGCAACCGATGAGAATTTACCCTGCTGTGCATTATACAATGGGCGGACTTTGGGTGGATTACAATTTAATGACTAACATTCCGGGCTTATTTGCTACCGGGGAAGCAAATTTCTCTGATCACGGCGCAAACCGACTTGGTGCAAGTGCATTGATGCAGGGATTAAGTGACGGTTATTTCGTACTTCCGGCAACGATCGGTAATTATTTAGCTGATGTGAAACCGGGAACCCGTTATGGAACAGATCATGATGCGTTTACAGCAGCAGCAAAAGAAGCTCAGGATAATATTGATAAACTTCTGAACATCAACGGTAAACGAACCATTGTAGATTTCCACAGAACACTTGGAAAAATTGTTTGGGATAACATCGGAATTGCACGAAATGAAGAAGATCTTAAAAAAGCGATCAAAGAAATTCAGGAACTTCGTGAGGAATTCTGGACGAACGTTTATGTTCCGGGCGAGAAAAATAACTACAATAAGTACCTGGAATTTGCAGGACGTGTTGCGGATTTCTTTGAGCTCGCTGAGCTTATGGCAAAAGATGCACTCGACAGAAAAGAGTCTTGCGGCTGCCATTTGCGTGAGGAATATCAATCAGAAGAAGGAGAAGCTCTCCGAAATGATGAAGATTACTCGTACGTCGCAGCGTGGGAATTCAAAGGCGTAAACGGAGAACTTCAGGAAGAACTACACAAAGAAAATTTAGAATTTGAGTTCGTTGAACTAAAACAAAGATCTTATAAATAATAGGTTTGCCACAGAAACACTAAAACACAAAAAATTTTTAGTGATTTTGTGCTTCAATGGCGAAAACCAAAGGATTACACTATGAGCAAAGATATGACCATTCATTTGAAATACTGGAAACAGGATGGACCTGATGTTCCGGGGTATTTCGAAGAATATACTTTAGACACAGTAAATGAGCATATGTCCTTCCTTGAAATGTTGGATGTTCTCAACGAAGAGTTACAACTGGAAGGCAAAGATCCTGTTGAATTTGATTATGACTGCCGCGAAGGAATTTGTGGTTCCTGTAATTTAGTGATAAACGGGCAGGCACATGGACCAAAAGCTAAAGTTGCTTGTTGCCAGTTGCACATGCGTAATTATAAAAATGGTGACAAAATTACCATTGAGCCACCAAGAGCAGCGGCTTTTCCGATCATAAAAGATCTGGTAGTAGATCGCAGTGCTTTTGATCGCATAATAGAAGTAGGTGGATATGTTTCTGTGAAAACAGGATCTGCTCAGGAGGCCAATGCCTTACCGGTAGAAAAAGAAAAATCTGATGAAGCTTTCGATTATGCTACATGTATTGGTTGTGGTGCTTGTGTCGCCGCTTGCCCGAATGCCTCAGCTTCGTTGTTTACGGGAGCAAAACTTGCTCACTTGAATAAATTCCCACAGGGTGAAGTAGAACGAAGTAACCGTGCAATAGCAATGGTTGATCAAATGAAAGAAGAAGGATTTGGCGACTGTTCTAACTTCGCAGAATGTGAAGCAGTTTGCCCGGTTGGAATTTCTATCTCAGCAATTGCAGAAATGCGCAGAGATTATATGAAGGCGCTGGTGAGTTAGTACTTATCTGTCATTCCGCAGTTGATGCGAAATATGTATTTGAATGACCTAAAAGCCATCTCGATTGAGGTGGCTTTTTTATTTTGTTGAAACAATTTTCTCAAATTTTTTCATATACTTCAAGTTAATCCAGCTTACTAAGCGACGAAATATAAAGCTTAAAAGTACAGAGTTAGGCATATCTTTAAATAATTTTTTCCTAAAAGAACTGACATTATAAACTCTTCTATCAACTTGCTTCTGAACATCTCTAACCCATTCCCATTCTTTTATATGTTTCTTTCTTTTTTTTGATTTTAAATAAGGAAACTCCAGTGCTTCTAAAATTTCTAGCCGGAGATTTTTTAGATGGTTATGAATTATTTTGTTGTAAAGATCAAAAAATCTATAAAATTGTATAAGGTTCTTATTTTTTAAGTGTGTATGAGTTAAATCTTCTATAATTGAAAGACAATCATCCATAAAATTATGAACAGTAAGGACATAGTTTGAATAAGCCATACTTATTTGCTTATAATTGGGTGTGGGTAATCTGGTAAGAACTATATTGGATGTTTGATTCTCTTTATAAAGTTTAAAATAATCTTCTTCTGCCTCTTCAAAATTCAGAAAAGAACGAATTTTTGGGATCTTATTTTTTTCTGCTTGTATCAAAAAATATTTATGATTTTTTTGATTCTGAATTTTTAGCCACTGTCTCCTTACATCCAGATAATTTCTAGAGAATACCTCACTAAGTTTTTCGAAATAAGAATATTTTTCTACTATTTTTGCTACTTCCTTTTTTTCGGGCATAGATAAATTTTTAAGCTTAGATAATAAATAATGAAACCTTAATAATTCTTGATTTTCACCATACTCTTTGAGCTTAGCATCAAATAATAAATCTGTAATTTCGACTAAAGTAGCCCAATTATGATCAATTGAGTTTCTTATTTGTACTTCGATAATGATGTTGCTTTCTGGAACTACTACAAACAAATGCAGAGATCTATACCCGTCTTCTTGTGGATTTTCTATATAATCATACTTTTTTCGTACTTCATATTTACTTTCTATAAGTTTTTCAAGTTTATAGACTTCCTTATCAGATTTAAAAATACATCTACAGCCACCAATATCCCACATTCTACTAAACTGCATCTTTGGGTATCTGCTTAGTTTAGTTATAATCGATTCAAACCGTTTAATTCTATAAGTTACTATAGACGCTTTTCTAACCTTATTACTCAGGTCACATAAAGTTTGAAATACTTCAGATAAAGGTTCTTTATGTGACTTTCTATATGCTTGTAATTCTATAAGATTTTCTCCGGAAAGTTCAGTTGAATCTTTTCTTATGCGATCCCCAAGTCTATTTATTTGTCCCTTTGTAAATGGCATTATTTTTAAATTTAAAATAAACAAAATCTTACTGATACAAAAAACCTCTCACTCATTAAGTAAGAGGTTTTAATCTAGATTATTATGACTTGGGCTTAATTTTTACATCCATTTTTGTCACAAGTAATTCGATCATGTGAGTTTACCCAATGACTTGGATGGTTCCGTGTATTAATTCCACATCCCGTGGTACCACCATTTGACCCACTGTGAACTTCTCCTGTTGGTGTGTGTTTTACAGCCATGTTTTCTCCTTGTATTTATATATGTATAACATATGTTAAAATATTATAATCTCATCCATAAAGCAAATAAATAATTGTATTAGACGGTTCGAGCCGGTTTTGAGAAATGAAAGATGCAACTTTTGGCTTGATCCAATGGGTATTTTGTCATTTCGACCGGAGGGAGAAATCTAAAAATGTACTCAAACGAAAACTTCAGATCTCTCACATCCGTTCGAGATGACAGAGCTTATATAAAACTTTGTGTTTTTACCCTCGTTAAGTAGCTTTGTTGCGGGCTAGTATTTAGAAGCTCTTGCTTCTTTTTGTTATAAATAGGTGATTCGAACTCTTCCAGAGTTGATATGGATTGGATTTTAACTATTGAGACGGTATAACTCTGGAAGAGTTAAGGGTTGTGACTAGAAACCAAAAACCAATCAACCCCTAAACTTATCCTGCAAACCTGAAAGAAAATGACGTAAATACTGATCGTTGCATTCGCGGTATTTACCGGAAGTTGGCTTTCTAAAAAACGCACTGAGTTCATGTGGACTGATACTCTTGTCAACGAGTTCAAACATTTCAAGAATGTCATCACTTTGAAGATTGAACGCGATACGAAGTTTTCTGAATACAATGTTGTTATTTATTTCTTGCTCAGGCAGAGGTTGTGGGCCGTCTTTCTTTCCTCGTTTTTGATTAATCAATCCATTTAGAAAAGTAGCCAGGGCAACATCAGGCATTTTTGCAAAATCAGCGCCCTCATCTTGCTTGAGCCAGATAGTAATTCTAGCCTGTTCAACGGGATCATTCGCCAATGCAAAAACCTCTGACATTTTAAGATCGTTATAGCCTAGAATGTATCGTAGTCGCCTGAAGATGTCGTTGTTGTCCATAGTGGAAAAAGTAAGATTAATTAAATGTACTGAAAGGTAATAATATAGAAATTGGTTTGATAGCCGATAAATTTTAAAAATTAAAGTGAGGTCGTATGTAAAGCATTTATTAGCTTATACTTGTAAAATAACTGTTGTATAATAAATGGGATTTTGATATTTACAGGTTCACTTGAAATAAAGTTTTAAAAACCAATGTTAGAGTATTTACTGGAGCCATATAATGCTCCATTCTTTTATGCATTTGCAGTACTGTTAGTGATACTTGGCTTAGAGCTCGTCTCTTTGGTTTTAGGTTTTAGGTTTTGGCTTTTCTCAGTTTGTTGATAATATTTTCGATGGGGGAGATATTGCTCTGGAAACTGATATTGATTCAGATGTTTAGTTCGAAAACGGATCTATTTCAAAGTACGTTTCTTGGGTAAAAGTAAAAAATGTACCCGTTCTCATTTTATTAATCATTTTTTTAGCAACATTTTCAGTTACAGGTTTTACGCTCCAAAGTATTTCAAACAAATTTTTCGATTTTACTTTGCCACTTATTGCAGCTATACCGGGCGCCATAATACTTTGTTTGCCTTTCTACAGATGGATCTCAAAAACATTAGGTACAAAGTTATTCAAAGAGGAAACAAGTGCTTTGTTTGAAAGCTCTTTTGTAGGGGAAGAAGTAGAGATCGTTATAGGAACTTCGAGATCCGGTTTTCCGGCTGAAGCTAAGTTTAAAGATATGTATGGCCAACTGCACTATATAATGGTTGAACCCGAAGATGCTGAAATCGAATTTAAACAAGGAACTAAAGTAGTTTTAACAGAAAAAAAAGGATCGACTTTTAAAGCTACTTTACCATTAACTAAATAATATAATAAAGGATGGATATTCTTCAATCAAATGACGTCATCATAATTTCGTCAATAATACTGGTATCGTTACTAATAATAGGGTTGGTATTTGCAAGACTTTATAAACGAGCTTCTAAAGAGCTTTCATTTGTAAGAACAGGTTTTGGAGGACAAAAAGTGATCATGAACGGGGGAGCTTTAGTATTTCCGGTACTTCATGAGGTGATTGCTGTAAACATGAACACTATTAGATTAGTTGTTTCCAGAAAAAACGAGCAAGCTTTAATAACTAGAGATAGAATGAGGGTGGATGCAACAGCTGAGTTTTATTTAAGAGTAAAACCTGAAGCCGATGCTATTGCATTTGCTGCACAAACTCTGGGTCAAAGAACAATTTCTCCGGAACAGCTCAAAGAATTGATGGAGGGTAAGTTTGTAGATGCATTACGAGCTGTTGCTGCAGAAATGGGTATGGAAGAACTTCATGAAAAGAGAACCGATTTTGTTCAAAAAGTTCAGAATGCAGTTAAGGTAGATCTCGAGAAAAATGGTTTGGAACTGGAAACTGTATCGTTGACTGGTTTAGATCAAACGGATAAGCAATTTTTTAATGCTAATAATGCATTTGATGCGCAAGGTTTAACAATACTAACGGAGACTATAGAAGAGAAGAAAAAAGTCAGAAATGATATTGAACAAAATACTTCTGTTGCCATTAAAAGGAAAAACCTTGAAGCTGAAAAAGAAAGATTAGAGCTCGAAAGAGAAGAGGAATTCGCAAAGGCCACTCAGCAAAGAGCGATTGCAAATCAGGTTGCATTGGAAGCAGCTCAAATAGCTAAGCAAAAAGCCATTAACGATAAACTTGCAGAAGAAGCTGAAATTGAAGCTCAGAGAGAAGTAGAAAGGGCTAAGATTAAAGCAAACAGGATGGTTGAAGAAGAAAGAATTCTAAACGAGCAATCTGTAAGAGAGAAAGATATTGAACGTGAAAAAGCTATTGAGCTTACAAACCAGGATAGAGATATTGTAGTTGCTGAAAAGTCTAAAACACGTTCTAAAGCAGAAAAGGATGCTAAGCTAGCGGAAGCAGAAGCTGCATCAGCATCAGAGAAAGTTGCTACGGCACGTCAAACTGAAGTTGCGAACAGAAATAAGCAGATTGCGGTAATCAAAGCAACAGAGGAGGCAGAAGAAAAAGCTGTTAGCATCAGAGTAGCTGCGGAAGCAGATAAAATGGCAGCCTTAGATAAAGCAGAATCAATTAAAACTACAGCAGTTGCAGAAGCAGAAGCTATAAAAATTAAAGCAAAGGCTGATGAAGAAAGGTATAAAGTTGAAGCAGAAGGGAACGAGAAATTAAATTCTGCCGAAAATGTACTTTCTAATGAAATTATTCAAATGCGCATTCAGATTGAGACTATCAGACAAGCAACTTCAATGATTGAGGCTAGTGTGAAACCGATTGAAGCAATTTCAGACATGAAAGTGATTAATGTTGGAGGTCTAAGCGATTTCGTCGGTTCAGGAAATAATAATGGTTCTCATGGAGGTAATTCAGGAAATCAAAACGGATCAGGGAATATGGCTGACCAGCTTGTTAATAGTCTGTTGAAGTACAGAGGCTTGGCGCCAGTGGTTGATAATATCTTAAAAGAAGTAGGAATGGATAGCGGATCAATTCAGGGATTGACAAAGTCACTGGATCCTATAAATATGGTGACAGAAAAGGAAACTTCAACGGTATCAGAAAAGTCCGAAAAATCTGAGAATGAACCCACCAAATCTGATAGGGATAAAAATGAAACCCGGAAAAAATCAGTGGCAAATAACTCTTCAAAAGATGAAAAGAACGAAGTAAAGGATTCAGAGTAACTTAAAATTCTTTAGATAACAAAAAACCCTCTTGCTTATCCAGCAAGAGGGTTTGGATTAGGGATTAACTCTACACTATTGGTTTAGCCTAATAGTTACTCGAATAATTTCATTAGTATCTGGATAAGTAAAACTATCATTTACTAAACGCACATTAGTGTTAGCATCAGCAGGTCCGGTATCAACACCGCTTTGTCTTATTACCTGATTAGCACCTATTCCGGGCTCTTCATTTGCTTCAGTTCCGGCGTCCCAAAGAGTAACTGAACTGGTGAGGTCACCACTGATAGGAGTTCCATTATTGAAAAGCGCAATTCCGTCTCCGCCAAGTGCATAGAATAAATCATTTGATTGCACAAACATGGTCGCAAGATTTAAGATATCTCCCTCTTCGGCAGAGAAACTAAAAGAGTAGCTACTACCTGGAAGCAAGGGGCCGTTTGAAGAAGCGCCAACAGGCTGAGCAAAAGCGGCACTTACATTTACGTTGGAGTTAGCACTTAAGGCTGTTGCAAGTTCTGCTGGAGCGCCATCTTCAGCTACTGCTTCAATTCCATTATTTGGAAAGTTTGCATTTGCTGTAAAGAGTGGATTTGATCCTGTATACACAGCATAAGCTCCGGGAGATAATGGTACAGTAATTCCTGTTTCCGGTTCCAGAGTCGCTTCAATATCTCCTACCGTTCCGTCCTCAGCAATTCCTTCTAAGCCTTCTCCATAATCGGGTTGCCCAATTTCATAAAAAACGTTGGTTTGATTTGCTGCATGTACAGCCCAGCCTCCCGGAGATAATGGTACAGGCTTTCCACCTTCAGAAGTTTGAAGAGTTGTAGCGGTAGATACATTTTCAATTCTAACCATAAAACCGGTTGAACTTGTAGAAGTAAGAGTTACCTGAAGTACAGCTTCATCAGACGGTAAATTTGAAGTATCGACTGAACGAACTAGGTTGTTGTCATCAGCTGGACCGGTATCTGGTCCGCTTTGTCTTAAAACCTGATTATCGCCAACACCGGGTTCCTGATCTTCTTCGGTTCCGGCATCATATAAATTAAATGCAGAAGTAATGTCTCCGGTTACCTGTGTACCATCAGAATTATACAAATCTACTCCTGAAGAGCCGGTTGCATAAAACCAGTCATTAGATTGAACAAACATGGTTGCAAGAGAAAGTTTCGAACCTAAGGGAGCGGTAAATTCAAATTCAAAAGCTCCTCCGGGTCCAATACCGCTCGGTTCGGTAGCTCCAACAGGCACTGAGAAAGACCCACTTTTAACATAGGAATAAGATTCGCCTACATTTTCTATGGTTACCGTGAAATCAGCTTCTACAGCAGGTTCCGAGTCATTGTCGTCACAGGAAACCAAACCAAACACCAGTAGTAAACTGAGTAAAGTTGATTTTAAAATCTTTGAGTTAATCATCGTCTAGAGGTTCATTAAAAATTAATTTCTTTAATTTAACCTCTTAGAGAACTGCTATTATAACATAAGTATAACGAGAGTTTAACTTATGGGTCACATAGATAACAACTCAGGTTTATTCTCTTTCTTTAAGATTATTAGGTAAAGATTCAGATTCTGATGAATAAAGATCCTCAGATTCAATTTCAATATCCGATGTGTTTTCAGAGCTTATACTTTTCTTTTCTGAATGCATCGATGGCAACTGATTAATAATTTTATTTGCCAGAGTTTTTAACCCTTTCAGTTTCTTTTTCCTCCAGGCTACATCAAGTTGATATACTATAATGGAAGACAGGCTCCATAATCCGGGGCTTAAAGCAATAAGTATTGGATTACTGATATTCGAAAAAGCAGTAACAATCATCATGATTAGAAAAGCAAATCCACCACCATACATAATGCCTTCGGTTAATGGACTTCCTAACCCTACTCTTTGGGAGAATTTAAGTTTTGCGGAATGTTCATTTTTAGAGAGGCTAACTATGGTTTGAATGCCGGAGATACTTACATGAGACCATTCCTTTTTATCTCGTGAATGCTCAGTAGTTCCAAATGATTCTCCGCCAAAATGATGAGTAAGGTCAGAAATAACATGATCCCAGATTTTTGTTTCTGACAATTTTGTGTTAAAAAGTCGCTCTTCAAAAATATGTGTATCGTTAAGTCCAGAATGGGTTGTTACTCTTTGATTTTCATACTCCATTGCAGCGGTTTTTATAAAATCCACATCGAGGCCAGAGTCTTTGCCGATTTCCATCAACTCATCCATTGTCAATCCATTTTCTGACTCGCTCTCGGTAGACTGCTTTTGCATTTCAGCAGCTTTGCGGATTATTTCCTTAACCTGTTCTTCTGAGAATATCTTTTTATCCATATTTTCTAAGCTTAGAAAAGGAAATATACTGTAAGAAAATTTAAAAGTATCAGATTAATAACTGTGGAAAAGCGCTACCATTGGAATTAAAGGTTTATCTATCACTGTTATAGGCTAAAATCATTGAATATGGCGTCTAGTAGTCGTAATTTTAAGCTCTTTAAAGAAAGTTATTTAATGGTCAATATTTAAATCAATGATAAAGATTGACCAATCATATAAAACGGGATAAAATGTCAAAAATAAAAGTCGGAATTAACGGGTTTGGTCGTATCGGTAGAATGGTAACAAGATCAATACTTGCCAAGTACAGTGATAAAATTGATATCGTTGGGGTAAATGACCTAACAGATACGAACACTTTGGCTCATCTTTTTAAGTACGATTCATCTCAAGGGACGTTCGATGGAACAGTTGCTGTTGATGGTGATAAGCTAATGATTAACGATATGAGTTTTTCAGTTACAGCTGAAAAGGATCCGGCAAATTTGAAATGGGGAGATTTAGGTGTTGATGTTGTAATCGAATCAACTGGATTTTTTGTAGACAAGGAAAGCGCAGGAAAGCATTTGGAAGCAGGTGCTAAAAAAGTAATTATTTCTGCACCGGGTAAAGGTGGAGTTAAAACGGTTGTGCTTGGCGTTAACGATGAAGTAATCGATGATGAAACAAATATCTATTCCAACGCTAGTTGCACTACTAACTGTCTTGCACCAATGGTAAAAGTTTTAGATGACGCGTTTGGTGTTGAGAAAGGATTTATGACTACAATACATTCATACACCGGCGATCAAAAAATATTAGATGCTCCGCATAAGGATCTTAGAAGAGCGCGTGCTGCAGCTATTAACATCATTCCTACTTCTACCGGAGCTGCAAAAGCAGTTGGATTGGTGCTTCCTCATTTAGATGGGAAGCTTGATGGTGGTGCTGTTCGTGTTCCAACTCCAACAGGATCATTGACTGACCTTGTTTGTGTAGTAAAAAAAGAAACAAGTATTGAGGAAGTAAATGCAGCTTTTAAAAAAGCTTCTGAAGGTTCAATGAAAGGGATTCTTGAGTACACAACAGACCCATTGGTTTCCACAGATATAATTGGAAACACACACTCAAATATCTTTGACAGCGACCTTACTAAAGTAGATGGAAATCTGGTTAAAATTATCGGTTGGTACGACAACGAAGCAGGATATTCTATGAGAACTGCTGATTTGATCTTGAAAATCGCTTAATCTAATCTTAGAATTTTTAACCCCGACAGGTAAAACTGATCGGGGTTTTTTTATGGTAAATTTTAAGTACTTCAGAAAATGTATGAAGCTACTTTCCGCTAGATTAATACTCTGTTCTTCAAAAATTGAAATCAGAAAAAGAAGAATAGAAATAGTGCAATATTACTTACTCTTTTTTAAAAAGCGAGGCCAGTTATTTGTATTAAATGCCCTTCTATTGGATACAAAAGTGCTAATTAGATAGAATTGTACAAATTTTTGATAGGATTGTACAAACAAGAAATGCGTCATTCTCTCTATTATTGAGCAAATAAATACATTTGGCAACATACTTTAAAAACTCAGCAATAAGTATAAAAACCATTAGATAAAGGGGTAAATTTTAAAAGAATCATAGAATTTCAGGTAACAGGAACTAAGTAAGTTTTTTGCTATGAATTCTCTTTTAAATCGATAGGTTTTTCTCTCTTTTATTTTTGAGTGTTGATTTCTTGCCAAAGTGAAATACTTAAGGACAATTGGCTATGGCGTACATATCATCAATAAAAAAGAGTTGGTTTTCATTTTTAATTTTAGTGCTGTTTTTAGTATTTAGTGTTGACCTATCATTTTCAAAATCGGTTGTAACTTCTATTGAAAGTGGTGCCAGTTCCTATCTTTATGCAGAAAAGAGCTACACATCGAATGATAAACTTGGTTCGGAAAAAAGATCTAAAGATTCGAAATCTGATTATAAAGTTGCACCGGATGCACCTGCTAATGTTGTAGCAACTCCGGGTAGAAATAAAATTGTATTGAGTTGGGATGCAAACACTGAGTCAGACATAGATCTATATAAAATATATAAAGCTTCTTTTTCTAACCTTGCACAGAAAACTTTAATAGATTCAACTAACAGTACCACTTATACAGATACAGATGTAATTGCTGACAGTGCCTACTATTATTATATAACAGCAAAGAATACTGGTGGTGAAGAAAGTGTGTATTCAGCTGAAGTTACTGCAATACCTCTGCCTGATGTTCTCAGCGAACATACAGAAATCACAGCTGATATTAATAATGCCAATTATTTAGGGGCTTCGGAATGGGGAGATTATGACAATGACGGGGATTTGGATCTAATTAACATTGGTCAATACGGTACATATTTATATAAAAATTTAGGAAATGATAGTTTTGAGTCCGTTTCCAATAGTTTTATTTATGGTTTTTATGGTGACCTTGAATGGGGGGATTATGACAATGATGGAGACTTGGATATAATTATTTTGAACAGAGACTATACTCGTTTATACCGTAACAACGGTAATGGTTCATTTACCTATGTCCAAGCGTTTCTAAGGGCGGCATATGGTTCAGTTACTTTTGGTGATTTTGACAATGATGGAGATCTGGATGTTTTGCTGTCGGGTGGCACAACAACCTCAACATCCAGTGCTGAAACAAATATTTATGAAAATAATGGAAATGGGGGATTCTCATTAAATTCAACCGCCGGAAATGTATTGTTGGGTGGGATGTACGGAACAAGTAAATGGGCTGATATCAATAATGATGGGTTTTTAGATGTCGTTGTTTCCGGCCGTCGTTCTACCTCATACATCACACGAGCATATTTAAATAATGGTGATAAAACCTTCACATATAAACAAAATTTGGAAGGTCTGTGGTATAGTGACATTGAATTAGGTGATATTGATAATGACGGTGACTTAGATCTTGTGATAAGTGGAAGAAACTCGAGTAATTCGAATATAACTACTTTGTACACAAACGACGGTACGGGAGTATTTGAAACCAGTACATCTTTTCCCGGGGCATATCAAGGCGATATTGAATTGATTGATTATGATAATGATGGAGATTTGGATTTTACCCTTTCAGGGCGAACGGTGGCAACCCAAGTATACTCGAACGATGGAACCGGAAATTGGTCGCTTGATATATCCTTGCCACTATTCGAGTACTCATCACTATCTTGGGGAGATTACAATTCTGATGGGGATCTCGATTTAGCTATTACAGGTAGAGCGAATGGATCGTATACGACTGTTTTGTACAAAAATACACCAGATATAACAGGAACCAATCCAAGTATGCCAAGTGCTTTATCAGATTCCAGTGCCTTTGGTAAGCATGTTTTATCGTGGGATCCTTCAACGGATGTTGAAACAGGTCCTCTTCATTACAATGTGTCTGTATTTAATGTAAATACTTCAAAGCTAGTGCTAAGCGCTATGAGTGATACAACCAACGGTTTCAGACTCATTCAAAGAGAAGGAAATGCCCGAAATAAAACATCTATTCAATTAGATTATTCAGCATTTATTCCAGGCTCCTATTCTTGGAAAGTACAAGCAATTGACGGTTCTGCGAAAGTAAGCGATTTTGGAACGGGTTCATTTACTTTAACGAGTATACCGTTCGGATTGGCGTATTTTCCTTCACCCGGTATTACAAGATTAGAATGGAATAAATTGGAAGAATCTGATGTCGATTTTTATTCTATTTATCAGGAGACTGATAGCACGGTGGTTCCAACTCAAGCTAAATATACATCGTCTAACAGATATATTTCTATTGAGTCACTAAGTTCAGATACCAGTTACTATTTTTATGTAACATCTACAAATTTATCGGGGCAAGAATCCGGTTTAAGCGATCGATTAAAGGTTAATCCTCAAACTGCAATTTTAATTGTAGATTCAAATAATTCTATTACAGATTTCTCAGACGCGGAAAGTGAATGGGTTGATTTTGACAATGATGGTGATTTAGATCTTTCAATTACTGGTTCTACAAGTGCGGGGTATAAGAATAATATATATGTGAATGAATCCGGCTTCAGCGAAGCTAATGTGATAACTATTCCTTATTCCAACCGTGAATTGGCTTGGGGCGATTATGACAATGATGGAGACCAGGATCTATTGGTAGGCGGTTCAGATACGCATTTGTATATCAATAAAGGAAATAATGTTTTTGAAAGAGATTTGTCGGTTCCCTTTGGTCTATCGAGTAGCGGGGATATAGTCTGGGGAGATTACGACGCTGATGGGGACTTAGATGTATTATTTATGGCATATTTAAGCGGAACGAGTTATACCTATCTTTACTTGAATAATGGGAAAGGATCTTTCACTCTATCCCCCGCTTCAGCAACTATTAAAGGTGTTTATTCAGGAAATATTGTGAATGTTGATGTGAACAATGATGGGTCTTTAGATGTTTTGGTGACGGGTTACAATAGAGATAATAACATCACCACATTATTATCAGATTTATACATAAATGATGGTAACGGAGGATTTAACAGATCTGCTGCTTCTGATACTCTGGTGCCCGTGTATTCTAGTTCTGTAGCTCCGGGTGATTATGATGGAGACGGAGATATGGATCTGTTTATTACCGGAAGGACTCCATCAAATGGTTCCCTGGGTCAGCTTTATATTAATGATGGTACGGGAAGTTTTAACACTTCTAACATTGAATTTATAGGTACTGAATCCGGTTCTGCTTCATGGGGCGATTATGATGGAGATGATGATTTAGATTTGATGGTATCAGGAAATAATGTCATTCCTGGTCAGCTAACAACAAAAAAGACAAGGTTATATATAAATGACGGAAATGGTCAGCTTTCAGAATCTAGTTTAATTCTGGAAAATAAGTCATTCGCCAATTTAAGTTGGGGAGATTATGACGGAGACAGAGATTTAGATTTAATTCTTATGGGGTATAATGAAGAGAATACGAGAGAATCCATTTTTTATAATAATGTTTTCTCACAAGGGAGCGGTACTTCGATTACAGCTCCAACAAATTTAAGGACTACAATCAAAGAAGATACCCTTACACTGTATTGGGATCGTCCTGTGGGTTACGACAATGAAGCACTTACTTACAATGTGTATTTAAAAAATTCTGATGTGATTAACACAGACACATTAAGTACTCCTATGGCCAGTTTGTCATCTGGTTTTAGAAAAGTTGTAGAATCAGGCAATTCCGGTACTAATACGTTCTACAAATTAATTACAAGCGATATTCCGGATGGAAGTTATAACTGGGGGGTTCAAACAATAAACAGTAGGTTTAGTGGAGGTGCATTCAGTACAAACTCCAGCTTTGCATTTAATGATCAACTATTTTCATTTACTACTGAGCTGATTAGCGGGTACAAAGATACTACTTTAACGTTTGATGATTCGTTTATCAAAATTAGTGAGTATTTCAGGGATAGTACACTTACAATATCTGCTGATCACGCTATTGATAGGAAACTTTTTATTGATCGAAACAGCAATAGAATGTTTGACGCCTCTGATGTCTCATTAAAAGATACTACAATTAGCTTCCCGTTTTCTGAAGGAGACACCTTAAGATATTATGCATCAACTATGGGAATCGATTCACTAACATTTTACATAGGTTTAGGAGAAATCAATAACCCTGACTCGCTTAAAATCGGTATTCCTATAATGCAGGCAACACCGGAACTTGCAGGAAATAGTAATGAAGACGGATGGTATCTTCTTGCAAACCCATTTACAACTCCTATTGGTGAATTTCTAAGTAATATATGGACTCAGGGAGCGATAAATTCTAACGCCCCAAGCGGTTCTCCTACACTTTTTACCTTTAATGAACAAACCGCTACATATACTGCTATCACAGGAGATCTAAATGCTGATACTCTGGAATCTGGAGTAGGGATTTTGGCATACATCTTTGAGGATGATATTCCAACAGATGGAAACATAATCGAAGGTGGATGGCCTAAAGTATTAACTAATTTCGGAAATCCTTTTGGTGATCAAATTACTATACCTGTTAAAACAAATGATGTTGATGGTTCAGAATCAACAACCGGATTTGAAGGGCTGAAATTATTTGGAAATCCTTATGGATTGCCTATTTCAGTAGATTCTTTGATAAGTGAATTGGTGAAAGTCGACCCGTTAACAAACAGATATATATATCGTTGGGATTCGGTTAATAAGAGATATGAGTTAGCTTCATCGGGAGCAATTAAACCTTATGAAGCAGTTTTTATCAGAACGATTACTTATGGTCTGGATGCATTTATCACTCTAGGCTATAATGATATGTTTGAATCAGTACCGGCGAAAAATGAGGTTGAATCGTCGTTTCAATTTGTACTCAAAAGTTCAAATGGGGAAGTTCAATCTCAATCAAGTATTCAATTCAGAGAAGAGGAAGCATTGGTTGGTATAGATCCGTTTGATGGATACTACTTGGGTTCATACGCAGGTAATTATGCAAGTTTATATACTCAGGTTGATGATCAGTTTCTTACGATTAATAACCTGCCGGCTAAATTAAATGATGTAGTAGAGTTTCCAATCTATTTAGATGCAACATATTCCGGAAACTTTGAACTGGAATGGAATAAAGAGCAGCTCCCGAAAAGCATGGAATTTTATCTTGAAGAAGTTTCTACCGGGAAAATTATAGATTTAAAGACAGAAGATAAACTCAGCTTTACTGCAGAATTAAAAGCCAAAATAAATCCTGATAAAGAAGTTGATGAAGAACGACAAAAAGATACTTCTTTAGAAAAACAAGCAGGAGCAAAAGTTATAGTTGAAAGCTCAAGTGATATCAGCGATTCAGTGATTACTTCTTCACTATTTCCCGGGGGTGCATTAAAAGTAAAGAAAGGCGCAGAACAGTCTCTCTTTATTTTAACCGTCAACCCACTTTTAAGTACAGATTCGGAATCAGATTTAGAAATTCCTAAAGTAGTTGAATTGGAACAAAATTATCCAAATCCTTTTAATCCGACTTCTGTTATACAATTTGGAGTACCTAAAACAGCTAAAGTTAAACTGGAAGTATTTGACATTCTTGGCAGGAAAGTAATGACCCTGGTCAATAACGAAACAAGGCAGGCAGGAAGATATAATGTAGAATTTGATGCAAGAAATCTTGCTTCAGGAATGTACATATATAGGCTTGTTATCGGAGATACTATTCTAGCCAAGAAAATGACACTCATCAAGTAATTTTAAATTATCAATACTAGATGTCAAGATGATTTGAAAAGCTCATTAAATACTTAGTAATCAATACATAACATAATAACAATGAAATTCTTATTTGCCACGATTCTCACAATCATAATTCTACTAATTTTTTCAACTATTTCAGTTGCACAGGGTGCTCCCGGTCTACCTGGATTCCCTGATGCACCGGATGCTGCGCCAATCGACGGAGGGCTTGGGTTGCTTGCAGCTGCAGGAGGTGCATACGCCTGGAAAAAACTGAAATCAAAAGACTAGAAATTCAAATATTTCAGTAGAAGAGTATGAAATTCAGATAGTGCAGACCTTTGAATGTTCAATGCTTTCAGGGTTTTTGTGATGTTTACAAAATAATTAGTGCTTAAACCGTTATCTTAAATCCTTAAGAGAACGTATGTACTATTCATCGCAATTTAATATCTAAAATTATACTAATGAAGAAACTGATTTATGGGGTAATACTCCTAAGTGTTACCTATGCCTGCTCTCCAAAAACAGGTGATACCCTTTCCAAAAAAATGGAAGAAACGGCTTCACAAGTGCCTATCTCAACATCAATTGATTTAGCCAATGTAAAAGAAGACAGAGTGTGGGTTGAGATCAATCCGGGAATGTTTACACAAGATACCGTAACCTATAGAATTCCAAGAGTTGTACAAGGAACATATGATATCAGCGATTTCGGTAGTTTTACAGAAGGCTTTGTTGCATACAATTACGCCGGGATGGAAATTAATGTAGAAAGAGCAGATGAGAATACATGGATTATTGCTGATGCTCAAAAATTGGACAAACTGGGCTACTATGTAAACGATACATTTGATATCGAAAACACAGAGAAACCAACGCCATTTTCTCCATCTGGTACAAATATCGAGGAAGACAATTTTGTATTAAACCTTCATGGTTTTATTGGGTATTTCGAAGAATTAAAAGATAACAGCTATCGATTGGCTGTTACTTCGCCGGTTGGAATGAAAAAATCTTCTGCTCTTCCCGTTAGTAGCTCAACTATGATGGAAGGTGATTCAACTGTAGTAGACAATTACACTGCAGCAAGATATTTTGATATCACTGATAATCCGATGTTTTATGGAGATCTTGATATTGAGGAATTTCAGGTTGGAGATATTAAAATCGTATTAAGTGTTTATTCACCTAACGGCGTTCATTCTGCATCAAAAATTAAAGAGACAGTTTTTGAGATGATGCAAGCACAGAAAGCATACTTGGGAGATTTAAACAGCACATCTAGGT
This sequence comes from Balneola sp., assembly GCA_965216175.1. Lineage (GTDB taxonomy): Bacteria > Bacteroidota > Rhodothermia > Balneolales > Balneolaceae > Balneola. Next base: position 372,042 of record OZ244140.1, read on the forward strand.
ACGACATTTATCTATACTTATCTGAAGGATCAGAAACCTCTCCAAGGGGATTTGGAGCATTGGAACATCAGACTTCAACGATTGTAGTTCTTCCCGAACAAATGCAAGACGCTCAACTTAGCGAAACTATGATAGATGTAGTTTCACATGAGTTTTTTCATATTGTAACACCGCTTAACGTTCATTCTGAGGATGTTCATTATTTTGATTATTACGAGCCAACATTTTCAAAACATTTATGGATGTACGAAGGTGTAACGGAATATTTTGCAAGTCACTTTCAGGTGTACGAAGATTTGCAACCTCGGGAAGATTTCTATAATAAGATTCAAGGAAAAATAGGAAGTTCTTACACCATGGACGATTCCATGAGTTTCACAGTTATGAGTGAAAACGTGATCGACGAACCATATGCTTCTAATTATTACAATGTATACCAAAAAGGAGCTCTAATTGGAATGTGTATTGATATTTTGATGAGAGAAGAAAGTAATGGTGAGAGAAGTATGTTATCGCTGATGAAAGAACTTTCGGTAAAATATGGCGAAGAAATGCCTTTTGAAGATGATAAGATCATAGCAGAGATTTCAGAAATGACTTATCCTTCTGTAGGCGAGTTTCTTCAAAGCCATGTAGTAGGAACTACCCCGATCGATTATTCGGTATTCTTTGAAAAAGTAGGTTTAAAACAAGGTTTTGAAGATATCCAGACCAGCCTGTTCTTTGTGAATCAACAACTGGCATATATTAATGTAGATGAGCAAACACAACAGGTTTACTTTGAAAATATGGACCTAAATACATCTTTAATTGAGCTCGGAGTAAGACCCGGAGATATTTTGTTAAGCCTAAATGGACAAGAAGCCAACTTAACAAATATGCGTCAAATTATTCCTCAAAGCTTTCAGTGGGGACCGGATACTGATATTTCAATGACTCTTTCCCGAAATGGAGAAGAAGTAAAGTTATCAGGAAAAGTTGGAACACCACTTTATCCGAGATCAATATTGGAAGAAGCAGATAATGCTACTGCGGAACAAATTCAGCTTAGAAACTGGTGGTTAGAGCAGTAAATTACTCTGACGATTATAAGTTTAAGCCCGATATTTTAATATGTCGGGCTTTTTTGTATCCATTATTTTAATTAATATCAGCAATGCTCAAAATTCTATGTGTAGCATTATCAATTAGTTTTTTAGTATTGATCTCAGTTGTTGCTCAACCTACCGAGTTAGTTGAGGTAAAGAGAAGTACGATTCCGGAAGAAATATTTTTAGGTGAATTTCTTCTCATTGATATAGATGACGACCGTATCCTTATTACAGATAATTCAATTGGTCAAGTAGTACTTTTTACCGGAAATGAATGGAAAGTTCTGGATCCAAAAGATTGTCATCCGGGATTTTGGTTTCAACCTATCCAAGCCAAATTCGGAAATAACGATGAGATCTTTATTACAAATTCAGGAATCTGGGGATTTAGGTTTAAGAAAAATGGAGAATGTGTTGGTGCAGTTGAAAAAGGATCTAAATTTTTTACCCCTGAAAATTTTTATTATGGAAATGACATAATTGGAATAAATGCAGATTTTACTGAAAAGCACGTCCACGTTTGGGATAAAAAAGGGAACGAAATTGAAACGCTTTTTTCAGTAACTAATAAATTTCCAAATGCAGAGAAGAGAATTCAAGCCGGGGGTATTTTTGAAGTTGGTAACACTGTTTATTTCGCAAAGGTACTTGAACCTATAATCTATTCATTCAATAGAGAAACGAAAGAGTTGGATAGTCGGGAATTTAATTCTGATTTATTCAAAGCTATAACATCAGATATACCGGCTAGTATCAACGATCCAAATTTATTTAAAGGAGTTGGTAGGGTCTTTAAGAACAATTCAATGATTCAGAGTGTATATCAACTGAACCAAACAGAAGGAATTCTTATATTTAGCCAAAATGAGGGCTATAGCACTTCATATTTTGGTTTAATATTTGAACTAGATGATTTACAGATTAAAAAGACACTTGTACTAAACAAACCTCCGGACTTTGTAGAAAACAACGAATTTGTATTTATAGAAAGAGAAAATGAAAATTTCGAAAATGAATTAATTCAACTGGTATTTAAAAAACTAAAAGAGAATTAGAATTTAAGCTGTTCTCTTTCGGGAATGGCTTTTTTTGTTTATAGTGATGTAAAACAAATACAAAGAGATGAAAAAAATAGTGTTCTTTTTTAGCATTGTTATACTATCAGCATGTGGTTTGTTTAATGATAAAGAAACAACTATCGAAGAAATTGAGCCTTTTGAAATTGAGACTTTACGCTCTTTTGCTCCTGATACTATCAGCTATTTTGAAGTAGATGAATCAAATAATATTTTTGTAGCTACAAAAAAAAGATGGTTTATTTCCAGTGATTTAGGGGCGTCTTTTCAATCATTTGATCAACCCGATTCAACCTACTTTAAGAGAATAGAATTACTGGGGAATACTTTTTATGCAATAGGTGTAATTAAAGTTCCTTTCGACCTTTGGGGAGATTCAACTTTTACGATAACTGTTGATAGTAATATTTTATACAGATCGGATGAGGGATCGAATTGGACAAAAGTTCTAGGCCCATTTTTGATGGGAGATTTGCTGTTGGATCAAAACGGATTTCTTCACATTTCTAAGTACGGAGGCGTTTCTAGTATAGATCTTTCAGATGGAAAAGAATATCTGAATCAGTTTTTAAATACCAATTCGCTAGATTTTGTTACTATGATGAGCATGAGCCCAAATGGTGATGTTTATGCAGTGAGTCATGACGGAATTTATAAAACTACTGATAACGGCAAGAATTGGAATAGAATATCGCAAGAAATTCCTAAAAATTTAGATGATATTCACTATATAAAAATCTTAAATGAAGATACATTTATTGCCCATGGTACAAGAAGGGTATATTCATCAGAGAATGGAGAGGATTGGAATTGGTATGATATGTATGCTTGGAGTCCTTACACTAAAGAAGATCTAACCTTAAGAAGAGACACCTTTTATCCAAATGGATTTACCGTAGATAAAAAAGGAAACTTATACGCTATAAACTCAATAGGGATTTTTTATGCTAAATCTGATTCGATAAGTGAATTTGATTGGCTGGGGCCCAAAGGTTACGATTATGATACACCTTTTAAATTCAGTAAAGTTTTTTCCACTATGAATGGAGATTTAATATTGCAAGATGGAAGCTATCTAGCCATAGCAAAAAAGAACCCAACCTCTAGTTATTGGGATAGCAATTAATTTTAATATATTATTTTTAATTAAAGCTTTTCTCTTTCGAGAAAGTCTTTTTTTATGCTGAATACCTTGTACCTTTGGTGTTCACAAAATCAGATATGATAGCAATTACTTTTATCGCCGGATTGGCGGCACTTATTGGCGGCGCAGAATTATTTTTAAGAGGAGTAGACCATTTTGGAGTTAAATGGAGAGTTTCTCCACTCATAATGGGACTCACAGTAGTGGCATTTGCCACAGGTGCTCCCGAACTTGCTATAAGTATACAAGCGGCTGCTTCAGGGAATGCTGATCTGGTATTGGGAAATATCATAGGAAGCAACATAGCAAATATTCTTCTGATACTGGGTATAAGTGCTATCATCAGACCGCTGGTTGTAAAGCTCAGAGTTGTTCAAATTGATGTGCCTATTGTAATTGCTGCAAGTATATTGCTGTATATTGTGGCTTTTGATGGGCAGCTTACCAAGATTGACGGTGTGTGGTTGTTAATAGGATTGGTTTTATATTCTATTTTTACTTTTTTCCAGATCAAAAAGGAGAGAAAAAGCCAACCCGAAGAAACTGATTTTGAGGCAGAAGAAAGAAAACTTGCTTCCGGTTGGTTCTTTTATGTAAAAAATATTGGTTATTTGATCATCGGATTGGGATTAATCGTTCAAGGATCTGATTGGATGGTTCAGAGCGCCGTTGAACTGGCAACTATTTTAGGACTTTCCCAATTAGTAATTGGTTTAACAATTGTCTCAATCGGGACTTCTCTGCCGGAAGTTGCAACTAGTATTGCTACTATCAGAAAAGGAAATACAGATATGGCGGTTGCCAATGTGCTGGGAAGTAATTTGTATAATATTTTACTCACGCTGGGATTAACGATAGTAATTGCTCCGAATGTTCTTGATGTTTCAGCAGCGGCTATAGCTTTAGATCTTCCTTTTATGGTGGCAGTAAGTATAGTTTGTATCCCTGTCTTTGTTGCCGGCTTTGATATCACCAAAACAGACGGATCAATCTTCCTGTTTTACTATGGTTCTTATCTAACCTATTTGGTTTTAGAAGCTGTTGGATCTCCATTATTACCACCCATAGAAACCGTAATGATTTATGCTATAGTTCCAGCTACAGTTATTTATGTAGTTTGGCGAGCTCTAAATCACAGGAAAAATTTAAAAAGGTTTATTGGTGCGGAATGATTATTAATTTACGTAGGTTGATAATCTGAATATATTAAACACTGAAAGTTGTTCAATCAAATATTACATAGAATTAAATCTTTAACAGTCGGCAGATCGCAGAATTTTTTGTGTTGCCCCACTGTTTTATTCTTTCCTTCGCAGGAATGTCCTCAGCATCATTTCGAAGAATAGTAGTTAGAACAGCCCCATCTACATAATCAAAACCGGTATTAACCGGATTAATTACTACTATTTTTTAAACTATGAATACAAGTAAAAACAATAGGCTAATTGCGCCTATACAGGAATTTATAAAAACAGAATCCTTTTCGGGAATACTTCTTTTAATATCGGCAGTATTGGCACTTATTGTTGCTAATTCTCCTTTAGCCGATTGGTATACTCAGTTATTTCAAGCCAAACTTACGATTGGCTTTGAAGGTGGGAATATTTCGAAACCATTAATATTATGGATCAATGATGGTTTAATGGCCATATTTTTTCTTCTAATTGGACTGGAGATAAAGAGAGAAATAAAATACGGAGAGCTTTCAACTGTTCAGTCAGCTCTTCTTCCAATTATAGCAGCATTTGGTGGCGCTATTGTTCCGGGATTAATCTTTTTTGGATTTAATGCCGGCACAGAATTTATGGATGGCTGGGCAATTGCTATAGCAACAGACATTGCATTTGCTTTAGGAATCCTGGCATTATTAGGAAGCCGTGTCCCGGTGTGGGCAAAGGTTTTTCTAACAGCAGTTGCTGTAGTTGATGACTTAATTGCAGTAGTAGTAATAGCACTGTTTTATACCAGTAATATTTCTGTAATGGCTTTAGGGATAGCAGGAATTACCATTCTCATTCTTATCATTATGAATTGGGCTAATATTCGATCTATAGCTTTATATTTGTTGGTAGGTTTAGTTCTTTGGGTGGCTGTGTTAAAATCGGGAGTGCATGCTACAGTTGCAGGTGTAGTTTTAGGTTTTATGATTCCGGCAACTCCACACAAAAACAGAGAAGGTTTGTTATCAAATATTGAAAAAGGAGTAAAGTTATTTAAGGAATCTTTGACAACCCCTGATAAAGAAGATGATGAAACAGCAATGCATTATCTGGAGGAGGGCATCGAAAAACTTGAAAGCCCTTTGCACAAGCTCGAGCACAAGTTACATCCGTTGGTTGCCTATTTTATTATGCCTGTTTTCGCTTTTGCAAACGCAGGTGTGGCACTTTCAGCAGAACAAGCTACTGTAGCATTTTCATCAACATTAACCTTAGGAATTATTTTTGGTTTATTCTTAGGTAAGCAACTCGGTATAATATCATCAGTTTGGATCTCAAGTAAGTTGGGTATCGTTAAACTTCCGGACTCGGACAAAGTATGGACCATATTCTATGGGATTGCATGCCTAACCGGAGTAGGATTTACGATGTCGTTATTTATTGGAGGATTAGCATTTACAGATCCAAAGTTTATTGAATATTCTAAGGTAGGGATATTTGTAGGTTCGTTATTGAGTGGCTTGCTAGGATATTTCTTTTTGAAGACGAAGTTGAAGCCAAATGACTCTGTTTCACAATAAATATATATCTGAAAATCTTTTATAAATATGAAAGCCAGTCCTTATGGATTGGCTTTTTTTTGATTTAGAGACTGTATTTATTATTCTTTACTTATGAAAAACAAACAGTTACTCTGATGAAAAGAGCTCAAATAGCAGTATCCACATTAATTTTTTCCTTGGTTTTAATCTCTTGTTCGGTTGAAGAAACAAAGAATCAAGTGATTGACCTTTCTAAAGTGGAAACAATCATTCCAAAAGAGTTAATCCGATTTGATAAAGTAGACAGCCTTTATTTCGGATATGTAGGAATTAACTCTTTTGCATTTGATGATGGGAGTTTTGTATTACCAGTTTGGGATCCTACTTCATTCGTCAAAATTAGCGAAGATGGTGGGAAAGTATTGGCTAAAACTTTAAAAGGACGAGGTCCGGGAGAGCTGCTGGATATTGGAACGCCTACTTGGGATGGTGAAGATCAAGTCTACGTGTATGATCAGTTTCAAAAGAAAATAGTGCTATATAATACAGATCTTAACTTAGTAAGAGAATTTGTAGTAAAATTAGACAATGGGTGGAGAGCAATACGAATTTTTCCGGAACTGCAGGAAGGTAAATATGTAGTTGAAGGAGGTCCGAGGTCTTTTAAAGTTGCAGAAATGGATAAGAAAAGAGTATATGTTTATGATCTGAATTCAGAGGAAACAGAGCGTAAACTGGATTTATATTCTCATCCTTATATCCCATTAGGGGATTTAATAAATGGAGGATCGGGAAGTGCTATGCAACTTCCTTTTGGAAACGATCAATTTATAGTGTATAAACCTGATTCAAAGACGCTGTTATTATTTGATACCCGTACCGATTTGATTGCGGAAATAAATATTAATTTCGATACGCTTCGAACGATTCCTGTTAATATCCCAAAAGAAGAGCTTACCGCATCAGAAATTGATGATATGGAAAAAATAGAGAAAAAAGACGGTATGCGAAACTCAGATTGGTTACGAATAGAAGAAGCTTTACCGGAGTTTAAAGCTCAGGCTAAAGATATGATCTATCACAAGCAAAAAATATGGCTCAAAACTCATTTGAAAAGTGACTACGATAAGTGGTTGGTTATCAATATGAAAGGAGAAATAGTAAAGGTAGTTAATTTACCAAAAAACAGTTTTTTAACTCATGTTTCAGAACGTCATCTTGGAATAAGACTGGACGATACTACATTTGGATTATTCCTGGCAATTGAATAGAGTAAAAAATTAGTGGTGACTCGATGCTGATATTCAGGATTAAAAATTAATGTGTTTTGTTTGCAGTAATTTGTTTAATTGATACTTAGATAAAATGAGAAAGATGAAAAACTCAGTATTTCATTTATTTATTCTTTCAGGTATAATTTTGGTTTATGGATGTGGGTTTTTTAACAGCGAAGAAGAAAAACCAGATACCAGACCCTATTTTCTCTTGTCAGAGAAACAGCTGCCTATTTCAGGATTTAGAGGATTTAATATACCCAGCTCAAATGTTATACATATTTACGGAGGTGATAAGTGGTTTCGATCTTCCGATCACGGCAATACATTTACGACTTATTTAAATCCTCAGGATGTATATTTCACTAAAATTATAAAGCATGATGGAACATATTATGGTTTAGCCGCTCATTCCATCGATCATCCTGTATTTGGGGAAAAAGACACTACAATTTACATTTTTGGATTTACCAATAGCATATTTACTTCTAAAGATGCTATAAACTGGGAACAAAAAATTGCAATGAAATCAATGAGGGATTTCATTTTTCAGGACGATAGCCTTTTGCATATGGGTATTTATGAAGGAGTGGAGACAATGAATATTAATACAGGGGAATCAACTGAAAAAAAGTTTTTTTCTTCTAAGTTACCGGATCTGATTAACGACTTTTACATTACTGAATCAGGAGCAATTTTAGCAGGTTCTCATGATGGTATATATAAGTCTACTGACAAAGGAGAAAATTGGGAAAGAACCTCGCGACCTGAGATTTCAAAAGATGACGATCATATTGACAAGTTTTTCAGATCAGGTGATCAAATCTATGCGGTAGGCAAGAAAATCCATTCTTCCAATGATGATGGGGCTACCTGGAGTTTAGTTGATTTTGGGTTTATTGATGACAAGAGTGAATTTCAGGATCTGTATGGTGGAGGTGTTTATATTACTGAAGATGGAATTATATATTCTGCTTCGTATTTCGGAATACTCCTTTCTAAAACCAGTGATCCAGGAAAAGCGGAATTTATATTACAGCATGCAGAAGATTCTTATACAGGTTCTTCGTCCCGTTATGATGAGATAATAGTTTTTAAAAATGGTGATATTCTGGTAATTGAAGATGTTTTAGGGAAAATTCTTATTGGTGTTAAAAATTCAGAATCTCCCTTCTGGGATTAACTGAGTTATTTTTTAGCCTTCTTCTCTTTCTCACTTATAATCCAATTCACATATAAAAATTCCAGGGCAGCCCCTTCAAATCCATTCCAGTTAGATATCAGACTTTGAAATTTCTGTTCACTGATGGTATGCGGGTTTTCCCCATAACTGGCAATAATCCAACGGCGCAATCCTTTTTCTTCATCTTTCTTTTTATTGCTTGGAAATACCGCACCCGGTCTGCCTCGCATCATCATAAGATCTTGTCCGGCTGTAGGACCAATTCCTTTTATGCTTGTAAGTAAATCATAGGCTTGCTGAGGATCGCAATTTGCGATATAATCCATGTCCGCATTTCCGCCTACCATATCAGCTGCTAATCCGATTAAGTATTCGCCTTTTCTTTTGGTTGGACCAAGATTTCGAATGCCCATAGGATCAGCTTTCATTAATTGATGAGCTCTTGGCCATGCGGGGATATTTTGTCCATTATGAACAAGAGCAGTTCCATAAGCTTCCCGAACAGCAAACATCATCTTTTTGGCTGTGGGTTTATGATTCATCTGCATTTCTACAATTCTATTCTGAATGTCCTCAAATAAATTAGCTCGTGTCATTCTTTTCAATCCGTATAAAGAAGAAAGCTTGTCACTTAAAAGTGGATCTTCTGAAGCCTGATCATAAAGCGGACGAATGTCCATATCAGTTCCCAGAATTTTCGATAAGCTTTTATTCGCTTCGGTAATTTCGTCTTTAGATAGAGATTCCTTTGTCTCGATATGAAATTCCGGAGCATCGGGGTCTCCATTAAAGAATACCGTTACGATAACATCCGTATCGCCAACAGGAATTGGACGTGTAAAGCCATCCTCAAAAATCGTCTCCACATTGTGTTCGTGATCAAAATAGGATTCTACATCAAGGCAAAGAAACCAATCGTGTGGAGGAATAGATTTTAGTGTCCAGTTTGACATGTAATTAGGAATAAGTAAGTATGAGAATTAGGAATGCTTCAACAACAGGTAAAAAGTATTCCTAATTCCTTTATTCCCGATTTTTTTAAAAGAGTGTCGAAAAATTAAGAACCTGCAAGCTCTACGTTTTCAGATTCTTTCTTAAATGGATTCCAGTTGTAAGATTTTAATCTATCCAAAGCTTGATCAACAGAAACATAAACCACCGGAATAAATACCAGTGTAACTAAGGTTGAAGCAGTTAATCCTCCTATCACAACTCTTGCAAGAGAAGCCTGAATTTCTGCTCCGGCTCCAATCCCAAAGGAGAGAGGGAGTAATCCCAATACGGTAGTTAAAGTTGTCATCAGAATTGGACGTAATCTCAATCTTCCTGCTTCGATAACAGATTCAGTCACAGACATCCCTTTCTCTCTTCGTAGTAGATTTACATAGTCGATAAGTACGATGGCATTATTTACTACAATCCCGATCAGCATAATGATTCCCATCAAACTTTGAATATTGATGGTTGTACCGGTTAGAAGCAATGTAGGAACAACTCCAATCACTGCTAAAGGAACAGCGCACATTACAACCAATGGATCCAGAAAGCGTTCAAATTGTCCCGCCATTACCATGTAAATAAGGATCAATGCCATAATGATAGACATATTGAAATCTGCGGCTGCTTTTTGTTGCTCCTGATACTCTCCACTAAATACAATGCTGTATCCTTCAGGAAGTTGATAATTTACCAGTCTAGCCTGAGCAATTTCAACAGCGTCGCCCAGAGCTAAACCTGTTTCCAGATTTGCCGAAATTCCGGTTACTCTTTGTCCATTAATTCGGGTAATATCTTCAGGACCACGACCGGCATTTCTTTTAATTACTGATGAAACAGGAATTACTTGTCCTGCCGGAGTTTGAATCGAAATATTATCCAAGTCCTGAGTGTTTAAGCGATCTTCGGGACGCAAACGAACCGTGATAGGATATTCATCGCCATCAACGCGGAATGCGCCTGCTCTGCTACCACCAATATTGGTTTGAATGGTTCTTGCAACACTGTTAATGGTTAAACCAAGTTGGGCAATTTTCTCGCGATCAAAAACTATATTTTCTTCCGGAGTACCTTCGCTGCGATCTACTTCAACTCCGGTAATTCCTTGAACTTGCTCCAATTCTAGTTTTATATCCTGAGCAATTTGATAAGATTTGTCAATATCATATCCGCGAACTTCCAGTTGCAGATCTTCAGCTCCACCAGAGCCAAATACTCGTCTTAAGATCCAAAGACCTGATTGAGCATTAACTCTGATATTTGCTCCGGCAATAGAACCTTCAACTTTCTGCTGAATTTCCTCAGCCAATTCGGAAGTACTTCTGGATCTCTTGGAAGCTTCAACCATGGTGATTTCTACTTCGGCTCTTCCATCTCGTACATCCGTAGTTAAGTGCTCAATATCATCGAAAGGGATTGTGCTTCTGATAACTTGCTCTAATTCAGCTAGATATTCATTGATTACAGTAATGTTGGTGCCATCTGCCATTCTTAAATCGATATCAATCTCATCGGCATCAGTTTGTGGAGCTAGTTCCACAGGGATGATAGGAGTAAGTAAAAAACAACCAACAACCAGTACACCTGTTACAGCAAAAACTAATTTTCTATGTTTGAGAACGGTAGTAAGGGAAGCGGAATACTTATTTTCAAATGTGTTGAAAAATCTCTGAAACCAACCTTTCTTATTTCCATCAGAATTTTTCTTAACATTTAAGAATCTACTTGAAAGCATGGGAACAAGTGTAAGGGCTACTATCAGAGAACAAATAAGTGCAAAAACTACAACGAGTGCTAGTTGTTGAAACAGCAATCCCGAAATTGTTTGCATAAATATAACGGGTAGAAAGATCACAGATGTTGTTAGAGTTGAAGCTATAATGGCACCGGAAACTTGTTTGGTACCAATAAGTGCACTTGTTTTGAGATCTTCACCTTCTTCTTCGCGAAGCCGAATTATATTTTCCAATACTACAATGGCATTATCTACGATCAAACCAACTCCAAGGGCTAATCCTCCAAAACTCATTTGATTTAAAGTAAGTCCGTTAAAGTACAATAAAGCAAAAGTGGCAATGATAGAAATAGGAATAGAAACAGCAATAATGAAAGTAGAAGATCCATTTCTAAAGAAAATATATAAGACAAATACGGCTAAAAGAGCACCCCACATGGCAGAGCTTTGTACATTATCAATAGAACCTTGTATAAATGTACTTTGGTCAGTTGTGACAAATAAATTGAGATCATTTCGTTCAGAATTTATGAGCTCCACTTCACGACGAATATCTTCCGCAACAGCAACTGTATTCGCTCCGGTTTGTTTTCGAATACCAAAACGAACCATCGGTTTTTCGTCGATCTTAACAAGACGATTAAGGTCCTGATATCCAAAACTAACTTCTGCCACATCTTTTACCCGAATCGGCTTTGCATCAACGGTAGCAATAACGGTGTTAGCAATTTGGTCAATGGATTCAAATTCTCCCTGAGTACGAACATATAGTTGCTGTACGCCGGAATTTACATTTCCACCCGGAAGATTTGCATTTTCACTGGAAATAGCTTGTTGAACATCTCCGGAAGTTAAACCACTGGCGATCAATCTATCACGCTTCAAATCTATCTTCACTTCACGGTTTATTCCACCCCAAATATCTATAGAACCGACACCATTTATTTGTTCAAACCTTTTTGTGATCTCACGATCAAGTAAGAGTGTTAAGTCGGCGAGATTCTTATCAGAGTTAGCACCAATAATTACAACAGGAAAATTATTGGGATCAAATTTCCAGATTCTTGGTGATTCAACCTCAGGTGGCAGCGCACTTCTAAGTCGGTCAAGTGCAGCTCGTACGTCATTGGCAGCAACATCTACATCTACTGATTGCGCAAATTCGAGAGTTACCCGGCTTCTGCCTTCGCTAGACTGAGAACGAACCCTTTCAACACCGGGAACACCTGCAACAGCATTTTCGACACGCTCAGTTATAATGGTTTCAATTTCCTCAGGCCCAACATTGGGATATTCCGTACTTACGGTAAGTTGAGGATATTCAATTGGAGGAAGCAGATCGACGGGTAAATAGCGAAAGCCGATCACTCCTAAAGTCACAATGATCAAAAAGAACATTGTTGTTGCTATCGGACGTTTTATCGAGATTTCTGTAAGAGCCATATCAGTTATCCTAAAATATTAAAGTGTAGCTTTTTTCTGTTCTTCTTCTTTTTCCTTGCCATTAATAACATCATTGAGCAAGTCCTCTCGTTGCATATTCTGTAAGCGTATTACATGCTCCCATGGGATGGTTTTAACACGAGCTTGTTTTTTCCCTTCAGATAGTAAATTCTGTCCAAGAGTTACCACCCATTTGCCACTTTCTAAGCCATTAACGGCAACTTCCATTTTACCACGAGCAATAATAGCGATCTCTTGAAAGGTGACATCAGTTGGAGCAGTTAACGCAGAAACTCCGGAAGAGGAATCGTTAACAGGTTTGATTTCTGAACCAATGGAGTTAGCAGTATAAATACCTTCTGCTCCAGTATTTGGATCAATAAAAATAGCACTGGTAGGAATAAGTGTAGCTTGCTGACTTTCGCCATAAAAAATATCCACAGGCACATACATTCCGGGATTTAACAATCCATTTTGGTTATTGATATCTATTTCTGCTTCTGTACTTCGGGTTACTTCATTTAAAAAAGGGCTGATTCTGGATAATTCACCGGTAATAGTAACAGGATCTCCATTTTCATTAGAAACTGTTATAGTGGCGGTCTGACCAACTTTAATTTGGTTCAGCATGCTTTCCGTTAAAACGATCTCGACTCTTAATTTTGAAAGATCTCCAATCATAAATAAAGGAGTGGAAGCAGATGCCTGCATTCCGGGCTGGGCATTCCGTTGACCTATGGTTCCGTCTAAAGGAGATTTTATTAAAGTTTTAGTAAGTTCATTTTTACGCTCATTAACCAACGCCTGAGATTGCTCAACCTGAGCTTCAGCCAATTCCACATCTGCTTCGGCAGAAATTTTCTCTGCGTTGATTTGCTCCAGCTCCAGTTCACTGCTCAGGTCCTTATCAGCGAGAGTTTGAATACGCTTGTATTGAGTTTCAATAGTAGATAATTGTGCTTTTGCCTGCTTTAAACGTGCATTATTAATTTTAAGATTAGCTTCTGATTGTTGAAACTGACGCCTCAAAGGTTCATCTTGCAATTTTACCAACACATCGCCTTTATTTACATAGTCACCATTTTCTACATAAACTTCGGCAATTTGAGCATTCACTTCCGGATATAGTTCTATCTGGTTTTCAGATACCACATTTCCACTGAATCGTTCAACCAAAGGAAGTGATCCAAATTGAGATTGAACGGCTTCTACGGCAGGAATTACAACGCTTCCTTGATTTCTTTGCTGATCCTGAGCGTCATCAGAACAGGATATCACAAAGATTAAAAACAGAATTGGTATTGTTAGTTTTCTCATTGAAATATTTTGAGATAGTTATTTAAAGCACAACTATAATTTATTATTCTGCCGTTCAGAATGGGTGTTAAAACTGATTAAAAACGTAAAAATTAGTTTCAAGCTAATAGTAAAACGAAGGATTCTGTCCCTGTCTCAACCTTTCCTCGTCTATTTTCTCCTGATACATTCGCTCCACATCTTTCAAAGTGTCTGCATCAGAGGGAGAGAGATCCCAACGAATGGCTTTGAATCTCGGGAAACGAAGGGTATAGTTTGCTTTGGTTCTTTTGTTGACCTGAATGTCTTCGAATTCCAATTCGATGACTAAATGAGGTTTTAGAAGCAGGGTGGGTCCGAATCTTTCGAGCGTAATTTCTTTGATGAGCGTATTCATTTTTTTGAGTTCTTCATCCGAATAACCACCGTATGCTTTTCCTATGGGGATGAACTGCTCTTCATATCGCTCATCGTCTTTTACGGAAATTCCGAGCGTAAAATCAGAATACGTTCCGCTGCGTTTTCCACTTCCGGCATGTGCGTACAACATCACGGTATCTAAAGAGCCACTTGGCTTTTTAACTTTCAGCCATGATTTCCTTCTTTGACCATATTCATAGACGGAATCTTTCCGTTTCAGCACCAAACCTTCATTGCCATGATCTAAAGCTCGTTGAAAAAATTCTTCTACATCGTCTTTATTGCTGATTTCCATCTGAGAGGTAATCGGAAGATTGTATTCTTTGGATATTTCCTCAAGAATTCCTCTTCTTTTCTCTAAGCTCAGATCAAACAACGGATCTGAATCTTTATACAAAATATCATAACTGATAAACAGCACGGGATATTCCGATAACAATTTCTTCGATGGCTTCTTTACTCCCATTCGTTTTTGAAGGAGTTGAAATGGTAAAATGGTTTCATCTTTGAACACGCAAATCTCACCATCCAATACGAGATCAGGAAGCATTTTGTCTGAAAAGAATTCGATGATCTCCGGAAATGAAGTGGTAATATCGTTCAGGTCACGCGAAAAAAGTTCAACTTTGCCATCCGAAATATGAGCCTGAGCTCGCATTCCATCAAACTTTTCTTCAGCTAAATAATCGGAGAGATCAGTAACCGCTCTGCTTTCAATCGGTGAGGCAAGCATAAACGCAATGGGACTAAACATTTTGAATGTGGCTTCGTCCAGCTGATCATTTTTTGCCATCACGGCGGTTTTACCAATGCTTCCGGTGATCATCCGGGCGTAACGAACTGCTTCCAGATCTTTTCCGAAAGTTTTGGCAATGGTATTTTCCACGCTTTTGGTTTCGAAGCCGATTCGCAGCGATCCCTGTCCCATAATGCGGATGAAATATTTCACTTCCAACGGCGACATTTTCTTCCATGCCTCCAGAAGAATATGTTGTTTGGCATTTCTCTTTGAAGTGACATAGAGCGATTCAAAGATTTCGGACACTTCTTGTAAAGTCAGATGTTCGGCTTTCCACTTTGCCCGTGCTTTGGGAATATTCTCACACAATCGCTGAATGGTTTCAGAAGAACTTCCGCTTGCCGTTTTGCTCGGCTTGAAGACTTTCTCGTAATCAATTTCACAAAATTGTGCAGCAAGGGTAGCCACAGTTCGGTGACCAACGGATGCCCGTTTACCCGATACACTGGAAAAGGCTCCTTCACTTAAAAACTGAGTCGCCAGTTCCACATCTCTGTCAGATTCCAATCCCGATAAATACTCCGCACACCGTTTGATCTTGGCGTTATTGCCTCTTGTTGACGAAATGGATTGCGCGGTTTCAGCTAACAGTCTGAATGAGGTGATATGTTTGCTTTGAGGGCTCAAAGAATTAAAAATTCAAGATTAAGAATTTTCTTTTTCCTGTCATGTCGAATGAATATGAGACATCTAAAGATTGATTATGCACCTCTGAGATCTTTAGATTTCTCCCTCTGGTCGAAAGGACAAAAAAGTCATCATTCAATATTCCTTGTTGGATATTCATTATTCAGCTCCCTCATCCGCTTCTAAATCCAGAAAGCTCGATTCAATCCCCAACTCATCTAAATAATGCTGCACTACTTTAGGATTCGGAGTATGCGTCACGTACACTTTCTTAGGATGTAGTTTTTTACAGAGATCGATCAGTTCAAAAAAATCCAGATGATCAGATAACGGAATCAGTTCATCTACTGTAAGCTGTGTTTGTCGAGATTCATTGGCGGCCCAACCCGAGCAATATGCGATCCGTTTCTTTTTTACGTTGGATGCAAAACCATTTCCCAAAGCAGAACCCGGTGTAATCAAAATCTTTCCCTCACAAGTTGAGCGATTATAGGTTTCATAATCACCAAGAGAAAATCCGTGTTCTTCATAGACTTTACAGAGTTTAAATCCGGCGCCATGAATTTGCATGGGATGATTCAATTCTTTCAGGATGTACATCAATTCCTGAGCTTTGCCCAGATTGTAAGCGGTGAATATCGGCGTAAAACCTTCTTCCAGATTTCGGGAAGCAAAATTTCGAATCTGCTTCGCTAATTCCTCTTCCGGTTTCCATTTGTAGATGGGGAGACTAAATGTTGCCTCGGTGATAAACGTATCAATTTGTGCATCCGGTAATTCAAAACCTTCGGTAGCAGGTGAGGGAGGTGTTCGGTAATCGCCGGTGTATAAAAGATTTCCGAATTCACTTTCCACGAAAGTCATAGCAGAACCGAGAATATGTCCGGCAGGATAAAAAGTGATTCTGGCTTTGTCGGTTTCAAGCGTTTGTTTGAAATCCAGTGGTCTCACTTCGCCACCAAAACCACGCAATTTCATCAGCTTTGCGGTTGGGGGAGTGGCATATACGCTCAGTTTTCTATTTCGAGGAACGTGATCAGCATGGGCGTGCGAAATAAAAATATGCTCCGCCTTGGCTCCCGAATAATCCAATCCTATTCCCACCTGCGGGAGCAAAATTCCATGATATCCGGCTTTGGTTACTTTGAGCATTTTTATCAGCACGTTACTTTTACAGAGTCATCGCACGGCGCAGGCAGGCGATCTGGATCTTAAATAAAGTACAATGCCTTACGACAATCCGGATCTCCTGCATTCGCGTGGAGATGACTTTTTATTTTAAATAAAAAGCTGTCATCCCGAAGTGGAAATATTCTTGTTAAGGAGATAATTCCAAACACGAGCCTGTCTGTCATAGGCCGGGGATCTCAAATAAACGAATCATTTGGACAGACCATTTATTTGAGACCATTCGGCGTACTGTATTCAGAAACCTTTAGTTTTGAATTTTCTGCTCAGGGTGACAACATTGACTAAACTAACAAGAAGGGGTGACAGTTCGTGGCATTTATAGATATTATCGTATAAAGAATTTTTTTTCAATAAAATAGTTTGTAAAATCTTTTATGAAAAAAGCGTTTTATATTATTTCAATAATAGGTTTTTTCTTTGTTTCTAAAGTCAATGCTCAAATAGCAAATACAGGCGACCTAATAAATTGGACAAGCAGTGTTGGGCAGATGCTGTTTAATTATCATCAATCGTATGGAATAGCCTTAGAAGAAATTAAAAGTAAAGGAGAAAATAATTATAGTCCTACCATATATGCTGGAGGAGTTTATGGTGACGGTTGGGCTTTTAGTTTTGGCGAGTTTAATGAAGATTCAATTTTTGTATTAGATTATGGGGTAATTGTAGATGGAAAAGGAAAAATAATAAAATTCGATGCTTTTGACTTTGAAAGACCTGCATCAGCCTACCATAATTTAGCTGCAAAAGCTCTGTTAAAAATCAAAAGAGATTTCAGGAAGCTAAGAAATGAAAACAATGAATTTAGTGCCAAAGAATATCAATTTTCGATTCTACCCTTTCCAAGGGGAGAAGTAACAGGTTTCATTTCTCCAAAAGGACTCACTTATTTTGGAAACGATGTAATGTATTCGCTAGATAGAAAAACATTAAATATCAGAAAAAGAAATAGGTTCCATTATAAGCTATTGGAGATCCCTAAGATAAATTCGGATAGTGGATTACTAACAGCCTTAAATGTCCCTGATGCTCCAATTCCTTCTCCAATTGATGTTTTTAAGACAATTCAAAGAAGAGAGAAGACAATTGTTAATGCTAAAAAGGGAGTTTTCTTAATTGATATAAATGGAACTATGATCAAGTTAGCAGAAGACGATCCTAGATCAAAAGCCTTTAAATAATCATCATCTAGTGCAAGGGTCTCGCTTATGCGGTAGCAATTCCCCAAAAAAATCTACCAAACCTGTAAGAAACTCTCTCATTTCTGTTACTAATAAGTAAACACACCTAACTTATGTAACAGCATTATTATGGTATTCAGAAATATTCTTTCAACACTTATGAATCTCGAATCTATTTCAACGGAGGAGTTGAACAGGGTTTATTCGAATGAAAACGTTCATATTTACGATATGAATGACGCCATGCGCTGGCAACAAAACCATGTTCCGGGAGCAGTAAATTTAGATCCGGAAAGTTTTACCGAACAGAATCTAGCCTCTGATAAAAATTCCACATTAATCTTTTACTGTTCCAATCCTATGTGCAGAAAAGCTCCGAATGCCGCCAAAAAAGTGAAGGGAATGGGATTTAACGATGTGAGGGTTTTATCGGCAGGAATTACCGGGTGGATGTCGGACGGGTATGAGGTGGAGGGGGAAGGTTAAACTACTTTCATCCAAATACTAAGTTACCAGCAGGACTAAAGTCCTTGCTTGTTTATGTTCGAGTTGAGGAAAGAACATAAGCCAGAAGGGGATTTATCCCCGGGTTTCAAATATCTTATCTCAGTTTTATTGCAATGAAAAAATTAAAAAAATACGTTATCCCGGACCTGACTATGCCGAAACGGCTTCGTGTAGTCAGGCTTGATCCGGGATCTGTAAGGGAAAAGAGCGTTGATATATATATCGATATCGAACAAAGTTGTTTGTGTAATCCAAGATGTAAAAAAAAGAGCCTGATAACCATCTTATTACGCTTTTCAATCTTTCACTTTTTTTTGGCAACGATTCAAAGGCCGGTTTATCAAACTTCTATAGTATTTTGTGACTTGGGTTTTATTGACGGAAAAGAGAGAGTAGTTTTTATTAACTGATTCTATTCTATATCAAAGAGTCCTCCTCCTGACCTAGGAGGAGACAGAGGAGGTTAAATTAAAAGCGTGAAGTTTTGATGTATAACGATATTAAATAGAGCTCTTTTCCCTTACAGATGCTGAATCACACTCACTCTGTTCGCCGTTCAGCATGACGAAGTTCTATGTCCAGCCAGATGAGATAATCATATCACGCTTTGTGGCTTTTTCCGTTACCAGCAGGACTTAAGTTCTTGTTTGTTTATGTTCGAGTTTGAGGAAAGAACATAAGCTAGAAGGGGATTTATCCCCGGGTTACTAATACCATAGCTTTGTTTCTATGTAAAGAGTTGAACGCTGATCTGAAACGATATTGAACAAAGCTCTTTTTCCTTACAGATGCTGAATCACACTCACTCTGTTCGCCGTTCAGCATGACGAAGTTCTATGTCCAGCCAGATGAGATAATCATATCACGCTTTGTGGCTTTTAGCTTTACCATCAGGACTGAAGTCCTTGCTTGTTTATGCTCGGGTTTAAGCTAAGAACATAAACCAGAAGGGGATTTATCCCCGGGTTGCTAATACCATAGCTTTGTTTCTATGTAAAGAGTTGAACGCTGATCTGAAACGATATTAAACAGAGCTCTTTTCCCTTACAGATGCTGAATCACACTCGCTCTGTTCGCCGTTCAGCATGACGAAGTTCTATGTCCAGCCAGATGAGATAATCATATCACGCTTTGTGGCTTTTAGCTTTACCATCAGAGCTGAAATCCTTGCTTGTTAATGTACGAGTTTGAGGAAAGAACATAAACCAGAAAGGGATTTATCTCGGGTTACTAATACCATAGCTGAGTATCGTTGTAATGAAAGGCTTACCAAAACGGGTCATCCTGGACTTGCCTATGCCAAAGCGGCTTCGTGCAGGCAAGCTTGATCCGAGATCTATAGAGAGTTGAACGCTGATGCGAAATGATACTGAACAATGTTTTTTCTATAGATGCTGTCATGGATTCTACATTTACTTGTGTTGTTATTTGCATGCTGAAACTTATCGACAAAGTACTAGTAAACTTCCCGAATTTATGTATTAACCTAGCGAGGAAGGTCATGGATGATCAAAAAAGAAAAATAAACCTGTTGGTTATTAGCAATGTTTTATGCTGGACATTATTGGTTTTTTTCCTAATCACAGGATTTCAGTCGAAACAGACTGATCAGTTTAAAGAGATCACAGCAGAACGCATCAATATAGTGAATGAAGATGGTACGACAGTAATTGCCATTTCCAATAAACAGAAAATCGCCGGGCCCATGTTTGATGGAGTAGATTATCCCGTTGCTTTAGCAGATGGGAGGAAATACATGGCGGGCATGATTTTCTTTAATGAAGAAGGAGATGAAATGGGTGGACTGGTTTTTAACAGTTTCAAATTACCGGATGGTAGAACAGCAGGTATTGGTCATCTTTCTTTTGATCGTTTTAAAGATAATCAGGTTATTAATCTGGAATATAAGGAGAATAACGCAGGTGTACGTTCCGGTCTAACGATTTATGACCGACCGGGGAATGGAATTTTTCCAAAAAGTCTGGCACTGGCTAACGAGTTTTTATACGATAAATCCATTTCAGAGGAACGCAAAAGTGCAATTAGGGACAGTCTTGCCATGATGAGGAAAGATAATGGTTTTGGTTTAGATCGGCTTTTTCTGGGAAGTTTTAACGAAGAACTTCAGTTAACTATGAAAGACGTCGAAGGCAATCAAAGGATCAAGCTTTTTGTGGACTCAACCAACACAGCTAGATTGGTTTTCTTTGATGAAAATGGAAATGAAGTCGGCAGTTTTCCAGAGAATTAGAACTTCGGTACGGGGTGGAATTAAAATTTGCGTAACAATTCAGTTACATATATATTTGTAACCAATTCGTTACATTTTAAAATTACCAACTGTATTTATGAGACGAGATGTATTTCAGGCAATTGCTGATCCGGTTCGACGGGAGATCATTGAGATCTTATCAGAAGAGCCATTGAATTTGAATGCCATTGCAGAGCGATTTGATATCAGTCGCCCGGCAATTTCTCGTCACATCAAAATTCTGAATGAGTGCGGGTTGGTGGCTATCGAACAACAAGGTCGTGAGCGATTTTGCATCATCAAGCCCAATACTTTGTCCGAAATAGCTAACTGGATCGATCCTTTCCGGGAGTTATGGGAACAAAGATTGGACTCTTTTGAAATGTACTTAGAACAACTTCAATCAAAACAAAACAAAGAAGAAAATGGAAAAAACTCAAGCTAATGACCCTCGAGTAGCCACTATGGTTCGCACTTTTAACGCTCCCCGACAATTAGTTTGGGATGCATGGACCCAAGCCGAACATTTAGTGAATTGGTGGGGACCAAAAGGTATGAACACCAAAGTGGAAGAATTGAATTTCGAAGAAGGCGGAAGTTGGAAATACACTATGATGATGCCGGATGGAAATGCTTTTGTTACCGAAGGAACATTTATTGAGATAAAAGAGCCGGAAAAACTGGTGACATCCGCAGATTTTAAACCAATGACGGTTGATGTAGTGCTCACGGTTTTATTCGAAGATTTAGGAGATAAAACTAAAATGACGTTTTCAGTAAGTCATAAATCCGAAGAATATCTTCAACAGCAAGAAGAAATGGGTTTCAGAAATGGCTGGGGTTCTACTTTTGATAGACTGGAGAGTTATTTAGAGGAATGAGATTATTGGTTATTTAGGATTTCACAAATTTGGAAAGGGCGTACAAAACCTCAACATTTTGAAGAATACACAACCTTTATGAAGGAACGAGCCATTCCGGATTATAAAAATACGGAGGGTTTCGTGAAGCTTACCTTTCTTCGAAGAAAAGATGAGCATTTTGCTTATTTCGAATTGATAACTTTCTGGGAAAACATGGAAGTGATCAGGAATTTTGCAGGAGAAGATGCAGAGATTGCAAAATACTATCCGGAAGACAAGCAGTATCTAATCGACTTTCCTGAAAAGGTTACTCATCATGAAGTTTTTGCTGAGTTATAGTTAAAAGATCACCAATTTCTTCTGTAAGTTATATTGATTACTAAGACCTCTAACCAATCTCGGTATTCTAAAATGAAAACCATTTCACTCTTTGCATTGTGTTTCGTGTTCTGTATAAGCTATTCATTGTTCGCTCAGAACGATGATTCAGTAATCGATAAAAAACCTTTTGTGATAGGGGAATCTCTGGAAATCTATTCTGAAATCCTGGATGAAAACAGAGTACTCAATGTGTATCTTCCAAATGGATATGATCCTAACATCGGACAAGAATATCCTGTCATCTACCTGCTGGATGGATCTGTAGATGAGGATTTTATTCATATAGCCGGATTGGTTCAGTTTGGTTCTTTTCCATGGATTGAGCTCATTCAGGAAACTATTGTAGTTGGAATTGGGAATGTTGACAGGCGAAGAGATTTCACCTATCCAACAACCATCGAAATTGATAAAAAAGACTTTCCCACAGCCGGAGCTTCTGAAACCTTTATTGAGTTCATAGAAAAAGAACTTCAGCCCTTGATCCAGGAGCAGTATCAAACAAACGGAGAAGAAAGTATCATCGGGCAGTCTTTGGGTGGATTACTGGCAACTGAAATACTATTTAAAAAACCGGATTTATTTGATAATTATATTATCGCCAGCCCGAGTTTGTGGTGGGATGACCAGTCGTTGCTTTCTTGGGAGCCGACGAAATACAAGGCGGAAAAATCTATCTATATCGCAGTAGGTAAAGAAGGCGAGATTATGGAAAGAGATGCAAACAGTTTGTTTAGTAAACTGAAAGAAGAATCAGGAGAAAACACTACGCTTTACTTTGAATTTTTCGAGGAACAAAGTCATGGCGATGTACTTCATTTAGCCGTTTATGATAGTTTTGAAAAGTTATTCAGAAAAAATGAAGAGGAGTAGGGTTTGTCTTTTGATTAAAGATAAACTTTAACAAGAGGTGCTAAAACAGTGTATAAATCGAAAAGGAGAATTCTATGATTGCACGTATTTGGAAAGGACGTACAAAACCCGAACATTTTGAGGAATACACAACCTTTATGAAGGAACGTGCCATTCCTGATTATAAAAATACGGAGGGTTTTGTGAAGCTTACCTTTCTACGCAGAAAAGATGAGCATTATGCTTATTTCGAATTGATTACATTCTGGGAAAACATGGAAGTGATCAAGAATTTTGCAGGAGAAGATGCAGAGAGCGCAAAATATTATACGGAAGACAAGCAGTACTTAATCGACTTTCCTGAAAAAGTTACTCATTATGAGGTTTTTGGGGATAGTAGTTTTTTTTGAATAAAGTGAGAATATTACCTACTCTATCTTCAGGACTCCTTTAATTTCTTCATCAGTAAAATGAGGAAAGTAATTTTTCAGTGCTCTGAAGTAGAATTGCTTCTCTTGTTCATTATCAGGGATATCTCTTTTGCTGATAAGAAGTAGTTCTATTTCTTTTCGTTCTTTGTCAGAGAACTCATCATTAACTCTTTCAAGATTTAAAGCAGACAACTCTGCTATTCTATCCATAATGGCAACTCTGTCAGTAGCTCTGGCTTTCAACCTTTTCAGATTTAACAAATTACTGGCGTGTACAAGCTGAACTTCTGAAGTTCGTTCCAGATTCGAAGGCACATCTTTATAATTCAAAGCAATTTGTGTGATCAGTTCTTCCGCCTGGCGAAGCTTTTCTAATTCTGTATATAATTTGGAAAGATCTGAATTCATATCGAAGTCAATAACTTCGGCATCCGCATTCAATGCGTATTCAACAACAGTATAATCGTACTGAGGTTGAATGAATCTCCAACCAGAAAAATCCCGGTAGGTATCATTTTCAATCAATTCTTCCCATTCAGAAATGGTACTCTTCATGCTTCCGCTTAATCCCGGGAAGAAGACTCTGAAATATTCCAAATCGTCTTTTAAGCCGATCATAATCTTTTCTTTCTCAGTCTCTAACTTTTGATCCTCACTGTAGCTTTGAAACAAAAAAGCCAGATACACTCCCAGAAAAACAACCACCAATTCAAGCAGTAAAAACTTTACGCCCTGCTTGGAGAATATTTTAAATGATTGTTCTAGTCGTGACATGATTAATCAACCACTATTTCTTCTTTGTCTGCTTTCAATTCATCCGGGACAGAATCTTTGATAGTTTCAACAAAGGCATTTACAATATTCTGTTTTAAAAACTCCCGACTGTATACCAAACGAATTTTTCTGGTAGGAACTGGCTCCATAAATTCTTTGATCACTCCATTTGCACAACGGGTATCATGATCTTGCATTGCCAAATAAGGCATAAGGGTAATTCCATAATCCTGTTCCACTAAACGTTTTAGTGTTTCTAAGTTCCCGCTTTCGAAAGAAATATTGGAATGTTGAAGCTTATCGTTAGTCTTCTTACAAAGTTTTATCGTTTGATCGCGGAAGCAATGTCCTTCATTCAATAACCAAAGATCCTGAGAGTACAGGTCATCAATACAGAGCTTATCTTTTGAAGAGAATTCATGTCCCGGAGACAGGTATCCTAAAAATGGTTCTGAAAACAGTTCATGTTCGTAAATATGTTGATTGGTAGAAGTAGCAATAATTCCAACATCAAAATGGTCTTCGTGCAAACCTTCCAAAACTTCACTGGTTAGTGCTTCTTCGAAAACCAGTTTTACATTTGGATGTTTTTCGGCGAATGGCTTCAGAAACAAAGGGACCAAATAAGGAGCAATAGTTGGAATAATCCCTACTCTAAATGAACCTCGAAGTTCACCATCTGTAACAGAAACCATATCTTCAATATGCTTTGAGCCACTTAAAATGACTTTAGCTTGTTCAATGATCTGCTCACCCATAGCCGTTGGTACAACCGGAGATTTGGATCGATCGAAAATTAAAACCCCCAGTTCATCTTCCAACTTTTGTATTTGCATACTTAGGGTTGGTTGAGTGATATAAATTTTTTGAGCGGCAGTTGCAAAGTGCCTGTATTTATCTACAGCAACGATATATGAGAGTTGAGTTAAGGTCATTTCAGGATCTTTTTTGATTAGATGGAATCTAACTACTTAAAACAAAAAAAGCTCTTCCAATCGAAAGAGCTTTAAAGTATACATTATAAAGCTTAAAGGTAGTTTATAAAGACTCAGCATATGTAAGTATTGCAGATAAGTGTACTTCGTTGTCAAATTTCAGATTATTTTCTTTGGCATATTTTTCAATAGCTTTTTGATTCTTTTTATCAAATTTTCTCACAATGTCTTTTCTTTTAAGCTTGATATCGTCGTATTCTTTATTTTCATTGTAAAAATAATATTTTGAGTATTTTTTGTAGACATCTTCTTTGTTAGCAGTGCCATAGGTAGCAACAGCTTTGATAAGCTTAACATAGTCCTTCTTGAGTATTTTTACGTTGCCGTCATAAATTACTTGAAACATAGTTGTTTTATCAATGTCTTCATCAAGATCTGATGCAAAACCATTTTTAAACACTTTCTTCTTTGGAGTCATTAATTCAACTTTATCTAACCGATAGGCATCAATCAGTACTACGTCTCTGTAGGTTTGAACTTCAAATGCTTTTTCAGCCAAATTGTAACGTACTGGCATGGCTTTAGATTTTTTGCCTCCTGCATATAAATGTCCTTGAGTCCATGTTTCTGATAGGTAAGGATTACCTTTTACTATAGTAGTTTGTTTTTCAGCAAAATTAGTTCCGGTTGAAGAGATTGGTAAAGTCTTCAAAAAATCGTTGAAATCTAATTGAGCAAAAGAAAATTGACTCCCAATAAGTAAAAATGATATAGTAAATAATAGTTTTTTCATGTCGTAAATAAATTTATGTGAAAAGGATTCACGTTTCATAGAAGATAAAATCAAAGATCCATAATACAAACTACTAACTATTTAATGATATGATTATTATAAGGCATGTATTTAATCTTCGATACCGAAACCACCGGACTCCCACAAAACTTTTCAGCACCCATCACAGACCTTGAAAACTGGCCAAGATTGGTTCAGCTTGCTTGGCAGCACCATGATGAAACAGGGAAACTGCTCTCAAGCGGTAATTTTATTGTTAAGCCTGAGGGTTTTACTATTCCTTTTAACTCCGAAAAGATACACGGAATTTCAACAAAACGTGCTCAGGAAGAAGGCGAAGATCTGGAATTGGTACTCCATGAATTTCGTAAAGCCATGGATAAAGCCCATTTTCTGATCGGACATAATGTGAGCTTTGATGAGAAGATCATGGGTGCGGAATACATTAGAAAGAAGATTCCTTCTGCCATTATGGATAAGGCGAAGATCGATACCAAAGATGACGGCACAAATTTTTGTAAGATAGAAGGCGCCAGAGGTTATAAATGGCCAACACTTACAGAGCTACACTGGAAATTATTCGATAAAGGATTTGAAGATGCCCATGATGCAGCCGCTGATGTAGAAGCGACGGCAAGAATATTTCTTGAAATGGTGCATCGTGGTGTTACCAAAGTAAACTTCCCGATGGACGCGAAGCTGTACAATTCATCAGCCAGCTATATGAAGAGGGAGAACTATATAGATTTGAGATCACCTTCCCGGATTAAAAAAAAAGATGAAGAAGTAGAAAAAACAGAATCATCTGAGGATGAGATCGAACTCAACATTGAGATTGACGAAGATGTAGCTTTTACTCACTTACACTGCCATTCAAAATTTTCGGTACTCCAGGCAACCGCAGGAATAAAAGATCTCGTTGCTAAAGCGAAAAGAGAAGGAATGCCTGCGGTAGGGTTGACAGATCTGGGAAATATGTATGGAGCTTTTTCTTTTGTAGCTGCTGCAAATGATGCAGGAATAAAACCTATTGTTGGATGTGAGTTTTATGTAGTGGAAGATCGTCACACCAAAAAATTTACCAGAGATAATCGAGACAAAAGATATCAGATTCCACTATTGGCTAAGAATCAAAACGGCTATAAGAATCTTGCGAAATTAAGCTCTATAGGTTTCACAGAGGGATATTATTATAAATTTGCTCGTGTAGATAAAGAGGCGATCAAAGAATATGCTGAAGATCTGATCTGCTTAAGTGGTGGAATTCGAGGCGAACTCGCTGACTTGATTCTTAATAAAGGGGAAGAATATGCAGAGGAAGCTCTGCTGTGGTGGAAAGGTATTTTCGGGAAAGATTTTTACCTCGAAGTGATCAATCATGGATTGGATGAAGAGCACAAAGTGAATGAGGTGTTTAAAGAATTTTCCAAAAAACATGATGTTAAATTGGTTGCTTCTAATAATGTTTTTTATCTGGAACAGGAAGATTCAGAAGCTCACGATGCATTAATCTGTATTGATGACGGTAAGTTAAAAAGTACCCCTATAGGTCGGGGAAAGGATTTTCGATGGGGATTTCCGAATAACGAGTTCTATTTCAAGACTACAGAAGAAATGAAGGAATTATTTCCGGATATGCCGGAAGCAATTTTAGCGACCAAAGAGATCGTCGATAAAATCGAACCCATAAAACTTTCTAGAGATGTAATTCTTCCAAATTTTGAATTACCCGAAGGATTTGAGTCGGAAGATGAATATCTAAAACACCTGACTTTGAAAGGTGCCAAAACCAGATATGAAGATTTTAATCAAGAGGTGAAAGGCCGAATCGAACTTGAGCTGGGAATTATTTCGGATATGGGGTTTGCCGGTTATTTCCTAATTGTTCAGGATTTTATTGCAGCTGCTCGAGATATGGAAGTTTATGTTGGCCCCGGACGTGGATCAGCTGCAGGCTCAGTAGTAGCTTATTGTACAGGAATCACAAATATTGATCCATTGAAGTACGATCTGCTATTTGAGCGATTTTTGAATCCTGAGCGTGTTTCTATGCCGGATATTGATATTGATTTTGATGATGATGGTCGGCAGAAAGTAATTGAATATGTAGTTAATAAATATGGAAAAGATCAAGTAGCTCATATTATCACTTTTGGTTCAATGGCGGCCAGATCATCGGTACGTGATGTAGCAAGAGTGCTAGATCTGCCACTATCTGATGCGGATAGACTGGCAAAACTGATTCCGGAACGTCCGGGAACGTCGCTGGATGACGCATTTGGAGAAGTAAAAGAATTACGCGATATCAAAGCGGGGGAAGGGCTGGAAGCCGAAACTCTGAAGATGGCGCATGTTCTGGAAGGTTCAGTTCGGAACACCGGAACTCATGCCGCTGGTGTAATTATCGCTCCGGATAAACTCACTGAGTATATTCCTGTAAGTACGGCAAAAGATGCAGATCTGTATGTAACTCAGTTTGATGGGAGCGTCATAGAAAATGCAGGAATGCTGAAGATGGATTTTCTGGGCCTGAAAACACTTTCTATTCTGAAAACCGCTATTGCCTATGTGAAAGAAAATCATGGAAAGGAATATGATCTGGATGAAATCTCTTTAGATGATGAAAAAACGTACAAGCTTTATCAACAAGGTGGAACATTAGGTACTTTTCAGTTTGAGAGTGAAGGGATGCGGAAGTATCTCAAAGACCTTAAGCCGACCACGATCAATGATTTGATTGCGATGAACGCTTTATATCGACCGGGCCCGATGCAGTTTATTCCGGATTATATCAAACGAAAGCATGGGATTGAAAAATCAGAATACGACCATGAACTGATTAAAGATATTTTGGAGCCGACTTTTGGAATCATGATCTATCAGGAGCAGATCATGAATGTTGCACAGAAAATGGGTGGTTACACGCTTGGTGGAGCAGATCTGCTTAGAAGAGCGATGGGTAAGAAAAAGCACGAAGTAATGGAGGCTGAAAAGCCGAAGTTTATCGAAGGTGCAAAAGCACAGGGTGTGGATGAAAAAACGGCAATTTCCGTATTTGAGAAAATGCAGATGTTTGCAAGTTATGGATTTAACAAGTCTCACTCAGCGGCGTATTCTGTAGTTGCTTACCACACGATGTATTTCAAAGCAAATTATCCGGCTGAGTATATGTCTGCGGTAATGAGCCATAATATGAGTGACATCAAAAAAGTAGCTTCATTTATAGAAGAATGTCATCGTTTGGGAATAGAAGTTGATCCACCGAATATAAATACTGCACGTGGGAAATTCGTCTCAAAAGAAGGACGGGTTCAGTATGGAATGTCAGCTATCAAAGGAGTTGGCTCTTCAGCTATCAAGCAGATTGTGGAAGAACGAGAATCCAAAGGATTATTTACCAGTATTTTTGATTTTGCAGCCAGAATTGATTCTAGAGCTTGCAATAGAAGAACGTTGGAAAGCTTGATCGCCGCAGGTGCATTTGATGAGTTGGACGACAACAGAGCTCAATTGATGATGGGGGTAGAAGATATTTTACAGTATGGAGCCCGAAAGCAGGAAGAAGATCGATTGAGTCAGGTAAATATGTTTGGAGGAGGAGCTGAAGGAGCTATGTCGCAGGAACCTAAGTTAAAACCCGTTCCTAAATGGAGTAGCATTGAGCGATTGAATAATGAGCGGGAGCTGATCGGCTTTTATTTGAGCGGTCATCCTCTTACAAAATATAAAGAAGACATTAAGCTATTTGGAAAGCAAAATCTTAGTGATGAAAGTATGAACAAGCTTCAGCATGAGTCTACGATTAGATTTATTGCTATAATTACGAGTAAACGTCAGGCAACCGACAGAAAGGGTAGACCAATAGCTTTTCTTCAGGTAGAGGATCTTCATTCTTCTATGGAATTGGCTGTATTTAGTAAGCAATTCGATCAATTTTCTACACTTCTGGAAGTTGATAACGTAATCTTTGTTTCTGGTAAGTTCGTAAAACGGGAAAGAGGGGACAGTGTAATTGTAAATAACATTGAACGTATAGAAAATCTCAGAGAAAAATATCAAGACAATTTGAAACTAAAACTTCAGGTTGATACCGCCATGCTAAGCGAAGATGCTTTAAGTGAAATGGAAACGTTATTTTCAACCAACAAAGGTAGTACCATGGTTAAAATGACTGTACACAGTAAAGAGGCAAATGGTCCGATCAGAATGAATGTGAGGAATTTTGTGGTAGATCCAAACGATGAACTGATGAAAGGTTTAAGGAATGTGTTGGGCGAGGAGAGTGTTGAGTTGGTGATGGGCGCCTCATAAAGGGGTGCGATGAACATGATAATTACAAACAATGTGATTAGTTGGTAGAATTATTCGCATATTAAGCCCAGTTAATAAAGACATTAATTTAATTTTTGAACAATGGGAAAAGCAATAGAATTTACTGACGGCAATTTTGAATCTGAAGTATTGAACTCAGATAAGCCTGTATTGGTCGATTTTTGGGCAGAATGGTGTGGGCCATGCCGCATGATCGGGCCGGTAGTTGAAGAGATGGCTGGCGAATATGACGGAAAAGCCAAGATCGGAAAAGTAAACGTAGACAATAATCCAGAAATTTCAGTGAAGTATGGAATCAGAAGTATTCCTGCGTTGTTGATTTTCAAAAATGGCGAAGTTGTCGACCAGATCGTTGGAGCCGTTCCAAAACCACATTTGACCAAGCAGTTAGATGCACAACTTGCTTAAGGTTGATCTTTTATAGAAACTGAAAAGCCATTCTGAGTATTTGGAATGGCTTTTTTTATGATCAATAAATTACTTTATTAAAATATGATCGATAAAACCAAATTTTTAGTTTTAAAATTAGTCGCAATTTCTGTTTTTTGGGGTTGCTCATCTGGGAAAGAATTGTATGTGAACAATAAAACATCATATTTAATTGAAAATTTACAATGTGGATCAGTATCTATTAGCGCTGAAGTGAACAACGATCGTGTGTCTATTTTTCATAAATTTGATGGTGAGTTTATTTTGCTTTTCACTGAAAGCCTTGGGGTTAATGCTATTGGTAAAATCCCTCCAAAAATGAAAAAAATTGAGTTTTTGCAGAATGATGAACCATTGAAAGAGAGAGAAAAAGCTTTTTCAAGCCAAGACACACTAGAATTTAGAATGACATTACAAAAAGGGTATTTAAACTATAATGGTTCATTACAATATTATCCATCTGAAATAATCTCTTGTAAGGACTCGAGGCTTCCAAGAGTACCAGTAAAAATAGATCTTTAGTGTTCTTTCTTTTTTACAAAATACCAGATTCCCCAACCGATACCGAAAATAATTAGAGCGATACCGAAGCCACCTAAAAATGCGTAGAGTAAGTAGGGAATAATAATACTAACTACGATTCCAGTAATTGCTTTAATAGGCGATGCAGCAACTCCGGCTGCACCTAAAAAAGATTTCAAAACACGTGCCAATCTTGCTAACATGAGAGCTCCTTGTTTAATGCGCAGTTAAGATTACGGCGAAGTAAAAAAAAAGATTCAAAACATTTACTTTTACAAAAAAGTGGTTCATATTGATATGGAATCAAGTCTATACCATCTTGAAAAACAATTCTTTAAATATAATTATTGCACTGTTCTGCCTGTCATTTTTAGCATGTAATGCCGATATCTATGTTCCTACTCCTCACCAAACTCACTTACTTGAGGAAAAAGGTGATATGAGAATTGCAGGAAATACGGGTGACAATGGGAGTAACCTTCAAGCAGCTTATGCTTTATCTGATGTTATAGGAATAAGTATATATGGAACTTATATGAATAAGGAAGGCAATGCCTTAATATCAAGTTCTGAAAGTAACAGTGAACATTTTCAAAACCATAAATATTTAGAAGGTGCGCTTGTTATAAATCCTTATAACAATGACCGTAGCCATATTGAGTTTATATTAGGGTATGGAGAAGGCGAAGGTGAAGAAAGGAATGAAACAGTTATTGATAATAAAATCAGAGAAATATATGGGTATGGCAGATACAGTAAATATTCTGCTCTAACAAATTTAGCCTTCAAAAAAGGGGATTTTCAAGTTGGGATATCTCCAAAAATAAGTTACATAGATTTTGGGGAAGTTATACTGACCGGTGATCAGGTATTTGAGTCAGATTCAAAGGAAGAATGGTTTCTGGAGCGGTCTTTCTTTCTAAGATTTGGAATGGATGCTATGAAATTTGAATTCCAAATTGGCAGTGCTCAGGCTCTCAAGGAAGTAGGATTTAGCTATGATCCTGGGTATTACAGTTTAGGCGTACAATTTAGCTTCAATACTCAAAGAAATTAGCTTTTATAGGCTTATAAACTACTAAAATGTTGCTTTAAGAATATAGCCCGGTATCATTCTGTTTGGCGGAGTGCTAACACCGTACAACATATAGGAGTTATAATTTCCGCCTGTAAACACCGTGATCATATCCAGTTCCGGCCAGAGATTAATTTTTTGACCTCCGTTTCCTGAAGCCATATAAGAATCATACCTCTTGCCATCAACCATTATATATTTATGTTCCCAGAGATAGCCAAATTCACCAGAGCCATAAGTTGAGAAAGATTTATCCACCCAATCTTCTGAGATAATTCGTTCACCATTCCATTTACCCTTGTTTTTATA
This sequence comes from Balneola sp., assembly GCA_965216175.1. Taxonomy (GTDB): domain Bacteria; phylum Bacteroidota; class Rhodothermia; order Balneolales; family Balneolaceae; genus Balneola. Next base: position 404,647 of record OZ244140.1, read on the forward strand.
CAATAGTGTCCATTTTATCATCTCTCTTGGTGTTAGAGATTTTTGACTGAAAGTAGTTCGGCTTGATGAGTCAGGGGCAAACCGCCAACTATAGTTTTCTATTCCGAGTTTATCAAATAGGTTTTCTTTCGCAAATGTTTCTAAGTCTTGTTCAGTAACTTTTTCGATAAGTTTTCCGATCGTCAAAGCAATACCGGTACAATAGGAAGAAGATTTACCCGGTTCGCTAACCATTGGAAGGTCTAAAGTATATTTGACCCAGTCATCACTTTGCATCATAGACATTTCATTCCCTTTACTTCTTGGATTATTATTTTCGCAATCCATTCCATGCTGATAAGTCAGAAAATCTTTGATGGTTATTTTTCTTTTCCTGTCATCAAGGTTTTTAATGGTTTCATAATCGTCTTGGAAATAAGGGAGTATTAGTTCGTCTTCATTTTTTAGAAAACCTTTATCAATTGCTATTCCAAGCAAAGTGCCATATAAGACTTTAGTTGCTGATCTTAGTTGGTGTGGTGTTGATCGGTCATATCCATAAAAATATTCTTCAAGAACAAGTTTGTTATTTTTGTAGATCAGTGTACTGTGAACATCGGGATAATTATAAGCAATGGTATTCTTAACCATGTCGTTGATAAGTTCAGGTTTTGTGAATTCATTATTCAGATTTCCAACTTGAAGTCCGTCATTAATTTCAGCAGGAATTTGGTATTTATATCTATCTGGATCGTTTTCAATGTCACTTCTTGGTTCCATTTCCATTCCTTCAAATTTTTTAGAAAGCAGACTAAAAATAGATCCATCTACAGAATAACTTGAAACCTGTTGATTGGTGTCTCTGTTAAAAACAACTTTGTCTTTTTGATTATTCAGAAAGGTATCTGCATTATGATGAAAAAGAGGATATTTAGCTCCATCAATAATGGCATATAAAGTTGTGTCGGGCGGTGATAACTGAAGCGTTAAAGTGGTGCCGTTAACGTACTCATAGAGACCTTCATAGTCTTTTAGTTTTTCTAGTTTATTTTTTTGATTTGCTGGGGTACAGGAAAATAGAAGAGCAGAGAATAAAAAGAACCGAAGCATTAAGAGAAAGTTAATTTAGTTAAGTTTAACACTCAGTACACTTGTTAGACAATGAAAAGTTACAAAAAACCGAAGATTTTCAGAGTGATAGTTTTGAAAACGTAAGGTCACAAAAGGCTGGATTAATTTTTTAGTGTGTTCGTGTTTTTAATAGCTTAATTCTTCAAGCCAAAGCAAACGAATCTTCTTCTTTGAAATTAAGCAAGATCTCAAGAATAGGGTCCATAGTAGAGTGGTCCATAAGTTGCATGCGGAGTTTTTTGCCATTCCTGATTCCTTTCAGGTATTGGCCATAATGCTTCTTCATTATTATCACACCGTATTTTTCACCCTGGTGAGCTACAGATAATCGCAGTTGTTCAGCGCAAACATTTAGTTTTTCTTCAAGGGTAGGTTCAGGTAGTAATTCCCCCGTTTCCAGATAATGTCTGGATTGTTGAAATATCCATGGATTACCAATGGCTCCACGACCGATCATAACTCCATCAACTCCTGTTTCATCAAACATTTTTTTGGCTAGTTCAGGAGAAGTTACATCGCCGTTTCCAATAATCGGGATTTCAAGTCCGGGAGTGTTTTTAAGTTTTTTGAGCCATTCCCAATCTGCATCGCCTTTATATTTTTGGCAACGTGTTCTTGCGTGAACAGTCAATGCTTTAACACCTAATTTTTGCAACATCAAAGCCACTTCCTGAATTTTGATGGTGTCATCATCCCATCCTAGTCTGGTTTTTACGGTTACCGGTCTATCAGTTACTGCATCAACTACAGTTCCTGCCATTCGTTCCATCATGTCCAGATCTTTGAGGCAAGCAGCACCGGCTCCTTTGTTAACTACTTTATATACCGGGCATCCAAAATTGATATCAACTACATCAGGATTATTGTTGAGAGCAACTTTTGCAGCTCCATGCATAGCTTCTTCACGTCCGCCAAAAATTTGTATTCCAAAGGGGCGTTCGATCTCATTGTAACTCATTTTATGAAGCGCAATTTCCGAATCTCTAATAAGTGCTTCAGAACTTATGAATTCTGTAAAAACGATGTCCGCACCTTTCTCTCTACATATTTGACGAAATGGAGAATCCGTTACGTCTTCCATTGGGGCTAAGAAAAGCGGTTTTTTTGGTAAAATTATTTCATCAATATTCATACGTCAAAGATAATGAATGTTAATGGAAATTTTGAATCCATATTTAAGATTGCAGTTAGTCATTTCGTTGATTAACTACTATATTTTAGCCTTTAAAATTAATATCAAATTAAAGTAACTATGTCACTTGGATCAAAAAGTATTGAAGAACTTTTAGGAGATGAGGCCTCTTTCTTACTAAATCACACCAGTCAAACCATCAAAAAGGAGCGTTTAATCAAACCATCCGGTAATTATGTGGATGAAGTTTGGTATCACTCAGACAGAAATAACAGAGTGTTAGGAAACCTTCAATGGTTGTTGGACAATGGCAGGCTTGGTGGCACCGGTTATGTTTCTATACTTCCGGTTGATCAGGGAATTGAGCATTCTGCAGGAGCTTCATTCGCAAAAAATCCAGATTACTTTGACCCGGAAAATATTATCAATCTTGCAATTGAGGCAGGATGTAATGGTGTTGCTTCTACCTTTGGAGTGCTTGCAAGTATGTCCAGAAAATATGCACATAGAATTCCATTCATTGTAAAGATCAATCACAACGAATTATTGACTTACCCAAATACATTTGATCAGATCATGTTCGGAAATATCGAACAGGCTTACAATATGGGTGCTGCTGCAGTCGGAGCAACGATTTACTTTGGTTCAGAAGAATCAGGTAGACAAATTCAGGAAGTATCCGAAGCATTCGCATACGCACATGAATTAGGCTTAGCAACTATTCTTTGGTGCTATACTAGAAACAATGCTTTCAAAGTTGATGGTGTGGATTATCATACTTCTGCAGATCTAACAGGTCAGGCTAACCATATCGGAACTACTTTAGGTGCTGATATTATCAAACAAAAACTACCAACCAACAACGGTGGTTATAAAGCATTAAATGCCGGTGATTCCAGCTATGGAAAGTTGGATGAGCGTATTTACTCAGAGCTTACCTCAGATCATCCAATCGATTTGGCGCGTTATCAGGTAATTAATTGCTTTGCAGGTAGAGCAGGATTAATTAATTCAGGCGGCGCTTCCGGAGCTAATGATTTTGAGGACGCCGTTAAAACTGCAGTAATAAATAAAAGAGCGGGCGGTATGGGCTTGATTAGCGGTCGTAAAGCATTTCAAAGACCGATTAAAGAAGGCGTTAAATTGTTAAACATGATTCAGGATGTTTATCTGGATGATGAGATAACTTTAGCTTGATAAGCACGTAGTATTTTATGCCTTGCCGAAGTTCGGCAAGGCTTTTTTTATCTTTTTCAATAAGCAGTAAAAGTATTTGAGTACTAAAGCAATAGATACCACTAAGCCAGAAAATTTCATCTCAAAGAAATATCTATTTATTTCTATTGGGTTAAGTGTGGCTACGATGGCAGGTGTTATTTGGTATACATACACTCCAGGTGTTCTTACACATCTAGTCCCGAAAAGATTACCGGGTTTGTTCATTGCTTTATTTGTTTCCTTTTTAAGGATATGGTTTTCAGCTGCAAAAATTCGATTCCTTGCTGAGGGTCAAATCGGTTGGTTAGCAGCTTTCAGAGTTGTGCTTGCATGGGATTTTACTTCAGCGGTTTCACCATCTACAATTGGTGGAGCTCCAATGGCAACATATGCCATGAATAAGGAAGGAATGAAGCTTGGATCTGCAACTGCAATAGTTCTTTATGGAGTATTATTGGACCAGATTTGGTTTGCCACAGCTATTCCAATTTTGTTAATAGGCGGAATTTTCTATGAAGTTGTGCCTCCCGAAATTGGCCTTGTTGGGGAAGCTTCAATGGTAATTTTGTATGCTTCATTATTAGCTTATGCCGGTTTATTGGCATACGGAGTGTTGATTAACCCCGCAGCAATAAAAAAAGTAGTCCTGTTCATATTTAAGTTGCCTTTTTTGAGGAAATACCGAGATAAAATAGCAATTGAAGTAGAAAACCTGGAAGAGTATGCTCATCAATTAAGAAAAAAACCACTCAGTTTTTTGATTAAAGCTTTTGTCCTTTCAACAATGTCGTGGATTTGTAGAATTGCTTTAGCAACTATAGTAATTCTTAGTTTATTGCCTGCACCGGAAATACTTTCAGCACTTAGGAGTTTGGCAATGAATTTGGCATTTTTAGTAGTACCGACTCCAGGAGGTAGCGGTGGAGTTGAAGGATTATTTGTACTATTTCAAGGTCCTTTGATCTCTCGACCATCATTTATTGGTCTTGCTGTATTCTTATGGAGAATTATTAGCTACTACATCAGCATTGCTTTTGGAATGATGGCAACCACATGGTACATAAACCGTTCTGTTGTAGAAAACCAGTTAGTTAAAGATTGATTTGGCAAAACAAAGAACACAATTCGAATGCAGTAATTGTGGACACTCTTCCGCAAAATGGTTAGGCAGCTGCCCATCATGTGGGAAGTGGAATACCTTTGAAGAATCAAAAGTTGAGTCAAAATCAGTAGTCCATAAAGCCAAAGTTGAAGGGCTTGAAAGAGTTGAAAAACCACAAAAATTAGACGATGTAGAAACTTCGGAGCATTCCAGATTTCTTAGCAATATTAAAGAATTTGATAGAGTGCTTGGCGGCGGATTTCTTCATGGAGCCTATATTCTCATCGGTGGAGAACCAGGTGTAGGTAAAAGTACTTTGACCCTTCAAATTGCAAAATCTAATCCAGATTTAAAGATTTTATATTGTGCAGGGGAAGAATCAGCAGGACAGATAAAACAGAGAGCAAAACGGCTAGGCGTTAAGTCAGATAAACTTCTGATTTATAACGAAACGCAGATCAATAAGATCATTGATGAAGTACAAAAAGTAAATCCTGATTTACTCATTGTAGATTCCATCCAAACGGTATACAGAACGGAATTACAAAGTATGCCGGGAAGTATTCAACAGGTGAAGGAATGTGCAGCATTGTTTCAGCAGTTAGCCAAGAAAAAGAATATTACCACTATTGTAATCGGTCATGTAACCAAAGAAGGCGATATTGCCGGTCCAAGGGTTCTTGAACATATGGTTGATACCGTTTTGCAATTCGAAGGCGATAAGAATTACACTTACCGATTGCTTCGAAGTTTAAAAAACAGATTTGGTCCTGCTCAGGAAGTGGGTGTTTTTGAAATGAAAGAAGGAGGTTTGATAGAGGTTTCAAATCCATCAGAGCTATTTATTTCAGATAAAACAGAAGGAATAAGCGGTAACGCTATTGTTTGCACGATGGAAGGTTCTCGGCCTCTTTTGATAGAAGTACAGGCATTAGTAAGTCCATCTGCGTACGGCACTCCTCAGCGTACTTCCAACGGATTTGATCGTAGTCGGTTAGCATTGTTATTAGCAGTACTTGAGAAAAGAGCGGGGTATGGGTTTTCCAATCATGACGTGTATTTAAATATAGCAGGAGGTTTTCGATTGAATGATCCAGCAGGTGATCTTGGAGTTTGTTGTGCATTGGTTTCCAGTTTAACAGATAAGCCTATAAATCAGAAAACTGCTTTTATTGGAGAAGTGGGTTTAGGTGGGGAAGTTCGTACCGTACCACATATTGAGCAGAGAAAAAAAGAGGCTGCAAAACTTGGGTTTCCAACTTCTATAGTTCCCCAGTCAAAAGGAACAGAAGGAATCAGGTACGTAAAAGAAGCCATAAAAAAAGCCCTTGGATAAAATCCAAAGGCTTAAATTTGTGACGAGAACGAGAATCTAATAGTTTTCTCGTTGACGGCGACGTTGCTCGCGTACAGCTTTTTTCATAGCTTCGCGGCGCTCCATAGAAGGTTTAGTAAACTGTTGTCTGTCCTTGTATTCATTAAGAATACGAGAACGAGTAATGAGTTTTTTAAACCTATTTATCGCACGTTCAACACTTTCGTTGTCTTTAACTTCAACACCTAGCATTGAGCCTCACTTCCTTTCATTGTTTTTTTTATCCCATAATTGGGGTTGCAAATATACAAAAAATGTGGCAAAATTGTGAATTCTAAAATTTCTTTAATTAACACCGGATTTAATGGACGAAGAAAAGTCAACACCACCCCAACAAACACAGCATAAAGGCTTCTTAGAGGAGTTAATGGGGGATGTATTCAATTTAGATCGGGGATTGCCGGCAACCATTTGGGGGATGATTAAAAACCCTGCTATGATTATCGATGCTTACTTCACAGACCGTGGAAAATACGTAACACCTCTTCGCTACTGTATTTTCATTCTGGCAGTAACCACTTTTATTACTGTTCGTTTCATTGATTATGATGCAATGATGACGAATGCGATGGAAATGGGTGCAGGGGCGAGTGTTGATGATCTGGTTGCTCAGTTAAATCAAATGATTCCATCTTTTGATTGGTCAGCTTATTTTCAAAATATCAATGAAATTACGATCAGTTTAGTTCAAAAGTTCAATCAGGCTCTTTATTTGGTGCTGCTTGCTCCGATTTTTGCACTTTTTACTAGGATGTTCTTTAAGAAAAAGAAAAGCAGATTTGTTGAACACTATGTGTTAATGGTTTATTCATTAACTACGTTTTCAATTTTTTCGTTATTTATGTTACCTGCATTGAAAATGATGGAAACTACAGATACACCATTAATATTCTTTATGGGAATTCCTTTGATGCTGGGATTTTTAATGTATGCTAGTATTAGATATTTGGGTTTAAAAGGTTTTTCTGAATATTTACAAGTTCTTATCGCTTTGGTTCTTGGTTATATTTTATATTCATTTGTACAAACTATATTAATTTATCTAGGGGCTTATTTAATGGTGGTTCTTTAAGAAATATTCTGATCCAGAACTCCCATCCCAAACAAAGCAAAGTCATATTTAGCAGGGTCATTTGGATCAAGGAGTAGAAGTTTACCCGTTAATTCCTGAACTGCCTTCCAATCATTTTGTTTACGTTTCAATATTCCTAAAGCTCTGGCTTGCCGTGCTACATGAACGTCTAACGGAATCATTAGTTCTGACGGATTCATGAAGCTCATGGTTTGTAAATCCACAGGACCGAAACGAATACACCATCTCAAATACATATTTAATCTTTTTGCAGAGCTATTTTTCTCCGGATTGGAAATATGCTTTCTTGTTCGCTGAGGGATTTCAGGATGGATGGAAAAGAATTCTTCATGAAAAATGGCAATAAGTTCCCGTTCCTGACTTTTTGATCTTTGATAACACATTGTCCAAAACTCTTCAAAAGTTAGATGCTCCTTTAAAATACTCTGAAGCGTTTTGATTAACCAGTAAATATCTATTGGTTTAAAGGTTCTGTGTTTGAACTCTTCCAGTTTTGCCGCATCAGATTCAGTGAAATTCAGAATAAACTCGGCTGGTTTGTAATCCATTCGTTTAAGCAGATCATCTACTTTGCTGATGACAATATCCCGTCTGCCCCAAGCCATAATTGCTGCAAAGAAACCTGCTAACTCTTTATCGTTTTTATCCTCAAAAGCGTACATAAACTGGATGGGGTCATTATCGATGAAATCCGGTTGTTCGATTTGTTCAACTAATGCGTCTAGTTTGGGCTTGAGAGCTAATAATTTCTTTTTAGTCATGGAAGGAAAATAACTTAACAATCCTTTGTTTTACGGGCTAGGTATTAAAATTGCCGAAATTCTTTTGACATAAAAGAGCATACAATTAGGTTACAATTTTAATTTTCATTCAAATCAATACTTAAGACACTACAATTATTTTGGGGGCTTATTTCTATCCCGGTTTTATTACTTATTCGATCAATGTAAAATTCCCAACGATTATCATTGAGAGGTATAGGAAATAAAACAAATGCTACAATTCCTGACTCAGAATTTAATTTCTCTGCATCTTTAACAATAGACTTAATATTCTTTGTGATTGGTCTGGTACTAGAATTAACACCATCAATTTTCCAGTTTGTATTTGAGGTTTTCAACTCCAGTGAATAAGGTTCTTCTTGCCAAAAAAAAGTTATGTCCGTTCTATCTCTTCTATGAAAAGCTTTTGATTCAACTTCTACATTTTCTGCACCAATTTTCTCTAAGTGTGAGGCTAATTCAAATTTAAGACAACCTTCAAACTTAGCTCGTTGCCTTACAGGAATTTTAAGTAGGCCATTCCGAGTGGAAAGAATATCAACTATACATTTACGAACTATTTTGTCCATTATAAAAAGGCATATAACATATTTCCGATGATCATTTCATCTTTGGTAAGATAAACAAAATCAACTTAGAATCAGCCTGAACTGTCATCAAACCAAAAGTAAGAGCATTAATCGGATTGTATTTATTCGATGAGTATTAGGAATTTACGTGTCTTATCTATGTACTTTTGTGCCGACAAAAGTACCAAAAACTCCCGGCGGGATGACTTTCGGGCATTCAATCTTCCGAATTCTACCTAAAACCAAATGCCCGCAAGCGGACAGGTTTTAGGGTTTGAATTCTATATATTGATTGAATGCTATTCCTTCACTCATCCAATGCCGGATTTTAACTCTTTGAACAGGAACTTTTTAATTTTAAATAACTTTCAAGTCCCCTCTTGAGAGGGGATTTAGGGGTGTGTCATTATTGAGTTAACTCACTAAGCAAGAAAGATTGAACACTTGTACGAAATCAGAGGGATGTTGTGCAGTTTCTGAGTTTCTTAACTGTACGACATCCTCCGTCACGCTTTCAGCGCGACACCTCCTTCGAAGGAGGAATTAACAGAGGTACTATCAAGTATCTAACTCGACACAGATGCTGAATCACGCTTAAATCTGTTACGTTGTTCAGCATCTGCGCGAAAGTGACTTTTTGAGCAAGGAAAGCAAAGTCAATACTCTAACCACCACCGACCTCTGAATCGAGTTCAGGGTGACGAATATTTATGTTCAATTAAGCTAAAATAGAAAACCAGATTTATCCTTACTTAATCTCACCAACCAACCTCTCCGTCAAAACCTTATTCGCTTTCGGAAACGGATATTCTGTTAACTCAGATTTTTCTACCCATCGAATTTCCTGGCTGCTTTTTGGTTTAGGTGCTCCTGATATAAGCTTGCATAAATAGGCGTGCATAGTAATGGAAAAATGAGAGTAAGTGTGCTTTAACGTCATGAATTCTTTGTAAGCGTGAACTTCAACTCCCAACTCTTCTTCCAGTTCACGTTCAACAGTTTGTTGAATGGTTTCTTTCTTTTCCTGTTTTCCTCCTGGAAATTCCCACAATCCACCAAGCATAGCATTTTCAGGTCGCAGGGCAATCAGTAATTTTCCATCTTCTCTCTCAATAATTCCAACACCAATTACTTTGTGAGGCTTTTTCTTGGCTTTTGATTTGTAAGGGATAGTATTGGTTTTGGCAATTTTAGTGGCGACACAACCGGATTGAATCGGGCAGTTTAAACAATCAGGTTTTGAAGGAGAACAAACTGTTGCTCCTAATTCCATCATCGCCTGATTGAAATCTGCAGGCTTTTGTACACTGATGAGTTCATTAACCAATTCCTGTACTTGTTTGGTGGTTCGAGAACTTCGAATGTCATCTTCTATTCCATAATAACGAGTGATCACACGAATCACATTCCCATCTACTACAGCATTAGGTTTTCCAAATGCTATACTTGTAACAGCAGCAGCAGTGTAGGGACCAATTCCTTTCAGTTTGATGATTTCGTCATAAGATTCGGGGAGCTTACCATCAAAATCTTCCACAATCATTTTGGAAGCAGCATGCAGATTTCGAGCTCTGCTGTAATAGCCTAATCCTTCCCAAGCTTTCAGTACTTGTTGCTGATCGGCTTTTGCTAAATCAAACACAGTTGGAAAGAGTTTCATAAAATTTTCGAAATAAGGCCAGGCTTGATCTACTCTGGTTTGCTGAAGCATGATCTCTGAAATCCAGATCTTATAGGGATCTTTTTCATCTCTCCAAGGCATTGCTCTTTTATTATCCTGATACCAGGAAAGAATTTTAACTGTAAATTCTGAATTGGTGAGTTCAGCCAAATCTAGTTGCCGTCTCCTCTGGAAATATCTAAAACGGTTAGAGTGATATCTTGTGATGAGGCTGCACCTAGTTGATCTGAGGCTATCACTCGGAAAGTAAAGTCGCCGACTTGACGGGAGCTTGGAGTCCAGGAAAAAAGACCTGTTTCTTCATTTATATTTGCACCTTCAGGTAAATCAACTCCCAGATATCTTATGAGGGAAGTGGATGGATCTTCAGGATCGATGGCTTTAATTTGCAGATTAAACTCTTCATTAACTGCAATATTTGATACTCGGACCGGGCTAAATCTTGGAGGGGTGTTGAAAGATCTGAGATCAACGGTGAAAGATGTACTGTCTGTTTCTCCTTTTGAATTTGTGCCCACAATAGTAAACCAGTTTACACCGATTTGTCCCGGACTTGGCTGCCAGTAAAATCCTTGTTTTTTCATAACCGCATTATCAGTTCTGGAACGTATTGAGAATTCAACATCATTGGCTGAGTGTCCGTTTTCAATTTCAAGACCTAATAGTAAAGCATTAGGATAGGTAAGAATTTGATTGGGAATTTCTTTGATTGTAAAAGGACCGGTCGGGGCAGTTTGTATATTTTGTGCAATACTGGATACACCAATTTTGGTAACTTTGTTGTTCTCAACCAGCCAAAGATTCTCACCACTTTTAGCGATATAGTTTCCAGCCTGAGTGTCTGTTTTCCAAGCAATCAAAGGCGATCTGTTCTGAGAGTACCATAATTTACCGCTGACTGTTCGTACAAAAGTATAACTTTTCCAGAAGCGGATAGTTTCTACTCTTTCGTTAACAGAGCCGATTTTTCTTCCCAACCCGTTGGCCGTTATTTCAAAAACCTCACCTTGATCCGTTGCTCCCCAAAACTTTTCTCCATCTATAAAAAGATTCGTCAAGCGTTGAGAGATGTTTAAACTAGAACTAAACTTAAGTTCATTTTCACTTAAAGAGAAAACATCCAATTTCGAATTTCCGGTGAGTACAAATAATTGATTGGATTTCGGGGAAGCTGCAACATCAATAACGGCTACATTCTGGCCTACATCCTGAACGTAAGTTATTTCGGAATCCACAGTTTCAGGTGTCTCCAAAGACAAGGCTCCTAAACCTTTATCTCCTAATGCAATGTATAATTTATTTTGTAAACGAACGGCTGCCATTGGTTTAGACGGTAATAGAGTAGCAGAATATACACCTAGAACAGAAGTAGGCTCAAGAATTGTAAGTCGTTTAGTATCTCCGGATAAGTAAGCAAATCGTACATCAGCAGAAAGATTATATCCTCTTTTTTGCATGCCGGTTGATGTATACAACCATTGTAATTCATTCGGTTTTATTCTGAAAACAGCCATTCCATCCTGATCAGAAAGTATATATAAATGAGTTTCGGACGCTTCAATTGCTTTTACAGTGGGGATATTCAGAACCTGAGAATAGTCCTGAACTAAAACTTCATCCTGAGCCTGAATAGAAGAGCTGACGATTAATAATAAAAATATAGCTAGTGCAGTTTTTAGTCTATTCATAAATCTTATAACCAATTGTGTTTTTTATACCAATGTATAGTTCTGGAAATCCCTTCTTGAATCGAAATCTCTGCTTTGTAATTCAATTCTTTTTCCGCTTTTAAAGAAGAACAAGTCCATTCTAAAACCAGTTCATTCGTTTTTTCTTTGTTCACAACGGGATATTTACCAAATAATGATGCAGTATTTTCGATGAGGCTACCCAGTTTTTTAACCAACTCAGGTTTAATTTTCAACTTGAATGCTTTTTTACTCAATACTGTAGATGTTATATCATGGATCTGATTCCAATTATAAGTATCAGGTCCAGTAATAAAGTAAGTATGAATACCGGGGTTAGTTTTCAGGGATGCTTTCATAATTCCATTTATCAAGTCATCTACATACACCATCGAAAGTCTGGGATGGTTCCCATCTCCAACAATCGTGCTTAAACCTTTTTGGAAAGTCTTAAAATAGGTGAAGATCTGATCTTCACGAGGTCCGTAAACAGCAGGGGGACGGATAATTTTTATGGAATCATCTTTGCTTGCAATTTCTTTAATGGCTAATTCCATATCCCGTTTTGACCGCCCATACATACTAACTGGTTTATATGCTTCTTTCTCATCAATTGGAGTTCCATGACTAGGACCTGCCGCGGCAAGAGAAGAAAGGATAACCAGGTTTTTTACTCCATTTTTCTGTGCTATCCGAACAACATCTTCTGTAGCATTAACATTTGCCTGTGTAAATTCCTTTTGATTAGGAGCCATTACAATTGCAGCTAAGTGAAAAACTACATCTGCTCCGGCAATACCTTTTTTTAGTGCGTTAAAGTTATTGAGATCGCCGGGAATTCTTTTAAAACTTTTCCCTTCCAGCCATTTATCACTTGAACGTACCAAACAACGAACTTCTGAATACCTATCATCTGCAATCAAACGATCTGCTAGATGGCTTCCAATAAAACCTGTAGCTCCGGTTATAAAGGCTTTCATTAATTGCTTATATTGTCGAGTTATTTTTTTCTGAATTTAAATCTGATGCTACTAAGATACGCATCTGTTATTTCCTTTTAAACTTTTATGAAAGAACTTCGAGTTGCGCTGTTTACCGGCAATTACAATCATATCAGAGACGGTGTTTCTCTTACTTTAAACAGATTAGTGAAATATTTGGAAGCTCAGGGAATACCCGTTCTTGTATTTGGTCCGTCAATTAAAAAGCCTTCAATAGATCATAATGGAGAGCTTGTAGTTACACCTTCGATACCTATGTTGGTTCCCGGAAGGAAGGAATATAGAATTACTACCCATTTTCCAAGATCAGCAAAAAAGAAGCTGGAAGAATTCAATCCTACTCTTATTCATTTAGCAACCCCGGATGGCTTGGGAATCGGAGCGTTAAAATGGGCTAAAAAAAATAATATTCCAGTTGTGAGTTCATATCATACCCATTTTCTTGCTTATACAAGCTACTACTCATTATATCTTTCACCGGTTAAAAAGCCATTTGAGTTGTTGATGAAGTGGTTTTATAAAAAAGCGCTTCATATTTATGTGCCCAGCAAATCAATGATTGAAGAGTTAGATCGTCTTGGATTAGAAGGAGATAAAAGGATTTGGGCAAGGGGAATCAATTTAGAATTATTCAATCCTTCTAAAAGAGATATGGAATGGAGGAGGTCTGTAGGATTTAAAGATGATGATATTGTAGTGACATTTGTATCAAGGCTAGTATGGGAAAAAGAGTTGGGTACTTATATAAAGAGTGTTAAAGCGGTTCAAAAAAAATACCCAAAAGTGAGAGCGTTAATTGTTGGAGATGGGCCTGCAAGAAAAGAGGCAGAAGAAAACTTCCCAAGCGGACATTTTACAGGTTTTGCAACCGGTGAAGATTTGGCAAAAGCATATGCAAGTAGTGATGTTTTTTTATTCCCATCGCATACGGAAACATTCGGAAATGTAACCCTGGAAGCGATGGCGAGTGGATTGGCTTGCTTAGTTGCTGATGCAATAGGAAGTAAATCTCTTGTTGATGATGGAGTAAACGGTAAATGGGGGAAAAAGAAGGATGTATCTGATTTCACTGAAAAACTTGAGTGGTTGGTTACTGATGATGAAAGAAGAAAGGAAATGGGTAAGAAGTCTCGAATAATGGCAATGGAATATGAATGGGATGATATTAACGCCGGTTTGGTAAAAAACTATCGTGAAGCAATTGAACTTTCCGATACTAAACAAAAGTCTTAGTTAGTTTGCGCATTCTTTATATCTCACACCTTCATCCGCCTGAAAACGCACCTCTTGATAATATGGGAGGCATGCAACGGGTTAGCATTCAATTGGTTGATGAATTAATAAGCAGACAAGACATTGAAATAAAGACAATAATCCAGCATGTTCCATGGAAAGGTGTTGAAATAAAAACGGCTTTTTTTCTTTTAAGCCTAATTTATAAGCTTCCTAAAATTGTAAAAGAGTACGAGCCTGATGTAATTCTTTTTTCTTCTATGGTTACAGCTTCACTCGCAAAATTTTGTAGAAATAGAATAAAAGTACCTATGGTTACCATTAATCATGGGCAAGATGTCAAGATGCCTGTCGGGATCTATCAAAATTTTGTTCCTAAAGTTTTTAATGCACTTGATGGGGTTATTTCTGTTTCAGAAGCGACAAGACAAGAATGTATAAAACGTGGAATGGATCCTGAAAAAGGAGTAGCATTACCTAACGGCTTTGATATGTCGGACTTTAAAGAAACACCTGACAAATCAATTGCCAGAAAAGAAATAGAAACTACTTTTGATCTTAACCTGAAAGGAAAATCACTTTTACTTACTGTCGGTAGGCAGGTAAAAAGAAAAGGACATGAGTGGTTTATAAAAGAAGTGCTGCCAAAAATAAACTCTGAAGTTGTTTATCTAATAATTGGGGATGGGCCGGAACAGGAAAGATTAAAAGAAGTAGTTAATTCTTCTTCAGTAAAAGAAAAAGTGCTCTTGGTTGGAAAACAATCAGATGAGGTGTTGAAGAATGCATATTCAGCATCAGATATTTTTATCATGCCTAATATTCCTATTCCCGGAGACATGGAAGGATTCGGCATTGTGCTGTTGGAAGCAAATCTTGCGGGAACACCTGCTGTTGCAGCAGACCTAGAAGGTATAAAAGATGTAATTGAGAATGGGAAGAATGGTTATAAGATTGAAGTGAGAGATAGTAAAAGCTTTTCTAATAAAATTGACACTTTAATCGAAAAAGACCTGAATAAACTGAGTATTTCTTCCCGAGATTACGTATTGGAAAACTTTACATGGAATAAAGTAGCTCAGCAATATATTTCTTATCTTGGCAGCGTTATTAAGAACAGAAGTGCGTCAACTAGGTAGTATTAATTAATCAAAATTTGATAGAAAATTAATACTAGGTATATTTCGATGTTATAAAAGAATTTTTTTGAGGATAATTTGCATGGCCGATACGAAAACTGAAGTAGCCAAAAACGACATCTTTGCTAAAGCATTTAACTTCACAAAGGCTGATGAAGTTAAAGAGATGGGTTTATATCCATACTTTAAACCGCTAGAAGCTACTGATGGTACAATCGTGGAGATTGAAGGGCATGAAGTTATCATGGCTGGTTCTAACAACTATCTTGGGCTTACCAACGATCAACGAACAATTGAAGCTGCACAGGCTGCACTTACAAAGTATGGAACGGGATGCACAGGTTCCCGATATTTAAACGGAACGTTAGATATTCATCTTGAGCTGGAAGAAAAGCTTGCTGCGTTTATGGGAAAGGAAAATTGTGTCCTTTTCAGTACCGGATATCAAACCAATGAGGGTACTATTCAGACTATTGCTCAGCGGAATGATATCATATTCTCAGATCGAGATAATCATGCATGTATTGTA
The DNA here is from genome assembly GCA_965216175.1 of Balneola sp. Taxonomy (GTDB): domain Bacteria; phylum Bacteroidota; class Rhodothermia; order Balneolales; family Balneolaceae; genus Balneola. Next base: position 420,299 of record OZ244140.1, read on the forward strand.
GTTGGCACACTTTGTTCGAAGGCTAAAACGATGCGCTATCAGCACAATGATATGGATCAACTTCGAAAATTACTTGAAAAAGCTGATCCGGATGCAGGAAAGATTATTATTACTGATGGTGTTTTTTCAATGTCAGGTACTCTTGCTAAAGTTCCTGAGTTAGTAAAGCTTGCTAAAGAATTTGGCGCAAGATTGTATTTAGATGATGCTCATGCAGTAGGTGTAATTGGCGATGGAGGAAGAGGTTCTGCCTCTGTATTCGGACTTACCGATGAAGTTGATCTGATAAGTGGTACATTTTCAAAATCATTTGCTTCTCTAGGTGGGTTTATTGTTGGTGACAATCCAGTAATTGAATATTTGAGGCACCATTCTCCGGCACATATTTTTAGTGCTTCAATGCCGCCTGCCAATGTTGCCACAGTTCTTAAAGCTCTTGAGATACTTCAAGCCGAACCATGGAGAATTGAACGACTCGAAGAAATTTCTATATACATGAGAACCGAGCTTAAAAACTTAGGCTTCAATGTATGGTCTAGTGAATCTCCAATTGTTCCTGTTGTTATTGGGGGAATGATGGATTGCTTTAGATTTTGGAAAGATCTTTTTGAAGAAGGAGTTTATGCAAACGCTGTTGTTCCTCCTGCTGTACCACAAGGCCAATCATTGTTGAGAACGAGTTACATGGCAAGCCATACAAACGAACACTTAGACAGAATTCTTGAAGCATTCAGAAAAGTGGGATTAAAGCATGGAATTATTGATCAGAACGGTCACCCCGGAAACTAAATCTTATTAACAGCATGAATACTAATGGGGTGATCATCGTAACAACTGATGATGAACGGAAGAAGTTTATTGAATTTCCGTACCAGCATTATGCAGATAACGATGTTTGGGTTCCTCCTCTTAGAATGGATCAGAAAAAACTGATCAATAAGAAAAAAAATCCTTTCTTTGACAATGCTGAAATGGCACTTTTTATAGCTGAACATAATGGAGAGACTGCAGGGCGAATTTCAGCGGTAGTAGATCATCGGTTTAATGAATATCATGATACTAAAACCGGGCATTTTGGCTTTTTCGAATGTATTGATGACCAAGAAACGGCAAATTTATTATTCCGAGTGGCTTGTGATTGGCTGAAAGATAAAGGGATGAAAGATGTAATAGGGCCAGCAAGTCCCGGCATGATGGATACAATTGGTTTGTTAGTTGATAATTTTGAAAAACAGCCCTATCTGTTAATGCCTTACAACAAACCTTATTACGAAAAGCTAATAACCAATGTCGGTTTTAAGAATGAAATGGACCTTTTAGCTTTTTATGTGAATAAGGATGATATCGACTTAACGAGATTTGAAAGAGCCTTGGCAATAGTTTATAAAAGGAATCCCGGGCTCAAGATTCGTAAGGTAAATATGAAAAAGCTGAACGAGGAAGTTGAAATAGTAAGGAATATTTATAACCAAGCATGGAAAGACAATTGGGGATTTCTTCCGCTTACTTTTGAAGAACTTCAGCACACTGCAAAGGATTTTAAAATGATTCTTGATCCTGACTTTGCTCACATTGCAGAAATAGACGGGAAACCGATTGCATTTTCCATTGCTTTATTAGATTACAATCAACTTTTTAAGAAAATGAACGGGAATCTTTTTCCATTCGGAATTTTTAAATTCCTCTTTGGGAAAAAGAAAATAGATAGACTTCGTACGGCTCTATTGGGGGTGGTTCCGGAGTACAGAGGTAAAGGAATAGATGCATTGCTTACTCAAAAGGCAATAGAAAACGGAACTAGAAGAGAATTAACTCAATCAGAATTAAGTTGGGTTTTAGGAACCAATACAGAAATGATCCGTCTTGCTGAACGAATTGGTGGTACTCTGGATAAGACCTACAGAATGTATCGCAAAGAGCTTTAAAATCACAGAAGTATAATATTTGGCAAAAGCTGTGTAATATTGTCTTCTTGTAATGATTAGATGGATTTCTTTTTGTATAATTGAATTGTGAAAATTTCAACATCATATAAATACATCTCAACACTGCTAAGCTTTAGTATTGTGCTTAGTTTAACTGTTTCTATTTGCTCTATGAGCACCATGCAGAAAATGTGTGACCAGATGATGATGGATCATAGTTCTATGGAAATGGTTGAAATGAAACATGATGCAGGGCATAAAGATATGATGCATGAAAAAAAGCCAGCAAACTTTTCTGATTGCTCAATGACTATAGATTGTGATTGTAGTTCGGAAGTTAATTTTCTTGCAACTATATCACCTAATGTGGTTTTAAAGACAAATATTTCTCTTGTAATTGTTTCTTTATCTGAAACAAATACTATTGATCGAAATACTTCTTCCACAGATTTAAACCTTTCTATTCAAAACCATTACTCGCCACCACCTCTCTTTTTGGCGAATGAAGCATTCCTGATCTAGGGATAACTACGTCTTTTATTTTTGTCATTTCGAATCATTCCGCAAAGCGGATGAATGAGAAATCTAGAGATCTGATTTAAATCTGAATTTTAAATAACTCACTTATCAGGTATTTAAAGATCTCTATTTCCAATCAAGAGATGGCTAATTCCCAAAATGACTCCCAACAAGTTCAGTCACAGTTATTCTTAATTCATACCAATGTTAAATAAAACCATACGATTTTTCCTTGAAAATAAATTAGTTGCAGTATTGCTGCTTCTGGTTCTGGTGGGATGGGGATTGGTAACCACTCCATTTTCATGGAATTTGGATTTTTTACCCAAAAATCCCGTTCCTGTTGACGCAATTCCCGACCTAGGCGAAAACCAGCAAATTGTGTACACAGAATGGGCAGGTCAATCTCCCCAGGATGTGGAAGATCAGATTACCTATCCGTTAACTACGCAGTTACTCACTGTTCCCGGTGTAAAAACCATTCGTAGCACTTCGATGATTGGATTGTCAAGCATTTATGTGATCTTTGAGGAAGGCGTCGAGTTTTATTGGAGCCGATCCCGAATACTTGAAAAACTGAATTCATTGTCAGCAGGAACTTTGCCTCAAGATGTGCAGCCGTCACTAGGACCAGATGCTACAGCACTGGGACAAGTTTTTTGGTATACCTTAGAAGGAAGAGATAGCGAAGGAAATCCTGCGGGAGGTTGGGATCCGCAGGAACTCAGAAGTATTCAGGATTTCTATATCGGATATTCACTTTCGGGAGCACAAGGAGTTGCTGAAGTTTCACCGATCGGAGGTTTCGTAAAAGAATACCAGATTGACGTTAACCCAAATGCACTTTTGAACTACGATATTTCTCTTTCGCAGGTATTTGATGCTGTACGCAAAACCAATGCTGATGTAGGCGCACAAACCATCGAAATTAATAAGGCTGAATACTTAGTTCGTGGACTTGGCTACATCGAAAATATCGAAGATATTGAAGAAACCGTGGTTAAAGTAGTCGACAATGTTCCGGTACGGCTCAAAGATATAGCATTCGTCACCACAGGTCCTGCGCAACGAAGAGGAGCTTTAGATAAAGGCGGAGCGGATGCTGTTGGTGCTGTTGTTGTGGCACGGCAGGGAGCAAATCCTCAACAAGTGATCGACAATATTAAAACTCAGATTGCTGAACTTTCTCCGGGACTTCCTTCAAAAACACTGGATGACGGTACAATTTCAAAGGTTACGATTGTACCATTTTATGATCGCTCAGAACTCATTGGTGAAACTCTAGGAACTTTGGAAGAGGCTCTTTCTCTCGAAATTCTGATCACCATCATTGTAATTGTGGTGATGGTAATGAATCTGAGAACTTCATTCCTGATATCAGCAATGTTGCCGGTTGCCGTACTCATGACATTCATTGCCATGAAGTACGCCAATGTAGATGCCAATATTGTGGCGCTTTCTGGAATCGCCATCGCCATCGGTACCATTGTAGATATGGGGGTGATTCTTTCTGAGAATATGCTCCGTCATATGGAAAACATGAAAGAGGGAGATTCCCTTCTCGAAGTAATTTATACAGCTACTGTTGAAGTTGCATCAGCGGTAATAACGGCTGTTTCTACAACCATTGTAAGTTTCCTGCCCGTTTTTACCATGATTGCTGCAGAAGGAAAGTTATTCAAGCCACTTGCTTACACTAAGACTTTTGCTCTGATCGCCTCTATCATCGTTGCGATTACATTGATTCCTCCTTTTGCTCACTGGGTGTTTTCTATCAAAATAAATAACAGATTAGTTAAAATGGTTTGGAACGGAGCATTAGTTCTAGCCGGACTGCTCGTCTTATTCTTTGGACCAATTTGGGCAGCATTAGCGTTGGTTGGTTTTGGATTGATTAACGGCGCTGTCATTTTTATGGATGAGGGCTATTCTGCCAAAGTACCCATGTTCAATAATATTTTGAGTGTAGTTATTGTGACCTGGCTGTTGGCAAAGTACTGGCTTCCTTTTGGTCCTTCTGTGGCACTGATCTGGAATTTATTATTCGTTGTACTATTGATTGGTGCAATCTTGGCTTTCTTTTGGTTGGTAATTCGAAATTATGAGAAACTCATTACTTGGTGTTTAGATCATAAGCTGGCTTTTCTTTCCATCCCAACATTTTTCGTTGTATTGGGTGTTATGATTTGGCTTGGATTTTCAAGCGTCTTCGGATTTTTTAATAAGGGTTTTGGTGCAATTGGATTAGATGTCAAAAATACCAAAGTATGGACGGCTGCTTCACAAACTTTTCCGGGTTTAGGTAAAGAGTTTATGCCTGCTTTGGATGAAGGTGCTTTTTTACTAATGCCTACAACATTACCTCACGCCGGAATAGAAGAATCAAAAGATGTGATTCGCAAGATCGATAAGGCTGTTTCAGCGATTCCTGAAATCAAAAAAGTAGTTGGGAAACTCGGACGTACTACATCAGCTTTAGATCCGGCGCCTATTTCAATGTATGAAAATCTGATTCAGTATAAATCGGAATACAAAACGGACGAAAATGGTAGAAGAGTCCGCTTTAGTGTGAATGACGATGGAACTTTTTCTAAAGACGAAAACGGAGAGTTAATCCCCGACGAAGATGGAAAGTATTTCCGCCAATGGAGAGATCATATTAATTCACCTGATGATATTTGGGACGAAATTGTAGCTGCAACCAGAATTCCGGGAACTACTTCGGCTCCAAAGCTTCAGCCTATACAAACGCGATTGATTATGCTTCAATCAGGAATGAGAGCTCCGATGGGAATCAAAGTAAAAGGATCCGATCTTGCGGTCATAGAAGATTTTGGTCTTGCCCTGGAAGATGTTCTCAGATCCGTGCCCGGAGTAAAACCACAATCCGTTTTTGCGGATAGAATTGTTGGTAAGCCTTATCTGGAAATTGATTGGGATCGTAAAAAACTTGCTCGTTACGGTCTTACCATTCAGGATGTGCAGAACTTTGTAAAAGTAGGAATTGGAGGAATGCAGGTTTCTACATCTGTGGAAGGAAGAGAACGTTATCCCATTCGAGTACGGTACGCCAGAGAATTGAGAAATGATCCACAGGCAATTTCCAATATGTTGGTTCCGACAAAATCAGGAGCTCAAATTCCTTTAGAGCAGCTGGCAACGATAGAATATCGCCAAGGACCGCAAGCTATTAAAAGTGAAGACACATTTTTAATTGGCTATGTGATTTTCGACAAACTGGATGGAATTGCTGAAGTAGATGTAGTTCGAAATGCTCAACAACTTATTTCAGAACGGATTGAAACAGGATCACTAGAAGTGCCAGCAGGTGTTAGTTTTGAATTTGCTGGAAACTACGAAAATCAGGTTCGGGCAGAGAAAAGATTAGGCATCATTTTGCCGATAGCCCTCTTTGCGATTTTTCTGATTATGTACTTCCAGTTTAAATCAGCAGCTACCACAGGAATGATTTTTACAAGCATTTTTGTGGCTTGGGCGGGTGGCTTTTTAATGATCTGGTTATACGGACAAGGATGGTTTTTAAACTTTGATCTCTTTGGGCAAAATTTGAGAGAGCTCTTCCAAATGGGGACGGTAAATTTAAGTGTAGCTGTTTGGGTAGGATTTATCGCCCTGTTCGGGATTGCTTCAGATGGTGGAGTGGTGATGGCTACCTATCTAGATCAACTTTTTGAGAAAAGAAAACCTAGCAATAAAGAAGAAATAAGATTGGCTGTGATTGAAGCGAGCACTCGTAGAATTCGCCCAACGCTCATGACCACAGCTACAACCATTCTGGCGCTTATCCCAATTTTAACTTCAACTGGTCGTGGTGCTGACATTATGGTTCCAATGGCGATTCCAAGTGTTGGAGGAATGTTGCTTCAGGTAATCACGCTATTCGTAGTTCCTGTGCTTTATGCCATTTGGAAAGAATTTCAATTAAAAAGGAGTTTGAAATGAGACGATTATTTCAACACAATTATTCAGGTTTAGGTAATGTATTATTCCAACGCAGAGCGTCGGAACGAGGACTTATAAAGTCCCCTCTTGAGAGGGGATTCTCCCAAAGGGATACCTTCGGCAAGGGTGTGTTCTTCATGTTCATAATCCTGATGTTATCTTCAACTATTAAAGCCCAAACCTTGCAAAGCTACCAACAGGAAGCGGCGCAGAATAATCCGGAACTTAAAGCATTCTTCAACAGATATTTATCTGTATTAGAAGATCGCCCTCAACTGGGAACAATACCTGATCCTGAAGTAGCATTCGCCTATTTCATTAGCCCAATAGAAACCAGAGTTGGTCCGCAGAGAGCCCGAATTTCCGTAACACAAATGTTTCCGTGGTTTGGATCATTAGCTGATAAGCAATCGGTATCGGATGCAAACGCAAAGGCACAGTTTGAGCAATTTCAGGAGCAGCGTAATCGCATATTCTATCAAATGGAAATGATATGGAGTGATCTATACGAAGTGAATGAAAACATCCGTACTGCGGAAGAAAATCTGAGCATTATAAATACGCTGCTTGAAGTAAGTCTAAGTAGATATGAAAACGGTTTGACTTCTCAGGTTGATGTACTGCGAGCTCAGATTGAACAGGAAGATCTAAAAACACAGATTGAACTTCTTAAAGACAACCGATCTTTACTGACAGAACGATTTAATGAACTCAGAAATGTAGATGAAGAATCGAAAGTAATTATTCCTGAAAATCTATCTACATCAATGGTTTTGAAAGAGAAGGAAGAGCTCAGATCAGCTATTATTCAGCAAAATCCGAATCTTAACAAACTTAGATATCGTGAAGAAGCTTCGAAAGAGATGGTTTCTGTAGCTTCAAATGATGGAAAACCTTCTTTTGGAATCGGATTTGATTACATAGCTACGGGTGAACGTACAGACGTTGCAAATCTCGCAGACAATGGAAAAGATGCTTTTGTAGCCAGAGCCAGTTTTAAAATTCCGCTTTTCAGAAATAAATATAATGCAAAAGTGCAGCAGGCAGAGTTGAATCTGAATTCTGTTCAGCAAGACATAGTCTCTTTAGAGAATAAATTGGAGACCGATCTTTACGCAGCACTCAGAGATCGAAATGATGCTCAGAGAAGATTCAATTTATACGACACCAAGCAAATTCAACGAGTAGAACAAGCTATAAACATAATGATGGAATCCTATTCTTCGGATGCATCGGATTTTGAAGAGATCCTGAGACTGCAAAGAAAATTACTCGAATATCAACTAAAACGAATTCAGGCTTCAGCCGATTTGTACATGGCGAACAGCTACATCAATTATCTCTCGGGTGTGAATAACATCTCCGAAAACGAAATTAATTATTAAACCAACTATCATGAAAAATCTTAAAAAATACGGTCTTTATGTAGGAATCGGAGTTATCGGGATACTTCTCGGAGCTTTTATTTTTGGGGGACATGAAACTGAAACTCATACGATGGATCAGCCAGATCAAATGGATCAACATGTGGCAGATAATCACACGGATGAAAACGGAGAGATTGTTTACTATTGCAGTATGCATCCGAGTGTTCGCCAAAATGAACCAGGAGATTGCCCGATTTGCAGCATGGAGCTTATTCCTGAAGTGAATAATACAACGGCGAGTGGAGATCCAAATGAATTAACGATGTCGCTGGCGGCAATGAAATTAGCTGAAATTGAAACGTCCGTAGTTCGCTCAGGTAATCCGGTTTCGACTATTTATTTGCCCGGAAAAGTAATGGCTGATCAGAACAAAGTTTCGAGTGTAACGGCTTTATTTGGGGGAAGAATCGTGAATTTATATGTGGATTATGAAGGAGCTTATGTTAGAAAAGGGCAGAAGATCGCCTCTATATATTCTCCTGAATTGGTTTCCGCACAACAAGAGCTTTTGCAGGCCGCTAAATTCAAGGATCAAAATCCGGTGCTGTATAAATCAGCAAAAAGGAAACTAGCATTGTGGGAATTGACTACCGAAACTATTGAAGGCATTGAAACATCCGGAGAGATTAAAACCGAGATCGATATAGTATCTCCGGCTACGGGTTATGTGACAAAACTTAATGTTTCTCGTGAAGACTATGTAAATCGTGGAACTATGATGTATATGGTTGCAGATCTTTCCAGTGTTTGGGTGATGTTTGATGCCTACGAATCAGATCTTTCTTTAGTTGAAGAAGGTCAAACAATCAATTTTACTACGGCGACATATCCCGGTGAAAAATTTGAAGGGACGGTGAGTTTTGTTGAGCCATCGGTAAACAATATGACCAGAACAGCGGATGTGAGAGTAAAGGCTAACAATCCAAATCAAAAATTAAAACCAAATATGTTAGCTGAAGGAATACTCACTGCCAATATCTCGAATCAGAAATCCTTGTTGATTCCTAAATCAGCCGTGCTTTGGACGGGACCTCGTTCTGTTGTGTTTGTGCAAGTTCCGGAAACCGAAGAACCAACGTTCATTGCTCGAGAGGTGACTTTAGGTAAACGTGTTGGAAACCATTACATCATTCTGGAAGGACTTGAATCCGGAGAAGAAGTAGTTACTCACGGTAATTTTAAACTGGATGGGGCGGCACAACTAGCTGATAAATTCAGCATGATGAACAGAAATCCCGGAACGGGAGCTAACAGAACAGGGCATGAAGGTCATACAATGGGAGTAGAAGGTTCCGATGAGATGGAAATGAGTTCTCCTACTATGAATAAAAATTCCTTGAATATGGAAGAGGATCAGGAAGATCATTCAGGACATAATATGAATATGGAAGAGAAAGAGATTTCTTCGGAATTCAAGTCTCAGTTGAATGAAGTTCTCAAAGAATACTTAATACTGAAAGATGCTTTAGTTATGTCTGATGTTTCAAAAGTTTCTGCATCTGCAAAAAATATTCAAAACAGATTGGATAAGGTGGATATGACCTTAGTTAAAGGAGATATGCATTTGAAATGGATGTCACATCTTGGGAAAATATCGAACTCAGGTGCAAATATTGCAAAAGCTCAGAGTGTGGATGCTCAACGAGCTGAATTCCTAACCTTATCTGCCGCATTGATAGAAAGCGTAAAAACATTTGGAGTCAACGGAGTGGTGTATCAACAATTTTGCCCAATGACAGATGGAGGAAAGGGTGGTTATTGGTTAAGTGAATCAGAAGAAATTAAAAATCCATATTTCGGTGAGCAGATGCTGAAATGTGGTGAGACTATTACAAAAATCGAATCATAAACTTAAAATAAAACATAATGAAAACTTACATAATTACACTCCTGGCGCTATTTATAAGTACAGCGAATATGTATGCACAGGATAAAAAAGAACACAGCCATGATGAGCATTTATCAACACTGATAAGTGAATACATGGATTTTAAAAATGCGTTAGTAGCCGATGATTTTGAGAAAGCTCAAAAACATATTTCGAATTTTACCAAGGAAGTAAAATCAAATGATGAAATGAACGAGCATAAAGAACATCAGAAAAAGCACGAGACACATCACGCTAAAATGCTTGCTGCAGTAGAAACTGCAACAGCAGCAAAAAATATAAAGGAACTCAGAAACTCACTGGAAGGAGTTACTCTGGAGCTTGTGAAAGCAGTTGAAAATCAAGGCTATGATAAAAGTGCACTTTATGTACAATTCTGCCCTATGGCGAATAATGGAAAAGGAGCAAATTGGTTAAGCAAGAGTGAAGAAATAGCGAATCCTTATTTTGGGCAAAAAATGCATAAATGTGGGTCTACAGTTAAACCTATAAATTGATCGAATTATGGAACACGAACATCATCACGATCATAACCAGAAAAGTGATCATCAAGGACATAGTAAAAAGCATGAGGATCATAGTAATCATCATGCACATATGGCTCAAGATTTCTTAAAACGTTTTTGGATTTCTATTGCATTGAGTGCTCCAATCATAGCACTTTCGCCCATGATTCAGGAATTTCTTGGATTAAGGGATAGTTGGTCGTTTACGGGTGATGTTTATGTTTCTGCGATACTTTCCAGTATAGTATTCTTCTATGGAGGCTGGCCTTTTCTAAAGGGGCTTGTAGACGAGCTTAAGAATAAACAGCCAGGAATGATGACTCTTATTGCTATCGCGATTACAACAGCATATGCATATAGCATGTTGGTCGTTTTTGCAGTGGAAGGGAAAATATTCTTCTGGGAGTTGGTTACGTTAGTCGACATTATGCTTATAGGGCATTACATCGAAATGAAATCGGTGATGAGTGCATCCAAAGCATTGGAAGAACTGGCGAAGTTGATGCCATCTGAAGCTCATTTGATTCAAGAAGACGGTTCAACCAGAGACATAGCTCTTGAAGAATTAAAGAAAGGTGATCGGGTACTCATAAAACCAGGCGAAAAAATTCCTGCCGATGGCTTCGTAGTAAAAGGAAAAAGTTCTGTTGATGAATCTTTAATGACCGGTGAATCAAAACCGGTAAACAAAGACGAAGAAGATGAAGTAATCGGAGGTTCTATAAACGGAGAAGGTTCTCTCACCATTGAAATTAACAAAACCGGAGAAGATTCGTTTTTATCTCAGGTCATTGATCTGGTAAAACAAGCTCAGGACAGTAAATCGAGAACACAGGATCTGGCAAACAGAGCTGCATTTTGGTTGACTTTAATTGCACTTGGGGCCGGAGCAATCACATTTTTTGTGTGGACATTTCTCACTTCTCAGGATTTTGTTTTTGCCCTTGAACGTACGGTAACAGTAATGGTTATTGCTTGTCCGCACGCACTTGGTTTAGCGGTTCCATTAGTAGTAGCTGTATCAACAAACTTGGCAGCGAAAAATGGATTCCTGATTAGAAATAGAACCGCATTTGAAGACTCACGAAACTTAGGAGCTGTAATTTTTGACAAAACAGGAACCCTTACAAAAGGTGTTTTTGAAGTAACTGAGATTTTGAACTTTACCGATGAATACGACAAAGAGCGGTTATTAAAAATAACTGCTTCTCTGGAACAAAATTCCGAGCATCCTATTGCTCAGGGAATTGTTAATTCAGTCGATTCATTTTTTGAAGTAAATGAGTTCAATTCTATAACCGGAAAAGGAATTGAAGGAACAATAAACGGACTTTCTGTGAAAGTAGTAAGTCCGGGTTATCTCAGAGAAAATGATATTGAATTACCTGATGATCAATATCAGCAACTTTCGGAGCAGGGAAAGACTGTAGTATTTGTCATAATAGAAGACAAACTGCATGGAGCTATTGCCTTGGGTGATACAATCAGGGAAGACTCCAAAGTGGCTATTAGACAGCTTCATGATATGGGAATCGAATGTATCATGCTCACGGGAGATAACAAGCAAACAGCTGCTTATGTAGCTAAAGAATTGGGTTTAGATGATTTTTTTGCTGAAGTACTTCCCAACGAAAAAGCAGAAAAAGTTAAAGAAGTTCAACAACGAGGGCTGAAAGTAGCAATGACAGGTGATGGAGTTAACGACGCCCCGGCTCTAGCTCAAGCTGATGTTGGAATTGCCATTGGAACAGGTTCTGATGTAGCAGTAGAAACTGGGGATATTATTCTTACTCAGAGTAACCCCAAAGATGTAGCAGCGTTAATTGCACTTGCGAAATCTACTTATAAAAAAATGGTACAAAACCTGTTTTGGGCAACCGGCTATAATGCAGTAGCCATACCATTGGCAGCTGGTGTGCTATTCTCATACGGCATCATTCTGAACCCGGCTCTGGGTGCCGGGTTAATGTCAATAAGTACTGTAGTGGTAGCCATCAATGCACGACTACTTAAAATTGATCGGTGAAAATTTTAAATCTAAAGAAGAGACTCATGAAAAAAGAAGAGAACAAAACTACCAACAAGATTAGCAGAAGAACATTTTTCCGCTACACAGCATCTATTGGAGCAGTAGCAGGAATGTCAACTATTCTGCCGTCATATGCTTTTGCAGGTTTCAAAGACAGAGATGTACTTGAGCCAAGTGGGGCAGAGAACGTTCTGAACCTGTCAATTAGTGAGATTCCAATTAAGATTGATGGAAAAAAATCAAAAGCTATAGGGATCAATGGTACTGTTCCGGGACCACTAATTCGATTAAAAGAAGGTGAAGATGTATTGCTCAGAGTTACAAATGAATTGGATGAGGATACGTCGATTCACTGGCATGGAATTATTTTACCCTTCCAAATGGACGGTGTGCCCGGAGTAAGTTTTGACGGCATTAAACCCGGAGAAACTTTTGAGTATCGTTTTCCGGTAACTCAGAACGGAACATACTGGTATCACAGCCATTCAAAATTACAGGAACAACTTGGCCATTATGGCCCAATGATTATTGATCCGAAAAACAGTGATCCTGTGGAATATGATCGTGAATATCCAATTCTGCTTTCAGACTGGACATTTGAAAGCCCCTATGATGTCATGAACAACATGAAGAAAATGGATGGCTATTATAATTTTCAGAAAAGAACTTTTGGTGAGTTTTTCAAAGATGTTTCTGAGGATGGATTTGTAAGCGCATTTAAAAACTACACGTCATTTGGACGAATGCGTATGAGTGCAACCGATCTTGCCGATGTAACGGGTGCTACTTACACTTATCTGATGAATGGCCGCGGACCGGAATCAAACTGGAATGCCTTATTTAAAAAAGGTGAGAAAGTCAGACTGCGATTTATCAATGGTTCCGCGGGATCTACATTTGATGTTCGTATTCCGGGACTAAAAATGACCGTTGTTCAGGCAGACGGTCAAAACATTGAGCCGGTATCTATTGAAGAGTTCAGAATTGGTATTGCGGAAACGTATGATGTAATTGTTGAGCCAAAAGAGGAAAAAGCATTCACCATTTTCGCTGAATCTCTTGACAGAAGCGGATTTGCTCGTGGCACATTAGCTCCAAAGGAAGGAATGGCTGCCGCTATTCCTGTTCTTCGCCCACGTCCGGTGCGCTCAATGAAAGATATGGGAATGAATATGAGTGAAATGAATATGGACGAGATGAAAATGGATGGCATGGACAAGAAAGAACCCACCATGGAAGGAATGGATCATGGAAATATGAACCATGAAATGACTGGTATGTCAGAAATGAATTCAGAACCGGTAAAACATGGACCTGACCGACATGGACTTGGCGCTGCTGCTATTGCAGATAACCAATACAATCGCTTAAGTGAACCGGGAATTGGTTTAGGTAATGATGGTCGTAAGGTTCTCGTATATAATGACCTGAAAAGCCTTGAACCCAATATTGATGAACGGATGCCGGAAAGGGAAGTTGAATTACATCTTACCGGAAATATGGAACGGTATATGTGGTCTTTTGACGGCAAAGAGTTCAACGAAGTTAAAAGCCCCATTGAATTTACTCAGAATGAACGGCTTCGTTTAATACTGGTAAATGATACCATGATGGAACATCCGATTCACCTGCATGGAATGTGGATGGAGTTAGAGAATGAAAACGGGATTTATAATCCGCGTAAGCATACGTTATTAGTTCAACCGGCGCAGCGGATATCTGCACTGGTTACTCCAAGAGATAAAGGACGGTGGGCTTTTCATTGCCACATTCTCTACCACATGGAAATGGGAATGTTTCGGGTTGTACAGGTAAGCGATAAAAATGGAGGGATTTACGAATGAAATCACTTAATAACATAACGAAGCGAACTCATAAAACTTTAACAGATAGTAAGATGCAAAAACGAATTATAAAAAAGGTTCTGCTAGTTCTTTTGCCATTACTTATTATTACAGCTAATTCGGTGAATGCTCAAAAAGCTCCTGAATTTAGTAATAAGATTCTTCCAGACGATAAAACCTACTTCTACTTTGTAGCAGACAGGCTTGAATATTATTCCATAGAAGGTTTAAATCCATTAGTGGCAGATGTTCAGGGATATATCGGAAAGGACTATAATAAATTCTGGTTCAAAGCAGAAGGTGAGTTTCTTACTGCAGAAAAAGAAGGTGAAATGGAGGTTCAGGGGCTTTATAGCAGGCCATTAACTGCCTATTTCGATTTACAAGCAGGCTTGAGATATGATCTTGCATACAGTAATGCAGGTAACAATTCAAGAGTATTTGCGGTGATTGGTTTGCAAGGACTGGCACCTTATCTCTTTGAGGTGGATGGTAGCATTCAGCTGAGCGAGGAAGGAGATCTGTCCGGTAGTTTTGAGGGAGAAATTGATCTCTTGGTTACTCAACGACTTGTTATTCAACCAAGATTGGCTACCAGTGTGGCTGTTCAGGAAGTAGAAGAATTTGGCGTAGGTTCAGGGCTTAATAACATACAACTTGGTTTAAGACTGAGGTACGAAATTAAGCGAGAATTTGCTCCCTATTTAGGAATCTCATGGAACAGAAAACTAAGTGAAACCGCAGATATGGCAAAGCTTGAAGGAGCAGATGTAAGTGTATTTGGAGTGGTTGCCGGTGTAAGACTTTGGTATTAAATAAGGAGGAAAAAGAATTCTATAAATAATAGTAATGATAAAAAAGAGGTTTTATGAAATTAATAAAAGCTTACATACGTCCAATATTATTGGAGGATGTTTACAAATTACTCAGAGAAAGGGGGCATAATAACATTACCGTATTCAAAGGTGAAGGAGCCGGTAATTATTCTGACCCAAACCATGTACATGGATCATTGAATTTTCCGGCAATGCATTCTCATGTTGTAAAATTAGAAATTGCAGCTCAGGATTCAGATGTAAATTCTATAATTGAAACCATTAGAGAAAGAGCCTCCAGTAATTCTATAGGAGATGGAATTATTTTTGTTTCTCCCATCGAATATGCTGTACGGATAAGAGATGGAAAAGAAGGAGCTGACATTCTTGTTTAATAAAAAATTAAGGTAACGATATGAAATCACATTTTTTTTGGATGTTAGTAGGTTGTGCTGTGCCACTTCTGCTCATATTCTTGGCACCAAGTTTTGGACTCGATAACTCAATCACATTCTTTTTGTTCATTATAATCATGTTTGGAGCACATCTCATGATGCTCCGTTCTCATGATAAACATGATCAAAATGATACTCATTAAATCAAAAATACAGGAGACACAATGGAAAAACTAAGCATAAAAAGATTAGGACTAGCAGTAGGTTCTTCTGGAGCCATACTTTATGTGGGTTGTATTTTACTCATGATAACTGTAAGCCAAGAAGGAACAGTTAAGTTCTTTAACAGCTTACTGCATGGATTAGATACTTCAAGCATAATCAGAATGAATGTGCCAATTTGGGAAGCCATATTGGGCATTGTTCAAACCTTCATACTTGGTTGGTTGATCGGCGCACTTATAGCTTCAATCTATAACTTTGGATTGAAGTCAGAAAATAACAAATAAATACATTTTTTTGGGGTTAACTTATTATGCCCCAACGATTAAACATTTAACTTTGTTAATAAATTAATAGTAAAAATTTTTACAGAAGAACACATGAAATTTTTTAATAACATAATCCCAACTATAAAAATCTATGTAGCCATATCCGGCTTAATTTTAGCTTAGGATAAGAAAACTTCTCAGATAATGGAACTGACGCCAAAATCCAAAAAGATGGATCACTCAAAAAGAAAAAATGATATGAGTGAATTTCAAGAAAAGAGATAACAAACTGAAACAAGGAGAAATTATGAATTACCACATTTCAAAAATAGTAGACTACAAATTTGATGAAGCTATAACAAGAGTTACAGAAGAATTAAAAGGGAAAGGCTTTGGTGTATTAACAGAGATTGACATCAAAGAGACATTAAAGAAAAAACTGGATGTAGGTTTTAAAAAATACAAAATTCTGGGAGCTTGTAATCCAAATTTTGCCCATCAGGCACTATTAGTAGAAGATAAAATTGGAACAATGCTTCCCTGTAATGTAATTGTGGAAGAACACGAAGATGGTAGCGTTGAAGTTTCAGCTGTAAATCCTATGGCCTCTATGCAAGCAGTAGAGAATGAAAAATTAGGACCTATTGCAAAAGAGGTTCAATACAGTTTAGCTCAAGTAATCACTGACATGTAATATAGCAGAATGAATAGGAAAAAATTTATACGAAATTTAAGTTTAGGAGCTGGTGTATTAGCTTTTTCTCCAATTATTTCAGCGTGTTCAAAAGAAAAGTTTATTGCAAGTGGAGATTTCCTGATTTCTTTACCAATACCGGACGAAATTAATGCAGCTTCTTTTTCATTATCTGCTGTAAAAGCAACTACAGATATTTCGAAAGATATCCGTTTGTCAGGATTTCAAATTAATGAAAGCTTTCCAAGTCCGACCATTCGAAAATCTAAAGGTGATCCGGTAGATATTTCTTTTAAAAATGAAATTGGACAAGAAAGTATTATTCACTGGCACGGATTTATTATTCCACCCGATATGGACGGACATCCTCGGGATACAGTTTCTTCAGGTCAAAATTATGAATACAAATTTACCGTGAACCAGCGAGCAGGAACTTACTGGTATCATCCTCACCCGGATAAACTTACGGGAGAACAGGTGTACAAAGGAATGGCAGGCTTCTATATTATTGAGGATGAGGAAGAAAAGGCTCTTAATTTGCCTTCAGGTAAATTTGAAATACCACTAATAATTCAAGACAGAAGAGTGAACAGCTCCGGTGAGATTGTTTATAACCCCTCCAGACCAGAAAAAATGATGACTGGTATTCTTGGTGATCAGATATTAATAAATGGAGTTCCTACTCCATATCATAAGGTTGAATCTTCAGTCTATAGGTTAAGATTATTAAACGGATCGAACGCCAGAATTTATAATATAGCGTTTCAAGACAATATCCCCTATACGGTTATTGGCGCAGATGGGGGACTACTTCCATCACCTATTGAAACATCAGAATTACTACTTGCACCGGGAGAGCGTGCTGATATCTTGGTTGATTTTTCAAAGTTTGCAAATAATAATGTAAAACTTATTAGCAAAACTTTTGAGATACCATCTTCTGGTGGAATGATGGGTAATATGATGGGAGCAGACGGCTCGGAGCAAGGAACAGGTTTTTCGCTTATGGAGTTTAGAATTGATAAATCCACTACGGGAGATAAATTTACAATTCCTGAGCAACTTTCAGAGGCAAATTTCCCCACTCGGTTGGAAGCTTCAAAAACCCGTCAAATACGTCTTTCAATGCAAATGATGCAAGGCCATACTATTAATGGAAAACGCTTCAGTATGAATCGGGTTGATGAGCAGGTAAAACAAGGAGACACTGAGATTTGGGAGTTTGTTAATGAAACTGACCAACCCCATCCGATGCATGTACACGCAGTTCAATTCAAGGTGCTTGATCGCTCGGGTAATAATAGAGGATTAACACCGACTGAAAAAGGTTGGAAAGATACTGTTTTAGTGATGCCTGATGAAAGAGTGCAGGTAATTATGAAGTTTACATGTGAGAAAGGACTATATGTTTTTCACTGCCATAACCTGGAGCATGAAGACAATGGTATGATGGCTAATTTTGAAGTTATATGAATTCATA
The DNA here is from genome assembly GCA_965216175.1 of Balneola sp. GTDB lineage: Bacteria > Bacteroidota > Rhodothermia > Balneolales > Balneolaceae > Balneola. The sequence goes on from OZ244140.1 coordinate 438,275, forward strand.
AATGAGCTGAAGAGAATAAGCATGAAAACTTAAAGCTATTAAATTTTGGAATCGATCAAGGGTTGAATCGATAAACATCTTTAACTAGTATTCTGTACGCTAACAAATAATGAAATATAAATAATACTACTATGGAAAATTCAAAAAACGAAAACTATCTTAGGTTTTTCATCATGATAGGTACATCAATGATTGCAATGTTTTTCCTGATGTACTTACACTCGTATGAGATTTTAAATCATGCATGGTTTAGTGAAACCCGTCTTTTTATGACCATGATTATGGGTGGAGCTATGATTATCATCATGCTCGTATTTATGCTAAACATGTATAAAAACAAAAATGCCAACATCAGCATATTGGCAGGCGGTCTATTACTTATTATCGCTTCAGTTTGGTTGGTTCGAAGTCAAACCACGGTTACTGGAACTGATTATATGGAAGGAATGATTCCTCATCATTCAATTGCTATTCTTACCAGCGAGAGAGCAAATATACAAGACAAAAGAGTGCGTAAGCTTGCAGATGAAATTATTCTGGCACAACTCCGTGAGATCAAAGAAATGGAATGGTTAATTGAGGATATCAAAAAAAACGGAATCGCTGAAACAGAAGAAGAAGCAAAATCAAGGCCAATTCCTGATTTCGACGTTTCTTTAGAATAAGGGGAAGTAATAACCATAAAATAAGAGAAAAAAATTATGGGTGATTTTATAGAACTCTACGGAGAGTCAACAAAAACGGCGCTGGGTTTCTTTTGGAAATCCGGCTGGGCATTTATTCTGGGATACTTTGTATCCGGAATGATACAGGCGTTTGTGCCAAAAGGGAAAATGACCAAATATATGGGCGATGCGGATTTTAAAAGCATTTCACTTTCCACTTTATTCGGATCAGCTTCTTCATCGTGTTCGTTTGCAGCATTAGCAGCTGCACGTTCTTTGGTAAAAAAAGGAGCACATTTTGTAGCAGCAGTTGCTTTCATGTTTGCATCCACCAATTTGGTGATCGAGTTGGGAATTTTGATCATGATCTTTTTGGGGTGGCAATTTCTTGCCGCTGAAATTATCGGCGGACTTATTCTGATTGCCATAAGCAGTGTGCTGATTAAACTCACTTATCCAAAAAAATGGATCAAAGAGACGCACAATAAACTGGAAGAAGAAGACTCATCAATGGATGATGATTTTAACTGGAAAGAGCGAATTACCAGTAAGAAAGGTTGGCATTTGGTTGGACAGAAGTTTGTAAACGACTGGAAGATGGCATGGGAAGATATTCTGATCGGTTTTACTATTGCCGGTTTTGTCGCAGTAATGGTCCCGGCTGATTTCTGGTCAGCGCTTTTTCTGGCTGATGCTTCCCATTTACCTGGCTGGTTAGTTACACTTGAAAACGCTCTGATTGCACCGTTTGTAGCAGGTGCTACTTTTATAGGATCAATGGGTAATATTCCTTTGGCAACTGTACTGAACGAAAACGGAGTTATGTTTGCCGGGATAATGGGATTTATTTATTCCGATCTGATGGTCCCGCCACTGGTACACATCAATGCAAAATACTACGGATGGAAAGTGGCTCTGTATATCGCAGGAATTATGTTTGTGAGTATTGTAGCCACGGCACTAATTCTGAACAGCGCTTTTTCATTTTTTGGAATCATTCCTGAATCAGCAAAAGTAGTTCAGGAAGTTACTCAGTTTAAAATCGACTATACCTTCTGGATGAATATCGTTTTTGTTCTGGTAACCGGATGGTTAATCTATCTGTATCAGCAGCATAAAAAAGAACATGGAGCCGGTATGGATATGGAAATGGAAGGCGGTGGAAAAATCAAAAAAACAGCGGTTACCGTTTTTATTCTTATAAACGTTGTTGGTGCCGGTATTTTCCTGTTTGGTTAAGATAGTAGATGAAAAGACTATAATTAAACCAGATTAAATAAGTAAAGATCGCTTTATTTAAGCTTCCTTTAAGCTCTTGGTATGTATGTTTAAGACAGAGAAAAATACTTTTTGAAATAAGAGAAGGTATCTGAACAAGGAATAAAATTATCGGTTATGAAAAAGATTAAGGTAGCAATAAACGGTTATGGAGTAATAGGTAAAAGAGTTGTTGAGGCTGTTGTTTTACAAGATGATATGGAAATGATTGGTATCGGTGATGTCGCAGCTGATTGGAGAATAAAAGTTGCTGCTGCAAAAGGCTATCCTCTGTTTGCTAATACAGAAGAAGGCCGAAAAGCAATGAATGAACAAAACATTTCAGTTTCCGGTGATCTTGATGATATGTTAAGTAAAGCCGACTTGGTAGTAGACTGTGCACCTAAAAAATTTGGAGCACAAAACGCTGAAAAATACAAATTTCTCGGAGTTAAGTATATAGTGCAAGGCGGAGAAAAGCATGAAACTACCGGTCATTCTTTTAGTGCAGAGAACAATTATAATTCAGCTATTAATCACCAAAGTACACGAGTAGTATCTTGTAATACGACATCTATTGTTCGAACTTTAAGTGCATTAAAGCGTGCAGGACTTTTGGAGAAAGCACGAGGTACTTTACTACGTAGAGCTACAGATCCTTGGGAAAGTCACAAAAATGGAATCATAAATACGTTGGTACCCGAGCAAGATATTCCCAGCCACCAAGGACCGGACGCACAAAGTGTGGACTCAGAACTGGATGTGGTTACTGCAGCAGTTAAGGTGCCGGAAACATTGAGTCATTTACACTATTGGACGGTTCAATTAACAAGAGAGGCTACTAAAGAAGAAGTACTAGTTGCTTTAGCTACTTCAACTCGAACTGCTTTTATTAGCATGAAGGATGAGCTTTCCGCTAATAATGCCGTAAAAGAAATGATGCTTGATCTCGGACGTCCACATGGGGATATGTACGAAGTAGCCATTTGGGAAGACATGCTTAAAGTAGTGGGTAGTGAACTCTACTATGCCTATTTGGTAGACAATCAGGCTATTGTAATTCCCGAAACTATCGATGCTATCAGAGCCCTAACCGGAATAGAGTCTGATGCTCAAAAGTCTATTACCAAAACAAACGAATCACTGGGTATAAGGCAGAAGTTTGTATGAATCATTAAACAAATTCAAGGCATTTAAATAGCTACTTAAATTAAAATTGGCAACAGTGTTTTGAATAAGAAAATTGACATAACCCAAATAAACTAAGTATTCAAATTAACATGAAGCCTAATAGTAATAGCAAACCAACAGATAGCCCAACAATAATTATTTACTGCAAAATGTGGTGTAACTATTTAAAGAAGTTGACAGCTTTTTTGGAAGAAAAACATTACCCATTTATGTTTATTGATATACGTTTCGATCTTGAAAAAGGAAAGGGTCTCGGTCTTGAACTGGGGAATTTTTTTCTCTTACCCGTTATTGAAATTAATGAGGCGCTTTATGAGAAACCACCAATTTCTGAGTTGGAGGAAATTTTCTCTGATATTGAGAAAAAAGAACACATCATGTATTAGCAAAAAGTAAAATTTTCAGGGCAAACTAAATGATACATGAATTATATCTTTTAATAGGTACGTTAGTAATTGTAATTATAGGGTACGATTTCTTTTACACTACACTCTCCTTTAATGGAGCGGGTTATCTGTCCAGAATGCTGAGTAAGTTGCTGTCCACTTTTTTTCTTTTTATAGACAAATTTGATACTAAACGAAGAGCGTTACGCTATTCAGGTGCGGTTCATGTACTTTCTTTAATTGGACTTTGGATCGGTTTATTGTGGTTTGGTTTTTTCCTTTTATTGATGAGTGATCCCGGTTCAGTTATCGAAACAAGTACAAAAAACCCTGCCAGTCTTCTCACAAAAATTTACGTTAGCGGATATGTTTTGTCCACATTAGGAGTTGGAGATTATATACCGGGTACAATAGGATGGCAGATTATCATAGCCGCTTTTTCATTCGTTGGTTTCATATTTATAACTACCACCATGACCTACCTTATGAACCTTGCAAGTGCGGTTATTCATAAACGGAATGTAAGTTTATTTATCTCAAATATGGGAGCCTCCGCAGAAGAACTAGTTGCAAATAGTTACGACGGAAAAAATTTTACCGGATTAACAGATAATGCTCCATTATTGAGAGAGATGATTAACAAACATAATCAAAATCATCTTGCACATCCCGGAGTTCATTACTTCTATAGCCCTAAAAAAGCAGAATCCTTATCGATAAATATTTCAAATTTAGATGAAGCACTATCAATTATTTTTTATTTCTATAAAGATAAAAATGAATCGTATTCTGAATTAAATGCACTTAGAAAAGCTATCGACACCTATTTAGATTCAATCAAACATAGGTTTTATTCAGCTAAAGAGCATCAGCAACCTCAAATACCTGATTTTAAAAAAATAGATAGGCTTAATAATCATATTCAGATAATAAATTCGAAGAATATAGAAGAGTTCGAATCTTCATTTTCAGGTCGAAGAAATCAATTACTCGGTCTTCTAAAAAGTGATGGATGGAGCTGGGAAGATATAAATTAAAAAACTAATCACTCCTATTTTGAGATTTGGTATTCGGAATCAACCTTTAAGCAAATCAGCTATAAAAAAAGAGATCACTATTCTACTTTTTTGTTTGTTTTTAGTGATGATAGGCTATGGACTCACTCTTCCTATTCTTCCCTTTTTAGTTGATAAAGCGGCAAATTCCGAGACACTTTTCGGACTTTCTCCTTCCACTCATGTAGGCTTAATGACGGGTATTTTTCCTTTAATGCAATTTATCTCAGCTCCATTTTGGGGGCGTTGGTCAGATAATATTGGCAGGCGAAAAATATTAATAATAGGAATGGGAGGTTACGCAATTTCACTTATTTTTTTTGGTTGGATTGATTCTCTTGGGTTCTTGTATATACTTCGTGTATTAGGTGGGATATTTTCTGCCTCAGTTGTACCAGCTGTGAATTCCTGGATCACATATATAAGCTCAATAAAAAAAAGGGGTAAATTTTTTGCGTGGGCAGGTGGGGCTGCCAGCTTGGGTGTTATTTTTGGTCCTGCTTTAAGTTCTTATTTTATGGAGATAAACTGGGTCAATGAATATTCTTGGGCTATACTGGAATCAAATTCATACACTCTTCCGTTTATGATTGCCGGTAGTTTTTCTTTGATAGCTCTTTGTGGAGTTGCATTATTACTAAGAGACAGACCTTCTGAGCTACACACTGGCAAGGAAGAATTTAAAAGCCATTTTTTTTCGAATTTAAATGACCGTGAAATACTCCCCATTCTTTTTTTTGCACTAGTAGTGCAAGGGTCCCTGTCCGTATTTGAAAGTACTTTTGCTCTTCATGCACAAGAAACTATGAAATATAGCGTCTCTGAAATGGGGTATATTTTTATGGTATGTGGACTTGGAATGAGTATTAGTCAAATAGGATTAACAGGATTCCTTATTGATAGGTGGGGAGAAAAAAGGTTGCTTCCTTTAGGCTATCTTTTATTGGCTGTAGGTCTCTCTTTATTGATGATTGTGAATACTTTTACTCAAATTGTAATATCTGTTGGAGTACTCGCTTTTGGCGTCGCTTTAATAACTCCAAGTTTGGCTTCTCTAATAAGTAAAGTAAGTGAAAACGGGATAGGAGAAAAGATGGGCATTTTGGCTTCTGTAAGTAGTTTGGGACTTGCCATGGGCTTTTTTTTGGGAGCAGGTTTATACTCAGTAAATATCCATCTACCATATTTTTCTTTTTCCATGATTGCTTTAGTAACAGCAGTGTATTCGATTAGAAAGTATATCACATAATATTTTCTTAATTGGTACTACTTTCGACTTGAGAATTTAAAAACTCCTGTCAAATTTAAGCTTGCTTTAAGTTTAGATGTGGTATTCTGTAGCCAAAAAGATTTGGGTAACCCGGATCAGGCAAAATATTAGCTAATTCTTCCTACGCATGTTAAACGTACAAAATAGTAAAGAAAAACTATCTCTGATTGGTTCAGTTTCACTTGGAACAGGCGTAATGATAGGCGCGGGGATTTTTGTTCTTATGGGACAAATAGCCGAACTAGTGGGCGATCTATTCCCCATAGCATTCATAGCAGGAGCAGTTGTAGTTGGCTTTAGTGCGTATTCATATGTTAAATTTTCGAATGCCTTTCCTTCCTCCGGTGGAGTAGCAAAATTCTTAACAAAAGCGTACGGTCCGGGTACCGCAACAGGATTGTTCTCATTACTAATGTATGTATCTATGGTGGTGTCAGAAAGTTTGGTTGCAGGAACTTTTGGAGCATATACACTTCGATTATTTCCAGAACAATATGCAGGCTACGCTCCGGTACTAGCTGTAGGGCTTATCACCATCGCGTACATTATAAATATAATGGGAAATAAAGTAATTGGTAGCACAGCAACTATTACTGCAGTAATTAAAGTGCTTGGTATTTCACTGTTAGCAATAGCAGGGCTTGCCGCTTCAGGATTTGCAGATATTTCCGGAAATTATGTGCCTGAAAGCGGACAAAGTTTACCCAAGGGCTTTGGCTTTATCGGAGCTCTTGCTTTAGCAATTCTGGCTTATAAAGGGTTCACTACAATCACCAATCAAGGGGATGATATTGAAAACCCACATAAGAATGTTGGGCGGTCAATCATTATTTCGGTCGTTATTTGCACACTTATTTATGTGGCACTCGCTTTATCAGTAGCCGGAGGGTTGAGTATTCCGGAGATTATTAAAGCAAAGGATTATGCATTAGCTGCTGCCGCAAAGCCTGTTTTTGGAGAGTGGGGAACATGGATTACTATCGGAATTGCTATAATTGCGACGGTTTCAGGAGTAATAGCAAGCGTATTTTCAGCTTCCAGGCTATTGGCGATGTTGAGTAATATGAAACAAGTTCCAAATCTGAATGTAATTGAAAAACTAAAAAACCCTGCTTTACTGTTAACGGTTTCTTTGGCCATCTTACTAACCATATTCTTCAACTTAACCAGAATAGCATCTATTGGTGCAATTTTTTATCTGATAATGGATATCGCTATTCACTGGGGACTTTTCCGTTATCTTAGAGAAGAAGTAGAATTCAAACCCATTATTCCATTAATAGCGATGATTTTAGATATAGCTATACTATCTGCTTTTATTTACATCAGATATATAGACGATCCATTTGTATTGATTGTAGCGTTTGCTGCTATCGTTCTTGTAATAATTGCTGAACGTCTTTTTATGTTATCGCATACTGATAGTGATGGCAATATGCATATGGGAATGGACGACGATGAAAATGGGATGATGTAGTTTTCAAATCATTGGGAAATAATGCACTAAACCTGAGTTCAATTTATTTATAAGTATTAAGAGTTATGAAAATTTTTACTTTACACCTTTCTAAGCTTAAGTATTCGATTGGCTTAGCGGCTATATTCGGTTTAATTTTTTTTAATCCTTGCTTAGTCATAGCTCAGGACAACACGATGTTGTTATTTGAAATTGATGGTAATAACTATGAAAGTCGTAGCTACAGTAAACAGGAGAATCTAAATTCTTTTAAAAAATTCTTTGTAGGATCGATAGAAAAGAAAGAAGATTTCTATAAACTTCCGGTTGATGTGTTCTCCTATAATTCAGAAGGTATGCTTCAGGATAGTGTTAGAACGACTTACATCTGCAAGCCAGGGGAGCAAAACGTATTCATAAATATCTTTCCTTTTTCAGATTATGAAAAAGAAAATGAGATAAAAGTACGTCTGTTGGATACAAATGCTTTTTATCCAACTAAACCAGAAATCGGTTGGGAGGTAAAGCCTATTGAATTTGGCCTTAATATTGACAAAGGAGTCGTAGGTTTTTTAGGTGGGAAAAGTAAAGTAAGAATTTTTGACAGGAGGATAGTACAAAATGATACACTTCAAGTTGATAGATACGAAATTAACTCAACAGTAGAATTTGGAGTATATGTATTAGGAATAAAAGTAAAAGGATTAACCTACAAAGTAATAGAAATCATAGACCCAACAAAAGGTATCATCTATCAAAAGTTTACCAGTAATGATGGTAGCTATTTAACAACCCAGCTATTAAAAAACAGCGAACGATAAATAATTAAAACCTGCGATCTGTCAAAGGAAACCTGACCGTAAAAGTACTGCCTTTACCTAATCCTCCACTACTTCCTTTAATATCTCCATCAAATAATTCCACAATAGCCTTTACTAAAGCGAGCCCCAATCCACTTCCGGCTTCTTGTTGAATCATAGTTTGATTAGATCTGTAAAAACGATCAAAAAGAAGCTTTTCAGTATCCTTATCAAAGCCATATCCTTGATCTGAAATTGAGAATAAAGCAGCGCCTTTGTCTTTTTTAAGTGTAATGTGCACAGAAGATCCTGGGCTACTATATTTCACAGCGTTTGAAATAAGGTTTCCGAATACTTCTTCCACATATCCTTTTCTTGCTTTGATAATGACCGTCGAATCAATATCTGTGATAAATTTAAGATCCTTCTTCTCAATGAAAACCTTAAATCTGGATACTGTTTCAGTGAGTGCATCGCTTATATTTATTGGCTCGAAATCAAGATGTTCGCTGGCTTCAACCTTCGAAAGTTGTAATAGTGATTGAATGATAGTGGTCATCCGAATAGTTTCCTGATGAATATTACCCAAAATGGATTCATACTCTTTTATATCTCTGGTTTTACGTAGCGTTACTTCAACCTCATTTCTTATGGAAGCAACAGGGTTTGATAACTCATGGGCAGCATCAGCGGTAAATCTCTTCTCTCGCTCAAAAGCTTTTTCCAAACGGCTTAGCATGGTATTAAATGTATGAGAAAGTTCAGTGAGCTCATCTTCTACTTCAGGGTTTACATAAATCCTCTTCTCCAGCTCTGAGGCTTTAATGGAATTTACAGAAGCTGTGATAGAACTGATCGGAGAGAGCGCCTTCCCTGAAAGCCAATAACCTCCAAGGATAGAAAAAACCACACTTAGTACAATCAAAAGAATCAAATACTTTCTTAATCGTACTAACTCTTCATGTAGCGTCCACTCAAATCCAGAAACCTCAAGCCAACCAGTTAACTCGTTTTCATAATTTATAACAGGATGATAGTAGGTTCTTAAAGGAAGATTTTGCCAGTTCGTACTCAACGATACTTGTGATGATGAGAGAGGTATTTTGACAGGTAATTTTGTTTGTTGGTTAAAGTTTGGACTTTGGTAAAGAAGATTCTTTTCTGCATCAAATAACCTGACGTAAGTCCCAAAATTCTTTTCTTCCTGAAGGGTTTTGTTTCGACTGTATGTGCTGAGATCAATTTTCAGACTATCTCCAGATGTTTCTATAAATGGAATTATTTGTTCTACTTCATATCTGAGGTGACGATCATAATTATGATGAATAGAAGAATGAAATGCCTGATACAAAAAGTAGGCAAATACACTTAACAGAATAAAAAGACTTAAACCATACCAAAGTGCCAGCTTTTTGGAAATCGACAGCTTTTGAAAAATCGGAAAGGGTGAATTACTCATTGGCAATACTCAGGTTCTTAAGCGCTTCCGTGTTTAGCTTATATCCGGCGCCACGAACAGTTTCAATGATATAAGTTTCATTTTGAAGTTCAATACCAGCGCTTTGATAAGCTTTCGTAAGACTGTTTCTCAACATAGAAATTGTCGCTTCAATAGTGTTATCACTAACAGTATCAGATCCCCACACACGTTCAGCAAGTTCATGTTTTGAAAACACCCCGTCTTCAATACTCAACAAAAGTTGAAGAATCAAAAACTCTTTTGCTCTTAAAGAAATAGAATTCCCGAAAATGGAGACTATTCGTTTTCTCTTATTGAAATGAAGTGCTCCGATATTAATATCATCAGTATTTGAATACTGTGGTTTTCGTCTTAAAAGAGCTCTTACCCGCGCTAATAGTTCATCAAAAGAAAATGGTTTGCTCATATAATCATCAGCGCCTGAATCCAAACCCATAATTTTATGATCGGTATCGCCTAAAGCTGTGAGCATTAATACCGGAAAGTCTACACCGGATGCACGCCACGATTTAAGTACAGCTTGTCCGTCTTTTCTGGGAAGCCTCCAATCCAATATCGAAAGGTCATAAGTATTGGATTTCCCCAGTAACTCGGCTTCTTCTCCGTTTCCGGCTAATTCTACCACAAAGCCTTCTTCTTCCAATCCTTTTTTTAAAGATTTGGAAAGAGAAACTTCATCTTCAACTAATAAAATCCACATAAACCAGCCAATTCATTATTGATTTCATGTAAATATAAACTATTTGCTACTACTTTAAGGTAGTTTTAAGGTTCGGTGTTGTATAATGGTGCTAGAATAAAAAATTGATTCACTTAAACTATCTAAATCTACATCACTATGGAATTTATACCAGAATGGGCACCAAATATACATCCATTATTAGTGCATTTACCGATTGGAATTCTGATAATTGCAATATTCTTTGATTTCATTTCCTTTTTTCTGCCAAAAAATAAAAAATGGTGGTCCGAAGAAACTACAGCTATACTTTATGGGGTTGGAGCAGCTATTGCGGTGGGTGTTTACTTTACCGGTAAAGCTGCGGCAGATAGTGTTTTTTTACCTGCTGAAGCACAATCTGTGCTTACAACCCATGCCGACTGGGCATTATACACAGTATGGTTTTATGGAATTTATGCGGTTGCACGAATTTTAGCTACATGGAAAGGTCGTGAAGAACATCGTTTGAAATATCATATTGGATTTTTTGCACTTTCCCTTGCAGGTTTATTCATGCTTTTCCAGACAGGAGATAATGGTGCAAAAATGGTTTTTAAGTACGGAGTTGGAGTTCAAAGTGTTGATATCGAAAATCCGGTACAACATGATCATGAAACAGATCACGATGAATCTGGTGAAGATGCTGAGTCAGAAGAACATAGCCATGCAGAAGGAGAGGAACATTCTGAAGCTTCTGGAGAAAGTCATGATGAGAGTTCAATGGGGAGTTCTACGGCTTTTAAAACTACAGAAAATGGAAACTGGGAATGGGATATAGGTAAGAATGCTGTTTCAGATTTGAAGATTAACTTTCATTGGCTAACAGGAAGTTTAGAAGAAGTAAATGCCGAAGCAGTACAAACTAATAATGGCGATTATGTTCTTTCCTTTAGCGGAGATAATTTAAATGATTTCTTTGTAGGACACGAATCTTACAAAACTGTACAAGTCGATTATTATCTGGACATCTCAGCTCTTGACGGAATGGTAATGTTAACTAATAATGTGCAAGATAATTCTAATTTCGATTTTGTATCTATTGCTTCAGATGGTGCTGTTAAACAAGGTCGAATGGTTAACGGAAAAGAAGAAATATTTGAAGAAGGAACCACTGACGTTTCAAAATCGATGTTTGTTCGGGTAGTAGGGAATGGAACTCACTTCCGCGGATATATTGACAAAGAAATGGTTGTTCATGGTCATGGGGATGCTCCAAAAGCTGGTAGCGTAGGATTTAAAGTGGAAGGGAATGGCACGGTAGTTTTAGAGAAAATGAGTATGACCAAGCTTTAAAATTTATTCAAATTTATAAATCAATTAAAAATCTAACACAATTATGAAAAAAATTATACTAACACTCTTGTTATTATCTACTTCCGGTTTGATATATGCTCAGCATACTGATCACGCGAATCACAAGAACATGGCAGCATCCGAAGAAACGGAAGCCGTAAAAAAGGTGCTGAAAGCTTATAAAAATGCACTTGAAGCCTTAGATGTAACCGGAACTCAAAAATTATTTACAGAAGATGCAGATGTTTTCGAAAACGGAAAATACGAAGGTAGCTATCAGGACTACTTAGATCATCATATAGGACCTGAACTGGGACATTTTAAGGAATTCTCGTTCATCGACTATAAAGTGGATGTGCAAATTGAAGGCAAGATTGCTGTGGCTTTCGAAACGTACAATTATAAAATCGTGACAGGAGGAGAGGAGAGTAGAACCATAGAAAGACAAGCTGTAGCTACCTCAGTACTCAAAAAAACGGACGACGGCTGGAAAATTATGCAGAATCATGGTTCATCCAGAGCTGTAAGAGACTAATTCATCTTTGGATATAAGATGATGGAAAAAAGTAAAATGCTCAAAGTAATTATTTGGGCATTTCTTCTTAATACGGTTTGGGAATTTTCTCAATGTCTGTTTTTTTATGAGATGTGGAGTTGGGGATTCTGGAAAGCAACCCTTTGGATGTGGGGAGCTGTATTTGGAGATATATTGATTGTTCTGGGAATTTGGCAAGGAGTAAAAACGCTTTTTAAATCAACAGGCCTGCTTCAAAAAACAGTAACAAAATACCTATTGTTACTTGCACTAAGTTTTACAGCCAGTATCTTTCTTGAATGGATGGCACTGTATTTAGAGCTTTGGGAATATGATACAAGTATGCCCACTCTCTATGTATTTAATTACAAAGTTGGTTTGACACCGATTCTTCAGATTACTTTTTTACCGGCACTTAGTGTTTATCTTGCAGAAAATTATCAAATACCCTTTATCAAGCTTAATAATGATATATAGAAAAAAATTACTAAAACTATTTATATTCATTTCAATGGCAGTTTTTTTTGTGAGCTGTAGTAAGGATACAAAAAAGAAAGGCGTTAGCTCTGAGCCTCTTTCGTTTAAAGAAAGTCGTTGGTACACTCAACAACAATTTGAGCTGGGGAAGCAGGTATTTACCGCCAATTGTGCTCAATGTCATGGAGGCAAAGGGCAGGGCTTGGTTGAAGATTGGAAAACCCCCAATCCTAACGGACAATTTCCTGCACCTCCACTTAACGGAACTGCCCATACCTGGCATCATTCTACTGAAGTGCTGATGGAAACCATAAACAAAGGTGGAATTCCTTTAGGCGGAAGTATGCCTGCATTTAAAGAAGTGCTTTCTGAAGAAGAAAAGCTTGCGGTGATCGCTTTTGTTCAGAATTTATGGGATGATGAAACTTATAATAAGTGGCTTAAAATTAATAACTCAAACTAGAAGGATATAAAATGAAAAAATTAACATATACATTCATAGTGCTGGCATTTTCAAGTGTTGCTATATTTGCTCAGCAGTCAACAGAAAAAGAGATGATCGCAAAAACGTTGAGCGACCTCGAAACAGCAATAGTTGAGAATGATTCCGAAAAAGCGGGAGCAATTCTACATGATGATGTTACTATTCTTGAAGGCGGCGGCATGGAAACCAAAAGTCAGTACTTATCTCATCATTTTCATTCTGACGGTAAATTTTTAGGCGCAATAAACCGCGAAGAAATGTCTCAGAATATTAAAATTGAAGGTAATGTGGCTTGGGTAACTTCAAAAACAAAAATGACCGGAACGTATTCAGGCAGAGATATTGATTTAAGCAGTCTGGAGCTTGCCGTTCTTAAAAAAGAAAATGGGATGTGGAGAGTGGTAGCACTACATTGGTCTTCGAGATAGAAGTTAGATAATTTCGTTTTCGATAAATGCTCGTCATCCTTGTAGATGTTAGGTAATTCGTTTACAAAAAATGTCCTGTATATAATCCTGAAAATTTCAGAAAAGCTTCCAATTACACCGACCTTTAGAATTATGGGCGAGAAAGAACGTAATGAAATCGACGGCTCCCCAGCCTGCCTGTCGGCACCTTAGATTACTAAGCATATAATCTGAGTATTATACAGATTGTGCTACAAAACAATAAGCTAGCGAGTAGCGCTCCATTGTCGGCAACAGAAGTTTGGTTCTATCTGCCTATTAGGAACTACTCGCTATTGTGAATCCTAGGCCTGTATAAGAAGTTAGCAGAGCACTGCTAAGGTGTTTAGGATAAGGTTCACTGCTTATTTCATCTTAACTCAATGTAGGTATAGCCATGAATTATTCATACTACCTTGGCATCGATATTAGTAAAAATCATTTGGACTTATCTCTAATAGACTCCTCTAATTTTCGCCAAGACTACCACTGTCTTAATACAGCCGAGGCTGTTTCTGAGACGCTACTTCAAATTAGCTCTACTCATAACAAACTATTACTCTGTGCAGAGTTCACCGGAATGTATGGGTTTAACTTGATACAGGCAGCTTTGTCATTAAAGCTCTCATTATGGATGGAGAACCCTGCTCAAATCAAATATAGCAGTGGTATTCAACGTGGAAAGAATGATCCCGTTGACGCCTGGCGGATCGCTTGCTATAGTTTACGTTTTTGTGATCGAGCACAATTAATGCGTGTTCAGCACGAAACTATTGAGCAGCTAGCTTATCTGGATAGTGAGCGTACACTTTTAGTTGCAGATCGAGGTAAATATAAAGCCCAATTGAGCGATCAACAGGGATATATGCCTGCGCATATTTGGCAAGAAAAAGCCCACCGGCTACAACAGCTAATACAAAGCTTTGAGCAACATATTACTGCCATTGAACAACGCATGCTCTCCCTTATTGATGACGATGAGATGCTTGCTCGGAAAATGGAGCTTTTGCAAAGCATTCCCGGGGTAGGCCCGCGCCTGGGATGCTACATGGTTATTGCCACACAAGGTTTTTGCCGGTTCAAAAATGCCAAAGCGATCTGTTGTCATGCAGGTATTGCCCCCTTTGCTCATCATTCTGGAGATAATACACACACCAGAGCTAGAGTTTCGCATTATGCAGATAAACGATTAAAGATGTTGCTACATCTAGCTGCTTTATCGGTCATACAACACCCTGGAGAATTAAAAACATATTACCAACGAAAATGCGAGGAGGGAAAGTCAAAAATGAGTGTCATTAATGCCGTAAGAAGTAAACTGGTACACAGAATGTTTGCCGTTGTTATGCGGGGAGAAAAATATGTGCCTGACTATTGATTTTACCATAAGAATAGACAGGGAGCAATCATTACACTCAGGCTGAGTCTTGAATATGGATCATATGCAGGATGACCTTTTGTAATGATTAGTCGATGTAATGGAGTTCGCGCCCATAATTCTTGTCGGGAGTTTTTGGTACTTTTGTCGGCACAAAAGTACACAGAGAAGGCGAACTGAGTCCTATAGCATGGTTTGGCTTTGCGCAAGAGTACTTACTTTTGTCTTGATACAAAAGTAACAAAAGATCAAGCCGAAGTATTTAAGACGGGTTCACTGATCCTGCGCTGAATAATCCTAAAGGTCTTCGTCCATTCTGAGGAAATTACTAAACTTCTCACCTGAAAGGATTATTCCTGCCTGTCTGCCGAATGGCAGGCTTCGCAGACGCATCCGGATCATGTTCTCCTCTCCGTCTTAAATACTAAGGGCGAAATTTTTAGAATTACCTAACATCTACAAGGATGACCCTAATTCGTCAACACAATTATCTCATTCACAAAATCAAAGCAGAATAGTTTATCAACAACAACTCTTATCTTGTTGAATAGGAGGGCAGGGAACATCTCCGTACGAATAAAACACACAGCAGTCTCCTTGTTTTTGTTTAATGAGCATTAAATTGAAAGTAACTATACCATTGAGCTAACATCTGAGGCCATTGATGGATAAGAATAAACGAAAGTCTTAAGAGCACTACTTTTGAGTTTGTTTTTTATAGCTAATGCAAACAGATTAATAGTTTCTTCTGCATGTGGTCCAATTAAATGTGCTCCTAAGATATAGCCGTCTTTACTTAATAATACCTTATAGGCATAGGTTGATTCATTAATTCTCTTTGCATTATACCAATTTTCTGCAGTACCGGATTTTACTTGGTAAGGAGTTTCTTTTTCGTTTAGCTGTTTTTCTGTAAGTCCTACAGATGATAAAGTGGGTAGCGTAAATACGGCACTTGGCATTTCAGAATAGTCCGGTACTTTAGAATTTCCACGAATTATGTTTGCTGCAACGGCATGCCCTTCCATCACAGCGACTGGAGTGAGATTTAAACCCGAGCTTGCTGCGGAATCACCTGCAGCATAAACAGACGGATTGCTAACACTTTGGAGGAATTCGTTTACCACAATTCCCTTTCTATTGTATGAAATGTTAGCCTTTTCAAGTTGTAGCCCATCTAACTCAGGAACTCTTCCTGCGGCATTAACTACTAAATTGGTTTGAATAGTTTTAGTTTCATTATTTGAATGAGCGATTACAGAAAAATCAGTACCTAATTTTTCGATGCTTACCACTTCAGATTCTAATCGAAGATTAATGTTCAGCTTTTCGGTAGCTTTTATAAGATGTTTTACGATATCCTGATCAAAGTTTTCCAAAGGCATATTACCTCGATGGAAGATGGTCACTTTGCTTCCTGCTCTTGCTGCCAGATGAGCAAACTCAAAGGCTATATAACCGCCACCAATAAATGTGATATGTTCAGGTAGATATTCAAGATCTAAGAATTCGGTACTGTTTATTGATAGGTTTCCACCCGGAATATCCAGTTCAACAGGTCTCGCACCGGTACTAATGACAATTTTTTCCCCTTCAATAATTTCCTTTCCAATCTTAATGCTATTAGCAGATTCAAAACTTGCGGCACCATGATACATGGTAACTCCATTCTTCTCATAATTCTTTTCGACACCGGGAGGCATTTTGGAAACAAAATCATTTTTATATGCCATAAGAGCTTGCCAATTAATAGCTATATCTCCGGTAATTCCAATGTTGTTCATTTTATTGGCGCGGTCAATAATCTCGGCAGCACCCACTAATATCTTTTTTGGATCACAGCCCCTTAAAGCACAAGTACCGCCATAAGGTCGGGAGTCAGTAACAGCAGTTTTTAAACCTTTTTGAGCACATTTGTTCGCAATAGTCATTCCTGCCATTCCTGAGCCAATAATTATAACATCGTATTTCATAATTATTCAATCTTAGATTTCGATTTTTTGATACTTCTAATTCCAAGTAATAGAATCCCAATAAAAAAAAGCAGAGCAGGAATCAGAATATAATCCAGATAGCTAGTTAGTGCAGCTAGTCCAAAGAAGGTAAGTGCCCAAACAAGTAAAGGAGTGAAGCAACATATACCAGCGACTAAAACTCCCCAAAATCCTATATGTGCATACTTATTTGATTTAAGATCTTTAAAATTCATAATTAACAGCAGCTTTTGTCTTGTTGAATAGGAGGGCAGGGAACATCTCCGTACGAACAAAATACACAGCAATCTCCCTGTTTGGGTTTTGCTACTGCATTACAAGAAGGACATTCCCAAAAGAATTGACAGGAATCCGTAGGCATAGTTTCTGAGGATTTATTTCCACAATTAGGACAAGTAATTGTTGATTCAGTGATAGTAGTTGTCATATCTGATTAGTTAAGTTCGGTAGTATTTGTAACTGTAAACCCGGTTTTGTTTATAGCATCAACAATATTATCAAGATTGGTTTCTTCTTTATTGAACTTGATGGTTGCATTTTCATTCTCATAAGAAGTGATGACCTCAAGGACACCATTTACTCCCATTGCTGCATTAGAGACCGTAGCTTCACAACCTGTACACGTCATTCCTTTTATATTTAGGGAAGTAGTTTGTACCTGGCTTTCCTGAATATAGATCACCTTTTGTTCTTGTCTTGGGAAAAACACATCTGAGTAGTAAGGAAAAGACATTAGAATTATTGCAAATACGGTTACAACGCCTAGAAAGCTTTTCGTTTTCCAAAAAGAAGGATTTTCTTCGCAAGCACAGGATGGATCCCAATTGGGTTTTAACTTCTGATACCATGCAAAACCAAGTATCAAAAATGTTAGTGCAATTAAATAGGGACGAAAAGGATCCATCCATGAAAAGGTAGAAGCTACACCGCTTATACCAGCTAAGAAAGCGGCAACAGGTATAATGCAGCATAAAGAAGCAACAAATGCGGTAAAAAGACCGGCACCTATCCACTTAGCGTCTGAGCTATTTTTTGGGTCTTTCATGCAGCTAATACCTCAAGTAAATTATTATTTTTGATTTGTTCAAAACTTGAAGAAAGGACATTTTTAAACGTTGGATTTAAAGAATAAAATATTAGTTGACCTTCTCTTTTGGTGTCAACTAACCCTCCATCTTTCAATTTTCTAAGATGTTGGGATATTGCTGGAATACTCATTTCCAAAATATCACCTAAATCACATGGGCATAGCTTTTCTTCATTATCTAGCAAAAAAAGGATTTTAAGCCTTACATCGTTAGCTGCTAATTTTAAAATGTCAGTTAATTTATAAACAGAATCCTCTACTTGTTTTAAAGAGTCTATACATCTATTGATTTGAACCAAATCCGCAACATCACGGATACATTGTTGTTTACTCATAGTATTATATCTTTGATTTGTTTAATAGTATACTAATTTTATTATTTAAGCAAATACTTAAATAAAGATTAAAATAATCACAGCTTAAATCAGCGTAAGTTTTTTCCGGTTTCACTTTCTCCTTCAAGAGCATCTAGAATCGGACACTCTCCTTTGGGACCGCTTCCCGAGCAGGAGTCGATTAATTCAATAAGGGTAGCTTTAATTCTTTGGAGATCTTCGATCTTTTCTACTACATCTCTGTATTTTTCTTCCGCTTCCGTTTTTACTTCAGAACAAGTAGTATTTTCATCCGTTCTAAGCTCAAGTAATTCTTTGATCTCACTGAGAGTAAATCCGAGTTCCTGTGCTCTTTTAATAAATTTTACCTGATCGATGTGATGCTGGGTAAATATTCTGTATCCGGATCTTCGACGATCCGGTTTGGTAATCAGCTTTCTCTTTTCATAATATCGAAGCGTTTCTTTATTAACCTCGGCTTTGCGAGCCACTTCACCAACTTTAAAAGTTAAAACATCTTCGTATTTCTCTTCCATATTTTGTCTCATAATAGTCAGTTTTTTGAAAGATGATATTTCTTACTAAGTATAACACTTAACAAAGGTAAAGTACTCATTTGTAGGAATGGAGATAATCCAACGTCTTCACCAAGTATCGTCAAGGTTGGCATAAGTTCGTTATAAGTCCAAAAGTTTAATGCCTTAGCACTCCACTCTAAAATAACTCCCGAAACCATACCAAAAAACAACATGTAGAAATAAAACTTAGCAGATATAGAAGAAATACTAAATACCTGGCTTAATTTTGCACTGAAATTAGTAATAGCTATTACCATGATCATGTCACCCACTGAGGCAATAAAAATGTGAAAGATCCCGATAGATGTATCAACTTTTTTCCACATATCGTAGAGCGAACCTGCATGAGCAAGTTCCCAAATTAAGTTTAGAATAAAACCATATAACGCGATAACAAAGATCGTTTTTTTTGATAGTACAATCAGTGAAGTAAGGGGATTATCATCAGAATTTTTTAGCTGGGTCATTGTTCACCATTAATTTCTTAATCTGTACAACAGTAAATCTGAGTTCTTGTGCTCTTTATTTTAAAGTTAAAATATCTTCGTATTTCTCGATTATATTTTCTGTTATACTATAAACCTTTAGTTTAGATGACTAAGTTAAAGCCTATCAATTTTTTTTACTGTGAGCCTTATTCCGGTTTCATTACTTATTTCGGCTTCTCCGGATAGTTTAACAAGTTGATCAGTATCTGAGTAATTATCCAAATTAACTTGATCGTCAGCGATTAGTAGGAATTCCTCACCAGAGCTCACTTTTAAAATAAAGGACTTTCCTTCTCCTTTAGTAAGGCTTCCCTGAACAACAATATCAGCTGACTGTGCTTTAAATCCACTGTTTTCAATAGCATTTCTAAGTTCTTTTAAAGTTAACTTGTTTTCTTTGTTTAAAACTGCAGATAGTAGACCGTTGTTTAAACTTACGGATGCAGATTGAACGCCATCCATTTTTTTTATTCTTTTTTCCAGCCCGTGCGCACAAGGGGAGCAATCCATTCCATAAACAGTTTGTTTTACTTCCAATAATTGAGCGTTGGTTTTTGTTGGTAAAAAAATGAGTATTCCAAGAATAAGTGTTATGATCTGAATTTTCATATTAATGCCTGATAGTTTAATGTTGTCGAATTTGATTAAAAGTTAAAACCAGTACGAAAGAACGAAACTGGAACGGAAAGATTCAGATGGTAGAATATCATTTGATGTAGATGTTATAGGGAAAAGAATACCTGCTGATAATCCCCATTTTCCATAAAGGCCTAAAATACTTGGTCCAAGTAAAGATTTAGTTCCACCTGTTCCCGGTTGTTCTAAATTATTTTTTGAGTTATTTCCTGACCATTCTGTTACACTTTCTATAAAGATACGCCAATCCGGTTTTGGGTAGTCATGTTGAAACAAAGGAGGGCGGTAACCAATTACTCCGGTGATATAAGTAATATCGCCTAATTGATCATTTCTTTGTTTTCCATAATACTGATATCCTCCACCTGCCCAAGCATAAAAGGTTCTTGAGGCATAACCTGTTACTAGAGCTCCGTGGAGGCTTGGTCCTACCTCAATTCCTCCCCGTTTATCTTCTGTGGGTACTGACCCACTTATTAATAAAGTAGATTCCAGGCGTTGACCAATACCCGGGTATGTTTTAAAAAAGCGAAATAAACCTGATACTTCCAGGTCCCCATAGCTACCCATCATAGTTCCGAGTCGACCTTGTGGTGGGGAATCAATTTTTTGTAAGGTAGTGGGGACTGATAAGTTAAGTTGAATATCTTCTGTTAATCCGTAATGCCAATTTTGTCGTAGCATCCAAGCCGATTTATCTTGCTGAGTTGTCATTACCATTGCATCGTAGCTTAATTCACCTTGACCCAAAGTAGGAGTAGCTAAAGTAAATACCGGACCATGTCCACCTTGGGCATTGCCATGGGAAAATGGAGAGAATGAGAGAATAGTCGCAACAAAAAGTGTTTTAATAAAACATTTCATAATTGATCACAGACCTCGAACGTTGTGTAGTTTCATGTTATCAAATACCTAAAAGTTGTTGAAGTGGATAAAAACCGTATGCAAAAAAAGCACCCATACTAAAAATTATAACTGAGCTCCAAAACATTATTTTAGTGAATCGTCCTGCAATTTCGCAACCACTTCCACCAGTAACACTACATGCTGTTTTTCCTTGAGGGCGATAAATTAAAATTCCACTTAACACCAGCATTATTCCTGAACTCAAAAATATCCACCCTTTGTTAGCTGAAAGTGGAACCAGCCAGGGAAAGTTGGTAATCATAGAGGTTACAGCGGCACCACCCGCAATGGCCGCTAAAGCAGAGGGCAGAGCGCAGCAAATCAGAGTTCCTGTGGATGTAAAAAGAGCGAGATAGCTGGAAGCTTTTTGTTGCCAATTTTTAAAGTTCATATTCAGTTCCCTTTTTTGGCAGTTTCAGGGTACTTAATAAATTGTTCGGTTTCATAACCTGCATCAGATATAGTTTCTGAAATTTTTGCTTTAGTTAGCATCATATCTTTTTTAAGGCTAATCCAAACCCTTTTTTCTGAGACCGATACTAATACAGAATCTACTTCAATTAATTCTGAAACGTAGCGTTCTACATTCTTTGAACAGAAGCTACAATACATACCATTAACTTTAACAACTATAGGAAATTGAGTGTCCATGAAATCGGATGTAATGGACTTTGTCTTTGTATCACTACAATTTGTTAATAATCCAACGAATAGGACAGAGGCTATAAAAAAAGCTAAATAAGAATTTTTTTTGGTCTTCATAATAATTGAGAATTAAAATGCACCGGCATAAACCGGTGCTGATTGAATGATCAGTTCTTCTTGATCATTGTTTTTCCGCAACAACAGGTTGGGTTCTGAGTACCGCCACAGCTTGGTGGGGCGCTCTTTGTTACGGTTACTTCACATCCACAACCTGAGTCGGGACATTGATAAACTTCTCCTTTCTTGAACGGCATAATTGATCCTCCAATTTGTTCATAGTTTTTATTCGGAGGCAATATAAGCCCTGTACCTTGGTACGGAGTCAAGCGATTATTTCAGAAAGGAGATTAATCTTCAGTTGAGGATGTATCTTTCAGCACAAACCATCCTAAAAAATTCCCCCAGATCACACAATTGAAAAGGATCGGAAGTAAAATTCCTTTTGTGGCGAAGCCGTTAAAGAATTCACCGCCCATAAAAGGTACAACTACCACCCATAACCAAAGTGATGGAAGTAATCCAAAGAGTGTTCCTTTCCAAATAGTTGGGTTTGGAATAATTTTGAATACAATTCCCCAAATCCCTCCGCTTACAGCGAAGAGCAAAGAAGCTAAAGGTGTGTAAGAAAACCATCACCAGCACCAAAACTGGTTTTATAAATAGAAACAAACCCGGGATCACCGCCAAGGTCAGTAAACTTCATTACATACATTATTATGATTAGTAACAGCGCTCCGTAAAAGCCGCCATTGAAGTATTTGCTAGTGTTTTTAAATGTGCTCATAATGAATCAATTAGATTGTTAAAGGAAAAAATTACTCTTCTTCAGCTATTTCGAAGGCTGGTTTAATTTCTCGTCCGGTTATTTTTCTGTAGGTAAACTCAATGGTGAATGACAATGCCAGCATTACCACCAACACCCATAAGGTCTGAGGATTTTGTTTCCATGTATACACAATTAGTGTAATTAATGAACCGATACAAACTATAATTCCAACAACAGGCAAAAATTTACGACTGTTTGTTTTATGAGCCAGTTTGAAATTAGCCCAGTTTACTGCCGCAAAAATGATCAAAAACCCGGTACTTCCCATTGTAGAAATACTTGAAATATTAAACCCATTTGCAATAATGATGGTAAGTATTGCGGAAATCAGCAATCCTTCAATCGGACGATCCCATATGTTTTTCTCAAGCTGAGCTGGCAACTCTCCGTCTTTGGCAATGATATAACTTACTTTGGTAGCTCCATATAATGTGGCATTAATTGCAGAACCGGTAGAAAGTAATGCAGCGATGGCAATAATTGTATATCCGGCTTGTCCCATAAATGGTTCTGCTGCCGCTGCTAAAGCATAATCTTTTGCTTCAATGATTTTTGAAACCGGTAAATTACCAACAGCGACAATAGCGATTAAAATATAAAGTAGAATTACGAAAGCTACCGAGCCATAGAAAGAGCGGGGCAGGTTTTTTGTTGGGTTTTTGATAGTGTCGCTGGTATTGGCAATAAGTTCGAATCCTTCGTAGGCAAGAAAAATGATCATACCACCAGCGACCAATTGCAGAGGACTGCTCCAGGTTGAAGGAGCAAGCGCGGTGGTGTCGACAGTGGAAAGACCCAGTCCTATAAAAGTGAGCAGAATGAGCAGCTTTACAGCCACAATATATTCCTCTGATTTTCCCACTAGACTGGAACCAAAAATATTCAGCAGAGTGAAAAGGACAATACTTAATGTGATAAAACCATGTTTCCAGAAGAATTGAGTGCTTTCCGGGAAGAAGCTGGACCCATAACTACCAAAGGCGTACGCATATAAAGAAAGCATCACGATATAGCTGATCCATAGTAAAACATTAAGACTCCCCGAAAATATTCCTGTTCCAAATCCCTGATTCAAGTATTCTACAGTTCCGCCCCGGTTAGGAAAAGTGATGGAAAGTTTACTGTATGAGTAAGCAGTGATAAGAGCTATTAATCCTGCTATAGCAAACGAGATCATAGTGCCACCTTTAGAAAGCTGCACGGCTAGACCAAGCACGGCGAATATCCCGCCACCAACCATTCCGCCTATACCGATAGCAACAGCACTGAGTAAACCTATTTGTTCTTTATTTGATTTATCGGACATGTTATAACCCAAATTTTGATGAAGATTACTTTTCTTTCCAACTACTTAAGGATCTTCTCTTTCTAAATCATATTCTCTTACCCCAGCCAGAATTAAAGGCACTTTTTCCACATCTGTGATACTGGTATCAAGCTCGTATATTTTCTCTGTTGAAAGACTTAATCTGCCAAGAAACTTGTATACACCCAAGATTAACTTGTCTGTGCTGGGCAATTCGTAATCATAAGTTAGAATCTTGTCAATAATCACAAACCGGAAATCTCCGGCTATATCAAATTTTTGAAGAGATGAATATCGGCTTTCAATTTCTACCTCTTCATTGGCATCCATTTCCTGAATTACTTTTCGGAAATACAGGTTGATGCGCGGCTCTATTCTAAAGCCAAGTTTAAATTCTACTCTAAAAGCTTTACCGGGAATAAGTTCGTGTACATTGTATGTTTTTGTGTGAGGATCGTCCACATCAGTCACGTGCACAAACCAATAAACATCGGCTCTTTTTGGTCTTTTCTCGAAGATAGAATAGAACACCTTGTGCTCCATTCTATCCTCTTTATCTGATTCTGTCAGGTAAACAAGGTGAGTGGCATACTTAGGAACATCCGAGTCTTTGCTGAGCTCTTCCAACATCGGTAAATATTCATCAATTGGTTCCAGCTTAGTATATCTGTTTATGATATTTGTGCCTCTATACCATGCCACCATAACAATAGAAAGTGCAGAGCCAATTAAAAGAGTTATCCAACCTCCGTCAGCGATTTTACTTGAATTGGCAATTAGAAAAGAGAATTCAACGGTCAAAAATACAATCAGAGAACTGAATACAAAGATTTTTGAGTACTTCTTTTTTAGCAGATAAAAAGTCAGTAGAATGGTTGTCATGATCATGGTGATGGTGATCGTTAGACCATAAGCTCCTTCCATGTTCTCGGATTTCTGAAAAAGAAGTACGATCAGCAAACACCCTGCATAAAGTATCCAGTTGGTGCTTGGAATATAGAGCTGACCTTTTAAAAGAGAAGGGTAGACAACTTTTACTTGCGGCCATAAGTTCAAGCCAATAGCTTCTTTTATAAGTGTAAATGATCCGCTGATCAAAGCCTGACTAGCAATAATCGTTGCCAAGGTTGCGATGGCAATTCCGGGGATAATGAACCAATCAGGCATTAGTTGATAAAACGGATTTTGACCATCCAGGAGTTTTCCGGAATGAGATAAAAGCCAGGCACCCTGCCCAAAGTAGTTAAGTAATAACGCTGTTTTAACAAAACCCCAGCTTACTCTGATATTCTTTTTTCCACAATGTCCAAGATCAGAATACAAAGCTTCGGCTCCGGTTGTGCAAAGAAAAACGGCACCAAGCAGCCAAAATCCCTGGGGATATTTTACCAAAAGTTCAAAGGCATAATATGGATTGATTGCTTTGAGAACACTTAAATTTGGCAGCAACCAGATAACTCCGAACGTAGCCAACATCCCAAACCAAACCACCATAATTGGACCGAAGGCTTTACCTACAACACTGGTTCCAAACTGTTGAAAAAAGAAGAGTCCTGTTAAAATTGCTATAACAATGGGAACAACAGGAATGCCCGGCTTTATGATTTCAATACCCTCAATGGCAGCAGTCACGGAAATAGGAGGAGTGATTAATCCATCAGCCAAGAGTGCACAAGTTCCTACAATGGCGGGAATTACCAACCAGTTTTTTTCTCTGCGAACCAAGGCGTATAAAGCCAGTATTCCACCTTCACCTTTATTGTCGGCCTGCAAAGTAAGCAGTACATATTTAACAGTGGTTTGAATGGTGAGTGTCCAGAATACACATGAAAGTCCGCCTAGAATAAGGTCCGGCTGAATAATATTCTCGCCTACAATGGCTTTCATTACATAGAGAGGAGAGGTACCAATATCGCCGAAAACGATTCCTAATGAAATCAGCAAACCTGCTGCTGAAAACCGATCCAGATGGTTTTTATTCGCATTATTACGAATGTTATTCATTAGGTATAAAAATAATTACGTCGAGCTTATCGACAAAAAGCAGTTCTAATGTATGAAAATTATTTGTTCATGTTTACAAATTTATTATGGTCTAACTGATATTCACGCTCTTCAATCTCAACGCATTCCCAATCACAGAAACAGAACTGAAACTCATTGCAAGTGCAGCGATCATGGGTGAAAGTAATATTCCAAAAAGTGGAAACAGAACTCCAGCGGCAACCGGTACACCAACAGAATTATAAATTAATGCAAAGAATAGGTTTTGCTTAATGTTCTTAACTACTTCCTTACTCAAATTGCTGGCTTTAACTATTCCGTGCAGATCTCCTTTCACCAAAGTGATCATTGCGCTTTCAATGGCAACATCGGTTCCTGTTCCCATGGCAATTCCAATATCTGACTGAGCTAAAGCCGGTGCATCGTTGGTACCGTCACCAGCCATGGCTACTTTTTTGCCTTCGTTTTGTAAGCGTTCTATTTCTTCCAGTTTATTCTGAGGGAGGCATTCAGCTTTGTAAGAAGATAAGTTCATTTCTTCTGCTACCGCTTTTGCTGTCTGGGGATTATCTCCAGTTAACATAATGACCTCAATTCCACTTTCCTGAAGCGAAGCTATTGCTTTACGGCTACTTTCTTTGATGGCATCCGTAATCACAACAAATCCGGCTATTTTATCATCAATGGCTAACCAAGACACAGTTTTACCTGAATCTTGATAGGATCCGGCTTCTGTTTTTTGATCTTCTGTTACTGAAATATCAGCATCTTCAATGATTTTTCTATTTCCAAGTTTTAAGGCTTTACTATTGATGGTCCCCTGTACACCTTTTCCGGTAATGGATTCAAAATCAGATACATTCAGGAACTCTACTTCTTTAGATTTTCCATATTTCACGGTGGCTTCAGCCAAGGGGTGTTCACTTTCATTATTAAGTGAGGCGATGTATTGAATGATTTGTTCTTCTGAAAAGTCATCATTCAAAGAAATCATGGCTTCTACGGAAGGTTTTCCTTCCGTAATGGTTCCGGTTTTATCGATGATAAGCGTATCCATTTCATTCATACGCTCCAAAGCTTCCGCATTTTTGATGAGGACTCCGTTTTGGGCTCCTTTGCCAACTCCAACCATCACAGACATGGGTGTGGCTAAGCCAAGTGCACACGGACAAGCGATAATGAGGACAGCAATAGCATTTATCAGCGCATATACATAAGCAGGTTCAGGTCCGAATGTAGCCCAAACCCCAAAAGTGATGAGAGAAATAACGATGACTACCGCCACAAAATATCCAGATATCTTGTCGGCAAGATTTTGAATAGGGGCTTTACTTCGGCTCGCCTTGTTTACCATATCTACGATCTGAGAAAGTAAAGTATCCGCTCCCACTTTTTCGGCTTTCATAACAAAAGTACTGTTTCCGTTGATGGTTCCGGAGCTTACAGAATCATCTTTTGATTTTTCCACAGGTACCGGCTCGCCTGTAATCATGGATTCATCAACGGTGCTGTTTCCATCAATGATGATTCCATCAACCGGAATTTTCTCTCCGGGTTTTACTTTCAAATGATCGCCTACTTCAATTTCATCAATGTGAATTTCCTCTTCTTTCCCGTCTTTAATTCGGATGGCTGTATTCGGAGCCAATTTCATGAGCTCTTTAACTGCATCATTGGTTTGGGAATGAGCTTTAGCTTCCAATACCTGTCCTAATAAAACAAGTGTGAGAATTACAGTAGCTGTTTCAAAATATAAATGAACACTTCCTGCATCTGTTTTAAATTGTTCAGGGAAGAAGTCAGGGAAAACTATAGCAAACAGACTAAACAGCCAGGCAATACCTGCGCCAATACCGATCAATGTGAACATATTCAGGTTCATGGTTTTTAAAGAGCGCCATGCCCTCTCAAAAAACATCCAGGTAGAATAGAATACAACAGGAATCGAGAGAGCGAACTGAGTCCAGTTCCAATATCTGACATCAACTAATTCATAGAGTGGATTTTTATCCAGGAATTCTGACATTGCAATTAATAAGATGGGAACAGTAAATGCCACTGCAATCCAGAACTTTTTGAGGAGCTCTTTATATTTTTTTTGTTCCGCAGACTCATCAGCTTCTTTGGGAACCAAATCCATTCCACAAATCGGACATGAGCCAGGACCTTCCTGTTCGATTTCCGGATGCATCGGGCATGTATAAATATTTGAAGAAGCTGATTTCATATTTTGCTCTTCCACCAAATCCATTCCACAAACAGGACAATCACCTGGTTCATCGTAGGTTTTATCTCCTTCGCAATGCATTGGGCAATAAAAAACACCCGTTCCTTTTCCTGAATCTGATTTCTTCTCAGGCTTATGTTCATGATGATGGTGGTGAGAATGATTGTGAGATCCTGGCATACTTATAGAATACTTTCCTGAAAGTTTATCTAAAGCTTCCTGAAATTTTTCCAGTTCTACATGCTCTTTCATTTCAATTTCTGCGGAATGTTGTTCCAAAGAAACAGAAACGCTGGTTACTTTTTCGAGCCCGGATAACGCCTCAGTAACATGATTTTTACATCCGTTACAGCTCATTCCTTCAATGTGGTAGGTGTGTTTCATTGTTTTATATAATTTATTCAGGATGAATATCAAATAAAACTACCACAATGTAGGTACAGAATTAAGGATATGATGTGTAGGATTTTGGTTAAAAACTAAGAACAGACCAATAAAAAGCAGTGGGACTGAAGTCCCTGCTAGCTTATGTCCTTTGTGCAATTTCGTACATAAGCTAGCAAGGGTTTTAACCCTAGAATAGGAGCATGTATTATTTTTCGAATCTTAGGCTATAAAAGAACGACCTCCTCTTTTTCCCTGCCTACCGCAGGCAGGCTTTTTGGCTAAGGAGAAGGGCTCGTTGATATAGATCTGAATTATATAAAAAATAGAACTTAAAATATGATTCGGAATTCCCCCTCCTTGTAGAAGGAGGGGCGGACTACCCGGAAAGATAAATGTGATGAGGGATAGGGGAGGTCAGAAAAAGTAATGGTAAAACCATCAAACCTCATCCAACGGCTTTCTTTTGGAGGAAATAAGTTTTTTGAATTCGGTAGGGGTAAGCCCGGTTTCACTTTTAAACTGATTGGATAAATACTGAGCACTGCTGTATCCTAATTCATGGGCAATTTCACTCACGGTTTTTTCCCCATAAATAAGTAGTTCCTTCACCCGTTCAATTCTTTGCTGAATAGAATATTTCTCTATAGTTCTTCCTTCATTCTTTGAAAATGTCGAGCTTAAGCTGGAATAGCTTTTACCGATCTCTTTCTCCAAATAATCGGTAAGATTGTGAAAAGCTTCTCCAGTGGAATGATGATGGATATGATTGATTACTGAAATTTTAATTCTTGAAATGAGTTTAGAGGTAGCATCATCAATCAACGCAAAACCTTCTGATTCAAGAATTTCAGAAAGCTTTTCTTTATTTATATTCTGAGGTTTGTCGAATTCAACTCTACCCAGTTCAATCTGCTTGATTGATAAATGTTGTTCTTCAAGTTTCTGGCGCACCACTTTTATGCAGCGGTTACAAACCATATTTTTAATTCGAATTTCTGAAGTAGTGCTCACGGAATTATTGGGTTGGTTTCTGATAAATGTAACCAAATTTTATTGAATAGAATTCGGCAGATTCTCATCTGCTCATCTACCAGAAAAGTGTTATCTTTAAAAACTGAGTTTCGTTTTAAAAAAAACTTTTAGAGTATATGCAAGGTCATTCCAGGGCGTATGCCTGGAATCTGGATTTCTTTTATACATTTCTAATGAGCTTTAAACTAGGATTTAGATTTCTGCCCTGTCTGCCGACAGGCAGGCTACGCATGAATGACTAATAGTGGAGGTTGTAAGATATTTAAATCGAACTCAGTTTATAAGAATGTTTAAACCAAATGAGACTATGAGCGAATTCAGAATTGAAAAAGATTCTATGGGCGAAGTTAAAGTGCCAAAAAACGCACTTTATGGAGCTCAAACACAACGGGCACATGATAATTTTCCAATCAGTGGCATCAGATTTAGCCGTGAATTTATTCAGGCACTGGGTTATGTGAAGAAATCTGCCGCATTAACCAATAATGGGTTAGGCTTGTTAGATAAGAATATTACAGATGCCATTTCTGAGACTTCTCAAGAAGTTATTGATGGAAAGCACGACAAAGAATTTGTGATCGATATTTTCCAAACCGGTTCGGGAACTTCAACCAACATGAATGCGAATGAGATGATTGCTCATCGCGCAAATGAGTTGAGTGAAGATTTGGGAATTCATCCCAATGATCACGTTAATTACGGTCAAAGTTCGAACGATGTAGTACCGACCGCAATCAGAATATCGGCAGTTCTTGCAGTTACGAATAATCTAATTCCTTCACTCGAACACTTACGAGATACTTTCATTAGCAAAGGAAAAGAATATTCGGATGTAGTAAAAACAGGACGAACTCATTTGATGGATGCCATGCCGGTGACCATCGAGCAGGAATTTAGCGGATATGCTCGCCAAGTTGATCTGGGAATTGATCGCATAAAATCAGCACTGTCTAGGATGATAGAGCTTCCACAAGGTGGAACAGCAGTTGGAACAGGTATTAACACACACGCCAATTTTGGGAAGAGGTTTGCAGAGAAAGTATCGGAGTTAACAGGAATTGATTTCAGTGAAGCAGAAAATCACTTTGAAGCTCAGGCTACAGTTGATGCACCGGTAGAATTATCCGGCCAACTAAAAACAATTGCTGTTAGTTTGATGAAAATAGGAAATGACTTGCGATGGATGAATTCAGGACCGAATGGTGGATTGGGAGAGATTCAACTTGCCGCATTGCAACCGGGATCTTCTATTATGCCGGGGAAAGTAAATCCGGTTATTGAAGAATCTATTACAATGGTTTGCGCTCAGGTTATTGGTAATGATACTACCATTACAGTAGCAGGACAAGCCGGAAACTTTGAACTAAATGTGATGCTTCCTGTTGTCGCACATAACTTATTGCAATCAATTCAGATTCTGGGCAATGCTGCTAAAAATCTTGCAGACCGATCGGTTTCTAAATTGGAAGTTCGAAAAGATGTAATAGCGGATATGGTTGGTAGAAATCCTATTTTGGTTACAGCGTTAAACCCGATTATCGGTTACGATTTGGCGGCTAAAATTGCTAAAAAAGCGTTTGCGGAAAGCCGACCTTTGAAAGATGTAGCAAAAGAGATGACCGATCTTTCAGATGAGGAACTGGATAATGCTCTGGATCCCATCAAGATGACGAAAGGCGGGTTTACTGAGTAAATCGTAGTAGAAAGTATTTTTTGGAGAAGTATAAAACTAACGTTAAATAACGTTCCTTTTTTGTAAGAAAAGCGCTTTTCCCGTATTATTGATCCCCACGTTATGGGTTCTATTCTAATTATTTTGAACGAGTTAATTTTTGAACATGGCAGAGACAAAGACGAAGAAAAAGACGTCAACATTTAGCGCAGCAAAAAAGAAAGAAATTCTTTCTGATTATAAGCTGGGCTGGTTGAGCCGACATATGTCTTTGATCGGTAGAAAAGAAGTATTAACCGGAAAAGCGAAGTTTGGCATTTTCGGTGATGGTAAAGAAATGCCTCAGATTGCGATGTCAAAAGTGTTTAAAAATGGTGATTTCAGATCCGGCTACTACCGCGATCAGACGTTTATGCTTGCTATCGAAGGTGTAACTCCGATTCAGTTTTTTGCTCAACTTTATGCAACGCCTGATACAGAATTAGAGCCAAGTTCGGGCGGTCGCCAAATGAACGCCCACTTTGCTACTCGTTTGTTGAACGAAGATGGTACCTGGAAAGATCAGACCAAGATGAAGAACACATCCGCAGACATGTCTCCGACTGCGGGGCAAATGTCCAGATTATTGGGATTAGCTCAAGCTTCAAAAGTGTACAGAAACGAAAAAGCTCTGAAAGGAAAAGAGTGGAAGAAATTTTCAAACAAAGGAAATGAAGTAGCTTTTGGGACCATTGGCGACGCGAGTACATCAGAAGGTGTATTTTGGGAAACCATCAATGCTGCCGGAGTTTTACAGGTTCCGATGATTATGTCGGTTTGGGATGACGGTTGGGGAATTTCCGTGTCCAAAAAATATCAAACCACCAAAGAAAGTATTTCAGAAGTATTGAGTGGTTTCCAGAGAACCAAAGACCAGCCGGGCTACGAGATTCTTACAGCAAAAGCGTGGGATTATCCGGGATTGATGGAAACCTATGAAAAGGCAGAAGCCATCGCCAGAAAAGAACATATACCGGTTTTAGTTCACGTTCATGAAGTTACTCAGCCTCAGGGACATTCAACTTCTGGTTCTCATGAGAGGTATAAAGACGAGGAAAGATTGAAGTTTGAAGAAGAGTTTTGCTGTCTCAAAAAAACAAAATCCTGGATACTTGAGAACAAAATTGCTACCGAGAAAAAATTAAATGAATTGGAAGAAGAAGCTTCAAATGAAGCTGCTGAAGCTAAGAAAGAGGCGTGGAATAACTACATTACTCCGATCAAAGAAGACAAAAAACAGATGCTTGAATGGTTATCTGACTTAAAGGATGAATCAGGCGAGGCCGGTATTGATGATCTCATCAAAAAGCTCAAAATGGTTCAAAGTCCATTTAGAAAAGATGTACTTTCTGCGGGAAGAAAAGCATTATATGTTACGGCAGGTAAGCCGGGTTCCGTTAGAGATGCGATCAAAAAATGGGTACACAAAAGTACAGAAGCAAATAAAGAGCGTTTCAATTCTCACTTGTTGAGTGAAACCGAGTTTTCTCCGTTAAAGATAGATGAGATCAAAGCCGAGTATTCTGATGACTCTAAAAATGTTGACGGACGTGTTGTTATAAGAGATAACTTCGATAAAATCTTTAAGAAATATCCGAACACACTGGTTTTTGGTGAAGATGCCGGAAAGCTAGGCGATGTAAATAAAGGGTTGGAAGGTATGCAGGATAAATACGGTGAGATTCGTGTGACTGATACCGGAATTCGTGAAGCGACTATTCTTGGACAGGGAATCGGGATGTCGTTACGTGGACTTCGCCCAATTGCTGATATTCAGTATTTAGATTATGTGCTGTATTGCTTTCAGGGAATGAGTGACGATCTTGCTTCTCTACGATATAGAACCAAAGGTGGTCAGGCCGCTCCCTTGATAGTGAGAACTCGAGGACACCGCTTGGAAGGAATCTGGCATTCAGGATCGCCAATGGGAGTGTTGATCAATGGATTACGTGGTATGCATTTATGCGTTCCAAGAAATTTGACTTCTGCCGCCGGATTTTATAACACACTGATACAAGGCGACGATCCTGCTATGGTAATTGAGCCATTGAACGGTTATCGGTTAAAAGAAAAACTCCCTGAAAATTTAGGTGAGTTTACCACTCCATTGGGTATTCCAGAAATTGTGAAAGAAGGAAAAGATATTACCATCGTTTCTTATGGTTCTACCTTTAATATTATTGAAGGGATGATATCACAGTTTGAAGATACCGGAATTTCTGTGGAACTGATTGACGCCAGAACATTACTTCCATTTGACAGAAACCACATGATCGTAGAATCTCTAAAAAAGACAAACCGATTGTTAGTAGTAGATGAAGATGTTCCTGGCGGAGCAGCTGCATACATTATGCAACATATTTTAGAAAAGCAGGGTGGTTACCGTTATCTGGATTCCAGACCTCAATGTTTGACGGCTCAACCTCATCGTCCGGCATATGCCACCGATGGAGATTACTTCAGCAAACCCAATGCAGAAGATATCTTTGAAGCCGTGTATGGAATTATGCAGGAATGTGAAAAGGATAAATTTCCGAAGATTTATTAATTTTGATGAGTACTTTTTAAAATTAATTATCAGTAGTGAATTTTATTCTTGTAGTTACTGGTTCTGATCGAAAAAAACTACCATTCAATTCCCGGAAATTTCGTAACAAATAAATCGTGTTAGAATTAAATTCTTTTGAATTATCTATATATAAATCACTTTGAGCTTTTAAGGTATCCAAAGGAACAAATATTTCGCCATTAAGAGACTTTTCAAGATAGTTATGAGTAGCATATGGGTCGTTTGTATCCCAACTAATGCGAATAGTACTATCTGACATGAAACTAGCTTTAAAATTGGTTGGCTTCTGTAGGTCGAAGGTAAGTGAAAAAGGGTCAAGAGGGCTATTTCTTTTATACTCGGTTGGAACTTCTGCACAGCTCAAATAAGAAATGCATAATAAATAAATAAGGATTTGAAACAGTTTCATTTCTAAAACCTCACTTCTAGTTTAGCTTTGGGAATAAGTGTCTTGTCAACTTCTATATAAGGGTTGAACTCAAATTTGCCTTCTCTAAAACCTAATTTAGGTGGCTGAATTCCATCAACTATATTAATTAAATATACAGATACAAACCCGATCAGGGAAATGCGTCTCTTTTTTTGGTAGTCTTTAATTTGATCGTATTTGGCTTCCGATTCCTCTACAATTTCTAAAACTCTGGATGTGCTTGAGGCTGATCTGTATTCAAGCCTTAATGCCTCATAGTTTTTATTTTCCTCACTGATTTTAGAGTTATATATAAGAGAAGAGGCTCCAAAAATGGTAGTTAAACCGGCTATTAAAACACCTCGCTGGGTTTGTCTTTTCGATATCTGAGCATAACCGGGAAGCAAACTTCTGGTATAAATATTAGTTTTTTTGGGTCGTAAATATTTTTCGAAGGTCTTGAGCTCTTTAGTAATCTTAAGTTTTTCTGAAGCTGAATATCCTCCGTTTTCAATTTCTAAAGTATAAGTGCCTTCCTGGATATTAAGCCTAACAATCTCAGTAGCAATTTCTTCACCATTAATTTTAATTTTGGAATCATAATCAGTTACGATAATAGCATTAGATTCCCAAAAACATCGAGCGTATTTACTGTACTTTTTTCGATTTTTGAAGCTATCTAAAAATAGAAGATCAAAAGAACGATTTAAGGTATCTCCCGCATTAAGATTTATATCAAAACTAAAATCTCTGTAATCTTCTTGAACAATCGTTACGGATCTTACTTTTGGGCTTAAAGGAATAATGCCTTTATTATCAATTTTTTGACAGTTATTAAAATCTTCATCAAAAACGGCAAATCCATTACCAGACTGAATCTCATATTTTAAATATGAAGATTCTTGCTGAGCAAAAATATCGGGTAAATAGAAAAAGTAAAAGAATATTGAAATTAGGAATGCTTTTTTCATGCGGTTAAATATAAAGCATTTATAAATTTATTTCTAAATTAATCCTCTCGCTTTCAACTCCAAATACTTATTAATGGCGTTTACCGATAACTCTTTGGGAGGGGTGAGGATAGTATGAATTCCTCGTTGGTTGAGAGCTTTCACGATCTGACGTTTTTCATAGCTGAATTTTTCTGCTATGGTTTTGGTGTATATGTCGCTCACACTTTCTGATTCTTTTTCCAGCAAGGATGTCATTTCGGTATTCTCAAAGAAAATGGTAACCAATAAGTGATCTTTAGCCAATCTTTGCAAATAAGGAAGTTGTCGCTCCATTGCAGAGTACGTTTCAAAATTGGTATACAATAAGATCAGACTTCGCTGATTGAGATGAGTTTTCAATCCCACGAGCATCCGCTGAAAATTAGATTCCATGAAATTAGTATCCAGATTATACAGAGCTTCCTGAATCCGTTGAATATGAACACGGCGTTTCTCAGGTTTTACAACTGTAGTTTCCTTATTAGTAAAGGTCAGTAATCCGGCTTTGTCTTCTTTTAATAAGGCGATATTGGAAATCACTAGGCTTGTGTTGATGGCGTAATCCAGAAGATGCAATCCATCAAAAGGCATTTTCATTACACGTCCCATGTCAATTACATTCACAACTTGTTGCGAACGTTCATCCTGATATTGATTGACCATCAAATCACCGGAACGAGCCGTTGCTTTCCAATTTATGGATCGAACATCATCTCCTCGTACATATTCCTTAATGCGATCAAATTCCATGGTATGTCCAATCCTGCGTATCTTTTTGATGCCGATATCAGTCAGGCGATTTGAAATAGCATACATTTCAAATTTCTTCATTTGTACAAAAGACGGGTAAACGGGTACGGATACATGCTCTATAAAAGAAAGCTTTCTCTCGATCAATCCAATTCGGGTCTTGGCAAAAACGTTTATGCTTCCGAAATCAAATTCGCCCCGTTCTGTAGGTCGAAGATCATAAGAGATACTTTTACTTTCGCTTGATGGAAGTTGAAAGCTGATCTGGAAATCCCGGATCTGAAACTGATGGGGTATTTCGTCGATAATTCTTAGATGAGCAGTAAATCTGAACTCATTTCTTATTTTGATCCATATCTTATTGTCATCACCGTTAGAGAGTCGCTTTGGAACTATTCTTTCAATTTGAATCGGATTATTGGATCCAAAAAGCAGAACAAGGTCAAGTACAACAAGCACTACTATTGCGACCAAACATAGCTCTGCAAAAGGGATAAAAACCGGAAAGAAATAACCTAAAACAAACAGAACTATGTTTATAAACAGAGCCTGAAAAAGCAGATTATTAAGAAATATTTCGGAAAGAAAACGCTTTATCTCGGCACCTCAACTTTTTCCAGTGTCATGGCAATAACCTGATCACTGCTTATTCCTTCCATTTCTTTTTCCGGAGTAAGTGTGATTCTGTGACGAAGTACCGGCTTTATGATCTGTTTCACATCTTCCGGGGTGATGAAATCTCTGCCCCGAATGGCCGCCCATGCCTGAGCTGCCCTCATTACAAAAACAGATGCTCTGGGCGATGCTCCAATCGAAATGGAACTGGAGTTTCTTGTCCGTTGGATGATCTCAGCAATGTATTTCATTAACTCCGGTTCGACATGAATTTTACTAACAATCGCTCGTTGTTTTTCGATTTCTTTAGCATCGGATACTTTTGTGAGTAAAGAAAGATCAATTTTATTTCCACGTTCATAGCTTCCTTCCAGAATATTGATCTCTTCCTCCAACGAAGGGTAGGGTACATTGATCTTAAACAGGAAACGATCTAACTGAGCTTCAGGCAAGCGGTAGGTTCCTTCATGTTCTATCGGATTCTGAGTAGCAATTACCATAAAAGGAGCATCCATTTGACGAGTAATTCCATCAGTAGAAATTTGACGTTCTTCCATTACTTCGAACAAGGCAGCTTGTGTTTTAGCAGGGGATCTGTTGATCTCATCAATAAGAACCAGATTGGAAAAAATGGGTCCCTTTTTGAATTCAAATTCTGAAGTTTTAGGATTGAAAATGGAAGTCCCTATCACATCGGCAGGCATAAGATCGGGCGTGAACTGGATTCTGGAGAAGTCAGCATCAATGATCTGTGCAAGCAGTTTGGTGGTAAGTGTTTTTGCCACTCCGGGAACGCCTTCAATCAGCACATGACCATCCGCCAGTAAAGCTGCTATTAGCTGATCAACCATTTCGTGTTGACCCACAATAACTTTTCCGATTTCAGTTCTCACAGACTCAACCAGTGCTTTTACTCCGGAGAGATCCATTCTGGATTCAAATTTTATTTCGTCGCTTTGTTTCTGTGAATCAGTAGGTACAGATTCTGAAGTGCTATTTTCTTGTTCACTCATCGTTGTGATTGTTTATAGAATTCGTCGATCTTTTCTGTGATCAATTTAAGTTCGTTTTGAGATACATTATCTGATGATCCGGAAAGCTCAATCAGGTCAAAAAGCTTGAGAATTTCCTGTTTTTCAATTCCCGATCTGAATGCCAAGTCGGTTTTAAATTTCTCATCGGTATTCGAAACATCGAGTCGCAGATGTTGATTAATATATTCATAAAAGAATTTCAGTTTCTTATCGAGGATCTCTTTATGAGAACCTTGTTCCAGATACAGTTCTCCAATTGTTTCAGCGAATTGAATACTCGAATTTTTTGGAGAATCTATAATAGGAATAATTCTCTGTTCACGTTTGGCTTTAAAGATCATAAACAGAAGTAGTGTTATAATTCCCAGATACCATCCATGTTTTAATCCGTCAGTGGAAATTTCAACACTCATTGGTGTACCGGCAACCTTTCGCCCGGACTTATAGTAGCTATCCCAAATCGTTTCCTGAATCGGTAGATAAGATAATGTGGTGAATGCATAGGTAGCTAATTCAGGATCTCTCAAATAATAATTAGAATAGAGGTGAGGCGTTGAATTCAGATAAATAAATCCCTGTCCCCATTTTATTCGCACAAAATTAAGTTGATCATTATTCCAATATCCGAGTTCTTCTGTTTTGGAAGAATCATAGCTTATGATATGATAGAAAGAGGTTTTTTTGCTGTAATGCCAATCGTTTTTATTGTTAAAAGATGGATCACTAAGTGTAACCGTTTGCTTTTCTTCATCACTGACGGAATCAAAGAGGGAATAATAATAGTCGTATTCAAGATTCAGGGTGTCAGCGAGTTTCCCGGTAACAATTCCTGAAAGAAAAACCTGACCACCTTGTTCAGCGCTGTATAATAATTCTTCAGCCTCAAGAGGATCAAATTGTAATTGATCATTAATAAAGATCCAGTTTCTGGGTAAAGCAGAATGAGTATCATAGAAACTGTAAACCGATCGAGTATTCAGATCTATGTCAGAGTTAGGGAACAGAACGTTAAGTTCGTTGTACAGAATTTCAGCTCCGTAAGGGATGGAAGAAGAACGGGTAAAGTCGTTGGACCAGTTTACAGGCTTAGGTTTTAAAATCTCAACAGCAGCGTAAAGTATAACTGCAAAAATAAGAAAAGCGATATAGAATTTGTCTTTACGCATTCAACGAGCTTTGAAATTGTAGAAATACGGCTTTTACTTTTTGGTAGCGATCTTTATCAATCTCAAAATGACCGTAATCAATGTATTCGTGGAAGTAAGTCAATCTATCAAAGTAAGAAGCACTCGGGTGGTCATTTAGTTCTTTCAGATATTCGTAATTGGTTTTATCCTGTTTGAAGTGAATGAGTTCGTGATCTTTTAGCAAGATCAAAGATTTTTGATAGAGATATCGCACTGCTAATCCGTAATTCTTTTTTTCCAAAGCCTGAGCTATCAGGCTATCAATATTATTGGTGTTTAGGTCCCCGGCATCAATATTTAAATTCAGCAATGTTCGATCTTTTTTACCAGTGATAGCACTTTTAATTTCTCCTTTAAGCATTTGATTGAGAAGAGCTACCAATATCACAACAAAAATGAGTATGGCAGAACCTTTCAGAAAATATTCCACCCACTGGTTATCGAGTACGTTCCTCAGCCATTGTTGAATTGCGATAATAATTTTATCCCAAAGAGTGAGAGCTTCCTGTGGTTCATTATAAGCATACTTCTTCATTTTGCTGATTTCCTGAAGTCGTTCGTCAGAAGGAATTCTTAAATCAGGACTTGAAACAGAAGCGCTATCGTTTACTTGTTGTGCAAATACATAATTGTTGAAATTTAAAAACATCAACAAAAGAAGACCGCATAAATAAAATGGTGTATCCTTAAAATTCACGAGGGATTATTTTGCTCTCCTAAAGATTCAATTCTATTCATCATAGAATTACCGGTTTTACGCTCTTGAATATTGAAATAAACAAGGGCTTGAGAAGTAACAGGCATGCAGTATAACAATGCAGGAACTACTACTGATAAGCCATACAAGACGCTGATAATTGTTCCCAAAGAAGATGGATCACCCTGCGCAGATGCGGTCGAAAAAGAAACAATGCCTATCAGGATATACATAGGAATGATGAAAATATACGAAGCAAAATTCATGATTATTCCCATCACAAAACTCATTCCAAATGTGAACCACCAATAATCCTGGGTTGCTTCCCATGATTTTGAAAGTGCATCCCCGAAACTTTCTTCTTCAGCTATAAAAATAATAGGGGCCAGAGATAATTTTGTAGCAATATAAATACCAGGAATTATCAAGAATATTAAACCGATCATAGTGGCAATAGCTAATACAAAAAACAGTCCTAAAGTTCCAAAAAAATTACGAGCAAAATCTTCCAACAACATTCCGACCTCAATTTGTTCAACTCCTTCATCAACCAGCTGCATATGTTTGAAGACAACTACATAGATCAATAAAAAATTGACCATAAAAAGAAGCATACCAATAAAGAATTTCACAAAAAAGGAAGCCATTTCCCCGGTAAATTCAGGATTGGCTGATTGCGAAAAATTTGGATCTGCAAGATCAAAGATTGACATAAATGAAGAGCTGATTAAAACTCCTGAAATAAGTAGGATCGGAAATACAAAAATAAAGAGTGCTTTACCCAGGCTTTTGAAATGAACTCGTAAGTAGGTAAATGTATCAGTTATGATTTGTCCAAAATCACGTGTTTTGCGTAGTTGAAAAGTGCTCATAAATGTATTGATTTCTTTTTAAGTCGCTGTGGATGGATAACAAAATAAAATAAAATAAAAGAAAAGGAGCTTACAATAATGAAAAGGCTTAACCAGATCGGCATTTCAGTATATCGTGTTACAAAAGATTCGAGAAATCCGGCAAGAATAAAAATCGGTACCAAACCAATTACCATCTTCATTCCTTTTTTTACTGCTTTAAGAAAAGACTGATATCGACTATAAGTTTTGGGAAAGAGAAAACTGTTCCCAAGTACAAAACCTGCAGCACCGGCAATTACAATAACAGAAAGTTCTAACGCTCCGTGAATAAAAACTACTAAAAAAGCTTCAGTTACTATTCCATATTTATAAAACATATGAAAGAAGGTGCCTACCATAATACCGTTTCCAAATAAAACCAGTCCGGTGCCGATAGCAGTTGTTAAACCGAAGACAAAGGCGATGAAAGAAACCCGGATATTATTGACGGTAATACCAAGAAACATATTCAGAGCGTGTTCATCTTTATAAACAGCAAGCGGATCGCCATCTTTGATATTATCAATGGTCATGTTTACATAACCGTCTCCAAGAATACTTCGGATAAAATCCGGTTGTATCTCAGAAGAAAGCACACCTATTGAAATTGCAAGTACAAATATGGAAAATGCATAAAAGAGCTCTTTTTGATGATCAGCAAAGATGAGAGGGACTTCTACTTTCCAAAAATTAACGATTCTTCCCCAATCTAATCGCTTATTTCGATAGAGAGTGTCGTGGGCTTTAACAGCTAGATCATTTAAATAAGCAGCTGTTTTACTTTCTGGATAATTACTTTGTGCAAAAGCCAGATCGTTAGATATTTCAATGTACAGATCAGCTATAGTATCTGCTGATTCACTGTTTGTATTCTTTAAAAGTGTTTCGAACTCCTTCCATTTTTCTGAGTTCTTTTTTAGGAATGCGACTTCCCTCATATCTAATTTTGTTTTCTACTTTTCTTTTGAAAATGTTGAGCTTACTTTGTACTGAATAGTACCCCATTTAACAACAAATTAAAAACCATAGATGGCTCAAATAGGCATAGAAACTGCCCAGCATGTTAAAATCAATTATAACCCTGCAGGGATATTTGAAAGGATTCTCGCATATCTGGTAGATTTTTTAGTTTTGGGGATTTACTGGACTGTGCTGATGATGATCAGCACATATGGAACCAGCATAGTTCCGGGTGACTCGGGAGGAGGTAATGATTGGATTCTTTACGTGATCGTTTTGCTACCGGTAATGCTTTATCACCTGACAATGGAGATCATATGGAATGGATATACAGTAGGCAAATGGCTGATCGGTATTCGGGTTGTTAAGTTAGATGGCACCAGACCAAGTGTGAGCAATTATTTGATAAGATGGCTAATAAGATTGTTTGAGATCACAATGACTTCAGGAGTGGTCGCTTTTTTTACTTTGCTGTTGAATGGGAAAGGTCAGCGATTAGGAGATATCGCCGCAAAAACATGCGTGATCAAAGTGGGCAAAAGAACTAAGCTGAGTGACACTGTTTTTGAAAATATAGAAGATGAATACGACGCCACTTTTCCCCAAGTGGTTGAACTTACCGACAAAGAAATTTCAGTGGTCAATGACGTATTAAAAAGCAGAAACGGATATGATAAAGCAGCCTGGTTGACTATGGTTGCCAGAACCAGAGTACTTATTCAGGAAAAAACAGGAATCCTGAATTCAGGAATGGGAGATATCGAATTTCTGAAACAAGTGGTAAAAGATTATAATGCGTTACACGGAAGAGTTGAGTAGAAAGTAAATGAAAGATAGGCCTATAAATAATTTCACGAAGTTCATTTTTGCTTCTTTGATGTTGTTGACTTTGGTTCAATGCCGATCTTTTTTTGAAGGAATAGGAAATGGGTTGGCTATAAGTATTAAGATGCCTTTCTTGGCTATTTCGGGAGAAGTTTCAACAATAACTGCTGTTTCTATTGCTCATAAAGATTCAACAGGACTATGGCCTAGAGATAGAAAAGAGTTGAACTCATTTTATAAAAAGGAAGGGGAAATTTTTCCAAAAGATACTTTATTTCAACATTTAGAATTTAATGATGCAAATTTTGAAATATTAGAATTCAATGAAATAAATGATACGTCAGCAATCTCATTTAACACAATACCAATATCTAATTCAGCATATCTGCCAATATTTTTTCCTGAATTGAAACCATCCTCAGCATTGAATTTTTATAAATATGTTGGCTTGGCAAAGCTCTACTCTGACAGTACTAATGAAAGTGGTTATAGAACACACTTTGAGATTGATAGTATTAGAGTGTATGACTCAAATATGAGAGAATATGTTAAAACTCTGAATTAGTAAATTCTGAATAACTTTGAGACAGCTTCGAAGTTATTCAGGTAATAAGAGAAGACTTGAGTTCAAACAAAACCTAATCAACGAATATTCTAGGAATGGAATATATGTTTAGTTATATCACATTTCATAATTGAATATTCGTTATTGGATATTCAATATTCTTTTCAAAGCATTTTATCAATAAAAACCGCTACCCAAACCAATGGCAGATAAGCAATGGAAGCAAACATAAGCTTACGTGAGTTTTCTTTAGTACGCTCCTGCAAAAATTTAATGCTGTAGAAAAGGAATCCGGTAGCAAGAAGCAAACTCAGAACTAAGAAGATGATTCCTGAAATGCCCATCACATATATGGCTATTGAAACAGGGTAGAGGAGTAGTGTACACACCAAAGACCAGATAGAAGTCTTACGGCCTGTCACATCATTTTTGGGAAGCATTTTAAATCCTGCTCCGAAGTAATCATCTTTCAAACTCCAAGCGATTGCCATA
Organism: Balneola sp.; assembly: GCA_965216175.1. Lineage (GTDB taxonomy): Bacteria > Bacteroidota > Rhodothermia > Balneolales > Balneolaceae > Balneola. Next base: position 481,379 of record OZ244140.1, read on the forward strand.
ACGTGCGGAACTTGCCATAGGAAAACAATTCCGAATAAAAGCCACATACCTGGATGATCAATTGTACCGCTGGCTGCTGCCCAACCACCAACCGGAGGTAGCGCTCCGGGAACTGCTCCAATTAAAATATTAAATGCAGAAACCTGCTTCATCGGAGTGTAGGCGATCAAATAAATAAAAGTGGTGGCAAAAGAAACAGCTCCGGCCAAGGGATTTACTAATACAAAAAGATAGAAGAGGCCTGAAAAAATTAAGATCAGAGAAAAGAACATACCGGCTGCAGGACTTATTCTTTGATCTGGCAAAGGACGTTTTTGAGTACGTTTCATCAAGCCGTCAAGTCGGCGTTCCATAAACTGATTATACGCTCCTGTTCCCCCTGCAATCATATAGGTACCAATGATCGCGTGAATCATCAAAACAAAATTGAAAGAATTTCCACTACCTAACACAAAGCCTACCAGCATGCTTGCCAGCACAGCTAGAGTGATTCCTGGTTTGGTAAGTTGATGATAATCAGAGATTACGTTCGTAAACGAACGATCAAGTTGAATTTTTTCTTCAATAGAACTCATGTAAGCACAGAAAATCTTGAAATTTTTAGCCCTCAAAGTTAATCATTTTCAAGGAGTATTGTTACCTTTCAGGATGAAATTAAATTCTTATCAAAAGATCGCACTAACAACGGTTTTTGCAACGCTTTTTTTAATCCTTGTTGGAGGTGTTGTAAGAAGTACAGGCTCCGGAATGGGATGTCCGGATTGGCCAAAGTGTTTTGGCAGCTGGATTCCCCCAACTTCTGTTGAGCAGTTGCCCGAAGGATATCAGAAGATGTTCGTAGAAAAGAGAATTAAAAAGAATGAGAAAATTGCAGGTTATCTTGAGAGTCTGGGATTTTCTGAAGTCGCCTATGAGATCAAGAATGATCCCGACATCAAAAGAGAAGAAGAATTTAACGCTACTAAAACCTGGATCGAATATCTGAATAGATTAGTAGGAGCCGTAATCGGGATTTTGGTATTCCTCACTTTTTTGAGCTCATTAAAATATTGGAAAACAGATCGTTCTATTCCTGCTTTATCTTTCTTTGCTGTATTTCTGACAGGTTTTCAAGGATGGCTGGGTTCCATTGTTGTAAGTACAAATCTCCTCCCCGGTATGATAACCGTGCACATGATTTTGGCTATGGTGATCGTAAACCTGTTGTTGTACGGAACTTTTAAAGCCACTCAAGATTACGTACGAGTTGAAATCGATGAATCGCTCAGAAATAAATTATGGAATATAGGATTGGTGATTCTAGTATTATCTACCATTCAAATGATACTCGGAACGCAAGTACGAGAAGAAGTGGATCTTATTAAGAATGTAAGTTCAGGGACTGTACCTCCCAGATCGACATGGATTGAAAGTCTGGGAAAAATTTTTGAGATACATAGAACATTCTCATGGCTATTGGTGATCTCAGGAGCTTACTTAGGGTATCTGCTTTGGAAAGAGGAGATAACTGGTCAGTTAAAAAAAATAGGCGTTATCAATGTAATATTAATAGCCGCCCAGGTTTTTATAGGAGTAGGTCTGGCATATTTTGATGTGCCAAAAATTCTTCAGGTTCTGCATCTGGTAGGGATTGCACTCATGATCTGTGCAGAATTCTTAATGCTCCTGATGTTGAAGGTTAGAAAGAAAGTTTCAGAGTAAGATCAGAGTTTTTCTAGAAGTTCGTTCAGAAAAATTTTCATTTCATTGAGATCCCTTTTTACATCCGCAGTTATTTCATTGTTCGAAACAGAAGAAGGTTCGGAATCGCTTTTGAGCACCTTCTTTACGCCGGCACTGGTATATTTTTTGTCTTCAACCAGCTCTTTGATCTTAAAAATTAGCTCAACTTCCTCTTCTTTAAAGGCTCTATTACCGGCGCTATTTTTCTTCGGATTGAGCTCTTTATAGTTCTTTTCCCAGCTTCTTAATACATGTGGAGCAAGTCCTGTAAGCTTGCTAACTTCTCCCATTGAGTAATACAATTTTTTCATAGTAAGTAGAAAGTGTATTTTGTCACGTTTTACGATTAGAAGTAAATCATTTCTGAACTATTATAAAAGCACGCATTTTGGAAAATAAGATAAAAACAGCAGAAATTGACATCAGTATTGTAGTTCCTCTCTATAATGAAGAAGAATCGTTGGGAGAACTAGCAGAAGCCATAGATAAAGCTATTTCCGCTCGGTACAGCTATGAAATTATTTTTGTGGATGACGGTTCCACTGATACTTCTTTTGAAGTGATAAGAAAGTTGTCGGCAAAAAATGAATTAATTAATGGAATCAGCTTTGCTCATAATTACGGTAAGAGTGTGGCTCTGCAAGCTGGTTTTGAGCAGGTTCGCGGAAAGTATGTGATAACAATGGATGCGGATCTTCAGGACGACCCTGATGAAGTACCTGAAATGATTCAAATGCTTAAAGATGGTTTAGACATGGTAAGCGGATGGAAGAAAGAACGCTTTGATCCGATTTCTAAAACTGTTCCATCTAAGTTTTTTAATTTTGTGACTCGTAAAGCAGCCGGTATAGAGCTTCATGACTTTAACTGTGGACTAAAAGCATATAAAAGAGAAGTAGTCGATAATATTTATTTATATGGAGAGCTTCATAGATATATCCCAATGCTTGCTAAGAAAGAGGGATTTACTCGCATCGGCGAAAAGGTGGTGAAACATCATCCTCGTAAATATGGAGAAACCAAGTTTGGTCTTTCTAGATTTATAAACGGGTTTTTGGACCTTATTACTATTCTTTTTGTGCAACGTTACTTTCAAAAACCCATGCATTTTTTCGGGACTTTAGGAATCTTTCTATTGATAGCCGGAACAGGAATCAATGCTTACATGGCGGTTCTTAGGTTGTTTTTTGATAAAGGGATTGGTGATCGTCCGTTGCTATTTCTGGGTATTCTTTTGATGGTGCTCGGTATTCAACTTTTGTCTACAGGTTTGATTGGCGAGTTGATCAATATTAATCACGTAAAAAAACAGAAGCCCAAGATTCGGGAAGTGGTTTAGGCTTCTTTATGGAACACACAAATTATAGACGGTTGTTTGGGGCTATGATTCCAGAAAATTAATTTCATAAAAAAAGCACTAACTCTTTCGAATTAGTGCTTTTTGTGTACCGCGTACGGGATTTGAACCCGTGTTACCGCCGTGAAAGGGCAGCGTCCTAGACCCCTAGACGAACGCGGCATTGGGGAATTTTCAATATAAATAAAAACAGATCAAAGAAGTATTGAGTTCAGTGATCAAAAACTGGGGAGCCTGATGGGAATTGAACCCACGGCCTCTGGTGCCACAAACCAGCGCTCTAACCGACTGAGCTACAAGCTCCAAGTGTTTCAAATAACAAGCTCCAAAAGTCAAAAAACAAATGATATTTGAAATTTGATTCTTGTGTTTTCGAATTTAAGTTTTGCCAAGGCAAAACTTTGTACTGCGTACGGGATTTGAACCCGTGTTACCGCCGTGAAAGGGCAGCGTCCTAGACCCCTAGACGAACGCAGCATTATAAAAATCAATAAGTCAAAAAAAGAACAACAGGTATAAAGTGAGGCGACAGGCGGATTCGAACCGCCGTACGAGGTTTTGCAGACCTCTGCCTAGCCACTCGGCCATGTCGCCTTGTATAAACTAGTGTTGTACGCCCGTCAGGACTCGAACCTGAAACCTATTGCTTAGAAGGCAATTGCTCTATCCAGTTGAGCTACGGGCGCTCAGTGTTTCAATATGTCAATACTTGTTGAGAAGATCATTTTAAGATGATCAACGCTATAAGTTTTCAATAAATATGTCGGGGAGACAGGATTTGAACCTGCGACCCTTCGCTCCCAAAGCGAATGCGCTACCGGGCTGCGCCACTCCCCGATTTTCCAAAATTGGAAAGGCAACAAAGATAAGGTTTTCTATGTACCATTACCACCTAAAATTGAAGATTATTTTATAAAATTTTTAAGAAGTAGGTTTATTAGCCAGAATCGCCGAAACGTAATTGTCCCAGCTCATTTTAGAAGCAGATTTATATACGTTTTCTGATGGAAGTGGTAGTTCTAAAAACTTGAGCATTTGCTCGGCCATAGAGTCAATATCCTCCGGTTCAGCTAAATATCCGTTAAACCCATCTTTAATAGTTTCTGGAAAATGGCCAACTCTTGTTGCGAGAATGGGTAGCCCGAAATTATAAGTAAGAGATTCCACACCCGATGGCGTAGCGGTTAAGTAATAAAGTACACTGCAATCTGATGCCTGGAAATATTTATGAACATCTTCATTAGGAATGAACTCATTTTTTACGACTACCTGTTCGTTTAATTCTAGTTCATCTACCAGAGAAAGCGGACGGTACTCCTGCTCACTCTCTTTATTTTTAAGTAAGAGTTTTTGAGCTATCCCAAATAAACCTCGTTTTATCCTCGTGCTGATCTTAGATGTATCTAGCGTGGCCCAAAATTCTTCTCCACATATCAAAAATGAAACATCGTCTCGTTGTTCAGTTACCTTTTTAAAAGCCTCAATCGCATTGTGAAGCCCTTTGTACTTTCTGATGAACCCAAAGTATAAGAACACGTTTTTCTTGAGTCCCAGTTCTTGTTTAAATTTCTCAACATCAAATTGTGGATCAGGTTGATAGAGATCGTAAACAGGATGAAATAATTTGATAACCGTAGTAGCTGAGCTATTCGATCTAATGCCTGATTCGTTTACAGAAAATTCTTTCTTTGGAAGCAAAGCTTTTAGCTCATCTACTGTTTTGTAAGCATGAGCTATATAGGTATCGGCGTGTTTAATTCCCATTTTTGTAAAACGTTCGTCGATATTGCTTCCTTCTTTTTGAACAACGAAATGTAAATCAAAGATTATTTCAGCTTCGGAATTGCGTTTAAGCCATTTAGCAATCGAACCCATCGGTAAACCCTGTATGGAAATGGCCCACTGAAAGATCACTTTATCAGGATTCAGTGACTTTATATACTTTGCAGTCTTTCTCCAGCTCAACGGATTATTGTAATTGGTGAGGTACTCAATTTTGATATTTGTGCCTTCCATAAAATCGGAACGACTCGATTTATCAACGAATTCACGAGGAATTATTGAAGGATACTGATTTGTCCAAGAGACAATATGCACCTCGTTACCGGGATTCTTATCCAGACTTTTCGCCAATGACGTATTATAGTTGGAAATTCCACCTTTAAACTTAGGTCCCGGGCCGAAACAAACAATTACAGGCATATCTCTAAGTATATTTTTTTACGGCAACGTCGTACACTCTTCTCATGCCTTCTTCCAAAGATAACTTAGGTTCCCATCCCAGGCGCTCTTTCACATAATCCATTTTTCCATAACGGGAATGTACACCAACAGGTTTATCAAGGAGTGTTTTTATTTCTGGAGAATAATCAGCGAAAGAGGTGAATACTTCAATCAATTCAAGGAAGGTTGTAAGTCTGCCACTTCCTATATTAATAGCACTTCCATCTTTAATATGATCCATGGCAAGTAAAGTACAATCCATTACATCATCAATATGTACAAAATCGCGACCTTGCTTACCTGTACCCCAAACTTCAAAAGGATTTTCTTTAAGTGCTGCGCGACGAGCGATTGCAGGAACAGGGTAGGAGAGATCCTGATCTTCACCATAACCACTAAACGGACGTATACAGGTTACTGAAACATCGTAATATTGAGCTGCAATGCTCGCTAAATACTCTCCGGTTAGTTTAGACCAACCATAAGTCATATCAGGTTGTCCCATTTTTTTGAAATCAATATCGCTTTCTGATAAAGCAATTGCATCCGATTCAGTTTGCAGATCAACAGGATAAGCGGCGCTTGAACTTGGATATAAAACTCGGGTTGGTTTCTGGCGACACACCCAAAGAAAGAATTCAGCGTCAATGGAAAGATCTAAAGCTACCATCATAGGGTCGCCGTCAATTTTAGCTCTTCCGCCAACAATAGCAGCAAAATGAAATACATCCTCAAAGGAAGTCACATTCAGGCCGTAATTTTTTTTGATGTACTCTTGATCGTCAAGCATTTCTCGTATAAAATAACGAGCGTCTTGTTGAAGAAATATCATTCGCTCATCATTTCCGAAAAACTCTAACCCATTTTCTGTGCGCGAAGAAGTACCATCGGGTAACCATGTAGAAGGATGAGTTCCTACCGAAAGATCGTCAATAAATAGAATATAATCGTTCGTAGTTGAGTGTAGGCGCTTAACAAAGTTTCTTCCAACGAAACCGCAACCACCGGTAATAAGATGATATTTCATAAATCAATTTTTTAAAGTTTCCTTAAAGATAGACATTTTGCAAAAAAGGGCGAGGAAAAGCAGAAATATTCTTAAAAAATCCCGTTCTTTGAGTCGAACTAACATCCTAAAAATTTATATGAAATCATTTTTCTTAAGTATTGCTATCGGGCTATTAACCATTTCTCTTTCGGGACAGTCTTTACAAATTTCGGAAAGCCGTACAAGTTCGAAGCATCTGGAGAGCGATTTAACCGCTTCGGTAATAACTATTTCTGAGTCTGATGGATCGGTGATTAATACCAATAAATATGAGTTAAAAGGTAGTGATTCTTCATTTAAAATTTATCCACTTCAAAACGGAGCATATATAGTGCGTGAAAACGTAGCTAATTTTGTGATGTATGATACGTTTGGAAGTGTAATTCGCCCTATTTCGAACAGCTCTCAAAGTAAAGACGGTGAAAAGATTTCTGAGTTGGCCATGGATCCGATGGGGAAAACCATTGTGTTGTATAACCCTCAAATAAGAAATGGTAGTAAACGGGGATCACGAGCAAAAGTAATTGGCTTGGAGAATGCAGAGAGGGATATCTTTTTCAGAGAAGATGAAGAAATTCGGGCAGTGAGAGTGTCCGAATCAGGAGAATTTATAGCTATTGCATCCGGCAAAGAGGGAAGCGACGACAACGTTACTGTGATGGATAGATATGGAAACGAAATCCAAACCATTGCTTTTGATCAACAAGTAAAAGGGTTGAACCTTTATGGAAGCGGAAGCATCTTAACTGTATTTTCTGAAGGAAGGGTAGCGGTATATAATGTCTTAAGTGGCGAGCGTTTGGGCAGCAGTAGTTTCAGAGGGGCTCCACTCCAATTTGCCAATTATAGTGCTTCAGATCAAATTATTGTAGGACTAACCGGAGATTTGAATGGTGAAATCTTATCTAATATTGAAGTAAGGATTATTAATGTCGCTGCAAGAAAAATAGCAAGCCAAGAATATTCAGGAACTCTTCAAATAAGTGATCTAGATAACATCACTATGACCAAAAAAAGCAGACAAAATTATACCCTTTCAGGGATGAGTAAAGACTTGAATTTGAAAGCGTCTTTCTGATAGGAATAAAAAAGCCTCATCAATTGATGAGGCTTTTAATTTACTAAGCTTCTTTTTTAGCCTCTTCTGAAGCATCTTCTTCTTCAGTGGCTTTGGGTTCTTTTTCCTCTAACTTTTTGGGATCCGGCTTAGTCCAGTCAAATTCCAGTCCGTCTCGGGATTTGTTCATTTTTATCTTGATACTCGATCCTTCTTCTTTCTTGTTTTCGAGAAGTTCTTCAGCTAATGGGTCTTCCACATATTTTTGGATTGCTCGCTTTAACGGGCGGGCACCATATTTAGGATCATATCCTTTATCTGTGATGAACTCTTTAGCTCCTTTGGTAATATCAACGGTGTATCCAATTTCCTTGATGCGGGCAAAAAGATCGTCAGAGATAATATCAATGATTTCGTAAATGTCTTTTTTCTCCAGAGGCTTAAAGGTGATTACATCATCAATTCTATTCAAAAATTCAGGATTAAACACTTTCTTTAAAGCATCCTGAATGGTTGATTTCATTTTTGCGTAGTCAAAGGTGCCCTCATTAGGACCACCAAATCCGATTCCTTTTCCAAGATTACGAATATCACGAGCTCCAATATTGGAAGTCATAATAATGATCGTATTTCTGAAGTCAACACGACGTCCAAGACTGTCAGTCAAAATTCCATCGTCTAACACCTGAAGTAAAATATTAAATACATCAGGATGCGCTTTCTCAATCTCATCAAGAAGTACAACACTGTACGGCTTGCGACGGACTTTTTCTGTTAAAATTCCACCTTCTTCATAACCTACATATCCCGGAGGAGCTCCAACTAAACGAGACACGGAAAATTTCTCCATGTACTCACTCATATCCACTCGGATTAGCGACTCTTCTTTATCAAATAAATACTTCGCTAATACTTTTGCGAGTTCGGTTTTACCAACCCCAGTAGGACCTAGAAACACAAATGAACCTATTGGTCTGGAAGGATCTTTTAAACCGGCTCTGGTTCGTTGAATAGCCTTTGTTAGCTTGATGATAGCTTCGTCTTGCCCAACTACTTTTCCGGCAAGGCTTTCCTTCATTTTTAAAAGTTTCTGACCTTCATTCTGGCTGATCTTATTAACAGGAACGCCGCTCATCATTGCAATAACAGAAGCCACGTCATCTTCTTCCACATCAAACAAGATGGTTTCAGATTCTTTATCCCATTCTTTCTGGGCAATTTCCAGATCCTCGATCAATCTTTTTTCCGTATCACGTAAGCGTGCTGCTTCTTCAAATCGTTGTTTTTTAACCATGGTATTTTTGTCATGGCTTGTTTTTTCGATTTGTTCCTCGAGCTCAATTATAGGTTTCGGAACTGTGATGTTTGATAAGTGAACACGAGCTCCCGCTTCATCTAAAGCATCAATGGCTTTATCAGGTAAAAAATGATCTGTAACATAGCGATCAGTTAATGAAACACATGCTTTGATAGCGTCATCATGATAGCGTACGCCATGATGTTTTTCATACTTTGGTTTGATCTGTTGTAGAATCTCTATGGTTTCTTCCGGAGTTGTAGGGTCAACCATGATCTTCTGAAAACGTCGTTCAAGCGCGCCATCCTTTTCAATGAATTGTCGGTATTCATTTAAAGTTGTAGCACCAATCGCTTGAATATCACCTCGAGCAAGCGCAGGTTTCAGCATATTAGAAGCATCTAAAGAACCGCTTGCACCACCTGCACCAACTATAGTGTGAAGTTCATCAATAAAGAGGATCACATTGTCGGTCTTTTCGAGCTCAGTCATGATGGCTTTCATTCGCTCTTCAAACTGTCCTCGATATTTAGTTCCGGCAACCAAAGCTGCTAAATCCAAAGCAATAACTCGTTTTTCATAAAGAACTCTGGAAACCTTTCTTTCCATAATTCGATCTGCTAAACCCTCAGCGATGGCCGTTTTACCAACTCCCGGTTCACCGATCAGCACCGGATTATTTTTCTTTCTTCTACTCAAAACCTGAGCTACACGTTCAATTTCTTTATCACGGCCGATGATAGGATCAAGTTTCCCATCAATAGCCATTTGAGTAAGGTCTCTACCGAAGTTATCGAGAACCGGTGTTTTTGATTTTTCCATTTTCTTTTCTCTAGAGCTTCCGGATCCTTGCGATCCTTTGGATGATGAAGTACTTGCAGCAAGAGAAGTAGAATCGAAATCCTCTTCTCTTGTTTTTCCTGAGATGATCAAATCCAGCTCTTCACGTACAGCATCATAAGAAACGCTGAATTGCTGTAAGATTTGGGCGGCTATATTTTCGTCATCTCTCAAAAGTGAAAGCAATAAATGCTCTGTACCGATGGTATCACTTTTATAAAGCTTGGCTTCTAAATAAGTAATACGCAGTACCTTCTCGGCTTGTTTTGTAAGCGGAATATTTCCGACAGTAACAGAACCCCCGGTTCCTCTTACTGTATCTTCAATGGTTTTTTTAAGTTTGTACAAATCACAATCAAGATTCTTTAAAATACGGATAGCAACACCGTCACCTAATCGTACAATACCAAGAATTAGATGTTCAGTGCCAATATAATCATGCCCCAAACGCAGTGCTTCTTCTCTGCTGAATTGTATTACGTCTCTAACTTTACTTGAAAAATTGCCCTCCATAGTGGTAGGTCCTTCTAACTTTAAATTTTGTTTCTCTTATCAGGTTCTATCTATGCAAAAAACGAGCCTGACATAACTTTAGTTCATTCTTTTTTGAATGTAGCAGGGCGAGTACCTAATTGCAACAAAAATACAGTCACTTTGTAATTAAAACAGTGGGGAACCGGACATTTCTTCAGGTTGATCCATATCCATACATTTTAAAAGTGTCGGAGCTACATCAGCTAAAATACCGGAATGGATGGAAGGGTTTTTAGGATGGTTCACCAGAATAGCTGGAACCAAAGCAGTTGTGTGAGCAGTATGTGGACTGCCATCCGGCTTGATCATTTGATCGGCATTACCATGATCCGCTATAATCAAAGATGTGTATCCGTGAGCGTTTGCAGTCTCAATAACTTTTTTGAGCTCTTTGTCAATGGCTTCTACTGCTTTAATTGCTGCTTCCATAATGCCGGTGTGCCCTACCATATCGGGATTGGCAAAATTTAGAATCACCAGATCATAGACTTCTGATTCCAGTTTTTCACAAAGTGCATCAGCAACCTGGTCTGCATTCATTTCCGGTTGAAGATCATAGGTAGCCACTTTTGGGCTTGGTATTACAAGCCGATCCTCTCCTTTGTTAGGAACTTCAACTCCACCGTTAAAGAAATAAGTAACATGTGGATACTTTTCTGTTTCGGCAATTCTGAATTGTTTTTTCCCTTTTTTGCTGACCCATTCACCTAAAGTGTTTTTTAGTTCCTGGGGAGGATAAGCAACGTGTACGTGATCAAAAGTTGAGTCGTAAGAAGTAAAAGTAGTGTAATGTAAATTTAGATCTTTTACAGGAAATTCGTCAAAGTCCTTTTCTGTTAAAGCTCGTGTGATTTCTCGGGCACGATCTCCACGAATATTATAAAAGATAACAGCATCTTCGTGCTCAATTCTGGAATCCTGAGAATCATCTAAAATAACGGGCTTGATGAATTCGTCAGTTACACCTTCTGCATAACTAGAATCAAAAGCTTCATCTGAAGAAGAGAAGCCTTCTCCTTTTCCGTTTACTAACATGTTATAAGCAAGCTGAACGCGCTCCCATCGGTTGTCTCTGTCCATTGCATAATAACGACCAATAATAGAAACTAACTTCCCAACTCCAACCTCTTCCGCTTTTTTATTGAATTCCTGAGCGTACTTTTTTCCGCCATTGGGAGCTGTATCTCTTCCATCTGTGAAAGCATGAACGTAGACATTTTCGATGCCTTCCTTTTTACAGAGTTTGAGAAGAGCGAATAAATGTTCGTTATGACTATGAACACCTCCATCAGAAAAAAGACCGAAAAGATGGATTTTATTTTTAGCCTTCGCTTTTTGAATGGCTTGTAGTAGAACTTCATTCTCAAAAAAGTCACCATTTTTAATGGCAAGATTTATTCTCGAGAGTTCTTGACGCACAATTCTTCCCGCTCCGATATTAAGGTGACCTACTTCAGAATTACCAAATTGTCCTTCAGGTAATCCAACATTATCACCACTTGCTGAGAGTGTTGTGTTCGGGCAAGTAGCAAAAAGATGGTCGATGAAAGGCTTGTCAGCTTTATCAATGGCGCTGACAGAAGGATCTTCGGCCAACCCAAAACCATCTAAAATTACAAGAAGTGCTTTAGATTGAGAGTCGGCCATTGATGAAAGATCTTATAAACTATTTACGTGTTTTGTAAGTGCTGCTTTTCTTCTTGCTGCATTATTAATGTGAATAATGCCCTTAACGCTCATTCTATCGATGTATGAAACAGCTTCTCTTAGTAGCGTTTCTGCTTCTTTTTTATCTGTAGAGGTTAACACACTCTTGATAAGGCTTCTCATTTTTGATTTACGAGCGTTGTTGTGCTTCTTTCTTTTTTCAGCTTGGCGAACACGCTTGATTGCTTGTTTAGTTTGTGGCATGACTTATAGTCGAATTTGATGTAAAGTTTTTCAGTCACCAAAATTACGGGATACAAAAACATTATTCAACTTTTGATTGAATATTTCAGCGAATAAGTTTAATTTAGCCTTTCTGTTATGATAATAGTAATCGATGGACCTGCAGGGTCGGGAAAAAGTTCAACAGCTCGTGCTATAGCCGAGCAACTGCAAATTCAATTTTTGGATTCCGGAGCGTTGTACCGAGTCGCCACGCTGGTTTATTTAGAATCGCTTGAGAACAGAGACTCGTTCTTTGATCGCCTGAAAGAAAGTGATATTTCATTTCACTTCAAAAATAAAAAATTCCATTCTTTTTTGAATGGGGAAGAAGTGACTGATAAAATCAGAAAAATGGAAGTTTCAAACGCTGTGAGTAAAGTTGCATCAGATCCAATGGTGAGAGCTCAGATCAACAAATTGATGAGAGCCGAAGTTGAGACTGGTGTATATATAGCTGACGGAAGAGATTTGGGTACTGCGGTATTTCCAAATGCGAAACTGAAATTTTTTATGGTTGCTGATCTCAATGAGAGAGCAAAGCGCCGTTTAGCTGAAATGGAAGCACAAGGATTGGAAGCCTCTTTAGAGGAAATAAAATCTAATATTGCAGCCAGAGATAAAGCTGACTCAAATCGAGCATCAGATCCGCTTAAGCAAGCAGAAGATGCAATTTTGATCAATACATCAGAACTTAGTTTTGATGAACAAGTATCACAGATCGCAGAACGAATCCGGCAAATAATGCCAAAAAACAAACAATAACCTTATCCCACAGTTGAAAGCCAGTTGTGAGGTAAAACATTAACAAACCATATAATGACCGAAGAATTAAATAAAGAAACCGAACAGGAAGAAACTACTGCCACAGAAGTTGTAGAAGAAACAGCTGTTGCAGAAGAAGAAGAAACAACTCAAGAAGAGCCAACCGAAACTACTGCTGAAGAAACTGCTGCCGAAGAAAAAGCAGAGACTTTAACTCATGTTTTTACAGGTGAGATTGACGACGAAGTTTATACGTATGATCAACTCGCTAGCCCATCAGATGAATATACTGATGATGAGTACAATGAGATGATGGGAATGTATGAGAATACATTGAACCAGATCGAAGAAAAAGAAATTATTACAGGTCGTGTTGCTTCAGTTGACGACAAATATGTAGTTATCGACATCGGATTTAAATCAGAAGGAATCATTGCAGTAAATGAATTTCCTAATTCTGTACTTGAGAGCATGGCTCCCGGTGATGAAGTAGATGTATTCCTTGATCGTGTTGAAGATAAAGACGGTCAATTAATCCTTTCCAGAAGAAAAGCAGACATCCTGCAAGCTTGGGAGAAAATCGAATCTTCTCACGAATCTGCTACTATTATTGAAGGATATATTAAACGTAGAATTAAAGGTGGTATGGTTGTGGATGTATTCGGTATCGATGCGTTCCTTCCTGGATCACAAATTGATGTACGTCCTGTTCGTGACTTTGACGCTTATGTAGGCAGAACAATGGAATTCCAGGTTGTGAAGCTTAACATGGCTGCAGAAAACGTTGTTGTATCTCACAGAGCTCTTATTGAAAGTGATCTTGAAGAGCAAAGAGAAGAGATTCTTGAAACAATTGAAGCCGGTCAGGTGCTTGAAGGTGCAGTTAAAAATATTACTGATTTCGGTGTATTTATCGATCTTGGTGGCGTTGACGGTCTTCTTCATATCACGGATCTTTCTTGGGGACGTGTTGACAATCCAAACGAAATCGTACAGTTAGATCAGAGATTAAACGTTGCTGTTATCGACTTTGATGAGAAGAGCAAGCGTGTTTCTCTTGGACTAAAGCAATTGCAACCGCATCCATGGGAAGAAATTCATGGTAAGTATCCTGAAGAGAATAAAGTACAGGGTCGTGTGGTTTCTATCGCTGATTACGGTGCTTTTGTTGAGCTTGAAAAAGGTGTTGAAGGTCTTATTCACATTAGTGAAATGTCGTGGACACAGCACATCAAGCATCCATCTCAGTTAGTACAGAAAGATGACATTGTAGAATGTATCGTGTTGAACATCAACGAAGATGAGAAGAAAATTTCTCTTGGTGTTAAGCAATTGACTAACGATCCATGGGCAGACATCCTTGAAAGATTCCCAGTTGGTTCTAAGCATGACGGTGTGATTAGAAATCTAACTAATTTCGGAGTGTTCGTTGAGCTAGAGCCGGGTATTGATGGATTGATCCACGTTTCTGACTTAAGCTGGACTGAGAAAGTTGAGCATCCGAATGAAATCGTTAAGAAAGATCAGGAAATCGAAGTTGTTATTCTTGGTGTTGATTTCGATAACCGAAGAATTACTCTTGGTCATAAGCAAGTTCAGGACAATCCTTGGACTCAATATGCTAAAGAATACGCTCCGGGCGCAACTGTTGAAGGTGAAGTAGTGAAAGCAACTGATAAAGGCGCTTTTGTGAAATTAGCTCTTGGTGCTGAAGCATTCTTAAGCTACGGAAAAGCTGTTGAGCCGGAATTTAAAGAAGGCGACAAAGTAGAAGCATTTGTACTCGACTTTAACGAAGAGGCAAAAAGCATCAACTTGAGTCAGTTAGACAAAGACCAGAAGAAAGCAAAAGCTGCTAAGAAAAAGATCGAAGCTGCTGATGTTGAAACCGGTGCACCTACATTAGGTGAAATGTCAGGACTGGCTGCTTTGAAAGACAAAATGGAAGCAGAAGAAAAGGAAGCTGCTGCTAAAAAGTCTACAAGCAAGAAAGCTAAAAAAGACGCTGACGAAGACGACTCTGCTGAATAGTAGTAGAAAGTCTCAGATTTTAAAAAGGCATCCAATTAAGTTTGGATGCCTTTTTTTGTGGGTTTCAAATTATTGGCTTTATCTGCGAACCTGCCTTGCCGGGAGGCAGGCGGAGTGAAGCAGTCTCCTGTAGTTGCCCGTGAACAGGAGATCACTTCGCTCCGCTCGTGAATGGCAGCATTTGCGAGGAATGAATATTACGAAGCAATCTCATTTATAAGCCCCGAAAGCTCTAAATCACTGAAACAATTCTACCAAAAGCGGCGGAATGAATTCCTTGCTTGTTTACCTGACCACGTTTATCGTTGTACAAAAATATCGATCAAGTTCACAAGAGAGGATTTTAATCCGAACGGATTTAGGAATGGATTCAATTCTTAAAACACTCAGAGTTAAACTTATTCGGAGCAGGAGCTCCGGTAAGGAATTCCCAAGCAGGAGCTTGGGAACTAGTTTAAATTTGAGATCAAATCTCTCGTGGATGGGAGATGATCCGAGGAAGATTTGTTTAGCTCCAAAAGAAATGGAATTAAACCCGCAGGACTAAAGTCCTTGCTTGCTTATGTTGTGAATAGCAGACTGATTTATAAATTTGCATCAGCAATAAGCAAGAATAGGGTTTTAACCCTAGATTAGTGATACAAAACTCCACTCCGACGCAGAGCGCACGGAGTGAGATGGAAGATCCATTACTCCTGCAAGTCAATTTTTGTAGGATAATATTTCTTTTTAGATAAAAGTTGGTAGAAGAGCGTACCATGAATACCATTTACCTTTTCTTTAAGAATTCTATTATTCCAAATACGGGTGTTTAAGTCTTCTACTTTTTGTTCTCCAACCCGAGAAACTACGTCTTCTATAAACTCAATATTTTGCTTAGGGTTTGGAAAGATTAAATCAAAGTCTTTATCCAACACTTGGTATATGTCAAAGGTACAATTATCAGCACCATCAAAATCTGTATATTCACTTATCACCCTATCACCCTATCACCAATCAACAAACCTAAGGCACTTGAACCGCACCCATGATCTTCTCAACAATATCTTCCGGGCTGATGTCCTCGGCTTCAGCTTCGAATGTTGGAATGATTCTGTGACGAAGTACATCCATCGCTATAGTGCGAACATCTTCCGGAGTGACATAAGCTCTGTGTTCCATAAATGCCTGCGCTCTGGAAGCTAAATTCAGATTTATCGTTGCACGTGGAGAGCCACCAAACCCAATCAGATCTTCTAATTCTTTTAATCCGTAATTCGCAGGCTTTCTGGTTGCAAATACCAGATCCACAATATATTGCTCAACTTTCTCATCCATGTAGATGTCGTTGATCACCGCTCTTGCAGCCATGATCTTTTCTGTTGTAACAACGGTGTCAAGAGTGGGTTTTGCGCCTGTACGTGCCATTCTACGCATGATCTCCATCTCTTCAACTTCTGTTGGGTAACCGATCTTCAGCTTCAGCATAAAACGATCGACCTGAGCTTCAGGTAATGGATAGGTTCCTTCTTGTTCCACCGGATTTTGAGTTGCTAGTACAAGGAAAGGTTCATCCAGCTTAAACGTAGTCTCGCCAATGGTAACTTGTTTTTCCTGCATCGCCTCAAGAAGCGCACTCTGAACTTTTGCCGGTGAACGGTTGATCTCATCCGCTAAAATAATGTTTGCGAAAATCGGTCCTTTTTTAACTAAGAATTCCGCTTCCTTCTGATTGTAGATCAAGGTACCAATCAAATCGGCAGGTAAAAGATCAGGTGTAAACTGAATTCGCTGAAAATCAGTATTCAAAACTTGTGCCAAAGAGGAAACCGTTAATGTCTTTGCTAATCCGGGAACACCTTCGAGCAAAACGTGTCCATTGGTAAGTAAACCAACCAATAAACGATCGATCATATACCGCTGACCAATAATTACTTTGTCTAATTCTTTGCGTATATCTTCGATGAATGCACTGCTTTTTTCAATTTTCTCGCCAAGTGCTTTCATGTCTACAGCTATTTCGCTCATATTTCTAATATTCCGTTATAATTTTCCTGATGATATGGTTATTTTCTCGCCTTCAAAAAGCCTATAAATATAATACATGGACATTTTACAATCTTTTTTATTAGGACTGCTACAAGGTCTTACAGAATTTCTGCCAATTAGTAGTTCCGGCCACCTTGCTTTAGGTAAATATTTCCTGGGACAAAATAACGAAGCTGGACTAACTTTTGAAATCGTAGTTCACTTTGGAACACTTTGCAGCATTTTAATTTATTATCGGGCTTTGATAGCCGATCTTTTGAAATCAGGAGTGGGATTTTTAGCTGCTCCGAAAGAAATGAAAGACGATCCTCAGGTTAAAATGATTTTGTTTGTGCTTGTGAGTATGATTCCGGCTTTCATTGTTGGTTTTACTCTCAAGGACAGCGTAGAAAGTATTTTCGATAGTCCATTTTTGGTTTCTATCATGTTGGTTGTAACAGGATGTATACTCTTCCTCACTAAATTTGCTAAAGAGAAAGATGGAAAAGTTACGTTAGGCAAAAGTTTTATCATTGGACTCGCACAAGCTTTTGCAATGATTCCGGGAATTAGCCGCTCAGGATCAACTATATCTACAGCGCTCTATTTTGGAATTAAGCGAGAAGAGGCTGCTAATTTCTCTTTCCTGATGGTGATTCCGGTAATTGGAGGAGCAATGTTACTTCAGATCCTGGACTTGATGGAAGTTGGAATCGATGCGGTTCAGGTAACAAGTTTGCTGGTTGGATTTTTTACGGCCTTTATTTCGGGATATTATGCGTTGAAATACTTGATCGTAATCCTGAAAAAGAAAGGATTTCATTATTTTGCGTATTACTGTTGGTTAGTTGGGGGAGCAGGATTAATTTATTTCTGGATTTAATGAATAATCCCTCTTTTAATCTTGAAGACCGAATCAAATAGTGCTACATTTGCACTCCAATTTTAAAAGATATTATGATCGTCTATCTATTTATACTATTAGCTGTTTTAGCCATCGCCTCGGCACTTGCTATGGTGATCAACAAGAATGTGGTTAACAGCGCACTTTTTCTAGTAATAAACATGGTTTCGCTTGCCGGAATTTACCTGCTTTTGAACGCTCAGTTCTTGGCTGTAATTCAAATACTGGTGTATGCCGGTGCAATTATGGTGCTATTTCTGTTCGTTATCATGCTTCTGAATGTAGAAGATGAAGAAAAGTTGTTCGACAAATTTCGTATAAAATACTTTTTAGCCTTCGTACTTGGAGCGGCTGTAGTAGGCCAAATTTTCTATAGTATTGCAGGTGTAACAAATATGCTTCCTGAAATTTCTTCTAATATGGCAGAAATAGGAACAGTGGAAGCCGTGGGCGATGTACTATTCACAAAATATTTACTTCCATTTGAAATGACAGCGATTCTATTAACGGCAGCTGTTGTTGGCGCGTTGATGGTTGCTCAATACAAAATTAAGAAAGGGTAGAAAAGATGTTAGAGATCGATTGGTTTTTAGGACTTAGTGCTATCATGTTTTCAATCGGTATTGTCGGTGTATTGATTCGCCGTAATGCTGTTGTAATTTTTATGTGTGTTGAATTGATGTTGAATGCCGTGAATCTATCATTGGTTTCATTCAGTAGCTTTCATGGAAATATTGACGGACAAATTTTAGTATTTTTCGCACTGGCTGTTGCAGCTGCAGAAGCGGTGGTTGGCTTGGCAATTATCATTGCAATCTTCCGGAATAACCTCACGGTTGATGTAACCGAGATTAACTTGTTGCGCTGGTAGTTGTTCAATTGTCAATTAAGAATGTATCAATGAAGCTTTCATTCTGAAAAGAGATGAAAGCTTTTTTATTTTATAAGCGTAATTTTTCCAGATTGAATTTCCGAACCCGATTGAATACGAATGATATATACACCGCTAGCTTGATCAGATAAATCGAGTTTGAAATTTTGAATACCTGCTTGTCTTAATCCTAAATCATAGTTCGCAACTTGTTGCCCAAGAACGTTAAATACATTCAGGCTAACTTTCTGTGTTGAATTCAACTGATAAGAAATAGTAGTAGAAGGATTAAATGGATTCGGATAGCTGGCTAGGAGCTTAAAATTATTGGGAACTCGAGTTGTTGCATTTTCATTAGAGATTGAAATCGGAGGGTTTAAGGGTTTTGTATTGGCAAAAACGCCTGCTTTTCCTGTTCCCAGATACAACGTACCGTCTTTTCCAATCGTAGCAGATTCAATATAAGTATGATATAATTCCTCATTCACACCCCAGTCCAAACCTCCATTTTCAGAGACATATACCCCTCCTGCTGTGGTTACACCATAAAGTCTTTTCAAATTCTCGTCATATAAAATGAATTTTATTCCGCCTAATTTATCATTTAATGTTCTTGAACCTTGTAAAATTGTGCTCCAGGTTTCACCAAAATCAGTACTTTTTTGAATGCCATTTACAGCCGAATATACAGTTCCATTGCTAGTAATGTTGCTTACACTGTTGTTCAAAATTTTAGATGTGTTTGTATTCAATGAGTATTTAATCAACTCACCACCATTTATAAATAAAAGGGAATCTGAATAAGTAAATAAACTAAAATTAATATTATCAGCATTAGTGTAGATAACTTCCCAATTTTCTCCCTGATCAGAAGATTTATAAACTCGTTCACTTGAAGCTATAAAAAGATCACCTGCTGTATTTTGCTTTACATCAAATAGCACGTTTCCGGGATCAATTTGTAGGCTGTCGCAACTGGAAGAGCTAAAAGAACATCGCTGGAAATAGCTATCATTTGCTACATAAAAAGAATCCTTACCGGCGGGTATAATATTTTTTGCTCTGCCAATTGGTAGGCTAAGTGTATCCCATTGGTCTGTGTGTAAAAAATAACGATGAATATTTTCTGTAGTACCTACCCAAAGGGTATCATTATTTTGAAAATTCATAGTACGCACCTTGGAATTCGGTACTCCGGTAAGTTTACAGTGTACTTCACCTAAATTGCATTCGTAGAAGCCACTTTCCGTTCCAAATAACAGAGCGTCCTCGATACTATTAATGGCTTTTATTGGGGCGAAATCATGTGATTGAAAAATAGCCTGTACCTCAAAATTTTCAGGATTTATCAGGAAAACACCAGAGTCCGTTCCGGCTATTAGTTGATTTTGATAGGGATGTAGGGCATGTACGGGAACATTTAACTGTTCATCAACGATTTCAAATGTTCCGTTAACAGCATCAGCGTTGTAAAGACCTTTATTAGTTCCTACAAATAAATTATCATCTATGTAAGTAATAGAAAACACTTCTAAAGAATCAAACGATGAGGAGGTCCAACTATCCCCATCGTCTGTTGAATATTCAAATCCATTTACTCTTTCTGCAAACAAAGTATCTGCATATTCATAGAATGTGAACGCACGGTTTGTTGGATTCCCCCTATTCCCTGAGCTTTGAAGAAAGGCTTTCTTTTCCTTGTCAAATTTAAAAATCCGATCGCTGCAGCTAATAACAAGGCTTTCACTTGCTGTAAAAATAATTTCATTAATCACCGAGTGAGGACCTGTACAATCTTCGAGTCCTTCATGTAGTAATTGGCCATTTTTGCCATAGTTATTCGATACAAAAAAACGAAAAAAAGAATCTT
This sequence comes from Balneola sp., assembly GCA_965216175.1. Taxonomy (GTDB): domain Bacteria; phylum Bacteroidota; class Rhodothermia; order Balneolales; family Balneolaceae; genus Balneola. The sequence continues at coordinate 501,834 of OZ244140.1, forward strand.
CCGTAGAAGGTCCGCTTCCTCCAGCATAATAAGTGCCATCTAAGCCTATCTCTATGGTATTCAATACTTCAATCTCGGGAATATTTATGAAGCTCCAATGGTCCGCGTCCTTGTGCTTTTTAAAAAAACCACCTAATTCAACCGAGGCAACATAGATTGTATCTTCACGAACAATAATTTTGCCGATATCGGATTCCAAAGGCCCGTTTAATGATTGCCATGTTTGTGCTATAGAAGCACTGGCAAATAGAACCTGAATTAATAAACCTATTATTAATTTTAGATGCATAGATAAATTGAATGAAATAATACATATATAGTAATATTTTTTCAATTAAATGTGAAGGGAAATAATAACGAAACAGTATTTAGATCTTTATATTAACTTTCAGAAACAACCTGACGGTTGATGTCACAGAGATTAATTTACTGCGCTGGTAGTTGTTCAGTTATCAATTAAGAATGTATCAATGAAGCTTTCATTCTGAAAAGAGTGAAAGCTTTTTTTGTTTGTATAGAGTAGTACATTCAGGAAAAATCAAATTCTGTGAAGTCACTATTCTCAAAATATTTAGAATCAGAGCGCATCAGCTTTAAATCTAATGAACTTTTATTCAGGTCAGCAGATGAAGTTCGTTTCATGCATTTTATCGAAATCGGAGAAATTAAATTAGTTCGATACACTTCAGAAGGAAAAGCGGTAATAACTCAACTGGCTAAGCAAGGAGACCTGTTAGCTGAAGCATCTCTCTTTAATCAAAGATATCATTGTGATGGGATTGCGATATCAGACACTAAAGTAGATGTATATCCAAAAGATCAGGTTCTGGATTTGCTCATTAAAAAGCCAAAATTAGCCATTGAATTTATAAAGTTTCAGTCTCTCGAAATAAAGACTCTTAGAAATCAGGTAGAATTGATAAATGTGCTTACTGCAAGAGAAAGAATATTGTTTTTTCTGAGGAATTCTTCTGTGGATGGTGTTTACTCACTTCCCGGATCTTTGAAAAACCTGGCTTCACAAATAGGACTGACTCATGAAACTTTATACAGACAGATCAAAAAACTTGAGGATGAGGGAGAGATCAAAAGAGAGAAAAAAAAGATTATTCTTTTATAGCTGATATGACTCAGATCATAGTTCATAGAAAAAGAGACTAGTTATGTTCGTGAAGTAAACTCTCATCAAATCAAAAGTTATGAATATATATAAATTAATCGCCTTTATTGCTGTACTGCTTTTAGTGCAACCGCTTTCGGCTCAACATGAAGCACATCAAAAGAACTTAAAATCAGAATATGCGGGACAGGAGCAAAGAACTATCAAAAGTCTTTCGGCAGGTGATATTGAGGAATTAAAAGCAGGTAAAGGTTGGGGTTTTGCAAAAGTTGCGGAATTAAATGGAGTACCGGGGCCACTACATTTGCTTGAAATGAAAGAAGAAATAGGATTAACTGAAGATCAAAACACAAAAATTGAAGCTATATATAAAGCGATGAAAGCAGAAGCTGTTGTTTTGGGAAATCAACTTATTGAAGCTGAAGAGAACCTAAATATTTCATTTGCAGATAAATCGATCGATGAAAAAGAGCTTAGGAAATCACTACTAAACATCGGGAAGATAACAAGCGAATTAAGGTTTGTACATCTTGAAGCTCATTTAAAAACTCTGAAAATTCTTAATGAAAAGCAGGTTGAAGAGTACAACCAAATCCGGGGTTATAATTTCGGGAATCCTTGCGAAAACATTCCTGAAGGGCATGATGCTGAGATGTGGAAAAAACATAATAATTGTACAAACTAAATTGCGATAGTAATTCAGCCAATTAACTTTTCGAAAGTTGTAGAGAGAAGTTCGAGTTTTCGTCTTATAAGATGAAAGCTTTTTTTGTAAATGCCAGATTGTTTACATTTGCAGAAATAAAAATCTAAGTAACTACTATGTTTAAAAGGTCGGGCGTATTTCTTCTTTCATTTATTTTATTGATGGCTTGTGCGTCTTCTGAGAAATATCTTCAAAAAGGTCAGTACGAGAAAGCCATTGATAAATCGGTCAAGAAGCTTAAAAAAAATCCCGGAAATGATAAAGAGTTATACGTTTTAAAAGAAGCTTATGGTAAAGCTCAGGATTTTGACAGGGATAGAATTGATTTTTTGGAAAAAGAGGGTAGAGAAGAAAATTATGTAGAAATTTACGATCTCTATGTTCGACTTGATCGCAGACAGAACAAACTCAAAACATTGCCATCGTCTGTGTTGAGACAATTTGCCCTTGTGGATTACGATGATCGGCTCATTGCATCCAAAGAACAAGCCGCTGAAGTGTCTTATGCGTTAGGAATAGATTATTTGGAACGCGGCGGAAGAGAAAATGCTCGCCGAGCTTACAGAGAATTCGAGACCGTAAAGTCCATTTATTCCAATTATAAAGATGTGGACGCTAAACTGAGCCAAGCAAGATATGAGGGAACTAATCAAGTATTATTTGTAATCGAGAATAATTCAGAGTCCATATTGCCTGTTAGGTTTGATCAGGAATTGCGGAAAATTGGGCTATCGGATTTGAATGATACCTGGATTCAGTATAGCGTATTTGAAGATGAAGAAGTCGACTACGATTACTTTGTGGTATTGAATATCAGAGATATCATTGTTTCTCCGGAGCAGATCACTAAAGAAAAATACACCGACAGCAAAGAAATTCAGGATGGAACCAAGTATGTGTTAGATGAAAATGGAAATGTGAAAAAAGATTCTTTAGGAAATGATATCCGGGAGCCTAATTTTATTACTGTAGAAGCAGAAATCACAGAAACCCGTCAGTATAAAGAAGGAATAGTTGGGGGGATAGTCGAATATATAAACGTGAATAGCGATCAACTGGAAAAAAGAGAAGATATTTCGGTTACGGCGTTCTTTGAACATTTTTCAGCTAACTATTCCGGGGATAAAAGAGCACTGAGCAAAGAGTCGAAGGAAAGAGTTGAAGTGAACCAATTGGCTTTCCCGAGTAGCGAATCACTATTAATGGATGCTGCGGAATTGCTCAAGGATAAGACAAAGGGAATAATGTATAAGAACAGGGGATTGCTCAGCAGAGCTGAGAATTAAGAAGTAAAAATGTAGAATTAAAAATAAATTGTCATTTCTAGGAAGCTTGTCAATAGAGAAATCTAAATTATCTTTTAATGGCAATTTTTAGATATCTCGCTTTGCTCGATATGACAAAATCGGAAATTTTGAATTCTACATTCCTAATTCCAAAGCTCCGCTTTGGCTAAAACATATATCCTGCAGTAAAGTAAACTCCCGTTCCTTCTTCAGAAAATCCTACATCACAGCGAAGTACGAAGTCAGGGGTGAAGAAAGAACTAGTTCCGCCTACACCGAACGAGTATTTCAAATCATTACCGATAGTGACTAAAGATTCTCCATTCGGATACGTTCTTCCAACATCGAGAAAAAGCGTTCCGCCAAACTCTCCATTCACAGCTTCGATATTAAATAGCCATGTCCGTAGCTCGGTATTAAAAAGGAGTACATTGTCATCCAAAAATCGATCGGATGGATAACCTCTGAGCGTTTCATCATCTCCAGCGTAAGCCAGCTTCCAATACGGGACTTCTCCACCGGTATTTTTAGTATAAAAACGATTTGCCCAAGTTATTTCCTTCAGCAGAAAAAAAGATATGTATTTCCTAAGATCAGCTTCAAATACGTAAGTATTGTATGAGCTACCAAACCACTTTTGCCCAATTTCGATACTGCTTTCTAGATAACTACCTTTAGTGGGTCTGAATTCGCTGTTTCTGTTTTCCCAAATTAATCCGGTACCAAATTGTAAAGTACGACCTCCATCAACACCCAAAGGTTGTTGTTGAGTAATTAAACGATCAGGGCCGTTATCGACCGGAGTTACGTAATCAAAATTTAAGATGGCAAGCAGGTTCAGAGAAGTATTGTCTTTTTTGCTGAGTGGAACTCTTAGCCGAGAATCAAATCCTATCGAAAAAGATTGGTAGGAATAAAGTGTGTTGTTAGCTGTAAAAGAGTCGTTGATCTTTTGATATGAACCAACTCCGTAATAAGTATCCTGCAAAAATCTGGAAACGTAGAATTGATTTATAAATCGGTTCTTAGAATTGAAAGCGTAAGGTTTGTCATGTTCAATTAAGCCTGATGCCAAACCCTTTGTAGATATCAAAGCGGCAACCTGAGTAAACGAATGAAAGGGTTCGACGTCTTTTTTGTAATGATATTTATGAATCAATCCACCAAACAAAAATCCGAAATCACTACTGTAGGATAGAGCAGGTAAGAAAGCTATTTCTAATGAATCAGTTACAACTTGTTTGTTTTGAGCAAAAACGGAAGTCGAAAAAAAAAGGAGCAGTAATACCACTCCTTTTAGATGTTTAGAAAGAATATTAATCACTTAAATAAATAAGAAGGTGACGAGTAAATAGATCGGAACCAATATACCAAATGACCATAACATGTAAGCACCAAAACTAGGCATTTTAACTCCGCTTTGCTCAGCGATAGCTTTAACCATAAAGTTAGGAGCATTACCAATGTAAGTGAGTGCTCCGAAGAATACCGCACCACTTGAAATAGCGACCAACGTTTGAGTCATTTGATGCATTAACTCCTGAGCGTCTCCACCGGCAGCATTAAAGAATACCAAGTAGGTTGGTGCATTATCCAGAAATGCTGAAAGTAAACCTGTTATCCAGAAGAACATTTCATTGATAGGTTCTCCTCCTTCAGAAAATACAGCATCATTTACAAATTGAAGAGCCCCTTCACCATTATTAGCAGCTTTTAGCATAGCAATTGGCGCTATGATTGTAATAAAAATTCCGGCAAATAATTTCCCAACTTCCTGAATCGGAAACCAATTGAATCCGTTAGCTGCACGACTCTCTTTAGAAGTAAAATGCCAACTAACCCAGGCAAGAAACAGTAAAGAAAGATCCCGGATTAGGTTTTCATAAGTTACATGCACGTGATAGATTTCAAATTCACCTAAACTGACCAATCCTGAGAATAATACGGCAATTACAACTCCTACTAGTAGCAATAAATTAAAACCTCCTTCTATACCAAGAGGCTGGTCGCCCGGATCTTGTGGAGGAGTATTTGTTTCTTTCTTATAAAGAGCTTTATCCCAGAAGTAATACAGAACTAAAAGGATTGCTGCAACAAAAGCCATTTCCCAGAATAAGTGTGTGGTTGTCCAGAAAAAATCAACGCCTTGTAAGAATCCTAAAAACAAAGGAGGATCACCTAATGGAGTTAAAGAACCACCAACGTTGGCTACTAAGAAGATGAAGAATACAACCATGTGTACTTTCTTTTCTCGCCATGCATTTGCTCTAAGCATTGGGCGGATAAGCAACATTGCAGCTCCGGTAGTTCCCATCCAACTTGCTAATATTGTTCCCAGCAGTAATAATCCGGTGTTGACCTCGGGTGTACCTTTCAGATAACCTTTAATTCTTACACCACCAGAAACTGTAAACAGAGCTAGAAGTAAAATTATAAACGGAAAGTATTCCAATAAATAAGCATGCAGAACTTCATACAAAGCGGCATTAAATCCGAAGGATATTACCATTGGTATTAAAAGAGAAAATGCCCAAACAGCAGAAATTTTCCCGAAATGATGATGCCAGAAGTCTTCTGCGAACAAAGGAAAGAGTGCAATTGAGAGTAAAATACCTGCAAATGGGATCACCCAATAAAGGCTTAAGTTGCTCCCGTCAATTCCATGACCTGAGCCTTCAGCTGCAAAAGAAACGGTTGAGAGTAGCAATACGAGGACTGGAGCAGCAAAAAATCGAACCCCGTTTGTTAGCTTTTTTAAATTCACGTAAGGATATTTTTTTTAAAATTTCTTTGTCTCAAAATAATAGATGAATAAACACTTCAAAAGGATAACCATTCCTTTATTTCCATTTTACTGTAAAAAAATTGTAAAGACCAGAAATAGTTCCTAAATATTTAGGCGAAAATTGTCTTTACCTTCCTATACTTTTTTGTATCTTTGCCAACCAATTTAAGCCGTCAGGTTTAGGTTTTTGGGTTTAATTCTAAAATAAGTTAAATGGAATCCGCTACGGCGCTGTTTTCTCTCATTATTGCTCTCCCCCTTGTGGGCTTTCTAATCAACGGATTGACAGGTCTATTTGTAGAGAGCTATAGAAATAAAAGACAACTCATTGGTAGTATTGCAAGTACAGCGGTTTTTATCCCGTTCGTGATTGCGGTTTATTTCTTTATAAATATGAATTCGGGCTCAGAAGCGCTCGTCTATAAATTTTTCACATGGATCGAAGCGGGCACTTTTAGTGTAGATGTCGCTTATCGGGTTGATCAGCTCTCAGTAATGATGACCATGGTGGTTACCGGAGTTGGTTTCTTGATCCATGTGTACTCCATGGGATATATGTCTCATGACGAAGGCTACTGGAAGTTTTTTGCTTATCTGAACTTGTTCATCTTTGCGATGTTGAATCTGGTTCTGGGAAACAACCTTCTTCTGTTATTCTTAGGATGGGAAGGTGTTGGTGTTTGTTCGTATTTATTGATTGGTTTTTGGTACACTGATATGGCGAAATCAGATGCCGCCAAAAAAGCTTTTATTTATAACCGAATCGGGGACTTTGCATTTTTGATTGCAATGTTTATGATCTTTCAGGCAATCGGGAGTTTAAATTTTGACGTTATTCTTGGTAATCTTGCTGAACTTTCTGATGGCTATAAAGTAGCAATCGGTCTTCTGATGTTTGTTGGAGCAACCGGTAAAAGTGCTCAAATTCCACTATTTGTTTGGTTACCGGATGCAATGGCAGGTCCGACTCCGGTTTCGGCACTTATTCACGCCGCAACGATGGTAACTTCAGGTATTTATCTGATTTCCAGAATGTCGCCAATGTACGCGATGATCCCGGAAGTGATGATCGTGATTTCTATCATTGGTGCATTGACAGCAATAGTAGCAGCAACTATTGCCATTACTCAAAACGATATTAAAGGCGTACTTGCGTATTCAACCGTTTCTCAGCTGGGCTATATGTTCCTTGCCCTTGGTGCAGGTGGCTTTACAGCAGCGATGTTTCATGTGGTAACTCATGCATTTTTTAAAGCCTGTTTATTCCTTGGTTCCGGATCGGTAATTCATGCCATGGAACATGTGGAACATGGGCTTCATAAAGAAGGGAAAGATGTTCATTTTGATCCGCAGGATATGAGATTCATGGGTGGACTCCGAAAATATATGCCGTCCACTTACAAGACTTTTTTAATAGCAACCGTTGCAATCGCAGGTATTCCGCCATTGGCAGGTTTCTTTTCAAAAGATGAAGTTCTTGCAATGACAATGAACGCCGGATTCGTTGATGGGGGAAGTTGGGTTTATATGATGTTATGGGGAGTTGGTATTATTACAGCATTCCTTACAGCATTCTATATGTTCCGCTTAACGCTTACTACTTTCCACGGTTCGTTCAAGCTTCCAACTAAGATCAAAGAAGCTGTCGGATCAGAGAAATTTTTACATGAAAATCCTTGGACAATGACCACACCACTTTGGGTATTAGCTGGTCTTGCAATTGTTGGTGGATTTCTTGGAGTACCGAATTTTATCGTTGAGACTTTCACACACGAACCTGCTCATATCAATTTACTACATGATTGGTTGTATAAAATAAATGCTGACTATATCATAGTTATGGATCACTGGGTTGAATGGCTGTTAATGTCCGTTTCGATCATAATTGCCGTTTCAGGTGTTTGGTTGGCATTCAGGATGTATAACAATGATCAGCAAGAAGAGTCAGATGCTAAGATCGCTTCCAGATTTGGTGGCATATACAGCGTTTGGAAAGACAAGTACAATCTTGATGATGTGTACGAAGGATTGATTGCTAATCCGACTGTTAAATTTTCTGAAAAAGTTCTCGCCGTTTTTGACATGAAAGTTGTGGATGGTATCGTAAATGCTATTGCCGGAACGGTTCGATTGTTTGGTAGCTTATTCAGATATCTCCAAACCGGTGTAGTTTCAAGCTACGCTCTTGCTTTTGTAATCGGGGTGATTGTCATCCTGTATTTAATGATTTCGTAATTTCTTCAAACACTTGATGGAAACACTACTAAATATCACCATTTATCTTCCGCTTTTAGGAATTCCCCTTATTCTGCTTTCAAAGAATGAGAATATGAAAAAGTGGAGCGCACTACTTGTAACATCAGCTACTTTTCTGGTCTCACTTCCATTGATGTTTAACTTTGATGTGGTTAATTCCGGAGTTGCTCAGTATCTCACCGAAGGTGGCAGAATAAGTTCAACACTTGATATCAAATATCTTGTGGGTCTTGACGGGCTAAGTTTATTGCTGTTTATGCTAACTACCTTCATGGGACCGATTGTGATCATTTCTTCATGGAATTCAGTATCCAAACATTTGAGCGGATATTTAGCCATGTTACTGATCTTGCAGACTGCTTCTTTGGGAGTTTTTGCTTCGTTAGATCTGTTAGTGTTTTATGTATTTTTTGAGCTTTCATTGATTCCAATGTACTTTTTAATCGGAATTTGGGGCGGGTCTGACAGAATTAGAGCTACTCTTAAGTTTTTCATTTATACATTGGTTGGTTCGCTGATCATGTTGGTTGGATTGATTTACGTTGGATACGATGCCGGATCAATGATGCCTGGAGTCACTTTTACGTTAGATTGGAGATTCCTTTCCAGTGATATTTATCAGATCGGATTGGTTGAGCAAACTTATTTATTCCTGGCTTTCGCTTTAGCGTTCTGTATAAAAGTACCATTATTTCCTTTCCATACATGGTTGCCATATGCGCATACTGAAGCGCCGACTGCTGGTTCGGTTGTTCTTGCAGCTATCATGCTTAAAATGGGTACGTATGGCTTGATAAGAGTTTGTATGCCTTTGTTCCCAAATGCATTCATGGAATTTGCTCCATACATGGCAACATTAGCTGTGATTGGAATTATTTACGGCGCCTTAGTGGCGATGGTGCAGAAAGACGTTAAGAAATTGGTTGCGTACTCTTCAGTAAGTCACTTAGGATTTGTTGTACTTGGAATTTTTGCTTTGAACACGGTTGCTATGCAAGGCGCAATCATTCAAATGATCAATCACGGACTTTCAACAGGAGCGTTGTTCCTTATTGTTGGGATGATTTACGATCGTCGCCACACAAGAATGATCAAAGATTTTGGCGGTATTGCTAAAAGGATGCCAATTTTCACAGTTATGTTTATGATCGCAACGTTGGCTTCTATTGGTCTTCCTGGGTTAAACGGATTTGTAGGAGAATTTTTAATCCTGAACGGATCTTTCTTCTCTGAACTGTACGATAACAAAGTGTTCGCAATTCTGGCTGCATCCGGAGTTATTTTAGCAGCGGTTTATATGTTATGGATGTTCCAGCGTGTAATGTTTGGTCCTCTTGAAAATGAAGAGAATAAAAAATTGATCGACCTGAATGCTCGTGAAATCGGATTACTCGTACCATTGGTAATCTTCATGTTTTGGATCGGTATTCATCCGGTAGATTTCACGAAGTACTCAGAGAATCAAGTAACTGAATTGATCATCACATCCAAAGAAAAGAGTATTGCAGTATTGGAAACATCTAAAAATGAGGAACTGCCGGAATGGGCGACTTCTTTTTATGGTGTTAATGACGAAACGGAATCAGAATCTTTAATGGTCTCAACGAACTAAGGTAAGTATGGAACCACTTTCGCAACAAGAAATTCGAGATGCACTTTCTAATCTGAACGGTTGGGAACAAGGAGATGATAAGATTAAAAAGGAATTTCAGTTCGGAGATTTTAAAGAAGCATTGGCCTTTATAGTTCGTGTAGGATTTGAAGCTGAGAAACTTACTCATCATCCTGGATTGTACAATGTGTATAATACGGTGAAGATTGAGTTAAGTACACATGATGCCGGAGATAAGGTCACACAAAACGATATTGATTTAGCAACAGCGATAGAAGGTATTATTTAAACTACGAGAATGGATTATTTAGGCGATTTACAAGCATTTTTACCCGGCGTTATCACAGCTGTTGCAGGATTGGCTGTAATTACAATAGAAGCTTTGAAAAGCGGACATAAATCTGCGTATTGGGTAACAGCACTTTCTTTGATAGTAGCTCTGTTCTTCGGGATTCAGGCTTTAGGAACACCGCTACAGGAAGCATTTTCAGGAATGTTGGTACATGGTGGTATTGCCGCTTTCGGTAATGTGATCATTTTAATTGGTACGCTTTTCTGTGTGTTTTTATCCAATGATTATTTAGAAGGGATTGATCACAACTACAATGAAGTGTACGCCCTTATTCTATTTGCCACTTCCGGGATGTTATGCCTTGCCGGTGCAAATGATCTGATCTCTCTCTTTTTAGGATTAGAAACCATGTCTATCTGTTTATATGTGATGGCAGGCCTGATCAAAAATGAGAAGCAAGGTGCTGAGGGTGCTTTGAAATATTTCTTATTGGGCGCTTTTTCTACAGGATTTTTACTCTACGGAGTAGCTCTTCTTTACGGCGCAACCGGAACGACAAGCATTCCGGGAATCGGAGCAGCGGCAAGTGGGGATCTTTTATTTTTAGCAGGAGCTGCGTTGCTGTTAATTGGTTTTCTTTTCAAAGTTTCTGCAGTTCCGTTTCATATGTGGACGCCGGATGTGTACCAAGCTACGCCAACCACACTTACGGCTTACATGGCTACGGCTTCAAAAGCGGCGACATTTATGGCAATGATTTTGGTGCTTTCGAGAGCACTACCGGCAGTTGAAGGATTGGACTGGCAAACGGTACTTTCTGTAGTCGCAATTATCACGATGATCTTCGGTAACATTATTGCACTCGTTCAGGATAACATCAAAAGAATGCTGGCTTACTCGAGTATTGCTCACGCCGGTTATGCATTAGTTGGATTATCAGCTGCAACACCGGAAGGTTACAGTGCAGTGGCATTCTATCTGTTTGCTTACACCATCATGAATGTTGGAGCATTTGGTGTGGTGGCTTATTATGAAAGAAATAAGGGAATGGATTTTACGGATGTAAACAATCTTGCCGGACTTGGCTTCAAAAAGCCAATGATGGGGATCATGCTTTCCTTGTTCTTATTCTCTCTTGCAGGAATCCCTCCCTTTGTAGGTTTTGTTGGTAAGTATTACGTATTTGCAGCAGCTATTAATGCAAATATGGTTCCACTAGCTATTGTGGGTGTACTTGCCAGTGCGGCTAGTGTGTACTACTATTTGCGTGTGATGGTTTACCTTTACTTCCGCGAAGCTCACAAAGAAACCGAAATGATGGACGCTTCTCTTCTTTATAAAGGTGCTTTAGTAATTCTCGCCTTACTCACTGTGTATTATGGTATTGAGCCTATCTTGCCATTTGGTGGGTTGATGGATTTGATTACCGGTTTTTGATTGTTGATTTAGGATCACGGATTTCGTTGATTGATTTGATTTTCGCTGATTATTTTTTCTTAAATCTAATTGTCATTCCTGCGCAGGCAGGAATCTTGATTGTTATACAAGCTCAGATTTTATAACTATCCAGATCTCGGGCATTCGCCACGAGATGACAGGGCTTCATATAATTACACAGCATGAATAAATTACTACTCCTTGTTCCTTTATTTATTTTTCCAGGATGCAATTCGAGTACAGAAGGAGACATTAGGGAGCTATACAGAGTTGGTGATGAGCTATTTTACTTAGAGGGTACAAATAGCGCTGTGATTAAATCATTGCATAGATCTGATGAATTTAAAGTAAAAAAAGCCCCTATTTTCTTATTAGAAAACAACTCACAAGTCTATTTTGATGAAGGATTATTTACCATTAATGATGTAAATGGAAATATGATATTCCATTCTTCTGATCGTTATCTGACTACTTACAAAAACAAGTTGTATTTTTTGAAAGAAGGAGAGACTAGTTATATATATTCTTATGATTCTAAAGATAGTTTATCCATTAAGAATTCTTACTCATTTGAGAACTATCTTTACAAGGACAATGAATTTTTCTTCATGATCGGAAGTAAAGATTCTGTGTTTTTTTATGATGAAAAATTCTCACTCATAAATTCTTTTGAGTCTGATAAAACGAAATTTATTCACTACAAGAATTACAATTTTACTTTCGTAGAATTAGTTGAAAATGTCCTTTATTTAGGATTAGACAGAACAAAAAGAATTACTTCGGATAAATCATACGAAAGCATTCTGACAGTGGAAGTCATTAATGACTCATATTTCTTTATCCTTAAAAAAGGGGCAATGATTTATTTAATTGATGAGAAAGGAATTGTTTTAAAGAAAGATAAGTATGAGGAAAAGCGTTACAGAATTTTTTATGTAAATGATAAACCAGGTATTGGATCTTTAGATAGTAGCTGGTACGATGTTAGTTTCAGTAATAAGGAATCATTAGAAATTAAAGATCAGTTTTTCTTGCCTACAAACAAGAGTGTTTGGACTGAAATTAATTCTTTAGGTGAAACTACTGTTCATTTTAGTAATGATTCGACCTTTGAAGATAGTAGAGTAATTTTATCAAGCATAAATCCTGGACTTATAATAATGGACAAATCAAGCGAAAAGATCTTTTTCAATAAAGATTTTAAAGAAGTTTATAGATTAAAAGGTAGAGAGTTGCTAGACCTCCAAATTCTAGATAATAAACTATATCTTCTTAAAACTATTGAAGCAGATAAAAATAGAATAGTAACTGTGGATTTAATTACTCAAGATTAGAATCTTTAAATCAAGTCTGATCTGCTTTCAGAAACTGAGTTTTCAATTTTCGACCTCATCTGTCTTCTCCTTATCCAAGGAGAAGGACTTTCTAAACAGTTACCATATAAACGAGTTATTTCAGCGTCATTCCTGCGAAGGTAGGAATCTTGATTGTTATACAAGCTCAGATTTTATAACTATCCAGATCTCGGGCATTCGCCGCGAGATGACTTATTACTCAAATCTCGTCAGGTTAGCTAGCAAGGACTTTAGTCCGTAGCGCAACCTTCCTCTATTTTAGAGTCATGTATTTGCAATCCAATCCGCAGAACCTGAAGGATTTGCTTGTGTAAGTTTTATGTGATTAAATTTATGAGAGGTTTATACGAGAAAGACTTTTACGTCCGGTTTCCAGAAAATCAGATTTTACTTTTCGACCTCATCTGTCTTCTCCTTATCTAAGGAGAAGGACTTTTTAAATAGTTACGATATAAAAGAGTAATTTCAGAGTCATTCCTGCGAAGGCAGGAATCTGGATCGTTATTTTAAACTCAGATTTTATTACAATCCAGATCTCGGGCATACGCCGAGATGAAATAGTTTTTGATTTAATACTAATTACTTCTTCATTATAAAATTTGTATTTAAATTAATTCTTAACTCATTAATATTTATTTAATCAAAACTGGATGTCAAGAATAACCTTACTATTCTTTTTATTATTGATAGGTTGTGATTATAGAAGTAAATCTAATAAAATAGATAGTTCGATGTCTTTATTTGAAACTACAATTGCAGAAAAGATAGTTTATGCAATAAAAGAAGAAGACTTAAAAAAATTGAAGAGATTTTAATCACTGATACATTACTTTTAAGTTACCAAGAACCTAAATTTGGTAGATCACTAGTACATCTTGTAGCTAGAGAGAAAAAATGTAAGTCGTTACAGAAATTACTTGAGCTAGGTACAAATTCGAATCTAAAGGATATTTATGGAGAGACTGCATTGTTCGAATCAATTTATAACTTGAATGAGTTTGATAGTAAGTTAGGAGATTGTATATCTGTCTTACTAGAGCATGATGCAGATCCCAATACAACAAATTACGATGAAAGCAATTTGAATAAGGGAAGTATTTTAGAAAAGGGAACTAGTGTATTAATGCTAGCTTCTTCAAGAAGTTATGAAGCTTCTACTATGTTGGTCGAATATGGTGCTAATATAAATTATAAAACAAAAACTGGTAAGACGGCTGCAATCGTTTCGTTGCTTACTAAAAATTTAAAAGTAGCTTATCTACTAATTGTAGAAAATAAAGCTAAAGTTACTGATTCATACAATGCAAGTTCAATTCTAGGTATTAGTACTATTTCAGAAGAATCAAAACTGAATGACTTGCTAAGCCAAGATTTATATCCAATAGATTTACTTTCAAATTGGATTTTTCCAATTGGTTCGGATGAACATTTCCTAAAAATGGAAATTGTTAAAGAGTTTGAAAATCAAGGATTAGAGTATAGAGATAGAAAGATACCTGAGAGAATTATTCAGCAAATAAAAGCTCTATATCCAAACAGCTGGCAGGATTTTTTGGAAAAATATTGATTCTTGTTTCTGGTTCCGTAGCTCTGCTGCGGAATGCCGTTCGGAAGCCTGTCTGCCGACAAAGACAGGCTCCTGCTTCTGGAAACTCGGTTTTCAATTTTCAACCTCATATGTCTTCTCCTTATCCAAGGTGAAGAACTTTATAACTTAATCGGAATTATTTTGGGAGTTTCCCTCCCTGATGTTAGGGAGGGATTAAGCGTGGGTTAGAAACTCTTAGAATTTGCATAGCTTTTAAAGTAATCCAGATCTCGGGCATTCGCCGCGAGATGACTTATTACTCAAATCTCGTCAGGTTAGCTAGCAAGGACTTTAGTCCGCAGCTTTTAATGAATTCGATTTCTGGAATTGGCTTAGCGTCGGACTGAAGTCCTTGCTAGTTAACTGGATAACATTTAGTGGTTAGTTTGGAAATTAGTGTAGTTATCTCAATAAGAAATTCATTCCGTAGCGATAACGAAGAAATTACGAGTTCGTAAAAACCCATCCCTGTCCCTTCCCTTCAACAAGGGAAGGGGACGTTTTAACAAAATCAGATTTAGTTCGAGAGTTTCCCTCCCTGATGTTAGGGAGGGATTAAGCGTGGGTTAGAAACTCTTAGAATTTGCTTAGCTTTTAAAGTAATCCAGATCTCGGGCATTCGCCGCGAGATGACTTATTACTCAAATCTCGTGAGGTTCACAAGCAAGGACTTTAGTCCGCAGCTTTTAATGAATTCGATTTCTGGAATTTCTTAGCGCCGGACTGAAGTCGTGGCTAGTTAACTGGATAACATTTAGTG
Source organism: Balneola sp. (assembly GCA_965216175.1). Classification (GTDB taxonomy): domain Bacteria; phylum Bacteroidota; class Rhodothermia; order Balneolales; family Balneolaceae; genus Balneola. Next base: position 517,031 of record OZ244140.1, read on the forward strand.
GTTAGTTTGGAAATTAGTATAGTTATCTCAATAAAGAATTCATTCCGTAGCGATAACGAAGAAATTACGAGTGCGTAAAAACCCATCCCTGTCCCTTCCCTTCAACAAGGGAAGGGGACGTTTTAACAAAATCAGATTTAGTTCGAGAGTGTCTCTACCTGATCATTGGGAGGGATAAAAGGTGGGTTAAAAAACCTTGGGATTTGCTTAGCTTTTAAAGTAATCCAGATCTCGGGCATTCGCCGCGAGATGACTAAACTCTTCATCTCGTTAAGTAAACCAGCAAGGAATTCATTCCGCAGCGCAACGTGAACAAATTTGTTGTTTCAGAAAGAACCCGTCGCATTACTTTGGATGACATTTTGAAGTTTCCTTTCCTGATGTTAGGGAGAGAACAAGAGTGGATCAGATTTTACGACCAAGAATTTTTGATTAAAACCCATTGTAATCAAATCAATAATGCTGTATATTTAAGGCTCTCTGTTGTTCGGACAAAGCGTCGGAATGACTGTTCTCACTTACGAGAACATCCAAAGACAAAACATACATACATGAGTACGAATTATTACGAATTCACTTATATCATCAATCCCGTTTTAGACGAGGATAAGTTTGCCGCTGTTGTTGATAAAGTGAACAAATTGATCGAAAAAAGCGGTGGTAAAGTTGATGAAGTTGAAGAGTGGGGCTTAAGACCATTTGCCTACGATATCGACAAAAAAAGCAACGGTTATTATGTGAACATGTACTTCAACGCTCCTGTTGATGCAATAGCAAAAATCGAACGTCCGCTTAGAATTGATGACGATGTTCTTCGTTTTCTAACGCTAAAATATGATGCTAAGATGCTCCGCCATCGTGAGCTTCAAAAGAAAAATGCTGTTCCTGATGTATTTGCTGTAGAAGCAGAAGAGGAAGAAGCGAAGAAAAAAGAAGACTAAACTCTCATCAACTAAAGATATTTTATTATGATTAACAATCCTTCACATCCGAAGAAAAGTATCCGCAAAGTAAAACAATGCAAGTTTACTCAAGCGGGATTAGAATACATCGACTACAAAGATGTAGACACTCTACAAAGATTTACTAACGACCAGGGAAAAATTCTTCCTCGTCGTGTTACCGGAACAAGTGCTAAGCACCAGCGTCAGCTTAACAGAGCCATTAAAAGAGCTCGTTTCTTAAGCTTGATGCCATACGTAGCAGAAAACCTTAGATAAGAAATTACAGAACCATGAAAGTTATCCTTAGAGAAGACGTAGAAAAATTAGGACAAGCCGGCGAGCTTGTTGACGTGAAAGACGGATACGGTCGTAACTACCTTATCCCGCAAGCTAAAGCAATTTTAGCTACAAAAAATACCATTGCTGAAATGGAACTCAGAATGAGACAAGCAGCTGCCCGTGCTGAACTTACCGTACAGGAAGCGAAAGAACTTGCACAACTTCTGGAAGTTACTTCAGTGACAATTTCAGTTACTACCGGTGAAGATGATAAAATTCACGGAACAGTAACCAATGTACAAATTGCTGATGCTCTTGCTGAAAGAGATATCCTTATTGATAGAAGAAATATTTCAATCGATGAAGATGTTAAAACCCTTGGTGAGTACACTGCAACTGTAAGCCTCGTTGGAGATTTAAATCCACAAGTTAAGTTCTGGGTAGTTAAAGCAGATTAATATTTTGCGAGGAGTGAATACGAAGAAGTGATCTCTGAATTATTATTTGGGGACTCCTTCGTTACCTCGGAGACGTTAAACTTTTTTGATAACTAAGGACTTTTAAAAAGGCTACATTAGGTTCAAATTAGCGAAACAAAAAATACCCGAATGAAATTATCAAAATCGATATTAATGGGGATCATCTTCGCGATGTTATCCCCATTTTTTTTATACGCTCAGATTCCTGATCCGGTTAAATACGAAGTTTCAGAAATTCCGGATACTGTTAAAGCAGGAGAAGTTTTTGAGATTCTTGTAGAAGCTTCTATTGAAGGAAAATGGCATCTCTATTCTGTGCTAAACGATCCCGATGCCGGACCATATCCTACTGAATTTTCCGCTAAATCTTCTAATTTCGTTCTGGCCGGAAAAACTTCCGAAACGAAAGCAGATATAGAATTCGATCCCAATTTTGAAGCAGAGCTTGGCTGGCATACCTCTTTTGCAAGTTTCACCATTCCTGTTGCTATAAAGTCAGAATTGCAAGGTAAACAGACGCTAGATATTGAAGTTTATTATCAGGTTTGCGATGACCGTGTTTGCCTTCCTCCAAAAAGAAAATCCATTATCGCCGGTGTGTTTGTTAATGGTGTTGCTGATGAGATATATGAAGGAGCTGTTGGCGGAGCTACCGTTTCAGAGGGAAGTAGTACCTCTGGTAAAAAAGGCAACCTTTCGGGTGATGGAATCTTCTCATTCTTATGGATTGCGATAGTAGCGGGCTTTGCAGCATTGTTGACTCCATGCGTATTCCCAATGATTCCTCTAACCGTTTCTTACTTCTCTAAACAAGAAGATTCAAAAAGAGGAATAAGTTCAGCATTGATTTTTGGGGTAGCGATTGTGGCTACGTTTACTATCATAGGAGCAGTTTTAGCGGCATTACTGGGCGCATCTGGTGCGCAAAATTTCGCTTCTAATCCAATTGTAAACCTATTCATTGCCTTTATATTGGTTGCTTTTGCACTCAGCTTATTGGGAATGTATGAACTACAATTACCCCATCAGTTAACTAATTTTCTGAATAAAAAAAGCAATGAAAGTTCGGGGATAATTGGAATTCTATTCATGGCAATGACCATAAGTGCGGTTTCATTTTCATGTACGGCTCCATTTGTAGGTGCTGTATTTACGGCTACTGTTGGTGGCGAATGGTTTTATCCAATTCTTGGAATGATAGGATTTTCAGCGGCTTTTGCAAGTCCGTTTGTATTATTTGCTATGTTTCCAAAATGGCTAGAAGCACTTCCTAAAAGTGGTTCCTGGATGAACATTGTAAAGGTGTTGCTAGGTTTTATCGAACTAGCTGCCGCATTCAAATTCCTTTCCAATGCTGATTTAGTTTGGCAATGGGGAATTGTTTCCCGTCCGTTAACGATCGCATTCTGGATCGTGATCTTTTTAATCGCAGGTTTCTATGTGTTAGGGTTTATTACTTTGAAGCACGAAACAAAAACAGAGCAAGTTTCCACGGGCAGAATGTTACTAGCGATGCCATTTCTGATGTTTAGCTTCTATCTGATTCCAGGATTGTTAGGTTCGTCCTTAGGGATATGGGATGCTTTTCTTCCCCCAAAACAACCTACAGACGTAAGTTTGGTTGCTTCAATTGGAGCCGGTGGCGGCGCAGGTGCTGCTTCTGCAGATGAAGGATGGAGTAAAGATTTCGAAGCTTCGAAAGCATCAGCAATTGAATCAGGAAAGCCAATCTTTTTAGATTTTACAGGCTATACTTGTACAAACTGTAGAGCTATGGAAACTAATGTGTTTCCACTCGCGGAAGTTCAGCAGGCTTTTGCAGAAATGGAGTTAGTTAAATTATACACTGATGGCGGAAAAGACGCGAAGGAAAATCAGCTGATACAATTTGAGTTAACCGGAAATATAGCTCTTCCAACCTACGTGATCTATGACCCTGTTTCTAAAACAGTGATCGATCAGGTGTTAGGCTATACTAAAGAGGAAAAATTTACGTCATTCTTAACGGAAGGGCTGAAAGAATTCAAATCAAGATAGAAGTTGACCCTAAGCAGGGAAACCTTTAGCCTTTAGTATCCATAAATTAACAATGGCACGCTGACGGCAAGTAATCTCACAAATAGATTTTTCATTGTATGTGCACTAGCAGGTATGGCGATGCTGTGCCCATATGCCGCTGAGGCACAAACGGTTCTGGATGGAGAGCTGATGATCTCGGATGTAAGAACAGATTCGTCCTATTATATAGGAGAATGGGTTTTGGAAGAAACGATTTCAATTAACGCTGATGGGAAATCTATTCCTAAACAAGCCTGGTTATACGATCCGATCAGGGGGGTGCTCACATTCAGAAACACATCTTCTTTGGATATTAACGCCATCTCAGAAATTAAAGTTACCTATAGATCTTATCCATACAACCTGAGAAGATTATATAATGATCGGGCAATCCAGCCATTAGATTCGTCAATGTTGAATGGAATTGAAGATGATCTTTCCGGAATAAATCCTCAGTATTCTGCCGGAGGAAATAATGAATCTGATCTACAACAAAGAGGAAGTTTAAGCAGGGGAATTATAGTCGGAACCAATCAGGATTTTGCACTGGAAAGTGGATTGGATTTTGAGCTTTCAGGAAAGCTAACAGAAAATGTAATTATAAGTGCGATTCTTACAGATAGAAGTATTCCCATTCAACCGGATGGAACTACTCAAAATCTAAAGGAATTTGATAAAGTTTTTATTCAGGTTCAGGCTCCTTCCACAACCATAGAAATGGGAGATGTCGACATCAGCCTTGAGAAGAGTGCTTTTGCTAAACTCAATCGCCGCTTACAAGGAGCTGCGGGATATAACTCAACTACTTACTCTAATGTAGCGGCTGCCGCTTCAGTTGTTCGTGGGGTATTCAAAAGTTTGAATTTTTCGGGTTTGGAAGGAGTTCAGGGACCTTACAGACTTACAGGAAATGAGAACGAAGAGTTCGTTATAATTTTGGCAGGAACAGAGAGGGTGTATATAAACGGACAACTTGTTGATCGTGGAGAAGAGGAGGAGTACATCATAGATTATGGGCTTGGAGAAATCTATTTTACGAATAACCTGCTTATAAAAGATGAAACAAGGATTGTAGTTGAGTATGAGTATATCGATCAGAATTTTAATCGAACATTGGTTGCCGCAGAAGGTGAAGGCAAACTCTTAAGTGATAGATTAAAAATTGGAGCTACAGTGATTCGTCAAGCTGATGGTAATAACTTATTATCTCAGCAAACGCTTACCGAAAGCGATATTGATATTTTACGCCAAGCCGGGGACGACAGAAATGCTGCACGTGTTTCGGGAGCAGTTAGGGTTGATCCAGAAGAGGAAGAATCAAATGTACTTTATGCTGAAATTGATACTGTCAGAAATGGACAAACATTCACGATTTTCAAGAATAAACCGGGGTCACAAGATGCGGTATTCAGAGTTAGGTTTTCCAATGTAGGAGAAGGACAAGGGAGTTATCAAAGAATCGGGTCTTCCGTAAATGGATTATTATTCGAATGGGTCGGCCCGAATCAGGGTGATTATGAACCTTTTAGAACGTTATCTGCACCCATCGAGCAGCAGATGGCGGCATTGAACAGTTCTTTTCTTATAAATAAAAATGTTCGACTATTTGGCGAGTGGGCAGTAAGTGATTATGATCAAAACAGATTTTCAGATCTGGATAATGGAGATAATATTGATCATGCATATTTAGCAGGAATACGAATAGATAGCATGAAGGCGGGATCAGGATTGTTCAAACTGAAAGCAGAACGAAGAAGGTCAGGTTCAAACTTCGAATTTTTTGAACGTACAAGAGAAGTAGAATTTGCCCGAAAATGGAATTTGACAAGCTTTGATCAGTCAGAGGAAACCATCAATGATCTAATTGCTCGGTACGACTTCAATAGTTCCACATTTGTAAGCGGTGAATATGGATTTATAGATCGGTCAGGCTTCACAGGAAACCGCCAAGGTGCTGAGTTCAAGACAGAAAATAGTAGAGGATTTAGTTTTGATTACAAACAAGATTGGATAAAAAGTGAAGATGATTTTGTTGGCATCTCAGGTAACTGGTTCAGACAACAAGGGAGTGTTTCAAAAGGATTTTCTATTGAGGGCACAAAAGAAAGCATCATTCCCTATGTAAGATTTGAGCAGGAAGATCGTACACAGAGAGAGCAGGTAAATGATTCTCTAACCAATCAATCATTGAAGTTTTACGAAGTGATTCCGGGCGTTAGGTATAAAGCTGAAAAGTGGTTGTTAGATTATTCCATTGGATATAGAAATGATTTCAGGCCTTTGGAAAATGAACTTCAGGATGAGTCTAGAGCGATTCAACATTCTGTTCAAGTAAATATAATCCCAAGCACATATTTCAGTACTCAAAATAAAGTAACAGTCCGCTCAAAAAAAATAGATTCGGACTTTAAAGGACAAGAAAATACAAATAAGAGAAGCATATTGATCCGCTCGAATACAAATTATGCTACCATTTCAGAAAATTGGGAAGGAAATTTTTTGTATGAAGTGAATACTCAACGTCAAGCTCTACTGCAGGAAACTTTTATCGAAGTAGGTCCCGAGATTGGGCAATATGTGTGGGATGACCTTAATGCCGATGGAGTAGAACAACTGGATGAATTTTTTCTGGAATTAACGCCCAATGAAGGAACATATATAAGACAGTTTTTACCATCCGATGATCTTTTCCCTGTGATAGATCTAAAAGTACGCTTTAGAAATGAGATCAAACTTTTTGGATTTTTGAGTAAAAGTGCTGGAATTGCTGGGTTTCTGAATCAGATCATTTTAAGATCCAGATTCGACATTGCAGAAAATTCAACTACAAATAATCTGAAAGATGTTTATCTGTTGAATGTGAACACCTTCAGGGATTCTTCAACAACAATTCAGGGTCGTTTCGCATTTGAAAAAGAACTAGATATGTTTCCATCCTATTCAAAATATGATTTGAGCATAAGGTATAATCAACTTAAAAGTCTGAACCGAAGAAGTAGTGAGCTACAAACCTTTTTTAATGATGCTTTTGCTATTGATTTCAGATACGATCTTTCAAACACAACACAAGCCGGTTCAAAATATATAAAGGGAATCAACAAAACTACAAGTAATTCGATTTCAAATCGTAATTTTAATATTTACTCTCAAAGTATTGAACAGGATATTGCCACTACTTTGAACAGGTCATGGCGCACAAGTTTTATAGTTTCATACTCAGAAAAAGAAGATAGATTTAACTCGTCCAATTCAGCGAGTGCAAAAATTGTAAAAATACGCAATACCAATAGATTCTTTTTATGGAGAAAAGTGCAGGCAAATTCGGCAATAGAATTTCGAAATGTGGATATAAATGGGAATACTAATGCTGTTGGAAACTTTGAGCTTACAGAAGGCTCAGGAGAGGGCGCAAACCTGATATGGTCGCTTAACAGTAGCTATAGGGTTAGTAATCTTATTAGATTGAATCTAGTGTACGATGGAAGGACTGTGAATGATCGCCCGACGATACATACTGCAAAACTAACTGTTAAGGCAACTTTCTAGCAAAATCACTTAATGAGAACTGCAATTAAAAGCAACTGAAAAAACTGTTCATTCTTTATTTAAAGTTAATTTTTCTATGGTGCAAAGCTTTGACATTTACTATAAAATGAACTATTCTTTTCCCTCATTAAACTTAGACACTAACATTAAATATAAGCGGAGTGGACATGACATCGTCGATTGCTCTATTTTTTCTACAAGCCGATGCAGGCTTCTTTAACATCATCGTTGAGAAATTTAACCAAGGAAATGATGGTGGATGGATGTGGCCAGTACTGGTTACACTTATTCTTGGTTTGGCAATTTTTCTTGAAAGAATTATTACTCTCAACCTTGCAGACATTAACACACGAAAATTCATTGTAAACGTTCAAGAAGCTTTACAAGAAGGTGGCATCGAAGCTGCTGAAGAACTTTGTGCACAAACACGTGGACCTGTAGCGTCTGTATTTCAGGCTGGTTTGATGCGTTCTCACGAAGGTATCGATGCTGCTGAAAAAGCAATTGCTGCATACGGTTCTATTGAAATGAGTTTCCTTGAAAGAGGTCTTGTTTGGTTATCACTATTTATTGCAATCGCTCCATTATTTGGATTCCTTGGTACTGTAATTGGTATGATTCAGGCATTCGATGATATTGAAGCTGCGGCAGATATCTCTCCAAGTATTGTAGCGGGTGGTATTAAAGTAGCACTTTTAACAACTGCAGGTGGTTTGATAGCTGGTATTATTCTTCAGATCGGATACAACTATTGTGTGTCAAAAATCGATCGTCTTATTGCCGAAATGGAAGAAAGTTCAATTACATTAATTGACTCAATTATTCTACTTCAGGAAGGCAAGCAAATTGTAGCTCCTTCAGCTGATAGCTCAGACGCAGAATAATCTAATCCAAATTAAGTTAATAAGGAGATTATTATGAATATTGTAAGTATATGTGTTGGTCTGGCTGGATTGATGATCGTTGGCGGAGTTATAGCAATGATATTGTCAGGCATTAAAGGAGTAGCACAAGGCAAACAGGATTTCAAACGCATCGGTATGATGCTGATTCCTGTAATTGTATTTGCTATTACTTTCTTTGCACTAGATCAAGACGCAGTAAAAGCAGCAGTTATGACTGCCGGATTTATGATGGGGGCAATGGTTATTACGATTGCTCTTACAGGGCTCCGCGGAACATTCAAGTTTTAATTGAGCAATTATGCTATTAAAAAAACGTGAAAGAGAAAGTGCTGAGATAAATGGTTCGTCTATGGCGGATATCGCTTTTCTCTTGCTCATCTTTTTCTTGGTAACTACCACAATTAACGTAGATACGGGTATTGGAATGGTTCTTCCTCCACCGGTAACAGAGGATAACCCTCCTCCACCGATTAAGGAAAGAAACCTTATGAAGATTCTTGTTAATAATGCAGGTCTCGTTACCATGGATGATGAACCAACACCAATTGAGGAAGTTCAAACTAAACTGATCGAGTTTATTAAAAACCCTGAACAGAGCGAAGAACTTTCTGCAAGCCCACAAGCTGCTATTGTTTCTTTAAAAACAGTGCGTGAAACTCCGTATCGAATTTACATTGATATGTTAGATGAGGTAATTGGAGCATATGCAATTTTGAGAAATGAAGCTGCATTAGCTAATTATGGCAGAGAGTATGGTTCGTTGAATGAAGAGCAAAGAAAAGCAGTGGATGACATTTATCCTAAGAAAATTTCAATCGCTGAACCAGATCCGGAGTAATAGTAATGGCACATTTTAAGAAAAAACAAGCTGGAACTAAGCAAGAAGTACCTACTTCTGCAATGCCTGATGTGGTATTCATGTTACTTTTCTTCTTTATGGTAACTACTGTATTAAGAGAAGTAACGTTGAAGGTGAAAATTGATCTTACCAAAGCAACTAATATTGAAAAAATTGAAGAGAAACGACTCGTTTCTTATATCTACATTGGTCCTGAACGACTTCCAGGTAATAAACTCGGAAATGACAAAGTTCAAATCGATGACTCAATTCAGGAAGATATTGGAGCTATCCGTCAGATCATGTATGATAAACTTCTTGAAGAGCAAAGAATGATCGTTTCACTTCGTGTGGATGAAAGTTCTGAGTTCGGTCTTTTAACCGATGTTCAGGAAGAATTGAAACAAGCTCAGACATTTAGAATTAATTATTCTACGAAAAGCGAAAATTAATTTAGAGTAGGTAAAAGTTTAAGGCATCCATGAGTTTCATGGCTGCCTTTTTTTATTTTTAAAACAAGAGATATTATGGCACAGGAATTTAAAAGTATACAAAGCGTTGGCCGTGAGGGTTTGATCAAAAAGATCACTGACTATGAGTCACATACGAATCAGTCTACCATTAAAGGAATTGGAGACGATGCAGCTGTTCTTAAAAAAGATGGGAAAACGCATTCTCTTTTATCAGCTGATACCTATGTAGAAGGTGTTCACTTTGATATTACCTATACACCTTTGCATCATTTGGGATATAAGATTGTAAGTGCCGCGATAAGCGATATCTACGCAATGAACGGTAAACCAACTTCAGTTTTAATAAACATAGCTGTTCCTAATCGTCAATCGGTTCAAATGATTGACGATCTCTACAAAGGGATATATTCAGCCGGTTTTGATAATGAAGTTGAAGTTGTAGGTGGTGATATCACACCAAATCATAATAATATGGTTATTTCCGTAACTGCGTATGGAGAAGTAGATGGAAAGAGCGTTACATATCGTTCAGGAGCTAAACAAGGCGATGCTATCTGCGTAACCGGAGATCTTGGTGCGGCTATTGCCGGGTTAAGAATTCTTATGAGAGAGAAAAAGTTTTGGGAAGAACATGGAAGTGAAGCCGCTCAACCCGATTTGTCAGAATACGAGTTTGTGGTAAAGCGACAATTGGTACCGGGAGCAAGAAAGAATCTTATAGAAGCCTTAAAAGAACACAAAATTGTTCCATCATCAATGATAGATGTAACACAAGGTTTGGTAAATGAAGTTAGTCAAATCGCAAAAGCTTCAAACCTAGGAGCGTATTTGTATCAAGCTGCCATACCTGTTGCTGTTGAAACAAGACATGTTGCCGATGAAATGGAAGAAGATGTGGACAGATACGCTCTCTTCGGAGGTGAAGATCTGGAAATGGTCTTTACTTTACCGGAAAAGGAAGTGGAAACATTTGTTGAACAATTCAATGATTTCTCAGTTGTTGGCAGGATGGTTCCGTTTGAAGATGGCATGAAAATGCAAACAGCAGAAGGAGATGTTATTTCCTTTGATGATTTGTCATAATAATAAAAATGGCACGTTTTTTGACTTAACTTAGTTTAAACAAGCAGACCTCTCAAAGATATATTTAATGTGTATATTTGAGATTCATTCAATACCAGTTTACATCATTTAAATGGCTGATAAAAAATCCGCTCCAAAAAAGAAAATTAAAGCTCCAGAAAAAGATTCCTCCTCTAAAGGAAAATCTAAAACACCAAAATTCCCTACATGGGGGTTTCTTGTAATTTTTCTGGTTCTGCTAGTTGCACAATTTATATATCAAGGTGTACAGGTTACAAATAATATTAAGTACAGTAAATTCCTTGAACAAGTTGAAAATGGCTATGTAGAAGAAATAGTTATTAAAAACGGATCTTACATTGAAGGTAAGTATTCACCGAAAGCCTTAAATAATGGTATTGTAAGAGCGCCAAGCCAGGAACAAGATCAGAGTTTTAATCTGGGTGGAGAAGATGAGTCCTATCTATTATTTAGAACAACTATGCTTCGCGGTGATGATATTAGACCAGTTTTAGACGCGAATAATGTAGAATATGAAATTACTATTGAAGAGGATTGGTTTAGCGGTGTTTTTGTTTGGTTGATTATGATTGCTTTAGCAATTGGATTTTGGGTGCTAATACTCAGAAAAATGAACCCTGGGCAACAAGTCTTGAATATCGGTAAAAACAAAGCTTCTCTTTATGACAAGCAAACCGATACCAAAACTACATTCAAAGATGTGGCAGGTTTAGATGAAGCCAAAGAAGAGGTGAAAGAAATTGTAGATTTTCTTAAAACACCAACTAAGTACACAAAACTAGGTGGTAAGATACCAAAAGGAGCCTTGTTAGTAGGAGCTCCGGGAACCGGTAAAACATTGCTTGCTAAAGCAGTGGCTGGTGAAGCAGAAGTACCTTTCTTTTCGCTGTCAGGTTCTGATTTTGTTGAGATGTTCGTTGGAGTAGGTGCCGCTCGTGTAAGAGATCTTTTTAAGCAGGCAAAAGAAAAAGCTCCATGTATTATTTTTATAGATGAAATCGATGCGATCGGACGTTCTCGAGGAAAAGGACAGATGCCGGGATCAAATGATGAAAGAGAAAATACCTTGAACTCTCTGTTGGTTGAAATGGATGGATTTGCAACAGACTCAGGAGTAATCATTTTAGCGGCTACTAACCGTCCTGATGTGCTTGACAACGCATTGCTAAGACCAGGTCGTTTTGATAGACAGATCAGCATTGATAAACCGGATAAGAACGGACGAGAAGCGATTTTCAAAGTGCACTTAAAGCCTCTGAAATTGAGTAAAGAAGTTGAGCCTAAAAAGCTATCAGCTCAAACTCCTGGATTTGCAGGTGCTGAAATAGCTAACGTTTGTAATGAAGCCGCTCTAATAGCAGCCAGAAAAAATAAAAAAGCTGTTGATATGAACGACTTCGAAAGTGCCATTGATAGGGTTATCGGTGGTCTTGAGAAGAAGAATAAGATCATTTCTCCTGAAGAGAAGAAGATTGTTGCCTATCATGAAGCAGGACATGCTGTTGCAGGTTGGTATCTTGAACATGCAAATCCGCTAGTAAAGGTTTCTATTGTTCCAAGAGGTTTGGCTGCACTTGGATATGCCCAGTATTTACCTAAAGAACAGTTTCTGCATCAAACTGAGCAATTATTAGACGAAATGTGTATGACCTTAGGTGGCAGAGCGGCCGAAGAGATCGTGTTTGGAAAAATTTCTACCGGCGCTCTTAGCGATCTGGAAAGGATTACCAAAATGGCATACAGTATGGTGTCGGTTTATGGCTTGAACGATAAGATTGGAAATGTATCATTCTATGATTCTAAACAGAATGATTATAATTTTCAAAAGCCTTATTCGGAATCAACAGCTCAGATTATCGATGAGGAAGTTAAAAAGATTATAGATGACGCCTATCAGCGCACCAAGAAACTACTGAGTGGTAAAAAGAAAGAGCTTGAGACCTTAGCTAAGGAATTGCTTGACAAAGAAATTCTCTATCAATCTGATCTTGAGAAGCTAATTGGTAAAAGACCTTTTGATACTCAAACAACTTATGAAGAATACACTACACCTGATGCTGAAATTGTGGATGAAGAAATTGGATCAGCTTCTGAAGATAAAAGTAATGATTCAGACACTTCATCTACGAACGGAACTGAAAAAGATGAGTCTGCTTCAAAGAACCAATCAGAAGAGAAATCAGAAAAAAGTAGTGAATAGACTAAGTTAGGACAGTTTTCGGATTTTTAATCCTCCTTCTTAACACTGTGGTAACAATGTAGTAACTAAAGTATAAACTACTCATAACAGTAGCGCAAAGTGTGGTTGATATCTTTTGAGCACCAAATAAAGGTGATCAAAATAAATATCAGCACACATGAAAACTTTAAACTCTTACCTAACACTGTTGCTCTGTTTCTTTTCAGCAGCAACTGTTGCTCAGAATAAAGGGCAAATTTCCGGTACTGTGGTTGACGCAGAAAACGGAGAGACAATAATTGGAGCCAGTGTCGGAATTACCGGCACAACAAAAGGCGCAGCAACAGATCTTGATGGAAATTATTCTATCAGAAATCTGGATGAGGGAGTCTACTCAGTCACGGTTTCTTACATTTCGTATTCTGCTCAAACTATTACTGATATTATAGTTAAAGAAGGTAAAACAACTATAATAAATATTGGTCTTCAATCAGATGTAGCTAATCTTGACGAGGTTATTGTTACCGCAGAAGCAATTAAAAGCGGTGAAGCAGGCTTGTTATCCATTCAAAGAAAAGCAGTTCCTGTACAGGATGGAATCTCGTCAGAAGAGATTTCTCGTTCTACCGACGGCAATATTGGATCTGCTATGAAACGTGTTTCAGGAGTCTCAGTTGTAGGTGGAAAAGATATTTATGTAAGAGGCCTCGGTAGCAGATATAGTAATGTTCAGCTAAATGGTTCGCCAATTCCGTCTACCAATCCCAACAAAAAAGAAGCGCCGGTTGATATTCTTTCAAGCGGAATTGTAGATAATATAGTTGTCCAGAAAACATACACACCGGATCAGTCAGGAGAATTTTCAGGTGGATCGGTTCAAATTATTACAAAAGAATTTCCGAATGATCCAAATGTTTCGTTTTCCTACTCCAGTTCAGTAAACAGCAACTCCACATTCCAGGAGTATCTTGGATATAATGGCGGTGGAACAGACTTTTTAGGGTACGATAATGGCTTCAGAAATTTACCGAAAGATGTAGAAGATAGCCAAATCACAAGTACTCCAGAAGCAGGGCGTGTAGTTGAAGATTTGAGCAATTCATGGTCTTCAAAAAATATTCAATCGTTGCCCAGTCAGAAATTTGGTTTTAGCTACAGCAATCAGTTCAATCAGGATAAAATGCCGATCGGTGTAGTATCTAATTTCAGCTACAAATACTCTACTGATTCAAAAAGTGACGAAATTTATCGAAATATCATTAACTATAATGAGAATAGTGGAGATATCGCTTTAGGGTCTGACTACAATTTAAACTCAGGAAAGGAAAGCGCCAGTTTAAATGCAATGCTTAATGTATTTGCGAAGCCAAGTAACATCACTAAAATTGGTATCAAGAGTTTATATTCAAATTCTTCTACTAATCAGTTTTCGACTATTGAAGGTTTTTATTATAATTTCGATTCTGACAGTAGACAGACTATCACGGAATTTGACAGACGAGCAATTTATTCTAGCTCTTTAATCTTTGAAACCTATTTCAGGAATTTCATGGAGTCCAGTCTGGATGCCTCGTTTACATATTCAAAAGCAATTAGGGATCTGCCGGATCGTCGAGCAACTCAATATGCACGAACTAGTGAAGGAGACCTTGAAGTAATATTACCATTTAGAGGAAACTCTCATTTTTTCTCCTATCAAAACGACAATAATTATTCAGGGAAATTAGACTTTAATTTTAAGCCTCATAATAAGTTGTCTGCAAAAGTTGGTGGATTCGGGCTTTATAAAGACAGAGATTTTGAATCTTTTAAGCTGATCTATGAAGGTGGAAACAGTGATGCACCCGATATTGATAAAACCCTTTCCCCGGAAGATTTATTTGTTAAGGAGAATATTGTTAACGGAAGCATAGAGCTAACAGAGCGTACAAATTCAAGAGATTCTTATATCGGTGAACAACAATTAGCCGCAGGATATTTTTCCCTTAACTGGTCTCCAACATCTCAATGGAATTTAGTTTCGGGTTTAAGAACTGAAAATTCTACTCAATCGATCAATGGAGAAACTTTAGTAAATGAGATTGATCTTTTACCGGCATTCAATATTACTTACAGACCTAGTGAGAAAACAAATTTAAGAGGAGCTGTTTCCATTACTCTTGCTCGGCCGGAATTCAGAGAATTATCTGATTTTAGTTTTAAAGATTTTGAAGGTGGTGAAACAAGATTTGGTAACCCAAACCTTGAAAGAACCAAAATATATAATTATGACCTAAGGCTTGAAACATTTCCAAATACAGGAGAGTTATTTGCAATTAGTGCTTTTTACAAAGAGTTCATAAATCCCATTGAATTAGTCTATAGAATTACCCAGAACAATGAAGTCAGATATGAGAACGTACAATCTGCAAATTTATATGGTCTGGAATTAGAGGGAAGAAAAGATGTAACTCAACACTTAAGACTTAGTGGAAACTTATCTTACATCCTTTCAAATGTAAATTACGAAGACAACTCTTCAGCTGGTAGGCAAGCTAATTCAGAACGTCCTATGTACGGTCAATCTCCTTATACGATCAATCTAAATGCATTTTATTTGATGCCAAGTATTGATTCAGAGTTTACACTGTCTTTTAACACGTTCGGTGAACGTATATCAGCAGTGGGAAATAACGAACAACCAGACGACGAGTACGAACAATCGTTTAACAAGCTGGACTTCAATTTCGTGAAGAATTTTGGTAAAGCGTCTTTCAATGTGAGTGTAGAAAATATTTTGAACGACAATGTGGTATACAAACAAGGTGACATTATCACCAACAGATATGATGTAGGCACCACTTTTACTGTAGGCTTTAGCTATTCATTCAACTAATAACAAAAAAACAATAAAACTTAATTATGAAATCTAATCTTAAGCTTCTAACACTTCTTGCTTTCGCTTTGTCATTCTCATTTATGGCCTGCGAAGACAGTGATAATGGTGGAACAGATGATACTGAAGTTCCAGCTTTATACGCCTCTTTACCCGGAACAGTGATTTCGGAGGACACTAACTGGGATACAGATCAAGAATTAACCGGCCAGTACTATGTATTACCCGGCGTTACATTAACTATCAGTGCAGGCATTGAGGTTAGTTTTACTTACCACAATAACGATATTGACAAAGTAGGAGCTATTATTACACTTCCTGCTGACAGAAGTAACTTTGATACACCTCAGCCAAGTGGACGGTTAGTTGCAGAAGGTACTGCAAACAACCCAATTGTATTTACTTCAGCAAGAGCAGATAAACAACCTGGCGACTGGGGCGGAATTGTTCTTGCAGGTGAAGGCATTAATAATATTGAAGGTGGCAAAGGAGAAGTTGAAGGGCTTCCGGATGCGATTCAATATGGCGGAACTAACAACAGCGATGACAGTGGTATTCTGAAATATGTTCGTATTGAATATGTTGGGTTTTCTTTCGCAGAAGGTTCTGAGCTTAACGGTTTAAGTTTATATTCAGTAGGGTCAGGAACCACGTTAGAATATATACAGGTTTATAAGTGTACTGATGATGGTTTTGAATGGTTTGGTGGATCTGTTGATGCTAAATATCTGATTTCTGCTTTTAACGATGACGATTCCTTTGATATGGATGAAGGATGGAATGGTCGTGGACAATATTGGTTAGGTGTTCAATCAGGAGGTGCTGATAACGGTTTCGAATCCGATGGGCGTAAGACACTAGGATCAGGGAACGCAACAAGTCCTACTATCTACAATGTTACTATGGTTGGTCTAAAGCAAGATGGAGCAACAAAAGATACCGAAGATAAAAACTACGGTATGAGATTAAGAGAAGAGTTTGAAGGTGAATTGAAGAACTTTATCATTACAGATTTTGATGGACTTAACTTCAAAATTGAAAGTGATACTCGTGAAAACTTTCCAACCACACTTGAAATAGATAACGTAATCGTTTTTGATAATACAAATGGATTTGCGGATGCTGCAGACTCAACTGATTTTGGAGCTGTAACTACCGAGCAAGCTCCCGGTTTTACTAACGCAACTGCTTTTGACTTTACGGTAGCACAACCTGTTACCGGTTCTACGCCTCCAACCGGTGGATTCTTTAATACAGGAGCGACTTTTGTAGGAGCTTTCGGATCTAACAACTGGGCAACAGGAGCTTGGGTTCGTTGGGATGACAACTAACAAATTTTATTAGTGTAGTAGCTGACTCTACAAACTACATCTCACATTTAATTTGTGAGCTGTGCTGATCACATGAGAGTTTCGAGGAATCGGAACTCTTTTTTTTATAAATTTTAAAAATTGAAATTTTGTAACCAAAACTATTAATAGTTATCTAAAAAGAGAATGGCACTATTAAAATTTCGAATATTTATTTTTTAGGGAACAGAAAAATAAAAGTCGGGGTTTTTCTTTTTGAACATAAAAGAAAAAAATTTTGATATTTGTAACCCGAAAAACACATTTTAACGCAGCACACAGATTACACAATCCTTCAAAAAGTGATGAGTGGAATTCTGAAATGTTTGGTAAGTGTAATCATCCGAATTGGCACGGTCATAACTATGTAATCGAAGTAACTGTAGCCGGTACTCCGGACAAAGAGACGGGTTTTGTCATTGATCTGGGAAAACTCAAAAAGATCATAAAAGAAAAAATTACAGATCCCTGCGACCATAAAAATTTAAATATGGACGTTCCTTTTCTGAAAGATATTATTCCAACTTCTGAAAATTTGGCGAAAGCTTTTTTTGGGCAACTAAAAAAAGAAGTAGGGGAAGCGGCATCAGAGGACGGACAATTATATTCAGTTAAGTTATTTGAGACAGAACGTAATATGGCAGAGTATTGTCCTTTTAAAGCCATTAGATAAACTATTCAGCAAACGACCAGGCTATGATTTCCAATCAGATAAAAAGATTTTATGATCCCAACTTTACAGTAAGTGATGAATACAAAGCATCTCTTCCGGATCTGCAAAACGGACCTTCCTCACTCATCGAAGGAGCAAATGTTCCGATTCAGCAAGTTGGGATCTCTAATTTCAAAATGCCACTTAATTTTAAAACCAGAGAAGGGAAACCTGTTCAGCTTCAAACCTCAATTGACGGTTATGTAAGTTTGGATGCCGGGAAAAAAGGTATCAACATGAGCAGAATCATGAGAACTTTTTATAAGTTTCAAGATCGGGTGTTTTCGATTGATCTGCTGGAAGAAATCTTGAAAGCTTACAAAGAAGAACTGGAAAGCCAGGAATCGTTTCTGAGATTATCATTCAGCTATCCGATGATGATGGAGAGTTTAAGATCCGGTTTAAAAGGACATCAGTATTATGATGTTTCTTTTGAAGGAAGATTGGATAACTACGATCAATTTTTTAAACATATGACGGTAAATTTTGAATATAGCAGTGCTTGTCCTTGTTCGTATGAGCTTTCTGAGCATGCCCGCGAGGAGAGAGGAGTTGCCGCTATTCCTCACAGTCAGCGTAGTATCGCAGAAGTGACTGTAGCATTAAAGGACGAATTCTTTGTAGAAGATTTGGTGCAGATTTGCAGAACGGCGCTTAAAACAGAAACTCAGGTAATGGTAAAAAGAGAAGACGAACAAGCCTTTGCTGAACTCAATGGTGCATATCAAAAATTTGTGGAAGATGCAGCTCGATTACTTTATGAAGAGCTGGATTCGTACAACAGCATCAGGGATTTTGTCGTAAGATGTGCTCACTTGGAAAGCTTACATAGCCATGATGCTGTAAGTCGAATTTGTAAAGGCTTACCAAATGGTCTGAGATAAATGTGTTTTAAATCTTTTTAAGTAACTCTATTAATCGTTCTTTTTCGGATTCTATTTTTTTGTTAGAGTCCTCAATTTGGGCTAAAAAGCTATCGTCAGGATTATTCAATATATCCTGAGTGCTTTCTAAAGCATTGATGTACCAATCTGACCATGTTTCCAGAATCTCTGTTTCAACTGCAAGAGTGCTTTCATTTTGAAGAGCAGTTTTGCTGAGTTCGAATTCTGTGTTCAAGCGATCAATAGCAGCTTCAGTTACTTCTTCCAGGACAAGGGTAGAGGCAGATTCCTGATTTCCGGTTAGTATCAAGGCACTAATCAACGCGCCCGTTCCTACATTCTTTAAAGTTGTGGATGAAACTTTGTTAATTCTGTCATTATCAGTATGGTAAAACTGATCCGTGAAATGCCATAGCAATAAGCCCGGAATATCATTTCGCAAAAATGGAACATGATCGCTGCCGCCCTCATAAGGATTTACATTCACTATCCAATCTTTGGCTTTTCCCTGTTCTTCAAATCTATTTATAATAAAGTCATTAAAATAATGAGGAGTCATTTCTTCTTTTGTTAACGGTCGACCGCCCCATTCAGAGTGTTTCTCTTCTCCACGGGTCCAAATGGCTCCGGGATCAGGCATTTTTTCGATCAGGAAAGTTCCGCCGGTAATCTCAGTATTTTGCCCGACCATGTCCAGGCTCATTCCCCATTTTATGGTTTTTGCTCTTTCTTCATCTTCAGTGATATATCGATTGGTTGATACAATTTCATCACCAAACAAATAGGTAATGGTGCGTTCAGGATCAATTAAACCTTTTTTTAGTAGACGAGCACTGGTGCTTGCAACTTCCGCTAATGCGCCAACACCTGAAGCGTTATCATTGGCTCCGGGTTCCTGAACATGAGCACTAAATACAAAACGTTCTTTGGGAAATTTACTGCCTTTTAGTTCGGCTACAATGGTAAACTCTTCTGAAGGATAAATTTTTGTGTTCAGGTTTATATCAATTCGATTATTTCCCTGATCCAGAGCTTGTTTGAGTTTTTCTTTGGCAGCGTAAGAAAGCAGAATTCCCCAGGATTGTTTTTCTTCATCCAGCGAAATCCCTGAAAACTGAATGGAAGTTTGATTGACTTCCGGATTAGTATAAGATGGCATTCTGTATGCCAGCACTCCGGCAGCTCCTCGTTTTATAACTGCTTCCGAAAATAGATAACGAACCGATGTTTCAGCAAAAACTACTTTCCCTGATACATCTCCATCAAAATTAAGCTCTCTGCCTTCTCCAACATAAACGATGTCATATTCCTCATTCCCGTCAGTAGAGTAAGAATTGATAGCGATCATATTGCGGTTTGTGTTAAAATCCAGAATGGACTCTCCTGAAGTCAGAGCCAGTGTTCCCGATATAGGTTCCCATGTAGGTTTTTCAAGCTCTCTGCGTTCAATTCTATAAGTTAAGCGGTCATTTGAAGTTGCTTCTGACTCATCAATGAAGCCTTCTTCTTGAAGAAGCTTCTCCACAAAGTAAATACTGTTGTTAAATCCTTCGTTACCAACTACCCGGAAATACTGTTCTACATAAGCAACTGTTTCAAAAGCCTGCTCAGCATTAAATTCTGCATCGATCATTTCAAAATAGGGCTGTACTAACGGGGCATGAATTTGAGCTGTCTTTTTACAGGAAAGTGACAGGACTGCAATGATGAGCAGAGAAAGAGACTTAAATTTCATAAAAGTTTAATGAGTAGAAAACTGAAAATGAAAGTACTAAAATTATTTTATCTAAAAAGTGAACAGCAACGAAACTTTTATGAGGATAATCAGGAGAGATGTAGCCGTGTCAATTTTTATTCAGTTTACACAAGTAGAAGATTTAGTTTTTCAAACTTTAAGTATTGTTCCGAACGTCATGATATTAATGCTTTATCCTCATAGCAATATTTTTGGCTTGTTCTTCTGAACTCATCTCTTCCTTTTCTTCATCCTTAAGTAAAAGATTTATACGTTCAGAATCTTCGCCTTTCTTGATCGCATCCCAGGCTTCACTTGTTACTATTGTTTCCAGATTTTTCAATCGTGAAAGGATTTTTTGCTGTTGATCTGTTTGAGTTTCCAGAGCTTTAATAGCTTGTTGGAGGTTATTTTTCATTTCAGAATTAGAGGAATTCATAGTGTCTCCCAAAGCATTCATTTGCTTATTGTTCTTGGTGCCGAAATAGATCATTCCAAACAGAATTAGTGAAGTGAAAGCACCCATGGTTAGTAAAAGAATAATAATCCAACTCATAATAGAAAATTAATTTATTGAAGTAATTACGAAGATAAGCAACTAAAGTTCAAAAATTTTATAGAGTTTGCAACTCAAATCAAAAACTCACTTGTTATCTGTGTTCCATTCTTCTTGAACGCCGATACCGCTGATGAAACGGATAGTCACAGACTTAAGAGAGCTGTGGGCTTGTTAGCCGTCTGAACCATTTATCTGATTTAAAGTGAAATATGTGATTTTGGTACCAATATTCAGGTACTCAAAAACAGCATTCATACGCTTGGCAAATCCTTCATCACGAGTGAAAAATTCATTTGTAAATGCAACGTAACCTGCATGTTGTGAATCACTCATTGCAGCTCTAAATTTATTCTCTTGTTCAATTTTTTTGTCTGGCCAATAACCAACCATGTTTAGAAAATTAAATATCACATTTATTTTTCCATAGATGTCATCCTCTTTAACATTGTATAAACCCCAATCAAAATAATCCTCTGGAGATTTAAAGGTCTCATTATCAGGATTATTCTCTCTTATTCTTTCAAATATCGTTTGAAGAATATTTGGCGTTGAAATGTTGTTTAATTGCAAAGAAGAAAGTCCAGTAATTTCTTCTAAACCTTTTCTGGGATTTGGAACCTTATTGTTTGTAAAATGATGCTCGAGAGTATCTTGCATAAGGTCAAAAACTGATCCTCCTTGATTTTTAATTATATCGATAAGAGGTTTAATTTGTTGTTGCTCAACTTCATCCAAATCATCTAAAGTAGAATTTAATAAATCAGAAAAAGCTTTCTTTTGATTTGAGACCAAATCATCAAAATTAACATCTTCCTTACCGCCATGAAGTTTTAAAGCAAGATCAAACAATTCTTTCTGCCCTGGGTACTTTTCGTTGTTATTCAGGTATTGTTCAAGTTGTTCAAACGCGTCAGCTTCTTTAAAGTAAGCCAAACCTTTTTCTATCCAGATGTATTCTGAATCATATTCATTGATAACTTTCAGAAATCCCTCTCTGTACTTTTCAGAAGTTCTTGCAATTTCTTCAAGGGTAACACCTGAAAAAACTAATTTAAAATCCTTATCTGAATTTATTGTGTATCTGTTTTTTGATAGATCATCATAAATATTGTGATCTAGGTAGATACGATATGGATTTTCTTTATTTGTCATCTAAACTGATGAAATTGAAAAGACGGCTAACATACTATTGATGAACATTGTAGGATTTAAGTTTACTTCTTCTTCCCATTCTTTAAAGCTAGACTCGGCTCTGGGACATAATGCCCGAGTCCACCGGCTCTTTTATCGTTAAAAGTGGTTGGGATGTCGTTATTGGCTGTTCTTTCAGCCCAGGTAACGTGCTCTGTTCCATCATCACGCTTTACCATGGTAATGCATTCTTCAACCGGACAAACCAAAGAACACAGATTGCAACCCACGCAATTATCTTCAATGATATATGGAACACGATTGTCAGGATCGTCCGATAAACCAATCGCCTGATGAGCTCCGTCTTCACAGGAAATGTAGCAAAGTTCACAGCCTATACATTTGTCGCCATCAATTTCGGCAACAACTTTATGCTTCAGGTTCAAATCTTTCCATTCTTTCACATTCGGAAGTGCTTTGCCTTTAAAGTCGTAAATGGTTTCGTAACCTTTGTCTTCCATAAACTGAACGAGTCCGGCTTCCATTTCTCTCACAATTCCAAATCCGTAATGCATAGCTGCTGTACAAACCTGAACGGATCCACAGCCTAGCAAAATATATTCTACCACATCCCGCCAGTTTTCAATTCCGCCAATTCCACTGATAGGTGTATCTTTGGTGATGGCATCCTGAGCAAGTTCTTTTACCATATTCAGAGCAATCGGTTTAACTGCAGGACCACAATATCCACCATTAGAACCGGCTCCATCCACAACAGGGTAGGGCGCATACGAATCCAGATCGATACCAACTATACTTTTGAAAGTATTTACGAGTGAAATCGCATCCGTTCCGCCTTCAACCGAAGCTCGCCCGGGGTCAACAATATGACTGATATTCGGAGAAAGCTTAGTAATCACAGGAATATTTGCAGCTTCCATTACCCATTCCACAATGGTTTTTAAAACTTCGGGTTCCTGCCCGACAGCGGATCCCATTCCACGCTCACACATTCCATGCGGACAGCCAAAATTAAGCTCTATGCCATCTGCACCGGCATTCTCGCAGTCTTTTATAATCTGCTCCCATTCTGCTCTGCTTTCCACCATCAAGGAAGCAATGACGGCGTGATCAGGGAAGTATTTTTTAACTTCTTCAATTTCTCTAAGATTATCAGCAAGTGGTCGATCGGTAATCAGCTCGATATTATTAAAGCCAGCCATTCGTGTATCGCGATAATCAATAGAACCATAGCGGCTGGAAACATTTACAACAGGCACTCCAAGTGTTTTCCAGACCGCGCCACCCCAGCCGGCTTCAAAAGCTTTCATAACCTGATATCCGGAATTCGTTGGCGGAGCAGATGCGAGCCAAAAAGGATTCGGAGCTTTTATTCCTGCAAAATTGATTGATAAATCAGCCATAATAAAATTGGTTAAGAGTATTCGTAATGTTAAATATCAGCTATCAGCTATCAGCTATCAGCTATCAGCTATCAGCTATCAGCTATCAGCTATCAGCTATCAGCTAGCCAGTTTTCTATTCCATGAGCTGCTTGTTTGCCATCATAAGCTCCGTTTACAACTTCCGCACCACCATTTACGGCATCACCACCTGCAAAATACACGGGATTTCCGGTTTGAAAAGATTCCTCATTAACGAGAATTCTAGTGTTTTTATCCATTTCTAATCCATCGATCAATGCAAAGAAGTTGCCAAGTTTTGCTTGCCCGGTTCCTTTAATTACGAGATCGCAATCCAATACAAATTCACTTCCTTCAATGTATTCGAGTTTTCCGTTCTTACTTTCAGTTTTAACAAATTTTACTCCGGTTGCTTTGCCATTTCCGGTTATTTCAACAGGTTGTACATTAAACAGACCTTTAGCTCCTGCATTTCGGGCAAGATCGTATTCAAAGTCATAGCCGCCCATTTCTTCTTTTGAGCGGCGATAAGCCAGAATTACACTTTCTGCTCCCATTCTCGCTGATTCTGAAGCGGCATCCATCGCAGTATTTCCACCTCCAATTACGATTACTGAATCAGGGACTCTGACTTTGTTCTCCGTCATGCGGAGTTCTTCAACAAACTCTACTGCACCAATTACATTTCCTTTGTCAGCTCCCGGTAGATTAAGTTCAGCTGTTGACCCAAGTCCTACGCCAACGAAAATAGCATTATAATCTTTTTCAAGATCGTTTAGTTGATCTTTAGTGGTGATGGATTTACCATAATGAATATTAAAACCAAGCTGACTTTGCAGATACTCAACTTCATCTAGCACTTCCTGGTTGGTAATTTTATAAGGAGCCGTTCCATGAACAGCTAATCCCGAAGGTTTGTCTTTGGCTTCAAAAATATCAACGTTGTAACCAAGCATTCTAAGTTCACAGGCACAAGATATTCCAGCAGGTCCGGCACCAATCACAGCAACTTTTCTACCGTTATCTTTACCGGGTTTGAAGATTTCTTTTTTAGATTTGATGACTTTATCTGTGGCGAAATTCTGCAAGCGACCAATATCAATGGGTTTAACATCCTGATGATTGTACACGCAGGCTCCTTCACAAAGAACTCCGGTTGGACATACTTTCCCGCAAGTGTTTCCGAACCAGTTTTTATCGAAGATGGTTTTTGCAGCCCCTTCAGCATTGCCTGTCTGGATTTGCTTAATGAACAACGGAATATCAATCCCGGTAGGACAAGCCGTAACGCATGGAGCATCGTAGCAAAACAGACAACGTGAACTCTCATAGAACGCTTCCGTTTCGTTCATAAGAGGTTTTTTCTGAGCAAAGTTCTTATGAAAGTCTTCGCTTGATTCGGGTCTTTTGTATTCTGCCATAATAAATTCTCATTTAACTTTTAAAGCGTCTTTCTATCCAATTCTTCAAGAACGCTGATACTGCTGATGAAACAGATAATCACTGATATTTTTGTGTTGAATACTACTTAATCAGCTAAATCTGCCAGATCTGTGTCATCTGTGTTCCATTTTCATTGATTAAAGTTCAGTAAGCTTATCATAGGTTTCAGGTCTTCGGTCTCTGAAAAACTGCCATGTAGATCTCACTTCATCGATCATATCCAGATCAAATTCAGCTACTAATAGTTCGTCTTTGTCTTCTGAAGCTTCCGCAAAAATTTGTCCCCGAGGATCAACAAAATAGGAGGTGCCATAAAAACGACCAAGATCCCATGGTTTTTCTTCTCCAACACGATTTATACAGCCCATAAAATACCCGTTTGCTGCTGCATGAGCAGGTTGCTCAAGTTTCCATAAATATTGAGATAGCCCTTCGACCGTAGCAGATGGATTGTAAACGATCTCAGCTCCGTTTAAACCAAGAATTCTGGCTCCGTCAGGGAAATGGCGATCGTAGCAAATATACACTCCAACTTTAGCATACTTAGTTTGGAAAACAGGATATCCAAGATTCCCCGGTTTAAAGAAAAACTTTTCCCAAAATCCTGTGGTGTGCGGAATGTGGTTCTTGCGATACTTTCCGAGATAAGTTCCATCCGCATCAATAACGGCAGCCGTGTTATAAAAAACTCCGGCTTGTTCCTTTTCATATATTGGAACAATAATCACCATTTGATATTTCTTCGCGTATTCCTGCATCATTTCGGTAGTAGGACCAGGAACAGTTTCTGCAGATGCGTACCATTCTTTATCTTGTCCCGGGCAGAAATACGGTGTGTTAAAAATTTCCTGCAAACAAAGAATTTGAACGCCTTTTTTACCTGCTTCTTCAATATAAGGAATATGCTTATCGGTCATGGCTTTCATGATTTCTTTGATGCTTCCTTCTCCCTCGGTCATGGGAAGGCTCATTTGTATCAGACCGGATTTAACTTTTCTTGGCATAATATTTCTTGATTTGTTAACAGTTTAAATGGCAGATTGATGAAACTAGTATCTGCTGAGTTTTTTAAATCACATAGGATGTCTTTCCGCGCTTCACGAATTGTCCGCTGCCGGGTTTAAGGTGACATTCCTCATTTTCGATGGCAATTTGACCACGGAGTAACACCGTTTCCGTTTTTCCCGTTACTTTCCATCCTTCATAACTGGAATAGTCCACATTCATGTGATGTGTGTCTTTTGAAATAACATGTTCTTTTTCAGGATCAAAAATTATTACATCGGCATCCGTTCCAACAGCAAGAGTTCCTTTCTGAGGATACATTCCAAATATTTTGGCAGGATTGGTAGCGGTAACTTCTACAAATTTGTTTAGCGAAATCTTTCCTTTTTTAACTCCTTCAGAAAAAATCAATTCCATGCGATGTTCAATGGCAGGATGTCCGTTTGGTATCTTTGAAAAATCGTCTTTACCCATTTTCTTCTGCTCCCAGGTAAACGGGCAATGATCGGTACCAATCACATTTACTAATCCCTGTTGTAAACCAGCCCAAAGTGCTTTCTGATCTTTCTTTTCACGAATGGGCGGACTCATTACCCATTTTGCACCTTCAAAATCATCTTCGTAAACAGAAGCATCCACTAATAAATACTGAGGACAAGTTTCTACAAATATTTTTTGGTTTCTCAGTCCTGCTCGCTGCACAGCATTCAGCGCGCCTTTACAGGTCATATGAACAATATAACCTGTGCAGCCGGTGTAATGAAGCATGTCAGTAAATCGAGCGCTGGCTTCAGCTTCGGTAACTTCAGGCTGCGACAGATAATGATAGAGTGGAGCGGTTTTTCCTTCGGAAAGATGTTTAGCAATTAAAGAATCAATTACATCGCCATTAGTGGCATGAACCGTAACCAAACCTCCGTGCTTTTTAACTACTTTCATGAGTTGAACCATTTGCCCATCATCGATCATCAATGCACCTTTATAAGCCATAAATGTTTTGAAGGATGTAATACCTTCTTCTTCGATAAATTCAACAACTTCTTTGGCAACGTCATCATTGAAATCAGTGACAGCCATATGGTATGAATAATCACCAACAGCTTTTCCCTCCGATTTCTTTTGCCAGGTAGTTAAAGCATTTCGAAGTGTGTCACCTTGAGTTTGGAGAATAAAATCAATCACGGTTGTTGTTCCTCCAAAAAGAGCAGCACGAGTTCCGGTCTCGTAATCATCGCTGGAAAAAGTGCCCATAAAAGGCATATCTAAATGAACGTGAGGATCAATCCCTCCGGGAAGTACGAGTTTACCCGAAGCGTCAATTACTTTGTCCGCTTTATATTCTAAGTTCGCACCAATGGCTGAAATTTTACCGTCTTCAATATATAGATCGGCGATATAATCTTCGGCTGCTGTGACAACTCTTCCGTTTTGAATAAGTATTGACATAAAACAAATATACTAGGTGATAAATTTTTCGGATACAGTTTCTGTGATATGGTCCTTCATCAAATAATAATAGAGGATGAATGCAACCCCGAAACCTGTAAACCAGGATAAACTATATAAATAACTAAGAGAAGGAATCCAAAATCCGATAAGTGCAGTAAGAACACCTGCCGCTAAAGCATACATCGCAGCTTTGTTAAAACCTGAGCCGCCATAAGAATACTCGCCCTCAGGTTTATATAATTCATGAAGAGCTAAAGTCTTTTTCCGTATCAAATAATAATCGCAAAGCAGCACTCCTAAAACCGGACCAAGTAAACCGCTCACAAAAACAAGAATAGAGCCAATATCATCTGCTAGCCACCATGGACAGGTAATAATTCCAACAACTCCTGCAATCACACCGCCCGTTCTGAAGTTCAATTTCTGCGGCATTACATTCGCTATGGCATTCGCCGGTGCTATTATATTTGCAGCGATATTAGTACTCAAAGTTGCGATTATCAAAGCGATTTGAGCAAAAATTACCACGCCGGGATGATCAAATAATGCAACCAATGAGACGGGATCCCAGGGAGTGTCTTCCACAATCATCACGTCTTTAAATGAAATGATAGCAGCACAAGTCACAAAAATTGCCACAAAAGAGTAGAAGGTCATCGTAGTAGGTAGTCCTAAAAACTGTCCTTTTATCTGATCGGTTTGGTTTTTTGAAAGACGGGTAATATCAGCAATGCTGATAGCCATAGTTGCCCAGAAACCAACCATCGCTGTAAACCAGATCAGGTACGTCCATATCGTTATTTTCGAATCAGACGAAGAATCACTTGGAAGAATCGATAATGTACTCGAAACTACCTTATCAGCATTTCTAAACTGAATTTTTACCGGTTCGTTACCGGAGGCGTAGTTATCGGAAAAGGGAATTGAAATCCTTGAAGCTATTGAGTTAATGGGCTGCCAACCAAGATCTTCATATCCGGAAGCTGTCGGAATTTTGATATTTACCTCAGATGCTTTTGCTCTTCCGTCCAAATCAGCGACTACATTTAGATTAAGAAAATATTCTGAAGCATTGTTTTCAGACGCCTGAATGGAAGCCGTTGTTTTTTGTAGTTGAACGCCTTGATCAAGAACTTTCGAAAAACTTCCGGCATTATTATAACCCCAACCAATAAGAACTACACCAATAAGAATTAAAATCGGGGCGGAGTAGTTTTCCAGCCATTTGATGGATTCTGTTCCTTTCCATATAAAGTAAATATTGATACACCAGAAAAGCCCAAAACAGATAAATTTACCAAGATCCAGCTCCAAAGAACCGGTCTGTCCTGAAATAATATTCCAAATCGAATAAAATGCTAAACCACCAATCCATGTTTGGATTCCGAACCAACCACAGGCAATAATTCCGCGAACCAAAGATGCAATATGAACCCCATAAATTCCAAAACTTGCCCGTCCTAAAACCGGGAAAGGAATTCCGTATTTAACTCCCGCATGTCCGCTTAGCACCATCGGAATAGTAATTACTAAATTCGCAATCGCTATTATGATGAGGGAAGCTTGCCAACTTAATCCGGATAAAATCATATTGGAAGCAAGCAAATAAGTAGGGATACAAACTGCCATTCCAACCCAAATTGCGGTCATATTCCACATCGACCACGTTCGGTCTTCGTGGGGAAGAGGAACCATGTCTTCACCACTTAATGGTGAGGATTCCAGTTCCGGGGATAGCTTAAGACTTTCTTTCATTCTTTACAGTTTGGTTGGAATTAATCGCAGTATTCATCAGCAATGGCTATTGCCTGAGAGATGATTGCGAGTCCTTCATCAATTTGATCTTTTGTGACACAAAGAGGAGGAGCTGTAAATATCCAGTTCCAACGCACAAAGGTAAACATCCCCGCTTCTCTTATCTTTGCAGCCATACGATTGGTCGCTTCCATATCGGATGGTTTGGCATTCCAGGGAGTAACAGGTTCTTTAGTTTCACGGTTTTTAACCAATTCAATACAACCCAGTAATCCGGTATTTCGATAATCGCCAATAGAAGGATGCTTTTCTTTGAGTCTTTCAATACCTGCTTCAATATGAGCGCCCATTTTGGAAGCATTTTCTACTAATCCATCTTCTTCTATAATCCGGATATTTTCAACAGCAGCGGCACAGGAAACGGCATGAGCGGAATAAGTAAGCCCGATAACCATAGGATGATCATCAAAATGCTTCGCAATGGTATCTGAAATCATAACTCCGCCCAAAGGTAAATAACCGGAAGTAAGACCTTTTGCCAAGCACATAATGTCTGGCTCAACTCCATGATGATCAACCCCAAACATTTTTCCGGTCCTGCCAAATCCACTCATTACTTCGTCATCAATGATAAGGATTCCGTATTTGTCACAGATTTCACGTACAAGTTTCCAGTAATTGGGGGGGTATTTGATACAGCCTGAAGAGCCAGATTCTCCTTCCAGTAAAATCGCGGCAATACTATCAGGGTTTTCATACTTAATGACTTGCTCCAAATTACGAGCGGCTAATTCACCGCATTCTTCAAAAGAATTAGAATTCCATGGACAACGGTAGAAATATGGATTTTCAACATGAACAAACCCGGGTGCTCTTTGGGAATCGATTGGGAACTTCCTGGGATCGCCACCTGCAGAAATAGCACCGTACGTTGCTCCGTGGTAAGACCGGTACTGAGTGATGATCTTATGTCGCCCTGTAAACATCCGAGCCAGTTTTATACCATTTTCGATAGCCTCTGCACCGCCCAATGTAAAAAAAGTTTTGTTTAAGGAAGATGGAGCAAGCTCGGAAAGTTTTTTACCCAATTTGCCTCTGGCGTCTGTAATCATTCCGGGATATACAAAACTGACTTCCTCCATTTGTCGTTTAACTGCTTCAGTAATGCGCTGATCACCATGACCAATATTTACATTCATCAGTTGAGAAGAAAAATCCAGAATTCTATTCCCATCGCGGTCCTGTAAATAAACTCCTTTAGCATCTTTTATACTGATAGGATTCAACCCACCTTGTTTGGCCCAGGAAAAAAGGGTGTGGTTGAGGTTGTTGGAACGGATTTCGCTTTTTGAGGATGATTTAGCTGACATATTTTACTCTTGGAAAGTTGATAATTGACTATTTATTATTGATGATAAGTGGTTTCGAGTTGACAGTTACGTGTTAGGTGTTTTCCAGCTTGTTTCTACATAATTTATGAATCGGTTTATTTTTCCTCCTAACATATTGTATCTATCTATTAGGTCAGTTAATGGTTTTTCCGGGTAATAAATATCGCTGATCATATTAAGCTGAGATATTGTTTCATCACAAGAAGCGTGGGCGAAGATCAAAAATCTTATAAACTCGTTTTTATATCTTCGTCTACCATATCCTTCAGCAATATTATCTTTTATACTTTTAGATGATCTTCGGATTTGACTTCCTTGTTCATAAAGTTCATGCTTTGGCAGCTTCATTGAAATCTTGTGAATTTCCAAAGCAAGGTCGTAGGCAATAGTATAAATTTCTAAGTTCTTATGGCTCATAGCTTACTATTTAAGGGTTAACGTAACACGTAACCCGATACTCTATTTCATTAACTCATCCAATTAGTTCGCGCTTCAGCATTCCATTTAACGGAGGTCTTTTTGTTCTGAGTCCAGAATTCAATAGAACTTTTTCCAGTGATGTCACATACTCCGAATTTCGAATCATTCCAACCTCCGAAAGGGAAAGGTTCACGAGGAACCGGAACTCCGATATTTACTCCAATCATACCGGCGCTAGCTCGTTCCATAACTTCTTTGGCTGCACCACCACTTTGAGTAAATACAGCGGCCGCGTTACCATATCCGGAGCTGTTTTCAATGGCTATTGCTTCGTCCAGATCTTTAGCTCTGATAATTGAGATGACCGGACCAAAAACTTCTTCTTTGGCTATAGCCATGTCAGGTGTCACATAGTCAACAACGGTAGCTCCGACATAGAATCCACCTTCACTTCCTTTAACTATAGCATTTCGTCCGTCAACGAGAACTTTTGCTCCAGCAGCTTCGGCTTCCGCTATATATTTTTCAATACGCTCTTTGGCTTCTTTGCTGATTACGGAACCTAAATTATTACCCGGGACAATTTTTTTGGCTTCAGTAACCATTCGTGCAACAATATGATCCACTTTATCCACTCCAACCATAACTGCAGCTGCCATACAACGTTGACCTGCACAACCTGACATTGACGCAATTACATTTGATGCAGTCATTTCTTCATTAGCATCAGGAAGAACGATAAGGTGGTTTTTTGCGCCACCTAAAGCCACACATCTTTTAAGTGTAGAAGTTGCTCGTTTATACACAATTTTGGCCACTTTAGTAGAGCCCACAAACGAAACCGCTTTAATTTCGGGATGATCACAAATGGCTTCAACAATTTCTTTCCCGCCATTTACAATATTAAAAACGCCATCAGGTAATCCCGCTTCTTTTAATAACTCAGCAATTTTAACGGCACTGATGGGCACAATTTCAGAAGGTTTTAGAATCATACAATTACCAAGAACAAGTGCATTTGGAACTGTCCAGTGGGGAACCATATTTGGAAAATTAAATGGCGCGATAGAAGCAACAACACCTAACGGCTTTCTGTCAATACGAACTTCAACTCCTCGGCTCACTTCCTGTACTTCATTAGAGATAATTTGCGGCATTGAGCATGCAAATTCGGTGAGCTCTATACTTTTTTCGACCTCCGCTTTTGATTCTCCCCAAGTTTTTCCATTTTCTGTATGGCATATTTCTGTTAGTTCATCCATATGTTTTCCAAGAAGCTCTCGGTACTTATAAAAAACTTGTACTCGCTCTTTAAGTGTTCTGCCTGACCATTCCGGGAAAGCATTTCTTGCTGCTTGAACTGCTTCATCCAATTCTTTCGAAGATGAAAGAGGAATACTTGAAATACGGTTCCCATTAAGTGGACTTATTACATCTAGACGGGGAGAGCCATTCGATACAAAATTTCCATTTATAAAATTATGAGTAGATTCACTAATCTTTGTAGCCATAGCTCTTTGTATTATGATATTTTTAAATAGGGGAAAGGCGTTAATTAACCAATTATTGAAAAGAAATAAAAAAACTATTTATTAATGAAGGTTAATACGGAATGGAATTCCCAAAAAACCGGAGAAGGAAAGAGGGGGATTTTTTTGAAAAAACTTATGAAAAAGAAAAAATATGTAGAAAATAAAAAGGCAACCCACTTGGATTGCCTTTTTAAAATCTGGATAAAAATTAACAGATTATCCGTCTGTTTTCACAGGGTTCTTATTGAGCCCCGGAGTACGGTTTAAGAACTCATCATACAACTCTGTGTGTCTGCTTGTCATTGGTATTTTGTATCCGTCAATAAATACATCCAGAATCTTAGTTGAGGTTTGGAACGGATCACCGGTAGAAACAAAGATATTAGCCTTTTTTCCCACTTCTATTGAACCGATCTGATCCCCAACTCCCATTATCTGAGCAGCGTTAATGGTAACGGCTTTTAGTGCTTCCTCGCGTCCCATTCCATAAGTAGCTGCAAACCCTGCATTATACGGTAGGTTTCGAGCGTTTTCAGTGTCGTTTGTTCTTAAAGCAACTTTAATGCCTGCTTTTTGCATGATTCCCGGATTTTTATACGCGGTATCGTAGGCATCAGAACCTCTGGTTGGCGTTGAAAGCACCGGACCCGTAATAACAGGAATACCTGCGGCGGCAATTGAATCGGCAACACGCCATCCTTCAGAAACACCGGTGAAAACAACATTCTTATATCCTCGTTCTTCAACCCATTCAAGAGCGCTTAGGATATCTTTTGCTGCATTAACTTCGATATAGAGAAGTACTTCACCATTAATAACTTTGGTAAGAGCTTCCATCTCAGGATAATATCGGGCATCATCTGAACCTTGAATTTTGGCATAAAGTTCTGCTTTATCCCAGGCATCATTGATGGTTTCCTGAGCTCTTTCGCGAGCTTTTTCTATCTGTTCCGGAGTTCTTCTTCTCCAACCTCTTTGAGCAGAAGATGGGAAGTTCATTACAACTCCTTTAGATCCTGCAAACATTTGATCGGGAGTATATCCGAATAGATTGATTGTAGCAGCTGTTCCAGGCAACGGGCCACCGGCAGGCATTGTTAGAGCTGTAGTAACTCCATTAACACGAGTAACGGGAATAGCCACTGAGTTTGGGTTTACAGCGGTTAATGCTTGCATGTGAGGTGTGATATCCCCGAATTCACGGAAATCATTTGCTTCAGAAATACTGCTTATCTCAGACAATCCTAAATTGGTGCCTGAGTCAATCATACCGGGATAGATTTCCTGTCCACTGTAGTCGATTACTTGCGCATCACCCGGAATATTTATGTTTGCTCCAACAGCTTCAATGATTCCATTATTAATAATAATAGTTCCATTTTCAATTATACCATTGGTAACGGTATAAATTTTAGCATTGGTTAGAGCAAATTTTGATGTTACCGCTCTTTCGATTTGAGAGAAAGCAAGAACAGGTATAAGTGCTAGCGTACATAAAATTGATAAAAATTTCTTCATTGTATTCCTCATTGTTTGTTTAAGAGGTCATAAAAATTAATCACATCCGCACCTTCCATACAGCGATGCTGATCTTCAGCATAAAAGATCTGTACGTCTTGAATGGTAGACTCAGGATCAATATAAATTCGTTGATCTGCCGCGTCATTATTGATGTCGAAATATTTTACACCATCTACAAAAGTCATTTGTGGTACTGCATAAATAGAAAGAGGATGTTTATCGAAAATAGCGATATCCGCATCTTTTCCCTTTTCTAATGAACCAACGCGATCGTTAATACCGAGCTGTTTTGCAGGATTTAAAGTGATCAAAGCCAAAGCTTCATTATCAGAAAGATCACCATACTTTTGTGTTTTGGCAGCCTCATGAAACAGATGACGAATAAGTTCGCCTGAATCTGAATTGATAGAAGTTGTTACTCCGTTTTTTGTAAGAATAGCAGCGTTATAAGCCGTAGAGTAATACACTTCTAACTTATAAGCCCACCAGTCAGCAAAAACTGAAGCAGAAGCTCCAAACTCAGCAAGTTCAGGCGCAACCTTATAAGCTTCATTAGCATGCTGGAATGTCAATTTCTCAATTCCAAAATCAGCAAAAACCTTCATTAACATGTAGATTTCATCAGCACGATAAGAATGGCAGTGAACCAGAACTTCGCCTTCCAGAATATCTACCATAGTTTCCATTCTAAGGCTGTATTCCGGGGCAACTTTTCGAGAGTTTTTATTGGCTCTATACTCGTTCCACGCATCGCGGTACTTAATAGCGTCGTTGAAAGTATTTCTCAGCATTGCTTCTACACCCATTCTACTTTGTGGTTGAATTCCTCTGGAACGTCCACCTCTGGTTGGGTTTTCACCAAGCGCAAATTTAATGGTTCTTGGTGCTCCTTCGAATCTTAAGTCGTTAGGATTGGTGCTTCCCCAACGTAATTTAAGAGTTTCATTTTGACCACCAATTACATTAGCAGAACCATGCATTAAGTGAATGGAAGTTACTCCTCCTGCAAGTGCTCTGTAAATGGATACATCAAGAGGGTCAACAACATCTTCCATACTAACTTCTGCAGTTACCTGGCTGGTTCCTTCGTTAATTGAAGAACCGGCAATATGAGAGTGAGCATCGATGATTCCAGGCATTACAAACAAACCGGTTGCATCTACTTCTTCCGCACCGCGAGGAGCTTTGAGGTTTTTGCCGATCCGATCGATTTTTCCGTCTTTAACAAGTACATCGGTATTTTCTAAAGTTCCATCTGTAATAGTTAAAACCGTACCATTCTTAATTAGAACACTTCCTTTTTTAGCTTGTCCTTGTACTATAGTTGTACATAAAACAAGCATCAAAAGTGCAAAAATATTAGTTGTTATAGAATTTTTCATTTTTCTGGTGCCTCCTTAGTGGCAAGTAGTGGAAAAGATATATTAAAAGCTGTTACTGTTGCTTCAGCTTCATATTCATTTCCGGTTACAGTTCCATTTACGACAACGTCAATTGATTGTCCACCTGCATCTACCGAAAATTCGAAATCAAGTGCGTCATTAACAAAGCTGATGTTAACCATGTCATTATCCGGAGTTCCGTCATCACTGGTTAATGTGCCGGTATAAAAGTCTCCATCTTTTTTAATGATCATAGAACCTGTTTGTTCACCTTGAGGTGTTGTAAAGGAATAACTCCAGGTTCCGACGATAGAAGAAGAGCCTTCAGAAGTGCTTTCCGAATTCTCTGTATCTCCGGATTTCTTCTTATTATCTTTTATTTCATATTCGTGTTTGTCTCCATCTACAAAAACATATTTTAACTGAGAGTCTTTTTCGAAATATGGTCCCGTTGAAACTATTACGTTTCCAATCTTACCTTGGTCTAAAGTTCCAACCATTTCACTTATTCCAAGTAGATCAGCCGGATTTGTTGTAAGAGCTGCTAGAGCGTCATCTTCGCTGAGTCCATTTTCGATTATGGTCATCAGATTGTCTTTTACTTGATTTCCTCTTGTGTCAATGGTTGAAAAACCGAATTTAACACCAGCATTTTTCAATTCTGAGTACTGAGAGACATATTTTTTATAAAACTCCATTCTTCTTTCTTCGAGCTTTGCCATCTCTTCTGATTTATCATCTTCTTTACTGGCTTTTGGCTCTTTAGGAAGATCTAAAGACATGAATACTTTAGTTCCGCTGGCTTTAATCTCATCTGCCAGATCCCATCCTTCTTGAAGATTTCCAAGTACCAGAGAAAAACCAAGCTCTTTTTGTAAACGCATTGCGCGTCGAGCTTCTAAAGAACTGGAGGCGTCATAGAAAATTGGTTTTTGATTGGTAACAACAGGGTAAAAAGCTTCTGAAACTCGGTCTCGGGTTGGTCGGGAAATTCCAGCAGGATTTTCAGCGTACATATCAGCATGCTTTTTTGAATATTCAGCATTTCTGTACAAAGTTCTAAACTTCGCCATTATTCCTAATGTATTACCGGGATAAGCACCGGGAGCACCTGAAAATTGAGTAAACATGGATACATCTTCTGATAAGATCATATCATCGGCATGATCAACATCTCTAAGCAAAAGCAAAGCACCTGAACCGGGTAGCATTCTACCATAAGGCACAGTGTGAGAGATCGCAAAACCTACTTTTCTCATTCCATCAATACTATTTTCTTCAACATCGATTTGCCCTGCAACATGATGTTCAGGAGTAATTCCCGCATAATCGTTCGGTGGATCAGGAGTAAAAAGGTTGTCTGGACGTTCCATTGCTTCAGGCCGGTCAGCAGCTGTATTAGACATTCCATCAATAAAACCCGGGTATAGGTACATATCGGTGCCGTCTATTACTTCTGCATTACTTGGAATAGATACGTTCTTACCAATTGCAGTGATTAATCCGTCTTTTATTACAATAGTACCTTCTTCCATAATTTTACCCGGAGCTTGTACTATGGTTGCATTTGTAATTGCATAAGTACGTGTTGCTTCAGATTTACCAGTAGGATCACTTTGGCCATTAGCGACCATTGCGATACCAAGCATTGGAAGAATTAGTAACAGACGAAAAAGTGATTTTCGTAGTTTATTCATTCTTGGTGTTTAGTTAGTTTAAATTAGCTAAGAGACTTAAATATATCTCATTGAATCAGTACAAGCTAAATATTGTGGGATTTAAAAAGTAAAAAAGTGTATCCTTTTATTTTCCTGATACTACAATTGCTAGCTTTCCCCCTTTAAAAGCCAAGCGAGATATATCTGATAAGTTGTATTCTGAAAGATCAGCAAATACTTGCCATCCTTTAGATTCCTGCTGTCTGTCAAAGAAATAGAGATGCTCTTTTTTACCCATCACAATAGTATTTACATCTAGCCAAACCATATCTTCTGAATTAGTAAGAGTAGGTGCAATTTCACTCGTCCATTCTGAGTTTCCGGGTACTGCTTCCATAATTTTCCAGTTTACAGAGTCAGATTTATCAACAAAACTATACTTTTTTGTGCTTGGGATGTAGTGAATTGATCTTCCGGGGTTTGTATACATAATTTTTGCTTTCCGGGAATCAAGATCAATTTCCTGAAGAGTTGCGGGTTCTCCCAATACAAATGCGATGAGTCTGGAATTTAGAAACCAAGTGTAATATCCGATTTTTAAATCCGGTACTAATATTTCCGAAGAGCCATCAGCAATTGAGTATTTGTATAACAATTGAAGTCCATCCGGATCAAGGCGTACTGCTGAAATATGTTTGCCATCAGGCATTAAAACGGGAGAATATTCTCCTCCCGGAGTTTCAGAGATCCATTTTTTTGTTCCTGACTGGATGTGATACCATAAAATATCGGTTTGGTTATTTCTTGTAGATGAAAAAAGCATAGTTTTCCCATCATCAGTAAAAGAAGGCTGGTTATCGTAGCCTACATTATTTGAAACATTAACAGGATTGGAAATCGAGAACCCATCTTTAGTTTCATCCAGATCAAATAAATAAATTTCAGTATTTGTCTGAGCTTTACAAGCTACTGTTGTAAAAAAGATAATTGCCAGAATGCTTAATTTTTTCATTGCGTAATTGGTTTCATTCTTGAAAAAGGATAGCCATTACATCCGGTTTTTGGAGCCGATCTTTCTACCACATTCGTAGCCTCGGCAGAACCTGCGGTTGATGCATTATATGCACTCAGGCATAATCCCCATTTGTAAGGTTCCATATCTTCTAATTTTACCCAGTCAACACGAGTGTACAAATTCGGATCATAAGAGTTTAAGGAATCATTTTTAGCAATAAAATATTGCTCATCAACATTCCACTTAAGAATGTGAAAACGGGTCGAAGGTTTCTGAAATAAAATTTTTTCGGTTAATTCATATTCAATTTTATAGTCATCTTGAAAAGTTCCTTTTAGAAATTCAGGAATATTTTTAGAAGGGGATGTACAACCCAGACAGTAGGTTAGTACAATTGAAAGAAGAATTATTAGAGTAAAATTTTGCATGAAATAATGTAATGAAAGAAAGGTTTAAATTTTAATCCATTAATTTTACGCAGAGTTAATAAGAGAATGGTATCTTTAAGTCTGTTTACAATACACATTTAATATTTATATGAAACTATTACGCTATTCATTTTCGATTTTGTTGCTAACAATATTTTTAACGTCTGCCGGTCAGGCTCAGTTCTTTGAGAATTTTGACGATGGTGAGAAATCAGGTTATACCGGTGCCACTGTGACTTTATCGACCGGAAACTGGTTCTTGGATGACGCACTTTTAGGAAGTTTGAGTAACGACAAGTTTAATGGCTCCCAGAGTGTACGAATGGATAGACGAGATGGCAAGATGGGAAATATTTACATGCAGTTTGATAAGCCGAATGGCGCTGATGAAGTGTCATTTCAACTAGCTCATTATGGAAACAATTCAGAAGATGCAGCCCTTCAGCTTCAGTATTCTACTGATGGAGGTTCAAGTTGGTTAAACATTGGTGATGAGATCATTGCTCCTTCAGATCTTACCGAGTATACAATTCCGGTAGAAGTAGAAGGAAACATCAGGTTTAAATTCATTCAATCATCCGGAACAGATAGAATGAATATTGATGACATTCGCATTACAGATTATGTAGAGGCCGCTGCTGAACCAACCATTAGCGTATTAGTAGATAATGCTACGGCAAATAATTCAGATGCGATCTCTTTTGGTGCTACCCTTGAGGGAAATGAACTTACAAAAACTATGGAAATCAAGAATACAGGAAACCCTGATCTTGTGATTTCAGATGTTACTGTAACAGGGCAGGGATTTTCTTCGTCAACGCTTTCTGATAGTACGTTGGCATTTAACGAAGCAACAGAACTAACGCTTACTTTCGCACCTAGCAGTGAAGGAACCTTTCAAGGAAATATTACGGTAACAAGTAATGCAGATAATGCTTCTAGTTTTTCATTGTCATTAGGTGGAGAAGGATTTGCGGATGGAGATGTGATTTCTATCGTTGATGCCAGACAGCTTCAACTTGGAACCAGAGTTACTGTTGCCGGTCGTGTTACAGTAGCTAATCAATTTGGCGGACCTTTATATATGCAAGATGGAACAGCCGGGATTGCTGTTTTTTGGGAACCATTGCATCTAGCAGCTGAGATCGGGGATTCCATTCAGGTTTCAGGACCTCTCACTGTTTTTAAAGGAGGCGTTCCCGGACCGGATGAAGATTTCTTACTTCAAATTTCTGATACTGAAGAAGATGATAATATTGTATTCGAAGTTTTTGATGTAGAAAAGCAAGAAGTGATTCCAAGAATTGTGAATCTAAATCAATTGAATATGGAAGCTAATGAAGGTCAGTTAGTGATCGTTCAAAACGTGACCATCGATCATTCAGGTGCATTTCAAGGAAATCAAAATTATGCAATTTCAGATGAAGTGGGTACAGCTGAAATGAGAATTGATAATAATACAAACTTGGTTGATGCCATTGCACCATCAGAACCAGCTAATATAATTGGTGTAATCGGGCAATTTGGCGGAACGTATCAGTTATTGCCACGTTTTACGGAAGATGTTGGGGTTGAAGAAGTAACTTATCCTGGAGACGAAATTTCCAAAGATCAAACATTAGACGTTGTTACATGGAATGTGGAGTGGTTCGGTGATACAGGAAATGGACCGGAAGATGATGATCTTCAATTACGAAATGCAATCACTGTTGTAGAAACTATTGACGCTGACATTTATGCATTACAGGAAATTTCCAGCCCAAATAGATTTAATGCTCTTGTAGATAGTTTGGAAGGATACGGTGGATTTCTGGCTAACTTCTCGCAAACTCAGGAAACAGCTTACTTATTTAAGAGAAGCAGTATTGATTCCTTATCTGGAGTTACTCTTTCCCCGGGTGATGGATTTACTCAGTCTAACTGGGCAAACGGCAGATACCCGCTAATGTTCAGATTTATGGCAGATATAAATAATGAACAACAAGAAATCTACGCATTTAACATACATGCAAAAGCATTTGGAGATCAAAGCTCATACGATCAACGAGTAGCAGCTTCAATAGAATTAAAAGAATACCTAGATAGAAACAGAGCTAGCGACAATGTTATCATGTTGGGTGATTACAATGATGAGATTGTAAGTTCTACTTTTAGTGGTAATGAATCTCCATATAAAAATTTCGATGAAGATTCTGAGTATACTATTATCACAAAAAATTTGGAAGAAGGTGGGTTTGGCTCACATTCGAGCGGTTCATTTTTAGGTCATATCACATTTACATCAGAATTGAGTGATGATTACTTTGAAGGAACAGAGCGAGTAGAAAATCCGTTTTATGTAGGAAGTTATTTAAGTACGACTTCTGACCATTTCCCTGTGTGGATGAGATTCAAATTCGGGGTACTTACAAGCAATGAAGATGAAAGTTTTGAGAATCCAACTAAAGTTTCTCTAAATCAGAACTATCCCAATCCTTTCAATCCTAGCACAGTAATAAGTTATACGCTGGAATCTTCGACCAATGTAACTCTGAATGTATATGATATAACAGGAAGAAAAGTAGCAAGCTTAGTAAACGGCAGACAAACCGCAGGTGCTCAGGAAGTCAGATTTGATGCAAGTTCACTGGCATCCGGAGTGTATATTTACAGATTGCAAACAGCTGCGGGTGCAAACCTTACCAAGAAAATGATTCTTATTAAATAAAAGAATCTGATAAGAAATTCTGTAAGGGGCGGATCAAAAATCCGTCCCTTTTTTTATGATAAACGCTTTTTTAGTTGTACGATGGAGAGCACGTGCATAAATACAGCTGAAGGCATTAAAAACCCGGCAACAATTATATACGGATAAGCGGTGAACTCAATTGGCATCAATGGAGCATCAGAACCGTAAATTTCGGGTAGATAAATAGAAGAATTAAAGAGAAAGATAATAGAAGCGATAACTATTAATCCAAAGTAGTTCCACCAGATTATAGCACGTTCAGAGAAAGTATTAAATTGATATACCAGCACACCAACCAATGGTGCAGTAAATGCAAATACCATATCAAAGTTATATCCTTCGATAGTGACATTGGCATGAAGTATTCCCTGTGCAACACTAAATACGAAAAGAGTTTCTACCACAATTCTGAAGGATTGATAGTACACTAACCAGCTTGATGGAATAGATTGAATCCAATCTGAGTTACGGTGTTTATAAATAAATATCCCGGTAAAAATAAACACCGGTAAAATTAATAACAGAACAAACTTTGGAGGGAATTCAAAAGATTGTAGTATTCCTGTTTGAGATATCAAAAATATATAGAGATGCCAGAGTAACAGAAATGAAATTAATTTAATTTTTTTCTTTTTTGCCTTTCCTGTATTCCGAGTAGTTTCATTTATGGCTTTTGAACCAAAAAGTGAAATAATAATCACCATAATTACAGATAAGCCTATATATCCAACTTTTAGAGCCATTATATTTTATTTATAAGGTTAGTAAGCACTTTGTTTAAAGCTTCTTCTCCATCGTCTCCGATTAAACTCCGAATTTCTGCCATGGCTTTTTCCCATTCAGGAATGATAGAAATCACCAATTTTTTACCAGATTGAGTTATGACAATTTCTGAAGAATTGTTCTTCATAAGATAATTCTGATCCACAAGGCGTTTAAGGTTTCTGCTAAGCGAAGATTTTTCAAGTTGCAGAATCTCAGTTATTCTTGTTTGAGTTAGTCCTTTTTCATGTTTTGATACTAGAAACAAAATACTGGTTTGACTGTCGGTAACTCCAAATGGTTTCAGGTATTTTCGGAAGATATTGGCAGTGATACGGCTAAGTCTCATAACCCTGCCCGAGATACAGTTAGAAGGATTGAAATTTTTTATTTCATCGAAATTCATAAGTGAATATAGGAACATTAGTTGTATATACAACTATCAAATTTCAATATTTACCAACTGATGATTTTAAATTGTAAACTTTATAACACACGGAAAGAAACCAGGAATTGATAAGATTATTTTTCTATAGTAATTGCCGAATTCTGAAGTTCAATTTTCACAGATTTTTTATCATCAAAATAGGTTGTAACCCAATCGAAATATCCGCAAAAAGTGGAGTAGAATTGCTCAGGGGTTTTTCCGTCTATTTTTGTGATGATGTCACCAAAGTTAATACCTGAGTTATCAGCTGGTGACCCAAGTCTTAAATTTTCTACGGTCCAATAATTTTCAGATTGGTAGTAAGGTATGAAGCCGAAATCTTGTTTGGCTTCAATAGATTGGAATTGAGGATTTGGATTGAGGTAGATACGTTTCTTATCGTAATTCAAGTAAACGTCATATTTTTCCAGTACATCGTTACCTACTTTCGCAAAGCCTTTTTCCGCAAAACTGATTTCAGCTGATATCGAATTATATCCTTCAAAGTTAATTGCCGATTGTGTTGCAAAGACAGAATCAAAATTAGTTCCCCATATTCCCGAAGATGAGTTGTCTAACGTAGTATCCCATTCAGTTTCTATTGTGGTAAATAGTTGATCTTTGATAGATCTGGGTAAATCAACACTGCCATTTGAACCCGTATCAAAAAGAATATTTCCAAGCGCTTTTTTATTTACAGTTACATCAATTGTAGGCGTTCCAGAAAGTAGCGGCTTTTTAAATTTAATTGCTTGGATCTCCTTTGTGTTTAATTCATTAAACCGGGAAAAATCATCCGTGATCCAGATTTTATTATTTACGAAATCAATTTTCCAGTTTGCTTCACGAATTAAATTTGCACCAATAATTCCATCAGCCGCAATACATGGAGATAAGGAATTTTGAGGGAAGTCTATTATACCAGCTGCCGTATTTTTGAAATTGATAGTACCTAGTGAAAGTTCTTTGATTAAAGTCATTGAAATTTCATTTTCATTTCCCTGAGAATCAGATTTATTTTTAGTTGCCTTTTCCTTCAGATTATATTTATCTCCCCAAAATCGGGTAATTTTACCATCAAAAGCTCCGGTATCAAAAAGAAACTCCAGTGTGTCATCATTGCCGTTAACAAAACCTTTTACCACAATTAATCCATGCCGGTTTTCAAAATCTATGGATTCAAGGAAGTTCGTTTGTTGCACACTCCCTCTTGATAATAGAA
The DNA here is from genome assembly GCA_965216175.1 of Balneola sp. Lineage (GTDB taxonomy): Bacteria > Bacteroidota > Rhodothermia > Balneolales > Balneolaceae > Balneola. The sequence goes on from OZ244140.1 coordinate 560,643, forward strand.
TCACATTTTTTGTGTAATTGCAGGAAGAGATCAACAGCAATGAGAGCGTTCCTATTCCCAATAAGTAGATCATATTTTTTATTTTCATAGCGATGCAAACGTAAGAGATGAAATCAAGTTTCAAAAAAAGGGGGCAACTATATTTAAAACAAAAGCCCGATAAAATTAATTACCGGGCTAGATATTCAAAATAACCGAAAGAGTTTATTTTTTCAGAGCATCTTCCAACAAAGCATTTTGCTCAGCTTCATGGATTTTTTTCTGCCCTGCAGCCGGAGAAGCAGAAGCTTGTCGCCCGGCATAAGTAAAGCTCTGATCTTTTCCGAGAAGTTCCATGAAACGTGGAGCTACAAATGACCAGGCTCCCATATTTTTAGGTTCTTCCTGACACCACACAATTTCTTTCACATTCTTGAAAGTTTTCAATTGCTCTGAAATGTCTTCATCCGGGAAAGGATAAAATTGCTCAAGACGTGCAACAGCTACATCATTGATCTCATTTTCCTTACGATACTTAAGCAAGTCGTAATAGACTTTCCCTGAGCAGATAACCAAACGTTCTGCATCTGTTACTTCAGAATCAGAAATGAATGGCTGAAATTTTCCTTTAGCAAGCTCTTCAGTATTTGAAGTAGCCATTGGATGACGAAGAAGACTTTTTGGTGTCATCAAAACAACCGGCTTTTTCGCTTCTTGTAAGGTTTGCTTTCTTAACATATGGAAGTACTGGGCAGGAGTGGTCAAATTCATGACCTGCATATTATCTTCTGCACAAAGCTGTAAAAAACGCTCCAATCTTGCTGACGAATGTTCCGGACCTTGCCCTTCATAACCATGAGGAAGGTTCAGAACCAATGAAGTTGTTTGGCCCCATTTTGCTTCGCTGGATGAAAGGAATTGGTCGATAATAATTTGAGCACCATTTACAAAATCTCCAAACTGAGCTTCCCAGATTACCAGCGCATCTTTTTCTTGAGCACTGTAACCAAATTCAAAACCCATAGCTGCATATTCGCTCAATAAACTATTGTGAACATGGAAATATCCTTGATCATCAGATAGATTATTCAAAGGAGTGAACGTCTGATTGGTCTCGGTTCCGTGAAGTACAGAATGGCGGTGTGAGAATGTTCCTCTTTCCACATCTTGCCCTGTAATTCGAATAGTGTTTCCTGATTTTAAAATAGAACCAAAAGATAATGCCTCAGCAAATCCCCAATCAATTTTCTTCTCATTTTTTCCAACGATATCCGCACGTTTTGCTAATTGTTTCAGTAGCTTTGGATTCGCATCAAAGTCTTTAGGAACAGTGTTGATCTTAACAGCAATATCCTTTAGCTCGTCCGCAGAATAAGTGGTATCAGGGAATTCGTTTCTGTTTTTCTGATCTGTTTCTGTACGATCAAAAATATCCTCGGTAATATCCACATTAGGTGATTTTTTGGCGTCTTCGAAAGCTTCCAGAAGAAGTTTGTCAAATTCGTCAAAGATCTCCTGCGTTTCCTCTTCTGAGAGCTCATTATTTTTTACCAGAAATTGTGTGTAAAGATCTCTTACCGGAGGATGGTCATTGATTTCTTTATACATGCCGGGTTGTGTAAAAGCAGGTTCATCGCCTTCATTATGCCCGTGTTTTCTGTATCCGATTAAATCGATGATCACATCTTTTCCAAATTTCTGTCGGTAATCAACAGCCATTTGAATAGCATGTACTGCTGCTTCAGGCTTATCTCCGTTTACATGAAAAATAGGAGCCAGAATCATTTTAGCAAGATCGGAAGCATATTCAGTAGAACGTCCATCTTTTGGAAGCGTAGTAAACCCAATTTGGTTATTGATGATAATATGAATCGTTCCGCCGGTTCTATATCCTTCCAGTTGAGACATATTCAACGTTTCGGGTACAACTCCCTGCCCGGCAAAAGCTGCGTCACCATGCATAAGAACAGGTAAGATCTTTTTCTCAGCTTCGTCACTTTCATGATGATCTTGCATAGCACGAACTGCGCCTTCAACAACAGGATCAACTGCTTCCAGGTGGCTCGGATTTGGCATGAGTTCAAGCTGAACTTCTTTTCCATCGGCAGCTTTATGAACACCTTTAGTTCCTAGGTGGTATTTAACATCGCCTGAACCCTGAATAGAATCAGGATCAACACTCCCTTCAAATTCAGCAAATACTCTGTGGTAAGGCTTGTTCAAAATATTAACAAGCATATTCAATCTGCCACGATGAGCCATGCCAAAAAATGCTTTTTCGATACCACTTTCAGCAGAACGATTTAACATGAAATGAATCATCGGGATCAATGTATCAGCACCTTCTAAAGAAAACCGCTTATGACCGATATATTTTTTATGAAGAAACTCTTCAAAGGCCATTGCCTGATTCAATTTATGCAGAATCTGTTTTTTGTCATCTTTGGTGAGATCTGCTTTGTTGCTGGAAGACTCCATGGTATCTCTTAACCAGCGACGCTCTTCAAGATCAAGCAAGTGCATATAATCTGCACCAATATTTCCGCAATAAGTATCACGCAGAAGTTTTACGATTTCACGAAGAGGAGCTTTTTCTTTGCCTCCAAATCCACCGCAATAAAACTCGCGATCCAGATCCCATAACGAAAGTCCGTAATATTCCAGGTCAAGTTCAGGAACATACTTAGGTTCTTTGCCCAGCGGATCAAGATCAGAAAGAACATGTCCGCGCATGCGATACATATTAATCAATCTCCAAACACCAATGGCACGTCGGTCATATTCCAAAGAATCGGATTTTCCGCCGAACGGACCCGAGTATGTGTCCGTTGAATAAGGAATAGGTTCATAAGGGATTTCAAGATCACTGAATATCTCTTCATAAAACTTTTCTTGTCCGGTAAGCAGATCATTGATTTTCTTCAAAAATGATCCGGATTCAGCTCCTTGAATTACTCGATGATCGTAGGTACAAGTCACCGTCATTACTTTACTGATTCCAAGTTGGTTCAGTATTTCTTTCGACATAGATTGATATTCTGCAGGATAATCAATAGCTCCGGTAGCAATAATTGCTCCCTGTCCTTGCATTAATCTAGGCACAGAAGAAACAGTACCAATAGTACCCGGATTGGTAATACTTATAGTCGTACCTTGGTAATCGTCAATTTGCAATTTTCCATTTCTGGCTTTGTTGATCAACTCTGCAAATGCGTGTAAGAACTCCTTAAAGTTCATTTTATTCACGCCTTTTATATTAGGCACAACCAGATTACGCGTTCCGTCTTTATTCGGAAGATCGATGGCAATCCCAAGATTTACCTGATCAGGAATAGATTTAAAGTGATTTTCCCCGTCAAAGTGATACGCATTATTTAGGGAAGGATATTCATCAAGCGCCTTAATAATTGCCCAGGCAATAAAATGTGTAAATGATGCTTTTGGTTCATTTCTCTGCAGCAAGTGAGTATTGATGATCGTTCGATCTTCTATCATCATTTTTACAGGAAGCACCCGCAAAGAAGTAGCCGTTGGAACCTCTAAACTAAGATCCATGTTTTCAACGATCTTGGTAGCTACTCCTTTTATTTTTTCAAGCTCTGCATTTTTAGGAGCATTTGAGCTTGTTTCTTGCTTTTTGGGAGCTTGTTTTTCTTTAGGTTGAGCCGGTGCTTTTTCAGCAGGCTGCTTGGTTTCACCAGAAGAACCGTTGGTAGTTTTCCCTTCATGCTCATCAAAAAAGTTTTTCCAGTGAGCGGGAACAGAGTTAGGATCTTCTGTATACTGTTCGTAGAGTTCTTCAACAAGTGCTGAATTAGGGCCGAAGACGGCTTCAAGAGATTTCAATGGGTGTTAACCTCGTGCGGTTTTTATACAACTGATGAATCTGTTTGTTAATGCTGATAAATAGTTTGTTCAATATCGAATAAATATCAAAAGCCCTTAAAATTAAGGATTACAATCTTAAAAAACGATATTTCTTCTGTTGATTATCATTATAAGGAAACACAAAGTATTTGGTATAATAGTTTCCTAAGTAAAGCTTTATTCACGTTCCGATTTCTATGACTTAAAATTGACTTATTCTTGTTCCGTACCTCTGGTGCAGAATGCTCTTCGGAAGCTTTGCTTCAATCATCATTACTGTAATTTATAATAAACTTGTAAGGAATTGCTACCAACCTTGACTTACCATACATGGGCGAAGCAGATATACAATTTAAGAAAAACACTATCCATACTTTATAACAAGTTCATTTAATAGATGGAGTTGTTCCGGTTTCAATATTTAATGGGTAATGTGGAGCTGAGTTCCATGTCAGCATTTAGCACCAGAGGTAGGAAACGAGGTTTATTGAGTATTTTATTATTTCTCTTATTTAATTAGTAATTATTGAGCGATAGGTCTAAAGTCGTAATTGAAAAAAAATCCTTAAAAGTTATCTTATTTCTAATCTCTCCTGTTTTCATATCATAGTTAAAAATTGCTGCACTTTGATTTAATTCAGAATCTACTAATAAAAGACCGGCAAAAATATTACAGCCATTAGTTGATATATCTTGTACATAGGCCTGCATACCAAATTCTTTGTCAAAATTTATAATGCGAATCAATTTTTTAGCTAATTTGTCATACGCGAATAAATGTTTTGCAGCTTTTTGGTTAAGGCTAAAAGAACTCCTATGCGTAATTAAAAAATATCGAGGATCATCAGAAGCAATAATGCGCCCGTTTTGTCCGGCTGCTGTGGCGGTAAATTCATCGGTAGAAAGATCGATATCAAAAAGAACCGAATTAGGAGATTGTGGCACATTTTCCATCATTACCAATAACTGTTTTTTATCTGGATTGTATTGCAGGCTGTATGCCACCCCATTTCGAATGGTAGACTGAATCAGATTTGACAAATCTTTTACTAAAGTCATTCCTGTGGTATCTACTTTTCCAAAATAAACATTGTCTATATCTCCGTAGATAGCATAAAATTCCCCATTAACCTCCTGGACTGCTTGAATAATGTGATCCGAAAAGCCTTCTCTTTTCACCTTTCCATTAATAACCATGAATCCGAATCCAAAAATTTGATTAACAAAGGTTGAATCATTTAGCCTTACATAATTGGATTCCGGTGCCGAGATACTATCTATAAATGCTCCATCCTGTACACTACGATGCATAATTGCACTTGCTTCTGAATTAACCCCAATCGAATAGAAGAAATGATCATTTTGTGAATAGAAAATATCAAGAGGCGCACCAAGAGGTATTTCTGTTCGGTATAATAGCTCAAGCGTTTCGGGGTTATAAGCAGCTATGTGAGAATCAGAGAAGGGATTCTTATTAACCCCGGCATGCAACACGGCATTAGATAAATCGGTTTCGGTACATTCAAAGATGGAGGCTTGTTCATTTTCAAATACATCACACCCCATCCACACAAACAGGAAGGGAAAAATAAGTAAGTAAATTTTATACGACATAAAAGAATTTGATTCCTATTTAACGAGTAAAAGTTTCATGGTTTCTGAACTTTGTACAAATCGAGCAAAATAGAAGCCGCTTGCAAGATTAAGGAGGAATAGTTCCTAAGTAAAGCTTTAATTCCAATCCAACAACTGCCTAGTTCTTATTGTGTTGCTCTGTTTGGTTAGCTTATTATTATTTCGCTGAAAACGGGGGTGTTGGAGCAAGCTTAATAGATCTCCATTAGGCGTGTATTGCCAGACGGACTATAGCGCAAAATACTTATGTTCAACAATCGACCCTGTTTGACAAGCGATCAAAGATATTCTGCAGCTAACGCATGGGCTCAGAAACAGTGTATTAAAGAATAAACTATTAAATCTTTTTGATTTAAATATTGGATAGTTATGAATAAATAGTTTTTATTCATAAAAAAGCCCTCCGCAGAGGGCAAATTAAATATAGGTGAGGGGTGCTAAAATTAACAGAGCCCGCAGAGTCCTATAACTCTTTGTTGAGATAAGACTCTTATCAAGATGAATTGCATCAAGATAACCTATCTGAATAAAAAAATCAAAAAGGAGAAGATTTTGAAAAAGATACTGGGATTGGATATGGGAGTTGCTTCAATTGGTTGGAGTTTAATTGAGTACAATCAAGATGACGAGGGTAATATAATTGATAGCGGAGTAAGAATTTTTGATCAAAATTTACAACGAGATAATGAAGCGCAAAAAGGAGAATCAAAAAACCAACAACGTACTTTACACCGTGGGATGCGTAGGCAAAGAGACCGGAAAAGAAGGAGGAAAAGAGGGCTTTACTATTCACTAAAAAATGTAAGAATGTGTCCGGTAAAATCTGAGAATGAGGAGTGGAACAAGTGGATTGACTTAAATCCATATGAGTTACGTACAAAAGGGCTAGATGAGCAACTTAGTTTGATGGAGTTTGGCAGAGTACTTTATCATTTAAATCAAAGAAGAGGATTTAAGAGCAATCGTAAAGTGGGAAAAGATAAAGAAGACGGAGCTGTAGCTACTGAAATATCTAAAATACGAGCAGAGATAAAGAAAAAAGGAATGCGAACCTTAGGGGAGTATTTATTCAGTCTTCAGGAAAATCATTTTGATCCTCCGGTATCTCCTGACCATGATGATTATGAATTCAAAAGGAGAATAAGAAATAAGTACACACATCGGGACATGTATGAGGAAGAATTTGAAATGTTATGGAAAAAGCAGATACAATTTTATCCACAAATTTTAGATGATAAATTTAAAGCAAAAATTTCGGATGACACTATTTTTTTTCAAAGACCGCTTAAAAGTCAGAAGCATTTAATAGGCAAATGTTCGCTAGAAACAGATAAGAAAAGAATTCCGAAAGGTCATTTACTTTTCCAGAAGTTCAGAATTTTGAAAACTTTGAATAATCTGGAATTGATGGGAGAGTACGGTCAAAGATTGGATATGACTGATGAACATAGAAGAATTATTAAAGAAAAACTTGAAGGAGCAGAACAAGTTTCTTTTGCACAGCTGAAGAAGGCATTAGGTCTCAATTCAAATGCAAAATTCAATTTGGAAACCTCGGATGATAGCAAACTAAAAGGGGATACGACAAGTAAAAAGCTATCAAGTAAAAATGCATTTGGCAAAGAGTGGTATGGGTTAGATGAAGAGTTCAAAAACCATGTGGTTGATGTACTTATTCATGTCGAAAAACCAGACGTTGTAGAAGATCTGGCTTTAACCAAATGGAAAAGAACAAAGAAGCAAGCTGATCATTTGAAAATGCTTCAACTTGAAAAAGGGTATGGCAGTCTTTCCTATAAAGCCATTCGAAAAATAATGCCATTGATTAAACAGGGAAAGAGAGAAAATGAAGCTATAAAAGAAGTATATGGTGAAGTAAAAAAACCACCCAAAGAAGATGTATTTAGGCTTCCAATTTTAGATCCAAATGATTACAGAAACCCTGTTGTATTTGGTGCTTTGGTAGAGTTACGAAAAGTTGTGAATGCCATCCTTAGAAAATATGGATTGCCTGATGTAATCAGGGTAGAGCTTGCCCGAGATTTGAAGAATAGTAAAAAGCTTCGTGAAGAAATCACAAAAAAGAATAATAAGCTGGAAAAAAGAAATAAAGAAGCTATTAAGGCACTCCAAAAATCTCCATTCAATTATCAAAATCCGAGCAGAACAGATATAATCAAATATAATCTTTGGATTGAATGCAACAAGACTTGCCCTTATACGGGAAGAGTTATCAATGGCGAAGCTTTGGCTGGTGGTGAATTCGAAATAGAGCATATTCTCCCATTCAGCAGAACGCTTGATGACAGTTATGTCAATAAAACACTTTGTGAATCTGATTTCAATCGTCGAAAGGGTAATCGTACTCCTTACGAATGCGTTGAAGCCGGTTTGTTGAGTAAAGAGGAATTAGAACAAAGGATAAAAAATAACTTGCCTTGGAGAAAGCGAAGAAAATTTACTCAAAAAACCATTGATACCGACGAGTTTATAGCTCGGCAGTTGAATGACACCCGTTATATGAGCAGGGAAGCAAGTAAATATTTAAAACAGCTTGGCTCAGAAGAATGGCCGGTAGATATTCAAGTAACCAAAGGACAAACAACGTCTCTTTTAAGACATCTATGGGGTTTGAATTCAATATTAAGTATCGAAAATGATGAAATTAAAAACCGAGACGATCATCGACACCATGCAGTAGATGCGATAGTAATTGCTCTTACCTCACGCTCTATTTTGAAAAAACTAAGTGATGAGAATAAACTCATCGAAACAGAAAACTGGATGGATGAGGAAGAGTCCTCAGTTGACCGAAATAGGCAAATAAAAGATAGGGCTTCAAAGCGTATTACTAATATCCCTCCATGGGATACGTTTTGGCAAGATTCACAAGAATCGGTAAATCAAATTGTTGTTTCGCATAAGGTGAGTAGGAAAATAACTGGTCCGCTACATCAAGAATCATTCTATGGTCCAACAGGGGAATACTATGGAAAAAAGAAAAGTGAAGAGTTTTTAGTTAAGCGGAAACCAGTTTTTAAATTGAGTCTAAAAGAAATTGGATGGGATAAGAAGAGCCTTTCATTCAGTAAGAAAGGTAACGCATATATTAGGGACGCAAATATTAGAAAGATTGTGCAGGATAAAGCTTTGGAAAAATTCAAACAGCTAGGCGATATAAATAAAGCAATAAAGTCTCTAGAGACAGATCCACCACTATTAGTTTTTATGAAAAAAGAAGGTTCTAATCCCATTTTGAAAGTTCGAGTAATTGAAAAAATGGATTTATCTATAATGCATGGGTTTGATGAGCATGAAAAAAAGTACACAAGGTACGCTTATGAGTTTTATAAGCATCATATTGTATTTTATGAGAAAAGTAGTGGAGATAAAGATGAAGAAGTAATACCAATGGTAGAGGCTGCTAGAAGAGTATTAGAGAAAGAGGAAATTATACAAAAGGATCATCCAGATTATCATAGATTTATTTATTCACTAGCATCAAATGAGACGGTATTAAATCTGAGCGATCAAAAATATTACCGAGTTCAAAGACTTTTTTCAGACAAACGAGTAATGTTGAGGGATATAAATCTAGCAATATCAGAAACCGGGAAAGGGAGAGTATTTAGCCGTCCAAAAAACTTAAACTTGCGAAAAGTTAGAATAGATCCAATCGGACAGATATTTCCAGCCAATGATTAAACGTATAGTTGAAATATCAAGCGGCCCCATTCATCTATCAATTAAGGATAAACAGATGAAGCTAAAACAGGGAGAGGATGTGCATTCCATTCCGGTAGAAGACTTAGGTTTACTTGTGCTTTCCCATCCTGCTATTAGTTATACACATCAACTTTTATATGAATTATTGGAGCAAAATGTAGCAGTCTTGTTTTGTAATCGCCAACACATGCCCGAAGGGTTATTGCTTCCATTCGAAGACAATCAGCTCCACCAAGCTCGCCTTCAAATACAAGCAGAAGCTTCAAAGCCATTAAAAAAGCGTCTTTGGCAACAAGTTGTAAAAGAAAAAATAAAAGCACAGTCGAAAGTACTTAAACTAAAACACGGAGACGATGACGGCTTAAAATTACTGATCCCGAAAGTAAAATCAGGTGATCCTAACAATGTTGAGGCTAGGGCAGCTAAACAATATTGGAAGTCATTGTTTAAAGATTCTGAGTTTAGAAGAAGGTATGATCGAAATGATTTGAACTCGTTGTTAAACTACGGATATGCAATAATTCGGGCAGCTGTTGCACGAAGCTTAACAGCTGCGGGTTTACACCCTTCAATGGGGATTCATCATCACAATCAATATAATCCGTATTGTTTAGCCGATGATATGATGGAACCTTTACGTCCTTTGGTAGATGCGGAAGTATTTGATCTTTATGGACAATTTGGTACGCTTGATATTGAAGTTACAAAAGAAACAAAACGACCTCTGCTAGAACTATTGACCAAAGAGGTTTTTATAAAGGAAATGAAATACCCGTTGTTGGAAAGCTTGCACTTAATGTCATCATCACTGGCTAAATGCTATTCCAAAGAAGTTAAAACCATAGACTTCCCAATATTAAAATAATGAGTAAACCGCTAATCACTTTTGGAGGAATGAGAACTATGTGGATGGTAGTTATGTTTGATTTACCCGTTGATACTAAAGCGGCGGTGAAAGAGGCTAATGATTTTAGAAAACGGATAAAGCAAGATGGTTTTATGATGATGCAATATTCAGTATATATCCGACATTGCCCAAGCAAAGAAAATACAGATGTGCATGAAAGAAGAGTAAAAAAAATCTTGCCTCCTGACGGAGAAGTGCGCATAATTAGAATAACTGATAAACAGTTTGGGAAAATGAAAATCTTCCATGGAAGGCGAAGAAAAGCAACAGAAAATGCCCCTGCACAGTTACAAATGTTCTAGTTTTTTAGACTTGGAACCGAACAAGTTTATGGGAGCCATAAACTTGAACAGAACCTAATCTAATTCATCTTGATAAGAGATCAAATCCCAACCGTATAGCTCTTCATTTCCATCGGCATAGAAATCTAATTCATCTTGATAAGAGATCAAATCCCAACACTGGTTTAAATATCCACCGGTCAAAGTTGAATCTAATTCATCTTGATAAGAGATCAAATCCCAACTACTCCCGCTAACAGCTGGGCTTCTTGTTAAATCTAATTCATCTTGATAAGAGATCAAATCCCAACCGGTTAGTGTGGAAGTGTTTAGGAAAATTAATCTAATTCATCTTGATAAGAGATCAAATCCCAACCTGTTAGCAGTCTGGGCTTCTCGTATTGTAAATCTAATTCATCTTGATAAGAGATCAAATCCCAACTACTCTCTTACTCTTTAATAACAATAATACAATCTAATTCATCTTGATAAGAGATCAAATCCCAACTTGAAGACTTAACATCAGGATTATAAAATGAATCTAATTCATCTTGATAAGAGATCAAATCCCAACTAAAGACGGAAAATGTTGCTACGATAGAAGAATCTAATTCATCTTGATAAGAGATCAAATCCCAACGTATTCCGCCACCACTGATCGCGATTCTTTAATCTAATTCATCTTGATAAGAGATCAAATCCCAACAATTGAACTCAATCAGAACCAAATAGCATTAATCTAATTCATCTTGATAAGAGATCAAATCCCAACTAACATAGTAACAGCCATTTTTACGGGGCTAATCTAATTCATCTTGATAAGAGATCAAATCCCAACTTAAAACTTGAATTATGTAAAAACCAATCAAATCTAATTCATCTTGATAAGAGATCAAATCCCAACAAATTGTGAAGTTGGATTTTTGATCCTTGTAATCTAATTCATCTTGATAAGAGATCAAATCCCAACTAAACCCGGCTTTACTATTTCTAAAGCCCTAATCTAATTCATCTTGATAAGAGATCAAATCCCAACCTTCAACCAATACGCCCCCTTCCCATACTTAATCTAATTCATCTTGATAAGAGATCAAATCCCAACATGTGAAGCTATCCGGTTTTTTTATTGCTTAATCTAATTCATCTTGATAAGAGATCAAATCCCAACATAAAGCATTACATTAGTTTCGATTTAGTAATCTAATTCATCTTGATAAGAGATCAAATCCCAACCAAACAAAAATCTATGTATGCGTCAATATCAATCTAATTCATCTTGATAAGAGATCAAATCCCAACATAGAAAGATCTTGGGCTTTTGGAGTAATAAATCTAATTCATCTTGATAAGAGATCAAATCCCAACATTATAATAGTCGGAAGCTTTCTTACTATCAATCTAATTCATCTTGATAAGAGATCAAATCCCAACCAATTACACCGTCTTCAGTGGTGCTCCAGTAATCTAATTCATCTTGATAAGAGATCAAATCCCAACCCACAGAAGGTTTGGAAGAGGTTGGTACCGAATCTAATTCATCTTGATAAGAGATCAAATCCCAACAGATATTATTGATAATAGTTCCGCGTACTCAATCTAATTCATCTTGATAAGAGATCAAATCCCAACTGTTTTTAGCTTGGGTATCCTTTGCATTATAATCTAATTCATCTTGATAAGAGATCAAATCCCAACAGTAAATGTGGAAAGTGTAAATTTATTCTTAATCTAATTCATCTTGATAAGAGATCAAATCCCAACAAGCCTTCTTATGTTGGAGAAATAATTGGAATCTAATTCATCTTGATAAGAGATCAAATCCCAACGGTATCTAGTCTTTCCACATTGAACGCATTAATCTAATTCATCTTGATAAGAGATCAAATCCCAACCGGGCGACCTACCTTCTTTCTTTTCTGCCAAATCTAATTCATCTTGATAAGAGATCAAATCCCAACAGAATAACGACGGGATAGTACTTCTTAGTAATCTAATTCATCTTGATAAGAGATCAAATCCCAACTGCTGTCTCTTTTACCTTTAACAATACATAAATCTAATTCATCTTGATAAGAGATCAAATCCCAACATCATAAAGAAACGAACACAGGAAGGGAAAAATCTAATTCATCTTGATAAGAGATCAAATCCCAACGGTATTCTTTTTCTGGTTCTTCATGATTTTAATCTAATTCATCTTGATAAGAGATCAAATCCCAACTTCTACCGGAACCGGTCTTTTTGAATGTTCAATCTAGTTCATCTTGATAAGAGATCAAATCTTAAGTGTAAAATATGCGTTCATTAAGAATCTTCTTAACACGAATAATTTATGATGATAGTTTCTCAACTTAGCCTTTAATTCCCATCCTACAACTCCTATATTCCAAACAAAAATTTACTAAATGACAAAAGACTCTAAAAAAGCTGAAAACGGCGCAGAAAAAATTAACTGGGACTTGAGCGATCTGTACAAATCTTCAGATGATCCTCAATTACAAAAAGACAAAAAAGAAGTACTTAAAGCTGCGGATGATTTCGCTAAAAAATACAAAGGCAAAGTAGATAAGTTATCGGCGGAAGAGTTTAAAGAGCTGCTTAAAGAGTATGAAGCAATACAGGACAAAGGAGGAAAAATAGGCTCGTTCGCATATCTGCAATGGAGTACGGATACGGGAAATTCAGCGTTCGGAAAATTGGTGCAAGAGTCGAATGAACTTTCTTCAGAGTTAAGCCAGAAACTGGTCTTTTTTGATGTGGAATGGTTGAAAGTAGATAACACCAAAGCTGAGAAATTAATTAATGACCCTAAACTCTCATTCTATTCTCATTATTTGGATTCTTCGCGACGCTATAAAAAGCATGTGCTTGAAGAACAGCAGGAACAGATCTTGTCAGCAAAATCGGTAACCGGTCGAAGTGCCTGGGTTCGCTTTTTTGACGAGACTTTGGGTGCGGCAGAATTTCAAATTGATGGGGAATCGCTTACAGAGCAAGAAGCTTTAAGCAAATTGCACGAAGGAGATCAAAAGATCAGAAAAAAAGCGCATGCAGCACTAACAAAGACCTTTAACGATTTAAGCAGAACGCTCACTTTTATCTTTAATACCGTTCTTGCAGATAAATCTACCAATGATCGCTTCAGAAATTATAAAAGCTGGGTGTCATCCAGAAATCTTGCAAACGAAACAGACGATAAAACGGTGGAAGCGTTGGTAAAAGCGGTGACTTCTAACTACGATCTTGTTCAAAGATATTATAAACTTAAAACCGATCTTTTGGGATTGGATGAAATGAAGGATTACGATCGTTACGCGCCCATCATCCAAAATGAAGAAACCATTACATGGGATGAAGCGGAAGAAATGGTATTGGATGCCTACACAAAATTTCATCCTGAAATGGGAAAGATTACTAAAAAATTCTTTGAAAAAAACTGGATTGATGCTGCTATAAAACCTGGAAAACGCGGCGGAGCATATTCCGCAAGTACGGTTCCATCTGTGCATCCATACGTATTTATGAACTTTGATGGAAGAATACGTGATGTGCAAACATTGGCACACGAATTGGGACATGGAGTGCATCAGTATTTATCACGACAGCAAGGACCACTTCAAGCAGGAACGCCTCTTACTACTGCTGAAACAGCATCTGTATTCGGAGAAATGCTTGTTTTTCAAAAGCTGTTGAAAGAAATTGATGATCCTAAAGAAAAACTGGCATTGATTACAGGTAAGATCGATGACACCATTGCTACAGTGTTTCGTCAGATTTCGATGAACAGATTTGAAGATGCTATTCATACTGCTCGGAGGGAAGAAGGTGAACTGACCACAGAAAGATTTTCTGAACTTTGGATGGAACAGCAGGAAAAATTATATGGCGATTCTGTTACCCTAACAGATGAATATGGAATTTGGTGGAGTTATATCCCTCACTTCTTACACACTCCGGGATATGTGTATGCGTATGCATTCGGTGAATTACTGGTAATGGCTTTATACGAAGAATTTACAGAACGTCCGGATGGGTTTGCTGATAAGTATATGGAGCTGTTGAGCGCAGGTGGGTCAGAATGGCCGCACGAGTTGGTTGCAAAAATGGGATTGGATATCACAGATCCTAACTTCTGGAACAAAGGGTTGAAGTCGCTGGAAAGAATGATAAAAGAAGCGGAAGAGCTAAACGAGCAAATCTCAAAAGACAAATAACAAACAAATTTCAAAGATCAACAATCAATTGTTACATTGAAGTTTGTTACTTGAAATCTAATTTCGAAGAAAATCAGGATGGCATTAGACAGGCAGGATAAAGCACTACGGGAATTTAAACAGATCATGGAGGATCTGGTTCATTTGTTGAGGACCTCAACAAGGGTTCAGCTTACTTACATGTGCTGGGTAAATCACTCTAGGCAGCAGTTTGTTTGGGAAACGAATAGCACAACAATGCCGAATGTGATGTTTCAGGATAGGGTAAATTTTGACCATCATTTTTTGAATGACTATAAAGATATTAATGAGATCACCATCCTGAAAGTGGGAGAGGATATTGCCAAAGGAAAGTTGATGCATTATTTCGATTTTGTGCAAGCTAAAACTATGGTGTTGGTTCCC
This sequence comes from Balneola sp., assembly GCA_965216175.1. Classification (GTDB taxonomy): domain Bacteria; phylum Bacteroidota; class Rhodothermia; order Balneolales; family Balneolaceae; genus Balneola. The sequence continues at coordinate 575,657 of OZ244140.1, forward strand.
TTTATAAATAAAGGAGAAACAGTAGCAATTACCGTGTTGGAAAGTGATTTGGATATTGAAGTAGAGCGAATTAAAGATCAGATTCTTTCTTACAATAATGCGTTGGTTAATGTTTTGGATACGTATCTGGAAGTGGTTGATCTGCATGAGCAGCAAAAAGAATGGGAAGTGTATGAGAGATCATTGGCAAAATTTAGTCCACGGCAACATAAAGTAGAGATATTGAAAACTATGTTAAACGAAATGCAATCTTGCATTCCGAAAGGAAGCGTTTCGTTGCTTTGTCATGGAATGGATACATGGAATTTGGTTTTAAACTCTGAAAAAGCTCATAAGCCGTCTAAAATTGGTTTAAAAGTAGAAGAGAAAAGTGTTGCGTATGATGCGCTTGAAAAAGGAGAACCGATTTTCTCCATGCACTTCAATAACAATCCTAAAAGAATTTCGAGTGGAGAAGGAATTACGGATGGGGCCAGTTACGCAATTCCTTTGGTAATACATGACAGACGGCAAGCAGTTGTAGTTGTAAGTGACGATGATCCGCTTTCATTCAAAGATTCCACCAAACATAAACTTTCAAACTTAGCCAGAGTAGCAGCGCTAACCATTCAGGCAACATTGAGTAAAGGCTCGATGGCTACAGATCTTCTTACCCATAGTTACGATGCTTATATGCCTGAGTTATGGGAAGCTACTGTTGATACGGAATTGAAACGAATAAACAGCTCCTCAAGAACAAAAACATGGTTTGGATTAATTTCTCCGGATGATATTTCTGCTTTACGAACAAAGTTCAGACTGGAAGAACTGCATAAAATTCAGGAAGATTTTGTACGATTTTTAAATCCGAGTTTGTACGGTTGTTCAGGCTTTATCGGTTTTAATTCTGATTACGTGTACAGTTTTATTATCCAAAGCGATAAAGAAGATGCTCTCGAAAGCTGGATCGAAAAGTTTAAAACTCGCCTGGCACATGGTTTACGACTATCAAATGGACATACCATCAATATTAAATTTAAAATCGGGCTTACTCAATTAAGCGATGATTGTGCAAATTCCTATCAGGTGTTAACCAAAGCCAAAAAAGCACATGCCGAAGCGGTAAATGATTCGGAAGCAGTTGCAGTGGTGGCGTGATGGGAAACGTCTATTTGATCATAATTGATGGAGTGGGTGTTGGGGCGCAAGAAGATGCGAATTTATATGGAGATGAATCCATGAACACGCTTGGTCACGTTTCTGAAGCAACGAATGTTCAGCTTCCGAACATGGCTAAATTGGGATTGGGAAATATTATTCCGCTTAAGTCGGTGCCTGAAGAAGAAAATCCTGCCGCTGCTTTTGGTAAAATGAGAGAAGTTTCAGCAGGTAAAGATTCTACAACCGGTCATTGGGAGATAGCAGGTATTCATCTTGAGAAACCATTTCCTACTTACCCAAAAGGATTTTCGGATGATGTGATCCAAAGATTCTGTGAAGGAATTGGTGTAGAAAAAGCTTTATGTAATTTACCCTATTCAGGAACTGATGTAATTCGTGATTTTGGAGAAGAGCATATTAAAACCGGATATCCTATCATCTATACATCGGCAGATAGTGTATTTCAAGTTGCCTGTCATGAAGATGTTGCATCAGTTGAAATGCTCTATGAATGGTGTGAATTTGCACGAAAAAAGATTTGTATAAACGAACACGAGGTAGGTAGAGTAATTGCCCGGCCATTTACGGGTACGTATCCTTTTGACAGGATCTCAGATCAACGTAAAGATTTTTCAGCTATACCTCCGGAGAATAATCTGAATCAGTTGCTTCAGAAAAAAGGAATTAATACCTACTCGATTGGAAAAGTGATCGATCTTTTTGCAGGCAAGGGATTTTCTCAGTATCGCAAAACTAGGAACAATGCCGAAGGAATTTCTCAACTGCTTTCGTCAATGAGTGCTGTTGAGAACAGTTTCGTATTTGTAAATCTCATCGATACCGATCAATTGTATGGGCATCGCTTAAATCCACAGGGATATGCTGAGAGTTTAGCAGAATTTGACCGGGCACTTCCCGCTATTTTATCAAAAATGAAGAAGGATGATCTATTGATCATTACAGGAGACCATGGCAACGACCCATGTTCAGAGTCAACAGATCATTCCAGGGAGTTTGTGCCGTTATTGGTTTATCCGAAAGACCGAGCTCTCCATCTGACGGATTACCCGTCTGATGAAATTGCTAATCTCGGAACAAGAGAAACATTTTCAGATATTGCGGTATCAATAGCCGAGTTTTTTAAAATTGAAAATACCTTTCCCGGAAAATCTTTTCTGTAAATTCGATTATTATCGTCTTTACAATCTTAAGCATCTAAATCGTTTTTCTTAAAGTTTTCAGTACTAAAGAACTTAAAAATTCGTATATTCTGTATTGCTTTCATCAGGAGTGCAGACGACAGAAGCTTTGAATAAGGTTGCAACCAATCAGCTTAACTAATATTACGTCTCACCCTTTGTAGCTTTAGTACTAATTTTCACAAAATATATTTTACCGTGGCTAAAAGTTCCGGAATCTCAACTCGTGAGTCAGAATCCTTAGATCGTTATCTTCACGAGATTGGAAAAGAGAAACTTATTACTCCAGATGATGAAGTACGTCTGGCGAAAGAAATTCAAAAAGGAAGTCAAAGAGCACTTGAGGACTTAACCAAAGCAAACCTTCGTTTCGTTGTTTCTGTAGCAAAACAATATCAGAATCAGGGATTATCACTTGGTGATTTGATCAATGAGGGTAACCTAGGTCTGATCAAAGCAGCAAAACGCTTTGATGAAACTCGTGGATTTAAGTTTATATCTTACGCAGTATGGTGGATTCGTCAGTCTATTCTTCAAGCACTGGCTGAGCAATCAAGAATTGTTCGTCTTCCGTTAAACCGTGTTGGTGCACTTAACAAAATTGGTAAAGAGCTTTCTAAACTAGAGCAGGAATACGAGCGTGTTCCGTCTGCTCATGAACTCGCGGAAAGTCTTGAAATGACCGTTGGTGAAGTTGCTGATACATTGAAGATATCAGGTCGTCACCTTTCTATGGATGCCCCTTTTGCACAAGGTGAGGATAACAGACTTCTTGATGTTCTTGAGAATGAAGAGATTCCTACTCCTGATTTTGAATTGATGGGTGAGTCTCTGAAAGTGGAGATCGAAAGAGCGCTTTCTAAACTTACTAAAAGAGAAGCAGAAGTTATTCGCTTATACTTTGGTATAGGTCGCGAGCATTCTTTAACACTCGAAGAGATTGGAGAACGTTTTGATCTTACTCGTGAAAGAGTACGTCAGATCAAAGAAAAAGCACTTAGAAAGCTTCGTCACCATAACAGAAGCGCTGCATTAAGAGCGTATTTGGGATAATTTTTATCTCTCAGAAAAATTTGAGCCTCACTCATTCATTTGTGTGAGGCTTTTTTTTGTAGAGTAATCAAGGGTAGAATTACTTAGCAGTCACAAAATTCATTTTTTAGATATTCTCTGGTTCTGGAGTTTTCAGCATTTTGAAACAGCTTATTTACTGGGCCTTGTTCTATAATCTTTCCATCGCAGAGAAACACTAAATGATCAGCTATTCGCTCTGCCTGCCGGATGTTGTGGGTAACAAACACCAACGTATAATTTTCTTTAAGCTTTAAAATAGTCTCTTCAACAGCTCTTCCGGAAACAGGATCTAACGAAGAAGTAGGTTCGTCCATCAATATTACTTGTGGTTTAACAGCGAGAGTTCGTGCAATGCATAATCGCTGCTGTTGACCTATGGATAATGAATTTGCCGGATTGTTTAATCGATGAGACACTTCTTTCCATAAAGAAACAGCTTTTAAATTCTCTTCCACAATTTCCAGACGATCGATATCTGATAGTTTTTTCTGATACTGTAAACCGAACAGAACGTTTTCTGATATAGATTTTGGAAATACACACGGTTTCTGAAAAACCATACCTATTTTGCTTCTCAGCAAGGCTGTATCAATATCTTGATCGTATACATCTGAGTCATTAAATCGAACACTGCCTTGAATTTTTAGTCCTTCTATGTCATCATTAATTCGATTAAAGCTCCGAACTAGAGTAGACTTTCCACCACCGGAAGGACCTACAATACATGTTATTTTATTCTCAGGAATAGTAATATTTATATCTTCCAGAATATGAGCATCATTAATCCATACATTGAAACCTTCAGTGTTGATTATTGAATCAGACTGTTTATCAGCTTTAGAATGAATTATTTTTAAAGAAGAGGAATTTTTCATAATCGTTGATGTGATAATTGTCTTTTTCTGATAACTAAAGCAGTAGTACTGAATAACATAACCAATAATATTAATACAAAGCTTGCACCCCAGGCATTTTGGAGAGCAGCGGGATTAGTAGCTTGTTGAGCTAATGCTAGAATATGGGTCGGAAGTGTAGAAACGGGTTCGCGAATTCCTGATGGCAAATCAACTCCTGAAAAAGCCGTAGCAATAAACATTATTGGAGCAGTCTCTCCAATCGCTCTTGCCAAACCTATAAAAAGACCGGTAATAGCTCCGGAAAAGCTTTGAGGAAGTAGCACTTTAGTAATGGTTTGCCATTTGTTCAAGCCTAATGCTAATGAGCTTTCTCTATAAATTACAGGTATGCTGTTAATGGATTGAAAGGTGGTAAGAGTAATTGTTGGTAACATCATAACAGCAAGAATTATTGAACCAACGAACCAAGAAATTCCAAACCCTAGAATATTCACGAAAAGAATGAGTCCGAAAATCCCAAATACCACCGATGGGATTCCATTTAGGCCGAATATCAAAACATTACTCAATTTCTTCCATTTCCTATTGTTTAAGTACTCACTTTTAAAAATGGCCGTGCCAATTGCCAGAGGAAAACTCAAAAGGGCAGCTACAAGTACAATAAGAATACTTCCAACAATTTGATATAATATCCCTCCTTCAGAACCAAAGTTAGAAGACCTGCTTGTAATAAAATCTAAACTTATTGCAGGGATGCCATTCAGGAAGATGACACCAAAAAGAAAAATTAATGTGCCAAAGCATGCTGATACCGAAAGCCAACAAAAAATTTTAAAAAATGAATTTTTGGATTTTCTAGTCATATAATCGCTCAGTTTTATTTGAAAAATATTGAGCAATCAATGTGAAACAAATCACAACTAAGAGTAAAACAAATCCCATAAAGATCAATGCGCTGAAATGAACAGAACCGAAAGCAGTTTCGGAGATTTCACGACCAAGTTTGGAAGTGACTGTTTGTCCGGATGTAAGCAAATTGTATATGGGAGAGGGGATTTTGTCAATACTTCCGATAACTAACATAACAGCCATTGTTTCCCCTAAGGCTCTTCCTAAGGCAAGGAGTATTGCTCCAATTATATTCGACTTTGCGATAGGAAGAAGAGTGCTTTTAATAACTTCATAATCGTATAAACCCAGGCCTTTTGAAGCTTCTCTGTATTTATGAGGAATGTTGGTTAAGGCGTCATCAGCCAAAGTGATAATAGTAGGCAGAACCATGATGGAAAGTAAAATTCCGGCAGTTAAAAGAGTCCTTCCCGTTTGTAACTGGAAAATATCCTGTACCCATATACTAAAAAAGGCGACTCCAATTAAGCCATATATTATGGAAGGAATGCCTGCAAGTAATTCCAGAAGTGATTTTACAATAAAACGGTATTTATGCGGAAGGATTTCGGCCGTAAATATTGAGGTTGCTATCCCAAGCGGTATTGATAAAACAAGTGCTGTAAAAGTAACTATCAACGTTCCATATAGCATGGAAAGAATCCCATACTTATTTTTATATGGAGCCCATTCTATAGAGAACAGCTCAATTCCGGAAAATGAGATAGCATCCCAGCTGTTTATCAGTAATAATATCAAGATCAAAAAAATGATCATCGTACTGATAAACGTAGAAAACACTACGTAGCTTTTTCCAATATTATTATTTAATGCGAACATATCCTGATTGTTCGACTATTCTTTGACCTTCGTCGCTTAAAATATATTCAATGAATGCCTTAATATTTCCAGTTGGAGTCCCATTGGTGACTATCAATAAATCACGGGTAATCGGGAATGTACCATTAATGATATTTGCCAGGGTAGGTTCTACTTTTGACCCATCATCCATTAAAATATTTAAACCCTTTACGTCATCATTTAACCAAGCATTAGAAAGCATTCCAATTGCAGAATTGCTTTGTGATAACGCAGTTTGCTCTTCGTTGTTAGAACCTAAAACCAGATCGGCACCCGGTGCAGGAGCTTCCTTATCTCCCAAAACAGCTTTCATAAAAACATGCCTTGTTCCACGGGATGTTTCTTTGTCAACGCAAAGTATATCTTGATCCGGACCACCCAACTCGCTCCAATTAGATATCTTTCCTGCATAAATATCACCTATCTGTTGAAGAGTTAATGCAGTAATTCCAGCATCGTAAATTTCTGATGAAACAACAGGAACAACTGCATCTCTACCAATTGATATTACATTAAAGTCTACATTTGGATACTTCTGTTTTTCACCATCAGTAATACTTCTTGATGTCATACCGATATCAAGTTTGTTCTCACCAACCTGATTTATTCCAACACCAGATCCACCTGCATTAACAATAATTCTGATATCTGGATTGAGAGCTCTATAAGATTCAGCAGCATTTGATATCACCGGTAACACGGTTGTTGATCCCCCGATATTTATAGTTTCTTTGGAAGCGCAACCCAGCACTATAGTTGAAAGAATAGTTAGTAAAAGTAATTTCATAAATGGTAGTTCAGCTTTTATATGAGATACGGATAAATATTAAACTTAGATTGTTGTAATTATTTATCAGAGCGTCTATAATTAAGAAATTGCTATAAATAATAATGGAAATCCTAACATTTGAATAACTTTTTGGTTTTAAGTCATATCAACAGCAGAGATAAAGGTCGGCTTTTTTGAAAGCTGAGTTTTGTCCTCAGTTTTCATATTAATACTTCTTACCAATAATTCAGCTCCAACAGTACCATTTATTTTATGAAGAAACCCGAGTTTATCCGAAGTTAGTAAACTGTTTATGAGTTTTGATTCTGAATCGCCCCATATCATTCCCATATTAATTTCAGTTTTTGCACAAGCATGCTCCATTAAAATGTTAATTATAGGTTGAGACTCATTCTTTTCCCACATTGAATCAAAAGCCAAAAAGCGGAGATGTTCAGGGTTAAAAATCTTATTCAGAACCGGGAGTTTGGGAAGTATTTTCTGTATTAAAAAACCTTTAAAGCCCGGCATTTCTACAATTTTCCAGTTTATAGGAATGGCTCTTATTCCGGCAATAATTGTATCATTTTCTTTAAATACATAGCACGTTCCATGATCTTCAATATGATCAGTAAAAACAGAGTTATGATCTGAATAATAGGACGCTACATTTTCTTTAAATAAGCCTAATTCATCTTTTTTTAACTCAAACACATTGGTTTGTTGCTTAGGGAATAGTCGACTAAATAAAACAGTAAAAACAGATCGTGCTTTTTTGAAGCCGAAAGAAAGGCATAGATTTTTTGAATGAATATTATCAGATTCTACATAAGCATAAAAAATACCTTCTTTGTCGTGCTCAATGAATGATTTTTCAAATTCATCAGAAAAAATGGAAGTAATTTGATTTCTGAGACTACCGGTTTTAAAAGGTGAAACGGTAGAAGGTGTACGCTTAGTCTTAGTTCGTTTTATAGGATTATATACAGATAAATATCTTACATATAGAGAATCAATAGTTTGATCTTTAAAGGAAATTTTTCTTTTTATTATTCCTGCTGTTCCAAGAACACGATCTCTTTTCTTTATTTGAATAAATTCAAGATTCTTTAGTAAGGAGGTATTCTTTTCAACTTCTGTTTGTTTGTACCTCAATTTACCCGGTGTTCCTAAAGTAGTACTTTCAAGAAGTTTCAGAATATTCTTAGAAGGACCTTTATGGATTGATACTGATAGATCAGAAGTAATTTTATTAGACGTTTTGTTCATAAAAAAGAAAGAAACGAAAATCCCGGTTACTATTCTCTGTTCTTTTACGTTACTTTTAATACATGAAAAAATCACTTTCAATTTTAGCCCTTTCAGTTCTATGTACAGGTACATTGTGGGCACAATTATATCCATTCAGAACCTATTCCATTGAAGATGGATTAAGTGAGGCTGTTGTTAATGAAATGATCCAGGATAGTGAAGGTTTTCTTTGGCTTGCTACAGGCTATGGTTTAAATCGATTTGATGGAATTAATATCGAAAATTATTTTGAAGACCAGGGATTAAAAAGCAGCAAAGTACATTCTTTGTTTGAAGATTCGAAAAACAGGATTTGGATAGGCACCGAGTTCGGCGTTAACTATTGGCAAGAGGATAGTATCTATACCGTTCAAAGATTATCAGCACTTGATAACAAAAGAGTTATAAGTATTTTTGAAGACTCCAATGGTGAAATATGGTTTGGGACCGATGGAGATGGCGTCTGGTTATTTGAGCAAGAGGAAGAACTCATTCAATATTCAACATCTCAAGGATTTAGAAACAATCGAATTCGGAGGATCAGAGAGAGTTCAGACGGAGCAATCTGGTTTGCAACACGTGGTGGACTTACTCGATTGGAAAATGGAAACATTCGTACATTCACAACGGCTGACGGACTACCCGAAAATAGAATAAGAGATATTATTTTTGATAGTAATAACGAACTTTGGATTGCAAGTAGAGAAGGGTTGGTTCATTTCAAAGATGATGAATTTATAGTATATGATGATACATTTGGGCTCAAAAATGTTCGGGTTCAAACTCTGGTATTTGATAAACTTGACCGTCTTTGGTTGGGAACCGAAGGGGGGATTAGTGTCTTTGAAAATGGCCAATTCAACAATTTTACTACAGAAAACGGACTTTCAAATAATATAATCTATTCATCCATATTAGATAGAGAAGGGAACTTATGGTTTGGTACATTTGGCGGGGGAGCTAATCTTTTTCTGGGTGATTATTTTGAAAACCATACAACTCTTGATGGATTATCTAACGATGTAATTACCTCTATCATTGAAGGAGAAAATGGAGAGATGTGGCTCGCAACATATGGCGGGGGATTGAATAAATTGAAAGATGGAGAATTCACAACCATAAGCTTGAATGAAGGTCTTTTAGATGACAAAGTATTTTCCGTAAATAAAGACTCTAAAGGAAGAATTTGGATTGGAATGAGGAATGGACTGGCTTTCCTTGAAAATGGTCGTCTTAATGTGGTCAGTGAAAAGGAGTTTCCATATCGGAAAGTGCGACAGGTTTATGAAGACTCAAAAGGTGTTTTTTGGATTAGTACCTATGAAGAAGGTATGATTCGATATGATGGGGAAAATTTCAATGCTATAACAACAGATGATGGGCTTGCTGATAATACAGTTTTAGGTGCTGTAGAAGGTGAAGACGGAAGTATGTGGATGGCAACCTATGGAGGAGTTACAAGATACTATGAAGGAGAGATAGAAAATTTTTCTATACAGGAAGGGTTACCTAACAATGCAGTAATGATGGTAATTAAAGATGATCAGGATAGAATATGGGCATCTACTTTTGGTGGTATAGCCTGGTTTGATGGTTTGAAATTTCAGAGTGTTACAACGGAAGATGGATTACCCAGCCGGGTTTGTTATTTTATTCAGCAGAGTAATGATGGATTTTTTTGGATTGGTACAAATAACGGAGTAGTAAAGTTTGATGCGGATAAATTTTTAAGTGATGCTCCCAATGAAAAAGAACAAGCGTTCCAGTTAATCACCAAAGAACAAGGTCTTGTTTCTGATGAAATGAACCTTGGAGCTGTTTATGAAGACAGTAACGATCATTTATGGTTCGGCTCAGTTGAAGGAGTAAGTCACTTTTATCCGGATAAGTACAAGGGAAACCCATTATCACCAAGGGTAAAAATAGATAAGGTAGTAGCCTCTGGTAGAATCAATAGAAATTCCAAACATTTTGACATAGATTATGATCAAAATTATGTTGAGATAAATTATTCAGGAATTAATTTTACGGCGCCAAATCAGGTTGTCTATGAATATAGAATGAAGGGGGTTGACCCAACCTGGCAACGTACAATGGATAGAGTAGTAAAATATCCATCTCTGCCCAGTGGAGAATATACATTTTCAGTTCATGCTAGGAATACAAACGGAACTTGGAGCGATGAAAAAACAGAGATAACGTTTTCTGTAAATGCTCCATTTTGGATGCAATGGTGGTTTCTTTTGGTTCTGGGAATTTTCATTGTAGGAATAATATTGCTGTTTTATAATTACTATAAGGCAAGGAAACTAGTAGATATAGAAAGAATAAGAGTGAGAATTGCCAGCGATTTGCATGACGATGTCGGAGCCAGCCTAACAGAAGTAGCACTACAGTCAGATTTTCTTCAGGCAAGTAAAATAGACCCGGAGTTCAAACAATCGCTGGAGCAAATAGGAAAACAATGTAGAAAAATTGTAACCAGTCTGGATGATATTGTATGGTCTATTGATGCTCGGAATGACACGGTTGGGGATCTCACAGATCGAATGCAGGATTATATTTTGAATGTACTTGAGCCTAAAAACTTCTTGGTTCAATATGATTTTGAAGATTTGAAGATGGAAAATAAACTGGAAGTGCCAATCAAAGAAAACTTATACCTTATCTTCAAAGAAGCCGTAAATAATATTTCCAAGTATTCTAATGGTGACAAAGTAGAACTAAAAATGAATATACATAATGGGAATTTTAAGTTTATTATATACGATAATGGTACCAAAGGTAAAGGATCTAAAAAAACCGGTCATGGACTACGTAACATGGAAATGCGAGCAAAAAGAATCGGTGCTGATATTGAAGTTGCAACAAAAAATGGTTTTAATGTAATCGTGTCAGGTAAACTAACACCAACTATTAAATAACGAATTATGGCAATTATTGGGATTGTAGAAGATAATATTAAGATACGGGATCTCATTCAACGCTATCTGGATATGCAGGAGGATATGGATTGTCCCGTTGCAAAGGATAGCGTAGAAGAAATGTTGGAGTATCTTGAGAAGCATCAAGCACCGGATGTTATGTTAATGGATATTCAACTTCCGGGGATGTCTGGAATTAAAGGAATGGAGATCATCAAATCAAAATATCCTGATATTGATATTATAATGTTGACTATTTATCATGATTCACATAAAATTTTTGATTCTCTAAAAGCCGGTGCTTCGGGATATCTTTTAAAGCATACATCTTTACCCGAAATAAAAGAATCCATAGATAACTTATTGAAAGGTGGTGCACCAATGTCACCACAAATTGCAAGAAAGGTTATCACACACTTTAATGATCAGGCTCCACAGAAAAATCCTGACAGTATGCTCACCGATCGCGAACAGGACATAGTGAACGGGCTTGTAGATGGTTTGAGCTACAAATTAATTGCAGACCGCTTTGATATTTCAATAGATACCGTAAGAGCTCATATCAGAAATATCTACAAAAAACTTCATGTGAACTCAAAAGCAGAAGTAATTGCTAAGTCATTAAGAGGGGAAATCTGAAAGCCCTAACATTAACATGTGATTGTTGAAGTAAATGGATGTATGCATTTTAAATTCGAAATCTGAATATTCCAATGAGGTCGATATATGAAACGCTTAAATTTATTATCCCTGGCATTACTAGTAACAACTTCCATGTTTTTATCAGGATGTTATACTCAATTTAGCAGTATTGATAGATATGGTACCGAAACCAGTCGAAATTCTAAATATTACTCATGGAATGATGCCGAGTTAGCAGAAGCAGGTTATTATTGGGATGACGAAGAGCAAACTGCAAAACCATATACCTACTCATCAAATACTTATCAAGAAGAAGAAATATCAGCGGAAGAATCAGGACTGTATTACAAAGATTACGAAACTGAACAGTGGTACAAGGACAACGAATTTGAAGGTGTTTATTGGAATGGATATGATGACGGGTTTGATGATGGATATTATGAAGGGTATGATGACGCTAAGTGGGACAACGGAAGGTTCTATTCTAATCTAGGTTATGGCTGGTATCGTCCACATAGAAATCATATCGGATATAACTGGTATTATGATTATTACCCAAGGCACGCGACTTATCTAACTGTAGGTTTTGGCTGGGATGGATTCTTTTTCGGATATGATCATTATTATAATCCATATTACAATGGATGGGGATACAATCATTATGGAGGTTATTACAGTAATCACTTTTATTATGGGCATACAAATAATTACTATTCTAATAACAATCGCAGAAATTCAGGAAACCATAGTTACGGTCCAAGAAGTAGTGGTTTAACACAAAAATATGACCGGAGAACAAATCGCTCTTCATTAAATAGCAGACGTTCTTCATCTACTGTTACGAAAAGAGGACGCAGTAATGTAAATAGGACAAGAAGTTCGAGTAGAGTACGTACAACAAGTTCATCTGGAGTTACTAAGAGAAATACAGGGAACAGCTCAGGTAGCAAAGTAAGAGTTCGTTCGACTGGGTCTTCTAGTAAAAGATCTTCAGGCTCAGTTTCGCGATCTTCTGGTTCAAAGAGAAGTGGATCTTCTGGAGTCAAAAAATCTGGAAGTACTTCTAGATCAGGATCGGTAAAAAGATCTTCAAATTCCTCAAGAAGCAGAAGCTCTTCAAATGTAAAGCGTTCGTCATCATCTTCAAAACGAAGTGGTAACGTTTCCAAACCCCGATCTTCTACATCAAGAGTTAAATCTGCTTCAAGTAAGTCCAGAAGCTCAAAAGTGAAAAATTCATCAAGTAGTTCTCGTAAATCGAGTTCATCAAGTAAAAAATCAAGAAGCAGTTCCAAGCGTAAAAAGAACTAGTACTTCAAATACCTCTAATACTTAATTAACTTAACTATAATGAAGAGATTATCGCTCTTAATAGTAGGACTATTCTTATCAGTTGCTGTTTCAGCACAGAATGGAGAGTCTCCGATCAGCTATAAAAGTTTAGCGATTCAAACGAGCACTCAAAATTTAAACGGTGATGCTTCGTCTGCGGCAACAACTTCAGTATCATCATTTAATGGTTTTGGGAGTTTTATTGATAACCCCGCTGCTATGGCATTGTCGAAAGGTAGCTTTTATACAATAGGCTGGTTTAATCAAAGTAATAAACAAGGAAATGGATACCTTGGTTCTTTTAATACCTCGGAATTTTCGAATACTACTTTTGGAAATTTAGGCTTAGTCTATAAAGTTCCGACTGAACAAGGTAGTTTTATTTTAGGAGGAGGATATAACTTAATTTCAAGAGATTCAGACGAAGCATTTCTGGATGCTTTTAATGCTACAAACTCAATTACGGATCTTTTTAAACAGTCTGGTAGCGACTACAGCGATATTGCATTTGATGCTTTTGCAACAAATTTCGAAAATGATATGAGTGATGAAATTGAATCTATCTTTAGAGTGGATGGTAGGCCGGCAGGATTTAGGGGTATTGATCAATTTGCAAATATTTCTAACAGAAGATCTATTGGAGAAATATCAATTTTTGCATCTACTGAAATACAAAAGAATCTATTTGTAGGCCTTTCGCTTGGCTTAATGACCGGTACCATCAACTACGACAGAAACTTTCAGGAAGTAGACTCAGAAGATTTATATAGAGATGATGTTGTTCCTGCAGATGGTGGAAACCCGGCTACAGATATTTTTTCAATCACACTCACAGATGATATCGATTCCGATTTCTATGCATTTTCAGGGAGAGCAGGTGTCATTTTTAAACCACTTTCTTTTCTGAATCTTGGAGCGAGTATTACATTGCCATCTAAAGTTTTTATAACCGAGAGCTATTTTTCAAATATAGATACTGAACTAGATGATTTTACGGCTTTTCTTGACAATAGCTTTTCCGGTAAATTTGATTACGCTGTTACACGGCCGGCAGAGTTTAAAGTAGGCGCTACATTGGAAAATCTTGGAGGGTTTAGTTTCTCCGCTTCAGCAGAGTATATAGATTATAGCTCTACAAAAGTAGATTTAACACTTAACTCAGTAACAAATGATCTGAGTCCAAGCGATATTGCCTTTTTAACCGAAGATGAAGCATTAACAAACGCTGCTATAGGATCTGATTTTGCAGCAGTAGTAAATTTTAAATCTCATGCATCTTACGAACTTAGTAACGGTGTAAAGCTAACTGCTGGATATGCTTTTTTCCCGGGCAAAGATGTTACTTTCCAGTTTGATGAAACTATGTATTCAGGAGCGATAAGCTTTCCTGTTTCCGATCAAATTTCACTAGATATTAGTGGGCAATATTCAACCAAAGGCGATCGTTCAATAGTATATGAGTTTGAAAACAACGCCGATCAACTTATTCAAAATACAATTAGTAAAGACATTGAAAGATTGAATTTGATTGCAGGCGTTAAGTTTCACTTTTGAGGGTTGATAAAAATTTACCCAAATACCTCCGTAGTTAGTTAGAGCCTTAAGTTTGAAAGATTTAAGGCTCTTTTTGTGCGATCTTTACATCCAATCTTTTTTCTTGAAATATATTACCATCCCAATAGTAACAGCTATCATCACACTCCAAGCAACTGGGTAGCTGTAATGCCATCCAAGCTCGGGCATATATTCAAAATTCATCCCGTAAATACCCGCAATAAATGTAAGTGGAATAAAAATTGTGGCTATGATGGTAAGAACTTTCATAACCTCATTCATCTTGTTACTGATGTTGGTTTGGTACATATCATGTAAACTGGAAACCATTTCGCGGTTATTATCCAAGCTGTCTACGATCTGCAGGGTATGATCGGAAACATCACGGAGAAATAATTTTGTTTCATCGTTAATAAGCGGAGATTCATCTCTGGTTAGAGAATTGATACTATCTCGTAATGGCCAGATATTTTTTCTAAATTGAATTAATTGTCGTCTGATTCGATGTATTGCAGAAAGGGCATTCGAATCATCACCAGCCCAAAGCTCTTCCTCAATCGTCTCAATTTCCTCGTTCAGATCTTCTAAAACAGCAAAATAGTAATCAATGATAATATCCATTAAAGCATATGCCATATAATCCGGTCCACCTTTTCGAATTCGTGTATTAGTAATGGCAAGACGTTCTTTTATGGGTTGGAATATTTTGCGTTCTGATTCCTGAAAAGAAAAAATAAATTTATTTGTAAATACGATGCTTACTTGCTCTTGGCGGAGCATGGAGTCTTCAACATAGAGCATTTTAAGTACAATGAAAATTTGTTGACCGTAATCCTCAATTTTGGGACGCTGAGTTGTATTAAGGATATCTTCTTGAATTAATGGGTGAAACTCGAATTTATCCCAAAGCTGTTTTAGATACCCAATATCATGTAAGCCTTTAACCTGGATCCAGGTTGGGTTATTTGTATCAACATAAGGTATGCATTCTGAAATCGACTGCACCTTTTTTATGTCAAGATGATCATTGCTGTAATCATGAATTTCAGTAATAATCTCATCAAGCTTCTTTTCCCCAATATGAGTTAATGTACCGGGTGCGCTACCAATTTCTTTTTTAAAGAAATTATTTTTAATACGAATAGGGGAAAGTTTCTTTCGAATGCTCATAGTCAAAATTTTTAATTAGCAGAAAGTAAGCAAAAAAAATCCCCACACATAAAATGTGTAGGGAAGAATTTTAAAAAATTTAAAACAGTTTACTCGATATCGCCTTTTTCGGCAGCTTCTTTAAGCTCATCATTAGCCCAAATACCTATTTCAACACGACGGTTCTGTTGTCGACCAGTAGCGGTACTGTTATCTGCCACAGGATCTGATTCACCGTATCCAATGATAGTCATTCGGTCTCCCTCAACACCGGTATGCTGCATATTCCGCAACAGCTTTAGCTCGATCTTCAGAAAGCTTCTGATTGTATTCTTCACTTCCGGTATTATCAGTATATCCCGAAAACATAATATTTGTGTCTTCATATTTTTGAAGAATTTCAGAGAGGTCTGCAATATTTTCTTTAGAAGCTTCTTTGAGCTGATAGGAGTTTACATCGAAAAGAATTCCCGAATCAAAAGTGATCTTAATTCCTTCGCCAACTCTTTCAACTTTAGCTCCTTCAAGATCTTCTTCAAGTTCTCTTGACTGACGATCCATATAATTACCAATTGCAGCGCCAGATGCTCCACCTACGGCTGCACCAATAATTGCTCCTGTAGTCGAATTCCCGGCAGCTTTACCAATTACAGCTCCTGCTAGAGCACCTGCAGCAGCACCAATTGCCGTACCTTTGGCTGTTTTGCTTATAGTATCACATCCTAAAAAGGGCAAAGTTAAAATTAATGCGAAAATGCTTAGTCTCGATATAGTCTTCATTATTATCTTTTTATTAGTATTTCTACTAATAAAACTAAGTGCAGCGCGAGAAGTTCCATCTATTAATTGGAGTTCTCATTGCTTAGCAACGCTTTACGAAGCTTGGTCTCTGAGTATTTCGAGTGGAGGGCGATTATGGATGCCTCGAGTATTTAGCAATCCGATAAGAAGAACCAAACTTATCAGTATCAAAACTTCTATTCCCAAGATGGTAAAGTTTGGAATAAAGTCGATATCAAAATAGAAGTACCCTAGTAATGCGCTTGCACCTACTGAAAGGGATAAACCTGTAAGAGCTGCCATAATGCCAAGGAATACATATTCGATAACTTGAATTTTAACCACTTGCCTTTGTTTAGCCCCTAAAGTTCTTAGCAAAACAGCTTCTCTTATTCTCTGAAAACGACTTGTTGCGGCAGATCCGGCTAAAACAATAAGTCCGGTAATTATGCTGAAAAGCCCGATAAACTGAATTACAAAAGTAATCTTGTCTATAAACTCACGAATTGTACTAAGAATTTGCCCTACATCAATTGCAGAAACATTGGGAAAAGATTGAACAATTTCCTGTTGGAGCTTTAAAGAAGCTTCCCGATCTGGAGTGTTAACTGTAGTGGCGAAAAATTGCGGAGCAGGTTCAAGAACACCGGTTGGAAATACTACAAAGAAATTTGGTTGAGGAGTTTGCCAATCAACAATTCTTGTACTTGCAATATAGCTTGAAATAGGTATTCCCTGAACATCCCACACAATAGTATCACCAACCTGAGCATTCAGATCTCCCATAAGATCTGTTGATACTGAAATAGGAACAAGTTTGTCGGGATCGTCAATAGATCCTATAAACTCACCGGAATCAATTTTTTCGGTTGAAACTAATGTATCTCTGTAAGTGGATCTGTATTCTCGATTAAGTGCCCACCTTCTCGGGTTCCTGCTTGTATCAGCTAAAAAATCGGCTACTGTTGTATCATTTATTGATTGGAGCCGCATAGTTACAATGGGGACGTTCTGTAGTAATTCCAGTCCATTGTCTTGAATAATTTGATTCACACCATCATTTTGGTCGTACTGAATATCATATAGAGCGAGATTTGGTAACTCCTCTCCACTTTCAAAATTGATAGTTCCTAAAAGCATATCCTGAGTTAAATAAAGAGAACTGATCAGTGTTACACCTAATCCAAATGTCAATAGGAGAGTTGAAGTTTGGTTGTTTGGACGATATAAATTAGCCAGCCCCTGTCGGAATTCATATCCAAAGCTTTTTGGATTCAACTTTTTTGCACCAGCCATTATAAGGAATGCAATCACAGCCAAAAGTATCAGACAAAAGGCCAATCCGAAAGTAAAAAATAGTGCAGCTATAATATCTTGTAACATTAGCCATGCATAACCTACTACTGAAAGACCTATCAAACCAAACAAGGTAATTCGAGTAACCCAGCTAAGCAGTTTAGAAAGATTTATATCAACAGAGCGTAAAGTAAAAAGGGGAGATATTTTGCGAACGGCGAGTAAAGGAAACAGCGCGAAAATCAAAGAAATCGAAACACCGGTTAGTATTCCGATGAAAATAGAAGTCCATGATAATCCCAGTTCAATATCAACCGGTACAAAATCCTGAACCAAAACAGGTAGGTAAAGTTGGATCAAAGAACCGATTAACGCTCCGATTGTAGAGCCTATAAAACCCATAACTACAGCTTGGATCAAATAAATGGACATAGCCTGATTCGAAGAAGCTCCAACACAGCGTAAAACGGCGACCGTACTTATTTTTTGGCGGATGTAAACAAAGATAGAACTGGCTACACCAATTCCACCAAGTAATAGCGCAATGAATCCTATCAAATTCAGAAAGTTCGAGAGATATAAAATGGCTTCACCCACTTCTTCTTTTCGTTCAGCTACGTCATCATATCCAAAACGGAGAGAA
This sequence comes from Balneola sp., assembly GCA_965216175.1. Classification (GTDB taxonomy): domain Bacteria; phylum Bacteroidota; class Rhodothermia; order Balneolales; family Balneolaceae; genus Balneola. The sequence goes on from OZ244140.1 coordinate 594,055, forward strand.
TCATTCATAGCATCCAGAGTTTCATCGACAAGAATAGGATCTGTGCCTTCGGGATATTTGATATAAGCCACATACTCTAACCTACTGCCACGTTGCAATAACCCTGTAGCTTCTATGTTTTGCTTTGGAATATAAATTCTTGGTCCAAAAAAAGATGCGGCAACAGGTTGTCCCGGGACATCTTGCAAAGCTCCTGCAATTTCGTATGTAATTAATCCAATTTTAACCGAATCACCTGGTTCCAATCCGAATTGAAGGAGAATAGGTTCATCGACTAAGGCACTATTTGTATTCTGAAATGATTTTGATGCTGAAAGTGGATTGGTTTTAAGAGTTCCGTAGTAAGGAAAATTACCTTCAAGAGCTGTAATTTGAGAAAGGCGTGTTGTTCCTGACTTTGGAAAATATGCCATGGATGTAAAACTCAATGCATCCGAGCGATCTCCGCCCAGTGAATCCAAATAAGCTTCTAATTCATCATAAAAGGGACTGCTTTGTTCAACTTCCAGATCTGCGCCAAGCAATTCTTTTGATTGTTCATTAATGCTGTCATTCAGGTTTTCGCGGAATGAACTAATGGCAACCTGAGCAGCAACACCTACAATGATTGCAGCTAAATAAAGAAATAGCTTTTTGCGATTGGAGCGAGAATCTCTCCACGCCATTTTAAAAATCCAGGCTAGTTTATTCACGCAACTACTTCCTTTCCTTTAGATATGTCAGATTCTATTTCACCATTTTTTATTTTGATGATGCGATCACATTTATCGGCAAGTTCTAAATCGTGAGTAACCAAAACTAAAGTAGTTCCTTCTTTTCTATTAAGATCAAAAATCAGATTTTCAATATGTTCTCCGGTTTCCGTGTCCAGATTTCCGGTTGGCTCGTCTGCAAATAGAATTTTTGGATTGTTAATGAATGCTCTTGCAACGGCAACTCTTTGTTGCTCACCGCCCGAAAGTTGAGTAGGGTAGTGATGAGTTCGATCCCCTAAGCCTACTTCTTCTAATAATTGAACTGCTCGTTTCCGAACTTCTTTGGTGGCTTCTCCTCTTAGTTCCAAAGGAACCATTACATTTTCTTCAGCAGTGAGAGTGGGTACTAGTTGAAAAGTTTGAAATACAAAACCAACATGTAAATTTCGAACTTCAGCCCGTTCATCTTCATTTAAAGGAGTAAGATCAATTCCGTTCAATGTTACATTACCTGAAGTGGGTTGATCAAGACCTGCTGATAAACCAAGAATTGTTGTTTTTCCGCTTCCTGATGGACCTACAATTGCACAGGAAATTCCTTCTTCGATTTCGAAACTTACATTATCTACAACGGTAAGCATTTTGCTTCCGCTTTTAAAACGTCTTGTAAGTTGATCTATTTTTAAAATATGACTCACTATTACCCTTTTTAGTATTTTGAACTATAAACCGTAAATGAATGTATTATCATTCCGAAATAGGAAGAGCTTCACTACGTTAGAATGGAAAAGTTGTTTGGATGTTTATTTATCTTATACAACCTAATCAAAAATCTAAAAAAAATGCATAAAGTGGTTCATATATTTATACTATTTTTCACAATTTTTACCGGATTGTCAGTTGTAGCACAAGAAAAAAAGACCATTCTATTTTTTGGTGACAGTATAGCAGCCGGATATGGAATCGAACCTCAGCAAGCTTTTCCGGCAATCATTCAGAATAAGATTGATTCAGCTGGATTGAATTACGAAGTGATAAATGGCGGATTGAGCGGGGAGACTTCAGCCGGTGGACTTCGAAGAATAGATTGGGTGCTTCAAAGAGATATTGATATCATAGTACTTGAGCTTGGGGGAAATGATGGATTGAGAGGAATTGACCTTTCATCCACAAAAGAAAATCTTCAACAGATCATAGATAAAGCAAAAGCTAAAAATCCGGATGTTGAAATTATACTTGCCGGTATGCAGGTTCCACCAAATTTGGGAACAGATTACACTCAGGAATTTCAGAATTTATACCCTGAACTAGCCAAAGAAAATAATCTTATACTAATTCCTTTGATCTTAGATAAAGTAGGAGGGAAAGATGAGTATATGCAACCTGATCAGATTCATCCGAATGTCCAAGGCCATAAAGTTGTTGCAGAGACAGTTTGGGATGTTTTATCAAATCTACTTTAAAAGCTAATTAACGATATGAAAAAGTTGTTTTTATTATTTTTATTTGTTCTTCCATTTAACACAATAGCTCAAGAGAGTAATGCTATTGAACTAGATTATAAGCCAAAAATATTACTCGTCACTGCTCACCCTGATGATGATGCTCTTTTTTCAGCCACGATCTGGAAGACTACAAAATTGTTAAATGGGACAGTAGATCTCGCTCTTATGACTAATGGAGAAGGAGGGTACAAATATTCCACCCTTGGAAATTATATCTATGATAAAGAACTGGATAAAGAAGAAGTAGGGAGAGACTACTTACCCGGAATTCGCAAAAAAGAATTAATGGCAGGTGGTGATGTAGTAGGGATTCGAAACTATTTCTTTTTTGACCAACAGGATTTTTATTATACACAGGATATTGAGGAAACCTTAGAAAAATGGGATACACCACCTATAGAAGAAAGATTAGCCAAAATCATGAAGCGTGGAGATTACGATTTTGTATTCATGATGCTGCCATTTGATGGAAATCACGGTCATCACAAAGCGGCTGCTTTACTAGCATTAAAAGCTATTGAATCTCTTCCTGAAACAGAACGTCCAATAGCTTTGCCGGCTTTTGTAAGACGAAGTGCTGAGGATGAAGGAGTAAATTATGATATGATGGAAGGGTATCCTATCACTAAAGTAAAACCAAATACGACATTCGAATTCGACAGAAACCAAAAGTTCGGATTTGATGACCGCCTGGATTACAACATCATTGCAAATTGGGTGATCGCAGAACATAAAAGTCAGGGTACTATGCAATTATTGATGAGGAATGGAGTAATTGAGCAATATTGGTTTGCTGAGCTTAACAAAGAAAGCGATCTGGAAAAAGCTCAGAAATTTTTTAAAGTGATCAATGCCATTCAGCCTGATTAATAGATCTATCTTCTCTTTCTATTAAAGTACGGACGAAATTAATCACGTCCGTACTTTAATTAAGCCATTAGATGTCTAATCTATTCCACTATCTCAAAATTGATGGAAATATTGCTTGTAACAGATACCGTTTGGGCAAAGTCCATCATGGAAGGGGCATCAGCTTTTGCCATAAAAGCATCTGCCTCTCGTGTCATTTGAGGGCGGTTGATTTGATACTCCGAATAATTTATAGTAGTGATCATACCAAGCTTCACACCGGATTGATCAGCAATAAAAGTAGCTCTTTCTTTTGTTTTCTGAATCGCGGAAACGAGCGCCTTTTCTTTTCCTTCTTCAATTTTGGTTGAGGAAAAGTTTCCGTTAAAAGAATCAAACCCATTTTTAATCAGAGATACCTGAATCTTTTCATAAATATCAAAATCTGAGAAACTAACACTTACTTGTTGATTGGTCTGAACAGTAGATACCTCTTGCCGATTATTGTTATAGTTCGAACGTTTATTCATCCTGATCGGCTGAAAATTTATGTCTTCTTCTTTGATATCGAACTCCTTTAAAAGGGTAGCCAACACCGTTTCTCTTTTTTTATGAGTGCTGAAAGCTGCTTCAGGTGTTTTCTCTTCTGCATTAATGTTAATAGAAAAAACGATCAAGTCGGCGGGTATTAGTTCAGTAGCTGACATATTGATTGAAATGATTCGTTGTGAAGTACCGTCGATCGACTGAGCTGTTGTCGTACAATTAATGCTCAATGCCATAAAAAGAATGGCCGGAATTAGTAAAGTGGTTTTTGAAAATATGGAGTTAGTTCTCTTCATGATATTAATTTTGGATTTTGATCAACTTTGTTCAAAAAGATAACCATTCAAAGGTTTTCAATTATTACATATTCATGTTACTCACTCTTCTTTTGAGTAGTTTTAAGAATCGTTTTTACTCTTGGCAAAATCAAATCAACCCATTCTGTATACTGCTTCCCTGATGGATGAAGTTGATCATTGGCTATATATGTCGGGTCTTCTTTTGCTTTTTCAGAGACCGGAGTAATATTAATAAAAGAAATATTGAATTCAGATGAAATTGAATCAGCAATGGAATCATAAATCAATAGCTCTTGCCGAATTTTGTCTTCTCCTTTTCCCATCCCAAACGGAGTAACTCCATAATTCGGAATAGAAACTACAAAAACATTTTTGGGATTATTGTTTGCAAAAGAAATAGCTTGCTTCAATAATTCTGTAAACTCTTTTGTGTACTGTTCGATAGGGTATCCCCGATACTGATTGTTTACTCCAATCAAAAGAGAAACTAAATCGAAATTATTTTTCGGTTTTTCCTTAGCAATGGCAGCTTGCAATTCGTTGGTTGTCCAGCCGGTTTTGGCAATTATTTCGGGGGGTTGAACCGAAAACCCTGAGTTATTTAATTTCTGCACTAATTGAACAGGCCATCGAAGATCATCTGCAACAGACTCTCCGATAGTATAAGAATCTCCAAGCGCCAAATAGGAAGTTTTTTCCTTTTGAGCACATGAAACTGTAACAATTAACAGCAGGAGAAATGGGGTTAAATAAAATTTTTTAATCATAATAATCTTAATTCTGTTATTTCAGAGTATAATATCAATTTAAGTTTATAATATCTGAAACAAAGTAAGGAATAAGTTTTAGGCTTTTATTTATGAAAGCGCTTGCATAATCCGAGAAACCGACGTTTCTTTGCTGAAGCGTGTCATTTTAAAAAAAATCATCTATGGCACAAAAATATTTATAAAAGACTACAACACTAATAAATCAGGATTAGAACTATGAGTAAAATAATACGATGTATGCTTGCATTAAGCATGGTTCTCGTATTTTCGTATGTTTCTGTGGCAAACAATCTTCTATCGCCAAATGAAGCAGTAACAGAAGTATCAGGACAGGTACTTGATGTTGACGGAGAACCACTTGCGGGAGTAAATATCCGCGTAAAAGACAAACTGATAGGAACTACCACAGATGGAAATGGTATGTTTTCACTTTCAATTAAACAAAACCCTCCACTTGTCCTTGTATTTTCAATAGTGGGTTTTCAAACAGAGGAAGTTGAGGTTTCTAATTTAAATACTAGTGGGCTTGAAGTAAGAATGGATGAACAAACATTCTTAGGTGAAGAGGTTGTAGTCTCTGCTTCCAGAGTTGAACAAAGTATTTTGAAATCTCCTGTTTCAATTGAGAAAATGGATGTTATTGAAATCCAAAATTCGGCATCTCCAAGTTTTTATGATGCAATTGCAAACTTAAAAGGAGTAGATTTTAGTACTCAAAGTTTAACGTTCAAATCTATAAACACTCGAGGATTTGGATCAAACGGTAATACCAGATTTGTTCAATTAATTGACGGTATCGATAATCAAGCACCCGGATTAAACTTTGCAGTAGGTAATATTGTAGGTATATCTGAGTTAGATTTGGAAAGCGCAGAAATGATACCCGGTGCGGCTTCAGCTCTTTATGGTCCAAATGCCTTAAATGGTATTTTACTTATGAGTAGTAAAAGTCCTTTTGAGTACAAAGGATTATCATTTAATACCAAACTTGGATTAAATCACTTTGATAGTAATGTAGAAAGTGAACCGCAGATTTATCAGTCATATGATTTAAGATATGCAGATTCTTTTAATGATAAGTTCGCTTTCAAATTTACTGCTTCCTATTTAAAAGCACAGGATTTTGTGGCACAAGATTCTCGAGATCAAAGTTTTGTTACAGGAGGAGCTGTTGAACGAGGAGCTACAGAGAGAAATGGAGCCCGAGTTTTTAATGGCGTTAATATTTACGGTGATGACGTGTTCACACTTGGAGCCATTGCTGATGCTACCATAGCTGGCGGCGGAGTGCAGGGAGCTCAAGTTGCAGCACTTAGATCGTTAATTCCTGATGGTAGAGATGGTGCTTTCTCAGCACCGGGTTTTGCTGAAAACTCTTTCGTTGATAATACAACAGAAAGTTTAAAATTGGGTGGTGCACTACATTATAGAATCAGTGACGATTATGAAATTTTAGCTCAATATAATACCGGTTTTGGTAGCACGGTTTACACCGCAAACGATCGCTTTGTATTGGATGATTTCAATATTTGGACTGCAAAAGTAGAGCTTAGAAATCCGAATTTCTTTTTAAGAGCGTATACCACGCAGGAAGATGCCGGTGATTCATACGCAGCAAATACAGTAGCAACAAGAATTAATCAAACTGCGTATTTAACGCCGTACTTTCAAACTTTCCTGGGCGCAAGAAGTCAGGGAGCATCAGTAGAGCAAGCACATGCTTCTGCTCAACAACAAGCTACTGCAAACCAACAGGATTTTTTACCTGGAACTCAGAATTTTGCTGATTTGGAAGCGAGTTTACGATCAACCCCTATTTCTGAGGGTGGGGCTAAGTTTCTGGATAAATCTGATATGTATCATGTGGAAGGCTTGTACAACTTCTCAAATATGATAGATCCAGCCACTGTTGAGTTAATTGGTGGTTTAAATTATAGAATTTACGCCCTTAACTCTGAAGGTACATTGTTTGCTTTGAATAATTCAGGAGATGAGTATTCTATCAATGAGTTTGGTGGATATCTTCAAGGATCTAAAAGTCTAATGGAAGAGAAATTAAATCTTTCTGCTTCAGTTCGATATGACAAGAACGAATATTTTGACGGACAGTTCTCTCCTAGAGTATCTGCTTTATATACGGTTGCTGATCGTCATAATTTCCGAGCATCTTTCCAGAATGGCTTTAGAATGCCAACTACTCAGGATCAGTTTATTAAACTTGATGTAGTAACTAGATTATTGATTGGTAGCAATCAGGATCTTGTTGACAGATATCGTTTTGAGACTAATACTGTATATACAGCTCAGAGTGTTGCTGCAGCTCAGGCTACTTTTAATGGTGGTGGAACTGATGCTGCTGCAAGAGCACAGCTAGAAGCTGTTGAGTTTGAAGATTTCAAAACTGAAAAAATCAGCACCTACGAAGTTGGTTATAAAGGTTTTGTTACTGATCGATTATTGGTCGATGCCTATTATTATTACAGCCAGTACACGGATTTTATCGCTGAAATTCAGTTTGTACAAGGTGTTCCGAATGGAACTACGGAAGATCCAGGCACTTTTGATGCCGATAGCGATGCAGGAAAAGATGATATTATCCAGGGTGGTGTAGTAACTCAGGAATATGGATTCGATGTAAATGCTGATGGAGAAGTTAAATCACAAGGATTTGGAGTAAGTATGGATTATTCATTCGACGGTGGTTATAAGTTAGGCGGGAACGTTGCTTATAATGAACTGATAAGTGAAGAAGATCTTCGTGCACAAGGCTTTCGCTCCAGTTATAATACTCCGAAATGGAGATATAATGTTCGATTTGAGAACAGAAACTTTATTGATAATGTAGGTTTCAATATGGTATATAGATGGCAGGATGCTTATTACTGGGATTCCTCATTTGGTGATGGAGTTGTTCCTGCATATGGTACTTTTGATGCTCAAGTTAGCTACAAAATCCCATCTGCTAATACTATTCTTAAGTTGGGTGGAAGTAATATCTTAAATGAAAGATATACAACTTCATTTGGTAACCCGACATTAGGAGCTATCTATTATTTCTCTCTAACATTTGATCAATTCTTGAATTAAGAAAAGGACTTAACAATGAATAAACTATATAAAATATTTTTATTACTAATTGTTGCAGGGCTTATCGGATATTCCTGTGATGGAATTGAAGATTCCTTAGTAGACGACCAACTGGAAGAGAATCCGCTTCCTACTTCTCCCGATTATTCTTCGGGAAGTGCAGACTTCTCTAACTATGTAGCCATTGGGAATTCTCTTACGGCAGGATATATGGATGGAGCTTTGTACAGTAATGGTCAAGCTAATTCAGTTGCAGCCATTTTAGCGACTAGTTTTGCTACCACTGTGGAAGGTGATTATACATTTAATCAACCGAACATAAACTCAGCAAATGGATTCAATACGAATATTAGTCCAAATCCAAATAACGGGATTACATTTGGAAGATTTAAGCTTGATACAGAAGCAAGGGTTCCATCTCCTGTAATAAATGGAGAAGCTCCGACAGCATACAGTGGACCTGCACTTAATAATTTCGGTGTTCCGGGTTTAACTGTAGGTCAATTAAGAGATCCTGCCGCAGTTAATAATCCTTTCTATGCTCGTTTTGCTAGTAATCCGGGAGCATCTACTGTACTTGGAGATGCCATTGATGCAGATCCTACATTCTTTTCATTGTGGATTGGAAACAACGACGTTCTGGGTTATGCAACAGGTGGGGCTTCTAATCCTGCTGTGTTAACCTCTAATGCTGATTTTGAGACTAGATTTACTAGTGTAATTACTGATCTAATGACCAATACATCAGCAGAAGGTGTAGTTATAAATATTCCTTCATTTTTAGGGTTGGCTTTCTTTAGAGCAGTGCCTTATAACGCTATTCCTTTGGATGATGCCACAGCCACACAGTTAAATTCAGGGCTAGCTTCAGTGAATGGAGCCTATCAAGCTTTAGTGGATAATTTAGGTCATTCTCAAGCAGATGCAGATCGCCGAAAAATAAATTATTCAGCAGGTGCAAACTCTATCTTAGCTATAGATGAAGATTTGGAAGATCTTGGACCAAAGTTCGATCAATTACAAGGTGCTGGTGCAATAAGCGCTGACCAAAGAGCAGCGCTTGTACCTTACGAACAGTCTCGACCACTAACGCAAGGTGAATTGGTAGTACTTTCTGCAGGTTCAGTACTTAACACTTCTTTTGGTGGAGATGCTACCAAACCCGTTGGAATTGTAATACCATTGGGTTTTAATGCTGATGGTTCATTAAGTGGGGATCGGTTTTATCTGACTCTTACAGAGCAAATAGAAATTGAGACGAGTCGGCAGACCTTTAATGGGATAATGGCTCAAATTGTAGCTGCTAATTCAGCTAGGTTAACTTTATATGATACAAACTCATCTACCGGTGCATTTGCAGATTTATTTGGATTAAGTGATGGGGTACCGGGTATAACAGTAGATGGTGTTGATCTTAGTCCAGATTTTGCACCAACAGGTGTGCTTTCAACTGACGGTATACATCCAAATCCCAGAGGTAATGCTTTAATTGTAAACGAAATTATAGCAACTATTGAAGCTAAATTTGGTTCTGTTTTGCCGGAAATCAATGTATTGAACAGATCAAGTGTTTCCGTTTGTGCAGGTAATTGCCTAAGCCAGCAGTAGTAAGAATCATTTTAACAACGGTTTTAAAACCCATCAGTAACACTGATGGGTTTTTTTATGCAACATATTCCCCGAAACATTGTCATTAAAGAAAATGTGATCGGTACTGGCATTATATTTGCTAAATGACTGATAGAAAAAAGAACCCTATTTAGAGACATCAATGAGTAAAAAAGAAGAAGAAATTTTAGAAAACTCTCAAGATCAAGTATTAGAGAAAGATCAGGAAAAAACAAATGAGACTCAGTCATCGGCAGTTTCGGAAAATCAACAAGGCGAGAAAGATGCGCGTATTGAAGAGCTGGAAAATGAGCTATCAGTTGCAAGAGACTCGATGCTAAGAAAGGCTGCAGAGTTAGAGAACGTCCGAAAAAGGGTTCAAAAGGAACGGTTTCAATTAAGAGAGCAAGTGAAAGCGGAAGCTATGCAGGATTTTTTACCGCTTAACGATGATTTGCTCAGAACTCTGGATGCCAGCAAAGATTCAGAAGTTGATGAAAATTTCCTTGCCGGGATAGAAATGGTATCTAACAAATTCGCAGAAATTTTAGCAAAGCACGGCATCGAAAAGATCGATGAAACAGGCGTTCCTTTTGATGTGAATCTTCATGATGCTTTGTTACGTCAACCTGCACCGGATGATAAAACTCCTAGCGATACCGTGCTACAAGTTTTGGAGCGTGGATACCGAATGGGTGAGAAAGTAATTAAGCATGCAAAAGTAATAGTGAGCCAATAAGAGATGACAAACAGAGATTATTACGAAATACTTGAAGTCGAAAAAGGTGCTTCTGAAGCTGAACTGAAGAAAGCCTATCGGAAGAAAGCGATGAAATATCATCCCGATAGAAATAAAGGGGATGCAGAAGCAGAAAAGAAATTTAAAGAAGCATCAGAAGCATATGATGTGCTCAGAGATCCTCAGAAAAGAGCTCGTTACGATCAGTATGGTCATGCCGGAGTAAACGGTAACCAAGGTGGCTTTGGAGGCGGTGGAGTCGATTTTGACGGAATGGGTTTCGAAGATATCTTCAGCCGATTCGGGGATATTTTTGGAAGTGGATTTTTCGGCGAACAAAGCTTTGGTGGACAATCTCGGGGAAGAGGAAGACGACAACCGGGAACTCCGGGATCGGATATGAAAATCAGAATGCCGTTAGAGCTTAACGAAGTTGCCTTTGGTACAGAGAAGAAACTTAAGATTAAGAAGCAATTAGTTTGTGATAAATGTACCGGAACCGGTGCCGAAACTGATTCTGATTTCGAAACGTGCGGAACCTGTCATGGAATGGGGGAAGTTCGCCAGGTAACAAGAACTATGTTAGGCCAAATGGTTAATGTACAACCTTGCCCTACTTGTAGTGGCGATGGCAGAATCATTAAAAATAAGTGTACTAAATGTGCAGGTGAAGGTCGGGTAAAAGGAGAAGAAACCGTAAAAATCAATATTCCTTCAGGAGTTTCGAACGGTAACTATATCACGCTTCGAGGTCAAGGAAATGCGGGTAGGCGAGGAGGTCAGGCAGGAGATTTAATTGTTCTGATCGAAGAGAAAGAGCACGAAAAGTTCGAAAGAGAAGGAAATAATATCTATTATAATTTGAACTTGAGTATACCTGATGCAGTGCTTGGTACAGAAGTGCAAGTACCTACGTTAAAAGGTAAAGCCAAGTTAAAGATAGAAGAAGGAACACAGCCGGGAAAATTACTTCGCATGCGAGGTAAAGGAATAGTTGGACTCAACAATTCCGGAACAGGGGATCAGTTGCTGAGAGTAAATGTTTATATGCCAAGTGATCTGACATCAGAGCAACGTAAAGCTATGGAAAGCTTCAGAGAATCAGAAAATTTTGACGCTGTAAATATGAAGCAACAAGAGAAAGGCTTCTTTTCAAAAATGAAGGATGTTTTTGGATGATTTGGTTAAATGTTAATGGTTATTATTTTAAACTAATAACCATTAACATGCATCATAAAACTGACATTATAAACTTATCAGGAAGGTTCAGCTAAAACGGCAGTTCCACTTACAGAAACCATGAGCATGCTTCCGTTCGCTCCAATGGTTTCATAATCAATGTCAATTCCAATAATAGCCGTGGCTCCAACTCTGCTCGCTTTGTCTTCCATTTCTCCGAAGGCGAGTCTTCGTGCTTCTTGCAATTCCTTTTCATATGCTGCAGAACGTCCGCCAACGATGTCGCGAATTCCTGCAAAAAAATCTTTAAAAATATTAGCTCCGAGAATGGCTTCTCCTGTTACAACTCCTAAATATTTTTTTACTTCTCGTCCATCCAGATTATTTGTTGTAGACATGATCATAGTTCAACTCCGTTAGTTTAGATTGAATTGTTATCGTTTCAAACATTGATTCACTAATACTGCAAATCAATAAAAATGTTACTTGAAATTTCTTCTTCTTCAACTTAGTCTCATAAAAAAACCCGACCTGTTTGCAGATCGGGTTAAATTTATTGATAAGAAAAAAGACTGTTTACTTTTTATCTTCTCTTGGGCGAGCTTCATTAACACGCACTTCACGTCCGTCAATTTCAGCTCCATCTAATTGATCAATAGCTGCTTGAGCTTCTGAATCGTTATCCATCTCTACAAACCCAAAGCCTTTAGAGCGGCCCGAATATTTGTCAGTGATTACTTTGCAAGAGCTTACTTCTCCGTAAGCCTCAAATACTTCCCTTAAGTTGTCTTCAGAAACTCCGTAGCTAAGGTTTCCTACATAAATGTTCATGTGTATATATATCTTGTTAAAACTAAATTTCGGAATGATCAGAAAAATCCTAAACCCAAGTAGTTCAATACCGTAGTCGAGATATCAGAACCAATCCGCATATAAAGTACACTTAAATTATCGTATAGCCAATTATTTTTACTAAGGCTGTTTTTGCTATTAAGGATTAGTTAAGGGAATTTAAATAATCCAGAATTTCTGTTTCTGTGATTTGTTGTTGTTCTTTTCTTGTTATTGTTGCGGAACCCGATCCAAATTGAAAACCGTAATACCCAAATTGAGAATGGTTTCCTCCTTCAATCATTACAAACTTAGTACTTGACGGAAGATTTGAAGCAAATTGTTTTATTTCGGAAGGGCTAGCCAAACCGTCTTCACTAGCGGATACTTTAAGAACAGGAAATTTTAGACCGGTAAGATTTTTTTCTTTGGGATGTGATGTTCCCAATAATATCATTCCTGAAATAGTTTCGGGATACTGTACTGAATAATTAGCAGCCATTCTTCCACCACGTGAATGCCCTGACACTATCCATTTTGCACCTCTAGTGCTTTTAATTTTTAAAGCGGCAATTTTCAGAGCTTCTTGTTCCATGTTATCAGTGATGGCAATACGGAAGGGAATTTTTTGGATGTATACTTCATATCCTTGTTTCGCTAATTTTCGAGCAAGTGGAGCGTAGGCTTCCGGTTGAACCAAAGCTCCCGGGAAAAAAAGGATCGATGTTTTTGAAAGACACTTTATCGAATGAAAGGAAAGGTAATCCTCACTTTCAGTAAATTTCACTTCTTCATCAGAAGCAAAAACAACAGATTCATCAAAACCAGATGCGTTCATTTGATAGAATTGCCAACCGAATACAGAAATCCAAAAAAGGAGCAAAAAGTAGCGTATAAATTTTCTTTTGTTGGATTTTGGCATGGTATCAGAGTTGTTAAATCTGATTAGGCTACGTGAGGAAGAAGAATAAGTTTTAGTTCAGATTATCGGTTTTCCCCCGACTCTCATCAGCTAATGTAGCATGATAGGCTTCCAACTTTTCAGAAATATCGGTATCAGTCATACTCAACATTCTTAAAGCCAAAAGACCTGCATTTTGAGCTTTACCAATGGCTACTGTTGCAACAGGTATTCCATTAGGCATTTGTACGATAGAGTACAAACTATCTAGGCCACCAAGAGCAGAAGTTTGAATGGGAACTCCTATTACAGGTAAAGTTGTATGACTTGCCAGCATTCCCGGAAGGTGAGCGGCACCGCCTGCTCCGGCTATAATGATTTGCAATCCGCGTCCACGAGCAATTTTGCCATAATCGGCCATGTCGTTTGGAGTGCGATGAGCTGATACTACTTTTTTTTCATAATTCACGCCAAATTTATCAAGAATATCTGTGGCTTGTTTCATGGTAGACCAGTCGCTGTCACTGCCCATAACTACACCGATGATTGGTTTGCTCATTTTTAATAGATTTTTATTAATTGGTTGAATGTAATAAATAAATAAGGTCATCCTTGTAGAAGTTAGACAATTCGTTGACAAAAATTGAATTTTCATCCTTGAAGATGTCAGATAATTTAATGAGGCCTTGATATAGTTGAGAGGTCATCTCGCGGCGTATGCCCGAGATCTGGATTGAAATATTTGCTTCGATTTCATTCTAAGTGGAATCTTTTAATAGCCAATCAAAAGTGGAATCTCCCAGGAGGTAGAATCTCATCCCATAAATCTTTCAAGTCCGGATTTACCGAGCGTATCAAAGTCATTTTCCATGCCCTTTTCCACTTTTTTATTTGCTTCTCTCTTCGAATAGCTTCGTACATGTTTTGGTGCACTTCGTAATACAACAAAAAGTGAGTTCGGTGTGTGGAAGAAAATAAGGAGCCTTCGTTCTTTTTGTGATTGAATGTTCTGGTTAATAAATCACCGGACACACCTGTATATAGAACAGATCTTTTGGAATTGGATAAAATATACACATAGCCTTCTTTCATATCCAAGTAAGACTATCTCAGAGCAATTCCTTACAGAATTAGTTGAAAGATAAATAAAGTTTCTCGGCTATAGTATATATCCAGATTCCGGCATTCGCTGCGGAATGACGTTGTTTGTGTTTTGTAGCTTTTGAAAACTAATGGTCAACGAATTACCTAACATCTACAATCCTGACTTGTTTCAGGATCTTCGTGAAGTTTTTAATCTTTATTTTAAGCTAAATTTCAATTCTATCTGTTATTTCTCGGGCTTTCTTAAAAGTTCCCTCCAAATCATCCCCAAGCAAAGTATAATGCGCCATCTTACGACCCACTTTACTTTGAATTTTGCCATACACATGGAGATGACCGTTTTCAGTACTTAATGCTTTTTGAATATGATCTGTTTCAGCCGGACGATTATGTGTCCCCAATAAATTTATCATAGCAACAGCCGGAGAACTCATTTTAGTGGATCCTAAAGGAAGTCCAAGTACAGCTCTAACATGGTTTTCAAACTGAGATGTTATACATCCTTCAATGGTATAATGCCCTGAGTTGTGAGGGCGGGGAGCTGATTCATTTAATAGTATATCTCCATCCTTAGTGAGAAAAAATTCGAAAGCATAGATTCCTTTTCCATCAATTGCTTCAACGGCTTTGACAGCAAGTTCCTGAGCTCTTTTTTGAAATTTTTCTTCAATTGGTGCAGGTGAAAGTACGGCTACACAAATGTGATTTTCCTGAACGGTTTCGCAACATGGATAAACCACTGTTCCTGTTTCATTGCGAGCAACTTGTACGGCTAATTCTTTTGTAAATGGAACAAAAGCTTCCGCCAAAATATCTCTGCCTTTGTTGCCACCGAGTTTATCAAACGCTTTTTTTGCTGATTCCAAATCTTGTACTGTTTCATTGCCATATCCATCATAACCGCCTTTGGATGATTTAAGCAGATAAGGCCAGCCGTAAGTATCACCAAAATTTTCTAAATCTGATTCTGATTCTACGAGTTTATAAGGGGTGACCGGAATTCCTGCATTCTCAAAAGTTTGTTTTTCGATGAGTTTATTTTCGATCAATGAAAAGCTTTTTGGCGAAGGAAATATAGGTGTCCCGCTCCGCTCTTGTACTTCTGCAAGAATTTTGGAACTGATAAACTCATTTTCTAACGTAATTACATCACAATCTTTGGCGAATTCAATCATATCGTCGACAGAATCAAAAGAGCCGGAAGTTGAGAACGGGGTCATAAATTGAACAGGTTCATTTTCAGTTCGGTCAGAAAATACTGCAACCTGAATTCCAAAACGGAAAGCTTCTAAAGAACTCATTCTGGCAAGTTGTCCGGCCCCGAGAAAACCGATTCTTAAATTGGCAGGGAGTGAAGTTTGGGACATGGATTTTTCTTTTAAAAATACGAATTAAGAATTAAGAATTAGGAATAGTTTTATCAATTATTCTTAATTCTTAATTTTGCATTCTCTTTCTGTTCTATGCTAAACAATGCTTACTTTAGGTTTTGAAAATAATAGAAGTAAACCTCCAAATGGATATAGAAGAAAAATTAAAGCAGATAAAATCCAGATTTGAAGAAGTAAATGCGGCAATGAGCGATCCTTCCGTTTTCGACAATCCTGAAAAATACACTGAGCTCACCAAAGAGAGAAGTGATCTTGAAGATTTGGTGAAAGATTATGATGCCTGGAAAGATCTACATAACCGGCAGGAAGGGAATAAGGAACTCATCGAAATGGATGAAGATGCTGAGATTACTGAAATGGCAAAGGATGAGAACAAGGAGATCAAAGAGCAGCTCTTAAAACTTGAAGATGATATCAAGATGAAATTGGTTCCTAAGGATCCTGAAGATTCTAAAAATGCGATCGTAGAAGTAAGAGCGGGAACCGGGGGGGATGAAGCGGCTATTTTCGCAGGCGATCTTTTTGATATGTATCGCCGATATGCAGATTCACAAAACTGGAAACTTAGCTTAATGAGCATTACTGAATCTGATAAAGGCGGATATAAAGAGATTGTATTTTCTCTGGAAGGAGATGAGATTTTTGGCAAAATGAAATATGAATCTGGAGTTCATCGTGTACAAAGAGTTCCCGCTACTGAAAGCCAGGGAAGAGTTCATACTTCAGCAGCAACAGTTGCGGTACTACCGGAAGTTGAAGAAGTTGATGTGGATATTAATACTGCTGATTTGCGAATCGATACTTTTAGAGCAAGTGGAGCCGGTGGGCAGCACGTAAATAAAACAGATTCCGCTATTCGTATCACTCACGAACCAACTGGGATTGTAGTAGAATGTCAAGAAGGACGATCACAGCATCAGAATAAAGATCAAGCGATGACTATGCTTCGTTCAAAAATGTATGATATTGAATTGGAGAAAAAGGAAAAAGCCAGAGCTGCGGAACGTAAAAGCCAAGTTTCAACAGGAGATCGATCTGCTAAGATCAGAACCTACAATTTCCCTCAGGGTAGATTTACTGATCACCGTATCAACCTTACGCTTTACAATTTGGATAATATCATGAAGGGAGATCTACACGAAGCCATTGAGGCACTTCGTGTTCAGGATACTCTGGATAAGTTGAATGAGTTAGTAGAGGATTAAAACCTAAAACAAAAAATTAAATCTAAATATTGTGAAAACTGTACTTTTAATTATAGCAGCTTGTTTTCTGTTATCGTGTTCTTCCTCGATAAATACAATCGAAACGAATAAGGACGAATCATACCAAAAGAGAATATCTAAATTATTTATGGTTGTTTATAAAACCAGTGAAAGTGGAAGTTTAATGGAAAAGGTTTCAGAAGCTGTAACAAGTTCTCTTGATTCTTTGAACATTGAATCAACCTATCATCTGCAAGAATCAAGTAGCCTTGCTCTTTCTCCGGAATTACCAAGAAAGGAAATAGTATTCTTTGGACCAGATGCACTGATGATAATTGGGCTAGAAGGTGGTAGATATCATGGTAGTGATCTTACAGATCTTCAATTAGGAATTGCAATCTATGATCCCGAGTTACAAAAAATTGTATGGAAAGCAAAAGTCGATTCAGAAAAAGGATTAGGTGTAGGTGGAATTGAAAATAGGATTGCAATGGAAAGATTAGGGAGTTCGATTGTCAAGAAGATGATTGAAGACGAATTGCTAAATATTGATTAATAAAAAAAGCCCATCCTAAAATAGAATGGGCTTTGAATAAAATTCAAAATGTATCTTTAATCTACATTTGGTGCAGCTGCAAGTAATTCATCACTTGCTTCAGACTCAAATTTCTTAAAGTTATCAACGAACATCTTTGCTAATTTTTTAGCTTTGATATCATATTCATTAGCATCATTCCAGGTATTTCTTGGAATCAGTACTTCTGAAGGAACTCCGTCTACTGATGTAGGTACCTCGACTCCAAAGATCGGATCTTTAGCATAGACTGCATTTTCGAGATTTCCGGCAATGGCTTCACTCAACATTCTTCGTGTATGAGCAAGTTTCATTCTGGATCCTTCCCCATAAGGCCCTCCTGTCCATCCGGTGTTTACCAACCAAACCTGAGATTCATGCTTTCGAATTTTCTCGGCTAATAGTTCAGCATATCTGGTTGGATGTAAAGGCATGAATGGAGATCCAAAACAAGCTGAGAAAGTAGCTTGAGGTTCAGTAACACCACGTTCTGTTCCAGCGACTTTGGCCGTATAACCACTAATGAAATGGTACATTGCTTGTTCAGGAGTCAACTTTGAGATTGGAGGCAACACTCCAAACGCATCAGCTGTTAAGAAAATGATGTTTTCTGGATGTCCGCCGGTACCGGTTTTACTTGCGTTGGGAATAAAATCGATTGGATAAGAACATCTTGTATTTTGAGTTAGGCTTACATCATCAAAATCAGGCTCTCTGTTATCGTTCAGAATTACATTCTCTAAGATAGTACCAGGCATTTTGGTAGTAGCGTAGATCATCGGCTCGCCTTCTTCTGAAAGGTTGATCGTTTTTGCATAACAACCGCCTTCGAAATTGAAAACGCCATCGTCACTCCATCCGTGCTCATCGTCACCGATCAACGTTTTGTCAGGATCTGCAGAAAGAGTAGTTTTTCCGGTTCCGGAAAGGCCAAAAAACACTGCTGTTTTTCCATTCTCATCATGGTTTGCGGAACAATGCATCGCCATGATTCCCTTTTTAGGAAGCAGATAGTTCATCACACCGAAAATCCCTTTTTTTACTTCTCCGGAGTAAAGTGTACCTCCGATAAGGATAATCTTCTTTTCAAAATTACAGATGATGAAGGTACTTGACTTAGTTCCATCTTCAGCGGGATTTGCTTCAAGAAACGGAGCTGCCATTACCGTAAATTCCGGAGTATGATTAGCAAGTTCACCGCTATTCGGACGACGGAACATATTATGAGCAAATAACCCGTGGTAGGCTACTTCACTTACTACTCGTACTTGAAGTTGAGTTGCTTTGTCCGCTCCACAAAATAAGTCTTTAACGAAAAGCTCTTTATCTGAAAGATAATCCTGAGCCTTTTTGAATAATTTTTCAAATACTTCTTCAGAAATTGGCTGGTTGATATCACCCCAATCCACGTCATCATGAACAGAAGGTTGATCTACAATGAATTTATCTTTTGGGGACCTACCAGTAAATTTTCCTGTGTGCACAACTAATGCATGGTCTTTTGTAAGAAAAGCCTCGCCTCGGGCAATTGCTCTTTCATACAACTCTGCAGGAGTTAAATTCCAGTGAACGTTTTTATTACTCTCTAAGCCTAAATAATCTAATCCGATCTTACTTTTAGGATGCTTGTCGTAGTTAGGTATCATATTCCTTATAAAGTTTTTTGATGAAGCCTTAAAGTTAAGGATTTGATTTCCTAATTTTAAGTAAAAAAGGATTTAAACCTTAATTTCTTAGGCATTAATGAAAGTTCATGGAAGCGCTTTTTTAATTAAGGAGGCTATGTTTATTTGCCTAAATATTCATAGTGAATTCGTAAATTGATTGAAAAATAAAACCCTTTCATTTATAACAATTTGTACATTTAGGAATGGAAAACGAAAATAGAGTAATAAAGCTGGGTTTAGTGCAAACAAGTTGTGTATCTGAACCGGAAGAAAATATAAATCGTAGTTTTAAACTAGTTAAAGCAGCAGCAGATGAAGGCGCAAATATTATATGTCTTCAGGAACTTTTTACTACTCTTTATTTCTGCAATAAGCATGATGAAGACAATTTTAATTTGGCAGAGCCAATAGATGGGGAGCTTGTTAAAAGAGCAAGTTTACTATCTAAGGAACTGGCGGTAGTACTGATTCTTCCATTCTTTGAGAAAAGAGCTCAGGGTGTTTACCACAACTCATTAGTTGTAATTGACGCAGATGGAACAATTTTAGGAAACTATAGAAAAATTCACATTCCTGATGATCCCGGATTTCATGAGAAGTACTATTTTACTCCCGGAGATGATGATCCCGGGTTTAAGGTTTTTGATACAAAATTTGGTAAGCTTGGGGCCTTAATTTGTTGGGATCAATGGTATCCTGAAGCAGCAAGAATTACAGCTTTAAAAGGTGCCGAGATTATATTTTATCCGACGGCAATAGGTACGCTTAGAA
Source organism: Balneola sp. (assembly GCA_965216175.1). GTDB lineage: Bacteria > Bacteroidota > Rhodothermia > Balneolales > Balneolaceae > Balneola. Next base: position 613,776 of record OZ244140.1, read on the forward strand.
GAGAATCGCGAAAGCAAAAAAATATATTCAAAGATGCTTGGATTACTATTCAAAGAAGCCATGCTATCGCGAATGGTTGTTTTGTCGCCGCTGTAAACAGAGTAGGTAAGGAGAGTGGAACTAAGTTTTGGGGAAATTCGATGGTTGTAGGTCCATTTGGTGAAATCATTAAGCAAGGTGGGGAGAAAGAGGAAGTAGTAGTTGCCGAGATTGATTTGAATGCTATTGAAAGCCAGCGTAGAGAATGGCCTTTTTTCCGAGATCGAAGAATTGATATGTACGATGGGATTTTAAAAAGATTAATCGACTAATTTTCAATATAGAATATTGAACAAGGAATAATGAATATCAAACCTACACCGAATGATTTTCAAATGCCGGCTGAATGGGACGAGCATTCTGCAACTTTGCTACATTGGCCTTCCAATAAAGAAACCTGGCCGGATAAACGATTGGAAAGAGTTGAAAAAGTATATGTTGATATTATTAAAGCTCTGAGCAAGTTCGAACGCATTCTGCTTTTTGTTGAAAATAAGAACGTACGGAAAAAAGCCTTGGGACTAATTTCAGGAAGAAAGGTTAACAATTCGAATGTTCAGATAATTGAATATCCAATAAATGATGTTTGGGCAAGAGATTGTGGACCTATATTTGTAAAACATACGAATGAATTTGTAATAACTGACTGGGAGTACAACGCCTGGGGAGAAAAGTATCCGCCATGGGACTCAGACAATTTGATACCGAAATTTATTTCAGATCATTTTGGTGTAGAAAGAATTTCAACAAGCATGGTATTGGAAGGGGGTTCGATCGATGTGAACGGAAGAGGAGATTTATTGACGACGGAGTCCGTGCTTTTAAATTCAAATCGAAATCCTTCAATGAGTAAAGAAGAGATCGAACAAAAACTCAAAGAATATTTAGGAGTTGAAAATATAATCTGGCTTAAATCAGGCTTAGCAGGAGATGATACCGATGGACATATTGATGATCTGACACGATTTCTGAATGCTGATACTGTTCTTACAATGATCTGTGAAGATGAGAATGATATCAATTATAAAGTTCTTCAAGACAATCTCGAGATACTGAAATCAGCGAAACTAATGAACGGTAAGAATATAAATATAGAAACTCTTCCCCTCCCAAAAACTAAGATTGAAGGCACAACAGTTGATGGTTCAGAATATGTGCCTGCCAGCTATGCTAATTTTTATGTAGCAAATGGCTGTGTTCTTGTACCTCTTTATGATGAAAAGCTAGATCAACAAGCATTAGATCTATTTAAAAAGTATTTCCAGGAAAGAGAAGTTATCGGAGTACAGTGCTCAGATTTGGTCTGGGGTCAGGGGAGTATTCATTGCATTACTCAGCAGCTGTATTTGAATATCGAATAATGAAACAGTGATAATGAATTATAAATAAGGTATTTTCGTATAAGATCTTCTGTTCCTAAATATCTCCATCACACTTTTAAATATGGGTATCATTCTAAATTTAAGTTTTGGTACAGGATTAAATAGCGATTTAAATGCATCTACCGTTAAAACAAATACGCTAAATACCATGATGTTTCAAACTGCTAACGTACCTTGTAAAGATGTACAAGAATTTGGAAGTGGTTATAAAACTGAACGAATATGTGCAGATGGTACTACAGCTTTATGTGACTGGAAAAAATATGAAGATCCAGCCAATAATGGTACTTGTACTCTCTCATCCGAGGTACCAGAAGATCCAGAAATGAACTAATCAAATAATATGTTAAATTTTTTTTCCCCTCTTCTACTTTTGTTTCTTGTAAATTGTGAAAAACAAACTACTTTTATTGATGCTAAATTATTAAATGGGGAACCTCTGAAGGAAGTGTCAGTTTTGAGTGGTGGGAATGTATCTTTAGTAGTAGTAGATACTTTCCTTGTGATACAAAAGAATGAAGAAAAATTTATTTCTATATATAGTACTAAGAACCATGAATTATTGGCAAGTGTTGGGAAAGAAGGTAGAGGACCTAAAGAATTTCTAGGTCCCGAACTCATCAAACAAATTGGATATGATGAGGTAAATAATTCCCCATTGGTTTATGTTTATGACTATAAAAGAAAAAATATTAGTACTATCAATGTAATTGAAGCTATAGAAGAAGGAGAGATTACTTTACAAGAATCTCTACCAAGTCAAAGTAATTATCTGCCTTATTTTTTTTATAAAGGGGAAAATTTTTATTTGGCTTCTCCGGCCAGTGGTGCTGGTAGGTTTCTAATCTATGACTATATTACATCTGAGGTCACAATTACTCCTTATATCCCTAAATTGGAGGTTGAAATACCTAAAGCAGAATTATCTTCAGTGTATAGGTCTACAGCGTATGTAAATACTGAAAAAAAATTAATAGCATCCGCTACCCTACATATAGGGCAACTCGACTTTTTTGATTTAGATGGGAATTATATTCGTTCAACGGTATTTGATCCTTTAGGTTCTTCAGCAGAAGAGCTTAAACTCCCTTCTTCTTCATGGAAAGAAACTCGTTATTATATAGAAGATATTGAGTCCAAAAACAATAAGATTTATGCCCTCAATTTTAACAATAAAGTACTAAATTTTAATAATGAGAATCGCCCTAACAATGTAAAGATTCAAGTGTTTGATTGGCTAGGAAAACCATTGAAGGAATACGAATTGAATGACCGATTAATAAATGCCTTTGCAGTGGATCCAATTCATAATCGAATTTATGCGTATTCCCCCAATGAAGAAAAATACAATATCATTATTTATAGTATTGATTAACTAAAAAATATATGAAGAATATAAAAGTAGCCAAATTGTTACTTCTGATTATTTTTATTATACCTACAAGCTTTAATATATTATTCAACTGAAACATAGACTTAAATTCTATTATACGTTAATAATAAGTCCGTTCTGTCAGTACCCCAAAAACAGGAAAAAAAGGGCTCTAGACATTACTTAATCAAAGTTAACCTTTTCGTTTGAGCCGCTCCGTTTGCTTCCAATCGGTACAAATAAATTCCACTGGCTAAATTAGCAGCATCAAATTGAATGGTGTTCGTTCCCGCCGGACGGATTTCATTCACTAACTCTCGAACTTTTCTTCCAAGGAGATCATAAACGGTAAGTTTGGCAAACGTAGCCTGATCTAATTCAAAGCGAATGGTTGTAGTAGGATTAAATGGGTTAGGATAATTTTGTTTAAGCGAAACTGAAGTCGGGTTTTCGGGAGTTTTTTCATTACTCACCGGAACTTGCTTGATGGAAGTCGGCTTTCCGTTTTCAACTTTGTAGAGATCTGTTTTGGTGAGCACGTACAAAATCTCTGAGTTTGGCTTTTTGTAGAGACCGGTTATATCGGAATCAAATTTTAGAATCACGTCAAAACTAGATCCAAAATCTTCACTCAATTTTAATGATTTTGATTCACTTACATAAATTTTATTAGGAATTGATTTATCAAGTTGAAACACGAAGTTGTAACCTTCAATGATCGTAGTTCTTTGAAAACGAAAATTATTAAAGTCAATAATTATTAATTCGTTCGAATAGCCATCCTGTGATTTCCTGAACATATAGATCTTTGTTGAATCTTCAGTAAAAATAAATTCATACTTAGAATAAAAAGTGTCAGAATATTGTTGGAAATCCAATCCTCTATTTTCTGAATAATATAAGTAATTGTTGTCCTGTCCAATATAACTTCCTGTTTTTGCTTCTATTCCATTTACAGGCATGGAAATTTTATTTAATGACTCAAAATTTAATTTAGCATCATAAATTTGATGAGAATTAATAGGAAGTAAATAAGTAGACTCATCATTAAGTATTGAAATGAGTACTTTCTTTGAAGTAGAGTCATACAGAACTTTATGTGGTTCAGGCTTATCGCTAATGTCTATGTCTATATTTTTGAAATTGGTTACTTTTTGGATAAGCCCATTTTTAATTATAGACGAATACGTCATAAAACTATCTGGATGGGCTTTAAAAAATAAAATGTCATTGGTCTTGATACCTTCCGATTTACATTCAGAATTTTTAAGTAAGTAGTTTTGTATTTGTAGCGAATCAGAGTGAGTAGATGTGTGAAAATGATAAAAACTAAAGTTGTTATTAAAATTACAATCACTTCCACTGTAGTTGATATATCTATAGAATAAATGGGTAATACCTTCTTTATCTTCTAAACCATGAAGTTCATAAAAAAAATTTTCTTGTGCGTTCAAAGAACCAGATAACAGTATGAATAAACAAATTGTGTAATTGTTTAACTTTTTCATTTTATCAGCGTTAATCGCTTCGTTTGAACCACTCCATTTGCTTCCAAACGATACAAATAAATTCCACTGGCTAAATTAGCAGCATCAAATTGAATAGTGTTGATTCCCGCCGGACGGATTTCATTCACTAACTCTCGAACTTTTCTTCCAAGGAGATCATAAACGGTAAGTTTGGCAAACGTAGCCTGATCTAATTCAAAGCGAATGGTTGTAGTAGGGTTAAATGGGTTAGGATAATTTTGTTTAAGCGAAACTGAAGTCGGGATTTCAGGATTCTCTTCATTACTCACCGGCACTTGTTTGATGGAAGTCGGTGGACCATTTTCGACTTTGTAGAGATCTGTTTTGGTGAGCACGTACAAAATCTCTGAGTTTGGCTTTTTGTAGAGTCCGGTTACTTCTTCTTCGAACTCTAAAATTTCATTCATTGTGTCTCCATAGTCTTCAGAGAAGAACACTTTTGTAGTGTCTGATAAGAATAGATGACCAGAGTTAGAAAGGTCGATGGAAATTCTTCTATTAATAGATTCAGGTAGTAATTCTATTATTGACCAATCTTGTTCTTTTTTAACTCTAAATATCTTCGAAGAGTAATTTATACCCCAAGTATTCATCGCTAATAAATAAAAAGTAGAGGAGTCAGCATCGAATAGAGGCATATCATAATGAAACCTTTCAAAATCATATCGATTATATCTAGATCTAGCAATCTTGTTATGAGTTTTACCTCGATCGTTAGATATCACAAGACTATCTTCTTGAAAGCCTACATATTGTCGTTTATTGAAAGGATTAATTCCTAAAACGGAAAAATCAATAAGCAAAGAATCAGGATATTCATAAAGCCCATATTCAGTAGTCCAAAGGCTGTCTTGAGCCAATGGCAGTTGATAAGTTTTCCCTTCAATATCATAATTACTAGTTTCGGAAGTAGCTTTGATTACTAATTGAAATGTTATAGATGTGACCAATAGTTGGTTTAATGAGTCATCATAATTTATGCCTAAGGGATTAGCTAATCCAATTCCGACTTTTCTATTATCATAAAATTCTAAATTAGAAAAACCAATAAGATCATACACCGAGCGGTTTACAGATATGTGCTTTGAAGGATCATTATTTAAAAATCTATAGGTCTCTATGTTAGATGGTATTTCGGAACAAAATGCCGATAATCCAACAAAGTCTTTCAATAAAAGAGAGTCGATATTTAAATCTGTTGGATCTAGATGATAAATATGATTCTTATATGGATTTATAGAAGTAGTATAGCTTTCATTATCATATGTGTACGTACATTCACGATTATTTGGCTCATACAAACGATAAAAAAGCTGCGTTGTCCCAGTCGAATCTTCAAAACCGCTTAGATAGTGAAAATAATTCGGGTTAGTTTCCTGAGCAACCAAAGAAGTACTTACAAACAATAAAGTTACAGGTAATACAATCTTTGTCATTTTATCAGTGTTAGCCTTTTAGTTTGAACCACTCCATTGGCTTCTAACCTGTACAAATAAATCCCACTGGCTAAATTAGTAGCATCAAACTGAATGGTGTTGGTTCCAGCCGGGCGAATTTCATTCACTAACTCTCGAACTTTTCTTCCAAGTACATCATATACAGTAAGTTTGGTAGAAGTGGCTTTAACTAGCTCAAATTGAATAGTTGTAGTTGGATTGAAAGGATTTGGGTAGTTTTGCTGAAGCTCCGTTCTTAATGGTAAGTCTTCAGATTCAGCTGAGGTAGATATTATAGTTAAAGTGCCAGTTTCCGATAAGGCAGAAGTGGAATTTAAAGGATCAATCGCCTGAACGGTGAGGGTGTAATCTCCAGACGGTAGACTACCAATTTTTATGCTGTCACTATGTAGATCAATTTTAAAACTACGATCTTCAGAAACTAATTGTAGCTCGTATTTTAAATGACCTGCTAATGATTCTTTATCTGTACTCTTTTCCCACATAATTTCAATACCATCATTTTTTGCTTCTATTTTTTTAAAGCTTGTAGCAGCAGGCGCTTCATTTAGCAGATTGGCAGTATTAATAATATGATAAAGAGTGTCTTGTTGTTGAAAAGAAAAGAAAATATCGAGATCTCCGTCTTTATCACTATCCATCTTAAAGAAGTTTTCAAGTGTATGTCCCGTATTTATATTTATATCAAAAGAGCTAAAAGTCTGGTTTTGACTATTGATCCATATTCTAAATTTATTCTTTTTGATTTCTACAAAATCGGTGAACCCATCATTATTGAAATGAATGGGTTCTAAGATTCCCAAATTATCTGAGTTGAATGAAAGGCTAGTTTCTTTATAACCAAGTTTCGCAAAATTAAAGGTGTAAAGTTTATATACGGCACTTTCTAAACCGGCACTAGTTTTTTGCGTTAATAAATCTGGAAAAGGATCTTCATTTAGCCATAACACTTCAAATCCCCAATATAATGATGATTCATTATTAAATGACCATTTAGGTAGTTTTAAAGAAGTTCTGGTAAAAGTTTTATCTTTATTATTGAGATGGATTACAGGTTCTTTCCAGTATTGGTCATCATTTATAAAGTCGGGATATCCATCTTGATTGTAATCAAATATTTTGGTTGTGTATGTATTAAATCCAAAGTTTGTGATCTCGCTAAACTCAGGCGTGTTACCTCCATTATTCCAACCTATTGTAACATGGCTAAAACCTATGAAGACCATGTCTATCAACCCATCTAAGTTGAAATCTTTAAATTCCTGTATTTCTTTATAATTAGTTTCATTTCCTAGATAAACCTCTTTAGGAACTTGAAAGCTAAATGAGCTATCAATTTTTACATCATTCATGTAATTAATTTGAACCAGATCAGCAAAATTTTCGCCATTACTGTTAGTTCTTTGCTTTCTTAAAATAAGATCGGGTTTTCCATTGTTATTCCAATCTTGTAGGAAAAAAGTGAGGATATTTTTGTTAGAAATTAGTTCTACGGGCTGTTCTTTATCAAACCCATTTGCTGTACCGGCAACGTAGTTAATAGTGACGGATCTTTCAGAGGTAGAATTATTAATAAGAACCTGCTGATATATAAGATCTTTAAATCCATCATTATTGATATCATAAGGTATCAATTTTGCCATTGTGGCTCCCGTTTCTACCAAAACATGAGTTTGCAAATCGATAGATGTAGTATCTTGAAAAGCGTAAATCTCAGAATCTGAGTATTGAAATAAAAAAAATGAGAGAACTATTAAAAAGCGTTTCATAGAAAAGGGAATTGATTAGTTTTCATTTAATAAGCGTCAGTCTTTTCGTTTGAATCGCTCCGTTTGCTTCCAATCGGTACAAATAAATTCCACTGGCTAAATTATCAGCATCAAATTGAATAGTGTTGATTCCCGCCGGACGGATTTCATTCACTAACTCTCGAACTTTTCTTCCAAGGAGATCATAAACGGTAAGTTTGGCAAACGTAGCCTGATCTAATTCAAAGCGAATGGTTGTAGCAGGATTAAATGGGTTAGGATAATTTTGTTTAAGCGAAACTGAAGTCGGGATTTCGGGATTCTCTTCGTTACTGACCGGAACTTGCTTGATGGAAGTCGGCTGTCCATTTTCGACTTTGTAGAGATCTGTTTTGGTGAGGACGTACAAAATCTCTGAGTTTGGCTTTTTGTAGAGTCCTGAGATTTCTGAATCAAAATCTAGGAACTCTTCAAAAGTTGAACCGAAATTTGTAGAGTGATAAACAGAATTAGAATCGGCAATAAATAAACTTCCGGAAATGGAAATATCTGTTGTGACAAAAAGTAGGCTGTTCAATTCATTTGGAAGGGTAATTTGAGTCCATGAATCCTCAACTCCGCCATCATCAGAGATTCTAAGAGAATTTCTATTTCTACCATATATATAATTTGGATTATTATCGAAAAACAATGCAGAGTAAAAAGTGGTTGAGTCAGCTAGCACAAAATCAGAAGAGTACTTATCACTTCTGAATAAATGACCACTTGAATTAAGTCCGAAATAAAGAGAATCGTTGGTTGGATGAATATCTAACAGCTTAAAATCAAAGTGAGTGCTGTCAAAATAATTAATCATTGCGTCATAATCGTCTCCAAAACTAGGCCAAAGAGCTGTATCAGCAGAGAATGAAATAGTTTTATATTCATAAAGATTTAGATATAAAGAATCACCAGAAGGATGTAGGACAAGACTTAACGGCCAAGAATAAAAATTGTAATCGTCAGTAATTTTTGTCAAAACAGGGAAAGGAAAATCTATAAATTCTGATCTATAGTCAGTAATAAAAGGTGATGAGCCTTGACCAAGTGTTTTTAGCTGAATCCAATTAGTTGGGGTATCTAAGTAAAATTCATAATCAATAGTTACGCTTTCAGTATAACCCGGCATATTCCAATCTTTTTCTGTACTAAAGAAAATAATTGAATCTGATTGTGTTGTTGTATTAAAATGACGTACATGATTTTCTCTGAACCATGAACTTACATAAACAGAATCGGTTTGGCTCAATCGATAAAATAAATGTGTTGTTCTTGCAGAATCTTCAAATCCCTTCAATTCATGAAAATATCTTTCTTGAGCGAAAGATTGAAAACTCCAAAAAATCAGTAAAACAAATAAAGTTAAGAGGTATTTCATGCCAAGTAGTTAATCTGAAAGAACATACTAAAACTGAAGAAGTAATGCATATTAAGTTTAATATCTAAGTGTTTACTTTGATATCTTTAGCCTTCATAAATAACGATTCCGAAATAAGATTTAATGAGCACAATTGCCCATGAACGATTTGAGGCGGTAATAGGCCTCGAGGTACACGCACAGTTATTAACAAAAAGTAAAGCTTTCGCTCCCGTAGCAGCACAGTACGGAGAAGCACCTAATACACAGGTTTCCCCACTTTGTTTGGGGCATCCGGGAACACTTCCTGTTGTAAACGAGAATTTGATTCGATACATCATTAAAATGGGATTGGCAACAAATTGTGATGTAGCACCCAAGTCAATTTTTGCTCGAAAGAATTATTTCTACCCGGATTTACCAAAAGGATATCAGATCTCTCAGTTTGATACTCCAATTTGCTTTGGAGGATTCTTAGATATTGAATTGGAAGAGTATGACAAGCGCATTGGAATTACCCGAATTCATATGGAAGAGGACGCGGGAAAATCGATTCATGATCAGGACCCGTACAATACTTTGGTGGATTTGAATCGTGCAGGCACGCCTTTGATCGAGATTGTTTCTGAACCGGATTTAAGAACTCCACAAGAGGCTTATGCTTACCTAACTAAGATCAAACAAATTGTTCAGTATTTGGAGATCTGTGATGGGAATATGGAAGAGGGAAGTTTGCGTTGTGATGCCAACGTTTCTGTTCGTCCAAGAGGAAGAGAGAAATTCGGAACACGTACTGAGTTAAAGAATATGAACTCATTTCGGAATGTTGAAAAAGCGATTGAGTTTGAAATTTACCGGCAGATCGAATTGATTGAAGAAGGCGGAGAAGTTGTTCAACAAACACGATTATGGGACACTTCAAAAAACCAAACCAGAGTGATGCGCTCTAAAGAAGAAGCTCATGATTATAGATATTTTCCTGAGCCTGATTTGCCTCCAATCATAGTTTCTGATGAACTACTCGTTGACATTAAAGAAGAGCTCCCGGAATTAGCCGATGTCAGACAAAAGAGATTTGTAACTGAATACAAAATGAGTGAAGTTGATGCTGTTACACTTACAGAAAGTAGATATTTAGCAGATTATTTTGAAGAAGTTGCTGGATTTACAAAAAATCCTAAATCTGCTTCAAATATTGTTTTAAGTGAAGTTCTTCGAATTTTAAATGAACAAAGCATGGACATTCGAGAGTTTACAATAACTCCTGAACGGATTTCTGAACTCGTTACATTAAAAGAGGAAGACAAGATTAATTCTTCCGCTATGCAACAAGTTTTTAATGCAATGTTTGGCAATGAAAAACCGGCTGAAGAGTTAGCTAAAGAGATGAATTTAATTCAGGTTTCAGACTCAGGGTTTTTAGAACCAATTGTAGATGAGATCATTGAAAACAATCCTGATGAAGTTCAGAGATTTAAAGATGGTAAAAAGCAATTGATGGGCTTTTTTGTTGGGCAAGCTATGAAGGCATCGAAAGGAAAGGCAAATCCAAAATTGGTAACAGAAATGGTTACAAAAAAATTACAAAATTGATTCTTCAGAATCTTAATATCATGAAAACTAAATATCCGTTTTTATTAATATTTTCAGCTTTAATCATAATTAGCTGCAGCAGTGAACCAAAGTGGGAAACTGCACTCCTGAGCGGTGAAATTACGGTTGCTGACTCGATTGATGCTTCTAATAATTTTTCAGGGATTCAGATTCTTATCACGTACAGAGAGGATCAGGACTCTAAAGTAGATACTTTATTTTCAGATTCTACTAATGTGAATGGAAAAGTATCCGGAAAAGTAAAATTCCCTGAACGTGGACTCTATCCGGTGTTTCTAAAAAGAAATGGACGGCAAATTGGAGTTACCCAATTCATTTTAGCTGATAAAGACACTATAAATTTCTCAGCTGAACTTCCCGGATTGGAGCAAACTATTGAAATTGACTCTAGAGAACACAGAGCAATGAACACTTTTAAACGAATCGATAAGAATTTTAATAGGGTTCTTGCTTACATAAATGCTGGAGCAATTGAAGATTCTATGGTTTATGATGAGATCAATAAGTGGAGTGATCTTTTTTGGGAAGTATCAGAAAAGAACAAAGGCACAATAGCTGCTAATTTATCTGCAACAGAATCAGTTAGGCTCTTGAATTTCATTGACAAAGAAAAGATGATGAGCAGATTGAATGAGGCAATTACAGAGGAGGGGATAATCAATACAGCTTCAAATTATGGGCTTGGTTATGTTTCAGAATTCAAAGGGTTGGATAAAGGAATTGAATATTTAGACTCTTTAATTAGATTAACTGACAATGAAAGTACGATCATTAATCTGAGCCAAAAGAAAGTTGAACTCTATTATGACAGCTCAAGAGTAGAAGAAGCTAAGGCTAGCTTAGAAAAATTTGAAAAAAGTTATAAGTCAAATCAAAGCGCTATGGAGTGGGCAAAGAATATTGGCTACGATTTAGCTTATTTAGCTCCCGGTTACAGAGTTCCTGATTTTTCTTTTATTACTCAGGAAGGAGACTCAATTAACTCTTCTAAACTGATCGGGAAGCCTTATATATTAGAAATAACACCTGTAGCCAGTAGATTATATCAGAGTCAATATGATCGAACCGTTGTTATTCAGCAAATTTATCAAAACTATGATCTTGAAGTATTTACAATACCACTTGATAAAAGTGAAGTAACGGTAAACGCTTTTTTTGAAGAAAGAATAAAGCATTGGGCGGTAGCAGATTTTGATTCTTTTGATATCCAAAAGCTAATCGAAACATTCAATGTTACGGATGTGCCAACCCGAATATTGGTTGATCAAAAAGGAAATATTGTTAGAAAGTATGTTACTACAGAATTCACTGATGTGATACAGGGCATGAATACTATTATTAATCAAACCAAAAGAGAAAGTTAAATGAGCAATCGACAATTTTTAATTGCCGGAAACTGGAAAATGAACGGAGGCCCTTTTGAGGCCGCTGAACTTTTAGAAGGTCTTAGAAAGCACAAAGATACATTTTCTGATGATGTAGACGTTTTAGTTTGTCCTCCTTTTGTTTCTCTTGGTATGGCAGTGAAGTATTTACACAATTCTGAGATTCAAGTAGGAGCACAAAATTTCCATTACGAAGATAACGGAGCTTTTACAGGGGAAATCAGTGCAGCGATGGTCGCAGAAAGTGGTTGTAATTTTGTATTGATTGGTCATTCTGAAAGGCGACAATATTTCAATGAAACAGACGAAAATGTAAATAGAAAAGCTCTTAAGGCACTTTCTAATAAAATTGCACCTGTTATTTGTGTGGGTGAATCTCTTGAACAACGGAAAAAAGGGATTCATTTTGATTTAGTTTCTAATCAAATAAAAAAATCCCTTCAAGATATTTCTGAAAGCGAAGTGTTAGATGTAGTGATTGCCTACGAACCAATTTGGGCAATTGGAACCGGAGAAACTGCTTCACCTGATCAAGCACAGGAAATGCATGCATTTATAAGATCTGAACTTGCTAAGCTATATAATGAGGAAACAGCATTAGCAATAAGGATTCTATATGGCGGTAGCATGAAACCTGGAAATGCCGAGGAACTTCTTAGCCAAACAGATGTAGATGGTGGATTAATAGGTGGAGCAAGTTTACAAGCCGAAAGCTTTTCTGAAATCATAAATATTGCAGAAAAACTTTCCTGAGTTATGAAATACAATGTACTCTTGTTGGGAAGTGGTGGAAGAGAACATGCGCTTGCTTGGGGAATTGCAAAGTCGCCTCATTTAGGTAAATTATTTATTGCTCCCGGGAATCCCGGAACAGAATCGCTTGGTAACAATGTAGAGCTTGATAGTTTTGACTTCAATGCTGTTTGGAATTTCATACAATCTAATTCTATTCATCTTACAGTGGTAGGACCAGAGCAACCGTTGGTAGAAGGAATTGCAGATTTTTTAGAAGGAAAATGCCACGCTGTTTTTGGACCGAGGCAACAGGCAGCTATGCTAGAAGGCAGTAAAGAATTTGCTAAAGATTTCATGAAACGTCACAATATCCCAACAGCCGGGTATGAAGTATTTAGCCAGGATGAATTTGATCGTGCTGCCGAATATATTATTGATAAAAACTCCTATCCCATTGTTTTGAAAGCAGATGGATTAGCTGGTGGCAAGGGAGTTCTTATCCCGGAAAATGAAGCAGATGCTATTTCAGCTTTAGAAGAACTTCAGGAAGGTTCTCTAAGCAATGCTGCTTCCCGGTTAGTTATTGAAGATTTTATGGTTGGAGAAGAAGCATCTGTATTCGCGATTTGTGATGGAAACAGCTACAAAGTGATTGGAAATGCCCAAGATCATAAACGTATTGGAGAAGGAGATACCGGATTAAACACAGGTGGAATGGGCGCTTATTCACCCGCTCCCATTGTTACAAAAGAGTTATTGAAAAGAGTTGAATCAGAAATCATAGAGCCAACTATTTCTGGAATGAAAGCAGAAGGAAATCCATATCAAGGAATTCTTTATGTAGGTTTAATGATCACCAAAGAGGGCCCAAAAGTTGTGGAGTATAATTGCAGATTTGGAGATCCCGAATGTCAGGTAATTGTTCCGGCGATGAAATCTGATTTATTGGATATAATTGTATCCAGCACCGAAGGACGACTTTCAGAAACTGTTATTGAGTTAGATGATCTATATCGCTGTACAGTGGTGATGGTTTCCGGTGGATACCCTGAAAGCTATAAAAAAGAAAAAGTGATTTCAGGTTTAGAAAATGTAGATAAAGGAATAGTATTTCATGCCGGAACCAAAAATCAAGGTGGAACACTTGTAACAAATGGTGGAAGAGTGTTGAATGTTGTAGGTGAAGGAAGTTCTCTTGAAGAGGCTATTGATAATTCCTATGTACAAATTAAAAAGATAAGTTTCGAAAAAGCTTTTTATAGAAGAGATATTGGTGCAAAGGGATTAAAGCGACTTGCATGAAACGTTTGTGGATCATAGCGTTTTCGGTGTTGATACTTTCGGCTGTTGATGCCCGGCAATTCAAGCCAGACACGCTCTATTCAGGCTTAAAAAAGGCAACTTCATTTTTGATTGCTAATGAAGCTATTTACATAGTTGAGCAAGGGAATCATAGAGTTTTAAAACTGGATTTGGATGGAAACTTGCTCGAAAAATATGGTAACAGGGGAAGTACAAATTACCAATTTGATACTCCGAGGGATATTGCTTCTTCAACGGGGTTAAAGATTTTTGTTTCTGATCCCGGGAATAATCGCATTCAGGTTTTTGATAAAAGATGGCAGTATTTGAGTTCTATCAAAGGAAATGACAAATTCAGAACCAGAGATGAGATTTCTCCTGAACTTATTGCAGTAAACAGACTAAGCGAGATTTTCTTTTACGATACTAAGTCTAAGTCTTTAGGTAAGTACGACGAAGACGGCGCTTACTTAGATCAGATTACACTTCCATCAGAAGTCAAAAATGTTTCAGGATTTCAACTAAGCGAATCAAAGATATTTCTACTAGACAAAAAATCCGGATTGATTCATCGGCTTTCAGAAAATGGGTTTTATGAAACGTATTATGAAGCAAAAGGAGTTTCTTCCTTTTTTCATAGGGACGGAGTTTTTTATTTAACGGTTAATAATTCAGTTGTAATTCAAAATCGCCAAAATTTTGAAACTGTAGTGAAACTTGGTGAAGGCACTAACATCCAGAAAACAGTAGAGGGCGAAGAGATAATTTATATTTTAACAGCGGATGAGTTAATAAAGATTCGTAGAAAATGAATCCCTATAAAATATTTGATGAATCGGTTTCTTTTGAAGAAAGGGCTTTTAAAGTCTTTGAATTCCAACGAGAATACAATCCGGTTTACAGTAGATTTTGCAAAGCCCTTGGCATCATAAATCCGAACTCTATTGATGAAATTCCTCTTTTACCCATTCAGGCATTCAAAGAAAAAGAAATAATTACTGCTAAGAAAAAGCTATCAGCTAACAGCTATCAGCTTTTTCTTAGCAGTGGAACTTCAGGCATGCAAAGAAGCCAACATTTTGTTGCTGATTCGAATCTTTACAAACAATCCATTTTTGATGGAATGTGGGAGTTTTATGATCTCCATGAGTTTGTTATTTGGGCCTATACTCCGGGATATAATTCCAATCCAAATTCGTCTTTGGTGTGGATGTTAAATGCATTGATCAACAGAGATGATTCAAAGTTCAGTAAGTTTTTGGAGCTTGATAATTCGTTGCTGCAAAAAGAGATAGATGAGATCAGAACTTCAGGTAAAAAACTGATGTTATTTGGTGCCGCTTTCGGCTTGATGGATTTGGCCGAAAAAAGCAATGTTGAAATACCTGAAGATTCTATAATCATGGAAACCGGAGGGATGAAAACCTTTAAACGTGAAATTGCGAAATCCGAACTTCATGAAAAGCTGGCAACGGGTTTTGGAATAGCGAAAGAACACATTCACTCAGAATATGGAATGACAGAGTTGTTGAGTCAAGCTTACAGCAGGGGATCAGAATGGTTTGATTGTCCTTCCTGGATGAAAGTTAGTATTCGAGATCCAAAGAATCCGATGCAGGAAGTAAAAACAGGTGAAGAAGGTTTGATCGGTGTAATTGATCTGGCTAATTTTTATTCCTGTTCGTTTATATTGACAGGGGACAAAGGAGTGATGAATGTTGAGAATCAGTTTCAGGTTTTAGGCAGATGGAACCCGAAAAATTTACGAGGCTGTAATTTTTTAATTGATCAAGATTAAAGAGAATTAAGAATGAAGAATAAAGTGCTCACTCAAAAATTTAACAATGTCCGTCCCCTCTTGAGAAGGGATTAAGGGATGTGTTAGATGATAAATATAAACAATTACATAGAGAAAGTAGCCCAAGCCACTAGATTATGGTTACAACCGGATAATCAATTGTTGAAAGTAGCAATTGATAGAACGGTGGAAGAAGGATTATTTAGTCTTGAAGACATTAAATTTCAGATCAGAACGCTCAAACAAAAAGTTGATTCCGGTCAGGTAGAGGAATGGGCGCAAAGAGCCGGAATATCAGAATCCAACAATTCGATTGGTAGAAAAGTACTTTGTTTACACGCCGGTAATCTTCCGCTGGTAGGATTTCAAGATGCACTAGGAACCATTTTATCCGGTGCTGATTATTTTGGAAAGCTCTCTAAAAAAGATCCTTATTTGTTAGCAAGTTTTTTGAAAAAGATTGAGGAATTTGATCTTCAAAACAGGGTTAAATATTCAACGGAATTATCAGCTTATAAAGAGTTAAAAGCTGATAAAGTGTTATTTGCAGGATCAGAAGAATCGGTTGAGCCTGTAAAAGAAAAACTGTTTACTCTGAACGCGATAACTGAACAAAGCGAGTTTGTAATAAGAACAGCAAAATTTTCTATCGCTTATTTGGACAACGAAGATCCCGTAACACTACGAGATATGATCGAAGCCATATTCCGATATGGAGGCAAAGGATGCAGATCGGTGGCTGTAATTGTGAGCCCGTTTTCGTTGAGTAAAGTAAAGTGCCATTTTACCGATTATGTGGAAGAATTTTGGCTAAGAAACCCACAACTAAAAAAACCTGCTGAGAATCTAGCTTACCAATTTGCTTTCAATAAAGCAATTGAAAGAGATCAGGCTTGGTTGGATGATTTTTTAGTTCAGGAAACGGATGAATTTCCGGATCAGGAATTTATGTTAAACTGGGTGCAAGGAGATCATGAAAAGTTGAAGGAGTTACGGCATCATTTTGGAAGTTCGGTTCAGTCAGTGTATAGAACCGGAAAAAATATTGATGGAATTAAGACAGAATTTCTAAGTCAGGCACAAACTCCGGATTTGTGGTGGGAACCGGATGGGGTAAGTGTCCTAGAGACTGTAATTAAACAAACTCACATTCCGTCTAAGTAGTTACCAAACTCCCAGTCTGGTTTATAATTCTTAGACAATTTCTGATTTGTTAAGAGTGCTTTAACCATTGCTACGGGCATAGTATTTTGATGAAGAATGGCATCATGAAATTCCTTTTCAGTCATCTTTCCAGAATCAACCAACTCTATTCGTAAGGAATAGAATTGCATGGCACCAACCATGTAAGCGATTTGATACAGCGGTCCGTAATTTCCTTCAAAAGATCGTCTAACTTCCGCTTCTGCATTAGCATATTCATGGCCTACATTTTCAACGAGATAATCAATTGACTGCTGAGGAGTCCATTCTCCCAGGTGATAATTCAAAGAAAATACAATACGAGCAGCTCTGTGCATACGCCAATATAACATTCCAATTTTGTCTTCCGGTGAGTTTGGAAAGTCTTTATTCCATAAAACAAACTCCCAATATAAAGCCCAACCTTCAGTCCAGAAAGGAGTGCGAAATTGTCTTCTATGTGTTTCATAGCGACGATTCATAAACTGTTGTAAATGATGCCCTGGTATCAATTCATGATGTACGACCGCTTTGGAAAAATGAGGATTATTGCCTCGCATACTCATCATTTTTTCTTCATGAGTCATGGTATTGGTTGGATAAGCAATGCGAACTGTTTCTCCTCCTAAAAAGAATGGAGCTGTTTTTTGCCATTCCGGACTCAACATAACCATTCGCCAAGTTTCTTTAGCTAGTTCGGGCACTGTTACAAGATCCCGATCTTCAAGAAAGGTTACCGCTTCATCCGCCAGTATTTTCACTAATGGAGGCTGTTCACCTTCATCAACATGTGTTGTTTTAACATACTCCATGGCGGCTTTCCAATCATCCCCGTATCCAAGTTCCCGCGAAGCTTTAAGCATTTCCTGAAGAGTCCATACGTATTGTTTTTCAGCGATTTTAATCAATTCTTCGGGTTTATAAGAGATCATTTCGAATTGTAAACGACGAATTATTTCATCTCTTCCAATTGGGCTACCGACAATCCCACTTTTATCGACAGATTCTTTTTCAGCATCATAATAGTTACCCGCAAAGGTACCATATTTTTTTAGAGATTTGCTCAGTGACTTGTAAGGCTCTTCTACCCACCAAGTAAAATCAGGATCGTATCCATAGTAAAATTCATAAGCTTCCTCTATACCTTTCTCTAGTTCCTTTATGGATTTTGATAAGTATCCTGCTTTTCGTTTCGATAATAGATCAGTTTTTTCAAGTTGCGCTTTCTTTTGATCTACGACCTTGCTCCAGTTATTGAATTTGTCAGCAACCTCTTTTCCCTTCATGGAAGTACCCACTCTGCGCTCATTGATAAATTCCATGATCGAATCTGTAGCTGGTAGAAAAGAATAAATTTCTTGAAATTGCTTTCTTTCTACTTTTAAAAAATATTGAGAGCGGGTTAGATCATTTTTGAAAAGAGTAAAGTCAACTTTCTGTGATTGATCTAAATCTTCAAAACTTATTCCGTTTAGTTGCTTTAACCAATTTGAAAAAAAACTGTCAAACCTATCGAAATGTTCAACAGAAGGCTGAACAGCATATTTGCGTGAAAGAGCTCCATAATCAGCTTGGTATACTGTTATCATATCAATTATGATGGTACTGTTATCAGTTTGCCCGTGCACAGGATTTATAAGTGAAACAAATAACGCGATAATAGATAAAAGAGATAAAGACCTTTTCATAATAAGAGGTGTGTTTTGTATGCAGAAGGAATAAAACAAAAATTTATAGAGTTCCACACAAATAGATTGTAAAGAATGGTTACTAGATTAAGATTAGAGGAAAAACGATTCCAAAGATTTAGTAGGATTGTCTTATCTTAAAAGATTAAGAATTTTGAAAATAAACAACGTAAATGCATTCTTACAATCCATCTGCCATAGAAACCAAATGGCAAAAGTACTGGCTCGAAAATAAGACCTTCAAAACACCTACAGATACTTCCAAACCGAAATACTACGTGCTGGATATGTTTCCTTATCCAAGTGGATCAGGATTACATGTTGGTCACCCGGAAGGATATACAGCTACCGATATTATTGCGCGCTACAAAAGAATGAATGGGTTTAATGTACTTCATCCAATGGGTTGGGACGCATTTGGGTTACCGGCCGAACAATATGCGGTTAAAACGGGAACGCATCCAAAAATAACCACCGAAACGAATGTTAATAAATTTCGGAAACAGCTTCAGGCAATAGGCTTTAGTTATGATTGGGATCGTGAAGTAAATACGACAGACCCGAATTATTACAAGTGGACACAATGGATTTTTCTAAAGTTATTTGAACGTGGTTTAGCTTACGAAGATGAAGTGGCTGTGAATTGGTGTTCGGAGTTGGGAACAGTACTTGCCAACGAAGAAGTTATTGACGGAAAGAGTGAAGTGGGTGGATTTCCTGTTATAAGAAAGCCAATGAGACAGTGGGTATTGAAGATCACAGAATATGCCGAACGTCTTTTGAATGATTTGGAAGATCTGGACTGGCCGGAATCTTTGAAGGATATGCAAAGAAATTGGATTGGGAAATCCATAGGAGCAGAAATAGATTTTCAGATCAAAGAATTCAATGATAAACTAAAAGTTTTTACTACTCGTCCGGATACCATTTTTGGAGCTACTTATATGGTAATTGCTCCCGAACATCGATTGGTAAATGAAATAACTACTGATACACAAAAAGATGCGGTTGCAGAATATCAAGCTGAAGTAGAATTAAAATCAGATTTGGAACGCCAGGAACTCAATAAAGACAAAACCGGAGTTTTTACAGGAGCTTATGCTATAAATCCTGCAAATGGAAAAGAAGTACCGATCTGGATCGCTGATTATGTATTAGTAAGTTATGGAACCGGAGCAATTATGGCAGTTCCGGGACAGGATGAAAGGGATTGGGAATTTGCTGAAAAATACGATCTTGAAATACTTAGAACTGTGCAACCTGAAGATGGCTTTGAAGGAAAAGCGTATACCGGAAACGGGCCGGCCATAAATAGCGATTTTTTGAATGGACTGAAAATCAAAGAAGCCAAGCAAAAGATCATTAAGTTTCTGGAGGAGAAGGGAGCAGGGAAAAAGGCAGTTAATTATAAACTTAGGGATTGGCTGTTTTCTCGTCAGCGGTATTGGGGAGAACCTTTTCCTATTATCCATGTTGATGGCGTAGCTAAAGCTGTTCCTGAAAGCCAATTACCACTTAAGCTCCCTGAAGTTGAGAAATATGAACCAACCGGTACAGGAGAACCTCCTTTGGCAAATGCTAAAGAGTGGATCAAAACTATAGATCCGGAAACGGGAAAAGAAGCAATACGGGAAACGAACACCATGCCACAATGGGCAGGTTCCTGTTGGTATTATTTGAGATATATTTCTCCTGATTTTGATGGCGGTCCGGTTGATCCTGAATATGAAAAATATTGGATGCCTGTAGACCTTTACATAGGCGGTGCAGAACACGCTGTCTTACATTTGCTTTATGCACGATTTTGGCACAAGGTATTATATGATTGTGGGATTCTGTCTACAAAAGAACCTTTTCAAAAACTTGTGAACCAAGGTATGATCCTTGGAGAAATGGAATACACATCAAAGGATGGGAAGAAACTTTCTGAAGATGAAGTAGAGAAAAAAGGGGAAGGTTTTATTCGTAAAAGTGATGGAGAAAAAGTTGAAGCCAGAGCTCATAAAATGAGTAAAAGCAGGGGTAATGTAATAAACCCGGATAAGATCATTGAAGAATTTGGTGCAGATTCATTGCGTTTGTATGAGATGTTTATGGGACCTCTTGAACAGGTAAAGCCTTGGAGCACAAAAGGAGTAGAAGGAGTTAACCGATTTTTGAACAGAGCTTGGCGTTTGATCATTGATGACAAAAACGGAGAATTAAATGCTAATATTACTGACAGTAAACCTGATAAAGAGCAATTAAAATCATTGCATGAAGCTATAAAGAAGGTTTCTGATGATATTGAGTCTCTTCGATTGAACACCGCAATATCAGCGTTAATGATATTCGTGAATGAAGCGAACCAATGGAAAACTATCCCCATTTCAGTAGTAAAGGATTTCGTGATTTTGTTATCTCCTTTTGCACCACACATAGCCGAGGAATTGTGGAAGAGATTGGGAGCTGATAGTACTATTGCATATGCTGAATGGCCTGAATTTAATGAAGAATATCTGAAAGCAGAGTCAATTTTATATCCAATTCAAATTAATGGGAAAGTCAGGAGTGAACTGGAAGTGCCTGCTGATAAAGCCCTGGATAAAACGTTTGTTTTAAATGAAGCAAAGAAAGATTCAAAAGTAGCAGAATATTTAGAAGAATCAGTTATTATAAAAGAAATATTTGTGCCTAATAGAATTATAAATATTGTGATTAAGCCTGGCTAGATAAGATCTTAATAGTTGTTTTAACTGAAATACCAGCTTAATAATAGTATATTTTAGTCGATATAAGATGTTTAGGTGCATTAATTGAATGCAGGTTTAGGATATGAAAGAGATAAGTGTGCTTTTTATAGAAGACAGTCCGCTTGATGCAGAGTTGTTGATTCGTCATATCAAAAAATCAAAGTTTGAGCTCACCTACAATGTTACAGATTCTCTGAAAGAAGTTGAATTATTAATTGCTAAGCAACAATATGACCTTGTGATATGTGATTATAAATTACCTGGTTTTTCAGGTTTAGAAGCTATAAAGAGAATCAAAGAATTAGGAGAAGACATTCCCGTTATTCTAGCTTCCGGTACTATCCCTGATGAACAAGCTGTAGATGCTATACTAGCCGGTGCGAAGGATTATGTATTAAAAGATAATTTAAAAAGACTTATTCCGGCCATTCACAGAGAGATAAGCGCTCTTGAAGAAAGGCGAGAAAGAAGAAAGAGTGATCTATTACTAGACGCGGTGTTTAATAGCTCAATGGGAGTACGAGTATCAAACAGAAATCGCATTATTGTTAAGGTCAATAATGCGTATTGCGAGATGATGGGATATGAGGAAGAAGAGCTTATTGGGTTAAGTATTGATCACCTTATTCCAAAAGAAAGACGTGATCAAGACAGAAAAGAGTACGAGCAATTTATAAAAGATTATTTAGAAAAAGGAGTTGATAATCCTGATTCTAAAAGAGATATAAGAAAAGACGGAACAAGTATTGACGTTTTAGTGAGGTCAAATGTTTTTGTAGAGAATAATGAAGTTTTTGTTGTAAGTACTTTACAGAATGTAAGTGAAGTATTTAAGTACAAAACGCTATTTGAAGAAAGCGGACGTATCGCCAAACTAGGAGGGTGGGAAAGAGATTTAGTTACCGGAAAGGAAGTGTGGACTAAACAGATCTATGAAATCTATGAAGTAACAGAAGACACCTTTGACCCAGCCACTGAAAGTGATGATAGGTTTCATACCAAAGAATCATTGTTTTTAATGAAAAAATCGATGAAAGCGGCTGTAGAAAAAGGCATTCCTTTTGATATAGAAGTAGAAATAGTGGATGCAAAAGGAAATAAAAAATGGTGCAGGGGGACAGGAAATCCTGTTATTGAAGATAGTAAGGTAGTAAAATTGATAGGTTCGTTTCAGGATATTACAGAACGTAAAGCAAGAGAGTTGGAACGTAAAAGAAATGAAGAAAAGTATAAGTTTTTGTTCGATCACAGCCCAAACCCCATGCTTATCTTTGAAATAAAATCGGATAAAATTGTTGATACTAATCTTGCTGCAGAAAAATTATATGGCTATTCAAAAGAAGAGTTTAAAGCTCTTAAAGCTGAAGATTTAAGACCAGTTGATAAAGTAGAGAAATACCATGAGATTAGAAAAAAAAGGGACTCAAATTTAAACTCCAAAGAAATCAGATCATTCTACTCCGTTTCTCATCAAAAAAAGAGCGGTGCTTCTTTTATGGTAGATATCTACTCCAGAACCACTAATATTAATGGTTCTTTATCAAATATTGTTATAGTTAATGATATCACTGAAAAATATAATTATGAGCAAGATCTACTAAAGGCTAATAGTTTATTAGAGGCCCTAATATCAAATTCTCCTATTGGCTTGGTTACTGTAAATCATGATGGAAAAATAGAAGAGCTTTGGAACCCAAAGGCAGAAGAAATTTTTGGGTGGAAGCGAGAAAATGTACTGGGAAAGCAGTTGCCCTATGTTCAACAGTCTAAATTTAACGAATTTCAAAAGAATCTAAAGCTTGGGTTCGAAGGAAAACAATCCTTCATTACAGAAATTGAGAGAGTAAAAAAAAATGGAGAAACAGTTTATCTGAAAGAATTTGTTACACCACTTTTCGATGATGAAGGAAATGTCCAAAAATTAATGCTACTAATTGAAGATATCACAGAGAAGAAGAAAGTGGAGTATGCTTTAGTTGGTAGCGAACAAAAATATAGAAATCTGGTTGAGGCATCACATGATCTAGTTTGGAGAATTGATCCCGATGGTAATTTTAATTTCATAAATAATGCAAGTGAATCCATTCTTGGATATGCACCCGTGGAGTTAATTGGAAAACCTTTTATGCCCTATATTAATCCTTCAAAAGCAGGAGACACGATAGAAATCCATAAAAATGTATTGGATGGAGATGTATATGAAAGCTTCCCTCTCGAAATGGTTAACAGTGATGGGGAATTGCGTCATTTGTCTGCAACTGCTTACCCAATTATTGATGATTCAGGTGAAATTGTTGGTTGTTCAGGTACCGCAACAGATATTACCCACATCAAAACCTATCAATCTCAGCTGGAAGACTCCTTGGCTGAGAAGGAAATTTTGATTAAAGAAATTCATCACAGAGTTAAAAATAACCTTGCAGTTATCTCCGGATTGTTTGAATTGCAATCAATGCATGTTGAAGATGTTGAAACTTTAACGATCTTGCAGGAAAGTCAATCAAGAATCAAATCGATTGCAACAATACATGAAAAATTATATCAGAATCATGTGTTTAGTAGTATAGAGATAAAGAATTATCTGGAAGATATCATTCTTGATATTGCTGATACTTATCAACGATATGGAAAAGAAATCGAGATCAATATCGATGGTGATGAAATTTCTTTGAATGTGAATCAGGCTGTTCCATTTGGTATTCTTGCAAATGAATTGATTATCAATGCCTATAAATACGCTTTTAAGAAACAGGTAAAAGGAGAAATTACATTAATGTTGGAGAGTATAGATAATACTCTGAAATTTAGTGTCAAAGATAATGGAATTGGATTACCTGAAGATTTCGATATAGATAAACTTACTTCTTTAGGAATGACTTTAGTTCGTACTTTAGCCAGCCAACTTGAGGCAAAATTCGACTGGAATTCGAAACCAAGTGAGGGCACCATTTTTACTGTAACCTTTACTCCCTCAGTGGTTACTAAATCAACATGGGTACAAAAAAAGCCTGATAAGTTTGAACCCACCAGGCCTAGGAAAAATGTTCGTGATTGAATAGAATTTTTTACCTGTTTTCTACAGGAACCCAATCAATATTCTTTTCACCTACATAAAGTGCACGAGGGCGAATTAATCTGTTATTTGCAGCTTGTTCCATTACATGACCAGTCCATCCTGAAACACGACTCATTGTAAAAATACATGTGTAAAGGTCAGGTTGAATACCAATTGAGTAATAAACTGTTGCAGAGAAGAAATCAACATTAGGGTCAATATTTTTTTCTTCTTTCATTGTGTTAAGCATATCCATGCTCCAACGGTAAAGTTCTTCATGACCGGTTTCTTCAGAAAGAGCCTGAGCCATTTTCTGTAGGTGGTAACCGCGGGGATCAAACACTTTATATACCCGGTGACCAAAGCCCATCATTTTTTCTTTATTAGCTAATTTTTGTTTTGTGAAAGCTACTGCATCAGCTTCTTTACCTTGTTCAGATAATTCAAGTAACGTATTCATTACAGCTGTATTAGCTCCACCATGTAAAGGACCTTTTAAAGCACCAATTGCTCCTGTAACAGAGGAATACATATCTGCCATAGTTGCTGTAATTGTTCTGGCTGTAAAAGTCGAAGCATTCATTCCATGTTCAGCGTGTAATATCAGGCACAAGTCCATTGTCTTTTCTGCTTGCTTGCCTGGTTCTTCGCCATTTAACATATAAAGAAAGTTAAATGCAGTGCTTCCTTCTTTAAGTGGTGCAACGATTTCTTTACCTTTTCTGGACCTGTCAAACGCAGCAATAATTGATGGAATACGAGCTGTGATTGAAATAGCTTGATCCATGAATAGACTTTCATCATACTTACCGAAAGTATCATCACTATCTGCAAGCATTGATACTGCTGTTCTTAGTACAGCCATCGGTTCAGCATCTTTACTGGTCAATTTGATGTAGCTCAATACAGCTTCAGGTAATTCACGATGGTTGATAAGCTCTTTTTTTAGAGCTTCAAGTTCTGAGCTATTAGGAAGTCTATCATTCCAGAGTAAAAAGCATACTTCTTCAAAAGTTGCATGTTCAGCAAGTGTATCAATATGATATCCGGAATAGATAAGGTCACCTACTTTGCCATCAATAAAACTTTTAGTAGTAGAAAATGCTACTATACCGTCAAGCCCTTTATTGATGTGAGGATATTGTTGTTCATCAAAACCAGTATGTAAATCAGAAGACATTCGATCTCCAAATTTTAGTGTTAAATAATTATTTGCGAGTCCTGTTTGACAGCTCTTTAATCAAAACCAGATTTTTTGATCCAGCGTTTACTTTTCAAGTTAGATTCTGTCTTATTGGAAAGACTAATAAAATAGCATTTTTTAGAGAAAATTAGAAAGATTATTTATTGTATTTAATACGTGCAAGCGCTTTTTTTAGTTGAAACAGAACTTCAATCTGTGCGTACTTTGATCATAATTTTGACGAATATGTATGAATTATCAATTCGATGTTTTAGGCTTAATACATTTTACATCAGCTCTTTTTGCGATGGTGGTTGGGATGGCTGTAATTCTTTTCCAAAAGGGAACAAAAAGACATGTGTATCTTGGATATACATATGTAGTTAGTATGCTGATTTTAAATGCTACGGCGTTGATGATCTTCGATCTTTTCGGCGGGTTTGGACCATTTCATTTTATGGCTCTGTTTAGTTTGCTAACTGTAATTGGCGGATTAGTCCCGGCTTTTCTAAAAAAACCAAAAGATAAATGGCTGGATATGCATTATGAGTTCATGAATTGGTCTGTAGTTGGTCTTTATGCTGCTTTTTGGTCAGAAACGTTTAGTCGTTTTTTTAGGTTTGCCGGATTTTGGACGTTAGTAATAGCAGCTACAGTATTAACAGTAGTTTTAGGAGGGATAATTTTGAAAATGAAAAAGAAAAAAATCTTATCCCGTATTACCTCTACAAAGAAAAAATAGATATTAGCTTATTTTTTTTGCTTCATCCCATAGTATGTCCATTTCTTCCAATGTGGCATCTTTGAGAGCTTTATCTTGCTTTTTGAGTTCTGTTTCTATGTAACGAAAACGGGTTTCAAATTTTTTATTAGTTTTACGCAGGCTGTCTTCAGCTACTAAATTAAAATATCGTGCTACATTAACCATTGAAAACAAAACATCACCAAATTCTTCAGACGACGCATTTGCATCTTTTGCTGAAAGAGCTTCTTTGAACTCCAGTAATTCTTCCTCAAGCTTCTCCCAAGCTAAGCTCCATTCAGACCAATCAAAACCAACATTTGCAGCTTTTTCTTGCATTCTTTGAGCTCTTATCAACGCCGGAAGATGAGATGGTAATCCATCTAAAGTAGATTTTTTCCCTTCTTTAAGTTTTATATTCTCCCAATTTTCAGCCACTTCACCATCATCAGAAACATTCGTTTCCCCAAAAACATGAGGATGTCTTCGAATAAGCTTTTCCATTAAGGAATAAACGACATCGCCAATGTCGAACGTTTGTGTTTCATCTGCAATATTGCTGTGAAATACCACATGCAGAAGTAAATCTCCCAATTCTTTTTTAAACTCAACGAAGTCATTACTATCGAGCGCTTCGATTGCTTCATACGCTTCCTCAATTAAATTATCTTTAATAGAGTAATGGGTCTGTTTCTTATCCCATGGACATTCTTTTCTCAGAATTGAGACCAATTCTACAAGATCTTCAAACTTTCTACTTGGTTGCATTGATGAATTAAAAATTTAAGATTTGAAATTAAGAATTAAAGGTATCTAATCTTTGATTCTTAATTTTGAATTTTTAATTCTCTTATGTTTTTCTCTTTTTCTTTTTAGCTGCAGGAAATAAGATATTATTTAATATAAGTCGGTATCCCGGACTATTAGGATGTAAATCCAAATCGGTAGGTGGGTCATTTACCCGATGAGTATAATCTTCCGGATCGTGACCAGCATAAAATGTCCAAGTACCTTGCCCAAAATTGCTATGAATGTATTTGACTTGTTTTCTGCCAGGAGATTCAGCTAGTATAACAACAGAAGATTTAACCTTTTCTTTTTGGAAGGCGGTAGTTTGTCCATAAAATCCTTTAACAGAGCTTACATGATTTTGTGTCAGCATTGTAGGCACCGGATCCCATTTTGCAGAGAAGTCGAAAAGTGTAAAGTAATCTAAAGATTGATCGACTTCTCGAAATTGTACAGGCACATCAATATTAGCATGCTCATATTCGGACGGATCAACTATAATATCGAAATCTTCGAAAGCAAAAGTTTTAGAGTAATCAAGATTTTCCTGGGCATTGGGATCTACAGCATCTCCATCAAACTGAGTCGGAGTTATATCAATATTCTCAGACGCTAATGCAATATCAAAAGTATCTGTTCCTGAGCACATTGCAAATAAGAAGCCGCCATTTCCTACATACTCTTTAATGGTTCGTGCAACAGCTTTTTTCTGATCACTTACTTTGCTGAATCCCAATTCTTTAGCCATAGCTTCCATTTGCCTTACCTGAGCAATATACCATGGCATACTTCTGTAATTAGCCCAGAATTTTCCATACTGACCTGTAAAATCTTCATGATGTAAATGAAGCCAGTCATATTCTGTTAGTTTACCTTCAAGAACTTCTACATCCCATATTTTGTCGTATTGAACCTCTGCGTAAGTGAGGGCAAGTGTTACAGCATCATCCCAGGGAAGAGCTTGGTCAGGTGTATAAACAGCTATTTTAGGAGCTTTTTCAAGATTAACTACTGATGTGTTAGAACCCGATTGTTCAACTTCCTGTACTATGGAAGCCGCTTTTGAAGAAGAAATAGTTTCAAGGCTAACATTTCGTAAACGGCTTTTGCGAATGATTTCATTATCAACAACAGCAAGAAAACTACCTCCCCGATAATTCAATAACCACTTTACGGGATATCCGTCTGTAATATGATTGAAAATTACTCCATATGCTTTTAGGTGGTTAGTTTGAGACTCGTCCATTGGAATAATAATTTGCTGCTGAGCAAAAACACCAATTGTCGAAAAAATCGAAATGAAAATAAAAAGTGAGAATCGTTTCATACTGTAAGTTCTATTTTATGTACGTCTATTTGAAAGCTCTTGAAGTCTTTTCCGAGTTATAGGAGCATAAAAGCCCTGAGGATAGTCAAGAATTAATTCCTCATAATACGATTGTACTTTCTCATTAGTAATTGAAATAGTTGCGGCGTATTCGGGATCATTCAGAGCTTTTTTTAGGGCTTGGTCAGCATAAATAGCTCTTTGCCACATCATACGCTCTCTAATGGGAGTTATTGCATTAGCAGATAAAAATTCGTTGCTTAAGTTGAATGACTCTTCCACACTGGAAGTCGGATTCTCTGTAAGCTGAATCAATACATCGTCAAAAAGTGAGTTTTGTTCGTTGGATTCAAGTATAGCCATAAATTGCTTCTTTGCTTGTTCATCATTGCCGGTTATTGTTTCATAGTAAGCGCTTGCAAAAGGTGCTAGTGCAATTCCGGTTGAATCCTGACTCAATCCTTCCTGAATCCAAAGTCTTAATTCCAATGCATCATTAGCATAATAAGAAGTACTCTGTCTGCCTAATGTTTTTAATTGTATGACCGCAAATTCGTAATCACCAGAGAAAAAATCAGTTAACGCGAGAAAGTATCTTGTTTTCTCAGCAAGTTCTCCAATTCCCGCAAGCTTATTACTTTTTGTAAGAGCAATTCTTGCAGATGAATATTCTTTTTTAGCAATATGAATTCTACCCTGAATATAAAACACTTCCGGAATTTCAACATCCTTGTTAAGTTGTTTTAAGAGCGCAAGTGTTTTTTCAACCTCAACAGAATCATGAGTATAATCTAAAACAATTTCTGATTTAAGAAGCAGAACTCTATTTAAATTACGGTAATTAGGCCCTGAATGAATGATTTGATCTAATTCGAATAGCGCTTTTTTAAAAAGGGTGTCTTTTTTGCCTGAAATATCAAGATTATAATCTTCAATCTGTTTTGCCCAATCACTGTAAACTTTTGCTAACTCCTCTCTGCTTTGCCATTTTAAATTCCCATCAGCCTTTTCGATATAATATGAAAATGCATCGACTGCCAATTGGTATTCTTTGTTTCTTCTAAGGCTTCTACCCAATTGGAATAGAGAATAGTTGTAGTTTGAAGTTGAACTTTCGAATGCTTTAGCAGATGCAAAAGCTCTTCTATAAAGTTTATTCTCCTGCAATAACCAAACCTGAATACGAAACAAGGTATTGTAAGCCGGATCTCTAACAGGGATTTCATTTAACTTATCTTCGATCTCTAAAATGGTAATGTCATTCAGAAGGGGATCGTTATATCTAAGCAAAGCGCGTTGAATATTGGTTGATTGATCAGGTTGAGCAATCAACCAAGAAATCCATTCCTGCACAGCTTCTTCATAATTTCCTGCCTGGAGCAAAGTCGAGGAAATATCATTGAAAAATAACTGAGGATTATTGAATTTAGTACGAGCGGTTCTGAGTACGTCAACAGCCTTTTGAAACTCATTAAGATCGCTCATTACATTAGATGTGAAAATATAAACCTGAAGATTTCTTGAGTTCTCATCTAAGTTTTTATTCCAAATTGAATACGCTCTTGTCGTATCACCTTTGAAATGATATAATTCGCCTTCAAGTACTTTTACCTGAGTCTGATAGTTAGGTGGGGCATTAAGATTTGAAATAACATTTAAACCTTCATCATATTGTTTTAATTGAATAAAACATTCAATGTATCTTTCAAAGAAATAATATTCAGTTGGGTTATTTTCAGCTAGTTTTCTAAAAATAGGAAGAGCATCTTCGTATTTTTGTTGTTGCATAAACCTATTGGCAATTTGAAAATCATTACCAGGTTGAGCACATATATCTGATGATAGAATCACAAAAATGAATACGAAGAAATAAGTGTACAAATGTTTATTCAAACCGAAATAGAAATTTCATTTAAAGTTTCTGGGAAATGAGATTTAAGTTCAAAATATAATCTATTAAGTGGTAAACCTACTACGTTATAAAAATCACCCTCAATGCTTTCCACAAATGTAGCTCCCCAATCATCTTGTATTCCGTAACTTCCGGCTTTATCCAGACAGCTCCCTGTTTGGATATATTGCCTAATTTCTCCCGGGTCTAATGCACTAAATGTTACTTTTGTAGAAGTACAAAAAATTACTTTCTTAATTTGCTCAGCTTTTTGATTCGTTTCTATTAAAGAAACACCTGTGTAAACAAAATGTTGCGTTCCACTTAAACTTGAAAGCATTTCAAAAGCTTCAGAATTATCTGTTGGTTTTCCAAGTATTTTATTTTCAAGAACAACTATCGTATCTGAACCGATAACTAAACTGTCAGGATTTAAACTTGCAATCTGGCTCGCTTTTTTAAAAGCCAGCTCTTTCACGAACTCTTTAGGATCACTTTCTTCAGATTCCTCAACAACAGAGCTTGGTATAATTTCAAACCGAAAGCCCAGCTGGTGTAACAATTTTTTTCTTCGTGGGCTTTGTGAAGCCAATATTATTCTCATTCTATATAGATATAGCCTTTGCAGTTGTTAGATAATTAAATAACTTCTGATTCCGATTCAAACACTGAAAACGTTAAGGTTTATAAAAAAAATGGCACAACAAAATCGTAAAGTAAGCGACAACCAACCAATGTTTTTCTCATCCTTTAATTATAAGCTTATTGGGATTGCAATTTTTTTGATCATTGTAGGGTTTGCTTCAATGTATTTAGAGAACGAAATTGATGGCTTTATATCACTATTTATTTCACCATTGTTAATTATGTCCGGATATATCATTGTTATATTCGCCATTCTTAAACATAATAGAGGTAAGCAGGAAGAATCCGGTCAATCTTCTTAAGGTGACACACCGTCACATAAATATCTTTTTTCTTTTTTTTCTGATATTTGTATTCATCATTTTCGGAGAGATTCCCGATCATATTAGAATAGTCTCTGCTTTGATGCTAGCTGTTATCTTTTCAATATCTGCATTCTTGTTAAGTTGGCTCACTTATGACGGCGCAATTTCTGCGGGTATTTTTGGGACAATTTCATTTGGTTTTGGAGACTGGCAAATTGCCTTAATAGTATTATTCTTTTTTATTTCGGCTTCTTTAGTTTCCAAGGATTCTATTGCAACAGAAGACAGCCACTCAGTAAAATTCAGGCGGAATGGAAGGCAGGTTTGGAGCAATGGCTTTTGGCTCTGCTTGTGGGTAATGATTTGGTTTATTTCGGAACAAACAATGTTTTTGGTGGCTTCGGTTGCTAGTATAGCTACAGCAACTGCTGACACATGGGCTACAGAATTAGGAACTAAGGATAAGGACAAAACATATCTAATTACCGATCTCAGTAAAGTAAAAGCCGGAACAGATGGAGCCATTAGTTTTAAAGGAAGTGCTGCTGCTTTATTAGGTTCTGCATTAATTGCGGCACTTTTTTGGTTAACCGTTGATGAAATAAGTGTTTTTACTCTAAGTATAATTACAATAACAGGTTTTATGGGGTGTTTGATGGATTCATATTTAGGAGCCAGATTTCAGGGTAATTCGTTAAAAATCCCTTTTCTTTCTAGCAATGAAAATGGTACCATAGTTCTTGATAATAATACGGTAAACTGGCTTTCAACCGGTACAGCATCAGTTTTGGTACTTTTAATAACTCTAATTATATAAAATGAAGTGGTATAGAAAATTACATTGGCAAATTATTATTGGTCTAATCGCCGGTCTTTTATGGGGTCTTATTTCGGCTTTAGCAGGATTTAATGAATTTACTCTAGACTTTATAAAGCCCTTTGGCTCTATTTTTATAACTCTTCTTAAGCTCATAGCTGTACCATTGGTTTTAGTTTCTCTGGTTGCCGGAGTAACCAGCTTAAACGATACAGCATCCTTGTCGCGAATGGGAGGGAAAACAGTACTCATCTATCTTTGTACTACAATTTTTGCAATCACTATTGGCTTAGTTTCGGTAAACTTATGGGAGCCGGGGAAAGCACTTCCTGAAGAAACTAAAATAGAGCTTCAGGAAACGTATAAGGATAATGTAAGCGAGAAAGAAGAAGGAGCTATGCTTGTAAAAGAGCGTCGTCCGCTGGATTTCATCGTAGGAATTGTCCCGGATAACTTTTTTAAATCGGCGAGTGAGAATTCAAATATGCTTCAGGTTGTATTTGTAGCAATACTGCTTGGCATTGGAATCATTAAAGTTGGAGGAGAAAAGGGAAAACTATTGGTAAATGTTTTCGATTCTTTTAACGATGTAATTATCAAAATAGTAGACTTGATAATGAAAACAGCTCCATACGGGGTGTTCGCGCTAATGGCAGCTCTAATTGTTGATTTAGCAGGAGATGATCTGGGAAAAGCAGGAGATCTTCTTTACGCTCTTGGAGCTTATTGTTTAGTAGTTGTTTCGGCACTTATTTTACATGTATTGCTGGTTTATACCGCTATGTTTAAGATTTTCACTAAAGTTAAACTAAGTACATTTTTTAAAGCCATCCGACCAGCTATGCTTCTTGGTTTTAGCACAAGTTCCAGCTCAGCGACCCTACCCGTTACTATGGAAAGGGTTGAAAAGAATCTTGGAGTAGATGAAGAAGTGGCTAGTTTTGTATTACCAATTGGAGCAACCATTAACATGGATGGAACAAGTTTGTATCAAGCTGTTGCTGCAGTATTTATAGCGCAAGCTCTGGGCATGGACCTAACAATATTACAGCAACTTACCATCGTAATAACCGCAACTTTAGCTTCGATAGGAGCGGCAGGTGTCCCAGGGGCAGGTATTGTTATGCTCGTAGTTGTTTTGCAAGCAATAGAAGTTCCCGTAGCCGGAATAGCACTAATCCTTGGTGTAGACAGGATTTTAGATATGTGTCGTACAACCGTAAATATTACCGGAGATGCAGCAGTAGCACTTACTGTAGCTTCTTCAGAAGGTAAATTAGGCGAACCAAATCTAGAGGATTAAAAAAATCGAAATATTTCAAATTTAACATGCCTTTTTGCTCAGAAATGGTTTAATTACTGGTTGACATACTGTATTGGAAACAATGGGAATGCCTATGGCGGAACCGCTACAAAACACAGCACTTTTTAAAAAACTACATATCGCCCTTTTTTTGCTTGTAATGTTATTAGTTACAAGCTCTGCGCATGCGCAATCTCTTTTATTACCGGGAGATATGGTGTTTGTATCTGTGAATTCAACTACAGATTCTTTTGAGTTTATACCTCTCATAAACCTCGAAGAAGGTACGCAATTCAGTATTTCCAATGGGATCTGGGAAAATAAAAATCAAGCTTTTTCAGACGAAGAAGTAGTGACATTTTTATCCCTCGGTACAATCGAGGCAGGCACGCCTATATCATTCAAAAATGGAAAGGCAAAAGGATTCCAAGTAGATGGTTCTTTATCTCTTTCAAAGAAATCAGAGCGATTATTTGTTTATCAGCAAGACCAAGATCTCAAAAGATTCATTTATCTTCTTGGATGGGGTGAAAAACAAAATCGAAGAGACAAATCATTCTTTGGTTCAGATATTCCCGAGGTTTTAGAAGAGCATAAAAACACAGTTCTTAAATTAGGCGAGAGCAATAATTATCAATATTTTATAAAAAACGGCGCAAGTGGTACTCCAAAAATGCTTTTAGGCTTTATTGCTGAACCAAGTTATTGGAGATCAAATGATGAAAAAGGGTTTTTAACTTTTGGTACGTCCTTTAATATTTTGAAAGCACCGGTCATCTTGTTTGATGAAAGTTTATCATCAACAAAGGAAAATATAGCTCAGAGATCGTTAAACGTTGCAATCTATGAACATGATGGATCTAAACTTACTGTTGATGTAGTTTATGATTCGGTAAACAGTTCTTTAAGCAGAGCTGAGATCAAAGATTTCAAATCAAAGCAAATAAATTTTACTGGTTTGATCGGAGATGCGGTTTATGAAATCGAATTACCTGTTGTTAATGATGAGGAGTATGAAGGAATTGAAACTGCAATTTTTACTCTTGAGAATT
The DNA here is from genome assembly GCA_965216175.1 of Balneola sp. Lineage (GTDB taxonomy): Bacteria > Bacteroidota > Rhodothermia > Balneolales > Balneolaceae > Balneola. The sequence goes on from OZ244140.1 coordinate 648,244, forward strand.
TAAGTAAAGGACGTTTTGGTGATTTTATCAGTCATGCGTTGATCGTATCTGACGATGAAATTCCGGAGATCAAACTGGAATTGGTAACTTATTTGGATCAAACTCTGCTTCTTGTCCACAACCTTGAAAGTAAAAGGGTAGATCTAAACAATTGGGAAATAGCCAGGGATGATTTCAGAGTTAATTTTTATAGAAATGATTTCTTAGAAGTCGGTGAAACTCTAGTAATTGTAAATGCGAAGGACGGAGCTCAACAGTTGCCTTTTAATAAATTAAAAATAGTGAATGTTGATGAATTTAATTTATTTGAATCAGGTGAAACTCTTGAATTAAAAGATTCGGAAGACAATAGAATTGCAAGTCTGTCCATCCCTAAAAACAGAAATATCAATAACGATTCAAATACCTTTGCCTCTGGTGAAAGCAATACTTCAAGTAGTGTTAAAAGAGATGCATCTGATAATTCTGAAACAAATACAGTAAATACACATTCTAAAGTATTGGTTAAGCCGGGCTGGAAACACATCACCAGTTCCGAGTTAAAAAATGCAGAATACCCTGAGTTGGATTTTTATTATTGGGACAACAAAGAATTAAAATTCAAGAGTATAGACCAGGAATTATCAGGTTCTGATGATATGATCTTGCTTGGTTATTTTGATGATGACGCTGCAAAAAATCTTCAAGAAAAAAAGAAACCAACATCAGATACAAAAGCAGACAGTAAAATAAGAATAAATGTAAGCGCGATAGATGTTGATCAGAATGGCAGAATAGAAGAAGCAGAAGGATTGAATTTGGTTATAAATTCTTCAGAAAGAGCTTTTAGGGTTAGTGCTTTTACTAATGCTCTAAAGGAAAAGCTGAATTTAAGTTATTTGCCGGAATTATTTTATAGCGCTGAAAATTTTGAAAGTATTTCTAAGTTTGAGAATGATGCTACAATCCTGCCAAATAAGTTGTTTTGGGTAAAATTTAAAAGCATTATAGAAAAAGAGGAATTCGAAATTGATGTTGAAACTCTTAATGCAGAACAAATTGATTTAAAAGACGAAATCGAAAAAGGACTGCTGGAACTTGAAATTATTGGTGGGAAAGAACCTGTTTCTTTATCCGTTTCTTTTTTAAAGGATGATGAAGAATTAAACAATGAAGTAACTTTGGATCTTTATAAAGAGTTGTATCTGAATGATTTCAAAAACACTTCATTCTCTGCATTCTCGAGTGAGAATAATTATTCTGTTTTTGAGATAAAGAGAACATCAAACAATGTAACTAGATTACCTCTTAACTTTGCTTCTTCGAAAGATGGAGAATTTGAGCTTAAGGTAAAAGAATGGATCGATATTCCTGAAGGATGGGTTATTAAAATAAAGGACCTCAAAGAAGATCGCTCTTATGAATTAAATGAAAGCTGGTCCTTTAAATTTGACTATTTCAATAGCGCTAACTTAGATGATAATAGAGAACAAAATGAGATCCGGTTTCCAACAATTGAGGATCGGTTTGTATTGCGAGTTATTCCGGAGTCTCAGCTCATAAACGAAATTGAAGATGAACTGCCTAAAAGCGTAGAATTGCATCAAAATTACCCTAACCCTTTTAATCCATCTACAACATTGTCATTTTATATGCCGGAAGAAGGTGAAATCAAACTTTCAATTTTTAATATTGTAGGACAGCCTGTCGCTGTTTTATTGGAAGGAACTAGAGCTCAGGGTGAACATAGTTTAGAGTGGGATGCTTCGGATATGCCTAGTGGAATTTACATTTACCAATTAGAAGTTGGTACAAAAATCATGACAAGAAAAATGACCCTTGTCAAGTAATAGAAATCAACACAAACACAAAATAAATCCATCAACCAAAAAATGGTAACTAAGAATATTCAAGGTATCGATGTTCCCGAAATCGGACTTGGCACTTTTAAACTCATTGGGAAAGAATGTGAGCAAATTGTTAAACTAGCTCTGAATCTAGGTTATCGGCATATAGACACTGCTCAGGAATATAAAAACGAAAGAGAGATAGGCTTAGCTATTAAACAAGCTTATATTCCAAGAGAAGATATTTTTCTTACTACAAAAATTTCCATGCTCAATATGGAGCCGGACGATGTGATAAAATCAACAGAACGGTCTTTACAGGAATTAGATGTTCCATATCTCGATCTGTTACTAATCCATTGGCCAAACCCTGATGTAGATATAGAAAAAACTATTGAAGCAATGCTCTCTATAAGAGACCAAGGAAAAGCATTGAATATTGGAGTAAGTAATTTCCCAATGAAACATCTCAAGGAAGTCAATGATGAGTTGGCCGCTCCAATTTTTTGCAATCAAGTGGAGTACCATGCTCTCTTAGGTCAATTTGATCTGCTGGATTATGCTGCAGAAAACGATCTTATGGTAACTGCATATAGCCCACTGGCTCAGACCAAAGCATTGGAAAACCCGTTGATCAAAGAGTTGGCTGAAAAGTATGGAAAGACTCCCGCTCAAATTGCACTTCGATGGCTGATAGAACAAGAGCAAGTGGTAGTTATACCAAAGGCGTCAAACAGAGCTCACCTGGAAGAAAACCTTGATATCTATGATTTTATACTGGAAGATGACGATTTTTATGCAATAGATGAGCTTCCGAAAGATCAAAGGAATGTAACTCCAGAATTTGCACCCGACTGGGATGCTGTTTGATATCATGCTTTGAGAACTAAGCTTGTTCTAATTTAGCCTGAGCAATTATTTCACCATTCTGGTTTTCCAGTTGATGTAAAGTTGACTTGTGCTCTAATGATTGCATTTTAGATGAAATAATATCTCCGTTTACACTTTCCCGTAAAAAGAGAATATCCACTTTGTTCACTCGTGAAATCTGTCCTGCATTCATAGGCTCTTGCATCCATTCTAAATAACGAGCATTATTTACATGTTGGTTCATATCTAGATCAGATCTCCGAACAGGAATCTTTTTTCCTGATGAAGACTCTTCTACCTTAGGGATCTTATCAGAACGGACGTCAAGCACATGGTCGCGATCTGATAATCGTGTATTTAAAATATCTTCAGTCATTCTAGTTGGGCGGCGACTTTTAAGATTGATCATCATCCAATAACTAAGACAAACCCCTAATTCATTTTTGTCTGCGTCTAGGATTCTATAATTTCTGTAAGCCCGTAATGCGTCGCCTGCGGCCGGCCATGTTTCTATTGTAACAGATTCCCTCCACTTTGGAAATCGATCTACTTTGATGTCCATTCTGTGAAGAACCCAGGTAAGGCCCTGTTTGTGCAGATCAGTTATATCAAAATTAAGAAGCAATGCATGATTCCCGGCTACTTCCTGAAATAAACTACAAATCGAAGAAAGAGTGATCTTACCTGAAGTATCTACTTCGCTGGCACGGATCTTAAACTCTTCTGAATAAATCGCGGTGGTATTCATTGTTTTCATTTATTTAATAAAGAGAACTTAAAAAATGTGAATACAAGTTCCCTCATAAAAAAAGAAACCTTAACTTATAGAATGTTAACAAAACGGATTATCCCTTGCTTGGATATAAAAGAAGGCAGAACAGTTAAAGGAGTAAACTTTGAAGGGTTGCGAGACGCAGGTGATCCTGTGGAACTTGCGCAGCGTTACTCGCAAGAAGGTGCTGATGAACTTGTTTTTCTAGATATAACAGCTACTCTTGAGAAGAGAAAGACCTTGATTGAGCTGGTTAAGAGAATATCCAAACATATCAATATCCCATTTACTGTTGGAGGCGGAATCAAAACGGTGGAAGAAATTGAGGAGTTGTTGAAAGCAGGAGCTGATAAGGTTTCTTTAAATAGCAGTATTGTAAAAGATCCGTATTTGATAAACAAAGCATCCAAGGTTTTTGGAGCTCAGGCTATAGTAGCAGCAATAGATGCAAAGAGAGTGGATAAGAATTGGGATGTATTCATCAAAGGAGGAACCGAAAACACCGGAAAAAATGCTTTAGACTGGATGGTTGAAGCAGAGGAAAGAGGCGCAGGAGAAATCTTACTCACAAGCATGGATAGAGATGGAACCAAGAATGGATTTGATCTTGATTTATTATCAATGGCTAATAAAAGAGTACAGATTCCTGTAATTGCCAGTGGTGGAGCCGGAAACATTCAACACTGTATTGATGCTATAGAAGTTTCAAATACAGATGCTGTTCTTGCCGCCAGCATATTTCATTTTAAAGAGATTGAAATTTCTGAGCTAAAGAAAGCAATGCATGAAAGAGGAATTCCGGTAAGAACGACTCTTAAGGAATAAATTTAAATTTTATTTTTTAAGTCAGAATAGGCTAAAATCCTAAATAACATAAATATTCTTTTTTTGAAGGAAAGCGCTTTTCCAGATTCTGAAATTCACATTTAGCAAAAAACGTGAATTTGAAAACTATCTATTTATAGTTTAGTACCTAACTTATTAAAGCTGACTAAAATCAAGCTCCATGAGCATATTTGAAATAGTGCCAAAAATTGCTCTTTTTTAAGCTTCTATTCTCTTAAAAAAAAATGGCAGGATCAATAAAATGTCTAAGAAATTTAAATATTGCTCTGAAGAACATTCAGCTTGTGGAGTTGGTTTTGTAGCTAGTAGAAAAAAAAGTTACACACACCAACATTTAAAGGAAGGTTTGCACGCTTTAAAATGTGTAGAACACAGGGGTGCATGTGCAGCTGATGGTGTAACCGGAGACGGTGCGGGTATAATGACTGACATTCCGTTTGATATGCTTGGGTTCGAAAAAGACACCGTTGCAGTAGCTACCTTATTTTTAGCCACTAATGAAGTAAAAAGAAGATCTGCATTACACATTTTTGAGAAAAATTTCGCTTTCTTCGGGTTAGATATTTTAGATTATAGAGATGTACCCGTTAATCATTCTGTGTTGGGAAAAGATGCCTCTAAGAATGTGCCAATTATTAAACAGGCAATTATAAAAAGACCGGAAAGAAGTAAAACGAATCTATCTTTTGATAAGCGATTATATAGCGCAAAACAACTCACGAGATCAAAGTTGTCAGCGGCATCCTTAATAAGGAGTTTACATTTTGCATCATTATCAGCACAGACCATTGTTTATAAGGCATTAACAAAAGCAGATGTGTTAGATCAGTTTTATCCTGACCTGAGAAATGAGAAATTCACAACTCGTTTTTGCCTATTTCATAGACGATTTAGTACCAACACAAGAACTTCATGGGACAAAATTCAACCGTTCAGGCTTATCGGGCATAATGGAGAGATCAATACGATAGCAGGAAATCGTTCTTGGGCAAAATCCAGAGAGAAAATGATCGGCGCCGAGCGAAACGAAATTTTAACCCGAAAAAATATCAGTGATTCCGGAAGTTTAAACGAAATGGTTGAAGCACTTCGGTACAGAAGTAGTATTCCAAATGTTGAAGATATACTGGCTATTATGATGCCACCTGCAACAGAGGGAAATAAATTTTATAAATTTTGGAGTAGAGCAATGGAACCTTGGGATGGCCCCGCTTTCATTTCTTACGCAAATGGTTATACAATCGGAGCTCGGTTAGATAGAAATGGATTTCGTCCTTGCAGATGGGTGAAAACCGAAGATCATTTTTACCTTTCTTCTGAGGCAGGCACTTTTCATATAGATGAAAAAAATATCGAAGGAAAAGGAACGCTCTATGCAGGCAGAGGAGTCACTGTAGATTTGAGTTCAGGTGATGTTTTATTCAGGGATCCGAGTTACTCTAAAGAAAACCATGATGCTACGTTCGATGCTCGACTTAAACCAATCCCAGAATTAGTTGGAGGCATTGGACAAAGCTATAAAGATAAATTAGCCATTTTTAGCTATACAGATGAAGAGCTTTCAAAAGTTATTTATCCAATGGCAGAAACAGGAAAAGAACCGGTAGGTTCTATGGGGGATACTGCACGTCTTGCAGTGCTTTCCACAGAACCGAGATCTTTTTTCGATTTCTTTTTCCAAAATTTTTCTCAGGTTACCAATCCCCCTTTGGATTATATACGAGAAAAAGTAGTGACCGATCTCACTGTTCACTTGGGTAAGAAACCTAATATTTTTGAGCCTAAAGAACTTCTTCCCGCAGCTCCCGCGTATGAGCTGAAAAGTCCATTTCTGAGTTTAGCTCAAATGGAGTACCTGAGAAATTTGATAAAGAACCATGAACCTTCTGATAGAGTAGTTCCTTTTGAAATTGGAACTACATTTAAAAGAGATCATGGCACGGTAGGATTCAAAGCAAAGCTACAATCAATTGGTGAAGAGGCAATTGAAGCAGTTCGAAACGGTTACACAATATTGATTTTGAGTGATAGAGCTTCAGATTATGAAAATCCAGCTATTCCATCACTTTTGGTTCTGCGAAAAGTTGTTAACACACTAAATGATGCAGGTTTAAAATTAAATGCATCCGTAGTTATTGATACAGGCGAAGTTAAAAGCACCCATCATGCTTCAGCATTAATCGGTTTTGGAGCACAGGCAGTATGTCCATACATCGCATTAGATATTGCACGAAACGATGATCATCGTTCATTAAGGGATCTTGATGCGGATATTAAGGAGAAAAATCTGCTTCATGCTTTTGATACAGGTTTGCTTAAGATCATGGCAAAATCAGGGATTTCAGTAGTTAGAAGTTATCAAAGTGCAAAAATGTATTCTGCGCTTGGCTTGGGTCCTAATGTTATCAAGGAATATTTCCCCCAGGTTCAAAGCCCAATTGGTGGACTAGAGATCGATCAAATTGCAGAAAAAGTATTGAAACGGATTCAGGATATTTCAGAAGAAGACCTGAAAAGTTATAAGCCCATAAAAAGTTATCAATACAAAGAGCATGCTCGTGATAAGATGGGTGAAAAGCATTCGATGACTAATTCGAGATCAAAAATCATTCATGAATTGGTTCGAGACAAAGAACTGGATCTCACAGATATGTCTCTATTTGAAGAGTATTTAAAACTGGGATCAAATGATGAGCCGGTTACTCTTCGGCATCTGCTTAAAGCTAAAGTATTAGATAAAGAATTGCCTTTAGATAAGGTTAAACCGGTTTCTCATATTCTTCAAAAATTTGGTTCCGGGGCAATGTCTTTTGGAGCCATAAGTGCGGAATCTCAAAGAGATATCTTTCTGGCTATGAAAGAGATCGGAGGTCGCTGTAATAGCGGAGAAGGGGGAGAGAATCCCTATTATTTTACTGAAGGAATTTCTGCTTCGGTAAAACAAATTGCATCAGGCCGATTTGGTGTAACTGCCGAGTATCTTGTTTCTGGTAAAGAAATCCAGATCAAAGTTTGTCAGGGTGCAAAACCCGGGGAAGGCGGGCAGTTGATGGGATTAAAAGTAAATGAAGACATCGCAAAAGCCCGATTTGCAAATCCCGGCTTTGATTTGATATCGCCACCACCTTTGCATGATATTTACAGCATTGAAGATCTTAAACAATTGATTCATGATCTGAAGCAACTGCATCCAAATGGGAGAGTAAGTGTAAAGCTTGTTTCCGGAGTTAATGTAGGTACAATAGCAGTTGGAGTTGCCAAAGCGGGCGCTGATACAATCCAGGTTTCTGGGGGAGAAGGAGGAACGGGAGCTGCATCATTAAGTTCTATGAAGCATGCAGGTCTACCTTGGGAAATTGGGCTACTCGAAGTTCATCAATCATTGGTAGAAAATGATCTTCGAGATCATGTTTTACTTAGAACAGATGGAGGCCTTTCGAGCGGAAAGGATATTGTTTTAGCGTCTATTCTTGGGGCAGAAGAATTTGATTTTGGAAAGCTATTACTTATTGCTGAAGGTTGTGTAATGGCTCGTATCTGTGAGAAAAATACATGTCCGACAGGTATCGCTACTCACAATCCTAAGTTCAAAGCAAAGTATAAAGGTCATAAGGACCATATAGTAGATACGTTAACTTATTTAGCAGAAGATGTAAGAAGAGAATTAGCTGCAATCGGTGAAAGATCCCTTCAGCAAATAATGGGAAAGACGGAATTGCTTACAATCAATGAAAATCATCAAGCATTGATCACTGAGTTGGGATTAGATCTGAATTTTTTTACTTCAGCACCTAGCTATCATAAAGAAGAAGATATGGAATCTCTTTCAGATCCGATAAGTGCATTGAACTCAACTATTGTTCAAGATCTAGAAGAGAAGATCCAGAAGAACGAACCCATTGATGAAGAATATGATATCATAAATACCGATCGATCTACATTAGCAACTCTTTTTGGATTATTAGCAGATAGAGAAAGCAATTATAGGTTAGCCTCCATCAAAAATAAAAAGACAAAAGTTCAGCCTTACACCCAAGAAATAAATTTAACATTTAATGGTAGTGCCGGGCAAAGTTTTGGAGTGTTTCAAACAAAAGGAGTTAATGTTAGACTAATTGGCGAAGCAAATGATTCTGTGTGTAAATCTATGTCGGGCGGAAAAACAGTAATTGTACCTCCCAAAAATGCGAGCTATAAGCCTGAGGATAATGCAATTATTGGCAATTGTGCTTTATATGGAGCTACAAATGGTAAGTTTTATGTATATGGTCAGGCAGGTGATCGTTTTGCAGTGCGTAATAGCGGTGCGACGGCTGTTGTGGAGGGTACAGGGCTTCATGCATGTGAATACATGACCAATGGAACAGTTGTGATTCTGGGGCAAACCTCGAATAATATCGGAGCAGGAATGACAGGAGGAGAACTTTTTTTGTACGAAGATCCCCAAACAAGAATAAATAGTGAATACATTACTAAGCAGCCAATGTCAGATGGAGACTTGGAAAAACTTCGGATGATATTGGAGGATTACTACAATGAGACGAAATCAACTAAAGCGAAATATATAATAACAGATTGGAAAAACGTGGGAGAAAAGTTCAGTAAGTTTGTGCCGCATTCTATGATCGAAAAAGAAGCTATTTCGGAAGAAGCATCAACAAAATAAGTTAGAATGTTTATAGTTGAGGTTCTTCGGTTAACTTTTTCTTTAAAACTTTTAATTCGTCTCTCCTACGAACGTAACATCTGTGCTCCCATCTGGATATATAACTTACTCCGACAAATAACAGCCCGAAAACAATGGAGTACCAAATTGGTTTATCACTCAGGATCAAGCTTAGCAGTGACAAGGCAAATGTTGCAGGCCAAAAGCCGTAGAACATTCCTTTAGAGAGGCTTACTTGATATTCAGCAATAGATAAAGCGTGCTCAAGATCGCCAAGCATAGAGCGTTCAAAATCAATTTTTCTTTTTTTCCGAAGCATACGATTAACTCCGGAATACATTGCAATCATTAAAAATAAAACGATCGCTATATAAGAAAAGATATTTCCACCATCATCCATTAAATCAAAAACAACAATGATGCCCCCGGCAAGTAATCCGGAAAATATGAGTATCCACTCGGAGATATTCGCAGTTTTACCTGCTTTGCGTCCTTTTGCCAATATCTTTTGGTGAAGTGCTTCTTCTCTGATCACATACATAGGTCTGTTATTTTGTGAGTCCCATATTTTTTGGAGTTCGTCAAATTGCATGGTGCTCCGGTTTTTGTGATTGTTCAGTTAAATGCTTTTTTATTCGATGGATTTTCACCCCAATGTTACTTTCTGATATTCCGAGAATTTCAGCCATTTCTTTGTAGCTAAAGCCATCCAGCATCAACAAGGTTATAGAACGATCAATTTTGTCAAGCTTAGTTATTTCATGATATAACCAGTCTAATCGTTCATCAATTTCTTCTTCTGAATGTTCAAGTATATGTTCCACATGTTGAAGACTCTGTCGGCCTTCTTCATGCTTTTTATGTTTTCGCTTCCAGTTTAAAGCTACATTTAGTGCAACGCGATATAGCCAGGTACTTACTTTAGATTTTTCTTTAAAATTCGGAATTGACCGCCATATCTGAATAGAAATTTCCTGGAACAAATCATCCTGATCGTTAGAAGTAAAGGCATATGCCCGTACTACTTTAAAAAGCAGAGGTTTAAATTCATTGATCCAGAGATCGAAAATGTCTAATTGTTTTTTGTTATCCATACATCATGTGCTCAATGCATTAGTACCAAAGATGGGATGATTTCTTACAATTAAAATGAACTTTTTTTTGATAATCATTATTTATGATGTTTTTGATAGATAAGCGTATTTAATTTCATATTAAATTTGAACAAACCTTTGACTGGGGTTCATAAAATGATGACCTTTGGCACGGAAACTAAAAGAATGTAAGAGCATGAGTTTATCAAAAACTTTGACGAAGAAAGACTATAAATTTCTAATTGAATTGGAAGAACTGTTGTACGAACGGAAAGAGGATATGCCTAAAGGTTCTTATACCACTTCCATGTATAAAAAAGGATTGGACAAAATTGCTCAGAAAGTAGGAGAGGAAGCCGTAGAAACAGTTATCGCTTCTAAAAATAGCGGCGATAAAGAAACAATTGCAGAAGCTGCCGATCTGCTTTTTCACTTGATGTTATTACTTGCAGAGAAAGAAATTCCTATGCACAAGGTGATAAAACTACTCCGTAAACGTCACGATAAAGGAAATCATAAACACATTGGTGAGTGAGAGGTAACCTTTGCGAAGTGATCTCAAGATATTTATACAATCCGACTTATAGCTGATAACTTCTAATGTTACAGAATCGTGATGCTGATTTGTTATTAATCACTCAATTTAGGAGTGAACATAAACAAAAGGCGGCGCATGAAGTATCTGGTTCTTACTTTTTTTCTCATAATTTCTTTCCAAACTAGTGCAATTGCCCAAGAGAAAGACCAAGGAGAGTTATTCTTATCTTTACTTGAAGAGAGAGCATCTTCTGAAATAGATAATACGTTAAGCCACATCGAAAGTAAGTGGAGAGACGGTTTTGCGGTGATGGCAATAGAAACGATTTCAATATCCAGAGACCAAAAAGTAGTTTCCGAACTTGTAAGAATGCTAAAAGAGCAGGAGGGGTTACAAGAAGCCGAGAACTTTAATGAGTTATTTTCATGGCTCTGGAGATCGGATGAGAAACTTACTTCCGATTATGCATCTTTTAAAGCTGAACTTTATGGACCTATTGATGCTAAATTCACGGAGTATTTTGAAGGACATCAGGATGAACGTTCCATTCGCTTAGACGAGATACGTTGGGGCGGAGTTCGGCAAGATGGAATTCCTCCGCTAAGAGATCCCAAAATGATATCAGCAAAGGAAGCTGATTACTTAGGCGACAAGGATGTTGTTTTCGGAATAGAAGTGAATGGTGATGTAAGAGCGTATCCAAAGCGAATCTTGGCTTGGCACGAAATGTTTGTGGATGAAGTAGGTGGAGAAAAGTTAGCCGGTGTGTATTGCACACTTTGTGGCACCGTTATTCTTTTTAAAACCGAATATGAAGGAGTAAATCATGAAATCGGTACAAGTGGATTTTTATATCGCTCCAACAAATTGATGTACGATAAAGCCACCCAATCTTTATGGAAAACTTTGCAAGGCAAACCTGTAGTTGGGCCGCTGGTAGGGAAGGGAATTCGATTAGAACATTTAAGTGTGGTTACCACAAATTGGGGCGAGTGGAAAAAGCGTCATCCAAATACTAAAGTGCTTTCCTTAGAAACGGGGCATCAACGCGATTACAGTGAAGGAGCTGCATACAAGAGCTATTTTGCTACTGATCGGTTAATGTTTAATACACCATTTAACGATCAAAGATTGAGCAATAAAGATGAAGTGCTCGCGCTCCGCTTTGATGATGTGCCGGATAAGCAATTAGCTATTTCGGCTAAGTTTTTGGCGAAAAATCCGGTTTATCAGGATGAACTAGGTCAAACTAAATTTGTAGTTTTTACAGATGATTCTGGTGCAAATCGAGTGTATGAAAGTGGTTCAATTTCTTTCAGATCTTTTGTTGGAAATGCTACAGTTACAGATCAATCAGGCAAGACTTGGACACTAACTGAAAGTAAGCTTATTACTGAATCCGGTGAAGTTCTCGAACGTTTGCCATACCATAGGGCATTTTGGTTTGGCTGGTTAGCTGCTTTTCCTGAGACGGAGTTAGTGAAGTAAAAAAAATCTTGATTAACTAAAATAAATAATCAATAAAAAAGCCCGAATCAATTAAGATCCGAGCTTTTCTCTCTCATTACCGGATTTGAATTAGTTATTCGCTTCCAGTACAATATCTTCTTCAAGATCTACATCTTCGCCGTCTTCTACTTCTATATCAGTGATGGTAGAATCACTATAAGCTTCGTTTGTAGATCTGATTTCAATCTTATAAGTATTGTCATCTAGACCTATGATTCTGAAATCACCATTTTCATCAGCTTGCGTTCCTGAAGTGTCAGTACCTGCAATGGCATACACAAAGGGATTTGCTTCAATAGGTAAAATTTTTCCGGAAATACTTCCTGATGAAGTAAGGTTTGCAGTTTTAAGAACGGGTTTAAGACTGTAACTGCCGTTTCCACGAACTACAATTGATCTGGAAGCATCAAAATCAATTACGAGATCATATACCTGATCTGCTTCGATATCCGCTTGAACAAGTAATTTATAGCCAGATGTTTGTCCGCTGGGAGCGTCTAACTGAATGGTTTCTCCGCTGTTCAATACAACATTATTTTCATCACCGAGTACTAAACGTACTTGATTATATCTTCCTTCTTGTAATTCCACTTCTCCAAGATCTAAAGTAGCACCATTTTGGTAATCCAGAAGATTCACGGTAATGGTATCGTTAAATACCACTTTCCATCCTTCATCCTCTAACTCTTCATCATTCATATCTTCAGTTTCATCAAGATCATCGTCATCGTCATTTGATTTAACTAAGACCTGATAAATCTCAATATTAACTTCTGCGTAATCTGCAGGGGCATCAGTTAAAGAAACTCTCATAGTTCCGGAACCGTCTCCACTACTGCAAGCTGTTAATCCAAAACCAATTAGAATAGCAATGAACCCAAGGATTTTGTTTGTAAACTTATTTACTGATCGTAACATGTTTTGTTTTTTGAAAGTGTGAATTTAAACACTTGAACATGCTGAATAGTGATAAGTTCCGAGCTTTAATTACTGTTATTTTAGAATAGGAGGATAGATGAGTATCAATCAGATTTCTTCCCCAAACATAATCCGATACTCGTCTATTGTTTTTATACCGAACTCCCTTTGTCCCCAGGGTTTGTCAGCGAGTTCAGAAGTGATTTGCACTTTTTTGTCTAACAGTTCTTGATAAAAAGCATCTACATTTTCCATTTCCACATAAGCGAAATATTGATGGTCACCGAGATTTTTAGGATCGATGGCGTCTTTACATTCGCCTAGCATAACACAGAAACTGTCACGCGATAAAAATGACCAATTATCATCTCCCCAATCTAATTTCATTCCTAGTTTAGACTGATAGAAGTCTGTAGATTTTTTCAGATCATGAATAGCGAGAACGTGTCGGGTTTTAGTAAGATTAAACATAGATCTAAGATTAAAGAGTTAATCAATCTTTAACCCTTACGGAACAAGTATAAAATTGTTATCTAGCTAAATTATTGAAGAAATAATATCTATTTATTTTTGAGCAGATCACGAATTTCTGATAAAAGCACTTCTTCCTTTGAGGGTTCAACAGGTTTTGGGGTAGGTTTTTCTTCCTCTTTTTTCATAAAGTTATTGTAGGCTTTTACTACTCCAAAAATAGCGATAGCTACAATAAAGAAAGTGATGATGGTATTTATAAAAGTACCATAGTTAATGGTAATGGCCTCAACAGTACCATCAGCAAGGATTTTTTCTGAAACAGTAATCGTAAGTTCGGTAAAATCTACGCCCGCAATTAAATATCCAACCGGAGGCATGATGATATCATTTACAAACGATTTCACGATGGCACCGAAATAAGTGGCAAGAATTAAACCAACAGCCAGCTCTACTACATTGCCTCGTGAAACAAATTTCTTAAACTCTTTGATAAGATTCTTCATGTATAAATTGTCCCTAAAATTGCATTTTGATTGTTATACAGTAAACAACAAGTAATACACTATGAAAAATTCATTATTTCTTATCGCAATTCTGGTTTCTTTAATTTCAGCTCCTGAAATCACTCACGAATCCAAAACTGAACCCTTCAATATCGATGAATACAGTTGGTTGGTGGGATCCTGGAAAGGAGATGGGTTTGGTGGGATTTCCGAAGAAACGTGGTCAGTTCCATATAATGGAACTATGATGGGAATGTATCGCCATATCAAAGATGGGAAGCTTATTTTTTATGAATTCTTATTGTTAGATCAATCCGGTTTAAGGCTAAAGCATTTCCATCCCGATCTGAAAGGGTGGGAAGAGAAAGACGAAACAACATTTTTTGAGATGATCAGCTATTCTGATACTAAAATCGTAATGAAGGGATTGATTTTTGAGAAGAAAACAAATGATTTAATGGAAATTCGTCTAAAGCTAAATCGGAATGGTAAGATTGAAACGGAAGTATTTACCATGCTCAGGGTAAAAGAGTAGGTTTGGGAATCGTATCTCAGAGATTAATAAAGTTATAAGTGGGGCTTACTATTTAGTGCGGGTTGGAAAAATTGGTATGAAGCGGAGGGTTTGTTACTTTTGATTTGAATCTAAGAAAGTTAAATCACATTATTTATGAACGTAAAAGTAAACTGGCTACAAAAAGACTTCCACATGGAAGCAGGAAATGAAGAAGGTGGCATAATCCGAATTGATGGAAATACCAAAATAGGTGGATTGGACGGAGGGATGAGTCCAATGCAATTATTACTTGCCGGTATTGGTGGCTGTAGTGCCATTGATGTAATTTCAATTCTTGAAAAACAGAAACAGAATTTAACTGATTTAAGTGTTGAGGTTGATTCAGAAAAAGTAAAACTGAAAGAAGGATATTCTGAATTCAAGAAAATTCATCTGCACTTCAAATTGTCGGGAGATTTAGATGTAAAAAAAGTAGAACGAGCTTTGGAGTTATCCATCACTAAATACTGTTCTGTATCAAAAGCGTTGGAGAAGGGCTCAGAAATTAGTTACGATTATTCTATTGAAAATTGATTTTGAACTAAAAACCGTTGTTTTTTGCCTCTAGGCACCATTTTTAGTACATTGCAGATTATAAAGTTCAATAAAACAGATACTTACTATATGGCTAAATGCGAGTTATACCAAGACGTTAAAGAAGAATGGAGATGGAGAAGGGTTGCCAAGAACGGGGATATAGAAGCGCATTCCACTCAAGGTTTTGAAACGGAAGAAGATGCACGAAAAGATGGAAAAGAGTGCAAAGAGTGCACGAGCTACCTTAGAAAATTTTACTAATCTGAAGAAAATAAGTAAGCAAATGCCTCTGAACAGATCTATTTACTACGTTCAGAGCTTTGTTGCTTTTACTTAACTCCGGTGCTTCCAAACCCACCTTCACCACGATCGGTTGAGTCTAAATCATCTACTTCTTTTACAGGGAATTGAGTTACAGGTGCGATAACCATTTGCGCAATGCGATCACCATGTTCAATCGTGAAATCTTCTGTTCCATGATTAATAGCTATAACTTTGACTTCTCCACGATAATCTGAATCAATAGTGCCGGGAGAGTTTAGCATGGTAATTCCATTTCGAATAGCCAAGCCACTACGTGGACGAATTTGCGCTTCAAATCCTTTGGGAATCATTATTTGAAGTCCGGTAGGAATTAAAATCCGTTCACCCGGTTTTAAGGTAATTGATTCATCTAACGCGGCTCTAATATCCATTCCTGCTGCTGAGGAAGTTTCGTAGCCTGGCAGCGGTAGGTCTTTGGCATGAGGTAATTTTTTAAATAAAATGTTGCTCATAATTCTTCACGATTATATTCTATTAAACGTACGATTGCATTTCCAAACAACACTTTTACACGAGCCTCCAAAGGAACACGAAGGTCATCCGCTAAAAACCAAGCTCTGAAATTCCCTGAAAAGCCAAACGGTCCGTCAATGTTTTCTGTAGTTCCTTCACTTAGATAAGTTTCTACGTCACCATCAAATGGAGCATAATTCCTCATTTCGATTTTGGAAGAGTTTTTCATGTTAATATATCCAAGTTTCTTGGTTACGTAAACCGGTAATCTGGAATCTTTATCGCTTCCGGCATATAATCGGGAAAAATAGAATATTTCCTGGCCGGAAGTAGCAGGCTCCACCAGATCCAAAGTGTCTCTGGTATCATCTTCTTCTTTATAGCGAACTACACCTTTTTCGCGATCGAAATCGTAAATGATCTCTTTAAACTTATCCTCATCGGTATTGTCTTTCCAATAATAAGATGATACAGGAATACCATCATCATTTACAAAGAACAGAGAATGAAATAGATCAAGTTCGGTTCCTACCAGTGGAATTCTGGAGTTAGATCTTATCTCAGTTACCATATGTTTCTTCATTGATCCACTATAGAGTGTGTCTGAAAGAAGATCAACTTCAACCCACCCTAATTTAAAGAATCCATATTTTACTTCGTATTTGAAGGTCTCTTTTACCGAAAAGATATCTTCCATAGAAGGCTGCTCTGAAGAATTCTTTGGGTAAGAATGTTGACCAAATGTATTTGAAGTAATAAAAACCCAGCCGATAAAGAGAACTAATACTTGTTTCATGAAGTGATTAACGTATTACTCTTCGGTAGATTCTTCAAAGCCGATGAAATTTGTAAAAGCTTCTTCATCGTAGCCAACAAGTACAGCTTCATCTAGTATTAATACAGGACGTTTTATCATAGATTGATTTTGTTCCAAAATTTCAATCATTTCCTGATCTGAAAGCTCTTTGTCTTTTAAACCTAAACTTCTGTATGTAGTGCCTCTTTTGTTAACCAAAACTTCTAACCCGACTTTAAATGTCAGTTCTTTAATTTCGTCAATACTAAGAGGTTCTTTCTTTAGGTCAATGAATTCATAGTCAACTTCGTTTTCTGATAACCATTTTCTGGTTTTTTTGATGGTATCACAGTTTTTTATACCAATTACATGCAACATAGCATTTCAACAATTAAGTTTTGTATTTTCAGTTAAAGATACGGTTTGATATTTCAAATACGAACCGCAATTCAATTTTCACACAAGCTTTACATGAAATTCATTCCATTAACATTCACAATAATTTTTTTTCTGGGAATAGGGTGCACAAGCAATGACGCTCAGCGTGAGTTTGAATCTGAAGCATACAGACAACCTTCAGGTATTACTCAAACTACAGCCCAGAATGAAGTTTTAAGTATTGACCCTGACGATTGGAGAATATCTCCATTCTTTCAAGGATTGATAGAAATAATTCCACCGTTTCAAAACCCTGCACAACTGGGAACTCCAATAAATTTTGAAGTAAGAGTAACAGGAGTTCAAGGAGTTTCCGGCTTAGACGTTATGGTTCGATACCCAAACGGAAACTTTAATAGTATTTATTTAAGCAATAACAACCCGCTTGACACAGGTGTATCAACTTTTCGAATTGATCCTATTGTGTTTAGCCAGGATGGGTCAGATAATCTTGCACGTGGGCTGCATCGTGTCTTTTTCTTTGACTTTAATCAAAGGCTTATCTCATACGGCGATATTGAAGTAGAGTAAATTAATCACAAAGAATAAAGCTTGTTGGATGTTCAACTTTCAAAGTTCTATCTTCATTACTTATGAAAAAACTTACCAAATCAGAACGAGCAGTAATTGAACGGTTGATATTTCCTGAGTCATTTGAGACAATAATGGAAGAAACAAATATGCAGTTCGGAGAACTTCGTGACGATTTGATGAATTTGGTGAACTATCGTTATGTGCAAGTTGTGGATCTTGAGGATCCTGGAGATAGTAAAATGGCATTTTATGATAGTGATAACATCAAAGATTTTTCTTTTAGAGCTACAAAAACGGGACTTAAAAGCATAAAACAAACAACAGTATGAAATTTGAAGCACGCATTTCTGAGGAACCTATTGAGGTAGAAATTTCTGATAAAGAAGGCACTTTTAAATCAGGTGATCTTGAAGGTGAATACGAATTTGTTTCTCAAAACGGGAGAAAATTGCTTCGTCTCGGAACAAAACTCTATAAAATTGATAATGTAAATTATGATGGCTCTGATATTGAGTTTTCCATCGATGGCCATTGGGTTAAAGCTTCGGTTAAAGATGAACAGGAATTATTACTTGACAGACTTGGCTTTAAAACCGGGAATGCGGTAGCTGAAGGTTCTTTAAAATCACCAATGCCGGGCAAGATCCTGGATATTTTGGTAGCTGAAGGAGATGAAGTTGCAAAAGGTCAACCGGTAGTTATTTTGGAAGCGATGAAAATGGAAAACGAATTGAAGGCTGCAACCGATGGCACCGTAACTTCTATTTCTGTAGAAGTCGGACAGTCGTTAGAGAAAAATTCACCTATACTGGAGATCGAGAACATTGGATAAATTTATTATTGAAGGCGGAACACCGTTAAACGGAACAATTCAAATCAGTGGTTCAAAAAACGCGGCACTTCCAATTATAGCGGCTTCATTACTTGGCGATTCAGAAACTACTATTACTAATATTCCCCGACTTCAGGATATCTATACTTTCAATAATGTATTGAGAGTAGTTGGAGCAAAGGTAGATTTTCAGGACAAAAAGAACACATTAATCATCGATCCTACAGCTGTTTCTCATTTAGAAGCTCCATACGATCTTGTTAGAAAAATGCGTGCTTCCTTTTATATGTTAGGCGCTTTAGTGGGAAAATACGGAGAAGCTAAAGTTTCTCTTCCCGGCGGTTGCGCATGGGGACCAAGACCAGTTGATCTTCATTTGAAGGGAATGGAAGCAATGGGAATTGATATTGATCTGGACAAAGGATATGTAATTGCTAAAGCAGGTAAAAATCTAAAGAAATCTAGTTTTAAATTAGAGCCAAGCAGTGTTGGAGCTACAGTGAATCTGTTGCTGGCTGCTGTATTGAGAACGGAAGAGTTCACTATTGAAAACGCTGCGATGGAACCCGATGTGGTTCAGCTTTGTAACGTACTTGTTAAAATGGGAGCAGATATTTCGGGCATTGGCACCGACCGTATTACTGTTCGCGGAGTTGAAAAATTGAATGGTGTTGAAATTGCTAATGATCCCGATCGTATTGAAGTTGGGACTTTCATGATTGCAGGAGTTCTTAATCCTAAATCCGAATTAACTTTAGAAGGTTGCAATGTAGATCATTTAGGAAATTTACCTGAGCTACTTTCTAAAACCGGAGCGAAAGTTGAGACTGATGGCACAACCATCAAAGTAAAAGCTCCAAAAGAGTTAGATTCCGTATCAATAGCGACAGAAGTCTATCCGGGGTTCCCAACCGATATGCAAGCGCAATGGGCCACGATGATGACACAAGCTAATGGTGTTTCTACAGTAACCGATACGGTGTATTACGACCGTTTCAGTTACGTTCCTGAACTCACCAGACTTGGAGCTGATATGCGTCTAGAAAAAAATACCGTTACGATATTCGGCAAAACAGAATTTGAAGGGGCTTCTGTAATGAGTACAGATCTTAGAGCAAGTGTAAGTTTGGTGCTGGCTGCTATGGTTGCAGAAAATACAACAGAAGTTTTGAGGGTTTATCATCTGGATCGTGGTTATGAAAACCTCGAGCATAAGCTGAATGCAGTAGGGGCAAAGATCAAAAGAGTGGATGAGTAGCTTTAAAAGTGAAATAAGGTTCTAATTCTATCCCATATGAATAAATTTGCTATCCTTTATAATAAAGGTATATGGAATCATGCTATTGTTGGATTTGATGATGGAAGCTATAAATTAGTCAAAGAATTTAATGCAAAGAATAAAAAATGGCATGAAGGTCATATCAATGAAAATATTAAAGTAATTCGAGCCGAAAAGTTCTCGGGAAATTCTTCTGACTTTGCATTTTATGATTCAAAAGAAATTAGCAGAGCACCTTTACCTTCTTTACACGAAATAAAAGCTTTTCGCGAGAATAGCACTGCTTTCGATATTAAATTTTATGCTGATTATATATATGAAGATAATATTTGGGTTGTTTTTGGTGATAAGCCAGATGTTAACTTATCCATTCATGAAATATAATTTTAGATTCATTCGAAACCGAATGTAAACGAGCCAGAACTTTAGTCCGTTTTAAATAGATACTTTTTTTTGAATTACAGAAAACCAGATCTCAGCAAAAGTCCAAAGGAAATAGTTTCTCATCTTCTTAGATCTACAAAATCCCAGCTATTAATTCCTCCTCAGTATTCAAGAGATCAGGTCGAAATTTCAGAACTGTTATCTGATGAAAAATCAATAGGATTGTTCTCGAGTGGTTCTACAGCTGATCCGAAGTGTATTTGGAATACCTTTGAGAATCTGATGTTGAATGCCCAACGTTCTGCAGAAGTATTTGAAATTACAAGCGGTCACAGATTACTAATCTTGGCTAAACCGTGGCATGTTGCAGGATTATCGTGGGCATTGATGGCAGAGAAGTTTGGATGTGAGTACGAGTTTATCACTACTAATAAAGGGGAAGGAGATAGGTGGTTGAATGCTATTCAATCATTGAAACCTGATTTTTTACTTACCGTGCCTCCGGTACTGAGGGCTCTTTATGATGAAGAATGGTTTGTAGCAAATATCGTATTTGGAGGAACACCATTTGAATATGATGATTTTCATATGTTGAGCAATCACTGTTCAAATATGTATCAGGGATATGGGCAAACAGAGGCTGGAGGATTGATTTCTTGTCATAAACGTCTAAGTTCTGAATTTCCCAAAGCAAAAGAGCATCAAAACTGCGGAAGACCAATAAATGGAGTGGAACTGAGATCAGAAGGAAGCAGTTCTGAGCCGTCTGAAATTTATATTAAATCAGAAACTGCCAGTATCAAAAGTTGGTATAATTCCGGTGATTTGGGATATATTAAAGACTTTGAAGTTCATTTAACCGGGAGGAGTAATAAGGTGATTTCTTTTAAAAATTAAATAACGAAACATTTCCATCATAACACTATTTAAGGTGTTGAACCACAAATAATTAAAAGGAAATGAAAAAACTACTACTACTTTTTTCGGTTATATTTACTACAGTTTTTATTACTAATACAGCGAACGCCCAAGATGGGTTTTTCTCTAATGCTAAAACTCTGGAAAAGGGCACGGGATCGATTGGATTACAACCTGTATTTTTAACCAATCAGGATGACTTCATGTTTATCCTCCGTGGTGCATATGGCATCCAAAGCGGAGTTACTGGCCATCTTAAGCTTGGGCTTTTCGAAGATGAAACATATTTCGGAGGTCATTTTGAGATGGCTTTAAACCAAAATTCTGATAGCAATGTTAATGTTGCTGCTTTGTTAGGTTTATATTCTTATGGAGATTTGGGTTTAAAAGCTGGGCTAAATTTAAGCACTGATTTTGATCCGGTAAGCATTTATACAGGGGTGAATTATCAACCTCTATTTGCAAGCGAGACTATTCACGCAGTACTAGTACCTATTGGTTTTGATGTTCATTTAGACAATGGAGTTGACCTGATGCTAGAAGGGAATATTCCGGCAAACAATGATGCAGACTATTTAGAATCAATTACATTTGGTGCGAGAATTTACCTCAAGTAAACAATACTGAATAGTATCAAATTCTAAAGCCTGTGCGTTTATTCGCTCAGGCTTTTCATTTGTTCAAGAGTAATATGGTTTTCGTAATAGGCTTTGCCGACCACAACAGCATCTATTTCTGCTTCTTTTAGCTCTATAAGATCTTGTTGATTTGACACTCCACCTGAAGCTATAAGTGTGATTTCAGGAAATGCTTTTTTTAATGAGATATATAAGTCAAGATTAGGACCTGAAAGAGTTCCGTCTTTGGAAATATCTGTACAAAGCACTTCTTTTAAGCCGATTTGTATCATCCGTTCAAGAAATGAAAAAGTGTCTTCTTTTGCAGTTTCTAACCAACCAGAGTAGGCAATTTTGCCATCTTTAAGATCCATTCCCAAGATCATTTGATCTGGAAATTTATCTAATGCTTTAACCCAATCAGATTCATTTTTGATAGCCATTGAACTACAAATTATCTTCGTTAAACCTGCATCCAGTAAATACTCTACGTCTTCAAAAGTTCTGATTCCACCGCCCGTTTGAACTGAAATATCCAAGTCTTTGATTACGGCTTTAATATGAGGGAGATTAACAAACTTCCCTTCTTTAGCTCCATTCAGGTCTACGATATGAATATGATCGAAGCCGGCTTCTTTAAACTTTCTAGCGGTATCAACAGGATCTTTGTCATATACAGTTACTTCTTCATATTTACCTTTGTGCAGGCGTACCACTTCTCCGTTCAGGAGGTCAACAGCAGGGATTACTTTCATTCAGCAGAAATACGATTTACTTTGTTTTCAGAATAGACCAAATCTAAGAAGTTTTGCAAAACTTTGGAGCCTACACTTCCTGATTTTTCGGGATGAAATTGAACTCCCAAAAAATTGTCTTTGGCTACTACCGCAGAAAATTCGTTAATATAATTACACGATGATAATGTGTATTCAGAAACCGGCGCGTAAAAACTATGCACAAAATAGAGATGTTTTTTCTCTTCCAATCCATGAATGAGATGATGATCTTGAAGCTTTTTTAAAGTATTCCATCCCATATGGGGAACTTTCTCAGTGTCGGATTCGAATTTTTTTAGATTTCCGGGGATGATTCCCAGTCCTTCTGTATCGCCTTCACTGGAACCTTCATAAAACAGCTGCATTCCAACACATATTCCTAAAACAGGTTTCTTAGTCTGCTTTAGCCAATTATCAATTTCAAGTTCTTTAAGAGAATCCATAGCTGCTTTCGCATGGCCAACACCGGGAAATATAACTGCTCTTGCGCTTTCCAGTTCCTGTGGAGTTTGTGCAAAAAAATAATGAGCTCCTAAACGATCTAACGCATTTGATACTGAAGCAATGTTTCCAGCCTTGTACTTGATGATAGCAATCATAAATTAAAGTGAGCCTTTCGAGCTCGGTATTTGATCTTTGATGCGCCCGTTTTGTTCTATAGCCGTCTTTAAAGTCCGAGCGAAACCCTTAAAGCATGCTTCAATTTTATGGTGATCATTCTCACCTTTGCATGTAACATGAAGTGTTGCTTTCAAGTTCATTGAAAGGCTATAAAAAAAATGTTCTAACATTTCAGTAGGGAAATCTCCCACATATTCTCTTTTCATAGGAACATCAAACACGAGGTAAGGTCGGCCCGATAGGTCCATTGCAACGGTAGACTGAGCTTCATCCATAGGTAGAACAAAGCTGTAACGTTCAATGCCCTTTTTATCACCAAGAGCGTTTGTAATTGCTTCACCAAGCGCAATGGCAACATCTTCAATGGTATGGTGTTCATCAACTTCAAGGTCGCCTTTGCAGAAAATATCCAGATCGACCAATCCATGGCGAGCAATCTGTTCCAACATATGATCGAAAAACTTTAGCCCCGTGTCGATGGTTGATTTTCCGGTTCCATCCAGATTAAGATCTACCTTAATTTCCGTTTCTTTGGTTTTTCTGTGGATGGATGCTTTTCTTTCAGGATGAGTCAATATCTGAGCAATTTCTAACCAGAAATCCGAAGTTGAGACTATTTTTCCACTCCTATCTTTTAATACTAAGGTTTTATTATCGGTTTTATTACCGTACGAAATTTCAAAATCGAAACTATTACTATCCGAAAGTTTAATTTCTTCCTGTTGGAGCATCTTTTCTTGTTGTTCAGAAAGAGCATTTCCGGATAAAACAAGATTGAATCCTGATTCAATAATTTTCCTTAATGCTGATAGTGTATTTTTTCTAAAAAGGAATTCTTTTTGAAGAGGTAAAAGGGTATTACTTTCAATTGAGAGGATCATGGCAGATGTTACTTAATTGTGAAGTTTAAAAGTGATTTTTTGTCTAAAATTATGCAACTAATAACAAAAGCGTGGAAAAATGAATTCAAAGTTAAACATTTTAGCTTGGGTACTGCGAATTGCAGCTGCAGGAATTTTATTACAAACCTTATTCTTTAAATTTACCGGGGCTCCTGAAAGCATATATATTTTTGAGACCGTTGGGTTAGAACCGTTTGGAAGATATGCATCAGGAATTACAGAATTATTCGCTGCTATCTTTTTATTGATACCAAGATTTAATTGGCTTGGCTCACTGCTCGCTTTAGGTGTGATGAGCGGCGCAATTCTGAGCCATTTAACTGTTTTAGGAATTGAAGTAAAAGGAGACGGTGGATTACTCTTTGCACTCGCAATCGTTGTATTTATCAGCTCAGTAATTCTATTGTACTTTGATAGAAATAAGATTCCGGTCATTGGTTCAAAGTTTGAGAATTCAGAATCTTAGTTAAGGCATTTAAGAATTTTTCATTTTCTTCTTTTGTCCCAACAGTCAAACGTAAACAATTCTCGCAACGGGGTTCATTGCCACGGTAGCGGATTATAACTCCCAGCTCTGCTAACTGTTTATAGATTTGAAAGGCATCTTCAATTCTGAAGATTAGAAAATTAGCATCTGATGGAAAAATTCGATCAACTTGTTCTGTTTCTTGCAGAGCAGCAATGAGTCTGGATTTTTCATTTTTGATCAACGAAATATTTTTGTTCACCGAATCAAGATTGTCAAAAGCTTTTAAAGCAGCTTGAGAAGTAAGTTTATTGATGTTATAAGGAGCTTTTACCTTCATCATATATTTAATGACTTCCGGGTGCGCAATGGCAATTCCCAATCGAATTCCTGCTAAGCCAAAAGCTTTAGAAAGAGTTTGCAGAACTATCAAATTCGGATATTCTTTAACCGCTTTTGCAAAACTATCTTGTTCAGAGAAATCAATATAGGCTTCATCTACAACAACCAATCCATCGAAATTTTCTAAAAGTGCAATAATGTCTTTTCGATCGATATCATTTGCAGTAGGATTATTAGGAGAGCACACAAAAATCAGTTTCGTGAAATCCGTAACTCTGTTGAGTATTTTTTCGGTTTGAAGTTGAAAATCTTCTGTTAATAAAACTTCGTCGATTCGAACGTCGTTGATATTTGCCGAAACTTTGTACATCCCGTAAGTAGGGGGATTGATAATGATCCGATCTTTTACCGGACTACAGAAAATTCTGAATAACAGATCTATTGCTTCATCACTTCCTACACCTACAAAAACATTTTCCATTTCTACATTTCGGAAAGCAGCGATTTTAGTTCGCAGCTCTTCCTGATATGGCATTGGGTAGCGATTCAGTTCAAGGTCATTCTCAAAAGGTGAGCCAAAACTATTCTCATTTGCATCGAGTAAAATCCCGGAATCAAAATCATCTCGTGCAGATCGATAGGGTTTTAAGTTCAGAATATTATCCCGAACGAGATTTTCTATGTTGAATTTCTTTTTCATTAAAAACCAGTAGTTTTGTCATTTCGATTGATCAGGCGAAAGCATGAGATTGAGAAGTCTAAAGAATTAAGTAGTGCTTCAACGATTGCTAGATGTCTCACATTAGTTCGACACGACAAAGAAAAAACATTCGAATTAATTCTATTCATCACCACCCTCTATTGACTTTAATCGAATACTAACCGCATTTTTGTGAGCCTGTAGTTCTTCTAAATCTGCAAGAATTTCTACTGTTGGCCCAATATTCTTTAAACCTTCTTCAGTTAAAGTCTGCATAGTAATAGTTTTTTGGTACGAACTCAGATTCACACCGCTGTACATTCTTGCATAACCATAAGTTGGCAACGTGTGATTGGTTCCTGATGCGTAATCCCCAACACTTTCTGGAGTGAGATTTCCAAGGAAGACCGAACCGGCGTTATTAATCTCATCTTTCCATTCTACCGCGTCAGCAGTGTTCACGATCAAGTGTTCAGGAGCATATTCATTGGAAAAAGAAAATGCCTGATCTAAAGATTCCATTTCAATGACATAGCTTTGATCTAATGCCTGTTTGGCAATTTCTTTTCTTGGAAGCATAGCGAGTTGTGCTTCGATTTCTGTGTTAAAAGTATCAAAATCAAAATCTGAAGTTGCAACCAGCACAACCTGACTATCTTTTCCATGCTCAGCCTGAGAAAGTAAATCAGCAGCTACAAATGCAGGATTTGCTTGTTTATCAGCGATCACAAGAACCTCTGAAGGCCCGGCAGGCATATCTATGCTGATTTGGGCATCACTGTTTTGCAGAATCATTTTAGCCGCAGTTACAAACTGGTTTCCGGGGCCAAGAATCTTATCAACTTTGGGAACAGATTCAGTTCCTAAAGCCATTGCAACAACAGCCTGCGCTCCACCTGCTTTTAAAATTGAAGTAACGTTAGCTTTTTGGGCGATATAAATAATTTCAGGAGCGATGCTTCCATCTTTTCGGGGAGGCGTTGCAAGAATAACCTGTTCACAACCTGCGATCATAGCCGGAACTGCTAACATCATTGCTGATGAGGGAAGAACAGCCGTTCCTCCGGGTACATATAATCCAACACGTTGAATCGCTTTCACAACCCGCGAGCATTTTACGCCCGGCATGGTTTCAACATCTAATTTCAAAGATCGCTGTGCACGGTGAAAACGAAATATGTTATCAAAAGCAGTATCAATAGCCGATTTAACATGCTCATTTAGTTTGATCTCGATCTTTTTCGGATCAATTAACATCTCATTCAGATCTACATCATCAAACTTTTTTGTATATGAACGCAACGCAGAATCGCCATCAGATTCAATATCATCAATGATAGGTTGAACCGTGTTAAAAATAGATTTAAAATCTATTTTCGGTCTTTGTATCAACGTTTTGATATCTCCCTCAGATAAATCTTTGTATTGATAGGTTTTCATTTAAAAGTCGTAATTAGAAGTTCCATGTTCAGAGTTCTACGTTCTAAAGGATCATACTTTCAATCGGCAACATCACAATATCAGTAGCACCGGCATTTTTGAGTTCTTCCATTACAGTCCAGAATTGAGTGATGGGAATTACCGTATGTATCGCAACCATATCGCTTTCTGCTAAAGGTACTATTGTAGGACTTTTCATTGAAGGAATGATGGATTTTACTTTTTCTATAGAATTTGATGGCGCATTCATCATTATATAACGGCTTTGTTTTGCTTGCTGATAACCATCAATACGAACTAAAAATTTCTCGATTAACTCTTTTTTCCCTTCTGAAAGTTCCTGATTGGTTTGTACCAGCTCTGTTTCTGATTCCATGATGGTAATGAGTTCTTCTAAGCCGTTTGCCCGAAGTGTTCCTCCCGTTGAAACCAAATCCGAAATTGCATCTGCAACACCTAACTGTGGTGTGATTTCAACTGCTCCTGAAATTTCGACCATTTTTACGCTCACTCCTTTTTCTTCGAAATATTTACCTGTTATGAAAGGATAGCTTGTGGCAATGGTTTTTCCTTCAAAATCCTTGGCTGTTTCCATTTTACTGTCTTTCGGTACAGCAACTGATAACCTGCAACGCCCGTAATTCAATCCTCGAAGAACAGTTACATTCGCATTTTTTTCGGCACGTTCATTTGCTCCAACAAAACCGAGATCGCAAATCCCATCCTGAACGTATTCCGGTATATCGTCATCCCGAAGCAGAAGTAGCTCCACATCAAAATTTCGGGTTTTTACCATTAAGTTGCGTTTATAGTTGTCAAATTCGACACCAATACCTTGTAGTAAGCTCACGGTTTTTTCTGTTAAGCGGCCGCTTTTTTGGATAGCAATGCGTAATGAGGTCGAAGAATCTTTCGATCGGGTCATAAGTCAGTAATAATGTTTTGTATAATAAAGTTAAGAGAGAAAAATGGAAAAAGTACGCTATTTACGCGTGATGATACCCTTGATGAAGATGGTGGGCACCAAAATGGAGATGGGAGATATGTAATTTTTTTCCTTTCACTTTTCAAAGATAGTAATTAGTTAGTAATAGAGAAAGCAGTGATTGTTAAATAAACGATAAATCCTCAACCTATTTTCAAATATTAGAGTTTCCTTAAATTGGAAATGATTTTGAAGCCCTGTAACGATATCTTTAACTTCTATTAAAATTAAGATAACGGATCACATGAAAACGATAGCTCAACTAACATACATCCCACTGGAAACACACAATCCAAGAGAAAAAGTGCAAGAGCTTTTAGAACATCTCGCTCAATTTGATGTACAAATTGAAGTTGGATATTTGGCGACTACTATTATTGGACATCCGGATGTGGTTTTTGAAGCCATTCAGGAATTGTACAAAATTATGGCTGTAGAGTCTTCAAAGTTCAGATTTCATGTCGAATTACTAAGTCCCGAAGCTGACTAGAAGCCAATTAAAAATAATTGGGAAAATTTTGTAAGGAATGGCTTTGAAACTGTCTTACTTGCAAAAAGGAAAACTAGTATGAGACCAAAGTTCTATATTTACATTTTAAGTAATCGCTCTAAGTTGATCTATATCGGATTAACCAATGACCTGAAAAATATTCTAAAAAAGCACCGTGCTTTGAAAATGGAATGTACCAAAGGTAATTTTGGATTAAATAAATTAGTGCATATAGAGGAATATTACGATATAGATCAGGCGATCAAGAGAGAAGAAGAACTAAAAAAAGCTCCCCGTTCATTTAAAGCCAAGTTACTTTCGTATTCTAATCCTTCTTGGGAATGTATTCAAGGATATTGGATGGAGAATTTAGAAAGAGCTGTTGTTAAATAATCAGTTAGTTTAAACAATCGCTTTAGTACCTCATTCGTTCTTTGTATCTTTACAAGCTTATAAAGAGACGGACTAAAGGCTACATGAATAACATTCGTAATTTTTGCATCATTGCTCACATCGATCACGGGAAATCTACGCTCGCTGATCGTTTACTACAATCTACCGGAACTATCAGCGAACGCGAAATGCAGGAGCAGGTTTTGGATGACATGGATCTTGAACGGGAACGTGGTATTACCATTAAGAGTCACGCTATCAAGATCGATTATAAACGTCCAAACGGAGAGGAATATAGTTTCAACCTGATTGATACTCCCGGTCACGTTGATTTTGCCTATGAAGTTTCGCGCGCACTCAAAGCTTGTGAGGGTGCAATTCTTGTTGTTGATGCCGCTCAGGGTATTGAAGCTCAAACTATCTCGAACTTGTATCAGGCTATTGAACAAAACCTTGAAATCATTCCGGTTCTGAATAAAATTGATCTTCCTGGAGCTGATCCTGAAGGTATTGGTCAACAGGTTATTGATCTGATCGGATGTGAAAGAGAAGATATTCTCCACGTTTCGGGAAAAACAGGAGAAGGAATCCCGGCACTGTTGGAAGCAATCATTGAAAGAGTTCCGGGCCCAAAGCAAGAAGTTGATAAGCCACTTAGAGCTCTTATTTTTGATTCTGTATTTAATACTTATCGTGGTTCTGTTGCTTATGTTCGTGTGATGGAAGGGACTCTTAAAAAAGGCCAAGCTTTTAAATTCATGGCAAACAAGGAAGAATATAATGCCGAAGACATTGGTTTTCTGAGGATGACGTATCAGCCTACAAAAGAATTGAAAGCTGGTGAAGTTGGATATGTTATTGGAAGTGTAAAATCACTTCAGGATGTACGAGTTGGTGACACGATTACATCTGTTGATAACCCGGCTGAAATACCAATTCCTGGATATCAGGAATCTAAGCCTATGGTATTCTCAGGAATTTATCCCACACAAGCAGAAGATTTTGAGGACTTGAGATCAGCATTAGAAAAATTACAATTAAATGATGCTTCTCTTTCTTACGAGCCTGAAACTTCTAAAGCACTTGGATTTGGTTTCAGAGCAGGATTTCTTGGACTGCTTCATATGGAAATTGTTCAGGAAAGGCTGGATCGCGAGTTTAATATAGATATCATAACAACAGTTCCTAATGTGCAGTACGAAGTTAAACTTGAGGAAGGAAACACAATCAAGGTTGATAACCCAAGTCAAATGCCGGAAGTGGCTGAGATCGATTCTATTTTTGAGCCATATATTAAGGCGAGTATTTTAACTCCCGCTGAATATATCGGTCCAATTATGAAATTATGTCAAAATAAACGTGGAGTTTATGTAAATCAGATATTCATGCAAAATAATCGGGTCGAAATTACGTATGAGATACCGATGGCTGAAGTTGTTTTTGATTTTTATGACAAGCTAAAATCCGGAACTCGCGGGTATGCTTCCTTAGATTATGAATTTATTGATTATCGTAAAGGAGATTTGGTACGATTAGATATTCTGTTAAATGCGGAACCCGTGGATGCATTATCAAGTATCACCCATCGTGATAAAGCATATTATCAAGGACGAAAAGTTTGTGCTAAATTAAAAGAATTAATTCCAAGACAACAATTTGAAGTAGCGGTACAGGCTGCAATTGGAAGTCGTGTTATTGCTCGTGATTCAGTAAGAGCACTTCGTAAAGATGTGACGGCTAAGTGTTATGGTGGAGATATTTCACGTAAAAGAAAACTTCTTGAAAAACAGAAAGAAGGTAAAAAGAGAATGAAACAGGTGGGTTCAGTTGAAATCCCTCAAGAGGCATTTTTAGCTGTTCTTTCCATGGATGAGGACGACAGGTAAGTATGATTGATACATTAAAATTGGTAGTAGCTATTTTTGGAATGGCTGTTTTTTTCGGTGATTCAGCATTGGCTCAGTTTGAAGAGCCCAAGATCATGAAAGTAGAGAATGAAGATGCTGAAAAATATCAAAGTCAGATAGCAAGTTTTAATTTAACCGGACAAGGACTATATGGTCAAACTTCTATCGATAAGATGTCATCATTAGAGATTAGAGCAAGGTTACAAGGAGCCTTCGGTAATCCTACAAAAACTCTGGAAACCATCACAAAGGAAAAGAACTTCAGATTAGCAAAAGCTATTCAGTTTGAATATTGGTTTTTTATAGATGATCCAATTTCGGATGATCCCATTCCATTAATCATACTGGATTTTACCGGACCGTTTGGAAATGGTGTAACTTTTGGTGCAGCAAGCAGGTATGTAGACTTAATGCCACAAATAATGAGAACTTTTGAGAAAGCATTACTTAATACAGAACCAGCAAAATTTTCAGATTACTATTTCGAAGAACAAAATATGAAATGGTATTTAATAGAAAGTGATGGAAAAGATCATCAGGTAAAACCTATTGAGCAACCTACTCACATAAAATTTAATTAAACGAATACATTGGAAGACAAGAATACTGATGAGCCTAAAAAAAGCTCATTTTGGCAAAGAAGGAAGGACAAGTTAGAAGAAGATAAAAAAGCTAAATCCTGGTTGCGTGAGTGGTTAGATGCTTTGGTATTTGCTTTTTTTGCAGCTGCAATCTTGCGAGCTCTTATTTTCGGATCATATAAAATTCCAACTCCATCTATGGAGCAAAACCTGATGGTTGGTGACTTCCTGATCGTTTCAAACCTGACTTATGGCCCAAGAACCCCAATGGGTATTTGTGTTCCTTTTACTCAATGGTGTTTGCCGGGAGTAAAACTTCCATCTACCAGAATTCCGGGATTCAGAGATGTAGAACGTAACGACATAATAGTATTTAATGTTCCTCATGAGATAAAACCTATATCTCAAAAAACAAATTATATAAAACGAGCGGTTGCTGTTGCAGGTGATACTTTGGAGATCAGAGATAAAGTAGTTTATATCAACGGAGAGAAGGAGAACAATCACGAAGGGCTTCAAAAGCATTACTTCTTGAAAATGAATGATAGAGTTCGTTTAAGTGAAGCTAAAATGAAATCAGTTGGAGCCGGTGCTCTTCAAAATGTGCCCGGAGGCAAAGATATATTCATCGATTATATTGGTGATGACGTATATCGTGTTAACTTAACTGATGAAGCTGTTTTTCAGATACAATCCTGGCCCGAGCTGGATTCTTTATGGTTAAGTAAAACTCCGGAAGGTGAAATAGACAGAGGTTACGCTTCAACCAGATCTACCTATGATTTTGCAAAAGCATTCAGAAGTCAGGATCAATTTCCACCGATAGTAATTCCGTTTGAAGGTCAGGAAGTCGAGTTAAATAACCAGAATTGGTTTATCTACAAAGACTTGATTGAGCGATACGAGAAAAATCGTCTTGAGCGAAAAGATGGAGATATCTTTATAAATGGTGAGCAGACAAATTTATATACTATTCAGCAAGACTACTATTTTGCTATGGGTGATAATAGAGATAATAGTGAAGACAGCCGTTTCTGGGGCTTTATTCCAAAAGATCACATTATCGGAAAGGGTTTTATTGTATGGTATTCTCACGACAAAGGCGTTCCAAGATTCGAAAGAATTCTGAAGCTGATTAAATAGAGAAATTTTGTCATTCTTGTAGATGTCAGGTAATTCGTTGACAAAAATTATCATTAGCTATCTCAGAAAAACTAGTAGGGTCATCCTTGTAGATGTTATGTAATTCGTTGACAGTTTTGGTTGTATAGAGCGGGAGTTTGTCCACCAATTCCTTGATGGGGACGCTCGTGGTTATAATAATATAGATATTCGGTAAGCTCTTGTTGCAGATGTTCGTAATTATCGAAACACATCTCAGCAAATACATCTTCTTCCAGAGTTTTCCAGAAGCGTTCAATTTTTCCATTGGTTTGTGGACGATACGGACGAATATAGCGGTGCTTGATCTGCATTTCCTGCAATAAGCGTTCAAAAGCATGATTCGCTTTCGTAGCTGCTTTGGTGGTTTTGCGCCCGAACTCCGGCCCATTATCGCTTAGTATTTCTGCAAACTTCACTTGATACTCTTGAGTAAGCATATTCAGCGACTTAAGGGTAGCAAACATCACTGTGAGCGCTGATAAGTCTCGAATAATCTCTACCCATGCCAGGCGCGTGCAGGAATCAATCAGCCCCAGCAAATAATACCGAGAAGTATCTCCGGTAATAATGCCTTTAGCTAAATAATGGGTATCTATGTGTCCAAGCTCTCCGGCTTTGGTTTTAATAATGCGTTGCTTACTGTGTTTCATGGACTTGGTTAACCGGTTAACCCCATTGCGCCTGCAAATGGCATAAATGGTGGAGGGTTTGGGGGTATGCGTTTGTAGTAACGGGACTAAGATATTAAAAATCTCGTAGCGATTGCAGCCCTTGGCGCGCTCGGCGAGCACTTTATGTTCAATAAAGCCTGGCGTTCGCCTGGATTTCCACCGAGGTCCTCGCTTTCCCGGGAGTACAGAGGCAAGATCTCCGGTGGTTTTAAACCGGTTATAGTACTTCAAAAAAGTTTGTTTATTGGTTTGATGGGCGGCGTAGAAATCGCTTACAAACCGAAACCGTGGATGGTTTTTGGCTTTTACCAGTTCGTATTCCCGGATCAGAAACTGGTACTTCCGTAGGTAATTACGGGTAAGAGTGGTGTCGTTGGTTGTTCTTCGCATAACAAAATATAACTAGTTAATTTTGTCAACGAATTATCTAACTTCTACAATCCTGAGGATACCTCCGAAGGATCTTCATGACTGATTAATAGCTAGAATAGTTTTTACTTTCTCCTTTTGTACAGACAAAAGAAGGAAAAGCTCCCGGCAAAGTTCCTTCCGTGCCAAGCATCCGCGAAGCGAGGGACAATACCAAATGCTTCGTGCCTCAGCAGGTTTTGTCCGGCTCACTTCTAGTTGTGATATTTTGGCTAATACTCCACGAACTCCAGGCCGAAGGTTTTGTTCTTAATTAGTTTTTATTCATTTTTTGTTTAAATAGTTTAAAAATGAGTAATAGATATTTAAAACTAGAAATAGTTTGGAAAGATGAAACCATGCTTGAACTACAAGGAATTGGTAAAAACACGAGTAATATTAAATAATACTTTAATAGGAATTACATCCATTTAGTATTTTCCCATTTGCCTCCCATCCCAAACCTTTTCATATTCTTCGATCAACTAACTTGGATTGAACTATGAAAAAAACCGGTTTTCTATTTCTTGCTCTACTATTTCTTATTCCTAATGCCTTTGCTCAAACTGGATACCCGGAAATTCTTTCTATGAAAGAACGAGCTGAGATTATTGACAATCTGCTGGAAGATAAGATCAAAACAATGCTTCCGGATCTTATGAGAAGAACAGGTATTGATATGTGGGTGGTAGTTTCCAGAGAATACAATGAAGACCCGGTGATAGAAACATTGTTGCCTGCCACTTGGTTAGCCGCTCGTAGAAGAACGATTTTGGTAATGTATGACCAGGGAGAAGGCAAAGGTGTTGAGACGCTTGCTGTAGCCAGATATGATGTTGGTAAAACGTTTAAAAAAGCATGGGATAAGGAAAAAGAACCCAATCAATGGAAACGACTGAGAGAGATCATTGAAGAAAGAAATCCTAAGAAAATAGGGATTAATCAAAGTGACGATTGGGGCTTAGCTGATGGAATTGTAGCAACAGATCTTCGGGAAATGAAAGCAGCAATTGGAAGCAAGTATGCAAACAGAGTTGTTTCAGCCGAGAAATTGGCAGTGGGTTGGTTAGAGACTCGATCTGCAGAAGAAATGACTGTCTATCCCCAAATAGTAAGAATAGCTCATAAAATTATAGCTCATGGATTTTCTGATGAAGTGATACAGCCCGGAGTTACCACAACTAATGATGTGGTTTGGTGGTTCAGAGAAAAGATCAAAGAATTAAAATTGATTACTTGGTTTCACCCAAGTGTTTCTATTCAACGAGCAGATCCTGAATCATTTGATCATTTACGATCCTTTTCCAGTAGACCCGATAATAATGTGATCATGCCCGGAGATCTTATTCATGTAGATTTTGGTATTACGTATCTTCGTTTAAATACGGATACTCAACAACACGCTTATATATTACGACCCGGAGAAACGGAAGTACCAAAGTATTTGAATAAAGCATTCGACAGCGGAAACAGGCTTCAGGATATTTTCACAAATAACTTCAAAGAAGGACGAACCGGAAATGAAGTATTGAAGATGTCGAGAGAGCAAGCGATCGCTGAAGGAATTAAACCTTCCATTTACACTCATCCAATCGGGTATCACGGTCATGCTGCAGGAACAACATTAGGAATGTGGGATTCTCAGGGAGGAGTTCCCGGAAGTGGTGATTATCCGCTACATTTGAATACGGCTTATTCCATCGAATTAAATGCAGCTACATATATTGAAGAATGGGGAAAAGAAATTCGAATTATGTTAGAAGAAGATGCATTCTTTGATGAAACTGGTGTTTGGTACATTGATGGTAGGCAGAAAGAGATCATGATGATTCCGAGAGTTCCGGCGAAACAGTAAATTAGAGTGGTTTATGAGATATTTAATGAGCATATTTTTGTTTTTAATCTTTATTACTACTTCGGTAATAGCACAAGAAAAGAAACATGTATTTCAATCTTATGCACTTGTAAGTATCGATGCGTTAGCATATCAATATTTATACAGAATTGATTACGGATGGGAAAAATATAATGACAAATTGAACTATGGCGGCGGATTTAAATATTCATATGCATTATTAAAAAGAATAAGTCCTTCTATTGGATTTGAAGTACAATTTATGGATGGCAAAGAAGAAGATTCTAGCTTTCAAACAGATATAGATCTATATCATCTAAAATTGGGAACAGTATTTCATCTAAAAAAAAGTAAACCTTTCGGATTTAACCTGGAATTAGATTATTTGGTAACTAAAGCGATTATTAATCAATATTATAACAGGAAATGGGAAAAAGATATTCAAAATGGTTTTGGAATAGGATTTGGGTTAAACAGTAGATATATGATTAATATTATCTCAGGAGTAAATCTTGGAATTTATACTAAGGGAAATGTCACTAATCTTGAAAATAGAAGCCGAGGTGGTTCAGGATTTATTGACAGCTACGGTGGTATTCAAATAGAGTTTAGAATTGGTTATAGTTTAGAATTTTAATCTATAGTACATGCAATTCAAAAATCTCCAGGAAAAAATTCATCACGGCAGATCACTCTCGGAACCTATTCCGGTTCTTGGAATTGATATTGTACGGCTTCTCAAAAGAGGAATTGGAAATAAAGACACTTTTCTGATTTACAGAGATTCAGAAGGAAATCGAATAGAGATATCTTATCGGGAATTTTATGACGCTGTGCTAGATACCGCCAGGTTTTTTCAAAGTAAAGGTCTTAAGGTAGGGGATAAGATCGGTACCATTTCTCACAATCATTGGCATACAGTTATCCATTATTTTGCAGCTTGGTTCTGCGGGCTGGTTGTGGTTCCTGTGAATTTGAGTGAGGATGATCAACGCATCGAGTACATTCTTGAAAATGCGGAAGTAAAATTGGCTTTGGTAAGAGAAGATTATACATCGAGAATTCAGGATATCGCTATCGGGAACGATAAACTCTCATCCGTACAATTAATTGAATGCGGACATAATTTAGATCCTTTTTCTCTAGAAAAGGGAGATCTGAAAGAACCAGATTTTGATTCAGAAACAGAAGCCTTGATAGTGTTCACATCCGGGACTACGGGAAACCCAAAAGGAGTAGTTCTTACTCAACGTAATTTGCTTGAAGACGCCCGTTCTATAAGCGAATGGCATACTATCGAATCTAAAACCCGAATGATGTGTGTGCTTCCCATTCATCATGTAAATGGGACTGTGGTTACTGTGATGACGCCTTTTTTTGTAGGTGGTTCGGTAGTATTAAACGAAAAATTTCAAATAGATCAGTTCTTTCCAATTATTGAAGAAGAAAAAATAGATATAGTTAGTGTGGTGCCAACTTTGCTTCAATATCTGAATAGTTTTTATGAGGATAAAAAAGCTCCTGGTCTTGATTATTTCAGTCATGTCATTTGTGGGGCAGGACCTCTTACAGTAAATGTTGCCAAGAATTTTGAGGAGAAATTCGGTAAGAGAATTATTCACGGCTACGGACTTTCAGAAACTACTTGTTATTCCTGTTATCTGCCATTAGATATCAGTGACAAAGCGCACCAAAAATGGATGCAGGATTTTGGATACCCAAGTATTGGTGTAGCAATTCCCGCTAACGAAATGGCTATACATGATGAAAATGGAAATACACTAAAAGAGGGAGAACGAGGTGAAATTGTAATTCGTGGTGTAAATGTAATGAAGGGTTATTTCAATAATAGAGAAGCTAATGAGAATGCTTTCTCAAATGGCTGGTTCAGAAGTGGAGATGAAGGGTTTTATCAAAAGGATGAAGAAGGGAATGCATACTACTTCATAACCGGAAGAATAAAAGAACTCATTATTCGCGGTGGGATAAATTTTGCTCCTCTGGAAATTGATGAAGTCATAAATAAAGCTCCTGGAGTTAAAGCAGGGATTGCTGTCGGTTTTGAAAACGATTGGTATGGGGAAGAAGTTGGAGCTTATGTAGAGTTAGAAGAAGGAGTTGAAGAAAATTCTGACAGAATCATTGAATATTGCAAAGAACATCTCCCTCATTCCAAAACTCCAAAAGTGATCGTATTTGGTAATGAAATCCCGGTGACCTCAACCGGAAAATATCAGCGTAGAAAAGTGGCTCACTTATTTTCTGAGTGGAAGGAAGTTCAGTTCAGAAAGAATAAATAACTTATTCACTTCTCAAACTTTTTACAGGATTTTGAATAGCAGCTTTAGTGGTTTGATAGCTTAATGCCAACCAGGCAAGAATAAGAGCTCCAAATCCTGAAAGGGCAAATACTAAGAAATTGATTTCTATCCTATAAACAAATTCCTGAAGCCAGTTATTCATCAGGAACCAAGCAACAGGTGTCGCTATCAGAATGGCAAAGATAATAAGCTTGAACAGATCTTTAGAGAGCATCAGAATAATACTGCCTACAGAGGCTCCCATGATTTTACGAACGCCAATTTCTTTCGTTTTCTTTTCAATGGTAAAAGAGATCAAGCCAAGAAGACCAAGAATAGCGATAAAAATTGCCAGCATCGTAAATATACTTACTACCTTGGCAACTCTTTGCTCTGATTGATACTGAGAATATAACTGATCATCTAGAAAAGTGAATTCAAATGGAATGTCACCTGCAATTGAGACCCAATGTCTTTGGATAGTAGTAATCAATTCATTCAGGTCTGCGTTTTCTTCAAACTTAATTGAAAGAAAGCGGTTTGGGCCTGTCCAGACATTAGATTCTTGATGAAATAAGGCAAGCGGCAGAATATCATAATGCAACGAAGCTGTATTAAAATCATTCACAACACCAATTACTTCATATCGTGGTTCATTTCCACCAAAAAGAATGAATTCTCCAAGTGGAAAGTTTTCGTTTTGCTTTGCTGATTCATTCCAGGGAAGTTGATTTACTGCTGTTTCATTTAAGATCACATAGTTCGAGTTCGCTTCTGAGTTTTCATTGAAAGCTCTACCTATTGTGATCGTAAAATCCATAGTTGAAATAAGGTTGTCATCAACAACCATAGAATTAATAGAAACTTCATGTGCATCGCTACCATAGATTCCAATAAAATCTTCATACCAAATATTGGGAGGAACGGCATTTGACTGAGCTATTTCACTAATTGATGATTCTTGAAGTAGTAATTGTTTTAAAGACTCTGTTTGGGTTCCGATCTTTTCGACATTTTCCAGAATGAACATATTTTCCTTGTCGAAACCAAGATCTGTATTTTGGACAAAATTAAGCTGTTGATATATTATAATACTGCATGATATCAGCATGATAGAGATCGAAAATTGAAACACTACTAGAGAATTTCGAAGACCTGAAAAGGAAAGTTTATTTTGCGAAAGAGAAGGAAGTTTACTTTTAAATGACTCAATAGGATTAAAAGAAGTCAAGTAAAACGCAGGATATAGCCCTGCAAGAACTCCTATAAATCCTGCTAAGCCAACTGTGGATAATAAGTTCACCGGATTTAAAAGTTCAGAGAAGGTGAGTTGCTTTGCTGCTATTTGATTGAAAGAGGGTAATACAAGCCAAACAATCAGAAGTGCGATTATCATTGAAACAAAACTGAATAACACAGACTCCATCAGAAATTGTCCAATCAGGCTTTCCTTTTTTGAACCCAGCGTTTTTCGAATACCAACTTCTTTGGCTCTATATACCGATCTGGCTGATGACAAATTCATGAAGTTTATGCAAGCAAGAACTATAATTAAAAAAGCTATAGCAGAAAATACATATACGTAAAAAATATCACTTACTACACCAATTCGATTACCCGACTCAGTTGCTCTTAAATGAATGTCGGTTATAGGGGTGAAATACATTTCCCAGTTTTTTCCTGAGCTTTTGAACTCTTCTTTATTCATACCAAAGGCAGCATACAATTTCGTTTCTACATGTTGTTCTATTGCTGATGGTGTCTTTTGACGAACATTTTCTATGGATGCATTTTCTTTAAGAAGAACATAAGTCACAAACCCTGTCCAAATCCATGTGCTTTCTCTTCTCTTTACGGTAGGATTGGAAGAAAGAGATGTCAAAAGATCAAAACTAAAATGGGAGTTTTCAGGCATGTCCTTTACAACTCCCGTTACCAGATAAGAAACTTCTTCTCCAGGATTTCCTATGGTTATCGTTTTGCCAATTCCTGGATCGTTGTCGAAGTATCGCCGACGGGTTTTCTCTGTTATGATCACTGAGTAAGGAGCATTGAGAGAATTAGATGCTCGTCCTTCAAGAAATTCCATACTGAACACGTCGAAGAATCCAGAATCGGCAGACAACACTTCTGACTCTTCAAAGTACCTGATGTCGCGCTGATTATTTTGAACAGTAATCAAATAATCGGCTGGGTTGTTTACTCTTACTACAGTTTCAATTTCAGGAATCTCACTAGCTAATACTCCTGCTACTCCCGGACCTGTAGAGGAGAATCGTCCTTCAAAATTAGCCCATATATTAGTTTGATCAATTCTATAGATACGATCAGCTTTTTCATGAAACCTGTCGTAGCTAAGTTCATCCTGCACGTAAAGAAAGATAATTAGAGAGCAGGCTATCCCAACTGCTAATCCTGATATGTTTATAAATGAATATCCCGGCTGACGTTTGAAATTTCTTAAAGTTATTTTTAAAACATTCGGTAACAAGGCCGGGATCCACCAGGAGCTAAACCATTTCGATTTTGGTTCTTTTGAACCTTTGTATCTATACTCTTCTACAGCTTGTTCAAGCCCGGTATCTAAATTTACAGAAGCCTTATCGAAAGCATCTTGTTCGGTCATTCCAAGAGTAATGCTTCGATCAATGGAATCTCGGAGATGTCCTTCTAGTTCTTCAATATCTCCCGGTTCCAGATGCTGTTTTTTTGAAAGCGTTCTTTTCCAATTTGAGATAGAATGTTCGAGGTTAAAAGACTTCATGATATCAGACTAAGTAGTTAATGGTGATTCCTCAAGACCGTTCCACAACTTCACTAGAACGCTATGTACATTGAGCCACTGTTTTCTTTCAAGTTGAAGAACTCTTTTGCCTTCAGGTGTAAGTCCGTAGTATTTACGCTTGCGGCCATTTTCCTGTATTTCCCATCGGGATTGTATCAAGCCATCTGAGTTTAATCGGTGAAGAACAGGATAGATCATTGCCTCTGACCATTCCCATTCACCATTCGAAAGTTCCAGAATATCTTGCAGTATTTGATAACCGTAACTATCACCTTTTGAAAGTATCGAAAGGATGAGTGGTTTTGAAGATGCGGCTTTTAGTTCTCTTGGAATCATAATCTTATTGTTTGGGATGCATACCTAATTCAGTTAGGTAAGTTGCAAAATATTTAAATTCCTACCAATAAAATTTTACATAGCTGCTTAAAGGCTGACTTATTATCATTAAAAACAATGGCTAAACGAGTTGTAAATAGTTAACTTCTATTCACGATGGCTAGAGTACATCTACTCACACAAACCAGCTTCCCATTGCCATCTTCAATTCTGGTTTCCCAAACATGAATTCTAGATCCCTTTTTTACAGGTGTGGAAATACCACGAACTATTCCAC
This sequence comes from Balneola sp., assembly GCA_965216175.1. Taxonomy (GTDB): domain Bacteria; phylum Bacteroidota; class Rhodothermia; order Balneolales; family Balneolaceae; genus Balneola. The sequence continues at coordinate 689,327 of OZ244140.1, forward strand.
CTTCCTTTACCGATCTGATGTGATTTGCATTGATTTCAACACCTACAGCTGTCTTATCTATTCCATCCAGAGAAAACCAGGCCCCTAAAGAAGCAATTGTTTCTGCAAGAACTACAGACGCTCCACCATGTAGAATTCTGAAAGGTTGTACCGTGTTTTCATTAACAGGCATAGTTGCAATTACCTTGTCTATTCCAATATGCTCAAACTCAATTCCAACCGCATGTCCCATATCTTGTTTAGACGAATTGAAGTAAAATTTCGCCTTTTCTTTTAAAGAATTTTCGATAAACATAAATTAGCGTTTGATTAACAGTGTTAAGTTAGTGAAATTGAGCAAAGAAAGCGCTTTTAAATGTAAGTGGAAAGTGTTACTTACCAAAGAGTGATAAATAAGCTTTTTAAATTATGAAATACGATGCCGAAATAGTCCCGAATATCATTGAAGCGGGCATAAAAAAAAATAAGACAGGAATTTTCTCTGCGGTAAAACGTAATGGAGAGTGGATCGAAACGTCTATCGAAGAGTTTAAAACTAAATCAAGGAATTTAGCTCTGGGATTGTACAAACTTGGAGTTAGAAAGGGAGATCGAGTTTCTATTCATTCTGAAAACAGTACGGAATGGTTGATATGTGATCAGGCAGTGATTTCTATTGGGGCTGTAAATGTGGCAGTTTACACAACTCAGCCTTCCGATCAGATCAAATACATCCTTGAAAATTCTGAAGCCAAGGTTCATATTGTATCTGACGACGAGATGTTTGCAGAGACAAAACCATTGATGAAAGAGATTACGACGGTAGAAGCGATCATTTCTATTCAACCTTCTAAACACAAAAAGCTCAAAGGATTTGAAGAAGTGATGCAAATGGGAGCAGAGCTTAATAAAAGTGAGCCTGATCTTCTAGAAAAGCTTAAGTCAGAGATAGAGCCTAATGACCTGGCAAATATAAACTATACTTCTGGGACCACTGGAGTGCCAAAAGGAGTAATGCTATCTCATAACAATTTAGCTTCTAATGTATTGGCATCAAATGAACGAATGGCATATAGTGCCGATGATGCTAAAGATCCAAAGATACTTTCTTACCTGCCTTTGGCTCACATGCTGGAACGAATTGCGTCCTATATTTATATCTACACAGGTGTGCCTGTATACTATATTGAGGATGTAAATGAGATCAAAACTGATTTCATAACTGTTAAGCCTATCTACTTTTCTACAGTTCCAAGACTATTAGAAAAGATTATGGCAGGCTTAAAAGTGAGGGGGCAGGAGTTATCAGGACTTAAAAAACAATTGTATTATTGGGCTATAGATCTTGCTGAAAATTATGAACCTGAAAATCCGCCATCAGGATTAGAGAAATTGAAATTCAAGATTGCAGACAAGGCAGTATATTCCAAAATTCGAGAAGGATTAGGTGGAAACCTTATCGGAATGATGGTAGGAGGAGCTGCTTTAGCTCCGCCTGTAATGCGATTTTTTAATGGAATCGGGTATAAATGCGGTCAAGGTTATGGTTTGACAGAAACGTCACCGGTTGCTACAGGAAGTATGGCAGATTGGATAAGGATTGGCTCAGCAGGTCTTCCAATTACAGATGTTGAAATCAAGATAGCTGATGACGGAGAGATATTGATTAAGGGTCCGAACATCATGCAAGGCTATTACAAACTCCCTGAAAAAACAAAAGAAGTGTTTACAGAAGATGGCTGGTTTTGTTCAGGTGATATAGGATATCTGGATGAAGATGGTTGGTTATTTATTACAGATAGAAAAAAGTCTATGTTCAAACTTTCTACCGGGAAATATGTAGCTCCACAACCTATTGAAAATGCATTGGTTAACAATGGCTTTATTGATCAGGCGATGGTGGTTGGTGCGGAAGAAAAATTCTGTGCAGCTATTATTATTCCGGATTGGAAAAACATGGAGAAAAGATTTGAACGATTTGGTTACATCCTTCCGGGTGAAAATCCAACGGAAAGCGAACATGTTATCTCAAGAATTCAAAAGGAAGTGGATAAAGTAAACAAAAAGCTACCGCACTGGGAAAAGATCAAAAAATTTAAACTGCTTGAAGAACCGTTCTCAATCGAAAAAGGTGAACTCACTGCCAAAATGAGCATCAAAAGAGCGGGAGTGATGAAGAATCATAAAGAATTAATTGAAAGTATTTATCAAGATTAAATTATGAGTGTTAACAACAGAAGAATTAGAAAAGTAGCAGTTTTAGGCTCCGGAGTAATGGGAAGTCAAATTGCTGCTCATTGTATTAATGCCGGACTTGAAGTGGTTTTACTGGATTTAAAAAGTGATGATCCCAAGCGACCAAATAAAACTGCCAAAGAGAGTATTCAGAAAATCCTGAAAATGAAGCCCGCACCATTTGGTCTTCCTGAATTTGCTCAAAGAATTACTCTCGGTAATTTCGAAGATGACTTCGATCTGCTAAAAGAAGCCGACTGGATTTGTGAAGTAATTATCGAAAGAATGGATATCAAAAAAGACATGATGTCCAGAATTGAAAAGGTTCGTAAACCGGATACGATAGTAAGTTCGAATACATCAGGTTTGCCTATTACTGAAATAGGAGAAGATTGCGGGAAGGAATTCAAAGAACACTTTTTAGGAACTCACTTCTTCAATCCTCCGCGATATATGAAGTTACTCGAGATTATTCCTACTAAACATACATCGAAGGAAATAGCTTGTTTCATGCACGGTTTTTGCGAACGGGTTCTCGGAAAGGGCGTCGTACTTTGCAAAGACACTCCAAACTTCATTGCAAACAGAGTGGGGATTTTTTCGATCGGAAGTATGATGCCGTATTTCTTTAATGGGGATTTCCGAGCAGAGGAAATAGATCTGTTGACCGGAACATTAACAGGCTATTCCAAAGCAGCTACCTTCAGAACCGGAGATATGGCAGGTTTGGATGTAACTTTGCATGTCGCTAATAATATTATTCCTTCCATTCCGGATGATGAAAAGAAGGATGTATTTGATCTACCGGATAAGTTCAAGAAAATGGTTGAATCAGGAAAGATCGGGAATAAAGCAGGGAAAGGGTTTTATACCAAAGTTCAGGAAAATGGTAAAACTGAATATAAAGTGATCAATCCTGAAACACTGGAATATGAGTCACAAAAGGAATTGGAAGATCCGGTTTTAGCTGAAGCAAAAAAGATCAGAAATACGAAAGAGCGATTAAAGTTTTTGGCTTTTCACGATAGCAAGATCGGGCAGTTCATTTGGGAAACACAGCGCGAAGTGTTGCTATATGCCGCGAACAGAGTTCCTGAAATCTCGGATAATCCACAAGATGTTGACCGTGCGATGAAATGGGGATTTAATTGGGAACTGGGACCATTTGAACGATGGGATGCTTTAGGAATAGATGGTGTGATTGAAAAAATTGAAGAAGAGGGGATTCCGGTTCCGGCACTTATCACTGAAATGAAGAATGCAGGATTTGAGACTTTCTATAAAGATGGAAAAGTATATGATCCGATTTCTAAATCCATGAAAGAAGAGAATCCATCAGCTGCTGGAGAAATAAAAGTAACTGCTCTTAAAAAAGAAAAAGCAGCGGTAATGGAAAATGATTCGGCTGCACTTTATGATATGGGAGATGGTGTAGCTTTATTCGAATTTAAAACAAGAAATGCTACGCTGGGATTTGAGCTAGTTCAATCTTTGGAAGAATCGCTGGAGTTAGTAGCCAAAGACTTCAAAGCGATGGTAATCGGCCATGATGGAGATAACTTCGCGTTCGGAGCAAATCTTATGGAAGCTATGCAAGCCAACGAATACGGAGATTGGGATAAAGTAGTTGCTGCAGTTACAAATTTTCAAAGAACAGCAGTTGCATTACGCTACGCTCCGTTTCCTGTTGTCGCAGCTCCATTTGGAAGAACATTGGGAGGAGGAACAGAATTTTGTTTGTACTCAGATAAGATCGTTGCCCATCATGAATTGTATATGGGACTAGTAGAAGTCGGTGTTGGATTGATTCCTGCCGGTGGCGGAAGTACCGAATTGCTGAAACGAGGAATGAATAAACTGGAAGAAGACGCTGATCCGCTTCCATTTATCCGAGAAGCCTTTAAAACCATGGGAATGGCAAAAGTATCCGATAGTGCACATAAAGCTCGCGAGCTTGGATTCTTGAAAGACTCAGATAACATTGTAATGAATAGAGATCTTCAATTAGCAGTAGCAAAAGAAGAGGCGATTTCTATGGTAAAGGCCGGGTATCAACCTCCTGCTAAAACAGATGTTAATGTACTTGGAGAAACCGCACTTTCTGCTATGAAACTGATGCTTTATGTAATGCATGAATCAAAATTTATTACCGATTACGACAAAGTAGTTGTTGAAAGATTGGCATTCGTGCTTGCCGGAGGAGATTTGAGTGAGCCGCAGAAAGTTCCGGAAGATTATCTATTGAAATTAGAACGCGAAGCGATTCTGGATTGCTTAAAAGATGACAGAACAATAGCCAGAATGGAAAACATGTTGAAAACGGGAAAACCCTTAAGAAATTGATTAATTATGAATGTTGAATTTTGAATGAGAACATTCATAATTAATAATTCAAAACTAAAAATTTTATGAAAGAAGCATACATCGTAGCAGCAACACGAACAGCTTGTGGTAAAGCTAATAAAGGATCGCTTCGATTTACTCGACCTGATTCTATGGGCGGAGCTGTGATAAAAGAACTTTTGAACAGAACTCCCGGAGTTAGTCCGGAGATGATTGAAGATGTTATCATGGGCTGTGCATTTCCGGAAGCATCGCAAGGACTGAACGTAGCCAAACAAATCGCAGCACTCGGAGGATTGCCGGACGAAGTTCCGGGAGTAACTGTGAATAGATTTTGTTCATCAGGATTACAGACTATTGCGATGGCTGCAGAAAGAATTATGGTTGGTGCCGCTGATGTAATTGTAGCCGGTGGTGTTGAATCTATGTCTTTAGTTCCGATGGGTGGAATGTCTGTTCAGCCAAATCCGGAACTCGTAGAAAATAAGCCTGAGTTATATATTAGCATGGGATTAACGGCTGAAAATGTAGCCAATAAATATGGTGTTAATCGGGAAGATCAGGATGCATTTGCTTATCAAAGTCATCAAAGAGCCATATCAGCGTGGGAAAATGGAAAATTTGATTCTCAGATTACTCCAATAGAAGTCGTTGAAAAGAAAATAAGTGCAGATGGTGAGATCATTGAAGAGAAGTTCACATTCAAACAAGATGAAGGTCCCAGAGCAGATACAAGTAAAGAAGTATTAGCAAAACTAAGAGCTGTTTTTAAAGCGGGAGGATCAGTAACAGCAGGAAATTCCTCTCAAATGAATGACGCAGCTGCCGGAGTGATTGTAATGAGCAGAGAAAAAGTAAAGGAATTAGGATTGACTCCAATCGCAAGATATGTTGGATTCTCTGTTGCGGGAGTTCCGCCTGAATTAATGGGAATCGGTCCTGTAGAAGCCATTCCAAAAGTGCTAAAGCAAACAGGATTAAAGCTAAACGACATTGACCTTATCGAATTAAATGAGGCATTTGCAGCTCAATCGCTGGCAGTAATTCGGGAGCTCGGCATAGATCAGGAAATCACCAATGTGAATGGCGGCGCAATTGCTATGGGGCACCCATTGGGTTGTACCGGCGCAAAATTAACTGCTCAAATTCTACATGAAATGCAGGCAAGAAAATCAAAATACGGAATGGTTACCATGTGTATAGGTGGCGGAATGGGTGCTGCCGGTATATTTGAGAATTTAAACTGAGGTGAGTTCGTTTAAAATTGAACCAATCAGAATTAAAAGTCATTCCACGGCGTATGCCTGGAATCTGGATTGCTTTATAATTTAGGAATAATAATTTCATAGCATAATCTAGATTCCTGCCTTAGTAGGAATGACCAGAAGCTATTACTGTGTATAATCTGTTTTTAATATCAAATTCAAATTAAACTAAAGAATAACATGTTTACTAAAGATACTCTTTCAGGGAAAACAATTTTAATTACAGGAGGAGGCTCAGGACTTGGACTGGCCATGGCTAAAGGTTTTGCTGAAAGCGGAGCTAATATTGCAATTTGTGGAAGAACCGAAGAAAAGCTCCAAAAAGCTACCAAAGAAATCAAGGAAGTGGGAGAATCAACTGAAGCAAGATATTATATATGTGATGTACGAGATCATGGAGCGGTAACAAAAATGGTTTCCGAAATCACCAAAGACTTCGGATCGATGGAAGGTTTGGTGAATAATGCAGCCGGGAATTTTTTATCAGCATCAGAAGATCTCACACCAGGAGGGTTTAAAGCAATTGTGGATATAGTACTTCATGGTAGTTTCAATTGCACTCATGCTTTTGGAAATTACTTAATTGATAACGAGAAGGAAGGATCCATTCTGAATATTGTTACTACCTATGCAGAAAGCACCGGATGTGCATTTGTTCTTCCATCAGCCTGTAGTAAAGCGGGAGTTTTGGCAATGACCAGATCATTAGCTTTTGAGTGGGCGGAATATGGAATTCGGGTAAATGCAATAGCTCCCGGACCGTTTCCAACCAAAGGGGCTTGGTCGCGATTGGTTCCGGATAAACTAATTGAAAAGAAGTTCATAAATAAAATTCCAATGAAGAGATATGGAGAGCATAAAGAACTGGCTAATTTGGCGACTTTCCTGATGTCTGATATGGCACTGTACATGACCGGTGAAAGTGTAGTAATAGATGGAGGAGAAAGGCTTCAGGCAGGTCAATTTAATTTCATAAGCGATTTGATGTCCAGAAAGAAATTAAAAAAAGCGTTTAAAGCTATGAAGCCGAAGTAAGGATTATATTTGATCGTTTTTATCAGGAGAATAAAGTTAATCGTTGCTCCACTTTTTGAATTTGTTGTGCAAGTTGAATAGCATCATAACTTGAATAGGCTGGTTCAGAATTAAGCTGAATGGATTTTAAAAATAAAAGAGCTGCTTTTTCTGCAGCTTGGGCCGGATCAAAAGCCTGTTTGCCAAAAAACAAATGAGCGCCTTCATTTAACCTACCCCGACGTATGGTTTGAGAAGGTACATTACAATCAAGAACTTCGATTTTATTACAGGCTAGTCTTTGGTGCACTGTTTCTTGAGAAGAAGCATAAATGACAATTGATGCAGTAGAGCCATTATCAAACCGTAAAAATAAATGAATAGATATTGGATTATTCTGATCAAGATAGACGGATTGAGCTTCTATATGATGAATTCCTGTGTCAATCCATTTTATACAGAGGCCAAGCTCATCGATCCAAAGGTTTCTAAATTCATTAATCGGATCAACCAGCGAAGAACGGTTTACATATCGTGTAAAATGAAGTAGCTGTGGGCGGTGCATTACATCCATCATCCATTGAGTAGCAGGTGCCAATGATGGCCAATGTGAAAACTGAACTTTTACTCCTGATTCTTTGGTAGCTCGATGAATTCTTTCCAGTTTTAGAACGTCGGTAGGTTGTTTTGCTATTAGAAAACAATTATACCCATTCTGAACTGTTTCTAACAGGGCATCTAAGTTTGACGTTGAATCATCAAGAATTAAACACGCATCTACTTCGTCAAGATCTTTAATAGTAGGAACAAGATTGACTTCGCTTACAATGCCATGGGGACGTAAGTGTTTTTCCCAAGCTACAGTTCTGGTAGCATCTCCAACAATACCAACTTTCATAACAAATAATTTAAGTTGGTATAAGATGCTAATGCAAAACTAATTAAACAAGAAAAGGCTCCTATGAAGAACATAAGAACCTTTAAAAATTATAAAATTAAGGGTCAATCGGGCATTACAATAGCAAGTATAAAATACGCAAAAATGGCGAATCCGTAACTAAAAGCTAAAACTACAAACAGGATTCGTACAATTGTTGGATCCCATCCAAGATATTCGGCTAGTCCGGAACAAACTCCGGCGAGCATTTTATCACTTCTGGATTTCCTTAATTTTGCTGGCATAACTTACAAATTTGGTTATAATCAATTAGTAGTTACGCAGATAATTTAAAGAAGTTTCAAAAAATCGAAATTAAATTACAGTTATTTCTATTTCGGGTTGGCCATATCCTACAAATGAAACTACAAAGGTATAAGTGCCTATATCCAAACCTGTGAACGTTGCAATGCCTTCGTTATTTGTAGCTGTACCTATTGAGCTATCTTTTATTTTAACCGTTGCTCCTACCAAAGGTTCATATCCGTTGGAAATTTTTACTTTAACAGCACCATTTGAAGATTCAAGCGTCTCGATTTTCATCGGGCGAGGAGGTGGTGGCAATTCGTTAGAGTTATCAGAAGATTGCTTAAATTCAGAGTTACTTAATTTAAACAAAATTGGTAAAGACATCTGCACGGCAACATTTCTGCCTCTTTGCTTGCCTGGTGTAAATTTAGCTTGGCTAATAACTCGTAAAGCCTCTTCATCACAACCGCCGCCAATACCGCGAATTACTTTAGGATTTACAACATCTCCATTTTTATCTACAATAAATTGAACAGTAACCCTTCCTTCAATACCTGCACGAATAGCTACAGGAGGGTAAAGCACTTTACTTTGTAATCCAACTTGTCCACCCTGTAGTTCAGGCATATTTTCAACGACTACAAATAGTTCTTCATTACTAAACTCTCTGTTATTAATAGATTGTTCGGGAATTAATTTTGATTCGTAACTACCATCTTGTAAATCTGAATAAGAAAAGGTGCGATATATAAACGAAACTGCTTTTCTGTTAGAAAAGTGCTTTACCCAGATATCACCACGCTCTTCCAGAAAATTCTGAGATGCATTTTCTAGTTGAACATTTAATTGATTTACTGTAAAATCAATTTTCTTATTCTTTACAGTTCCCGAAAGTGTTGCTCCGTCAAAGCGTTGGGTAGAAAACACAAAAACTCCATATTCTCCAGCTCCAATAGAGATGCCACTGAGTGCATTTATTTCCCGCTGGTTTCCAAAATTGGCTTCATTAAATACTTCTTTACCATTTATTGTGATTTTAGGGTTATCCATTTTTAATTTCATTGTTCCTAGTTCTTCAGTAGTAAGTGAATTACTAGTCTGCAAGTCAGAACATGCAATGGGTGCGATTACTATTAAGGTTATAGTTAACAAGAGAAGCAAACTTCGTTTATAAGATGTCTGATGCATTTTATGATGTTTCATAGTTTCGATTCTTTGTTTTAACGTTGACTGTTTCACTGCCATACTCACGGTAAAATTTCCGTATTCTTTATTTAAAGGAATAAGCTCAAGTAGTAAGTTGGCATATTTTTTTGGATGTATATCAGAAGTATTGAGTACTTCCTGATCACATGAAATTTCTCTGAAAGTCTCAATATCCCTATAGCCTATCTTAATAAGTGGATGAAACCAAAAAAGAGACTCAATCACAGATAAAGCGAGTTGTAATAGATAATCACCTCTGCGTATATGAACTAACTCATGCTGAATTGCCATATTTAATTTTTCTTTGTCTTCTCTTATCTTTTCCGGAAGAACAATGATTGGATTTTTCCAGCCGAAAGTAAAAGGAACCAAAGGATGGCTATGAAAAGCTACTGAAACAGAGCCATCTTTTAATCCGCTCGTAAATTCTGTATTAGTTAGTGGTTCGTTAGGTAACTGACTATGTAATCTTCTTAACTGTACATAATTGACCACAAGTTTGATCAATAGTATTGAAGCTCCCAGCACAATTACAGAAGATATAAGACCAATAAGAAAGTTCACTTCAAACCAGGGAATTGTAGATTCAGTTGTGGCGGCGTCTACAGTTTTATAAATAGCGGGTAAGGGGTTTTCAACTACGAATACCGGTGTATTAAATTCTGCAGAGGCAGAGAAAAAAGTATAAAATTGCAAAACTATTGCAGAAGCAATGCCTATTGGTAATGCCAATAAAGTGGCAACACGGATATGGTATTGATATAGTGGGTTGATCGATTTTCTTATTCTTAGTACAAAGAAGATCAAAGAGGCAATACACGACCAAATTAAAACAGGAAACCAGATAACTTCAGCACTTGAAGCTCCTAATTGTTGAATTGTATCAAAGAAAGTTCTCATGACTCATCCTCCATCTCATCAATAAGTTTCTTGATTGCCTGTAAATCTTCATTATTCAAATTCTCAGCCTTTACCAACGTTTGTACAAGAGCAGATGGAGAACCTTTGAAGACTTTGCTAATAAGGTTATTAATTAAACTGAACTGAACACTTTCAGGTTCAATAGCGGCGCTGTATACATAAGTAACACCCTGTTTTCTGTATTTAAGAAACCCTTTATCGTTAAGGTTTTTCATAATAGTCATAACAGTGGTATAAGCTACCTTCCTGTTTTCCAGAATTTTTTCCTGTACTTCAGCTACAGTTGCTTCGCCTAGTTCCCATACATGATGAAGGATTTCCATTTCGCTTTCGCCTAGGGGAGTAAGTGATTTTTTCATGAGTATTTTGTTAGTTAATTTCTTCTACTAATATAATAGTATTTAATACTAAGTCAATAGTATTCCGAAAAAAATATGAAAAAAAAGGCAGATGTATTAAATCTGCCTAAAGAATTAGAAAAAAAGGTATTAAACTATGGGAGCCCATTCAAATTTTGGATCACCAAACTTCTTTAAAGTTCGATAATGGGAAGCAACAGCTTCACTGAAAGTGTCGTGGCAGTTATAAGGGATTCCAAATTCGTTGGCTACTTCTTCTATTATCGGGCTTATTTTTGGATAATGAACACTACATACTTTTGGGAATAGATGATGTTCAATTTGATAATTTAATCCACCTATGTACCATGAAAGCAGCTTATTTCGACGAGCAAAGTTATTGGTAGTGAACATCTCATGAATAACCCAGTGATTCTCAATCATATTCTCTTCATTAGGGATAGGATGTGTCGTTTCTTCTACTACATGAGCCAGTTGAAAGATAACTCCCAGTATTAGCCCTGCAGTTAAGTGAACCGATAAAAACCCTATCAGCAGTTGCCACCAGGTTATATCTAAAATCATCAATGGTATTACGATAGCGTATGTATAATAAATAACTTTTGTTAAAATAAGAGTTATCCATTCTTTTACAGGATGCTTTTTGTTTTCATAAGGTCCTAATTCGGGTTTAAAGAAATACCAATAATCCTTTATAAAAACCCAAAAAATAGTAGCAAAGCTATAAGCAGGAAAAGCTAACACATGTTGCAAGCGATGGACTGGTTTATGTTCGGAATGAGGAGATAAACGAATAAACTCAGCTACTTCAAGATCTTCATCATGGCCATGTATATTTGTATAAGTATGATGAATTATATTGTGGGTAATCTTCCATATATACCCGTTTGCGCCAACAAAATCGAAAGAAAGCCCAATTAAATAATTGATTTTATTATTGGATGAATAAGCGCCATGTAGAGCGTCATGTGCAACCGAAAAACCAATCCCTGCCAGTCCAATTCCCATTATAAAGCACAATAACCACATCAAACCAAGTGATAATTGTCCGGATATAATCAGAGCGTAAGAACCAAAATATATCCCGAGAATAATAAAGGTTTTAAAAACCATAGAGGCATTAGCATTTCGAGATAATTTATTCTCATTGAAATACTTATTTACTCTTTCCTTTACTGTTTTACTGAATTCTCGATCAATCTTATTATTGAATGTTACTTTTTCAGCCATAATTATTTTAGTTACCTCAAAATACTGAATATCGATTCAGTGATTATTTCAAGTCTACAATTTAATTCTAATTAATCTAAAAACCTTAGAACTTAATTTCTGTAATATCATATTTTAAATTTCAACAAAAATACGTATTTACATTAAAATATAGCTATTTAGATATGAAACAAGATTATAAATTACTGATAGTAGCAACAATTGGGGTAGGTGGAGCATTCCTAGTTCCGGCATTATTAGGAGAATATTGGTTAGGGTTTATATTGGCACTAATAGGTTCTGCGATATTTCTTGGAATGGTGTATAGATTTGGAAGTAGTAGGTTTAAAAAACAAAACTCAAAAAAGACTACACTAACATTCTTCTCACTCCTGATTGTTAGTTCCAGTTTAATTTTTGCCTTTGACTATTACAAGGCAAATTTCCAAAAGGAATTACTAAGAGAAATAAGAGTGACAATAGATACCGGAGTGATACAATCTGAAATCAGAACAGAGCTATTGGAAGTTTTCAGAGAGTATCAGTTATCATCAAAGCAAGAAAATGCTTCTATTGTACAACTAGCTATGGATTTTTTTGGAAAGCGTTTAGTTGAGGCCAATAAACTCAAGCCTGAGAATGAGGACTTGGAAAAGGATTTCACCTTTCTTTTCCAGGAAAATTCTGATGTGGATAGTTTTTCAATTTATTCTATTGCTGAGCATTCAAAAAGCTGGGATAAGAAATTTGAAAACCGGAATGGATCAGTAGGTAAACTTCAAACCAAAACAACGGTATCAAAAGGAGGAGTAAGTCATGAAAGAGAAAACTAATAATTGGCTGCCATGGCTTTCGGCACTGTTAATAGGGATAATAATTGCTGCTTTATTAACCTTTATATCAAGCTCACTTTCGTTGTCCAGAACTTCCGCTATGCTTATTCCAAATTCTGTTCCTTCTAATCAATTAGTTTGGATATCCACTATTGAATCAATCAATGAGTTTTCCGGTGAAAATAGTCAGTCACATTTTTATAAAGGAGCTCTAGTCGGTATAACTATTAGCATTATACTCATGTTCGTAATTATTCCTTTTATTTATGTTAAAGGAACGCTTCAATCAGAAGATAAAGAAAATCCTAGCCCGCTCTGGTATGTAGGTAGTGCATTCATGTTAATGGTTACTATTCTTCCTGTTATTATAGGATCTTTAAGCATTTACAGATATCAAAATGTGGAAGAGAGATCGGTGGTTAGCAGAACTCAAGATAATATGAGGCTGGAATTGATGGACGTTTCTTTTACGGCCGCAGAACAAATTCTTGAACTTGATGATATTTCAAAACTTTCCGGAGTATCAGCTGAAATTTTAGGACAATTGAAAAGCTCGGAGTATCAATTTATGTTGGTGACCAACCCCGCAGATTCTTCTATAGCAATTACTATTTCTTCTGAAGAAATAAAAGATTTTAAAACGACTACAACTATTAAGCCATACTCTGAGGAAATATTCACCTATAACAGGTCTTTTTAATATGTATGGAATTTCATAATTGAGCATTTGGTTATTCAAATGCCTATGAAAAATATAAACAGTTACCGAAAATTTTCCAGAAACGATAATGACCCAAATAAAGACGGAGACTATGTTCTTTATTGGATGCAGATCAATCGTAGATTCCAATATAATTACGCTTTAGAATATGCAGTAGCATGGGCGAATAAACTAGGAAAACCACTTCTTATTTACGAAGGATTATCAATAGAATATCCTTGGGCTTGTGATAGGTTTCATACATTTATTATGCAAGGAATGAAGGAAAATCTGGATTATACTGATTCGAATAACTTTAATTACTACAGTTTTGTAGAATCGGAGATTGGTGAAGGAAAAGGTTTATTTTATCGATTAGCTGAAAATGCTTGTACTGTTATTTCTGATGAATATCCTGTATTCATTATCAAGAAACACAATGAACGGGTAGCTGATAAAATTAAAGTGCCGTATATCACGGTAGACTCCAATGGAATAATTCCACTTGGGGTCACAGAAAAAGATCCTTATTCAGCGTATCTGTTCAGAAAGATCATGCAGAAGCACTTTAAAGAAGGGTTTACTAATCCACCAAAGAAAGATCCTATTGATGATCTCGAGAATAAATCTAAAGTGGAGTTGCCAAAAACATTTCTGGATCAATACCCAAAGGCAGATGAAATGTTGAATGACATCTTATCCAGTATTTCAAAATTAGATATTGATCATAATGTTGGGGTAATTGATATGAATGGAACCCGACAAACAGCACTCGGAAAAATGGGACAGTTTATAGGTCACAGTTTGCTAGAGTATGATGAAAAAAGAAATCACCCGGATGAAAAGAAAACAAGCGGCTTGAGCCCGTGGTTACATTTTGGTAAAATCAGTGAATATGAAATTGTAAAAGCAGCTCTGGATCATCAGCCAAAAGGATGGAGTTTAGATGAACTGACTCCAAATGGTGGAAAAAATAGTGGCTTTTTTAATGTTGATCCAAACATTGAGAGCTTTCTGGATGAAGTGATTACATGGCGGGAAGTTGGATTCCACTTTGCTCATCATGTAGATAATTATGATGAATTTGAGTCGTTGCCGAATTGGGCAAAAATAACCATGGAAGAGCACAAAGATGATGTTCGGGAATACGTTTACACGTTGGAAGAATTTGAGCAGTCTAAAACGCATGATGAACTTTGGAACGCCGCCCAAACGCAGTTAAGAGAAGAAGGAATCATTCACAACTATCTACGGATGTTGTGGGGAAAGAAAATTATTGAATGGACTCGAGATCATAGAACAGCACTAGAGTTCATGATCGAACTAAATAATAAGTATGCTATTGACGGTAGAGATCCGAACAGCTATTCCGGTATATTTTGGTGCTTTGGAAGATTTGATCGAGCATGGCAGGAAAGGGAGATATTTGGGAAGCTTCGATATATGACCAGCCAAAGTACACGGAAGAAAGTCAGGCTAGATCAATACCTTGGTAAATACGGAGATCAAAAATCGCTTTTATGATAGAAACTATTACCCATATATTTTAAGATTGAGATTTCTGATCTGGTTTTTGTGATTTTTGCTTATCAATAACATATATTGTACATATTTTAAATAATCCTATTCAATGGATCTCTTTCAAGATAAAAATGCTTCGTCGTTTAAGGTAAACGAGCCAAAGAACAGCTTTTCAAACGAACCGCTTGCGACCAGAATGCGTCCTCAATCTCTAGAGGAGTTTGCAGGACAGGAGCATTTAGTTGGTGAAGGAAAGATGCTCCAGCGCATGATTGAAAGTGGAATTATTGGCTCATTGATCTTTTATGGTCCGCCCAGTTCAGGAAAAACTACGTTAGCGCACGTTATTTCTAAAGAGATAAAGGCGAGTTTTAAAGTCATTAATGCAGTTTTGGATGGAATTAAAGAGCTTCGCACTGTAGTTGAGCAAGCCGAAAAGTTGAAGAAATTGAATGGAAGAAAAACCATTCTTTTTGTAGATGAGATCCATCGTTGGAATAAAGCTCAGCAGGATGCGCTACTCCCACATCTCGAATCCGGGATTATTACGTTAGTTGGTGCAACTACTGAAAACCCATTTTACTCATTAGTAAATCCGTTGCTTTCAAGATGTCAGTTATTTGAGCTTTTTCCACTTACTGTTAAAGATGTAAGAAGGATGTTAGATAGAGCTCTTGCAGATGAAGAAAGAGGATTGGGTAACAAACGCATTAAAGCTGAAGCAGCAGCTCTGGATCATTTAGCAGATTATGCAGGAGGAGATGTTCGCAATGCCCTGAATGCGTTAGAAGTTGCAGTGCTAACCAGCAAGAAGAATGCAGAAGAAGAAATACACATTACTAATGAAATTGCCGAAGAAAGCATTCAAAGGAGAAATGTTCGATACGATCGAACCGGAGACGAGCATTATCATTATGCTTCTGCATTTATAAAATCGCTCAGGGGTTCCGATACTGATGCATCATTGTATTGGATGAATGCCATGCTTGAAGGAGGAGATGATCCAAATTTCATCTTCCGAAGGTTGCTTATTTTTGCGAGTGAAGATGTAGGAATGGCAGAGCCAAATGCTATCACTATTATCAACTCTTGCCAGGAAGCCTTTATGAAAACCGGAATGCCGGAAGGGATGTACTTTTTATCACATGCGTGTACTTATTTAAGTATCTGTCCTAAGAGTAACAGCACAAAAGGGATTTTCGAAGCTGCAAAAGAAATCAGAGAGAGGGGAGTAGGCTCAGTTCCCCCTTATTTGAAAGATAGAACAGCAAATAAGTTATCATCTAAATATTTGGATACAGAAAATGCTTCCAAAGATTATAAATATCCGCATAGGTTTGACGGGAATTGGGTCGAGCAAAAATACTTACCTGATGTTCTTAAGAATAAAAAGTTTTACGAGCCTGGGAAAGAAGGGAGAGAAGGGTTGTTGATCAAAAGACTAAATGAAATCAAAAGAAAATCAGAAAATTCATGACGCTTTTTTTTGGTTAGGAATCGAGAAGTGGAAAGTAGTTCCTTTATCAGGTTCGCTTTCAACCCAAATTTTTCCGTTATGTCTTTCGATCATTTCTTTGCAAAGACTAAGGCCTAATCCAGTCCCTTTTTCTTCAAGAGTTCCTCTGGTACTTACATAAGAACCCATTTTAAACAATTTCGGAATTTTATGTTTTTCTATTCCTACTCCAGTGTCAGAGATGGAAATTACCGTATTCTCTTTTACTTTTTTTGTAGAAATCTTAATACTTCCATTCGAAGGTGTAAATTTTAATGCATTTGAAAGCAAATTTCTTAATATGGTTTTTAATCCATTAGGATCTGCAAGTATTGTTATATCAGTATCTACCTTCTCAACGGTAATATGTTTTTTTTGCTGATGTTCTTGAAGAAGTGCAATGGTTTCATTTACGAAGTGATCCAAATTATTTTCTTCGGGTTTCATTTCCAGTTCACCGGTTTGGCTTGCAGCCCAATCCAGTAGGTTTGAAAAAAGAGTACTAGTTTGAATTGCAGTTTCTGTGATCATATCGCTGAATTCCGCCACATTTTCTGTACTTCCTTTGGATGCAGAATTCTTGATCATCTGGCTGAGCCCTGTTATTCCCATGAAAGGAGATTGAAGGTCATGTGCCAGAATAGAAAAAAGTTTGTCTTTTGTTTTAACAAGAGATTGTAATTCTTCTTGCTTATTATTTAGCTCGGTATTCTTAATCTTTAGATTCAATATAAGTGAGTCAGTTTTTTCTGTGCTATCCTCCAATGTTTTTAATAAATAAAGAATCACATAAATATAGCCTATCAAAACCATTACAATGGTTCCTGAAGAATTCGATAAAAATTGATCGTTACTTATGTATAGGATAATTCCGAATTGGATCAGATATATTAAAGTACTGAATAGAAACATTCTTTTATGAATGGTAAGCCCCAAAAGAGGCATAATTACCCAATAGACCAATGAGTTTCTCATATAAAAGGAAGAAAAATCAGGCTCATTAATTTGAAGAAATGGGGCTACAATGAGGTTGATCAAAAGCGTTAAAGCAAAAAGAGATAAAGCAATCTCAGCTTTCGGCTTTGCCAGCAAATGATAAACCAATGCTAAAGTCGTTAGTACAATACACGAATAGTTAAGAAGAGTAACTTCATAAGCTGTTGGAAATAACAGAATATCTGTTGCATAGCCTACTAAGCCTACAATCCCGATTACAGAGACTATTCTTGGATCTTTTAAAAAAAGATTCTCCATGTACCTTATTTTATTGACGTGCTTTTATTTTAAGAGGCACGCTTTTCGAAATGAAACCTTATTATAGCGTCGATAATCGTGAATTCTTTGCTAAATTAAAAATCTTAAGAAATAGTTTTATATCTATGAATGATATATTTCTATTTATGTTATAGAGTTAAATCAAATCATTATATGGATATCAAAATAATCAGTAGTACGGATAGACCTAATTCTTGGGCACTTAAGGTTTCAAACTATGTAGCAACCCTTTATAAAAGTGAAAATACAGATGTTGAGGTAATCAGCCTTGAAGATTTTCCGCTTTCTGATGTAGTGGGAGGGAAGTACGGGAAGAAAATTGAATCGGTTGAAAAGTTTAGAGATCCTATATTGAAAGCCGACGGTTTGGTTTTTGTGATTCCTGAATACAATGGCAGTTTTCCAGGAATACTAAAAGTGTTTATTGATTATCTACCTTTTCCGGAGGCTTTCGAAAAGATGCCGATGGCTTTTATAGGCGAAGCAGCAGGAGCTTTTGGGGGATTGAGATCGGTAGAGCAGTTTCAAATGATAGCAAACTATAGAAATGCACTTCAATTCCCTGAAAGAGTTTTTATTTCCAGAGTTACTCAGGAATTTGATCCTGAAGATGGAATTGAAGATGATTTCAAACAAAAGCTTTTACTTTCGCAAGTAAATAACTTTATTAAATTTGTAGAGGATAATTCCTAGCTTGATTTCAGCATGTAACCAACACCATGCAGAGTGATCAGGTAACGAGGGTCATCAGGATGAACTTCTATTTTTGCTCTAAGTTTTGAAATATGAACATCTACAGTTCTGGTGTTAGTGCTGTATTCATAGCGCCAAACTTTCTCAAGTAACTCATCTCTTGAAACAGGATTATTAGCATGAGAAAGAAGGTATCTTATCAATTCAACCTCACGAGCTGTTAGCTCTACTGTTTTATCACCGGGATGAATAGCTTCGCTTTCAGCAAGGTCGAGTTTTACATCACCTAATTGAAGAATATCAACCTCTCCGGCGTTAGAGTATGTGCCGGCTCTTCTTAGACGAGCTTTAATTCTGGCTAAAAGCTCCTTAACTCCAAAAGGTTTGGTAAGATAATCATCCGCTCCAAGTTCCAGACCCTTAACCTTATCTGTTTCCTGATCTTTTGCTGTTAGCATGATGATCGGGAATGTGTATTTAAGCTCTCGTACTTCTTTACAAATATCGTAGCCACTTTTTCCGGGAAGCATAATATCGAGAATCATTAGATCAGGACTATGCTCCTTGACCATTTCAACTGCGTTTTCTCCATTTTCGCTTACAAAAACGGTAAAGCCTTCACCTTCAAGAGTGTCTTGGAGTGTGAAAATTAAGCTTGGCTCATCTTCAACAACCAGAATTTTAGAGTTCTTTTCAGCCATTAAGTTATGTTTTAATATTTGTGGATTGAATTATACTACTTTTTTGGGAGTAGTTTTAAATTTCTTCACTATTTAATTTTGGGAAAGAAACTACAAAAGTAGTTCCAACACCGTATTCGCTATCTACAGAAATATCTCCTTCATTAAGAATAATAAGATTCCTAACAATACTTAATCCTAGACCGTGACCTTTCGTTTTAGCAACTAAAGATTCTTCAACCCGATAGAATTTCTTAAAGATATTTTTTAATTCCTTTCTTTTAATTCCAACGCCATGATCTCTTACTGAAAGTTTTAACATGGAATCATCTGCAAATAATTTAATAATAATCTTTTTGTTATCTGAACTATACTTAATAGCATTTTCAACAAGATTGTTCAAAATGGTTTCCAAACTGTCGGGATCGGCAAGTACTTCAAAATCAATGTTATCTTCAGTGTGATATTTCAGTTCAAAACCTTTTTCTGCAATGAATTCTTGATTTTCTTCTAAGAAAGTATCAACCAAAGTTTTAAGATTTTGAGGTGAACGACTAACCAAGGTTTGTCCGGCATCATACTTAGCAACATCCAAAAGCTTTTCGATCATTTTTCTTAATCGAATTGATTCATCATATATATGGCCACCATATTTTTTAAGTCGATCGGGTTCTGTGACCCTTCCATCAGAAATGTTTTCTCCTGCTGCCTGCATAACAGCCAAAGGTGTTTTTAATTCATGAGTTACATTTGCCAGAAAACCTGCTTGCCTCATAGAAAGTTCTCTTTCTTTTTGTGCCGTATAGAACATAAAAAGTAATGAACCTACTAAAAACAAAACAGCGAATCCAAGTACGATAATGTTTTTTCGGAATGTTTCTTGATAAGCTGATGTAATCGGAGGATTAAGAAAAGCTACCTTTAGTATCCAATCACTGAAAAATCGAGGAAATCGAACTCTATTATCAACCAAATCAACGCTAAAATCTACAGATGAATTATTTGAAGCCAAAACAACATCTCTTCGGTGATCGTGCAACCATACAACAGTTCCCTCATTTTCGCTACCACCAAAATATTGATAAATTAGAGGAGCAATGAGCTTATTTACGATGGCATCCTGATTGAGTATAAAAGTGAAATAACCTATGACGCGATTTTCAGTAAGGTTAATTAATCCGATATTCATACTTCGATGTGCATCAAATTCGACCATAGATCTCCATCTGAGATCAAAATTGTTAATTTGAATTCTAGTTGCAGATCGAATCAATCCAACACCATCACAAACAAGGGTGCTGTATTCGTCCGTGGTTTCTAAAGTTTTATCTGCTTGATTATAGAAGAAGATTGAAGTTCCTGCTTCACAAGGATCTTTTTTGGCAGGAGTATAATAAATTGAGGAGGTATATGGATTATCAGCAAGGTCAGAAAATATGCGCTCAAGAGTACTTGAAAGTTTACCGGAGTCTTCTAAAGAAGCTTCTTCCTGATTGTCGAGGTCTAAAGGCTTAGTGAAAAATTGATAAATCTCACTTTGAACAAGTGAGGTAATTTCCTCGGCCTTTTTTAATTGGCGTTCACTTTCGCTTTCTGTAACTCTTTCACGGATATCATATAAACTGAATACGTTCATACCCGTAAGTGCAATGATAGCTATTAAACCAAGCATTAGTAAAATCCATCGCACTAACCGGTTTCTACCGATTCTTTTTACTTTTAGAAAATTCATATCAATAAAGTAAAATAATCTTAGATGCAATCCTTTTAATGGAAGTAAAAAAAGATGAACTTATAGAATTGTATTCCAGACAGATAAAAGAGAGAGCAAGATCAAAGTTTTTCGAAATTATGTTCTAGAGATTCCTTTAAAACGTCAAATTCGATGGGTTTTACTAAGTAATCCAGATATTTAGTTTCTTTAGCTCGTTCAACATGGTAAGGATCAGAGTTGCCGGTTATATAGATAACAGGCACATTAGAAAATTTTCTAATTTCAAGCATAGCGTCAATTCCATCCATATCTCCTTCAAGGGAAATATCCATCAGAATGAGGTCCGGTTTGATTCGTTTGGCTACTTCTATGGCCGTTTTCCCGTATACAAGTTCGCCTTCAGCACCGTATCCAAGTTTTTCTAAATAACTTTCGTAAAGCAGATTTAGGATTAGATCGTCTTCCACAATCATGACCGTTTTCTGTTTTCTATCCATATCAATCTATTTAACTTTTTATACCTACATAATAAGGGGAATAGGGCATAAAGAAAATTCTTATTGGCAAACAATTTAAAATTAGAGTTAGAATATTCAAATCAATTTTAAATTATATTGAGAATATATTTTAAATCATATCCCAAAAAATGAAATAAGGTTTAACTAATATCATTCAAGCTGTTGCCTCACTCGTGTTAATATAGTATTCTGCTTTACAATAAGGACGGACAAATATAGACTTCAGGGTACAGATCTACGATTAGAATGAAAATCAGATTAAGTAGAGATAAAAAAAGTTCTGTCAACAGGCTAAATGTTGACAAGAAAATGATCAGTATTTTACTGGTATTTATAGTACTGGGGGTATTCCTTGTTATCTCTATAGTTGCAACTACCAGTTCCCTATCAGCATTAAGAGGGTTTGCAAGTTTCCAAACAAACTGGACTAATGCCAGAAAGGACGTTACTTTTCATTTAGTGAATTATATAAGAACGGGAGATCATAGTTATAAAGCTCGAATGGATAGCTCTGTACATCATATAAACAAGATGGAGACTATTAGAATTGAATTATTGCGAAAAGATACTAACAAAGAGAGAGTTGAAACTTTGTTTATGGAAACTCACAATATAGCTTATGATGTAGGGAAGATGATAAGCACTTTCGAGAATTTTCATGAGTTCGCTGATTTTAAAGAATCTATTGAAGCCTGGAAACAATCTGACCTGCTTATTAAAGATCTTTCCGGAATATCGAATGAAGTTGAAGCATTAATTAATAATGATGAGCTTACAGAAGATCAACAAGAGGGTTTTATAGATAAGGCAATTGCCTTAGATGGCGAATTAACACTGATGCAGTTCAGGTTAACAAGATCACTGGCTTCTGGAACTGAATTTTTACATATAGTAATTCTTGTTGTAACACTGTCATTGGGAGTGATTCTGATCCTTACTGGAGGAATTTTATCTTTTAGGTTTTTGAAGAGCATTAAACGCTGGAGACTTGAATTTGAACAAAGTGAGAAGTTATTAAAAGATCAGTTAGTTGAAAAAACACACTTGATATCAGAAGTTCATGACCGTGTAAAGAATAATTTAGCTCTGGTCTCAACTCTTGTGCAGCTTCAACAAAGTATCGGAGAAAGAGAAGAATCTGAGAGCAATTTTGTAAATACGGTATCCAGAATAAGGTCAATGGCATTGGTTCATGAACGATTATATCAAAACGATACATTTTCCAGTATCAGAATAGACGAATACATACAAGATCTTGTTGAAACTTTAAAACATAAAGGGTTTCAGAAAAACGAGAATCTGGAATTAGATCTCGAAATGAGTCCTGTTACACTAAGTATTGAACAAGCCATTCCAACTGGTTTATTATTGAATGAAGTATTAGTAAATGCGCTTAAATATGGTACTGATAATGAACATCCTAAAATAAAAATAAGCCTTTCCTCAGATGGAGACGATATTGTACTTGCAGTAGCAGATAACGGTCATGGATTGCCAAAAAATACAGAGTTTGAAAAACCTGCTACGTTAGGCTTCCGGTTAATTTCCGTATTAATAAAGCAACTTAGAGCAAATTTTGTTTTAAATAACGATCACGGAGCGTCATTTACATTTCGGTACCAGATTCAGAAACAGATATAAGTTTATATTTTTTAAATAACAGTCCCACTATTTTATTAACATCATTTTTTTGATTTGAACCTGATTATTAAATCTCAATCGATAGATATACATACCACTTGAAAGTGAGGAAGCATCAAAGCTTACTGAATGATTACCCGCCGACTTTTGAGTGTTTATCAAAGTTGAGACCTTTTGACCAATCATAGAATAAACTTCCAATACAACATTACCAGGACCAGGCAATGTATAAGAGATCTGAGTTTGTGGATTAAAAGGATTCGGGTAGTTCTGAGCTAAAACAAAACTCTGAGGAGTTCCTTGATTTTCATCTATTGAAACTGCCATTTCACTTCTTTCTGTTTTCATAGATCTTTCAGGAACAGTCATGATAAATCCATCCGAGAAAGTGACCAATCGTTCCTGAGAAGATGGATTATAAGCAACATAAGTCAAGTGATCTGCTTCATCTTTAAAAACAGAATAAGAAGGAGTGTCTGCTAAAATATTTATCTCAGGAGTTCCCATCTTTTTAAGATTATACAACCAATGCATGGTATGAGCTCTGGATTCGCCATCAAAAGGAGTATAATTTGGATCAGCTAAATAGTATTCTAGCGCCAAATTAGGATCAGCAAGAGCAAGATATTCCCAAAAAACATCTTTCCAGATGGTTGGCTGGCTTCCGCGTTCGGCGACAACCTCATTATAATTCTTGATGACATACTCCGGATCTCTGCTTAAATATAGAGAAGCACTCGTTATTGGAAGCAGATTAATTCCATGAATGAATTCCGGTTCACTACCAAACCAAGTCCCGTGAGCTCCTTTGTTTCCCCAAACTATTCCCAACGCTTTATGGGGAAAGTTTTGAGGAAATACCTTTTCTTCCACATCAAACCAATACTGATCAATGGCCGTTGCTTCCGTAGTATAAAGAAAAATTCCCAGATCCCGTATGTGCTTTTGATCAGTTGCTTGTCCCCAAAGAAATGCTGCTGAAGCAAAATTCATTGATTCAGAACTGGATTCCTGATTGTTTCCATCACCAAAAGCTGCGTGCCCGGAAGCCCATGAATGTCCGGCATAGCTATCATGAGATCGTAAAAAAGGAAATTGTGAATCTGTTCTGTCCCAGTTGTTGGCATCTTTGATCAGTAAATTTACCATTGCACCCCAGTTTCCCTGAGAAGCCCAAATACTATCATATTGAGCAATTGTAGCAGCACTCATTACAGCATAACTGGAGTGGAAGTGATGGTCATTAATTTGATCATCTGCTCCAAAACCGGAAGGATATCCTGTTAAAACATTCCACTCGCTGTTGTAAGAATATTCCTGAGCTCCGCCCACTGTAAACCAATCTTCCAGTCTGTTTTTCAGCTGACTAAGGAAATAATCTCGCTCGGTTGTGGCTTCAAGTTGATCAGCAATATGAACAAGATGAGAAAAGCGTCCCATAGCTTTTCCGTTTTCATAAGTAGGCCCTGTAGGCAACGTTTCATTAGCTACTTCTTTAACATAGGCCAGAAGTTGAGATTTATTGTAATCTCCCTCGCCAGGTAGAGCAGGCAAAATTCCTGAAAATGGAAGCTTCGTTGTGAAAGCGTTTCCTTGCTTTAGCTTCATTTCTCCTCTTGGAGAGACATAAGAATAGCTCGTAAGTACATCGGGAGTATAAAGCCATTGATGTCTGTACAATGCAGTAAGTGTTTCATTCACATTTCCTTGAGCACTATCTACAAGTTCTGTTTCATAAGTATAGGTGCTTAAAAGTTCCGCCGTTTTTTCATCGTAATTCCACTCTATGGTGCTATTAGTTACATGTGCATAAGCATGATTTTGGAAAAGCTCTAATGTGCCGATTTCTGCATTCGGCAGAAGTGCTACCGACAGATAATGTTTTCCATTCAAAGAAGATTGGAAAGTTGAAGATCCTGACCAAGAAGAACCTGTAGGTGCAAAGATACCATAATGTTTTCCATCAATTGTTATTCCTAAAACTCCATTTAGATTATACCAAACAGAAGGTGTTTGCAAAGAGGTGATAACAGCATTTCCTCCTTCAATCTTGAAGAATATAAAAGGAAGGCCATGTCCAAGAGTCGCTTCCATTGATCCGGAAACATTTTCCCATCGCGCAGTTACAGTCCAGTCGCCATACCCTGAGGTTTCAGTTTTAGAAGCTGATAAACCACTTACCCCAACATTAAGTTGAGGAGAGAAAGGATAGATATGATCGTTTCCTGCTAAAAAGGAATTGGTAGTATATCCGATTTGAAGCCCGGTATTAATTGCTTTTGCATTTATAGGATGAGCATAAAGGACACTTGAATGTTGGTCATCAAAAAATGGAAATATCAGACTACTCCAAAAGTCATTCGTCTGAATTGCTTGAGAAAAATCAGAAGTTATTTTAGGAGAAGCATTTTGTCCATTTGCATAACGGGGACCTATTGCTCCGGCAGGTAGCGCGGTACTGTAACTTCCGGCTCCGATGTTAACAGATTGTCCTGTCAAGTTTGGCGAGTATATAAAAAAAGACACTACTAAAAGTAGCAGAAAATATGAAGCTTCAAGAATTGAAAAGAAGCATTTAATGTTCTTTGTATTTGATTTCATAAATAATGCCCGTTTAATGGAGAATATTTGTGTAGATGTTATCGATGCTAAACCTGTTTTTTAAAAGAAAATCTTATATCAGATAAGTAGCTTCAACATGAAATAAATTTCCTTGTATTGTGAAAGCGCTTCTAATTTAATTCAATTTTAGCTCACCAAACCTTTATAAAGTATATACAGCTAGTAACAAGTCAGTAAAAATATCAAAGAAAATTGTAAACGCTTACATGCTTTTTTTGATCATGAAAGGTGTGTTTTAAGTTTAAAAAAGCGCTTTTATTGGAGCTGTATATACATTGTAAATATTGAAACTTCACTCTCAGAAAATTACAATCTGGGGAATCAGCGACTTCAGCTTGCAACATATCATTAAAGTTGAAGAAAATTGCAAAGCGTAAAAATAAAATCTAAGCATATGAAAAAGACGACCTTATTTTTAATAATTATGTTGGGTGTAATTACTTCAGCATTGGGGCAAGCTCAAGAGGTAGTTGTACAAAACACTACTGAAGGTTGGAAACTACTCGTTGATGGAGAACCAAAGATTGTAAATGGAATGAACTGGGATTATTTCCCTATTGGAACAAATTTCAACTACAGTTTATGGAATCAATCTCCTGAATTTATTAAGCAAGCTTTAGATGATGAAATGGCGTTGCTTCAAAATATGGGAGTGAATTCAATTCGTGTTTATACCGGTATTCCTAAAAAGTGGATTACTTACGTTTATGAGAACTACGGAATCTATACGATGCTCAATCACTCTTTCGGGCGTTACGGACTTACCATTGATGGAGTATGGATGCCAAATACCGATTATGCTGATCCTCGTGTGAAAGCACTTTTAATTGATGAAGTAACTCAACTAGTTGAAGATTATAAAAACACTCCAGGATTATTATTGTTCCTTCTTGGAAATGAGAACAACTACGGTCTTTTCTGGGATGGAGCGGAAACAGAAGATATCCCGATCGAAGATAGAGCTTCTACTCAACGAGCTCGTGACATGTACAAGACATTCAACGAGGCAATAGTTGAGATGAAGAAAATTGATACAGGTCGTCCTATTGCAATTTGTAATGGAGATTTACTTTTCATTGATATTATTGCAGAGGAAGTTCCGGATGCTGATATCTTTGGTACAAATGTTTACAGAGGTATTAACTTCACTGATCTTTTTGATCGAGTAGAAAATGAATATGGAAAACCTGTTTTACTTACAGAGTTTGGTTCTGATGCCTTTAATGCAAGAACGGTTCAAGAAGATCAGGCAGCACAAGCGAGATATCAATTAACCAACTGGAAAGATATCTATGCAAATGCAGCCGGCATTGGTGGAGCGGATAACTCACTTGGTGGATATACCTTTCAATTTAGTGATGGATGGTGGAAATATGGACAAACTGTAAATCTGAATCAACACGATGTAAATGCTTCCTGGGCCAATGGTGGTTATCAGTTTGATTTTCAGGAAGGCGAAAACAACATGAATGAGGAATGGTTTGGAATAACGGCTAAAGGTCCAACAAATGCTCAGGGATTTTATGAATTGTTTCCAAGAACAGCTTATTACGTATTAAAAGAAGTTCATCAGTTTGACCCATATGAAGAAGGAGTAACTCAGAATACGTTAAACCAATATTTCGGTGATATTTCACTTGGAGATGCACAGCTAAAGGCAAGAGCTGATAAAGCTGCGTTAGAAGGAAAATCAGGTGGAGCAATAAAGCTTAGTAGGTTTACCGCTGATTTCGAAACTTATAATACAGGTGGAAACTTAATTACTACTCCTGAAGATTCTGACCCATCAGAAGATGTTTATCCCAATGAGCAAGGGTTTGATCATATGCAGTCAATTTACTTTGGTATTGAAGCTAATCCGGCACCTAATGTAAGAGCTAATGTAGATTTCAACGTATTAGGAAATGTGCCTCTTAATCCTATTAATGAGATCTTTTATGAAAACAGAGGTCGCCCTGTCCAATTAGAAAGTAGAAATGGTTTAATAACGGATGAGTCCATCAACCGAGTAGCTATTTACAGTTCAAGTTTTAACTGGAATCATGATCTATTTAATCTTACCGGGTTTTACAGAACCGGACATTATCATTGGGCTTACGAAGGAGATTTCTTTGGATTGTATCCTGAAGCAAACTATGGGCCTAATATTGACATATACAATGGAACAGCACCGGCTGGAGTAGAAGTTGAAGGGAAAAAACAATTTGATGGCTTAAAACTAGCTTTTGGACCTGAATTATGGTGGGGAGCAAACCCTGCTTTACTTGTAAAGTATTCAAAAACTCTTGGAAAAACGGATTTTACAGGGGTTTTCCACGAAGATCTTGAGCAGCAAGGAACAGACGTTTCAAGTTCATTCGCAATCCCGCAACCTAAGACAAGACGTTTGTCACTATATGCTGATAGAGATTTTGGTAAGGTTGGTGTAGAAGTTGGTGGATTGTGGGCAGGACAACCACTTAATGGTCGCGAGTTTCAACTGGTAAGAGAAGAGGGAGACAGTACTCGTGTATACCAAGATGAAATAAAACCAATGGATAATTTTGGTGGAAAGCTGAAACTAACATACACAGGTGGAACATTTAACTGGTATGCACAATCAGCAATTATGGGATTAGTAGCAAATGGTGGTGGAGATCCTACGATTACTTACACGGGATGGAGATTAAAAGATAGTGGAAGCGGTAACCAGTATAATTTCCTTACAGGTTTTACATATTCGATCGGTAATCTTCAAATTGCACCAAATTTTTTATACCAAAAACCGATTGAAGGTCCTATCCCAAGTGATGTTAATGCACCCGGCAGACCAAGAAATATTTTGGATGATCCTTTTATTGTAAGATCAAACAGAGAACAGATAGCCGGTGAAATTCTATTTACCTACGATCAAAC
This sequence comes from Balneola sp., assembly GCA_965216175.1. Classification (GTDB taxonomy): domain Bacteria; phylum Bacteroidota; class Rhodothermia; order Balneolales; family Balneolaceae; genus Balneola. The sequence continues at coordinate 717,631 of OZ244140.1, forward strand.
TCCGGGTTCATTCTTTTATGAATGGAACAATGATATGATGGAGGAATCGAAGTTTGCTGCAAGTCTTGGACTAGTGTATCGCCACTTACCAACTACTCAAGATGCTGCCATTGGTATACTACCAGACGGGCGGACGTTATTCCCTTTTGATGGAGCTCCTCCTGCAAAAGATCTTATAGAAGTAAATGCTAGAGTTGTATCAAAACTAAGCAGGGAATTAGGAATTATAGCTCTTCTATACGGTGGTAATGCTCAGGCAAATGGTAGCGATCCCAGACTATTAGAAAGGTTTGGTGCTGATGTTAGAGTAATTCGGAAGCAACTTATGTTGAATAGCTCTATAAAAGTTAACGATTGGGGACCTTACGATTATCATCGTGATTTTAACCTCACTTTCCCATTTCAGTTTATGGCAGATTTTTCAACTACTCTTGGAAAGCCCGACTGGTTTAATGTTCCACAAACTCGTATAGGTGTAAGAGGAATTTACCGAACTCTTGATGACTTCTCACCTCGATATGCTCCAACCTACACCACAAATGAAGCTGGTGAAAGAGTACCTGATCCAACTGCAGCCGGATTTGATAGTGGCTCAGAGTGGCAAATCAGTACGTACATCCAAATTGACATAAGAAATTAAATTAGAGGTTATCAAAATGATTACAACTTATTCAAACACTATGAAACAAATCCTTTACTCTGGGTTGCTATTTATTCTGGTTCTTCCAGGTTGTGAGCGGTCGGTTAATGATTTAGACGAACCAACGTTTCCTACAAACCCCAATGTATTTATTGATGGATTCAGTGGGGGACTAAACTATGCAGCTTTTGCAGGTTCTGTTCCGGCTGCATTTCAGGTTGATACTGAAGTTACATTCGATAATACAAGCTCTTCAATGAGATTCGAAATACCTGAAGTAAATGACCCACGAGGTGGATATGCAGGTGGTACGTTTTTTACGTCAGGACCTAGAGATTTATCAGGATACAATGCATTGACATTTTATGCTAAAGCCAGTGAGTCAGTTCCGATGGATATTGTTGGTTTTGGTAATGATCTTGGAGCAAATACTTATGTTGCTTCAGTAACGGACTTCAGAGTTAACTCAAATTGGAATAAATATATAATTCCGATTCCCAACCCTGAAGTTCTTACAGAAGAACAAGGAATGTTTTTCTACTCTTTTGGACCTATTGACGGCAAAGGGTTTACCATTTGGATCGATGAAGTAAAATTTGAAAATCTTGGAACCATTGCTCAACCACGTTTCGAAATTTTTAATGGAGAAGATGCAACAACAAGTACTTTTACTGGCGTAACTACTAGCGTCACCGGATTAAATTCAATATATAATTTACCAGATGGTTCAGATCAGTTAGTAAATGCCTCGTCTGCATACTTTAATTTTTCGACTAGTGATGAAACAGTTGCAACAGTAGATGAATCAGGAATAATTACAACTGGTGTACCTGGCTCAGCAGTAATTACTGCTTCAGTGGGAGATATTGATGCTGATGGGTCGTTGACTGTAGAATCGAGAGGGCAGTTTAACTCAGCGCCAACACCAACTAGAGATGCAGAAAATGTAATTTCTGTTTTTAGTGATGTCTACGATAATGTAGATGTAGATTATTATAACGGTTTCTTTAATGGAGATGGACAAACAACTCAAGGCGGTACAGGTCCAGGTGGTGCGGATCTGATTGTAAATGAAAATGGAGTAATAAACTACACCCAGCTAAACTTCGTAGGGATAGGAATGTTCGATACTGTACCGAGTATTGACGCTTCTGAAATGACTCACTTTCATGTGGATATAAATGTAAATGAGGCTGTACAATCGGGTGATTTTATCAGACTGCAATTAATTAACTCTGTTGGTAACAGTGAAACATCCGGTTCATTCACTATAAACTCAAATATATTACTCCAGAATACATGGATAAGTTTAGACATCCCTCTCAGTAGTTTTAGTGGTCTATCTAGCCGTTCAGAAATCGGATTGATCTTTTTCATCTCTGATAATAGTGTTTCAAATATTTTTGTAGACAATATTTATTTCTACAAAAACTAAAAACTGGCAATCAAATTCATGAAAACACAAAATTCATTTTTTAGAATACAGATTCATCTAATTCTTTTGGCTATATCAGTTTCGGCAGTCAGTTGTTCATCTGAGGATTCAGGTCCCGATTGGCAATTGGTTTGGAGTGATGAGTTCGAAGGCGCTGCAGGTTCTTCTCTTGATCAAACAAAATGGAACTTTGAAATTGGAAGAGGTCAGAATGGTTGGGGAAATAACGAGCTTCAATATTATACTGATCGTACTGAAAATGCTTCCTTAGATGGAGAAGGCAATCTGGTAATTATAGCACGGCAAGAAAATTTTCAAGGAGCTAATTATACCTCTTCAAGAATTACCACACAGGATAAGCTTGAGATTACATATGGGCGCATTGAAGCACGCATAAAAACTCCATTTGGGCAAGGTTTATGGCCTGCATTTTGGTTGCTAGGAACGACTAATAGTGGAGAGATATGGCCTCAAATCGGTGAGATTGATGTTATGGAGCTTCGTGGTCAGCAACCGACCAAAATTGCAAGCACTGTTCATGGTCCCGGATACTCAGCCGGAAATGGCATTACGGATGATTATACTCTTACAAATAGTCGTTTCGATACAGAATTTCATGTATTTGCAGCCGAGTGGTTTACTGACAAAATTGATTTTTACGTTGATGGCTTTCTTCATCATACAGTAACAAAAGAAGAGATTGAAAATGCAGGAAACGAATGGGTTTATAATGATCCCTTTTTTCTGATTCTGAACGTAGCAGTTGGTGGGAATTATGTAGGGTCACCAAATGCTTCAACACCTTTTCCTCAATCATTAACCATTGATTATGTAAGAGTTTATGGTGAATAAATTTCAATATCGAGCATTGTCTGGAATCAATAAGTCCTCAAATAACTAATTAATACTGTTTATTACTGTGCCAATTACTTTTGAAAAAATAGATGAAGAATCCTGGTTAAAAATAACTGACTTCGATAAGATGCGACCTTTTTTTATGAGCATCGTGAGTAACTCGAATCACTGGATGTTTATTTCAAGTAACGGAGGGTTAACCGCCGGTCGAAAGAATTCTGAATTCGCATTATTTCCTTACTACACCGACGACAAGATCACGGAATTCAGACATACAACTGGAAGTAAGTCAATTTTCAAAGTTGTTAAGGATGGTAAGGAAAAGGTTTGGGAGCCATTTTCTGTAAGAAATACGGAAATGTTTCAGATCAAAAGAAACCTCTACAAAAACCGATTCGGAAATAAGATTTTGTTTGAGGAGGTCAACAAGGATCTGGGCCTTACATTCAGATATCAGTGGAATTCCAGTAATTCTTATGGATTTGTAAAGAAATCTTCTCTTTTCAATTCAGGTTCAGAAGACGTAAAAGTATCTGTTCTCGACGGTATACAAAATATTATGCCTTATGGGGTTAATCCTGATTTGCAAACAAGAGCAAGCAATCTGGTAGATGCATACAAGCGAAGTGAGTTGGTAAAAGATTCGGGTTTAGCTATTTATGCTTTAAGTGCCATAATTGTTGATAAAGCGGAACCGAGTGAAGCCTTAAAGGCTAATGTCGCCTGGTCATTAGGTTTAGAAAATCCGAAATATTTACTTTCCTCTAAACAGCTAGATCAATTTCGTAAAGGAGATTCAATACACGAAAAAGAGGATATCAAAGGAGAAAAGGGAGCTTACTTTATTCAATCGGATATAATTCTTGCGCCTGATTCCGAAATAAACTGGTCAATAGTAGCAAATGTAAATCTGGATCATTCACACATTGTCAGATTAAGCAAATCGATCAAAGAAAAAGGTTTAGAAAAGCTAATTGACGAAGATATTGAGCAAGGTACTCAGAAGCTTAAAAAACTTGTTGCTTGTGCCGACGGTTTACAGGTTACTGATGACGATTTAAAAGATACTCGCCATTACTCTAATGTGCTTTTCAATATTATGCGTGGAGGTACTTTTGATTTCAATTACCAAATTGAGAAGAAAGATTTTGTCGATTACCTGACCAACGCAAGCAAAGATGTGGTAGAGCGAAATCAAGAGTTCATTAATGATCTAACTGAGATTTTTGCCAAAAATGAGCTTAAAGCAATGCTTAATGATTGCGATGATGCTGATTTGTTTAGACTGGGAAAAGAGTATTTACCTCTGAAATTCAGCAGAAGGCATGGAGATCCAAGCCGCCCATGGAATCAGTTTTCTATAAATACACATAGCGAAGTGGACGGATCTAAAATATTAGATTACGAAGGAAACTGGAGAGACATCTTTCAAAACTGGGAAGCTCTTGTTCATTCTTATCCTGAGTTTTTGGAGAGCATGATATTCAAGTTTTTGAATGCAACGACCTTTGATGGCTACAATCCATATCGGGTAACAAAAGATGGTTTTGACTGGGAAACAATTGAACCTGATGATCCTTGGTCATACATTGGTTATTGGGGAGATCATCAGATCATTTACCTGTTGAAATTTCTGGAGTTTTATGAAAATTATGATCCAAAAGCGTTCAGAGTTCTCTTTGAAAAAGAATCATTTGTGTATGCTAATGTTCCTTATCGCATAAAATCCTACGATGAAATTGCGAAAAACCCGAAGGACACTATAGAATTTGATGAAGATTCTGATAGTAACATTCGTGAAAAAGTAGAGGAAAAAGGAGCCGACGGAGCATTACTTGGGAATGATGATCAAGATATCCATCATGTCAATTTTTTAGAAAAGATTCTTGCCACAGTACTTGCCAAGGTTTCGAATTTTATTCCTGAAGCCGGTATCTGGATGAACACTCAACGCCCTGAGTGGAACGACGCAAATAATGCATTGGTAGGTAACGGAGTTTCGATGGTTACTCTGTACTACATGAGAAGATTTTTGAAATTTTTTGAACCTGTACTTAATGATACAAACTTAAGCGAAGTGTCAGTTTCGAAAGAAATTGCAGACTTGTTTAGTGAAATAACCAAAGTATTGAAGGATAACAGACAAGTACTGAATGGTGCAGTTTGTGATAAAGCCCGAAAAGAAATCACAGAAGGGTTGGGACAAGCCGGTAGCACATATAGAAGTCAAATATATACCAAGGGATTCAGTGGAAAGAAATCAAATATCAAATCGGGTGAATTAGCTGAGTTTGTTAAAACCACACTTCAATATTTAGAACATTCCATAGAAGCAAACCAACGTCAAGACGATCTTTATCATGCATACAACTTGATGAGCATGGATGATGACGGCATTTCTGTTTCTCATCTGGATGAGATGCTGGAAGGTCAGGTAGCGGTGTTAAGCTCAGGTTATTTAACTACTGAGGAAGAGCTTAAGGTGATGGATGCTTTACGTAACAGCTCTTTATACCGAAAAGATCAACAAAGCTATATTCTCTATCCTAATAAATCACTGCCGGGATTCCTGAAAAAAAATAATATTCCTGAATCTTCAGTGGAGAAATCAAAATTACTACAGAGATTAGTTTCTGATAACAATATCCAAATTATCAGTAAAGATGTTTCAGGGGATTATCATTTCAATGGAAATTTCACAAACGCCCGAGAATTAGATACCGCATTACAAGATCTGAAATCAGGAGATTATGCCGATTTAATTGAAGAGGAAGGAAAGTTAGTACTTCAAATTTTTGAAGAGGTATTTAACCACAAAGCTTTTACCGGAAGATCCGGAACATTCTTTGGGTACGAAGGGCTGGGATCCATTTACTGGCATATGGTTTCAAAACTTCACTTAGCAGTACAGGAAGTTTGCCAGAAAGCGATAGATAAAAATACTGATCCCGAAATATTCCAACGGCTCACAACACACTTTGATGAAATAGGAGCAGGAATAGGCGTCCATAAATCTCCTGAATTGTACGGCGCTTTTCCAACTGATCCATATTCTCATACTCCGGAACATCGAGGAGCTCAGCAACCGGGAATGACTGGTCAGGTTAAAGAAGATATACTTGTCAGGATAGGGGAATTAGGAGTTCGCTTGGAAAATGGCAAGCTAAGTTTCAAGCCGACATTGCTTAAGAAAAGTGAATTCATTGAAGCAGGAAAACCAATGAATTTGATTTCTCTGGAACAGGAAGAGTACCAGATCGAGTTGCCAAAAAAATCACTCGGATTTACTTGTTGTCAAGTGCCGGTTGTTTATCAACTAGCAGACAAAGAAGGAATTGAGGTCGAGTTTAAAAATGCCTCATCAAAATCGATTGAGCAAACCACTCTGGATGAAGAAATCACACAACAAGTATTTCAGCGAACAGGTGAAATAAAGAAAGTTACCGTTTCACTTCTCGAAAAAAATCTAAGATAGAATACTCAGTAAAAACTAAACCGTAACAAAATGATCAAACTATTAACTGTAATAACTCTTCCGGCTTTAATGCTGCTGATAGCTTGCGGTAATAGAACGGAAAAAACAATGAGTTCAAAAAGCATTTCAGCAGAAGAAATACTGGGAAATCCCGCTTTTCAGGCAATTTCTTACAGTGGATACAGAGGAATCTCAAGAGATATCCAGCCAACCATTCCCGAGTTAAAGGAAGATATGAAGTTGCTTGCGGCGATGGACATCAAAATCGTTAGAACATACAATGTGTATTTAGATGCCGTCCCTAATTTGCTGAAAGCGATCACTGAGCTTAAAGAAGACGATCCAAATTTCGAAATGTATGTGATGATGGGCGCGTGGATTGATGCTAAAAATGCTTGGACAGATAAGCCTGAAAGAATCAGAGATGAAAACAGTCCTCGTAATGAAAAAGAAATTGCTCGTGTTGCTGCTCTGGCAAATAAATATCCTGATATAGTAAAAGTTATTGCGGTTGGTAATGAGGCTATGGTTCATTGGCAATCAGAATATTATGTGGAACCTGGAATAATTCTTCAATGGGTAAATCATCTTCAAAAGCTTAAGAAAGAAGGAAAACTACCTGAAGATATATGGATTACCAGTTCCGATAATTTTGCGTCATGGGGCGGTGGTGGAGATGAATATCACAAAGAAGATCTTAATAAGTTGATCAGATCTGTTGATTATATATCCATGCATACATATCCCATGCACGATACACATTATAATCCTGATTTCTGGGGCGTTCGGGAAAATGAATTAGGCAATTCTGATGAAGAAAAAATCGAAGCTGCACTTCAAAGGTCTCTCGAATATTCAGTAGGTCAATATCAAAGTGTTATCGATTACATGAAAAGTATTGGGGAGAATAAGCAGGTTCATATTGGAGAAACAGGTTGGGCAACAATATCTAATGGACAGTACGGAAACGAAGGATCACGAGCTACAGATGAGTTTAAAATGGGAAGATATCATGATTTGATTCGCAAATGGTCTGATGAGAACAAGGTATCGGTATTTTATTTCGAAGCTTTTGATGAGAAATGGAAAGATGCTAAGAATCAACAGGGGTCAGAAAATCATTTTGGGCTTATAAATCTGAAATCAGAAGCAAAATATCCTCTTTGGGATTTGGTAGATGCCGGAGTATTTGAGGGCTTAACCAGAGATGGGAAATCAATCACAAAGACTTTTGATGGTGATCTTGAGACGTTGATGGAATCAGTAAAAGTGCCGCCTACCAACAAAGAAATTCAAGCTAATAAAGCACAGTAATATGAAAGTACTTTCACACATATCACTCCTTCTTTTAACGGTTACGTTAAGTTGCTCTAAATCTGACTCTATGAAAATCGAAGTATATGAAACCTCTGAAGCCGGAAATAAATTAACCAAACTTGAAAGTTTTCCGGATGCGGAACAAGTGGTGAAGATAACAATCAGCCCTAAAGAGACTTTTCAAAAGATCACAGGTTTCGGTGGGTCTTTTACGGAAGCATCGGCGTATCTGCTTAATGAGTTGAGTCAGGAAAATCGAGATAAAGTTATCGAAGCTTATTTCGGAGAATCAGGAGCTAAATATTCTCTAACTAGAACACACATCAATTCAAGTGATTTTTCCTTGGGAAATTATTCATATGCCTCGGTAGAAAATGACATGGATTTAGAAAATTTCACCATTGAAGAAGATCGCGATGATCTTATCCCAATGATCAAAGATGCGATGGCGGTGTCAAAAGATGGCTTCAAGATTATTTCCTCACCGTGGACAGCCCCGCCGTGGATGAAAGACAATAACGACTGGAAAGGCGGTAAGCTACTTCCAAAATATTACGATACATGGGCGCTGTTCTTTTCGAAATATCTTAATGAATACCAAAAGGAAGGAATAGATATTTGGGGAATTACCGTCGAGAATGAGCCTTTAGGTAACGATAGTAACTGGGAGAGCATGCACTTTACTCCTGAAGAAATGAATGAGTTCGTTATCAATCATTTAGGACCGCAGCTAGAAAAAGACAATCATAATGTAAAGCTTTTAGGCTACGACCAGAACCGTGATTCTGAAATGATAGAGTGGGTTGATGCCATGTACGAAAACGAAGAAGCTGCAAAGTATTTTGACGGAACGGCAGTGCATTGGTATGGAAGCACCTATGATGTTTTTCCTGAAGCATTGCAATATGCACATAAAGCCGCGCCCGGAAAACATTTGATACAAACAGAAGCAACAGCTGATGCAGAAGTTCCGGTCTGGAAAGATGATGAATGGTATTGGAGTAAAGAAGCTACCGATTGGGGATGGGACTGGGCTCCGGAAGACAAAAAGTATCTACACCCGAAATATGTGCCTGTTTACAGATACGCTCGAGATATGATCGGTACGCTGAACAATTGGGTAGATGGATGGATTGACTGGAATATGGTTTTGGATCGTCAAGGCGGACCTAATTGGGCAAAAAATTGGTGCTTAGCTCCTGTGATCGTAGACCCGGAACTGGATGAAGTGTACTTCACACCTTTGTATTACACAATGTCACATTTCAGCAGATTTATAAGACCGGGCTCTGTTCGCATTGGACATTCACATTCTGATGAAGAGCTGCTTTTAACGGCAGTACAAAACCTTGATAAATCAATTGCAGTGGTGATTCTTAATCAAGGTGAAGAAGCTAAAAAAATTCAGTTGGAGCTAAACGGAAAAAATTCAGAATTCACAATCGATGGAAAAGCAGTACAAACAATAGTAATCAATTGAAAGAAATGAGAAACAAAGATGTCTAATCAGCAAATATCGACAAGAGGAAAAGTACCTCTGCTACAAAAATCTGCATTTGGAGCAGGTCATTTGGTGCTAAACCTTCTTCCGGGGGCACTTGGTGTCTTTATGTTCTTCTTGCTTACCGCTTTTGGAATGAATCCTTTTCTGGCGGGATTATTAGGAGGCCTTCCAAGAATTTTTGATGCCCTTACAGATCCTATTATGGGATTCATATCTGATAATACTAAATCAGACTGGGGGCGAAGAAGGCCTTATATATTTGTTGGAGCGATCTTAAGTGGACTCTTCTTTATTCTGCTTTGGCAAATGGATGAGACCAACTCACAAACCTATAATTTCTGGTATTTCCTAATTATGTCGATGGTGTTTCTTGTTGGGAACACCATGTTTGCAACTCCGCTGATCGGTCTCGGTTATGAAATGACTTCTGACTACAACGAGAGAACCCGACTGATGGCATTTTCTCAAACTGTCGGTCAAGTTGCATGGATGATTGTTCCATGGTTTTGGGTATTAATTGCAGATCCGGATTTATTTGAAAGCCAGGCCGTAGGAGTGCGTCAATTATCGGTAGTAGTAGGCGTTACTTGTTTGTTGCTAGGACTTTTACCCGCAATTTTTTGTAAAGGGATTGATGCTTCAAATATGGAAAACAGAAAAGAGATCACTTTTAAAACTGCTTTTTCTAATCTAAAAGCATTGTTTCAAGGAATTGTAGAAGTTTCAAAAAACAAACCTTTTGTAAAGTTGTGCGCAGCTACTTTTTTAGTATTTAATGGCTTTCAGTTAGTGGCTTCATTCAGTTACTTCATTATTGTTTTCTATATGTTTAATGGTGATTATGGCTTAGCAGGTAACTGGCCTGCATGGTTTTCAACCATAACTGCTGTTACGACCGCCTTTCTTGTAATTCCAATCGTTTCATGGATTTCTGATAAAATGGGTAAGAGAAAAGCTTTCATTATTTCTACTGCTCTTTCGATAGTTGGTTATATCCTTAAATGGTGGGGATTTAGCCCTGAAAACCCGTGGTTAATTTTTATGCCTATTCCATTTATGGCATTTGGTCTGGGTGGTCTTTTCACTTTAATGATGAGCATGACCGCAGATGTTTGTGATCTCGATGAATTAGAACATGGGATGCCAAGAAAAGAAGGCACTTTTGGCGCCATTTATTGGTGGATGGTAAAACTGGGTCAGGCGTTAGCATTAGTGCTTGGTGGATTGGTATTGGAACTGGTCGGGTTCGATCAAAACGCTACCGTTCAAACCGTAGAGACTCTTACAAATTTACGAATAGCTGACATTGTTATTCCAGCTGCAACTGCTGCTATTGCTATATGGGTAATGATAAGTTACGACTTAACAGAAGATAGAGCCAGGAAAATTCAAAATGAGCTAGTTGATAGGCGCGGCGAGCTCTAAAGCGAAAAAAATCAAAAATAGAATTGATAAGTATGTCATTTAGAAAAGAAAAATATCTCAAATACAAAGAATCAGATAGCGTGGCAGCTCTGGAGTATATCGATGAGCTTTCCGGTGAGGAAATAAAGAATCTATTCTATGAAGTGTTAAATGATGGTATTCATGGGTTCTGCTACAGTATGTATGAAGAAGGGCAAAAACCTGGCGACATCATTCCGATCGAACAAATACGAAAAAGAATGAATGTCTTGAAGCCCAATTCAAAGTGGATTCGTTCTTTTTCATGTATAGAAGGAAATGAGTTGGTTCCTGTGGTAGCCAAAGAATTAGGGATGAAAACACTTGTTGGAGCTTGGCTAGGAAGCGATGAGGAAAAGAATAAAGAAGAAATTGATGCCTTAATAAAGCTGGCTAAAGAAGGCCACGTAGATATTGCTGCCGTCGGTAATGAAGTACTGTACAGAAACGATCTGTCCAAAGAAGTGCTGATGGATTATATCCGACAAGTAAAAAAAGAACTGCCTGATATTCCTGTAGGTTATGTGGATGCTTATTACGAATTCGTAGTTCATCCTGATATAACCGAGTTATGCGACGTTATTTTATGTAATTGCTATCCTTACTGGGAAGGGACAAGCTTTAAAGATTCCTTTCGTCATATGAGACAAATGTATTATGAAGCCAAAGAGGTAGCTGGAGAGAATAAGCAAGTAATCATTACCGAAACCGGTTGGCCGAGTAAAGGTGAAGGTCTGGGAGGAGCAGAGCCAGGTCGAGATAATGCCATGAAGTATTTTGTGAATACAAACCTATGGTGCCACGATGAAGACATTGAAATCTTTTACTTCTCATCATTCGATGAATCCTGGAAAGTGAGCGATGAAGGTGAAGTTGGAGCTTATTGGGGTGTTTGGGATAAAAACGGAGAGCTAAAATTTTGAATATGAATACATTCCATAAAATCGGAATTGAACCGGGGCAAGCTATATGCTACTCGGGGTTTAGAGATGGTCAACAGCCCGGTATAACTTATCCAAGTTATAAAGAAGTAAAGGAAGATTTAACGCTTTTGAACGGACACTGGAAGTATCTTCGGCTATACGATTGTGATGAACATGCTCAAACTGTATTGGAGGTAATTCAAAAAGAAGGATTTGATTTCCAAATAATGCAGGGAGCTTATATAGAAGCTGAAGTAAATAATTTTGACTGTCCTTGGGATGGAGGAGTTTATCCTAAACCTCAGCTTGAAAAAAATAAAGTTAGCAATCAGAAGAAGATTGAAAAGCTAATAGAATTAGCTGACAGATATCCTAAATCAATTTGCTCTCTATCTGTTGGAAACGAAGCGTGTGTAGATTGGACAGATCATTACGTGCATGAGGAGAAGGTTGCTCAGTATGTTCAGCTAGTGAAAGAAAATACTGCTCAACCGGTCACTTTCTGTGAAAACTATGCTCCATGGTTATCAAAGTTAGAAAAGCTTGCTGAATATGTAGACTTCATTTCCATACATACTTATCCGGTATGGGAATATAAGAATGTCTACGAAGCGCTCGAGTTTACTAAAGAAAATTATTATTCGGTTGCTCAAAAATACCCGAATAAACCTGTTGTAATTACCGAAGCCGGTTGGACAACTCGTTCTAATGGAAATGGAATAGATCCTTCAAATGTAAATGAACTTTTTCAGAAGATTTACTTCGAAAAACTAAACGAATGGACGGTCCAGGAAAACATTTTGACCTTTTTTTTTGAAGCTTTCGATGAATCATGGAAAGGATCTCACGAGCCTTTAGAACCTGAGAAGCATTGGGGATTATTTAAAGCGGATAGAACTTCGAAATTAGCAGTTAAAGAGATCACTCAACAAGAATTTTGATGATACAAAATCAATAATCATGAATAATACAATTAAACCAAAACATAAAAATATTAGAGAAGACCAAACGATACAATTTCTAATTACAAACTATAAAACAATGAAACATATAATACTTTTACTCGCTTTTTTGATTCCTGCGGTAAGTAGTTTTGGGCAAGCGCCTACAACTAATGCTACAGATCCGGAAGCAAGAGACTCTGCAAATGTAATTTCCATATTTAGCGGAGTATATACTGATGTTAGTGGAACAGATTACAATCCAAACTGGGGCCAAGCTGGTTTTGGTACCGCAAATACCAGTTTTGATCCTGGTACCGGAAACGTTGTGCTGGCATATCCAAACTTCAATTATCAAGGTATCCAATTCGGAAGCACTCAGGATATTTCAACAATGGAATTTCTGCATGTTGATATCTGGATAAATGGCACGTTTAACCCAAATATTTTTGTTATCAGTTCAGGAGCAGAAATTGCTAACCCAATTACAAATACCGGTGCAGGTAGCTGGATAAGCGTAGATATTCCTGTTTCAGGAATTACGGGTGATCCAACATCTGCCATACAATTTAAATTTGATGGCGGAAATGGAAGCACTGATTCTATCTTTGTAGATAATTTATACTTCTGGAAAAATGCCAGTAATCCCCAAAGTGATGCTACCTTAAGCGACTTGCAAGTAGAAAGCGAAACAATAGCTGGTTTTAGTGCGGCAATAGAAAATTACACAATTGAATTACCACAGGGAACAACAACGGTTCCACAAATTACTGCAGCAACGGCAACGAATGCCAACTCTTCTATTACCATTACTCAGGCAACTGGAGTTCCTGGCGATGCTACAGTAGTGGTAGAATCAGAAGATGAAACAGCTACAAAAACATATACGATATCTTTTGTTGAAGAAGTAGCTCCAACTGTTGCAGCACCAGCTCCACCTTCAAGAGACGCTGCTAATGTAATTTCTATTTATAGTGATGCATATACCGATATCAACGTGGATACTTTTTCTGCTTCATTTGATGATTCAGATGTTGAAGAAGTAATGATTGACGGGAATGCAACACAGAAGATAGACTTTACAAATTTCGTTGGAATTGATTTTCAAAGTGACAAGCAAGATGCTTCAGCAATGACTCATTTTCATATGGATTTCTGGACAGGTGAAACTGATTTAGTTGGTAAAGTATTCAACTCTAAGTTTTCACAATGGGGTGGAACTGCAGGCGAAGTTTCTGCCTTTGAGTTAAATATCAATACAGGAACAAACCCAGCGATAGAATCAGGAGTATGGGTATCTATTGATGTACCGATTTCACAATGGACTAACGCTCCGCAAACCAGAGATGATATCGCTCAATTCTTAATTACATCAAACTTAGATGAAGTTTTTGTTGATAACTTATATTTATACAAAGAAGAAGGTAGCATGGGTGGTACAGAGCCAACAGTTGCCGCTCCAATGCCTCCTAGTAGAGATGTTACCGATGTAATTTCGATCTACAGTGATGCATATACTGATATTACTTTAGATGCCTTGTCTGCTTCATTTGATGATTCTGATGTTGCTGAAGTAATGATTGATGGTAATGCTACGCTTGAGATAGATTTTACCAATTTTGTGGGCATCGATTTCCAAAGTGATAAGCAAGATGCTTCTGAAATGACACATTTTCACATGGACTTCTGGACTTCCAGCTCTGATTTAACAGGTAAAGTATTCAACTCAAAGTTTTCACAATGGGGTGGTACTACAGGTGAAGTTTCAGCATTTGAATTATCTATTAATACAGGAACTAATCCTGCTATTGAAAGCGGAACATGGGTATCTATTGATGTTCCTATTTCTGATTTTTCAAACTCACCTCAAACCAGAGATGATATTGCTCAATTCTTGATTACATCAAACTTAGATGTCGTTTTTGTAGATAACATCTATATGTATAAAGAAGAGGGTACCACGGGTGAATTTGTTGGCCTTATCAATGGTGATTTTGAATTAGGAAATGATGGGTCTTGGTACGGCAATGCATTTAACATCCAAACAGATGGTGGAAACAGTTTCAATTTTGCTAATGTTGAAACAGCTGGGAATGCATTTGACGTTAATTTAAGCCAACTAGTAGGACTTACAGCAGGTGAATCGTATGTACTAACGTTCGATGCTTCTACTTCCCCAGGAAATACTAGAGGCTTGTTAGTTGGAATAGGTCAAAGTGCCGCTCCATTCTATGCAGCTACAGAAACAGTAACATTAACTGAAACCTCACAGACTTTTGAAGTCGATGTTGTAGCTACAGATGATGGTACCGGTAATGACTTTGGAAGTGCAACAAGTAGAGTGTTATTCGATATGGGTGCTGAAACCGGTATCGTAGTAATTGATAATGTTTCTCTGGAAATTGCAGATTCCACAGGTGGAGGAGATCCTATGCCGGAAATAGCTGCTCCTACACCACCAACAAGAAATGCAGCGGATGTGATTTCAATTTACAGCGACGCATATACTGACATTACTTTAGACGCTTTATCTGCAGGCTTTGACGATTCGGACGTTACAGAAGTAACAATCGAAGATAATGCAACACTGAAAATAGACTTTACAAATTTTCTAGGAGTTGATTTTTCCAGTAACAAGCAAGATGCATCTGAGATGACGAACTTCCATATGGACTTCTGGACTTCCAGCCCAGACTTAGTTGGTAAAGTATTCAACTCTAAGTTTTCTCAATGGGGTGGTACTTCGGCTGAAGTTTCAGCATTTGAATTGCCAATTAATACAGGAACAAATCCTGCTATTGAATCAGGTGTTTGGGTATCTATAGATGTACCAATTTCTGATTGGACAAACGCGCCTCAAACAAGAGATGATATTGCTCAATTCTTAATCACATCAAATCTGGATGTTGTTTTTGTAGATAATATCTATCTATATAAAGGAATGGCAGTAAGCAATGAAGATCCAAGTGAAGTTCCAAAGGGTTTTGTCTTAGATCAAAACTATCCGAATCCTTTTAATCCCTCAACGAATATTTCATTTAATATTCCTGTAAGTGGAGAAGTAACTCTTGAAGTGTATAACATTCAGGGCCAAAAAGTTGCAACTCTTGTAGATGGATTTAAAGGAGCAGGTTCGCATCTTGTAAACTTTGATGCTTCTAACCTTGCTTCGGGTGTTTATACATACAGACTTATTTCAAAAAATTCTGTACAGGTTAAAAAGATGCTCCTCATTAAATAACTATAAGAAGTTTTCTTAATAAACCGGTTCCATTATGGAACCGGTTTTTTTTATCCTATTTATAATCGAATACAACTAGGAAGCTTTAATAGAGAAGCTTCTAATTTATATTATAAATTAAAATTAAAACCAACTTTACTTTTAAATTGGAATGCAAAAAACAGAATATTGATTATTAGTTTTACGAGTGTACAACACAATAATAGAAGTAAATTATATTGAACGGTATGAATAAACACAAAAAGTCTCTTTTTTGACTAAACAGGCTACATATCTTTTGAATTTTCTGGCAATTTTTTTGATAGCATCCTATCATGAGTTACCTGATAAAGGCGTCCCCCCACTTAAAAACTATAAGCCGGTTGAGTATAATCATCAAGGTAAAATTTGGGCAATAGATACTGCGCCTAATGGCATAGTATATATGGCAAGTGATAAGAGTTTATTAGAATATGACGGAGAAAAGTGGAAGAATTATAAAGGCAGTGATGGAATAACAAGGTCTTTGCTGGTAAAAAACGACTCTTTAATTTATACAGGATCTGATCTGGATTTTGGAGTATGGAAAAGAAATAAATATCAGGATTTTAAATATGAGTCATTATATCCGTTCAAAGAAGATCTGAATCAGATCAACGAAGAGTTTTGGAATGTTCATTCTGTAAATGAAAACATATTATTCGTGTCAGCTAGTAATATCTATGTGTACAGAAAAGGAAATCTTACCAAAATTCCAGCTCCTAGTAACATTGAAAGCAGCTTTATAATTAATGATGTACTTCATTTTGTAGATAAAGAAAATGGATTATTTCAACTCAAAGATCTTGCTCCAAAGCATCTGTTTCATTTCAAAAAGAATTTGGATATTGAAATAGTAGGTCTTTATGCAGGTAGTAATCAAAATGACCTGATATTGGTAACGAAAAAAGAAGGGTTATTTGAATATAGGGATGGAAACATTAAACCGCTGAGAAGTCAATTATCTCAAAATCTTAAGTCGGCAAATGTATTTAGTTTTGAAAGGATAGATGATAGCTATCTTGCATTCGGGACAATTCTCAAGGGGTTATTTATTAGTGATTTAGATGGTAATATTATTCATAAAGTGAATAAAGACAAAGGGCTTCAGAATAACACTATTTTGAGCTTGCATCATAATAGATCGGGAAAACTCTGGCTTAGCATGGATTATGGAGTTTCTTCTCTAGATTTAAGTAACGAATTTACTTTTTTCTATGATTACAGCGGTACTTTTGGCACTGGTTACAGTGCTGTTTTAAAAGACGAATTTTTCTATCTGGGGACTAATCAAGGCTTATACAGATCAAAATGGGATGATCTGAATAATGAATCCGAGTTTAATGCGCTAGAGTTAATACCAGAAACTGAAGGTCAGGTCTGGACACTAAAAAATATTGACGATCAGATCTGGATTGGTCATGACCGTGGACTGTTTGTACTCGATAATAAGGATATTAAGCAAATAAGTTCTCAGCAAGGGTTTTGGATAATACAACCCTATAAAGAATATTTTTTAGGAGGTACTTATAATGGAATATCTATTTTTGAAAAGAAAGAAGGAAAATGGACCTATCTGAAACAGATGGAGCTCATTCTGGGATCTTGCAACCAAATACTTATTGAGGATGAAAACATTCTATGGGTAAATATTCCTAATTATGGAATTATAAAAGCCTATTTGAACGAAGAGTTATACCCTGAGAACAGACAGATATTCTTATCTGAGCAGTTCAAGGATGGCGATCATCGACTTTTGCAGGATGAAAATGGTATTTATGTAACTTCCGGAGGCCAAAACTACATTTTTGATTCAGATTTAAATAAGTTTGTGGAAGAGAATTCGAGGGATTCTAATTCTAAAATTGAAGATCTATTACTTGGAAATGCTGAACCCGTTCAGCTGAATTCTGAATTTGAATTCCATCCAATTTATAATGGCTTTGCACTGAAAGATTTACGTATAGGTGAATCTACAATCAAAAGTAAAAACCTTATAGTATTTAGAGAAATTACTGCTTTTAATAATGATGGAAGTATCTCGGTTTTTAATGGAGCAGAAATACCTTACAAATTTAATAACCTGAGAATAGAGGGTATAATACCAAACCGTAAGAATGTTCTTTATCAATCCAAGCTTGGCAAAAAAGGAGACTGGAGCGAGTGGACTAAAGAAAACACTTTCGAACTTATAGGCTTAGAGCCCGGAGATTATGTTTTCCATGCAAGGGCTCAGGTTAATGGTGTAAACACAAAGGCGGAAACGATATGGTTTAATGTAGCGACACCATGGTATAAATCACCGTATATATACGCTCTATATTTCTGTATTGCTCTATTATCTATCTATTTATTCTATCAATGGCGCAAAGTGTCTATGAATAAATTAAAGAAGGAATTACTTATCAACCAACAAAACTCATTACGGGAACAGGGCGAACGTTACAGAAAACAGCTTAAACAAATTGAAGAGATAAAAAGAAAGGAGGAATACGAACTTCTTAAGGAGCAATTGAAAAGGAAAACAATTGAGTTGGCAACAAAAGCCAAAGAGAATGAAGAAATAAATAAAGTACTGCAAAGCTTAAAGGAAAAGTTTTTAAAGCTGGAAAAGAATCCGGATTCTTTCAAGAGTAGAACTTCCGAAATAAAAAAAATAATAGATTCTCATTTAAGTGATGATGACAACACTTTTGAAATTCAAATGGATGAACTCCATCAGAGGTTTTTTGAAAAACTGCGGCAGGATTTCCCGGAATTAACCAGTTATGATCTTCGGTTATGTGCTTATATTAAACTCGGATTTAACTCAAAAGAAATCGCAAATATGCTCAGTATTATGCCTTCCAGTGTCTATATCAGTAGGTCAAGAGTTAGAAAAAAACTAGATTTGGGTTCTGACAAAGATCTTCATACTTATTTGAATTCCATTTGAAGCAACGCTTTGAAAATTATTTCAAAACTTAGAGGTAAAAGATGGAGGTAGATGATCACAGGTTCAACATCGACCAGATTGACAACCAAAACAAAAAACGCCTTGTAAAAACAATGTCTTACAAGGCGTTTTGTACCCGAGGCCGGACTCGAACCGGCACTCCAATTTAATTAGAATTGGATTTTAAGTCCAACGTGTCTACCAATTCCACCACTCGGGCATGGTTTTTCTATCCAAAAAATACTAATCTTTAAATTAGTAACTATTTGGAAGGCGCAAAATATACAACTTAATATGGCACTACTTCAACGTTGATTTCAATAAATTTTTTATGGTATCGTAAATTGAGTTTTGTACCTTTGATTAGATAAAACCAAGAGATTTGATATGTTCAAAAAGTCGTTACCGATAGTCATTGTTTTAATATTAACTACTGCTTCATATTCTCAAATTGAGCTGGGAGCATCTTATGAACTTCGCGATGAAGATCCGCAAAGCGGATTCGGATTACGAATTCAGAAAGGGATTCTTGGAAAAATTCCCTTAATTGATATAGGGCTTAGAGCACACTTCAGTTACTTCAGTGAAACGAACACAGTAGATGAAAATACTTTTAGCTACGATAAAAATATTGAGAACTATGACTTTGGTCTGGCAGCTTATGGAGGAGTTAAACTTGGCTTACTTGAACCCTACATTGGCGCAGGATTAGGCTCTGAAACAGTTGATCTAAATGCTCAAGACTTTTCGAATACACCACCACCGGGACAGGAACCCAGTGAAGAAGAAGAATCTAACATTTATTGGAATACTTTTGCAGGAGCAAAAGTTACTGTTATTCCACTAGTTAAACCATTCGTTGAGTATAGATTTTCTAGCCGAAATCTTGAAATTCCGGATCTCAATGATAAAACAGGAAGAATTATATTTGGGGTTGTACTTAGTTTTTAATTTTAGTTAACTACTATTAGCGGTTTTGCGCATAGCATAACCGCTTTTTTTATACATTATAAACAGAACTTTCAAGTCAAATTTGCCAGGTTAATAAGTATCAAAAGGTTTGTGAGAAATGGACGGCAATAAAGAAATTACAGGTATAGATTTAGAAGATTTTATTCTCAAAAAAGCTCAAAGACAAGATTTGAAGCAGCTGCTTGAAGAATGCAGAGAGTTTATTGGTGATGTAAATGAAAATCAGATAGAAAAAGCATTTAAATTGTGCTTTCTATCTCATGAAGGTATGACAAGAGCTTCGGGAGAGCCATATTATTATCATCCCGTTGAAGTAGCAAAGATTGTTGCCAGAGAGATAAATATAGATGAGATATCGGTAATCGCGGCACTTTTGCATGATACCGTTGAAGACACTTCTGTAAAGCTTAAAGATATCGAAAGTTGGTTCGGTTCGGATGTAGCAGTTATCATTAACGGTGTTACAAAGATCGAAGGTGTTTTTAAGAGCAGAGATAGCAAGCAAGCAGAAACATTTATGAAGCTTTTGCTTTCGATGGCAGAAGATATACGAGTAGTACTCATTAAATTTGCTGATCGTTTGCACAATATGAGAACCATTCATCATCTTAAGAGAGAAAAACAGCTCAAAATTGCTAACGAGACAATGGACCTTTATGCTCCATTAGCACATAGATTTGGTCTTTTTAAAATAAAGAATGAGTTGGAAGATCTCTGTTTCAAGACTTTAGATCCAACTTCCTTTAAATTTGTAGCTCGAAAACTCAAAGAAAAAAAGGAATCCAGAGAAGCGTTTGTAAAAGAGTTTATGACTCCGATTCGAAAACAACTCAAAGAATTGAAATTAAATTTTGAGATAAAAGGAAGGCCAAAGCATATATATTCGATTTATAAGAAAATGCAGAGGCAGCAAAAGCCTTTCGAAGAGATTTACGATCTTTTTGCGATCAGAGTAATTTTAGAAGAACCTCACGTTAAAGAAGATTGCTGGCGTGTTTACTCTATATTTACAGATTGGTATACACCTATTCCTGAACGATTCAGAGATTTTATTTCCGTTCCGAAGGCTAATGGATACCAATCTTTGCATACCACCGTAATCACAAATAAAGGGAAAAAAGTAGAAGTTCAGATCCGTACCCGTAAAATGGATGATATTGCCGAAAAGGGACTGGCCGCTCATTGGAAATATAAAGAAGGCGCTCAGGAAGGTTCGCAAAGTCTTGATAAATTTGTGAACTGGGTTAGAGACGTATTGGATAATCCCAGACCGGATGCAGCAACTGATTTTGTTAAAGATTTTCAACTCAACTTATATCAGGAAGAATTATACGTTTTTACTCCAAAAGGAGAGATAACTACTTTGCCGAATGGCGCTACTGCAATTGACTTTGCTTTTGATATACACAGCGAAGTTGGAGAAAGAGCAATGGCTGCTAAAGTAAATGGAAAAATGGTTCCGTTAAGACAAAAGCTTTCTAACGGAGATCAGATAGAAATTATAACAGGAAATAAGATCAATCTTAATGTAGATTGGATCGATGACGTAGTTACACACAAGGCTAAGTCCAGAATCAGGCAGTTCATCAAGCAGAAGCAGAGATCGGTGGCGGATGAAGGAAGAGAAATGTGGTTAAAAAGAGCTGAACGAGGGAAAATTGAAATTAGTGATCAAGAGCTTACGAAATTTGCCAAGATGTTTGATTTTACAACAACTCAGGATCTTTTTTATTCAATAGGAGTTGACTCGTTTGACGTTAACAAATTGTTCAAAGAGGTTAAGAAATTCAAAAGTACAGGTAGAATTGAAGAAGAAGTTCAGGAAAGTACTAAGTCTACTGAAGAAGAAATTCAACAGAAATATATCAATGAAGCAAGATCAATTGGTGATGCGAAAGCATTAATTATCAATGGTGAACTTAGCAATGTAAAATATTCATATGCTAATTGTTGCAATCCTATTCCGGGAGATAATGTAATTGGGTTTATCAGTCGCACTGGAGATATCAAAATTCATCGATCCATGTGTAAAAACGCACTGCATTTAATTAAAACAGAAAGCGAAAGAATAGTAGATGTTGATTGGTCAAAGAATGTAGAAAATCAGTTCTTAGGCGCTGTTAAAGTAATTGGAGAAGATCGCGTTGGTATGATTAACGATATCACAGATGTGCTCTCTAAGTCCTTATCTACAAATATGAAGAGTATTAACGTTAGTAGTGACAGTGGAATGTTTGAAGGTATTATATCATTGTATGTCAATGGCTTGCCCCATCTAAAAAAAATTATGGTACGGCTTGAAAGAGTAGAAGGGGTAAAGAATGTTCTTAGATATGAATAACTTTAACATTATTAATTTTTGAGAATCTATACTTGTAAGTATATTGTACGCAATGGTTAAATATCTTTTAGGTTTCAAAATAAAAAGCAAAAAAAAGATACAAGTAATCAGGAAGGACAATGTGAGTGATACTCACACTAATTAAACTACTATATATTATGATGACATATACAAAACGTGACGTTGTACGCCGCGTTGCAGAAGCACAAGATGAAGCAATGATAAAAGCAGAACCATGGGTTGACGCTGTTATTGTAGCGTTAAGAGAAATCATGATGTCTGCTGACACGGAATGCAGAATCGAGATAAGAGACTTTGGAGTTCTTGAGGTTAAGGAAACAAAAGCTAAGCCTAAAGCAAGAAATCCGAAAACGAACGAAGTTATTTACGTTCCCGCGCACCGTAAGACGCATTTTAAACCAAGTAAATTACTTAAATCTTTCTTACGCATACCATTAGAAGACGTAAAAAAGAAGTAAATAGTGCCAATTTATGCACGATTGATCGGAATTGATGTTGGAAAAAAAAGATGTGGTCTTGCACAAACCGATCTCTTAAAAACTATAGCCTCGCCAGTTGGGACTTTTTCACCGGATGAGATAATTTTAGAAATTGCTCATATAGTGGAAAAGTCTCAGGTTGAGGGTTTTGTAGTTGGATGGCCTCTAACAGCGGCTGGCGAAGAAGGAAATGCCACTGTAATGGTTCAGGAATTTATAAACAGACTAAAAAATTTATACCCCTCTATTCCTGTTATTAAAATTGATGAACGGTACACATCAAATAGAGCCAAAGAATTAATGTTCGAAATAGGGATCTCCAAAAAAAAGCGAAAACAAAAAGAACGTGTGGATAGAATTGCTGCAGCCCTTATCTTACAGAGCTATTTAGATTCACAACAATAATAATTTGATTTATGTCAATTCTACCCATTGTTACATACAATGATCCTGTTTTGAGGAAGAAAACTGAACCAATAAAAGATCATTCAGAATTCGTTTCTGAATTAGTTGATAACATGATCGAGACAATGTACAATTCTGATGGGGTTGGTTTAGCAGCTCCTCAAATCGGAAAATCATTGCGCCTCTTCGTTATGGATGGAGATCCCATTATGGATGAAGAAGATGAGAAATATGGAGTGCTAGTATTCATAAATCCAGAAATTGTTGAGAAGAAAGGGAAAAAAATAGCAATGGATGAAGGTTGTTTAAGCATACCGGATGTCAGAGAAAAAGTCTTTAGACCAGAAACAATTATAATCAAGTACAAGGACAGAGATTTTAAAGAACAAGAAAAAGAGTTTTCCGGATGGATGGCTCGTATCATTCAACATGAGTTCGATCATCTAAATGGTATTTTGTTTATCGATTATTTGAGCTCGTTTAGGAAAAGAATGATAAGATCTGATCTTACTGAAATTGAAACGGGTGAGATAGAAGTAGAATACCCAATTGTTCCAAAATTATAGTTATGAATATCGTATTTATGGGATCTCCGGAGTTTGCCATTCCAAGTTTGGAGAGAATTCACAAATCAAGCCATAACATTGTTGCTGTAGTAAGTAATGTAGATAAGAGAAGAGGAAGAGGTTCAGATAAAGCTCCAACCCCTGTAAAAGCAAAAGCGATCGAACTAGGCTTATCTGTAATTGAAGTTCAGGATTTAAAGTCTGAAGAATTTGAAAACGAACTAAGAAAATTAGATGCAGATCTATTTGTAGTGGTAGCATTTAGAATCTTACCCAAACGAATACTGGAGATTCCCAAAATAGGTAGCATAAATCTTCATGCTTCTCTTTTACCAAAATACAGAGGAGCTGCACCTATTCATTGGGCTGTAATAAATGGAGAGAGAAAAACTGGATGTACAATTTTCTTTTTAGATGAAAAAGTAGATACAGGAAATATCCTTTTGCAGAAAGAAGTAACTATTTCAGATAACGAGACTACAGGTGATGTATATGAACGATTAATGAATGAAGGAAGCATCCAATTGTTAGAAGCAATTGATACGATTGAGAAGGGTGATTATGAATTGCTCACTCAGGATGATTCCAAAGCCACACCTGCGCCAAAGTTATTCAATGATAACACCAGAATTGATTTTTCTGATTCCGCTGAAGTAATTCATAATCAAATTCGGGGATTAAATCCTTTTCCTGTTGCTTGGACACAATGGAATGGTAAAAAAGTTAAGATATATAAAGCTCGTATTGGGATGGATGCAAATATTAGCTATGGAGATATCCTAGAGAAGGATGGAAAGTTGTTGGTAGGCAGTGGTAACGGGACTTTAGAAATATTGGAACTTCAGCTACCCGGAAAGAATAAAATGAGTGCTACCGAATTTATAAATGGTTTTGAAATTGAAGGAAGATTTAGCTAGCTCAAATTTTATAATTTATTTATTTGAGAATACCTTCACGTTGTTTATAATCGGGAAAATATCACAATAACTTATTTATGTAATGGATCAACCAGAATTAATTGTAGCAGCTAAGAATGGCGACGAAACTGAAGTCGCTAAACTTTTAAAATCTAAAGTAGATGTTAATGAAACTACCTCTAGCGGTGCAAACGCTTTGATTGTAGCTTCTGAAAAAAATCATTATAACATCGTAAAACTTTTGGTTGATGCCGGTGCAAATTTGAATTCTGAAACAAAGATGGGAGGGACTGCTTTAAATAAAGCTGCTGAGAATGGAAATATTGAATTGATGCAATTCCTGTTTGATAAAGGAGCAGAAGCCGGAGATATGGCTTTAATAGTAGCTGCAAGGGTAGGAAATCTTGAAGCAGTTAAATTATTGATTGAAAAAGGAGCTGATGTTAATGCTCAGCAGAGATGGGGACATACCGCATTAATGTTATCAGCTAAAAATGGGCATCACGAGGTAGTGAAGTTATTAATTGCCTCAGGTGCAAATGTTAAGATCAGAGATAAAAACGGCGATACAGCGATGATGATAGCAACAGAAAACGATCAGGAAGACATCGCTATTTTACTTAAAAGAGCAGGAGCAATCACAGAAAAGAAACCTGAAAAACCAAAGCCTGCTCCAATTGATATTGAAGATTCAGACGATCAAGAAGATGATATGATGGATGATTCTGATGTTGAAGATCTTGTTTCAGATGACGATTCTCCCGACGAGATAGATCTAGACGATTAAATCAAAAAGCTGGTCTAATTCATCGGTAGTATTAAATAAATTTGGTGATAACCTTATAGTAGAATATTGATCAAAAGGTCTGAATACAAAACCATGTTCTTTAAATAATCGCTTAGCTAAGTCTGAAGTTTTTTCACCTTTAACTTCAACAATGAAAAGTGAGCCTGCCAGATCCCAGTCTGAAGGTGATCGCCATAGTGTTTTTGGATTTTTTTCTACGAGTGTTTGCCCGTGTGTCCATAGCTTCTTTAAATGATTTGCTTTTGAAGATTTATCAATACTTGATTGGAAATCTATAGAATGTCCCAGGGTTAGTACTTCAGGTAAATTTCTGGTTCCATAATCTTCATATTTTCTGGCAGAGTCTTTCCATTCATCTTGTCCCCAGGTTACCCACATTGGATCCAGAACTCCTTGGATTTTTTTGCTAAAGAAAGCCACGCTGATTCCTTTCGGAGCTTGGATCCATTTATGAGCACTTGTCCCGATAACATCAATATCCAGCTCTTTTACATCTATCGGAAGCATGCCCATAGTTTGGGCTGTGTCCACAGAAATATATTCCACACCTTTTGCACGCGCTAAAGCAGTAATTTCTTTTACGGGTTGCTTTAAACCGAATGTATTATCGATATGCGGAATTACAATTAAACGAGTTTTTCCTGTTATATTTTTATCATAAAGGTCAATGATATCCTTTTTTGTAACAGAAGAAAGGTTATCGGTTGGGATATCGAATACCTTAACTGAATATCCAAATTTTCCGGAATGAATGTGGAAGGGGATACTTGCTCCCGCATGATTCAGGTTGCAAAAAAGAACTTCATCACCTTTACCAAGATGTAAGCCTTGAGCAAGAATGTTGTATACTTCGGTAGTATTGTGAGGAAAGCTGATCTCATTAGTTTCAGCATTTATATAATTAGCTACTTTTTCACGTACTTTTTCAATAGAATTGTCCCATTCACCACTCCACATATAAAACCAGGGATTGCTTTCACAAAGTGACAAATAATCCTGATGGGCTTGTTGCACAATTTTTGGAATAGTACCAATAGAGCCGTGATTTAAATAATGAACTTCTTTTGCCAGAGAATAATCTTTCTTTGTCGGGAGATCTGAAGCTCGAAAAGTAGACTTTAATTGTTGATCAAATACCTTGTTGATTGGAGAAAGTAATGAAAGAGCAGAGAGCGAAGTGCCGGCTGACAAAGTTTTTAAAAAATCTTTCCGAGAAGTTTTCATACAAAGTATTTAAGATGTTAAAGCGTCTGTTAATGTAGCTAAATCTTTTGAATCATTATAGACACCTGGAGAAATGCGGATGGCATCTCCACGAAATGATACAAATACATTGGCTTCAGCTAATTTTGATTTTAAATGTTCTATCCTATGATTTTCTCCAAGCCGTATACCAAATAAATTAGAAGCCCTTTGATCCTCACTTTCAATTATAAATCCTGATTCCCTAAGTATTTCAATAGGTTCGGAAACTAGCTCTTTTAGATATTCCTGGATGTTTACGGGATTCCATTGATTTAATTTTTTGATCGCCTCAAGTAGCATCGGAACTAAAATAAAATTACTGTGTTCTCCAACCTCATAGCGTAATGCACCGGTTTGATAGTTTTTATTATAGTTGACCAGATTGGCGAAGTTTTCACTTTCAAATCTGTTTATCCAATTTTGCTCAACCGGGACTCCTCCATCAAAAACAGGCCCATAATAAGCCATTCCAATACTGTATGGTCCCATCAAAGATTTATAACCAGCAGCTATCAACGCATCAGGTTTTAGTTGTTGAAGATCGAATGGTAAAGCTCCAAGAGATTGAGTACCGTCAATGACCAACCATGCACCGGTTTCAAAAGTTTTATGTCTGATCGACCTTAAATCAAAAATAGTACCATCTGCCCAATGAATATGTCCGCAGGCAACAAGCTTGGTTCGTTCATTTATTGAATCCAAGATTGTTTGATTCCACACCTGACTTCGGTTCTGATTTTGTTTTGGTGGCGCTACAGTTATAATCTCGGCTTTAGCTTTATTTGCAACTTCCATCCAAGGATAAACATTACTGGGAAATTGTTCTCCAACTAAAACTATATTATCGCCCGGGTTTAGTTTAAGGTTTTTAGCCACATTAGCCATTCCATAAGAAACAGAAGGAATAATCACACTTCTGTCAGGCTGGTTTGAATTAATGAGTTTTGCAAATTGGGCACGGAGTAAATCTCCATCGGTAAAAAAATCATCTCCGGAAATAGTATTAGGTTGCTGCTTTCGCTTGATTCCCTGAATGCCTGCTTGTTCTACATTTGTCATCAAAGGCGACATATAGGCACAATTTAAATAAGTCAGATTGGGATCAAGATTAAATTCAGATTTCTTACAATTCATATATGAGTTTTATTTTTTTGAATATACTTTTAGATATTGAGTTTTTGTGTAAAACTTCGTGGAGATTATTATAGTTGGTAAGATGTGTTTTAAAAGCAAATTCTATTTCTATACTTTTCGTATAATCTTAGAGGCTCTGAAAAAGCTCTTATTAGAAAAATGAAAATTAGGCAAGCAAATACTAAGGATTTGACAATGATACGTTTATTGAACGAATCTGAAGTACCTCACGTAAATAGTATTGGGGAAGGTGATTTTATTCATTTTTTAGATATTGCTTCCAAATTCTTGGTTTTAGAATATGGGAACGAGATTGCAGGATTTATAATCACAATAAGGGAAGGAAAAAAGTATGATAGTTTAAACTATCAGTTTTTTGTTAACCATTACGAAAAATTCGAATATGTAGATAGAGTAGTGATTAAGAAAGAGTTTCAAGGTAAAGGGTTCGGAAAAAGGTTATACGAGTATCTTTTTGAAACTACCGAAACAGATATAATTACCTGTGAGGTTAATATTTTACCTGAAAACCCCGGCTCAATGGCGTTCCATAAAAAAATGGGCTTTCAAGATAAAGGTAAACTCATCACAAGTGGTGGTGAGAAAAAAGTAAGCTTGTTGGTTAGAAAATTTATTTAATCTGAACTTAACTCAACAAAAAGTCTTTAAACTTTTCGAAGCTATTATTCAATGGAACACTATGCTTGGTCTTTCCCAGAAGATCAGAAACAAATTCGGGATGTTCTATCTTGCAATCTAAAGCATTTTCAATAGTAGAAAGAAACTTACAATAATGTGCGGTTTCGAGAAATATTCCCTTTTCACTTGAAGAGAGAGATTCTTTAAGTGCTCTATAACCAATTGCTCCGTGTGGATCAGTTATGTATCCCGTTTTATCAAAACAGAATTTAATGGTCTCAAGAGTTTCTTTGTCATTAAAAGTGAGGCCGGTTAAGTTTTCAAAATTATTATCAGCTAGTTCCAGAAGCCGAGGATAATTGCTAGGATCGCTAACATCCATTGCATTTGATAATGTAGCAATAGTTGGATTAGGGCTATATTTTTGATCTTTCAGGAATCGAGGAATAACATTATTTAGATTTGAAGCAGCAATGAATCTTTTAACAGGAAGTCCAAGTTTACTAGCTAATATTCCAGCCGTTAAATTTCCATAATTTCCTGAGGGAACTGAAAAAACAAGATCTTTATTGGTTTCAAGCTGTTTGAGTGTCTCGAAATAGTAAATTGACTGAGGTAACCATCTGGCAATATTGATCGAATTGGCAGAACTTAGATTTAATTTTTTATTTATTTGATCATCCAAAAAAGCTTGCTTAACCATATTTTGGCAATCATCGAAAGTTCCATCCACTTCTAAAGCCTGAATGTTTTTACCAAGGGTGGTAAGTTGCTTTTCTTGTAGCTCACTTACCTTTCCACTTGGATAAAGAATTATAACATTTACTCCGGGTACATTATAGAAACCGGATGCTACGGCCCCGCCTGTGTCGCCTGAAGTGGCAACTAATATCGTTACCTCCTGACTATTACTTTCATTAAAGAATGCTAGACAACGAGCCAGAAATCTGGCTCCAATATCTTTAAATGCATAAGTTGGACCATGAAATAATTCCAGACTATAAATACTATCTTCAATTCTTTTTAACGGTATTTTGAAATCAAATGCATTGTTCGTTATTTCTTGAAGTTTGGAATCAGGAATACTTTTGCATGTAAATGGGGATAGGATATGATACCCGATTTCGGATAGTGAATATGAATTTAATTCTTCAAAAAACAGTGGCGATAATGAAGGTATTTCTTCAGGAAAGTAAAGGCCACGATCTTTGGGTAAACTTTTTATAACTGCTTCTTTAAATGAAACGGGTTCTACTTGTCGGTTCGTAGAGAAAAATTTCATAATACTTCACACCCCAGAGGATTTATCTTCGAGATATTAAATAAAACAGGAATGGATATATTTTTAAAAAGTTTATTCACATCCTGCTTACAGTTTTCAGCACTTCCTTCATCTTTAAATAAGGCAAACATTGAGGGCCCTGAGCCGGAAATGTTGAATCCTACTGATCCAGCTTCAATTGCGATTTCTTTTACACGTTCATATTCGGGAATTAAATTTTTACGAACAGGCTCTGCAATTCTATCAGTGATTGATCGTGATAAAAGTTCATAATCTTTGGTGTGCAGGGCATGAATTAATGCTGCAACATTTCCCCACTGTTCCCGTGCATTTTTGATAGATAGTGTTTCAGGAATTAGTTTTTTTGCGAGGGCAGTTTTTATTTGAACATCAGGAAATATGATAAGTACATGAAGGTCGTCAATATCAGTAATACTGAATAATTCCAACGGCTCATAACTTCTTACTACCTGAAACCCTCCAAGCAAAGACGGGGCTACATTATCTGCGTGATAACATTTAGAAGCCAAAGCTTCTCCATCAAGAGCAAAAGGTAGAAGTTCCTTAGTTGAAAACGGATTTCCAAGGAGTTCATTAACGGCATATACTGCACCTACAGCACTTGACGCACTACTTCCTAACCCACTCCCGGGACGGAACATTTTTTTAATTTGAATATCGAATCCCTGTCCGCTTTCTAGTACGTTTAATAAAGAACGGACTGCGACACCCGCTACATTTTCTTTCGGCTTTGTAGGTAGTTCAGCTCCAATAGCGGGCAGAATAATAAGCCTGTCGTCACTTCTTTTTGTAACGGTAATTTCATCCCCAAGTTTTTCAATTGCAAAGCCGAAAGTATCGTAGCCCGGGCCTACATTTGCTACTGAAGCCGGTGCAAAGATTTTAACTTCTTTCATTATAAATCCGATTGAGCAATTCTAAGTACATCTGCAAAAATCCCGGAAGCAGTTACTTCAGCTCCTGCTCCAGCTCCTTTTATAACCATAGGTTGTTCTTTATAACGGTTAGTATAAAAGAGTACAATGTTATCTTTTCCTTCTAAATTATAAAAAGGATGGCTAGAATCTATGGCTTTTAGTTTTACTGATCCCTTACCATTTTTATAGGTTGCTACTACTTTTAATCTTTTGTTTTGTTGATGGGCATTTTGGTACAATTGTTTAAAATGGTCTTCTTCTTTTTCTACTTGGTCATAAAACTCATCTAGTGAAGAACTTTTTAAACAACTTTCAGGGAGAAAGGATTCTAGTTCAATATCTTCATATTCATACTGGTAACCACTTTCTCTGATCAGAATAAGGATTTTTCTTTTTACATCAGATCCAAAAAGATCCAAACGGGGATCAGGTTCAGTATAACCCAATTTTTTTGCCTTTTTTATTACATCTACAAACTTTGTGGTCCCGTCATATTCATTAAATAGAAAAACTAATGTTCCTGAAAGTACCGCTTCTATTTGATTCACCTGATCACCACTTCGTATAAGGTCATTCAGTGTAGAAAGAACAGGTAGCCCTGCACAAACATTAGTTTCAAATAGAAATTTACTTCCATATTTCTTACTTATAAATTTAAGATTTTTATAATCTGATTGAGATCCTGTAGCGGCAATTTTGTTTGGAGTAACTACGGATATACTCTTCTTTAGAATTGCAGGGTAGATTGATGCAACTTCTGCTGAAGCTGTGATATCAATAAAAATACTGTTTCGAAGATTCATTGAATACATTTTTTCCATAAATGTTTCTTTGTCAAAAGCTTCACCTTCTTTGAGGCTAGGTTTCCACTTAGAAAGCCGCACACCATCTTTTTCAAATTTCATTTGACGAGAGTTAGCGATACCAATAATTTTGATATTTAAATGGTGTTGCTTTTTTAAAAAAGAAAACTGTTTAACCAATTGTTCGATAAAAGCTTTACCAACATTTCCAGTACCAATAATGAATAAATTTACTCGCTTTGTTACGTATTGGAAAAAGCTTTCATGTAAAACATTTAAAGCTTTATTAAGGTCACTTTTTAGTATTACAGCAGATATATTTCTTTCTGATGAACCCTGAGCAATTGCTTTAATACTTACACCATTTTTCCCAAGTACATTAAACATCTGTCCGCTTACACCTACCTGATTTCTCATATTTGAACCAACTAATGCTATAATTGAAAGATTATTTTCAATTTCAATCGGGTCAATTTTTTTTGATTTGATGAATTCCTGAAATTCTTCAGATAGTATTTTGGTAGCCTTAACAGCATCTTTAGCATCAATCCCTACACATATTGTATGTTCAGAACTTGACTGAGTGATCAAAATAACATTAATCTGTGCTAACGAAAGCGCACTAAATAATCGAGAAGAAAATCTTGGTACACCAACCATGCTACTACCGCTTAAAGTTATCAGCGAGACAGTTTTAATACTGGAAATCCCACGAATAAGTTCTTTGCTTTCATCCCATTCTTTGGTGATCAATGTTCCTTTGCGATCTGGATTGAATGTGTTTTTAATAGTTATTGGGATTCCTTTCCCTAAAGCCGGTTGTATACTTGGAGGATAAATTACTTTAGCGCCAAAATGAGAAAGCTCGAGTGCCTCTTCATATGAAACGTGCTCTATATATTGAGCATTTTTTACGATTCGAGGATCTGCTGTCATCAATCCGTCTACATCAGTCCATATTTCAAAATCCTTCACATTTAACGTTGCTGCGAGTATTGAAGCTGTATAATCTGATCCACCACGACCCAGAGTTGTAGTTACTTTATCTTTGTTGGATGCAATAAAACCGGGAAACAGATTGATTTTTGTAAAAGACGATGTTGCTTTACTGATACGCTTATTTGTCTCTTTAAAATTTACACTGGCGTATCCAAAGTTGTCATCGGTAATTATGATAGAACGGCTATCAAATAAGGTGACATCCAGTTTTTTGCTTTTGAAAAAATCGTGAATAATAAGTGAACACAATCTTTCACCGATACTAAGTATATAATCTGAGCTTCTGGAAGAAAGTTCTTTAATGAGCTCAATACCTGTACAAATATCTTTAAGCTCTTTAGTTACTTCATCAAGTTTCTCTGTGTGTTTTGTACCAGTAAGATCTTTATAAATCTTCTTATGTTGTGTAATTACTTCTTCAAGTATAATTTTATACTGCTCATCTCCATGCGAGGCAAGATTACCAATTTTAACTAACTGATCTGTAACGCCACCAACTGCAGAAGTAACCATCACAATTTGTTCTTTTGAACTCCCGATAATTTCAGCTACTTGTCTAATTGCTTTTGCACTACCAACAGATGTACCGCCAAACTTTACTATTTTCATTTAAAACTTAATTTCTGTGTTTTGGACAATGGTGATTTCTAGATTATATAACTGAACAAATCAGGTTTCTGGTTCAAATATTCACCAAAGAAATTTCTTTTTTTCATTTTTTTGATCAATGGTTCAAGATCGTCTTTCGTTTTTAGTTCGATTCCTATTAAAGCCGGACCTTTTTCTCTGGATGTCTTTTTGGTATACTCAAAATGAACGATGTCATCATTTTCTCCCAAAATATCAACTACAAACTCTTTTAAAGCTCCGGTTCTTTGAGGAAATGGAACAATAAAATAATGCATTAGCCCCTCGTAGAGTAAAGATCTTTCACGTATTTCTTCTGTTCGTGTAATGTCGTTATTACTACCTGAAAGTATGCAAATGATATTCTTTTCTTTTATTTCATTTTTGTACTGATCAAGTACGGCAACAGAAAGAGCTCCAGCAGGTTCTAATATAATTCCATTTTCGTTATACATATTTATGATAGTTGAGCATAATTTACCTTCGTCAACTAATGCAATTTCCGTCATATTCTCTTTACAAATAGGAAAATTTAAGGTTCCTATTCGCTTTACCGCAGCGCCATCAACAAATTTATCGATTTCTTTAAGAGTTTCAATTTTACCACTTGCAAAGGAGTTATACATAGCCGGAGCACCTTTGGGTTCCACTCCAACTATCTTGGTTTTTGGGCTTAATACCTTAAATACACTGGATACTCCGGAAGAAAGACCTCCTCCTCCAACAGGCAGAAATAAGTAGTCGATCTCAAAATCGGCTTCATTGCATAATTCCAGACCAAGTGTTGCTTGTCCTTCAATAACTTGCTGGTCATCAAAGGGATGAACAAATATTCCATTGTTGGCTTGGCTGTATTCTTTTGCAAGCTTGGACGAATCATCAAAAGTATCTCCTTTAATGATAATTTCAACCATGCCTTTCCCAAACATTTTTACTTGATCAATTTTTTGCTTGGGAGTTGTTGCAGGCATAAAAATAATGCCTTTAACATTTAGTTTAAAACAAGATAATGCAACTCCCTGAGCATGATTTCCAGCACTTGCGCAAACAACAGGTCTGTTTAAATTTTTCTTTTTCAGTGAAAATATTTTGTTATAAGCACCTCTTATTTTATAAGAACGTACAATTTGAGTGTCTTCCCGCTTTAAAAAAATATTAGACTCGAATCTTTCACTTAAAGAAAAACTGCGTTGTAGAGGTGTTTTATAAATTACTTTGCTTAGTAATTCTGATGCTTTCTCTACATCTTTTAAAGGTGGATAATAAGTTGTGTCTACTTTCACCAGATATCAACTACAGGTTATTTATTAATTGTTTTCAGGTCTGAGGGTTCGAACCGTTGCCCCGGCTTTCCACATTTCAGATTCTCGAAGTTCTTTTAATTCCTCTTCAAGCTTTTCACGATAATCTTCCTGACTATTTGAGTCGATAGATCTCTGAGCTTCGTTTCCTGCTGCTACTTCTTTATATAATTCTTCAAAAACAGGTTTAGAAGCATCTCTAAATTTCTTCCACCAGTCTAAAGCACCTCTTTGGGCAGTTGTGGAACAATTCGCATACATCCAATCCATTCCGTTTTCGGCTACCAATGGCATTAATGACTGAGTAAGCTCTTCAACAGTTTCGTTAAAAGCTTCTGAAGGGGAGTGGCCGTTTGTTCGAAGCACTTCATATTGCGCAGCAAAAATACCCTGAATTGCTCCCATCAATGTCCCTCGTTCCCCCGTTAGATCGCTGTATACTTCTTTTCTAAAATCAGTTTTAAAGAGATACCCTGAGCCCACTCCAATCCCAAGTGCAGAAACTTTTTCTTTAGCTTTACCTGTAGCATCCTGAAAGATGGCATAGCTAGAATTTAATCCACGACCTTCCAGAAACATTCTTCTTAACGATGTTCCGGAACCTTTTGGAGCCACTAAAATTACATCAACATCGTCAGGAGGGATGATGCCCGTTCTTTCTTTGTAAGTAATTCCAAAACCATGTGAAAAGTAAAGAGTCTTCCCTTTAGCTAAGTGCTTTTTTATAGTTGGCCAAAGTGTAATTTGTCCCGCATCAGAAAGTAAGTATTGAAGAATAGTTCCTTTTTTACAGGCCTCTTCAATTTCAAATAATGTTTTTCCGGGGACCCAGCCATCAGCTACTGCTTTGTCCCAGCTTTTTGAATTTTTTCGTTGCCCAATTATAACGTTAAAGCCGTTATCTTTTAGATTTAATGCCTGCCCCGGGCCTTGAACTCCATAACCTAATACTGCAATTACTTCATCTTTTAGAACATGTTTTGCTTTTTCTAGAGGAAATTCCTCTCTAGTTACTACTTCTTCTTCAACTCCGCCAAAATTTAAAAGTGCCATTCTGTTTGTTTATTTATGGATTAATATTTTTATAAAATCTTTCTTTATTGGTACTGCCAGCTAATAATTCTTCTACTTTTTGCCCAACTCCAAATTCTTCTCTGGATACGGCAATACGTCCTGAACGCACAAACTCAGATATTCTAAAAGGTTTGAGTTCATCAAAAAGAGCTTTAGTTTCTCGTCGGAATCCTGCTTTTTCAATTACTACAAACTCTTTTTCAATAGTTAAAAATCGTGCATTGTGTTCTCTAACAATTCGTTCTACTTCAATTCCATTTGTTAAAGATTCTGTAGGAATCTTGTAGAGGGCAAGCTCTTGTTGAACTACTTCTTTATTCTTGTAATAACTAGCTTTTAAAACCTCGACTTGTTTTTCGATCTGTTTCACGATCTTTACAATAGCTTCTTCGGTTTCGGTTACGGCAATCGTAAAGCGATGAATTCCTTCTTGTTCACTTTCTGATGCAGTAATACTTTCGATGTTCACTTTTCGCTTCGTAAAAATGATAGTGATACGATGAAGTAACCCTACATGATTTTCTGTGTAAGCAGTGATGGTAAATTCTTGTTTTTCCATATCAATCATTCCAATCTTATTTCAGAAACCCCGGCGCCACTTGGTACCATTGGAAACACGTTATTTTCTTTACCAACCATAACTTCCAAAAAATAAGCTCCGTCATATTCCAAGAACTCTTTAATGGCTGCATCCAGATTATCACGCTCAGTAACTTTTGCAGTTGGGATATAATATCCTTTAACGATCGTTTGAAAGTCGGGATTGATCATTTTTGTAGATGAATACCGCTTCTCGAAAAAGAGTTGTTGCCATTGACGAACCATCCCGAGAAATTCATTATTTAGCAATAGAACCTTTACTTTTGCTTTAGTTTGATAAATTGTTGCTAACTCTTGAATGGTCATCTGGAATCCGCCATCTCCAACAACAGAAATTACCATTCTGTCCGGTGCCCCAAGTTTGGCTCCAATTGCAGCGGGCAATCCAAATCCCATAGTTCCAAGACCACCCGAAGTAATATTGCTTTTAGGCTTAGAAAACTTTGCATACCTACAAGCTACCATTTGATGCTGACCTACATCGGTTACGATAATGGCATCGCCATCGGTATATTTATTTATAATATTTATTACTTCACCCATACTGAGGATTTCAGATAAAGGATTAAGTTCATCATTAATGACTTTTTCTTTTTCAATCTCAGTACATTCTTGAAAACGGGTAAGCCAGTTTTCATGGTTATTCGGTTTTACTTTTTTGATGAGATGTTTCAGACTCATCTTTGCATCACCTAGCACAGGAACATCTGCTTTTACATTCTTGTCAATTTCGGCGGGATCGATCTCCAGATGAATAACTTTAGCTTGTTTAGCATATTTATTAAGATTACCAGTTACTCTATCATCAAAACGCATCCCTATGGCTATCAATACATCACATTCATTAGTGAGTAAATTAGGTCCATAATTTCCATGCATGCCAAGCATTCCCACATTTAACGGATGGTCGGTTTCAAGTGCGGATAAACCAAGAATTGTCCAAGCCGACGGAATGCCTGTTTTCTCAACAAAAGTTTTAAACTCGCTTTCTGCATTAGCAAGAATTACACCTTGTCCAAATAATATGAGAGGCCTTTTAGCATTGTTAATGAGTTCAGCAGCTTCGCTAATTTTAGTCAGATCTATTTTCGGTTTTGGAAAGTAGCTTCTAACATTATGGCAAGATTCATATTCAAAATCGATCTGCTGAAATTGGGCATCTTTGGTGATATCAATCAATACAGGTCCCGGTCTCCCTGATTTTGCGATATAGAAAGCCTTTGCCAGAGCTGCCGGTATTTCCTTCGCATCAGTAACCTGATAATTCCACTTTGTAACGGGCATTGAAATTCCAATGATGTCTGTTTCTTGAAAGGCATCACTTCCAAGCAAAGAAGATGCAACTTGACCTGTAATACAAACTAAAGGGGTGGAATCAATCTGTGCATCAGCTATTCCTGTGATCAGGTTTGTTGCTCCGGGCCCGGAAGTTGCAAAGCATACACCGGGTTTCCCAGACGCTCTAGCGTAACCCTGCGCTGCATGTATCACTCCCTGTTCATGGCGGGCAAGCACATGTTGAATTTCTTCTTGTTCGTCATATAAAGCATCGTAAACAGGCATGATAGCTCCGCCCGGATAGCCGAATACAACATCAATATTCTCTTTTAGAAGAATTTTGACGACGGCTTCAGCTCCATTAATTCGTTCTTTTTTTTTCTTTTTATTGGATTTAGTAGCTGTTTGGGTTTTCATAATTGTGATCAATGAGTGAGTGAGATCATTTAAAATTCGTCGGTAACACATCCATTTGAAGCAGAGGAAACAGTTCGGGCATATTTATACAATTGACCGGTTTGTTCCTTCAAAGGTGGTTCTGTCCATTTCTTTTTACGTTCTAAAAGTTCTTTTTCTGAGAGTTCAACATCTATGGTATTCTTAACTGCATCAATTTTGATGCGATCACCGTTTTGAACCAAAGCGATATTTCCACCTGTTTGAGCTTCAGGAGTAATGTGCCCAACTACAAAGCCGTGGGAACCTCCGGAAAATCTTCCGTCTGTTATTAGCGCTACATCTTTCCCTAGTCCGGCTCCCATAATTGCAGATGTTGGCTTTAACATTTCAGGCATTCCGGGACCACCTTTTGGACCTACATAACGAATTACAACAACATCACCTTTTTGGACTTGCTTTTTCCTAATACCTTCATTTGCATCATCTTCACTATCAAATACTCTGGCGGCGCCTTCAAACTTGAATCCTTCCTTTCCGGTGATTTTTGCTACTGAACCTTCCGTAGCAAGATTTCCAAATAGAATTTGAATATGTCCATTATCTTTAATTGGTTTGTCAATGGGCTTAATTATTTTTTGTTCAACGGGTAAGGGGGCAACTTCTGAAAGGTTTTCAGCTAAGGTTTTTCCGGTTACAGTAAGGCAATCTCCATGAAGTAATTTATTATCTAAGAGGTATTTCATGACTGCAGGAACTCCACCTATTTCATGAAGATCTTCCATCACATGAGAACCACTTGGTTTTAGATTTCCCAAAAAGGGAGTTTCATCACTGATTCTCTGAAAATCTGAAAGGGTAAACTCTATGGATGCTGCTTTTGCAATTGCTAATAGGTGAAGAACTGCATTGGTAGATCCTCCTAAAACTGTAACTACTTTAAAGGCATTTTCAAGAGATTTTTTAGTTAAAATGTCTCTTGGTTTGATATCTCGCTCCAGTAGGGTAAGTAAATGTTTACCAACATCTTCACATTCAATTACTTTAATGCTGTTTGTAGCTGGATTAGAAGAATTATATGGTAAGGAAAGCCCCATAGCTTCAATGGCTGATGACATTGTATTTGCAGTGTACATTCCACCACAAGCTCCGGCTCCCGGGCA
Source organism: Balneola sp. (assembly GCA_965216175.1). Lineage (GTDB taxonomy): Bacteria > Bacteroidota > Rhodothermia > Balneolales > Balneolaceae > Balneola. The sequence continues at coordinate 756,346 of OZ244140.1, forward strand.
AGCATGTTCCACAATATCTTTGAACTCCTGAGTATCAATTTTGCCTGCAACTTTTTGTCCCCATGCTTCAAAAGCAGAGACAACATCAAGTTTTTTACCATTATGATGTCCTGCCGCAATAGTACCTCCATAAACCATGATGGAAGGACGGTTTACTCTAAGCATTGCCATTACAGCTCCGGGCATGTTTTTGTCACAACCCACAATGGCAACAAATCCGTCATAACTCATGCCTTTAACAACGGATTCCATTGAATCAGCAATAAGATCTCGAGAAGGAAGAGAATACCGCATCCCCGGAGTTCCCATTGAAATCCCATCGCTTATTCCAATAGTATTAAAAATTAATCCTGTTAAATTTTTCGATTGAACTCCTCGTTTTACATGAACTGAAAGATCATTTAAATGCATATTACAAGGATTTCCTTCATAGCCGGTACTTGCTATTCCTATCATAGGTTTGTTCAAATCCTCATCATTCAATCCTAGAGCATGAAGCATTGCCTGTGCCGCTGGTTGAGAACCGTCTTGTGTAATTAGTTTGCTGTATTTATTCAGTTCAGGCATTTTGTTTAGGCTATATTCAAAAAAAAAGCCTTTCGTATTAGGAAAGGCTTTAAGTTAATTGAGAAAACTAAATTACTTTCCTGGTCGGTATGTGTTACCAATGACGTTAATAATGACCGGGATAATAATTCTAGAAAGCATTTTTAAAATTTGTTTGAATCAAATAAATGCCTATTTGAGAGCAATAACAAACAAATGGAGACCTAAACTTTTGCAGTTTATGGGATGTCCAACTGGCTGAAAATTTTTTTAGCGAGGCCGAAATTTGCTATTAATGATATCTTGGATGGGTTTATTCGCTATTTTTGATTCAAGCCACGATACGATGTCCAAGTATAAAAATGGACGTTTTTGATATGGCATTGTATTTATCTCAAGCAATCGGTTACGCAAATTTATAAAAGCAGAACGTACCTGATCCTGTTCCAGACCCCCTAGATTCTTAATGAATTGCAGAATCTCTTCCTGAACGAGATTTAAGTCATTCATTTTTCTAAGAAAACGATAAACCGAGCGAACCTGATAATCAACAAGAGTTTGGTTACCTAATTCATAATGAGCGATGAGATTTAGAATTCGGGCAAAGCAATGTATGTCTTCCCGCAACCTTTGATTTTGATGATTAATGATTTTATTTAAATAGTTAATGCATTCCTCGTTGTTGCCGGCACCAAAATAGAGACAAGCAATTTTATAATAAAAGATCAGGATTCTGTGTGGATCAACCTGTTCAGCATATCTATCTAGCCTTTCTAATAATCCGGGTACCAGCTTTACTCCCTCTGAGAAAGTACCAGCCATAAAGTGAGCGTTGATCTTAGAAGTGTAGGAATACATAAATCCTAAAGTTTCTAAGTTTTCGTCAATTTTTTTTGGTGGATTAGTAAGAAACTCATCTAGTTTTTTTATTTCAGCTTCATGTTTATTAAAGTGTCCAAGCACAAAAAGTGCTTCCAGTAAAACATGCATTCCTTTTAGATACCATATAGGTTCTATGGCAAGCATATCAGTATTTTGTCGAAAAAGTTCTACCCATTTTGTTGAGTGGCGATATTGAAGTAAGAAATCCTGCACAATCAAGCTATACCAGGCATGAGATACATTTAAGTAATGCTTGCCAAAGAAATCCAGTTTTGAAGTATCTAATCCTTCAATTTCTTTTCTAAAAAAAGAAGAGATATTCTCGAAATCTTCTTTATTACGCACATGTCCTGCTTTTATATAAATTCCATAAAGTCTTAAGGCGAGATTGCTTAAAGATGTATACTCTGTCATCGATCTCAGAGTTACCTGAGTTTCATCGATCAATTGGTCGGCCCGATTTTTAAGACTTCTAGTGATATACTGGGATTCAATGATCTTTTCGAAAACTAAAGCTTCATATCGTAAAGTAGCCCGATAATGTTGAGCGGATAATTCTTTTGTTTTTTCAAGGATTTTTAGGCTCTGCTTATATAATCCTTTGTTATAAAGGATACGAGCATAGTCTAATTGCTCACGAAGCTGAATGTCAACATTGTGATTAATATTGATCAATCTTAAGCTTATTAAAATTTGCTTGTAAAGATGAGCTTTTAAATTTGAAAGTTGTCTTTTTTGAATGCCCTTTACTTTCTTGACAATTAAATCTTCATCGTAACCAGACTCCTTATCGAGCGCGTTAAAAAGCTGAATAAACTTTGCATCAGAACTACTTGTTCGTGTCGCATAGATTTTGAATCCCCGCTTTTCTGCTTTAGTTAAAGACTTTATAAGTTGGTAAAGATGATCATTAGGTTGGTTAGCCATTGTAAGAAAGAATTCTATATAAACGTGTTAATTAATTGATAATATTTATTTTAAATATCTATAAAAAGGTCTTGGATATCGTAAATAACATAAAATCTTGTTTTTGATGAATGAGTCTGTCCAATACCTTCATTACTTAATAAAGCACACTTTAGTTGCCGATTAAGTATATACAGATAAGTTAGAAATCCCCGCTATAATGCCAAACAAGCGAATACAAATTTTTGATACAACCTTAAGAGATGGTGAACAAGTTCCGGGTTGTCAGTTAAATACCGATGAAAAAATTGAGATTGCGAAAGCACTGGAAGCTCTTGGTGTTGATGTAATGGAAGTAGGATTTCCTATTTCTAGCCCGGGAGACTTTAAGTCAGTAAAGGAAATTTCAAAAGTCATTAAATATACCAGTGTTTGTGCACTTTCCAGAGCAGTGGAAAAAGATATAGAAGTAGCTGCAGAAGCTATTAAAGATGCTGCAAAACCAAGAATTCATACAGGTATTGGAACATCTAACAGCCACATATTTAATAAATTGAAAACTACTCGGGAAAATGTTATTGACAGAGGAGTAGCGGCTGTTAAATTTGCAAAAAGATTCGTAGAAGATGTCGAGTTTTATGCAGAGGATGCAGGAAGAACTGATAATGAGTTTTTAGCTAAAATAATAGAACGGGTTATAGCAGCAGGGGCAACTGTGGTAAATATTCCTGATACAACTGGATATTGTCTTCCTTGGGATTATGGAAAGAAGATTCAATATCTATATGAAAATGTGAAAGGTATTGAGAACGTTACTATTTCTACGCACTGTCATAACGATTTAGGCTTGGCAACAGCAAACTCGATAGCAGGAGTTGAACATGGAGCAACTCAAGTTGAATGTACTATAAATGGTATTGGTGAAAGGGCAGGAAATGCGTCTTTAGAAGAAGTAGTAATGATTCTAAGACAACAAAAAGGGCTTAGTTACGATACCGGAGTTAATACACGATGTTTGAAATCAATAAGTGAGTTGGTCTCAGAAAAAATGAGAATGCCGGTTCAGCCAAATAAAGCAATTGTAGGTTCTAACGCTTTTTCACATTCTTCCGGCATTCATCAGGATGGTGTAATAAAAAGTCGAGAAACATATGAAATCATTGACCCGGTTGAAGTTGGAGTTAGTGAATCTTCAATTGTTCTTACTGCCCGAAGTGGCAGAGCGGCATTAAGATTCAGAGGTGAACGTTTAGGCTTTAAAATTAATAAAGAGGAATTAGAAGAACGATATCAGGAGTTTTTAGGGATTGCTGATTCAAAAAAAGTAGTTTTGGATAAAGATCTTATTTCACTGTTTTCACAAACGTCGTCCTCATTAACAGCATAAGATTTAGATAATGGGAAAAACACTATTTGAAAAAGTTTGGGATAACCATATCGTTGATTCGGTAGAAGGTGGACAAGAAATTCTTTATATAGACCGTCATTTTATTCATGAAGTTACAAGCCCACAAGCTTTTGATGGGATTAGAAACAGAGGAATTGGCTTGTTTCGAAAAGATAGAATTGTAGCAACAGCAGATCATAACGTTCCTACAAAAAATCAGCACCTTCCCATAAAAGATATACTTTCAAAATTTCAGGTTGATACGCTCATAAAAAACTGTAATGAGTTTGACATAGAATTATACGGACTTGGACATCCTTATCAAGGAATTGTACATGTGATTGGTCCGGAGCTTGGAATCACAAAACCGGGAATGACCATTGTATGCGGAGATAGCCATACATCAACGCACGGAGCATTTGGAGCAATCGCTTTTGGTATTGGTACCTCTCAAGTCGAACAAGTGATGGCAACCCAATGCTTATTACTGCAAAAACCAAAAACGATGAGAATTACTATTGATGGAGAACTTGACGATGGGGTATTTTCCAAAGACATTATTCTCTACATCATTTCAAAACTAAGTACCGCCGGTGGAACCGGATATTTTGTTGAATATGCCGGGTCTGCAATACGTTCACTTTCTATGGAAGCTCGAATGACAATTTGCAATATGAGCATTGAAATGGGGGCCAGAGGCGGGATGATTGCTCCGGATGACATCACCATTAATTATATAAAAGGAAGAGAATTTGCACCTAAAGGGAAGGAATTTGATCGAGCAGTGAAATATTGGAAAACACTGTATAGTGATGAAGATGCGATTTTCGATAAAGAATATTCGTTTAAAGCCGAAGATATTAAACCAATGATTACCTACGGAACAAACCCGGGAATGGGAGTTGGAATTACCTCAGCTATTCCGAGCGGCAGTGAAGTAGAGAATAATGTTTCCTTCCAAAAATCCTTGGACTATATGGGTTTAAAAGCCGGAGAGTCTTTAATTGGGAAAAGTATCGACCATGTTTTTATAGGAAGTTGTACCAATAGTAGAATTGAAGATCTTAGAATTGTAGCTGGGTTTGTTTCAGGTAAAAAGAAAGCTCCACATGTTACCGTTATGATCGTGCCCGGTTCAAAACAGGTTGAAGCTCAAGCCAGAGAAGAGGGGATTCATCGAATACTGGAGGATGCAGGTTTTGAGTTAAGAGAACCGGGATGCTCAGCGTGTTTAGGGATGAATGAAGATAAAATTCCTGAAGGAGAGTACTGTGTGTCTACTTCAAACAGGAACTTTGAAGGTCGTCAAGGCCCTGGAGCACGAACTATGTTAGTTAGCCCTTTAACTGCAGCAGTTATCGCGATAGAAGGAAAAATCGTGGATACAAGAGAATATGTAAATCAGCAGGTGCCCGCATAATGGAAAAATTTAATGAATTGAAAAGTTCAGTAGTTCCATTGCCAAACCAAGATATTGATACAGATCAAATCATCCCTGCTCGGTTTTTGAAATCAACAAGTAGAGAAGGTTTCGGTAAAAATCTTTTTAGAGATTGGAGATTTGATTCTGAGGGAAACCAAAAAAAAGATTTTGTGTTGAATGATCCTCTCTTCTCCGGGAGTATTTTAGTAGCAGGTAAGAATTTTGGATGTGGATCGAGCCGTGAGCATGCTGCTTGGGCATTATATGATTATGGTTTTCGCGCAATTGTTTCCAGTTACTTCGCAGATATCTTTACAGGTAATGCATTAAACAATGGTCTTTTACCGGTACAAGTAAGTGATGATTTTCTAAAAGAGATCTTTAATAAGATAGAAAAAGATTCAAATGCTGAAATCTATATCGATCTTAAAGAACAATTAATATCTGTAGTTAGCACAGACCTAAAAGAGGAATTTGAGATCAATGCATATAAAAAGACTTGCTTGCTTAATGGATACGATGATATTGATTACCTGATCAGTAAAAAGAAGGCTATCGAACAATTTGAACAGAAACACCAAGAAGTTTAGAGAAATGAAAAAAAATATAGCTGTACTGCCGGGAGATGGAATTGGTCCCGAAGTGGTTAAACAAGCAAAGAAAGTATTAGACATAATTGCACAAAAATACGGTCATGATTTTAAGTATGATGATGCTTTAGTTGGTGCAAGTGCTATCGATCAAACCGAAGATCCTTTACCTGAAGAAACGATCGAAATTTGTAGAAATGCTGATGCCGTTCTTTTTGGGGCAATTGGTGATCCAAAATATGATAATGATCCGAAAGCAAAAGTAAGACCTGAACAAGGACTTTTAAGACTTAGAAAGGCTTTGGGACTTTACGCGAATATACGTCCTGTTCAGTTATTCGAATCATTAGCTCATCGTTCTCCTTTAAAAGAAGAGAGAATTAAAGGGACGGACTTAGTGGTGTACCGGGAGCTAACAGGAGGAATTTATTTCGGCGAAAAGGGAAGAAGTGAGGATGGTAATTTAGCTTTTGATCACTGTGAGTATACTATTTCTGAGATCGAAAGAATCTCAGAAATGGCTTTCGAGGCAGCAATGAGAAGACGAAAGAAACTGACTTTGGTTGATAAAGCAAATGTTCTTGAAACATCACGTCTTTGGCGCGAAACTGTTCAGTTTATGGCTGTAAATTATCCTGAGGTTAAAGTTGAATATTTGTTCGTAGATAATGCAGCTATGCAGGTTATTCAGCGGCCTACTCAATTCGATGTAATTTTGACTGAAAATATGTTTGGAGATATTATTTCTGATGAGACCAGTGTAATTACTGGCTCTATTGGTTTACTACCTTCGGCATCGGTAGGGGAGCAAACATCTTTATTTGAACCTATCCATGGAAGTTACCCTCAAGCTGCCGGTAAAGATATCGCCAATCCAATTGCTACTATTCTTTCTGCAGCATTGATGCTGGATAGTTTCGAACTTTTCAAAGAAGCTAACTCTATTCGAACAGCTGTAAATAGATCTATCAGCCAAGGATTAGTTACTCCCGACCTTAATCCATCCAGTCATATAACTTGTTCAAGGGCAGGTGATGTGATCAGCTTATTGATAGAAGCCGAAGTTCCAAAAGAAGTAAATTTTGAAAATATGTTTGAGGGAAGCTTGCCGGTAATTTAGTAAGCTAAATCACTTTTATTTTCGAAATACCAAAAGCCATCAATGATATCTAAATATACTCCATCGAATCCTGCATCGAGGATTCTTTGGGTATAGGAATTATCGTTTCCGTAAATAATTTTTTTCCAGTCTTTATTCCAATATTTAACTTTAAAATTTCCGGGCCAATTAGGATTCTCTGAATCGATCCAACTCAGTTCTTCTTTATTCCAATCAGACTCCCAATAGAATCTGTAATCTTCTGCCTCGCCTATGCTCATATAACTAATTAGAAGCCGTTTACCACCATCTGCTTTAATTCTGATCTTATCAAGATCCTCTTTTGTGAGAATACTGCTATGAAAAAAAGCATCCATTATGAACACATCAAAATTTGTGCTGCTAAGTGCGGATAAAAGCTCATCTTTTGAATCATAGTTCTCATAATTCAGCAAATACAAAAAGTTTTTTGCATCCGAGAGAGAATTTATATTGCGATTATTTTCATTTTTTACGAACTCATTTGAATCGGGGATATAAGTTAATTCTCTTTCTGGAGCAGAAAAAGAGATAAATCCATTAAGAGAGTTTCGTTCGTAGGAGCGTTTTATTTTTTGATCTTCATCGGTATAATCGGTAACTAAAACGGTTTTCCCATCTCGTTTTGCCGTTCGTAGAAATTCAAGTAAGTATTCACGGCTATCTTGTGGGGTGAGCGTATTATCTCCATCATAACCAAAAATGAGGCTTTCCTGACCTACTCCATCAATAGCAGAAAGATAATCATCAGCCTGCTCGCCGGTTCTTTTAACGAGCAGATCATGACCATTTTGAGGAATAACAATAAAATCCGGATCTTGCTTTCGAGCAAATTCAGCAATTTCAATTACGAAACTCCGCATTTCAGCTCTATAATCAATTTTTTCTTTAGGAGAAGAAGATGCACAGCTTAAAAAAACAGACAAAAAAAACAGATAGAAAAAGTACTTCATTTTTTATTTGATGAACAAGATGATATCTATACTTTTGGTGAAAGAAATAGAGGTTAATATTGCAAGAACAATTTAAACAGGCGCTAGATAATTTAAAAGAATTTTGGAAATTTGATTCCTTTCGCGAAGGACAGGACCAGGCAGTACAATCTGTATTTAAAGCAATGGATACTCTTGTATTATTTCCAACCGGTGGAGGAAAATCTCTTTGCTATCAAGTGCCTGCAACTGTTTATGAGGGAATGACTTTAGTGATTTCGCCACTTGTGGCGTTAATGCAGGATCAGGTTAAACAGCTGAGTGATCAGGGTATTTCTGCAACCTTTATTAACAATACAATTCCATTCTATGAAGTGGAGCAAAGATTAGTTAATGCACGTAATGGAATGTATAAGCTACTGTATTGCGCACCGGAGAGATTAGGAACAGAACTTTTTCAGAATGAATTACCTCAACTTAATATCGACCTGGTTGCTATTGATGAAGCTCATTGTGTTTCAGAATGGGGCCATGATTTTAGACCTGCTTACCGAGATATTAAGATAAACCTTGAATCTATTTCTGAATCTGCTTCGTGGATTGCACTCACAGCTACTGCAACTCCTGAAGTTCGAAAAGACATTCTGGAAAACTTAAAATTTGATCAGCCAAATATAATTTCATTGGGTTTTAAGCGACCAAATTTGAAATGGTGGGTGGTTGAAACTCAAAAAACCAGAGAAAAGATGATAGCCGGTGTAACAAAAGCTTCAACAAAAGGAGATGGGTTGATCTATGGAGGAACAAGAAGAAATTGTGAATATTGGGCAGATTTTTTCACTAATAAAGGACTACAAGCAGAAGCTTATCATGCAGGCGTAGAAAGTCAATTGCGAAAAGAGATTCAGGAACGATGGATAGCAGGCAATACACCTTTAGTTGTTGCAACCAATGCTTTTGGAATGGGAATCGATAAACCCGATTGTCGTTATGTTATTCATGAAACCATGCCTTATTCAATTGAAGCCTATTATCAGGAAGCAGGAAGAGCCGGACGCGATGGCAATGAAGCATTTCCTATTCTTTATTACAAACCTTCTGACTATACAGCTGCAAAAAATAGGATTGAGCAAAGTTATCCTATCAGAGAACAATTGGAAAAAGTATATCAAACTTTATGCGATAGTTTCGAACTTGCAGAGGGAGCGTTAATGATCTCGAGTGAAGAGCTGGAGATGAGTGCGCTTCAAGTCAGATCAAAAGAATCTCCGGGTATTATCAGATCTTCGCTAAGACTTCTTGAAAAATTTGGGATTATAGCTTGGCAACAAAGTGTAAAACCGGCTTTCTCGATTCAGTTTACTTTAAGTCAACCCATGTTGCAAAAGTTTAAGGAACGATGTAACAACACAGATAAAGCCGAGTTTGTGGATAAATTAGAAAGGACGCTTGATTCTCAGGCTTTTTACGACATGATTGAGATAGAAGAAGAAAAACTTATTTCTGCACTCGATATCAATAGGAACGGACTTATCAAAGCTTTGAATGTACTTATGCAAAGCGATCATGTACTGATATTCACAGTAAAAGAAGAACGTGATATCGTAAGAATATTAGAAGCTCGTTCTTCGAAACTTCCAATAACTAAGAAAGAAGTTGAACAGCACAGAAATGTTTTGCTGTCTAAATTGGATAAAATGAATGAATTTGTAAATTCTGAAACTTGCAGGGAGATATTCTTAAGAAATTATTTCGGAGACATAAACGCTCAACCGTGTGGTCATTGTGATAATTGTTTAAAAAGCGACAAGTATTCATCCAATCATTTTGTAAATAATAGTTTAGTAAATAAGATAGTAGATGAACTTAGACAGAAAGAATCAACGATGGAAGAGCTAAGAACTATTTCTGAAGCAAATAGAGAAGATATAAAGGCTGTGCTATCCTTTCTAATAAAGGAAAATAAGATTAAAAAAAGTGTCGATAAACCAGATGCTTACTCTTTGGCTTGAGCCTTCAAAGCCCTTAGAGAATCTTGTCTATTAAATCTGGACATTTCTCTTTCAAGCCTTGCCAGCACTGTATCAGTCCTGATTTGTTGCTTAGTTAATTGTGATTGATAGAATTCATGAGAAGATCGAAACAACGTATCACTTATATCATATTTCTTAAAAATTTCTTCATTCAATGAATCTATAACTGAACTAGAAGCACCACGCTCTTGATAAATGCTAAGAAGTTCAAGCTCATAAAAGAGATCTAAATATACGTCCTCATCCAAAAGCTGATCCGGCTTTGTAATGTTTGTCTCCTGAGTACATGAAAGTGATATCAGTACAGTAATTATTAATAAAAACGATCTCTTCAAAAGCTTAAGAAGGATTTTTAGGGTTTAAAGGTCGCATAATGATCTCATTTATAAGGAAATTGTCAGGTGTTTCCAGTACATGAATCAGGGTATTAGAAACATCGGATGCCTGCATCATATTAGGATGCTGATCTACTTCGTCAATAGCATCAAAAAAGTTTGTTGCAATAGAACCGGGAAAGAAGCATGATACTTTAATTCCATCATAACGTAATTCCTTAAAGAGTGAATCACTGAATCCACGCAATCCATATTTTGTAGCATTATATGCTGAAATTTGTGGGTTACCCATCAAACCAGCAATAGATGAAATATTTACGATATGGCAAATGTTGTCATTCTGCTTCATTAAAGGAACTATTAACCGAGTTAAATAAAAAATCGCTGACAGATTTACATTCAACATTTTGTCCCATTCTTCGATCTTTAAATCATCAACATTAGCAAAATATCCCAAGCCCGCATTATTGATTAAAATATCGGGAGTGTGTTCATTTGAAAAAGTTTTATCTACCCATTTCTCCAACTCTTTACTATTGGTTACATCTTGTTGAACAGGTATAAACTGATCCCCAAGTTGCTTCTTAATCTCAGTCAATTTATCGATGCTTCTTGCAAGCCCATATACTTTTGCGCCTTTTTCAACAAGGTCTCTGGAAAATTCTGCACCGATTCCACTACTTGCTCCAGTAACTATTGCTATTTTTGATTTTAAATTCATACTGTCCGTTAGATTGATTATTCTCACTCTGTTCTAAATGTAATACAAATTCATGAGCAAAATCGATTCATTAAATTCAAAAAAAACACTTTTTGTTGATATTGGAAACTCATCAATAAAAGTTGCTTTCACAGAGGATGGAATCTGGGAAAAAGTTAATGACAGCTTTAAGTCGGTTACGTATTTAATATCGTGGCTGAATAGTCATCTTGATTCTGTAGAAAAATTGATCGTAGCAAGCGTACGAAAAGATCATTTTTTGCTTCTAAAAAACCAAGTTACAGATTTAAAAATAGTCCATATCTCCATTCAGGATATAGATTTTGACACATTAAATTATACTACTCTGAATACACTTGGCATTGATAGATATCTGGTTTGCCTGGGAGCTTACCATCAAGTTAAAAAAAGTGTTGTTGTCATAGATGCGGGAAGTGCTTGTACTATTGATATGATGGACGGAAAGGGGATTTTTCAAGGTGGAGTAATTATGCCGGGTTTGCAAAGTATTTTAAATATTTTTAAATCGTCTGCTCCGGAACTTCCCGAGATCAGCCCTGAAATTCCTAAAATATGGCCGGGAAAGTCTACAGCCGAGTCGTTACAATGGGGGCAGGTTTCTCTTTTCAGGGATGGGATGAGATCGTCATTAGAACGCTATAAAGAAGAATTTGGAGAATTCAGCTTGTTCATTACAGGTGGGGATTCAAAAATTGTATCAAACTTGATTTCAATACCATCAAAAAGAGATGAATTCCTGATCTTTAAAGGAATGAAAGCTTTTATTGGCGGTTAGAAAGTTTTTCATTGATCAACGCTAATACCATATCTAAAGCTACTTTATTTTTTCCTCCACGAGGGATGATCACATCAGCATAGCGCTTGCTAGGTTGTACAAACTCTAAGTGCATTGGGCGTACAAACTTTTGATATTGCTCCATTACGCTTTCAACCGAACGTCCACGATCATTAATATCTCGCTTCAGCCTGCGAAGTAATCGAATATCGTCATCGGTATCAACAAAGATTTTCACATCCATCAAGTCCAACAGATCCGGCTCACTGAATATCAAAATCCCATCAACCAAAATAACTTCCCTGGGAGTTATTGTTTTTGTCTCTTCTTTTCTAATATGCTTTGAAAAATCATACTGTGGAACTTCAATTGGATAACCCTCACTAAGTGCATTTATATGACGTATAAGAAGTTCTGTTTCCAGAGAGGCTGGATGATCAAAATTCTGCTTTATTCGTTCTTCAAAAGGAAGGTGTTTGAGATCACGATAGTAGGAATCATGTTGTAATAAAAGGTGCTTTTCGAACCCAAGCGTTTCAGAAATAGTATTTACTACCGTAGTTTTTCCTGAGCCGCTACCACCGGCAACTCCGATAATCAGTGGTTTAATCATTAGCTGAAGTTGCCTTTAAAGAATAGCTTTCGTCTTGCTCTTGTTTGTATTGTTTGATCGCTCGGTAAATAGCTGAAGCGATCAAACTTTGACCCCAGTCACTTGTAAGATATCTTTTTTCAGCAGGGTTTGTTAAAAAACCGGTTTCAACTAAAATTGCAGGCATAGTTGATTGATAAAGTACTACCAAGCCTTTTTGACGAACTCCACGAGATTTCCTTTGAGCTCTGTTTTTGAGTTGATCTTCAACCATGTAAGCAATGCGTTCACTGTTACCAATATTTCCACTATGTGCTAATTCGTATATTATCAAATCTTCTTCAGATAAATCTTGCACTACTTCATGATCGGAATAAATTTGATTTTCTTCTTTCATTGCTTCAAAAGAGCGATCACTACGATCTAATCCTAAAAAAAATACTGAAGCTCCACGAACGGACGATTGGGTCCATGCATCTGCATGAATAGAGACGAAAAGATCAGCTTCCGCACGGTTTGCAATATTGCCACGTTCCATAAGGCTTTGCATATTCGTAATATTAGGATTTTCTTTTGCCCCTACTAGATAATCTCCATTTCGGGTATAGATTACCTCAACGCCAGGAAGTCCTTGTTCAATGTAATATCCTAGCTTTTTGGCTATAGCTAACACAACATCTTTTTCTACCGCACTTTTTTTGTATCCAAGGTTACCGGGGTCACGTCCTCCGTGACCAGCATCAATTACAATTTTATCAAATTTGAGTTTATCTCTTACTGGATTATATGTATCAGTACTAGATCTAGAATCTAATACAGTAGTAATTTTAGGTTCCTCGATGGGCTCAATGCTTTCGTACCAATTTTTTGCAAGAAATTGTTGAGAATAAACATCCAACTCATCATAATCGGTCTCTGTAAGTCCTACCAAAAGGTGATCCCCGTTCATATCGGGATAAGCGTCAGCTATATAGGAATAATCTTCCCCCAAGTAAATATCGACTCCAAAGCCATAATCAAGCTTATATAAAATAACCTGATCTACTTTTTCTCCGGCTTCAGGCATCTTAATACCAGTCGTATCAATATTACCATATAGAACCATTTGAACGAGATCGGGAGCGGGTTGAATAACTTGAAATGAGTCAATTGCCTGCGAGAAATGATATCGAATTACTGCACCTTTTCCATCGCTTCGGTCTACTGTAGAAATACGAGAAAGTGAAGTTTGAGCTGCAATAGGAGCACTTAATGCAATGTAGAAGCAAAGAAAAACAAAAGAAAACGTACAATAAGAATGAATTTTTGACATTCTTCTGTGGGTATTTTTGTTAAACATAATTTTGTAGATGATTAACTCAATTTAAGGTATTCTTAGATGCATAAAAAGCATGATTTTAAAAGTGCTAAACGTTTAGATTTCAATAAATTTTATTCTTTTATTGTATGATCATACAAAAGTAGTACATTTGTGAAATTTTAATCTAAACTCATACTCCTATCAGTACAAGATCTAGAATTTATATTCTTCGGCTTAAACGTTGGGCCGGTAGAGTAAAGACATTATCGATTGCCTATTGGGCAAAAACAGTTGATGCTACGGCTGTCTTTTTGAGATTTGCCAGTAGAAAATTGCGTCAGATAATTATTCCTATTCAAACTATTTTTGGGTTTAAGATTATTAGTAATCAGTCTGCTCAAAGAATTGTTGGTTTAAGTACTTTCCTTACTGAAACAGACCAGAAGATCCAAGAGCTTCCAAAATCATATCGAGAGTTATTTGATCTGAATAAACAGGTAAATCAGGAACTTTACGTAAATGCCTCAGATAATATCCGTGGCGTTGGGAAAGCCTACGAAGCATGGAAACAAGGATTTCCAAGTAGTGTAGCTTTAATAGGAGAAAAGGGAAGCGGTAAGTCAACATTAAGTCATCTTTTAAAAGAAGAGTATTTTAAGGATGAGAAGGTGATCAATATTGAGATCAAGCAATCTACTTGGAAAATTGAACAAATACTGAGCCTTTTAGGAAGTAGTTTTGAAATTACTGATGTAAATCGTCCGGAAACAATTGTTAATGCAATCAATGCCCGAGATGAAAAAGTTATTGTTAATTTGGAAGGACTTCAGAAACTGTATCTAAGAAATATAAACGGTTTTGATGCCTTGGATGCACTTTGGTTGATCATCTCAGAGACAAAAGAGAAAGTATTTTGGATGGCAACCTGTTCCAGATATGCCTGGGAATTCCTGAATAAAATTGAAGGCATAGAAACACATTTTACCCATGTTTTTCTTACTGACGCCCTAAGCGAGGCAAATATTACGAGCGTGATATTAAACAGACATAATAAAAGCGTTTATAAGCTTAATTTTGAAGCCGACGAGTCTACACGAAGATCACGGAATTATAAAAAGAGACTTAACGATCCGAAAGCTGTTCAGGAATATTTGAAAGAAATTTATTTTGAAAGATTAGCTGATATCACAGAGGGGAATACTTCAGTAGCAACAATTTTATGGCTTAGATCTATCAAAAAAGTAGAACGTAGAACAATTACAATATCTCCGTTTCAACCGGTAAATATTGAAACTTTGGAAATTTTAAAACCAGAGACATTATTTACTCTTGCTGCAATTGTATTACATGATACGCTCAAGGTAGCTGAGCTATGCAGGGTTCTAAATTTGACATTAGCTCAAAGCAGAGTTTTATTATCCAGGCTGAAATCTCGAGGTGTTTTGATCGAAGAGGAAAGCGGATATTATTTGAATCAACTTGTATATCGCCAAGTGTTAAGACTGTTGAAACGAAGAAACATTATCCATTGATCATGAAAAGAATACTCACATATTCCATATTTCTGGTTTTCAGCTTAAGCTCTTTTATGCTTAACGCTCAGGATACGCTTAGTACCGTACAACCTGATTCTGCAGTTACTGATTCTTCAAATGTTCTTAACATAAAGCCTAAGATCGTTTCTTTTGAAGAGCTATTTTCTACCGGTAAGATCATTTCTTCTATTATTGTTCTTATTTTGGCTTTTTTGCTTAACAGATTTATCACTTTTCTTCTGGGTAAACTGGCAGAAAACCAGGCATCTTACCGATTGCTTATAAAACGGCTCATACCATTTTTGAATGTAGCATTATGGTCCGTGGCTCTTTTTATAGTGATTGGGGGAATTATCAATCCGCCTGTTGAGACAATTTTAACCGTTGGTGCCTCGATAGGTATAGCAGTTGGTTTTGCTGCGCAGGATATACTAAAAAATATTTTTGGTGGATTTATCATCATTCTGGATAGTCCGTTTCAGGTTGGTGATAAGATCGAAATTGACGGATATTATGGAGAGGTGACTGGAATCGGACTTCGATCTACCCGAATTGTAACTCCGGATGATTCACTGGTTACCATTCCAAATGCAGATATCGTGAATAATTCAGTTTCAAACTCGAATACCGGAGCCTTAGATTGCCAAGTGGTGGCCTCTATTTATCTGCCAGCTGATTCTAACATAAACACCGTTAAAGAAGTAGCATACAAAGCGGCGATCTCTTCCCGATATGTGTATCTAAACAAACCTGTGGTTGTGATTACAGAAAATCAAGTGATTGATAAAAACTACATCATTCATTTAAAAGTGAAAGCTTATGTGTTGGATATTCGTTACGAATTTCTGTTGAAAGGAGAGATCACAGAACTTATACTTACAGAACTTAATAGAAGACAACTATTGCCAAGTAGTGTCCCCATCAAACAACCTGAATAATAATTATTATGAAGATCTTAAAGACGTTCGCAGTTCTTTTTTTAGCTGTGATGATTTCCTGTGCACCAAAATCGGAAAACTCTGAAATGGATGACCTGCTCTCAAAATATACGGAGTTTACTCTTACTACCGATCTCTCAAAACTTAGTGAGAATGAAAAGAAAATGATTCCACTTTTGATCGAAGCTGGCAAAGAGATGAACAAAGTGTTCTGGCTTCAGGCATATGGCAAAAAAGGAGAACTATATAATTCTTTATCAGAAAAAGAAAAGCAGTTCTTTGATATCAATTATGGTCCATGGGACCGGTTAGATGGAAACGAGCCATTTACTGATGGAGTGGGTGCAAAACCAGCCGGAGCGAACTTCTATCCTGCTGATATGACCAAAGAGGAATTTGAAGCCTGGGATTCTGAAGATAAGAACAGTCTGTATACATTGGTTCGAAGAGGAGAAGGCGGAGAATTAATAACCATTCCTTACAACGAAGCTTTTGAAGAGTATCATCAAAAAGCAGCTGCTAAACTTAGAGAAGCCGCAGAATTTGCCGATGATGAAGGACTTAAGAACTATTTGATGTTGCGCGCGGATGCCTTAGAAAGCAATGAGTATCAGGAAAGTGACTTGGCTTGGATGGATATGCAAAACAACGGAATTGATATTGTAGTTGGACCAATTGAGAATTACGAAGATCAATTGTATGGGTATAAAGCAGCAAACGAAGCGTTTGTGTTGGTGAAGGATAAAAGTTGGAGTGAACGACTCTCAAAATACACAGCAGTTCTTCCTGAACTCCAAAAAGGATTACCTGTTGATGCTAAGTACAAGAAAGAAACTCCCGGGAATGATTCTCAGTTGAATGCATATGATGTGATTTATTATGCAGGAGATTCAAATGCCGGATCTAAAACCATAGCTATCAATCTTCCGAATGATGAGGAAGTTCAGCTTAAAAAGGGAACTCGGCGTTTACAGTTAAAAAATGCGATGCAGGCTAAATATGATAAGATATTGGTTCCAATCTCAGGAGTGTTAATCGATGAAAGTCAGCGTCAGTATATATCTTTTGATTCCTTTTTTGGAAATACCATGTTTCATGAAGTGGCACACGGGTTGGGAATCAAGAATACCATTACAGGCAATGGAACTGTTCGGGAAGCACTGCAAAACCATGCGTCGGCTTTAGAAGAAGGAAAAGCAGATGTACTGGGATTGTATATGGTGAAGTCGTTAAGAACTCAGGAAGGAATGATAGAAACCGGAAGTATTGAGAATGATTATGTGACTTTTCTCGCAAGTATTTTTCGCTCCATCCGATTTGGTTCTTCCAGTGCACACGGTAGAGCAAATCTAATTCGATTCAACTTCTTCCAGGAAATGGGAGCATTTACTTACAATGAAGAAGCTGAAACCTACGCCATCAATTTTGATAAAGTAGAAGCAGCCGTTGATGCTCTTTCAGAAAAGATTCTTACGCTACAAGGAAATGGAGATTACGATGCCGTGGATGCTTTTGTAACCAAATATGCCGTTCGAACTCCACAACTGGAAGCTTCTCTAGAAAAACTCTCCGAGCAAAATATCCCTGTTGATATCGTCTTCAATCAAGGAGTAGAGGTTTTGGGGTTATAGAGTATTTTGTCATCGAGTTATCTAACATCTACAATTTCGAACGAAGAGAGAAATCTAAATATAAGCATTATTGAGAACGTTAGATTTCTCGGTCATCCACTTGCTAGCGGATTCAACTCGAAATGACAACAACAACAAAATGACGTCTTCCTGAACTGGTTTCAGGATCTGTAGAGGAAATATTTAGAATATAGCCAGTTTTTAAAGCAGAGTATTAAAAATATGGATTCCAGATCAAACCCGGAATAACCTGTCTTCTCCTTGAAAAATGGCACAAATATGTTCGTTAATTCCCCTCCTGATGCAGGAGGGGCGAACTATATTGTTAAGTAAATGTGTCGAAAGATTGGGGAGGTCAAAAGAAAGATAGAAATTAATAATTTTCTGTACCCTTTGTGGTTAGCCTTATCACTTCGCATAAATAGAGAAAATAGTCGGGCGTTTATGAAGCTCCGGCTTTTCAGCAGATTTCCATTCTGATATTGGTTTGGTAGCAATTTCTTCGGTTTCCAACGTGATATCAGTTGCTACACTGAACCAGGTTTGCGGAGTGCAACTTTCCAATACCGCTTTAAATAACTCATTATTTCGATGAGGAGCTTCCATGAATAATTGAGTACGATCGTGTCGCCGTGATTCTCCTTCAAGCTGAACCAACATCTGCTTTCTCTTATTGGAATCAATAGGAAGATAACCGTGGAATGAAAAAGACTGACCGTTAAAACCGGAAGCCATCAACGCGAGTAAAATTGAAGATGGTCCAACAAGAGGAACAACTTTGATTCCATTTTGATGTGCCATTTTTACTAGTTTTGCACCGGGGTCAGCAACTGCAGGTGCTCCGGCTTCAGAAAGTAGGCCGACATCCTTACCGGCTTTGAGAGGTTTCATGAACGAAAATATTTCCGTATCCGGAGTGTTCTTATTCAGTGGGTAGAAATCAATTTTATACTCAGGAATAGTATCGCCCACCCATTGCAAAAATTTGACCGAGGTCTGAATATTTTCCACTACCAACGAATCCAGTTTTCTAAGAATAAATAAAGTGTATTCAGGAATTGCGTTGTTTTCGGAAGTTTTACCCAGTGTGGTTGGAATTAAATAAAGCGTTCCTTTCATGCGTCAACTCGTTCTATGTTAAAATCGTCCGCAGTTTCATCTGCACTTTTTCTGTTGATATACTTTTGAACCCGTACACCTGCAATTAAAGTCACAATCAAGCCCAGAAATGCTACACCTCCGTTGAACAAGGATGTTTTAACCTGAAGTTCATAAGTTGGAAGAAGTACAATTTCAGGATAACCACCTTTTCGGTATCTTAGCTCGACCCTTGCTTTTTCAAGTAGCTGTTGTGCCATTTGAATTGAAAGCGTCATTTTTCGTTCGATTCTGGTGCCCGAATTCGTTTCGAAAGCGATAACGATATATCCGTTACTTTGAGCAGCAATCTGCTTTACTTCCATATCAAGAACTTCTGCTTCATAGCTAATTCCTTCCTCAACGGTATCTTTGGCACCGACATATACCAGAGCTTGTTGCGATACTAGAAAAAATAGGTAAGCAGGAATCAGCCAGTAAAAAGTGAGTAATCTATATTTTGACATCATTGATTCCTTTCAATTTCTTTAACAGTAGTTTCGTACAAAGCAGGATCCCAGATCAAGCGTTGTTGGTAATCCTCCTGCATGTGATTGGCAGAAAGATGAATAAAAAATGCTACCGGAAGTTGATCAAAAAATACCGCTTGTGCGGATGTATGTCCGTCGTAAATCGAGGTGCCGAAATCGATACCACTCAGCATTCCCATCCGGTTGTCATAAATAGCACCGTAATTGCTGAAACTTCGTTTGATAGCTTCTCCGCCAAATACCCATTTCATTTTCTCTTTAACACCTTGTGATACTTCAACAGATATCAACTCTTCTTTTTGAAGTGATGCCATCAGTTTAGCCATTTCCATTGCCGTAGTTTGAGGGAAATCTGCTAGTGCATCTTTTTCCTGAATAAAACTCAGGTTGAGTCGCTCATTTTCAAACAGTTCTTTCGTTTCTGAATTAAAGGTATCATCAGTATTAAATTTGGTTGCTAACTCAACGATATCGTAATAGGAAACAGAAACGGAAGTGTCAGAAATTGTTGGTTGTATGGAAAGATATAATCCTGAAAAGGGAAGAGGTGCTTCTGTAGTTTCAAGTTCTAAGCTGTTCATCAAGTTGATAATGTTTTCTTCACCTAATTTGAACCAAACGTAATCGGCGATGGCAAGTCCATTGGATTCGATCATTACTGCTACTGCTTCATCTAAAGTTAGCTTGCCATCTTCTGATCGTGCTTCCAGAAGTTCAATACTGGAATTGTAAGCATTCTCACTGATCTGCGGGAGAAAAAATCGTTGAATGTCCTGAATGTCAACTTCTTCGTCTGGATCGATCTCGTTAGCCTGAACTTGTCGTTCGTATTCAATGAGCAAAAATAAATTAGACATTGCACCCTGAGCACGGGGAATTTCTGCTCCGTAATAAATTCCGGAGTCAGGTTGGTCTATATTAAAACTCACCACCGACATATATTCCGGATGTTCACCGATGAATTCTGTTAAACCCTTTAGCGAAAAAGTTTTCTCTACATATTCATAGCCCTCCCGCATTCCGTCGGTATTGGAAAAAAGAGTTTTAAAGGCTGAATAATTTGGGATTCCGGCAGCCAAAACGATAACTATGGTTGCTGCCACAAAAACGAGGAAGAACTTAAGGGCTCTCTTCAAAACAAAAAGTAATTATTGATTTAAATTCTGATCTCCGTAAAGATACGAATAACCAATAACCATATTTGAAAAAGGATCGTTGATTTATAGCTTTTCATTTTGCGATCAAAGCATGAAAATTAATATGCCACAGAAGCACAAAGTCATAAAGAAAAAAGTATATTCCAAAAACGAGTGAGAACGGATTAACCCATCCCTGTCCCTTCCCTTCGTTGAGGGAAGGGGACTTCGTAACGAAAAATTTTACTAACTAAGAAAACCTTCGAAATATATAGAAATGAGTTATTTGAGTTTCTCTCGCTGATCTTAGGGACCCGAGCTGTTCGGTAGACAGGAGAACAAGAGTGGGTCAGGAAACATAAACACAAAATCACGGAATTTATATACAGGTATACTCTGGTGGGGCTTGCTAACGGCATCCGCCAACTGGCGGGAAAGTCCCTGCTTGATTATAGATAAGATTACAATTTCGAACATAAGCTAAAAAGGGCTTCAGCCCTTGGGTTTTAAGTTCGTTACCTGATGAAAATAAACCTCGTTCAACACAGAGCGTGTGGAACGAGTTAGAAAATATTTAATAAAGAATTCCTGATTTTCTCGTTACGAAACCATCCTCATTAACTGAGCGCATAACCAGGCACCAAAAGTTCCAACTCCATATCCCAGAACGGCGAGTAAAACCCCAACAGGAGCAAGTGCCGGAGAGAAGGCAGATGCTACAATCGGGGCAGAGGCAGCTCCACCTACATTAGCCTGACTTCCTACCGCAGTAAAGAAGAACGGTGCTTTAATGAGCTTTCCAACTCCAAGTAACACGATCACATGAATAATGATCCATACAAAACCAATTGCGAAGAATCCGGGTACATCAGCAAAAGCATTCAGATCCATTTTCATACCGATGGTCATAACTAAAATGTACAGGAACAAACTTCCAATCTTGGAGGCTCCTGCACCTTCCAGTTCTCTTGCTTTAGTAAATGAAAGAGCAAACCCACCGAGAGTTGCTACAACAATGATCCAGAAAAAGGATGAGTTCAAACTTAATCTGCTTAACATAGGAGCATTTTCGGTTACCCAGGGGCCTACTGAATCACCAACAAGATGCCCGATTGCAGTAATTACAAATGCAATGGCTGCTATTTTGGTGAGGTCAACAAGGGTGGTTACTTTCGCAATGCTTGCCTGATAATCAGCTACGCTTTTTTTCAAAGCTTCAATGGCAGAAGAATCAGCTTTGAACCATTTGTCTACTTTATCACTCATTCCTGCACCATAAAGCAAAAAAGCCATCCAGATATTTGCAACGATGATATCCACGGTGATCATGGCACTGAATAAGGTATCGCTTGGGTCAAAAACTTCATACATGGCAGTCTGATTTGCTCCGCCACCAATCCAACTTCCGGCAACGGTTGAAAGTCCACGCCATACTTCTTCAGGACCGGTTCCTCCAACAATATCAGGATTTATCGCACCAACAATCATAAGCGCAATTGGTCCACCAATAATAATTCCGATCGTTCCGGCAAAGAACATCACCACCGCTTTCCATCCTAAGTTAGCGATGGCTTTAAGGTCAATACTTAGTGTCAGCAAGATTAAACTGGCTGGCAACAAGTATCTGGATGCAACATAGTATAAGCTGGAACCGTCTGGAGAAATAACTCCAAGTGTGGTAAAAATAGAAGGCACGAAATAACAAAGCAGTAAGGAAGGGACAAACTTATAAAATTTTTGCCAGCCGGGTTTATCGCTGTGCGAAGTTGTGAATATCACGGCGAGAATTGCCATCAGCAATCCAAAAACTACGGCATCGTTGGTTATTAGAGGTGTTTCCATAGAAAAATCAGTTCTGTTTTATTATTTCTTAAAAAATTGAATGAGAATATCGTCCATTTGAGCGCTCCATGCTCCCCAGGAATGTCCTTCGTTTACTTCCATATATTTCATGTCCAGATCGAGTCGCTCAAGCTCTTGTTTCATCAGTCTGGTATCGGGAATATTATCGTTAATCGTACCTACACTCATAAAAATATCAAATTCAGCCTTTTCGGTATTTCTTACCAACTCAAAAATTTCTTTTTCTTTGTACCAATATGCAGGCGCCTGAATAGCGAGTTTGCCAAAAACCTCAGGATTCATAAATCCAAGATACGTGGTGTTTAGCCCACCTAACGATGTACCTAAAAGTGCGGTATCTTTTTTCTTTGTAGAGATTTTATATTCTGATTCAATTCTTGGCATTAATTCTTTGGTAAAAAAATCGTTGTAATATTCATTGGTACCAAATTCTTCGCTTCTCCGATTACTGTCGGGATTTTCAGGATCTCTGGGATCAACAAATACAGCCACAACTGGCTTTATTTTTTTTAAATGAATTAGATTATCCAACATAATTACTGAGGCTCCCAATTTATCATCAGAATATTCCTGACCATCCAAAATGTAAATTACCGGAAGATTATTCAGGTTCTCGTATCCAACAGGAGTGTAAATCTGATACTGAACCTCATAATCCAAATGTGAACTTTTAATGAGGATATTATCAGTTAAGGAACCTTTTGGAGCTTCAGGAATTCTTTCCAAAAAGGGCTCAGACTTCCAATCAGGCATTCTAAGTTCAGAATTTGGTCCAAATCCACTCCATTGATAGTGAGGATTAACGGGATCTAAAATCCAGCTTTCATCAATGGTAACTTTATAGTCAATACGTGCATCAGGAGGAAAAGTAGTATTTAACATCCAAATATTGGTCCCTTCAACCTTAGTGCCTGCGTTATCAAAGCTTTTATCGCCGCTCCAAGAATTGAAATCACCATTCCAGCTAACCTGATCAGCTTCGCCTTTAAACAGAAAGATAGCAACGGAATCTTGCTTAAATGGAATTTGACCTTCTTTAATGAGTCGGGACCAAAGAGAATCGGTTTCAGACTTTCTTTGAGTTTCGCTTTGAATGGATGAAATTTCTATAAATTTTTCTTCTAAATCAGAAATAGTGAGTGTTCTCTGATTAGAATTATTTGTACAACCAATGCTTACAACGAGCAAAAATAAAAAAGGAAGAATAAACTTTAGTACAATTTGATTCACTGGATCATTATTAAAATATTAACTGTGAAAGAATACCACATTTTGAGGACGATTTGAAAGAAGAATGCCAAAAAATCAAAGCTCGTAAAAAAATCAATATTTCTTCATTTACTAAACTGTTAGCTTCTTATTTTAGAGCTCATTCACCAAATGTAAAATATGATTGTAGCAAAATTTGGAGGAACAAGCGTTGGTACTTATGATGCAATGATGCATAGTGCCGGAATTGTTTCGTCTGACTCAAACAGAAGATTGATAGTTATTAGTGCAACTTCGGGAACAACTAATGATCTCGTTGCTTTAGGAAATGCTGAATTAGATTTCACTTCTCAGGAAGAAATTGTAATTCGGATAAAAGAGCGTCATATGAGCATCATTGATCAACTGGACAATAGTGAAGTTGTAGAGCGCGAATTTAAAGAAGAGTTAACTCAACTTCGTCAACATTTAGATCTGGTAGCCAGAGATAAGCGGTGGAAAGATCGTTTGGTTTCTTTTGGCGAAATGATGTCTACTAAAATATTTGCACATGTACTTATAGATGCCGGAGTATACGTTCAATGGATGGATGCGAGGGAAATAATAAAAACAGATTCTCATTTCGGCAATGCAACTCCTGAACTCTCAATCATAAAAAAGAAGGCAGAAAAGTATTTAAAAGGAGAACAGGTAATTCTCACTCAGGGATTTATAGGATCTGATGTATTTGGAAATACAACAACTCTTGGCAGGGGCGGAAGTGATTTTTCTGCCGCTTTATTTGCCGAAGCATTGAAAGCAGAAAAGCTTGAAATATGGACCGATGTAGCCGGAATCTATTCAACAGACCCAAGAGTAGTTAGTGAAGCACGTCCGATCAAAGAAATTACTTTTGATGAAGCAGCAGAGCTGTCGGTATTTGGAGGAAAAGTGCTCCATCCGGCTACACTGAAACCGGCAATAAGGGGAAAGGTAAATGTTCGGGTTGCTTCTACTAAGGAACCTGAAAAGGCGGGCACTTTAATCGTTCACAAATCAAATGAAAAACCAGTAGCAAGAGCTTTGTCACTAAGAAAAAATCAAACGCTATTGACGGTAAAAAGCCTCGATATGCTTCATCAGTATGGTTTTTTAGCGAGACTTTTTCAGGTATTGGCAGAAAATAAAATATCGGTAGATCTGGTAAGCACGAGTGAAGTAAGTGTTTCACTTACGCTGGATACTGCCGTAAATGCAGCTAATAAAGTAGAATTAACTATCGATGTCGTTAATGAGTTAAAAGAGTTTTGTGAAGTAGAGATCGAAACGGATTATTGTCTCATTGCTTTGATTGGAAATAATTTGAATAAAACTGCTGGCATTAGCGGAAAGCTATTCAACAAATTGAAGGAGTTCAACATCAGAATGGTGTGCCATGGAGCAAGTGAAAACAATATCTGCTTTTTAGCTGATGAAAAAGATGGAGAAGAGATTGTGAAGTTGTTACATAAAGAGTTTATTGAGCTTTAAGAATGATAAATTTTGATTTATGAATGTTGAATTATTTCAATCTAAATCATCATTCACAAATCAACAATCCAAAATTGTATGAAAATCTCAGTAATTGGTACCGGTAAAACGGGTGGAAAAGTAGTTGAAATGTTAGGCGATAATCTAGCGGATGCTTTTGATGAATCCAATCCACCAACACTTAAAAAACTAAAAGAGAGTGATGCGGTTATAATTTTTGTCCCTGGAGATGCTGTTTCTGAGATATTTGATATTGTGCTGGAATCAGGAATACCCGCAGCATGGGGAAGCACAGGATTTAGCTGGCCTGATGATCTTGATGAACAAGTCCAAAGAGCTAACACGAAGTGGGTGCTGGCTACGAATTTTAGTTTAGGGATGAATATCATTCGCAATGCGATAAAAGCCATTTCAACTGGATCAGAAATATTGAAGGACCCGACATTCAAGATCCATGAAGTTCATCACATCCACAAAAAAGATGCTCCAAGTGGAACGGCGCTTTCGTGGAAAGAATGGTTAGCAAAAGATGCAGAAGTAACTTCAGCAAGAGAAGGAGATATAAACGGAATTCATGAACTTACTGTTACAACAGAAACCGAAGAAATCACTCTTAAACATAATGCTTTGGATCGTGGTTTATTTGCTGAAGGAGCAATATGGGCAGTTGAGCAATTGATGAATGAACAGAAATTAACAAATGGAGTGGTTACATTTGGACAACTGTTCGACCTTATTACACATCAAAAATGAAAAAACTAGATTTTCCTCTTTATACCGCTATGATAACTCCAATGAATGAAGATGGGAGTATCGATTACGAAAGCTTGGAATATCTGTTGAGAAAGCAAGAACAAGCTAAAGTTGGTACTTTGATTCTGGGTAGCACCGGCGAAGGATTAAATCTCAGTGATCAGGAAAAAAGATCAGTAGTAAAGTTTGCTAAAGAACTAAATCTGGAAGTTCCTTTGATGGTTGGGATTGGGGGACATAGTCTCGATGATCAAAAGCGATTTATAATCTATTGCGATCAGGTTGGAGTTGACTCTTTGTTGTTAGTGACGCCATTGTACGCAAAACCAGGGAAAGAAGGTCAATATGAATGGTTTTCAGCATTATTAAATATAACCAAGACCAACAGCATCTTGTACAATGTACCATCGAGAACCGGAGTGAAATTGCATCCTGAAGTACCCGCTCTTCTTTCAAAAGAATTTGAACATTTGTTAGGAGTGAAAGAAGCCAGTGGGAGTGTAGAGGAATTCAAAGAGTTTAGGAAACACAGCCCGAAGCTGATTTTTTTCTCCGGCGATGATGGATTAACGGAAGCATTTGTAAGAGAAGGGGCAGAGGGACTTGTTTCTGTTGCATCAAATGTTTGGCCAGCACAGACCAAAAAAATGGTAGACTTAATGTTAGATGGAAAATTCGATGATCTTTTTAAAGATTGGGAAGAGTCAGCAAAAGCTTTGTTTTCAGCTTCAAATCCGGTGCCCACAAAAGTATTATTGCAGCATAAAGGATGGATCACAAATACGAATGTACGATTACCTCTTTCTTTGAATGATTTAACCCCGGAAGGAGAAGACGCGCTGCTTGAAGCAGATAGAAAAATTAACTTATGGATTAAAGAAGTTACAAAGTGACATCAACGCTTTGCGTTTAGTGACAGAGTAACAAAGTTGGAGAAACCACTTTGTTACTGTTCAACTTTGTAACTTTGTAACTCAAAATAGAATGAACTACGAAGAAATTTTAGACAAGCTGGAAACCGGCGAACTCAGATCTGCTAACAAAACAGAGAATGGTTGGGAAGCCAATGTGGAAGTTAAAAAAGCAATCCTAGAATCTTTCAAAAACGGCGAAAATACTTCTTATGAAGGCATTTACGAAGGTTTTGTGGATAAGCATAATTTGCCTCCACGTTTTTTTGAACCTGAAGATGGCGTTCGTTTAGTTCCCGGAGGTTCCTCAGTTCGACGTGGAGCTTACATTGCTCCGGGAGTGATTATCATGCCGCCGGCTTATGTAAATGTAGGTGCTTTTGTGGATGAAGGTTCCATGGTGGACAGCCATGCATTGGTTGGCTCTTGTGCTCAGATCGGGAAGAATGTGCATTTATCTGCAGGAGTTCAAATTGGCGGAGTGCTTGAGCCTGTTGGAATGAATCCTGTGATTATTGAAGACGATTGTTTTATTGGAGCCGGAGTGGTGATCGTGGAAGGAATTCTGGTCCGAACTAAAGCAGTAATTGCTCCGGGAGTAGTGCTTTCTAAATCTATTCCGGTGTATGATGCGGTAAATGAAGAAGTGCGTGAACGAGGTTCTGAAATTCCTGAAGGAGCAGTGGTTATTCCGGGCTCTCGTCCCGTAAAAGGCGAGTGGGCTCATAATGAAGGATTAAGTATGGCTTGTCCTATTATCGTGAAATACCGTGATGAAGGAAGTAATGCTTCGCTGGAGTTGGAAGAGGCTTTGAGGTAAGTAGTTATTAGTTGTGTTTTTAACTAGCTGAAGTTACATTGTGATACAATTAATAAATCAATGATTATGAAAGATTTAGTACTACTTTCGATACTTTTCTTGGTTATAAGTAATTGTTCTGATAATGGATTGAATTTTAATCTGTCAGAAATCGAAGAGGATTATAGCTCTATCGAAAACCCAAAAGAAAGATGGGAAGCTTATCAACTAAAGGATTATTACATAGAACAAAAATGGGTTTGTGAGTGTTTACCGCCGGATAATGTGAGAAGCTATATCGTTAATAATGAAATAGTAAAGATTGAATTAGATGATAGTAATAAAAGTGGAGAAGGCGATCAAAGTCATCAATATTCGAATCAAGATTACGAAGATGCAAGATTTATGTCCATGTCTATTGATAAAGCTTTCAGGTTAATTGAAGAGAACGAGAACACTGCTCACTCAATCCGAGTTTCTTACCATCCTAAGTTTGGATATCCAACTGAATTATATATTGATTATTCTATGAATATAGCAGATGAAGAAACACATCATTTTTTCAATAATCTCAAAAACATATTTTAGTTTAGATTTTCCCACCACTTATCAAAAATTTTGACGCTGTCATCTAAATCAATTTTTTCTCCGATTATCGGAGTGAAAAGTGGAAGGGGGTCAGAGCTTTCCTGATTCAATCGAGTGATTTTCTTCAAAGGTTCGTCCCACGGGTGCATGGCTAATACATATTTCGAAGAATGAACGGGGAATAGGCGTTTTGCTTTTAGATCCCGGGCCGCTCGTAAAACCTGATCAGGGTGCATGTGAATTTCTTTCCAAGCATCATTGTATTGACCGTTATCAAGAATAGCCAGATCAATGGAATTAAATTGTTCTCCGATTTCAGCAAAGAATTCTCCATATCCGCTATCGCCACCAACATAGATTGTTTGGGAAGGCCCTTCAATTACATAAGAAGCCCAAAGCGTATTTTTTCTTGAAAATCCTCGCCCTGAAAAATGTCGAGCCGGCATAGTGTGAATGGTAAATCCGGAATCTACTTCAACTTTATCGTACCAATCTTGTTCATTAATTTGATTCGCACTAAATCCCCATTTTTCAAAATGAGAGCCCATGCCCAATCCACATATAACTTTTCCGACTTTATCTTTTAAACCAGTAATGGTTTTGTAATCCAGATGATCGTAATGATCATGGCTGATGATCAAATAATCAATCTCAGGAATGTCTTGTACGGTATAACGATCCGTGCCTTTGAACGATTTTACCGTTCCCGGAATAGGGGATGCGTTTCCACTAAAAACAGGATCGACCAGTATCTTTTTCCCATCCAGTTGTATGAAATAGGAAGAGTGTCCGAACCATACCAACACATTTTCATCTTCGGGAATAGAAAACAGACCCGTTTTTTTAGAGGGTATTGCATCTTCAGGTTTTGTTCTTGGATGCTTAACAAAGAATTGCTGATAGAGAATACCAAAATACGAATGCCCTTCGGTCAGATCAGGAGTATGTTGAATATTTTTAAACATGCCATCATTAAAATTTGATGAATTTGATATTTTTTGGAGGTGGTAACCAGCGGGAGCTTGTCCAAATTTAGCCTGACGCATGTAGAAAAAGGTGACAGTTATCAATATTACCGCCACTACAAGAAATGTTGTCATTATATATTTTAGGAGTTTAATCAATTGAGTTACTTAAAAAATACAGAGAAGAATTTTGAGGATGGGTGGTCAAAAATAGTGTTAAAGTGTGATGGTGTTATGGTCGAAACGAGTAACCATAACACCATCACACTTCCTCACTTTTCTAAACAGCCAACGCTTTATTCGCAATCGCCAAGCCATTCACAAAAGCTTGTATCAACGCTTCAATAGTATCAGGAGAAGCAGCTTTTGCAGTAAATTCATGACCTTCTTTTTCTAATGTCAGCGTCACAATAACTAGAGAATCTGTATCAGGGCTTAAAATTTCTACTTCATGATTGATGATGTGTAAAGCTAAGAAAGAATCAGTTTCAGCTTTCATTGCAGCAAGAACAGCGTCCATTGGTCCCACCCCCTGATCCAGAGAAACAACTTCTTCACCTCCATTGATTTTCATTTTTACGGCTGCAGCAACCAATCCATGCTTTCTCATAGTAATTTTGTAATCAAGAACTTCCACCGGATATTCCAGATCTGCATCTGTTGTGGAAACCATGGACTTTAAAGCTTTGATCTCAGCTTCTTTAAGAGTTTTTCCTTTTTTATTGATTCCATTAACGTATTCGGAATAAAGTTTCTCATGATTCTCATCCAGCGTCACGTTGCCTGAGAATAAATCACGTGATTGTCCCCAACTATTCTTTTGCATATCTGGAAATCCAGATTCAATGTATTGCTGAATTCTTTCCAGTTTAGGAGAAAGTATAGGAGAGGAGAGCGAATATTTAGCTACAATATGAGCAGCTTTTAATCCGGTTCCGGTAAGCACAAACAGACACTTTTTGCCTTTAAAGATATCCAGATTATTCTTGAAACAAGCCAACGGAATAGCACAGGCTGGTTCCGTAAAAATGCCTTCCTCTATAGTCATTTCTTTCATGGAAGAAAGTAATTCATTTTCAGTAGCGGTGAAGGCATGCCCATCCGTAGCGTTAATTCCTTCCAGCACTTTATAGAAATCAAACGGATCAGCAACAGCCACGGCATCAGCCATTGTATTAACCTGATCTTTGATAATTTTTTCTTTTTTGAAAATGCCTTCTACAACAGGGGAGCTTTGTTCTGGCTGAACGGCAACAAAACTTGGTATTTTATCAATTCTGCCGGCTGCTTTTAATTCAACAAGTCCTTTATAAATAGCAGCAAAATTTGTTCCGGCGCCAATGGGTACAAAGATATAATCATAATCCATTGCTCCTTGTTCCAGTAGCTCGTAAGAAAATGACTTTTGACCTTCCTGACGGAAAACATAATCTCCGGCTAGGTAGTAATTTCCAGATTTCGCAAATTCACGACAAAGTAATTCACACGTTCTGAAATCGCCTTTTATTCTGATTATGGTTGCATCATAGATAGTAGATTGAGCAAGTTTAGCATCCGGAGTTTGCTCAGGTACAAATACGAAACATGGTATTTTAAAGTAGCAGGCATAAGCAGCAACAGATGCGGCCATATTTCCGGTTGAAGCCAAACAAATTGCATCAGCACCAAGCTCTAATGCCTTTAGCACTTCTATATAACTTCCGCGATCTTTAAAACAACCTGTTGGATTTTCAAGCTCAAGTTTCGCGTAGATATCAGCGCCATAAGTTTCTGATAACCGCTCTAGTCGTTTGAGAGAAGTGTAATCCGTTTTAAGTGGATCGGGTGTAATATCCTTCAGCGGGTATTGAATCTCCTCCCGAATTTCATTGTAATCCACGGTAAGAACGCCTCCGCAATTAGTGCAGTAGGTACTGGTTACACGTTCATCGTTAACCGTATTACAATTAATACATCGTATAGTATATCCGGAATTGGAACTTTTCATTGAAATCTTTTGAAATTTAGTCAAAATACGAAGCTTTTATGAAGGAATGAAGCATAGAAAACCGCTTTTTTAAGCTAAAAGCTAAAAGCTAAAAGCTAAAAGCTAAAAGCTAAAAGCTAAAAGCTAAAAGCTAAAAGCTAAAAGCTAAAGCGGCAACAAAATGATCTCATCAAAATCCAGATCCAGAATTTCAAAGATGGGGGTGGCTATCTCTTCAATTTCATCTTCAGGATATTCATCAAGTCCTTCGAGCTTTATGTGTAGCGTATCGTTATGATCATCTACAAAATATTGAACATCTGTTGATTCGAAACTCTCTTTCAAAGTTTTAATTAAGAATTGAAGATCTTCTTCAAAGGATTGATGTTCTGCTTCTTCTATATTGCTCATGTAGATGGATTTGTTTTGATGCAAAAATACCCCGAGTTTGAGACATGAACAAGCAACTTCTTAGGTTAACCGAAATCGCCCAAAAACCACAGCGAAAAATTATTGGCTTAATGTCAGGAACTTCGCTAGACGGACTGGATATCGCTCTGTGTAGGTTTAAATGGAAAAAATCAACGTTGCTGAATTTTAAAACAGTGGATTATCCGGAGGAATTACGAGGAAGAATTCGTGCTATTCAATCTCAACCACAAGTTAGTCTTGAGGAAGTTTGCGTGCTACATACAGAATTAGCGCATCTTTATGCAGACCTGGTTTTAGAAGCTCTTAAAGAGTGGGGAGTTAAACCCGGTCAAGTTGATCTGATTGCCAGCCATGGACAAACGATCTATCATCATCCGGATAAAAAGATGAATAGCACACTTCAGATTGTTGATGGGGATCATATTGCTGAGAAAACAGGGATAGTTACGATTTCTGATTTTCGTCAAAAACATGTTGCAAAAGGGGGAGAAGGAGCACCGCTCGCAGGTATTATGGATGAAGCGTTATTTCGCTCCAAAGCAAAAAATAGGGTATTGCTAAATTTAGGCGGAATTTCCAATTTTACATGGCTACCGGCTAAAGAAAGCAAGGAACAAGTTATTACTTCAGATATTGGTCCTGCAAATACGCTCATTAATGAGGCAATGAAAAAGTACTTCGGTAAACCTTTTGATGAAGACGGAAAAGTTGCATCGACAGGAAAGGTGGATTCTGAATTATTAAAGTATTTACTGCTGGAACCTTTTTTCAGAAAACCATTACCTAAAACTACGGGACAGGAAGATTTTAATCTGGATTTAGTGGAAGAGCTAATGGAAGGATATCAAATTGAACTTGAACCAAAAGATTTGATCGCAACCTTAACGCATTTAACCATCCAAAGTATTACAAGAACATTTGAAGAGTTGATGGGAGACAGAGAGTTCGAGTTATTCGTATCGGGTGGCGGAGTTCACAACTCTGTAATCATGAATGGTTTGCAAGAGCGATTACCAAAAGTAAAGTTTAAAGACTTTGAAGAATTCGGGTTTTCAGCGGATGCCAAAGAAGCAGTATTGATGGCTTTTTTAGCGAATGAATGTGTAGTCGGTGGGGAGTGGGAATTGGGAAAGGTTAGTTTTTAGAAGAAAGGGTTTCTAAATCTTTGTTCTTGTCTTTGAACATGAACTATGTAAATGAATCTATTTTCAATTCGGTAAAAAACTCTGCACGGTACAATTACAATTTCCCTAAAGATTGAAATCTCTATTTCGGGAATTGTTTTCCCTGCCAAAGGTTGTTGCTCTAATAGTTCTATACTCTGAAAATTATTTCTAACAAGTGCACGAGCTGCGCTTGGGTTGTCCAGTGAAATGTAATCAGCAATTTCATCGAGAGATTGCAATGCCGGTTCAGTCCAAATTATTTCAGCCATCTGGCTAATCGTTGTTTTGCTTCATAATTTGAAACAATACGTCCTTCCTGAATAGCTTTTTCTCCTCTTGCTAGTCCTTCCAGTAAAGCTAGTTTATTATTTAGCTTTTCGAATTGTTCAACATCTACTAAATAAGCAGAAGGTTTACCATGCTCCGTAATCAAAATCGGTTCTTTTTCTTCTCTAAGTTCTTTAAGAACCTTAGTTGCCTGTCTTTTGAGTGTTGTAACAAGTTCTGTTTTCATAGTGATACTAAAGTATCACAAATTCAGATTTATTCAAATATGTAAGTTGTTAAGAAGCTTTCATATTTATCAATCAACCTTTCTCTAACCGGCTTTCCTTTTTCAAAAATGGCTTCCTGTAATTTCTTGTATTCTTTTCTGCCTGATTCAGTTTCAATTTTTATGGGCTCTAGTCCGTAATCTGTGAGATTATAGGGGCTTGCCTTCATATCAATAGTTCGTGCCTCTAATGCTAGTTCAAAGGCTTCCAGAATTAACTCACTGCTCATCCATGGATAGAGTTTGAATGCCCATTTATAAAGATCCATATTGGAATGAATACAACCCGGTTGTTCTGTTTCAGCAGATTTTTCTCTGGAAAGTTCGAGTTTATTCATTGGCTGAGCCGGTTCAGTAAAGAAGCGGAATGCATCGAAGTGTGTACACGACAAAGGGCGGGATTCCACGAACTCAGCAAGTTCTTTAGGTTCCATTCTAAGGGGAACCTGATCATGTCTTGGTTTCTCTGCTTTATACACCATCGCCCATTCGTGCATTCCAAAACATCCGAATGAAGGTCGGCTATTCTGAGTGCTTTTGAGCATTTCTAAGATCCAATTTGTGGAACGGATTCTGCGCTCAGGAAAGGCTTCAGTATCAATCCAGGCTAAACCATTATCTGTCTTCAGCTCATCAAATTCGGGTGGCATTGTTTCATCTGAAAACTCAAGCCCTACGTCAAAACCTGGTGACCATCTTTTCAGCATGGAAGGACGAAAGGCATAATATTGGAATAAGAAATCCATTACCGGATTCTTTTTGTGTTGAGATCGACCAATAAGATAATCACCCACAAGAGCTTCAACTTTTTCTTCATGTTGAGCCTGAAGTGATTTCCATTCTTTTTCTGTCAGAACGGATTTAAAATCTATGATTGGTAAGGCAGCATGCATGAGCAAAAGATACGGAATCAGTTAAACCCTTTCAGGGTTTTGTGAGTTCTTTATAAGTTATATGCTTTGCATATAGTTATTGATATTAAATCCCTTCGGGATTTGAAAATTTCTCAAAAATTGAAATAACATCTTTTTCAAATACTATGAAGGGTATCATAGAAATCAATCATATATAATTTAATAAAAGTGTATTTTAATGTTTGAACATTAAATCTATTTAAGATATGAAATCATCTGCAATTACGAGCGAAGTGCTGACTAAAGCTTTTAACTATAAAAGTTATAAAGAGCTGATCGAAAAACTTTTTGAAGAAGACAGAACTACTAATGAAGATAATTCTGAAAGTCAGTTAAATTATACCAAGTTAAATATGCAGAGAACCTCAAGATGGGATAAGAGAGCAAAGATTGACAAAAATATTGAGGAGGCAGTTAAAAATATATCAAAAGATCAAATTTGGTTAGTTATTACAGAAGGATGGTGTGGTGATGCTGCTCAAATTCTTCCATTTATCAACAAAATGACTGAGTTGAATGATCACATAGATCTTAAACTGATTTTGAGAGATCAACACGAAGAAATAATGGATGAATTTCTTACCGATGGAAGCCGTTCTATCCCCAAAGTAATTATTCTTGACAAGGAAACGCAGGAAGTCCTAGGCAGCTGGGGACCTAGACCAACGGTAATTCATTCTGATTATGTTCAAAAAAGAAGGGATGACAATTACGACAACAAGAAGGCCGCTGAAGAACTACATCTTTGGTACGCCAGAGATAAGGGCAAAACTACACAGGAAGAATTCAAAAATTTTTTAGAAGAACTGATATAAATCAATATTCAAAGAAATTCCAGGGCTGAAAATTAGGGACATCAGCTTCGAAGGTCATTGTTTTCTTAAGCGTAGGGTGTTCAATCGTTAATCGAACAGCTCGTAATCCCATTTCTTTACCGTTTTTACTGTCTTCTTCTCCATATCGGTAATCGCCCCAAAGCGAATGACCTTCTTTAGCCATCTGAACCCGAATTTGATGAGGTCGACCTGTATAAAGATCAATTTCTACTAAGCTGTAATTGGCATTTTGCTTGATGGTTTCAAAGCTAAGTTTTGATTCTTTGGCTTTCCCTTTTGGCTTGTTGTAAGCAGAAACATTATTGGATCGATTATCTTTTTCCAGATAGTGAACCAAGGTTGCTCTGGGCGAAGTCATTCCTTCCACCATTGCCCAATAGGTTTTGTCCATTCTGTTTTTCCGAATTTGTTCTGATAACCTGGATGCAGCCTTGGAGGTTCTTGCTAACACCATTACTCCGCTTACCGGACGATCTAAGCGGTGAACTAATCCCATCCAAACATCACCGGGTTTGTTGTACTTTTTCTTGATGTACTTTTTACACAGCGTTAAAACATCAGGATCTCCGGTATGATCCTCTTGCGAAAGCACACCGGCTGGTTTGTCAATCACCAACAAATGATTGTCTTCATAAATGATAGAGATGTCAGGATTTGTACGGGTGGTATTCTTCTTTTTCATAGCTCAAAGCTATGGAATTAAATAGCCAATATTAATCCGTATTTAGATAATTAATTTTGAAAAGGTCATGCTAGTAGACATCTTTACGAAATCATGAGAAAGCAAATCTAAATCTGAATATGGAAAAAGAAATTTATAAAAACGGTAAGCTCAAATATGAAGTTTATGCTGAAGAACTTGAGAAACTTCAGGCCGAATTATTAAAGCTTCAGTATTGGGTTAAAGAGAAAAACCTTAAAGTTTGTGTAATTTTTGAAGGAAGAGATGCTGCCGGAAAAGGTGGGGTGATCAAAAGGATTACAAAACCGCTCAACCCAAGATCAGTAAGAATTGCAGCGTTGCCTAAACCTACAGAAAAGGAACAAGGGCAATGGTATTTTCAACGATATGTAAATCATCTTCCTTCTGAAGGGGAGATCGTAATCTTTGACAGAAGTTGGTACAACAGGGCAGGAGTGGAACGGGTAATGGGTTTTTGTACAGAAGATGAATATTGGGAATTTCTCAAGACTTGTCCCGATTTCGAAAAAATGCTAATCGGCTCTGGTATAATTCTGATCAAATATTGGTTTGCAATAAGCGATAGAGTACAGGACAAACGTTTTCAAGATAGAAATAACGATCCTCTTAAAAGATGGAAGCTTAGTGATATGGATCTTCTGGCTCGAAGTAAATGGGCGGAATACTCGAAAGCTAAAGACGTGATGTTTGAATATACAGATACTCCGGAATCTCCTTGGTTTGTAGTTAATGCAGATATTAAGAGGCACGCCAGATTAAATTGTATGACTCATTTGTTGAGTAGAATTGATTATCGGGATTTAACCCCCGACCCAATTAAACTTCCTCCACTTATTTCGGAATCAGATTATGAAAGATTATCCATAGATAACCAAAATTGGGTTCCTTCTATTTATGGTGAAAACCCTGTGGATGGTAAAATGAACTAACCCTTGAACAGTCATTCTTTTATTTCATTGACCTGTATAGGATAAGAACCATGAGGTGCATCAATTATTTAAAAAAATATAACCGTAAGCAGTATAAATATAAAGGTTTGTTAGAATAAATGTTTTATGTTTCATACCTTTGGTCTGTGCATTTTTCAGATTAGTATTTAGAAAAGAAATAGTTAAAAAAAACTATAAAAAGACACGCAATTCTTTTAAAAAGGGTCCGTTAGATGCATGAATTTATGTAACAAAAATCAAGTCAAGTACTCTTATTATTTGAAACAAGAATAATCTGGGTTAGAGAAGACATTTAAAGTATCATCTAAAGGAAATTCTATGCTTAAATGGTTTAGAAAAAAAGAAAGATTCCGTTCTGAGATTTGTATTCCAAAGATCATGGTTAACAACGAAATCGATTTCAGTTACGAATACGTAGTTGAAATAGCAAGCATTTTAATTGCAGATTCTGACACAAAAAAGAGAATTAAAGATTTAGTAAACAACTTAATTACTGATTTTTCGGATGAGGTTTTAACGCCTGATCCGAATAAAGATGTGGTTAAAGTTTATTCAATGAATGGAATAAATAGTGACGATAAGCTATTGATGGCTGTTGTGGATGAGCCTGCTTCTAAGTCTGATCCATATTTGTTGACCTATAAAAAGATTAAAACACAACCTGAAAAATCCCAGTCAAGGCGAAATAGAACGGTGGGTTTTGCATATTAAGCTTGATCTGAATTAATAGACTTTAGGATTCGGTTTTAATCAGAATCCTAAAGTGTAATAATAGTTTAATTGACGTTCTAGATCGAGTCATTTCTAAATTAAACAACAGCTGACAGACGTTCCAAGATCATAGTCCATCCACCGGTATGGTTTTCTACTTGTTGATCATTAGGCATGAACTCATGATGTAATTTTACTTCGGTTCCATCATTCACAGCTGTTAATGTGATAGTTACCAGAGTATCTTCAACTACTTGTGAATTCCAGCTAAATACAATCTTATCATTTGGAGTTACTTCCTTGTATTCTCCGGTGTGTGTGTAGGTGACGTCTTCTCCATCGTGCATATCAATTTGATAGCTACCACCTTTTTTGCTGTCACTTTTTACAGTTGAACTCCATCCTTCAGGGCCGGCACAAAACCATTTTGCCATAATTTTTTCGTCAGTCAATGCATTAAAAACAGTAGCTTTGTCGGCTTTGATGATTTTTGATACGGTAAGTGATTTATCGTTCGACATAGTTAATCCTTTTTTGTTTGTGTGATAAAATTATCCAACTCATCCAATCTTGCTTCCCAGAATACTTTGTACTGGTTGATAAGCTCTTGTACTTCATTCAGTGGTTCGTAATTCATTCTGCAAGTATAGCTTCGTCCTTTTTTTTCCTTTGTGATGAGATTGGCTTTCTCCAGCACTTTTAAATGTTTGGAAACGGCAGCTAATGACATTTCATAAGGTTCAGCTATTTCATTTACAGATTGCTCTTTTTTGCCCAAGCGAAGTAAAATGGATCGTCTGGTGGAATCAGCGAGAGCGTGCATTGTTGAATCAAGCATGATATTTAACTAGTTGGTTGAATATCAGTATAAGAAAGGAATTTAAAACATTCAACCGATTGGTTAAATAAATTTCTATGGTAGATAATGGAGGATAGAAATTGGGTCATCTTTGAAGATGCCAGGTAATTTGTTGACCATTAGTTTTAAATGCTACAAAACACAAACATCGTCATTCCTGCGAAGCCTGCCTGCGGCAAAGGCAGGGCAGGAATCTGGATATATACGATAGCCGAGAAACTTTATTTATCTCTCAACTAATTCTGTAAGGAATTGCTCTGAAGTATTCTTACTTGGATATGAAGGAAAGCTACGTGTATATGTTATCCAATTCCAGAAGAACTGTTCTATATACGGGTGTGACAAACGATTTATTAACCAGAACATTCAGCCACAAAAAGAGCAAATGCTCCTTATTTTCTTCAACATACCGAACTCACTGCTATTCGAAGAGAGAAGCACATTAAAAAGTGGAAAAGGGCATGGAAAATGAATTTGAGACGCTCGGTAAATCCGGTCTTGAAAAATTTATGGGATGAGATTCTGCCTCCCGGGAGATTCCACTTTTGAAAGATCACCTTAAAAGTAGTTTCTCTTTGAACGAAATCGAAGCTCATCGTTTAATCCAGATCTCGTGCATACGCCACGAGATGACCTCTCAACTATATCATGATGTCATCTAATTATCTAACATCTACAATCCCAAATTCATTTGGGGATCTTTGTGAGGAATTGAAGTTTAATGCTAGATGGTTATAATCAACAAAGATCAAAATACCTATTTAATAGCAACATTAAGAAAACATAAATCTAAATTAAAATTGAAGGATATTTTCTAAACAGGAATTAACTTAATAAGACAGTTAATAGCATTTTTGTAAGATTCCGAAAAAAGGTCGGATGACCTAAGCTTTTCAAGCACCCAAAAGCGGAAGATGTTTTACTTTATGGTAAGTAAGTGCCAGCGATATACAATGCTTTAACTCTTTTGCAGGGATTTCGTCATCCAGCTTGAAAACAATTGCACGGTCGCCTTCGAAAGTGAATATTTCTGAATAGAGTTTTTTGAATGTTGGGACAAGTTTAGAAGTGCATTTAAAATACATGGCATATTGATCCGGATTTTTCTCTTTCCAATCCATGCGAACGGTGTTGCCATATTTGGTAAGATAGCTGGGCTCGCCCCATTTCAAGGTTTCTTCCAACTCATCCAATCTCTCAATCTCAGAAGCGGTACTTAAAATCAATTCTCTAAGTCGAAGCATTTGAGCTTGTACCTTTTCCGGATACTTTTCAAAAATTTGTGTCGCTTGAGGATTGGTGGTTAGTTTCATTTTTGTATTTTTCAACTGTTTGGCTACGAAGCAAAATGGTTTATAGCCATTTTGTGCATAGTATTCTCTTTAGTCTTCTTCAAAAAAGTCGTTGTCTATCTCTTTCACCTCATAGACAGTTTTTACTTGAACTCCTACATTAGATTGGAGCATCAAGTCAACCAATTTTGCTCCGTCAATCAGAATTATTGAGTGATGTGCTTCTCTAGCTTTTTTAATAGCGGAATCGTCAAAAGTCGAAGTGGTGATGAAAACACCTTTGCTTGTGTCACCGCTCATTGCTCCAATGAAATTTCTGATATCCTTTTCTCGCACTTTGTTCTCATTGTAGCGTTTCGCTTGAGTATAGATCTTTTCTAATCCTAATTTATCTTCATTGATAATGCCGTCAATTCCACCATCACCTGATTTTGAAGTTTCCACAAAATCTCCATACCCCATTTTCTTTAGCAGTATTAAGATTACTTTTTCAAAATAGTAAGGATCTATTTCCTTAAGCTTCTCTAAAAGATTAGTTTTTACTTCTGTTTCGATTGATGAGAAACCTGAATCAATTAAGTCTTGCGGTGATGCATTTTCTACATTAAGAGAATCCAGTTCTATCTTATTTTCTTTTTCGCTTTTGACAGATTCTCTATGGCTAATGAAGTCTGGATCATTTTGAAGGTCTTGAAGGGGTAAACTTCCTGTTTCTAGTCTTCTTTTTCCTTTTTGGGTTATTTGCACAAATCCCCGTTTCGGATATGACACAAATTTTGCCATTTTAAGATAAGATTTACCCCATAAAATTCTGTCTAGTAAAACATTTGCTCCGGTACTAGTTTTCTGATTGAGTAAGTCTTGAGGTAAATCAGAATAGTAAACATCGCGTACCTTAGATGCTAACTCACGACTTTTTAAAGATTCAACAGAATTAAGAATCTCCAATATTGGAATGAATGTTTCATGATATTTTGGTAGTTCCATTTTTATTTTTCTAATTTTTTATCAACATGAGAATATGACGTATTGAGTTAATCAAATCCCAATTATCTAATTAAGTTTTGTTCATGATGCTCTTAAAATAAAGAGTATATGCTGAGTAATTATAAACCTCACAACTCTGTATACCTCTCAATTCTTTCTCGTTCTTCCGGCTCAGTAGCTAAACTGATTCCAATAAGTAACGCCAAATTCACTATCAACCCGTAAATACCTTCGTGTATTGGTAATGGTTTGAATTCAGGATTATATAAGAAGAACAGAGTAACCAAAATTCCACCTATCAATCCGGCTAAGGCGCCTTTGCCATTTGCTCGTGGCCAATAAAACATGGCAAAAACCAACGGGAATATTTGAGCGATTCCACCATAAGCTCCGAGAAGCAATGAAACAATATCCGTTTCGGCAAACACTGCAAAATAGTAGGCGATTAAACTAATAACGACAACCAGTATGCGAATTAGTTTTCGTTCATTTCCTTCTGTTTTCATCCACTCAGCCAGTGAAGGAGATTTAGAAAAACCATCCCGAACCGCCACTGAAGCAGCCGCATGCACAATGGCATCACCCGAAGACATAGACGCAGCAAGTGTTCCTGCACAAACCAGTCCGATTAGAATGACAGGAAGATCCATTTGCAGAAGCACGTGCGGGAGAATGGAATCTGCAGGAGTTACATTTGGGAAAGCAAGAACTGCAGCAAAACCGATAATCAGAATCGGAACCAAAAATATCTGAAAAGTAGGGTAGAGAACAACCGTAAGTTTAATGGTTCGATCACTTTTAGCGGCAAAAGCTTTCATAAAGAAATGTGGCCACATTGAAAATCCAATAGCTGAAATAAGTACAGCCGAACTAAACCCCCACCAATCCCAGGATGCTCCGCTACTGGTTAATCCCGGAGCAGTAAGCGCATCTCCAAAATCGGAAGCAATTAATTCCTCAAACATCGGGCCGATTCCACCATACATTTTTTCGGGTAGATAGATTCCCAAAAACCAAGCAATAATCAGCATAAAAATTCCCTGAAATGTGTTGGTCCAGCCAACGCCCATTACTCCACTAAAAAATACATAAATGAGAACTACACCGTATGCAATTCCGGCTCCAAGCCATTCAGGAATTGCGCCTTCACTAATGGTATTTAAAACCAGTCCTGCTCCTTTCATCTGAAGTGTGAGATAAGGAATCAAAACCACCACTGTAAGCACAGCCAAAAGAGCAGAAAGCACTTTGCTGTTATAACGATCCTGAAGTAATTCTGCCTGAGTGATAAAGCCGTATTTTGCTCCGAGTTTTCTTGCCTTGGGACCAAAGAAGTAGAACGGAACCATTCCCAAAGCTCCGTATGCAATTATGTAGAAAGCTGCTGCTCCACGGGAATATGCCCAACCGGGTCCGCCTAAAAATGCAAACGAAGAGAAAATGGAAGCACCCAGTACGAAATACAAAATCAATACATTCATGGAGCGATCGCCGGCAACGTAACCGGCGGCGCTATTACTTACTTTTCTTCCTGGGATAATTCCCATCACCAAAGTGATCGCCAAATAGATTCCGCAAATTCCCAGAATAATGATCCAATCAGCCAATTATTCTTCCTCCGTAGTTTCAGTGTCTTTTCTGAAGAAGATCAGAAGTGAAATAAAGGATAAACAAACCATCAGGATAACCCAGAAAAAAGAAAGGGGAATGCCAAAGATAAGTGGTTTTGCTGAGCTCATAAGTGGATAGATCGGCCAAATCAAACATAATTGAATAACCACAAGAATAGGAATTAAAATAAACGCTCTTTTTCTTCGCTTAGGCGATCGAGAAGAAAAAACTAAACCGTTTGGGATTTTATCATTCATACCAATTCCTCGTCAGTTTCATCAAATAACTCATCTTTAAAGCGATTATATAAATATGAAATAACCAATAATAGGATTCCTAATGAAATAAAAACAACTGTTTTAGAAATGGTTGATAGATGACTTATATCATACAAGAATAGCTTGAGGAGAGTGATGAAAAAGACAAAAATTGCACCTACTCGCAGATGTTTTTTCTGAGATATTATGCCGTAGAATATCAAAGCTAGAGAACAAGCTCCCCATAAAATGCTAAGTCCGAGTTTGTAAGAGTTGCTAAATCCCGCGATGTCCAGCCATTGTATGAGCTCTGTGCTTAGAATAAATATCCCTATAAAAGCTAAAAACAAATCGAAATATATTTTTTGCTCTGGTTCTTTGTAGTGATCGGAGATCAGTTTTTTGCAAACGAAAATCCCCCAAGCCGCAAATCCAATGAGAACATATCTGATGATAATATTCCAAACGCTTTGATATGCTTCTTGGGTATTAAATTCGCCCATATATAATTCTCTGAGAAATTTGACGTCATTGAAAAAAGATCCGAAAAAGATTAAGAATACAATTCCGTATAAGCCGAGACTTATTTTATCGAGTTGTTGAATTTTAAACCAGCGTTTGTTCACCCAAGTTCCAACACCCAAAAATGCAAAACTATAGTTTAAGAGCCAGATCGATTTAAATGGATTGGGCTCTGAATACTTACCATTATCTGTGAAGATCAGGACTCTGTCAAGTTCCCAATAACTAAAAATATTACTTATCTCAAATAGTATATCGAAGTAAAGTGTAAAGATTAGAGCAAAAGGAATTCCAATCTTAAAAAAGGACAATCGCTTTGTTCCGGGTTTGAGAACAGCTTCACTTGGATTTTTAACTATCAGATACTGAATGGCAAAAAATGCAGCCCAAAAAACGAGAAATGTTCCAAACAATGAGTTTAAGAAAGGTAGAACTTGCTTAGAATCATTAAATAAATTGAAATCAATCCAATACCCCATTAAACCAACAAAGGCTAAAACTATAACCGGATAAGAAAGTACTTCAAATAGTCGCAATCCTTTTTGTCTCCCCATCCAAACAAGTAACAACGCTTCTAAGCTCCATGCCATGGTAATCCATTTATCTTGCAGTTGAATTGGAATCGCAAGTGTTAAAAAAACGAGGACTAAGCCATTTAAAAAATTAGTAATTGTAGGAGTGGGTAAATCAAATCTCTTAAT
Source organism: Balneola sp. (assembly GCA_965216175.1). Classification (GTDB taxonomy): domain Bacteria; phylum Bacteroidota; class Rhodothermia; order Balneolales; family Balneolaceae; genus Balneola. Next base: position 799,852 of record OZ244140.1, read on the forward strand.
AACTTGACCTGCAACAAAATGAACTAAGGCAATTAAAATGGTAAAAAGTCCATGATAATTGGCAAAGTCATATTCCAAAGTTTGATAACCTATCCCAAAAAATAAGAAGGTGTTTGTTAGAATAGCCGAAATATCTATTGAAGAGAGTGTTTTTTGATTCCTTATTTTGTAAGCAAGCGTGGCTGTATAGAAGATTAAAAAGAACAATGTAGAGAAAAGCAGACCGGTTACTAAGTCATTTTCAGCAGAGAAATCTAAATTAAACCAGGATAAAAATACCAGCCAGGTAAAAACAAAGGCTGAGTAGTAAAGTATTCGCCAGTATCTTTGGAGAGCGATGAATAATACTCCAAGATTGATAAATAGGATGTAACCAAATAAAACAACGAAGTTATTTGAATCACCACCAACCAAAAAAGGAACGGCATATCCACCTACAAGACCAAAGACAGATATCCATTCTTTGTTATAACCAATTGCTGTTACAATAGTAACACCGGTAATTATGGTCATTATGATAAATGCAACTAACTGAGGGATAAGCCCATAAAAAGTATATGCGGCAAAGGTGATTAAATACATTGAAGCCATTGCACCTCCCATAATAACAGCGCTGTAATTCAAGTATTTACTTTTGAGACGATATGCTGTACCGATTAAACCAATGCTGAACATATAGCCTAAAACAATTCGGGTAAGTGGACTTATTAAATCGTTTTCAATTACATAATTAGAACCGATCGCCACCCCAATTACAGTAATGATGATTCCAATCTTGTTAATAAGATTTTCACCTAGCAATTTTTCAAAATTCAACCAATCTGGGGCAATCTGTCCAACGGGGGCGTCTTCTTTACTCGGTGGTTCTGCTTCTTCTACTCGATACTTGTCTAATATTACTGATTCAAACTCTTCCGGAGAGGGTAATTCCTTTTTGGGAGTGCTTTCTTCACGTTTTTGCTCTTTAACAGGTAAAGAAGAATCTTTAGGCTTCTCCGTTTTAAACTTTTCTCTTAACTGAAGTGATCTTATTTCGGAGCGAAGTAACAAAACTTCTTTCTGCATTTGTTCTTGCTTCTGTAAAAAACTATCCAGCTTATATTGTAGTTCGTTCAGCCTATCTTTTTGATCGCCCATAGAAATTTATTTTTGAGAAAGTAACAGATGAGACTGATACTTCAAATTAGATTACTGATTCTTTTATATCTTTAGGGGTGAGCAATCCAAAAATCAATATCGACGTCTCAGAAAAAGTGGCAAATCTTCCGCTATCGCCCGGAGTCTATATCTACAGAGATAAGAATGGTAGTGTATTATATGTAGGTAAAGCCAAAAAGCTTAGAAACAGAGTTCGATCTTATTTTCAGGAATCCCGAAATGTGGATGGTCGGATCAAAACTATGGTTTCCAAGATCGATGATTTAGAAGTTGTTGTAACCGATTCGGAAGCAGAAGCTTTGATCCTGGAGAATAATTTCATTAAGCAGTACCAACCCAGATACAATATTATGTATCGGGATGATAAATCGTATCCATACATTTGCATCACAAAAGATGACAAGCCCCGCGTGTTTCCGACCAGAACTATTATCAAAGATGGAAGTAAATATTACGGTCCGTATGATAGTGTGGTAAACATGAAACGAATGCTGGAAACCATTCGAAAAGCTTTTGATTTGTGTACCTGTGCTGTGTCCATAAAGAATCTTGATCGAACCAGAGGGATTCCAAAATGGCATTCTTGTTTTGATGATTATCTGGAAAATTGTTCGGGAGATTGGGATAATGAACGCTATAATGTGGTGGTTACAAAGGTAGAACGATTGCTCAACGGTCAAACGGAAGTATTGATACGTGAATTAAAAGAAGAAATGGAAATAGCTTCCTCAGCTTTGGCTTTTGAAGAAGCTGCAAATTTACGGGATAGCTTGATTGCTATAGAGCGCTATAGTAAGAAAATGAAAATGGTGGCTGACAAGAAAGTAGATCGCGACGTATTTGCCATACGAATTGATGAAGAGATCAGTGAAGCCTGCGGAGTATTGTTCAAAGTGAGAGAAGGAAAGCTGATAGGAAAATTCCATCGGTTTTTAAAGAATATCGAAGGCCTTGAAGAAGGGGTATTGTTACAGTCTTTTGTAGAAGATTATTACACAGGCCAATATACAGCTGCCATTCCGGATGAAGTATATATAAGTAGTGAGCTGGAAGATGATGAAGCATTAGTTCAGTATCTATATCAGGAACGTGGTAAGAAAGTACCGGTACACGTTCCTCAGATCGGCGAGAAGGCTCAGCTGATAAAAATGGCAAAGTCGAATGCAAAACACCATCTGAATGAAAGAAGATTGGAAAAAGAGAAAGCAGAAAGAGACAGAATTCCGCATGCGGTTAAAGAGCTGAAAGAACACTTGAATCTGCAAAGATTACCAAGAAGGATCGAATGTTTTGATAACTCCAACTTACAAGGTTCTGATCCGGTGGCTTCCATGGTTTGTTTTGTAGATGCCAAGCCTCGAAAGAGCGAGTACAAACGCTTTAATATTAAAACGGTAGTTGGACCTGATGACTTTGCTTCTATGAAAGAGATATTAACACGTCGTTACTCCAAAGTGATGAAAGAGGGTCTTCAAATTCCTGATCTCATTATTGTGGATGGAGGGAAAGGTCAGCTCAGTTCATCAGTAGAGGCACTTAAAGAAATTGGGTTTTACGGCGAATGTGAGATCATCGGATTAGCAAAGCGACTGGAAGAAGTCTTTATACCCGGTAAGATGGATTCCATCATGATTCCAAAAAAATCGACTGCGTTAAAATTAATTCAGCAAGCCAGAGATGAAGCTCATCGCTTTGCAATTACTTTTCACAGGCATAAAAGATCAAAACGAACGCTAGTTACAGAACTTACTGAGATAGCGGGAGTTGGCGAAAAAACTTCTCAGGTTTTGTTGAAAGAATTTGGGTCAGTTAAAAAAATAAAAAACTCTTCCAAAGAAGATATACAAAAAGTGATCGGAGAGAAATTAGGTGAGAAAGCGTACAACCATTTTAACGGTTAATTCGTCTTTTCCATTGATGTGATACAAGGTAACATTAACATGTGATATGAACCTTGTGCACGATGAATTAAAATAAACCCAAGCCAAATGTCTTTGCTCTTCGTACAATAGTATAAGACAAGAGGCAAAATTGCTCTTTGTGTTAATTAATGTAATCAATTGAATTTATTATAAATACAGAAAGTTCAATGAATGCGTTGGCAGAGAGTTAATCCCAAAATACGCGGGTGAACACAATGGAACTATTAAAGAGAACTACAAAGGCATCTTACAAAGATCTTAGGGACAGAGATCTGGTACGCTATTTCAGAAGAAAAGCAGATGAAGCTGCATTCAACGAGTTAATGAATCGCCATCAGGCTAAAATCTATTCATACATTTATAGTATGATCAATAATCCTGAAACAGCAAATGATATTTTTCAGGAAGTATTTACCAAGGTAGTCACAAAAATGGATGACACCTATAATGAACAAGGTAAATGGATCGCCTGGGTGATGAGAATTGCACACAATGCAACAATTGATCATATAAGAAAACAAAAGCGTTACATTGACGTTAACTCTTGGTACGACGAAGACGACTCACGCTCAGATTACTTCGATAGAATGACAGATGAGAGTTGGGTAGATGCTGATGAGCAACTAGTTGAAAGCGAAACAAAGTCTAGTTTAATGGCTCATATAGCTAAATTACCGGAAGAGCAACGCACCGTCGTACTTTTGAGGCATTATTATGAAATGCCCTTTAAAGAAATAGCAGAATTGACTAATGTATCAATCAACACGGCACTAGGTCGTATGCGTTATGCGTTGATCAATTTGCGAAAGCACTTTGAGGAAGAAAGACAACATGAGTTCAAACATGCAAATAAACGATGAAGATTGTATTCGGTACCTCATGAGGGAGATGGATCCCTCTGAGGAAATCGAATTTGAAAGAGAAATGATGAGTAATGAAAATTTACTCATAGAAGTTGAAAGTTTAAGGAGCACATACAATAAGGTTAAAAAGTTACCACTGAAGCAAACCCCGCAAGATTTACTTAGTAAAGTAAAAGAGCAAGCTGTTATGGGTCAGCGAAAGAAGCTTCGATCTTCTTATTTCATGATAGGTTGGTTAGGTAAAACTGTAGCTGCTGCTGCAACTATACTGTTACTTATTTCAACAGGTGTGTATTTTTTTGAACCCTTTTCGGACGGGATAAATTCAAATGGTGTTGATGGTAAGGTCAATTCTTCAACATCTGTGCAGCCTTGGGTAGACAGAAATCAAGTTATTAATATTTCTGACCGTATAGACGTAATAAAAGCCAGGAATATGGGAGATGAATATGAGAAAAGTTTTGAAAAACTTATACTTGTTAACCAAGTAAGTTCACCTTCGATTCAGCGTCAGGGAGTGCTTTTAACGAGTTCTCCTGCTAACCAATAGTAAATTGTGGATAACTTCTTCGACGGATGTGAATAAGTATTTTTGTATGGGATGATGCCTCGCTTTATATTGATTTTTATGTCAAACAACGAAAAAAAGCGAGTTATTAATGGGTAAAGTCATCTCCATAGCTAATCAGAAAGGAGGAGTAGGTAAAACAACTACTGCTATTAATTTGGCAGCAAGTTTGGCAGCAATTGAACATCCAACGCTCGTCATAGATATCGATCCCCAAAGTAACACAACCAGTGGGTTGGGTATTGACGTTAAAACGGTTACCAATTCTATTTATGAAGTAATGATCGGTAGTACAGATACCGAAGACACCATAAGGTCTACTGAATTGGATTTTCTTGATCTTATCCCTGCACACATAAACTTAGTTGGTGCTGAGATTGAAATGATCGACAGAGAGGATCGTGAAAGAATTCTTGATAAAGCAATTGGCGATCTCAGGGATAAGTATGATTTTATTATCATTGATTGCCCACCTTCATTGGGTTTACTTACCATTAATGCTTTAACAGCTTCTGATTCTATCGTAATACCTGTACAATGTGAATATTTTGCACTCGAAGGTTTGGGACAACTTTTAAATACAATCAAAATTGTAAGGCAACATTTAAATCCTGAGTTGGATATTGAAGGAGTATTGTTGACAATGTATGATACCAGAACAAGGCTTTCGAATCAGGTTGCAGACGAAGTAAAACGTTATTTTGATGATAGAGTGTTTAAATCTGTTATTGCAAGAAATATTCGTTTGGCAGAAGCTCCGAGTTTTGGGAAGCCCGCCTTGCTATACGATTCAACAAGTACAGGAAGCAAAAACTATTTATCGCTGGCTCGCGAAATTATCAAGAAGAATAGAAAATTATTTAAAGATAGTCCGGTACTTTCTAATTAAGGAATAATATAATGGCTAAGAAAGTTTTAGGAAGAGGATTAGGTGTTTATTTCCCTGAATACAATTCAGAGGAGGAAAAACCACAAGGTAATGAAAGAGAGTCTATTGCTAAGCAGAAAAAGGATGCAGAACCAAAGGAAATAGATCCCGGTGAATTGGTAAATGTTGTTTTGCATATTCCCGTTGATGATATCAGAGCCAATCCTCATCAGCCCAGAAAAGAATTTAATGAAGAAAAACTGGATGAGTTAGCTGATTCTATTAAAGAGCATGGAATCATTCAGCCTTTAACTGTAAGATATATAGGTGAAAAGAAGTTTGAGCTTATAAGTGGAGAAAGACGTCTTAAGGCGTCTAAACTTGCCGGGTTAACGGAGATTGCGGCTTATGTACGCAAAGCCGATGATGAGCAAAGTATGGCTTTTGCGTTGATTGAAAATATCCAACGCGAAGACTTAAACGCATTGGAAGTAGCGCTAGCTTATCAGAGATTACTGGAGGAATTTGACTACACGCAAGCTCAGGTAGCAGAGCGAGTTGGTAAAAATCGTACAACTGTAACTAACATGCTTCGCTTGCTAACGCTCCCTGACTTTATTCAGACTGCATTAAAAAAGAACCAAATTGCGATGGGGCATGCACGCTCCCTGATAAGCATTGAGGATAAAACAGACCAACAGAATTTGTTGAAAAGAGCAATTTCTAATGAATGGTCTGTTCGACAAATGGAAGAAGCGGTACGTAGCTTGGATACTTTTTCAGGCAAAAAGAAAAAGTCCTCAAAGGAAAAAGTTGCTGATAACCCATTCTATAATGACATATCATCCCGGCTTCGTCAAACGTTCAGTACAAAAGTTGAAGTAAAACCAAAAGCCAAAGGTGGAGAAATTAAAATCGAATATTATTCAGAAGATGATCTGGAGCGAATTCTTGGGATTCTTGATTCGAAATAGTGTTGCTATTCTTTTTTTAATAGCTCTTACTATAGAACCACTGAACGCTCAATATTTACAAAAAACTGATCTGAGCTACCCTTCGTATTCTGCTTTTTCTATTGCTGACAGTACCCAAAAAACTAAATATCCAGATCCAAAGTCGGTATTAAGAAGATCTCTGATTATTCCAGGTTGGGGTCAGCTTACTAATAAACAAGCCTGGAAAGTACCTATTGTTTATGGACTGATTGGAGGATTAAGCTACTACAGTGTTTATCTTACAAAGCAGTACCATGATTACAGAGCGGCTTATTACAATTCATTTAGTTCAAATAATGATATGAGGTTTGGACCCACTCCTGATTATTTGGCAGGACAGGGAGCGGCGAGTTTGAAAAAAAACCGTGATTTTCTCAGAAATAGAAGAGACTTTATTTATGTAACTGTGTTTTTATCGTATGTGCTCAATGCTGTTGACGCTTATGTATTTGCGCATCTTAGACCTTTTGATGTTTCTGATGATCTATCAATGAACAGAAGGTTTGAAGCTGATACTATCACAAATCCTTTTTTGGGAGATATTCCTTCAATTTCACTTTCAATTAAATTTTAAATATGAACAAATCCGATAAATCTGACGCTCAAATTCAAAGACAATATCAAGATGGAAATAACAAAGATATCTGGAGCGTTTTCAAAATAATGGGAGAATTTGTTGATGGCTTTGATACTCTTTATAAAGTAGGGCCTTGTATCTCTATATTTGGTTCAGCGAGAACCCGACCGGGTGATAAATATTACGAATTAGCTGTAGAAACCGGGGAATTGATAACAAAAAAGGGATTTGGTGTAATTACAGGCGGTGGCCCCGGAATTATGGAAGCGGGTAATAAAGGAGCACATATTGGTGAAGGAAAATCAGTAGGTTTAGGAATTGAGCTTCCTTTTGAACAGGGAATGAATGAGTTTGTAAATCGGGAATACTCAGTAGATTTCAACTACTTTTTTGTACGAAAAGTTATGTTTGTAAAATATGCACAGGGTTTTATCGTATTTCCCGGAGGATTTGGAACTTTGGACGAATTATTCGAAAGTTTAACCTTAATTCAAACACATAAAATCTCCAAAATTCCAATCATCCTTTTTGGATCAGATTATTGGGACGGATTAGTAAACTGGATTAAAAAGACTATGGTAGAAGCAGGTACAATTGCAGAAAAAGATATTGATTTATTTCACGTTACAGATAGCACAGAAGAAGCAGTAAAGATAATTTGTGATTTTTATGAAAAGAAGGAACCAAAACCCAATTTTTCCTTCTAATTCGGAACACTTACAGCATAATTTCATTTAAATAAACAATAAAACCTGAAAATAGAAGGTTATAATTTTAGATATGAAGCTTTTTTATTTAAATTGTAAGCTTTGAAATATTTAACACAATCACTTTAAACACATGAAGTTTCTCAACAAAAACTTACTAGTATTGTTTGTAGCGTTATTGGCAACCAATGCATTCGCACAAGCAAGTTATGAAGATGCGGTAAATAAATATAACGCAGCTGATGAATTAGCAAAAAATGATAAGTACGATGAAGCTATTTCTACGTACATGGAAGCTGCTGAAATTGGTGAGCAATTAGGCACACCTCAAGGGACAGATATAAAATCACGTTCTGAACAACAAATTCCTAAGGTACAATTGAATAAGGCAGGAAGTCTTTTCAACGTATTCAGAACGTCTAAAGAGATTCCAGATCTGGATATAGCTATTACTGCCTTTGAAAAATCTGTGGAAATTGGTAAGAAATACGAAGATGCAAGAGTAACACAAGCAGCTCAAGGATATGTGCCTCAGTTGTACTATCAGAAAGCAACAATGCTTTTTAAAAGAGAAATGTTTGAGGATGCAGACAAGGCACTTAATAGTGCAATTCAAGCAAATTCAAACTATGCTCAGCCATATTATACCAAAGGTTTAGTTGCCAAAAAATTATCAGATGATATTAATGATGCTTTAAGATGGTTCGATCAAGCTATAGCAGTCGCTGATAAAACGAATAAAGGACAGATTTCCAGACAGGCAAAAAATGCAGCTCATGATGAGCTTCTGTTTAGAGGGTCTAAACTTATTGAAGCAAAAAACTATAGTGAGGCTATTGACCTACTTAAATTAGCAACTGAATATGATGCTGAGTCTGCTGATGTATATTATAGAATTGCCGAAGCTTACAACGCTCAAAGTAAATATGACTTAGCCATTTCTAATGCTAAGACTGCATTAACTCATGAAAAAGGTGGTAAAACTGACAAGGCTAAAATCTATTTTGAAATGGGTTTAGCATATCAACTTAAAGGCAATAAAGCGGAAGCTTGTAAAGCATATACAGATGCATCTTATGGATCATTTAAAGCACCTGCAGAACACTCAATGGAATTTGAATTAAAATGCAGTTCAACTAATTGATCTTAGAATAAAAAGTCTCTAAAAGCTCGAAGCAATTTGTTTCGGGCTTTTTTTATGCAATTAGTTTTCCAAAGAGGATTTATTCTTTCAATCTGAAATTAGCTTTTCCTATCTTCGGAACTCAAAATCTATCCTTATAACTAATTTTTTACTAAAAAAATGGCAGCTATAGATCAGCTCTGTGTAAATACAATTCGAACTCTTTCAATGGATGCCGTTCAAAAGTCTAATTCCGGACACCCGGGAATGCCAATGGGTATGGCTGATGTATCATATGTGCTTTGGACAAAGTTCTTAAAACACAATCCTAAGAACCCGGATTGGTTTGATAGAGATAGATTCATTTTATCAGCTGGACATGGCTCCATGCTTTTATACAGCTTATTATACTTAACAGGGTATGATGTTAGTTTAGACGATATTAAGAACTTTCGTCAAATGGGAAGCAAAACTCCGGGGCATCCCGAATCACATATCACACCGGGTGTAGAAATGACTACAGGTCCTTTGGGGCAAGGTTTTGCAACAGGAGTAGGGATGGCTATGGCTGAGCGATTTATGTCAGCTAAGTTTAACTCAGGTTCGAATAAAATTGTGGACCATTATACTTATGCTATTGTTAGTGATGGAGATTTAATGGAAGGGATATCTCATGAAGCAGCATCATTGGCCGGTCATTTAAAATTAGAAAAAATGATCTATCTATATGATGCAAATTCTATTTCTATTGATGGTTCGACAGATCTTTCTTTTACTGAAGATCCCGTGAAAAGATTTGAGGCATATAATTGGCATGTACAAGAAATTGATGGACATGATCATGATCAGATTGAATCAGCTATTGAGGCAGCTAAGCAAGAAAAAGAAAAACCTTCCATTATAATTTGTAGAACACATATAGGTTTTGGTAGCCCAAATAAACAAGATTCTGCTTCTTCCCACGGCTCGCCACTAGGTGAAGAAGAAATTAAGTTGACCAAAGAGGTTTATGGCTGGGATCCTGAGAAGAGCTTTTTTATTCCTGATAATGCGCTAGAGCAATTTAGAAAGGAGGTTGAAAAAGGATCAAAAGCTGAAACTGAATGGGATTCTATTTTTAGAAACTTTAAAAATGAGAATCCTGATCTTGCAAATGAGTTTCAAGATTGGTTGAGTGGTGATGTAACAAATGGCTTAGATAAACTGTTACCGGTATTTGAAACAAATGAGAAAGGAATTGCAACTCGAAGCAGTTCAGGTACAGTTCTAAATGCTTTAAAGGATAAGGTCAACAATTTATTTGGTGGTTCAGCAGATTTGGAAGGCAGCGTAAAAACTAATCTAAAGGATGAAGGCGTTTTTTCGTCAATAAATCATTCGGGGAGAAATGTTCATTACGGCGTTAGAGAACATGGAATGGTAGCTGCATTGAATGGGATGGCAATTCATGGTGGAGTGATTCCTTTTGGAGGCACATTCTTTGTGTTTACAGATTATTGCAGACCTTCTATCAGGTTAGCGGGAATTATGAAAACACCTGCTATTTATGTAATGACGCATGATAGTATTGGTTTAGGTGAAGATGGTCCAACTCACCAACCGGTAGAGCATTTAGCAAGTTTAAGAGCGATGCCAAATGTAACTGTCATACGACCGGGAGATGCTAATGAAGTGGCATACGCTTGGAAAAGCGCTATAGAAAATAAAACCGGTCCAACTATTCTGGTTCTAACCAGGCAGAATATCCCGACTTTTTCAAGAAACGAAAAAAATCATGCTTCTTTAACTGAAAAAGGAGCTTATATCCTTTCAGATTCAGAGAAAGAAACTCCGGATGCAATTTTAATGGCAACAGGATCTGAAGTACATTTAGGCATGGAAGCTCAAGAGCAGTTGCGAAATCATGGAGTTGATGCAAGAGTTGTTAGCATGCCGAGCTGGGAATTATTTGATAAGCAAAATTCAGAATACAAAAAAATGATACTCCCTTCAAAAGTTACTAATAGGGTGTCAATTGAGGCGGGTTCAACTTTTGGATGGAGTAAGTGGATTGGATTTGAAGGGAAAGCTATTGGAATAGATTGTTTTGGAGAATCTGCGCCATATGAAGAATTATATGAACACTTTGGTATTACAGTTGAGAAAATTAAAAAAGCTGTTTTATCATAAACTTAGGTAAACAAATTGTAAATAGGCTTCGAAATTTCGAAGCCTATTTTTGCATTTATTTAATTAAAGTCATCCTTTTAATTTGAGAGAAGTTGGTATTACCTGAAGTAGTTTTCGCTGAAATTTTATAAAGATAAACACCACTAGCCAGATTGCTGGCGTTAAAATTTATCGAGTGCTTTCCAGCCGATTGTGAAGAATTATTTATGAGTTCTGCAACTTTTCTACCATTTATATCAAAAATTGAAACGGTAACATTACTGTTTGAAGGCAGTGAATAAGAGATTGTAGTTGAAGGATTAAACGGGTTTGGATAATTCTGATTGAGGCTAAATTGCTCAGGGATACTTTGATCTACATTTTCGTTAGAGACTGACATTGAAGCATTACCAAGGAAAATGCCTCTCCCATGAGTAGCAATTGCGAGCGTTTTGTCTGAAGGACGATAATCTAAATACTCAACAACTGAATTTCCAATCGTAGAAACTCCTTGAAGTTTCCACTGAGTATTGGCCCCATCCATATTATTAGTGGCATATAGCCCGGTACTTGTACCTACAAAATAGGTTTTCTCACCCGAAGAGGTTTTAGCTATTACAGCAGATCTAACTGAAGGTCCGTTTCCATTTGAAGGCTCCAGATTTCCTCCGCTACCGGTCCATGTATTTCCACCATTAGTGGAGTAATAGATGCTCTCTGTACTATAATTTGAAACTATAGCTATCACTTCATTGCCATTATCTTCACTAACTGCGATATCGTGAATATAAGCACCGCTAGGAGGTATTGAATCCGACGTTGATGGGGTAAAGGTTAATATTTTAAGGTCATCTGAAGTTGTAGTAGTAGATGCATTGAAAAGTCTGAAAATTCTTGGGACTCCAGATTGGTTAAATTCTGCGTAGTATAGAAAATCATTAGGGCTTGTAGTACTTATTTCAAGAGTAGAAATTATGGATTGATCGGCAGTAGATAAATTTGATAGTTCTGTCCAACCTTCTGCTGTTCCATCAGTATTATCCTGGTTTGTTTGAAGTGATGTAGCTGAATTGTTACGATATAGCTGATTTCCTCCAGGATAGAAAATAACATCTTCGTTAGTATGATTTACCAAATAAGGATGAATAAACAATTTGTCTTGTGCTTGCAACGGAGCTATATAAGAGAAATTAGTTGGTTCCCCTAAGCCATTGTAATCATATTTAATTAATCTGCCTCTTTGAGAAGAAGTAGTTAAAAAATTAGAGCCTAAATAAGCATAAGCACCATCGCCGGAAGAAATATCAAAGGAAGATGAAGTTCCGGTAATATCGGAGAATTCAAAAAAGGGAGAGCCGTTATCTTGTGTTCCTCCAAGGATTCTTTCGTCATTTGCATCAGGGTGAAGTGTAACGGTATAGAATTGGGTAACATTGTAGCCATTATTTAATTCTTGCCAATTTATAGTTGAGTTAGAAGAAATATCAGCGGTAACACTAATTCCTCCATCATGACTACTAATTACTCTGTTTGGGCTGTTAGGATCAAAAATTACGGCATGCTGATCAGGATGATGATTAGGGTATTGAGAAATGTCATTATCCGTATCGTACCCGCCAATCCAAAAAGAAGTCGCATTATCGGGATCTGAAAAGCCATCATTATCCGAATCATCAGGAGCGGTCGCAAATCCATTGAAAGAGCGAAACAAATTCGTGCCCCCGATCAATACAAGATTACTATTTGTAGGGTGAACTTCGCAAACCATGTTATACCCACCTTGTAAATTTAGATCACCTACGGGTCCTCCAAAGTCAGGAATATTGTCTGTTAAATTATTTGAGAAAACATTATTTATATCTGTTACATCAAACTTATATAAAGATGGTTGATCAGAATTACCTGCAACAAATACATAGAAAATATTGGGAGCGGATTTTGATGTGCCAATTACGGCTCTTCCTGGCTCTGAAGGATAAGATGCGGGAGTTACATCGGTCCAATTTTGACCATCATTCTTAGAAATATATACTCCTGGAGAATTTGTAGCTGTAAATCCAGTAAAAGGATTAGAGATTGCAGCTATAACTGTTCCATTCTCAGCAACCTGAACATCACTAAATATATGGTCATTTGAGCCTCCTAAAACTAAGCTGTTAGAATTAAAATTATTTGTTGATCGAAAAATTCCAATGGCGTTACTCGCAAAAAAACCTGTTCCGGTAGTAGGACTTATTTCTACACGTGAAATAAAATCAAAAGGACTGTTGAATGAGACATCGTCGTCTTCTGTCGCTGAAATCTGGCTCCAACTATCACCATTATTATTAGAAACGTATATTCCGGAGCCATAATATGATCCTCCACCTCCTCTTGCTCGAGCAGATCCTCCTGAAAACTCACCGGTTGAATAATACCAAGTATTCAAATTGCCTGGATCTTGAATAAGAGAAGTAACTCCCAGGTTTTCGCCAGGATCACTAGTTTGTGTCCAGTTTTGTCCTCCATCAGATGTCTTCCACATACCTCCTGAGGCGGCACCTGCAAGAATTATATTTGAATTTCTAACATCAACACCTAACCCTCGGGTTCTGCCACCAACATCATTAGGGCCTACTTCTGCTATATCTATCTCTTCCATCAATGCGGAAGATTTATATTTAAATGAAGTTTCTAATCCTTTAGCATATTTTAGCTCTCTTTCTCGAATATTTTTCGGAATAGAATTAGTAACAGGGTTCCGTGTTAGTCGAAAGAAATGATCTCTTCTATCTTGAGAATTTTCAGCTCTGTCTGAAATTGATTTTTCGGAACCGGGTACAATATTATTTCCATATTCAACTGTTGAAACATGAGATGGTAGAATCCATATGAATAATGCTGCGGTAAAAGAAAGTAGTGTTAGTTCGAGTACTTGGTTTAATCTGCTATTCATAATTAGTTATTGATAGATATTAGTTTCCACATGTTAGTTGTATTGCTCTTATTCATCATCATACCACTTGGTTCTTTTCTAAGGGTGGCACGGATTTTTTTTCCAGACTTTAATCGGTTTGCATATTCTTTGTATAGTTCATCATTCGTATGAAATGATACAACACTACCGGAAGGAATGGGTTCAATTGTACTCCCATATCTTAAAACCTCTAATATTGTAGCTCTTATCGTTAATGGAGTTTTTGTATCTTCTACTGATAGAATTTCTAGATCAGCGTGGATGTAGTTTGGAGCAATTTGGAGTTCAGCTATCGGTTTTTCATTTTTATTCTCTTTTTGCTTATTACTTGCGCAGCTGATAAAGAAGAGTATTATTAAAATAGATAGAAGATTAAATTTCATATTTTTATCCACAGTTAGTTAGTACAATATTATAATTAACTACTAGTACATCTACCGTAATTTATATCTTTTTTTTTATAACGCGAACTTTAGGATATCATTTTTGAATAAAATACTTTTTAAACAATTACTGGCACAAACAAGTGATAACCCTCTTGCACTGGAAATATCCCATTCGAATGGTTGTTATATATATACTACGAAGGGAAGAAGGTATTTGGATTTTATATCAGGAATAGCAGTGAGTAGTTTAGGGCATAATCACCCAAAAGTAACAAAAGCACTTCATGATCAAATAGACAAGCATCTCCATGTAATGGTGTATGGGGAGTTTATTCAAAGACCTCAAATTGAATTCGCTTCGTTGTTATTAAGTCAACTTCCTGAAAATTTAGAACAGGTTTACCTTGTTAATAGCGGTACTGAGGCAAATGAAGGTGCTCTAAAACTAGCAAAGAAATACACAGAAAGAACAAAATTTGTTGCCTTTAAAGATAGTTACCATGGCGATACTCAAGGTTCTTTGAGCGTAACCGGAAGGGATGTTTACAGAGATCCATATTTGCCATTATTACCAAATGTAGATTTTGGATGTTTTAATTCAGACGATTCTTTAGATCTGATTGACCGTGAAACTGCTGCCGTTATTTTGGAACCAATTCAAGGAGAAGGGGGAATTATACCCGCAAGAAAAAAATGGCTAGAAACTATCAGGAAAAAATGTAATGAAGTTGGTGCTCTTCTAATATTTGATGAAATACAAAGTGGATTTGGGAGAACAGGGAAGCTTTTTACCTTTGAACACTATAATGTAGTTCCTGATATTTTATGCATGGCTAAAGCGATGGGTGGTGGGATGCCAATTGGCGGATTCGTTTCTTCACAGAAAATATTTCAAACATTTAAGTATGATCCACCCCTAAATCATGTAACAACATTTGGTGGTCATCCTGTGAGCTGCGCAGCTGCACATGCTAATTTAAAAGAGCTTCTTAGTGGGGATTATTTTTTAAGAGCAAGCAAGATTGAAGAGATAGTAAAACAAAGGCTTCAGGGAAAGGGGATAAAAGAAGTAAGAGGAATGGGTGCCATGTTGGGTTTGGAGCTGGAAAGCAAAGAAATTACTGAGTATGTAGTAAACCATTGTTTTGATCAAGGAATACTTTTGGGCTGGACCTTACACTCAAATACGCTGGTAAGATTAGCACCTCCATTAATTATTACGGATGAGGAACTGGAGTTTGTTACTAATACAATACTTGAAGGATTAAAAAGCTACAACTAAATTATGAAGGATCTTTTAGAGAGCAATTAACCATCCATCGAACTCCAAATTTGTCAACCAGCATCCCAAATTTAGCTTGCCAGAAAGTAACTTCAAGAGGCATGGTTATGGTACCTCCCTCAGCCAGCTTTTTAAACACTTTTTCCAGCTCTTCTTCATCATCAAAACCCAGATTAAGCTGAATATTATCTCCGCTTGTAATTTCTTTGTGAGGAGCTCCATCAGAAAACATGATTTTAAGATCTCCAATAGTAAGTTCAGCATGCATAATCTTATCTTTATAAGATTCTTCTACAGGCATTTCAGTATCTCCGAATCGCTGTACGGCAAGCTCACCTCCCAAACAATTCTTATAAAAGTTGATTGCTTCTTCACAGTTTCCTTGAAAGAATAAATATGGTGAAATCCATTTCATACCGTAGTTGTTTTATTAAAGAGAAGTTAAAGCGTACACTAAAATATTTGTGCCCATTTCTAAAGCTTTTTGTCTTACTGATGGAGGATCATTATGAATTTCCGGGTCTGCCCATCCATCTCCTAAATTAGATTCAAAAGTATAAAAAGCTACCATTTTTCCTTTTCTGAATAACCCGAATCCTCTTGGGGACAGGTTATCGTGTTCATGAACTTTTGGCAATCCGTTTTCAAAATTAAAAACATTGTTATAAATAGGATGAGAGTATGGTAATTCAATAAAATCTTCGTCCGGGAAAACCTGCTTCATCATTTTTCGGGCGTATTCGTCTATTCCATAATCATCATCAATATATAAGAACCCTCCATTTTCCAGATAGGTTCTCAGATTGTTAGCTTCAGAATTATTTATGGAAATGTTTCCATGCCCGGTTAGGAATAAGAAAGGGTAACTATGCAAGTCGCTGCTTCCTAAAGATACATCCTTATACTCGTTACTAATTTGAATAGGTATTCGTTGTTTTGCAAAAGTAATTAAGTTCGATAGGGAAGAAGGATCATTATACCAATCTCCACCACCACGGTATTTTGCTCTGGCAATTTCAAATTCGCCTGAACTTTGGGCGTGGCTTGATAAAGCAAAACAACAAGATAAAATCAGAATAGAAAAAAATTTCATTGCTAAATATTATTGCTGAGGTCTTTTAATATAGGTTTGAATTGTATCTGCAGCAAGTGATCCAAATACTCCAATTCCACCTTCTAAGCGATATAGTGCATTGGGAATTTCACCGGGTGAAAGTGTTGAGCCACCTAACTGAACAGTTTGAGAACGTAGAAAATCGTAGATATTATCATCAATAATGTTGGCTACAATCTGATTGTTCTCGAAAAAAGCTACGGCAAGCCAGGGATACTTGAGTGTAATTATGCCATCTTCTTGAGTTTCAAAATTAGCTTCATTTACGATACCGGAACTTGTTTTTGTAAAATCGGAGAGTTGATCCTCATCTTCATCGAAGAAATCTGCATATAAAGGAGTGAAATTTTGAAAACTTGGATTTAAAGCAATAGTCGTAAATATAAAATAGCTTTGTCTTTCAGCATTTACACTCGGTGTGATATCAAGTTGAATCTGATTTACCGATTGATAGATGACACTATCAGGTACCTGTGATTTAGAGCTGAAAGTGTCCGGAACAGCGGTATATCCTCTAATTAACGCATTTGGGTCATCATCAGGTAGGTTGCTAATCCTTAATTGATAAGTTCGAGCAGGTAAAACTTGATGTGAAGTTGTGGAGCTATATACCCCGGAACTATCCATTTGGTAGATAAATGTTTGTTCTATTCCTGAGTTTTTATCTCCGGTAAGAAGGTCGATACGAACGTCAGCATTCTGAACAGAAAATCCTGCAAAACTATAGGCAGAAGTAGCAGGTGCAGTAGTTGAAAGAAAAACCGGTGGCAGTTCTTCCAGTGCTACTAAATAACTTTCAACAACATAAAATTCTTCATACTCATCCTGCGGATAAAGATCACACGAGACAATGGCTAAATAAAAAAAGACAAAACTGAAGCTGAAAGCGCGCATTATATTAAAAATTTACAGTGTAAGAGATAGTTGGAAGTAAAGGCAATAAAGGGACTTCAGTTCTTTCGACAGGGTTTTCATCAAAATCGAAATTATAGAACCATATATTTCTTCTGGAATAGACATTAATTATCTGAAATTGCCATTCGGCTTCACCCAAGCCAAAGAAGGTTCCCATTCGTGAGAAAGAAACATCCATTCTGTGATAAGGAGGTAATCGCGAGGCGTTTATTTTCCCAACAGTAAAAGTATTTAACTCATCGTTGGCCCATGGCGTATTATTTACAGAGTATTGCCCAAGTACTTCTGTATAAGCTTGACCTGTTGCGTAATTAAAAGAAACGGTAGATTTCCAGCGATTACTAAGTTTATAAGAAAGCACCAGATTTAAATCATTTCTGCGATCATATTTGGGGGGATATTTTCGTCCCGTACCTTCAGGATTTGAAATATCATTGTTATAGTCGTTAAATTTTTTCCAGGTATAGGCAAATGTATATCCTATAAAACCAGTAAGTCTTCCGGCCCTTTTCTCAAAAAAGAATTCTGCTCCGTAAGCATCTCCATCTCCAACTCTAAAAAGATCAGGGTAATCTAAACCTGAAACATCCTGAATGAAGGGATCGAGCTCAAAAATATCCTTCATTGTTCGGTAGTATACTTCAACGTCAAATCCATACCCAATAAAAGGAACTGTTTTTGTACCGATGATAAATTGATCACCAAAAGAGGGTTTTACACCATCGTCTGCCGTCAACCAAACGTCAAAGCCTGAAAATGCTTCATTCGTTATTAAGGTAAGATATTGATTGTATCTTCCGTAGGCAGCTTGTAGTCGAATTCGATCAATCGGTTTATATTCAAAAGATAAGCGGGGTTCAATTCTGAAATAATCGCCATCAGATAAATATGAAGTTCTTAGCCCACTTACTATTTTCCATTTATCAGAAGGACGCCATGTGTCAGAAATATATACGGAACCATATCTTGAATGGCTTCTGGAACTGAAACTGGGTTCATTATCAAAGCGATCATTTAAGCGAATGGTTAAAGTTCCTGCCCAAATTCCAATTGAGAGATCGTGTTTTTCATTCGGCAAATACTCAAGGTCACTTTTAATGGAATAATCATAAATATTGTTTCTTCTCTCAATTGGCGTACCACCCAGTTCAATTTTCGGATAGTTGAAATATTGAGAACCTGTCAATACAAAATTAGAAAATAATTTTTCATTGAAGATATGAGTCCAGTTTCCGCTAAGTGTTCGGTTTCCATAATTCAGTTTAAATTCTGCATCATCAGAAAAGGGGAAATTAACTTTATCTTGACCAGAGTAAAAAGCTAAACTAAGTTTATCATCTTTAGAAGCGTCATAGTTCACTTTCCCGTTAAAATCTAAGAAATAAAAGCTTGAGGGAATATTATCGCTGGTGCTTCGGAGTGCCGCTAATATGGGTTCTAATGTGCTTCTGCGAGCTGAGAACATCCATGAACCTTTTTTATATGGACCTTCAATAGAAACCCGGGAAGCCAGCATTCCTACCGTTGCTGTACCTTCCATTCTGTTTCGATTTCCATCTTTATTATAAATTGTGAGTACTGAACTCAAACGGCCACCATATTCGGCAGGATAACCGCCTTTGTAGAGCCGAACATCTTTAATGGCATCAGGGTTAAATGTTGAGAAAAACCCAAAGAAATGACTTGGATTGTAAACCGTGTTCCTATCCAATAGAATTAAAGTTTGGTCAGGACTTCCACCGCGAATATATAAGCCACTGGAAAAGTCGGAAGCAGCTTTTACACCGGGAAGAAGTTGAACAGAACGGAAGACATCAGCTTCAAAAACTTTAGGAAGTGAGTTAATAAGTTCTGTATTTATTTCAGCTGTACCTATATTTTTTTGTTCATCTTTAATTCTATCGCTGGTAACCACAATTTCATCACTTGAAACAATATTCGGTTCAAGTTCTATATCTAACCGAAGCGTTTGGTTTGCAGATAATGTAATCGTTTTTTTAAAAAGTCTGAAGCCGATATATGAGCCTGCAATAGTATAAGTTCCTGGAGCAACGTTAGTTATTGAATAATATCCTAAGGTATTAGTAGAAGTCCCCCGATTGTTTTCAAGTAAAGCTACGTTGGCACTGATTAAAGTTTCTCCGGAACTTTTATCAGTTACATAGCCATTTATAGAAGCGTTTTGTGCAATCACACAAATCGGAGTAAGAAAAAGTAACAGAGAAACAATTTTTTTTATCATAAATGAGATCAGGTAAAGTGACAGAACTTTAACGGAGAAACGGACAAAAAGTTAGCGAATTTAGAAGCTTTTTATTGTTAATAATCTGTGATTTATAAATCCAATTTAGGAGGCTCGGGATCTTTGCTAGGCGGAGATAATTTTGTACCTAGTTTTGCATTCATTTTTTCGATGAAGTAAGCCGAAAGTAAGGGAGATTCTTTTTCAATATTCTGATGAACAAAGAAATACAAATTCTCCAGTCCATGATCTTTCCAGATTTTAATTCGGTCTACCCA
The DNA here is from genome assembly GCA_965216175.1 of Balneola sp. Lineage (GTDB taxonomy): Bacteria > Bacteroidota > Rhodothermia > Balneolales > Balneolaceae > Balneola. The sequence continues at coordinate 819,954 of OZ244140.1, forward strand.
TTCATCAAGACGAGTATAATCAGTTTCATGATTTGCGCCCACGTAACGAACAAAAGCCGTTGGAGTGGTTAATCTCATATGAAGAAGATCACGTCGACCGGCCGTATCGGTGATGATGTTTGCTACATTGTGTTTTTTGAACAACTCATAGGTTCTATCAGCGATCGTCTGATCGTTATACCAATCGGTGTGTCTCATTTCAATACCGAGAGGAAGGTCTTCCGGCCAGATTTCCAGAAAGCGCTCAACCCGATCAAAGTCTTTGGGTTTGAAATCATCCCGAAGCTGAAGAAAGATCATTCCCAATTTCCCTTCAAACGCTCTGATAGGGAGGGTGTATTCCTCGACCAGACTTTCAACACCTTTCAATCTTTTAAAGTGACTGATACTGTTTACAATTTTAGGAAAGAACTTGAAATTATCTCCTGTTTTCTCCCGCCATCCGGAAACGATATCTTCTCCGAAAATTCTGTAATGGGTAGCATTGAGTTCAATAGAGTTGAACTGTTTTGCGTAATACTCTAACTCATCTTTGGTTCCACGCGGATAAAAACCTTTTAAGTCTTTCTTGTTCCATTTTGCACAACCTACATAAATATCTAACTCGCTTGAATTGCTGTTTTCAAGAACGGAATAAGTATCGGGATGATCTTGTGGGAGTTTGAATTCTATTTCTTCAGGGTTATCTACGCTTCCGAATTTCATCTTTTTGAATTATGGATTTTAAATTTTGGATTATGAATTTATCAAACTTGAAATATAATGTAGAAAGGTCAACCAAAATCCAAAATTTAGAATTCACTCATTCAAAATTCTTTCTCTATCTAAGTACAATATTGTATTAAATAATTCGTATTTTGATAGAGCAAACAACGATGGGGGTGTTCTGGCTTCGACGGGACGCGTAATATCGCAGGTTGCATGTCGAGATTGTCCAATGGATCTCGTAATAAGAACCATTATGGAAATTAATGTAATTGACAATAATTACTCATACCGCCTAGCAGCGTAAGCTGACTAAGCTGTTCCCCCGGCTAACGTGCCTATCAGTGCCGGGCTGAACATCATAAAAGATAGGATAGCGTATTGGTGTTTTCTGTCTGCGATGCGTAAAACTTAAACAGAATAGTGAGGAGTCGCTTAGTTGTTGGGCTAGGCTCTTTGCGAAATTTAATCAACAACTAAACATGTAGATATTTGTAGGTTTACTGTTTCGGACCGGGGTTCGACTCCCCGCACCTCCACAAAATTAAAGCCGATTAGTTTTTGAACTAGTCGGCTTTTTTATTTTAAGATTCTGCCGAACCGGGGTTCTGCCGAAGGCATCTCGATGGGGGAATCCCCGTACCTCGACAACATACAATATAGATTTTCTGTATAAAGACTATGATTGAATCATTAGATTGTCAGTTTGTAAAGCTATCTAATGGCTTAATTTTCCGGATCCGTTACGATAAAGTTACAAAGTTAATTGAGTGTCATCTTAAATAATGACATTCTTGAGTTTAAATATTTTCGAAAACTCAAAAATGCAGCGGATATTTTAGCTATAAAAACTCGTGAGTATTAGCGCTTAAAATATAACCTTCATTTGATGGTTCAGAGTAATTTTTAAAATTATATACAATAGGTTCTGAATAAATTAATTTAATACTCAGATCCTTTTTACAAGCAATAGCACATCCAATAGTTGAAACCTTTGTATTCAAGGGCGCAACAATAGTGTTGCAATCTATATACTTGTCCCTAATGGTCAAAACATTTATAGAGGTTTCAATAGGGTCACTAGGTGAAAATTCAAATTCATCAACATTTCGATGGGTTGCAAATACTTGAGTTAATAAATCCTTAGCATATTTATTAGCGCTATAATGCTTTGGTTTTGTAGATGTACCTTTTCTTGCAGCTCCTATACTAATTAAATCAGGTTGTATCTTGCTAATTAATAGTGACGCTCTATAATGTTCGAATCCCGCTAATAAAATTAAATGTGTTTTTTTTGTTGGTGAAATTTCTCCTGAATATCCTAAAATAGTTCTTACTTTTTTTAAACCTCTACTTAACCAAATATCATTATCGTTTTCACTATCAGTACTATATTTCTTGGCGCTATTATATAGTATAATTAGATCAACACTATTGAAAGCAATACTTAAAACTTTAAGTAGAATTAACAAGGCTTCATGAGTAAAAGTTGAGGAATCTAAAACAATTTTATTTATTCGACTTTTTTGAAAACTTGAAAAAGTTTTTATCATGTTATCAGCGGTATAAATGGGGTCAGAAGAGTCTATTCTATATTTTTTAGTGTTTTTTAATATTTTTTCTAGTGATTTTAAGTTCTTTCTGACGTATTGTTGATTTCTAAGATTCGAAAAAATAATCGAATTTTTTATTGATCTTTTGTCAAGATTTTGTGCCGCCGTAATACATCTTTTTTCAAAACTTGCCGCAGTAATGAATATATCTATAGACCTAATACTAGAAAAAGACTCAACATCTACTTTTCGGATATTCATACCTAATTTCTAAAAAAATTTAGCTGCCTTTGTTCAAAAAAATCTTCTATTTCTTCTTTTCTAATCTTTGCGATTATTGCTTTAGGATCATGCATTGCTCTCTCCATACTTTCAGGTGTTACAAATAGATATCCTGCAAAACTAGTAGGATCTAAATTAAAATATGGTGCCAATAAGCGTGTTAATATATACAGTCTAGTTCTTCCTGTACCATCTTTATTTCCTATTGATGAAATATGTAGAAAACCTAGTTTTCCACCCAGCTCAATAATTTCAAATAAATCGGTTGGTGGTTCGCTTGAAAAAGCAATTGAAAAGACCCTTCTTTCTGATCTTTTTGAAAGTAAAATTGTTCTAAAAGTAGCCCCTAAAGTGATTAAAAGATTGTATAGTTTTTCGTATTTTGCCTTTCCATCAGCAGAAATTTTTTGATCCCTTCTTTTCTTTTCAAAATATTCTAAAAACGATTGCTCTGAATATTTTCTTATTACCATATTTTGAACAGAGTGAGGTATATGTGTAATAGGAGCTTCATCTGAATTATTAGATTTACATTCTCCGTACATGATACTGGCAGGTTCTAAGAAATTTCTAATTATCCCAGATGAAATATGAACTAGTTGATCGAAACCCGAGTAGCTATAGTTATAGGATGATTTAGATTTTCCTGCCAAGGACTTGAAATAATCTGGTCTTGAGTATCTGACGGCATCATCGCTAGGAGAATGACCTCTCCCCATTTCTTTCCAATCTTTTCTATACTTAGTTGCAATCTTTTTTATTGAAGCTTCTTGGACTTCATTTTTTGGGAAATATTCATTCGGTGAAGAATCAATATTATATAGTTTTAGTCTTCTCTCTACGATCTTTTGTACTCTTTCTTTAAACTTTCCTTTTTTTGTAGTAGTATATATTGTTGTAATATCTATTTCTGAAAAATCATGAGGGCTATCAATTTTGTTTCCTCTGTTTGTATAAAAAGTCTTGTACTCAAACTGAGTAGAAATCTTAATGCTAATTGTATCAGTACTCCTCATTGCAACCCAAGAATTAAGAATCGAGGTTTGGACAAGACTTAATTGATCTGCATCATCAAGCATTAAATAAATTGGCCCATTAGGTAATGACGCTAAGTTTTTAAATTTATTGAAAATTGGTAAAATTGTATCTCTATACCCAAACAATGGGTTAGTGAAGGGAGGGATATTTTCATTGAATGCAAGGTTTTTCAAATAGTTTAAAAAATCACTGAACTGCCCATCTATGAAGTCTTCTAAATTTTTTAAAAAATCAACAGTTGTAATTTTATTTTTTTCAAATACTAAATCAGATCGTTTAAACTTCTTACTTAAAAATCCACAAAACTCATGCAAATCTTTTTTACTTACAGTTGTTTGAACATCATTTAATTGTTTAATAAAATATTGAAGAATATATAAGCATAAAAGGAGTTCATTGAGTGCTGATGAAACATGTTTATTATTGATTCTATCTAATTCAGTTAAATCAAGTTGAATATTTTTAATTGGAACATAAACACTGTAATAATGTAGTTTATTAATTTTTTCAACGTTGTATTTTTTGAGTTGTACATCTGGTTGCATATATCTTAGAATCATACTTTTACCTGAGCCCCGTGGACCGTTAATAAATAAATGACCTTCTCTTTCCATATTTGGAAAATCCGTAAAAACATCTACGAATAAATCAAATACTTCATCCGCAGAAAGATATTCTGGAGTAGTATTACTAAACGGATTTTCTTTATTTCTTTGCATTTCTCTTAAGATTTTGAATTTCTTTTTTTACTTTTGCTCCCGTCTTTTCTTTTAAATGCTCACAGACTGAAAAAATTGATCCATTTTTTGAATTGGGGTATCCTTTCTCTTCTAGATCATAAAATATTTTATTAATTGGTGTATATGGTGTCTTATCAAATTCATGATCTTCAAATATGTCAATTGTTACTCTAATTTTATCGATGCTTATGTAGGGTTTAAGATACCTATTGCAATAAATGAGTTCTTGAAACATTTTGTATGTTCTAGAATATATTTCATCAAGGATGTAAGTTTTATTCCCTAATTTTTGTTTCTTATTTTTTATATCATCTCGGTATAAGGTAAAAAGTAGTTTGATTTGATTGTTTTCTATATCAACTGATCTTAGTGATGATGAGTAAGAATGAAAAACTTCACTTCCTTCTAAAAGGTTATTTTTAAGAGCAAATCTATTGTGTCTCGTACAATCATCTGCTAGCTCATCGGCAAACCGAAGTAATGCAGCTAAAAATCTATCATGAACTTTCTTTGAAGCTATGGGAGTAACTCCTTCTAAAGAATGATAAATAGTATCTTTTTCATCGTCAAAGATAAAACCTCCATGTGTTGAAGCGATAGTTCCAATTAGTTGCTTCTCTCCAGTATCTTCAATTACGCCATTTCCCACTTCTTCTATTACATCAGAACATTTTTTTTCGTGATTTTCTCTACCCCACGCATTACCTACGTCATGAATTAAAGCAGAGAAAATTAGTATATATTCTTCGTATCTGGTTAATTCTTTAGATGATATATTGAGTAAATCTGTGAGTCTAAATAACAATTTTTCAACATGATCTAGTCCATGGTCATTTAAATAAATCTTTTTACCTTTAGTTGTAATTTCATCCCAGAGAGCGCTAGCAGTAATATGAGGATAATATTTTGTCTCTAAATGACTTTTAAGAGTACAAATCCTTGCCTTATAGTCGCCTCTAAAAGGAAAATCATTTTTTTGGTGATTTTTATTTAAAAATGTATCTAGTATATGTTCTGACATATTAAAGTTCCTTCAGTTTCATAAAAACTGCTTTTGCTAGTAATGGAGGAACAGCATTACCTACTTGTTGTTGTTGAAACCCAATCGTACCTAAGAATCTATAATTATCAGGGAAAGATTGAATTCTTGCAGCTTCTCTAACTGATAAACCTCTGTCCTCAATTGGATGAATTAGCATATTCTTTCTATAGTTACCGATAACAATAGATGGTTTATTATGATTTAATCTATGATAAATTCCAGTATGACAGTTTTCAACATTACTATAACTTTTCATTAGACTTCGAGGAATATTTTTCCAATTACCTCCTTGAGGGATATGTTTATATCTTTCAATAACTTCAACCGAATTATTTGTAACCATATTATTATATGAAGCTTTAGAGCCATTTCTTAGCTGTTTTGAAAATAGGCTCTTTGGTCCAGAGTGATATTCAGCTTTATGAACTCTAGATCCATTTTCAAGTTTAGGTAAATCTGAAATTGCATCTTCAACGGTTACAAATTTAGGACTAATAGCATTTGGCTCATTAATTTTTATATCTTTACTTGCAACAATAAAGACACGTGTTCTTTTTTGAGGGACGCCAAAGTCACAAGCATTAAGAACCCATGTATTAACTAGATAGCCTAGTTTTGTGAGATCCGAAATAATTTTCTCATGAAAATATCCACCTTCAGTTTCAAGAATTCCCCTCACGTTTTCAAGTAACACAAATTTAGGTGAGATATGTTCAACAAACCTAAAAAATTCTTTGAAATACCAGTTCTTTGGATTTGATCTTTTTCTTGTCCTAACATTAGACAGTGAAAAACCTTGACAGGGGGGACCCCCAAAAATTATGTCCGTATTTTTTGGAAAAATAGATGGGTCAATATCACAAATATCTTTGCAGATTAAGTTTGTATCAGGATGGTTATACTTATAAGTTTGTGCAGCATACTTTTCATTTTCTATAGCATGCGTGATATTGATACCTGCCCATCTTGCCCCAACAGAAAGCCCCCCAGCACCGCTAAATAAATCTATTCCATTCATGGATGAGAGTATACTTATTTAGAAGATTATTAACAATATTCAAGGGTAAGTAAAAAATCAGTGATCCTTATTCCGGTCTATGCACACAGGTAAAGGTTACATCATCAAGAGGGGCCTCTTGACCGATGAATGCTTCGAGAGAACTTTGGAGTTTTTTGACAACGGTTTTGGCGTGAAGGGAACCGTAGATTTCCATCAAAGATTGGATACGCTCTTCACCGTATTCTTCACCGCGGTAGTTTCGGGATTCGTTTAATCCATCCGTATAAAACAACACAGAATCACCGGGTTTGAAATGGAATTTCTTGACTTCCAGATGTTTTTCCAGCATCGCGCTATTGGTCATTCCCAAAGCAAAACCTTTTGCATTTAGATTGAAGGTAGTGTCTCGTTCTCTGCTGTAATAAATCGGGATATTATGTCCGGCGCGAACATATTCGAACTCTTCTTTGTCGTTCGGGAAAAACCCTACACATCCGGTTACAAAAGTTTTATCCCGGCTGTTACTCTTTACATAATCATTCAATTGAATGAACAGATCTTTTGGGGAAGGATGTTCTTTGGTGACCAACATATTTACCAACGCCTGCATCCGAACCATATAAAGAGCCGCTGAAAGTCCTTTTCCGGAAACATCAGCAATAATTACATAGGTTCCTTTTTCGGTATCAATCACATCCAGATAATCACCACCTACTTCTTTGGCAGTATGGGCAAAATTATAAACTTCCAGATTTTTCTTGTTCAATGAGGTATTTGGCAATAGACTTAACTGGATATCTCGTGCTAAATCAATTTCTTTTTGTACATCTGATTTCTCAAGCAACTCAACCAGAAGCAATAAGAACATGGAAATGAATCCAAAGGGAAGGAGCAGATTCGAAAAGAATATAATTCCTTCCAATCCAAAGATATTAACTAAATAATGAGCTACGAAGCCAAGAGAACCTAATCCAAAAGCAAGTCTTCGGGTTGGATTTAGTCGTTGAGTTAGATCTGAAAATACACGAAGGAATTTAACATGTCCGGGTAGATTTTCTCCTTGTTGTCTTTCTATATCTTCAACAGCTTCTTTGTATAAGAGCTTTAAGCGGTCAGTGTCGGCTGTGAGCTCTTTAGAAAAACGATCTTTTGACATACCGGAAACATATTCCTGATAGAACTTCTTGGTTCCGTAACCCGATTGTGCTTCGTTTTTTAAACTCAAAGTATGCGTGTGTGATTATTTATTTGTGCCTTGTTCGTAATAATAGTCAAAAAGTTTTGAATTGGCTTGATTAATCTTTTTAAATGTATTGGAAGAAAAAAAGTATAGACTTTGGAAAAGTGGTCGGGTAAAGAGAATTAAAGTGGTTGCGTGTTCGAAGAACGAATAAATCCATTCAGGCTGGGTTTTGAAAACTATATTTGATCGAAAGTTGACCTTTGGATTTATTCAGCAACAACTTCATGAACGCCGATCGGTTTTCCTGTCTGGAGTTTTTGGTACTTTTGTCGGTACAAAAGTACATGTAAAACTATTGTTTCAATTGTGTGGCTGACTTTTGCCTTGATGCAAAAGTAACAAAAGATCAAGGCGATGAATCTTTAGTGCGTTCAAGTTTTCAAAGCTATAAGATGTCAAAGGTCTATCAAAAGCATTTCAAATAATTTATAAAGAGCCAGAGAAACATCTTATTACGCTTTTCCAACTTTCATTCTTTCACTAAAGATTCAAAGGCCGGTTTAAGTTCATATTTTTAAAAATCCCCGTCCATAAACAAGAAAGGGTTTCAACCCTTGGATTAATAATCAATAAGGATTCTTCTCAACTTACTCTTCAATTCTTCATCAACAAAGGCGGCTTCTATTGCCATTAGATTTACATTGAGGTAATCCTGCAATTGCCAATTGAAGTGCTTATTTAAACTTTGGTATTCATCCGCGAGGGTAACATTTGATAGTGATCTTCCGTCTGTGTTTACACTTAGCGAAGTTCCGGTTTTGTATATTTTATCAATATTATGTTCTTCAAGCTTTGGATAAATACCTGTTTTTATGTTACTGGTTGGACATACTTCCAGATGAATATCTTTTTCTTTTAAGTAATTCATCAGTGTTGAGTCTTCATAACTTCGCACTCCATGGCCGATTCTTTGAACATGAAGTTCATCAATGGCTTCCCACACGTTTTTTGGTCCGCAGGCTTCTCCGGCATGGCAGGTACAGGGTATTCCGTGATTTTCAGCAAATTCGAAAGCTGATTTATGTTCATCAATAGGATAACCGGCTTCGTCCGCAGCAAGATCAAAACCAACCACATTCGTACCTGAAAAAGCTTTTACCAATTCGATGGTTTGCATGCTTTGAACCTCAGAAAAATGTCGAAGGGAACAGAGGATCATTCTAACTTCCATATTCAGATCAGCAGTAGCTTTTGAGATGGTAGAGTTCACGGATTCTACCACTTCTTCAGCAGTTAATCCTTGTTTCAGATGCTGAAGAGGAGCGAAACGAACTTCGCAATAAATCACATTATCCGTTTTTAGTTGCTCAATGAAATCCAAAGTAACCAACTCCAATTGCTCTTTGGTTTGCATAATATCTATGCTGGCAGATGCGCATTTAATATACTCAGTTAAACTTCCACAATTATCAGGAGCAACAAATTTTTCTTCGTACTGGGCCTGACTAGTGCCAGGAAGAAGTTTTTGAACAACTTTATAGCTTAATGAGCAATCTAAATGCACATGCAGTTCTACTTTTGGGAGCTGTTGAATTTGTTGAGTAAAATTATTCAAATGATTTGGAATCTGAATTCGTAATTAATGTCAAAACCTTTAGTTTCAAAGACTACAATTTCGACAAATATAAGACTACATGTCAAAGAAACTTCTTTTTTTACTTGATGGGATGGCGCTGGCTTATCGCGCACATTTCGCATTTGTTAATTCCAGACTCAAAAATTCGGAGGGAATTGCTACCGGACCTGTGCTTGGGTTTGCCAACACTATGGTGAAAATGCTGGATGAAGAAAAGCCTACCCACATCTCTGTTGTCTGGGATACAAAAGCTCCTACTTTTCGCCATGATGCAGACGAAACCTACAAAGCTCAACGTCCACCACAACCGGATGAATTACGAGTAGGAATTCCGTTGATCAAGGAAATGGTAGAAAATTGGGGAATCAAAAATATTGAACAAGACGGCTACGAAGCCGATGATATCATAGGTACGATTGCATCAGGAGCTAATGCCGATGATGTGGATGTGTACTTGGTTACGCCCGACAAAGATTTTATGCAATTAGTTCATGATCATGTTAAAATGATGAAGCCGGACAACAAAGACGGTGGATTTAATATCATTGACAGGGAAGGAGTGCACGATTATTTCGGAGTGTATCCGGATCAGGTAATAGATGTGTTGGCAATAATTGGTGACACATCAGATAACATACCCGGGGTTCCGGGAATTGGGAAAAAAGGAGCTCCGAAATTGATCAATCAGTTTGGTTCTCTGGAAGAAGCCATTGCAAAAGCGGATACTATTTCAGCAAAACGTCAGCGAGAAGGTTTACAGGAATTTGCAGATCAGGCAATGCACGCCAAGTTTATGGTAACCATTAAAACGGATGTTCCCAATACAGCGGAGTGGGAAGAGTTGGAATGGAATGGTCCGAACAGAAACGATCTGGGAGCATTTTTTAAGAGAATGGAATTTCGATCGCTCACTAAAAGATATTTAGGGGAAGAACCCATCGAGAATAAGGTTGGCGATCAGGGTGATCTGTTCGGGACTTTTGTGGAAGAAGAACCAACAGATAAACTGGATGAAGAAAAGAATGCTTATGAGCTGATCAAAGATATTGAAGGCGTTAAGAAACTGGTTGATGAGTTAAAAAAGGAATCAGTGATCTGTTTTGATACAGAAACAAATTCCCCGAATCCGGTTTCGGCTTCATTGGTAGGATTTTCGTTTTCAGCCAAGCCCGGAATGGGATTTTATATTCCGGTAAATGTGGAAGGTGCTTTGGATGAAAAGGAAGTGGTTGAGATTATCCGTCCTCTTTTTGAAGATGAAAGTAAAACCCTTGTTGCCCATAACTATAAGTTCGATTGGTTGATTCTTCACAGAGCCGGAATTCAGATCAAAGCAAAGCCATTTGATACAATGATCGCTGCGTATCTGATAGATGCGACTCAGAAAATAAAAATGGATGAATTGTCTAAAAAGTATCTGAATTATGAACCTGTTCCCATCGAAGCATTGATTGGAAAAGGAAAGAAACAGATTTCCATGGCTGATCTAACTCCTGAAGAGGTGTATTTATACGCTTGTGAAGATGCGGATATTACGCTCAGATTGTATGAACTATTTAGTGAGCAATTAAATAAAGACGAGCTTGAAGAAGTTGCTCAAACGGTTGAGTTTCCACTGATGGAAGTGCTGGCTGAAATTGAATATAAAGGAGTGAAAATTGATGTTGGGATGTTGGAAGGGTTCTCAGAAGATCTCGCTACCGATTTGAAAGAACTGGAAAAACAGATTTATGAAAAAGCAGGAGAGGAGTTCAATATCAACTCCCCTCAACAATTGGGAACCATTCTCTTTGATAAGCTGGGCTTGCCCGCCGGAAAGAAAACGAAAACGGGACAGTATTCCACCAATGAATCGGTATTGACTAAACTCGCCGTTAAATACGAAATGCCGGATCTGATTTTAGAATATCGTCAATTGGCGAAACTAAAATCTACTTATGTGGATGCATTGCCTTCATTGGTTGAAGAGGAAACAGGGAGAATACATACAGACTTTAATCAAAGTGTTGCGGCCACCGGACGGTTATCATCATCGAATCCAAATCTTCAAAATATTCCAATTCGAACTAAACGTGGTCGAGAAATCAGAAAAGCATTTATAGCTGATGATGGATATAAAATCATGTCGGCGGATTATTCTCAAGTTGAGCTTCGGGTTATAGCTCATATCGCCAAAGACGAAGCGATGATCGAGGCGTTTAAAAATGGAGAAGATATTCACTCCAGAACGGCTAAAGAAATATTCCATTTAGATTCGTTGGATGAAGTAACCGCTGATCATCGTAGAAAAGCGAAAGAAGTAAATTTTGGAATTCCCTATGGCCTAAGTGCTTATGGATTAGCTCAAAATCTGGGGATCGAGAACTCAGAAGGAAAAGAAATGATTGATGAATATTTCGAGCGGTTCCCTAATATTCTGAACTATATCAACGATACCAAGCAGTTTGCAAAAGAGAACGGCTATGTTAAAACACTTATTGGTCGAAGGAGATACGTTCCCGATATCAATTCAGGAAACTGGAATGTGAGAGGTTTTGCGGAACGAGTAGCCATCAATATGCCCATTCAGGGAACGGCTGCTGATGTGATCAAACTGGCAATGATTAATATTCATAACTGGTTGAAAGACAACAACAAGGAAAGCAGGATGCTACTTCAGGTTCATGATGAATTGATCTTTGAGATCCACGAAAGTGAGTTGGATGAAGTTCCAAAAAAGATCGAAGAATTGATGGAATCAGCTTTTGAGATGGATGTTCCTTTAAGTGTAGAGGCTGGCATTGCTGATAATTGGCTCGAAGCGCATTAATTAGGAATAAGCAAATATGGGAATTAGGAATAGGGATCACGGATTGCACTGATGTTTTTGATTTTCGCTGATGATCCTCGTTCCATCGCTCTGCGTTGGAATATGCTCTCTTTAGTTAGGCGGACTAAAGTCCTTACTGGTGTACTTGGATTAGAATAGACTCAGGTTATCCAGCGAGGAATTTATTCCGTAGTGGGTGTTGGGATAACCGATTAGATGATGATTTTGATTTTATTGGTTATTCTATTTCCGGAGAGGAATTTTAGAGAGTTTGTTGATTCAGCAAATAAGATTTGAGGTTATACGTAACTATTGATAATGAACTTTAACAGAAAAAGTGTCAAAACCTGTGTTAGGTGTTTTGTTTATAAACAACACGCTATCAGGCTTATTTTGAATAAACTTATTTACTAAATCCTTTTCTAGGATCTCGACTACCAAAGCATTTTCTATTAATTCTGATCTTATTTTTAAACCTCTGAGTAGAGTCTTCATTCCCGTTAGTGCAATGATCTCTTGACTCACACCTTCAACATTTATCAATTGGTTTTTAAAAATACTTATTTGACCATCGTTAATTAATTCTTCCATAGTCCCTGTTTTCTCTTGTGCACCCGGATGCTTAAATATGCTAAATCCGGCATTATAAGATTCTCTACCTAAATTAAAATTAGCGGTCCATTGATATTCTAATGATCCAGTATTTACATTATTATTATACCATTTTAAATAGCCATCAATATTAGTCTCAAAGACGAATGTTATTTTATTACTATTTACTCTGACTTCATTGATATTATTACCGGATCTATCCTGCGAATGAGATGATGAAGTTCCTAAAAATACAGTAAGAAAATAAATTACAAGAGCAATCTTTGTTGTCATAGGTCTGATATTAATTGATTTACTATTCTTGATTATACGATTCTGATAGAGTCAAAGCAATGGAACACTTTACTAGCCAAAAGTTGTTCTACTTCCATGACTATCAACAAAGACTACGACGCTATTATCATAGGTTCCGGAATGGGAGGAATGAGTGCAGGGGCGATGCTTGCCAAGGACGGATATAAAGTTCTGATTCTGGAAGCAGCGGCGGTTCCGGGAGGATGCAGCTCATCGTATTACAGAAAAGGATTTACGTTTGAGTCGGGAGCAACGACGCTGATCGGTTTTGATGAAAATCAGCCATTATGGAAACTGGAGAACGAAACGGGAATTCAGATACCAAGAGAAGAAATTTCTCCAAGCATGACGGTCAGGTTAAATGGCGAAGAAATCATCCGATATAAAGACCGAGAAGAATGGATTGCAGAAGCAGGACGAGTTTTTGGGAATCCATCAGCCCAACGAGCTTTTTGGGAAGAAGCGTTAAAAGTCTCTGATACCGTTTGGGATGTATCGCTAAAGAATCCATTTTTTCCACCACAGAATATTACCGATTGGGGAAGACTGGCTATCTCAAATTCACCTGTAGATGTTTGGGTGTTACCTTATGCTATTCAATCCGTTCAGGATGTAATGAGAAAGTTCGAAGTAGATACACCAAAATTTCGCCGGTTTGTTGATGAGCAATTGATGATCACTGCTCAGTCAAAAGCGGAAGATACTCCGTTTCTGTTCGGTGCAGCCGGATTGACCTACACCAACTATTCCAATTATTATGTTCCGGGTGGATTTCTGGAAATGGTCAATTCTATCCGAAGCTTTATTCAGGAAAAAGGAGGAGCTCTTCATACCAGAGAAGCAGTTACCCACATCAGCAAAAAAGAAGAAGAGTTCATTGTTCAAACTAAAAAGGGAAATATTTTTCAAACTCCGATAGTAGTATCCAACATCCCGATATGGAATATGAAGGATATCACTTCGGGAAAAATTAAAACCTACTTTGAAGATGAATCCAAAGACTTTGATGAAGCTTGGGGAGCGATTACTTTGGGAATTGCAACCACAGATACCTATCCGGAGGATTTGAGCTTGCATCATCAAATTCATTTAGATGGAGGAGATGCTATTCCATTTACAAATTCAGAATCTGTGTTTGTATCTATGTCAAAGCGAGGAGATAATGAACGTGCTCCTGAAGGAAAGCGAACGCTCAATATTTCCTGTCACACTTCACCGGAATATTGGTTTTCACTAAATGGTGATTACGATTCAGCTAAGAAACAAACAGAAGAGTTTATAGTTGAAGCACTAAAACAGAAACTTCCGGGTTTTTCAAATGCAGAGATACTGACAATACACACAGCAACACCGATCACATGGCAAAATTGGGTATACCGCAAAAAAGGCAGAGTAGGAGGGATTCCGCAAAGTATGGCACGCAGCTTGCTAAAATGGACACCAAACCAAACGCCATTCCCAGGATTATATCTTGTGGGTGATACAACCTATCCCGGGCAAGGAATTTCTGGCGTAACTTTAAGTGGTATAAACGTATATTGGCGTATCAAACAAAATCAGAATAGAAGTAAAAATCAGCGATAAGGTTTCTTTTGAATCAGTTTTCACCAAACACACAATTTTCATTTTTCCCTCCGGCAATTAAATACCTTTTGATCTGGAACGGGATTTTATTTTTAGCAACCATTAATATTTTTGGATCTGGTTGGACTCCTCTTGGTTCAGCATTAGCTCCTTTTTTAGTTTTACAACCGTTTGGGAATGGGTTTCTGCCTTGGCAATTGGTTACTTATATGTTTCTGCATGCCGATCTGTATCATATCTTTTTCAACTTGTTTGCACTGTGGATATTTGGTCAGGCGTTAGAACAACTTTGGGGTACCAAACGGTTTTTGATGTACTATTTTTTAACGGGGATTGGTGCAGGAATTATTCAACTATTTGTAAGCAGTGGGTCTACGATCGGAGCTTCCGGAGCTGTTTTTGGGATTTTGTTAGGTTTTGGGATGATGTACCCAGATCGAAAAATAATGCTTCTTTTTCCACCCATCCCAATCAAGGCAAAATATTTTGTAGGATTCTACGGAGCTCTTGAATTATTTAATGGACTAACAAGAGTTGACAGCGGAGTAGCTCATTTCGCCCATTTGGGAGGATTACTTGTTGGCTTTATTTTGATTAAATTTTGGGGTTTAAAGAAACCATCAGAATACGCATAGCAATTGAGTTAAAAAAAGATGAGAAATCAATCATACGATTCATTCGGTAGTACTTTTAAGCGTGGCTTCATGAGAATGCCTATTGCTATCCGTACGATCATTGCAATAAACGCCGCATTTTTTGTAATTCAAACATTGGGAGGCTCAGCTTTAAACAGTTGGTTGATTCCTAATCTTGGTTTTGATCCGTCTTTCCCTACAGTTTTTACTCAGCCCTGGCGTTTGATTACCTATTCTTTTTTACATGCCGGGTTTCTTCACTTTCTATTTAATATGCTTTGGCTTTGGTGGATGGGAAGAACTGTTGAGGAAACTATTGGGCCAAGATCTTTTACAATAGTTTATCTGGGAGCGACCATACTTGGGGCTTTATTAGATGCAGGATTAGCTCAAATATTTGGTGGGGCACTAGTGATTGGTGCTTCCGGAGCTGTTACAGGTATTTTGGTAGCTTTCGCTGTGCTATTCCCCAGAACACCAATCATGCTTTTTCTGTTACCACCCATAGAAGCTCGGTTTTTTGTAGTAGGATGGATAGCCATTGATGTATTGTTCCTGGGAAGTGAAGACAATGTTGCTAGATTAGTACATTTGGGCGGTGCGTTAGGTGGGTATTTACTGATTAAAGCACACCAAAACGGAACAGATCTCAGCAAAGTAATACGATATTTTGAGTATCTTTTTGGTCGTCTGAAACCCGCTCCTTCAACAAAGTCGAAAAATAAGAATATGAGCATTGTGAAAGATGTTGAAATTGTGGAAGAAGTAGATCAATCTGAGTTGGATGAAATCCTCGAGAAGATTTCAAAAAGCGGATATGATGCTTTAACCAAGGAAGAGAAACAGAAATTATTTGAATTAAGTAAGAAAAATTAGGGTATAAATGGCTTCTATAGAAAGAAGAAAGTCAATACAAGTAATGGTTGGAGATGTTCCTGTTGGTGGCGGAGCTCCGATCGTAATTCAATCGATGACCAATACCGATACAGCCGATATTGATGAAACGGTTGAACAGATAGATCATCTTCATCAGTCGGGATCAGAGTTAGTTCGTATTACAGTGAATAATGACGCCGCAGCTAAAGCGGTTCCTCATATAAAAGAAAAGCTGATGAATCGAGGAGTTCCTGTTCCTATAGTTGGGGATTTCCATTATAACGGTCATGTGCTTTTGACAAAATATCCTGACATGGCGGAGTCGCTAGCTAAGTTCCGAATCAATCCAGGAAATACCGGAACTAAAGCAAGAGATGAAAATTTTACCACGATTGTAGAGCAAGCTATCAAATATGATAAACCGGTTCGTATTGGAGTGAATTGGGGTTCTTTGGATCAGCAGTTATTAGCTCAAAAAATGGATGCCAACAATAATTTAGCAGTTCCTAAATCTGCAAAAGAAGTGATGTTAGACACGATGGTAGAAAGTGCCAAACGATCTTCAAAATTAGCAGAAGAAGTTGGATTGGCTTCTGATAAGATTATCATCAGCTGCAAAATGAGCGGAGTACAAGATGTAATAGAAGTGTACACACGTTTGGCTAAAGTAGTTGAATATCCATTGCATGTTGGACTTACTGAAGCAGGAATGGGTATGAAAGGAATGGTTGCCAGTTCAACGGCGCTTTCAGTAATATTACAACGAGGAATAGGAGATACCATTCGGGTTTCACTTACACCTCAGCCAGGAGCTGATCGTGCTCTCGAAGTTCAGGTTGCTCAACAGGTACTTCAATCATTGGGAATCCGGAGTTTTATTCCTCAAGTTACTTCCTGTCCGGGTTGTGGAAGAACTAAAAGTACATACTTCCAGGAGTTAGCTGAAGAAATTCAGGATTATATTGTGGAATCAATGCCTGTTTGGAGAGAAGTTTATCCCGGAGTAGAAGAAATGGATGTTGCTGTAATGGGTTGTGTAGTAAATGGTCCCGGTGAATCCAGAGCTGCAAATATCGGAATTTCATTACCGGGAACTTTTGAAGAGCCAAAAGCACCCGTTTATGTGGATGGAGAACATTTCAAAACTCTGAAAGGGGATAAGATCGGAGAAGAATTCAGAAGTTTATTGAATGACTATATCATCAAAAATTACAAGAACTAAGAAAGAGTTTTAATTTCCAACTAAAATCGACCTCGTGGAAGCCTTTCCATGAGGGTGTTTTTTTCAAAAAGTATTTTTTCTTTTTTGTAAGATTATTAAACTTTGAAAAGCCTTCTTTAAAGTAAATATGACGTTGTTTTCAAGAGATATAGTTAAGTAAGCGCTTTCAAACAATAACTAAATATCATCGTTTGATTAGATTTTTATCAAGAAAAAATGAAATTCTTGTTGAAAAATGTAAGCGCTTTCATTATACTTGATTTCAGTTTGATAAACTCCGTTTAGCTATCAATGTTTAGTAGAAAACTTTTACTTACTGGTTTGCTTTTTCTGATTACAGGTTTTGTTTCCTGTACCAAGAAAATAGATGAGAATGTGCTTGCGCAAATTAAAGACTATTCTATTGATCAGGTGCATTTCGAAAATGCTTTTAAAGAGTATTACTATAGAACAGGAAGGGCTATACGACCAAGTAACTCTACCAAACTTACTATACTGAATGCAAAATTCAATAATTATGTACTTGCAACCTATGCCGAAGATTTAGAGCTAGACAAAACCGAAGAGGCAGTACAGAAAAGGGAAGAAATAAGGCGAAAAGTTCTCAATGATGAATTTCTTGATCAGATCATACTAAGTGATATTCAGGTTAATGATCAGGAACTTACTGAGTATTTTATTCGATTTAATACTACTCTGAAAGCATCTCATCTTTATGCTCCGGATCTGAAATCCGCAAAAAACCTTTCTCAGAGAATCAAAAATGGTGAATCATTTGAGAATTTGGCTAAAGAAGTATTCCAAACGGCATATCTTGCAAACAACGGTGGTGACATTGGAAGATTTACCACCGACGAAATGGATATTGCTTTTGAAGAAGCTGCTTTTGAAATGAGAGTAGGTGAAATTTCAGATCCTGTTCCTACGGCTCAGGGTTTTAGCATTATTAAGTTAACTGACCGTTTCACCAAACCAATTTTAACGAAAACGGAGTTCGCTAACAAGAAGGATCAAATAGAATCCTACGTATATAATAAAAAGCGAGAATTAAAGACCAGACAACATTTATATGATTTTGCTAAAGAACTAAATATAAATGAAGAAGCTTTTGATTGGCTTTGGAACTATATGAATGAAAATTATTCGGAAGCAATCTCAAAAAGTCCGGAATTTCTTACGAATCTCTCAAGAGATAATAATCTGGCGTCAAATAATAATTTTGAATTTAGTCTTAATGATTTTGCTGATGAATATCGTTTCACTCCGCTTTCACAGATTAATGATATAGAAGGCAAAGAAGGGTTTAGAGCATTTATAAAAGGAACTGCACTTAGATCATATCTCTTAAAAGGTGCTATAAAAGCAGGAATCCATAAGCAGCCACTAGTTCAGGAGTCGATTCAGGAAACCTATTTGATCTTTCTAGCGGGTAAAGCTACCGAGTTTCTTAAAGAAACGATAAAAAATACAGATGCGGAATTAAAGCAAACTTATATTGAAAATAAGGAGCTTTTCTATAAGCCTCTTCAGGTTAATCTCTCCAGAATTGTTGTTGATTCAGAATCCAAAGCACGAGAAGTAGTAGAAAAATTTGCTTTGGGATATGACTTTATTGAATTGGTAAGAGAATATACAATCCTTAATGAAGATTTAATGACCGATGGAGAGCTTGGTTTTGAGACATTGCATAAATACGGATCTAATGGTCCTGATATTGCTAAAATTAAAATTGGTGAGTTATCTAAACCAATTAACTATATGGGAAATGAATATACCGTATATAAAATGAATGAAAGAGATGAGGCACGATCTTTAAGTTTTGAAGAAGCCAGAGAATCTGTGGATAAATTTTTAACGAAGAAAAAGTTAGAGCTTTTAAAAGCCTCAACAATTGAAGATGTAAAAGATGAGCATAACGCTCTTATCGATATCGAAAAATTAAATCAATTTACTATACAAATTTGAAGCAGTGTATGAACATTAAAAAGCTACTACCATTTATAATTGTTTTTTTGCTTTCGAGTGTAGATTTAGAAGCTCAATCAGGTAAAATAACCGGGAAGATACTGGATGCTCAAACAAAGGAGCCCTTAATTGGTGCAACGGTAGGTATAAAGGGTTCAACAAAAGGTGCTGTTGCTGATATTGATGGTAACTTTTTAATGCTTAATGTTGCCCCCGGAACGTATACTATGGAAGCAAGATATATTGGTTACGCTACCTTAGCAGTTCAGGAACTGATCGTAAGAACAGATTTGACAACCGAACAAGATTTTTTGTTAGAGCCTGAATCTTTTGAAGGAGAAGAGATTGTTGTTGTGGCGAAAAGACAACCGGTATTAAAGGATGTAACCAGCTCAGAATCACGAGTAAGTAGCGAAGAAATAAAGAAACTACCGGTTCAGGAAGTTTCAGATATAATTGGATTACAAGCAGGTGTGAATATTGACGATGGTGGCGGAATACATATCCGTGGGGGTAGAACTTCAGAAGTTTCTTATGTAGTTGATGGAATCAGAGTTACAGATGATTATGACCGATCAAACGGAGTAAGAATTGAAAATGAATCGATACAGGAATTGCAAGTTATTTCAGGCTCTTTTAATGCGGAGCATGGACAAGCGCTTTCAGGAATTGTAAATGTAGTTACAAAATCTGGTGGGAATAAGTTTGATGCAAGTGTAAATGCCTGGACTGGAGGTTATTTGGCTACAAATCAAAGTAGTATTTACGATGGAATAGGTACTAGTTTTAATTCTGTTAACCCAAACCGGATGTACAACCTTTCAGCATCTGTATCAGGACCGATTATTCAGGATAAACTTACTTTCTTTGCAACTGCAAGACGATTTGAAAACAAAGGTCATCTTACTGGAAGAAATGCTTTTTCTCCTCATGGTCAATTTCGAGACACTCTGGATATTAATACAGATTTTGAAGCTTATAGAACTATTTATAATGAAAGAGTCGATTTTAGTAAATCTTGGTATTCGGTAGATACTGTTGGTGCTCCCGGCGACCAGCAGATAATATTAACAGATAATGGGTCTCGGGACAGTTCTTTAGTTAATATGAATGCTTACGAAAGTACAAGTTTACAAGGTAATTTAGAATGGAGGTTTTCAAGTAGGCTGAAGTTTAATCTAATAGGTTCTGTTGGTTATGAAGAAGGTGGAGGTTATAATCACTCAAATAAATTGGTAGCTTTAGGGGAGAACACAAATTATAGAAATAACTATTCTATTAACTTGAAGTCTACTTTTACTCCCTCCTCCAAAACTTTCATGACCTTTAACTTAGCAAACAGATTTAACCAGCAGAAGAATTACGCTTATGACGATCCTTGGGATCCAAGATATGTTGACTTTGAAAGAGTAACTCGTTTTTACAGCAATAGCTTAGACGAAAGTCCAGTTTCGGGACAAGATCAGTTTAATTTTTTATCGTTAAGCAATAATAGATTTTCGAGATATACGAACACTGTAATTGCCAAAGCAGAAATATCCAGTCAACTTAATCAAAACCATTTTGTGAAAGCCGGTGTTAATCTGCAATTAGATGAAGTAAGTTTTGAAAACATTTCACTTCAATCATTTCGGGATACTACGGTAACATTTGCACCGGGTACTCCGGAAGAAATTAAACCTTTTGTTAAATTGGGTTATCCTGAAAAAAACTCAGAATTTTTTCAGGTTTATAAAGAACGACCAAGAAATATCAGTGCTTACATTCAGGATAAAATTGAATTCGATAATTTAATCATAAATGTAGGACTGAGATTTGATTATTTTGATCCTAATTCCAGAGTAGTGGCTGATCTTGAAGAACCTGATATTACGCAGCCTACCAAGCCTGAAAATCAGTATAGAGATCAGAACAACAATGGGCAGCAAGATGACGGCGAACCTGATATAACAGTTGCCGAACGTGCTGAGTACTGGTATGAAGACACAAAAATAAAAACTCAGCTGAGTCCCAGAATTGGAGTTGCTTATCCAATTAATGATAGAGGAGTAATTTATTTCTCGTATGGGTACTTCTTTCAAATACCATCGTACAGCTTTATGTACACTAACAGCAGGGTATTTATAGGGGAAAAAGAAGGGAATCTGGGAGTATATGGCAATCCTGATTTGAAGCCGGAACGTTCAACTCAATATGAAATAGGCCTTAAACAGGAAATTTTTGAAGGTACTGCCATCGAGGTAACAGGTTATTTTAAAGATACAAGAGATTACGTTTCAACAAGGCCTCAAGTAACAGGGCGGGAAGGTACGCTCTACGGAATATATTTTAACAGAGATTTTTCAAAATCAATAGGTCTTACTTTTGCTTTTAATCAATATGTAAGTAAAAGATTCAATTTTGGTTTGGATTATACCTTTAGTACGGTTGAAGGAAGTAATTCAGATCCTAATACCGAGTTTTTTGATTTCCTCAATCAAAATGGACTAAATATAGATTCAACAGATCAGGACAATGCCACTACTAAATTAGTACAACCCTTAGATTGGGACAGAACTCATATTGTGAATGGTTCCATGTTTTATAGCGGAAAAGACTGGGGAGCTAATTTAATTGCCAGATTTAGTAGTGGAACTCCATACACACCTCAAGTTGGTACAGTTACCCCTATTGAAGTTGGCGAATCCGCCAGTAAGCGTGATCTAAGAAATACGTCACGACAGCCGGCGCGCTTTTCACTTGATTTGAATACATACAGAACTATTAATCTTTCGAATAATACAAGTATGGAATTATTCCTGAATGTATATAATCTGCTTGACAACGCAATTGTAAATGCTATCTATCCAACTTCAGGTGAAGCGATTGCTCCATTAGTTCCTGATCCAAACGCTTCTCCCGGTTTTTACAGAAATCCATCTTTTTATGCAGAACCAAGACGAATTCAATTAGGACTTTCAATTTCTTTCTAATAATGAACAAAGATTTAAAACATATACGATTATTATTTTTCTCATTAACAGTGGGATTAATCCCGTTTCTTATACAAGCGCAAGATCAAACATATGAGCCAAGCGAAGAAAGATCGTCTTTTGAACTAAGAGCTCAATCTGATATGGATGCTAATCGATTGAGGGCATCCTATTACAATCACGGACATAATGGGAAAATTGATGGGGGTGATCCTCGTCAATTAGATTTTGAATTTCCTAAGAATACTGGACGTATTTATTTGCGTTTTATGAGTGTGCATTATGGAACTGAAGTTCCAAATCCGAATGATCCTAACACGCCTATTAGAATTGTAAACGCGGCTCAGTTTAAAACTAATGGAAGGGGAGATTTAAACTACTCATTAAATCCTATAATTGGATATCAAAGAGACAATGCTAATGAGATTGCCAGAAGCGATCGTGGACCAGGTTCTCCACTTGGCAACACTTGGCCTGATGCATGGCCGGATAAATTTAATGACGGTGGTGATGGCTGGGCAGGTTCATGGAATGGATTCTTTGGGAGAGATCAGTTCAATGCAGATGTAGAATTTTACTATAAAACCGGAGATGATAGAAATCAAGATAACGGATCTTTTACTCCCGATTTAACAGATCCTTCCAGAGGTGGTTTAGGTACGATCATGGATACAAGAATACTCGCATGGTCACAGATCTTAGTAAGTTCCACTCATTTCAATATTTTTGAAATCACCAATGACAGCAATTTTGATTATCCAAGGATGTCTTTTGGACTTTGGATCGCTGATTTCGTAGCGGCAAGGTCTACAACAAACCAACCTGAGTTTGATATTATAAGATCTGTAGCATATCTAACTGATACTGATCGGAATAATGCTCCAAGTGCATTTGATGGATTACCAATTGGGGAAATGGGACTTAGTTTTCTCGAAACTCCGGGTAATGCATCGGACGGAATTGACAACGATGGTGATAGCGATACGTACGACACTGAATCGAATAGATTTAATCCAGATAATCAAAACCTATATACTCAACTTACAGAAGCAGGTGGAGGTTTTTACAGCGGAACTGCTTTACGCGATTCTGTAATACCGTTATTTACAATTACCGATTTTGATGAAAGAACTATTAATATTGGAGATAAAATAGTAACTATTCAAGATAATGGTGAAAGAGTAGTTGAAGAATACGACGGAAATTCATTTAAATCACAGGGAATTATATATGGTCCTTTTGGCCCTTCATTTGATGTGATTGAAGATATATTCACTGGAAGCGACCCAAATGCTGATATACATGTTGATGGTTTAGACAATGATTTTGATGGGCTTATTGATGAAAACCGTCCTAACCATTTAGTAAAAGCTACTTTTATTGGAGGAGTTGCAGTAAATATTCCTGTTCGCTTTATTAATTACTTATATTTTGATATTGGAGATACTCTTCAGCAAGGATTGATTGTACCAAATCAAGGTATTAGAGCAAGAATATCTTCAGATGCAGATTTCGCTGATCTTGTTAATAATTTTTATGAAGGACGATTCCAGAATTATTTTACTAGCGCGCCTATGGTTGATGAGGGGCGTGGCGACTCATTCGATAATGACAAAGATTGGACGGCATCTTTAGACGATGTCGGAATTCAAGGCGATCCTGAAACACCGAGCCAAGGGCAGGGTGATGGAAAACCAAGTACGGGAGTAGGAACATCTTTCCCAGGAGAATCAAATATTGATAAAACAGACGTAAGTGAGACAGATTTAATAGGTGTTTCGAGAGCTCAAATTTTCCCCGCCGGTGTTCTTCAAGTTAATATAGATGAAGCGCTGTGGAATAATTACCTTAAACCCGGAGAATTTGATATAACAGGTACACCAGGAACAGATCAAGATATTTATGTTTCTTCAGGGTTATTTCCACTTCGGAAAGGGCAAACTGAACGATTTGCTGTTGCCATTACAGCTGCAGCGTCTTCTTCTGCAAGTGGAACTGCCAGTCAAGACAGGGCTCAATTAAATAGAAATCTATTTCAGGCAGAACAAGCGTATGCAGCTGATTATCAATTTGCTGTAGCACCGGATCAACCCATTTTGAAGGCAGTTCCCGGAGATGGAAAAGTAACACTGTATTGGAACTCAGGGGCAGAAGATTCGTTTGACAGATATTTGAATAGAATTACCGGTAATGGTAATGATTTTGAAGGCTATAAAGTATATAGATCCACCGATCCATCTTTTGAAGATATCAGAAATATCACAGATGGTTTCGGAAACGCATTGTACTACACGCCGATAGCGATTTTTGATCTTGATAATGGGGTTAGCAGTTTTGACTCTGTAGGAATTAACGGAGTCAATTTTAATTTGGGAAGCGACAGCGGAATTCAGAGATTTTATGTTGATGATGAGGAAATAATAAATGGTAAAACTTACTACTACGCAGTAACGTCTTATGATGCAGGTTATGTACCTGCAGGTATTGCACCCTCCGAATCCCCAATACAAATTAACCAAGGACCGGATGGGTCAATTACTTTTGGAGTGAATGTAGTTCAAGTTCGTCCAACAAGATCACAAGCTGGTTATGTTAGCCCGGATGAACCAGAAGCAACCATAGTACAGGGTTCCCCAGGTGGTTCTGTTAGTATCGATATTATAGATCCTTTCGAACTTAGAGAAGACAACCTTTATGAAGTTACATTTGAAGATACCTTAATTGATGGAGGGACTGATCCGGATACGCTAAGAACATTAAACTTTACATTAGCTAATGTAAGTAATGGAGGAAATGATACTTTAGTAGCTCGTTCGGGAAATGTTAATGGAGGGAGCAATCCGATTACAGAAGGTTTTGTTATTTCTTTAAATAATGTTGAGACTTTTGAGATTGACCGTTCAAGAACAGGCTGGAATTCAACAACTAATCCTCTCATTCATCAATATTTTGTTGAAACACAGAGTGTATCAAAAGTCTCTGATTATGAGTTAACATTTGGATCAAGTGTTGGTTTCGGGCAGTCAACTCAACGTCAAATTGAAATTGCTCCCGGTTCATTTATAAATGCTCCTTCTCAGCCTACTAATTTTAAGATATTTAATACATATACAAATGAAGAAACTGAATATGCTTTTTTGGATCTAAATAGAGAGAATACTCCATTTTCACCCATAAGATGTGATCCTAGTGTTAATGCACCACCGAATTACGAATCTCCACCGGCTGGGGTTTACTCTGCAGTAGCAGGGTTAAATGGACAATGTTCTGATATCATTTATCTCATCGAAGATACTAGAGATTTTGAAGATACACTTACATATAGGTTCGAATTAAGAGCTCAATTAAATGGTGCTAACCTTTCAACTCGTAATCCCGAAGTTGGAGATACTTTGAGGATATTTACTACTAAACCATTTTCAAGAAATGATAAGTTTCAGTTTAGAATGGATCCAGAAAACATTCCAAGAGTGGATGCTGATTCAGCAAAAAATGCACTAGACGATATACTTGTTATCCCCAACCCATATAAAGTATCCAATATTTTTGAGTTAGAAGGAGCTACAGGAAGCAGGCAGCAAAACAGGGAATTACATTTTACAGGTATTCCGGTACCATCTACCTTAAGAATATTTACATCCTCGGGAGTATTAATTAGAGAAATAGAAGTTACAGACCGCAACGTATTGGCAGAGAATGGAGGTACCTATATTTGGAATATGTTAACCAAAGATAATCTGGAAATATCTTATGGTATCTACTTATATCATTTGCAAGCGAAAGGTATTGGAAACAAAACAGGAAAATTTGCGGTGATTAAATAATGAATACCATGAGAAAGTTTTTACTATCCTTATTTATTCTTTTTTTAACCGCTTGGGTTAATGAGACTTATGCACAGATTTCGAAAGTTGGTACTTCAGCTTCTGAATTTCTTAGAATTCCGGTAGGTGCAAGAGCATCCGCAATGTCTGCATTTACAGCTACAGTGAATGATCCGTCTGCTATGATCTTAAACCCTGCTGGGCTTGCAGATGTTACCAAGAATCAAGTCTTAGTCGAATTTACTGACTGGTATCTTGACTTAACTCATAGTTATGTTGGTATTGGTATTCCAACAAAGAAAGGGGTAGCCGGTGTGCATGTATTAGCCATGAATTATGGAGAGTTTGATGAAACAACAGAGTTGGCTCAAGGAAAAACCGGACGAACCTTTAGTGCATATTCTTTAACTGTAGGAGGAAGCTATTCTCAATACATGAACGAAAATTTGTCCATCGGAGGCACGATTAAGTTGGTTTACGAGAAAATTGAAAGTACATCTGCCTCAGGTATCGCTTTTGATGTTGGTACATTATACGAAACGCCTTTTGATCAGATAAGATTTGGAGTAAGTGTTACCAACGTAGGTACTAAAATGCAAATAAGAGGCAATGGACTTATAAAAAGTTGTGATTTAGATGAGTTAAGTGAAGGGAATGCTGAGACTGATTGTAATCTGGCAACCCAAGAATACGATTTACCACTAATGCTAAGAGTTGGGTTAGCATGGGATGCATTTAATACGGAAGATATAAGAGCCACATTAACGTTGGATGGGAATAATCCTTCCAACAATGTTCAGAGTTTCAGTGTTGGTGGAGAAATTTCTTTAATGAACAATCTTGTACAATTAAGAGGTGGAATACCTTACATTGGTCAAGATGACAGAATAGAGACATTCAATGCCGGGATCGGTATTAAATACCAAGTTGATAGCACATTAGGGCTTGGGTTTAATTATGTGTATCACGGATATGAATACTTAGGTGATGTAAATAAGCTAAGCCTTCAGGTACATTTCTGAACGCTTTAAAAAAAATCCAAAAACAAATACATGGAGAAATAATGATACGATTAATAAACAAAAATTGGCTGAGTGCTTTTGTAGGGGCTTGCATAATGCTTGCACTTGCAATAGATATTCAGGCACAAACTCTTAACACCGTTTGGGAACGTACATCCAGAACAGGTGCTTCGGAGACTTTACCGAGTTGGTTTACGGTAGGCTCCGTTAGGGGAATGGCATACGGAACAGTGGACGGCAATGCCCGGGTATACGCCGCCGACAGAGCAAACTCAACCATCCAAGTGATGGATGCGGCTACAGGAGCTGATGTTACTTTAGCCACTGCCTTTGATCTATCCGGAGTATCGGGTGGTACACTTGGCATTAACGATATTGAAGTTTCTGAGGATGGAGTTATTTTTCTTGGAAATCTTGCTTCAGCTAGTTCTCCATTTAGATTATACTGGTGGACGCAAGAAGGTGGGGCATATGCTGATTCAGTAACTATTCCTGTAGGTGGAAGAGTTGGAGATAAATTTACCGTAGTAGGTTCATTAGCCGACAATACAATTGAAGTATGGATGGCTACTGCAGATGTAGACCCGGGAGTTGTGTATGTAGCAACTACGACTGATCAAGGTGCAACATGGAATGTTGAGAATATTACCTTATCAGGTACAGCTTCATATACGGGTACAAGCCCGGATGTTACTCCTCTTGCTTTAGGAAGAACTTCAGATTTTTATGTTGGTGGAAACAGTTCTGCGCCCGCTAGATATACCAGCGCCGGAGCTTATGTTGCGAGCAGTGCGTTTGCTTCTGCTTCCAGAAATGGCATGGAAGCCTTTACCTATGACAGTAAAGATCATTTGGCTGTATACACTTATCGCCCGGATGGGGTAGCAGGTGGAAACAAAACCGGACAAGTTTATATTTATGATGTATCGGATGCCACAGCTCCTACCATCGTAAATCAATCTCCGTTAATGGGAGACGATGCGGATTCATTTAGTTCTATTCACGGAGAAGCGGAAATTTCTTTAAATGGTGACGGCACTTACAATGTGTATGCTTTAGAAGGTGTTAACGGATTAGCTTCATTTACAAATGCTGAACCTCCTTTGTTAGACGATCCTTCAAACCTGATTTTTTCTGAGTACATAGAAGGGTCAAGCAATAATAAAGCTCTTGAGATTACAAATCTTACGGATTCAACTGTAAGCCTCGAGAATTATCAAATTGCTCAATCTTCTAATGGTAACGGATGGCAGTTCTACCATGTTTTTGCTGCTGATGCGATGATTGCTCCGGGAGAGCAG
The DNA here is from genome assembly GCA_965216175.1 of Balneola sp. GTDB lineage: Bacteria > Bacteroidota > Rhodothermia > Balneolales > Balneolaceae > Balneola. The sequence continues at coordinate 848,249 of OZ244140.1, forward strand.
TACGTACTTATTACAAACCAAGTTGATCCACTTTTATTTGCCGCTGAAGATGCGGATGAAGTATTAGGGTTTCCAAGTCCAATTCATTTCAATGGTGATGATGCTCGCGCAATCATACATATTGATGCGGCAACAGGTGATACTACATATTTAGATGTATTTGGAGAACCAGATGTAGATCCGGGTTCAGGATGGGAAGTAGCAGGAGTTAGTGATGGTACAAAAGAGCATACAATGCTTAGAAAGAGCACTGTTGTTTCAGGAAATATCACTGCTTTAGCTTCATTTGGTACAAATGCTGAAGATTCAGAATGGATTGTAAATGATCAAAATGATTTTTCAAATCTAGGTAAAGTTACATCAGAAGCTGGTTCAGATCCGGTAACTGTAACTTTCAGAGTAAACACTTCTACTGTTCCTGATACTTTGAAAGAAGATGGATTCATTCAAATCAGAGGAAATCTTATTGCTACATTGGATAGCGCTGATTATGGCGGACAAAACATTACCTGGGATGGTGGTTCAACACCGGTAGCAACTAATGATGGTGGTGATTACTGGAGTGTTGATGTACAAATGGCTCCTGGTGATTCATTAGTATACAAGTATTGGGTAGGTTTAGATGCTACTACAGGTGCAAATGATAACGGATGGGAATCTAACGGATCTTTTAATGGAAACTACCTATATGTATTGCCGGATACTTCTGAGAATGTATCAGTTGATCTAGTTTACTTCAACAATGGTGGAGAAGGAAGAGGGGCTCCTTTTGAAACAGCTACTGATTCATTATCGGTTTATTTCCGTGTTAATGTTGGTGCTTTTGTTCAAGATGGTTCTTTTGATCCTGAAACTGATAAAGTTGGAGTACGTGGATTACCAGAATTCTTTGGAAATCCGGGAGATTGGGGATCAACGGCAGAAACTTCATACTTAAGTCAAGGTGGTTCTAAAGGTGATAATCTTTTCTATAATGGAACAATTAAAATTCCTAATGCATCTGCTGATACTTTGGGTGATGTTGAGTATAAGTTTGTACTTGAAACAGAAAGTGGAACTTTATGGGATAATGATCCTAACAGAAAGATCAATGTTCCTGAAATGGATTCTACAGTTCAATGGGTATATTTCCAAAATGTTAAACCAACTGATGCTAATATAGTTCAAACAACTCTGAGCTTTGAAGTAAATGTTGGAATTCTTGAAGGATTGGGGCTATTCAACTCAAGTATTGATACAGTTTCTGTAAGAGGCTCTTTTAATGGTTTTGGAGAAGAACGTATGAACTTCAACCAAATACTTGGTACATATGAACGGAACAATTATCCCTATACTAAAGCTGAGGGAACAGTTGAAAGGTATAAGTACTACATCAAATGGGATGCAAGTAGAGATTCAGCTTCAAGTCCTAATTTCCTAGAAGGTATACAAGCCTCTAATAGTGGTTGGGAAGAACCTGGTGTTACAGGTGGTGCTGATCGTGAATTTACAATTGAAAATGTCCCAAATCAGGAAAAACTTTCCGAATTCTACAACGGTGTAGAACCACAAGCACTGTTAACTTCCAACAATGTTGATGGTGGTGCTACAACAGTAACATTCAGTATTGATATGTCTCCTGCTACTATTGAAAATACCAATAGCTTAGGAGCATTGTTCAAGCCTGCTTCCGATTCGGTATTCCTTTTTGTTGATACTCCTTTCTTTGCATTAACAAATGGAATTACAGTTCCTGGAGATAACGGGGAAAACTTCATCAAGCAGTCTCAATCAGAAATTGAAAGACTGATGTTCACAGATGATGATGGTGATATGGTTTATGAATTAGAACTAGAACTCACGTTACCAACACTTAACCATATCGGTTTTAGAATTGGGTATGGTGAGCCTACTTCTGCTGATGGACAATTGATAGCAAATGGCGGAGGTTTCAATGCAGGACGTCGTCATTACCAGTACATTCAGCCTCAGGTTGATTCTGAGCAAAATGTTACATGGCCTGCTTCATTTTCATTCCCGCAGCTTACTTGGAAAGACACGGATCTGCCTTTCGAGCAACCGCCAAGTTATTCTGCTGTTAGTAATGAAGATGAATTAGCTACAGTGGAGTCATTCCGTTTGGATCAAAACTATCCAAACCCATTCAACCCAAGCACTACAATTAGTTTTAACTTGCCAAACGCGGCAAATGTGAACCTAACTGTATATAACATACTTGGGCAAAAAGTAGCTACTCTGTTGAATAACAAATCATTCATCTCAGGTAACCACTCATTTAATTTTGATGCAAGTAATCTGTCTTCCGGTATTTACATTTACCGAATTCAGGCAGGTACTTTTACAAGTCAAAAAAGAATGACTTTAATCAAATAATTTCTCTCTAATAAGTCTTCGCAGATGCTTTGATCGGCATCTGCGTATTTAATTCAGTTTTTATTTTGGCCTCAACTATATACGACATAGCGGATAAAGCAGGAGTAAGCATTGCTACTGTATCAAGAGTTTTTAATAATAGAAACAATGTTTCTGAACGAACTCGAGATAAGGTTTTGGCAATTGCTAAAGAGGTGGGATATCACCCTCAAGCCAATGCTCAGGGTTTAGCTAGTAGAAAAACCAATACTATAACAGCTGTAGTACCAGTTATTTCAAATTACTTTTTTATGGAAGTACTGGGAGGTATTCAGGATAAACTGAATGATCATAACTACGAACTTACTATTTATAACATAAGTGCGGGCAAAGATACCTTTTCTCAGGTTGAACATGTATTAAAACGTAGAGCCTCTGAAGGCTGTTTATTTATTTCTATTCACTTAGAACAAGAAGAATGGAAGGCTCTGCATAGATATAATATTCCCATAACACTTATAGATGAGTTTTATGAAGGATTCGATTCTGTAAGTGTAGATAATCAACAAGGAGCGTACCGAGCTGCAAAATATTTGTTGCATCGAGGATTTTCCAGAGTCGCAATGCTATCCGCTGTATCAACATCTAAGCCGATAGAAAGTCGTTTAGAAGGGTTCAGAAATGCTTATAAAGACGCTGGTGTTGACTTCGATCATTCTTTAGTTGTAAGTGGTGATTCTGTATATAGAGACGGATTTACCGAACGAGGTGGTTATGAAGCAATGGTTAAAATACTAACCATGAAACCTGAAGTGGAGGCTTGTTTCTGTGCCTCAGATATACAAGCTGTTGGAGCTTTAAAGGCTATGCAGGATCTTGATAAAAATATCCCCCTTATAGGATACGATGATATTGAATTAGCAGAATACATGGGATTATCTACAATTCGTCAACCTATGAGAGATATGGGTTTTTTTGCTACTCAGAACTTAATTGACAGGCTGGAAAATCCCAAAAAGGCGATTTCTCAGACTATTTATACACCAGAACTAATACTCAGAAATTCAACAGAATAACATCAAATATGAAAACTAATTTCTCAAAAGAAATAGTAGCTTTTTTTGTCTTTTTTCTAACCTTACAAACAGTAGCTTTTCCTCAGTTAGTTACATTTGAACCTTCATTTGCTACACAAAACGATACTCTAACCCTTACATTTGATGCAACTCAAGGAAATGGCGAGTTGGTAGGCTTTTCAGGGGATGTCTATTTACATACAGGGGTAATAACGGATAAAAGTGCCGATCCAAGTGATTGGAAATATGTACAATCTACGTGGGATTCTTACCCCTCTAAGCTTAAAACAACACCGATTGGTGACAATAAATGGGAATTCCAATACCCGTCATCGGTCCGAGAATTTTATGGGGTTGCTACCGGTGATGAAGTTGAACAAATAACGTTGCTTTTCAGAGGCACAACGGATGGGGCTGGCAATCCCGACAAAGTAGGTAGAGCCTCAGGTGGGAGTGATATCTATTTAAGCTTATTCAAGAACGAGGTCTCGGCTACATTTTTATCCCCAGCAGGCGCTTCAAAGTTAATTTCTACTAATCAGGAATTAGAAATTGTTGGTCTTGGAAATTCTCCGGCAGGAGGTTTGAATCTAACCCTTAATTTGAATGGCAATGAAGTAGCTCAAACTTCAGTTTCTGATACATTACGATATACATTTTCTTCAACAGAACAAGGAAATTATACTTTTGATCTTGTTGCAGACGATGGTGAAGGTGAGTCGGCTACAGTGTCCTATAATGTTATTGTTTCAAATGGAGCTATTGCTGAAGCCAGACCTGAAGGACTTGAAGACGGTATAACTTATAGTGAATCCGGAACATCTGTAACTTTATCTTTATTTGCCCCTGGGAAAAGCAATGTTTTTGCGATCGGTGATTTCTCAAATTGGGAATTGAATTTTGACTACCAAATGAAAAAAGATTCTCTTAAGGCAGATAGTGTATGGTTTTGGACAGAGATCACCGGATTAACGCCCGGAGAAGAGTATGGTTTTCAGTATGAAATTGATGCACAACTGAGAATTGCTGATCCATATTCAGAGTTGGTGTTACATCCAAACGACAATTTTATCCCTTCATCAGTTTTCCCAAATCTAAAAAAGTATCCTTCTGATGAAACAACAGAATATGTAGGAGTTTTATTTCCTGGAAAGGCAGATTATGAATGGCAGGCAACAAATTATCAAAGACCCGATAAAGAAAATTTAGTCATTTATGAACTATTGGTTCGTGATTTTATTGCAGATCACAGTTACGCTACTTTGATTGATACTTTAGATTATCTGGATCGCTTAGGAATAAACACCATTGAGTTGATGCCTGTAAATGAGTTTGAAGGCAATGAAAGTTGGGGATATAATCCGAGTTTTCATTTAGCCCTTGATAAATATTATGGAGATCCTGAGACCTTTAAAAGATTTGTAGACGAAGCGCACAAACGCGGAATCGCAGTAATTTTAGATGTTGTTTTAAATCACGCTTTTGGTCAGTCGCCTCTGGTGCGACTTTGGAATGAAGGTAATTATGGAAAGCCAACGTCAGATAATCCGTATTTAAATGTTAACGCTACACATCCATTTAATGTAGGATATGATTTTAATCATGAAAGTGCTGCTACTGCGTATTTCCGAAACAGAGTAGCAAAATATTGGATTGAAGAATATAATATAGATGGATTTAGGTTTGATCTTTCCAAGGGTTTTACCCAGCGAAATAATCCAAACGATGTAGGAGCTTGGAGTAATTTTGATCAATCTCGGATAGATATTTGGAAAGAATATTCGAATTATATCTGGTCTGTTAATTCAGATACTTATGTAACTCTGGAGCATTTAAGTGTCAATTCTGAAGAAAAAATATTGGCTGATCATGGGATGCTATTGTGGGGTAATATGAATAGTACTTACAATGAAGCTACCATGGGATACACTGCTAATTCAAATCTTTATGGCGTTTTATCCGAGTCAAGAGGTTTTCAGGAAAAGCACCTGATTGGATATATGGAAAGTCACGATGAACAATGGTTGATGTTCAAAAATATCAGTTTCGGAAACTCATCTGGTGATTACAATGTAAAGGAATTAAACACAGCCCTGGGACGCCAGAAACTTGCAGGTGCTTTTTTCTTTACCCTTCCCGGACCTAAGATGATGTGGCAGTTTGGTGAAGTTGGTTACGGATATGGGAATAATGGTGAGCAATGCCTTAATGATTCTCCGGATTGCCCTGGTATTGCGCCGGGTAGAACGGCCAACAAACCAATTCGTTGGGATTATTGGAATACAAAAGGAACAGAACGGATCAAGCTCTATAAAACATGGAGTGCCTTAATGAACTTACGTAACAGCAGCCCGGCCTTTACAGAACCTGAAAACACTACTTATGTGCTATCAAACCGGGTTAAAAGAATAATTTTAGAGCATGCTGATACTGATGTTGTAATTGTAGGAAATTTTGATGTTGTTCCGATCACTACAACAGGTGATTTTACGCAAACCGCAACTTGGTACGACTTTTTTGAAGGCTCTGAGTATGAAGTGACTGATTCTGAGCAATCAATTTCGCTAGAACCGGGTGAGTTCAAAATTTATACTACAAAGCAATTTGAAACACCGGAAATGGGTATTACTACTTCAAATGAAGATGAGTCCATTGTAGGGCCTGATGAATTCCGATTGTATAACAACTATCCGAATCCTTTTAATCCGTCTACTTCTATTAAATTTGATGTAGCAAAAGCAGGGAATGTACAACTGGAAATTTTTGATATTCTTGGAAGAAAAGTAGCAAGTCTGGTTAATGAAAGAAAAACAGCGGGAAGTTATACGATAGCGTTTGATGCTTCTTCTCTATCAAGTGGAGTATACTTTGCCAGATTCGTCGCCGGAAATACTGTTCAGGTTCAAAAAATGACTTTACTGAAATAATAGCACCTAATTCAATATGAGAAAATTAGCAGGGTTTCTGTTCGTAGTTTTATTTTGGGGATGTAACTCACACAGTGATATTAAGTATGGTAATCAGATTATTGGTCTTGGATCTCCTATAAGTTTAGGGTACGATTCTACCATTGTGGTTATGGAAGATTTTTTTCTTGATCCCGTAAGTATTGATTCTATTTCTACACCATCAGGTATTTCTTATTATCTCACGAACAACAACGAATCGTTAATTCTGAAAGGAAGTATTTCCGGAAAATTAGATGTGATTTCTTTTCATGAGAAAGACATCAGTTACGATCTATTGTTAAAAAAGACATCAAAGCAAAAGGTAACTTTTTCACTAGCTGATAAAGGCTATAAATCTGTTCAGGTAAAAGGGGAGATGAACAGCTGGAATCCTACTGCCTCAGAATTTGAGAAGAACGATGGAGCCTGGACGTTCACTATGTTGATAAATGAAGGTTTGTATCAATATTTGTACGTAGTGGATGGAAAGGAAATGAAAGATCCGGATAATCAGAAAACGGTTTCCAACGGAATGGGAGGATTTAACAATCTGCTAACCGTTGGAAATGTAGATGCAGAAAAAGCAAAATTAGCGACTTACGACTTTTCTGATGAGAGAATCTATCTTCAATCTGATAATGCAGAGAATGTAATTGTCTTTTGGGAAAATTATCAGCTTGAAACGGAATTTAAAGACGATATTATCAGAGTAGATCTTCCCGGAAATTCAGTAGTAAAAGGCAGAACTCATGTTAGAGCATGGTCGTTCGATGAAAATGGTGTTTCAAACGATGTGCTGATTCCTTTGAACAATGGAAAAGTTCTCACAGATGCTGATGATCTTAACAGAAAAGATATTAGATCATGGAATATGTATTTCGTATTGATCGATAGATTCAAGGACGGGAATCCTCAAAATACCAGAAAAATTGATGATCCTGATATCCATCCTAAAGCCAATTATTATGGTGGTGATCTGGCCGGTATTACTCAAAAGATCAAAGACGGATATTTTGAAAAATTAAACATTACCGCGTTATGGTTATCACCCATTTCTCAAAATCCGGAAGACGCCTGGGGTTTATGGGATAAAGGCGAAGTTAAAACCAAATTCTCCGGCTATCATGGATATTGGCCAATATCATCCTCAAAAATTGATGATCGTTTTGGAACATCTGAAGAATTTAAAGAACTACTTTCGGTAGCACACGAAAATGGCATTGCTGTTATTTTGGACTACGTTGCGAATCACGTACATAAACTACATCCTGTTTATCAGGAGCATCCTGAATGGGCAACAAATTTATATTTACCTGATGGCAGAATGAATACAGAACTGTGGGACGAACAACGTCTTACAACATGGTTTGATACTTTTATGCCGACTCTTGATTTTTCAAAACAAGAAGTAATAGACACTATGACCGATTCAGCTCTTTTTTGGGTAGAAGAATACGATTTGGATGGGTTTCGTCATGATGCCACAAAACATATTCAGCTTGAATTTTGGAGAACACTGACTCGTAAAGTAAAAGAACAGATCGTAGTTCCGGAAAATCGTTCTGTATTTCAGGTTGGCGAGACGTACGGAAGCCGGGAATTAGTAGCCAGCTATATTAATTCAGGAATGCTGGAAAGTCAGTTTGACTTCAGCATGTATGATGCAAGTTTAAACGCATTTGGTCAGGATCTTTCTTTCAAGGGGCTAGAAAGCCAATTGCAGGAAAGTTTTAATTACTTCGGATACCATAATATGATGGGAATCATATCAGGAAATCATGATAAGCCAAGGTTTATCACATTAACAAGTGGTGAAGTAAAGTGGAATGAAGATTCTAAACTAGCTGGCTGGACGAGAGAGATCGGAGCTCCACAAGCTTTTGCTTACGACCGTTTAAGCATGTTGCACGCCTTTAATCTTACTATTCCGGGAATTCCGGTAACGTATATGGGAGATGAATTTGGAATGCCGGGCGCAAACGATCCTGATAACAGAAGATGGATGAGGTTTGACGACTCAGATCTGAATGAGTTGGAACTCAGGAACAGAAGTATTTTTACCAAGCTTACGGAATTAAGAACTTCTAAATCTGAGTTCTTGTATGGAGATTTCCATTTTCATCAAGTCGATGATAATATTATGGCTTATTCCAGAGCTTATTTTGATAAGCAGGCTGTAGTTGTATTTAATAAGAACAACAGCAGAACAGAAGTAACTTTGAATCTCAGAGACGGATTCAATTATATGGAACTGATCAATCATTTTGGGAATCCTTTTCTAGTGGATGAAAATACTGTCACCATCACTTTGGAACCTAACACTTTTGAAATTTTAACGCTTTAAAAACCAATTATGACTAAGCGATCGATATTTTTATCAATTTTTGTAGCAGCTCTTTTTGTTGCGTGCACTCCAACTGAAAAACCTGTTGAGAAGAAAGCAAGTGAGGTTGTACATCCGGATTGGAGTAAGAATGCCAATATTTATGAAGTGAATATCAGACAGTATTCCGAAGAAGGAACTTTTGATGCATTCCGAAAAGATCTTCCGCGATTAAAAGAAATGGGGGTTAAAATTCTATGGTTTATGCCGATACACCCGGTCGGGAAAATAAATCGAAAAGAAACCGAAGAGAGCAGAGGAAGTCATTATTCAGTAGCTGATTATAAAAAGGTAAATCCAAACTATGGTACTGAAGAAGATTTTAAAACTCTTGTTGATGAAGCTCATGAACTTGGTTTTAAACTTATCATTGATTGGGTTGCGAATCACTCCGCCTGGGACAATCCATGGACAGAAAACAAAGATTGGTACGAGCTTACCGAAGAAGGAAATTTCATGCCACCAAGAGGAACTGATTGGTCGGATGTAATCCAATTAGATTATGAAAGCGAAGAAATGCGAGCGGCTATGTTGGATGCATTAGAGTTTTGGGTAAGAGAGTTTGATATTGATGGTTACCGCTGTGATGTGGCAGGTATGGTGCCAACAGACTTCTGGGAAAATGCCAGAGTTGAGTTGGACAAAATTAAACCGGTATTTATGCTTGCTGAAGATGGCGAACCTGAACTACTCCACAAAGCATTTGATATGAATTATGCCTGGGAATATGCTCATATCATCAGAGAAATAGCCAAAGGAGAGCAAACTTTTGCTGATTTAGATTCTCTATTCGAGAGAGACAGCAAACGTTTCCCTGATAATGCCTACAGAATGTATTTCACTTCCAACCACGATGAAAATTCATGGAATGGTACTGATCCTGAAATGTATGGAGCTAATTTCCAGAACTTTGCAGTGCTTTCAGCAACAGTAAAAGGAATGCCACTTATTTATAATGGCCAGGAAAGTGGATTGGATAAAAGACTTGAATTCTTCGAGAAAGACGAGATTGAGTGGAAAGATTACAAGTACAGCTATTTTTATAATATGCTCTTATCGCTTAACACAAATAATCAGGCGCTTTGGAATGGCGAGTATGGCGGAAAAACGGAACGTCTTACTTCACCGGAAGGGACTTACGCTTTTAAACGAAAAAAAGGAGACCACGAGATCTGGGTAGCGATCAATAATAACTCAGAATCGGCAACAATTGATTTACCGGAATGGAGTCACGAGACTTATGCAGTTTATGGAGTAATGGAAGGAACGGAAAAAGTTTCTCAGGTAGAGATTCCGGCAAACGAATGGTACATCATTAGTACGCTCAATAATTAAATAAAAGGTGCAATAAATGTCTGAACAACAAACGGATACGAAACCACGCCTGAGTTTCTGGGAAATATGGAATATGAGTTTTGGTTTCCTAGGGATTCAATTCGGATTTGCTTTACAAAATGCCAATGTTAGCAGAATTTTTGAAACCCTTGGTGCAAGTGTTGATGATATTCCCATTCTTTGGATCGCAGCACCATTAACCGGTTTAATCGTTCAACCCATAATAGGTTTTTTTAGCGATAGAACCTGGACAAGACTCGGTCGCAGAAGACCGTACTTTTTATTTGGAGCTATTTTTGCATCAGTAGCTTTGGTTTTTATGCCTAATTCACCGGCTCTTTGGATTGCTGCCGGTATGCTTTGGATAATGGATGCCTCCATCAATGTTTCAATGGAACCGTTTCGGGCTTTTGTTGGTGATATGTTGCCTTCAGAACAGCGAACAAAAGGTTTTGCAATGCAGAGCTTTTTTATCGGTACGGGAGCTGTAATTGCTTCTGTACTCCCATGGATATTGACAAACTGGTTTGGAGTTGCAAATACAGCTCCGGAAGGAATAATTCCTCCATCTGTAAAATGGTCATTTTATATGGGAGCGTTAGCTTTTATAACAGCTGTAGGCTGGACAGTATTCAAAACTAAAGAGTACTCTCCTGAACAAATGAAAGCATTTGAAGAAGCTGAAAAGGAAGAATTAAATGATCCGAATGCATTAAGAGAAATTCCTATTGAAGCCGGTGAAGGTCAAAGTAAGATCAAGCTTGGAATTGTATTTATCATTTTGGGAGCAATTACTACTTATTTAACTATGAGCTTTGAGTTGGATAAGGAAGTATTTGTGGCAACGGGAGGTTTAATTGCAGTAGGTTTAATTTCATTGATGGCCGGAATGTTTCAAAAATCTGGAAAGACAGAACAAGGTCTGGTTGTGGTAATGCATGATATGATAAACATGCCCAAAACAATGAAACAATTAGCTGTTGTTCAATTCTTCTCGTGGTTTGGTTTGTTTGCAATGTGGATATATACAACTTCAGCAGTAACGGCACATATTTATGGAGCAACGGACACTACTTCAGCACTTTATAACGAAGGTGCTGACTGGGTCGGAATTATGTTTGGGGTTTATAACGGTGTAGCTGCATTGGTAGCTTTTGGTCTTGCGCCATTTGCTAAATTGACAAGTCGAAAAATGGTTCATGCTGTGGCTCTGGTTTTAGGCGGACTAGGATTGATCTCTATTTATTTCTTCAGCAATCCCATGTTATTGATCATTTCTATGATTGGCGTAGGTATTGCTTGGGCTTCGATTCTTTCAATGCCGTATGCTATTCTGGCGGGATCACTTCCTGCAAACAAAATGGGTTTATATATGGGAATTTTTAATTTCTTCATTGTACTACCTCAGCTTTTAGCAGCCACAATTTTGGGATTTGTTACCCGAAGTGTATTTGGAGGTGAATCTGTTTATGCACTAATGCTAGGTGGAGCTGTAATGATAGTTGCCGCCCTAACTATGTATTTTGTTGATGATATTGATGACGTACACGCGTAGTAGCAACTATTGCTTGTAAAAGTTGCAACTTTATTTTAATTTGGTTGCAACTAATGTATAATGTTATGTCAAAAAAAGAGAAAGATATTGCTTGGTTTGGGATGAAATTAACTCCCGAAGAAAAACAAAAAATAGAGCTTCTTGCCAAAAATAAAGGAATGTCAAAAAAAGAAGCTGTTATGCATGCAGTAAATGAACTGGCTATAGAATACGAAGTAGAAGCTAAACCTGGTTCTACTTTGGAAAAGCTTGCCCCTTATGTAGGAATAGTTAAAGATGGTCCAAGTGATCTTTCTACCAATCCTAAATACATGGAAGATTTTGGAAAAGACAGTCTTTCTTGATACCGGACCTCTAGTTGCTTTATTCAGAGAAAGAGATCAATTTCATCAATGGGTAAAAATTGAACTAAGCAAGAATGATTTTAGATTCATAACATGCGAAGCAGTACTTACCGAAACACTATTTCTGACACAAAATACACCAGAGGTGATTGAAGCAATTTCAGAGATGGTAGAAAGCGAAATGATAGTTATACAATCAGCTTTAATTTCAAGTCGCAAAACAGTATTTGAAAAACTTATGAAGTATCATGATCAGAAAACTTCACTAGCTGATATAAGTCTCCTCGTTTTATACGAACAGCAAAGTAACATATCCATACTAACTACTGATTCCGATTTTCTAATTTATCGTGATTCAAAAGGTAAACCTCTTAAGCTCATCTCACCCTATTTAAAATGAAGAAATGCATCTCATTTATCGTTATTTTTTTTATGATTTTTATTTCCTGCAATCAAAAATCAGAAGAAAAAAATCAATATTCAGCTCCGGAATGGGCAGAAGGAGTGGTTTGGTACCAAATATTTCCAGAGAGATTCAGAGATGGAGATTCAGCGAATCAACCCAATCGTGAAAGAGCTCGAGGACCGGAAGGATGGGAGCCAACTAAATGGGGACAAGATTGGTACAAAAGAGATAATTGGGAAGTAAATCACACTGATGATTTCTATGCGATTGTAAGAGAGCGAAGATACGGCGGCGACTTGCAGGGCGTAATTGATAAGTTGGATTACCTTAAAGAGCTTGGAGTTGGAGCAATTTATTTCAATCCGATTTTTGATGCTCAATCCATGCATAAATACGATGCTACCTATTATCATCACATAGATAGAAATTTTGGCCCTGATCCAGAAGGAGACGTAGATCAATTTGCAAACGAAGATCCGGGTGACCCTTCGACATGGAAATGGACAGCCGGCGACAAATTATTTCTAAAATTGATCGAAGAAGCTCATTCACGGGATATGAAAGTAGTGATCGATGGAGTTTTTAATCATACAGGAACGGAATTTTGGGCCTTTCAGGATTTGGTTAAAAATCAGGAGAAGTCAGCATACAAAGACTGGTACTTGGTTACATCATTTGACGATCCTGCTACAGAAGAGAACGAATTTGATTACGAAGGCTGGTGGGGATTTAAAGGGCTTCCTGTTTTTCATGAAGAAAATGAAAACCTTATCGATCCCATAAAAAAACATGTATTTGATGTTACGAGAAGATGGATGGATCCAAATGGAGATGGAGATCCGTCAGATGGAGTTGATGGATGGAGATTGGATGTAGCTGAAGAGGTAGGGAAAAATTTCTGGAAGGATTGGCATTCTTTAGTTAGAGAAATAAATCCTGAAGCAATTACAGTTGCAGAAATTTGGACTGATAAAGCCAAAGAGTTCATAAATGCTGAAATGTTTACAACGGTTATGAATTATCGCTTTGCATATGCTGCTAAAGACTACTTTATCGACCAGCGCATCTCATTGGTAGAATTTGAGAACCGTTTGACTCAAATCAAAAAAGACTATCCAGAAGAATCTCAGGATGTTTTACAGAACTTAATGGACAGCCACGATACAGCGCGCCTTGCTTCTATTATTGTAAGTCCGGGCCGGGAATATGACAGAGACGGGCATCCCAGAGATGGATTTGATGTTAGAAAACCAATAGAAAAAGAAAGAAAAATACAGAAATTAGTCGCTCTATTTCAGTTTACGTGGAAGGGAGCACCAATGATCTATTACGGAACAGAATCAGGGATGTGGGGCGCAGATGATCCCGACGACAGAAAGCCGATGGTTTGGGATGATATTGATTATGAAAGCGAGTCTCATCATCCATTTGGAGAAAAAAGAGAAAGTGACAGTAATAATTTTGACGAGGATTTGTTCGGATTTTATCAGGATTTAGCTCAGATGAGAAATAAGAATAAAGCATTGCAAAAAGGAACGGCAGAATTTGTGCGACTTGATGAACGAAATAAAGTTGTCATCTTTACCAGAGAGTATGAAGGCGAAAAGATTTATGTGGTATTGAACAGATCAGAATCATTTCAAAACATTTCAATCGAAGAATGTGAAGGAAAAGAACTTCTTAGCGGAAGAACATTTGGGTCTACTGTTTGTCCTGTTAGTTTTGAAATTCCGGCTTTATCAGGTGGTGTATTTAAAGTAAATAATTGAGGTTAAGCGCTCAGATTATTCTTAATTTCAGTTCATGAAATTAGACAATAAATATTTTCCGGCATTTATGGCTGTGGTTGCAGCGCTCACTGTAATCGTAATCATAATCTCTTCATTCAGACATAAAGAAACGCAGAAAATAAGATTTATTGAATCTATTCAGGAAAGTGATTCTCTGCTTACAAAATCCTATTTATTCATAAACAAAGAGGATTCAGTTACCATCGGAGAGTTTAAAGGTAATGATGTTGTGATCGTTTTTTGGTCGAGTTGGTCAGAGAAATCAGATATGTTATTGAAAGAAATTCATGATCTGGCTGAAGAAGAGGATTCTTTGAAAATTATCTCAGCTTTGGTTCTGGATGCTACCGATGATATTTCGAAGACCAAGTTTTTGGATGGATTTGTACATATCGACGGAGCTTCTCTTTTTAATGATCTTAAAGTTCCCGGGATTCCATCCTATGTTTTGCTGGACAGAGAAGGAAATCTGAAATATGCTCATGTAGGTTATCAGGAGAATGCAGGTTATACACTGCTAAGGCAAAAGCTCAACGAGTGATGAAATACATTAACCTGAATGGGAAGATTTTTTCTGAAAGCGAGAAGACAATCTCTGCTACTTCAAGAGCTGTTTCATATGGGGATGGTTGCTTTGAAACGATTCGTAGTTACAGCGGTAAATTTCTGAATTTCGAAGAACACTTTGAAAGGCTGCAAGCCGGATTGAGATATCTTGAAATGAAATCAGAGCTTACGGAAGAAAAACTCAGATTGGAAATTCAAAAACTCCTTGAGAAGAATAATCTTAAAAATAAAGATACTGTTGTTCGTATTCAGTGCTTTAGAGAGGGAAAGAGTGGATATTTTGATCTTTCAGAAGAATCGGTATTTGTGATTTCCACCAGAGAAGTATTGGTCGATACATCAGATATAAAACTGAAGACTGTTTCAGTACGGGCAATTCCTTCAATATCACTAGAGCGGAAAGTGAAGCTCAGTAATTCTATTAATTATATAAAAGCAGCACAGGAAGCTCAGAAAAAAGGCGTTGATGATGCATTAATGTTGACGGTGGATGGATTTATCAGTGAGACCACTATTGCCAATGTATTCTGGATTAAAGAAGATAAGATTTCTACTCCCTCGGTTTCTTGTGATCTGCTACCGGGTGTTACTCGAAACATTATTATCACAATGATCAAAGAAGATCCTGCATTGACTTTTTTGGAAAGTGAGTTTAAACCGGATGATATTTATAATGCAGATGCCGTTTTTTGTACAAACTCAGTGATGGAAATCAAAGCAGTCTCAATGATCGATGATCATTCTTTTGATACACAACATGCAGTTTTGAGTAAGTTGAAGAATGAATTTGAATCTTATAAAGCCGAAAACCTTAATTGATGAACTCATTTAAGAACATTAATCATATTTGGGAATACCTTGATAAAATTCCAAAATTTCAGGACAAAGGAGCTGTCGCAGCTAATTTTGAGCTGGGAAATATCACCAAGTTCTGCACTCAGATGGGTGATCCTCAGAATAGATTCAGTTCTATACATGTAGCAGGAACAAATGGAAAAGGAACAACCTGTCATTTACTTGAAGCCGTTTATCTACATGCCGGTTATAAAACAGGTTTATTTACCTCTCCCCATCTTTTGAGGTATAACGAGAGAATCAGAATCTCCGGAAAGGATATTGATGACGAAAAGATTCTGGAGTTTTTTCAGAAATACGAAGGCGAGCTAAGAAACAGTAACCTTACTTATTTCGAAATAAGCACAGCTCTGGCTTTTTGGATATTTGCGGAAGAGAAAGTTGATATCGCTATTATTGAAACCGGATTGGGTGGAAGGCTCGACTCTACCAATATTATCACACCAAAAGTCTCAGTAATAACCAGTATCAGTCTTGATCATCAGGATATACTTGGAAATACTGAAGTAGAGATCGCAAAAGAGAAGGCAGGGATCATAAAAGAAAATATTCCCGTTGTTTTGGGAAATATTTCGGAAGAAAATGAGAGAGTTATTTCTGAAGTGGCACGCTCAAAAAATGCAGACATATATTCTGCTTCTGAACTTGATCCGGTTCTGGTAAAAGGTCTGTTTTCCCTCCCTGAACAGAAAATATCTATTCAAACAAAGTTGAAAGAAGAAGTTAACAAATGGAATGTGTACGCGGTGTACCAAACAAAAGAGATATTATCACATGAGTTTCCTGTTTCTAAGGAGAAGTTTATAGAAACTGTTTCAGCATTCAAAGGAGCTCCCGGAAGATTCGAGCAATTATTTTCTGACAAAGAATGGTATTTCAGCGGAGCGCATAACACTCAGGCATTACACTCAACACTGCAAACAATATCTGAAATATCTGATGAAGAGCCCGTGATCATATTTTCACTTATGCGTGATAAAATGAGCTCTGAGGTGCTGAATTTACTTGAACAGTATGAAAATAAATACTTCTTTGAATTGCCGGGTGAACGGTCAGCATCTCATAATGAGCTTTCAAAGCATGTTAAAGCACAAATAATCACAGAAAACAATCAAAAAAGTATTTTAAAGGAATTTGAGTCTGCATTAGTTATTTTTACAGGAAGTTTTTACTTTTACAGCACAGTTAAGCGATGGGTCATTTAAGCAAATCCCGTCAATCTTTCCTTACCTGATTGAACGTCAACAAAATTATCCCGATTTGATAATATGTCGTTCACCCCAAACTCAGTAAGAATTCAATTATTTATACAGAAATAATATCCAAATTTTTTTATGTCAGATAATCAGACCGTAAATCTAACGGCTGGGGAATTGGAATCCTTAGAGAAAAAGAAACTACCCGAGTTAAAAATACTCGCCAAGATGATCGGCGTGAAAAGGGTTACCGGTATTAAGAAACAAGAACTCATTGATAATATCCGTGAAGTTTCAAGTTCTAAGCCTAAAGGCATTACTGTAAAGCTTCGTCCAAAAAGCGAACGACCTCCCATTCCGGATGAGGTAATTCCCAAAAAGGGAGACGAGGATAAAAGACCTAAGAAGAGGAAAAAATCCGCAAGTCCTAAGCAATCTAAGCCTGAAAAAGTAGACTTAGATACTGAGATCAAAAAAGAAGATAACGAGAATAAATCTTCTCAGAAAAATGATGAATTAGCCACTTATGGTGGAGAATCTCATATCGTTTCTTATAAAAAGAAAGAAGAGCCGAAGGAAAATAAAAAACCTCGTCATAACAATAATAACCGTAATAAGAAGAAGCAGGAACACGATCTTCTTCCTGAATCAGAAGCAGAAACGCTGGAAGAACGTATTAAAGAACTGGAACCGGAATTAGGTCAGTATTTATTTAATGAGGGTACGTTAGAAATTTTACCCGATGGCTATGGTTTTCTGAGATCGGTAAATTACAACTACAAAGCGAGCCCTGACGATATTTATGTATCGCCGTCACAGATAAAGAGATTCAGATTAAAAGGCGGTGATTGTGTAATTGGTATTATTCGTCCACCAAAAGTAGGTGAACGTTATTTTGCGTTGTTGAGAGTAGAAGGAGTGAACGGTAGAATTCCAAGAGATATGGATAATCGTCAGGAGTTTGATGATATGTTACCAATCCATCCGGATGAGCGTTATGTGATGGAGTTTGATCCCACTAATTACTCAACACGGTTTATTGACCTTTTTGCACCTATTGGAAAAGGACAACGTGGTTTGATCGTAGCTCAGCCTAAAACAGGTAAAACAACCTTACTTCGTGGTATTGCAAATGCAATTGCAACCAACCACCCGGAGGCAAAAATTTTAATTTTACTGATCGATGAACGTCCTGAAGAAGTGACGGAAATGGAGCGTACGGTTAAAGGCGCTGAAGTAGTTGCTTCTACTTTTGATGAAAAGCCTGAAAACCATATTGATCTTGCGGAGATTACCTTTCAGAAAGCGAAGAGACTGGTAGAGAGTGGTCATGATGTGATTTTGCTACTAGATTCCATTACACGCCTTGCACGCGCTTACAACGTAAAAGCGAGCAACAGAGGAAGAACGATGAGTGGTGGTGTGGATTCAGAAGCATTAAAGATTCCGAGACAATTATTCAGTTCTGCCAGAAATATCGAAAATGGCGGATCGCTTACTATTCTTGCAACGGCTTTGGTTGACACAGGCTCCAGAATGGACGATGTGATTTTCGAAGAGTTTAAAGGAACCGGTAACATGGAAATTGTACTGGATAGACGTATTTCGGATCGTAGAATGTATCCGGCTATTGATGTATTCCGAAGTGGAACACGTCGTGAGGAATTACTGGTATCTGAAGAGGAGAGAGAGAAGGTTGTGCTTCTACGTCGTTACATGACACAAATGAACGCATTTGAAGCAATGGAATTCTTACTCAAGCAGATCAAAGGCACCAAAACCAACGAAGAGTTCTTGATTTCAATGAATAAGTAAATCGGTAATGGTCATCTCGCGGCGTATGCCCGAGATCTGGATCTATTTAAAAGGGGAAATCCTCAACATACATGTGGAAAGCTGAGTAAATCTTTTTCCTTAAAAGAGCACTATATTTGTAATTATGCGATCTAAACTCCTTTTAATTACGCCACCTTTTACACAATTGAATACAGCCTATCCGGCAACGGCATATCTCAAAGGGTTTTTGGAAGAACACGAAGTTTCTGTTTCGCATTGTGATTTAAGCATTGAGCTATTCACATCTGTTTTTACAGGTGATTTTTTACGTGATATTTTTCAAGAAGCCGAGGATTTAAGGAATGATTTCTATCCGGACATGCGGGAAATGAAAGAAGTATACATTTCAAGGGTTGATGTGGTCATTGGTTTTCTTCAAAAGCACGACATTGAAACTGCTCGCACTATCCTGGAAGCCGACTTTTTACCAATTGGTCACAGATTGTTAAATGTTAATACTGAAATTAAATGGGAAGTCGGTGATGAAGGTGTAATAGATAAAGCAAAGCATTATTCAACACTTTTCGTAGAAGAAATAGGGGATTTTATCCAAGCGAATGTGGACGAGTTTTTTGCATTCACTAAGTATGCTGAACAAATTGCCACTTCTGCCAGTAGTTTTGATCAATTAGACGAGTTTTTGAGATATCAACCTACGCTCATTGAAGATGAGATGTTGAATATTTTGGAAGAAAAAATAGAGACGCATGCTCCTAATCTAATTGGTTTTACCATTCCTTTTCCCGGAAATTTGTTTGCAGCTTTACGTTGTGCTCAGTTTGTTAAACAGTTTTATCCGGATATACATGTAGCTTTTGGCGGAGGATATTGTAACACCGAGTTACGCAGTCTGGAGGATCCCAGAATTTTTGAGATTGTAGATTTTATTTCGCTGGACGATGGAGAAGGTCCGTTGCTGAACATGCTTAATTATCTTGATGGCAACATCACTATAGATGAGTTAGAAAGAACCTATGTTTTAGAGGATGATCAAGTGGTTTACAAGAATAAGATTCCAAATACCATTCATCATCATGAAAGCTTACCCGCGCCTAATTATGTGGGTTTACCCTACGATAAATATGTGTCTTTTTTGGATGTAGTAAATCCAATGCATCGTATGTGGACGGATAAAAGATGGAATAAATTGACTATTTCCCATGGGTGTTATTGGAGTCAATGTTCATTTTGTGATGTGAATTTGGATTACATTGGCAATTACCAACTCACTACCGCTGAGAAGTTGGTTAATAAAATCGAAAAAATAATTAAGGATACGGGAATTATAGGATTTCATTTTGTTGATGAAGCTGCTCCACCAAAAATGCTGAAAGCTCTTTCAAAAGAATTGTTAAAGAGAGAGCTATCCATTACCTGGTGGACTAATATTCGATTTGAAAAGACATTTAATCTTGAATTATGTGAACTCATGGCAAAGTCAGGGTGTATTGCCGTAACCGGAGGATTAGAAGTAGCCTCAGACAGATTATTGGCTAAGATGAAAAAGGGAGTGGATATTGCCCAAGTTACGAGGGTTACGAATAATTTTTCTCAGCATGGTGTCATGGTTCATGCTTACCTCATGTATGGATTTCCTACTGAAACACAGCAAGAAACGATTGATTCATTGGAAGTAGTAAAGCAATTATTTCAGAAAAACTGCATTCAGTCTGGATTCTGGCACTTATTCACAACAACGGTTCATAGTCCAATTGGTAAAAATCCTGATGCTTTTGGAATAAAAATAACCGGACCGGAGTTTCAAGGCTTTGCTCAGAATGATTTATGGCACGAAGATCCGGAAGGAACAGAACACACTATGTATACAAAAGGTTTAAACAATGCTCTACATTCTTATTTAAATAATGAAGGGTTCGAAAAAGAAATAGAACATTGGTTTGAGTTCCCTGTTACCCCAACCAGCCATCCTAAGGATTTGATTGAAGGCTTTTTGAATTGAATCTGTATTTGTAGATCATTCTTAGAAGTGTGGAGCAGGAAGTTGGGAAAGAGGTTCTGGTTGCTTTACTAAGCTGCTTTAATATTCATAAAAATCTTTTACAACGAAATTCTTCTCTTTCTGTTTAGGTTTTATCAATGAATTCAGATAATAGCGATGGAAAAATCCGTTTAAGACAACTATTCTTTTACCTTTATATTCATCTACGAAGTGTAAAATATTTTTGGCCATCGTTTGATTTCTTAAGTCCCAGAAGTCGGATGCTCTTTTATAACCTTCTGCATAACTAATACTGTCACCATCATCTTTAACGAGAAAAGTGCTAGCAAAAACGGGATATTCATTCATTATTTTTAAAAGCTCCTTGTACTGATACAATTGTCTGATTCGAGCGAGTTCGTCTGTTTGAGAATTATTAAAGCCTCTTGCTCCCGAATAGACTAATGCGTTAAGAGAATCATTTATGCTAAGATATCTTTGATAGACTTTTTTACCTTCAGGGTCTAATTCATTGCTTTTGTAGAGGCTATCTAACATTGCAGTTGCTTTGCTGTCAGTTGGACGTGCTCCAATCTTCATTCGATATTCATTTCTCCCGGTAAATTCATACGGCCTTATATCCACTTCAAAGTTCTCCATGTATTTGATAGTGGCTATATTTTCATTGCTGTCCCAAGTTTTGTTAAACTTGAATTCTTCCGTAAAGAAAGAAGAGTCCACTTCGGCTAGAATTAAGTCGGGCTTGATCTTAACCAAGATGTCATAAAGACTGTCAGGCGTGAAATTCTGAATTGGCTGGTGTACAGTACCTAGAAGTATCAGCTCTGTTTTTTTACTTGTACAACTGTACAAAACCAATCCAAATAAAATAATTGATAATGCTTTTTTCATTTAGGTAGTGATAATTATTGTTATCAACAAATGAAGATCATGCTCACTATTCATGTAGCTCTTAGAATGAGACCAATATGAATAAAACGAAATTCAGTTCAAAATAGAAAACAATAGGTTAGCTAAATCATTATAAGTTATTTTGTAGTTTATGCACCATGAAGCTCTAGGAGCAAGTGTTCCTTTTTGGTTTCCCAAACAGAACCATGGGAAAGAGGTTAAAAACCTTTAGATCAGTATTAAATCGCCTATTTTTTACATACAATATTAGCGGCTGGCTTTTTCTTTGTTATTCGGAACATAGTAATTAAAACAGATTTAAATCTTTTCATTATGGAAAATTCACTCTAATTTTCTGATGCTAAAGTTATTTTCCAACTTATGCCAAATTTATCAATGCACTGACCATAGTAAGCACCCCAGAATGTCATACCTGTGGGTACTATTATTTGTCCATTTTGAGAAAGCTTGCCAAATAGCCGGTCAACCTCTTTTTTGCTATCGGTGTGAATGATAAGAGTAAAGGTTTTATACT
The DNA here is from genome assembly GCA_965216175.1 of Balneola sp. GTDB lineage: Bacteria > Bacteroidota > Rhodothermia > Balneolales > Balneolaceae > Balneola. The sequence continues at coordinate 870,278 of OZ244140.1, forward strand.
TTACTATTTCCTCATAGGCTAATGAGTTGTCTGAGCCATTTAACATTGTCTCTTTGCTCAGGGGTAAGGTTACATGCATAATTTTCTCATCAGACTCTTGAAACATATTCCTTTCTAGTTTCGGTACGTCTTTGTATTTACTAATACTGCTGATTTTTTTATGAAAAACAGATTCGTAAAAATTAAATGCTTCTTCGCAATTTCCGTCAAAGTAGATGTATGGATTTATTGTTATCATAAAGTATTAATTTCTATTCACCTCATCATTTGTTTGCCAGAATTGCAAATTTAAATCCAGACAATATTTCATCAACTGCACAGACCTTTATATCCACAAGTCCATTTTAATTGCTAAATCTCTGACGATCATATTGGCTAAGTCGTTTAATAGCGTTTGTTCTTCTTATATTTCTTCAGCTCGCCGCTAATGGTTTAGGACTTGTTAGAATCAATTTCTACTTCTTTTCTTCACGTAAAATTTTCTCCATTTTACGACCTTTGGCTAATTCATCAATCAACTTTTCCATTCGTCTGCAATCGCGGTACAAGGCAAATTCTTCAGATATTTCTTCAATACGATATCCGCATACTACACCTGTTATCATGTGTGCATTTTCATGAATTTTGGCTCCTTCAAAAAAATCTCCGAAAGTTCCATTGCCGTTAATAAAGGATTCTAGTTTATCCATATTATAACCTGTTAACCACAAAATAACCCGGTTGAGTTCTTCTTTGGTTCTACCGTGCTTTTCTATTCTATTCAGGTAATGCGGATAAATAGATCCAAAATTCATTTTTGCGATTTGCTCATTTTTTTCAGCTGTTACTTCTGCCATGACTTGTAATTTATTGATGTTAACATAGGAATAACACGCACTCTATTCATGTTATCCCAATTACATATTTAAGCTTTGTTCATGTTATTCTTAAAATAAACGAGGCTAATATGAATAAAACGAAACTCAGTTCGAAATAGAGAACAGTAAGTTAGCAAAATTAGCATCGGTCATTTTGTAATTTATACACCATGAAGTTCTTGGAGCAAGAGCCCTTTTTGTGTTTCCCAAACAGAAGCTTGGCATATAGTTTATGCGGCACTATCAGCTGTCCTTTTTATTACTTTCAGTATCATTTGATTTAAAATGTAAGTCCATTTGTGGAAAAGGAATAGCAATATCATTAGCAGCAAATTTCCGACTGATACTTCTTCGAATATCACTTTTTACTTTACTTATTCGAAATATATTTTCGCTAAAAAATAAAACCTGAAAGTCTAATGATGAATTTCCAAAATTAACCAATCGTGCTTCTGTCGATTCTCGGTCAGATATATCAGGATGTTCAAATGCACTTTCTTCCAAAACCTTAATTACTAAATCGATATCACTTCCATAAGCAACACCTACGTCAATTCTAAAACGAGCCTTCATAGTCTGATGACTCCAGTTTATAACTTTGTTCGTTGTGATTAATGAATTTGGAATAATAATGGAAACATCATCGGTGTTTAAGGCCTTGGATGTTCGCAATCCAATACTTTGAATTTTCACTATATTTCCATCTATTTCTAAGACATCGTCTAATTTTATAGATTTTTCAGAAAGTAAGATGATTCCAGATAAGACATCGTTGAATGTTTGTTGTAATCCCAAACCAACCCCAACAAGTAAAGCAGCCGATCCTGCTATCAATACCGTTAGTTTAATTCCCAGAGTTTCTAAAACCAAGCCAATTGCAACAACCCACAATACATATTTTATGATTTGCAGTAGCGCGTAACTAGCTCCTACATCGAGTCTTTTATTTCTGTCACTAAAAATAGTTTTCTTGATGAGGAATAAGATCAATTTTGTAAGCAGAAAGATTAATAAAATGATCACGAGAGTATATACTCGTACATTAAACTCACCTACATTAATCAAGTCTAATTCTAAAAAATTCTTTATTGCTTCCATATTTATTCTATTAATGCCATATAAAGTGGCATAAAATGCACTTAATTAATGTTATCCGAGCTTTCTGCAGAAGATTTATTCACCATCTTTCTAAGCATAAAAGAACAAAATGAGTAAAAGGGGACTCAGTTCAAAATGGAATAACGGCTTGGTATGAAATTTAAGTAAGCGCACAAACCTACATCAGCTAATGTATTATAAAGACCAATCAGTTCAGCATTTGATACCATTGCAATCAGAGCATTACCTCATAAAAAATAGAGCGCTACGAGGCAGATTTGCTACGACGATCGTGATATCACCGGAAGTTCTGTTACATTTTCCAAATCAGGAACTTGGGGGAGAATATTGGTTTTAAAGGTATTATGACTTTTTAAAACATTGAATGTAGTAATCTATAATTGGTACTTCAATATCTTCATGGTATTCGTATTCATGATGAAATAAAGTGTCTTCAGCTTTTTCAATATCTTCTGTATGGATCAATTTTTGACAAGCATTGGCTAAAAAATCATCACTTTTAAAAACAGATCCAATCCTTAATCTGAAAATGTTCAAAGGACTTTGTTCTCTTAATAAGACTCCAATCAAAGCAATGGTTTCAATTTCAGAACTAGCACATTTTTTCAAAATATCTGTTTCTTTATTATTGATCTCTATTTCGTTTTTAAAATAGTGCTGGAGTATAAGTCTCTTTTCAAAAGTGATAGTTTTATCAAGAAATAGATGTTCATTTTCTTCAACGGATAGTTTTAAACTCATTACAGCTATTTTTTTTGATAAAATAAGATCTTCTTAGAATAGGAGGCTAGAAAGAAAGTGGTCTGTTTAGCTTCTTTTTATTCCTGAATACTTTGTCCAAATGTTAATAGATTACTGTCCGGATCAAGAAGGGCAAATTCTTTTTGTCCCCAAGGTTTGGTTTGTAATTTACCATTCGGGTGAATGCTTGTTTTATTAGCTAATAACGTTTGGTAAAAGTCTTCAATGTTGTCAGTTCTAATATAAACTTGCCCATAGTTCTCCTTGGGATCAAGCTCTTTAAATTCAAAGAAATGAATTTGAATTTGATCTTTTTCTAACATTAAATAACCATCAAAGTCAGCACTTCCGAATTCTCTGAACCCCAACTTATTTATATAAAACTTTCTCGTAGCATTTTTTTCACGCATGGGTAGTTTTGGATTAATATCAGTTAGCATAATTCCGAAATAAGCTTCTATAAATTCTTACATTCATTTGTTCACACTAGATTAAATTTTTCATCTGTATGTTCCTTGAAAACGGTACAACAGTACACTTTCATGTTACTTTTAAAGTAATGAGATCAATATGAATAAAAACATGTTAAGAACAAAAATGACATGATCATATAATTGAGTCCCATCTTTTTACGAAGGAATAGAGATTAATTAATCAAGATTATTTTTGTTCATTTTATTTGATGAAGGGAAGATCTCAACCTCTAATCCTCACAAATTTATTTTGAACTATTTTATCCAAAAACAGTTTTGTTTCGATACACTCAAAATTGAGTTCCCTAGGGAGTTCGCCAAATAAAGGGATTCCTTCTCCCAATAAAACGGGGATAATGGTTATGATCATATCATCGATCAGGTCAGCTTTCAGGAAGTTTTGTATAGTAATGCCCCCATCAATATACAATCGGTAAAACCCTTGTTCATGAATCTGAGAGAGAATTTCATCCAAAGTCCCACTTACTAAAAAAGCATGTTCTTTAAACTTTTCAGGAATTTTGGTTAGGGTAGTACTCAACACAAATACAGGTTTGGTATAAGGCCATTCAATATCAAAACCACAAACGGTTTCAAACGAATTGCGACCCATAACTAATGCATCAATTTCGGAGTTAAATGCCTCGTAGCCCATATCGGTTCCATCCGGAATGGGGATAGTATCAAGCCAATCGATTCCACCGTTTTTATCGGCTATAAAACCATCCAAACTTGTAGCGATATAAACACTGTTCTTTATCTCCATACCCACAATTAAATTTCTATTTCTGAAGGTTGGGAATATCGTCTTTAGTGAAATCGTATAAGCTTTGCGCTTCTTTTTCTTTGAATTTTGTCACCAAAGCCAAAGCATCAGGAACTACATCGCTGCATATTATTACTAAACTTCCGGGTTTAGCATTAGTTATGGCATGTTCAATCGCTTCACTTTCCTTTGGGATGATGGTTACTTTTTTATCAGGATCAACTTTTTTAATTCCTTCAGAAAGCAACTCGATGAGTTCAGTATCAGTTCGTCCTCTTAAGTGTTTATCCTGTCGGATAATGATTTCATCAAACATTTCAGCGGCAACTTCTCCAATTTCTCGGTTGTCTTCATCTCTACGATCTCCAATTCCTGCAATAATGCCTACTTTCGGAGTGTCATCCATTCGCTGAATCATATTATTGAGCGCACGTAGTCCGGGTGGATTGTGAGCATAATCCAGTAGCACATTAAAGCTTTTGAATTCGAACATGTTTAAACGTCCCGGAGTTTGTGAAGGGGATGGTATAAATGATTCCAAAGCCACTTTGATATCTTCCAAACCTATTCCGTTAATGTATGCGGAAAGTGCGGCCGGCAACACATTTTGGATCATAAAAGTAGCTTTTCCTCCAAAGGTTAAAGGCACGTTTATAGCTTTCGTTATTCGCATTTTCCACTCACCTCTGCAAATAGTGATATAACCGTTTTCGTAAACCGCGGATAACCCGCCTACTTTTGCAATAGCTTTTACATGAGGATTGTTTTCATCCATTGAAAATAAAGCTACGTTTGCTTTCACATCTTTTCGCATGGCATACACTAAATCGTCGTCTGCATTTAATATAGCATAACCATCATCGTGTACAGTTTCAGGAATTACTCCTTTAGCTCTTGCCAATTGCTCTATTGAATGGATCCCTTTTAGCCCTAAGTGATCAGGAGCTACATTGGTTACAATACCAATATCACAGGATTTAAATCCAAGTCCGGCCCGAAGTAAACCACCTCTGGCACATTCCAGCACAGCAAAATCTACCGTAGGATCCTTCAATACAAATTCCGCGCTGGAAGGTCCTGTACAATCTCCCTGCATTAGCAATCGATTCTGAATGTACACACCATCTGAAGTTGTATAACCAACTTTATATCCTTTCATCCTCATTATATGAGAGATCAAACGTGTTGTAGTTGTTTTACCATTTGTTCCGGTAACTGCTACAATAGGGATCTTATATTTTTCTCCCGGTGGAAACAACATATCCACAACATTCGCGGCAACATTTCTTGGTAATCCTTCAGATGGAGCCAAATGCATTCTGAATCCGGGACCTGCATTTACTTCCAAAATTGCTCCTCCTGTTTCGTGAAGTGGAGAGCTAATGTCAGTCGTCATGATATCAATTCCGCAAATGTCCAAGCCAATAAGACGGGCAATACGTTCTGCCGTAAAAACATTATGCGGATGCACTATATCAGTTACATCGGTTGATGTTCCACCAGTGCTTAGATTCGCAGTGTCTTTTAAAGCCATCCATTCACCATCGGGCAATACGGTATCTATCGATCTTCCCGCCTGCTCCAGAATATTTTCGGTCATCTCATTTACTGTGATCTGAGTAAGTACTTTTTCGTGACCATAACCTCTTCTGGGATCTGCATTTACTTTATCAATCAATTCCAGAATGGTAGATTTTCCATCTCCGGTTACACCTGCCGGAGTCCTTTTTGCCGCTGCTACTAATTTGTAGTCAATCACCAAAAGTCGGTAATCATCTCCGGATATAAATCGCTCTACAATCACAGAACGCGAAACTTCTTTAGCGGCATGAAAAGCTTCCAATGTATCTTTCCAATTATCCAGATTTGCAGTAATGCCTCTTCCATGATTTCCGTTGATGGGCTTGATCACCAAAGGATAGCCGACATATTTTACGGCGTCTTCCAAACCGGCTTCAGTACGTACAATTTCGCCTTTGGGAACCGGAACTTCCGCTTGTTCCAGAATATACTTGGTGTCTTCTTTATCACATGCTAACTCAACGGCAATGCTGCTTGTTTCACTGGATACAGTAGCCTGAATTCTCTTTTGATTCATGCCATATCCCAACTGACAAAGTGAATATTTATTAAGTCTGATCCAGGGAATACCACGAGATTCTGCTTCTTCAATAATACTTCCGGTTGATGGACCTAAGCGTTCGCCTTCACGCAGTTCCCGCATTCGTTGAATATCGGGTTCAAGATCATACTCTTTTCCCTCAATCAAAGCTTCTGCAATTTCTACAGAAGCTTTAGCGGCATAACGACCAACTTTTTCTTCCATATACGAAAACACAACATTATACACTCCATGCTCACCGTATCCCCGCGTTCGTCCAAAACCTACATCCATCCCTGCAAGAGTCTGAATCTCAAGAGCGATGTGTTCAATTACATGCCCCATCCATGTACCTTCGTCAACACGCATAAAAAACCCACCTTCTACACCTTCCGAACAGCGGTGCGTAAACAAAGTTGGTAAAAGTGCTTCCAGTCGCTCTCTAAACCCATCTATCTTGTTGGTTGGACGCTCTTCAAGTTCTTCAAGGTCTAAAACCATTACGATTAGATTATGTCTTCGAATAGACCAGTAGTTAGGTCCGCGCATGGCATTGATGGAGATAATATTCATTTATGGAATATGTTGAAATGAGTGTTAATAATTCGTGTTACTCTGCGATAAAGTATATAAATTTTAGTACTTGAAATAGCAATTTAGCAGACAAAAAGAAAATCAAATTATGGCAGCCAAAGGAGTTTTAATTCCGATTGGGGGGAACGAGGATAAAGGCAGTGAAGAAAGCGAAAGTTATACACTGGATTTCATTGAAGATAGCATCTTAAGTAACGTAGTTCGGGAAGCAGGGGGGGCTGATGCAAATATTGTGATTATACCTACAGCTTCCGGCATTCCTAAAGAGGTTTCCGAGAATTATATTAAAGCGTTTAGCCAGTTGGGGTGTACGAATTTAAAAGTGCTTGATATCAGAAACCGCCTACAAAGTTCATCAAAAGAAACTATTCAAGCTCTTGAAACGGCTGATTGTTTGATGTTTTCCGGTGGAAATCAGAGTAAAATAACGAAGTTTATAGGTGGGACAGAAGCCCATCAAATTATTGCTGAAAGATACCAGAAGGAGCGTTTTGTTATCGCCGGGACCAGTGCCGGAGCAATGATGATGAGCGAACATATGATAGCAGGAGGGAGTAGTAAAGAATCTCTTTATAAAGGCGCTGTTCATATGTCAAAGGGACTGGGTTTATTCAAAGGATTGGTCATTGATACTCATTTTATTAAAAGAGGCAGATTCGGTCGATTGGCAGAAGCAATGGCAATTCACCCTGAATTATTGGGACTTGGTTTGGCAGAGGATACAGGAATTATCATCGAAGAAGGAAACCGGTTTAAAGTAATTGGTTCAGGAATGGTTTTACTTTTTGATCCAAGCAAACTCACGCATAACAGCCATAAAATTCTCCCTGAAGGTGTACCAATAAGTTTGGGAAATCTTACCGTTAATATCTTGGCGAACAATGACGAGTTTACAATTGATGATCGTAAAGTGAGTATTTCAGCTATTGATGCCGAGTATATTTAAGATATCTGTTCTAAGCAGTCTTTTTTTAAATAAATAATGAGCTTATAAGGACTAAAGTCTTTACTTGTTTATGTTGCTATTAGAATTTCGTACATAAGCAAGCCAGCCTTTGTCGGCAGACTGGTTCGTTGACAGGAGTTACTGGAGGTTTTAGGTATATATGCACGTTAAGTCCGTTAAAAAAAACACCCCGAATGAAGCCCGGTATGCCCCGTGCTTCATTAGCTCCTCTAAAAGAGGGGAACGTTAGTGCCATGTAAATTAAGAATTGTATAACCTTATCGGTAGTAATTCCCCTCCGTCAGAGGGGATGATTCAATTGCGTTTAGCAGTTGAATCCGGGGTGTCCGTGAAGGCGTAGGCTTAAAATACGTTCTCATTTTTTTGACAATGAATTACGTTGATAGAAACCAATTTCGGACTACTTATAAATTTCAATAAGCTCTTCACCGGAGCTTTTTTTCCATCCACGGTACATGCCGTCGGTATTAAAATCCAGGCAAAGCGCACCGGTATTGTCGACCGCTATAAGTCCGCCATCGCCACCAATTTTTAGCAATCGATTGTGAACTACTTCTTTGCATGCTTCTGATAAAGAAAGTCCTTTGTATTCCATTAGGCAGCTAACATCGTAAGCAACAACGCCACGGATAAAGAATTCTCCACTTCCGGTACATGAAACGGCGCAGGTATTGTTATTCGCATAGTTTCCTGCCCCGATCATGGGGCTGTCACCGACCCGCCCAAATTTTTTATTGGTCATTCCGCCTGTTGATGTAGCTGCTGCTACGTTCCCAGATTGATCAAAAGCTACAGCACCTACCGTTCCGAACTTTTCTTCTTTAAGCGGAGAGTGATCGAGTTGAACTACATCGTTTTTAAGAGCTTCCTGCCATTGCTGATAGCGCAATTCATCGTAGAAATACTCATCAGACATCAATGAAAAACCTTGTTCTTTAGCAAATTCAAGAGCACCGTTTCCTGCTAAAAACACATGATCGGAAGCTTCCATAATTTTCCGTGCTAATTGAATCGGATTTTTTATTCCTTCAACGCCTGCAACGGCTCCTGCCGAAAGACTTTTACCTTCCATGATGGAAGCATCCATTTCGTGTTTGCTTTCGTGAGTGAATACAGCTCCCTTCCCTGCGTTAAAAAGAGGAGAGTCTTCAAGCGAAGAAACAGCAATTTCTACGGCATCTAATGCGGAATTGCCTTCAGCAAGTGAATCGTGTCCTTTATTGAGAGCTAGTGAAAGTGCCTCTCTATACGCAGCTTCTTTTTCATCACTCATTTGACTTTTGTGGATGGTTCCGGCACCACCGTGGATAGCTATTGAAAATGGTTTGTTCATACCCGAAAATAGGGAAACAGCGGTTTAGAAAAAGAAAATAATTGAATAATCAATATTGAATGATGAAGTAATCTGCGTTAAGTAAGTTATCGTAAGATTGAAATTTTTACGAATGAGGAGTATTTATAATCCTGTTAATCTTTAAAATCTATTCTAAAATCCTGATCACAAAATGGGAAAGAGAAATGAGCAAGAAGAGGTTAAAGAAATAAAAATAAGGTGGAAAAGGAATTTTGGAGCAGGTGCTTGTTCGCAAATAAAGGAAGATTCCAAGTTTTTCTCCCAAACAGGAATTTGTGAGAGAGAATAAAAGGAATGTGTATGAAATGTGATCACCCATTTTTTCTTTTCAAAGCTTCCAGTTTGTTAAAAACTATAAGCTTATACGTAGCACTCACCGGGATTTTTTTTGTATCAATGAATAAATGTGAGTTGGTTTTCTTGGTGATCCTGTCCAAATTGATAATGTACGATTTGTGGGTACGTTGAAAATTCTCGGATAATAAATTTGTAAGATTAATGAGTGTTTCGGAGATAAGGTACATTCTTGAGTCGGTAAAGATCTTTAAATAATTCCCGAAACTCTGAATGTACAGAATTGATTCAAAAGAAATGTTAACAGGCATTCCATCGTGCCTTATTTGTAGTTCTTCACTTCCTCTGTTTTTTTTAGCTGGTGTTATTTTTGAAGTGGAAACTTTGTTTATTGCTTTCAAAAAGCGTTCAATCTTTACAGGTTTCAATAAATAATCTACCACATCATAATTATAACTCTCTAGAGCATACTCAGAATATGCTGTAGTTAAAATGACTTTAGGCGGTTTTATCATTGAACGTAAAATCTCCATACCATTAAGTTCAGGCATTTCTATATCAAGAAATATAAGGTCAACTTCATTATGCTGAGCGAAATTGATAAACTCAAGCGGGTTTCCGGTACTCAACACTATTTCAAAGTTGTCAATTTTAGAACAATATTCTTCTAACACCTGACGTGCCAGTATTTCGTCATCTATGATTCCTATTTTTATCATCAACTATCTTTAATATTTATTCAGTTAATTCTATAGATAAACTTAAACTATATTCTTTATCCGTTTCATCAATTTCTAACACATGAGATTTAGGATATAATAAATTTAAACGTCTTTTCACGTTTTCAAGTCCCATCCCTTTTCTATTTGATGCAGAAACCACTGAAGGTTTTGAATTAACTACACGAAAGTGAAGAGATGAATTTTTTAAAGCCACAGAAACATCGATTTTACTTTGTTCATTGGTACTTTGGGCACCATGTTTTACAGCATTTTCAACGAAGGGGATAAGTAGCATGGGAGCAATCTTTAGCCCCAATAAATCTCCGTCAATTGAAAATTCAATAGTACAGCGGTTACTCAATCTTTTTTCTTCGAGTAGCAAATAGTTTTCTATAAACTCAAGCTCTTCTTTTAATACAACACTGTCTTTTTTAGAACTCTCTAACTGATACCTCATCAATTCTGAAAGTTGCATTACAACATCAGGAGTTTCAAGTGATTGCTCTCTGGAAAGTGCATATATACTATTTAACGAGTTAAACAAAAAATGAGGGTTCACTTGCTCCTTTAAATAGTTCAGCTCCATGTCTTTTTGTAATTTTTCTTTCTCTTCATTTTCTCTTCTAAACTTTATGTTTCTGCTTAGAAAAAAGGCCGCCATGCCGGTTCCGGTTGTATAAATCAGAAAAAAGAACATTTTATAAATACCAATCCAGTTGGGGTATGCTTTTAAATAAGCGCTAAAAAATATGCTCCCAATAAGCAATATTCCATATAAAATGTAATGCTTCTTGTCAAAGATATATGGGACTAAAATGTAATGGTTTATCCAGATAACAACCATAATGACTACTGCATAACTAAGTTGCCAAATATAAAACTCATAATTAGTATCCCAATTATCCCTTGAAACCCATCCACCCAGTATTTCCAGCATAGCCACCAATAAAAAGGCTCCAATATTAATGAGTATGGTATTCTTCAAAGACTTTGTAATCATAAACTCTCTTATTTAATAGTGTATAAAGATAATAGCTAAGAATATAAGTTCTCATAATTTCTTACATACGCTTTATATCTATGACGAAATGGTTTTGTCATTTAATTATAGTGTTTATACAAATTTAGAAATCAGCTATGAATTAAGAACTACTTTAATACGGCTTTTAGTTGGGTAGCAAACTTTATATACCAATGAACAACCAGATACGAATGTTGGTGGTAATTAAACAAATTAAACAATGAGAAATCACATAATTAAATTTTCAGTATTGGCATTTATACTATTATTAAATGCGTGTACAACTGAGAAATCAAAGACAAAAGAGAATGGCTCTTTATCTGAAGGAAGCCCTTACCTTGGTCAAAAACCGCCAGGTTTAATTCCTAAGCCCTTCGCTCCCGGTTTAGTTACAACAACGGGTTGGGAATATAGTGGCGTCTTTAACCCAGATATGAAAGAATTTTATTTCCTCAGGCAAGTGGAAGGAGCTGAGGAACAAGAATTTGTTGTCTATAAATATGTAGAGGATACATGGATTGAGACAGTCATATCTACACGCAAAGGACAGCCTTTTGTCTCTCCTGATGGCAAAACAATCCATTTAGGAAGAAGGTATATGGAACGAAATGAGACTAATGAATGGTCGGAAGTAAAAAGACTAGGTGCTCCTTTCGAAGATTTACCGATTATGAGACTTACGGCTTCCTCAAAAGGGACTTATTTTTTTGATGAGTTCAAACAGGATTTTACCGGTGATATTCGATATTCAAGATTGATAGATGGTAAATACGAAGAACCGAAATTGATCAGTGAAAATATCAATACGGGAAAAAGTTTTCATCCTTTCATAGCACCTGACGAATCCTATTTAATTTTTGATAGTAAAAGAGAAGGCGGGTACGGCGATTCTGATATCTATATCAGCTTTCGCATACAAAACGGAGAATGGGGCAATCCTGTTAATTTAGGAGATAAAATAAATACTGAAGCGTGGGAAGCTTTTGCCAGTGTAACCCCGGATGGAAAATACCTTTTCTTCAATAGAAATATTGGCTCTGATAGTTTTGAGAATGTAGACATTTTTTGGGTTAGTGCAGAGATAATAGAAAAACTAAGACCTAATTAATAAAACATAACTACTCGTACACAAGATCATCACTATAATTAAAAGAAGAGATATGAGATTAATTAAATTACTAGTACTGACCATGACTATGTCTATGACTACGGTCTTTGCTCAGGAAAGAAATACGCCAGAAAACACACAAAATGTAGAAGGAACTTCCCTAGTTTTACCACAAATACAGGTCATCCCAATACAAGATTCTAAAACAGAACGGAACTATGAATTGTATATAGAGCTACCGGAAGATTATTCCGAGGATAATAATAAAGGGTATCCTGTCATTTATTATACAGATGCTGTGTGGCATCGAGAAGTACTTTCCGCCGGCCAGGAATACATCCTTGAAGATGTTATTCTAGTTGGGATTTCCTGGCAATTAGATATCAATGAAAATCTGAAAACTGAAGTCGGGGAGCACGTGAGTAGGTTTCGTGATTACTCGCTAAAGGAACACAACAATCCGGAAATTCAAAAAAAATATCAACTAGGCCAAGCAGATAAACATTTGGACTTTATTCGGAATGATGTGATTAAATATGTTGACAAAACGTACCGAACCGACCCAAACAGTCGTACTTATTTTGGGTATTCACTGAGTGGATTATTTGGTGCATATATACTACTGACTCAACCTGATACTTTTAACAATTACATTATTGGCAGTCCATCAATCAGAGATGAAGTGCCTTATCTATCTGAACTTAATTCGAAATTTGGGCCCTTTGAGGCTTCAAATAGAAACACCAGTCTGAATGCCAATGTATTCATTTCCTATGGAACATTAGAAGAAGAGGAAGTGACTGAGCCTATTGAGGAGTTCATTACTTTGTTGAATAATAGAAGAGATAATGGTTTATCCGTAAAAAAAGAAGTAATTGAAGGGAGTCATGGAACTGCATTTTCTATGTCAGCAGTTCGTAGTATAGCTTGGTTAGCTACTCTGACAAATCATGGTACAACTATCGACAGTGAGACCTCATTCTTTGAAGTTCCGCAACTTAATAAAGCCTTTATCAATGCAACACCCGAGGACAGAAAAGACGGGCTTGTAGTGGGTGAATTGGGTGTTGATGGTGGTGATAAGGAGATTATTCTAACTCTGGCAGAGGAGATCGCAGATCATAAATATGGTCGGTACGACAGTTTTCTTCTTGTACATAAAGACAATCTCATCTTTGAATCTTATTATGCACGTGGTCGCATCAACCTGCCACACCTGCAGGCGTCAGCGACTAAATCCTACACCAGCTTGGCACTCGGCCGAGCCATTCAGCTGGGTTATCTCACTATGGATGATCTGGACAAACCGTTGGTTAGCTTTCTTAAAGATTTAGATCCGTCAAAATTTGTTGAGGGTGCAGAAACCATCACACTGAATCACGCATTGACAATGCGTTCCGGCATTCGCATAAGTGAAGAACAGAGAGAGGAAATGGATACAAATCCGGAACAATTAAAAGGTCAGGGATATGTTCAGGCTTTACTTGAGCTTAGTGCGCCAATCACAGAAGAAACTCAAGTTTTTAAATATGAGGATGATGCAGCCTTGGTAATGCAAGTGATTGAGGCAGTCGTCCCGGGATCAGCCATGGACTTTATTAAAAAGGAGTTCTTCGACAAAATTGGCATCACCAATTATCGCTGGCCTATTAGTGGGCAAACCGGCTTACCGATAGCTGGATCGCGCGCGAACCTGACATCGCGCGATATGGCGAAGTTGGGTACTCTTGCCAAAAACAAAGGCAAGTGGAATGGCGAACAGTTCATTCCCGAAGACTTTATTGCTAAAGCTGCCAGCCAAGTTGTACGTATTGCTGAAGTTGATGTCTTTAGCAGTGGCAAAGATGTTTCTAATGTAGGTTACGGTTACTTTTTATGGAATGCTGATCTTAAATATGACAATAAAAGCTATTTTACTGTATCAGCACAAGGTGGTTTTGGCCAATATATCATTGTGATCGAGGAATTAGATCTGATGGTCGTATTTACTGCTCATGATAACGATACCAATTACCTCCAACTAACCGCAGAGAGGATATTACCCGCTTTTATTAAGTAATAGCAAGCAACGTGCCGGGCTATGTTCAGTTGGTTTTACCTATTGAATATAGTGAGGGTTGGGATGAGTTGCTTCGCAACGCCTGAACTTAGCCCGGCACGTTGAAGATGAAGAGCGGAGCGAATTCATCTTCAACGGTTTGCATATGGCTTGTGGCGGTTTCGAAGCACTTTCCTGTCCACCGAAACCAAAGCTAGCTACAGAGCGAAAACCTTTCTGATAGCCGTTCACCCGCCATAAGCTATATGCGTTGTTAGGCACTGGCTTTTTTATTTAATTGTCTTGCATATCTGAATATGAGTGGTGCTATTGGCTGTAGTCTTTTTCCACTCCATTTGATTTCAACATTTTTATCTGAATTTAAGAATTCTGTCATTTTATCACTCATTGGAACATGATGAAAGCTGAATTGAAAATCATTTAGTTCAATCATTGCTAAATCTGGTTCAAGATAAATTCTAGCCAATAAATTTTCATTGTTCAGCATTTCCGAGATTGTATTGCTTAAATATGTCTTAAAGAAGTACATGTCTCGAAATAGCTTCTTCTTTTTCGTTTTGGCCTGCTTTTGTCTGTTGATCCATGCATTCAATAGATTCATAGCACTTAAATAAAGAAATAGATCATCAGTCTTTTTGGGTACTATTTTCATAATCCCAAGCGATTCCATCAGTTCTGATTTGTAGATTTCATACTTTTCTTCATTCGGATTCTGTATCTCTTTTAGTAATTCTGACTCTGAATATGAAACCTGTTCGTTAAGGTGATTTTGTAAGAGTCGTATTTGTTGGTCATAAGCATCAAATACGCTCTTTGAATGTTTGAATGCAAATTCAAAAAGAGATAGAATTTCAACGTTTCGGTATTTACAACGGTGATGCCGAGTGTAAGTGGGATTACAATAAATGACAAGAAGCTTTTTCGTTTGATTACCTAGATAAAAACCTATTCTGTGAGCCTTTTCTTCGTCAAATGAATGACATACCCAAAGATTTGTTCCTTTTGAATAAAGTGGGGAATACTTTGTTTTTTTGTTCTTGAATTGATTGTGTTCTTGGTTATTTACTACAGATTCATCTCGTAGGTCAAATTCATGATAAAGGTCGCCATCACCGAATAAATCTTCACTCAGATTTAGTACTAAGGTTCTAAAAAGTAAGTCAGATACAGGCTTTGATCTGTTTGCGTATATTTTTTGAAAGTTTCCTTTAAAATATCTTTTTAAAAGATCTCTAGATGAATCTTCATTTTTAGTGAATACTGTAATGAAGTCATTGTTTGTTGTGTAAACTATTTGAAATTTCTCATTCCAACTTCTTTTTTCCCATTCTTGTCTTTTTGATTTTGGTAAGGTTGTGAGACTGAATGTCGTGCGATATCTTTCATTTTCCTGAAGTTCAATTTTTAATAATTCAGCAAAGTACTTAACCTTGTTGAATTCAATAGTTTGTTCTCTATTCAGAAAATTTTCAGAAAAATTAATACGTTGGAAAACTCTGTAGGGATAAAGCTCTCGATATATTCGATCCTTATGCTCTGGTGAGTGATTTAAGGCCCATGTTTCGAAATTACAATTCTTTAGTAGTGTCTCTTGCGTCATCTCATTAGCTTGTGCCTAACTTATGCATACACGCATTGCGTATATGCTTATCTTATTTTATTGCGTATATACATACTATTTTATTTTTATACGAATGTACTAGAATAAACTATTCTCAATTATAGCATATTTTTGCTAAACCTTCTTACTTCACATCCTCCAACACATATCTTTTATCCACATCTTTCATTAATCGTCCGGCTTTGGTATGTATGGAGTGATAAAAAAGGAGTACAGCATGTTCTTCATAAGCCTGCCTCAGAAGAAGAGTCTTTGCTTTCTTTGATTGAAGTGGGTCAACATCCATTTGCTTCATGGCATACTGATTAAGGTGCTCTTCGCTCGGTAAAAGATCTCCTAAAATGTAAGCCGTATCACCCTCGCTTTGAATTTTTACGATCTGATGCCCGGGAGTATGTCCACCGGTTCGGATAAGTTCTATTCCCGGTAGTAATTCAAAATGTGAATCCACGATAAAAGCGAGTTTTTCATCAGCAGCCAAGCGGTAGAATTCATCCAGATCATAATGAGCCCCTTTCTGAATTTGATCCTTTCCCACTTGCTGTAAAGCGTATGCCCATTCTACTTTTTGCACAAAATAGTTGGCATAGGTCATGGTTGGTTTGGTAGAGGTGTTTTCATCTACATAAGTAGCCCCACCGGCATGATCAAAATGCAAATGAGTGAGTACAACATGAGTAATGTCATCAGGAGTTAATCCGAAAATATCCAGATTGGTTTTTAAGTTTGAAGTATCCTTGTAGGTGCTTTTTGAATCTAATCCCCAACCCAAGCCGGTATCAATAAGAATATTATGTTTTCCACTTTTAATAAGTATTGGATCAATGCCAATTTTTGCGGTGAGCTCCTGACCATAGGCTGACTGAGCAGCACCCGTAATGGTATCGGAATCCACTTTTTTGAACGTACCATCTTCATAGGCTTCAAAAATTCCTTCACTAAGATGCTCTACTTCAAATTTTCCTATTCGCATAAATATTTCATCGACTTAAAAACAGTTTGTCTTTACTGAAGGTAGATAATCTGTTATCAGTTTTCAGCTTAATTTGACCTTAGTATTAAAGGCGGATTAGTGAGTATGACCCGACAGCGTCTCCAAAGAAGAAAATAACTCCTTTCAGGCAAGGAGTGTCGGTTTAATTAGTTAGATCTTGAAGCATAATATTTTGAGTTCCTGTAGAAGCTAGACAATTCATTGACAAAGATTGAATTTTCATCCTTGAAGACCTCAGATAATTCGTTGACGACTTGATATAGTTGAGAGGTCATCTCGCGGCGTATGCCCGAGATCTGGATTATACTATTAGCTTCGACTTCATTCTAAGGGGAATCTTTTAATAGCCAATCAAAAGTGGAATCTCCCGGGAGGTAAAATCTCATCCCATAAATCTTTTAAGTCCGGATTTACCGAGCGTATCAAATTCATTTTCCATCCCCGTTTCCACTTTTTAATGTGCTTCTCTCTTCGAATAGCTTCGTACATGTTTTGGTGCACTTCGTAATACAACAAAAAGTGAGTTCGGTGTGTGGAAGAAAATAAGGAGCCTTCGCTCTTTTTGTGGCTGAATGTTCTGATTAATTAATTGCCTGTCACACCCGTATATAGAACAGTTCTTCTGGGATTGGATAACATATACACGTAGCCTTCTTTCATATCCAAGTAAGACTATCTCAGAGCAATTCCTTACAGAATTAGTTAGAGATAAATAAAGTTTCTCGGCTATCGTATATATCCAGATTCCGGCATTCGCTGCGGAATGACGTTGTTTGAGTTCTGTACCATTTAAAAACTAATGGTCAACGAACCAGTCTGCCGACAGGCAGGTTACCTAACATCTACAGGGTGACAGTATTTATGGTAACTATCATAGAAAAGGTGATTTCTGCAATCCAATTATCTGTATGTGACTAGCCTAGCTAAATCCAACATTCTTTAATTTCTATCAAAAAAACTTAATAAATCTTTGGTTTCAGTCAATTCATTTTATCTTTGAAGCATGGAAAAATACGATGTAATTATTGTTGGTTCCGGGCATAACGGACTTACAACGGGATGTTATTTAGCAAAAGCCGGAAAAAAAGTATTAGTACTTGAGCGCAGAGATACCATCGGCGGAGCTGTTTGTACAGAAACGATGTTTGAGTCGCCTGAAAATCCAAATGGTTTCCGGATGGATGTAGGGTCTTCTGTTCATATCATGATTCATCAGACCGGAATTATAGAAGAACTGGAGCTTGAAAAGTACGGGTTAGAATACATCGAAATGGATCCGATCATGTCGTATCCCGTTCCAACCGGAAAAGGAGTGATTCATTTTTTCAAAGATGTGGAGCGAACTTTAGAATCAATTTCCAAAGTAGCTCCTGAAGATGTGAAGAATTACAAGGAGTTCATTGAATTCTGGGGAAAGATCAACAAAGGTGTATTGAAAATCTTTACGACTCCACCAACAACTAAGAATATTTTTGCTGAAATGGCACTGAATCAGATCAAAGATGGTGCTATGTTCCAAAAAGGGGAGCAGCTATCAGGATTACAAAAAATCTTATCCAGCTATGGCAAAGTAGTAGACGATGCCTTTGACAATCCGTATATGAAAGCGGCATTGCTTTGGTTTGCTGCGCAGTCAGGACCGCTGCCGGATCATTCTGCTACAGGAGATTTTGTAGGTTGGCAGTCTATGTTGCACGAAAGCGGAGCCAAACATCCCAGAGGTGGAAGCGGAATGTTAACTCAGGCCATGAAAAATTTGATTGAGACACATGGTGGAGAAGTAAAATCAGATCACCCTGTTGAAAAGATTTTGATCGAAAATGGAAAAGCTTTCGGGGTAAGAACAGAAAGTGGAGAAGAATTTCGAGCCGAGATTATTGTATCAAATGCGCACGTGCAAACCACGATGATGAAAATGGTTGGCAGAGATCATCTGGATGATTCGCTTTTCAAAAAAGTGGAAAATATTAACGTCGGAAACGGATTCGGAATGGTTATTCGATGTGCGGTGGAAGAATTACCTCAATATACGGCAGCACCCGATGATCCTTATATTCATAATGGAATCCAGTTGTTGGCGCCCTCTGTTCAGTACATGAAAAATGCCATTGGAGATTATACCAAAGGATTGCCTCCTGAAAAACCGGCCGCTCTTGCGATGACCTTTTCTGCTATTGACCCAGACGTGGCTTTGGATGGTAAGCATACCATGTTTGTATGGGCGCAATGGCATCCATACGAGCTGGCAAATGGAATGCAATGGGATGATATCAGAGAAAGAGAAGCCCAGAAAATTTATGATGTAGTAGTGGATTATGCCCCAAATATGAAAGATAAATTGATAGATTGGTATATTCAGTCTCCACTGGATATTGAACGCAAACATGGATTGTTAAGAGGCAATGTGATGCATGTTGAAATGAGTTTTGATCAAATGTTTATGTTTCGTCCCATTCCGGAAATGAGTCAGTATGAAACGCCTATTGAAAACCTATACCTTTCAAGCGCTTCTTGCCATCCGGGAGGTGGAGTATTCGGTGCAGCAGGACACAATGCCGCGACTGTAATACTAAAAAAACACAAAAAATCATGGTTCTAATTATAAAGGAGTTTATTTGAGATCTGAGATCACTATCCATCTTTCTAAACTGGATGCTAATTTACATGCAATAAAGAGCAGAATAAAACCGGGCGTAAAAGTCATGGCTGTGATAAAAGACGACGCCTATGGTCACGGAGCTGTACAGATCGCAAAACATTTATCAGATAAAGTAGAATGGTTTTGCGTGGCTACTCTTAGAGAAGCTGTTGAGTTACGGGAAGCAAAAGTTGAAAATTCGATTTTAGTTTTCGAAATACCGTTAAAAGAAGATGCTCAAAAATATCGTGATTATAATATAACAGCTTCAGTTTCAGACCTGTCCACTTTTGAGCTATTGGAAGAGGGTACAGAATATCACCTCAATTTTGATACAGGAATGAGAAGATTGGGCATTCCATCGGAGGAGGCAGAGTTAGCTCTGCAAAAATTCAAACTTCACAAAAACCTTAATTGTACCGGAATATATACGCACTTTTCATCTTCGGATGAACCGAAAGGCGCCACAGTGGAACAGCAACTTGCGGATTTCAGAGAAGTTAGTTTGAAATTTCCTGATTCTTTAATGAGACATACTGCAAATACGGGCGCTATTTTTTATTATCAGGATCTTGATCTTCAGTTCGATGCAGTAAGGCCGGGTGTTTGTTTATATGGTTATATGGCCGGGAAGTCGAGATCTGCTGACCTAAGTCCCATCATCGAATGGAAGTCATACTTAATGCAAGTAAGAAAGATCAAAAAAGGAGAGTCTGTTGGATACGGAGAAACCTGGATAGCTCCAAGCGATGGCTTAATTGGAACTATACCTATTGGATACGGAGATGGAGTTCAACGAATATTGAGTGGAAACTTCGAAGTAGAAATTAATGACACCCTTATTCAACAGGTAGGTAGAATAAGTATGGATTATATTGGAGTATTTTCTAAATCCAATAACCTCAAAAAAGGCGACGAAGTTAAATTATTTAATGGAGATTCTCTTAACCCACAAGTTTGGGCAGATCTTTCTAACACTATAGCCTACGAAGTAACTACAGGCATCAATAAGAAGGTAAAGAGAGTTTATGTTCTTAATTAGAATATGATGGTATCTATTTGAACATCAAAAACAAGAGTATCTTCTCGAAGAGCATTTGATGTACCCTCATATCCTAAATTCGGAGGAATTATAAGAACTCTTTTCCCTCCTTCTTTCATCCCGATAATTCCTTCCGTAAATCCCGGGATCAGATTAGTAACTGTTAGCCTTGATGGCTCGGTTTGATCATTTTTATAAGAACTATCAAAAATTTCTGTATTTGTTTTTCTTCCGGTATAAAAAATACGGACTACGTCACGAATGCTTACGGTTAAATCTCCACTTCCTTCTTCAAGTATATACATAGTTAAACCAGATTCAGTAACCACTTTTTGAGCGCCTGTTGTCGAAAATGGTTCCGGGACATTAGAATAATCATCTTCAAAAGAAAACGGGCTGTCATTTCCACATGAAAGAGTAAATACTAAAGCAGATAGGAATAAAAAGTTTCTGAGTTTCAAAGGTCTCGCATTAATTTAATTGTTGTATTCTTAACAACATTGAAAATTCAATTTTAGTGTATCGCTTTAAGATAATGTCTTTAGCGTAAAAAAACTGAAAAAGCTATTCTTCATTATCCCCAAATGCTTTTTTTAATTCTTTGTCTCTTTTTTTAACTGCGAACCGGCTAACTACTATAGAAAATTCATAAAGTATAACTAGAGGAACTCCAATTAATACCTGAGAAATAGGATCTGGTGGGGTTAAGAATGCAGCTAGAACTAAACAAGCTACTATTGCATGTCTTCTGAATCGCTTAAGTAAATCCGGTGTAAGTATTCCGATTCTGGATAATGAATAGCTGAAAATAGGTATTTGAAAGATCATTCCGCAAGACAATACCCAGGTTGTGAACAAACTGAAGTAATTATTTATATCAAAGTCATTTCGTATTGCGTCTGAAATCTGGAATTGAGTAAAAAACTGAAGCGCGAATGGAACCAAAATTAAATAACCAAAGCTGACACCAATTAAAAAGCACAGAGTTATGAAAAAGGCGCTAAGAACTGTTTTTCGGCGTGTTGCTGTTTCAAAAGCTGGTTGAATGAAAGACCATAGCTGGTAGAAAAAAATAGGGGAACCTATGATAAACCCAACAATAAATAGTACACCCCAAAAGGCAAAAAACTGACCCGGTAGCTTTCTGCTTTGCAGAGTAAGATCAACAGCGTCGATCTTTATGATGTCATACATAAAAAAGTCGGCTCTGCTAGGCCCTAGCAAAATTTCATTTATCAAAAAATCTGAAAAGAAAAAAGCAATACCGACACCTATAAGAACTCCAGCCAAACCTTTTATAATACGCCATCTTAGTTCTTCAAGATGATCCAGAAAAGACATCTCAGAAGTGCGATCCTCTGGCTTGGGTGCTTTTGGTGGATCTTTTTTCATTATTTGTCTTTCAGCCAAATCTAATATCCTAAATGGTTACAAAATCATATAATGGAAAACTTTCGCACAGAGCTTTTACATCATTAGTGACAGAGGAATGCGTTTGCTCATCTTCGGGGTTTTGAATCACTCTATCAATAAGTTTCGCCACTTGCTTGAATTCGTCTTCACCAAAACCACGCGTTGTCATCGCGGGAGATCCAATTCTGATTCCTGAAGTCACAAACGGACTTTCGGTATCAAATGGTACCATATTTTTGTTTACGGTAATGGCTGCCTTTCCTAAAGCTTCTTCAGCAATTTTACCATTCACTCCTTTATTTCTCAGGTCTATCAAAATAAGATGATTATCAGTTCCTCCACTTACAATATCATAGCCCATATCGACGAACTGTGCTGACATTGCTTTAGCGTTTTTTATAACCTGAGTTTGATAGCTTTTAAAATCATCTTGAAGCGCCTCGCCATAAGCAACTGCTTTAGCCGCAATAATATGCATTAAAGGACCACCTTGCGTTCCGGGAAAAACTGCTGAATCCAAAACTTCACTCCAGTTTTTTGTTCTTCCTGATTTGGGGGCAACAACTCCAAGTTCATTTTCCCCGTCTTTACCAATAAGGATCATCCCTCCGCGAGGTCCGCGAAGTGTTTTATGGGTAGTTGTTGTAACTACATGAGCATGAGGAAGCGGATTTTTTAAATGCCCGGTTGCAATTAAACCTGCAGTATGTGCCATGTCCATCCACAAAAAAGCGCCAACTTCATCTGCGATATTTCTGAATGCTTCATAATCATAATCCCGTGAATAAGCAGATGCACCTATTGAAATCATCTTTGGGCTAACAGCTTTAGCTTTTTCTCTGATCTTGTTGTAATCCAGACGACCGGTTTCTTTCTCAACTCCGTAGAACTCAGGCTTAAAATAAATACCGGAAAAATTTACCGGTGATCCATGAGTTAAATGGCCACCATGTGAAAGATCAAAACCAAGGAGAGTGTCACCGGGTTTCATAAAAGCAAGATATACTGCTGCGTTTGCGGTTGCTCCCGAATGAGGTTGTACATTTACCCAATCAGCTTTAAATAATTCTTTAGCTCGGTCCCGAGCTATATCCTCAACAACGTCAACAAATTCACAGCCACCGTAATATCTTTTCCCGGGATAACCTTCAGCATACTTGTTAGTTAAAACACTTCCTGAAGCTTCCATCACTGCTTTGGATGCAAAATTCTCGGATGCAATAAGTTCTAAATTATAGTTTTGTCGATTTGTTTCCTTTTCAAGCAGATCAAAGATCTTAGAGTCCTGCTGATTTAATGATTTCATCCGTAGAATTACTTTTGTGTAAGGGTTTCTATTTTATTGACTCTGCGTTCATGGCGCCCACCTTCAAATTTCGTATTTAACCATGACTTAATGATATCGTGAAGCTGACTTTCATTCAATTCACGACCGGGCAAACACATAATATTGGCGTTGTTATGCAATCTGGTCATTTCAGCAGATTTGACAGAGTAAACCAATCCGGCTCTCACTTTAGGATATTTATTTGCCGTCATGCAAACTCCTTGCCCGCTTCCACATACTAAGATTCCTTGCTCGTGTTCTCCTGAATTAACTCGTTCGGCAACTTGAACAGCAAAATCCGGATAATCCACTGAATCTTCATTATGAGTTCCGAAATCAACGGGTGTATGTCCCATTTCTTCCAGTATTTTTTTTACGGTTTCTTTACCGGAATAACCTGCATGATCGCTTGCAATAGGTATGATCATAGGAAAAAAGTTTGTGTGAAATGATTTCTTAAATATCTCTAAAATTTCACTTAGTTTAAAGCGCTCAATTTGGAATACTTGAATCAAACCGGAACTGAACTTGAACTTTCATCAGGAACTTGAAATTGCAAAACTGGCAGCAGAAAATGCATCTGGAATAATTAACGAATATGCATCATCAGGAGCATTTGAAATAGCTTTAAAAGGCAAAAACGATCTTGTTACTGATGCCGATATTGCTTCTGAAAAAGAGATTATCAGAACCATAAAAAGAGAGTTTCCCGATGATTTCTTTTTAGCTGAGGAATCAACTCAAAAAAATGAATTGCCATCCGGGAGGGTATGGATCATTGATCCTATAGATGGAACTACAAACTTTTCACATGGATTTCCTGTGTATTGTATTTCTATTGCTCTTTGGGTTGATGGAATTCCTAAAGTGGGAATGGTTAAAGAAATTGCAAAAGGAGAGACCTTCTGGGCAATAGAAGGAGAGGGAGCCTATCTGGATGGGAAAAAGATTGCAGTTTCAAATATTAAGGATTCTTCCAAATCTCTGATTGGAACGGGATTTCCCTACACTGCTTTTGAACACGTGGACAAATATTTAAATTTACTGAAGAGTTTGATGCAAAATACGCACGGTATCAGGCGACCTGGTGCAGCTTCTTATGATCTTTGTTGCACAGCTTGTGGAAGGTTTGACGGATTTTTCGAATACGGGCTGAGTGCGTGGGATGTTGCTGCCGGCGCATTAATTATCAAGGAAGCAGGTGGAATAGTTTCTGATTGGCAAAATGGGAATGATTGGCTTTTTGGTAAATCTATTATTGCAGGGAATCACGAAATTCATGGATTTCTACTTCAAGAAATTATTAAAAACTTTAAATGATCGAAGAATCCTTACCATGTAAAAGATTGATCGTTACCGTAGCGTAGTTGGTGTCCGGAAATTTTCTGCAAAGTTTTTTATTTGCTGTCAAACCGACTTCTTTAACAATCTTATTGAAGACTTCCACCTCAACGATATATTGATCGGAATATCCATGGGTTGCATCATAAGCAGTAGCTGCAGTTTTTCCCAAATTATTTGCTGTTATAGAGGGCGGAACGGTATGAAGTTCAATTACTAAAAGACCAAATTTTTCAATATAAGGAGCCCATTTTTGAAAGTGTTCCAGCAGTGAATCTTCAATTGTATTATTGCCAATACGCTTACCTCTGAAAGCAAAAGCTCCTGTTGAGTTGCTGACTCTATGTTCAGTTTTAAATGATGGAGTTTCAAAAACTCGATTGTGATCCAGAAAAGTTCTCATATTTAACAAGTCTTTGAGATCTACATCATAATTCTCATCCAGTTCCTTAGCAAGCAGATCAGGATTTCCGATATCTCCCCAAATTACTTTTGCCCAAATATCAGCCTGAATAAGATTCGCTTTAGTTATTTTTAATGCGGCTTCATTATAATCAGAACCTACCAATATCAAGGGATGTTGGTCCAGCATCTTTCCTCTTAATGTGTGTTTTTCAATTACATCAAAAATGTGTTGTATAAAAGCTCCATTTCCACAACCCATATCCAAAATACCTTTTGGTTGTTCAGAAATCGGCTGGTTAAAAATTTCAATTATGATTTCATCAACAACTTTGAAATACGCAGAATGTGCACCACCACTTCCCCAAACATTCATTTCACGGTCTACATGCTTTTCGGATTCACCAATTTCTATATTTCGAATTTTTTCAGGATCTCCAAAAATGAGCTCTTCCAAATTCCTAAACATTGGTAAGTAAGACACGGTAACTCCATAAGCACTGGCACGTTTTGCGAAGAACAATCCTACATCTGTAAACTGATAAGTACCATTTTTTTCTTTGAACCACCCCAGTTCTTTAAACATATTCAGAACTTTTTTAAAATTTTCAGGATCTTCATGAAATTCTTCCGGCTTAAAATTAGCTTCCATAAAATATTTGTGGAACATGCCACTCATTCCCAAATAAACTATAACAGGACCAAGTAATAATCCTTCAATATGTTTTAATACTTGATCAAACACTTCTTTCTGAACGGAATCATCAGGATACTCTAATCCAAATCGAGATACATAGTCCTGAAATGCATTATGTAATCTATCAAACTGAGACTCACTAAATTTTCCTAAAGTCGAAAGTTCATACATTTTCAAAAGCTGAATAGCTTCTTGATAGAGATAAAAAAAACTGAAGGCAATTTCCGTTCTGTCATTTATAGAATAGTATATCTCATCCTTTTCATTATCCAGAGTTTGAGTTAACCATCCTTGAGACGACAAGATTCTTAAAGCAACATTCAAGTACCCTTCATTTGCATTAAACTCTTTTGATAATGCGGCTAGTGAGGAGGTTTTTTTTTCTAAAAGATGATTTAAGAGATCATGATCATGCAAAATAAACGCGGAAGGTCCGGTACCAATACCATCTAAATGTTGAAAAATAGTTGCTCTATGTATTTTTTGGTTTTTTTTGTTGAGCATTATTTAGCGGGATTTATATCTAGGAATTCATTCAAAGATGTAAGAGGAGAAGGGCCGTTGTAATATTTAAGTGGTTCACCAAATTCAAAACCAGCAAGATGTCCAAAATATCTGGCTCGGGCTTCAAGCTGCTTAAAATAAGCCGGAGTTGATATATAAGTTTCAGGTTCCTTACCTGAATCGGCGACATTAAATTGAGTTTCAAATGCGAGCATTGCTTGCTTTTTTTGCTCCCAGGTAGAACTTATATCAAATACAAAATCGGGCTCAAAAGGACGATCCTGCATGTAATGAAATATATGCGAAGGTCGCCAAGGTGAAAGATTTGAGGGTTCTATTTTTTTTAAGCCTGAATAGAAAAGAGCATCCAAAACCAGCTGAGTTGATTTTCCATGATCAGGATGTCTGTCGTGTGGAGCGCCTGTAATACAAATCGAAGGCTGAGTTTTTCGAATTTCCGAAATGATTTTTTCCTGATTCGATCTCGTATTTTCTACAAAAGAATCTCCTAAGTCCAGATTAACCCGATAATCGATCCCCATAATTTCGGAGGCTTTTTGAGCTTCTTTTTTTCTGGTCTCGGTGGTCCCCCGAGTTCCCATTTCTCCTCTTGTAAGGTCAATGATTCCGACTTTTTTACCTTGTTTAGTTAATGAACAAATAGTACCACCAAGGTTTAATTCGGCATCATCAGGATGTGCAGCAAATATCAATACATCTAATTTCATAAAACTAAGAATTCCGGCTAATTTTATTTTTAAGTTAGTGAAACGTTTTTAAAAGTCGCACGTAAGCGAACTGAATTATACCAAATTATAATATGAGATTTTTAAATAGCTTAACGGAAGGGATAAAGATTGCTTTTCTTGCTCTTAGTATCAATAAAACAAGATCTTTTCTTACGGCACTCTGTATAATCATTGGAATTACAATGGTAACGGTTGTTGATGCTGTAACTACAGGAATGGATGAAACATTTGACAGTAGTATGGCCATGTTGGGTACTAATGTAGTTTATATTGAAAAATGGCCCTGGGATGATGATGTAGAATGGTGGGAGATTGCCGGAAGAAAAGAAATGCAAATTGATTATGTTGAATTCTTATCAGAACGAAGTAGATATGCTTCCAATGTTTCAGCATCTGCAAACAGAAATGTAAATATCAGATTTAAAGAAAATAATGCAGAGAATGTTCAAATGAGTGGGACTACATCCAACCATTTGGAAGTTCAGGGACTAGATATTTCAAGCGGTAGAATGTATACGGAAGAAGAGGTAAGAACGGCAGTAAATGTGGTAGTAATTGGAGCTTCGCTCAAAGAAGCTTTATTTGAGGAGCAGGATGCTCTGGGAAAGCAAATACGGATTGGTGGACAAAGATTTACTGTGATCGGGACCTTAGAAAAACAAGGCAGTTTTTTAGGTCTTGGAGATGCGGATAATGTAGCTTTGATACCTATTTTTGCATTTAGTGAAATTTATGGATTGAGAAGAGGTATTCAGATTGGAGTTAAATTCCCTGACCAAGCCACTTTTCTTGAAGGCGAATACGAAATTGAAGGACTAATGAGGCAAGCAAGACAATTAGATGCAGCTGAGGAAAACGACTTTGCTCTTAATAAACCTGAAGCTTTTAAAGAGATTTTAGAGGGTTTTAAAAACGGACTTTATGCTGTAGGTTTTGGGTTGGTTGCCTTATCGCTTTTAATAGGAGGGATTGGTGTAATGAATATCATGTTCGTTTCGGTAAGAGAGCGTACTAAAGAAATTGGTATTCGAAAAGCAGTGGGGGCAAAATCCTGGGAAATATTGAGCCAATTTTTGATAGAAGCTATAGCAATTTGTGTTGCAGGTGGAGTTTTTGGAGTTGGATTGGCAGCCATTGCTACTTTCTTTATTGATAAAGCATTTACTGCTACGATGAATTTTGATGTAATTGCAGTAGCATTTTTAATATGTACTTTTGTAGGACTGATTTTTGGATTTATTCCTGCTTACAGAGCAGCGAAATCTGACCCTATTGAATCACTTAGATTTGAATAATGAATTTTAAAGAAACTTTTTCTCAAGCATCTAGCTCACTCAGAGCTAACAAAATACGTTCTGCTCTAACTCTTTTAGCGCTAGTAATTGGAGTTTTTTCTGTTATTGTATCAACTACTGCGGTAGCGGTGCTGGATAATTTCTTTAACAATACGATGAGCATTCTAGGAAGTGATGTGATTACTGTTCAGAGAAATCCGGCGGTTCAAATGGGACCAAGAGATGCCAGTTTAAGAAATAGAAAGCAGATCAAATTCGATGACGCTGAAGAATTAGATGAGCGTATGCAAGTTGGAGAGGGAATGACACCCGCAACCAGCTTCAGTTTCACAAAAGTTGTCTATAAAGATAATGAAACGGATCCTAATGTAAGAATTAGGGGTGGCAACAAAGAGTATTTTGCAAACAACGCATATGAAATCGAGGACGGAAGGAATTTTAATGAAGAAGACATTCAATATGCCCGTCAAGTAGCCATTATTGGAAAGGATATTCAGAATGAAATTTTTAAGACTGAGTACCCACTTCAAAAAACAATTCGAATTGATGGTAGACCGTACACAGTGATCGCAGTATTAGAGAAAAAAGGACAAATATTTGGTCAATCTTTTGATAATATGGTAGTGATTCCTTATACAGCCGGAATTAATGCATATGGCGGAAACAGAGGAATTGGAATTCAGCTAAGAGCCCCGGAAGTCAATAAAATTCAGGAAACTATTGATGAAGTAACCGGCATTATGAGGGTTATTAGAAAAGTAAATCCGGCAGATGATAATGATTTTGAGGTTATTACCAACGACTCTCTAACGGGTACTTTTGATCAATTTACATACATACTTTATTTCGCCGGTTTTGCAGTTGGCTTTATTACATTACTCGGAGCAGGTATAGGCGTTATGAATATTATGCTTGTCTCTGTAACGGAAAGAACCAGGGAAATTGGTGTGAGAAAGGCAGTTGGAGCTACAAGAAAGGCAATAGTTAATCAATTTTTGATGGAAGCCGTTTTTATTTGCCAATTAGGTGGATTAATTGGGCTTATTTTAGGAATTGCTGGCGGGAATGTGATGGCGATATTAATTGATACAGAGGTTGTAATACCAATTTACTCTGTTTTACTTAGCTTTTTTGGAATGCTGCTGGTTGGTTTAGTATTCGGTGTATACCCTGCTTTTAAAGCTTCAAAACTAGATCCGATAGAAAGTTTACGCTACGAATAAACTTTTTGAAAGGAATGATTTAAGCTTCCGTTCCTATTTACTATCTTATAAAGAAAAAAGGGCATAATTATGAACGATGAAATCGTACGCGGTCTTAACGATAAAATTGATCTCGTTTTAGAAAAAGGAAAACTAATTCTTGAAGACGAAGAACTACAACAAAGAATTGAAGATGCCAAGAATATTGCGGAAGATACCGTTCGGAAGCATCCTGTTAAAAGTGTGTTAATCGGTTTAGCTATAGGCTTTTTAATTGGCAAAGCCTTGAATGGAGATGAAGATTAATTATGGATCAACTTGGTCAACGTATTAAGCAAGTTTCTAATGAGCTGAAAGGGTATGTAGAAACCCGTATTGAACTCTTGATTTTAAACCTTAGTGATAAAGGTACACTATGGCTGGGCGATTTAATTCAACATACTTTCAACCTCGTAATTCTAGGTACCGGATTGCTATTTGGTTTAATAGCTTTAGGGTTTTATTTGGGTGAACTTTTAAATAGTATGCCCGCCGGTTTTGGTATAATTGGAGTGCTTTTATTTTTATTAGGCTTGATACTTATGATCGCTAAACCAAAAAATGTATCAAGAAAAATTCAAGCTCAGATTATGAAGGATGTAATTGATGCCCTGGAATCAAAAAAAGATCACCAGAATATTAATTTTTTAGAAGAAAAAAAGTCAGAGGAACAATAGGATATGTCTAGCGGAAGAGTATCAGAAATTGAAAAGAAAAAAATCGAGTTAGAAAACGAACTTGTTCGCATTCAGGAAGGAATTGACAAATCTATAGACGGGGTAAAAGAAGAGGTTGCAGATAGCCTGGACCCAAAGAGTATAATCAAAAAATATCCTCTTCATGTTTTAGGAGCATCTGTCTTGATTGGGTTTTTAATTGGGAAACCTAATTCGTCAAGTTTATCAAAAGGGTCAGGATCTTTAATCGGATCAGAAATAAAAAAGGCATTGACAAAAAAAGGGTTGTCAATCTTAGCAGAGATGATTGAAGGCAAGAGAAAATCCCGAGAGGAATAAGAAAGAAATTCGCCTAACCAATTAAATAAGTGATTTTGCAAAAAAAAATCTCTTGAAGCGAAACTATACATTCATCAGTTCGTGTAAGCGAATCATAACATAAAATGATTAAATCAATGAAAAAACTTTTTCTTTTAGCGGCATTTTTTGTGCTTTTTATCAGCACATCCATACAGGCACAACAAAAACGGGTTATTACATTAGAAGAAGCGATCGGGCTTGCTTTAGAAAATAATTACCAGCTTAAACAAGCAGAGAATAATTTAGAGTTAGCTGAATATCGAATAAATAGTGAGAAAGCAGATTTCTTACCGAGCTTAACTTCAAGTGCAGGTTTTTCAACTCAACAGGGACAGCAATTTGTTCAGGAGAGATTGGCATTTACAAATGTAACTTCTTCTGGAGCAAATGGAAGAATAAGTGCCAGCATACCTATCTTTAATGGGTTTGATAACATTCTTACACTTAGATCAAGTGAATCAAGCAAGCTTTCAAGTGAGGAGAATCTAAATAGAGCGAAAGAAAATATTATTTTTGAGACTGCTACAAGATTTTTAACTGTACTTTTAAATAAACAGCAATTAGAAGATGCATTAGAAAGTTTAGAGACTTCAAATAAACTCTTAGAGCAAACAAAAGCGCAGGTTGAGGTTGGTTCCCGACCAAGTGTTGATTTATACAATCAAGAAGCAACCGTTGCTAATGATGAATTTACAATAACTCAAAGAGAGAATGCCTTAAAATTATCCAAACTTCAGTTAGTTCGTTCTTTACAGATAGATCCTTTGATACAATATGAATTTGCAGTACCTGAGTTTAATCCTGAAACTGCAACTACTTCTACAACAGCAGGATTAAGAATTAACTCTTTAATTGAAGAAGCATTATCTAACCGTGCTGATATTAGAAGTTCGGAATACAACATTGAATCGTTAGAATATCAACTTCAACTTTCAAAAGGTAGATTGTTACCAACTTTGAATGGAAGTGCGACTATTTCTTCAAGCTATAGTGACCAATCAAGAGATCCTTTAACGGGCGACGAAGTAAGTTTCAACGATCAATTTTTCGATCAACGTGTTAACAAATCACTGGGTCTTTCTCTGAATCTACCGATTTTCAGCAACTGGAACA
Source organism: Balneola sp. (assembly GCA_965216175.1). GTDB lineage: Bacteria > Bacteroidota > Rhodothermia > Balneolales > Balneolaceae > Balneola. The sequence continues at coordinate 901,868 of OZ244140.1, forward strand.
GAATGACTCAAATTCAATCTGCTCAGGTCAATCTAAAAAATGCTGAGTTAGGATTAGAGAATACAAAGTTGCAGGTTATTCAAGAAGTTACACAGGCATTAAACGATTATAGCTCTTATTCATCTCAGCTAAAAGCTGCTGAGAAATCTTTGATTGCATCTGAAAGAGCATTTGAAACTCAGCAGGAGAGATATAATGTTGGGGCTAGTACTTTGATCGAATTGAGTCAGGCACAAACTCAATATTTTAATGCTCAATCATCAAGGACCAGTGCTTTATATAATCTGATTTTTCAAGATAAGCTATTGGATTACTATGTAGGAAAGCTCTCAGGTTCAGACATCAGTTTTAATTAATACAAATATTTAAAAAGACGGGTAGGTAAGAAAATGGCTAAAAAAAAATCATCGACAGGGAAAATTCTGCTTTATTTTGGGATTTTTCTGATTGTGCTGATCGGAGCTGGATTTGGGTTAAGGGCTGCTGGAATTATTGGAGGTGTTGAAGAAGGCACTTCGGTTGAAACCACAGAGGCTAAATTAAAAACAATAACGCAAATGGTATCTGCTTCAGGAAAAATACAGCCTGAAGTCGAAGTAATAATTCGTCCGGATGTTTCCGGTGAGATCATTGAACTTGCCGTTAATGAAGGAGATTTTGTTCGCAAAGGAGACCTTTTAGTTCGCCTGAAGCCGGATATTTTTAAGGCTAGAATAGATGAGTTAAATGCGGCTTTGTTAACTCAAAAAGCTCGTTTAGAACAAACAAGAGCTAGTTTAATACAAGCAAAAGCAGCTCATTTGAAAAATGAGGAGCTGTATAAAAAGGATATAATTTCAGAATTGGATTATATTCAAACTAAATCAAGTTTTGATTCTCAGAAGGCAAGTTTGAAAGCTTCAGAGTATCAGGTTCAAAGTGCTGAAGCTCAAGTTCGTAAGGCAGAGGAAGAGTTGCAGCAAACAGTTATTCGAGCTCCTCAAGATGGAACAGTGACAGGTTTAGGTGTGGAATTTGGTGAACGAGTTTTAGGAAACTCTCAAATGGCCGGAACTGAAATGATGCGTGTTTCACTACTGGATAAAATGGAAGTTTTGGTAGAAGTAAATGAAAATGACATCGTTAATATTTCTTCTTTAGATACTACCAGAATAGAAGTCGATGCTTATCCGGAACGCAGGTTTAACGGTATAGTTACTGAAATTGCAAATTCTGCAAGAATAACAGGAGCCGGATCAAACGAACAGGTAACAAACTATCAGGTTAAAGTTAGAATTATAACTCCACATAACCTGGCAATGAATGGTGGTGAACTTGTTAAAAGTGAGACTTCTGAAAATCCTGAAGAAAACTTTTCTCCAAACTTTAAACCGGGTATGTCTGCGACGGTTGATATTGAAACAAAAACGGCCGTAAATGTAGTTTCAGTTCCGATTCAGGCAGTTACTGTGAGAGATTATGCTAAAGACAAAAAAGATCGGAAATCAAAAAATGCCAATGCCGTAGCAACTAATGAAGATTCAGAATCGTCTGATGAAAGTGTTGACGAAGACCTTATTATTAAAAAAGAGGATATCAGAAAAGTAGTGTTTATTGTAGAAAATGGAATTGCGGTAAGATATGAAGTTGAAACAGGGATTAGTGATAACACTCACACCCAAATTCTTTCAGGTGTTGCTGCTGGTGATGAAATTGTAATTGGTAGTTATCGTACTTTATCTAAAAATTTAGCAAATGGTGATAAAGTGAAAGTAGAAAATAAGAAAACAGAATCTCTGGCCTCAATAAATTAATAGAGCACAATGTCAAAAAGAGCAATAATTCAGATTAAAGATCTTACAAGGTTTTATCAAATGGGTGAAACTGAAGTACGAGCATTGAACGGAGTAACATTCGACGTGCTCGAAAACGAGTATATTGCAATTATGGGACCATCAGGTTCCGGAAAATCAACTCTCATGAATATGATAGGTTGCCTGGATACTCCTACAGGTGGCGAATACATACTGAATGATAACCGTGTAAGCCAAATGGATGATGCTGAATTAGCAGAGGTAAGAAATCGCGAGATCGGTTTTGTATTTCAGACATTCAATTTGCTACCCAGAACTACCTGTTTGGCAAATGTTGAACTACCACTAATCTATGCGGGTGTAAAGGCCTCAGAGCGTAAAGAAAGAGCTTCTGAAGTGTTGGCAAAGGTTGGATTAGGTGACCGTTTAGATCATAAACCTAATGAGCTTTCAGGGGGGCAACGGCAACGTGTGGCTATTGCAAGAGCGCTTGTAAACGGGCCGTCAATTTTATTAGCTGATGAACCAACCGGTAACTTAGATACAAAAACCGGTGATGAGATTATGCTTTTGTTTGAAGAATTGTACAAAGCGGGTAACACAATTATTGTAGTTACTCACGAAAATGAAATTGCTGAATATTCCAGAAGAATTGTTAGGCTTCGAGATGGGGTTATTGAAACTGATGAAAAAGTGGAGAATCCTGTTCTTGCTACTCATTAAGAGTTTAATATAATTTCATAAAAAAAGACGCTTATCATTGATAAACGTCTTTTTTTTGGTCAAAGAATGGTGATTAGTTTCTTAAGCCAATACCAATACCTGCATTTCCAGTAACATATTCAGCTGCTGTAGCTTCAGCAAAAAATCTAATGGGTCCTAATTTAAGCTGAAAACCTGCTAAAGCATGAATTCCTGCTTCACCATCTTCCTCATATGATACCGGATCCTGAAGTGTTTGTCCACCACCCAGATCATACGTTCCAAGGATATCTAAATTGAAAGTACTTTTTTGATAACCAAGTCCGCCATATACAGAAATGAATGGAAGTGATTTTCCAACAAGGGCATTAACCACAAAAGTATTCGTTGAAGTTTCAACTACCTGATCATCAGCTCCTTGATTAAATTCAAGATTACCATTTAGATCCGTTTTTGAGAAAGCTGCTAAAATTGAAAGATCAACCGGTAGCAATTTTCCTCCTGGAATCCACTGATTTAAACCATGCTTAAATCCTGCTCCAATAACTGATATAGTACCATAATCACCTAGATCCGTTTCAGGGATGTATCTAACAGTAATATCAGTTGACTTAATTAACCCTACATTTGCCTGTACCATAGCTACAGGAACATAGTTAAAACCTGAACCGCCCGGAATCTGAAATGAGTAATTTCCTCCCTGGTCAGAGATAGTTTGACCTGATCCTTTAGAACCTGAAATGGTACTGGAAGATTGTCCGGTTACAGTAACATTTTGAAGACCTAAAGTAGAAGCATCAAAAGATTGCCCTCCACTGGGAACTTGTGCAACTGCAGCTCTTAGTAGTAAGCTAAAACCTAGAGTTTTAGTTGGAGTTGCTTTTGTTGTCCAACCTGAGTTAAGTCCGGTACCTAAACCTGTAGGTAGAGGTTTTAAATAAGCTCTTGTTAATAAGGTAGCATTTGTTGGACCTGATTCTAAGAATGCCTTAATTTCTTCAAGCTGTGCATTAGCTGGTGAAATTGCCATAAATCCTAACACAAAGCCTCCTAAAATAGCTTTTTGAAGTGTTTTGTAGATGTGTTTCATTTATTTCTCCTGTGATTAATTTGAAATTTTAATATCTGTATAATTTCGGATAGTTTGAATACCCTTTTTGAGGTATTTGAAAATCTTAATTTTCCAGCGATTCAAGCATATTAATATAAGAATTGTATCTGTTCGGGTCGATCTTTCCCTCTTCAAAAGCTGTAATTACACCACAACCAGGTTCATGAATATGAGTACAAGTATTGAATTTACACGATTCTCTTGGTTCCAGCATTTCGGGAAAATAAAGAGATAATTCCCAATCTTCGATGTTAACTAAGCCAAATTCCCTGATGCCCGGAGTATCAGCAACATATCCACCAATATTCAAAGGAATTAGCCGAGCAAAGGTGGTTGTATGTTTTCCTTTATTTGAAGAACTGGAAATTTCTCCAACTTTTAAATTGAATTCAGGATCTATAGCATTCAAAATACTCGTTTTTCCAACTCCTGATGGACCTATAAATGCTGAAATCTGATCAGCAAAAAGGGTCTTTAAATATTCAATAGAGCTTTTATCTTCAATACTGCAGGTGTAAACAGCATATCCAAGAGAAGAATAAACGGCTTTCATTTCATCTACAAATTCAAGATCACCGCTCTTTGCTAGATCCATTTTATTTATGATAATCCCTGGTTTTACTTCATATGCTTCGCAGGTTACTAAAAAGCGATCAATGAACCCTTCGTTAAGTTTTGGCTTTCTGACGGATTGAATAACGAATGCTTGGTCCAGATTAGAAACCAGAATATGCTCACCACGTTTTCCATGAGTTGCTTGCCGAGTAATGTAGTTTTCTCGATCATGGATTTTGAGAATATTCCCGGAGCCATCTTTATTGATATTTAGATCAACTTTATCGCCCACAGTAATGGGATTGGTAACTAGTTTTTTATCCAAACGAAATTTACCCGGTAATCTGCTGCTGATAACATCATTACCAATGTCGACCTTATACCAGCTACCTGTTGATTCTATGACTCGTCCTGTTTTCATTCTAGAAAATACGGAAGAGTATGGGATAGACAAGAACTTAATTTATAAATCTTAACTATTTAATAGATATTGGATTGTAACTGATTTTTAACTTCATTTAAAGATTCTAAAACTAACAAATTTATCATGATTCGTTTTTCAATAGTCCCTCTTTTAATACTGATTTTAAGTGGACTGCAAAATCCTACAGAAGAAGTAGACAAATTTTGGGCTGAAGTGTCCAGAACGGTTGCAGAGGGTGATTTCGAAAACTATTCCAACACTTATCATCTGGATGCAGTGTTAGTGAACGGGATTTCAGGAACCAGTTATCCTATATCAAATGCTTTGTCAGGTTGGAAGAAAGGGTTTGATGACACTAAAGCCGGTAAAGTTAAGGCTAGTGTTGAGTTCAGGTTTTCAAAACGTCTGCATAGCAAAACTACCGCACATGACACAGGAATTTTTAAATATACCTCTCAAACAGAGAATTCAAAACAGAACTCTTCATATATACATTTCGAGGGACTGATGACTAAAGCCAACGGCGATTGGAAAATGATGATGGAGTATCAAGTTTCAGTAGCATCAGAGGAAGAGTGGAATGGACTGGAATAAATAAAAAAGGGCTATTTAAAGCCCTTTTTAGATTAACTGGAAACCGTCACATTTTCTGATTTACCATTTTTTCCTGAAATTGAATTTTTATGAGCATCGCTGACTTTGAAAAATTCTTTAGGATCATGTTCGGGTTTCTCATCCAGCATATGATCGAGAAGTCCATCCATTCTCTCCAAGTATTCTACTTTAAGATCGCCAATTACATCTTTTTCGATTTCGGCTACATCCTTTTCGTTTTTCTTAGGAAGCAGAACTTGTTTGATGCCGGCCCTTTTTGCTGCCAAAACTTTCTCTTTGATGCCACCAACAGGTAGTACCAATCCTCGAAGTGTAATTTCTCCGGTTAAAGCGACAGTACCTTTCACTTTTCGTTGCGTAAAGATGGAAGCAATTGCCGACATCAATGAAACACCGGCAGAAGGTCCGTCTTTTGGAACTGCTCCTGCTGGGACGTGAATATGGAGATCCCAGTATTTAAATGCTTCTTCAGGAATACCCACTTCTTCTGAATGTGCTTTAAGATAGGAAATAGCCAACATCGCTGACTCCTTCATAACATCCCCAAGTTGCCCTGTAATATTCAATTTACCGGAACCTTTAGAAACGCTCGCCTCAATAAATAAAATGTCTCCACCAAAAGGAGTCCAGGCTAAACCTGTAGCAACACCGGGTACGGTTGTTCTTTCGGCAGCATCACTAAAGTATTTCTGTTTTCCCAGAAACTCTTCCACATCGTCTTCAGTTACAGAAAACTCTTCGATTTCGCCTTTAGCCACTTTAGCTGCTACTCCTCTGCATACTCCTGCAACCTGACGTTCGAGATTTCGAACACCGGATTCTCTTGTAAACTGGTCTATAACTTTATGAATTGCTTTATCATCAATTGAAATTTGATCTTCTTTTAAACCATTCTCTTTAATCTGTTTTGGAATCAGATATTTTTTAGCGATCTCGGTTTTTTCTTCAAGAGTGTATCCACTTATGTTGATGATCTCCATTCGATCTTTTAGCGGAGCAGGAATAGTATCTAAACTATTCGCCGTAGCAATGAATAATACTTTTGACAGATCGTATTCAAGTTCCAAATAGTTATCACTGAAGGTATCATTTTGCTCGGGATCAAGAACCTCAAGTAGTGCAGATGTAGGATCGCCTCTGTAATCAGCTCCAACTTTATCAATTTCATCCAACATGATAACAGGATTTCCTTTTCCTGCTTTTTTCATGGAGCGAATAATTCTTCCAGGAAGAGCACCTATATATGTTCTTCTGTGGCCGCGAATCTCAGCTTCGTCCCGAATTCCACCTAAACTGAAACGCTCAAACTCTCTATTTAAAGACCTGGCGATCGATTTCCCTAAAGAAGTCTTACCAACACCCGGAGGGCCATAGAAACAAAGAATAGGAGCCTTCATGTCTTTTTTAAGTTTAAGAACAGCCAGATATTCAATGATTCTTTTTTTGACCTTTTCCAATCCATAATGATCTTCATCCAATACTTCTTTGGCGAATTTCAGATCTAATTTATCATCTGAATATTCATCCCATGGAAGATCCAGAATCCACTCTACATAACTATGAATGATTCCATAATTTGGGGATGCATTCGGAGTCATTTCTAATCTGCGAAGTTCTTTTTCAGCTTCTTCTCTGGCATAATCGGGCAGTTTTTTTGAAGCTAATTTATCTTTCAGCTTTTCAACTTCTTTATGTTCAGCATCGTCACCAAGTTCTTCTTGAATGGCTTTCATTTGCTGGCGGAGATAGAATTCCCGTTGTTGGTCGTCAATATCTGACTTAACCTTAGTTCGTATCTTCTCACTCATATCCAAAACCTGAACTTCCTGCTCAAGAAATTCCATCACTTTATTGAGATTATCAGAGAACTTCTGAATTTCTAAAAGTTGCTGCTTTTTCTCGATGTCTACATTTAAATTTGAAGAAATGAAGTTCAACAAAAAGGTTGGACTACTGATGTTGTTTACTGCAATAGTAGCTTCAGATGGTATATTAGGGGATAGGTTGATGATCCTTGTTGCCGTCTCCTTAATATTTCTTATGGAAGCGTCAAGTTCTACGCCTTGAATATCCATTTCTTTAGGGAAGGGCTTCACTTTTGCTTTAAAGAATGGTTCGCTTTGTGTGAATTCTTCAACCTCAAAGCCCGTCTTACCTTGAATCACAATGCTTTTACTGCCATCAGGCATCTTAATAAGCTTGATGATTCGAGCCATAGTTCCAACTTTATGCAAGTCTTTTGAATCAGGCTCTTCAATATCTTCATCTTTTTGAGTAACAACACCAATAATTTTGTCACCTGCATAAGCTTCTTTCACCAAGGCTAAAGAGCGATCTCTTCCCACTGTTATTGGTACAACAACTCCGGGGAATAACACGGTATTTTTTAAAGGTAATATTGGAAGGTTTTCGGGAATTACGGATTCGGTGAGTTCTCGTTCTTCTTCTTCCGACATTAAGGGTATAGCTTGTTCAAAATCATCAAAACTTGCATCTGATTCATCGAAACTATCAAAACTGTTAAATCTGTGTTTCATAAAATATTTTCAAAAATTTCTTTATTAAGTCAAGTTACGCAAATACGAAGCCAAACTTAGAGGTATCACAAAGCGTCAGGCTTTTTCTAAGGATGACAGAAAGCCAAGGCAAACTGTCAGTTATAAATGAAACTGTAAAACTGCAAATCCGGCTCCGGAAACGTTTGTCGATGAAGTGAAAGAACGCGAAGAAACCATCATTGCAAGTGATAGATCCCAAAATTTGGTTTCTATTGCCGTGCCGATGTTAAACGATCCCGGTAATCCTGGTGTAAACTGAAGTCCTCCTCGCAGTGGAAGAAAGTTCAATGGGCGAAGTTCAGTTCCTACAGAAGTTGTTAATACAGTAGAATTAAAAGCACTATTGCTGATGCCTATGCTCATGTCGCCCATTAATTTAATACGGCTTAGCTCAATGAGAATTCCACCATTAAATGTAGTGGGAAGTAAAGTAGAAAATGAGTTTGTAGAAAATGCCTGTCTGTTTGCTGCAAATGGATTACCATCTCCGAACTTATCTACATAATTTAAAAACTGTCCCGGAGAACCAACAAATGCTTCATCAGCGGTAGCAGGAAAATCAGTTACTGTGGAAGTTTCTTTTACTTCGTCCAAGATCACGGTTTTGTCATTATAATTAACAAACCCAATGTCATTGATAGATAGAGAGATTCGAAAAGATCTTTTTGTTTGCTGACGATTTGAACCTAAAGTGGAAAGATCGTTTCCAAAAGTAAGCAGATATGTAAATCCTACATCCAAACCAATTCCATATCCATGGATGTTTGAAAGTTCATCCTGAAAAGATTCCAGATTCTGATCTGTACTTTCAAGAGCTGTTAATCCCTCAAAATAAGCTTCAGTTGCAGCAGCAATGTTACCTGCTGATTGGTATTCAAAAGTTTGTGACCGATTTATCTCATTGGCTCCATTTGCTCTACTGTAAGTGTTTTTCCAATCCGCTTTTTGATAAGGACCTGCCAAAATAAATTTAGGAGCTATTCCAATCAGAAAATTGTCTAATCGGGAGCTAAGTCCATTTATTAAATTGAGAGATTCAGAATATCCGATCGAAAATTCATGCAGAACCTGATAATTATGTATCAAGTCTTGGTTTGAGATAGTGACGTTATTTTCAACTACTTCCTGATCAGTATACCAGTTTCTACCGGCTTCAAGCCTGGATCCAACTCTTGTTCTGGAAGCAAAAGAGTAAGCATTGTTATTTTTCATCCAGCTTACACCTACTGTAGTAACTTCAAATCGGGATTGGTGCACAGAGCTTAATCGATCTCGCTTGTAATGTGTATTTATGATATTGGAAAGGTCTCCAGCGGTTATATCATTAACGCCGGAAGAATATTTCTCGAAATAGTTGAACGCATTGTCTTTTTGATCGAATACATTTTCATAATTAAGAACTCCATTGAAATATGATCCACTAACTAAAAACCCGATATCTACTTTCTTTTGTCGATCATGGATAAGCAGATTTGCCGGATTATAAAAATTAGCATTATAATCAGTGATATAAGTAGTTCCTCCACCTCCGAGAGCCAAATTCTTTGGTGTAAGAACGGGTTGCGCAACAGTAATTGTCGCACATAAAGTACCCAAAATGATAGATGATAAAACCTTCCACATATTTTTAATAACCGTCTTTATACTAACCAATAACTTGAAGTGGCGCTGCTTTTAGCATTAACTTCTTTTGTCCTCTTGACTTGAAAAATACAACAACTTTGGTATCCATTCCTAATCCGCTTCTGCTGATGATCTTTCCGGGGCCAAATTTTGCATGTTCAACCAAAGCTCCAACCTGAAATGGATCCTCTCCTTCCTGTAAATCGTATTCAATGGTATTTCCACTTGCTGATTTGTAAGTCTTACCGCTAACGGGTTTCTCCCAATCATATTCTATGGAAGTTGCACTGGTAGATTTTCTTGCTGAAGAAGATTCATCTAAAGTAAATCGATCCGCTTTCTGAGTGATGGAAGCACCTGTTTCTGTTCTAACCACTCCTGAATCTACTTCATCAATAAATCGGGAGCGTATCTGTCGTTGTTCTTCTCCAAATTTATACCTGTTTCTGGCATGGCTAAAAAACAATCGTTCTTCTGCTCTTGTTATGGCCACATAAAACAGTCGTCGTTCTTCCTCTATATCTACGTCAAAACCAACGCGAGCACCAACAGGGAAGAGATTTTCTTCTAAACCAACAACAAATACAGTTGGAAACTCCAAGCCTTTCGAACCATGAACAGTCATTAGAGTAATGGCAGGCTTATTTTCATCAAATTTATCTGCATCCGTTATGAGGCTGATTTCCTGTAAAAAAGCGCTAAGAGATGGATTCGAGTTTCCCTTTTCGTAATAGGAGATGGCATTCTGGAATTCCAAAATGTTATCTCTACGCATCATAGACTGCTGAGAATTTTCTTCAACCAACGCTCGCACATAACCCGACTGTTCCAGAATACTTCGAGTAGATTCTGTGAGTCCTATCCCGTTCTCCATTTCAGAACGTAGGCGATTTATCATATCCACAAATTCGCGAATCCGAACTTTGGCAGGTTTGTATACATCGGTATTTTCTACATCCTGTAAAATACTCCAGACGGACTGACCTTCACTACGGGCTTTTCTCCTGAGATCCTGAATAGATTTATTTCCAATTCCTCTTGAAGGCTCGTTGATAATTCGAATCAGATTAGTTTCATCATTTGGATTTACCAATAAAGTGAGATAGGCAAGTACATCTTTTATTTCTTTACGTTGATAAAAAGAAAGTCCACCTACCAGTTGATAAGCCAGATCTTTTCTTCTCAATGCCTCTTCAAATACTCTGGATTGATAATTTGTGCGGTAAAGGATAGCGAAGTCATTATTGTTATATCCATGTCGCATTTTGAGCTCATAGATATAACTGGCAACTCGATTCGCTTCATCCCGTTCGTCGTAATTATCCAGAAGAATGATCGGATCTCCGTAATCCTGTTCAGTCCATAGGGTTTTATCCAGTTGTTTGGAGTTCTTTTTTATGATTGAATCCGCACATTGAAGAATTGATTTCGTAGAACGGTAATTTTGCTCGAGAGGGACCTTAGTGGCATTTTCATAATCTTCCTGAAAATTCAGAATATTGGAAATATCTGCCCCGCGGAAAGAATAAATACTTTGGGCGTCATCACCTACAACACATAAATTACCGTATTTGCTGGCAAGCATTCTGGTAACCTTATACTGCGCATGATTGGTATCCTGATACTCATCAATCATAATATATTTGAACCTGTTTTGATAGGCTTCCAGAACCTCAGGAAATTGTTCAAACAGCTCAATCGGTTTCACCAAAAGATCGTCAAAATCCATGGCGTTACTTTCTTTTAAACGGGTAACGTATACTTTATATACTCTTGCAGTAATGTCATCCAGTGTGCTTCCTACGAACCTATTCTGATACGTATCGGGATTGATCAACTGGTTTTTAGTATCACTGATCTTATTCCGGATGGTTTTCGGCTTGATCTCTTTGGGATCAAAGTTTAATTCCTGAAGAATTTGCTTGATTACCGTTTCAGAATCGCTGGTATCATAAATAGTGAAATCTTTACCATAACCGATTCTATCAGCTTCGAATCTAAGGATCTTAGAAAAGATAGAGTGAAAAGTACCCATCCAAAGTTTGGAAGCTTTATCGCCGATCAAGCTTTTAATTCGATCTTTCATCTCACGAGCCGCTTTATTCGTGAATGTAAGAGCTAAGATTTCATTGGGAGCTGCTTTAAATTGTTGAAGGAGATAGGCAATTCGAAAAGTAAGAACACGGGTTTTTCCACTACCGGCACCGGCTATAATCAACAACGGTCCGTTGGTGTGAGTTACCGCCTTTTTTTGCTGTTCATTAAGTCCTTTAAGGAAATCGGGCTTTCCTTTAGGTTCTTCAGATTGTAGGGAAAATGTTTTCATGAATATCTGCGAGGGAGTAATCCTGTCGCTTGTTTATTAGAGAATCTGATATTTTAATTCTTTTATTGAAAATAAAGAAGTTATCACTATTTATTTGGTGAGCTTCAAAGGTCATCAAACTACGACTTTTATTTCTTTACTGTAAAGAAACTATTGAAATGAAGAAGTGAAATTTAAATCCATCATTTCGCTGAAAGCAGGGTGACGGATGTTTAATTAGGAAAATATAGCTAAGAACATTTTCTCCTCAAGCAAATACATCAGCCGTGCATAGCCCGACAGAGGTATCGCTAGCTCTGGTGTTGAATGCCATTATAGTTATTACAAGCTTTCTTTAAATTGACATTATAAATATCACTCAAAATCTTTCAGCTGTTCTTTTAGCTTTTCAAGATTGGCTTCGCCGTCACGCTTTTTATTACGTTCGTTCTGAACTACAGCTTCCGGAGCATTATCCACAAAGTTTGAATTATTCAGCTTACTGTTTACGCTTTTAAGAAATCCTTCCACACGCCCCATTTCTTTCTTAATTCGCTCGATTTCTTTATCCACATCCACTAAACCAAACATTTGTATGTAGATCTCATCATTACCAACTAGTGCAGAAGCACAAGCTTTTGGTTTTTTTAGATCAGCTGATACAAACAAAGACTTGATAACCTGAAGTTTTCTGATGATCCATTCATTGGCTTCAATCTTTTCAGCATCCTCTGATTTGATAAGTACTTCGATGTCTTCTTTTGGAGAAACACCCATTTCTGAACGTATATTTCTAAGCGCAGAAACTATTCCCTGCATACTCTTGAATAATTCTTCGTCTTCAGAAATTACCTTGCTCACGTCATATTCCGGCCAACTTGAAACACAAAGAGCTTCATCCGCCGAACGTTCGTCAATATGTTGCCAGATTTCTTCACTGATAAATGGCATAAAAGGATGGAGGAGCTTCATCAACTGCTCGAACATTCCAAGCGCTACATTCAATCGCTCATTATCAAATTTATCACCGTAATTAGCCGGTTTTGCCAGTTCGATGTACCAGTCGCAGAAGTCATCCCAGATCAGTGAATACACCTTTTTAAGGGCATCGTTCAACTTGTACTTATCGAAATCTTCTTCTACTTCTTTGATGGTTTGATGGATACGAGACATCATCCAGCGGTCTACCAAATTTTCCGTATCAATTTTAGTAGTTGGCTTATATTCAACACCTTCTTCCATATTCATGGTTAGAAAGCGGAAAGCATTCCAAATTTTGTTACTGAATTTACTTCCCTGCTCACAAAGTTTTGAATCGAAGGGAAGATCGTTTCCCGCCGGAGTTGCAAACAGCATTCCCATACGGATTCCATCAGCACCAAATTCGGCAATCAATTCCAAAGGATCAGGTGAGTTTCCTAAACTCTTACTCATCTTGCGACCTTGTTTGTCGCGTACAATCCCGGTGTAATACACATTCTTAAATGGAAGCTCACCTCGGTATTCATATCCGGCAATAATCATTCGGGCAACCCAGAAAAACATAATTTCAGGAGCAGTCACCAGATCATTTGTTGGATAGTAGTAATCAACTTCGTCTTTTTTGTAAAATCCGTCGAATACCGAAATCGGCCATAACCAGGAAGAAAACCATGTATCCAAAACATCTTCTTCTTGTTTCAGATCATCTGCGTTAAGTTTCTTATTTCCGGACTTTTCCTGTGCGGCTTTTACCGCTTCTTTGATTGTTTTAGCAACTACAAAATCATCCTCGTCTTCGCCGTAGTAGTAAGCTGGAATTCTGTGTCCCCACCAAAGCTGACGGCTGATACACCAATCCCGAACATTTTCCATCCAATGACGGTAAGTATTCTTAAATTTTTCAGGATGAAATTGGATGTTGTCGTTCATTACATTTTCAAGAGCAGGTTCGCTCAATTCCTTCATCGAAACCCACCATTGCAACGAAAGACGAGGCTCAATCACAGCATCGGTTCGTTCTGAATATCCGACTTTGTTTTTATAGTCTTCAACCTCAACTAAATTTCCGGCTTCGTCCAGATCTTTGGTAATCTGCTTTCTAACTTCAAAGCGATCCATTCCAACATAAAGCTCTCCTTCTTCACTAATGGTACCATCCGCATTCATCATGTTGATGGTTTCCAGCTTATGCTTTTGACCCAAGTCGTAATCATTCAGATCGTGAGCCGGCGTTACTTTCAAACAACCTGTTCCGAATTCCATATCCACATAGTCATCAAGAATGATAGGAACTTCACGGTCTACAAGAGGAACAATAGCTTTTTTTCCATGAAGATGAGTATATCGCTCATCATCAGGATTTATACAAATAGCAGTGTCACCAAGAATGGTTTCTGGTCGAGTAGTGGCAATCGTTACATATTCATCGGAATCAACGATCTTATACCGAACGTGGTAAAGTTTGGAATTTACTTCCTTGTGAATTACTTCTTCATCACTCAATGCGGTTTTAGCAGCCGGATCCCAATTGATCATCCGGGCACCACGATAAATTTTGCCTTTATTGAAAAGATCGATAAAAGAATCAATGACGCTTTCGGAATACTTTTCATCCATAGTGAAAGTAGTACGATCCCAATCACAACTAGCGCCTAATTTCTTTAGTTGCTCCAGAATAATCCCGCCATGCTCATGAGTCCAATCCCAGGCATGTTCCATGAATTCATCGCGGGAGAGATCAGCTTTAGTAATTCCTTTTTCACGGAGCTTTCGAACAACTTTTGCTTCTGTAGCAATAGAAGCGTGATCAGTTCCGGGAACCCAGCAAGCGTTAAATCCCTGCATTCTTGCCTTCCGAACCAGAACATCTTGAATAGTATTATTCAACATATGTCCCATATGCAATACACCTGTTACATTAGGAGGCGGAATTACAATGGTAAAAGGTTCTCTGTCATCCGGAGTGGAATGGAAATATTCGTTCTCCATCCAATATTGATACCATTTATCTTCAACTTGCGAAGGATCGTACTGGGCGGGAATGTCTTTAGGATTCGTTGTTTCGCTCACTTTTTGTAGCTAATTATTTCTCTTTATATAATCTTTAATGAGTGACAGAGTAGCAAAGTTGCAAAGTATTAAACTTTGTCACTTTGCTACTGAATCACTTTGTCACTTCTTACTTAACTCTTTTCAATAAAACACCAAAGTGTCCGTCACAGCCATGCTTATGAGGATAGGTTTGGTACGCTTTTCCATCTTCAACGAGAATTTCTTCCGGAACAAAATCTTCAAGTGGTTGAAGCTCAAAATTATCATCCATCTTGTCTAACAACTTATGAATTTGTTCCATGTTCTCTTCAGGTTCCAAAGAACATGTACTGTAAACTAATCTTCCACCTAGTTTTACCATATTTGCTGCTTCTTCGAGCAGTTGTTCCTGAAGCTCTACTGCATTCTTTAAACCTTGTTCGTCTCTTCTCCAGCGAAGATCGGCACGTTTGCTTAACACACCTGTTCCCGTACAAGGAGCATCCAATAAAACGGCATCTGCTAGTGGAAGCGATAACTCAAGGATATCACCACGTCTGATTTTGATATTTTCTGCACCGAAGTTAAGTGCATTCTCAGCAAGTAGCTCTAATCGTTCAGCAGAAATATCAACGGAAAGAATATCACTTTTTGCTTCCGTCAGATCCGCGATCATAATAGATTTTGTTCCCGGAGCAGCACAAAGATCATAAATTTTTTCGTCAGGTTGAGGATCCAAAATAAAAGGGGCAAAACCTGCCGCTAAATCTTGCACATGACACAATCCCTTTGCAAATAATCCTTTTTCGATAAAAGGCTGAACTGAATTCACTTTATAAAAATTTGGCAACCAGTCGCTGGCTTCAAAGTCGATGCCCATTTTTTCCATACGTAATTCAAAGTTCTCAGGCTTTGTACGAATGGTGTTTACACGCACATAATAATTCGGGCGGGTGTTGTTTGCTTGATATAATTGAAAAGCTTCTCTTTCCCCAAAACGCTTATTCCATCTGGCTACCAGCCATTCAGGATGTGAGAAAGTAGTTGCTACTAATTTAGTTCTGTCTTTGAATGCAGGCTTAGGCATGCCATTTTCTTCGCGCTGCATGTTTCGAAGGATCGCATTCACAAGATCGCCTGTTTTTGAACCAAGCATATACTTAGCGATTTCTACAGCTTCGTTAATTGCAGCGTAGTCGGGTGTACTATCCATGAACAGCATGTCGTAAATAGCCAAGCGAAGAATATTCTTCAACTCCGGTTTCATTTCTTCAATTCCTACAGAAGAGAAATGGTCAATGAGGAAATCAAGATAGCTTCGTTTACGAAGGATATTTTGTACGTACTCTCTAACCTGAGCTTTTTCTCGAGTATCTAACTCGTTAGCAAATGAATAGTCTAGGTTATTTTCACGGTCGAATTCTATTAGAATTTCAACGCTTACTGATCGTGCTGATAAATCGGGTTCCAAGATGCTCAGGATTTAAATATTCATGTTAGGTGCTTATAAAAAAAGGTGATCCAGTCACCTTAATTGCATAAATGCGTCAAATAAAAACAAGCTGTTTATTTAGCAGCTTGTCGAATCATCAAAGATAAAATATTAAGAGGGGAGTTGCTAATTAGAACTCAGATTTTCATCGTATTATTTATTTGATACCAATCAATTTTTCTTGAAAAGAACATGATCAAGCCAAGAATTAAAAATAAGCCCATGCTTCCCGTCAACAATGCAAAGTCTTCGAGTTGAATCAGCATAAAAATAAACAGGTAAAGTGTAGATAAGATCCCACCCATCATAAAAGTTAGATTAGTGTTTTTTAGCACTGCTTTTGTGAAACAAGTAACCATTGATACGGTTGATATTGAAGCGATAAGATAGGCTAGGTTGAAAGTAAGATGCTCTGAAATGGATACAAGCAAAATGTAAAAGAGGCACAGCGCAATTCCAACCAACGAATATTGTACAGGATGAACAGGGCGTTTATTCCGAATTTCAATAAAAAAGAACACCAGAAATGTTAGGCCAATAAATAGGATGGCGTATTTAATGCTTCGTTCCGATTTTTGGTAATTATCAACCGGGATGTAGAGATCTACGCCAAAAGCTGAGGCTTCAAGATCTGGTTGGGTATTTTTCCAGCTTTGCGGAAAGTTTCTGTTTAAATGGGTTACAAGCCAGGATGCTTCAAAACCTGAAGTAGAGATGGTTCTTTTTTTGGGTACAAAATCACCAGTAAAACTTGGAGAATTCCAGGTTGAAGAGATATGAACATTGGTTTCTTTTCCTGTAGGTACAAACGCGAGGCTCTCACTTCCTTTGATATTGAGTTGAATGTGATAATCAGTAGTTTCGATATTTCCTTCCTCTAAAAAAAGAGCGATCGGAGCAGATATTCCTGAATTTAAAACCTCTTTATGTAGATGCGAAATACCGGGCTCAAAAGAAATATGATCACCATTCCACTTCACTTTTACATCATCCTGTATTCCTTTCATATCTGAAATTCCCAGATTCAACCGGGCCTGATCAAGCAAAAGATTTTCCGGTTTTACTTTTAGCTTATCAAGATCAGGAAATTGAAATTTACCACTTAAAATAGACTGGGAATCATAAACAGCTATTTCAAAAATACCTCGCTTTAGCGTTTCAGGAATAACTTTTCCATTTACTGTCAGGCTTTCGGGGAGGATATGAATATAGTTGATCAAACTACTTGTATTTTCAACCTTGTACGGGATGCTAAGAACGGGGCCAGTGATTATTTGACTGGTTCCCCATTTATCGCCGACTTCAATTACGGCTTCAGATTTTGTATTCTGGCGTTCATTAACTAAACCCTTGATCAGCGAGGCCGGAATTAAAAGTATAAGGGTGATAATAAATACTGTCCCCATTTTCCAAAGGGTGGAATGATCTCTCTTGGGACGTGAATCCTCTTCGTTATTTTTTGGCATAAAAGCTCCATTTAATATTATTTTAGCGAGCTTTTAGTACCATAAACTTATAAAGAAGTTCCTTGGAGTCAATAATTTATTCGTTTCCCCTTTGGGTATTCGATCTGGAAGTTCAGTTTTAGTTTCTTTGTCTCATTTGGGGCAAGATTCAATCTCCAACGGATGATGCCTGTTTCTTCGTTGAGCTTTCCACCTGAAAGTTCTTTTTCTGATACTTTGATGCTTTCATCAGTGGAAACAGGAATCTGATCTTCTACAAGAATTCGTATGGGTTCAGATTTTGTATTTCTGATGCTGATTTCGAACGATAAGCTTTCTCTGGTTTTACTTCCGAAAAAACGACGTTCTTCAAAGTCTTTGAGTTTCTTTCGTTCAATGATAATTCGTTCATCTTTACCAAGTGATATTTCCAACGTGTCTAACAAAGAAGAGGGGTTTAAATAGGTACTACCTACAAAACTATTCTCGAAGTAGACGTTAGCATTCCCTTCAATCAAATTTAGTTCATCCCAATCGGTTAAATTCCCGACCAGGTAAGCGTTAGCAGAAAGCTTAGGAACCGAAGCGTATAGAAAGTTGGTTTGAGGTGTTTCCTTTTTAATTTCCAGTACATGCTCTTTACCATCAGACGGAACGGAATAAGGGCGTTCGATTTTATAACTGAAAGAAGTTTGGTTTGAGATTTCTTGATTAGCAAGTAACCCTGAATCTACAAATTCTTCATTTTCTACTGAACCCCCTTTTGCTCTTCCTCGTAATGCACCAGTACTATAAGCAGTCACAACAACTTCATCAAGGCCGAATACATCCGCGGCAATTAGAGCAAATACATTTAACCCTGAATTATTTATTGAGAAACGTTTTTCTATTCTTTTATATCCAATGAACTGTATTATCAAAGTGTAGTTACCATTTGGAATATTGTCAATTTCAAAGACACCATCTACCGTTGCCGTAGCACCTTTGTTTAATTCAGGGATCAAAATCGTTGCAGCAGGGATAGGCTGACCACTAGATTTTTCGAGAACTATACCTTCAATGGTTCCTCTATTTTCAGATCGCATAATAGTTGCTACCGAGTTCCCACCCGAACTTCTAGTATCATTTCTTTGTGTACCATAAAATCCAACATAATTAGGAATTATTTCCGGCTTTTGAACATTTTGCGAAGGATTTTCGGAATTGATCGTGAAATTCACATCATTCCAGTCGTAACCTGTATTTTGGTAAATATTGGCTTTAAAAGTTAGATTCAGAGGAGTATTGGTATTTTCAGCCCGGATGTCATAGCTTGGATTCCATCCGGCATTGTATACCAAATATTGAAGTGAAAATTCCATCTTTTTGGACGATTCAACTTCAATTTCTGCAATTACTTCTTTGAATTTATTGCGAGTCACAGCTCCCGATTCCCGGATTCTATTATTAAGCAATCGAATTTTGTTACCCAATGTTGAAATTTGGGCACCCAGAGCTAACTTTTTCTCTTCAAATTCAAAAAGCCTTTTAGAATTTAAA
Organism: Balneola sp.; assembly: GCA_965216175.1. Classification (GTDB taxonomy): domain Bacteria; phylum Bacteroidota; class Rhodothermia; order Balneolales; family Balneolaceae; genus Balneola. The sequence continues at coordinate 921,042 of OZ244140.1, forward strand.
TCCAGTAAAGCGTCTAATTCAGCCGCAGTGAGTTTATGATTATTGGCAATATTAGTTGAAGATTTCAGAAGATTTATACTACTGTTTATTACACTGATGCGAGACGCGAAAGAGTTTGTCACACTTTGCAAACTATCCCTTTCATCTGTAAGCCGATTTACTAATACACTATTTGATGTGCCTTCATAAAAATTATTTCTATTGGCAATGGAGAGTAATGTAAATGAGCCCTTTCCTTTAAGTTGAATACTGTTAGTTACCATTGACTCTGAAAGATCTGTAAAAACAATCAGATTCTTTCCCTTTTTTAAAGTAACTGTTGCTGTTCGTTCAATTTGAGCCTGAGATTGAAATACAGTTACGTTTTCGATAGATGTTTTGACAATGGTACTATCAGTTGCAGTTTCATTTTGTGCAGAGATGAATAGGAAAAATAGTAACAGTGTAAGCATAATAAAAAATTGAATTTGGTTTCATCGTTAACTTAAAACAAATTGTTATTATTTTGCTGAAATATATTCTATGCCTGAAAAACCTGCCGATCGGAGGCAAGTCAGGCTCAACCCACATCGGATTAAAACCCTCGCTGGTTAACATTGTGAAAGCTAGTGTCATTGGTTTGGAATTGCGTCCAAGTACACAAGTGAGGACTTCAGTCCGCAGCATTCTGAATTAGAACGCTAATGTTGGATTCCAACCCACGTCGGATTAAAATCCTCGTTGGTTAACATTGTGAAAGCTAGTGTCATTGGTTTGGAATTGCGTCCAAGTACACAAGTGAGGACTTCAGTCCGCAGCATTCTGAATTAGAACGCTAATGTTGGATTCCAACCCACGTCGGATTAAAATCCTCGTTGGTTAATAATGAGAAAGCTAGTGTCATTTGTCGGAAATTACGTCCAAGTTCTCAAGCGAGGGATTTATCCCGTAGCATTCTGAATTAGAACGCTAATGTTGGATTCCAACTCACATCGGATTAAAACCCTCGCTGGTTAACATTGTGAAAGCTAGTGTCATTGGTTTGGAATTGCGTCCAAGTTCACAAGCGAGGGATTTATCCCGCAGCATGAATTTTTTGATTGAAGTTAGAAATGAATTTTTCATTAAGAACAGAATTTCCCTTCACTATTTGTATCTTAGATTTATGTTCAAAGTTCAAGACACCATTTTAACCGAAGATATTGCTACCACTAAATTTAGCTGCGATTTACCACGCTGTAAAGGCGCGTGTTGTGTAGTTGGAGACGCCGGAGCTCCGGTGGTGAAATCCGAAATTCCTGTGTTACACAAAGCCTATCGATTATTGAAAGATGAACTACGACCTGAAGCTGTTGAAGTAGCGGATCGGGAAGGAGTTGTAATTGGTAGCGAAAAAGCCGGCTATGAAATTGCCTGTGTAAATGAAGCGGAATGCATTTTTGTACAATATGGCGAGAACGATGTATCATATTGTGCGATTCAAAAAGCATATTTCGACGGAAGAATTAACTGGGAAAAACCTTTAAGCTGTCACTTATTTCCGGTTCGGTTAAAAAAGATCGCTGATTTTGACTACGCCAATTTCGAATATGTGGATAGTTTATGCTCCGCAGCTTGCGACAAAGGTAGCAAAGAAGGAATATACTTATCTGATTTTTTGGAAAAGCCACTAACCCGCAGATACGGGGAAGATTGGTTCGATGAATTTAAAGCAGCCTGTAACTATATTCGGGAGCAGGAAGTAAAGTAGAGATGCTACGGAATCAACAAAATATTAGTCAGAAGCAGCAACTGGGTCAGCAGCAAAAACTGTCGCCACAGCAGCTTCAATTTATAAAACTGCTACAATTACCCACAATAGCTCTTGAGCAACGGATCAAAGAAGAGTTGGAATTGAATCCCATTTTGGAAGAAGCCGAACCCGGCGAAATAAAGCAGGAACGGATAGAGGTAGAAGATGAAAAACCAGTTTCTCAAGAAAAAGAAGACGGCTTAGAAACTCTTGAAGAACATGAAGTTGATTGGGACGAATATGATTCAAACACTGAATATGAAGGAGAATCGTATTCCACACCAACGCATCCTGATATGCAAGAATGGCAAGATCTTCCTGATCCTTATCATGCTTCATTTCTTGAAGAATTAGAAGATCAGGTCAGTTTACTTGATTTGACAGATGAGGAGCAATTAATTGCGGATCAAATTTTAGGTTCATTGGATGAAGACGGATATTTTCGGCGGGATCTTGAAGCAGTAGCTGATAATATCGCATTTAATCACAGTGTATATGTTGAGGTTGAAAATGTAGACCGAATACGGAAACAGATTCAGTTGCTAGACCCGGTTGGCATTGCATCTATGAGTTTACAGGATTGTCTGTTGGTGCAGATCGAACAGTCATCTAATGAGCTGGACGGACGTGAACTGGCGATCGACATCGTAAAAGATGCTTGGGAGGCTTTCGAGAAAAAACACTTCAAGAAGTTGTTACAGAAATTCAATGTCTCTGAAGAAGAACTCAAAGATGCTTTTGATGTTATTAAAGGGATGGATCCACGTCCCGGATCTGTTGGAACTGATATGGAAGAATCTCAGAATTATATTGAACCCGATTTTGAAGTATACTGGAGAAATACAGACGAATCTGATTTTGAAAAAGGCGAGTTTCTCATAAACTTGAATCAACGGAACTCACCGTCTCTTAGAATATCTCCCGATTACAAACAGATGTGGGATGACATCAAAGAAAAAAGAGAAAAGCCCGACCAGCAAACCCAGAATTTCATAAAAGGAAAAATCGATTCAGCTAATTGGTTTATTGAATCCATAAAACAGCGCCAAAATACATTAATGAATGTGATGAAGACAATGGTGGCTTTGCAGGAAGACTTCTTTAAATACGGCGACAGCTTAAAGCCCATGATCCTGAAAGATATTGCAGAACGAATTGGTATGGATATTTCTACCATTTCACGAGTTGTAAACGGAAAATACGTTCAAACCAATTTCGGAGTACATGAACTCAAGTATTTTTTTAATGAAGCAATGGAAACGGATAGTGGAGAAGAGGTTTCAAACAGAGAGGTGAAGAATATTCTTCAGACCATTATTGATAAAGAAGACAAGAGAAAACCTTTGAGTGATCAGGAACTCGCCAATCAGTTAAATGAAAAAGGATATAAAGTAGCCCGCCGAACGGTTAGTAAATACAGAGAGCAATTGAACGAGCCTGTGGCGAGATTACGGAAGCAAATATAGATATTTTATCTTAATCAGTTACCGAAGACTACTTTATATTTTTGAAGAGATGATCCATCTTCACTTACAGAATACACAAAATCGTTCTTATCAATAAAAAGCACATTCCCGAGCCGGATGAAAACACTGGTTTTAACAAGATAGTTAAATATAAAATTGAGCTCACAAAAAAATAACAGTAAAAGAACTTGTTGAATAAGCATGAAATAAAACATTAATTAAACAAAGAGGATTCTGTTATAGAATTTTTAAATGTATTAAGTAGAGAAGAAATGAAGAATGTGAAAGGGGGACATGGGTTGTCATGCATACTGTTGTACGGGCGGTCCTGGCACTTGTGTAGCAACTGGGTCTTGTAGTAATTGTACTAGTACTAACAATGAAGACTGTCAAACTGAATTAGCAGGTCTGGGTTTTACCTGTGATGAAGGGGAATACCTTGCTTCTTTGTATTATCCACAAGAAGCATAAAAATAAGTGATAAGGGAGCTATATCTTATTGGTTCCTTTATCGTTTTAAATATATATATATCATTTTTTAAGCTGTTTTTTTATTTCATATTTTTCTTGGCAATAGGGTTTGGATGTTCTTTAGATAAAGAAGGCAATGATACTTCTTCTAATGGTGGTAGACCTATGGAAACACAACACATTTCATTACCTGAAGAATATGATTCACTAAAAAACGTCTTGGCTTATCCGTCAGATGTTGCTGCCCCCTATGAAGTATCGCTTATCGAGGAAACTATATATGGATCTACTGAAGAGAAATTTTTATCGGATATTGCTAAATTTGAAGTGAACGATGAAGGTTTAGTGTTTATAGAAGCTAGAAGTGAAATTAATGTATTTAATGCTAATGGCAATTATTTAACGACTTTGGGAAGAAGAGGTCGTGGACCTGGAGAGTTTTCCAATATGACCAGTCTTTCACCGATCATTAAATCAAGCGGGCTATATGTTTATGATGATGTTCTCGGGAGAATAAATATTTTTGACACACAGGCCCTCGAGTTTTCTCAGGCAGTTTTAATAAATCGTAGGCAAATTAGCAAAGTTGATGATTTAGCAAAAACACATGTACAAATGTTGGTTGATATTACAGATGGCCTTTTCTTGTTTGAATTTGAAGATTTCAGAACGGAGGATATAGAGAAAGAGATATATAGAAGGTATTATTTGATTGATTATCAAGGAGAAGTGGTTTCCGATGAGGTTTTTAATATCCCATATAAAAACCCAAATAATACGAAGGCATATTTCTTTTCACCTCAAAAATCTTTTTTTCCTCTTTCAAATGGATCTGATCGTCAAAACAAAATTGTATTTGACTCAAAAAATAATATTTACACTTCATGGACAGAAAATTTTTTTATAAAAGTCTTTGATTCTCAGGGCCAATATCAAAGATCAATATTTTATCCGTTTCAAAATAGTCCTTTAAATGAAAATGAGATAATAGAAACTTTCAAGTATGATGAAACTGTTTACCAGAGAGCAAAGAATTATAAATATCCAGAAACTTGGCCCGCAATAGATCAATTCTTTGTTGATGATGAAGATAGGATTTGGGTATCAACGATTATAGATGACGAGCAAAATTATGAGTGGTGGATTCTAAAAAATACAGGAGAATTGATTTCGAAATTTAATTGGCCTGGAGAAAGACTTAGACGTGCAAGAAGATTTAGAGCACAACCTATAGTAAGAAATGGGTATTTCTATATAAAAGAAACAAATCCTAAGACAGGAGATTCACATGTAGCAAGTTATAAAATAATTCTTGAGAAAAAGGATTAGATGGTTCTATTTCAACACTACTGCCAACACGACCAAATGGATTGCGGTCCTACAAGCCTTCGTATGGTATATCGCTGATCCGGCTGCGGGAAAAGTGGTGTATTCTAAAAAAGAATTTCTAAAAAACTGGTTAAATCACAATGTAGACAGTCAGGATAATGGCATTGTGTTGCTTTTGTACACCATCCCTAAGTTTTTTGAGCAAAGTCACAAGAAAAAAGACCGTTTAGATTTTACCTGGTTATTTGAATACTTGAAACCCTACAAAAATCTGATTGGTCAGCTCGTTTTTAGGTTGGGGGTTGGAAGTGTTCTAAGATAAAAAAGAAAAGAATAAATATAAGAAGAATGTGTTTATTCATAATGTAAATTTAACATCTAAGTGTAATTATTACTTGCATATAAAATTAAAATAAGTTTTATTAAAAATAATACAAGAGGAAGGACATACAAAATTAGGTTTCAAAATAAGCACTAAATATTAACTTAGAACTTATTTTGTATGGAAAATTTAGAACATGCCTTGAAGGTTCTTAAACCCGAAATTAAGAACATACGAACTGTTAGCGAATGGGCTGTAATAATGGGATTTAGTGATACTAAATACTTTGCCCGCTTATTTAGACGACACTTTGGATTAACTTGTAAAGAAGCGCTCATTAAAGTAAGAGTTGAAACACTGTTTGATTGCGTTAAAAAAAATCCAAACCAAAAAAATTATTGTAATGCCAAAGATATCGGACTTCCTGATGAGGTTGCATTGAACAAATACTTACGTAAACATATAGGGAAGAATCCAACGGAATTTAAGGCCGAAATTCGTCAAGGAATTCTTACCAAAAGTACAATTTGGAAAAATGGGGTAGTAAAAAAAGATAATAATTTAAGATAATCTTTTTAGCTACACTAAAAGACTAACCAAAGTTTTTGATACTTATCTTCCGATTTTGAATACTTGATGGAGCCCTAAATCAAGTTTAAAAATCATGGATAATTCGTTAAAAAAATATTTCACTTGGATACTTTCTTTCATCTTCATTGCAGCTGGGGTTTTGAAAATAATCAGTCCCGATAATACCGGGGATATACTGATATTCCTTTTTCATTTCAGCTATTCTACAACCTTAATCACAGTCTATACTTTGGCCATAATAGAAATTATAATTGGTTTAAGTTTGGTATTTGGGTTTTTGCCCAGAATAACTAAATCGGTAGTAATCTTTAGTTGCACTTTATTTGTGCTTATTGCACTACTCGGATATCTAAATAATTGGCAGTTTGCTTGTGGGTGTTTTGGGAAATTTTCATTTGGAAGGTTTGACGCTGCCATGCTGATTAGAAATTCACTTCTTTTAGGAATGTCAATTTGGATTACCATTGACACATCCCAGTTCAAAAAATTGATCCCAATCGGGTCAATAACTAACAACAATAAATAGGAGAAAGCGATGAAGATTAAAAACTACATCAATAAAATTGTAGCAATTGCCGCGGTTGTTGCTCTTGTAAGTGGCTTTCAGTTTAATAATGCTGAAGGTAAGATGACAACTTTTGAATCCACAATTGGTATTGAAGAAGCATATGCCGGCCCGTGTGGAAGAAGAGGATGTGATGGGAAAATAAGTGATTGTGATGGAACTAGTTATACTATTTTTGCAGTAGGTAACATAGAAATTACAAGATATTGTACTGGAGAGAAAGCAACTTTGCAAGAATCCTTATAAACCGGAAATACCGCACCCAAAAAGGTGCGGTATTTATTAATAAAATACATTCATGAAAAAAATTTCGTATATAATATTTCTTTTCTGTCTTCTTAGTTTCAATCTAGAAGGTCAAAGTGTTGATGATTTTAAATACAACTGGGAATCAGAAGATCAATTACAATCTTCAAGAAAAGGTCTAGATACGCTTAAACTTATTAACGTTTTAGTTTCTTTAGATGATCAAGATTTGTTCCAGTTTGCTTATATAAGAGCTGATAATTTAGGTAATCTCGTCGGTTATGATTTTAATAAAGAAAGAGTGATTTACTTTCACCAAGAAGACTACAGTCTTGTAAGGGAGATTACAGACGGAAATGGGCGAGGTCCAAGAGAAATGAAACTTGTTCGTGACATAGAATTTGATAAAAAAGGAAACATGTGGATAATTGATTTGGAAGGCGGAAAAATTACAAAATGGTCAAAAGAGAATGAATTACTAAAATCTTTCAAACCTAAAAAAAAGTATACCAGACCTTATCGTATAGCTCTATGTGAAAATTCTATTTCAATTCTTTCAGAACAATACTTAGGAGAAGGCCTTTATCACAAGTTTGATCTGGAGGGTAATGAACAGAACTCTTTCATGACTTTAAAAAATAACAATAAAGATGAATTCAGATTATGGACCGATGCCTCTTATTTTCGAGGAGATTTGACATGTAGCAATGAGAAAATTTATCATGTTGGGAGATATAAAAACTATATAAGAAAGTATGATAAAAATGGAGAGTTACTTTTCTCCAAAAAAGTTATTGAGTTCGAGGGTAATCCGGAACCCTTATTAGAACTTGGAAATAGATCTTCAAGAAGAAAGGATGAAGTTAAAACAATTAGTGGTCAAATTGAGGTTCTAGATAATAGTTTATTGGTTTCATTCTCTGGAAAAAGAAACCCTTATTTCTATATTCTAGATATCTATGATTTAAATGGAAATTATAAAATTTCGTATCAGTTTAATCATCCAACAAAAGAGTTCACAACCGATGGTAAATTTATTTATACGCTTGAAACTCATAGGAATGATAAAAAACAGTTTATAGCAAAGTACAGGTTGCCCATTTTTGATTAGAACGACTTATGAAAATCTTCTTTTCAATATGTTTATGTTTTATTTTGGGATTAGTTTTAAGGTTAAAACCTGGTAGAATAATGACTCAATTTGGTCTTGAAAAAGGGTATGAAGGTCCTTCTGGTGATGCTGGTTGTGATGGAAAACCTGGTTAGTTTGGTACATTAGTAGTGATTAAGGTTTTTAAATGAAGAGCTACAAAAGATTGTACTGGTAGCAATGAAATTGAAGGCCCTGCATTTCAATAACATTAAAAAACAAATGTGTCCTTGAATTACAAAAGACACGTTTTAATTACATTAATATGAAACTATTTACGTTATTTCTTTTGCTTTTCTTTGCTAAAGTTATTTTCTCATAACACTCAGATTCTTCTGTTTTAATTTCGGAAAAAGGTGATAAAGATCAGGTTCAGTGGAACGAGGGAAAAAATAAGTACCAGCATTTTTTGCTGGTACTTTAAATTGATATTTATATGAAAAATTTCTTATTAATACTATCATTGCTCATAGCAAGCGATTTAGTTACGGCTCAAGCAATAATTAAAAATAATAATGCTACAAAAGAACGAGTTTTTATAAACGATACCCTGTTAAAGGTTGGATCTTTTTTTCTTTCAGATTATGAATTATATAGAGCACCGATATTCCAAATAGATATTAGTTCAGACAAGTTATTCGCTTACGATTATTCGCAAAAAAATTTATTTAGACTAGACTTAGTAGATTACAAAATAAATGGATACGAAAGTATTGGAAATGGCTCGGGATCAGGCCCAGGTGAATTTAGAAACCCAACTGATATATGTGTACTAAGTTCTACAGAAAGCAATAAAGTTATAATTATCGATGCCGACCTTTCAAGAGTGAGTATTTGGGACGTAAACTCAGAAGAATTTACTAAGAGTTTTAAGACTAAGAAAATAGTTCCCTTTAGAGTTGCATGTTCTGATGAAAAGATTATCGTTTACAATAGCAATGGTTCCAAGTTTGGTGATTATCATATATATGACAAAGAAGGAAATTTTTTAGGAGGAATGAACCAAGGAGAAACCCCAAAGGATGCATTTCTTGATTCAGGCTATATTGTATCTGAGAAAGAAAAGCTATACTTCACATCAGAAGGTCGCTCTGAGATTAAAAAATATGATTTAGAAAAACTAAATCTAATCTATGAACAGAGTTTAGTTGATGCTCAAGAAGATCCCAATACTTTATCTAGGGAAAAAAATGAGGAATCTATATCGATTAAGAGAAGTAAAAGCTTTAAGTATAACTCAAGAGGCATAGGTATAGTAGATAATTTTTTAGTAGTTCTATTCTCAGGGAGAAAGGACGCCCATGGTAAAATCGTTGATTTTTACGACAAGTCTAATCTTAATTATATGTTCTCTGTATTGGTTGATCAGTTTGCAAGTGGAATGAGTGTTCGTGATGGCTTGATAATTTTAGATTCATATAATTTTGACAAAAAGGAAAGAGAACTAATTTTATTCAAATTAAAGAAATAGATTGAATAAAAAGATTACTTTTTATGCATTGATAGGATTAACTGGGTTAAGTTATATATTTTTATTCGATGTTTACAAAGTCATGACCCCTTCAATGGCCTCAATAATAAATTCTAATGATTACGTACTAGTAGTTAGAAAAACTATTTTTTCACGATTTAAGTCAAGTGATATTTTGTCTTTCAATAACGATATGGAAGATGATCATACAACTTATATTAAAAGGTCTGTTGCGGTAGAAGGAGATACTATTCGAATTGAACGTGATTATATAATGATTAATGATTTTATAATTCCTCATGATCCCATATTTGAAATGATGGTATTAGAAAGAAATTATGGAGACTCGATTAAGTATTTTGATTCAAGTGAATATGCAAGGTACTTATTTCGCAAAATTAACAATATAAATGATCACTATATTTTAAATGATGGGAAAGCTTTGATAGTACCCGAAAATTATTATTTCATGGTTGGTGATAATTATTACGAAAGTATGGATTCTAGATTCTGGGGGTTTATCCCAAAAAAGAATATTAAAGGAAAAGTGATCTGGATTTTCTGAATCACTTTCAAAAGCTTAAGTTTTACCTTATAATCCTAAGTACTTATTAATTAATCATCTCATTTGCTCTTAAGAAAGCCTATAGCTTCTATCATTTTAATATTGACAGTGCTCATTTTTTACTTGAAGACAACACTACTTCTATCCTACGATTAGGCAATGGGCTTTTGCTTGTGGATATAAAAGTCATAAAAGTTTTTCTGCTACCTTTTTGAAAAAGTATAAGTAACGCCCAAGCGAAGTACTACAGGAAATGCGAATAGAAAAAATTATAGAATAGAGTACTTTACAAATTATTCCTCTGAAAAAATTATTATGTTGCCATAGAATTTGGACTTGCAGATGGCCAGGGTTTATACAAGCTTCTTAAGAAGTATATCGAAAAATCACCAACCCAATTACGAAAAAGGATAGTCAAAAAGGATAGTCAAAAAACTAATCTTTAATTTTTTTATAGTTTTATTACAGTAACTAAAAAAACAAAATATTGAAAAATTTACTTCTAAGTCTAATACTACTATTAACTGCTTCATGTATTTATGCCCAAGACAAGGAAATTGCTAGCATAAAATTAATTGAAAGATTAACCTCTTCAGAGGATAATTCAATACCAATTGGTGGAGGGGCAGCATCTTACATAATGAGTAATGGAGATTATTACTTTGTTGACAATTCTAGTTTTAAAATATATCACTTCGATAAAAATGGGCGTCTTAAAAATGAATTTGGGCGTAAAGGTAGAGGTCCTGGTGAATTTTTAGAAATCAATGATATATATGTTAAGGACGAAAAAATTTATGTTCTCGATTATAATAACTCAAGAATACAAATTTTTAAAACATCAGGAGATTTTCACAAAACCGTTAAATTACCTTTCCAGCCTTTTCGTGGAAACGAGATATTAATAGATCATAAAAATAAAATACAAATACTCGGATATTATAGAAAACAAGATTTATTTGTCCATCTTCACGATTCAGTTGGAAATTATATAGATTCGTTTGGAAAGTTTATAGATTTTTCAAATTTCTTTATGAATACAAATGGTAAAATCCAGCTTACGCAACTACATGTGGCTCAGGATAACGGAGAACTATTTTACACTTTAGGAGCTCCTCTAAAGATTTTTAAATATGATCAAAATTACGAAAAAGTATGGTCAATTAAAGATGATATATTACCTGAACCTTGGAAGGAACACATTAAAGTAACTCCTACATCATATAGTTCTAGATTTTATCCCTCAAGTTTCAACTCAATCATAGTGGATAAGTGGTTACTTGTATATTGGATTAATCCTGAATTGGAGTCAAGAAATTCTTACTTAGAACTCCGAGACAAAACGGATGGTCAATTAATTTCTCGTTTCGAACTTGGTTACTCTGATGCAACAATATCCCTAGGTATTAACTCTGATAATGATAACAGCTTTTTTGTACTAACAAAAAGTAGAGAGATGAATACATTTTCACTCTTAAACATGAAAATTCAATAACTATAGAATGAAAACATATTTTAACTCAAAAATAAGGTTTACAATTACCTTTACAAGTTTGATTTCTGCAACATTTTTTAGTCTAGAAGTCAATGGACAATGTGTTATTTGTGACACCTCCCCAGAAAATAGTTATTGATGCTATTCTACAGCAATTTAATAACACAACTCTTTTTTTAGTAGTAAATTTATATTATAATCCTAAGTGCTTATTAATTAATCATCTCATTTGCTCTTAAGAAAGCCTATAGCTTCTATCATTTTAGTATTGGCAGTGCTCATTTTTGGTGGGATTACGCTTTCACGTCTTTCAATTGAGCTGTTGCCGAATGTAAACCCACCCACGCTGTTAATCAGTACCGAATACAAAGGCGCACCGGCTGCAGATGTTGAATACCGGATTAACGAGCGATTGGAAGGAACACTTGGCTCTGTTCGGGGAGTTCAGGAAACGCGAAGTCTTTCCCGCCAAGGACAAAGTCTCATATTCCTCACCTTCAAATGGGGAACAGATATGGATTTGGCTTTTCTGAATGTGAGAGAAAAACTGGATCAAGCCAGACCGTTATTGCCACAAAATGCTGAGCGGCCTCAATTGGTGTATTCTTCCGCATCTGATGAACCAATCGCAACTATTGCAGTTACGCTGAAAAATGCGGAAAATCAAAATTTTGGAAATCGTTTGGCAACCAAACGTTGGACAGAACAAGTTTTTTCACGTAGACTAGAACAACAAGAAGGAGTTGCACAGGCTTTATTAGTTGGGGAAGTAGAACCTGAGGTTCAGATTAATTACGACTCAAAATTGTTGGATAGATATGGACTCACACTTACCCAAGTTCAGCAAATCATAAGTAATGCTAATGTATTTTCATCAACAGGAGAACTCAGAGACGGCTGGTATCGCTATGCGATCAAAATTCAAAGCAGAATTGAAACTATTGAAGACATCGAATCTATTCCGGTTATCTCGTTGGCAAACGGACGCGTGCTTACCTTGTCGGAAATCGCAAATGTTGAAATCAAAGAAGCTGATCCGTCTTCTTTTGCCTTACTGGATAATCAGGAAGTGCTGAATGTGTTGGTAAAAAAGGAGTACGGAGCCAATACAGTTACTGTTTTTGAAACGCTTCAAAACACGGTTGCTGAAATCAAAACTCAGAATCCCGAATTTGATATTCAGATTATTCGAGAAGATGCGACCTATATTGAAAATTCTATCTCAAACTTGCTACAAACGCTTATCATAGGTGGAGTATTGGCTTTTATAGTTCTGTTTCTGTTTTTAGATGATGTGCGAAGTCCGTTTACCATTGGTATTTCTATTCCTGTAAGTATTTTCCTCACTTTTGTGATCATGTATTTGTTTGATATTCAATTGAATATCATTTCTTTAAGCGGTCTTACATTGGGAATCGGTTTACTGTTAGACAATTCGATCGTAGTATTGGAGAATATCAATCGCTACAAAAAACTTGGCCTTGATAAATACGAAGCAGCAACCAAAGGTACCAAAGAAATTGCGCTAGCGGTAACAGCATCAACATTTACAACGATATCGGTATTTTTCCCGCTTATATTTTTAGGTGGATTTGAAGGAGCTTTCTTTCGAGATCTTGCAGCCACACTTTCAATCAGTTTGATTTCTTCTTTGCTAGTGGCACTGGTGATCTTGCCGGTATTTGTAGTGCAATTCAGTGGAAAGGGAAGTGGTGGGTTTCTATCAAAAATATCGGATGCATTAGATCGAATTATTGAAAAATATGAACTGAGTTTAACCCGCTTTATTCGAAAGCCGCTTATTCCGTTATTAATCACCTTAAGTGTAGCGGCAATTTCGATCTATGTATTTATGATCATCCCAAAAAATGCATTACCGGAAGGTGAGCCGGAGCGTGTGGAATATTTGGTTACGATGCCAGGGAATACCTCTATGCGATCAGCTAAAGAAGCTTCAAAAACTCTTACTTCTTTTTTAAAACGAGAAACCAAAATTGGTAATATTTTATCCATTGGGGGCTATACTGACAACTCCAGCTTAAGCTCCATTCAGGATGAAGGGCTCAATAAATTCAAGATCATAGTTCCGGTTCAAAGCTGGGAACAATCTTATAAAGTAGAACGTCTTTTTGCCGGATTTCAGGATGTATATCAAAGTTGGAAATTTACGCAACAAGGTGATTCAAGAATAGGAGGGAGCAGCTCTTCGGTAGAAGCTCCAGTACAATTTAGTATTGTTGGGATTGATCGGAATTTCAGCAGGAGAATTGGAACGGCTTTAAATGAGCATTTAGATCGTAGTTTTGATGAAGTGTCTCTATCGGAAAAATTTCCACAAACAGTTGAGGCTTATCAACTTCAGTTGAGAAACGATCGATTATTGTTTTACGAAATCGGAGAAAGGGATGTGATTGCCTATCTCGAATCGTTAACGCGAGGAATGTATGTGACCGACTGGAACCGACAAGATGAACAGATCGCTATTCGTTTGTTGGGGGAAGGCGAAAACCTTACTGATCCTGGAGAAATAAAGCTTGATATAAAAAACAAGGTGATCCCGCTTTCCGAGATAGCTTACATAAACGTGGTAAATGAAGCAGAGCAAATTGAACGGTTAGAGCAGTCGGCTATACTGACGTATAATTCGAATTTCACATTTCTTGATTGGTGGTGGGAAGGGGATAAGATCAAAAGTGAGATCAATGATTTTATGCAACAAACAGGGAATGAGATCAGGATAGGAGGAACAGCCATACAGCTTATAAATTTATTGAAAGAACTCGGTTTATTGCTATCAATAAGTGTGCTTCTAATTTATTTGATTCTGGCTATTCAATATGAAAATTTAAAATATCCGTTCATTATTATTTTGGCTATCCCTTTTGCGTGGATAGGATCAGTGTTCGCTCTCTATTTGGGAGGTGTTAGTTTAAATGCACTGTCTTTTATGGGGATATTGATTCTAACCGGAATTGCAGTAAATGATTCCATTTTGAAAGTAGATTTTATGCGACGTTATTATGAAGAAACAGGCAATCTGGAAGAAGCCGTCAGAGAAGCCGGAAAAAATAGATTTCGACCGGTAGTAATGACGAGCTTAACAACTATTTTAGGCTTGATTCCAATGTTGATTCCTTTTGGTGATGGATATGTACTGCGTCAGTCGCTGGCAATTGCGTTAATGGGTGGAATGGTAACAAGTACCTTATTGACTTTGTATCTGATTCCAATGGTTTTTAAATGGATTGAGGGTAGGAAATTACGAATTAAGAATGGTTCAATTATGAATTAGGAATGGTTCAATTATGAATATGGGAATTGAAAATTAGGAATAGGTGAATTAGGAATATTTGGATGAGAAAAGAAGTTAGTCAGGTAAACCAGCGAGGACTTCAGTCCGTAGCTTTTGAGAAATAGTATTTGAAAGAATTTATTAGTAAAAGTTAGTCAGGTAAATAAGCGAGAAATTTATTCCGCAACGATATACAGGCAATAAAATGAAAAAAATAGTCAGAACATTATTTGTTATAATCCTTGGAGGGCTTTTGATCTCCTGCAAAGGGGAGAAAGAGGAAGTTGAAACTCCTGATCTGGATAGCATAGAAATTTTACCGGAAGTAGTATTCACGGTGGTTGATGATGAACCGCTTCGATACTACATCGAAAGCCGTGGTGTGGTTGAGCCTATTCAAAAGCTTGTAATTTCACCTAAGATCAGTGGTTTTATTGAGAAACATAACATTGCTTCAGGAAAAGAAATTAATAAAGGAGATTTGATCCTTCAATTCGATAAGGAGGAACTTGAAAACAGTTTACAAGAAGCTGAGAATAATTATCTGCAAGCAAAAAATGAATATGAAACCACGATCAGGAGTCAAAAGGCATATTCCGGAAATTTTGATGATAAATTAATTCGAATAAATACAGGCTTAGCGAACGCTGAACTTATTTATGAACGGGCAAAATTGAATCTCAAATATACTACAATGAAAGCTCCGTTTTCAGGTACTGTATCTACAGATGAAGTGTTATCAGTTGGTGCTTATATAGGTGCGGGAAAAGATCTGGGAAGTTTGTTGAATACAAAAAAAGTGCGAGTTCGTTTCGATGTATTGGAGAAAGAAGTGATTCAATTAAATAAAGGGATGGATGTAGAAATAAAAGGTCCTTCAAATGATGAATATATTGGAAAAATAGTAGCGATCTCACCTGAAATAGATGAGGAATCAAAAACAGGACAGGCTATAGTAGAAGTAAATAATCCTGATGGAACATTTAAAACCGGTATGACTGTTGAAGGTCGAATTTTTGTACGAAGCGCCACTTCAAAAGTAAGAATGCCCAGAGAGAGCTTACTTGCAAGAGACGGCCGTACTTTGGTTTTTAAATTGAATAAGAACGAAGTAGAATGGATCTATGTAACGCCGGAAGAAATGAATACGGAATGGGTGCTCATCAATCATGAAGAAATTAACCCGGGCGATACGCTAGCTGTTGACAAGCACTTCAGTATCAGTCATCAACAAAAGGTAGTTCCTTTAATAGCAAATTGATTGATTATGAGAGAACTACTTCAACGAAAATACCTAATCTCATTTTTTTACCTGATCGTTTGTATTGTGGGACTTTCAACATGGGTTCGTATTCCTGTTGAAAATTCTCCTGAGTTAAATCTTCCACGGATTACGGTTAGCTATAGTTGGGGTAATACAGCTCCTGAAATTGTAGAGCAGGAGATTACCCGCAAAGTTGAAAGTGCGGCCAATAACCTTCGGGATGTTAATGAGATTCGATCGATCACTCAATCCGGCAGGTCTCAGGTTATTATTAAATTTAATAAAAATGCTCCGGTCGAATTTCGGTCTCTGGAACTCAGAGAATATTTGTTTTCTGTAGAACAGCAATTACCACCGGCAGTGAGTCAGGCCAGAATAACGCGAAGTGTTCCCGAAGAACTGGAAGATCAACAAACATTTATAGTGTATACAATAAGTGGAGATTTACCGGGAAAAGCATTGCTTGAGTACGCACGTCAATCTATTAAAACAAAGTTGTTGGGTATTGAAGGGGTTTCTGATGTAGAACTCCAAGGCGTTGACGACCCGGCTCTTATCATTGAATATAACCGATTAGCACTGGAGAAATTTAATCTAAATGCCCCTGAAATTACACGACAAGTAAGAGATCGATTGAGTTGGAGAACCTCCGGTTATTTAGATTCAGGAGATTCCAGATTGAGCATTATCTTGCCACCAGATTTTAATAACTCTGTAGATATTGAAAATCTGAAAATTTCCATTCCTGGAAGTGTACGTCAACTAAGGTTAAGTGATTTTGCAAATGTTTCGGTACAAGATTATCCGTCAAAAAGTATCCGAAGAGTAAACGGGAGTACAGCACTAACAATCCGATTGAATAAAGAGCCCGGAGCTGATGCCATGGGGTTGGCAGAACTTGTGCTTGTTGAAATGGAAGAAATCAAAAATGTACTTCCTAATGGAATGGAACTCAGATTACAAGTTGATTCTACTGAAGAACTCCGTGAGCAATTCGATCAATTAGCGAATCAGGCAATTTTTAGTGCACTATTGGTATTTCTGGTAGTGCTTTTATTTATCCGAAAAGTCCGGGCTCCTATAGTTATTGTTGGAAGCGTATTTTTTTCTGTGTTGATGAGTATCACTATGCTATTTTTGTTCGATTACACGCTTAACGTAATCACATTAGCTGGTTTAACTATTGCATTGGGAATGTTGATTGACAACGCTGTGGTAGTGTTTGAACAGATTAATCCGGGATTGCCAAAAAAACGATCCGGTAGAATTGAGCATATCAGAAAAGAGCTTCCGAAATCATTTGTTCCTGTTCTTGGAAGCACTTTTACAACCGTTGGTATTTTTGTGCCATTATTATTTGCATTGGAAGAACTTCGGTTATTTTTACTTCCACTGGCTGTTGCGCTTACAATCACATTACTGAGTTCGGTTATCATTGCTTTTACTTGGATTCCTTACGCACTTATTTGGTTAACACCCGCATCAAAAAAGAAGAAAAAGCTCAATAAAAAGAAATCCCACAGCAATCGTTTAAAGCGTGTGGTCCTTAAAACATTGATCATCAGAAATAAATTAAGATGGGGTTTAGCTATAGCGCTAATCGGTGTTATCGGAATTCCACTTTTTGTAATTGAAACTCCCGATGATTGGGAAGATACTGTCTGGCCCGAATTTACTCAGATCTATTTCGATAGCAGAGACGATATCGACCCTTTGATAGGTGGATTGACCTATAAATTTACCAAAGAAACTTATTTCGGGAGTCCGTGGAGACGAAATGAAGAAGAAACAATTCGAGTATATATTCGAAGTCCACAGGGAACACCGTTATCCGAAATTGATAAAATTGTAAAGAACTATGAAAACATCGCTGAACCTTATGCGAATGCATTTTCCTATTACGAATCTCAGCTATCGGAGGATTTTGGTGCATATATTAGTTTTTCTGTTAAGAATGAATATTTGAGTGAAGTAGCTCCCTATTATTTTTTAGGTGAAGCTATGTATTTAGCGGCTCAAACCGGGAATGTAGCCACTTCGGTATCTGGATTTGGACAAAGCACGAGTACCGGCTTTGGAGGGAGTTCATCCTCTCAGAGAATTACATTAACAGGATATGCTTATGAAGAATTGTACAATCTTGCCCGAGAAATTCAACGCAGATTAGAAAAGAATAGAAGAGTACGTGAAGTTGATATTAATAACAGTTCGTACTACAGTAGGGATGATTATTACCAATATAATTTAGTGTTGGATGATAAAAAGCTATTGGCGAATGATCTAAACAGGCAAACAGTACTTAATGCGCTTGCGATGGATATAAATAGAGAAAATTCTTTAGGAAAAGTAGAATTTGAAGGACAAGAAATGTATTTAATCGGAAGAACAGAAAATGTTCGATTATATGAAGAAGATTTGATGGAGCGGATGAGAAAAACGAATACGACAAGCTTCGATCTTGATGCTTATGGAAGTATTACCAAAGAAAAAGCATTAACTGAGATAAGGAGAAAAGATCAATCTTACGAGCGGGTAATCACGTTTAACTTTTTAGGGAATTACCGTATGGCTCAGGATTTTACCAAAACCATGCTGGAAGAAGTTCCTGTTCCGGTGGGGGCAAAGATTCAGTATGGATTTACCGGCTTTAGATTTGATGATGATGATCAAACCAAGAATCTATGGCTGGTCGCTATGTTAAGTATTTTAAGCGTATGGATGATTGTGTCTGCTTTGTTGGAAAGCTGGACAGGACCTCTGTTTGTTATTCTGGCGATTCCATTCAGTGCGATTGGTATTATGTTGGGCACGCTTACCAATGATCTTAGTTTTGATCGCGGAGCTATTGCCGGAGCATTACTTTGTGTAGGTGTAGTAGTTAACAATGCAATTCTACTTATTCATCAGCGTAAAATTGAACGGCAAGCGGGAATCGATGGAATAAGAGCATGGTATAAAGTATTTCGCCAAAAAATGCGTCCGATTTTAATTACAACGACAACCACGGTGATGGGCTTGCTCCCGATGGTGGTTTATGGAACGGATGAGTTCTGGCAGAATTTAGCCATTGTTGTAATTTGGGGATTGCTCTTTAGTACAGCTCTTCTCTTTTTGTTTTCCGGGTTATGGGATCGGAAAATTTTGAATTCCTAAACTCTCATATTTAAATTGTGGTACTTTTGAGGGTTGTAATGATGGGACTGGTAGTTTAGATTGTGGATACGATGATTGCAAAATAGTGTCAGGTTGACCACCATGTAAAGTAAGTGGATTTTGGCCATGCAACGGAACAGTACCTTGTAGCAGCTAAAAATTTAATTATGAAATATTTTTTCATCATATTTTTAACACAGGTTTTTAGTCTTAATCATAGTATTGAGACTAAAAGCTTGTTTAGTTTTAAGGGAGAGTTTTTTGATGGAACACCAATGGGTATTCCTATGAATGTTTCCAGTTTTGAAGATGGATCATTTATTTTGCACGAAAATAATGTGGAATCAGTTAAATTATTTTCTGAAGATGGAACATTAGAAAAAGTAATCTCACAAAGAGGGAGAGGACCTGGCGAATTCTTAGATATTGATAATATAAAAGTAAATAATAGTGGGGATATATTAGTATTAGATCATAAACAATTGCGTATTTCGATGTTTTCTAAAAATGGAGAAGTGATTGATGATTACAAGGTTTTCAGAAGCAGACCAAGAGCCAGATCTATTCATCATCGTAAAGACTCTCTTTATATTTTTGGTTCTATTAGATATTCAGAGTTAGGAAACAAAACCTCAACAAAACTCTTTTTTGTAACAGATCAAAAGTTTAATAGAACAGGAATAGAGTTCGGACAATCAATGGAATACACCAATGAAGATTCTGAATCTTTACCAAGTTTTGTAATGGCAGGGGGTAAACGATTATCTGATAATTCGGTACTACTTGACAATGGCGATCTATTGGTATCACCTATGCTATATGAAGGCTTTTTATTACTATATACAGCTCAAAGTGATTATCAATCGCATCAAATAGTAAATGTAGAAAAATATGGAAAATCATACGAAGAATATGAAGGTACTGACCGGTTGAATTTTGATTTAGTCAGAAAACAAGGTCTATCTATGCTTTCAAATCAAGCTGGTAGAAGAATTTTTTACCATTTTAACCGGAGTTTAGGTTTGTTTAAGCTAAATACAGGCGAAATACTTCATTTCGCTCAAATTAAAAGAGGGGAAGAAGCCGACTTAATTGTTGAATTTATCAACGAAGAAGGTTCAAAAGTGATCGGTACTCAAACGCTAAGAAACATTGGCGATATTGATGTAAAAGAGAACACATCAAAGAAGGATAATCACAGCAGAATTGATTTGGTATTTCACCATATGGACAAAAATAATAGGTTATATGTATCAAGGATGGGAAAAGATTATGTACCGGAGCTGCATGTAGTTCAAATAAAATTGAGTAAGTAAATGTTCAAATATTTATTACAAGCTCCAAAACATCCCACCAGCCATTAAAAACAATGGTTAGGGTAAGTACGCCTAAACTCACAATTGTATGGAGAAGAATTGTTTTTCTTAAGTAAGAATTTCTATTCATTCCTAATTTTTTTGAAGCGGCAAATGCAGTAATATTGAAACTTGAAAACCAGACCAGTAGATAAAGAATGGCAAATAGCCCTATAAAAAGAGAATTCGATTCTGCGAAATAAGCGGTTATCATTAAAGTGACGAGAATAAAATCAAGATGGAATATCCAAGTGAATAAATTCAATGCCTGATTGAAATGTGTCATTTCTTTATTTGGCACAAATAACCAAATCAAAGCAATTAATTCTACAATAAGAATGAGGATTGTTGTCAGAACAAAGAGAGAAAAATAATTTTGACCCAATACCGAGAAATAAGGCATGTGGTGATAAAGTGCTTCAAGTCCGATGTTGCTTATGTACGTTTTTGCAAGAATGTAGACTGTTAATCCTCCAAAAACGGCATGTTGAAAAAATAAGAAGAGAGCACTTACCGAAGATCGTTCTCGGTAACTCATAATATCATCTACAAAAAACCGATGAGCTGTGAAATATCGGGGAATTGTTTCCAAATAAGTTGGGCTGATACCAATATTCACTGCAAGACTTATCCAAAGAAGTAACAGAACAATAACAGACCAACGTGATGAGGGTTGCTGTTCTGGAGCTTTTGGCAGCGGGAAAGATTTCGGATCAAGGTTTTCTTTAGCTAGAAACAGACTCTTAATTTCCGGATAAATTTCTACTGTATTCTTTAACCAATCGCAGTCAACAATTACATAAGGAAGCTTTTGTTCCAGTTTATCTTTGAACTGATGCAAGGATCGAACATCATTTTTAGAAAAAACCAAAAATTTACCCAAAAGTTGATTATTTCTAAGAATGGAATCTCCTTGTTGGATAAAATGTCCCGAATATAAATTTCTTAGTGAATCAGTTGGTAAACTTTGTTTATATGCAAGTATACCTGAGAAAGCGGCTAATGTATCAAATTGATTAGCTATGCTTCCGGCATCTGCTAATAGTTGGTTTGTTCTGATCCCAAAATCTTCCTCGGTAAGAAATTGATTACCAAGATCGATAATAAAAGACATGCGAAATCGCTCAAAAGCCAGAGCTTGATCGGAAGACGGAATTTCATCTACAATGACTAAGTCAATATGATGAGCTTTTAAAAAAGTGAGTTGCTCATCAAGTTGAGCGTTATTGTCCGGAATGATCCAGCGAACTCCAATATTGGTTTGAGCTTTTACTTCTGCAGTGATACAAAGACCAAAAAAAATACAGATTACAAATCTATAGGTATTTGATCTTATGGCTTTCACTTAGGCTTCTACAGCTACCCCAAAAAATTCAGTGATGCTGCTTTTTTTGATAGGTTTAGCAAGAAGGGTGGCAGAGGTGCAATCGGTAATTTCAACTTCAACGTAATCTCCGGGTTCAAAATCTCTACGATCAAAAACACAAATCTTATTGGTATCGGTACGCCCACTCATTTGTTGATCTGATTTCTTACTGGTTCCTTCCACAAGTACTAAATGGCGATTTCCAATCTCGTCTTGGTTTCGAACTCCCTGAATATCCATTTGCTGATGAATGATCTCAGATAATCGTCTCTTTTTTACTTCTTCGGGAACATCATCTTCGAACTTTCGGTGAGCTAATGTTCTTTCTCTTTCAGAATAAGCAAACATATATGCGAGGTCATAACCAACTTCTTTCATCAGGCTCATTGTCTGCTGATGCTCTTCTTCGGTTTCGTGGCAAAATCCCGCAATAATATCCGTAGAAAAGGAAACACCCGGGATAATAGCTCTCATTTGATCAATCAGTTCGAGGTATTGCTCACGAGTGTAAGGACGACGCATTCTTTCCAACATAGCATCGCTTCCGGCTTGAGCAGGAATATGAATATAGTTACACAAATTTGGTTGCTCAGCAATGATATGAAGCAACTCAATAGGGAAATCTTTTGGATGAGGCGAAGAAAATCGAAAGCGAATTTCAGGATCTACCTCACTACAAACCAACATCAGTTTAGCAAAAGTATTTTCGCCATCTTTGTAGGAATTAACATTCTGTCCAAGCAGAGTAATTTCTTTGATTCCTTCATCTCTTAACTGCCGAACTTCTCTTAAAATACTTTCCATCGGGCGACTTCTTTCTCGTCCACGAGTGAAAGGAACCACGCAAAAAGAACACATATTATCACAGCCACGCATGATAGATACAAATGCAGAAACGCCGTTACCTGCTGTTCTAACCGGTGTTATATCAGCATATGTTTCTTCTAATGAAAGGAGAACGTTTACAGCTTTTCTTCCGTCATCAACTTCAGCAAGTAAACGAGGAATATCGCGGTAAGCGTCAGGCCCAACTACGATGTCAACCAAGTGCTCTTGTTCAAGAATACGATCTTTAATACGCTCAGCCATGCAGCCAAGTACACCTACAGTAAGTTCTTTATTCGATTTTTTGACTTTTCTAAGTTCCTTTAATCGATTCCAAACTCTTGTTTCTGCGTTCTCACGAATCGAGCAGGTATTAACCAATACTACATCTGCGCTTTCTGGATTTTCTGCCAATTGCATTCCATCTTCGATCAGAATAGAATTTACTACCTCAGAATCTGCAAAATTCATTTGGCAGCCGTAGGTTTCAATAAAAAATTTCTTGTTACTCACTGTTCTTCTCTTTTCTAACTAAAATTCTATTTAGGCCAGGTATCAGGATTGTCTCTCCAGCTTGATAACAAGTCCAGATCGTCTCCTGTAACGATTCCTTTCTCAATAGCCACATTAATCAACGTTTTATAATCGGTAAGGCTGTATACGGGAACATTAACCTTTTTAAAACGCTCATCAGCTTTTGCAAAACCGTAAGTAAATATAGATAGCACTGCATCCACTTTGGCGCCCACAAATTGTAATGCTTCCAGTACTGAAATTGCTGATCCACCAGTTGAAATAAGATCTTCGATCACAAGCGTTGTTTGACCTTTGTCTACACCACCTTCGATTTGATTTCCCATTCCATGCGCTTTTGCTTTGGAACGTACATAAGCCATGGGCTTGTCCATAGCTTCCGCAACCCAAGCTGCATGAGGAATACCTGCTGTAGCAGTTCCCGTGATCACCTCAGTACTTGGAAATTCTTTTCCAATGAAATGTGTGAATTGCTGAGCAATCTTTTTTCGGATCTCAGGATGCCTGAGTGTTAAGCGATTGTCACAATAAATAGGCGAATTCCACCCTGAAGACCAAGTAAAAGGGTCATTCGGTCTGAGTATTACTGCGTTAATATCTAATAAGTCTGCCGCTAGTTCACGAGCAAACGTGTCGTCAATAATCATAAATGTTTGTATCTGTTTTTTTTGTCTCAGTGACGAGTGAGAGAATGGGTCAATTTTAAGACCAGAAGAAAATAAGAGTTTTTAAGCAGATAAGCGCATAGAATCCTGCAAGTAAATCATCAAGCAAAATTCCGACTCCACCGTCATATTTTTGAAGTTTATTGATGCCTAAAGGCTTTAAAATGTCGAACAGCCTGAAAAAAACAAATCCTACACCCAAAACCAAAAGATCACTTTGCAGATCACCAACTAAAATAATACCTGTGAATGTGAGCGCCTGACCAGCCCATTCGTCCATAACTAATTTCCCGGGATCTTCTCCCCAATGTTCCTCACATGCTGAACTTACCCACAATGAGAGTAATGAAGTTAAAACTACAAAGGCCGGAATAAAGAATAAATTGCCTGTTGCCATCAAAAAATAGATGGGAAGAAGAGAAAATAAACTGCCCCATGTGCCGGGAGCAAAAGGAATTAAACCTGATCCAAATCCGGAGCCGAGAAAAAGTTTAACAGACTTCATGAAGATGCAGAGCTGCGAAATAACTTTTTATTGGTAAACACATATTCAATTCCTGAATAAACGGTAATAAAGGTTACAAACATCATTAGCCAGAACATAACACCGGAACTTAGAATTAGCTCAGACCATTCAGCTAAGAGAGTGCCTGTTCCCTCAAACACTCCAAGGAACAATGCAATGTAGAGGAAGGTAAGTTGTATAGTAGTTTTAGTTTTTGCGAACGATCGTGTCTTCATGATCATATTTCTTTTGTTGGCATAAATGCGAAGCCCGGTCATAAATACATCCCTAACAATGATCAAAATTACAGCCCACCACGGAAACTGAGAGGGATCAATAAAAGGCAGAACTATGAACGCACTGAATGTAAGCACTTTATCAGCGAGAGGATCCAGAAAAATACCTAATGTGCTCTCAACCTGATACTTTCGGGCGTAGTGTCCGTCAAAATAATCGGTAATTGCAGCGATAGTAAAAACAAGAATACTTAATCCTCCCCAGATCAGTCCTCCCTGTAAATACAGATACAAAAATATCGGCGCAAGGATGATGCGAAGTGAGCTGAGAATGTTCGGAAGACTTTTCATTGAATGAAGATAGGAAATTGATTGGAGATAATAATATGAAAACTAGCTTTTGGACGAAGGAATTGTGAATTTTACGGATATGAAAGTTCAGATCATCTCAATCGGTAACGAATTACTTATTGGCGACACTATAAACACCAACGCATCATGGATGGGTGAGTTTATGACCGGATTAGGTTTTGAAGTTACAGAAGTACATACTATTTCTGATGAGCTTAATCTTATCAAGTCGACAATATCTAGCTCAATGAAGCACTCAGACGTTGTTCTGTGCACGGGCGGATTAGGCCCTACGCATGATGATATTACGAAAGCAGCAGTTGCTGACCTTTTTGGTTCTAAGCTAAAGATCGATGAAGAGATTCTGGATTATATAAAGAGAATGTTTGAGAGTAGAAATATCCCATTTTCAGAATCAAATCACGCACAGGCCGAAGTTCCTGAAAACTGTGAAGTGCTTTTTAACAAGACGGGAACAGCTCCCGGAATGTGGTTTCATGAAAGCGGTTGCTATTTGGCTTGTATACCGGGCGTGCCTTACGAAATGAAGTATTTGATGGAGAATCCTATTGCTGAAAAGATCAGAACTGCTTTTGGGGATGTGGGTTTTCTTTACTCGAGATATCTGAAAACTGTAGGAATAGGAGAAAGTACACTTAGTGATACCGTTATTGGTGATCTTAAAGGATTCTTGGAAAACGGTGTAAGTTTGGCTTTTCTTCCAATGGCTGGTGGAGTTACATTGAGATTAAATGGTAAAGGATCCACAAAACAGGAAGCGGAAAATTCTGTTAATGAGTTGGCTTCTTATATTCATAAAAAAGCATCAAAATATATAATTGGTGAAGGTAAGTATCTCACGATATCGGAAGCAGTTGGCAAAATTCTCGTCGAGCAAAACAAAACAATTGCAACAGCGGAGAGTTGTACAGGAGGGATGATCGCTAATGAACTCACAAATATATCAGGGAGCAGTGCATATATGCTAGGTGGAATTGTATCCTATGCAAATTCAGTGAAAGTGAATCAATTAGGTGTTTCAGTCTCTGATCTCGAAAATGATGGAGCAGTAAGTAAAAAAGTTGCGTTACAAATGGCAAAAGGAGTTGCTGAAAAACTGGGAACGGATATTGGGATTTCAACGACAGGAATTGCAGGACCTGAGGGCGGATCAGAGGAAAAACCGGTTGGAACCGTATGGATGGGTTTTTGGAGTAAGAATGAACATTTTGCGATCAAAGCCCTATTCACAAAAGATCGATTGCTGAATAAAGAAAGAAGCATGAGAACAGCTCTGGAAATGACCCGCAGAGTGTTAAAGGGAATAGATGAAATGCCTTATAATTTGGAGAAACAACGTCCTTGAGGTTTATATTCTGCTTCTATATCGTAATTCTATATAGTTCCACGAGCTTGTTTTCTCAGGTTAGTGATTCTACCAAAACAGATTCTGTTCAGGTAACAGACCAGATCAGAAATGCGAAAAACGATAGTGTACTTACATCACAGAAAGAAGAAGTAGTTGTAAAAATAGTCTCGCCTTGGAAAAATGAAGAACAGATTTTTTCTAATGCAATTACGAACGATAGTCTCTTAAGA
Source organism: Balneola sp. (assembly GCA_965216175.1). Lineage (GTDB taxonomy): Bacteria > Bacteroidota > Rhodothermia > Balneolales > Balneolaceae > Balneola. Next base: position 947,629 of record OZ244140.1, read on the forward strand.
TGGAGTATCTATCCAAATTGGGGAGATTTTTACGCCTATCAAAATAACGTGATTTCATATCGTCAGGGAACCATTGGAAGAATTGATGCTTTTAATATAAGTGGATACGATCAGTATGAGCAAAAGCTGTGGCTGGATGATGTTTTATTAAACGATCCTGTGACCGGTTTGATAAACTATAATTATGTGCCACATCATAAAATTGGTACGCTTCGGGAGACGTATAGAAGCTCGTTGAACTCATACATAAATATTCGGGATTATTATGTTAACGAGCCTGTTAGTTATTTAAATTTTGATGAAGCTTCTAATGGGTACAGAAATCTGGAGTTTTTTGTAGCACAGAATACTGCTCCGGGCACAAATATTGAGTTGTCCTACTGGGATAGACGGGATGGCGGCTTTTATCCCAATAACAATGCTGAAGGAAGTCAGATCATGGGAAGAATCTATCATCATTTAGGAGATAAGTACCAGATTCAAGGACTTATACTTCGAAATGAGTTCAACAAAAATGAATCGGGTGGATATATAGTTAATGATCCTTCAACATTTGGCTTTGGAGAATTTACTTCAAGTCCCAGAAGTAGTATTGGTAGCTCTGAAATTCTTAGAAATGATATCAAAGCCGGGATTTACGAAAGAGCGGATACTTTAAAGCCTGAGACAGCTGGGTTAATTTTCTCGAGAGCGAGAACTGAGAACCTTATCAGAATTAATTCTGATACTTTGAAATGGGAATTTGTAACACACAGGGCTAAGTTGTTCAAGAAGATTGAAAAAGGCTTGATTTCTATTAAAGGTGATTTTACTGCAGATTATTCTAGCAGGAAATCAGGTTCTGCAATAGAACGTAATAATTGGGCTACCTTGGATGGAAAGCTAACATCAGAATTAAAAACATCTGAACAATTTAAGTTTTTCGGCGAAGGTTCATTTATCTCAAGAAATACAAAAGATTTCGGTTCTTCTTTTTCTGCAGGAATTCAACTGGGAAACACTTCAGGAGTAAACCTTAAAGTAATTGGTAGTACTGAAAGTAAAATTCCAACCATTCAGTCTCTGTATTGGCAATCAAAAAGCTACACTGGAAATAGTTCTCTGGAAAACGAACAAAGTAATTCAGTTTACGGAGAGTTAAAGCTGCCAATTGGTTCATTTTGGGAGTTGGGTGCAACAGGAAGAATTCAGAATAGAAAAAATCCTGTATTTTTAAATTCTGACAGCACATTTAGCAACGCAATATCTCAGGGTCTTTTATTTAGTTCAGGATATGTACGATTCGAAAGTTCCAGATTTGAAATTGAAAGTTCGGCTGCATTTGAACATACTCTGGATCAGAATTTTGAAGCAAATGAAGTAAATCTAAACACACGCGACACTAAACTCTGGATTAGAAATTCACTTTTTTATAAGAACTATGCATTTAATAGAGCAGCTTTTTTAAAGATGGGTATCCGTACATTACTTTCTCCATTTGCCTACGAAAGTCAGTTTTATAATACAGAGCTGAATTATTGGCAAGCTAACTCTTTAACTAGTGACCAAAGTCAGCCTGCTTTTGTACCTGCATTTTTTCGTTTAGATGCGGAACTTTCTGCACGGGTAAGAGCAATAATGGTAGTAATTAGATGGGAAAATGCACTTGATGGTTTAGGTCAGGCAGGCTACTTTGAGGCGTCATCATTTCCGATGCCGCCCCGTAGATTAATCGTTGGAATCAGAGCACAATTTAGAAATTAATATGAGTTTAAAATATGTAATTAAAGAAGGAACAGCAGGTTTTAAGCGCGCAAAGCTTGCCGTTACCACATCTATATTTTCGTTATTTATTGCTGTTCTTCTGCTCGGTATTTTGGGTCGCATTTCATACAATGTGTACACTCAGGCAATGAGCTTAAAGGAAATCCAGATCGAGGTATTTCTTTTTGATATGGACGAGCGCTCTACAAAAGAAGTGCAGAATCAAATTGAAAATGAAGAGTTGGTAACAAATGTCGTCTATATCTCAAAAGACAGTGCGTCTGTTATTGCTTCCAAAGAGCTTGGGGCAGGTGTAACAGATTTGATTGAACTTAACTTTTTGCCAGCCTCCTTCAAAGTTGATGTTAACACAGACTCCGGCGCTGAATTAGTTGAAAGCCTAGCATCTCGCATTCAAAATATTCGCGGGGTTGACGAAGTGGAATACAACAAAGCACTTCTTCAGGCACTTGAATCCAATCTTAGTATTTTTAGTTTGATTGGAGGGGGTTTGGGAATCCTGATTTTACTGGCGGCTGTAGTATTGGTTTATAACACCATCCGGTTGACTATTTATGCAAAGAAAGATCTAATTCGTGCAATGAAATTAGTTGGCGCAACGAATGGATTTATAAGAAGTCCGTTTGTTGTAGAAGGGATCATTCAAGGTGTGATTGCAGGTGTTTTAGCAGTGTTTAGTGTATTTGCCATATTCGAGTTCTTAATTCCATTATATGTACCTGATATCGGAATCGTGGCTTGGCCATTTGGACGCTGGTACTTTTTGGTAGGCGCGATGATTGGTTTGTCTGTACTTATGGGTTGGTGGGGAAGTCGCCTCGCTTCAAGAAAGTATATTGCTGAAACGTATATCTCAGGGTAGTTAATTAGGAATATAAGAATTAGGAATAGCTGAATACCCTTGTCCCTTTTTTAAGCAAAAGTGAGTTTTGTAGTTACTATTCTTTCAGAGTAATCTCTAAATCGAAATCTTTGTTTTTTTTCCATTTCTCAAAATCATCACACAGGTGCATATGACACAAATTATTGGTTGAAAGAAGTTCTTTTACTTTATCAAAAAAATCGTAAATCTTTAGTAATTCATCTTTTGATCCAAAAATCATGGCTGATTTTACTTGATCCGCGTTCCCTTCTTCATCAGAATAAGTTTTCGAAGAATATAAGTTCATGGTGATCTGTGTTTTGTTGAACTATTAATTCAATTTTAAATTAAAGAGAGTAAACTATTCCTAATTCCCCTATTTACTTATTCCTAATTCTTAACTAAGCTTCCGCGTTTTCTTTCTTCAGATTTTCTTCCTGACGTACTTCACATGCTTTTTCATCTTTACATGTTCCATAAAAATGTAGAGAGTGAGAGTCGATATTCATCCCGTGAATTTTACCCACTAATTCCTGTATCTCTCCAATTCGTGGATCACAGAACTCTAGCACATGCCCACAGTCGTTGCAAATTATATGATCATGCTGCTGATAGGCGTACGCTCGTTCGTAGTAATACTGGCTTTTCCCAAACTGTTGACGCTGAACCAATCCGCATTCAACAAGTAAATCTAACGTATTGTAAACGGTTGCACGAGAAACCCTTGTCCCGACTTCTTCCATTCTGTAAAAGATATCATCGGCATCAAAATGGCCGTCGGCGCGATAAATCTCTTCCAGAACCATAAATCGCTCAGGAGTTTGACGTTGTTTATGCTCTTTCAAATAAGAGCGAAAAATCTCTTTTACTAAGTGAATTGTTTCTTCGTGTGCAGGATGCGCCATGGTCAAATATTTTTCTTAAATATAAGATTTGTTTAGGTGCATTTGAAACACAAGAATTTCTTTGTAAGAATAGTATATTCCCTGCTAGAAATAATTGAATTAAATTTTACGAATATGCCTACGATCGTACCTTTTGAGACTTTAGCCGAACTGACGGTAAATCTGGCGAGCAAATATGCCGGGAATAATAAAGCAGTTTTTTATCGCAAACCTGATCCGAGTTCCGAATACACACCGATCTATTGGGATCAAGTTATAGAAGACGTGCATTCATTGGCTTCTTATATGCTCTCGAAAGATATCGAACATGGTGACAGAGTCGGTATTCTCAGCGAGAACAGGTACGAATGGGCAATTGTTGATCTGGCAATTCAAATGATTGGAGCTGTTAATGTTTCACTATATACAACACTTCCTGCTAGCCAGTGCGAATTTATTCTTAAGGATTCAGGTACAAAGCTCTTTTTCGTTTCAACCGGGATTCAGTTAAAAAAGGCGGTAGAAGTATTTGATAATTGTAAAGACCTAAAAGAAGTGGTCGCTTTTGATACACCAAAAAATAAAAAACATGGAGAAAAAGATTTTGTTTTTTTATTGGAAGATGTACTGAACGAAGGAGCTAAGCACGTTGAAAAGTATAAGGACGAAATCAAGAAAAGAGTACAATCGGTTTCAGTTGAAGACATTTCTACGTTGATTTATACGTCAGGAACTACAGGCAGACCTAAAGGCGCTATGTTGACTCACAAAAATATTGTGAGTAATGTGAAAGCTGCAACACAGCATATTTACTGGGATGATAAAGATCGTTTGCTATCATTTCTTCCACTGTGTCATTCATTTGAAAGAACGGCGGGTTACTACGCTATTATTTCTTGCGGAGCAGAGATTTATTATGCCGAAAGTGTAGATACTGTTTCCAAAAATATGCCGGAAGTAAAGCCAACAGTAATGATCAGTGTTCCAAGATTGTTTGAGAAGATCTACAATCTGATCGTTAAAAGTGTTGAAGAAGGCAGTGATACCAAGAAAAAGATCTTCAACTGGGCGGTTGAAACAGGACGAAAGTACGCAGCCGGTAAAAGAGGTATCGTTTCAGTACAAAAGAAAATTGCTGATAAACTAGTTTTTGATAAACTTAAAGAAAGAACCGGTGGACACGTTCGTATTTTCGTATCAGGTGGTGCGGCACTGCCTCCTGAAATTGATGATTTTTTTAAAGCAGCAGGGCTTACCATTCTTCAGGGATACGGCTTAACAGAGACTTCACCGGTAATGGCAGCAAACAGAGTGGGTGAGGAGATAACAGGCGTTGTAGGAGCGGTTATGCCTGGCGTTACGGTTGGAATCAAAGATTTAGACACAGGAAAAATAATTGCCCAGATTAGCGGCGAAGATTATCCTACAGATCTGTCTTCTGAACCGGGGGAAATTTTGTGTAAAGGACCGAATGTTATGAAAGGTTATTGGCAAAATGAAGAAGCCACTAAAGAAATGATCGATGATGATGGGTGGCTTCACACAGGAGATGTGGGACGTTTTGTTAAGGGGAATTTAAAGATTACAGATCGTATAAAACATATGATCGTAAATGCCGGAGGGAAGAATATTTATCCCGGACCCATTGAGGATATGTTTAAGACAAGCAAATGGATCGATCAAATGGTGGTAATTGGTGAGGCACAGAATTATATGGCCGGTTTGATCGTCCCAGATTTCGAGATTCTGGCTAAATTTGCAAAGGACAATGGATTGGAATACAAAAAAAATGAAGTCTTGATCTCACATCCGGAGATACACGAAGTTTTCAAAAAAGAGATTCGGGCTTTTTCGAAAGATTTAGCTTCTCATGAAAAGATCCGTGATTTCAGATTACTTCCTGCAGAGTTTACAGTAGAAACAGGGGAGATCACACCAACCATGAAAGTAAAGCGCAGAGTAATTGCCGAAAAATACGCCGATCAAATTGCGGATATTTTTAAGGATGATAATGGTTGATTGCTGATTGGGTGATTTAGGAATGTTCCTATATCTCTAATCAAGTTGGTACATGACTACTATCAAAAGCGGAGGTATGTTTAATCAGTCTTAGTATTGCATTGATGCGGTTAATCAAAGAGATTGTTGGAGAGAGAAAAAGGCGACAAGCGGAAAATACCTTTCAAAGGATATTGTAAGCGTCATATTAGCTTTTCCTCTCCTTCTTTATATGCTCAGCGGTATGTAAAGAGCCTTTTACCGAAGGTATCTTGTATCACGACCACCTCAAAAGCAATAAAGACCAACAACCTCAACCTTGATCTGAATAGTATGCAAATTATTAAACAATCGGTAGGCACTGATGTCTCCAAAGACACCCTTGAGATTTGTATTGGCTCACTTATAACCACTCTTGAACACCAAATTCTATACACCGGGCAAGTCTCGAACACTGAATCAGGTATTGAACAACTCATAGGATTTCTTAGGCGTTATTGCTCAGCTGACAGTGCCGTACATTGTATCATGGAAGCTACAGGCGTCTATCATGAATTAGTTGCCCACAGGCTGCATGAGTGTGAGACTCAGGTATACATTATCCTGCCAACCAAAGCAAAAGCATTTGTTAAAAGCATTAATCAACGTGCAAAAACCGACCGGGTAGACGCACGGCTACTTTGCCAGCTTGGCCTGGAGCGTTCTTTACAACCATGGAAGCCTGCCGACCCTTTGTGGCAGCAGGTTCGGGGGCTTACTCGGGAACGAGAAGCTCTGGTGAATGAACGAAGTCGACTCAAGAATAAAAAGCATGCCTTAACTACTGCTTTTATTCCTTCAACTACCACGCTGGTGCGTCTAAAAGAGCGCATAACTATGATCAATGCACATATCAAAGCTATCGAGCAAGAACTTCGCACATTGTTTGCAAGTCAGCAGACATTACAAGCAAAAGTTGATAATATTTGCCAGATAAAAGGGATTTCTTTGCTCACTGTAGCTACTGTACTTGGGGAAACAAATGGGTTTAATCTGATTCGTAACCAACGCCAGCTCGTGGCCTATGCAGGGATGGATGTGAAGATCCATCAATCCGGATCGGTACAAAAGAAAGGGCGCTTAAGCAAAAAGGGAAATGTTCATATTCGCCAAGCATTGTATATGCCTGCACTAAATGCCGCTCACAAAAACCTGGCACTTTCTGCTCATTACAAGCAATTAAATGAACGTCAGCAAGCAAAGAAACAGGGAGTGATAGCTGTTGCAAGAAAACTACTCATATTAATTTACAGTTTATGGAAAAATGAAGAGACCTATGACCCGCATAAAAATCTACCAATAGGATTGACTTTGAGCACGGTATGACGCTTGCGAAAGGTCGGGGACTGAACTGCCCCCTTTAGCGACTAAGTCTGTTTCTTTCCTATGTTCCTTTTCAACACAACTTAGTCATCGTGAGCATACCTGCGAAGGATCTTATAGATTTTCTGATTAGGCTTTTCTTTTTTGTTCCGAACCCATCTCTGTCTCTTCCCTTGTACAAGGGAAGAGGACTCCCTGATTAAGCTATGATTTGTTAAAAAAATCTCGCTCCCTGAATGTAGGGAGGGAACAAGGGTGGGTCAGAAAACGGAATGAGGGTAAAGCATCATAGTCAGCAGATCAGAATCGATCTCGGTTGCCGATGCCACCAAAGCGTGGGTTCACGACATTGTTGAGAAGTGAGCCGAAACGATAACGGAACCCGAAGCTAATGCCCGCCTCGTAATTGGTTTCTAACTGCCTGCGTCGTAATAGCACATCATCAAGGTCGGCGTCACCTTTAGGGAGATTGATCTGATCTTGAATGATCTCTACGAAACCACCAATCTCAACGGAAAGACCTCTTGTGATGCGAATCTCAAACTCCGAATCAAACTGAAAACTGTGACGAGCCGGGTCGTGGAGATATTGAGAAGCATTTACACCTATTTCGATGCCACCCCAAGGCTGAACGACTTCATAACCTGCATTTAGTATATGCTGTGGAAGCACTTCTTCAATCTCATTGTAGATGGTCGAGTCCCGATAGGTGATGTGGGAAGCACCCAGGCGGTAAGCAACGGTGAGCTGTCGCCGATTCGCCTCGCGATAAGGGTAGAGGCTCCACTCAACTGCACCCATGAGGCGGTAGCGCAAGTCTACGTTAGAGAAGGTGGATGTAAGAATATCTCCATAGCCTCCGACAGACCAATGCGGAGAGATACTACGAATTACATAGCTGGTGAATCCGTCGCGTCGTGCTGTGTTCGTGATGGATCCTTCGTCTCGTTCAAATCGATCGTAGTTGTAGTTGAAAAAAGGCCGGAGCTGGATCTTCCAGTTCTCAGTAACACGGCTGACGTAGACCCCGTACCGGGTGTCGAAGGATTGTTGTTGCGATTCGAAATCGGCGCTACCATCTGCATAGACCTCGAAAGTCCAGTTATTCCAGGGATCTTCCGTGGTCTGGGCTTGCTCTGTTGTGGAAACTTCAGATGTTGCAATGTCCACTCGCACTTGATCTCGCAAAGGAGTTTGAATAAGGTAGGGCACAAGTGCTGCTTCAAGAACTCGAAGAAATCCGTTGCGCTCTTCGTCTTCAGTGGAGTTCGAAGACGCATTGTAAACGGTGGAGAAATTAAGTCCTTCGAAAATACCCAAACCTATGATATCTAAGGTTAATGCTTCGCCACCCGAACCCGTGTTTTCTCGTGTAACGAGAACGTGAACGTCGGCGACTTCACGGTCACGGACATGATCCAGATAAGACATCTCCTGACGTATAAATGTTTCATCGCAGAAGTTACAGTCGAGGAAGAGGGCGAGCCGGGTTGGTACTTCAATTCCTGAATCTTGTGCTTTCACGGAGTTAACGGCAGGGCAGAACCATAAAACCACTATCAGAAATAATGCGGTAGCGGTAGATTCTTTTCTTTTCATGAGATTCTTATAGGTAGAAGTGTGGTTTAATAAAGCATCTGGGAGCGCATTGTGTGTAGCGCCTGAACAGATATCGGTAACCCTAAATGATTTTGAATGATCCTCAAAATTTGATCATGAAAAGATTGCAACATGGCTCTCAAATTAGGGTAACAGCCCCGCAATAATGCACGAGGATTTTAATTTGGTTGAATTAGCAAAATTAATTCCTGGCAATCAAGTTTACACCGCACCCTGTTAAACAACTTTTACATTGAGGATAAAAATAAAAAACTTGAAACGTTTGTTATGGTACATTTTTTTAAACTAAACGAGTTATTGCAAGTATTGCTGTTATGAAAGCCACAAAGTAAAATCCTATAGGATTAAATGATTCGATCCTATCTTTCAAAACAACCAGATTTTGCACAGGTTTCAATATTGCAATACTTAAGCAGAATAGAGAAGCTATAGCACAAAGAATCCCCTGTACTTTCATACTAACAGGGGAAAACATCCCTTCAATTCCTCCACCGCCAAAATAGAAGGCAACGAGAAAACCAATATTCCAGAAAACTACAAATCCAATTAGTACTGATTTTTTGACGCTTAAAATTGAATGTTGTAATAATTTTTGATCTAATTCCATGTTTGATGTACTATAACGACCCCGCGTTTAATGGGCGCAGAAATTTAGTTTTATTTGAAGTAACAAAATTATAAGCTAATAAGAAACTGGGTAAAACCCCGTCTGCGTCCCATTGAAACGCTTGTTATATGGCTGTAACTATTTATGAAATTCATTCAGAAATTCATGCTTATCAAAATCTTCAAAAACAAACTCCAAATAATTTATATCATTATTTTCAGGATATTCTTTTTTCAATTCGAAGTAAGCTTTTTTTGCTGATTCTTCGTTTTCTGTGAACAAAAGTAAAAATACTTTGTTGGCTTTAGAGTTCACTACAAAACGATCTTCTTCGATACGCTTATCATAAGCAACCAAAGTCCTTTGATACCATTCTTGCGCAAGGTCATTTTTCCCAATTTTTTCATTAATAAATCCTATGTATGTCATTGCTTCTACAAGATCGGGCTTAATTACTAAAATCTCTTTTGAAACCTCAATAGCTTGCTCATTTCGACCAAGTTCGAGAAGTATGTTTATTTTGGCAGTATAAAGTTCATGTAAATTGGGCTCTATCTCTATTGCTTTATCAAGTTCATTTAATGAAAGTTCTAAGGAATCGGGACTATTAATTCTGCCAAATATATATTCCCCATAACGCTCAGTTGCTGACATAGATAGCTGAATGGCAAGAGAATCTACACCTGTTTTGGTTTCACTTTGTGATTTCTCCGTATCACAAGCAGAAATCACAAATATGAATAAAAAAATAGTTAACGTAATTCTCATATCAGGATTAAAAGCCATATAACATAGTATTAGGCTAAGGAAGTTACATTAGTGTAAACGAAAAAAATGTAGAATAACACTCTAAATGCTAAACGCGTTAAATTTTTGATATCATAAGATAGCAAAACGCCAAGCTTAAACAAGGACTGAGCCAAAATTGTCAAACCCTTCTCTGTCTCTTCCCTTTGCTAAGGGAAGAGGACTTTCTAATTGGTTAAGATTTAGTTCGGTAGTCTCCCTCTCTGATCATAGGGAGGGAAAAAGGGTGGGTCATAAACAGGGAAAAATCCCAAGATATAGTTACAGCGTATGTAATTAGATCGGTATTAAAACCACCCGGCACCATCAATTCTGAATGGCCACGGAATAGATGAAAGCATGATCAGCAAACCAATGAGATAGAATACAGCAACACGCTTGAACTTGGTTATGCTTTCAGAAGCTCTTTTGGATAGTGAAAAACCTAAGGTTATTAAAACAATTGCTATAATCATCATTGAAAAGTGCTCTACAGTATAAAATCGGTAAACAGCACTTTCTAACGCTCCATCTGCAAAAGAAACCAACGGGCTGATAAAATACAGAGCTAATCCCAGAAGCATTTGAACATGTGTAAAGATCAAAGCAAAAAGAGCGGTTTTTTTATCAGATGGTGTAAATTCCCGCTTTCCGAACCAACCTGAGAATGACTTTACCAAAGCCAAAATGATGAGGACTAAAACAATCCATCGGTTTACAGAGTGCAGGTGAACTAAAATGTTATACATGATCTACTTATTTAAAGATTGAGCTCTTTTCGTGCTTTTTTTAAGATACGGTTAATTCGTCTTTTATTTACTCCCAAATCATAATAACCTTCTCTGCTGGAACTTTTTAAATGAACAAAAGTGAGATTTTTGTTTTCTTTGTCAGATTCAAAAATCAGTTCCGCATCATCAAGCCAACCAAAAACCGGAATTTTATAGACAGCAGATATGGACAGATTTTCTTCGTCTCTTTTGGTTTCGAGTTCGAAAGGATTTTCTTTGCTGATCGAATTTTTAAAAGCATTGAAAACAGATATAGAATCTTCTTCAAAAACCTGAGTTGTACGAATACAATTCGGTGAATCAGGGCATTCAGAGATTGGGTTTTCAGGTATTTCCATTTCAGCAGGTATTACTTTGAAGCTGTTTTCGCAAGCTGTGATCATAAAAATTAGAAAGACCACTGCAAAAACTTTAAACGTTTGACTCATTGTTTCAGTTTTTCTTCCAAAACCGATATTGTTTCTTCAAAGTTTGTGGTAATAGAAAAAAGATTTCTGTTGTTTGCTCTCACAAAATCCTGATCAATGGCATTTTCCACAAAAGTTGCAAGTCCATCAAAGTAACCAAATGCGTTTAGTAAAATGATTGGTTTATTATGGATGCCCAGTTGCCTCCAGGTCAGGATCTCAAAAAATTCGTCCAGCGTTCCGAATCCACCGGGAAGTACAAGAAAAGCGGAAGACTTTTTCTCCATAAGAGCTTTTCTGGTATGCATATCAGGAGTTTCAATGACTTCGGTAACTCCCGTGTGAACAACTTCCGCTCTTTTTAAAGCCGTTGGGATAATACCAATAACTTCACCGTTTTTTTCTAAAGCAGCATCGGCGATTAAACCCATCATACCAACTTTACCGCCACCATAAACCAATCCCCAATTGTGATCAGCTATAGCATTTCCGATTTTGTCAGCAAGCTCGATAATACGGGAATCTTCAGGCGTTCTGGATCCGCAATACACACATACTTTTAAACTCATGCGGTAGCAAACATTCGGGTTAATACGCCATTTAGTTTTTCAACAAAATAGTGCACATCTTCTTCAGTATTATTTTTGCCAAAACTTACACGAATGCTTGATTTAGCCAAATTATTTTCTAAACCAATTCCTGCAAGCACATGAGAGGGCTCTACTGCTCCTGAAGTACAAGCGGACCCGTTTGAAACACAAATACCATCGATATCAAGATTTAATAACAGCATTTCGCCATCAATATATTGACCGTCCGCGTTAGAAAAAGACAGATTCAGGACATGTGAAACTCCTGTTTCAGGATTTCCATTGATGGTGTAATCAATATCAAGTTCACTATCCATTTTTGAAAGAAGGAGCGAACGGAGCTTTTTGTAATGCGCAGTATTTTGATCCATTTCGTTAACTGCCAGTTCCAATGCTTTTGAGAAGCCAACTATTCCGGGAACGTTTAGCGTGCCGCCTCGTCTTCTGCGCTCTTGAGATCCACCTGTCATCCACGGCATCCATCGTGAACCATTTCTCACATACATAAGCCCCACGCCTTTAGGTCCATAGATTTTATGTCCGCTTCCGCTCATTAAGTCAATTCCGAGTTCGTTCACATCAACGGGAATTTTACCAATACTTTGAACGGCATCGGTATGAAATGGAATTTTATTTTCTTTGCAAAGAGCAGCAATTTCAGAAATATGATTTATACAACCGATCTCATTATTTACATGCATGATGCTTACGAGTGCTGTTTTATCTGAAATCTTCTCATTTACAGCATCGGCAGTTATAGTTCCGCATTTAATAGGTTTTGCAAAAAGATTTTTGAACCCCTTCATTTTTGACATTTCAATAGGGTGTAAAACGGCATGATGTTCAAGCTCAGAACTAATGATCTCATCTTTATCTCCGGCAAGTGCAAGTACTCCTTTGATCGCTGCGTTGTCGCTTTCAGTTCCTCCACTTGTAAAAATCACTTCTGATGGTTCTGCGCCAATAACGGAAGCAACGAATTCTCGAGCATCCTCGACGGCTACTTTAGCTCTTTGTCCCAAATGATGAGCAGAGTTAGCATTTCCAAAGTCATTTTTTAAAAAAGGTAGCATAGTTTCTAGCACCCTGTCATCCAAAGGGGTAGTAGCAGCGTTGTCGAAATAAACTGTTTTCATAGATTGAGTTGTAGTGCACAAAGTTGTGCTCTGAAAATATCCAAATTATGACTGAATATCACCCAATAAAAAAGCCTTCCGAAGAAGGCTTTTAAAGTTTAATAAAGATATAGGTTATTTGATGAGCATCAGTTTCTTTGTTTGAATGACATTTCCGGCCTTTAAACGGTAAATATACATTCCACTTGCTAATGAAGATGCATTCCAAGTTGCAAAATGAGAACCGGCGCTGTACTTCTGATTTACAAGTGTACTTACTTTTTGCCCAAGCATATTGTAGATAGTGAGTTCTACATTGGTGGCTTGTTTCAAACTAAAAGGAATAGTTGTAGAAGGGTTGAATGGATTTGGATAGTTTTGTCCAAGCTCTGTTCTATTCGGAATTTCCAAAATCGGATCATTATTGGATGTTAGGATCTGTTGAGCTAAGACTTCTCCGGTTTCGGCATTAATCAGAAATTCAGCACTTTCATCCGAAAACTCTTCAGTACTTTGATCTTGAGATCTTCGGGTGAATCGTACAGACCAAGTTACCAAGGAACTATCGACGCCGTCCGGGTATAGCCAGAAACGGTTACCGGCCTGAACTTCAATATCAAGTCGCACTAAATCGAAGTTAGACCCTAGATTATTTCTGAAGTCTTCTGCACCATTTGCGTCTGCAATAGCAACAGCAGAATCACTATCAATGATAGTTTCTGAAATGATTTCCAGATCAGCATATGAAACTCCTTCAGGAAGTGTGCTTGAATCGTTTCCTAAAAAGAAAGCTTCGCCACTTGCGTCAACGCCTATTGGTGTTTCCTGATCTTTTGATTTTGAATAGAAAAGGTATTCAACAAAGAAAAACTTTCCTTCTTGTATATCTGTATTTGAATCTTCACTGCTTTGGGCTTTGTTTTGTTGATCTAATTCCGGATCAACGAATATGTTTCCTCTGGCATCAATCAGATACAGTTTATTGTCATCATGGACTTGAATCGCTAAGGTATCGGCAGCAGCTCTGCCATCCAATGCAGTAAATGGTTCATCTTCTTCGAGATTAGAACCAAGGAAAGAGCCATCCTCGAAATCAATAAATACTTCAAAATCTCTGAATTCAGAATTGAAGTTTTGTTCATTGAAAGTCTCTTTGGAATATATTACAACCCAAACACCTCCACCTCCGTCCGGTGTAATACCCTCGGGAAGTAAGGAAGGAGCATTAATTGCTACATACTCTACATCAAGGAAATCAATATCACCTTGTCTGAATTCATTTCCTCCGTTTTCTTCGGCATTAGCTGCTGCTAAATCTGAATCAAAAAAGGTTGAAGCAAGAGGGGAGAGGTCATCAAAAGATGTACCTTCCTGGAATTCTAATTCTTCCAAAAATTCCTGTGTATCCACGGTATCAATTAAGCCAACACCAAATGGATTTACGGAAAATGCGAGCGCTGTTTCAGATGTAGAATTGTAATAAAGTAATCCCCAGTCTTCTCCTGTTCCGGTTGGTGTAGAATCTTCACTCTGTAATTTAAAATAAGATTGGCCAATTTTTTTAGGACCGTTATCTTCATTCGTTGAATCAGGAAATTGATCATATTCAATCAGAGTTTCTTCCGAAAACATAAAATAAAGAGCCAGTTCAGAATCCAACTCAGCAGCTGCAGCATTAGCTATTGAAACAGCTTTGCCGGCAGTAATTGGAGCAAATGGTTTAAAAACAATGTCTATACCTGTAAGATTAGATCCCGATATAGTAATCGAATTTAAAGAACCATCATCTTCAGGATCAAAAATACCAATTGCAGATGGTGTGTCATCAAAACCGTCTTTTATTAGGTTTATAGCCAATGGGAAGTACACTCCATCCCGGACACCTTCAAGTGTATAAGTGCCTGTAGTTGTGTCAGCCAAAATCGCTTTTGCAATAGTGAAGTCAGGACCCTCATTGCCTTCTGCCTCATCATCTCCATTTTCGTTAAATGGGTTAGATGTAAACAAAGCAACCATCACTCCGTCAAATTGATTGGTAGATACTTGCTTACCTGCTGGTTCATCTTCTGAGGAAATTGTCCCTGAAACCGTTTGAGGGCCGTTGGAAGCTGATGTGCTGTAATTAAAAACATAAGGACGTTCAAGCTTGCCACCCGCAGTATTCTCTGCTTTACTTACGATCCATGTAAAGTCGGTTTCATCCTCGTGAACCGCTTTAAAGTTTAAAGTTCTCCCAACATCAGAAGCAGTTACTTCCAGTATATCAATTGATTCAAATGGGAAAGTGAGAATCTTAATTCCATCCCCAAAAGGATCAAATTCATCCATTCTTACCGGAGCATCAAAAGTAATACTTATAGTCGTTGTATCGGTGATAGCAACAGCTCCGTCAATTGGAGAGCTGCTTACTACATTAAATGAAGGTCCATCCGTAAGTTCATTTCCGGCTTTATATAAAATTTCACCGGTTTCACTGTCAATATAGAAAACCAAAGAATCTTGCTGAAAGCTATCATGTTCAAAGGATTGTTTGAATGGGAAATTAAAAGACTCTGCACGATATTGAACTCTCCAAAAAGTTGGGGCTGCAGGAGAATTATCAAGAGGGTATTCCCAATATGCGTGAGCAATCAAAAATTCTACACTTGCAAAATTAGCGTTGCCATATTCTTGTCGGAATTGCATTCCTCCATTCATTTCTGCAATTGCAGCAGCTGAGTCACTATCAATAAATTCCTCTGGAAGTACATTTAGTGTGCTGAGCTCAACAGGAATCTCTACGTCTTCTGGCCCAACAGTCTCAATTAATTGCGCTCCAAACGGAGATACTCCAATCAAATGAAGTGAATCCAAAGTTGAATTATAAAAGAACATGCTCCAGATTATACTGGTACCATTTTCCGGATTAAAGAATGGGGCTTGGTGGTCGTTCATAGAAGCAACAAAAGGAAGTCCTTTAAACAAGCGTTTATGTTGCTCTTCGAAAGACTCGAATGTAAGTGGGATTTCGGTAAAACCTGCAGCAACATCCACATCGCTACCAAAACCCAGACTGGAAGTTCGGTTTATGGCTTCACCAAAAGTAAAAGGAATGAATTCGAGTTTTCTCAAATCAATATTGTTTAAGGTATCATTTGGTGCATTACCGGAATTAACTTTTAGCGTATCAAAGGTAAAGTCTTCATTCGGATCATAAATATAGATTTCAGGAAATCCTTCTATTTCCTGATCTGAAGTAAAAATATTTAGTCCGTAAGGAAAAAAATCACCTTCTCTAACCCCGGAAATAGAATATTCTCCGGATACAGGATCAACAAAAGCAATATGAGAAACAGAAAGGGGATCGGTTTCGTCTTCGGGTTCTTCATCTTCATATTCGTCAAAATCTAGGCCAAGATTTAAATTTTCCTCGCTTAATAATACTGTTAAGCCATTTAGATGAGAAGTACTTGACCTAGCTCTTAATTTTGCCATTTCTTCTTGAGTAAGCTCCCCATTAATTACAAATTCACCGGCATTGGCGCTGGTGGTGAATCGAAATAAATAAGGTTCTGCAAGTTTATCTTCATCAACAGCAGTTGCATTTAGAACAAGGAAAGTGAAGTCTGCATTTTCTGCAAAGTTGGCATCAAATAAAATAGATAGAGAATCGTCACTAAGTCTAAGCTGTCCTATTTCAACAGAATCAAAAGGGAGAACTAAAAAAGGAACAACTAATCCGTCCACGAAGGAACTATCGCTTAAATCAATCTTCTTATTAAAAGTTATTTTGATTGAATCCTGATCAACATTAACTGCATTATTCGCAGGAGATGTCTCTATAACTAGCAGGCTCTGAGCGGCAAGACCAGGCATCAATACACCAACAAATAAAAACACTTGTAACAGTTTCTTCATATATACTCCATTATTATGATTGATTTACTAAAATAAAAGACAAAGAACATTTCAACTGTGTATTTTACTTTACAGTACCAACTGATGAGTAAAGTGTACGATTGAGTTATTAAGCTTTATTTAATCAAATAAGACAGTTAAAAACAACATTCCTTACAAAAAAAATGACAAAACTTACCCTTACCGACCTTCAAGTAAAAGATAAGAAAGTACTTATGCGCGTTGACTTTAACGTGCCTATAAAGGACGGAGTAATCACAGATGACAACCGAATAGTACAGGCACTCCCCTCCATAAATTATGTAATCGAAAATGGAGGGTTGTTAATACTTACCAGTCATCTTGGGCGGCCAAAAGGAGAGTTTGATGAAGAGTTCTCATTGAAATCAGTAGCTGAACATCTAAAAGGTTTAGTGGATACCAAAGTTCATTTTGCTTCAGATTGTATAGGAGAAGAAGCAAACAAGGCAATAGAACAAGCAGAATTTGGGGAAATAGTTTTGCTCGAGAATGTACGTTTTCATGCTGAAGAAACTGAGAACGAAGAGATTTTCAGTGGCCAACTTGCCTCTCATGCAGATTTATTTGTGAATGATGCTTTTGGCAGTTCACACAGAGCTCATGCATCTGTTGCAGGAGTAACAAAATTTATGGAGCAATCGGCATCAGGATTTTTACTTGAGAAAGAGATCAAATATTTAAGCGAAACTGTAAACAATCCGGACCGACCGTTTGTAGCTATCTTGGGCGGGGCTAAAGTGTCTGATAAAATAGGAGTAATAGAGAATCTGCTAAACAAAGTAGACACAATTATTATTGGGGGAGGAATGACCTACACGTTTTTTAAAGCCAAAGGTTTGCCGATTGGAAATTCATTGCTTGAAGAAGATAAAGTTGATTTGGCTAAAGAACTAATCCTGAAAGCGGAAAAAGCAGGGGTAAAATTAATGCTCCCTTTAGATTCTGTGGTGGCAAAAGAATTTAGCAACGACGCTGAATACGAAGTTGTAGATGAAGATGGTATTGAAGACGGATGGATGGCGTTAGATATTGGCCCTCAATCCGCCATTGCCTTTGGAAATGTGATCAAAATGGCGAAAACGGTTCTTTGGAACGGCCCCATGGGTGTTTTTGAAATGAGTAATTTCGCAGACGGTACTTTTGCTGTAGCCGAAGCTTTGGCTGAAGCCACTAAGTTTGGTGCTACAACCATTATTGGGGGAGGAGATTCTGCTGCAGCTATAAAGAAATCAGGTTTAAGCGATCAGGTTTCTCATGTTTCTACCGGTGGAGGGGCTAGTTTGGAATTTCTGGAAGGTAAAAACTTACCGGGTGTTAGTTCTTTAACGGATAAATAGTATCTTTACTTAGACTAATATTATTGAATTTAAGATGTATGTTTAGAATACTATTTGTTTTCGTTATATCATTTATTTGTAGCACAATTCTGTCATCACAGCCTAAGAAGTTTGGAAAAGTTTCCAAAGAAAATTTGAATTTATCTTTTAGCAAAGCAGATTCAAATTCTAATGCTGTGGTTTTGTTTGATTTTGCAAAGTACTCCATTCAAAAAGAGTTTAAATACTTGGTAGAGCGTCACAAGAGAATCAAGATCTTATCCTCAAGAGGAATTGATCATGCTACATATGAAATCTTTTACAACCCTACCAAATACGATCAAGACCTAGAAAAGGTAGAAGCTTATACGTTCAATCTTAATTCTAAGAATAAAGTCGAAAAAAAGAAGCTGGATAAAGATGATATTTTTTATGAGGATAATTATGGAGGATGGAAAGTAGTAAGGTTTACAATGCCTGATGCTAAAGAAGGAAGTATTATTGACATCCGATACGAAATAGAATTAGGTAGTGCAGGTCAATTACCGAATTGGTATTTCGATAGCGAGCTACCTGTTAAATGGAGTGAACTTGTAGTAGAAATACCAACATTTCATAGATTTGATTTAATTTCAAGAGTAAACAAAAGACCTGACATAGCTGAGATAGAGGATAAAATGGTTGGTATAAAGTATAAATACCAATCTAATAGTTCCACTTCTTATGGAAGTGGTGGAGGTCAAGATTTAAGAATGGATGCTCCCGCTCAAAGGTTCAGATGGGTTATGAAGGATAATCCGGCTCTTCTTTATGAACCCTATGTAAGCTCTTTGGAAAACTATCGGTCATATATCTTCCTGCAATTCAAAGGAGTTGAAATTCCAAATTACAACATTAAGACTGAATACAATAAAAGCTGGGAAAAGATAGCAAAAGATCTAATGGATGATGAGGAATACGGAAAACAAATTGTTAGTGAGAGATGGTCACAAAAACTAGCAGAAGATCTAACCGATCCGAATTCGACAAGTTCTTCTAAATTAAAAACTATTTATCAATACGTAAATTCGTTTAGTTGGAACGGTTCAAATAACATTTATACAAATAAGGATTTGAGGAAAGTTAACGAAGATAAAACAGGTAGTTCAGCTGAATTAAATCTACTTTTGATCAAATTACTTAGAGAACTTGGTTTTATCGCTGATCCTATACTGCTAAGTACAAGGGATAATGGTCGCATATTGAAGAACTATATTTTACCAGATCAATTTAACAAGACAATAGTTTCTGTAATATTAGACAATCAAGAGATTTATTTAGATGCTGTAAATAATACAAAATTTGGTATTCTGCCAATATCTGATTTGAACGGTACAGCATTGAGGATAGGTGAATTTAATACTGATTGGGTAGACCTGAATAGTAAAGAATTTAGCACCACAAAAGTAAAAATTGAATCTGAATTAAGTCCAAGCGGTGATATAACAGGAAACTTAAATATCGATTCAGAGGCTTACGATGCTGTTAGGTATACTACCACCATTCAGCAAGATACCTTGGCTTTTTTTCAGGATTTTATCCCTGGCCACTCAAAAAAGTTAAGTGTTCAAACAAACGCTATTGAAGAAGGAGATTATTTGGAACCTCGGTTAACGATTTCAGCTTCTTATTCATTGAATAATTTAAATGTAGAAAATGACAGCTTAGAAACAATATTTCTTAACCCTTCGGGATTCGATTTCCTTAATTTAGAGCAACTAGAAAGTAATAAAAGGAGATTACCTATTGAGTTCCCTTACAGAGCTAATCGAGCTATTGAATATAAAGTTAAAATTCCTGATGGTTATTTTGTAGATGAAGTTCCGGAAGATAAAACCATTGTAGTTCCAGGTGAGCCATTTAATTACACAGAATCTTATATTGTAAGAGACAATGTACTTACGATTGAAAGAAATTTTATTGCTCTGAAAACAGATTTTAAAGCTGAAGATCATTCAAAGATCAGTTCTATACTTTCTGCTGTAAACACCCCTTCAAAAACAATAGTTATAAAAAAGAGTGGGAAGTAAAGTAAATATCTGGATCTGGTTATTTTGTTTAACAATTGTCCTTGGTTGTACATCTCGTCAACAAATCATCCAAAAGAAATCAGGCTATTATTTAAAATTAAATGATGTAATACAAAACACAGATGACCAAAATTATCTGGTTACTGAATTTAATACTCAAGTTCGGATATTTCCAAATAAAACAGCTAAGAAGTATGTTTCAAAAGAGTTTGTTGTCTTTAATGAATCAGGTCGTGCTGAGACAGAACTAGTTCTTTATTATGACTCTTTTATAAAAGTGAGTAGAATAAAAGGAGCAATTTATTCTATAAAAGGAGTTAAAATCAAAGATCTGGATTCGGAAGATATAAGTGACTTTCCAATATCAAGATCTGCATCCTCATTTGGAGAAAGTAGGGTTAAATTGGTTTCTTTAAATCATAATACATACCCATATATTATTGAATACCAATATGAAGAAACCAGCTCTAATTTATTAATTAAAACCAACTGGAGCCCTAGACAAAATAGGGAAATGGTTTATAACGCAGGCTTAGAAGTTGCTTTTCCGGAAGATGTAACGGTTAATATAAAAGATCTTACCAAGGGAGCTACAAGATCAGAGTCGATTAGAAATGGAATTGTTACTACCAGTTGGAATATCCGGAATTTAAGGTCAAACCAAGCAGACACTGATGAACTGAACAAGGTGATAATCCAGCCTGTCAATTTTAAGATTGAAGATAGTGAAGGGAGCTTCAAAACATGGGAAAGTTTTGGCCAATGGTACTACAAGCTTAATGAAGGCAGACAAGAGCTTAGCCCGGATACAAAATCTGAATTAGATGATTTACTTGAGGGGATTACATCAAATGAAGAGAAAGCAAAAATCATATATAACTATCTGCAGCGCAATACAAGATATATTAGCATACAATTAGGTATTGGAGGTTGGCAGACTTTTCCAGCTAGTTTCGTAGAAAATAAAGGATATGGTGATTGCAAAGCCTTAACCAATTTTGCTTTTTCGATGTTTGATTATGCAGACATCAAAGCTTACCCGGTACTAATAAATAATGGAATTGATGCTGAGCATGTGGTTGAAGATTTTCCAAGTCAACAATTTAATCATGTAGTTTTATTTTTACCCCATAAAGAGAGTAATATTTGGTTAGAATGCACAAGTCAGATTTTGCCGTTTAACTATTTAACGTTATCGAATTCCGGTAGAAGAGGTTTGTTGATTACCGAAGAGGGCGGTGAACTGATCGATACACCGGATTATAACGAAAAAGTAAACTACTCTATAGCTTGGAACAGAGTAACACCGATACCTGGAAATGAAACAAAAATTTCGAGATCAACTACCACTGATGGTTTTTACATGGAGGATTACTTATTCGGACTTTATGATAAAACTAAAGCACAGAGAGCAAACTGGTTAGACAGATACTACAGTTTAGATCTGACAAAATATTCTGAGATCAATAGTTCTGATATTGATAATAAGGAAAGACCGGTAAAAGTGTTTTTCGATGTAATGGTTAAAGACTTTTTCAAAGAGTCAGGAAAAAGAATGTTCATACCGGTACATCAGTTTAAAAAAGAGTTTCACGAAAGTACTAATGATTTCTTCGGTTATAGCAAACCTTTGTTTTCTTTTTCTGAAGTTGATTCAACATATTTAGTAATACCAGAAGGGTATTCTATAGAATTTCTTCCATCAAGTGTAAATAGAGAATATAACTTTGGTAAGTATTTACTATCTGTTCAAAAAGATACTGATGAAACCCAGGATCAGCTTTTAATAATTCGAGAGTTTCAAATAAAGGATAATGTGATTAATAAAGAAGATGTGTCTAATTCTGAATTAGAAAGTTTTTTAAACTTCGTAAATTCTAGTGATAAACAAGAAGTTGTTTTGATTAATAATGATTAGCACAATCTTATAAAAATGCTAATCTGATTTCAGTATCATTCATATCCAAGCTTATATAACATTACTAATATCGAGGATTAACTTGAGATTTCTGGAAGGTAAAAACTTACCGGGTGTTAGTTCTTTAACGGATAAATAGTATCTTCGTAAGAATCTAATTTTATTGATATACATGATATTTAAAAGCATAAATAAAACTCAGTTAATAATATTATTAAGCAGTTTTGTTATTTTTGTTAACTCACAAAAAAGCATTGCACAAGTAGCTTATACGGCTGTGCCTTTTTTAGAAACAGTACTGGATGTGCGTATGCAAGCGCTGGGTAATTCTTTTGTTTCATTTTATGGAAATGAAGGAGCTTATGAAATAAATCCTGCCAGTATTATAAATACCGATGATCTGAGTTTTAATTTTACAAAGAGAGAATGGAATCTTTTTTCCGGGAACACTCCACATAAATATTATCAATATGGAATACAATCTGGAATCGGAAAATGGGGAATTTCATACCAAGGAAGATATGTAGATTATGCTGAAAACTCTTTTGGTTCAAGCGAAGAAATGGAGTATTACCACAATCTTGCTGCTTCCTACAATAATGAAAAAAATCTAAGAATTGGCTTAGGATTAAATTATATATACAGTGATCTTGGAAGTGGAGTTAGTGTTTCAGGTGAAACAGAGAATAAGGCGAACGCTTTTAGTGTCGATTTTGGATTTCAATATCAAAAAGAAATTCAATCTGAAAAAGAATGGAAGTTTACTCCAAGCTTTGGTCTATCATTAACTGATTTTGGATCATTAGTTAAATATTCGGGCCAAGAGGAAGGCGATTCACTTCCAATGAGGTTTAGAACAGGGATGGGGTTAACTACAGATTTTGCCCACGACTGGAATGGATTCCAGTTGTTCAGAGGCGATGTAGCTTTTGCAATATCAAAGTTTTTAATTGCTATTGAGAGAGATGAAAATGGGGATTTCCAAAGATTCGGACCTTTCGAAACGTTAGTTAAAGCCTGGGGTTCTTTTGAAGCAGTTGATCCAAATACCGGGAAATCAAAAGAATACAGTCTTGGAGAGCAGCTTATATTTCATTCGGGTTTGGAGTTAAATTTTTTAGAGTCTTTTTCCTTTAGACTAGGTTATCAAAACGGGCAGGAATTAAACAGTTTTTATTCAATCAGGTCTGTTGGTTTTGGGATAGATCTGTATTACATCGCTTTGGATTATGTAAACAGTGTGCAATACGATGAAGACTATGAAAATATTGACACTCCTATAAACGGAGAGTTTCTTCAGGTAACAGGAAGAATTCCCTTAGATGGAAAAAGCCCGAAGTCTTTACTCAGGCTTTTGTTTTAGAATTGATCCCAAATCAGATCTTATTTCCCGAAAATATTATTCAGGAATTCCGCCATTCTGTAACCTGAAAGAGCTATTCTCTTTTGAGCGATTTCATAGGCCATTTCCTTGTACTTGGCAGGAGGTTGCTGATTTTCGTTCAGATATTCCGGATACAGATTATTCATGGTGATCTGCTTGCCTTCGTTATTCCACTTAGTAGAATTTTGAAGTTCAATCAATCCATTAAATTCTGACTGAGGATGTTTCTTTTCGATCATCTCGGCGTTAGCTAAATAATAATCGAAGTCATCAACTCCGTCTGCTTTTGGGTTAGCAACATCAATAATTCCATCCCAGTAAGCGTGAAGGTTCCAAGGCCAACTATCGCTTAACTCGAAACTATTTCCACCACGATCACCATCCGGAGTTTCATCAGTAATTCTTGAAGTATTATGAAGAGGCATATGAATATCTCCAACCAAATGCAGAATCCATGCGATCTGAACTGCTTTATCACCATTTGAAACTCTTGGATCGCCCAGCGTTTCTCTGAAATGAGTAATTCGTTCTACAATATGTTCATCATCTACAAAACCTTCCGCATCAACCGGACCTTCATCCGTTTGTTTCCAGTATGTACCAACATAATGCCAAGGACCTTTATGATATTTATCATAGCGAGTTTTTTCGTCTCTGTCGCGAATTATATCAGGCCAATAAGCAGCATTCATGAAGTAATATTTATCTGCATGTTCGCTGTCTTTGTCATAGAGATCCATGAGGTCAGAATCTTCCGGAGCTTGCTTTAGAATATTCATAATATTCGTTTTTGCTGATGAGCTAAGATTATCCCACGCAATCGCTGCAATTACCCGGTGTCCGGTAGAATTCCAGGAAATCGCTGAAGTTGGATTAATAGTAAGCGAAAACAGGAAAGAAAATATAAAAGTGGATGCTATGAACTTCTTCATAAATGGTATTTAATTTTTGTTTTGATACTAAGGATACGAAACAACCATTTCCAAAACATTAAAAGAGCAGAAAAATTATATAAAGAAGCTCCTTTTGAATAGAAGAAGCTTTTAAAAAGTTTGAAGATAATGATCCATTTTACATTGTTTTCATCTCAGCGAGAACTTCCATCATTTGGAAGGTATGTCGCTGACTATGAGCACTCATTATTAACATAAGTTGATAAACATCAACTTCCCCAAATGGTAGAGTTGTTTTATAGCTCCGAATATCTGTATCCGTTGAATTGATAAAACCAATAATCTTATCGCGTGATTTTTCCAATTCTGCAAGCATTTTCTCTTTGGTATCCCATTTTCCGGAAGGTTCAAAAGGAGCAGCGGTTTGTACCTTTGTACCTCTGTTTGCAAGCATACCAATAAGAATACCATCTTTACCTGAGAAATCTTCATCAGTTTTGGCATCAGCATTAGTGAGTGTTCCCTGTGCCATACCAAAAAAAGCAGTTTCAGTTAATAATATATGTTCTAAGGCATTAGAAACAGACCATCCGCCATTCTTAGGTTTGTAATTAAAGGATTCTTTAGGAAGATTTTGTACAGTTTCAACAATGTTTGCATGAGTTGCTTCCAGATAGTTTATAGCAAAATCTCTTTCTGCCTGTGATAACTGAGCCATTGTCGGAATGGCGAAAACCCCGATTACAACTAATATTAATAATTTTTTCATAACTCAAAATTTGGTTGATTGTTACTTAGATAACAACTTAGAATACTAAAAGGGGACAAATAAAAAAAGAGACGTATCAGGCCTCTTTCTTTTTGGGGTACAATAAATTCGGGAAATCTTAATTTGTTGGAAACCAGACATATTCTCCAGTTTTGTTGATGTAACCGTATCTGTTTTCAAACTCATCACCAACAGGAATAATAATTGTAATTCTGGCAAATCCGTTATAGAAAGGTTCAACTTCATCAAATTTAGGAGATGTAATTTGGTTTCCGGATTTATCAATGAAAGTCCATTTCTCATCAATTTTAACAGCTGCTCTATCTTCATTAAAAGTCTCAACTTCATCAAATTGTTCTTCAATAACTAGACTACCGTTTTTATCTACATAACCAAACTGGTTGGTAGAACTTCTAGCGGGAGCGAGACCGTTTCCAAAATCACCCACAGAAATAAATTGCGGAGAAATAACAACAGATCCGGAATTATCTATGAACCCCCATTTGTCACTTATTTTAACAGCAGCCAATTTATCAGAAAATGGTCTGGCTTCTGGATATTTCAATTCTATAACCGTATTCCCTTTTTGATCAATATATCCGAATAAGTCATCATCATTTACCAATGCTCGACCATTACTGAAGGTGTTATTTTCTACAAAATCCATATCATCAGGAAGAGAAACGGATTCTATACGAATTCCATTTTTGTCGATGTAATAATATTCAGAATAATCGATGCTTCGTACAAATGCCCGACCTGAAGAGAAAGGATAAGCGCTTTTGAATCTTGGATTCACAGCAAAATTTCCCTTCTTATTAATGTATCCCCATCGGTCGTCAATACGAACGGCGGCAAGACCATCATTGAAATTTTCAATACTTTGAAAATCACCTTCGATTTCAAAATCTCCATTTTCGTTGATGTATTTCCAGCTCCAACGATATCGAACTCGAGCCAGACCATCACTGAACACATCCGCATTTTGAAACTGTGGTTCAATTTTAACGCTTCCGTTTTTGTCGATGTATCCCCACTCACCATCCAGTAAAATCGGATATAACTCTACCGTATTATCATTTTCTTCATTGCCCGAAATTGAATCAACTACATTACAAGAAGCAGTTGCGATAAGAAGCAGGAAGAGAGTTGTTATTAACTTTGATTTCATTGTCATAGCCTGTTATTTAGTTGGAAACCAGATGTAGTCGCCTTTTTTGTTAATGTATCCGTAGGTAGTATTTTCGTCTGTGCCTTCCTGAACACGAGCAATTCCGTTCGTAAAGCTTTCCGCATTTTCAAACGGTTCATTTATCACAATTTTTCCCGAGTTTTTGCTGATGAAAAACCAGTAGCTGCTTACCTGAACTGCAGCCATATTTTCTGAAAAAGCTTTTACTTCTCTGAATTGTGCAGGAATAATGAATGCTCCGGATTTATTGATAAACCCAACATAGCCATCGTCATTTATCCAGGCTCTTCCTTGCGAAAACGTTCCGGCATCATCGTATTTTGGAGTAATTACCGGACTTCCCGATTTGTCGATATATCCCCAGCCGTCTACAGTTTGAATGGGAGCAAGGCCATCTTTGAACTGGCCGGCATCGGTAATTTGAAAAGAAGGATCTAATTTGGTTGTTCCTTCTTCATTGACATAAACCCAGCCATTAAAAGTCTCAACAGCAGCTAATCCGTCAGAAAAAGCTCTTGCGTCACTGAATGTAGGTTCTATGGCGATATTTCCCGAACTATTTACATAGCCCCACAAGCCGTCCGTTCGAACGGCTGCCAGGCCTTCCGAGAATTTTGCAGCGAAATCAAATTGAGGTTCTATAATAAATTCACCTGTTCCATCAACAAAACCATATTGACCTGCAGGTAGTTGTGCGGGTGCCAATCCATCTTCAAAATCTCCAAGAGTTGAGAAAGTAGGAGCAAGAGAAACCTTTACAGGATCTGCTGAAACAATTCCCCAAAGTGTTCCTGTTCTTACAGCTGCATATCCATCAGACATGTCTCGGGCTTCATCAAAACGTGGGCTTAGAACCATTTTCCCTTTTTGATTTATATATCCCCATTTATCATTCAATAATACAGGATGAAGGGTGGACTCTGTTTTGTCATCATCATTTCCGGTAATGCCGTCAATTACATTACAACCCGATAGAAAGAATAATGTAATACACGAGGAAATAAGTAGTAGTAGTTTTAGCTTTTTCATGAGTTCTTAGTTATTTAATTAAAGTCATCTTTTTGGAAAGCATGCCGTCACGGGTTTGTAGACGATACAAATACACGCCACTAGCCAGAGCTGTTGCATCAAATACAATTTTATGTTGTCCTGATGAAAGGCGCTTATTTACCAAGGTGGATACAAGCTGTCCGCGAATATCAAATACCTGAAGCCGAACATCTCCCAATTTGGCTAATTTGAAGCCGATCGTTGTAGCCGGATTAAAAGGATTAGGATAGTTTTGTTCTAAACGAAATGAATCGGGTGTGGAATCAGGAGTGTTTTCGTTGGAAACAGCCAAAGAATCTACAAAGTCTATTTTATCAAAATTGCCACTCAGTACAGTTTCAGTTTCAAGGTCTTCTAGCTGAAACCAATCTTTTAAAATTGAACTGTAAATAGATCGGTAATCTGTCGAATAAACCGGATCGCCTTGATTATCCAGATCTGTTAAATTAGCATGATCTCCATAAATTCCCGGATTGATCGGACCAAAGGCCATCACCGGAGCAGAAGAGCCGTGATCGGTTCCGTTAGAACTATTTTCATCCAGTGTTCTTCCGAATTCGGAGAAAGTCATTGTAAGTGCTCTTTGATCTAGATTGTCGGTTTCCAGATCGGCATAAAATGCGTTTACTGATTCTGCAATATCTTCCAGAAGATTGGCATGACCACCTTGCGTTCCTCCTTGATTATTATGTGTATCAAATCCACCTTTTGAAACCAGAAAAACTTTCGTTTGTAATCCGCCGCGAATTAATCTGGCAACTACGGATAAGCTTCTGGCAAGTCCTGAGTTAGGATACTCAGCAAAATTTTTGGCACTATCAGCTGCATTTTGAATGGATTCCAGGTAACGGAATGATGAGTTTGCAATTTTTCGTGCAAAAGAAAGCGATCTGCCAAATTCATTAACAGGCACATTTTCATCGTCATAAAAACCACCTTGCTCTAAGAATTGTTGAAACTGTGTAGCTCCTCCAAAAGTAACTCCAAGATTACCAAACTCACTTTGAAAGAGTGTAGCAGAACCACCAATCCGAACTCCTAGTGGAAATTCAGGAGGGTTTACAATAAAATCAGGATTGTCTTCAACCAGATATCTACCTGCCCAGCCAGAAGTACTGTTTTGCGAAGACCCGCTTCCTGTGGTCCAAATATCGGTAGCTCTTGCGTGGGAACGATTAGTGTCATCATATCCAACATTATTGATCACTGCCAATTTTCCATCACCCCAAAAAGATTCAATAGCACTCATGGCCGGATGAATTCCGATATCGTCGTTAAGTTGAATAGATTGTTGTTTTGTAATAGCAATGGTTGGACGTTTTTGATAATAAATATCGTTTGTAACTGGAATAACAGTGTTCAGTCCGTCATTTCCTCCGCCAAGTTGGATCAGTATTAATGCTCGATTATTATTTGCGGCCACAAGGCGATTCAGAAATTTAGATCTGGCCATAGCATTTACAGGCATTCCGCCAAGCATCATACCCGAACCTAGCGCTCCAATTCCAAGGCTTGCCAGAAAGCTTTTTCTTGTCCAATTATGATGATCATGTTCATGAGCTTCTCCGTGTTCCAGTTTACTTCCGTGTCTCTTTTTTTGATGGTGATTATCACACATAGTTAGGTCTCTTGAAATTGAAAATTAGATAAGCTGGTACGCCGGTAATTGTTGTAAATAGGAAATGTATTGCCGCACATTTTCTGCAAATGTATCCTGATAAAACAAGTTTCCTTGATTATCTGAATTGGCTGTAAATTCATACCAGGGAGTACTTCCAAGTAGTATTTTAGTAAGATGAATTTTATAAGTCGGCATCCCTGAGGTATCTGGAGCCAATGCAGGATCGCCTGCAAAATCTTCATCAACAATTCGAACCCCAACTCTATCTAATGGAACTGAAAGTAAGTGTTCCGCAATATCTTCGGCTACAGAAAAAGGGTTAGAAGGATCAGAAATTTTCTCTGTTAATCTGATGGGTTCATATAAGGAACCTGCATTGTCAAAACCGTAAAGGAGGTCTGAAAGATTGTTCCATCTGGAGGGCAGTAAATTCGTATTAAGCCAAGTGTAATGCCCGGGAGTTCCGTCAGAATCAGGAGGATTATAATCCGACCAACCGAACACAGTATCAGGTCGTAAAAGCTCTTCATTCAGCTCTTGCATTCGCTGACGGATAAATTCTTTGATCTCGTTGTTTGGAGTTATCTCCAATTGTCGAAGGAAGCCCATAAATACTTCTATTGGGCTTTTTATTCTGCATCCAATAAATCGCTCATTATAAAAATGAGCACTTGAAAGCAATTTTTTAAGTACTGCTCCTATGTCAAAATTTTGCTGAACACAATAATCAGCAAGTTCATTAACAATTGTTGAGTCAGGTTCTGCACTCACAAAAAAAACATAGATTTTGTTACAAATAAACCAAGCCACTTCATTTTCTTTCTCACTGAAAATTAAGTCGACAACTCCGTCCAAATCGAAATTTTCTGAAACACCAAATATTGTTTTCGAAGTAGAATCGTGTCTGCTTTCATCGAAAAAACTAGAATGATTTGAATCATTTACTCTCCAACCTGTAACGGCTCGCGCTACCGCTGCTACATCAGATTCTGTATAGTTAGGATTTCCATTTTTATCCTCGGTTCCAAGTGTAAAAAGCTCTTTTAATTCACGGGCAAAATCTTCGTTTGCGTTACCTGCTACATTGTTATAATTGTTCAGGTAATACATCATTGCAGAGTTTTTGCTCATATCTTTTACAAGTTGCTTGAAATCTCCCATTCCTTTTTGATGCATTAACTTGAAATACTTATACATATGACTTGAGTAACTTGCGGGAGCTTTGTCCGGCAATGCATTCATATTATTATAAGACACTGCAAAATGATTGCTCCAAAACAGAATCATTCGAGATAACAATCCACCTTCATACATACTATCCATCCATTGAAATTGGATATTGTATATGTCCAGAATGTCACCGGAGGTTCCATTTTTATACCAAGCAGGGTCGTCGGGAAGGGGAGTTAAAAGAGCATCATCAACCAGAGCATTAACAGCTGTTGTTGCATCTCCGGCGCTTCGTAGTCTGTTCAGATCTTTAACCCGATTTCCAAAATGTGTTCGTCGCACAAGATGTGCTGCTTTCAATTTATCCCAAGTTCCGGTGTAGGGTTCCAAACCCGGAGCTGTACTGCTTTTTTTCTCTTGACGAACAGCAGCATTTGTCCCAGTAAATTCTTGACTCATATTTTCCTAATCATTTTGGTCACTGCACTTTAAAGAGAAGCCTCATGCTCTTAGTGTTACAGATTTACCCAATTAATTAATGAAGCGTTATCAAAAGAAAAGGTTCCTAAATAAAATCAATTTTTTTTATGTCGATAATGAATAACTGTAAATAATTATTTATGTTCATTTAACTAAACTAACTACGATTTACTTTTTTATGTTAATACGAACTATCGCCTTTACTACGGCACTTATATCATTTACTTCTCTATCCTCTTATGCTCAAAAAAAGGATTTTGGTGATATTTCAAAAAGTATGTTGCAAACGGAAGTATATGAGAGCGATCCAACAGCTAATGCAGTAGTTCTTTTTGACGTTGCGGAAGCATATATAGATGAAGAGCTGGAAGTAGTAATGACCAGGCACGTGCGAATTAAAGTATTAACGGATGATGGGCTTAATGAAGGCGATATAAGTCTTGGGTTTCGGCATGAAGATCCTAAGCAAAATATTTCTAAACTTAAAGTTCAAAGCTATGAACTAACAGGTTCTGGAAAAGTAAAAACTCACAAATTAGGAAGAAGAGATAAATTCGAAAACAAAGTTTCTGATACTTGGTCAGACTTGAAATTTGTAGTGCCAAATTTAAAAAAGGGAAGTATTTTTGAATATGAATACACTTGGAAGTCAGAAACTATTTATGATCTTAAAGATTGGTATTTCCAGAGATCAATCCCCGTTATGTGGAGTGAATATAAAGTAGCAATTCCGGAGTGGCTTACTTTTTTAGTATTCAAAAGAAGTTACCATGACTTTGATCTTGATGAAATTAAAAAATATAGCGATACAGCTTTGTTTAGCTATGAAGTATCGCAACCCGGGAGTTTTGTAAGAAGTGATCGGAGCACTCAACAAACAGAGAGAATCCCTTATAACGGAAATGAATATCACTGGATAATGAAAGATCTTCCGGCTATTAAGAATGAACCTTTTATGAAAGCTAAGATCGATTATTATGCTCAGGTTCAATTACAGCTGGCTCGGGTTCAATTTCCAAATTCAATGGCTGAAACAGTATTAAACTCATGGCCTGAGTTAGTTGAAGCACTAGAAAAAAATGATGAATTTGGAAGGCGAATTGATGGAAATAGGTTTTTAAAGGACGTTGCGCAAAATGAAATATCCGGAGCAAGTACCGATACAGAAAAAATGATCAATCTCTATAAACATGTAGCCAATACAGTTAACTGGAATAAAGATTATGATCTTTTTGCTGATAATAAACTTAAAGATGTATATGAATCAGGAAATGGTAGTAGTTCAGAAATAAATTTATTGCTAACACAATTACTTAGGGAAGCAGGCTTAGACGCTTCTCCAATTATTATAAGTACCCGAAACAATGGTGAGATAATCGATTTATATCCATTAACAAGCCAGTTTAATCATACACTAGTTTATGTTGAAGTTGATGGAGTACCACAAATTTTGGATGCTACTGATAAAAACAGACCATATAATATATTGCCACCTTCCGTATTAAATGACAAAGGTTTATTAATAAAGGGTGATGAGTCAAGATGGGTGCCTCTTAAAAATACTACAAGTAATAAGATCAGACATCTTGTTAATATTTCTTTAGACGATAATGGCAATATGAAAGGCAAGGTTTCGGCTATGCTATCCGGGCAGTTTTCTTATGTTGCAACTGAACAACTTGAGAATAAGAGTAATGTTAAAGATGTTCTGTTCAACAATGATGAAAAAGTAAACATTGATACATTATCAGTTGAAAAGCCTAATGAAAAAGGTGAAGCTAAGTACAATGTTGAATTTAATATCTCAAACTACATAAATCCAAGCGATACCATTGCATACTTTAACTTCAATACCTTAGATACGGAATTCGATAATCCATTTAAACTTCAGGAAAGAAAATATCCAATTGATTATGAATTTGAATTTTCGAATGATTTAACAATGACTGTAATTCTTCCTAATGGCTGGATTGTTGAAGAAGGTCCAAAATCAATGCTTCATAGATTGAAAGATGGAAAAGGTGAATTTAAACGATTAGTTCAAGTAAATGGAAATATTATCACCATGCTTTATTCCATGAAAATAAACAGAAAACGATTTATGCCTGATGAATACATTGATTTGAAAACTATGTATGAGTTAATGGAGAGTAGTTTTGAAGAGAATTTTGTTTTAAAAAAGAGATCCTAAATGCCACAAAGAATACTGTTATTTAGCTTGATCCTACTTATTAATTCATGTTCATCGGGTCCAAAGCTTTTTGAATGGGGAACTGGAGATTATAGATCTGATAATATGTTTACGAGAATCGGGGCAAGTTCTTCGGTTCGATATAGTGAAACTACCTTAGATATTTTAAGCGAAGAAAAAGCGGTTTATTCTATAAAAAAAGCTTTTACTGTGTACGATAAAGAAGAGCAGGAATACCTTTCTCGCATTTTGATTTGGTACGACGAATTTCAAAAAGTAAATTATATAAATGCGAATATCGTTGATTCTGAAAATAAGGTTGTGAAAACATTTACAGAGTCAGATGCAGAAGATTACAGTGCTTTCAGTGGGTATACTTTTTTTTCAGATAACAGAGTAAAAGTTTTAGATCTGTTTTATAACTCCTATCCATATACCATTGAATTGGAATATGAAATGTCCTTAACCGGTTTATTGTATCTACCAACTTGGTCGCCTCAAGAGTATGGCCAGTATGTAGAAAAAGCAAAATTTAAACTTATAGACAGAAGTAATACAGGTGTACGATATTTTCAAAAAAATTTTAATGACTCACCAAAGATATCAGATCAAGGTGGATATGAAGTTTTAGAATGGGAAATATCGAATCAAACATCAAAACAAAGAGAGATATTAGGTCCTCCTTTTGAAGAAATAATGCCTTTGGTATATGTTGCTCCGGGTAAATTTAAAATGGATAAATCTCGTGGAAATGCAACCAGCTGGAAAACGTTTGGGAAATGGTATTATGAACTAGGCAAAGAAACCAGAGAACTACCTGATGAGGCCAAATTAGAAGTAGATGAACTGCTTAAGGGCATTAACTCTGAAAAAGAAAAAGTTCACGTCTTATATAACTACCTGCAAGACAAAGCCCGATATGTAAGTATACAATTAGGGATTGGCGGATGGAAGCCATTTTCCGCTGAATTCGTATTTGACAATGAATATGGCGATTGCAAAGCATTGACCAATTACATGCAAGCTATTTTAGACTACGCGGGTATTGATGCTAATCCGGTGCTGATCAAAAACGGAGATCGAAATGCGGAGATGTTAAATGAATTTCCAAGTAATCAGTTTAATCATGTTATCATAAAAGTAACTTTAAGCTCCGGAGAAGAATTGTGGCTTGAATGTACAAGTAAATACATGCCTGTGGGTGATATTGGAACAGGAAACGAAGGTAAATATGCGTTATTGATATCTGAAGAGGGTGGTAAATTAATTCAAACTCCTGATAGTAAGGCAAATGATAACAGTATTGTCAGAAATACAACGATTAAGCTATATGAGGATGGAAAAGCTGATTTATCTTCCAATGTTAAAAACAAAGGTTCATATCAACATTCAGTAATACATAACCTCTTATCGGTTTCAGAATCCCAAAAATTGAAATGGCTTGAAAAAGAGTTTCCATTCAGCAACTTTACAATAGAGAATGTTGACTTTTCAGGGGTTACTAAAGATACAGTTTCATTATATAGCTATAATCTGCAGTTAAAAGATTATTCTTCAAATTCTTCCTCCAGACTTTTTGTACCGCTCAACAAACTAAACAATTGGAATTTTACTCTTCCGAAGGATGAAAATCGAAAACAAAACATTTGGTTCGGCAACCGGTTTACAGAAAAAGATTCCACGCAGTTGCTAATTCCTGAAGGATATAAAATTGAGTCTGCTCCATCCAATGTTTCAATACAAAATGAATTTGGAGAGTTTAAAGCATTTATTAGTTACGATGAAGATGGGGTGGTCAAATATGTAAGGAAGCTTTCTATCAGTGAAAAAGAAATAGATGCTGAAAATTATAGCAAATTTCGTGACTTTTTCGCTAGGGTTTCAGAAACAGATAACTATCAGATAGTATTGGTTAAAAGTAGTTGAGATATGCTTTTATCATTTATTTATATAAATGATAGAAATTTTTTTAAAGTTTTTTTGTAAGGAATTCTTCTGAGCTTGTCTTACTTTACAAACAAAATAACTTAATCCAATACGTAATGAGTTCACTAAATAAAGCACAACTAATAGGAAGATTAGGACAAGATCCTGAAGTAAGATACACACAGTCGAACACGGCTGTAGCAACATTAAGTATCGCAACCAGCGAGCGATATAAAGACAGCAACGGCGAGCAACAAGAAAAAACCGAATGGCATCGTGTTGTTGCTTGGGGTAGATTAGCTGAAATTTGTCAACAATATTTGAATAAGGGTTCTCTGGTCTATATTGAAGGACCTATTCAAACAAGATCGTGGGAAGACAATCAAGGTCAGAAGCGCTACACTACAGAGATCAAAGCACTGCAAATGACGATGCTTGATAGTAAAGGAAGTAACAGTGGAGGCGGGAATCAGGGTGGCAATCAAAACGCCGGAAATCAAAATCAGCCAATGTCCAGTAATGTTGAACTTGGCAAGGATTTTGACAACATGGATGATGACCTGCCATTCTAGTATTTATCCGAAACATTTTGAGCGGTATGAGGTCAAACTTATACCGCTTTTTTTATTTTGTTAGGAAGCATTCTCCTCGTTAAATTCCATTCAATAAAAATAACATACTTATTTGAGTACCCTCTTCGAAGCCCATACTTTTATTTCAGCATCTTTATTAGATTTTTCTGTACCTACTATAACGGATGAGATCGACTATGTAGTAGTTTCTATACAAGCTATAGTGATGATTCTGGGACTTGTAGTTTCTGCAATATTCTCAGGATCTGAAGTAGCTTTCTTTTCACTTTCTTCGAGATTGGAAAGTTTAACCAGTGCTGAAGAGTCTCACTCAGGCGATTCGCGCATTCTCACAATGCTGGATAAGCCACGAAGACTATTGGCAACAATTCTGATCGGAAACACCTTTGCTAATATTATCGCTTCTGTAATGGCTGCTGTTATTACAGGATCAATAGTTGCTCAATTCGGACTTTCAGAAGTAGTAGTATTTACTGCGGAAATAGTAATATTAACTTTTATGATCTTGATCATAAGCGAAATTACTCCAAAGATCATCGCTATCAATGATCCTCTTACAGTTTCGAGGCGGTGGAGTACTTTTATTTATATTCTGTTTTTAATGCTTAAACCTTTTGCAAAACTGATTGCTGACAGCACTATCATTATGGAGAGATATCTTCCAAAGCCATCCAATAAGATGACAACGGATGATATCAGAACGATGGCGGAAGTAAGCGAAAAAGATGGTTCCATCAAAGAAGATGAAAGAGAGATTATTGAAAATGTAATCGAATTCGGTAACATCACCGTTAGAGAGATTATGACTTCGAGGGTTAACATGATTGCTGTTTCAACTCTTGATACCCTTTCAGATATACTTGGTATTATCCAGGATAAAGCTTTATCCAGAATGCCTTTATATGAAAATGATTTGGATAACATTTTAGGTGTTATTTACGCCAAAGACATTCTTCCTTATTTAAGCGACGATACTGAAGAGCCATCTTTTAACTGGAAAACTATTTCCAGAAATGCGCTTTTTATCCCTGCTACAAAAAAGTTAGATGATCTTCTCAGAGATTTTCAACAAGAAAAGACACACATCGCTATAGTTGTAGATGAGTACGGAGGAACCGAAGGCATTGTAACTATGGATGATATTTTGGAAGAACTTGTTGGGGATATAACCGATGAATCTTCAGACGATCAGCAAATGTATACTCAATTCAAAAATGGGATTTATATTTTTGATGCCCAGATCGATCTTGATGATATGGAAGATGTGGTTGGACTTGAGCTAAGTACAGAAGAAGATGAGTTCGAAACTTTAGGAGGACTTATCTATCATTTAACCGAAAGTTTGCCCACGGTGGGAGAAAGAGTAATCTATAAAGGACTTGAGTGTACCGTGCATTCTGTTCAGAATAACAGAATCAAAAAGGTTCGCGTTAAAATTGTGGAAGAGAAAAAAGAAACTTCAGAAAACGAGAGCTGATTTTCATGTCCGCTGAATTTAGCATTCAAGAAAATTTCGATCTTAAAGACTTCAATACAATGGGGCTGTCTTCTAAGGCTGCTTTTTTTGTTGAAGCTGATTCTGTACCGCATCTCAAAAAAGCCATTGCATTTGCAAAGCAAAAAGACCTCAGGATATTAGTTCTGGGTGGAGGTAGTAATATTCTTTTTAAGAGTGATTTTGACGGACTTGTGATTCATAACTCCTTAAAAGGAAAAGAGTTTATTACAGAGTCTGAATTGAGAGTGTCTGGTGGAGAAAATTGGCATGAACTGGTTCTTTTTTGTGTAAAAAAAGAATTGTATGGAATTGAAAATCTATCTCTGATACCGGGTTCGGTAGGAGCAGCTCCCATTCAGAATATTGGAGCATATGGAGTAGAACTTCAGGAAGTTTTTGTGAGCCTGGAAGCACTGATGATAGAAACCGGGAAAATAAGAACATTTACGAAAGAAGAATGTAAGTTCGGATACAGAGACAGCATCTTTAAAAGAGAGCTAAAAGGAAAAGTGATAATAGTCTCGGTAACATTGAGTCTTTCAAAAGAAAAAAAGATCAATACTTCATACAGAGTATTATCTGATACGCTTTCTGAAAAAGGCATAAACGATCCTGATATTTCTGATATCAGTAGTACAGTTATTGAAATTCGAAAAAGCAAATTACCTGATCCCGATGAGATAGGGAATACAGGAAGTTTTTTTAAAAATCCTGTTATTTCTACAGAGCAGTTTGATCAATTAAAGTCCGATTTTCCGGATATACCAAGTTATCCTATCACTGAAAGACAAGTGAAAGTACCAGCCGGTTGGCTAATAGATAAAGCGGGATGGAAAGGTAAAAGGATTGGAGATGCAGGAGTTCACGATAAGCAGGCTTTGGTATTAGTTAATCATGGAAATGCATCCGGTGAAGAAATTTGGAACTTAGCAACCGAAATACGCCTTTCAATAAGTGAGAAATTTGATATCACACTTACTCCGGAAGTAAATGTGATCGGGTGATTTAAATAAAAAATATTATGAAAACATTTTTAAAAACAACAATCCTTGTAGTAATAACTTCACTAGTATTACCAAGTTGCGTTTCCATACAAACCAGTCCGGTTTCGGGCAATAAAAGAGCGTATGGCTATTCTTGGGAAGAAGAATTAAAGATCGGAAAAGACGCTGATTCTGAAATCATTGCTCAGTATGGATTATACGATGACGAAGAACTTTCCAATTATGTAAGTAATCTTGGACAGGAATTACTGGAAGTAAGTCATTTTAACAGAGAAGATACTCCAAGTAATTATAGAAATACGGATTTTACATTCCGGGTGCTGGCGAGTCCTGTAGTGAATGCTTTTGCGCTGCCGGGTGGTTATGTGTATGTAACGAGAGGTTTATTAGCGCATTTAGAAAACGAAGCACAATTAATGGTAGTCCTAGGCCATGAAATTGGTCACGTAGCCGCTCGCCATGCTTCTCAGCGTGCAGCAGAGCAACAATTTGGGCAACTAGCTGTTATAGGTGGCGCTATTCTTGGGGAATCCTTCGGGCTTGATGGTGGAAATATTCTTCAATTAAGTAGTCAAACAGCACAATTACTATTCTTAAGTTATAGCCGAGATGACGAACGTGAGTCTGATCAGCTCGGTGTTGAATATTCAGCAATGAAAGGTTATGAAGCCGCAGAAGGAGGAGAGTTTTTTAGATCGTTAAAAAGGATTTCTGAAAAATCCGGCCAAAGTATTCCTTCACACTTATCTTCACACCCTGATCCGGGCGAGCGTGAAGAAAATATTCCGAAGCTGGCTGCAGAATGGGCTCAAAAAGGATATGATCAGACGATTGTAGATTCAGATGAATATTTGAATATGATCGATAATATGATGTATGGTCAGAATCCCCGAGAAGGTTTTGAGCGAAATGGGACATTTTATCACCCGGAACTGAAGTTTCAATTCCCGGTTCCTAATGGCTTTAACGTAATCAATCAACCTTCAGCTGTAATTTTAGTGAATGACGATCAAGATGCAATCGTACAATTTTCCATAGATAGTAAGAATGCAACGCCGGAAGCTTCGGTTAAAGATTTTTTGAATCAAGAGGGAGTAAATACTCGGGAGCAAAGTTCAACTCAGCCCAATGGATTAAATGGGTATGAAGCAGAAGCCAGCATTCAACAAGAAGACGGTACATCTTTAACTTTGGAAATAACTGCATTGAGTTACGGCGGAAATATTTATAGATTTTTAAGTTATACTACTTCACAGCAGTTTGATACTTACGAGCGGCAGTTTGCGTCAGTTCCGGATGGATTTGATCGGTTAACCGATTCTTCAATTCTGAACATTCAACCTGCAAGACTTGAGTTAGTTAAAACAAGCAGATCGGGAGCATTCTCCAGCTTTCTGCCGAATAACTTACCATTAGGTATTGAACCATTGGACGTTGCAATAATAAATCAGGTACAATTAGATGAAAACATACCATCAGGAAGATGGATCAAAATTCCAAGGCAATAAATGAGGAAACAATATCATATTCGAAAAGTTGGAGATGATACTCTGATATGGGATGTAGACAAACTTATAAAGCTATCCGAACATTACTTACCTAAAGTAGTGATGTTGGAATCAATAGACGAATTGGATGAAAATTTTTGGTTTAAAGATAAAGACGATGTTCCGTCAGTCCGGGAAATTGCCAAACATATTGATTACGCTAAAAAAACAAGCTTTAAATATCCGGTAATTCTTTCTTCTGATGGGAGAGTGATGGATGGCATGCATAGAATTTTAAAAGCTTTGATGTCGGGTAAAGAAACTATTAAAGTGATTCAGTT
The DNA here is from genome assembly GCA_965216175.1 of Balneola sp. GTDB lineage: Bacteria > Bacteroidota > Rhodothermia > Balneolales > Balneolaceae > Balneola. The sequence continues at coordinate 987,235 of OZ244140.1, forward strand.
TTTAGAAGATCCAGAACCGGATCATAAAAACGTAGCTTTAAAAGACCTCAAGTATTAAACTCGGTCTGCTTTATTGATACTTTTATTTATTTCGAAGCTGATTCGGTCAGTTTATCAAGTGCAGTTGACATAGTGCTCAGGATTTTATCTTGTTTTGTAAGCCCATGACGAGATTTCAGATATTCAGGATCGTTATAAGCGATCTTTACTTCTCCGGTTGGTTCCTGAAATACCAAGATCTTTTGAGGAAGGTCAATTCCCGTTACTTGTGATTCCTGCATTAAAGGGGTTCCAAGTTTAGGATTTCCAAATAATATTATTCGTGTAGGAGAGAGTGTAAGATCTACAGATGCTGCGTTATCCTGGTGATCAAGCTCAGCGATAATTGTAAGGTTCGAATTCGATGAAATCAGCTTTTTCAAAGTATTATAAGTCGAATCAATTGTATTTGAACTGGATTTTATGATGATGCCCGGATCTAATTTTTCAACAGGAGGTGAGCAGTTCACTCCAATCAAAATCAGAGTTGAAAATAATATCAAAAAAGAACGAGTCATAAGCTATGGGTTTTCATTAAAAGTCTTAACTCCTAGAATATTCAATGTTTCAAGCCCATTTATTAGGTTCTTGCAGAGTTCCAAATAAGGATATTCGAATCGATAAGGACGGTCGATTCTAAGTCGTTGAAATAAAATTTTCTTATCAGGTCTTAAACAAAGCTCTCTTAAATCGGCATCATATTCTCTTAGCGGATGTAATCTTAAAATGAATTCATAGAGAGAATAGTTCAAATTAGCGATATCCAATCTTTTCGGAGTATATAAACAGGAATAACCAGGCAGATCGAATTCGAAAAAAAGAGATAGCTTTTCTGCCAGCATTTTAGATGCATTTAGCTTTGCTTGTTCGGAATACCCGGCTATATGCGGTGTTGCGATAAATGCTTTTTCAACCAAAGCTGTGTTAAAGTCGGGTTCATCTTCCCAAACATCAATGATCACATCTGAAATAATATTGTTTTCTATCGCTTCCAAAAGGGCAAGTTCGTTAATAACTCCGCCTCTGGAAGCATTGATCACTAATTCAAAACTTCTTCCGTGTAGCTTTTCCTCATCCAACCAATGAAATGTTGTATGATCTCCTTTTCTGATAAGCGGTACATGAAAAGTAAGAATGTCACAGCTCAGAACCTCATCAAGTGAAGCTGATTCGAAATCAGATTCCCTAACTTGTCTTGGGGGATCATAGCTGCAAGAAGGAATGCCAAATTTAGATAATTGATTTTTTACGGAAGTTCCAGTTGCTCCGGCACCAATAATTCCAATTTTGAGATTGGAAAGATTTCTACTTTTTTTGATACTCCAAAGCAGTAAAGAAGTAATAACATATTCACTTACAGCATTTGCGTTGCTACCTTTGGCATCTATTAGCTTTACACCTTTTTTCTCGAAGTAATCAATATCGATATGATCTGATCCTGAAGAACCTGTTCCAATTAGCTTCAGAGATTCTGGTATTACCGGAATTATTAATTCATTCAATTTTGTCAAAGATCTTACCAACAGAGCATCAAAGCCTTCTAGACCCGGCATCGGTCTTTCGGGATCATAGGTGATCAGCTCGATCTCTTCGGGAAGGAATTGGTCTAATTTGTAGATGTTTTGGTCTGTGAGTATTCTTAACAAGAAAATAAATGTAAAGTGAGAAAATAAGTATTCAAACAGCTATACTTGAGCCATGGATAAAAAGTATAACATTGTTTCACTAATTCGCAAAAAACGAGACGGAAAAATTCTAACTAAAGAAGAAATTCGTTTCTTAATCGATTCATACACCGCTGACGAAATTCCGGATTATCAGATCAGCTCTTTTTTAATGGCTGCATTTTTGAATGGTCTGAATGATGACGAATCAGCCGCGCTCACAGAATCAATGCTGCATTCAGGTATCGTAGTTGATCTTTCTCATGTTGAAGGTAAAAAAGTAGACAAACATTCTACAGGTGGAGTTGGAGATAAACTCTCGCTTATTCTGGCTCCAATAGTAGCAAGTGCTGGTGTTCCTGTTCCTATGATTTCAGGACGAGGACTTGGGCATACTGGAGGGACACTGGATAAACTGGAATCCATTCCCGGTTTTTACGTGGATGTTGATCTTGCTCGCTACAAAGAAATTCTTGAGAAACAGAATTTAGTATTGGTTGGCCAAACTGAAGAAATTGCTCCGGCTGATAAACGTCTTTATGCACTTAGAGATGTGACTGCTACTGTTGAGTCCATTCCCTTGATTGCGGGAAGCATTATGAGTAAAAAGCTTGCTGAAGGAATTGATGCTTTGGTCTTGGATGTGAAATACGGCTCCGGTGCTTTTATGAAAACAGAGGAAAATGCTTCGAAATTAGCTCAAGCGCTTGTTGGAATCGGAGAGCAATTCGAAAAAGAAACCATTGCCTATTTAACCAATATGAAGCAACCTTTAGGTTACAAGATCGGAAATTGGTTTGAAGTAGAAGAATCAGTTGATGCACTGAAAGGAGAAGGTCCTGATGATGTTATGGAAATATCTCATTTACTTTCAGGAACGATGATCTATTTAGGAGGTAAAGCTGATTCTGTAGAGCAAGGGATCGAGATCAGTAAAAAGCAGGTTGAAAACGGAGAAGCTTTTCAGAAGTGGTTAGATATTGTTGAAGAACAAGGTGGAGATATCAGCTTTATAAAAGACTTTTCAAAATATCCCGTTGCCAGTTATGAATTTGAGTTAAAAGCAGACAAAGATGGATTTATTTCTGAGATGGATGCTTTTGAAATTGGAACAGCTTCCGTAGAGCTTGGAGCCGGAAGAAAAGTAAAAGAAGATGATGTTGATCCTCAGGCAGGTATTGTTCTCAAAAAGAAAGTGGGAGATAATATTGCAAAAGGTGAAACAATTATGGTGGCTTACACGAACAAGGCAACCATGATCGAGCCTGTGACGAAACAATTATACGAAGCAGTTAAGATCTCAGATACAAAACCTGAAAAGGAGTATCTGGTTACAAAAGTAATAGACAAAAATGGTATTCGGGATTTCCGTCTATAAAATGTTGAATTACGGTTATAATCAGTTAATTTGTACTGAATGAACAAAGGGCATTAAACAAAAGGAAAAAATCATGTTTAAACGATTCATACGCGCATTAAAATCAATGTTTGGTGGGGTTATCAGCTCCATGGAAGATCCAAAATTGATCTTGGAACAAAATATCCGCGATCTGAATGATCAGATACCTCAAATGAATGAGAATATTGCTACTGTAAAGGCAAATTTGATCATGCTTCAAAAAGAATCAAATCGTAATGAAAAGCTAATCGGTGAATTAACTTCAAAGATCAAGTCTGCAATTCAGGCAAATCGGGATGATATCGCAGAGGGTTACGCGCTTCAACTAGAGAAAGCAAAAGAAAATTTCGCACATACAAAAGACCAATTAGTGTTCGCTGAAAAAGCTTACGAGAAAGCTCTTAAGGTCAAAAAAGTATTCATGCGTGAAAAAGATCGTAAGATTCAGGAAGCTAAAGAAGCTTTACGTGCAAGCGAAAGAGCTGAATGGCAATCTAAAATTGCAGATACTTTAGAACAGTTTGAAGTTGGTGGAATGGATCAGACTCATGACGAGATGATCAACCGTCTGAACGAAAAAACTGCTAAGAATGAAGCAAGAATGGAAATTGCTCTTGATGGCATTGATACTGAAACTATGGAGATCGAAGCTAACGCTGAAAAGATTAGAGCTCAGTCTTTGGTTGAACAGTTCAAAATGGAAATGGGAGAGAAATCCGGTTCAATCAATATAGATGAAGAACCTGTTTCAGAAGAAAAATCTCCAAAAAAATCTGTTGGTAATAAAGAAAAAAGCTAACAGGAGACACCATGAGCAACAAAAGCGAAGAAGAACGCGAACGCCTTAAGCAAGAATACAAGGATCACTACAGAAAGATCAAAGAGCTTAAAGAACGTTCTAAAAGAGCTGAGCAAAAAGGAAAGATTGCTCAGGCTGTGAATAATATGAACCCGGATAACATTCTTGAATCTGTTGATGAGTTCTTAGGTAAAGTTCGTGACAAAGTTACTCATGTAGAAGCTCGTTTAGACGTAGCCATGGACAGCATGGATGATGATTCCAGACTGGAAAATGAAATAAAGAATGAAGAGCATGAAGCTGAGCTCAAGAAACAAAAAGCGAAGCAAACCCTTCAGCAGGTAAAAGCTGAGATGGGGATGCTCTACTCAGAGATCGAAAAAACCGCAGATGAAATAAAAACGGAAAAAACGATCGGGACAAAAAAGGATCAGGCTAAAAGCAAAGACTCCGATACACAATCAGGCAACGATATAGAAAAAGCTTAATGTCAGCAGACGAACTAAATATCAATTATACTCGTGAAGCATTTATGAATCCCATCAATTTGGGTGGACTGCTGATCGCAACATTAACGGCATTTTTCATCAGTGATTTTGGAGATGCTTCCAGTGTAATGTTGACTACGGTATTTGGTTTGGAATTAATGTATCTGGGGATAGTACCAAAATTGCCTCGTTTCAGAAAAAAGACGGAATTGAAAAAAATCAAAGAACGTCATGCTTCAAGCAATGAAAAAGATCTTTTCCAATCATTAGACTCGGCCAGCCAGAAAAGGTTTTTAGTTTTAAAACACCTGGCTAAAATGGTACAGGAAAATTTTGAAAAACTTCCATACAGCTCTCAGGGTTTGCTAGATAATATCGGCAAGAAAATCGACGAACTGCTTGGAAATTATTTAACGTTACTTGACCTGATAAAGAGATACGAAGTGTATTTGAATACTTCTTTAGAAACGAATCTGAAAGAAGAAGTAATCAGGCAAATAGAGGAAATTAAAGCAACTGAATCGGAAAAGTTAAAGCGCACAAAAGCACGTCGGGTTGCGATTATGCAAAAGCGTTTACAAAAATTTAAGATCGCTAAAGAAAAGTATTTAGTGTGCGAAACTCATCTTGAAACTATCGAAGATGCCGTTAGATATATTTATGAGCAATCTATGACGATGAGTAACCCCGAAGAAATCGGATTCCAACTTGATAATTTATTGACTGAAGTAGACGAAACTTCACAATTGATTGACGATCTTGATCAGGATATATTACCTGAGTACACAACCGAATGGGAAACTGAACTGGATTTCGATTCCATTTTAGACGAGCTTTCAGATGATGTATCAAATGTATCAAGTACAAAAAAACAAGTTAAAGAATAGTATATGAGCATCTCTTTTGAAACACTGATTCTGGATGTTGAAGAATCAGGAGTTTGTATTCTAACGGTTAATCGTCCCGATAAAATGAATGCCTTGAACAATCAGGTTTTTGAAGAACTTGATACAGCCCTCGATCATATAAAAGGCAGTTCAGAAATTAAAGGAGTTATAGTAACTGGTGCAGGTGACAAAGCATTTGTTGCAGGCGCAGATATTAAAGAACTGAATACTCTGGGAGATTCTGAAGCGAAGAAGAAATCTCTTCGGGGACAAAGAGTATTTCAGAAATTAGAAGACCTGACCATTCCCGTTATAGCTGCAGTTAATGGATATGCCTTAGGCGGCGGTTGTGAACTTGCTATGGCATGTCATATAAGAATTGCTTCAAAGAATGCACTGTTGGGACTTCCTGAAGTGAGTTTAGGATTGATTCCTGGTTACGGTGGCACACAACGATTGCCGAAATTAGTAGGCGAAGCAAAAGCATTAGAGCTAACGCTTACCGGAAGATTTGCCAAAGCTGAGGAAGCCAGGACAATTGGGCTAGTAAATGAAGTTGCCGAAGAATCAGCTTTAGATGCCGCAAAAGAAATGATGAAAAACATGATGAAGCAAGGACCACTTGCTTTAAAAAATGCTATCTTAGCAATTAAGGAATCAGGAAATGATTCCGGTTTTGAATCAGAAGCAGATCTTTTTGGAGAACTGTATAATACTGATGATTTTAAAGAGGGTACAAGCGCATTTCTTGAGAAAAGAAAGCCAGCTTTTACCGGTAAATAGTAACTAACATTTCGTTAATGAACGACGAACCTCCATCGAGTTTCACATCTAATCAAATTCAAAAAGAGGCCACATAATTATGGAATGGCTTCTTATAGCAGGAACTGTCTTATTGAGTGGATTCTTTTCGGGATCTGAAATTGCCTTTGTTACGGCAAATAAATTAAAGCTAGAAGTAGCTTCCCGAAAAAATAATCTTATATCCGGTTCCATTGGATTTTTCTCCAAAAACCCCGACACCTTCCTTACCACAACTTTGGTTGGTAATAACATTGTAAATGTTGTGTATGCAACATTAATGGCTCTTTTTTTAGTAGAACCAATAACTCACTATTCAGTTCTTTGGTTTGGCATTGAACCATCTGCATTTCAGATTTTAGCCGTACAAACTATTCTGGCATCTTTACTGATCATGCTTTTTGGAGAGATTTTACCAAAAGCAATATTCAGAGCACAGGCAGATATCATGGTGAATGTGATCGCTCTTCCATTAAGAATGTTTTACTGGATCTTGCGCCCACTTATTGCAGTAGCTAATAGTTCATCCAATGTATTAATAAAATGGTTGGTGCCGGATGCTGAAAAAACAGAACAATTTTATCGTCGACAAGATGTAGAGCTTATTGTAAAAGAGCTTCGTGAAAGCGGTGGGAGTGAAGATATTGATGAAGACGATTCAGAGATTCTCCATAATGTTCTTGAACTCTCCAATATGCGTGTTAAAGAATCGATGATCCCAAGAATTGATATCGAAGCAGTTGATAAGTCAACCCCGGTAGAAGATGTCTTAAAAACGATGATCGAATCCGGTCATTCAAAACTTCCGGTTTATCGTGATAATATTGATGATGTGATTGGAGTTGTTTTTGCCCATGATTTTTTCAAGAATCCAAAGACTTTACATGAGATCATCCGCCCGATAAAGCTGGTTCCTTCGAGTAAAAAATCTAAAGATTTGATGCAGGAATTCCGCCAGACAAATATGTCGGTAGCTATTGTGCTGGACGAATATGGTGGAACAGCCGGCATGATCACCATTGAAGATCTTTTAGAAGAAGTTGTGGGAGATATTCAGGATGAATACGATACTGATAGTGAAGTAATGAAGCGGATCGCTCCTAACAATTATGTGGTAAGTGGAAATGTTGAAATTGATGAGCTAATAAATGCCTTTCAGGAAATTTCAATTCCATTGGAACCTTCTCAGTATGATACCGTAGCGGGTTACATCATCAACCATTTGGGGCGCATACCTAAAGTAAATGAAGAAGTTCTTATTGAACCCAATAAGTTCATCATCAGTAAAGCAACCCAAAGCAGAATTGAGACTATAAGACTAACTATTATTGAATAGGGCATATGTTTGATCATTATCCGAAATGGTCGCAAGAATTTGCGAGAAAATACCTTAGCCGAACTATAAATACATTCTTGATCCACGGCAATGTGCACGATCTGGTTGCACTTAAAACCGATGAAGGAACAGAATTTAATCGTTTGAAATCTTTTCTCTCGGATGAATTTTTCGGAGCCAGAGATTTCGTTGTTTTTTACGATAGAGCTTCAGGAATTTACTTCAGAGATAAAGAATCTCAACAGGATTTCAATCAGGCTATCGCCGGACGCGACAGCATTGTCGGGACTGATTATGCCAAGAAAATGCCGAAAGATCCCGTCAGGGTAATGTCTTTGCTAGAACAATATTTCAGGCTAAGACTGGATCAAAAGAAAAGCGTGGCTTTGATCATTGACTATGCTGAAACAATTATTCCAATGAGTGATGCCGGCTCAACAGGCAATGAAGACCGCACTTCTCAGGTATATTTATCGAGATGGGCGCATGATCCTATGTTTTTGGCTTCTGATTTTACCTGTGTTATGATCACAGAAAACCTTGCTGATCTGAATAAAACGATCGTTCAAAACCCATACACTACTGAAATTAAGATCAATATTCCTGGTGAAGAAGATCGATTGGCTTTCGTGAAATTTGAAACTAAAGAAGATGATTTTAAGAAGCTTTCTGCTGTTTCACCCGAAATTATAGCTCAGCAAACAGCAGGGCTGAATTATGTAAATATCCGCAGTGTGCTTTCGAATGCACGGGAAAATGATGAAAAGATCACTTTCGATGGATTATCAGAGAACAAAAAAGATCTGATCGAAGCAGAAGCGTATGGATTACTAGAGTTCGTAGAAACGCCGTATACGCTTGATAACGTGGCGGGACACAAACATGTGAAGAATCACCTTCGTCAAGCCGTGAAGGCGTTAAAATCAGGACGACAGGACGTAATGCCGATGGGATACCTGGTTTGTGGACCTGTTGGAACAGGAAAAACCTTCTTAGTGACATGTTTTGCCAGCGAAGTCGGAATTCCGATGGTAAAGCTGAAGAATTTTCGAAGCCAGTGGCAGGGCGTTACCGAAGGGAATCTAGAGAAAATTTTGTCATTACTTAAAGCGATGTCACCGGTTGCGGTTATGATCGATGAAGCCGATGCATACTTAGGTGATCGAAGTGCCGGAGGAGACAGTGGAGTTTCCAGTCGTGTATTTTCCCAAATCGCTACTTTTATGAGTGACACAGATAACCGTGGTAAAATTGTTTGGTTTTTGATGACAGCAAGACCGGATCTGATGCCTATAGATTTAAAAAGACAGGGTAGAGCAGAAGAGCATTTGGCGTTATTCCCACCACATACCAAAGAAGAGCGTATTGAACTTTATGAAGCAATGGCTAAAAAAACGGGGCTTCAATTAACCGAAGAATACATTCCTGCGGTGATAGAACAAGGATTGAAAACATTCTCCGGCGCAGATATGGAAGCAGCCTTAACCAGAGCTAAGTTCCGTGCAGCTGCAGCAGGTGTAAAGAAAGTAACCCCGGAAATTCTGGATGCGGCACTAGCTGATTTCATTCCTCCAACCTATCCGGAAGAAGTAGAGTTACAAACTCTGAATGCGGTTATCGAATGTACTTCCAAAGAACTACTTCCCGAACGCTACAGAGAAATGGACAGAAACGAAATTCTTTCAACTATTGAAGAGCTGAAGTTTAGGGTGGGGTAACGAGTTTGTATATGAAAAGTAGGGGTTTTTATCCCCTGATTTTTCGGTTTAGCTCAGACCATTTTTTTATATGTATACTTTCGTTTTATTACTTAAGCTACTATTACTAATACACATTGTTGCCATTTTGTTATTTTTCACATGTCTTTTTCTATTGAAACGTAAACTTTTTCAATTCCGTTTTTTTCCCATTTACCGCTTCTAAATTCAGGTCTCGAACGTAAATTGCCCATTACTCCAGAACTTTCTTTAAAACTATTAGCTTTCCAAATTCGTTGTTTAGACGTTCCGTTTTCATAAATTATTGTGATGTACGCCTGCTTTTTTTCTAACAAAAGTTGTTTGAATTTAGATTCTAAATTAGGATTTAATTCTATTAGTAATTTGCCATTATTTTTAGCCTTTTCATTTTTTGTTTCGGTAATATTTTCCAACTTTATTTCTTCTGTAACTTCTTTTTCAAGATATGTTGTTTCTACATTATCAAAACTCCATTTTCTTGTCGCAAAATCTATTAATTTTTTGTGCCTTTTCTCAATTGATTCCATTTTCCAAAAGTTTGAGCCGTTTTCGATTGTTGCAAAATCATTAATTTCCGCTTGTTGATTTAAGAGAGGATTAGCTTTATATGAGTTTAATTTTTCGCTGAAAGCCTTATTACCAATTGAAGCATTATGCGAGCCTGAGATTAACATTAGATTTCCTAAACTATTTAAATGCTTAGATATAAAATCTTCTGAATACTCACTGTCTTCATTCAGGTCGTATCCTGTCGCTATTGGTTCTCCGTCTGTTGGCGTTTGTGGTGAAATATGTTCTATTTGTTCATTCTCTAAGCTAAAGTTATTAATACTATAACCCTTGTTCTGAATTGAATTTTCATACTCCCAAAGCAAGTAGGTCAAAACCTTATTTCCATACATTCCGCCATTTAGATAGTTTTTTGTGTTTGTATCACTCCAATACCAAGATTCATTCAATTTGCTTTTAATCTCTTGTTTTAAGTTTATTAAATCTCCTTTAAAATTGAGAAGTATTGAATTTAAACGTTCTTGAATATTGGCTCTGCTGTTTATCAATCTTGCTCGAAAGGTTAAAACTTCAAGTATGTTAAATAGCGTGTTTAGTTTAGTGCTATCATCTCCAAAGTACTTATATCCTCTAATTGATAATGGATAGATAAAAGCTGGGGCATTTATTTTGGCTAGTTTTTTGGCATAAAAATTATCCGAGTTTTCAAATTTTTTCATATTAGAGAAAGAAGTATGAAGTTCAGAAATGTATTTTTTAATCCAATCTATTTTGTCATCTGATTTTTTAAAAACTTCTTTAACATCTTCTAATGTTCTGTAATTATAGCCTTTGATGTAAGCGTTATTGTGATAGATTAGTACGCTATCTTCATTTAGTTTTTTGAAGTCATTTATTATTAAATAAATTAATTTGAAAATATTTGATACGTTTTCAATGTTTGATTCTGTTTGTTCTGGGTCACTATAAACGTACATTTGATACATAAAGTAAGATTTGATTTTTTCCATATTTGTCAAATCTTTACCTCTGTTATTCTCCAATTCGAACATTAATGCAGAATCCTTTTTCCCCTCTAACTCGATAATTGTTAGGTCAGTTGTTTCAATTTTTGAAAGAACTCTAAGCAAAATGTCTGTTGTTAGTTTATCTAACTCAGTAATAAAAAAGTTTTTCGCCTCTTTTATTCTTACTTGTGAAGGTGTATTTGTTTCAAATTTATTTTGATTGTCAATAATTAATGAATCAAAACAAGCTCTATCATATTCAACTGGGCGTAATTTTATATTCCCACCGTTTTTAAGAAAAATATTTTCTTTAGTTTGAAAGTCGAAATCTTCAAGCTCTTTTTTCCGCTTTTTTAGCACGTTCAGAATTGAACGTATGAAAATTGTCAACGTAGTTAACCTCTGTTGTCCGTCAATGATTTCATACTTAACATCTTTCCGAACAGTTTCTAAAAGAATATTTCCATAGAAGTAGTTATTCTCGCCTTCAATTTGTTCCAACAAGTCGTTTAGGAAAGTCTGCCATTGGTCTTTCTCCCAAGAATAGGCTCTTTGATATACTGGAATTTCAAATGACTTTTGAGAGCTATCAAAAAGTCCTAATGTGGTTTTTCTGTAAAAGTCCATATTCTGTTTGTGAGTTTTTTTAATGAGCCACGTTGATGAAGAAGAGCGAAGCGATTCTTCATCAATAACAGAGTAAAGTGAACTCTATTCACTTTATCCCTATTTTCATGTTTAAGTTTTATTCACTTTACTCTTATATAAGTAGGAGTACAATGAATAAGAAGGATTTATTAGCATAGTACTAACATCCGTTTATACTTAAAAATAATTTTAATTAGCCCGATACATATTCAGAGGGTTCAAAATCATTTGCTTCTCAGATCTGAGTAAAAACTCAGGGGATGAAATGGAATAAGAATGATTGAAGATCGGAATAGTTAATTTTTAAGTATCTCATCCATTACCCAAGCGACGTGGGCAGCATTTACACCGGTAGAAGGATGCTCAGAAATTTCTCCAAATAAATATTTCTTCATATTTTCAACATGTGGAAATTGAATATGTTCTGGATGTTCGATAAAGATCTTTTCTTGTTTAGTTTTGCTATCCAGTTCAATAGCTTCGTTCTTAAAAATAGAAAATCGTATGGTTCCTTTACTACCAATAATCTGAACTTCATCTTTGTAGGAGTGAGCACCAAAATTCCAGCTTCCTGAACCTGTAATTCCATTTTCATAGATCCACGAGCCGGTAACAGCATCCTTAGCGGTGTATAACCCAAGTTGATTGTTACTTATTCCTTTGGCTGTTTGAATAGTACCAAAGTAGTAACTGAATAGATCAAGTCCATGGCATGCCAGGTCATCAAAATAACCCGCTTTAGCTATCTTGGAATCGGTATGCCAATTATATTCTTTTGTAAGGTTAACATCTCTGGGCGGACTTGAGAAATGCCAGTTAACATGTCTTACTTCACCAATATATTTCTCTTCCAACCATTCTTTTACTTTTAGGAATCTTGGTAAAGAACGTCTGTAATAAGCAGTAAATAGAGGAATTCCCTTCTTTTTAAAGGCTTCTGTAATTGCTAAACAATCTTCGTAATTAGGAGCTAAAGGTTTTTCAATACAGCAAGGTTTTCCTGCTTCCGCTACTTTCAATGCATATTTTTTGTGAGAATCAGGAGGAGTGGCGATATAAATCGCATCAACTTCATCGTCGTTGATCAGTAAATCAGCATCAGTGTAATACTTTTTCACATTATGACGATCAGCATAGTCTTTCGCTTTTTCTTCATTGCGTCGCATCACAGCGACTAATTCAAATCCATCAACTTTTTGATAGGCCGGACCACTTTTAACTTCCGTTACATTTCCGCAGCCAATAATTCCCCAATTAATTTTCTTGCTCATAGAGTAGCTAGTACTAAAAGATAAATTTTAATTCTGGTTTTTATAGATGATCTAAATAAACTTTACTTAAAGTGAGTGATTTTAGAAGTAAATCAAAAAATAATTATCCGCTAATTCCGGTTCGCCTTTTGTTAATGTTTAGTCTCTTAAAATAGATAATTTGTTTGGGGCTTTGATAATCTCTTTGAATCTAGCTTCTACAAGGACGTCCACATCCCAAAAGTGCATAATGAACACTTGATATTAAGCCTCATATTAGCTTCTGCAGTTATCCTATAAATGTTATCTTCAAGCCATTAGAAAGAACTATTTGGTGGAACATACATGAGCGTGTTATTTTTTTTGGGTGCTGTTCACGGCTTGATGCTTACTTTTCTGTTGGTTTCAAAAAAAGTAAATCAACTTTCTAACCGTATTCTGGCTGCATTGATGCTGGTTTTTACAATTGATCTGGCAATGGCAGCTTTTCTAAGTGTAGGATTGCATCAAGGCTATCCTCATGTAATCGGTCTGGATTTCTCAATCACGCTGTTATATGGACCACTACTTTATCTATACACCGAAACGTTAATTAAGGGAAGCGAAAAACTATCTCTATCTCAGAAAAAGCATTTCATTCCTTTTGTTTTACTGACCCTCTATTTTTTACCATTCTACTTTAATTCCGGCGAAGTAAAACTGGATATGATAAGTGAAAGTGGAGAGCTACAGTATGGAAGTTCCTGGATCACACACTTCAAAGTAGTATATAGCCTGGCTTATCTGCCATTCATAATTTTTGAGCTGTATAAATACCGAAAAAGGATCAGGGCAAATTATTCTACACTAGAAAAACGAAATCTGGATTGGCTGCAAGGTTTTGTGCTGGCTGGAACGCTATTGGGAATTACTGCGGGAATGTTATACACCGTGAGTTCGTTTAGCGATATGCTTTCAGAATACACGAATTTCACTTTATTGGCTTCTACCATTTTTGTGTACAGCATCGGGTATATGGGTCTGAAACAAGCGGAATTTTTTACGCCTGTTGAAGCGGTTGAGTCAAAGCCAATAGAACAACCTGAAATCGCTACAGAAAGTTACTCACGTTCCGGTTTGGATGAAAATCTTGGAAAGGAGTTACATCAACAACTTTGTGGTCTCATGGAAAATGAGCGACCGTATTTACGAAGTGATCTTAGTCTTTCGGAACTAGCCGGATTGATGAATATATCTTCTCATTATTTAACCGAAGTCATCAATAAATACGCCGATGAAAGTTTCTACGATTTCGTGAATAGCTATCGAATTGAAAATGTGAAGCAAGCTATAGCTAATCCGGAGTTTGGGAATTATACTTTGCTGGGCATTGGGTTGGAATCTGGCTTCAATTCTAAATCGTCGTTTAATTCGGTATTCAAAAAGCACACGGGATTAACTCCATCTCAGTATAAAAAGTCGTTAGATATTTGATGTTGTCTGGGTTTACAGTTGGACCCTCTTGGTTGAGGATTTAGTTTTATTTTAAAAGTAAGTTCATTCCTGCGAAGGCAGGAATCTGGATCCTTTATAGTGAATCTAATCTTTAAATAAACCCAGATCTCGAGCATTCGCCGCGAGATGACCTAATTCCCCTAAAGACTGTCATATCTCTAAATATAACCACCTAAACAAGTCCAATCCCAACGGTGTAGACGTTTATAGTAATGTAAGAGGGTATTTTTTGTGGCGAAATGTTAACCTCATCAAACAATATTCATGAAGATTTTATCTCTATTTCTGATCCTGATTGGGTCGAATTTTATTGTACAAGCTCAGCAATCAAGCTCACTTCAAACTCAGGAAGTTTCGGGAGTTGTTACTGATAAGTTGACCAAAGAGACCCTTATTGGAGTGAATATTTTACTCATGAATCACGAACCTTTTTTGGGGACTTCTACCAATGAACATGGAGCTTTTATTCTGAAGGATATTCCGGTTGGTCGGCACGATTTTAAATTCACTTATTTGGGATTTAAGCCGATTATTGTGCGAAATATTTTAGTGAGTTCGGGAAAGCAAACAGTACTAAATGTAGAAATGGAGGAATCGATATTTGAAGGTGAGGCTATTGAAGTAGTGGCAACAATCCAGAAAGACAAACCTCTCAACGATTTTGCCAAAGTAAGTGTAAAACAGTTTACCGTGGAAGAAACACAGCGTTATGCCGGTGGATTAGATGATCCCGGCAGATTGGTAACGGTATTCCCTGGGGTAAATTCAACGGGAGGCGTTCAAAATAACGCCATCTCCATCCGAGGAAACGCACCTAAAAGCGTGCAATGGCGATTAGAAGGAATTGAGATTCCAAACCCCAACCACTTTGCCGGATTAGCGATAGCCGGTGGAGGAGGGTTGACCTTATTCAGTGCGCAGTTACTTTCAAATTCAGATTTCTTTACGGGAGCTTTTCCAGCAGAATATGGAAATGCACTTTCCGGTGTTTTTGATATCAATTTTAGATCCGGAAATCGAAATCGAAAAGAACACGCTTTTCAAATTGGGATAAACGGATTGGAAGCTAGTTCAGGCGGACCGTTCAAAAAGAATGGGTCCGCAACCTATTTATTCAATTACAGGTTTTCTACGCTTACATTATTGCAGCCATTGCTTCCGGTTGAAGGACGTATTCAATATCAAGATCTGTCGTTTAAGATAGATGTCTCAACCCAAAACAAGGGGCGTTTTGAGTTTTGGGGAATAGGAGGATTAGATTTGCAAACTATGGAAGCCAAAACAGATTCCAGTAAGTGGGAATATGCATTCAGTGATTTCACAGAAAACCGAATTGATCTGGGAGTAGGAGCCATGGGAGTTTCACATAGTATCACCGTGAACAACAAAGGATATCTGAAAAGCACTCTGGCTTTATCCGGAAATTCCACAGAATATTCAGAAGAGCGTTTTGATGATGATTTCAATTTAAATCCGTACATAAACATTGATGACAATACGAGCAGATTGGCGTTCAAGACACTTCTAAACCAAGGTTTCAGCAAGAGAATTTCTACACGAACTGGGTTCGAATTACAACAGCTTTATTTCAATTTTGATCTGGCTGGAAAACCGGATAATTCAGCGAGTTTTCAAAGTCTGATTCAGCAAAAAGATCAAGCCCAATTATATCAGGTTTATCATCAAACAGAATTTAATTTATCACCGCGATTTTCAATTTTTGGTGGGTTACATGGGCAATGGTTTTCGATAAATAAGGAATTTGTACTTGAACCGAGAGCCGCGTTTACATGGCAGGCGTCCGCAAATACATCGTTTAATATTGGGTATGGGTTGCACAGTCAAATTGAAAATCTGAAGGTGTATTTTGTTCAACAACAGACGCAACTCCCCAATAAAAATCTTAAAACGAGTAAAGCTCATCATTTTGTAGCTTCTGTTGATCAAACAATCGGCGAAGTTCACCGGGTTAAAATTGAAGGATTTTGGCAAAATATGTTTGATGTTCCAGTAATTGCCGACAGCAGTTTTTCGATGCTGAATTTTGTGCATGATTTCACTTTTACTGAAGCGCTCGTTAACGAAGGAAAAGGAGAGAACTACGGAGTTGAGCTTACTTTTGAGAGATTTATGAACAACGGGTATTACTATTTACTTACCGGAACATGGTATTCAAACAGATATCAAGGAGGAGACGGAATTTGGAGAAACGGTCGATTTGATCAGAAAATAGCGACAAATGTTCTCTTCGGAAAGGAATACACACTAAAGGATGGAGGAAATATTTTAGGGATCAATGTACGCGGAAGTATTACCGGTGGTGAACGATATAGCCCTGTTCTTCAAGCCGCTTCGATGCAGGAAGAAGAAGTTATTCTGGATGAAAACAGCGCCTATTCACAGCAATTTGATACCCATTATATTGTGGATTTTTCGATTATTTATCGAACAAATAAAGAAAAATATTCTACACTATGGGCGCTTCAAGTCAAGAACTTGTTGGGTGCTAAAGATCCACGGTTTGATTATAATTTCAGAACTGAAAAAGTAGATAAAATCAAGGAAGGATTGGTTTTACCTTTACTAAGTTGGAAGATTGAGTTCTGAAATTTTGAGCAGAGCAACCAGGTCATGCTAATTATTCAGATTCTTGGCATACGTTGAAGGTGGGCTTTTTTTGTTTGAAAGTAGTTTTAATCAATTTCAGTCAACCAAGAACTAATATCTATAATAAATCACCCTATGATTGTTTTGGCAATCTCATTCGTAGCATACACGGCTCCATCCATATAACCGGGACTTTGAGGAGAGGTTTCGGCATTGGCAAAGAATAATTTTTCTTGCATAAATGACTTTTGAAAAATGGAGTGACCGTTATTTTGATGAGGATATAAAGAAGAATCAGAGGAGGCTTTGGTGTATTTTTCTTCGTTCCAAACCGTTTCTTCATAAGCAAGATAATCAGCAGCTTCTTCTCCAAAAATCTGAGTCATTTGAGTTACAACCTTTTCCTCTCTTTCTGCATTGCTAAGCGATTGATAAGCTGAATTCATAAATCCACATAGTGCAAAATGGGTGTCTTTAGCATTGGTTTGATCGTAAAATTCGGTAACAGGACCAACATTACTAAATACCGCACCCGAAAGTGACCTTTTCTTCCAAAACCGACTTTTATAAATCAGTGCTACTTTAATGGAATCTTCCATCCAAGTGTGAGTTTGTTCTGCAATCTCTGTGATATCTGTAGGTAATTCGGGAGAAAAAGAAATAGAACGAGCAACAAGTCGGGGAGGAATGGCAAGAATTACTTTCTCGGCTTCATACTCATTTTGAGTAGTAAAAATTTTAAGAGAATTGTTATGAAGTTCAACTTTTTGAACAGCCTCTCCTAACACAAGCTCCTCGGACGATAAATGTTCTGCAAGTTTTGCAATCAACGAAGAAGTTCCTCCCGCAATTCTAAAACTGGTTTCCTGCGGTGGAATATCTACCGGTTGAGCTGGGGAATTCGAAAAATACTGTACATAAGCCGATCCTTCCATGAACTGCTCAAAAGCGGAGAGTTCTAATTCTTCAAGTAGTTTTATTAGATGCTGATTCGTTTTCCAAAACCAAGTGGCGCCCATTTCAACGGGGGTTTTATTCTCGGAAATAAGCGTATGTATTCTGCCACCTATTCGATTTCTGGCTTCAATTACTTTGACCGGTATACTAGCTTTTTTTAACCGATATGCAGCAAGCAAACCTGAAAGTCCTGCACCTACTATTATGATCATAGCCGAAATTTAGTATAGTTTTGAAGGTATTGATTGTAAACGAGAAGGCTTTAGTAATTGATTTTCCATGTTGGTGAAGAAGAGGGGAGTGAATTTTTCATAAATGCTTTCGTTGCGTTGGCTGGCTCTATATTAGTAAAAGAAACCGAACCAGAGGGAAATCCGAAGGATTTTCCGAGTACACACAGACTTAGCAATGAATTATACACGTTGTTACCCAATGTTTTTATTTTGAGAGTTGATAATTGTTCACGAGAACAGAAGCTGAAATATTTAAAATCCTTTCTAATTCTCTTATCATTTCAACTGTTAATCTTTTTTTTCTATTTAAGATTTCCGACACTCTGCTTTTTCCTCCAATAACTCCAATCAAATCTTTCTGTTTAAGATTCATTTCTTCCATTCGGATTTTAATTGCCTCAATTGGGTCTGGCGATTCAATTGGGTAGTATTTGTTTTCGTAATTTTCAATTAATATTGATAATATTTCTGCTTCATCTCCTTTTTTTGAATTAGGAGTAGCATCAAAGATTAGCTCAAGTCTTTCTAGAGCTTTATCATAGTCTTTTTCAGTTTTTATTGGTTTAATTTCCATAATTCAATATTTAAATTGTATTAGCATCTATTTTATCATATTCAGCAAGAGTTCCAACAAATCGAATAAAAGCCCATTGTCTGACATAGTTAAACTTTACTATAAGTCGATATGAATTTCCTTTAATATTGAAAACAACTCTACTATCTTTTAATATACTTGCATTGATGTAGGTTTCTTTAACTTCACTCGGAGAATTCCAATCAGAGTTTTTTGCAGTTTCGTACCAAGTTTTAAGATATTGTTCCGAATCTGCGTGGTTTTCCCAAAATTCACGTAAAGTTCTTTTCGCTATTATTCGTTTCATATTTATTATCTAGTACAAATATAAAATAAAAGTTCTCAAATCACGAACTTCTGTATTTTTTTAATGTGGGGTAACATTAGAATATGACGTATACAATTCATTATATCCCAGTTTGATGTTTAAGTATAATTCATGATGTACTTAAAAAATAATAGGATAATCTGAATAATGGATTTATTGGTCAAATAGAAACAGAGTGTTATTAACGGTCTTGTCTTCAGATCAACTTAATAGAAAAGTAAAATCTAAATTGAAAGCGAAGATTTAATTTCTCTTTAGTACTTTAAGTAAAAAATTGATTACACGATCCAACTGCCCAATTTGCTCATCTGCTGATAAAAAAATAATCCTTACTACTGAAGGAATGGGTTTGGTAAAATGTCAAAGTTGTAGCTTGATCTACCTCAAGGATATTCCTGATGAAAGTGTTTTGTATGAAGGATACCATGAATGGACAGGTTTTAACCTGACAGATTATTCAGCGGAGAGTTCAGATGTTAAGCTGAAAGCACTTTGGTATATCAATCGACAGAGAATTGAAACTATAAAAGGGCTTAAGACTAGAGGAAGCTTACTGGATATAGGATGTGGTTCCGGTGCGTTTATGTTAACTGCCAAAGAAGAAGGTTTTGATCCATCGGGAATTGATGTTTCTGACAAAGCCATACAGTTTATCAAGAATGAATTAAAGTTAAATGCATCTAAAGACTCTGTTTCTGATTCGGAACAAGAATTTGATATAGTTACTCTATGGCATGTTTTAGAGCATTTTCTGGATCCCGTGGATAAGTTGCGCGCAATTCATAATAAGCTCAGCAGAAATGGGATGTTAGTTGGTGAAGTACCTAATTGGAATAGCATAAAATTTCAACTATCCGGGAAGAAATGGGAGGGAGGAAATCATCCTTTGTATCATCGCAGTTTTTTTACTCCAAACACTTTACAACGAACATTTTCAGAGGCAGGCTTTTCTTCATTCAAACTAATTCATATTCCTTATACAAGCTCAGGGAAAAAAGATTCTTACTACTTTCTGAAAAAAGGATTTAATCGCTTACATCGAGACGCTTTTTTGACGTTTGTAGCTCTGAAATAAATTTATAGAGTTATCGGTCATTCAGTCCCTTACCACCAAGAATAGCAGGAATACATTTTTCTACTCTTGATGAACGAGTTTTGGATTTTTTGGCTCCTGAAAAATGGAGGAGATATCCTCGTTGCCGACCGGGAGTAAGTGACTCAAAAGCTTCTTTCAATTCCGGAAGCTCATCCAGCTTTTCTTGAAACTCATCAGCCATTTCAAATTCAGAAGTTTTTTTCAACTTAACTTCTAATCCTGCTTTTTCTACTTCAACAGCTTCAAAAATATACGCTCTTAAGATTGCTTTCATTTCGATTATCTGTTGAGCGCTGGTAAATCGAATTTGTCGAGCTGCTTGTACATTTTTTGTTTGCTGTACTAAAATCTCATCTGGATCTTTCAATAATACACCTTTATGAAACAGCAGTGCACAGTAGTATTTAAACCCATGTATAAGCACGATGTTATTTCCTGAGAAAGTGTAGCATGGCTTACCCCATTTTAATTCTTCATTCAGACCAGTATCAAGAATGATGGTTCTGAGAAGTTCATATTCTTCCTGCCATTTACTGTTTTTATTAAAAAAGAAATCAACCTTTGGATTCATTGTATATTTTTACTGATTTAATGCTGAGATTATTCTTTCGGTGGGTTGCCAATCCTAAAAATCGGAAGCAATAACAACAACTGCCATTGATTGTGTATCAACGAATAAGAAAATAGTTTTCTTGTAAGATCTGAAATACCCTGGAAAACGTCCCTGCAAAAAATTCATAGGTAGCTATAACTATGCAAATTAAAAGGGAAAATCTAAATTACCCACTAATTCCAGGTTCACCTTTCACAGGACCAACTATTTCAGAAGTGATCCATCCGCCGTAAAATCCGCCGGGCTGAGGTCGAACTCGTTCTCCATCCACAAAACATTCTAACAAAGCTGGGTAAAATGAAATATAGCTTTTAAGTGATTTGTACTCTTCAAATGGATCTTCATAACTCCATGCAGCTTTTGGTATAGTGTTGTCAGGTAACACAACATCCCAATAGGTTGCGGGTCCTTTCCATTCACACATCGAGCTTTCTTCAGTTTTTTGCAGATATTGAAAGTCTACGTCTGTCGGCGGAAAATAGAATACAGGCGGGCCGGCCGTTTCCAGAATTCTTACACTATTTACAGAATGTACTATTTCAACAGAATTACATTTCACAATTACTGTTCTTGAATCCGGGTCTACTTTAGGAGGGCGGGGGTAATCCCAAACCGATTCTTGATCGTGTTCAGGTTCATTTGCAAAATCAGGACGTTTCTGTCCTGTAAATTTCCATTTGCTTCGTGCTTGTTGTATCCAATCCGGTGCTTTTGCCATTATCTGTGATATTGATCATTCTTAAAATTCGGTGAAAATAGGCACTCATTATTGCTAGCTATCTTCTAAATGTACACTCTATAAGCTAAAATATGAAGAAAGTTCTCGGCTACTTTATAGAGCTTTTAAAATGCTTCTCAAGCTAGAAAATAGCATTCATTTGATTTAACCAAATAGTTCAACCAAATGGTTGACATCTAGTATTTTTTATTTTAAACTTGATAGAACTAAAAAACGAAAGGATGTCAGTAGAAAAAGAAACCGAAGAAAAAATCTTTGAAGCCGCTCGATTAATTTTTCAGGAACGGGGTTTTGAAGGAGCAAGAATGCAAGAAATTGCAGATAAGGCCAATATTAACAAATCAATGTTGCATTATTATTATCGCAGTAAGGATAATCTGTTTTTTGAAGTGTTTAAAGCAGGGATAAAGAAAATAATACCACAGTTGCTTGCTATCCTTAACAAAGAAATTGATTTAAAGACCAAAATAAAGGAAATAGTAGAGTTCTATTATTTCACTTTTGATAAAGACCCTCAATTACCTTCTTTTATAATTTATGAAATGAATCAAAATGAGAAACGATTCAAGGAGTTTGTAAGCACTCAAGGGGTTTCGCTTCCACAAAGCTATATCGATCAAGTGAATGTCGCGATAAAAGAAAAGACGATTAAAGATATAGCTCCACATCAGTTGTTAATGAATATAATTAGCCTCTGTTTAATGCCTATTGTCGCCAAGAATATGGTACAAATGATTTTCAATCTTGATGACGCTAAATACCACGAATTTCTTGAAGATCGCAGACAAATAAGTCTGGATTTTATTCTTGATGGAATTCAATATCTGGAAGAACCATGAAAAAAATAACAATTATAGCACTGTTTATTTTTACGCTGATTTCTCTAAATAGCGAAGCCCAAACAGTAATTACACTTAACGATCTTTATGAAAAGATTTATTCAGAATATCCAACGGCTTTAAAGCAGGAAATTGAAGCCAAAGTAGCTGATTTAAACACTCAAATTGCAGGTACGAATCTATATCCAGAACTGATTATTTCTGGTCGAGCTTCCTATCAATCCGAAGTTACAGAGTTGCAGGCGGGGCCATTAAGTCCACCCAGTATTAGTAAAGATCAATACAATCTTACTCTGGGTTTAAATCAGCTGCTGTTTGATGGTGGTCGCACCAAGTCTAAAGGCAAATTAGCTAAGATGAATGGAGAAATAAGTTTAGCAAACTTGGAAGTGGAAATGTGGAGCATCCGTAAGCAAATGGATGAAGTATATTTCAATATAATATTGATGCAAAAACAACTTGAAACCACAGATGTATTGCTTAAAGATTTAAATGAGCAGCTAGAACTGGTGCAATCAAGAGTTAAAAACGGTGTACTACTTCAAGGAAATGAATTTGTAATGCAAGCTGAAATTCTAAAAATTCAGCAGAAAAAGAAACAAATGGAAAGAAGCATAGATGCTGGGTATGAGGTGTTGAGCCATATAACAGGGATGAAAATTTCTAACCAAGCCACTTTACAACTTCCAGCTCAAACTGCGTTTATGGAATTGAAAGGAAAGGAAGTTCAGCGACCAGAACTGATGATATTTGATGCACAAAAGAAAATGTTAGATGTCCAGAATAGAATTAATAAAACACAAAAATCACCTCAATTGTCTGCATTCGCAAATACTGCTTACGGAAGACCCGGGTTTAACGTGTTTGACGACGACTTGCATTTATATTGGATGGTAGGGTTAAAGGCGAGTTGGAGTTTTAAAAACTTTAGAAATTCGGCAAAGAAATCATCCATTGTACAATTAGAGCAACAAAAAATAGGGGCAAATGAAGATGCTTTTTACCGACAAATACGGAGTGGATTAGCTAAAGTTGAAGGACAAATTTCAGCGATACAAGAACAAATTTTATTAGATAATCAAGTAGTAGAATTACGAGAAAAAGTCGCGGATGAAAAGAAGAAAGAGCTACAACAAGGAGTAATTACGTCAACCGAATACATTACAGAATTGAATGCACTTAACAGATCTCAATTAGATTTAAACCTGCATCAAATACAATTGATGCAAGCAAAAAACGAGTATAAAACCTTAAAAGGAATATCATGGAAGTAGTAAAATTAATAGCCATTGTGGCAATATTATCGATTGGTTGTGCTAGCGATGAATTATCGGATGCATACGGACAATTTGAAGCAGACGAAATTATGATTTCGGCTGAATCTACAGGAAAATTATTGAGTTTTGATGTAAAAGAAGGGGAGCTTCTTAGCGAAAACGTGGCAATAGCTGTTGTTGATACTTCAATATTAGTATTTAAAAAGAAAGAAATAGAGGCCTCAATTACTGCGGTACAAAGCAACTTATCTAATTTAACTGCACAAGAAGAAGTGGTTAAAAGTCAGCTAAATACTGCCGAAAAAAATGTGAATCGCATGAAAGCACTAAAGGCTGATAATGCTGCAACCGAGCAACAATTGGATGAGGCTGAAGGAGCTTTTGAAACGCTAAAAAGACAAAAAGATGCGATTAAAATTCAACGGCAATCTGTGTATGCTGAAATAGAAACGATGAAAGTGCGCATGGCTCAGATTCAAGATCAAATTGAAAGATCGATTGTTGTTAACCCAATTAAAGGTCGCGTGCTAGCAACATTTGTAGAGCCTTTCGAATTCACTAATACCGGGAAGCCATTGTATGAAATAGCAAATTTGGACGAATTAATTTTACGAGTGTATGTTTCTGGTGCTCAATTAGATGAGGTGATTTTAGGTAACGAGGTAACCGTTATTTTTGATAAAGATGAGAATGAAAATCACACAACCTCTGGAAAAGTAACGTGGGTTTCTTCAAAAGCAGAGTTCACTCCAAAAATGATTCAGACCAAAGAAGAGCGAATTACTCAAGTTTATGCCGTTAAAATTGCAGTAAAAAATAACGAAGGATTGTTAAAAATTGGAATGCCAGGCGAGGTTAATTTCAACTAATGGCAAAAGTTCAGCTACATAACATTTCCAAGAGTTTTGGTAACGTCCAAGCGGTGAGAGACGTCACGTTGGAAGTTAACTCAGGCGAGTTGTATGGATTTATTGGTCCCGATGGAGCTGGAAAAACGACCTTGTTCAGAATTTTAACCACTTTGTTAATTCCTGACGAAGGCAGTTGCACAGTGCTGGGCTTAGATGTCGTAAAGGATTACAAGAAAATCCGTCCAAAATTGGGTTATATGCCTGGTCGGTTTTCTTTATACCAAGATCTAACGGTTGAAGAAAATATGCAGTTTTTTGCCTCTGTTTTTAATACCACTATTGAAGAAAATTATGATCTTGTTAAACCTATTTATAGCCAATTAGAGCCTTTCAAGAATCGTTTTGCCGGAAATTTATCTGGCGGAATGAAACAGAAATTGGCTTTATCGTGTGCATTAATTCATAAACCAGAATTGCTTCTTTTAGACGAACCCACCACTGGAGTTGATGCCGTTTCCAGAAAAGAATTTTGGGAAATGTTGGCGATGTTAAAAAATGAAGGCATCACCATTGTTGTTTCAACGCCGTATATGGATGAAGCGGAAAAATGCGATAGAGTAGCGTTGATTGATAAGGGAAAAATACTAAGAGTTGATACTCCAGAGAATATAATTTCATCATTTGAGAAAACTTTGTATGGAATTAAACATCCTTCAAAATACACTTTAATTATGGCGTTACGAGAATATCCGTATGCCGATTCGGTGCAGCCATTTGGTGAATTTGTGCATTATACCGATCAACGAAACGAGTTTCCTGTTCAGGATTTATTGGACTTCTTGACCTCAAAGAATCTTGCAGATGCAGAAATACGTCCGATATTCGCAAATATTGAAGATGTATTTATGGAATTGATGGAGGCACAAACCAATGAGTAATTACGCTATTGAAACCGATAAGTTGACCAAAATATTTGGTGAATTTACTGCGGTAGATGAAATTACCATCAATGTAAAAAAAGGAGAAATCTTTGGTTTTTTGGGTGCAAACGGAGCAGGAAAAACCACTGCAATGAAAATGCTTACCGGATTGCTAACTCCAACATCTGGAAAAGCATTAGTTTCTGGATACGATGTGTACACCCATTCAGAATCTATAAAGAAAAATATTGGCTACATGAGCCAGAAATTTTCTTTGTATGATGATTTAACGCCAGAAGAAAATATTCGGTTTTACGGCGGAATTTATGGATTAGATGGCCAGCAGCTTTCCAAAAAAAGAAAAGAGCTTATTCAATCATTAGAACTTGAAGAAGTTAGAAAAAAATTAGTAGGCTCACTTCCATTGGGGTGGAAGCAGAAGTTGGCATTTGCCATTTCAATTATTCACGATCCAAGTATTGTGTTTTTAGACGAACCAACAGGTGGGGTGGATCCAACCACGCGTCGACAGTTTTGGGAAAGAATTTATCAAGTGGCAGAAAAAGGAGTTACTGTTTTTGTAACCACCCATTACATGGATGAAGCAGAATATTGCGATACCGTTTCCATTATGGTAGATGGTAAAATTGAAGCCATGGATAGTCCCGATAATCTCAAAGAAACGTTTAAAACCGATTCCATTGAAGATATTTTTATTCGCTTGGCAAGAGCTGCAAAAAGGGGAGACAGATGAACTCGTTTAGAGGATTTGTAATCAAAGAATTCAAACAAATTTACCGAGATACCAGAACATTGGTAGTTCTATTCGGTATGCCAGTTTTGATGTTGCTCATTTTTGGATTTGCTATCCGAAATGAAGTAAACAATGCCAAAGTTGGCGTGTTAGATCTGGCCAAAGATGAAGTTAGTAGCGTCATCATTCAGAAAGTGTCCTCTTCGAAAGCATTTCAGATAGATGCTTATTTAACCTCTTACGATGAAGTTGAATCTATTTTTCGCAAAGGTGACATTAAAGAAATTATTGTATTTGAAAAAGATTTTACTAGAAATTTAACCCGAAAAGGAAATGCTTCTATACAAATAATTACGGATGCAACCGATCCCAACTTGGCTAACATTGTGCAAACGTACACCAATGCAATAATTGGTGATTATGTACAGGAATTAAATGCGAACATTAAGCCCGATGTAGGGATTAAAACGCATACCAAAATGATGTATAACGAGGAACTGGCAAGTGTTAATTTATTTGTGCCAGGATTAATAGCGGTTATTCTAATGCTTGTTTCAGCACTTATGACATCCATCTCCATCACCAAAGAAAAAGAGATGGGAAATATGGAGATTTTGTTAGTTTCTCCCTTAAAACCGAGTCATATTATTATAGGTAAAGTATTGCCTTACTTAGTGTTATCTATCGTGAATGTGTTTACCATTTTAATACTTTCAAAATTTATTTTTGGAGTTCCTTTTGTGGGGAGTTATCTATTATTTTTCGCTGAATCTATTTTATTTATTGTTACTGCACTGTCCTTAGGCGTGTTTATATCATCGGTGGCAAATAATCAGCAAACAGCCATGATGGTGTCTTTAGTGGTATTACTACTACCAACAATTTTATTATCAGGGTTTATTTTTCCGGTGGAAAGTATGCCCTTTCCTCTACAGGTAATAAGTAACATTATTCCGGCAAAATGGTTTTTAGTAATCGTTCGTGGAATTATGTTGAAAGGGTCGGGAATTCTAATTATTTGGAAAGAAACAGCCATCTTGATTGGAATTACGTTGGTTTTTATGACACTGAGTCTCAAGAATTTTAAAGTGAGGCTACAATGAGAATTATCCAGTTTTTACTCCAAAAAGAGTTCCTACAGATTTTCAGAAATAAAGCCATGTTGCCTATCATTTTTGTGATTCCGGTAGTACAATTATTGGTGCTTTCTTTTGCTGTAACTTATGAACTTAAAGAAGCTGATTTTGCCCTTGTTGATAGAGATCAGTCAATGGCATCTCGCGAACTAGTATCAAAACTACAAGCCACAGGTTATTTTACATTACAGAGTGAATTTACTTCAGGAGATGAAGCTCTAATTCATTTAGAAAAAGGGGAAGTCGCTTTTGTTGTACAGATTCCTAAAAATTTTCAACAATCTCTTTCAAGTAAAACTGCCACAAGTATTCAATTAGTAATAGATGCGGTTGATGGCAGTCTTGCAAATTTGATTAATTCTTATGTGAATTCCATTGTACAAGATTTTAGTGTAGAAAAATCTGCTGTTATTGATTTAACAGGTCCGCAAAATATCCCACTCCCTATAATAAAAAAGATTTCAACCCAAGCCATAAACTGGTACAATCCCAATTTAGATTATATCACTTATATGGTACCTGGAATTTTAGTGGTTTTAGTTTCAATGATTGGTCTTTTCTTATCTGGAATGAATATTGTTCGAGAAAGGGAAATAGGAACCATTGAGCAATTGAATGTGACTCCCATTACTAAATTTCAATTTATGATCGGGAAGCTGGTTCCATTTTGGGTAATCGGAATGTTCGATCTTTTATTAGGATTAACGCTGGCACGTTTTGGATTCCAAATTCCGTTTTTGGGCAGTTTAACAACTATTCTCATCATTGCCGGAATTTACTTAGTGCTTATTCAGGCGCTCGGGTTATTTATTTCTACCATCACAGGGACGCAACAGCAAGCAATGTTTATAGCGTGGTTTATCATGGTCGTGTTTATTTTGATGGGAGGATTATTCACACCAATAGAAAGCATGCCACTCTGGGCTCAAAAAGTCACTCTCGGAAATCCGGTAGCCTATTTCATAAGAATAATGAGAATGGTGCTTTTAAAAGGCGCAGGATGGAAAGAAGTGTACGGAATGGTGCTCATTATTTCATCAATGGCTACTGGTTTGTTAGCAGTTTCGGTAAATAGGTATAAGAAGACTACCGGGTAATTTAAAAAATTTCTGAACCTTTCTATTTTTTAAACGACTATTAATATGAAATGAATAATAACTCGGATCATATTATAAATGAGGAGCTAGCCAGAAGATATCAATCCGGGGATAGAGAAGCTCTCAAAGAGTTGATACGAAGATTTAATCCTCTTTTGAACTCCAAGATATATTATCACACAAAAAACAGGGATTCGATAAAAGATATAAGTCAGGAATGTTGGTATGCAATTATCAACAATCTGGATGAAGTAAAGTTTCAGATCGGCTTTGAAGCTTGGGCATTAAACATAGCAAGAAATAAAGCGGTTGATTGGATTCGAAATCAGCAGAAAGAAAGAGGAAGACAATTAGAAGTGAAAGCAGAAGAGGAAGCTGCAAACAATGATAACGAGGAAGATTTGAGGGAACTTCAAGTTCAGGAAATGAAAGCTTGCATGAACTTACTTTCGGAATCACAGAAAATAATACTCGAACTGTTTTATAGGGATAACCTTTCGCTGTCAGAAGTTTCTGAAGTATTGGGAATCTCGAAAGGAACGGTGAAATCAAGACTTTTTACAGCAAGAGAACATCTGAAAAAATTAATTCACTAAGAAAAGAGGATCATCATGAACATGAAGAAAGAAGACATCGACAAACTAATAGAAGAATCATTAAATAAAGAAGAAGCCGAATTCTACCATGGTTTAGAGGAAGAGAGTTTGATCAAACAGTGGGGTGGATTATACACCGGTAAATTAAAAGGATGGGTGTTTTTTAGCACCATTATCCAGTTTTTGATGGTGATAGCAGGATTCTATTGCGGATATAAATTTTTTACAGTTTCTGATTCATCGGAATTAATTCGATGGGGTGCCGGAATGTTTTTTGCTTTCATAGGTTCCGGATTTATGAAGATGTGGCACTTCCAGCAAATGGATAAGAATTCTATTCTGAGAGAGATGAAACGTCTTGAATTCCAGATCGCTGTTTTATCTGATAAAGTATCTAAGAATTAAAAAACTTACTCAACAATGAATATCCCCTTCATTCTGCGATAATGCTTGTCGTATGTGCAAAGAAAGGGGTATTCTCCCTTTTTGGGAGCTTTAAACTCAATAGTGACAGATTCACCGCCCCCAATAAGTTTTGTGAAAGCAATTACACTATCTCCTTTGGGCTTATGATCTTCATAACTAGATCGGTTTGCCTTTTTCACCAAGTCTTTGATATCGGTATCAGGCTCAACAAGCACAAAATTATGTCCCATTCTTCGTATTGATTTTCTTCCGGTATGAATAAAAGTAAGTCGAACGGTAGAACCTTCAGGTACCCGAATTTCTTTAGTATCAAACCTTGTTCGATCGGTAGATTCCAGCTTAATTTCTATTACTTGCGCCTTGATGAAAGCTGTTTGGACAAATAATCCCAGAATTAAGAATAGAAAGAAAAATTTTGTTGAAGTCATTTTCTAAGATAGATCAAAATTCTTGATTTAATACATCAGGATGTTCATCATTGACTTTGATGATCATTTCTCCAAAAAGTGTATTTGCCCATGCAAACCAATCTCTGGTATACTGGGTAGCATCATTCTTGTAAAAACTCTCGTGCATAAATCCGGTATCGGCGTGGGTTTCCTTAAGCATTTTGATACATAATGATATTTCATCTGCATTGTTGCTGGTTATAGCTCTTAAAATAATGCCCATAGGCCAGATGCTATCTTTTCCTGAATGTGGACTTCCTTGTCCAGTAGCAGCACTACCTGAATTGAAATAGGGATTGTTCTCGCTTAACAAAAATTTCCGGGTATTTTTATATAATTGACTATCCGGTTTAACAGCTTCGATATAAGGCAATGACATCAAAGAGGGAACATTCGCATCGTCCATAAAGATCTTATTTCCAAAACCATCCACTTCATAGGCATAGATCTTTCCAAAATTCAAATGTTCAAAAATAGCGTGGTCCTCAATGGCTTTAGCAACTTGTTTCGCAAATGTCTTACACTCGTGAGCGAAATCATGATCGTTAAGTTCTTTCATGTAAATATCATGAAGTTGATTCAGTGAAGTTACTGCAAATAAGTTCGAAGGTATAAGATATTGATAAATGGTAGAATCATCCGAAGGGCGGAAAGCAGAACAAATCAATCCTGTAGGCTTTAACTGTCGCCCGGTTCCATTAAAAGGCGGGCTGTCGATCATCACAGAAGTAGTTCTTGCGAATCTGTACGGCGTAGTTCCATCCATTCGTTGCTCAGTTCGGAGTGTTTCAACAGCCAACTTCATTGCTTTGTCCCAGTCTTCATCAAAAGCAGAAGCATCTCCGGTAATTTGGTAATAAGCATTTGAAAGCCGGATTGCGTAGCACAAAGAATCAATTTCCCATTTTCGCTCATGTATACCGGGAAGCATTTGGGCGGAATCGTCTTTCCAGTACGATTCTTTGGTCACATCTTTATAAAAAGCATTCGCATAAGGATCAAGGAGTATACACTTAGTTTGACGATTTATGAGTCCTTTAACAAGCTTTCTAAGTTTTTCGTCTTCATTGATCAAGGGAAGATAAGGCCAAACCTGAGCGGTAGAATCTCTAAGCCACATTGCGTCTATATCGCCTGTAATGATGAAGGTATCTGGCTTGCCATCAATGTATTCGAAATCAACGGTAGTATCCAGCGTATTTGGGTAGCAATTCTCAAATAGCCAAGCAACTTCCTCGTCTTTGATCACTGATTTTATCTTAATGATCATTTCTTCAACAGATGTACTGCTAAATGTTCGTTCAGAAATTGGTGGTCTTTTGCTGATGAATTCGTTGTTGTTGATCAGAGATTGCAATGGCATTGTAGTTAATGCTCCAAAAGCAAAAGAAGAGTTCTTAAGGAAAGTTTTTCGATTCATTTCTTAGAAAATTATTTGCCAAGAATATGAACCAATGTCATGGAATTTGCAAACGTAGCTTGTTCGCTAATTAAGAATAATGATAGAAAGGTTTAAGATTGTAGCAAAGCTCACCCAAAGCAAGTAAGGAATCAATAACATGGAAGACATTCTATTTATGGGCTTAAATAATTTTATGGAATATACAATCAAGATCAGCAATACAATAATATCAATAAAAGCCAAAGTAGGGCTTTGTATCCCAAAGAATAAAAAGCTCCATAACGCATTTACACCAAGTTGTAACCCAAAGATCAATAATGCTTTATTCTTTCCGGTAACCGAAGGCTTTGATTTCCAGACTAATCCGGATGCAAACCCCATTAAGATGTAAAGAATAGTCCACATCGGGCCAAATATCCAGTTGGGAGGATTGAAAAAAGGTTTCTCCAAAGTTGAATACCATCCGGTTATAGAATCGGCTGTTGAGAATCCGGATAAAAATCCGATCAGTAAAGAAATTCCGATAGAAATAGGAAGTTTTAAATTTCGGGAAATTTTCATTTGCAATGTTTTGATGGATAAGGATTATGGGCTCAAAAAAATTCCCTCAACTTGGTTTTAAACTCAGTACATTCTCAACTCATCGAAATTTAGGAATTATGAAGAAAGAGCTCGAAACAATTCGGGAAAAATTAGATCAAATCGACAAAACTATCCTGAAAGCAGTTGCAGATCGGCAGGATATTGTGAAGGAAGTAGCTGCTCTTAAAATTGACAAGAAAGCAGGAATTAGAGACATGGAGAGAGAAGAGCAACTCCTGAATCGAATTCGTCATTTTGCACAAGAAATTGGGTTAGACAGATATTATGCAGAACATTTATTTCGTGAGATCATAACCAATTCAGTTCGTTTTCAAACACATTCTTTAGTAGATCATCAAAACAAAAAGGATGCAGGTGATACCATAAAAGTAAGTTATCAGGGTACTGACGGTGCGTATTCACATCTTGCGATACAGCGTCATTTTGATGAACGCTACGGCAATGTTGAAAGCTACGGATACGATACATTTTTAGGAGCAGCTAAGGCGGTGAAAGATGGGGAAGTTGATCTGGCTTGCCTGCCTATTGAAAATACAACGGCGGGATCTATAAATGATACCTATGATATTTTGGGTGAAGGTAAGTTGCACATTGTTGGGGAGGAAATTTTAAAAATAGTTCATTGTTTACTGGCAGTGGAAGATGTTGATATTTCGAAAGTTCGAAGAATATTTTCACATCCTCAGGCTATTGCGCAATGCACTCATTTTCTGGCAAAACTACCTCGATGTAAAGTAGAATCGTATTTAGATACGGCAATTTCTGCTCGTAAAGTGTTGGAGGATGGTGATCTTTCTCAGGCTGCAATTGCCGGAGCGCATGCCGGAGATCATTATGGATTAAAAGTAATAGCGCATGACATAGCAAATCAAAAAGAAAACTACACGAGATTTGTAATTGTTGCTCCTGAACCGGTAAAAGTTGATGTTCAAATTCCTGCTAAAACTTCTTTATTAATGGTGACTTCCAATGAAGAGGGTTCTCTTATTGAGTGTTTAAACGTACTTCATGAATTCGGTATAAACATGAGCAAGCTTGAGTCTCGCCCAAGAATGAACGAACCCTGGAAATATTCCTTTCATTTAGATATTATAGCCAATACAGCTGATCCTAAAACTCAAAAAGCTTTGGCTAAGCTGAATGAAAAAGCAGCAGAGTTAAAAGTTTTGGGTTGTTATGCAAAGCAAGAATAATGAGATTTCACATGGATAAGGTTGCTACAATTCTGGTATTTATAATTCTAATTGCTTGTAACGGAAGAGTGAATAACTTTTACTTTCAAGGAATGAAGGAAATCAATGGAACTGAGCTAAATAATAATGCTTATGGAGAAGGTGAGCCTTCACTAGCAATTCATGGGAACTGCGAAATAAGTTCCGATCCGATTAATTCTTATCTTTTTTCAGAAGACATTAAAAAAGTCAAAAATATCAGATTATACCAGGCTCATGCACTGTTCAATCTCGGGGGAATTTATCAGCAATAGAATTCAGTACCATGATATAGTTCTTTCACCAAGGAAAGAACTATATAAAAACTGTTACTGATATTTTTACAGAGCTTAAAAAGAATAGGTAGCTCTAAAGAAAGTGCTGTAAACAGTTTGAAAGAAGTCATTTCGTGAATCTCTTATTCTGTATCTAACATCAAAATTCAGATTTGCATCATAGAAAAAGCGGTATCTGAATTCTACTTCATCTGAATTGACACCATAAGAAGTTGCAGTTAACCATTGGCTATCGGTTTTTGCAAACTCGATCATAAACTCATGCCTTTCTGCAAAGTTGTTTATACCGATGGAAGCTACTGCACTGGTTCCGTCGCTAAAATCAGTATTTAAATTTTGCCCTAATTCACCGGCAATCCTGATCGACCCACCTTGAAGCATATCTTCTTTTGGAATATCGAAAGCTATTCGAGAAGTAAAAGCAATATAGGTTGAAAATCCATCTGGTTTTAAATATGCATTGGGTGCAATAAATATTCCAAAGCCTTTTTGGATAATATTGTTTTCATCTCTGTTTTGATTTTCAGCACCTAAATAGTAATTCAGATTGTGCTCTATATTGGCAAAATTAAGTCTGTTTTGATATGGATAAGATACTGTAGATCTATTTTGATATTCAACGACTGCTTCACCAAACCAGTTTTCATTTATTTTTTTCTTTAAATACAAGCCGTCAGTCCAGTGAACAAAATTGGCATTACTTTGGAACCTGAAGTGAGAACGTTTTGCATTCGTTAAAACACTGATAGATTTCTGGAAACGACCGGCTTTAATCTGTAGATTAGCATTATTGAATTGATAATAGAATTCATCAAAACTAGTAGAACCGTAAGCTAAAGCTCGGTTTCCATCCGCCTCAATAGTAAAATTAAAAGGCTCCAACTCTTTAGAAACCAAATAAACCAACCTGCCCGAAAAGGAATGATTTTCGTTAAACTGATATTTAATACCGGGACGAAACCGAAGCAAGGTATTAGGTCCGCCAATGCCATCAGCATTACTGTCAATGCCAATGTGTGCCAAACGAACGTCCCCATAAAAAGAGAGTTTCTCTGACTGAGCGTAGGAATTAGAAGTGCTAAAAAGTACTAGGAAAACAAAAGTTGCTGATAAAAGTATTTTATTCATAACAATGGTAAGATGATATTCTGGTATTTAAATTACGGAACTACGAAAATCATTCCGATAGGTCAGAAAATTTATTTTATAAAAATTGAAGTTATTTTATATACGCAATGTTCTTTAAGAGGATCTTTATCTTCAATCATTGGATGAGAAAATTGACCGATTTTCTGCATGCCAATTTTCTGCATTACACGTTCAGAAGGTAAATTTAGTAGTGAAGTAAAGGAATATACTTCGCTAATGCTAAGATCGGTAAAAGCATATTTTAAACAACGCTGGGCTCCTTCTGTAGCTAATCCTTGATTCCAGAATTTTGCATCTAAGCGCCAGCCAATTTCCACACAGGGGGTAAAATCAGCATCAAAGCTTGTTCTTTTTAAACCAATAAACCCGATGAATTGATTTTCAGAAAGTAGATCCACAGCGAAGAATCCAAAGTTATACTCGTCAATATGATTATTAATTTTTTCAATCAAAGAATTGGATTCAACTAAAGTTAAAACAGAAGGAAAAAACTGCATTACTTTGGGATCAGTATTTATTTTAAAGAACAATTTTTTGTCTTCATCTTTAAATTTTCTGAAGCCAAGTCTTTGGGAAGTAAAGAAATAATCTGTATCAGTTAAGCCTGTTTTTGCCATCTTTCCATTCGATATCAAAAGTTTCTTTTTGCTTAAGTGATTCTGCGCTACGAATCCATTTACCATCTTGCCAAACGCGAGCAAAACCCTTTTCTAAAGGTTCATTAGGATTTAACTTATCCAGACGATGATCTAAACTTAATAATAGATCTTTTTGATTTCTGAATGATGAGTGTGTTCTATTTAGAATTCGTTCTTTACAGGTGGATATTTTAGAGCGAGCCGTTTCCATTTTCTGTTGTACGGCTAACAGAGCATAAGATTTGGCTAAACTATTTATTTTATCTTTATAAAAATGAACTGCTCCTGTTGTATTTATTTGAAGACGTCTGAACATGTCCTCAATCTTCATATTTACTTCATTGATATCAGGAACGGCCATAACTGCAGCATGAGTAGGAGTAGCAGCTCTGGAATCAGCTACAAAATCAGAAATGGAGAAATCTACTTCATGCCCAACGGCGCTAATAACAGGAATCTCACAGTGGAAAACTGCTCTAGCCACAGCTTCTTCATTAAATGGCCAAAGATCTTCCAAAGAACCTCCTCCACGACCAATAATTACTACATCAACATTTTTATGATTTGAGAAGTAGTTTATGCCCTCTACAATTTCAGGAGCTGCATTAACCCCCTGAACACTGGCATGATATAACTTTACATTCGCCAAAGGCCATCTTTTTTGTAACGTGGCTCTTATATCCTGAAAAGCAGCCGTAGTTTTAGAAGTTACTACTCCAATGGTCTGTGGAAACTTAGGTAGAGCAAGTTTATGAATATCATCAAACAAGCCATCAGCTTTCAATTTAGCTTTCAGTTTTTCAAATGCCTGCTGAAGTTTACCAATCCCGGCTTGTTGAACTAGATTTACAATCATTTGGTAGCGACCATGAGGTTCATAAACTTGAATATCACCACCAATTACGATCTGTTGCCCATCTGAAAGATTAATTCCCAGACGCTGTACTGTGCTTCTCCAGATAACACAAGGTAGTTGAGCTCCTGAGTCTTTCAGTGTAAAGTAATAATGTCCGTTTGCACTTTGTTTTACATTACTG
This sequence comes from Balneola sp., assembly GCA_965216175.1. Classification (GTDB taxonomy): domain Bacteria; phylum Bacteroidota; class Rhodothermia; order Balneolales; family Balneolaceae; genus Balneola. The sequence goes on from OZ244140.1 coordinate 1,023,124, forward strand.
GCTTCTCCTTCCACCAGAATGTCCATAAAATTTTGCTCGAGTAAAGTTTTGATTTTCCCGGTTAATTCAGAAACTGATGGGATATCAAATAAAAAAGGGGTTTGTTCTGCCATAAAATTATTTGTGAGTTGCAAACATACGGGAATTATTGCTTCTGATTTATTATAATGAGTGAAATCCAGTTTTTTTGAAGAAAATTTACGTCACAATATCATTATCTCTTCTTCTAAGTATTTCCGGTTTTGCTCAGGAAAGAAATCGATACTTAATGGATATATATGAATATAATAAACAACTGGAAGAGCTTGTAGTCCGTGTCATAGACTCTTTGGGCGGAAGAGAGAAAAACCTCGATGTAGGTTCATTTCAGTCGAATGGTGAAATAACATTCCAAACAGGAGAAAAAGCACTTTTTGATCTTTTCTATATGAAGAATGATTGGATCAGGTTAGAACACAAGTTGGATAATAAAGATGTTTTTTTCAGCAGACATGGCAAAAGAGGGTGGAAAAGATCAATTTCTAAAGATATTAACGAAGAACAGGAACTGAGCGGAAGAGCATTATCTGAGGAGGAGCAATTCAATATTTATGAAAACAATCTTTTCGATTACGAGAAAAAGAGATTAGATATTTACTACGAAGGAGAGATCAAAATTGGAGACATGGACGCTCACATCATTCGATTGTCAGGTTTCTCGTATGGAGAAGAAATGTATTATATCTCTAAAGAGAATTACAGACCCTTCATGAAGCAGGTATATATTCTAGATGGGGATTACCAATCTGTAATAAATTACACGATTGATGAATATTTAAACATTGATGGAGTTTGGCTTCCCAAAAAAATTGGGCTTAAGAAAGATGGTATTTCAAAAATGATGGAATTTTATTCGTATGACTTGTCCATTAAATTTGATAAAGATCTATTTGTCAACTAACCACAGGGCGAACCATAATTTCAAAGTAGTTTAATAACGGGCACGTTTTAGTCAGAAATACTGCCTCTTCCATATTTTTTGCTCCAATAATGGTAAAACCCAAAATGATTTCTTTAGCTTCTATGAAAGGGCCGTCTGTGATTACATGATCATGGTTAACTAAATGAACGCCCGAATCTTCCAGTCTTTGGGAATCAATATGTTGATCGCCAAGTTTTTTTATCCAGTTAATATGTAAACTTATTCTTTCTTTAAGTGCGGTCTCAGAAGTATCTACACCTTCCTGACCACGAAAAATCAACATATATTTATTCATCTTGTACCGAAATTTTAAAGGAACTCAAGCCATGTAATCTGAGAATAAACGGATTAACTAAGAATAATGCTATTTTAGGATTCTGTACCAAAAAGTAATCATATTTACCCTTTTATATGTTGTTCATGAATTTTCAAAAGATTACGTCACCGAAGTCATGGAAGTAGCAATTCAAAATAAAATCTGTTCAATTGAATAAATAAAATATATGTTTGAAAGAGTAAATAAATTCTTAGATACACATAAAGACTATGCAGAAGTCTTTATTCGGCTAATCATTGGGTTTCACCTGATCTATGGTACTCAGGATAATATTTTCTCATGGGACAGAATGCTGGAGTTTTCTGAGTTTCTGACAAACTTCGGTTTTCCAATTCCTCTGGTTTCAGCGGTAGTTTCTGTTTATGCGCAATTCATTTGTGGTGTTTTTTTCATTATAGGATATCAGGTACGATTTGCAGCTGTAATTATGATAGGAAATTTCATCATTGCTTTATCAATGGTTCATACTGGAGATACTTATCCCGGTGCATTTCCCGCTATTATGATGCTTGCAGGGTCTTTTTATCTTTTGTTCAATGGTAGTAGAATATTTAATATCAATAGCCTTTTTGGAAGCAAATAGTAACAAGCTAAATAAATTTGAAATGATGGTTTTAAAGTGGTTTTTATTTGTTCAAATGGTACCTGCCTTATTTGGTGAGGGAACTCTGTCAACCCAAAATGTTGATTATGGAATTGCGTTTACACCGGATGAAAAAACAGCTTACGTTGTGCGTCATTCCGGGGAATGGGGAGGCAGAAATAATCCTCCTTCAAAAATATATAAGTATGTGATGGAAAATCATGTATGGAATTATAAAGGATTAGCTGATTTTAGCGATAATACATCAGAATGGTCAGATTCGGGTGTGTTCATTGCTCCGGACGGAAAAAAGGCCTACTTCACAAGTAACAGACCTTATAAAGGTAAACTGGGAGAAGATGATTCTGATATATGGATGATGGAAAAATCAGAGCAAGGTTGGGAGAGCCCAAGGCCCGTCAATGAAGTTAACTCCTCCGGTTATGAAGCCAGCCCTGTTACTGACAGAAATGGAAATCTCTATTTTACTTCGATTAGACCTGAAGGTATAGGTTTGGGTGATATTTATATATCAATCAAAAAGGAAGATGGTAGCTTTACGAAACCAAAACTGTTGCCAGGAGACGTTAATTCGGAGTTTGGAGAATGGAACCTGATAATTTCCCCTTCAGCTGATTGGATAATATTTGAGTCATCGGGCAGAGAAAGCGGTTTAACTTCTTACGGGGATCTATATCTTAGTTTCTTAGGTAAAGATGGAAAATGGCAAAAACCCAGACATCTTACTGAGATTAATACTGAAGGATCAGATCTGAATCCTAGAATCCTTTCTTCGTCTGGCTCGTTAGTATTTGCCAGTACCAAAAAGATGAGTAACAAAGGGAGTGATTTTTATACAATCCAACTGTCTGAGCTTGGAATAGATTTTTATAAGTGATCATATACAAATAAACCTCTTCTCATAGACTCTTTTGATGGAGATTAAAACGCTTTATTTAAGAAAGTATGTAATGGCTGAATAATTCTGAAATACTTCATTAGTGCTTCAGCTTGATTTGTTTCTTTGATAAATGCTGAAGTATCAAATTTTGCCATAGCATAAAACTGTTTGTTGGCTATGTGAGGGATTTTAGATTCCAAATCAGCATATTTCTTGTCGATGCGTTTATTTCGTTCACCTTGTAATTCCTCGAAATATTTTTTGAAATCAGGAGCGGTTATAATCTCCATGAATTCTTTTTGATTGGAAGCGATCAAATTCCGGATATTTGAAAGGCGATCTTTTGAAAGTTGATATAATCCTCCTCCAACATGAACGTGATCGGCACCAATACCTACATAAAACCCGGGCACTTCAGACTTTTTGCCTTCAGAAGACAAACTTGCTTTCATTAAAATGTTATAAGGGGTTTTATCCTTAGAAAACCGAATGTCTCTGTTAATTCTGAACAAGGTCTTTTTAGCATCTGTATGCAGCTCAGGATCAATCTCAAGGAGAGCGGGAATTAAAGATTCGATTACTTCTATAAATGGTTTCCGAACATGATTTTCATATTCTTTACGGTGTTTATCAAACCATTTTTTATGATTATTCTTTTCAAGTCCTTCAAAAAATGAGATGTAGTTTTGATCGATCATAATTATTTCTTTTTGGCTAAAAATGCTGCTTCAAAGGATACTTCAGCCCATTGTTTCATGAGTTGCTTGTCTTCAATCACATGTGCAGGAGCTGACCAATATGGCATTCCCCTTCCTTTCTTTTCATGATCAAAAGCTTCCATTCCTTCTGCTTCAAATTTTGGTATTAACTGATTATTTACTCTGAAATAGAAGGTGTTTTTACTGGTCACCATCGCAAACATGATCTTGTCCTTGAAAACACCTACGCCACCAAACATTTTTTTGAGAGACGCACCATCAAATTCTGAAAGTTGATCCATGATGTAGTCTACATATTCCTGATTTAGAGCCATTGTATCTATTTTTGTTTTATAATTGAAAGAGCTTCTATAGTCAGTGATTCCCAAAGTTCTTTTTGCGAATAAGAAACTTCAAACCATCCGGCTAATGGACCTTTATTTTTGAACGGATTGAATGTAATAGCTTCAAAATCCTGAGACTCGGGATCAAAATCTTTTCCGAACTTGAAGACCATGTTTCCATTTTTAGCAATGAATACAAAAACTTTACCATCGTACTTAATGGCTTGTGTACTCATCATCTTCCCTTCAGAAACAAGATCTTCCTGATTTACTAATCGGGTTCTGATTTCCTCAAATAACTTTAATCGGTCATTCATTTTGTGAATTTATTAAATGACAACTGAGAATCCGAATTGGGGACAATTTTTGTAAGGAATTAGTATTGAATCTGTCTTACTAAATAAATAGCGAAGACCTGAAGGACTTCGCTTGTTAACAATTACATACCATTATGCCAAAAACTCATTCTTCAGTTTGGCTTCATATTGTTTGTAGTACAAAATTGCGAAAGCCACTTTTGTTTAGATCATTCAGGTTTGATCTATTTAATTATTTAAAAAAGTATAGTGTAGAAAATGACATACTGCTAGATGTAATCAATGGAGTTGAAGATCATGTTCATTTGTTGATTCGACTTAAAACCACACAGAAAATTTCAGAGGTATTAAATTTACTGAAAGGAACTTCTTCCAGGTGGATAAATCTGAATGCCAATCTTAAAGACACGTTCCAATGGCAAAATGGGTACGGAGTTTTCTCGGTAAGCGAAAAAGATATTCCAAAGGTCAGGAACTATATCTATAATCAAGAAAAGCATCATAAATCGGTTTCCTATTCAGAAGAATTAAACAAATTGCTTAAATAACTGATTTTGAAATGTTCATCAGCGAATTCCTTCAGGTATTCGCGAATAGTGCAGCAATGAGTGTAGAACAAGAGAAAAGGGGGGATGTTACATGTGGATGAAAATTTGATGTAATAAGCTTTGATGGAAGTTCCGGACTTTTGGCATAATGCTTTCAAGTTTTAACGTAAAAGACCTGAAGATGAAACTGATCAAATAACTATTACTAAAACATTAATCAGCGAAGACCTGAAGGACTTCGCTGGTAAACAACAACAAACATGATTCAGTATAATGGAGGTATAAAGATATCATAGAAAAGCATCATAAATCTGTTTCCTATTCAGAGGAATTGAACAAACTGGTTAAATAACAGATTCAGTAATGTTGATGAGCGAATTCCTTCAGGTATTCGCTTAAGAAGAAAAGTGTAGCAAGTCTTAGACTTGCATTAAAGTCTATTAACTATAAAAGCGAATAGACAAAGGAAAGAAGCTTTTCAGTTCTTCTTCTTAGTAGTGATATCTTAATTGAGCAATATAAAGACTATCATCGACCACTTTGTAGACTATACGGTGCTCTTCATTAATTCGACGACTCCAATATCCTGATAAAGCATGTTTAAGTGATTCAGGCTTACCAATTCCTGCAAAGGGATCTCTTTGAATTTCTTTGATCAATAAATTAATACGTTTCAGAATTTTCTTGTCAGTTGATATCCAATATTGATAATCTTCCCAACTATGTTTTGTGAAAATAATTTTCATTCAACTAATTCTTTTTCGAATCCTTTTCCGTTATTTAATTCATTTATTGATTCAATTAGTCTGGTTGCATTTTTAGGTGAACGAAGCAGATATGAGGTTTCTTCTAATGCCTCATAATCCTCTAATGATATCATTACTACAGATTGATCTCTGTTTCGAGTGATTATAACTGGTTCACAGTCGTTTACCACATCGTTCATAGTTTTCGCGAATTTTTCTCTAGCGGCTGAATACGTTATTGATTTCATGATTATAATATAGTTGTACAATATACTGTACAATATATTTATGCAAATCAAAAAATACAATTTCAATAATCAAATATTAAAAACCCTATATTTGGTTAGAATTTAAAAATCTAAACTCACAGCAATGCTCTTAAAAAACCTTCATCCTGTAAGTAAAGATCACAACGGGAAAGAGAAAATTGATATCCGAAGATAACTGAGAATCCGAATCGGAGACATTACGAATTCGAAATGTTACTCAACAAATCAACCGTGTCTTTTGGGATCATTGGATAGGATTTACAAACAATTTTTGTTAATTCTTTTTGTAGCGTTCCCTCGCCTTTATTTCTATAGTTCTCAATGAAGCTATACGTACTAGAGAATTTCTCAATTAATTCTTGATGTTTCATATGAAGAAACCAACATGGTAAACTTATTTTTTTGTTATTGTAATATTCCACTTCTTTAGAATCATTTACTCGTGCAAGTTGAAACTTTTCTTCTATTGGTTGAAGTATTTTTAAAGAAATTTCTTGCAGTATGTTTTCTTCTGAATCAACTATTGAATATTCATTCATTTCAGAATTAAAACCAGTTATGTCATAAATATTATGACAACCTCCATTTTTTAAAAAAAGAATAGCAATGTAAATAGGGTCAAGAAGGAAGTTTTCAAGTGTATGTCTGTTATCTTGACCATGAACAAAGACAAACTTCTCGGGTTTATTATATTGATCCCAATCGATTACCCCAAAGCAACTATTATTTCCAGAAGCTCTAATTTGGTTCACTGTATTGGTTACTTGACTAGAGTTTCCTTCGCCCATTGAATTGGAAATAAAATATAAAGGAGAATTTAGTATTTGATTTTCTCTTTGTAGGGTTTCAAAAACCTTGCTAAAATATTCTCTATCGGATGGGCTTTCGACAAATACCTGTTTGTGATTTTTATAGTCAATATTTAAAGTAGGTATGGAGCCAGTTAATAATTCTAAAGCATTATCTCTCCCGATCCACTTAAGAGAAGATTCATTTCCATTGGTGATTTCGAAAATAGTTTCATCAGGAGATAGAGCTACAGTAGAGGGAGAGTGGGTGCTTAGAATCACTTTAATACCAAGTTTTTCAACAAACGTATCTTTTAAAGTTTCGATAAGAATTTTAGTCATCTCAGGATGAAGATGAGCATCAGGCTCATCCAAAATTATTAGACTAGGATAAGAGATTGCTTCTTGATAATAACTTGAAATGAATAGTTTTGTAATTAATCCAAAAACAACTTGCTCACCAGACGATAAGGAATCGACGTTAACTGAAGTATTTAGAGATGTGTTTATTAAATCTAATTTAAAAGGTATATCGGGATGGTAGTTATTTTCATCTGGACCGATAACCTTATAATTGAGATTTGTTTTACTTAGCAATTGATTTATTTCTTCCCATGGTGGGGAATTCCTTTTTGTAAATTCTTCTCTACTTATAGCTCTATTTTGTTCTTGATACTCTTTTTGGTTGAAAAACCTTTCAGTATTAATGTATCTATTTTGCGCATATACATAACAAATAGTTGTAAAGTTTGAATTACGAAAAGAATCATTATCAATATATTTTGTATGGAATGGAAATCTGTGGAAATGTATTTTTTCTATTTGGTCTGCATTTATATTGAAATAATTTGATATCTCTTTGCCTATTTCAAAAGGTTTGATAAGATTGTGATCATTAAGTCGAATATTTTTTATCAAAAAATCATACAATTCTTCTTTGTTATTATAATCGAATCTCTGGTTATTACTACCCCAATAAAAACTTTGATCCTTTTTTAATAAAGCTTTTTTGTTAATCTTTGAATAAATAATGCCAAACTTCTCTTGATCACGTAAATCTTCAAAAGAAAATCCAAGATTAATCGCTGAACAAAGTAAGTATCTATCTTGAGTAGGTATTTGAAACCATTCCTGAATCAAGTTATTTGCATAGTTGGCCCAGTTGTCTTTATTAAACGCATTAAAATTTTGAGGATTTAAGCCTTCAAATTGAATTAATTTTTTTTGCTTTGGAACTAATCCAACTAAATTTTGAGATGGGTTATTTACGTCCTTAAGAACTTCTAAAAGTTGGGTTTTTCCACTTCCATTCTTTCCTGTAATAACAGTAAAGTTAGGTAACTCTTCACTTTCAAATTTTGACAGCGATTTAAATTCTTTAACTAATCTAATTTTCATCTTTACTCTTTTGTTCTTTCATCATTAATCACGGTATATTCTAATATGCTAATTATTAATTCATATTGTAAATCAAAATGCTCCTTAAAAACCTTCATCCGGTTAGTAAAAAACACAACGGGAAAGAGAAAATCGACATCCGAATAAAAGACGGCAAGATCGCTAACATCGGAAAGTCGTTAAAAGCAGAAAAAGACGAAGAGACTCACGATTTTGAGGGAGCGTTTGTAAGTCCGGGTTGGATGGATATGCACATACATTTACGTGAGCCGGGTTTTGAGCACAAAGAAACGATTAAAACAGGTTGTGCCGCTGCAGCTTTTGGGGGATTCACAGCCGTTGCTTGTATGCCAAATACAAAACCGGCAACACATACCAGAGATGTAGTGGAATACATCATCAAAAAAGGAAATGAAACTCCTGTTGATGTGCATCCCATTGGTTGTGTGACAAAAGAACGAGCAGGGAAATCTATAGCTGAAATGGGAGATATGAAAGACGGCGGAGCGGTTGCATTCAGTGATGATGGCGATCCGGTTTACGACTCTCAAGTGATGCGAGTAGCACTGGAATATTCTTCCATGTTGGGAATGCCGATCATCAATCATGAAGAAGATTTGGCTTTATCAAGACCAGGCCATATGAATGAAGGGAGAGTTTCAACCCGACTTGGTTTAGACGGAACACCGAGTATAGCAGAAGAAACAATGATAGCTCGCGATATTTTATTAGCAGGTTATACAGGCGGACATATTCATGTAGCTCACATTAGTACCAAAGGTGCAGTTGACTTGGTTCGTGAAGGAAAGAAAAAAGGAATTAATGTAACAACTGAAGTGTGTGCGCATCATTTCGATCTGACTGACGAAGAAATTGAAAAGCAGAAGTTCAATACCAACTTTAAAATGCATCCGCCACTAAGAACACAAGAAGATGTGGATGCAATGATTGAGGGATTGGTAGACGGAACCATTGATGTGATTTGTACTGATCATGCACCACATGCCATAGAGGAAAAAGAAGTGGAATTCATTTATGCTCCTAACGGAATTATTGGATTAGAAACAGCATGGAGTATCTCCAATATGAGATTGTTTAAAACCAAGAAATTAAATCTTCAGCAATTGGTGGAGAAGCTTTGCTATAATCCACGTAAGATTCTGAATCTTGAAGCTCCAACTTTTGAAGAAGGAGCTCAGGCAAACCTGACTTTCTTTAATACCGATGAAGAATGGACTTTCGATAAACAGAATGTCCGCTCAAAATCTAAAAATTCCCCATATCTGAATAAGAAATTAACCGGACGTGCGGTTGGGATTTTTAACCGAGGTGAATTGGTTTTAAACACGTTGAAGTAAGATAAAAATCACTACTCTTTATGAATGTTAATTAATTATGAAAAAAGCTTTTTTACTTCTTCTTTTTCTCGCAATAAATTTTGGATCCTACGCTCAGGAATCAATGAAATCAGAAGTATATACTCTGGTTACCTATAACGTTGAAAACCTGTTTGATGCAGATGGAACTGCTATCTATGACGATTTTAACACCACAGACAAAGATGGGAATCCGCTTTATACCAAAGAAGATGTGCTTACAAAAATTCAAAATGCAGTTCGTGTTCTAAAAGAATACAATGAGGGGAAAGGACCTGATATTGCTGTAATAGTGGAATTAGAAAGTGATTATTCTCCGAATAAAGGAAAATCTAAGTGGGTGGATCAGGATGATTTTCTTGCTCAGTACAGCACAACAACATTGAAAAAGATGTTGGGCGAAGAGTTTAATGAAGAAGTTGCAGATTTACCTTCTGAACTTTTATTGCTGAAAGGTATGGTAGATGCGGGAATGTGGAATTATCAACTGGAGGTTGGGAACAGCCCTAAAGATGAAAAAGGATTACCAACTACTGTTCAGAAAACAGCAGTCTTTTCAAGATTTCAAATCTTGAGAGAAAAAACTAAGATTCATCCACTTGAAAGAGCACGACCAATTCTCGAAACCTGGATTGATGTGGAAGGAAATGAGCTCGCAGTTTTCGCAAATCATTGGAAGTCAGGTGCTAGTTCTTGGGATATGGAACAAATAAGAATTAAAAATGCTGAAGTTCTTCGAGACAGATTAGATGAGTTGATAAAAGAAGAACCGAATGTAGATTTTGTGTTAGCCGGTGATTTCAATTCTGATTACAACCAAAAATCCCGTTACGATTTTAAGAAAACAGCTATTAACGATGTGTTGAAATCAACCGGTTATCAGTTACAAAGTATGGCTAATAATGAGTATGTGCTCAATTTATGGTATGAATATCCTATTGAAAACCGTGGTTCAGATACTTACAGAGGATACTGGGGTACATTAATGCAGATTATGGTTTCTCAAGGAATGTTCGTCAATGCAAATGGAATAAGTTATGTGGAAGATTCTATTGAAAAGGGGGATTTTGGATTTAACACCTTTGCTTCCTCAGGTGAGCCCAAAAGATGGAGTTCAACTTTTTCAGGAAGTGGGTTTTCAGATCATTTACCGGTTAGTATGAAGTTTCGCTCTAATAAGCATACTAATTCTGAAGAGAATGTACCTTTCCTTATTCAAAGTCTTGCTAAAAATGACGATGATGAATGGAAGCCTATTCCGGTTAAATATAGTATTCCATCAAGTTTCAAATCAGAAAAAGAATTTACGGTCTCTGATCCAACTAAAAATTCTGACTTCTATGACGAATATTTTTATCTGACAGCCACTGTAACGGATAAATATGATTTTGTTGTAAACGGAAGAACATACGATGTGTACACACCTTCTTTTAAACTAGACAAAATACTTAGTGGAGTTAAGGGTTCAGATAAGGAGATAAAATTCTACGGACGATTTTCTCAGTATAGAGGAAATTGGCAATTTATCATTGAAAGTCCTGAGTTTTTGATCATACAATGATTCTAGCATACGAAACCTCTACAAATATCTGTTCGGTAGCTTTTCAGAATATATTCGGAGAAGTAATGGAAAAGAAAATTCAGGGAAGAAGTGTGCATTCTGATAACCTGTTTCTTTTTACTAAGGAGTTAATGGACGAGCAAGATTTTAAAATAGCTGAACTAAATGCAGTGTTAGTGAGCAATGGTCCTGGTTCTTATACCGGTCTCAGAATTGCAGCCAGTGCATTAAAAGGAATACTATTCGGAACGGATGTAAAGCTATATGCCGTAAATACTTTGGCATCTTTTGCTATGAACACAGAAGCAGAAAAGGGAGATACTGTGCATTCGATTATTGATGCCAGAAGAACACATTTATATATGCAGTCTTTTGAGTTTGGTGATCCCATGAATTCCATATCAGAAACAAGATTAGCAGAGATTTCAGATTTTGAAGAACAAGTGAATGCCGGAGATCATATCATTGGTACCGGAATTAATCGTTTGGAACAAAGTGTTGTTGAAAAAGTGAATACTTACAACGAGGAGTCGATCACAGCAAGATCTTTACTAAAATTGTTTGAGCTACAGAACTTTGAAGATTATTGCATTAAAACAAGTTTGGAAGCACTAAATCCGAATTATATCAGCAGCAGCCAGGTTAATAACTCAAATACATAATCCGATTCTTATTTAAGTGTAAGAATGATTATTTTGGGACTTATAAAAAATTCAGAAACAAACTATGAGTTGGTTTAAAAGAAAAGACAGTAACATTCAAACCGAGACCAAGAAAGAAATGCCGGAAGGCGTTTGGGTTAAGGTTCCCACAACCGGTGAAACGATTCACCGCAGAGAGTTGGAAGAAAATTTATGGGTTGATCCTCTTAGCGGATACCATTTCAGAATAGGGAGTAAACAATATTTTTCCATCATTTTTGATGATGAAAAATTTCAAGAGTTAGGGCAGAATATTATGCCTACCGATCCACTGGAATTCTCGGATAGAAAAAAATATAAAGATAGGCTGGTGGAATCTCAGAAGAAATCAGGATTGACTGATGCTGCTCGTGTGGGCGTTGGTAAAATGAATGGTATCGACTTAGTTGTAGGCTGCATGGACTTCAGTTTTATTGGCGGAAGTATGGGTTCTGTAGTTGGTGAGCGCCTGGGGATCGCAATCGATCATGCCAGAGAAAATAAAATTCCATTGATTATTATTTCTCAAACGGGCGGCGCAAGAATGATGGAAAGTGTGCTGAGTTTAATGCAAATGGCAAAAACTTCAGCCAAACTAGCTCAACTTGAAGAAGAAGGAGTTCCGTACATTTCTTATATGACCAATCCTACTACCGGTGGAGTAACAGCAAGTTATGCTATGTTAGGTGATTTCAATGTATCTGAACCAGGAGCATTAATTGCTTTTGCAGGACCAAGAGTAGTGCGTCAAACTATTGGTAGGGATCTTCCTGAAGGATTCCAGACAGCAGAATATTTGCTTGAACATGGATTTTTGGATTTCATTGTTTCCAGAAATACGATGAAAGCTAAGCTTACAAAATTATTAAAGCTGATTCTTCATAAGAAGTAATTTTTGATCGTCTGATCAAATTTGTTCATTCCTCAATCTCGCTATTGGTTATTAGCTATTTGAATAGAACTATTAACCAATAACTAATAACTACAAATAATGAGATTCGCAGATTACGCTAAAATTTATGTAACCGCTGGAAAAGGTGGAAACGGTTCCGCTCATATGAGAAGGGAAAAATATGTTCCAAAAGGCGGTCCTGATGGTGGTGATGGAGGTAGAGGCGGAAGTATTGTTTTGAAAGGAAATGCACAGCTAAATACCATTTTAGATCTTCGATATAAGAAATACATCAAAGCTAAACCCGGTGCAAATGGTGGAAGCAGTCGTTCTTCAGGTAAAGACGGAGAGTCAATAATTCTGAATGTACCTCTTGGAACAGTTGCTTTTGACGCAGAGACACGCGAACGAATTGGAGAAATTACCGAAGATGAAGAACAGATCGTTATTGCCAAAGGCGGAAGAGGCGGACTTGGAAACTGGCATTTTAAAAGTTCAGTAAACCAAACTCCGCAATATGCTCAGGATGGTGAAATTGGCGAGGAACGTGTAGTTGAGTTAGAGCTGAAACTTATCGCTGATGTGGGTTTGGTAGGATTTCCAAATGCAGGAAAAAGCACGTTGTTATCGGCGCTTTCACATGCCAAACCAAAGATTGCTGATTACCCTTTTACAACTCTTGAGCCAAATCTTGGAGTAGTTAAATTCTCCGATTACAGAAGTTTTGTGATGGCAGATATTCCCGGAATTATAGAAGAAGCTCATCAGGGAAAAGGGCTGGGGATTCAATTTTTGAGACACATCGAACGGAACAGCATATTGCTGTTTATGGTAAGTTCACAGTCAGACATTGAATATGAATACAAAGCACTCGTAAATGAGTTAAAAGCTTATCGAAAAGACCTTCTGGATAAGCCAAGAGTATTGGCTATAACTAAGATGGATTTAAAACAAGGTTTTAAGTTAGATAAAAAACTTCATTTTGATGATGAAATTCCCGTAATTCCTATTTCATCTGCTACCGGACATGGTGTGGATGAGCTTAGAGAAGCATTATGGGAAAAACTTCAGCATGCAAAACAAGAAGACTCTTAGAAATTTAATTGCGTTAACTCTTATTCCGGGACTGGGAAGCAAGAGAGTAAAAAATCTGGTTCGAGAATGTGATGCCCTTGAGAAACTGTTTTCATTCAGTAAAACACAGCTTAGGAGTTATGAAGGTATAGGAGAAGCTTCAGCTTTGGCTATTCTCTCTTTCAATGATTGGGATCAGGTTGATGATGTACTTGCTGAAACTGAAAAAATCGGCGCAGACATAATTACTTTGAAAGATCCCGAATACCCGATGTTGCTTAAAGAGATTTATGATCCCCCGATTCTTTTTTGGATCAAAGGAAACCCTGAAGCGCTTTCAAAACCGGGAGTAGCTGTTGTTGGTACAAGGAATGCGTCCACGTATGGCAAAAAACAAGCCGAAAAATTAACTACAAAGCTAGCTTTAGAAGATTTATGTATCTTTAGTGGATTAGCTTACGGAATCGATACAATCGGCCACCAGGCAGCTTTGAATGCAAATGCACCGACGGTAGCAGTGCTGGGTTCCGGGATTGATAATTTATATCCAAAGAGCAATGCTGAAATCGCTAACCAAATTGTAAAATCCGGTGGAGCAGTAATTTCTGAATTTCCTCCGGGCACCATTCCCGACAAAGGCAATTTCCCATTGAGAAATCGAGTGGTAAGCGGTTTGAGTTTAGGAGTTGTGGTGATGGAATCCGGAATCAAAGGTGGGAGCATGATTACGGCTGAACTCGCTTTGGATCAAAATAGAGAAGTTTTCGCTGTTCCTCATCCGCTTGATAATCCATCGGGAACAGGTTGTAATTATCTGATCAAAAAAGGAGCGGCTAAACTTGTTCAGGTTGTGGATGACATTCTAGTTGAGCTTCCGATCAACTATTCCTCTGGTAAGGATGTGACTCATATCGAAGAAACTAAAGTTCAGGGTTGGCGAGAATATGAACTGGACGATTTGGGTAAACAAATCTGTGAAGAACTCGAGAAAAATGCTATCCAGATAGATGATTTGGCTGACGTATTAGAAAAAAATACGAGTGAAATATTGGTCGCTTTGCTTCAGCTGGAAATGCAGGATCTAATCACACAAAAAGCCGGAAAGGTTTTCGAATTACGATGACCTTTTGAGTAAATGAATTGGTATTTTGAACTGTAGCCACTTCTGCCATATGAATGAAGAGAGAATAAATGTCAGTTACCTTCTATTAGCATTTGCAATTTCTTCAAAATCGACATTTTTATATTCGAAGTCCTCCTTTGAAAAAAGCTTATTACTGTGATTATCTCTCCAGTCTTTATGTAATGCCAATTTACTTCCTTCCGGTGGATTAACGTAAAATTTCACGGTGTAAAGATCATCTCTCTTTCCAGGAAGTTTAATATTTCTTGCATAATGAAAATTATCTATCAAGTTTATATGAGGAACGACCAGAATATCTTCAAGTGATTCTCCCGTTCTTTCATTAACTACTTCGGCAGTAATAGTGAGATACGGAACAAATCCGCCTCTTGGAGTACCTTTTGGAACGGCAATACTTACATCTGAAGCCCAATTTACTCTCGCTTCAAGGTGAACATCTGTTTGTGATTCGGATAAATGTTCACTTGAAGGAGTTACATCGTCTTTTATAGCTCCCTCGAATATCACCCTTATCCCTGGCTCAACAAGTTCAGTTCCAATTATAAGCTCCTGAGCTTTAAGAGGATTGATGATTGAAAGAATTCCGATAACTAAAAATAGATGTTTCATTGATGAAATAGATTTAATTTTCATCAAAGATATCACTATTAAGAATTAATCTAAATAATAATATTTAATTATTCAGTTAGCTCTTTCATGATCTGATCGATCTTCTCATTTAGTTTTCTTGCTACAAAATCATATTCATGGGTAGTAGCAATGGTGTCATTTACACTGCAATAGAATTTGATTTTTGGTTCCGTTCCTGATGGTCGTGCAGAAATAATTGCCCCATCTTCAGTGATAAATTGAAGCACATTAGAAGTTGGTAATTCAATATCAGTTAGCTCGCCGGTTGCTGTATTTTTTTCTTTTTGTGTGAGATAATCTTTTACTGACTTTACTTTTGAACCGCCAAGTTCTTTTGGAGGATCGGCTCGGAAATCCTTCATCATTTGTTGAATTTCTTCTGCACCAGATTTTCCTTTTTTTGTTATTGAGATCAGTTTTTCCTGAAAAACGCCATGGTCAACATACATCTCAAGAAGAGCCTGATACAAACTACTTCCATTATCTTTATAGTAGGCGGCCATTTCTGCAATTATAACAGCGGAAACAATCGCATCCTTATCCCGAACATGCTCACCGATCAAATAACCGTAACTTTCTTCACCACCGGCGATAAACTCTTTTTTTCCTTCAAGCTCAGTCATCAGTTCCCCGATATATTTGAACCCCGTTAGAGTATTAAAGCATTCAACACCATAGGAATCGGCAATTCGATCAATTAAATAAGATGTAACTACTGTTTTAACGATATACTGATTTCCACTGATCTTTCCGGCATTTTCCCAAGCAGTTAGCATATAATTTATAATAAGCGTGCCGGTTTGGTTCCCATTCAATAAAACCCAATCTCCGGAATTATTTTTTACAGCTATTCCAATACGATCGGCATCAGGATCGGTAGCCATAACCAGTTCCGCATCAATTTCTTTTGCTTTATCAAGCGCCATTGCGAGAGCGTCTTGCTCTTCCGGATTTGGATATACAACAGTTGGGAAGTTTCCATCCACAACCATTTGCTCTTCAACCAGAGTCACGTTTTCAAATCCGTACATTTTGAGTGCAGGTGGTACCAACACTCCGGCTGTTCCATGAATAGGAGAGAAGACGATCTTTAAATCTTTTTGATTTTGGATAGCCTGCTGAGAAACAGAAAGTTTTTTTAATTCTCCGAGATATTTATCATCAATATCTTTACCAATAATTTCTATAAGATTACTATTTCCATCAAAGTTGACGTCATCCACAGATGCTATTTTTTGAACTTCTTCCATCACTGCTTTATCGTATGGGGAAACCAATTGTCCCCCATCAGAACCATAAGCTTTAAAGCCGTTATACTCTTTAGGATTGTGAGACGCCGTAAGTACCACACCGCCCTGACATCCGAGCTCACGAACTGCGAACGAAAGTTCCGGTGTTGGGCGAAGTCCTTCAAAGAAATACACTTTAATTCCGTTTGCAGAAAAGACATCAGCTACTACTTTTGCCAATGTATCCGAATTATTTCTGCAATCATGTGCGATAGCAACTTTGAGTTCCTGATCAGGATAGGTTTTCTTCAGGAAATTGCTAAAGCCCTGAGTAGCAACTCCGAATGTATATTTATTCACTCTGTTTGAACCAACACCCATAATTCCGCGCAATCCACCGGTACCGAATTCAAGATCTTTATAAAAGGCGTCGGTTAATTCATCGAATTTTTCTTGATTGATTAATGAGCGAATCTCTTGCTTGGCGTTTTCATCGTAGTTGCCTTCCAGCCATTGATCAATTTTGTGTTGAACTGAAGCTTCTAATTGTTCCATACCCCGAGTTTGAATTTTTGTATTGATTAGCAAAAAATATAAATAATAATATTCTTAAACTTATTGAAAAGCAGTTAAGTTTAACCAATTAGTTTAATGGAATAGTTAATGTTCAGTTAAACTTTAGACAAAAAGTAATTCCCAATCTTAAACCAAGAAAGTTGGTGTTTTCTCTGTTTTCTTCTGTTTGATTTTTCAGCTGCATTTCATCATTAATTTTATAGCTTGATTGAAAAACAGGAACAAAAAAAGAAATAGTAGGCTCAATTATAAAAATGCCTTCATATGCGCGCATCCCGAAGCCTGGTTCTATATAGAAAGATTGAGATGTTATATCAAAATTACCTAATGAATTTGAAGGTAAGCGTTCTAATTTTTCCGAATATGAAATAGATGAGAAATTAAATCCCGATTTAAGACTGAAATAGGGGAAATAACTTAAATTTTTATGTAACTGATTTTTAAGATGAAGCTTTCCCTGTAATCCGAATACTAAATTGGATCCGCTTTGATTGTAATATAAATCCTCTAACATATTATAATATGCTTGTTCGGTTCCAGACTTTTCATGTCTATAAAAAAGCCCAAAACTATATTCTTGATAAACGCGATTAATGTGAATACCATAAGCATAGCCGAAAGGTTGATAGTCTGTATTAGTGAGGCTTGGAATATTCTTCTGAGAAAAATTTTGGCTTGATATTTTTCTAAGGCTACTATGATTAAAACTTCCCAATCCTGACCAAAGTCCAAGTTCAATTGATTGGGATTTAGTTTCTGTACTGTGTGAAAATACAATACAAATGGTAAGAAAAATCCATAAAGTAACATGTCGTTTCATAAAGTCAGTATAAGATGATTTTTATTGTAAATAAATCAAATACTTTTAGCGACATAATTGATTTATGATTTCAGAACATGCTGGAAACTTAGCAACAAGAGAATTTCTTTCTGCCAGTTCAAAATCAGCAAAATCAAACCCGGGTGACACCGTGCATCCTACAAAGGAATAGGAATTCGGTTCATGAACTTCAGAAGCAAACCAAATTCCTTTTGGAACTACAAACTGTGGCACTTGTTCATCTTCAAGATCCAATCCGATCTTTTGGAAAGAGTAATTTCCTTGTTGATCGATCATATGAACGATAAGGGGCGAGCCTTCATAAAAGTGCCACATTTCATCCTGCTTAATCCGATGAAAAGCTGAGAAATTATCTGAAGTGAGCAGAAAATAAATTCCTGTGCAGTAGTTTCTGTCTCCTAAAAAACTACTAGGTAAACAAGATTGTTGAATTATTCCTTCGCTACGATAGGTTTCTTTGTAGAAACCGCCTTCAGGATGTTTTTGAAGATCAAGAGTATTGATTAGTTCTTCAATCCTATTCATGATATTTATACCGATACTATTGTTTTAAAATCTAAATTAATTCCCTTCTTTAAATCGGTTATTGATCAAAATAGGTTCACCAAAACCAAGTTGTTCCAAGCGATCCATTTGAGTTTTTGCATCGCCAACAACCAGCCAGATCATTTGCGAAGGATCGGCATATTTTCGGGCTAATTCCGCAATATCTTCTTTTGTAATGTCTTTAACTATCTGCTCACGATCTTTGACATAATCAGCTTCCCAGCCATAATCACTAATGTTTTCCAGCATGCTTAGTTTGGCTCCAAGTGTTTCAAATCTTCGGGCA
This sequence comes from Balneola sp., assembly GCA_965216175.1. Taxonomy (GTDB): domain Bacteria; phylum Bacteroidota; class Rhodothermia; order Balneolales; family Balneolaceae; genus Balneola. The sequence goes on from OZ244140.1 coordinate 1,041,849, forward strand.
TTACTTTTCAGCAGAAAGCTTTTTGTTGTTTCAAGGTCTTTATCTGAAAAAGTAGTGGGGTAGTTTTCAAGGATTTCTTTCACCAAAGCCGCAGATTCGTAGGTAACATTAGTTCTGACTCCACTGCTTATGGTAAACGGGCCGGCAATGTTTGAACCTGAGAATCCTGAACCAATTCCGTAAGTATAACCTTTACCTTCACGAAGCTCCTGAGTAAATCTGGAAGCAAATCCACCACCACCAAGAATGTAGTTCATCACTGTTGCCGGATAATAATCCTCATCAGTTTCCGGCATTGCAAGGTATCCGAATCTGATCACAGACTGCTTAGCATTTGGTACGTCATAAAAATACACGGTTGATTTCTTAGGCATTTCAGGAGTTTCGAATTCCGGTATATCTACAGATTTAGCTACCCATTTCTGCTCGAGTTCATTTAGAGAACTCATTACGTCACTTTTGGTAATAGAACCGACGATCATAAAATCAGCAACTGAAGGAGAAAGGTTGGCATTATAATAATCTTTAAGATCCTGTAAAGTGATCGATTCCACACTGGAAGTAGTACCAATTGAATTGTAGGAAAGAATATGATCTTCACCATACAACAACTTGTTGTACGCATTGGCTGCAATACTATTCGGATTAGCGCTTTGTTGTGTTATCTGGCTTAAGGTACTTTGTTTGGCAAGCTCAAATTCTGTTTCATCCCAGCGGGGTTCTAAAATGATCTCTTCAATAAGATCCAGTGTTTTATAATAGTTTCGGGCTAATGAATTTCCGGTGATCGTAATTGTTTGTCTGCCCGCATTTACATTGATGGAAGCTCCAAGATCATTAATAGCTTCTTCCAGCTGCTGAGGAGTTTTATTAGCCGTTCCGCGAGTCATTAAATCTGCCATTAAATTAGAAACTCCCGTTTTAGAAGTATTTTCTAATAGTAATCCGCCTTCTATTTCAATAGTAAACTGAACCAATGGTAGTTCATTATTTTCAATGCCGAATACCTGCATTCCATTTTCTAAAGAACCTTCCCAAACATCAGGAACTTTTACAGCAGGGCTTTCACCATATGGAGGTTCAATAGTTCTGTCAAAACTAGAAACTGTTCTTTCATATTCAGTTTCATCAGGGAGTACAAATTCTTCATTTGCTTTACCTTGAACTATTTGCTCTTCCACAACTTCTGCAGGAGTAGAATTTTCCAGAGCTAGTTCTTTCTGACCTTGTGGTACAAAACTAGTCGCAATAAAATTCTCACCTTTTAGATATTCATCATAAACACGCATCACATCAGCTTTGGTAACAGCGAGTGTTTTTTGAATATCTTCATTGATGTATCCGGGATCACCGGCAAAGATATTATACTGAGCAAGTTGAAAAGCTTTTCCTAAAACGCTGGAAAGTCCGTTATAAAACTGAGTTTCAATTCCGGCTTTTATTCGATCGAGATCGGCTTCTGTAAATCCATCTGTTTCAAACTTCGCAAAAGCTTCATCAACAGCAGAAGAAACTTTATCCAAATCAGTTCCTGGATAAGCACGAACCAATAGAGTGGTTTCACCGGCGATCTCAGAATTCTGGCTAAACATGAATACATTAGAAGAAAGCTGTTCTTCTTCAACCAGCACTTTTGTAAAAGGGGCTTTTTTTCCATCAGTAAGCAACTGAGTTAAGATATCCAGAGCGTACATATCGGGATGGTATTGCTGCACAGTAGGCCAAACCATTCTTAATTCAGGAAGTCGGGCAAAGTTATCTTCATAGTATAATTTTTTGGTTTCATCTACCTCAACAGGGGAAACCGGAAGAGGCTCTATTTCATCGCCTCGGGGAATTTCGTTAAAATATTTTTTAACCCATTCTTTGGCTTGATCTGAATCAAAATCTCCTGCAATGACCAAAGTAGCATTGTTGGGAACATACCATCTTCTGTAGAATTCTTTCACATCAGCAAGCGTAGCATTTTGAAGATCCTCAAGAGAACCAATAACCTGCCAATTGTAAGGATGAGATTCCGGATATAGCTTTTTCCCGATCACATAGCCTGCGTGACCATATGGAGCGTTATCGACACCCTGACGCTTTTCATTTTTAACAACTTGCTTTTCTTTAGCAACAACTGCTTCTGTAACAGTGTTGATGAAATAGCCCATTTTATCAGCTTCTGCCCAGATCATTTTTTCGAGAGCATCGTTTGGTACAGTTTGGAAATAATTGGTTCTGTCTCTGCTTGTTGAACCATTTGCTCCTGACCCACCAATTCGGCTACTCATTTTATCTAAACCACCTTTTCCAAGATTCTCAGATTCTAAAAATAGCAGATGTTCAAAAAGGTGAGCGAAACCTGTTTTCCCTTCAATTTCCCTTGCTGAACCAACATGAAAAGTTAGTGCTACGGCGGTAACAGGATCTGAGTTGTCTGTATGGAATACAACTTCAAGTCCGTTATCTAAGGTGAATTTCTCGTAATCGACGGAAAATTCTTCTTTTGGAGTTGAACATGAGCTTAAAAATAATCCTGTGAATAGCAGGGTAAATAGAGATTTGAATAGTAGTTTCATTATCGCGATAAGAGAAGTTGATAGATTGATCGAATATAGGACGATGCTTTAATACAAAATGTTAAACTAATTCATGGTTTTTTACAACTTCATATTACTAAGTTGCTCCGAGGAATTTCCTACGGTGAATACCTTTAGCAGAAGAGCCTCCACATTCAAGAACTAAGCCAAATTCACATTGTGCAGATTCATTGGCAGTAGCCTCTGAATGACTCGTTGTTGTAGTGATTAAGTTTGTTTAGAATATAGTCACTCAGAGCGATAGCGAATAGTCTTTACAGTTACTCTATAAGTCAGGTCAGAGTTCTGGAGATCCATAACTCCGCACTGAATGATTATTTCGCGGAGTGTAAATATCTAATAAGTTTGGATGATAATTTTATTAGATCAAAATTCTACATTTTAAATATAAAATTCCTATCTTTACCAGCCTTTGCAGGAGTGCAAATTTTCAACTACTCAATCTATCAAAAATTTTAATAAAATCGCGATTTAGCACATGAATAAAGGAACAATTGCACAGGTAATCGGACCTGTTGTCGACGTTGACTTTACAGATGGCGAAACCCCGGCCATCCTAAATGCCTTAACCATTGAAAACCCAACCGACGGCTCAACTCTATATTTAGAAGTTGCTCAACATTTAGGTGAAGACCGTGTGCGTACTATCGCCATGGATTCTACTGATGGTTTGGTAAGAGGAATGGAAGTTATCGATACAGGTAAAAATATTTCAATGCCTGTTGGCGAAGACATCCGTGGACGTTTATTCAATGTGGTAGGCGAAGCGATTGATGGAATACCTGCTCCAGAAGGAAAAAGAAACTATCCAATTCACCGTGAAGCACCTGCTTTTGATCAGCTTGCTACATCTACAGAAATGCTGGAGACAGGAATCAAAGTTGTTGATCTTCTCTGCCCATACGCTAAAGGTGGAAAAATTGGTTTGTTTGGTGGTGCCGGTGTAGGTAAAACGGTATTGATTCAGGAATTAATTAACAACATTGCAAAGCAGCATGGTGGTTTATCCGTGTTTGCAGGTGTTGGTGAAAGAACGCGTGAAGGAAATGACCTTCTTCGCGAGTTTATTGAGTCGGGTGTAATTAACTACGGTGATGAATTTAAAGAGTCAATGGAAGCAGGAGAGTGGGATCTTTCAAAAGTTGACGAATCTAAGTTGAAAGAATCTCAGGCAACGCTAGTGTTTGGTCAGATGAATGAGCCTCCAGGAGCACGTGCTCGTGTAGCTCTTTCAGGATTGACTGTTGCTGAGTACTTCCGTGATGAAGTTTCCAGAGATATTCTATTATTTATTGATAATATTTTCCGATTTACTCAGGCAGGTTCTGAGGTATCAGCACTTCTTGGTCGTATGCCTTCTGCGGTAGGTTACCAGCCAACATTGGCAACAGAGATGGGCGCTATGCAGGAACGTATTACTTCTACAAAGAAAGGTTCTATTACATCTGTACAGGCTGTTTATGTGCCTGCTGATGATTTGACTGATCCGGCTCCGGCAACAACCTTTACTCACCTTGATGCAACTACGGTATTAAACCGTGCGCTTACGCAAATTGGTATTTATCCTGCGGTAGATCCATTGGATTCAACGTCAAGAATTGTTGATCCAAAGGTAGTAGGTGAAGAACATTACGAAACAGCTCGTAAAGCAACTGTACTTCTTCAGAACTACAAAGATCTTCAGGATATCATTGCTATTCTGGGTATGGATGAACTTTCTGATGAAGATAAATTAACAGTAGGGCGTGCACGTCGTGTTCAGCGTTTCTTCTCTCAGCCATTCTTCGTAGCAGAGCAGTTTACAGGTTCTCCGGGTAAGTATGTGAAGATCGATGACACTGTAAAAGGTGTTAAGATGATTATTGAAGGAGAATTGGATCATTTACCGGAAGGTGCATTTTACATGGTTGGTGATATCAACGAAGCGATTGAAAAAGGCGAGAAGATGCTCGCTGAATCTGAAGAAGCTTAATTAGGTAATTATGAGCACTTTTATAGCACAAATCTTAACTCCTGAAGGTTCTTTATTTGAAGGCGATGTTACCGGTGTAAAAATGCCGGGAACACAAGGAAGTTTTGAAGTGAAAGCAAATCACGCCCCAATAGTTTCAACTTTGGAAGAAGGTGATGTATTGGTTCGTAAAGCAGAAGGAGAAACTAATTACAAGATCTCCGGTGGATTTGTGGAAGTAGCTGAAAATAAACTCACTTTATTAGCTGAATCTGTTATTAAAGAATAAACATTTGGGAGCAATGAAACGGTCATTTTAAAAAATAGGATTGTTTAAATTTGTTTGTAAATAGATTGAAATTAAAAAAGCGGATTTTCTAAAGAGAATCGGCTTTTTTGTTTGTGTATATTTAATACTATCTTTTTAGTATTAAATTCGCTCCCATGAAAAAATATAGCTTTCTAATCTTTCCTTATTTGTTATTTGGAATATCAGCTCTGGCCCAGCAACGACCTGATACTACCTTTATCCCGAATGTAACCACTTCATTGTTTCAAAAGGACTCGGGACCCATTATTTGTATTGATTCAGCTCACAATAATCTCCATACTCTAAACGGTGGTTTTGCACCATTTGCTCGATTAATGAGATCGGTGGGCTTCAGAGTTGAAGATCGGAATGCCATAATTAGTGACAAAACTCTATTATCCGTTTGTGATATTTATGCGATCATAAATTCATTGCATAAAAGTAATCTGGGTAACTGGAGATTGCCTAATCCATCGGCATTTACAAATCAGGAAATAACAGAAATAAATGAGTGGGTAAAAGAAGGAGGGAGGTTATTCTTAGTTGCTGATCATATGCCTTTTGGCGGAGCTGCGTTTGAATTGGCTAAGTCTTTTGGATTCGAATTTAGCAATGGGTTTGCCAGGCTGGAAAAAGAAGGAAATCAACCTGATTATTTTTCAATCGAAAATGGAAGGTTACTACAACAAGAGTTTTTCGGTGATGAAATAAACTCAGTTACCTCATTTACCGGTTCGGCATTTACTTATCCGGATGAAGCGAATATAATCATGAAATTTAAAACCGAAGACGTAAGCCTAGAACCTGAAATCGCATGGCAATTCACTGATAGCACAAAAACTATTTCCTTAGAAAATTATGCTCAGGGTGCGGTGTTTGAATATGGTGAAGGAAAGATACTAGTATTTGGAGAAGCAGCCATGTTTACTGCACAGAAAGTAAGGAATCAAAACGGAACATTTAGAGTAGGCTTTAATTCATCAAACGCTCCAAATAATCAATTGTTTATAATAAGATTAATGGAATATTTGGTGGAATGAGTTTTTTACAACGGTCTGTATACCTGGCATTGGCCTGTTTAAGGCCAATGCCAGGTATACTTTGTTGTGCGTTCGCTTTCTTTTTTATTCGTTAATATTCCCACTCTCTCTTATCAGGATATAATCTGTAATTCAAAAAATGGTCAAAATCTTCATAAAATTCTGTTCTTGGATAATCATCATTTTCTTCTAATTTACCTTTCCAAGTTAAGTGAATTACCGCATAATCGAATTCATTTTCCCCTTTTTTATTCACCGTAAATAATACATCATCGTTATATCCTAATTTAGCCATTGCATTAAATTCAAATTCATTCAACTTATGTTGTTTCAGTTTAAAGAAGTCCAAAATTCCTTTTTTATCAGTCTTTCCAATTTCTTTGAATAATTCATCTTCATAAGATATTTTTTGCTCAATCGTAATGAATTCCCATGGTTCAAAAATTCTTTCTTTTGATGGATGCGATAAGAAGTTATCTTCAATTACATGTCTGTAATTTCCCGCTGCTTCAAATTCTAAATCTTCGTTTGGAAGTTCCTCTAAATCTGTAATTAGAAATCCGCCAATTGGATAAAGAAAGATTTTATTCTCTAATTGACAATTTATTCGGAGTCTATTCAATTCTTCGAATTTGCTATTTGAGTTTGAGTCGTGAAACTTCCAAATCGTCTTTCGGATTTCTTCATAATTTTTATTTGGAATGAATTTACCCGAAACTACTCCCATACTTTCATCAATTATTTGCAAATCTGATGTTCCAATTAAATTTTTATTTGAGTAGATTTTCGATTCCATTTTTTTTCTTAGTGACGCACAACGGTTTGGCTATGTGCAGTAGCGTCCCGCAAGGCGCGATTGCTTATAGGTTTTGTTGTGCCCAGTTTTTATTTTTTCTTCAATTATTTTCTCCGTCAAATCACGGAATGTGTTTATATCTTCAGTCAGTGTTTGGTACCTGTCAGGGTCGAATATGTTAATCGCATTCCAAAATCCTTTCTTCTTTCTTCGGGTTTCGATTTTGTCAATCGGTTTAGTTCCAGTCAGTGTGATTTCTTCTAATACTTGCGAAAAGTACCTGTCCATATAAGCTGTCAATGAAGAAGAAGGTCGTAGTTCAGATACATCTACTCCTTTGTCCTGTAGATTATTTTTGATTGTTAAGAACACTCCTGCTTTTAAGCACGGTTTACCAAACAGAGTCTTTGGTTCATAAGTGTCTTTTTCAGCGTATTTTGAAAGAAGTCGGCAAACTTCAATTAGTTTTCTTGTCCGTGCTGGTTCTAAAACGTTATGCCATTCTTCTTGACTTATCCGAACTCGAAATTCTTGATTTAAGAACTCGCTTAACTTTTCCCATCCAAGCAAGTCGTTAGCCCATCTCCACTCACGAACTGTCATTTCAGCCGTAATTTCCGCCCAAGGGTCAGCTTCAGGGTCAAGCGGACTGCATAGTCGGTGTTGTTCCTTGAAGATTTCAAGAATTTCTTCTTCTGTGTATTTGGCTATGGTTTCGGTCATTTTCTAATTGTGCCCAACGGTTTTGTGTATGATTTCGTTGCGTGTTTAAGCACTAAAGTTAGCAAATAAATCACAGATAGAAAGTCCGCGAGGACTTTCGTAAGCAAGCTATAACTAGCAACTAATTATACACGGTGTTGGCGGTAGTTTTTTATTCAGTCCAATTTTCAATTTTTCCATTGTCTTCAATCCAGATTTCCAAATAAACACTTTCCTCAATCGGTTTGCCATTCATTTTCAGAATGTCAAATTTCAAATTTCTCAAACCTTTTTGAACTGTTCTTAGGCAATGATTATATTCATTTCTGTCCCAAAATTCTTTTATTTCCTTTTTCGTTTTGTATTCAGGCATTATTACTTTTGTAACTTTTCCATTTTTTCCAATAGTCACAAGATATTTTTCAGAGCAATCAAAGTCTTTTTTGTTTTTCCAGTTTAGTTTAGATAATTCATTAAACATAACTTTAGAAATTGTATCTCCATATTTTCTATTAATTCGTTTTGGGTCATCTTCGTAATTCTGAATTTTAGAAATCCTTTGAACTTTTCCATTTTGTACTTTAATCAATATTTCATTTTCGAATGTTTTATGAAAAACTCCGTCCCATCTTAATAATTCTCCGTTTGGAATTGCAAAGTTTCCTGAAAACCAAGTAATATGAACTTTTCCGTTTATAAACTTGTTGCCGAAAATTTCCTTAATTCTTTTATCAGATGCAGATTTGTCAATTTTCCTTTCTCCGCAATTAATAATGTTTTTGAGAAACAAGCTATCGTTTTCAATTTCATAAATTGCTTGATAACCTCTCCAGCAGTTAAAGGAAGAACCTTCTCTAAATTTTAAACCGAATAAACTTCCTTTATCAGACTTTTCAATTTTCTGAAAATACTTTTCAAGGATTAAATTAGGGGCTGAAGTAGCTAAGGGTTAATGTTTGGCATGCTTATACCATGATTTTAATTGTTTTAGAAGCTGTAAATGGTTGCCTCCATTGAAGCGCCATTCGCACTCTTTAAGAAACCAGTAAAAATTATCCGATTTGATGCCGTTAAACTTGCGCATATGACGCTTCGCTTGGTTCCAAAAGTTCTCTATGCCATTAATGTGATTTTGGTGGTCTGCAAAGAGCTCCGAATGATTAATACGTTGATGATGAAAGGCGGACACATCCAAGGCATTATAGGATCGAAAGGTATCGGTATACACAATGCTATCGGGGCGTACTTTTTCTTCAATAATAGGTAATAATGTTTCTGTCTTTGCATTCGGTATAATCGCTGTATATACTTTTCCTCCTCGCTTAAGTAATCCAAATACAGCTACTTTACCACCTGATCCACGTCCTCTTTTCCCTTTGCGCTTGCCTCCAAAATAACTCTCATCAGCTTCTACTTCTCCAAATAATTCATAGCTGGGAAGTTTACTTGCAATGAGTTGGCGTAGTCGCATATAAAAACGAATGGACGTGTTTGCTTGAACGCCTATTAACTCGGAAGCAGCTCGGGCTGTTGTGCCTGCTACAAAATGCTCTATCAGGCGGCTTTGTTGGCGATATGTTAATCTACTTTTTCGTGTGTACATAGTAACTAATTTAGTACCTTACTCAGGTCTTAGCTACTTCAGCCCCTTAAATTATATATAGGAATTGTATCTCCTTTATAAACTATATAATCTGGCATTTGAGGACTTACAAAATGATTAGATTTTGCAAAACTATTTTGTGCTAAAAATAGAATTACAATTATTAAATTAAATCTAAAAATTTTCTTGATTTTTCGCATTTCTTAAATTACCGCCAACTTATGCATACACGCATAGTGTATATGCCTGTCTTACTTTATAGCGTATATACATACTATTTTATTACTATACGAATGTAATAGAATTTGAAATATGCCACAAAGTAATTTAATACAAAAGTTTGAGCGAAGGTTAAAAGCACAAAGATACAGTGCTAATACAATCTCAAACTATTCGAGTGCATTAAAAATGGCACTTAGAGAGATGAAAAAAACAGGTGAAAATGCGCTACCCTTGGAGTTAGTTGAACGGTACATCAATTATAAAATAACTGAGTACAATATTTCACCATCGTAACAAAGAAATATTATTGCCGCTCTCATCAAATACCATGATTTAGTTTTGGAAGAGTGTTTATCCGCAGAGTATCTATACCCCAAACGTAAACAAAGTAAAATACCCGAGGTATTGTCTCAACATGAAGTAAAGAGACTGCTTTCTGTTATTTCAAATATTAAACATAAAGCTATTCTTCAAACTATATATTCCGGAGGTTTACGGATGTCTGAAGTTCTTAACCTTAAGGTAAATGATATTGATTCTGATAGAATGACGATTAAAATCAGACAGTCTAAAGGAGCTAAAGATCGAGAAGTTATGTTGGCTGAAAAATTGTTGGTTTTACTAAGGAAATACGTAATCGAATTCAAACCTTCAGAATATTTATTTGAAGGACAGAAAGGCGGTAAGTATTCTTCCAGAAGTGTTCAGTAAATTATAAAAAAAGCGCTTCAAGAAGCTAATATAAAAAAGAATGCTACAGCTCATACGCTCCGTCATAGTTTTGTAACTCATTTATTGGAATCAGGAACGGATCTAAGATATATTCAGGAATTTTTAGGGCATAAATCTGTACAAACAACAGAGATTTATACCCATGTAACAAAAGTTGGTAAATCTAACGTGAAAAGCCCTTTAGATACTTTGTAAAATTTATACTATCAACCTCAATTCGATATAAGATTTTTACATTAAACAAAGGTGAGTACATCTCGCGGCTTATACCCGAGATCTGGATTTATATTGAGGGAAATATTGATTTTTTTGGGCACTATTTGAATATATGTCTATCTGAAAATAGCTTAAAAGCTCTTTTAAAATAGTAAAGAAGTCGATTCTTATATCGAAATAAGGTTACCAACCAATCCTGCCACGGTTTTTATCTGTTCCTAATTCCTGCCGAACTTCTTTAGGGTCTTCAGGCATCACAAAACCGGGAGGTGGTGAAAAAGCATCGTATCCCCAGTAAGCACTTTCATCATTCGTCACTCTGTTGATAAATGTTCCAACAATTGGAAGCGCTGTTCTTGCTCCCTGACCAATACTGTAGCCGCCATCTTGTGGGAATCTGATTTTTCGATCTTCTCCACCAACCCAGGCACCCATTACAATATGTGGAGTCATGGCAATAAACCAGTTATCAGAAGCATCATTTGTAGTTCCTGTTTTCCCGGCTATATCCTGTCTTACATTATAAGAATTACGTAGCCTTACGCCCGTACCTATATAACCATCGCCACCTCTGATAACGCCTCGCAACATATCTACCATCATATAAGCAGTTTCAGGGCTAATTACTTCTTTGCGGTATTCAGGAAAATACTCTTGCAAAATGTTTCCTTCTTTATCTTCTATTCTTGTAATAGCGATAGGTTCAATATGAACTCCATTATTAGCAAAAGTTGTATATGCAGATGTCATTTCTAATAAAGAAGCTTCTGCAGTGCCTAATGCAATAGAAGGAAATGCTGGTGTATTACTCATGTCAACACCAAGATTGGAAGCCATTTGCTTTATCTTTCTAGCTGCACCATCCAATTCCCAAAGCTTATTTGTGCCGGGGTAACCAGCAAGTTCAGGTAACAAACGAACGGTAACGTTGTTCATACTACGAGCTAAAGCTTCACGCAATGGAACTTCATCCGGACCGTCAGGCACTTCAGAATCCTTTGGTGCCCATACTTTTCCTCGCCTATCTCTAAATGATATCGGATACTTAGAAAACTTATGATATGGCTTAAACCCATTATCGATAGCCACTGAATAAACAAAAGGTTTAAATGTAGAACCTACTTGCCGACGTGACTGATACACATGATCGAATTGAACGTTTCCGTAATTAGATCCACCAACCCATGCCAAAATATTTCCATTTGAAGGTTCAATAGCAACAAAACTGGCCTGAAGCCGGGTTTTTATTTTTAGCACAGAATCAACAAAAGCTTCATCAGCTTTTAGACTATCCAGCACTACTTTTCGAATTTTAGTATTGTAGGTTTGATAACCATTTTTATACCTATCCGTTTCTTCCAGAAATTCATCTTTGAAATTCGGAAATTCTTTCCAAAGCTTATCCATATACTCTTCACTTCCCGGAGATGTCCACTCATATTCAAATATCTTTTGAAGAGAATCGAGTTTTGTACGAAGTGCAATTTCAGCGTGTTTTTGAAGTTTTGAATCTATAGTGGTGTAAATAACCAATCCATCTTTGTAGATATCATATCCGTTTTCTTCTGCCCAACCGGTGACTTTTTGCCGAGCATATTCTCCAAAATAACGACTTACTCTACCTGCTTTCGAAGGAGGTTGATAATCTAAAGTAATAGGCTCTTCTTTTAGCTGATTATAAGCAGTGGAGTCAACAAAGCCTCGATTTCTCATTAAAAGAAGAACTATGTTTCTTCTGTATTGGGACTTTGCAGGATTAATCCTTGGGTTGTAAGCATATACTGCATTTACGGATCCAACAAGAGTTGCAGCTTCTGATAGAGTTAATTCTTTAGCGGATTTATTATAATGGGTTCTGGAAGCTGCTTCAATACCGAACGCGCTGTTACTATACTCAACAGTATTAAGGTACATTTCAATGATTTCCCTTTTGGTATAATTCTGTTCTATTTGAACAGCGGTGATCATTTCTCGGAATTTTCTGGAGATTGAGAATTTTAACCCTATTTCTTTATATAAATTTCTAGCAAGTTGTTGGCTGAGAGTAGATCCTCCTTCAACTCTGCCACGTAATAAATTTATTGGGATGGCTAATGTTCGAATCATATCGATTCCCCAATGGTTGTAGAACCGATGATCCTCAGTTGCTACCAAAGCATTAATTGCATAAGGTGAAATCTGATCATAGGAAACCCAAGTTCGGTTTTCTGTAAAATATTTATCTAAAACAGCACCGTCCCTGCTTCTAACTTCGGTGGCAATAGCAGTGTCAGGATTTTCTAATTTCTCAAGAGGAGGTAATCCTTGAAACAGAAAGATGATATAACCAATCACTAGGAGAAGAATTACACCGACTGTACTTCCTCCCCAAATAAGTATTTTTCTTTTCAAAGAGTCGGAATCAGAATCATTTGAAGATGTTACGGGTTTGGATTCTGAGGACTGTCTTGCTTTTCGCTCAGCCAGTACTTCTTTGCGATATTCAGGGTCATTGAAATATCGTTGATGGTCAATAGGTTCTTTTTTATCACTCATTCTACAACACTTTGTTCAGTGAAAGGTACAAATTCTTTATCAGAAGCACTCCATCTAACGAGTTGATACTCTTCATTGTTATATAGTACCACTGTTTTGTGATGGAAAAATGTTCCTAAGTTTATATACGTTCCATCAATAAAAGTTTCCACTCTGGGAATATGATCATGTCCCATCAAAATAAAGTCGATGTCTTTTTCTTTTAAAATTCGTTTTGCATGCTTGCTCAATGGATCCGGAGTTCTACGTTCGTTCATTTTTGAAAAACCCGAAAAACGTTTCATAATTGATATGCCAACAGGAGGAGGTAATACAGCTTGAAACAACTTTACAAAATATTTACTGCGGAGAAGCCCGTGGAAAAAAGGACGCAATAGATCGTCACTTTTTCCAAATCTGCCATCCCCATGCATTAAAAGCGTGTTATACTCATTTTGCTTAATGATCCTGTAATTACATTCTACATCAAAACCCATTTTTTCGAAATAACCGTAGGTCCAGTTATCATGATTCCCAGTGATGAAAGTTGTGGGTTGGCAGCGTTCATTATGTTCTTTGAAAGCATCTAAAACTTTTGCCCCTACGGTAGGTACATAATTTATTTTGGGATATTCCATCCAATAATCAAAAAGATCTCCCAAAATATAGATTTTGATCTTTTGAGCACAGCAATAGTTGATCAACGAAATAAGATCATGCTCAACTTCTGCTTCTTTGACCTTATCAAATGCTCCTAAGTGCACATCAGAAATAAATATACTTCGCTGTTCCTGCATTTATTTCTTTCGGGTAATTACATAGTGAATAAGTTCAACGAAGTCACGACGAGCCTGCGATGCCGGCAATTTTTCTAAACCTTCAATGGCTTTATTGGCATATTCATACATTGTTTGTTTTGAATAATCCATGCCACCATTTTCATGAACAAACTGAACGATCTCATCAACATTTTTAGAAGTCTTTTTTCTCTTTTTCATAAGAGCTCTTATATGAGAAGCTTCTTTTTTTGAAACCTGTTCCAATGCTTTAATAAGAGGTAATGTAACTTTCCTTTCCTGAATATCATTTCGCTTAGGTTTGCCGATATCATACATCCCATAATCAAAAAGATCGTCTCTGATCTGGAAAGCAATTCCAACACACATACCAACATCTGCCATCAATTTATGCATTCCTTCATCTTCAGTAGCTGATACTGCTCCGCACTCGCAACAGGTAGAAATTAAACTGGCCGTTTTTTCGGATATGATCTGAAAGTAACGCTCTTCAGTCATGTTAAAAAGCCCTGCCGTTTTTAGCTGGCGAAGTTCGCCCTCACTCATTTTCTGGACAGCTTTCGATTGAACTTTTAACAGTTTATGTTCTTCATTTTCCAGTGAAACCAATAAACCACGCGACAATAAATAATCGCCTAACAGAACACCGGCTTTATTTTTCCATATCTTATTGATACTCACAAAGCCTCTTCTGGAATTTGCTTCATCTACTACATCATCATGAATCAAAGTAGCTGTATGCAAGAGTTCAATCATAGTTGCAGCTATATGGCTTCGATCTGATATTCCCCCAAAAAGATTAGCGGTCATAAAAACTAAAGTAGGGCGAAGTTCTTTACCTTTTTGCTTAATGAGATACTTAAGAATTTGATCTAAAAGAAAAACATCAGATTTTATAGTATCATTAAAAAATGATCGAAATTCAGTTAGGTGCTCAGATACAGGAGCGGTTATTTCTTTTAACGATTTACGAATTACAGAATCTTTATCAATTCTGGGAAGTGATGCGTTATCGATCATCAAATATGTTTAAATTTTCTTAAACTTCAGCAGTTGTAAATTTAGTTAATATATAGGACAAATATTTAGAACTAATCACACTCATTCACTCACTCACTTAATAATATAAAATATGACTACGAAGTTAGCCGGCCTTAAAACCATTGGGGTTTTAACAAGCGGCGGAGATTCACCAGGTATGAATGCAGCTTTAAGGGCTGTAGTAAGGGTTGCAGGTAAAGAAGGACTAAAAGTTGTTGGAATTAAGCATGGATATCACGGGCTTATTTCAGACGAGATAAAACCATTAAAGAATAATTCTGTATCAAATATTATTCAACGTGGCGGTACTATATTAAAGTCCGCTCGCTCTCAGGAATTCAGAACAGAAGAAGGAAGAGCTAAAGCAGCTGAAACAATCAAGAAACATGGAATAGATGCTTTGGTAGTAATTGGTGGAGATGGAACGTTTAGCGGAGCCAGTATTTTTAGCAAAGAATATGGAGTTAAAGTTTTAGGAATACCTGCTACTATTGATAATGATATTATTGGTACTGATGAAACTATTGGGTTCGATACGGCTTTGAATACTGCTTTAGATGCGGTTGATAAAATAAGAGACACTGCGGATGCGCACGAACGCATGTTTTTGGTAGAGGTAATGGGACGTGATGCCGGCTTTATCGCATTGCAAACCAGCATTGCCGGTGGAGCAGAACTCGCATTGCTTCCCGAAGAACTAATGAATATTGATGATGTTAAATCTCAATTAAAAAATATGCTCAAGAATCAGGTTAGAAGTAGCTTAGTTGTGGTTGCTGAAGGTGATGAAACAGGAGGAGCTATTAAGCTTGCAGATCAGATCAGAGATGATTTTAAAAGATATGATATGAGAGTTTGTATTCTTGGTCACATCCAAAGAGGCGGTTCTCCAAGTGCGAGAGACAGAGTTCTTGCAAGTAGATTAGGAGCAGCAGCCATCAAAACTTTGGTTGAAGGGCATAGCGAAGTTATGGTTGGTATTGTGAATAACAATATCAAGATTACCCCATTAAAGGTTGCCGTTGCCAGAAAGAAAGATTTAGATTATTCACTTATTGAATTAGCAAGATTACTTAGATAATGATTTCATTAAACACAGATTTAGCAAAAGCCCATCTTTCTCAAGAAGAGTTCTCTTCTTCCTTAGCAAGATCAAAAGAAGCACACAGTTTAGTAATTAACAAAAATGGAAAAGGATCAGAATGGTTGGGGTGGAGAGATATTCTCGATAATCCCAATGATGCATTGCTTGAGAAAATTAATGCATTAGCCAAATCGGTACGTTCTGATGCCGATGTTTTAATTGTGTGCGGAATTGGTGGTTCCTATTTGGGTGCTAAAGCTGTTATTGATGCTTTAGCTCCTCATTTCAAAAAAAGAGGTCCTGAAATTCTTTTTGCAGGACACCATATGGGAGGGAAATATCTGAAAGAACTTTTAGAATATATTCAGGCTCCTAAAGAGGATGGATTACATAAAAAGGTGTATGTAAATGTGATCTCGAAATCCGGCTCTACTTTAGAAACTGCTCTTTCTTTCAGAATGATTCGGGAAGTACTTTATAGAATGTATGGAAATGAAGCTGATAATAAGATCATTTGTACAACAAGTGAATCAGGAGGAGTTTTAAATGAACTGATTGCTGAAAAAGGGTATAAAAAGTTTATAATTCCTGGTGACGTAGGCGGGCGGTTTTCAGTGCTTACTCCTGTTGGACTTATTCCTATTGCCATTGCAGGGATAGATATTAAAACTTTGTTTTATGGAGCTGTATCTGCTTTCAATAAATTTGAAAATGACCCAACTGAAATTCTTGTTCATGCTTCAGTTAGAAGAGCTCTCCATGAAAAAGGAGTAGCCATTGATATTTTTTCGTGCTTTGAACCTGAATTACAATCTTTTGGAGGTTGGATTCAACAATTGATGGGAGAAAGTGAGGGAAAAGAAGGAATGGGAATATTCCCGACTGTGGCTTCCTTCTCAACGGATCTTCATAGCTTAGGGCAGTTTATACAGCAGGGAAAGAGAAGCGTTATGGAAACTTTTATCACTGTTGAAAAACCAATATCAGATTTAAAGGTTAACTTTCTTGATGGAGATCATGACAAGCTAAATTATTTATCAGGAAAAGTGTTTCATGATATCAATACAAAAGCAAGAATGGGGACTACAGAGGCGCACAAAGATGGCGGTGTTCCCATTATAAATTTATCCATCAAGGCTTTAAACGCAGAAGCGATAGGCGAGTTAATTTACTATTTTGAATTGCTGACGGCGGTATATGTATATAGTTTGGGCATCAATCCATTCGACCAACCGGGAGTTGAAGATTACAAAAAAGCGATGTACCGTTTGCTTGGAAAAGACTAAAAGAAATTCATGACAGATTTAAATAAAAAAAGTTCTAAATATATAGCTGTAGCCGGAAATATCGGAGCAGGTAAATCATCCTTAACAAGCCTTCTTTCAAAACATTTTGGATGGAAAGCATTCTATGAATCGGTTGATGATAATCCATATCTGGCTGATTTCTACGAAGACATGAGGAGGTGGAGTTTTAATCTGCAGATCTATTTCTTATCAAGTCGCTTTCGTCACCAAAAGGAGATGCTTGAAAACCAGATTAATCTTATTCAGGATAGAACAATTTACGAAGATGTAGAGATCTTCGCGAAAAATCTCCATGAAATGAGCTTAATGAGCGACAGGGATTTTAAAAATTACGAAGCATTGTTTCATGAGATGAGTCACTACCTGCGTCCGCCCGATCTTTTGATCTATCTTCGCGCACAAGTTCCCACGCTCGTAAATCAAATTCAGTTACGAGGAAGAGACTACGAGAACACTATTCGTATCGATTATTTGGAAAGATTAAATCGACTATATGAAGATTGGGTTGACCGTTATCCCCATGAAAAGTTGATTATAGAGACTGATGACCTAGATTTTGTAAATGATAATGAAGATCTGGGAAAAGTTATAGAGCAGGTAGATAAACGACTATTTGGTCTTTTTAATTGATTGTAAGCGTCTAGTATAATCCTTATATTTATAAGCTGTAATGGAGACGTTAAATCTATGTTGAAGTTTAAGATCTTTGAAATACCTGAAGGAAACAGCCAGAGAACTGTCGAATTAACAAGCGATGAGCTCGAAATGGATGAGGTTCCGTTTAACGGAGCAACTATTGATTTCGATTTTTATCGCACACTTCAATTCATTCAAGTTAAGTTTGATTTGAAAGCTAATGTTAAACTAATCTGTGATCGATCTTTAGATGAGTTTGATCATGAGATAGAAACTAACTATCAGGTTTTATTTAAAGCTGAAGAAGTGGAAGAATCGGCAGATGAAAATGGCTCCATCAGGAATATTGATATTAATTCAAAACAAATAGATCTAGAGCAGGATGTGTTAGACACCATAATGCTCAATCTCCCGGTAAAGAAATTACATCCCCGTTTTTTGGATGATGACGGTAATCCTAAAGAGTTTGTGAACGAGCAGTTTGGTGATCACTCTGATGAAGATGAAGAAACAATCGATCCAAGATGGGAAGCATTAAAAGAACTAAAGAAATAATTAAGTAAATAAATGGCACATCCAAAGCGAAAAACCTCGAATGCACGAAAGAACAAACGTCGTGCACACCACGCAATTTCTGATGTTACCTTAGCAAAATGCTCTAACTGCGGATCTCTTCACAGATACCACCATGCTTGCAATGAATGCGGATTCTACCGCGGACGTCAGGTTACAAAAGCAGCTGCTAACTAAATAAACTATTATGATTGTTGCAGTAGATGCAGCCGGCGGAGACCATTATCCCAAAGCACCTGTTGCAGGTGCTTTATTGGCGATTAAAGAAGATCCAAATCTTACGGTACTTTTATTAGGACCAAAAGATATGATCCAAAAAGAGCTTGAGGGTAAAGAATACGATCAAAATCGTGTTCTTATTCAGGACGCACCTCAGATCATTGGAATGGATGAGTCTCCATCTTCAGCTGTAAAAAACAAGCAACAATCATCTATTGCAATTGGCATGGGCTTGCATAAAGCAGGGAAATGTCAAGCATTTGTTAGTGCAGGTAATACAGGAGCACTATTAGCTGCTTCAACCTTTATATTAGGTAAACTTGAAGGGATACATCGCCCGACAATAGGCGCTTATTATCCAACTATAAAAGGATTCCGTCTGTTAATTGATGCAGGTGCAAACCTTGAAATGAAACCCGAAGTGGCGCATCAATTCGCTAAAATGGGACAGGTTTACTGCAAAAATATCCTTGGTATTGAATCACCAACAGTTGGCTTGTTGAATGTTGGCGAAGAAGATGAAAAAGGTACAGAAGCACTTAAAGCTATTCATAAGCATATAAAAGAAATGCCCGGATTTATTGGTAATGTTGAAGGAAAAGACATTCTATCAGGCAAAGCTGATGTATATTTGACGGATGGTTTAGTTGGAAATATCTTGCTTAAGTTTGGTGAATCTATTCCTGCAACTATTATGAAACTAGTTGAAAGAGCTATTTCAAAGCTTGACGTTGAAGTCGAAGAAGTTGTCGCCGCTCAAAAGATTCTTAAAACAGCACTGGCACCATTCAATTATGAAAGAGTAGGCGGAGTACCGTTTCTTGGCGTAAACGGAGTGAGCGTAGTCGGCCATGGTGGGAGCTCTCCCTTGGCAATAAAAAATATGATCAAAAGTGCGGTTTCTTGCATTAATAATGATGTGAACGGTAAAATCGTATCATCACTAAACTGATTTATCATTTATGGAAGTAAAACAAGCAAAAATCACTGCAGTAGGGCATTATTTGCCAGAGTTCAGAATGACAAATTTTGAGCTCGAGAAACTGATGGACACTAACGATGAGTGGATCAGATCAAGAACAGGAATATCAGAACGAAGAATATTAAAAGATCCCGATAAAGCTACCGCTTTTATGGGGGCAGAGGCTGCTAAAGAAGCGCTTAAGAATGCGAATGTGGATGCTGCAGACTTGGATCTTATAATTTTTGCTACAGTTACCCCGGATTTTATGTTTCCCGCAACGGCCTGTTTGGTTCAAAGCATGATTGGCGCTGAAAAAGCTTTTGCTTTCGATTTGTCGGCAGCTTGCTCAGGGTTTTTATATGCTGTTAGTACCGGTTCTATGTATATAGAGTCAGGTAGAGCTAAAAAAGTTCTGGTTATCGGAGCTGACAAAATGAGCTCTATTCTGGATTATACAGACCGCACAACAAGTATTTTATTTGGTGATGGAGCCGGAGCTGTTGTATTGGAAGAAGCAACTGACGGAATGGGTTTGATTGATCAGATCCACTATACCGAAGGTGATGTAAACTGCAGTCTTTATCAGCATGCAGGTGGAAGTCGACATCCCGCTACTCACGAAACTGTGGAAGCCGGTCAGCATTATTTAACGCAAGACGGTCGCGCTGTTTTTAAGAAAGCGACTATGGGAATGGCTGATGTATCATTAGAGATCATGAAAAAGAATAATTTGGATCCTGATGATGTTGCATGGTTAGTTCCACATCAGGCGAATCTTAGAATTATTGAAGCCACTGCAAACAGAATGGGGCTATCATCCGAAAAAGTGATGATAAACATTGACAAATATGGAAATACTACTTCTGGTACAATTCCTCTTTGTTTATATGATTGGCAAGATAAATTGAACTATGGTGACAACATTATTCTCGCTGCTTTTGGTGGCGGATTTACTTGGGGTGCTATTTATCTTAAATGGGGAATTAAGTAATGAGCACGGCGTATCTTTTTCCTGGACAAGGTTCCCAATTCGTTGGAATGGGGAAGGATCATTATGAAAATAATCCTGATTTTGCCAGCTTAGTTGATGAAGCTAATGGTATTCTGGGTTTTGATTTAAAATCAATTCTTTTTGAAGGCCCCGAGGAAAAGTTAAAGCAAACTGAGTTTACACAGCCGGCAATATTTCTTCATTCCGTAGCTTTATACAAAACATTAGATGCCGCACCTGATATGGTTGCAGGACATAGTCTTGGTGAGTTCTCAGCATTGGTTGCTTGTGGAGCAGTAAGTTTTGAAGATGCGTTAAAAATCGTTCGACGAAGAGGCGAGTTGATGCAAGTTGCAGGAGCTTCAAATCCGGGAACAATGGCGGCAATTATTGGAATGGATGATGATAAAGTTGAGCTGGTTTGCGATAAGGCATCAGCTACAACAAAAAAAGAAGTTGTGCCTGCAAATTACAACTGTCCGGGGCAGTTGGTGATCTCAGGATATGTTGAAGCAGTTAAGGCTGCGGTTGATTTTGCAAAAGAAGACGGGGCCAGAATGGCTATGTTGTTACCTGTTTCAGGAGCATTTCATTCTTCATTGATGGAACCGGCTTTCGTTGGTTTAAAAGAATCGCTGGAAAATTTAGAAATAAATACTCCGTTGTGCCCGATTTACAGCAACTTTACTGCAAAACCAACGTCTGACGTTGATGAAATTAGATCAAATTTATTGGATCAGTTGATGAATCCGGTTCGCTGGACTCAAACGTTACAAAATATGCTGGCAAACGGAGCTACTTCATTTGTGGAAGTTGGTCCGGGTAAAGTTTTACAAGGTTTGGTAAAAAGAACCGATAGAAAAGCAGAAATTTCAGGATATCAATAAAAAATGAATATGGGTTTATCTTTAGAAGGCAAAAGTTGTTTAGTAACTGGTGGCAGCCGTGGAATCGGAAGATCGATCGCGTTAAGGCTTGCTGAATTTGGTGCTGATGTTGCTATCACATATGCGCGTTCAGCGGATGCTGCAAATGAAGTTGTTAAAGAAATTGAAGCAATGGGTAGAAAAGGAAAAGCTTTTCAGGCAGATGCGGTAGATTACTCTCAGGCTGAAGAGGTGATCAAAACAATTTCTGAAGAATTTGGAAAAATTGATGTTTTAGTAAACAATGCGGGAATCACCAAAGACAATTTAATTCTTCGCATGAGTGAAGAACAATGGGATGATGTGATTACAACAAATTTGAAGAGTGTATTCAATTATTCTAAAGCTGTTGCACGCCCGATGATGAAGAATCGCAAGGGTTCTATTATCAATATTAGTTCTGTTGTAGGAATTTCCGGAAACGGTGGGCAAACAAACTATTCTGCTTCAAAAGCGGGTATAATAGGGTTTACTAAGTCTTATGCTAAAGAATTAGCTTCCAGAAATATTAGAGCGAACGTAATAGCTCCGGGTTACATTCTTACAGATATGACCGATCAGCTTGATGAAAAAGTTTTAGATGGAATTAAGGCTGAAACCCCACTTGGTAGAGCAGGGGAAGCCACTGAAGTTGCAGATGCAGTTGTATTTTTAGCATCAGATATGAGTGCTTATATTACAGGCGAAACCATCCGAGTTGATGGTGGAATGGCAATGTAATTTGTTATTAGTGCTTGAATGAATTTTTATGTTTAATTTATTATAGTAAAACCTAACTACTAAATAACCTTAAAGGACACAATATGTCACAAGATGTAGAATCAAAAGTAAAAGACATTATCATCGATAAACTTGGTGTTGATGAATCAGAAGTTGTTTCAGACGCAAACTTCACAAATGATCTTGGAGCTGACTCACTGGATACTGTTGAGTTAATTATGGAATTCGAAAAAGAATTCGACCTTAGCATACCTGACGAAGATGCAGAAAACATCGCTACCGTTGGAGATGCAGTAAGCTACCTATCAGGTAAACTTTCTTAAAAAACCTTATTTAATTTATGACAACACGTAGAGTCGTTGTAACAGGAATTGGCGCTCTTACACCAATTGGTAAGAGCGCACCCGATTTCTGGAATGGGTTGATTTCAGGACAAAGTGGTGCCAGAACTATTGAGCACTTCGATACTGAAGGCTTTCCAACAAAATTTGCTGCAACAATACCTGAATACGAAGCTTCTGACTATTTCGATAGGAAAGAAGCACGTAGATTGGATAATGTAGCTCAATATGCATTGGTAGCTTCAGAAGAAGCTATTAAGGATAGTAATATTGATCTTGAATCAATTGATAAAGATCGTGTTGCTGTTATTGTAGGAACTGGGATTGGTGGAATGAAAACATTCTACGATCAATCTATCGAGTTCTATAATAGGGGTGCACGTGGTGTTTCTCCTTTCTTTATCCCAATGTTAATTCCCGATCTTGTACCGGGACAAATCTCTATTAAGTATGGGTTCAGAGGCCCTAACTACAGTGTTGTCTCAGCTTGTGCTACCGGTTCTAATAATATTGGCGCTGCCTACGATGCAATTCGTTATGGGCAGTCTGATATGGCTATAACCGGTGGATCAGAAGCTCCAGTAACTCAAATAGGTATTTCCGGATTCAATTCGATGAAGGCGATGTCAACCAGAAACGATGATCCTGCTACAGCTTCCAGACCCTTTGACGTAAACCGTGATGGTTTCGTACTTGGTGAAGGTGCCGGAATATTCTTCCTCGAAGAATACGAAATGGCAAAAAAGCGTGGAGCCAGAATTTATGGTGAAATGGTTGGTTACGGATATTCAGCGGATGCTTACCATATAACTGCTCCGGATCCTGATGGTGGTGGAGTGCAGTTGGCTATGAATCACGCACTTGAAGCTGCGGGAATTAAACCTGAAGACGTTGACCATATTAACATGCATGGAACATCTACGCCTCTTGGTGATATTGCCGAAACGAATTCAATAAAAGCAGTTTTTGGTGATCATGCTAAAAAGATCAATCTGAATTCTACTAAATCTATGACAGGCCATACTTTAGGTGCTGCCGGAGCTATAGAATCAGTAGCAGCTCTATTAGCTACATATCACGATTTGGTGCCTCCAACAATTAATTTGATGGATCAAGATCCTAAATGTGATCTTAACTACACAGCTAACGAAGCAGTCGCAAGAAGTGTTAAGTACGCCGTTAATAATGCATTTGGGTTTGGTGGTCATAACACTTCTCTGGTATTCAAAAAGTTCGAAGAGTAACATATATGCCATCCTGGTTTAGGTCTTTATTTAAAAAAGAAGATCAGTATAAAGATCAGGTTAAGAACGAACGTATTTTAGCATTAGAAAGGATCATTGGTCTTCAGATCGATGATCCTTCTTTATTTCTAAGAGCTTTAAGGCATCGCTCCACACTTTCAAGCGATCAGTATGCGTCTCATGATTCTTACGAACGCCTCGAATTTCTCGGGGATGCAGTTCTGGATCTTATTGCATCTGAAATTCTTTTTGAAAAGTTTCCGGAATCAAATGAAGGATTTCTTACCAAAAGTAGAGCTAAACTTGTAAAAGGAGATACTTTAGCTAAGTTTTCTGCTAAATTAGGAATAGAAGAAATATTAGAACTCGGAGAACGGTCGGAACAGCTTACCATTTCTAAGAGTATTCTGGCAGATGTTTTTGAATCTATAATAGCAGCTATTTATATCACTAAAGGGTATCCAAATGCATTTCTGTTTGTATCTAAAGTTTTTGAAGATCAGGTAGATTTCAAAAAACTCGTCAATCAAGTCGATAACTTTAAAAGTGCTTTG
This sequence comes from Balneola sp., assembly GCA_965216175.1. GTDB lineage: Bacteria > Bacteroidota > Rhodothermia > Balneolales > Balneolaceae > Balneola. The sequence continues at coordinate 1,065,917 of OZ244140.1, forward strand.
CTCGAGCTTACTCAGGCAAATAAAATGGGTTTACCTAATTATAAAGTGATTACAGAATCTGGTCCTGGACACGATAAAGTATTTGAGATTAAAGTTTTGGTTGATGACAAAGAACTTGGAATAGGAGAAGGAAAAAGCAAAAAAAGTGCGGAACAAGAAGCCGCTAAGATGGCGCTTAAGACTCTTGGTAAAAGGTAACTCTGTAGTAAGTTTTCATTTTATGTGCACTATTGGTTGTTCCTGAATCTGTTTGCCGAAAAGCAGGCTTGTTGAAAGGCCGTGTGCTTGAAACCGCCTCACTCGTCATGAGTAAAAGTTATGTATATTTCTAAGCCAATTTCCGTGACGAGTACTCCTAAAATCACCAATATCTAAACTTGTTTTTTGGCTGATTTAACACGATTCTTAGCCTGCTAAAGGAATCATTTTTTAAGACCACACATCATGTTAGTGCAGCTTATAAAACCCGAATTTGAAGAACTTATCCAGGCCAAGGACTGGGTAGCTCTCAAAGATGTTTTAGCAGATGTTCCCTCAGCTGATATTGCGGATCTTTTAGTAGAGCTGGACGGTGATATAGCAGTAGTTATTTTCAGATTACTAAAAAAACCATTGGCAGCTGATGTATTCTCAGCACTGCCGTCAGGAAAAGGAGTGGAATTACTAGAGTTGTTCAACAAGCAGCAGCTAAGTGATGTAATGGTAAATCTGGAGCCGGATGAGCAAGTTTCATTGATGGAAGAATTGCCCGGCCATCTTACTCAACTAGTAATGAATTCCATGAATCCGGAAGATCAGAAGCAGGTAAAAAAGCTACTGGGATATCCGGAAGAAAGTGTAGGCCGCTTGATGACGCCGCGTTACGTCCGCGTGAAAACGGATTGGACGATTGAACGAAGCATGAAGCATATCCGAAAATATGCGGAAGTAGCAGAGACTTTAAACAGAATTTATGTAGTTGATGACAAAGAATATTTGATCGACGATTTACGATTAACTGAATTGATTCTAGCTGACCCTGAAGAGACAATCGAAACATTGATGGATAGGTCTTTCGAGACGTTGATGGCGTACGAAGATCAGGAAGAAGCGGTGAAAATGTTTGCTAAGTATGACAGAGCAGCACTTCCGGTAGTAGATACAGATGGAATTCTGGTTGGAATAGTTACCGTTGATGATGTCATTGACGTTGCAGAGGAAGAAGCGACTGAGGATATGCAGAAAATGGCGGGTATGGATGCATTGGATGACTACTATTCTCAAACTTCCGTTGTCAAGCTTGTTAAAAAAAGAATTACCTGGTTGATTGTACTTTTTGTCGGACAAATCTTGACTGCTTTGACCATGAGTGGTTATGAGGAAGTACTTCAAAAAATTGTATTGCTCTCGTATTTTGTGCCGCTGTTGATTGCAAGTGGAGGAAATTCAGGTTCACAAGCCGCAACATTGATCATTCGTGCACTGGCAACAGATGATATCAAATCGGACGGATGGAAAATGGTTTTGAAAAAAGAAGGAAGCTCCGGATTAATGCTTGGTTTAATTCTGGGAGTTCTTGGTTTTGCTACTTTAATTGCCTGGGGTTTAATTGATGGCGATCCTATGAACCAAGAACTAATCTTGAAAGCTGCAGTTGTTGCTTCGAGTTTGTTGTTGATCGTTTTATTCGGAAATGTGATAGGAGCTATGCTTCCTTTCTTGCTTTCCAAAGCAGGACTTGACCCAGCAGTTTCTTCTGCACCTTTTGTTGCAACTATAGTGGATGTAAGCGGAATCATTATTTATTTTAGCATTGCCGTATTTTTACTCAGTGGAATTTTACTCTAATCGTTAAATCATTCAATGAAAGCATATCTTGATCTTGTAAAAAACGTACTTGAAAACGGGGTTCGAAAAGAGAACAGAACAGGCACCGATACCATCTCAAATTTTGCAGAATACTATAAAGTGGATCTTTCCGAGGGATTTCCTTTGTTGACCACAAAAAAAGTTTTCTTCCGTTCTGTGATTCTAGAATTGCTTTGGTATTTGCGCGGAGAAGATCATATTCGCTGGCTGAGAGATGAAAACGATTGTCACATTTGGGATGCGTGGGCTGACGAAGACGGACATGTTGGACCGATTTATCCGGTACTTTGGAGGCGATTCCCATATCTGGAAAAAGAAAAGGTAAATTTCCAAGGTAGCGGTGGAGCTGTTGAAAGCGAAACCTGGGTTCGTAAAGAATTTGATCAGATTCAACGGGCAATCGATATGCTGAAAACAAACCCGAACAGCCGAAGGATTGTGGTAAGCACCTGGCATCCGGGATTATTGGGAGAAATGGCTTTACCTCCTTGTCACATCATGTACATTTTTAACGTGAGCAATGGGAAACTTAATTGCCACCTTACACAGCGTTCAGGTGACATTGCATTGGGAATTCCGTTTAATTTGGCTTGTTATTCTGCATTAACTATGGCTATTGCACAAGAAGTTGGATTAGAGCCCGGTACATTTGCTCACACCATCGTGGATGCTCATATCTACGTTAATCATGTAGATGGATTGAAAGAACAGCTTAAAAGAGAACCTCGTAAGCTTCCAACCTTAGAAATTGCAAATAAGTCGGTAGATGATCTTACTTTCGACGATTTTAAATTGCATGGCTATGACCCGGATCCGGTAATCAAATTTGAGGTTGCAGTATGATATTGACTATAGTTGTTGCTCACGACCCGAATTTAGTAATAGGAAAGGATGGAGGTTTACCATGGAGGTATCCGGAAGATCTGAAGCATTTCAAGAAAACGACAATGGGGGGCACTATGATCATGGGCCGGGGCGTATTTGAAGAACTAAATGAAATTCCACTTCCCGGAAGGAAAAATATTGTATTATCTCGCTCCAAAACCTACGAAAATGTGGATTCATATACTTCTCTTGAAGATGCTTTGCATTCCATCGACAAGGAAGAAGTATTTATAATCGGTGGGGGAGTATTGTATCGTGATGCATTACCCGAAGCCGATAAAATGATCGTCACCCAGGTAAACAAAGAATATGACGGAGATACTTACTTTCCTGAATATCGGGATGATATAGGTAAGACCTGGATCGAAACCGATCGTCGAGAAACCGAAGAATTGACTTTTTTGGAATTTAAGCGGGCTTAATTCAAAGGTAAATTTGTCATCATCCTGAACGTGTTTCAGGATCTTTGTGGGGTTGAGTTTCTAATAATTTGACCAACAGTACCATTCAAGTGTTACACTCGCACTAGCGGAGTTGTGATCGACAGAATTTTCAGACTCACGAAACTATTGATCTGAGTTCCAAATCTAGTTTAAACAGCTTATGCAGAACTTAATTCAGTATGCCTTATGCATGGACTAGAAAAGACTAGTTAACTTTATTAAGGCTCTCTTCTGACCCCTTTTAGAAGATCAGGGTTAAACTGTTCAGGTTCCAATGATTTATGTAGTACTGAAATGTCACCGGTTGATTCAAGTACTACAGCTTGAATTTGTTCATAGTTTAAGACATTGGCTTCTCTTAATTTTGCAATCAATTGTGTTTCTTCAATTCTGGCATGTTTTAGATTGTCTTTTAAAACGATACTTCCATCCATCAATAACAGAGGTTTATTGGATATCATACTTTTTATTGCAGGTATTCTTCTTTGAAGAAATGAGAAAATAAATGTTAGAGCTAGCAAGCTGGCTATTGCAATTATTCCATGAACTATAGTAGTGCTCGATGTGAGAGTGGCTGAAATAATGCTGCCTATAGCGATTGTAAAAGCAAAATCATAGGCAGTAAATTTGGCAAAAGATCTCAACCCAATAATTCGAGTAAGCAGAATAATTGCGATGAATACTATCATACTACCAAAGAGAGTCTCTATCAAAGGGTCATTTATATTGTATATCCAGTCCATTGTTCAGCGTTAAGGATTGTTATTTTAGCTTAAATCAAAGATGTTTTATATAAGCATGAAGCCAGTAGAATGCAAAAAGCTTTTGATTTTGCGCTGAGCCAAATAAGGTGACTTTTCGATGTTTGAACAGTCTTTAATGTTCTTAAAGTAGTTGAAAAGGCGGATTATTGAAATACTTGTTAATACTTACAACTTTAGTTAAAGACTTTAGAAAATTTTGAAGATGTTAGATTAATGATCTGCAAAAGTCGGTAGAAAAACTTTATCTACTATCGCAAAGGGCAACTTATCTTCCTGAGAATTGTAAGCTCCTCCTGTAAACACTGCTACCAGATCGAACTCCGGAAATATCATGATGTACTGCCCTCCATTTCCTGTTGCGGTGACAGAGTTTATGACTTTTCCGTTTACGTTGAATGGAATATTCCACCAGAAATAAGCGTAATCCATTCCGGTAATTTTTGTTTTTTCTACTGTGGATTCTCTGACCCACTTTTCAGATACTATTTGTTCGTTATTCCACTTTCCGCCATTTAGCATTAACAACCCGACCTTGGTTAAGTCACGGGAAGTCATATACAATTTTTTTGCTGATGGAATGACTTCCTTAGTTGAAGTATGTCCCCAACTTAGATTGTTAATTTCCAATGGTTTGAATAAATATTCATCAGCAAATTCTTCAATTGTCATTCCCGAAGACTGAGAAATTATTTCTGAAACCAGAATTGCCCCCATTGAGCAATAAGTTGAGACTGTTCCCGGATCATTGGTCATCGGCAGATCCAATGTAAACTGTATCCAGTCTTTCTTGCGGTATACTTTATCTTCCTGTCCCTTTGATTTTTTATCCCAGTCGTTGCAATCCCAACCACTCGACATGGTCAACAGATGCTTGATGGTAATTTCTTCCTTTCTGTTGTCTGGATTCTTTTCGGGATTATGACTTTTCAAATACTTTGTGATGGGATCATTCACGCTTTCTATGAATCCTTTATCAATAGCGATTCCTAATAAAATAGATCGGATGCTTTTGGTTACCGAACGCATGTCATGCTGTTTGTTTACAGAATGATTATTAAAATACTCTTCAATAATAAGCTGACCGTCTTTAACCACTAAAACACTGTGTAATTTATTCCCGCCGGTTACCACCTGACTAAATAATCTGTAAATAAGTGTGGTATCGAATTTCAATGTTCTCATGTCCGCAGTATCCAACCCATCTTCCAACTCAGAAGGAGGAGAATAGGTGTAGGTTGATTGACCAAAACAAAGTGTGGTCACAAATAAACTTAAGATGGTGAGAACTGCAGGAAATTTCATAGACAAGATTTATTTAAAGGAATTTAAATCATAGAACGGAGAAGTAATAGTTCAAATTCGTTCTAAGGAACCTGAGAGCCTTTCTTCATTAAAGTGTTAGATTATAAAAACGTTAAACAAGATGATCCATTAGGATCGGGTAGAAACATAAACTTTCTAAGCTTGTACTATGTCAAAGACTTCAAAGTTCTTGGATGCAAATCAAAAAAATAGCCCCACAGAAAACTGAGGAGCTATTGAAAATGTACTCGTTCACAACTAGTGTTATTTTATTAACGTCATTTTTCTAATATGATGACTACCACTAGCTATAATTCTGTAGATATAAAATCCACTGGAAAACTGAGAAGCATCAAAAGCTACTGTATACTGACCAGCGGATTTTGACTCATTTACAAGCGTAGCTATGTTTTGTCCTAACATATTGAATATTTCAAGCCGAACATCAGAAGCTTGATTGATCTCATAGCTTATATTTGTAGATGGATTGAACGGATTTGGATAATTCTGAGAAAGGCTGACGTTACTTGGCAATGGATTTGAAATTTCTTCCATTGCAGTTCCAAGTGCTTCATCAGGCTTATTAACCGTATTTTGCTGTAAAGTAACGTTTTCATTTAACGCCATAGCTCTACCATCTAAGGTAGCTCCGGTTGCTAAGGTTACTTGTGTTCCAGCCATGATGGTTCCTTTCATTACTGTTGTAGTTCCGAACGTTGCTGCCGAACCTACTTGCCAGTATACATTACCTGCTTTTGCTCCGTTAGTCAGAAATACTTTTCTATCAGAAGTCATATTGAAACTGGAAGCAATTTGGAAAATCCATACTGCATCAGCATTACCGTCTGCATCTAATGTTAGATCTCCGGCTGATATTTCAAGTGTTCCAGTGGATTTATATAAACTTGGATATAGCGTTTGTCCACCAATATTTCCTGCAATTCCAACGGGAGCTACTGTTCGTCCCGCAGCATCGTTGTAAGCTGTTGTTAAGTCACTTTTGGCCTGAGTTAACATGGTAGGGGAAGCAACTGAACCTGCTGGTCCTGATGCATCTACCGTAAAGATGGTTCCTGTTACTTCACCTTCTGTTAAATCAATAAATGAGCCTGAAGTCGGGGTTAATCCTACATCACCTTTTATAGCAGAAGACGGGACGTTGGTCACCGCAGTATAAGCCAGAATGGCAAATCTGTTTGCAAGCCCAAGATCTACAGGATCGGGACCTTGAGGTACAGAGTCCCAGGTTGCAAAGCTATTTACTGTTGAAAAAGCACTGGTTTCGGTTGAATTTGAAGCAGCCACTCTCCAATAATACGTGTTGCTGAAAGACAGAACATCAATAAATTGAGTTGTATCTGTAATCTGTGATTGATCATAAACAGTAGTGGTGAAACTCACCGTATCTGAAATTTGTAATTGGTAAGAATCAGCTGATGCGGAAGCGTTCCATATTAACATCAGTTTATGCGGTTGATTCGTAGCTCCACTATCTGGTAAAAATAATGTGGGCACGACAGGTTGCGCAAATGCTGACATAGTAAGTAAAAGCACCAATGCGATAGTTAAGCTGAAAAAGCGTGAACCTAGAATATTGGTATTTGGTTGTTTTAGTTTCTTAAAGAAATTCATTAGTAGTCTTAATTTAAATAGGTTAGTTATTGATAGGATTGAGCTTAGGATTGTCGTTGCTATCCGTTTTTTAAGAGGGAGCTACAACAGTGTTTCCTTCAAGCGTAACTGCCGCTATTCTGGCTAACAATCTTCCATCTATGGTGGCGCCTGTATTCAAAGAAATAGATTGGTCTGCTATAACGGTGCCTTTCATTACTGAAGTAGTTCCAAAAGAAGCTGAAGAACCAACCTGCTAGAAAATATTAGATGCTTTTGCACCACCAGCCAAAATTACTTTACGACCAGAGCTAGTTGAAAATTCAGAAGCAATTTGTATGATAAATACAGCATCGACATTTCCTTTCGCATCAAAAGTAAGATCACCGGAAGAAATTTCAAGTGAACCATCGGATTTGTAAAGTCCTGGTGTAAGGGTAAGTCCACCAATATTGCCTGATAAAAGCACTATACTGGTTGATGTTCTGCCAGCGGCATCATTGTAAGCTGTAGTTAAATCACCTTTCGCAGTGGTTAACAGAGACGGAGTTGGAGAAGCGTAATCAGAGGCATATGCATCACCGGTAATTTGCGCAGAAGTAGCTTTTTCATCACCACTGGTATATACCAATGAGAATCCGGTTATAAATGAGCTTGCTGCCGGACTTAGTCCAATATTTCCGGTAATAGAGGAAGTTGGATTATTTGTTATTCCGGAACCAGCTAAAACAACGTAATTGCCAGATGTTCTTAGGTTTACTGTTGCCTGTGTTACCGTTTGAATTGGGATGTCGATATCATCATTTGCTCCGGTGCCGGAGTCTTTGCAACCACCAATAAACACCGCCATAACTAAGGTAGCGAGTGTGATTGTCTGTAAAAAATTTCTATTCTTTTTCATTTTAATACTTGTGTTTTCCCATACTTATGGGAGAGACGTGGATTAATTTCCACAGTATCAAAATGGCTCATATTTCTCTGACAACTGTTACATAACTATATATTAAAGTTACATATATCACATGTTTTTCAGATTAAAATAGATTACTCCATCAGTTCAATTCTTCATAACCACTTTTGATGATGGTGGAGAGCATTTTAAATCTGACATTTGCTTTTATGGTGCTATTGGAATGCGCAGGTATAATGATTGCTTGCCCGGCTTTAAGCAGATGAGATTTGCTATCAATTTGAACTTCTGCCATACCATCAATTATCTGAATAAAGGTGTCAAAGCGTAAAATTTTTCTCGATAACGATTCTCCTGAATCAAATGAAGCAACACTGACATTGCCCGTTATTTTTTTAATAATTGTTTTGATAACTACCGATGTGGGAACGTACTCAATACATTCGACAAGGGTAAAAGATCGTGCTTTTTGAAATTCAGAATGTTCCATAATGGAGAAGATTAACTATAGCTTAAAAAAAGGCAGCTGTTTCCGGTACTTACCGAGGCTGCCCTTTAAGGATTGTAAATTTATAATCCGTCTTACAAAATCTTTATTATTGAGGTTGTATCACGGTATTTGAATCAAGAGTAACAGCAGTTTGTGCTAATGCTCTACCATTCATAGAGGCTCCTGTTTGCAAAGTAATACCAGTCTTTGAAAGGATAATTCCCTCGAAATGGGAAGTAGTGCCTACAATAACTTCACCGGCTACCTGCCAGATTATATTCTTGGTCTGAGCACCGCCAATTAGTGTAATGTTTACATCAGCACTCATAGAAAGGTCACCTTCGATCTGGAAAATCCAAATATCGTCAGCTCCACCAGATAAGGTTACATCGGAAGATAACGTAACGGTGTTAGTCCATTTATATAAGCCCCGGGTTAAGGTTTTGCCACTAATATCGCCCGTATATAATTCGAAGAAATCAGGGGATGGTCGGCCCGCTGCATCTGTATAAGCAGTTTGCATGTTGTTTACGGCGGTAGTAAGATTGATGGGTGTAGGGTCAGCCATATCTGCTACAAAAACCTGACCGGTTACCTGGCTGGAAGTGGAGTGCCCGGTCGCATTGGTCAAAGAGAATCCCGTAATAAAAGTTTCAGCGGCTGGGCTGATTCCCAAATCTCCGGTAATACTGGAAGTTGGAATGTTACTAATTGCTGATTTAGCAAGTATTACATAATTTTCAGCGGTGCCAAGGTCAACAATAGCTAATGGTTCCGATTGTCCGCCGGTTGTAAAGCTCCACTGCAAATCAGCTGTCAACGAATTTCCGGCTAGGTCAGTCACATCAGTAGTGATTTTAGCAGTGTAACTAAGAGCAGCATCTAAAGTGCCTGTGGTTGTAAAAATTGCTCTGGTATTGGAATACGACACTATACCCTCAACAGATATATTATTTTGTTTTAAGGTAAACGAGAGCTCATTAATTGTGGAAACATCCATTTCCTCGCTAAAGGTGATTTCAACTACTTTATTACGTTCAACGTCACCCTCATTGTTTGTTGGGCTGGTCGTCATTACGGTTGGAGCCTGTGTATCAGGATTCGGTGCTGCGGTAAAACTCCAGACCACATTGGCAGCCAGACTGTTGCCGGCTATATCTTTTACTCCTGTGGTTATGGTAGCTGTATATTCAAGACTTGCTTCAAGCAAACTTGAAGGTGTAAATATTGCTGTAGAATCAGAATAAGTAACAGCTCCTGAAATAGCGGCTGTTCCTTGATTTAAGGTAAAGGTGGTTCCATTAATAGTTGAAGCATCCATTTCCTCACTAAAGGATATTGTAACAATAATGTTATGAGCAACATCAACTGAGTTGGTTGACGGACTTGTAGCCATTACTGCGGGTGGCTGTGTATCTAAATCATCAGCTCCAGTGCCGGAGTCTTTGCAACCACCAATAAATACCGCCATAACTAAGGTAGCGAGTGTGATTGTCTGTAAAAAATTTCTATTCTTTTTCATTTTAATACTTGTGTTTTCCCATACTTATGGGAGAGGCGTGGATTAATTTCCACAGTATCAAAATGACTCATATTTCTCTGACAACTGTTACATCACACTATATTTAAGTTACATATATCACACGTTTTCTAAGTTACTATTTCTTTTATTCTTTAGTTGTTTGTAAAAGGTGGGCGTTAAACCGGTAATTTTTTTAAACTGGTTCGATAAATGGGCAACGCTACTGTAGTGAAGTTTGTAAGATATTTCGGTGAGATTTAATTCATCATAGAGCAATAATTCTTTTACGCGTTCTATCTTATGAATAATGATAAACTGCTGAATGGTAATACCTTTGACTTCCGAAAATGTGTTAGCCAAATAGGTATAATCGTAATCTAATTTTTCACTGATATAATCGGAATAATTTACGTCAGGCATTTCATCGGAATAATGAATCATTTCGATAATCACATTTTTAATCTTTTCAATCAGGATAGCCTTTTTGTCATCTAACAATTCTAATCCTGATTTCAGTAGATTTTTCCCGAGTTCCACTCGCTGTTGAGCGGTAATATCTTCCAGAACTTCTACCATGCCAAGATCAACAACTACATATTTCAACCCAAGCTTTTTAAGCTCTTCTTTGACCATCATTTTGCAGCGTAAGCTGACCATATATTTGATATATAATGTCATGACGTGTGATAAAGGCTATTATAGGTTAAAAACTTGGGGCAAGAGTAAATATACATCTATAACATTAGATTTGTTCCAACAAAGATAAATTGAATCTACCATCCATCAGGTTTGGGCAAGAGTGAATACTTAAGATTTTGGTAAAATTTCATCGGACTAAGTAGAGGAGCATCGCGGACCCATTCACGAGCGGAGCAAAGTGATCTCCAATGAACTTAACTAAATCGATGATTTCAATCAGGTCTAAATAGAATAGGCTCATGAAGTCGATTGTTTCAACGCAGAAGATTGGAACAAGACTATAAACTTCATAGAGCATTGGAAGGGTTCTTTTAACTCCCACTGCGGCCATTCGAGGATATGGATAGTTTTTTAGGGAAATAAACACCTATTAAAGCCACTGGTTGTTACAGATACTGAATCACGCCCCACTTCGTTTTGCTGTTCAGCATGATCTGGTTATTGACTTGATTCGGGCAAACAGGCTTAAAAGCCCATCTGGTTTAAGGAGTGATCTCGATACAAACTTTAAACCAGAAGATCCAAAATGATCGGGCAAAAGCATAAACTTTCTGATCTAATGTTATTCAGATTTGTTGAGGACTTTTGTTTTAAGTCAGGCCAAATGACTAAAAATTAAAACCGAAATGAAGCCCCGGTTCACCATACTGGAATTTGCCCCATTTATCGTCCACTTCTTTGAAACTTTCCGGCATTCGGGTATGATAGGGGCGATGGGTAATTGCCAGAGATGATTCGATGAAAAACCTATCGTTGAATAGTGAATATAGAAACTGTACCAGGAGATGCTAGGTGCTTGGAAAGGATGTAAATCTTCAATTTATAGTCTAAAGGAACCTTAAGTTACTTTGAACCATAATGTGGAAATCAAGAAAGCAATTTTTTATATTCCGACAAACTTTAATCTATTATATGCTATGGATAATTACATCGATGCAATTGAGGCTGCTGCAGATAATTACAAACTACTTTCGGAAGAAGGTAAGGTAAGGGTAATAGAGATGCATTTAAAGCCAGGAGAAAAAGACAACGAACATTCTCATCATTATGAGACAGTTTATTTTATTAGAGGTGGAAAATTGAAAATATATGTTGACGGCGAAGTTATGGAGGCTGAGATACCTGATGGGCATGTTATGCATCATGGTCCTTGGACACATCGTGTCGAAAACGTAGGTGATGCAGACGTCAAAGCTATTATTTTTGAGCAGATGCCATAATGGAATAAAGATCTCGATTATCTTGGTAAAGAAATAAGCTTTTTTAATTATCAGGTACTAACCGAGGTTGCTTTTATATCGTTTCAATATTCCCTTTCATAAAATGATAAAAAGGGGTTAAGTAGTTATGCTCCGGAAGCAGAACTAAGGAATGAGAGAAAACCGCACCAGCGAGACGCTGGCGCTAGATTGGGGATGTTCAGTTCTTTCTTTAAATAACGATATAATTTCTTCGGTCATTTTGTTTTTTTCGTATGTTGCACAACGGCTCGGCTATGAATAGTGCGGGATTTTGAAACGATAAACTGTCCCACTGCACTATGGCGGTGATTGAAAGAACAAACTTTAAATCATAATCGAAACCCGCATTATTTATAGCCATTGTTGGCGGTAGTTTTTTATTTTTGCAGTGTCCTAATAGCTCAGTTAGTAGAGCGTCAGTTGAACATACTGAAGGTCGGGGGTGCGAGTCCCCCTTAGTTTTTACCCTAATAAGGAGCTTGGTTACTTTATTCACCAAGTCCTTAGACACTAGTCGCCCCCATGTTCTAATGGTATCTTGTAGTGGAGGCAAAGGGAATCGCTTCTTTAGTTTCTTAAATCGTCAGGTTGTCTTTGAGCATTAGATAATATTCTAGTTGAATTACCATCACACCTTTCAAATAATTCATTTCGCCATTCAATATTATTTAAGTTTAGATTGTTGTCGAGTTCTTTGCCAAGATAATATCTTTTATTCTTATATATTATTCCGAAATTATTCCCATTAAATCTATTGTAAAGACCAACAAGTTGGGGAGAACCGCCACATTTAAGGTCTTTCATATCTAATAAACTTTTAGTTAAACATTGAAATAAAGAACGACTTGTTTTTCCATTGTTCCCTTTGTAATATTCTAAATAACGTTCATAAAATTCGTCTTTTCCTGTCCCAAGAATAATAACTTTGTCAGAAGAGTTTGGTATTTCTTTAGGAGTGCATTTCCAACCTTGGCTCCTTGTCCAGCTGAATATGTTGCAAATGAAATCTATTTCATTGTCTCTAGACACATGAATGATTTCTAATGATTTATCCATTATTTGTTTTGCAGGGTATTGGTCAAATTTTGCTTGAAGAATGTTGAAGATGGTTTCGGAGCGTTTTAGATTAGAATCTTTTTGGTCAAATAGTATTTTATCTCTATCCATTTGAATAATTTGATTAAGAATTATTGTAGGATATATTACATCGCCACAATACCCTAATATATCTGGGCTATTTGGAAGAGCAAATACTTTACTTCCATAGTCATATTTTATCGGATTGCTCCACGTGAACCTCGAATCACTTGCAATATAAAAGCTTGATATTTTTCTTGAATCTTTACCTATCCAACTTAAGAGTAGAGTCATGTTTTTTAAATTACCGCCAACGTGCCGGGCTATGTTCAGTTGGTTTTACCTATTGAATATAGTGAGGGTTGGGATGAGTTGCTTCGCAACGCCTGAACTTAGCCCGGCACGTTGAAGATGAAGAGCGGAGCGAATTCATCTTCAACAACGGCATAGCACGCATTCTATTCATGTTATCCCTGTTACATGTTTAAATTTTATTCACCTTATTCTTAAATAACTAAGAGTAAAATGAATAAAACCCGATTATTATCAAAATAGTAACATCACTTTATTCTAATATTTACATTAAATAAAATGGGATTAAGAAAGGACAAAGGTCTACTCCTTCTCCCTCAACAAAAACCAAGTCCCGCTGGCGAGTAAAGCTCCAATCACAGGGGCAACAATATACATCCAAAGATGAGTCAGATTTCCTGAAACAAGGGCAGGGGCAATGGAGCGAGCGGGATTCATGGAAGCTCCGGTAATTGGTCCGGCGAACATGGCTTCGAGCAGAACGACAAATCCCACAGCGAGTCCGGTAAATTCAGTAACGGCTTTGTTCTGACTCACAAATAAGATCACCACCATCAAAAAGTAGGTAAGAATAATTTCCAGAATAAAGGTCTGGTGCCAATCTCCGGCAGGGAGTGTTGTTCCTAATCCTTCGTGTTCCTGAAACAGAAAAGCCAGAATCACGGAGGCAAAAATTCCGCCTGCTAGCTGAGCAACGATATATGGAGCTACCTGTTTTTCATTAAACCGATCAGTGACCGCAAAAGCTATAGAAACCGCAGGATTGATATGTGCTCCTGAAATTTTACCAAAGGCGTAAATCATGGCTGTAACAATCAAGCCAAAAGTAATCGCAATTCCGACATGAGTTACCGTTCCTCCGGTTACATCATTGATCACAATAGCTCCGGTTCCACAAAACACTAAAGCGAAAGTTCCGATGAACTCAGCAACATATTTTCTCATTTCAGATCAACATTACTCATTACAAATAACATTTCCGTACCGATCTGCTTGCAGCGTTCATCATATTTTGCATCCTGAAGATCAGTTCCGTCAAAAGCTTTGGGATCTTCGAAAGGAAACGCTAAGCGGAAATCTGTTCCGGGCACAAAAGGGCATCCCTGATCAGCTTCCGAACACACCATAATGGCAGCAAATTCTTTAGTCGGATTCGGAGCTTCATCAAATCGGGTAGAAAATGCCTTGTACGTATTCATGTTCTTTTTCCAGGAAATCTGATACACTGGATTAGAAGCAGTGGAATCTTTGACTTCTACCTTGAATCCGGCTCTGCGAACAGCGTTTACAGCATTGGGGTGAAAAGCTGTAGATTCTGTTCCTCCTGAAAAGGTCTCGATCTCAGGAAGTCCGTAATAATCTGCGCCTGTAGCCAGCCATAATTGCCCCAAATGACTTCTTCTGGAATTATGCGTACAGATTATGATTGCCTTCGGAGTTTGACCAGAATTCCATTTACCGGAAAGATATTCACTCAAAGAACGCAATTTATCTTTTCGCTCTTCGGGAATGGAATCAAAGTTCTGTTCCAGTTCTTTGGTGTAGCTTAAAAGCTCATCAAAAAGGGGAGATTCAGTCGAGGTCATGTTCAAATTTTAAAGTATTAGCAGCAACCACTTCCGGGAGCGCATGAGCCGGCGGTTTGCAATTCAGAGAGTTTTACTTTTGGCTTGGAAACCGGAATTCCACAATTGTCCTTTGCTAAACAATCGGTTGCTTTGGTAGTGAGCAGGAAATTAGTTCCGTCAAAATCGAGGCCGTATTTACCAATAGTTTCACCCTGATATTCAACTTCGATATCCAGATCAGGAAGTCCTAAGGTCTTTTCAGACAGCTCGATGATATGCAACAGCTTTTCAGGATGGATGCGATGATCGTAATCGTTGGCACTCCACAACTGGAAATTTACCACTTCTTCAGTTCTCAGCGTTCCACCACAATCGATGAAGTTCTTGGTGATCATTCCGACTTCGGTCACGTGAAAATGTCTAGGTACCAATTCACCATTTGGTAATTGGAATGCGATAGATTCTAAGTCTACCAGTTCGCGTTTAATTTCAGATAATTTCATAATTCTGTATGATGAGTTTAAAGCTAGCAGCAGTTTAAGTTCGTTCCGTTGATATCCTGATCCAGAAATTGAGCGATGATAGATTTCATCTCTGACCAGTTATCTTTGTTGATGCAATAGCACACACTGGTTCCTTCAATATTTCCCTGAATAAGCCCGAGATTCTTCAACTCTTTTAAGTGCTGAGAAATAGTGGGTTGGGCAAGACCAATTTCTTCAACCAAATCTCCGCAAATACAGGAATCAGTAGAGAATAATTGTTGGAGTATGGCAACTCTTGCAGGATGAGCAAATGCTTTTGCAAACACGGCAATTTTGTTTTGTTGCTCTGTAAAAATTTCAGTTTTGGTAAGTCCCATTACAATTGTATTTGTTCATTGCAATATTACGATTAATATAATTTCCATCCAAGAAGAAATTGCTGATTCAAAAAAAATAATTGAATCGAGGCAATCTGTATTCAGAAACCTTATCTTAAATCAGAGTTTGATTTCAAGCAGTAAATTGAAAATTTATTCAAGGTCATTCCACGGCGAATGCCTGGAATCCAGATCTTAATCAGAGGTCTGTTACTTTTTAGTTAGATCAAGATTCCTGCCTGCGCAGGAATGACGAAGGAGTGGCGTCTTGAGCAGCTTTAAAATCGAACTCATGTCTCAATCATTTGAAAAACTAAACTAACTACTTTTATGATATCCCGATATTCCCGCAAAGAAATGGAAGACATTTGGACGGAAGAAAATCAATTTCAAGCCTGGTTGGAGGTTGAACTTGCAGCTTGCTGGGCATGGGCTAAATTGGGAACCATCCCGATGGAAGATGTGGACAAGTTGTATGAAAAAGCATCGTTCAAGTTGGAGAGAATAAAGGAAATTGAGGCAAAAACACGTCACGATGTTGTAGCTTTTACCCGCGCTGTTTCAGAAACATTAGGGGAAGAAAAGAAGTGGATTCATTATGGATTAACTTCCACAGATGTAGTGGATACCGCCTGGGGCGTTCGTTTAAAACAAGCGAATAAGCTCATCAAAGAAGATTTGGAACGCATTATTTCTGTATTGGGGGAGAAGGCAAAGGCTCATAAGTACACGGTGATGATGGGAAGAACGCATGGGATTCATGCCGAGCCAACTACGTTCGGATTGAAGTGTGCACTGTGGTATGCGGAAATGAAAAGAAATTTAGAACGATTTGAAAGAGCTGCCGCTGATGTGGAATTTGGAAAACTTTCAGGGTCGGTAGGTACTTTTGCAAATATCCCCCCTGAAGTGGAACAACATACCTGCGAGAAATTAGGATTGACAGCTGCACCAATTTCTACTCAAACATTGCAGAGAGATCGTCACGCTTACTATTTAGCAACCTTAGCGTTGATCGGTTCAACGATGGAAAAAATGGCGGTGGAAGTTCGTCATTTGCAACGCAGCGAAGTTAGGGAAGCAGAAGAGGCATTCAGAAAAGGGCAGAAGGGATCATCTTCTATGCCACACAAAAGAAATCCGATCAGTTCTGAAAATATTACCGGTTGTGCACGTGTACTTCGTGGTTATATGGTAACCGGCTTTGAAAATATTCCTCTTTGGCACGAACGTGATATCTCACATTCATCTGCAGAACGCATCATTCTTCCGGATGCAACCACCTTATTGGATTATATGCTATCGCGTTTTGCTAATGTGATAGAGAACTTGGTAGTATTTGAAGATAATATGGAAGCCAATATCTGGAAAACACAAGGATTGGTGTTCTCTCAGCGTATTCTCAACAAATTGATCGACAAAGGAATTAATAGGGAAGAAGCTTATGATGCGGTTCAGCCTTTGGCAATGGAGTCGTGGGAAAATCAGAAGTTATTCCGTCCTTTAATTGATAACGATGAATTCATTTCTTCAACTTTATCCAAAGAAGAAATAGAAGACGCTTTTGATCTTAAACATCATACCAGAAATGTAGATGTTATCTTTGAAAGGGTGGGGTTAGGTTAGAATAAACTCACTTTAAATCCAGCCCCAACAAAGCTTGGATTTATCGTGGGAGCAAAGTTTATTTTCATTACGGTTTCCCCTTCTTCTGAAGATAAATCTAATCCTTTATTATATGCTTTTACTGCATTTTCTACATATTTCGTAGCTCCGTTACCGTTCACTGCAGCAACAATTATTCCGGTTAAAGCCATACCTACACCTACAATTCCAATTGGTTTTATGGCGTATTTATCCTCATTTTGACCTGTTCTTGGATCAAAAGTTTGGTCGCCTGTTTTTTCGGTTCCTAAAGCAACAGTTAATAGTACTCCTCCGACTGACATTACATAACCTGTAACCATATTTTTCCTTTTCTGTGCAAAGGTATTCATGTGTGCTAAAGCTTCCGGATTATCTTTAACTATTTCTTTCAAATTATCGCCGAAATAGCTCACTTTTTTTTCTATTCCAAAGTAACCCACTCTAAAAACGTAAGAGGGTTCGCTACCTCCTGTATATCCAAAACCAGGAGAGTAATATCCGGCAGTTGCAGATTTTGATTTTAATTGAATGGGCTTCTTCGCGGTCTGTTTTTCAGTTTCTTGACCAAATAATACACCGTTAAAGGATAACAGAATTGATAGAGTTAGTGCGAATATTAATTTCATAGCTAGTATAAGTTAAAATAAAGTGAACAGTTTAAGGAGAAGTGTAAAACCTTCCAAAAATTTATTTTAGCAGAAAGACTTCTTGTTTAAGGATGTTTGGAATTGCTATTAAGTAATCTAAGAAGGAGAGCAAAGCTAGTGCAAAACAATCCAAGCTAAACCCGGAATAGCGCATAAACGTAAAATTTCTATCCAGAATAGTTTTTTACTTTTTGATTCAAAAAGTATTCCTAACATAGCGGTTGAAATTACTATCCATGCTGAAAATGTGATTTTAGCGAGCAATGAGAAATCCGAGAAATTGAACAGAAAAAATGCGGTAATAGCAGTAGCGATCAAAAACTGTACAAATATATACACCTTCATCCATATAAAAGAAACATCGGCATTGTATTTCTGAAATTGATCGCTGACTGTTTCGGGGCTTTGAACTCCACCCAAATAATCAGGTAACCAACCGGGCTGCTTGAACAACATATTTTTGGTGTCGCTCCAGGATCTGGATTTCTTGGTATAGTGAAAGAGATCAATATAATGAGCGAAATTAGCATACACAGGATTCCAACTGGCTACCGGTGTGGTGATTCCGTAATTGGGGCGCTCTTCCTCTTCTTTAAAAGTGCCAAATAGTTTATCCCATATGATAAATACTCCGGCGTAGTTTTTATCAATATATTTTGGATCTCGACCATGATGTACTCTGTGATGAGAAGGAGTGTTCATGATCTTCTCAAGCCAGCCTATTTTGTTAATATGCTCTGTATGAATCCAAAATTGATATAGAAGGTTGAATGCTCCAATCAATACAAATTGAATAGGATCAAAGCCAAGAATAGCTAAAGGCAGGTAAAAAGGAGTGCTCCAGATAAAAGCAGTAGAACTTTGCCGTAATGCAACCGACAAGTTGAAATCCTCACTTTGATGATGAACAACATGTCCGCCCCAAAAAAGACTGATCTGATGCGACATCCTGTGACTCCAGTAGAAACATAGATCGTAAAGAAAGAAAAGAATAACAAAGGATATCCAACTTTCCGGAATCCGGTACACAGAGAAATACTCATAGAAAAAAGTATATACTCCTATAGTGACGATTTTGGTAAAAACATTGCTTACCTGATTCAAAACGCCTAGGTTTATATTAGTAACGGCATCATTTAATCGGTAAGTTCGTTTTTTGGTGAAAGCTTCGTACACCAACTCTACGCTCATGAGTCCGAAGAAAATAGGAATAGCGAATATTACAGGATTAAAGTTCATAAAAAGTTGCCGATAAAATTAATGAATACGCAAAGTAAGAGATTTTTTGGCTATGGATAAAAACTTATCGTTTTATAGGCATATTGATAAATTAAAATGGCCTAAAGGGTATACCGGAAAGATATTCCTAATTGCTTTTATCGGTACACACATTCCATTAATTGGATTGTTTATTTATTTAACATTTTATTTTCCTGTTGATGAAAGAGCCTCAATCCTGATTGTTGTTTTAATAGCTACTGTAATTGGAGCTTCCGTTACATTATATTTCATTTTTCGATTACTTGCTCCCATTTTGATGACTAACAATGCGGTAATCAAATACTATTCGGACAAAAAAATTCCTTCACTCCCAATTAGTTTTAAAGATGAAGCAGGAGTTTTAATGGCTAATACTCAAAAATGTATTCAGCAGTTGGATGAACTTCTTATTCTAAAGAATAGATTGATCGCTATGGTTTCTCATGATTCTAAAACTCCATTAGGAGCCATAAAAATAGCTAATGGTTTGATAAAAGATGAGGTCAATGAAGAATTTTCGAATAAAGAAGATATTTTAAAGTATCTGGAACTGATCGAGACCAGTACAAACACCCATGCTGAGTTCTTAGATAATATGCTTTCACTGGCAAGATTTGATGATGGTGAAATTCATCTAAATAAATCTAAAATTGTACCGCAGGAATTGTTTGAGAAAGTTATTAAGAATCATCAGATATATTTTAAACTGAAGGAGATAAACTTCGTTACAAAATCAGAATTACCAAAAGGTGATACATTACATGCAGATCAGGATAAATTAATGTCAATTCTTAATAATCTTGTACAAAATGCGGTCAAATTCACAAAAGATAAAGGGAGCATTGAACTGTCAATTTCGAGAGAGGAAAACAATCACATTATTAAAGTAAAAGATGATGGAGTTGGTATTTCTGAAGTTCAAAGAAAAACTATTTTTGAAGCGTTCTCAGATTCATCTCATGGCACTCAAAGTGAAGTTGGTTCGGGATTAGGATTATGGATTGTTAAAGTGTTTACCGACCTTCACAACGGAAAAGTAACTTTTGAAAGCGAAAAGGGTAGAGGTACCACTTTTACAGTTTCTCTGCCAGAGAGTTGATATGTTATCTAAGATCTGTCTTTAATAATCTGTTGAGCAAGTTCCCATCTCTTTACTTTGCCCATTAACGTTTTAGGTAAAGAAGTTACAATAATTAGCTCTTTTGGGATCTTGAAATCAACTAATTCAGGGGCTAAGAGTTCTCGCATTTCGTTAATATCAGGAGTTTTTCCATTTAAGAGAGTTACTACGGCTGTAACTTTCTGGCCCCATTCTTCATCAGGAATTCCAATCACAACAGCTTCTTTGATAAGTGGCAGCTTTTGAATGGCTTCTTCTACTTCGGTAGGATTTACGTTTTCACCACCGGTGATAATAAGATCCTCTCTTCTGGATTCTATGAACAATTGATCAAACCCATTCAAATGGCCGAAATCACCTGTTCTGAACCACCCATCTTGATCAAAAACTATTTCGGATTCTTCCTTTTGATAATAACCATCAAATATCTGAGGCCCTTTCAGCCATATCATTCCTGATTGATTCTTACCGAGTACTTTTCCGCTATCGTCTCTGATCTGAAGCTTATTCGGAGTAAATGGTTTTCCTACACTTTTTAATGGTGTGTACATTCCTGAAGGTGCTGTCATTGGATTTGTGACAACCTGAGCACAGGTTTCAGTCATACCATAACTTGAAACAATTGGTATTCCCCTCTCCACAGATCTCTTTAAAAGTTGTTGAGTGGTAGGCCCGCCCCCAAGCAGGACAGCTTTGAAATCGCGATGTGTTTTAAACAATGGGTTTTTTAATAATCGGGAAAGCATTGTCGGGACTAATGAAGCTGCCTGAAATCGGGGGTTTTCAGATAAAAACTCAGTAACCATTTCTTCATTGAATCTTCCCATCCGGTAAATTGCTGAGCCATACAGCAGGGAACGAAAAATAATTGAAATTCCACCAATGTGATTAAGTGGCAGACAAAGTAGCCAAAAATGATTAGGCTCAGGCTGGAAATTTTTTGCCGAAGCTTTAGCAGCAAAGATCATTTGACGTCTTTTTAAAGGGACTATTTTCGCTTTTCCTGTCGTTCCGGAAGTAAGAAAATATCCAAAGATAGAATTTTCATTTACCTTATTGGGATCAGGTAATTTTAGCTCCCTGGTATCAAAGGTAAAGGCATTCAGAAAAAAGTTTTCATCCATATGCACTACATCTTCACCGGATAAGCGATTTCGGTTTGCAGTGTCACAAAATATCAGAGATGGACTTAATTCCTGAACAATGTCTTCAAGTTCTTTTTGAGACAGTTTCGGGCTTAATGGGATAATTGGGATTCCTAACATCCAGGAAGCTGCAATTGCAAATACCAGTAAATCTGATGAGTCGGAGAGGAAGGCTACCGGCCACTTTGTAGAATCTGATTTTGATTTAATGGTGTCCAGAAAAAAACCTGTAAATCGTTCCAGGTCGCTGTAAGTGTACATTCCATGTTCAGAGGTAAGAAAAACCTTTTGAGGTTCTCTTTTACCAAACTCAAACATATGTAATCTAGATTTAAACACTATTTATACAATCCGCTTCAAATAATTATAGTTCAAATCAACTCCAATACCAAGTTTTAACGGGACATTAAATTGTCCATTTTTTATGTAGTTTACCGATCCGATATCACTTTTTAAAAGTGAACCTGTCGACAACCCGTGGGCATAATCTTTTGCCCCCCAACCCAATGCTAAAATCGCTGTAACTGTCCTTCCTATTATGCTTTCTAATGATGTAGTTAGTATCACACTAATATAATGAGAATCGGCAAGTTGCTTTGTTACGTTAATTTCAGAAAAACTACCGAACATCATTGGCTTTAATATGAATATATCAACTGCATTTTGCTCTGTAAGTTTGGTTGCATCGGTTTTGTTCCTAAAAGATTCATCTGCTGCTAAATTAATTTTAGACAAATTCTTTAGTTCGCTTAATCTGTCGGATTCATCTGATTTAAGTGGTTCTTCACAATACTCAAGATCCAGATGCTCAAGCTTGTCCAAATAAGTTTTTGCCTGATCAAAATTCCACGATTGATTGGCATCAATTCTTAATTTTAGACCCGGATAATTTTGTCGGAGTAAGGATAACAGTTCGAATTCTTTGTTAAAATCTGTCCCTACTTTCACTTTCAATGTTCTATATCCATAGTTAAAGAAGGCTTCTGCTTTTTTCAACATATTACTTCTATCACTAATGCTTAAGGTAGCATTAAGAGAAACTCTTTTTTGAAAAGAATCTTTAAAAAGAAACTGAGCAAGACTTACTCCTCTTTTTTTAGATATATAGTCATGATACAAAGTGTCCAATCCAAATTTTAGAGAAGGGATATCATGAATTTGGGACAGCACAGAAAAGAGTTGGTCAAAGTTATCTTCTCTAAGAGCTTTGTCAATAGCGTCCGCGTTTAAACGGAGAATAGGTAAGATGTCTTCAGTAGAAAATTTTGAAAATCCGGGTAAAGGAGCAATTTCCCCAAAGGCAGTGATCTCGTCATATTCAAATACAAGAACCAAACCTTCCCGTTCTGTATAAATATTATTAGCAGTACTAAAAGGGGTTACAAAAGGAAGGCTGTATGAATATATTTTGAGCATTATAAAAGAATTCCTATCGCAAATAGTAAACCAAAAAGAGTCATAAACCTTGCTGTTTTCTCGAGATGTACATTAAGCTTCCTTTTGTCATCTTCTTTCCAGATCGTAATTGCATGTGAAACCCCAACAGGAATCAATAGGAAAGGCAGGAGTACCCAATAACTATAATTAAGTTGCACCAGAAAGTGAGGTGGAATTGCAAAAGCAAGTATCATCATAATAGTGTACTCAGCCCTTAGTGTTGTTTCACCAAAAAGTACTCCTAAGGTTCTTTTTCCTGAGATAGCATCTTGTTCAACATCGCGAAGGTTATTTACTACTAGAATGTTGGTGCATAATGCGCCTACAGCAAGTGAAGCCCAAAAGGTATCAAAAGACCACTCTAATGCATTCACAAAATAGGTTGTCATAACAGCTACTATTCCAAAGAAAAGAAATACAAATACATCACCTAATCCATTATAACCCAGAGGAAAAGGTCCGCCTGTATATAGAATGCCAAACAAAAGAGAGAGTAAACCAATTGCTAAAACTACACCGCCACCAATCCAAACAAGATAAAGACCAAATACAAAAGCCAGAACCATGCAAATTATGGTTGCATTCAGCATAGATCGAGGAGATACATGACCTGCAGAGGTAGCTCTTTCAAAACCGATTCTATCTGGAGTATCAGATCCTTTTACAAAATCGAAATAATCGTTAGCAAAGTTAGTACCTATTTGAATTAAAAAAGCACAAAGTAAGGCCACGGAAGTAGCTGACCAGTTGAGAACTTGATCATGAAATGCGATCGCTGCACCAATCAAAACCGGAACAAATGCAGCAGCTAGAGTTTTGGGACGCGCAGCATCAACCCAAATTTTAATTTTATTTTGTTTCAAAGAGTGTGAGTTAGATGATCTTGTGTGTGGAAAAACTTGATTGACAAGATAACAGTTTCCATCAAGGCTAAAAAAATGAAGTATATTTCATTTGATGCTAAAATGTTAAGTTTGGAAGCGCTTCTTAAAGCACAAACATCTAATTAATTAATGTGTTTTAATTTTAATTCTTAAGTTTTTAATTGTTAATAAAAAATAAACTAAAATTATTGAGTCTTTTGGGTAAATGGGTTTATATTTGTCGGGAAATATTAATTCAACAAAATAAAAAATAATGTCCGCTTCAAAGCTCGAATATATTTGGTTAGATGGTAGCGCTCCAACTCAAGGTCTCAGAAGTAAAACAAAAGTTCTTCACGATTTCACAGGAAAATTAGAAGATGCTCCCGTTTGGTCTTTTGACGGTAGCTCAACTCAGCAAGCAGTTGGTAATTCATCTGATTGTTTATTGAAACCCGTTGCTATTTACTCTGATCCGGCTAGAAGAAATGCTTATCTGGTAATGACCGAGGTTTTGAATGCAGATGGAACTCCTCATGAAACCAATGGACGAGCTTTAATCGATGATCATGATAACGATTTCTGGTTTGGTTTTGAGCAGGAGTATTTTTTGTGGGATCCGGAAACTAATATGCCATATGGATTTCCTGTTGGAGGATACCCGGCTCCCCAAGGACCATATTATTGTGGAGTAGGAGCTGATAAAGCTTTTGGGCGAGACTTGGTTGAAGAACATTTAGATATTTGCCTGGAAGCAGGTTTAAACGTAGAAGGAATTAATGCCGAAGTAGCTGCAGGACAGTGGGAATTTCAGATTTTTGCAAAAGGGGCAGATTCTGCTGGAGATCAGATTTGGGTTGCCAGATATTTATTAGAAAGAACTGCAGAGCAATATGGATTAACCATTAACTGGCATCCGAAACCACTGGGAGATACTGACTGGAATGGATCGGGTATGCACGCAAATTTCTCAAATGCATTGTTAAGAGAAGCGGGCTCAAAAGACACTTATGATAAGATATGTGATGCTTTTGCACCGGTTGTAAGTGAGCATATGGCAGTTTATGGTGCCTATAATGAACTTAGATTAACAGGTAAGCATGAAACAGCTGCTTTTGATGAGTTCAGTTATGGGGTTTCAGATCGCGGAGCATCTATAAGAATTCCAATTGCTACGGTTGAGAATGGATGGAAAGGATGGCTTGAAGACCGCCGACCTGCATCCAATGCAGATCCATATACTGCTGCGGCTCGCATAATCAAGACTGTTAAATCAGCTTCATAAGTTTACTTCACTCACTTATTGAAGTTTTCCTTAAACCCTGCTTTCGAAAGATGGCGGGTTTTTTTATTATAGCTTATTCTATCCGTAAAAAAGAGTGCTAATGGAAAACTTACCTACGTTTAATAACTTCACATTCTATTGGAAATTAAGAGACAAAAATTTATTCGATACCAGTAATTGGTTTGAGATTCTTGAGTTCAATAGAGGACTCTCCACAAACACTGAAGATGTGAATTTCAATGAGCACAAAGAGTTTAGTTTATCTCAAAACTATCCGAATCCATTTAATCCAGCTACACAATTCTCATACAGCATAAAAACTTCTGGAATTGTTCAATGGCAAGTATATGATGTATTTGGAAAAGACGTAGCAAATTTGGTAAATGGGTTTAAAAGAATCGGTTCATACACAGTAACGTTTGATGCATAAAACCTATCAAGCGGAGTATATTACTACAAACTTTAGTCTCCGGGACTTTTGGAAGTGAAACCAATGACTGTAAATAAATGACGCTGATATTCTCATTAATATGCTACAGTGCTTGCCTATTTCTTTTACTTTCCGAGAGAAAAGATATTGTATGGGGGAAATGGGTTTTTAAAGGTTTAGCTTCAACATCTTTTTTAATGATTGCATTGACGCTTGCAGATGTTACAAGTCCTTTTTCAAACTGGATGATAGTTGGTTTCCTTTTCTGTTTTTTTGGTGACATTCTATTGATTAAAAGCTCAAATAAACGTCTTTTTTTACTTGGAATAATTTCGTTCGCTTTAGGTCACTTGGGTTTTATTATTGCATTTATACTTAGTGGTGATGTTGGTTTGGTTTTCTATGCTACCTTATTACTTGCTATTATTTTAACGTTAGGATCATATCTATGGCTAAAGCCACATTTGAAAGTTGAATTCAAAATTTTTGTACCGATCTATATTTTAATAATAGGGATTATGCTGGCTTTTTCCGGATATGCTTGGGAAGGGAATTATAGAAACGGAGTTATTATCGGCGCTGTATTATTTGTATGTTCGGATCTATTTGTCGCAAAAGAGAAATTTATAGGATCGAAATTCACGAATAAATTAATTGGTCTGCCATTGTACTATACTGCCCAGATCATCTTAGCTTTATCACTAGACTGGTAACAACTCAATTAATATATGAAAGAAATAACTTGGAAAGACTTCGAACAAGTAGAACTCAGAATAGGAACAATTGTAGATGTAAAGGATTTTCCTGAAGCAAGAAAGCCTGCCTACAAACTGAAAATTAATTTCGGTAAAGACATTGGAGAGAAGAGATCGTCCGCTCAAATTATTGAGCATTATTCGAAAGAACAGCTGGTGGGAAAGCAAATTCTTGCTGTTGTAAACTTTCCTCCCAAACAAATAGGACCTTTTATGTCAGAGTGCTTAGTCACAGGATTATCAGGTACAGATGGGAAAGTGATTTTAATCAGCCCGGATAAGTGGGTAGAAGACGGGAGTAAGCTTTTTTAGTACATTAAGAAACAATAATCTACTTTTTCGGTACTAGATTAGTTGTTAGTTTTAGAGAAATAAATCATCATGAGACAAATACTTTTATATACATTTCTTCTGCTGTTAAGCTTGGGACTGAGTAATTCTAATTTAGCGCAGGAGATTTCATACCCTGAAAAAGAAAAAACCACTTCTTTTAAACTAATTATTCAGGGAATTGACAAGATTGAAGGAGAAATAAGAATCGCAGTATTTGATTCTAAAGAGAAGTATACCAAAGATCCCATACAAGCTGTAGTTCTTACAGTAGATAGCACAACTGTTATTTGGAAGGAACAAGATTTACCATTTGGTGAATATGCAATTGCAGTATACCATGATAAGAATGAGAATGGGAAAATAGATACCAATATCCTTGGCATACCTAAAGAAGATTATGGCTTTTCTAATGATGCGAGGGGGCGATTTGGTCCTGCGTCTTGGAATGATTCTAAATTTACGGTAGATACTAAATCATATTCAACAGAGATTAATATAAAATAGGTTGTAAATTTTAATTGCTTTTCCATGACAGATTATTGATAATCCTGTACCTAACTAATAAAAATTCTGAGGTACAATATGGAAAATCATGAAACTGCTCCGGTAATGTCACTTAAGGATTGGGTGATTACATTACTTATTACCTTAATACCTATGGTAGGCTTTATTATGCTGTTTGTTTGGGGTTTTAGTGATTCAGCTAATCCAAACAAAAAGAACTGGGCAAGAGCAGCATTAATAATGTTGGCAATATCAACAGTGCTGTATTTTATTTTGTTCGGATTATTCTTTGGGTCAATGATGGCAGCCGGAGGCTTCGAAGGTCTTTAACAATTCAATATTTATTGTTTTAATAAAAGCTCTGTAAAGTCCAGAGCTTTTTTATTTTCACGAAACTTGATCGGATTCCTGTCGTAGTCGACCCAAATAAATGGGAAAAATGAGTCAATTCTTTAAGTCAATTTCTATTGCTCTTCAAAATATAAGAGCAAATCCGCTTCATACTTTTTTATCAACTCTGGGAATAATAATTGGAGTAGCCTCTTTAGTAGCAATTCTTGCTTTGAGTGATGGACTCGAAAAAATGGGGAGAGAACAAATAGGCACAACTACAGATATCCAAATGATGTCAATTCGGAGTGTTCAGTATCGGCAAATAGACGGAATTAGAGTTCCTGTAGAAGACCCCGCAAAATTTAGTATTGAGAAAGCATTTGAGATCGAAGATAAGTTCGCAGAAAGAACCATAGTAGAAATGTATATCTCTAGAGCTGCAACTGCAGTAAATAAAGATTCAACTTCTTCCCTATATCTGGATGCTCATATGGATAAGAGTAAAGAGTTTATGGAAGACAGTTTACAAAAAGGTCGGTTTATTTCCAGAGAAGATCTTTTACAGAACCGGAGAGTAGCGGTAATAACAAAGAAGCTTGCTGACAAGCTTGGAATTCAGAATTTAAACGAAATTTTTGTTGTAGAAGGCAAAGAAATTAAAGTTGTGGGTATTTTAAGTGATGAAGAAGCTGCTCCAAAAGCTTTTATACCTATAAATACTTATTGGACAACAAGCGGATCTCAGTTCTATCCGCAATTGATCATAAAAGCTACAAATATTGAAGACATAGCGTTAATAGAAGAAGAGTTAAATGATTGGTTCGACGAAGAGTTTGAACAAGGGAGAGAAGGTTTTCAGATCTCAACAAATAAAATGAGGGTAGAGCAATTCAGCGAAGGTATTTTGATTTTCAAATTAGTAATGGGGGCAATAACAGGAATTTCGGTACTTGTTGGTGGTATCGGAATCATGAATGTGCTTCTTATTTCCGTAACAGAACGTACTAAAGAAATCGGAATCAGAAAGGCAACCGGAGCTAAAAAAAAGGACATCATTCTTCAATTTATGGCAGAATCCATTACAGTATCTTTAGCAGGCTGTATACTTGGCTGGATAGTGGGAATTGCGGGAGTTTTTGCTTTTATCCCGATCGTAAATTCTTTAGCCGATGTAAGATTTACTGCAGCAATTACTTTTGGAACGGTATTTTCAATTCTTGTAATTGCTCTTATTGTTGGTGTTGTATTCGGTACATATCCCGCATGGAGAGCGGCGCAACTAACTCCGGTTGATGCTATACGTCATGAATAAAAAATAACTTATTGTTTGATGGTAACATCACCGCTGCGGGACTCAATGATCATCTTACCATTCCCACTGCCTACAGACCCCTGAATATTTAGAGAGTTTTTTTCATCAGAAATAATAACCTGATTTAACTTGAAAGGCTGTTTAAGCTTTCCATAGGTGACATCAAAATTAACATCTCCCTGAAATGAAGATCGTAGATTGAGTTCTATGTTGGTGTAAGACGCTTTTATATAAACCGAGCTCAATGTTTTTAAAGCTTCAATTTCAATATCACCGGATCGATTTTCAATAGTGATTTCGCTTCCTTCAAAACTTTCGAGTTTTATCTTGTTATAGTCTCCATCAATAAGAATAGAATTTTTGAGACTTTGAGCCGTGACTTTACCCGAGCGATTTTTAATTGAAACCTGTTTTGATATGTTATCAAGTTCTATTTCCAAATAGCTACCGTTAATTATTACTCTGCCTAATACATTCTTAAGTTCAACATTTGAAGATTTGCTTTCAATTTGAACCTCATCACCTTTTAAGTTTGATGCAGTTATATTTGTATAATCTCCATGAATTAATACATTTTCAGCTTTATCTATATGTACAGTTCCACTTTTATTGTAAATCTGAATAGTTCCCCGAACATCAGTGAGTTCGTATTCTGTGTAGTCTCCATTGCCCATTAAATCAGAGTCCAGATCATAAGCATTTACAGTCCCGCTTTTATTCTCAAGATTTAGTTGCCCTGTGATCTTGGTAAGATTCAACTTTGAGTAATTACTGTTTACCAGCAAATTTCCCTTAACATTGCTTACGTCGATAGTTGATGATCTACTTAAAATATCAACATCGCCATTAATATTTTGAACATCGATATTACCATATTCATTGCTAATAGTGGCATTTTGGCCTATATCTCTCAACTTTACAGAACCGCTTCTGTTATCAATTCTTGTTGTTCTATCAATATTGGTAACTTCAATTTTAGAATATCTTGTTGTTAACTCCAACTCAATTGCTTTTGGAACATTAAGTACTAGAATATTCTTCTTAATTCTGAAATTGACATTTTTTTTTCTGTGATCCGGAAATTCAATGTTAATAAAAGCCTCACCGCCACGAGTTGAAAACTCCGGTTTAAAATTTTTGAACAGGTGATCATAAGCTTGATCGTTCCCATCAAAATCATAGGTATAGGAGATTTGACCGGTTTGCGATCCGTTGATCTTTATGGTCATCCCTGCATCAACCCTTATTCGAAGTTGATCCATATTTTTTGCTTCAAAAGAACCATCTTTAGTTCCGCTTTGAGCAAACAACAGGGCAGGTATAAGGGTGAATAAAAGTAAGTATAAATATTTCATGACTGCTCTTCCTGATTAAGTAATATTTCTTTATAAAAATCTAATTTAGTGGCGTAAAGCCTTTTCAAGCTGTGTTCTTTAGATGGAGACGAGCCGTTGATGGTAATATCATTTTTGATCTCTTCTATAAGGCGATCAATTTCTGCTATAGCATCGGCTGTTGATTCTATCGAATTGCGATTTTGCTCGTTTGCTGATTGAATTAGCAATGGAGTCAAATCCTGAAGTTTCTTAGTAGCAGTACTTAATGTCTCATACACCTGTTCTTCATTAGTTGATGGTGTTCCAAAATTCTCAATGGTGGAATAAATTCCAACAAGAGCAAAGAGTAAGACAACTGCTGCAGCGTTTCCAATCCAAAAACTATTCCAATGGAAACGAACGGAGTCCTTTTCTTGGGATGAAATATATGGTTCAATAGTAGACCAAATATCCTCCTTTTGCTTAATACCGGGAAAATCTTTCTCGTTATAAAAAGAGTTCTTTTTCATGTTGATACCAAAGTTTTAAGTTCTTTTTTTGCTCTGTGCAATATTATTCTTGAAGCTCCTTCAGTAATTCCAATCATGTCAGCTATTTCTGCATGACTATAACTTTCGGCAATATGTAACAGACAGACCACTCGTTTGTCTGGAGAGAGTTTTTTTAGTGCTGATTTTGCTGTATTCCAAATCCTTGAGTCTTGTACATCTTCTTCAGTTTCATGTTCAAGGTGATGATCCTGAATGTCCTCAAAATGGATTTTTTGTCTCATATCTGTTCTCATTTCGTTTAAGCCGATAGTAAAAAGCCAGGTTTTAAAACTTGAATTACTTTTGAATTGATTCAGTTTATCAAATGCCTTGATAAATGCGCGTTGTGTCCATTCTTCCTGCTGAACTACATTTTCAGAAAACTGAGCTAAAAAGCAGTACAAATTATCTACATAGCTGTCGTATAATAATCTATAGGCAGACTGATCACCTTGAATAGCTCTTTCGATAATCTTTATTTCCTGTGTAATGCTATACAATCCGATTCGTTTATTGCTTAGATGCAAAGAATCTACCAAACGTTACAGAGATTGCTAAATATTTTAGATGAGCGTAAGAAAAAGGGGCAAAGCCCCTCTTAATTTAATTATTGGGTCGTCTTCGGCGCGGAAAAAGTTCTTCTTTAATGTCATTGAATTTTTTTAATTGAGATTCTGTAAGTAAAGCCTCTAAATCTTCATCTCTTTTTTTGGTAAGTGACTCAAGCTTACTTCTTGAATCACGACTGCGAGTTTTTCTAAGCTCATCAGTGGAAGTAAAAAAATCAGTCAATATCTCTTCAGAAGATTTGATCTGTTTTTCAGTAAGGGTAAGCTCGGTATTAAACTTTTTAAGAATAGTTTCAACTCTTTCTTTAACCGGAGCGGGTTCCTGGCGAATTCTCTGTTCTCGATTTTGAGAATTGATGATAGTTGCCATTAAAAGAAACAGAAGTGGGACTAGTGTGATACTTTTTTTCATGTGATGTGATGTGATGTGATTTGAATTATGGAGTATAGAAGTTAGACGATCTTAGTCTATCAAACTTGTGATGACATCTACTAGCATGTACATGCTAACACGAAGATGCGGTTACAGTTAAACGAAAGTTATCGTTATTTACGCACGGCAATAATGCCAAATTCTAAGAAAGGAGGAATCATGAAACGGCAAATAGTACTAACAGGATTAGTAAGTTTGATATTAGCTATAAGTTCTGTAAATGGTATGCAGAGCATAAAATTCATAGTTGACTACAATTCAGGTCATGTTCATCCTTATAAATATGCAAATAAGGATATTAGAGAATTTCATGCGTTTCAGGAGGATGTTCGTGATTTCTCAGAAGCTGTATATCGTGATAAAACAGTTAAGGCAAGAAGAATTAAAAGTGATATTCTTCGCAGAATTCGGAATGAGATTGATGACACCAGAACAAAGATCAGATATATAGAACATGATTTAGGTTATAATGAACTAAAACCTATACTGCATAATAAAAAGCGTTCCGGAAGAAATGAGTACAGCAAACGGAATAGCAACCAACTTACCGGAGTTCAAAAGCATTTAAAGATCTTACATAAACAGTTATCAGATCAAAAAAGAATCTTGATTCGGTTAGACAGAATGAATTTATCACATGGGTATGATTTTCATACTCAAGCAAGAATACATTTAGACCTAATGTATGAGTTTGAGAAAATTCTTAAGAAAGATATCAATAAATCATACAAGCAATATAGAAAGCGCAACCGCGTGGGAGATTAACTAAAAGGAGCTATTATTAAATAGCTCCTTTTTTTATGTTACGTCGTACAATTCTTTATTTCTCGAAAACACAGATCGGGCGTATGGGCAAAGAGGGAGAACCTTAAGATTGTTTTTTCTTGCGAACTCCACTGCTTCAAATACAAGATTTTTACCTAAACCCTTACCTCTAAAATGGTCAGATACTTCTGTGTGATCAATTATAATGCGTTCACTTCCTGCCTTAGAGTAAGTGAGTTCAGCCGCTTTTTCTCCGTTATCAATAATATAAAAAGCACCTTTTGTTTCAGTTTCTTCGTGTTGTATTTTCATGGTAATTTTTTCCGATCAAAAAACTTTTGAAACAATCTATACAATGAGTACAAAACTTTCTTCACTTTTATTAAGCATAACTTTTGTTCTTCTAAGTTGTAATGTTTTTGGACAAAAAACAGTAGAAGTGGAACTGAAAAAGTATAAAAGGATTGATAAACCGGCAAGAGATGAAGTTTCAGGAATAGTAAAGGATCCCAGATTTGACAACGTGTTATGGGTACACGGAGATTCTGGAACAAAGAACCGAATCTATGCTATCAACATTGATGGAGAGCTACTTCCTGACGAAGATTCTAAAGGAGTAAAGATCAAGGGAGTAAAAAATAAAGACTGGGAGGATCTTGCTATAGATGAAGAAGGGAATATTATTATTGCAGATATTGGGAATAATTGTAGCTGCCGCAAAGATCAATCGCTGATTATTGTAAACAATCCATCATCTAAAATGGAAGAAACAGAAGATTATAAAACTTATGCTATTTCTTATGAAAAACCGGATGGATTCCTTTATAAGTTTTTGAATTATTCAATGGACGCGGAAGCACTCTTCTGGAAGGATGGAGCTGCTTTTGTATTGACAAAACGATTCAGGGGCAGAGATACCAAGCTTTTTGTTTTAAAAGAGTTCATTGAAGAGGGCGCTAATGAATTCAAGTTCTTACAAAAAATTGATTTCGATGACGAGGTAACCGGTGCCGATTTTGCTTTCGGTAAACTTGCTGTACTTACTTACAAATCTTTATGGATATTTACAGAAGATGAAACGGCTGATTTTTTTGATGGAGAAGTAACCAGGTATACTTTTGAAGCAGAACAAGTTGAAAGTGTTGCTTTTTTAAATAAAGATACCGTCATCATTGCCGAGGAAAATGGAGATCTTTATAAAGTGGAACTCTAATTAATTGAGTTTAAAATCAGGATCATTCAATTTCTGTTGATCTGAATAGCTTAATTCCATTACTGCTTCAAGATTTGATCGGCTAGGAAAATTCCTGATCATCTGAATAAATCCAATCGCTATAAGAATAGCATAAATTACAGATGGAGAAAACAAAAAAAAGACCATAGTCAGTAATAGTGCTAACTCAATAAATACAAATTTGATCAGCACACCTTTTCTATAGATACTTAATTTTAGCTTTAACGTTGATTCTGTAGTTGTAGATTTAAATATTTTTTTTGTGAAAGATTCTCCTGCAGAAATAGTTATGATGGATAATATTATGATTCCGAATTCGATCATTCTTTCATTCCCGGGAAGACTATTCTTTAGCGGGAGATAATCTAAATAAAAAAGAACAGCTAAAACTACTCCAAAATTAAAAACGCCAAATGTAAAGGCGCCAAACAATATTTTTGAGCTTCTGAAATACTCACCTACTGTTGTGTATTCCTGCTTTTGATTCATGATGGATTTCTGTCAAATTTATCCCAGTTTGGTTTCCTTTTTTCTAAGAAGGCATTTTTACCTTCTTCTGCTTCATCCGTCATATAAGCCAGGCGTGTGGCTTCTCCGGCAAATATTTGTTGCCCTATAAGTCCGTCATCGATCATATTAAAAGCAAATTTTATCATTTTTATAGCTGTTGGGCTTTTACCTAAAATTTCCTGAGCCCATTCATAGGCGGTGTCTTCCAATTCATCATGAGGAATTACCGCATTTACCATTCCCATATCAAAGGCTTCCTGAGCATTATAGTTTCTACCCAAAAAGAATATTTCACGACCTCTTTTTTGCCCAACCTGACGAGCTAATAAAGCCGATCCAAATCCACCATCAAAACTGGCAACGTCGGCATCTGTTTGCTTGAAAATGGCGTGCTCTTTGCTAGCTAAGGTCATATCGCATGTAACATGTAAACTGTGTCCGCCACCAACAGCCCAGCCCGGTACAACGGCAATTACAACTTTTGGCATAAACCGAATGAGCCTTTGCAATTCCAGAACGTTTAAGCGATTAATACCATCTCCGGCTTTATAACCTGTTTTGGAGCGAACTCTTTGATCACCACCGGAACAAAACGAATATTTTCCGTCTTTTGATGAAGGGCCTTCAGCACTTAAAAGTACTACTCCGATATCATTATCTTCTTTAGCATCAGAAAAGGCTTCATACATTTCGAAAAGAGTTTTAGGGCGAAATGCATTTCTAACATCCGGTCGGTTAAAGGCAATTCGGGCAACTCCGTTTAATTTTTTGTAGGTGATATCTTCGTATTCTTTAACTGTAGTCCAATTCATGGCAATGTATTTGTTTGGATAAATTTTTTAATTGTTTTAGCGAAAGATTCAGGCTGATCGGAATGTACTCTGTGATTAGCATTTTCAAAAATTTTAAGAGTTGATGACTCGATGCGCTTCTTCATAGCTCCCATAATGTTAGTGAATTTTTGATCTTTCTCTCCGACTATTAACTGAACCGGCATTTTTAATCTGCTTAACTGTTCTTTAAAGCAGGGCATACTTCCCGTCCCAAATCCGAGTAAAGAATTACTCATCCAAAGCGGGTTTTGGTTTCTCTGAATTTCTTCCGCTTTTTTTGATTGAATTTCACCAGAATCAGATTCAAAGATGGGCATTTGCTTCCATTTGTCTATAAATTGATCAAAATTTCCAAGAATCGAATCTGCTCGTTGGCCGTCCAGTGCCTGCCGAGCTTGCTTTTCTTGTTCGTTCTCAATGCCAAATGTGGTGCTTTCCAGTATTAATCCCTGAATTAAGTCAGATCGTTGTAAAGCTATTTGAAGAGCTAACCTTCCACCCATGCTATATCCGTGAAGAAAGAGTGGATATTTAAACTGCTCAGAAATTAGTTTTACGATATCAGCAGTTTGTTCTTTCGAAGCAAAACGGTAATGCATTTCCGAACCTTCTGTTTTTCCGTGTCCCAAAAGGTCAACTGTGATAGGATTACAAAATTCTTTTAGCTTTGGGATTAGTTCTGAAAAAAAATCTGAACTTCCCATAAACCCATGCAAAAGGACTAAAAAGGGGAGTTCGTCTTTCTGTTGATGAATATGGTAGTGATATTGAATTCCTCTAATTTTTATTATCATCTTGCGAAGATAAAGAGAAATTCCAAAGCTTGTGGCGTTCAATCATGGAGTCATCCGCATCAGTTATACATTCAATAACATGAACGCCGGGTTTATCGATGTAGCTTTCGAACGCAGGAGCAAATTGTTCGGGTTTCGATACCAATGTGTGATCGATTTGATATCCTCTGCATAGCGAGACGATGCGTACATCCTGAGGAGTTTCAAAATATTGCCGATGCTTTTGCTTGAACTTGTATACCGGAAGCATTCTGAAAATAGTTCCTCCTCCATTATTTAAGATGACGATAACTAAAGGGTTCGTAACTTCTTTTATGCTCAAAAAAGCGTTAATGTCATGTAGAAAAGCTATATCTCCAATAAATAAGACTCCTTGCTTATCTAGTATAGAACTAAGTCCGATCGTGGTAGAGATGATACCATCAATTCCTGCAGCACCACGATTCACATAAATTTCTTGCCCTGAAAAGTCGGTAAATAGCGCTAAATCCCGAACCGGAAAAGAGTTTGAAAGCATTGTAAAAGCTTTTTTAGGGATGAATTCCCCCGTTTCTTTAAAAACATAACCATCTGTAAGCGGAGTACTTGGTTGGATTTGATCCACCAAAAAAGAGTTAAACTTTTTAGAAATCTTTTTCCATTTACTTAACCACTTAGAACTTGCGTTACCATTTATATCAGGAATGGTAAGCGGACTGTTCAACTGAATAGTGCGGTCAGTAGGGTAATCTCCATCATTTGGAAATCTGCTTTCAGTAAAACCTATTTGATGAATTTCGTTACATTCTTCAAGAAGTTGCTGAACTCCTTTTGATACAGGAAACGAGCCGATTCTAAGGATAAGATCCGGCTTTAGATCCTCTCGGTATTCACTATCCTTTAAAAAACCGGCATAACCTGAAATTATATGTCGGGAGTTTGGGACATTTGAGCCGGGCTCTGCAATAATTGGAGCAGAAAGTGCTCTTGCAAGCGGTGTAATAAATCCTGTTTCAGTAGCTGATGAAGTTGCCCCCACAATTATTAATGGATACTCAGCAGATATAAGCTGTGACCAGAATTTTTCCCCCAATTCTGTTTCTCCCATATTTTGAGAATACTCAGTTTGGGATCGGTTTGAGTGGTTTTGATTTTCGGACTCAATTTTCTTCAAAAAATCATCTTCGGGTTCAAAAGGCTTATCAAAAGCAAAATTAATATGCGACACTCCTGAATCTTCTAAGGATCTCTGAAAAGCTTGCCGCGCTATTACTGGAACTCTTTTTTGTTTTTCTGGGTGCGTGCTGGGTTCGCCTGCTTCATGAAAAAAGACAGGTTGTGTTCCAAAGATCTTAACCTGATCAATAGTTTGGGAAGCTCCTAACCCTCTTAAATGAGGAGGACGATCTGCACTGGCTATGATCATCGGAATACCCGAATTCGTTGCTTCAAATACTGCAGGAGCATAATTCGCAAGGGCAGTACCCGAAGTACAAACTAATACTGATGGTACACCCGATGCTTTGGCTTGGCCCAATGCAATAAATGCCGCAGATCGTTCATCTACAGCAATTGTTTTTGAAATACCCGGATGGGCAGAGAATGCTAAAGTTAGCGGAGTTGATCTGGAACCCGGAGATATAACTACATTTCGTACGCCCTCAACGAATAATGAGCGTACAAATAATGTGCTCCAGTAAAAGGCTAAATTCTGAGTTTCATTTTCGGGCATATTCGAGGGCTGAAAGCATGGGTATAAATTTTAAATTAGTTTCTTCCCATTCTTTAGATGGATCAGACCCTTCAACGATACCACATCCTGCAAAAAAATTCACTTCATCTTTTTTGATAAGTCCACTTCTTATTGCAACTACAAATTCGCCATCACCATTTGCATTGATCCATCCTATTGGTGCCGCATACCAACCTCGATCGAAATCTTCGAATTGAGTGATATAGGGAACGGCTTCTTCTCTGGGAAATCCACCCACAGCCGGAGTAGGGTGGAGGTTTTTTAGAACTTCAGTTTTTGAAACTCCGTTTTTAATATGTGCACGGATAGGAGTATACAAATGCTGAACATTGGTAAGCTTTTTTACAGAAGGAAATTTCGGAATATGAATTGAATCAGCATAGCGTTTAAGGTTTTTGCTAATTGCGTTGATCACAAAGTTGTGCTCATTTCTGTCTTTCTGACTTTTTATTAACTCAGATTCAAGTCGCGCATCTTCGGAAGCAGTTTTACCACGCGGTGTACTGCCGGCCAGACCTTCTGTAAGAATAAAATCATTGTTGAAGGATGCTAATCGTTCAGGAGTACAACCAATAAAACTGGATTCTGAATCTTGGCGGATCAGAAATGAATAACAATCAGGATATTGATTACGAAGTCTGTTCAAAATGTGGGTATCGCATACTTGTTGATCGATCTTGATATTCAACTTTCTTGCAAGTACGATCTTATCATATTTTTTATCTGAAATATGTTCTGTTGCCAAGTTTATGGCGTGTTGCCATTTGTAGAAATCGGGAGAATCCTGATTTGGAATTTGAATTGAATGATTATTAGTGAACTCAGGTCCAATATCATAGCTTTCTACAGAACAAAGTTCGTTAAGATCATCTAAACGATCATATATAGATGTTGAAAGTGATTCTACTGTATCATTATTCTCAATTTTAAGATTAATAGTAAGTAGGGTTAACGAACCGGAAGAAATTACAGACCATTTGGGAAGAGTAAATGAAGAGGCTCCAAATTGTGACCACTCTTTACTTATATTATGATCATGAAATGAAAATCCTCCAAAAAGGTGAGGAGCAGCCCTTGAGTGAGTTAGTTTAGAAAATTGATAAATCTGTTTGATTAACTCTTTTCCAAGACAGGAAGCTTCTTTAAATCTGTTTTTTCCAGTGGTTCTTATTCGCTGTATTTCTCCGGCTGCAGCCATGGAAAAATGTTCAGAAGGTTTTTCCCAATAATATTCGAATGAATTTTTATGTGGATTTTGTTCTAAAACAGCAAGAACATCTACTTTTTGAATAGGGAAAGAAAGGGAGAAAAAGGTTTTTTCATTGCTCTTTTTACATTCTAGAACCTGAACAATTTCGGAAATAAATTCATCATGACTTATTTGGTATTCAAATAAATCTGTAAGCGAATGATTTTTTAAATGACTTTGAGGCATTATAGCCTTATCAATTAACTTTCAATTTAAAATGAAAATAAGAAATAGATTGGCTAAATGCTAAGAAATGCGAATAACTTTAAAAAAGTAATATAAATTCAGCAGTTACTGAGCATCATCATCTTCACCGGAAGCGAATGGATTTTTAATGCCATATTCGTTTAAATCGTATTCAGCTAATTCAAAGAAATAATCCCAGGCAGCAGCGCTTTTTCCATTGTCATCAACCCAAGTTGGGTGGCTTTGTTTAATAAGTCCAACAGCTCTTTTAGCGTACTTTATTCTCTCTTGATCGTCTTTAATTCTGGGAAGTGCAGCAATCATCAAATCGAGATTAAAGCCACAATCGAAGTCTTTCGGTTTTTTTTGGTCTATGAACATGATGAACTTTTGATTATTTCGTTATACTAAACGTATGAATAATCTCAATTCTTTGAAACGCTTATTTGCAAACAGATTTATAATTTTGTTTCTGATGATGTGCATGTCGGTTTCAATAAAAGCTCAAAAAAAGGATAGCTCTGGTGTTAACGCTAAGAACACCATTTATTTTGAGATGATAGGTCATGGAGGGCTGTACTCAGTTAACTATGAACGAGTTTTTCATTCGAAATCTGTATTGAGAGGTGGACTTTCCTATCTTAACACTTCCTCAGATGCCATTCTTTCCTTTAACTATATTTCAATCCCATTATCTGCTTCTAAGCTATTTCCTACTGATAAAGACTCATTTTTTGAGATAGGAATGTTTACTTCAATTTTTTTTCATTTCGATTATAACGATTTAGACTCGTGGATCGGGATTAACTTAGGTTTCAGAGAACAGGATCTTTTTGAACCGAGGAGAATGGTTCGGTTTTTTGTATCACCGTTTTACATACCTGGTAGTGAGAATAAATTTGGATTGACCGGCGGTTTAGCTTTTGGATCTGGGTTTTAAATAAGCACTTTAATTCGCGGAAAATAATTCCATCCTCTTCTATATTATTTCTTAGCTTTAAACTTAATTTTAAAGACAAGAAATTTATGTTTTACAATTCAGTGATAGAAGCGGTGGGTAACACACCTCTTGTAAAACTTCAAAAATTAACTAATGGTTCAAAAGGAACTTTATTAGCTAAGGTTGAATATTTCAATCCGGGACAAAGTATTAAAGACCGTATTGCGATAAAAATGATAGATGATGCGGAGACGAAGGGTCTCATAAACCCGGGAGGCACAATTATTGAAGGAACTTCCGGGAACACCGGAATGGGACTTGCTCTGGTTGCCATTCAACGAGGGTACAAGTGTATATTTACTACAACCGACAAACAGAGTCAGTCAAAAGTTGATATTCTGAAAGCGTTGGGAGCTGAAGTTGTTGTTTGTCCTACGAATGTAGAAGCGGATCATCCCGACAGCTATTATTCAGTTTCAAAAAGATTGAGTGAGGAAACCCCAAATTCATATTATCCGAATCAGTATGATAATCTTAGTAATACTCAAGCTCATTACGAAAGCACAGGCCCTGAACTTTGGGAGCAAACCGAAGGAAAGATTACACATTTTGTTGCGGGTATGGGAACCGGCGGAACAATTTCAGGAACCGGTAAATTTTTAAAAGAGCAAAATCCTGATATTAAAATAATAGGTATTGATAGTGTGGGCTCTGTGTACAAAAAATACTTCGAAACCGGTGAGTTTGATTTAAATGAAGTAAAGCCATATATGACAGAAGGTATTGGAGAAGATATTATTCCGGAGGCTATAAACTTTGATGTAATTGATGAAGTTATTCAGGTAAATGATAAAGACTCTGCAGTAATGACTCGCAGGTTATCAAATGAGGAAGGATTATTTGTGGGCTGGTCGTGTGGGGCTGCGGTAAAAGGCGCACTGGATTATCTTAATGAATATCCAATGAAACCGAACGATGTAATGGTTATTATACTTCCTGATAGTGGAACCCGTTACATCGGCAAGATTTATAACGATGAATGGATGAAAAAACAAGGATTTTTAGATTAAAGAATTATGGCAGAACAAAATCAGACAATGAACCCGGGAAAAATGGAAATTGAACTTAAAGAAGAGGAGGCTGTTGGGACCTATTCAAATTTGGTTATGATCACGCATTCTCCTTCTGAGTTTATATTAGATTTTATCGCGGTGATGCCCGGTGTGCCAAAAGCTAAAGTTGTTAAGCGGATGATACTCACACCCGATCATGCTAAACGGTTGGCTAACGCATTAAATGAAAATGTAAGCCGCTTTGAGGAAGAACATGGGGCTATTGCTTCGAGTAAAGAGAAAATTGATATTCCTATGTACCGTGGACCTGTTCCTGAGGCTTAATTATTTTTTTGCACTCAGAAGTAGTGCCAATCCTACTATAAAAAAGCTTATGTGAGATATTGAAGCGGCAAGTTCGGGTGAGATAGCACCATAATAACCAAATGGTTCTGCTATCTTCATAAATGCCAGGTATAAAAAGCTTATAGCCAAACCTGCGGCCAGATAAACGCCTTTACCGCCGCGTCTTCTCACTGAAGCAACAGCAAAACCGATTATAATTACGATAATAATTGAAAGAGGGTATACAAGTCTTCCAAAAAATTGAACTTTAGGCATATTAATATTTCCCGCTCCGCTTCTCTCAATAGATTTGATATAGTTTCGGGCCTCTTCGTAAGTAAGTTGATAAATATCAGAAGTGGAGCGAGAAAGATCTGCAGGAAATATACTTATAGTTGTATCAATTTTTGCTTTAATTGATTCCTGATATCCATTCTTTGAAAAATCTCTGATTGTAGCGTCTCTTAAGGCCCAATGATTGCTATCGGGCTCCCAAACCATTTTGTAAGCCGAAATAGTTTTTAATACTCCATTTTCATCACTATCGGTAAATTCAACCCGATAAGCAATATTCTGGGTATCATCAAAATGATTTACTTTAAGTATACTATTCTTTGAGATCTGCCTGTAGATGTGATTCCTATCTATCGATTCAGACTGCTTCTTTAAGTATTTTTTTTCAAAAGATGTTTTTGCTTTGTTTGATCTGGGTATGACATTTGAATCAAGCACGCTCATGGTAATAGCACAAACTATTGCAAATACTAAGTAAGGGGTAAATAAACGGTACAAACTAATGCCGGCGGCTTTAAGGGCAGTTATTTCAAGCCTTTCTGAAAGCTGACCTGTCAAGAATAAACATGCAGTAAAAACAGCGACAGGAAAGATCAAACGTGCCATTTCTGGAATATAATTCAAGTAATAATCTCCCCATATTTCAGCCATTTTAGCACCCTTATCAGTATAATCGTCGCTATTCTCAGAAAAATCAATCATTATAAAAATGAATACTAGAACTACAATTACAAATAAAGTAATAGTCAGCATTCTCAGGAATATGTATCGGTCAAGTTTATTAAACATTTTTCAAGAAGAGATCTTTAAAACGAAATTCTGTCATTAAACGGGCTAATAAGGTTATACCTAAAAGTGAAAAAACGATATTGAAAGTCCACATACCAATAAAAGGAGTTACAAAAAGTCTGTCTGCCAGTTTTTCTCCTTGTATAAGGGCAATCCAATATATGGTTAATATTACCACGCTTATAATTGCAGCAATACCAAAATTTCCTCTCTTGGTCATAATACCAATTGGTGCTCCCAGCAGAATAAATACAATACATGCTACTGGAATTGAAAACTTCTTGTGGATTTCAACCAAATATCTGTTAATGCTTTTTTGCCTAAAAAGTACGTTCGCTTGAACATTTTGTAATGCCGCTTTATAGTTATTTAGATCAGAGATTGCTGAGTTCAATATTCTTTTTTGATCTTTTATAAGCTTTTGCTGATTTAAAGCAATAGAAGATGTAACTAATGCGGTATCAATATCTGTTTCATTTTTGTCAATATTTCTGGAATCTGTTACCAATTCTTTCCCAATCCGTGGTAGTGTTTGATTTAATTTTTGGGCTTCCAAATATTGCTTATCTACTTCATTTGCTAATGAATCAACGATGACCTTCATGGACTGAACATTCATTGTTCTGTCGCTCTTATTTCTTCTTTTTGGATCTGACTTTTCGAAGGCTAGATCGGCAAGGTCAAAGGTTATTCTATGCTCCGCAAAATTCGATATTTCTAGTGTAGTTTTAGTTCTGTCATTAGTGACAGGGAATTTTTGCATATTTCCTTCAAACAAATAAAGAGTCAACATCTGATCATTCTCAGAGAATAAATATCCTTTTTTTGCTTTAATAAATGCTCGATCAGATTCTCTAGTTTGATCTTGATAAAGAGTGATTCCAAATAAACTGTCAGTTTCGTTATCAATTTTATCAACTAAGAAAATATACCCGTCAATACCATCGTAAAATTCGCCGGGCTTTAAATCAAAGCCGGGCTTTTTTAACCTAATGTCTATGAATAGTGATCTTGATTTATGGTTTGCTTCCGGAAGAACATCATTAGAAAACCAAATCAATGCCACACAGAGAAAAATACTCGCCATAAATACAGGAAAAATCACTTTTAATGGGTGAATGCCCGAAGCTCTAACCGCGGTTAGTTCTTGCAATTCTGAGAATTTACCAAAAGCCATTAATGTGGCAACAAGCACAGCCATGGGAGCAGCCAGCACAACCATGTAAGCAAGATTGGTTAAAATTAATTCAAAAATGACCGTCAAAGGAATGTCTTTACCAATAAGGCGATCAATATGAAGCATGAGAAATTGCATCAAAAGCAAAAACATCAAAGTAAGAAAGCAGAATAAAAAAGGGCCTATATGCCTCTTTAGAAGATCTAATTGAAGGCTATTGATGAGTTTATTTATCATTAAAAATCTTAAGATGTACTAATTTTACTGTTATCACGTAAAGAAAAGGAAAATATTGGTAGAAAATATAGCAAGGTTGTAAGATTTGTACTTTTAAGATAATCGAATATATGTTATTATCGATGCCAATTCGAACACCAAAAAAAGACGTTGAACAGCCTATACTAAAATTGCTACAGAATCAAGTTTTAAAAACCAGAGTTTCCCCTGTATTTGAACTCCATCATTAGGCTTTTACTAATTTCAACGATCATGCTTCTTGGCTTGATGGTTATAACACCAGTGGATAGTTATGCCCAGCAAAGAACAGTGATCGATACATCCAAAGTTGTAGCTGATACGTCACTAATTGGAATAAAATTTTACTATCCATTTGCGAAAAATCCGGTTAGTAATTTTAGAAAAAGAAAAGTCCCAAAGATATACAGGCTTCTTTCCAATGATTTTAACACAGAAGTGGATTGGGATTCAACATCTATTTACAAAATTCAGGAAAAGATAAGCGGTACTTCCGTACTTATACCCAATATTTTAGATTTTGAGAGTTATACATCCATAAAAAAGGATGTCCAAAAAAGTGATCTTGCACTACTGCTGATCGAGGAAGGTAAGAAAGATGAACAACAGGGAAGAGGGTTACTGGATTTTAGCTTGAAAATACCCGGTGGAGAAAATTCAGCATTTACTACCATATTCGGAAAACCGGAAGTAAATCTAAGAGTTAATGGTTCAGCCAATATGAATATTGGAGCTTCCATTCAAAAAATTGAAGATCCCGCAATTCCTGAAGATCAACAGAAAAGAATAGATCCAACATTTAATCAGAATCTTCAATTAAATATACAGGGTTCTATTGGTGATAAATTAACAATAGCTACAGATTGGGATACTGAAAGAACTTTTGATTACCAAAATAGGCTTAAAATAGCTTATACCGGTTACGAGGATGAGATTATTAAAAGTATCGAGTTGGGTAATGTTTCGATGGAAACAGGAAACTCTTTAGT
Source organism: Balneola sp. (assembly GCA_965216175.1). Classification (GTDB taxonomy): domain Bacteria; phylum Bacteroidota; class Rhodothermia; order Balneolales; family Balneolaceae; genus Balneola. The sequence goes on from OZ244140.1 coordinate 1,110,535, forward strand.
AAAAGGTGGTGGAGCTCTATTTGGAATAAAGTCTATTGCTGAGCTGGGACCTCTGCGTGTTACGTCGGTTCTTTCCCAGCAAAAGGGTGATAGCAAGAGTCAAACTATAACAGGTGGGTCACAGGAGGTTAACTTTGAATTACAGCCAACTGATTATGATGACGATCAACATTTTTTCCTCGATTTCTATAACAGACAAGAATTTGAAGGCAACATGCTTGATAATTTACCCACTATAGGTACTTCGTATCAAATTTCAGAACTAAATGTATGGCTGGAAGATGCAAACGGAGCAGCTGATAACGCAGCAAAGAGAGCATATGCGTTTGTAGATATGGGAGTTGTGGAGAACAACGATGGTACTTTTGGCTTGCCAAACAATGAAGAAGATCGTCTTGATGATCAAAAATTAGAAGACAGAAGAAATAACACCTCGGTCCAAACCGATGATCTTAACCTGAAAGGAAGTGTACAACCCGGAAGTTATTATGTTAAACTTACGCCAGGCGAAGATTATGAATTTAATAGTGCTTTAGGCATCATAAGTTTAAAAAGAAGAGTTGGAAGCAATTCTACTTTAGCGGTTTCTTATTCTTATATAGATCCAAGAGATCCAACCAACGTACTTGAAGTAGGTGATGTGAATCCACCTTCAAGTGGGGTTAGTTATTTCAAACTATTAAGGCCAAGGAGTTTAACTCCCGATAAATTTGCATGGGAACTGACACTTCGGAATATCTATTCCCTTGGTGTTACTAACGTTACCAGAGAAGGATTAAACGTAAATTTCGAGATAACTAGAGACAATCAGTCGATAAACAGAATTCCGGGTAGAAATAAAACACTACTTGAAGATCTTGGGTTGGATTTACAGGATTCTGAGCAAGCTATAGGTTCAGATAACCAAATAGATTTTGATGGTCTTCGGTTTGATCCATTCACAGGAAAGATCATGTTTCCGTATCTGGAACCATTTGGCTCTCGCATCGATACACTTATTTCTGATTTGGCAACAGATGAGTCGGAGTTGGTTTTTGACTCGTTATATTCAGCAAAGAAAGAAATTGCTTTCGAAAGTACACAAAACCGATATTATGAGATAACAGGTAGTTCTAAAGGTGGTGTTTCAAGCTCTTTCTTTTTAGGTGATTTGGTTGAAGGTTCAGTTAAAGTATTTGCAAATGGAGCAGAACTTGTTGAAGGCGTAGACTTTGAAGCAGATTATTCCATTGGTATTGTTTCTATTTTGAATGATAGATTTTTGGCTCCTGGACAAAACCTTAGAGTGGAATATGAGAACAATCAATTCTTTTCGATAGGGCAAAAGAACTTTACAGGAGTGAGAGCCGAATATTTGGTTTCAAATAATATTAGTTTGGGAAGTACATTTTTCAAATTGAATGAACAAACACTTTCAGATAAGATCAGAATCGGAAATGAACCCATTAATAACACTATTATTGGGCTTGATGCCAATGCCAAATTTAACACGCCTTGGTTAACTCGTTTTATTGATAGAATTCCACTATTACAAACCCGAGCTGAATCTAATTTTAGTATAAGCGGAGAATTTGCTCAGTTACGCCCCGGAGTTGCCCAAACTAATGCTGTAAGAGATGCAATCGATAATGGGATTCTTTTTAAGGATGAAGAAAACGGGTTGTCATTTATTGATGACTTTGAAGGGTCAGAATTTACCATCCCTTTTAAATTTGCAACAAGATGGAATTTGCCAAGTGCGCCTGCTGCATTACCCGGATATGATCCCGATGATCCACATTTCAATAATGGAACGGCTCCACCTTCTGATTTGATGTCAAAAACATCACGCTCAGATCTAAGAGCACAATTTTCGTGGTATGAAATTCCTAGGAATGTACAAAGCATCCTCGGAAATGTTGAAATAACACCTGAATCCAGAACAGTATTTGTTAGGGATGTATTTAGAGGAAGAGAAACTAACAACCCTCAGGAAGAGATCATTACAACTTTAGATGTTTACTATAATCCTACTGAAAGAGGACCTTATAACTACAATCCTGATTTAAAGAATATGTTGGAAAACGAGCCCGAAAAGATGTGGGGCGGTATGACAGCTACTTTACCATCCGGGCAAGAAGATCTTTCTCAAAACAACATAGAGTTCTTAGAGTTTTGGGTTCAAACCATTCTTCCTGATGGCAAAGAACCAGATGCCCAGGATATAAATGAAGATTATGATGGAAAGATCTACATTGATTTGGGAATTATATCAGAAGATGTAATTCCAAATGAAGTTGTAAATACGGAAGACGGACTGGCTCAAAATTTGGAAGGCCTTGAAAGAGATGCCGCTTCAAGATCATACATTCCTTCAATTCAAACTCCTCCCCAAGGTCAATTTTCAAATCAGAATAGAAGTCTGGAAGATGTTGGATTAGATGGAGTTCCCAATGAAGATGGTTTTAATGCTGAAACAACAGAGAGAGCACTTTTTGCAAGCTTTCTTCAGGATATGGCGAATGCATATGGAATCAGTAGTGATAGATACAAAGAGATAGAAGCTGATCCTTCAAACGATGATTACGTGTATTATGGTGAATCTCAGGTTGATAATTTAAAATTACACGAGCGCTTTCACAGGCTCAGAGGATATTATGAAGGTAACACACCTGTTGCTGGTGGCGACAAAAGGGCTGTTACTCTTAAACCTGAAAAAGAAGGTTTGATTACTCCGTCTAATGTAGAGCTCCAAAACGCATATTTTCAATATGAAATAAAATATAATCCTGCAGATTTTGACAATCTTGAAGTAGGATCTGACAGCACATTTATAGTTGATAAAGTAGGTAGCGGATCTCAGGATAGAGTCTGGAGATTGATTCGTATCCCGCTAAATGAATTTACAAGAAAAGTTGGAGATATAAACGGGTTTCAAAATATTTCTTACATGAGATTTTGGATGTCGGGTTATAAAGAGCCATTTACAATGCGTTTTGCAACGTTTGAGTTTATTGGTAGCCAATGGAGAGAAGCGGAAAACATTACGGAATCCCGGAACTCTCCATCAGATTTTAAAGTGGCAACAGTAAATATAGAAGAAAATGCAAGCAGGTCTCCTATTCCTTATCGACAACCTGAAGGCGCAATAAGAGCGGTAAATAGAGGTGCACAAGTTCAATCTTTGGCGAATGAACAATCTCTTGTATTGCAAACAGAGGGATTAGGTTCTCAGGAAATAAACCTGGTGAAAAGAGTGTATCCTGGTGGGTTAAATTTTTTGAATTATTCCAATATTCGAATGTTTGTGCATGGTGAGGGTTATGATGAAAGAGAAGATGCCGAGTTGGTAATAAGAATGGGAACGGATCTTGATAATGATTTTTATGAATACCGACAACCTGTTACCCCAACTGATCCTGATTTTAATTTTGGGGATTTTGATCCTCAGGAAGGAGGGAGGCTGAATTCAGAAGCCGAAGAAGTTTGGAAGTATGATGAGAATAGTATGAATATTATCATTTCTGCATTTAATGTTTTGAAGCAAGAACGGATAAATGCAAACATAGATCCTTCTCAACTATATGAAAGAACTGATATTCTAACAGGTGATATTGCGCCAGGAGCTGTAATAGCAATTAAAGGTAATCCTTCTTTAGACAGAGTTTCAGAATTCGCAATCGGGATAAGAAATCCTCATGATATGAATGACCCAAATTCTCCCGGTAATTCTAATTTGGATGCAGAATTTTGGGTAAATGAATTAAGAATTTCCGGTTTTGACAATGAAAACGGATGGGCAGCAAATGGTAAAGCGAATCTAAAATTGGCTGATTTTGCCTCTATGAATGCCAATGTTACCAAGCAAACAACGGGTTTCGGTGGTTTAGATTCCAGGCTGGGCCAACGAAGTGTTTCAGATAACCTCGGTTACTCAGTGAGCTCAACCGTAAACTTGCATAAGCTTGTTCCAGATAGATTTGGATGGTCTTTTCCGGTTACCGTTTCAGCAAGAAGAAATTCCTCAACACCAAAGTTCTTACCTGACAGAGGTGATATCAGGCTGGATGATTTTATTGAAGCTGAGAAGAACAGAGAAGATATTTCTCAATCTCAAATTGATCGGAATATCGATAATAAGATCAGCGAGATTCAAACAATAACGGAAGGTTACTCACTTAATGTTTCAAACATTTCGAAATCAAATTCTAAAGGAAAGTTAGCTCAATACACTATCGATAAACTGAAGTTAAGTTATGTCTATAACGAAGGGTATTCCAGAAACCCTCAAGTGGCTTTACAGAATAATTGGAATTACTCAACCTCACTTAGCTATAATTTATCATTTCCAAGAGTCAGGCTTTTTCGGCCATTTAAATTTACAGAAAATTTTCCGGGCTTAAATGTTTTATCAGGTTTAAGAATAGGGTATATGCCTTCCAATATTACAGCGTCAACAAGCTTGTCACGAAGTTATGATGAGAGAAGAAGAAAGCTTTTAGGGGATGATACAGTACAGCCGATACAACAAACACATTCATTTACTCAAAGAGCAAATTTTGGCTTTGATTATGCATTTACACCATCAATAAAAACAAGCTTCAGGTCATCAAGTAATTTTGATCTATCAAATATAGGAACGGAAAACACCAACCAAAATGGAGTGGATAGTTTACGTTTCAACGTAACTCCGACCTTCCGCGTTTTTGAGAATATTTTGACCTCAGATACTGTTGCGGCACGTCGTTCAAGCTATAATGAATCCTATACCGCAAATTGGCGACCAAATTTCAACAAGATCAAAGCATTGGATTGGATTACATATAATGCTTCATATGGCGGGGGATTTCAATGGACCAATAGCCCAAGAGGATCGGATCTTGGAGCTCGTATTTCAAACTCTTTCGACCTCACTAACTCATTTAAATTTAATGTTGAAAAAATTATACAAGGGATAGGATTTGTAGAAACTCTTGAAGAAAAAGATGCAGATGAAAGCGCAAGCAGAAAGAGTGGAAATAAAGCAGCACAGGATTCCAGCCATACCGGCGGGCTAAATCTGATCAAAGACGCCCAATTTGTTGGTAGAAAAATGGTGCTTGCTCTGTTTAGTATGAGGAATGTGGATCTTAATTACAAAAAATCAAAAAATTCAAGCCAACAAGGCTATGGTGGCGACTCTCAATTCTATTATGCGTTTGCCGGCCAGGGAAGTGACAATTTTTCGCCTCCTTTTGGATATAGAACGGGTTTAAATGAAGATATTTCCAGAGACCAATTGATAAGGAACAATAATAATCCGTTGGCAATCAATAAATCTTATTCAGACAATATTTCATTAGGCACATCACTAAGATTTTTTAAGAATATTTCAATTGATCTGGATTGGGCTACGCGCTGGGATGAAAAAAATACAGAAACATTAACCTTTGACGGTACTAGCGATGTTAGCGCTGTTAGCATTTCATCCGGAGATATTAACTCTTCTGTTTGGGCTTTTGGAAGTGGGTATGAAAGGTTTTTCAGATCACAATTGTCAACAGCGTTTAAAGATCTTGATAACGGAGTTATTGATGATGAAACTGGAAATAATGATGGGAAGACAGTTTTAAATAGGGTAACTCTTCAGGATGATTTTAGAAACTCATATCTGTCAGGAAATACATCCGGTGTAGGTAGAAAAAGTTTTACCCCGATACCGAAACCAAATTGGCGCGTAACCTGGCAGGGTTTTGAAAAATTCATTCCTCTTATTGGGGATAACATGAACAGAGCTTCAATAACTCATAGCTACAAAGGCACCTATCGATTGGGATGGCAATTGGTAAATCAAGCCGGACAGCCAACATCGAATTCGTTGGGAGGTTTAGTAACCATAAATGACAATCGTGATAAATTTGAACCTGCTTCTATTTCTATTGATCAAAGATTTAGTCCACTGGTTCAGCTAAACATAACTTGGAAGTCGGCACTTAAAACTGATTTTGGCTATGAAACCAGTAAGCTTACAAGCTTTTCTTTATCGAGTAATACAGTCTCAGAAAGACGATCGAAGGGCTTTAAGTTTAATTTAAACTATACTTTTAGAAAAGTAAGAATTCCGATCTTTCCTAAAATAAAGAATAACATTGATCTCGCCTTGAGTGGAAATTATAGTGAAGATTCAGATCAGAATTTTATTCTTGTAAATGACTTGATAAACGCTTTTCAGAACTTTGACGAAAATGGAACAAACGTAGATGCTTATGATTTTGATCCTCAAAATGAAACGGGTCAAAAAAGATATAATGGATCTTTAGTAGTTGGGTACAGAATTTCAAGTACCATAAATTCAAACTTTGAATATACCTACAACCGCGTTATCCCTAAGGGATCTTCTATACCTCCAAGAACCAATCAGGAAATAAGATTCAATATTCGAATAGCGATACGTTCCAGATAATGAAATTGAGGAATACTGAATATTGAGTTTTCATTACATATTGGGTATTCAGTAGCTGATGCCGAAGTGGAGCTTCTAAACAAGTGCAAATCTCAGGATTTTTCAGATGTAGATTAACTGAAGAAGTTGAAATTAGAAGCTTTTATTCAGTTAAGTTTTCTATACATTTCTCTCTGACGTTCCAAAATTGGTCGAAATTGAACTCCGAATTTGTCTCAATCAACCATTTCTTAATGTAGTTTTTATGATATTCAACTTTAAATTCTGCAACTTGTCCTGTTTCAATCTCCTCTTCTTCAATTATTTCATTTTGGATTTTTTCAAACTCTGACTGATCTGCTGTGAAATCCAATCTCGTTTCATTTATTTCCAAATAACAATGGGCTTCTGGAATAAACTCAATCGAATATTTCTCTAACTCATTTCCAATTTTTGGTGTATTTGATTGATTCATCTTGTAAATCCCTAGAAATAGTTTAACGTTCGGAATATTATTAAAATCGGCTATTTTTTTTAGCAAGGCATGTTTTGAACTACAGCTCCCTTTTCTTTCAGTCAGTACAAGTCCAAGGTCGAATCGATTCTGATTTCTTCCATAGGGCAAACCTTTCACAAATTCGGTCAATTCATTCCATAAATTTATTCCGTTACTTTTCACAAGTTTCGTTAATTCGTCTTTGGATGCTAGTGTATAGTTCATGCCTTCTTTTCTACTTGTATACAACGGTTTAGTTATGAGCAGTAGCCATCCCGCAGGGTGGCTATGCATTTTATACCTTGTTGTGTGTAGTTTTTTTCATTTCATATTCAAATTTCAGAACTCTTAAATTCCATAAAGTTAAAGTTTGTGTGGCAGTAATTCTATTATTTACACTTCTTACTACTAGCTTGTCTTTAAATGATTTAATGAATTTAGTCCATAGTTGTCCTTTTGAATCTTTTAGCAAAAAGTAAAACCCACTATCTCCAATTTCATGTCCTGCGGAATCTAGAATGAGGTCCCCATTTTTTCCAATTTCCGGATTTAAAATGACTGTTGCATTTCCATTTGGTAAAGGGAAAATTGCTTTGATACATGTCTTGCCTGATGGAAGAGTACAAGTTTCATAAACACCTGAATAAACTATTTGTCCTGTCGATTTAAATGTTCGAAGCCAAATTGTTCTTTTAACTTCATTTGTTTTAGAATCGAGTAGTTGAATAATTTCACTAGTCAATCCTGATGAGTCCTCTACGCTTTGAATTGGGACATTTAGTTGTTCTATTCTTTTACTGAAAATTATTCCTAATAAAATGCCGAAACCTTTAAATAATGGATTCCATTTTGCTTTTAAGCGAAGGTCATAATTTGATGTGTTTTGATAAAAGTCAATCACATCTTGTGATAAAGCGTTTAATTCATTTATAGACAGATTTAGTTGGTCTATTGATTCAATTAATCCCTTGTTCATTTTTTGGTTATCAATAACCAAATGTTCTTTCTCTGCTAATTGCGTGATAAATTTTTGACCAATGCCACTTGTGCCTCCAAAAGGGCCTAAAAGCCATTTGTGATTTGCTTTATCAATTTTCTCCCCAAAAACAATGACCCATTGCTGAGTTATCCAATCCTGTATGCTTTGTTTCTTATGTGCTATTACCATTATTTCTGTAACTCTTAGGTGCTGGGAATAAAATTTGATTCTCCTTTCCACTTACCAAACTCTGCCAAAGGTTTAAATCTTAATGTGGTAAACTCAAAATGGAAATCCTTTCTTTCTCTTTCTTTCATTGCGTCCGAGTGCCTTTTCGGTTTTTCAACTTCACTATGACCACGAACCATATCAGTCATTTCTTTTTCCGTCTTCCAAACTGAAAAAGTTGATACTGTGTTTGGAAACCTAACTGAAGCCAACGAGAGAGTTGTTCCTGGATGATCTCTAACAAGCTTTTCAACCGGTCTGCCCCAATGTATAAATCTAGGAATTGCAAAAGGTTTCATTCTTGCTATTGTAACAGCGACTACAGGAGAATTTGGACTTTCTAATTGGTCCTTATCGTCTGGTATTTTGAATCCACTAAACTTTCCCCATTCTCTAATAAAAGACAAACGCACATGCCAACCTTTTGCTAGAAGTTTTCCAAAACTGTCTTGTTCCAAATAGTTTTCAAGTGCAGTTTCATTTTCCCATTGTATAAAAACTGCTACTTGCCCTATTAAAACTCTAGAGGGAGAAAAAATTGGTGAACCTAGAGTCATTGCTGTCATGTATTCGGAGTGAATCAGTCCTTTCGAGTTTTTAGAAATTGGATTCGAGAATATTCTTTTTGCCGCAACAAAAAAGGGGAGTTCGACTAAATGATAAGAGAAGATACTCACTTTGGTTTTGATTGAATTATTAGTTTTATGCAGTTCATCTAATTACACCTAACTTATGTATACACGCATTGCGTGTATGCCTTTCTTATTTTATTGCGTATATACCTAATTATCTCTATTAAAGCGAAAGATTTTAAATTTGTCAAGAAAGATGAAACCCAATCCACAAAAACTCAAAATCAGACATAAATAACTCAGCCAATCCCCAAATTTGGTGTAGATGGTTTTGGTAGATTTTGAAGGGACATCGAAACTAAATCCGGTGCGTTCCCAGTAGTTCGTTTTTTGAAGTACATTACCTTCCGGATCAATAATTCCTGAAAATCCGTTATTGGCACTTCGAACTACCCAGCGATCAAATTCAATGGCTCGCAATCGGGCATAAGCAAAATGTTGATAATGCCCGCTGGTATTGCCCCACCAACCGTCGTTGGTAATGATTGTGATAAAATCTGCTTCCTCTTTCATGAATTCACGTATCCAGGACGGATACACAGAATCGTAACAGATCAAACCCTGAGTGGTAAAGCTATTTGTTGTAAGAGAAGTAGCTTCTAATCCTTTTCCGAATTGCATGATTTTACCCCAATTCAACCAATCGAAAACATCGATGGCATCAAAAAATTCAACAAAAGGAAATCGCTCTACTATAGGAACCAGGTTGTGTTTGTCGTATCTGGTTCTGTCTCCATCAGCATTTACATAAAGTGTAGCGTTAAAATAGTTTCTGGCTTGGTCACGATATATGTCTCTATACAAAGCGGGCTTTTCTTCGTACAATTTGTACAATCCGGCTCCGGCTATAAATGAAGAATTCCAGCTCTTTGCAGAATCGGAAATCATTTGAGCTGTTTGGGAATTCAAATAGATAGCAGCATCAATGGCATTTTCGGGCCAGACTATAAGTTCCGTATCCTCTGTTCTAACTTTGTTTGTAATATTGAAGAGGCTATCCATTAACACCCAGTGATTATCCATTCCTCCGTTAGGTTGATAGGAATCATGATTGGGTTGAATCACAGCAACAGAAGTTGTTTTAGAAGCGGGTGGTTCAGTTGAGTTTAGAAACATCATAAGAGAAACACCTGAAGGTAATAACAGTGCAAAAGTTGCTGCTAATGCTAAAGCCTTGTTTTTATCTTTAAGTGCTAAATAAGCTAATGCGCTTGTAAACACTACCCAAAAAGTAATCCCAAGATGTCCTGTAGCCGAGATGTATTGAATAAGAGCAATTTGATTAGCCCAAGCATTTCCTATTGTTAACCACGGCCAAGATAAATCCCAATTATGGTGCAGAAATTCATAAGCGACCCACACCGAAGCCTGAAGTAATGCGATCAACCATTTTCGGTTAAATTGCTTTGAAAATACCCGAAACAGAACTAACGGGATAGTCATAAGAGCAGCATTAGCAAGAACGGCAGCAATTCCGGCAATTAAACTTGCCATCATTAACCAATAAGTGGCAATCAGATTCCAAACTACAAAACCGGCATAACTGTAATAAGCGAGTTGCTTATTGGAGTCACATTTATCAGCAAGCAGAAATAACAAAATAAAAGCAGGAAAACTCAAAAAAGAGAGATCGACAGGAGGGAAGCTTAATCCAAGGAGTAATCCAGCTGTTATAGATAACGCCCATTTATTTTCTAAGAATTTATTCATTCTGAATACCCTTTACCTGCTACAACCACAGCAATTTCACCTTTGATGGATGCTCTGTTTTCAAAGTCTTCTTTTAATTCTGAAATCGGAGCTCTTACAACTTCCTCAAATTTCTTGGTCAATTCTCGTGCTACAGCGGCTAATCTCTCAGGTTCAAAATGTTCTTCCAGCTCAGTTAGTAATTTCACAATGCGATGAGGACTTTCATAAAAAATAATCGTTCGTTCTTCTTCAGCTAATTGAGATAATCTTTTTTGGCGACCCTTTTTAGGTGGAAGAAATCCTTCGAAGCAATACTTATCACAGGGAAGTCCGCTTGCTACAAGAGCAGTAGTTGCTGCATCAGGACCTGGAATTACTATCACATCAATACTTTCTTGTTTGATAGCTCGAACAGCTAAAAAACCGGGATCAGAAATACCGGGCATTCCCGCATCAGAAATAAGAGCTACTGATTGTCCACCACGCAAAATATTTAAAACATGCTCTACTTTGTGATGCTCATTATGCAAGTGGAAAGAAAATTTAGGAGTCTGAATTCCAAAGGCGCTCAATAGTTTACCTGATGTACGGGTGTCTTCGCATGCAATATGGTCCACTGATTTAAGCACCTCAACTGCACGAGATGAAATATCGCCAAGGTTTCCGATCGGGGTAGCTACTATATAAAAGGTTGACACGAATATGAATGATTTGAAATAATTTCGGAATGAAATTATACAATTAACAATTAACTTAAGATATTGATTATTGAACAATACTTAATTTTTAATTGAATAAAATGAATTTTACACCATCCGGTTTAAATCACATTACAATACGTGTAAACAGAATTGATGCTTCTAAAGAATTTTACGGAGACATTCTGGGATTTGAAGTTATAAGAACAATGGGACAAAGCATGGCGGTTTACGATATTGGTGGAGGAGATACCATGGTGATCGTGGAAGCTGAAACGAGTTATGACCCTACTTCGAGAGATTTCAGAGTTGATCACTTTGGATTTTATGTGGAAAGTGCTAAAAAGATCGATGAATTAGCTACTTATTTCCGAGATAAAGAAGTAACGATCATGAGTGGACCTGCAAATAGAAAGAAAGGAAGGTTTTTATTTATTTCTGACCCGGATGGAAATATGATCGAATTCATGTATGAGGAAAAGAAATAACTTTTATTTCCAGTACAGACATGATTAATCACATCTGTACTGGAATCTTATTTTGAATATAGTTAGCCTTTTATATTTTAGAGCATGGCTGGAAAAAGTAAAAGACAAAAAGAGCTAGAGCAGAAAGAATTCGAAAGTGAAATAGAGAGAGAACTCCGCTTACAAGAGCTTGAACTAGAGCACCAAGAAAAAGCGGACAGTGATTATCATCCAGCAGGTTTATTTGCAATCCGGTTCTTTGGTAATCTTATGATTGGTTTTATCATCAATTACATGTTCAATTGGTTAGGAGGTAGGTACATTTCTATGATATCTCCTGAAATTGCAAGTGGAATTAGAACTATTATGCTTGTATTGATAGTTGGATTTGCTTTGATCGGAGCTGTTACAAAAATATCGCCTTGGGAAAGATTAATCAGGTAAAGTCTATTACTTCCGAGTTTCTGATATCAAAGTAATCCTCTTTATCCCAATCGGTGTTAATGACAATTCCCCCTAAGAGATACAGCTTTTTCCCTTCCATAGCGTCTCTGCAATCATCGATGAGATCTTTAAGATCTTTATGAATAGATAAATATGCTTTTTCTGTAACTTCTTTTATCTGATCATCAGCTGAAAGAATGTCATTTCTCTTAGCGTTTAACATCTTTACAACCTGAGCCTGCTGATAATCAGAAGATGTTTCTTCACCAATAGTAGCCGGGTTTTGTATAGCTGATAATCCTGCAATAAGAGAGCCACAACATGTAGAATTACTATCCTGTCGCTGGCGAAGAATTTCACCGGTTTTGCCTTCTTTTGAAACTCCGATATGAGGTCCGTATAAAATAAATGCGCCTCCTTTCTCAGGAATATGGCTGGCAAAAGCTAAAACGCCTGTTTTACCGGTAAATGGTAATCCTGAAATTCCTCCGAATCTGAAAGGTCCCGGACCGGCAAACAATCGGCTAAAAATATTGAATGAATTATTTACTTCATCAGAACAAATAGAAGTTCCCCAAATAGTTCTGGATAAAATAAATCCATGTAGATTTAACTCGCTTGTGATTTTTTGTTCAAGTGCTCTTAATTCTAACGCTTTCGGGTATTGTTTTTCAACGCTCATGTAATATATGGTATAACTGATTTAAATTTTCTGCTTCTAAAATAAAAATTCTGATGGAATGTTATTATCTCAATGAGAAATATACTTCTGATAATTTTTATGGCATTGATTTCACAGACAGTTGTAGCACAACGAAGTTTGGGAGGCTTAGGAATTGCGTACTCGCGTGGACCTGCTACATCAGATATAGATAATAACAAAATCGGAGGCAATTCAATCTCTATCGAAGCCGGAGGTTTTGATCTCGATAAATCTCCAATCGAACTTTCCACAGCGCTTATATTCGGTAATGGTGATGAAATAGCTTTTTCATGGGAGCTAAGAATGGCTTATGTAGTTGGAATTTCAGAATTGAATTTTTTAAAGATTGGGATTGGAGCCGGAGAAATGGCATCCTACAATTTTATAGATGATTTGGGAGGATTATCTAGCTATTTTTCGAATGAAGAAGAATCGAGAGAGTATGGAAGAGCAATCATAAGTCCATATGTAGAGTGGGAGATAGATAATTCAGAAGGAATCAGCTTTTTTGTACGAACAAACTGGAACTACTTTGGTAAATCGGAATCTGATTACCTTTATGATGGCGCAGTTAACCCTGAAGAATACGAAGGGTTATTTTATGGAGGTTTCGATGCTTCAGTGGGTTTAAGACTTGGTTTTAAGTAAAATATCCATAGAAAGTATTACACAAACTGCATTAAAAAGAATTATAGTTGAAATCTTATTATTGCAGTAATTAATGCGTATCTTTAAGGCTTACTGAATTGTGAGTTCACGATAAGACTGGAAATTTTACTTCTGTAACAACCTTCAGGTTTATAGATCATTGCTGGCTTTTATGAATCAAGCTGTCCTGCTTGCCTCTTGTCATTAGCTCACCTCTTTTTACCAAAAAATGACCCGAGCAAGAATAACTCACAGCACAGTTTTTGAACGGGATAAAAATGATTAAAAATTATGCCAACGTTCAAAGAACTAGGTCTTAAACAAGAACTGCTTGACGCGGTCGAAAAATTAGGTTTTAAAGAACCTACTAAAGTACAGGAATTAGCTATACCTGCGATTTTATCTTCTCAAAGAGATTTAGTTGCTTTAGCCCAAACAGGAACAGGAAAAACCGGAGCATTCGGACTTCCCGCTCTAAATCAAATCGACGAAAATTCTGATGATGTTCAGGTGCTGGTACTTTCGCCAACCCGCGAATTGGCCATTCAGATTGCCCGTGACCTTAAAGATTTTGCTAAATATCAGAAAGGAGTTAAAACTGTAGCTGTTTATGGTGGTGCAAATATCTCAACTCAGATAAAAGCATTGAACAACGGTTGCCAGGTTGTGATCGGAACTCCCGGCCGTATGCTTGATCTCATCAACAGAAGGAAATTAGACGTTCGAAATGTAAGAACACTTGTGTTGGATGAAGCAGATGAAATGCTGAATATGGGATTTCAGGATGACTTAGATGCGATTCTGGAAGACACTCCAAAAGAAAAACAGACACTGCTGTTCTCAGCAACTATGCCAAAAGGTATTTCTAAGATTGCAAAGAAATACATGAATAATCCTGATGAGATAGAAGTTGGGGAACGTAATGCCGGAGCCCAAAATGTGGAGCATCATTATTACATGGTTCATGCAAAGAACCGTTTTGAAGCTTTAAAGAGAATCACGGATATGAATCCGGATGTATACGGGATCATCTTCTGTAGAACACGTCGTGAGACCGCCGAGATAGCTTCTAAACTGAACAAAGATGGTTATGATGTAGATTTGCTCAACGGTGATCTTTCACAAGCTCAGCGCGACGATGTAATGAATCGCTTTAGAACCAAAGATCTTCAATTGTTGGTTGCTACTGATGTTGCAGCTCGAGGATTGGATGTGAACGAATTGACTCACGTAATCAATTACAACCTTCCTGATGATCTGGAAGTATATATTCACAGAAGTGGAAGAACCGGTCGTGCGGGGAATTCAGGTATTGCAATTTCGATCATTCATACCAGAGAAACAGGTAGAATTCGTGCCTTGGAAAAAATGTCCGGCAAAGACTTCATCAAGAAAGAAGTGCCAAGTGGCGAAGAAATTTGTGGTATAAGAATGCTGAATTTGATTGATACAGTAAAAGAAACGAAAGTGAACGAAAAGCAAATGGCCAAGTTTTTGCCGGCTGCTCTCGAAAAACTTTCTGATCTGGAACGTGATGATCTTATCAAGCATTTCTTAGCAGTAGAATTCAATCAGTTTCTTGAATATTATTCCAATTCCAATGACCTGAACGCCTCAGGTGGTGGAGATAGAAGAAAAGGGAATAATGATCGAGGTGGTAGAAATGATCGAGGTGGAAATGACAGAGGCGGTAGAAGTAATGGAAGAGATCGTGGAATTACCGAAGCAGGTTATGAGCGTTTCTTTATAAACGTTGGAAGACGAGATGGAATGAACCCTGTTCGATTAATGGGATTAGTAAACGAACAATTAAACGGTTCAAAACCGGATTTTGGCAAGATTGATCTCCAAAACAATTTCTCATTCTTTGAAGTTGAAACAGGATATGAAAGTGCTCTGACAAATGGTGTAACCGGGGCTAAATTTGAAGGTAGAGATGTGGCCGTTGAACGAGCACAGGATGACAAGAAAAGTAGTTCTGGTGGTGGACGTAGCGGTGGTGGGAAAAGAAGAAAAGAGGGTGGATTTCCAAAAGGGAAACGTAAAAGTGGTGGCAATAAAAGACATAGAAAATGAAAAAATTTGATGTAGTCATCTTAACAGAATCCAGATATTTGAATCCGGAGAAAGTGAATGACTACATTCAAAATATTTTAACGGAAGATGATCTGCTTAAAACGGCCTTAGAGAAGCACGGGTTGAAAGTGACTCGAAAGGACTGGGCAGATCCTGATTTCGATTGGAGTTCTACAAAGTGTGCCATTTTTCGTACGACGTGGGACTATTTTGATCGTTTCGAAGAATTTAAGTATTGGCTGGAAAAAGTCCGGGATCAAACGCAATTTATCAATCCAATATCTATCATTAGATGGAATATGGATAAGTGGTATCTGAAGGATTTAAAGGATAAAGGTGTAAGGGTTATTGAGACTGAATATGTAAAGAGAGGCGATAGAAGAACATTAAATTCTATCATTACTGAATTAGGCTGGAAAGAAGCAATTCTGAAACCTACTATTGCGGGAGCTGCACGGCATACTTACAAACTTAATACTGAGAATATTGCAAGCTATGAAACTGTCTTTTCGCAACTGATCGAAAAAGAAGACATGATGCTTCAACCATTTCAGCTAAGTATTGCTACAAAAGGTGAGGTTTCGTTTATGGTAATGGGAGGGAAATTTACTCATGCTATTCTGAAGAAAGCCAAACCGGGCGAGTTTAGGGTACAAGACGATTTTGGTGGAAGTGTTCATAACTATGAAGCTTCTCAAGAGGAAATTAAATTTGCTGAAGAAGTAGTGAAAGGGTGTGATCCGTTGCCGGATTATGCTAGAGTGGATGTAATGTGGAATAATAATGATGAACTTGCAGTTTCTGAAGTAGAATTAATTGAACCTGAATTATGGTTTAGAGAATGTGATTTTGCTGCTGGTATGCTTGCAAAAAATATCTTTAAAAAATATTTCAGTTAGATATTATCCATGAATCCTCGAAAGGAATATTAGACTACTCCTGAAATACGTAGTAATCCACAAGATCGTGGATAATCAAAGAAGATAGAGCTTGAAATAGAACCAGGTTACTGCTTCCAAAAAGATGGAGAGAAAATTATCAATACAGTAAAGATTTCAAGTCTTCCAATCATCATAAGCATGATCATTACCCATTTGCCGAGATACGGCATTTTTGCAAAGCTATCAGTTGGACCAAATTCACCCCAGCCCGGACCAATATTACCAAGTGCTGCTATACTTGCACCGGCTGAAGACATAATATCGTATCCAAACAAAGAGATAATAAATGCACCAAGCCCAAAAATGAACATGTATAAAATAAAGAAGCTTAATACTGTTCGTTGAATATTTTGATTGATGGCCTGATCACCTATTCGAACCGGGAGAATGGCTTTAGGATGAATAATTTGCTTGATTTCACGCCCTGTGTTGCGGATAAGTATCATCCAACGGATCATTTTAATTCCACCACCAGTGGATCCTGCACTTCCACCTGTAAAAAAGAAAAGAAGTAATAAGAATGCTCCAAAGGAATACCAAAGTTCATAATCATCCGTACCAAAACCTGTAGTGGTTATAATAGCTACTGCCTGAAATGCACCCGAGCGAATGGCCTCTAACAAAGTATAGCCGTCGAAAAACCAAAGTGAAAATGAGATACCGAGAATACCAATCATAGTTATGAGGGTATAAAATCGTGTTTCTCTGTTAGCAAAGAAAGGAGTGAATTCTCCACGCAACAACCGGAAATGCATAGCAAAGTTAATACCTGCTAAAAACATAAAAACTGTAATCACAGCATCAATATATCCTGAATTAAAAGCTGCAATACTAGTATTTTTAGTTGAAAAACCTCCCGTCGCCATTGTCGCCATTGAATGATTTACAGCATCAAACCAATCCATTGAGGGATGTAACCATAAGAGAATGAACTCGGCTCCGGTAAAAGCAACATAAACCACCCAAAGTAATTTCGCAGTTTCTTGTACACGAGGAGTAAGCTTGTCTGCTGTGGGCCCGGGTGATTCTGCCTGAAATAATTGCATTCCTCCAATTCCCAAAAGAGGTAATATTGCCAAAGAAAGCACAATTATTCCCATCCCACCTAACCAGTGAGCTAATGATCGCCAGAATAAAAAGCTTTTTGGAAGGTCTTCAATTGCTGGATTGATAATTCCTGTGGTGGTAGTACCGCCAAGTATTGTGGAACCGGTGGTAGATAAACCACTCATTGTTTCAAAAACTGCATCTGTGTAATTGGGAAGTATTCCGGAAATTGTAAATGGAAGAGCTCCTACTAAGGAAAGAACCAACCATGTTAAACTAACAACTAAGAAGCCTTCTCTGATTCGTAATTCTTCATTAGGCTTAAAAAAGAACCATAAACCACCACCTAAACCAAATGCAATTCCTGCAGAAATTAGAAATGGAAGCCAGGTATCCTGATTGTAAATAAGATCAATTGCAACGGGCATTAATAATGCAAAGCCCATAAAAAAGATGAAAGCTCCTAATACTCCTAAGACCACAAAAAAGTCGATAGTAGGACGATTAAAAGCGTTAATAACACTTTTACTTTTAGGCATTACTAAATAGCTTAGTTATTTTTTCGATAGCCTCTGGTAAACAAAACACCATTACACGATCACCGGCCTTGATTTCTGTCTTTCCGGTTGCGATTTCTACGGAACCTTGACATAATACACCTCCGATTATACATCCATCAGGTAGCTTTAACTTCTGAATTTGTTTTCCTATAACTTTAGATTTTTCGGCAGCTAATAGTTCTATTACTTCAGCTTTAATTCCTCGTAATTCAGTAACAGAGATAACCTGTCCACTACGTACGTGCCTGTGAATCTCATTTGAAGCAGCTACTTTTTTATTTACTACTGCATCTAACCCAATTGTTTGGGCTAGAGGAATGAAATCAGGTTTTGAAACTAAAGCTACGGTCTTCTTCACATCCAAATGCTTTGCCATTAAACATGATATAATATTGGATTCCTCATCGTCAGTAACAGCAATAAAGGCATCCATATCTGTTATACCTTCAGAGGCTAAAAGATCCGGATCGGTTGGGTTTCCATGTAGAATCATTGCATTTTTTAGCTCAATGGCTAATTCTTCGGCTCTTTCATAATCTGGCTCAATGAGCTTTACGGACCAGTTTTTTTTAGAATCTCCACATAATATTCTAGCAATAGTAGTGCCTATTCCTGATCCTCCGGCAATCATAATTCTATTCAAATCTGTTTCTGATTTGCCTGTGGTTTCAATGATAGCCGGGATATCTTCCGTTTTGGCAAGAATAAAAATCTGATCAAAAGTCTGAAGTTTCATTGGGCCCCGTGGCATAAGCGTGCGGCCTCTTCGAGCAATTGCTACAACTCTGAATGTGATCTCTGAATTTTCGGATGCATATTCAATTAACGTCTTTCCAATAATGGGAGCGTTTCGATCTAACCGGATGCCAATTAATTGCATCATATCATCTGCGAGATTAATTACATCACTTGCAGCAGATCTTTTTAAAAGTTGAGCAATTTCCTGAGCTGCACTTAACTCAGGGTTTATCATCATGTCAATTCCAAGATCAGTAGCTTTTAATGGGGAATCTTTTTGAGAGAATTCATCATTTCTTACTCTGGCGATCACCATTTTTGCTCCCAGCTTTTTACTTATCATTGAAGCGATCATATTTACTTCATCTACGCTGGTAACAGAAATTACAATATCGGCTTGTGAAACTCCGGATTTATTGAGATCGGTAGCAGAAGTGGCATTTCCTTCTTTAACAAGTACATCAAGTTTTTCAGAAACTTTTGTAAGCGATTCTTTTTCATGATCAAGTACAATTACATCATGTTTTTCCTTGGAAAGCACACTGGCTAAGTCGTAACCAATTTCTCCTGCACCAATAATTATGATCTTCAAAAAAAACCTCTTTAAGTAATTTATTATAAAATAAAACTACTGTGTTTTTGGGTTAAATGAAAGAATTTGAAGTACTGTATTATTATAATATTATTCAGTTATAACTACTACATCAACAGTTACCGGAGAAGACCTTGCTACCTTTTGATCCATCACCTGAACAGTAAATCTATTTTCACCTTTAGATAAGGTAACGCCAATTTGTTTTCCAGTCCCTAAAGTTTTGCCCTGACTCTTCCAAGTGTATAGTACATCTGCATTGTCACGATTAACTGAAGGTCCGGTGATAACGAAAGAAGGGTTCGCAGGGTTCCATTCTAGGGTAATTGGCTCCGGATTTTCCTCGAACTTGAGAGGAAGGAGTACTTCAACATCAAAAGTCTGGCTTGTAAGCTCGTTCCCATTAAGGACGTAAGCAAGAGTAATTTTCTGAATACCGGAATTTCGAGCAGTCCATGTTAGATCATACCTTGTTTGATTTTTAAATCTCCAAGGTTCGTTAACGTTGATATCCGGAAGAGACAGCGCTCCACCAACTGTAATTAGTTTAGGTAAATAAGGATCGACAACAGGAAGGGGCTTAGGAGTAACATCTATTACTGCAGAATCAACGGAGTTAACAAATCCTCTTCCGTCATCTTGAATTAAAATTAATGTGTGACCCGTTGGTTTTGTAACTGTAAAAGAAGGATTAGGTATAACCTCACCATCTAAAACCCAGCTTGATGTTAAAAGATCCTGATCGGCATCTAAATTGCCTTCACTTCTGAATGTAACCATTTGGTTTAAGTACACGACTTCAGGAGCTAAAATGTGAGGTGAGGGCTTACTATTCGCGAAGAATGATTTTTCCTGAACTACTTTATTGTTATTTGCAGTGCTGTTATCAGTTATTTCAATCTTAACGGTATGATCTCCGGGCTCAATAGCTTTGATAATCTCAGCGCCATTTTCACTGATTAATTTTCCGTCAAGATACCATTTATAAGATTTTATAAATCCATCAGGATCTTTTGAATTTAAAGCGTTCAATTTAAGATCGGTGCCGGCGGAGATATTTGAAGGAAGGTCCCAAACTAAAGTGGGTTGTGCATTAACTTTTATCGTCTTGGTTAAACTTACTGTATTACATGCAGTTTGAGAATTAGTTTGAAGTTCTAAAGTAACCAAGAACTCTCCGGGAGTATCAAAAGTGTATGTAGAATTAAGACCCTCAACTATGTTTTGCCCCTTTTCAGAATCAATTAACCATCTTGCAGTTTTAATTCCACCTTCAGCTATTGATTCAGTTCCATCCAAAGTAACAGATTGACCAGGAGTGGTAAATTCAGGTAAATTAAAACTAGCTTCAGGACCTTCAACCACAGTAACTTTTGCTGTTTTTTGGCTTACGTTACTACAGCGTCCAGATCCTGAACCTTCTACCGTAAGAGTAATAGTATACTCGCCGGGTTCTGTAAAAATGTGATCTACAATTGCTCCGGTTTTAGAAGTCCCGTCGCCTGTATCCCAGCTAAAAGAAGGCAAAGATCCGGAAGGATCAGAACTGGAGGAACCGTCGAAACGAATGCTATTGTTAACACAAATAGTTGTATCAGATAAATTAAGTTTAGCTACTGGTGAGCCTTCAATAATTACCGGAATTGTTGCGACAGATTGTTCGGCAGTAAATCCATCGTTTAAAGTAAGTTTAGCTTCATATATACCGGGTTTTTCATAAACATAGGAAGGATTAGCTTGATCGGAAGAACTTCCATTACCAAAATCCCAATTTACGCTGAAAGCATCGCCATCAGGATCAAAGCTTTGCGAACTATTGAACAGAACAGTTTGTCCCGTGCATGAGGAAATTTGAGAAGCAACTACTGCTTTAACAGGGCGGTTTATAAGTACTCTTATTGATTCTGATGTGATACTATTTTGTAATCCAAGTCCATCATCGATTGTTAATCCAATAATATGTACACCTGGCTCCGGAGCTTGCCATGTAAATTTAGATTCGTTTCTTTTACTGCCATCAGGTAATGTCCACTCAAAAGTTAAAGGGTTGCTATCCAGATCATAACTCGCAGCAGCGTCCATTTTTACAGCAAGAACATTTGAGCGAATGACGGTTTCAGTAATTATTATCGGTTCGTGATTTACTTTTAATTCACCACTTAGTGTCGATCTGGAATTGTTGAGATTGTCATTATCTACTACAGTAAGTGTAAATGATTTAGATCCACTGTCCTTAAAAGTTCTTTGTACTATTCGTCCTCTTAATTCTACTCCATCATTAAAACTCCAGATGTATCTTGAAATACTACCATCCGGATCATAAGAATCAGCTGCGGAGAATTTCATTTCCTTATTTGGTGAAATATAATCTACATCCGAAACCCAAACCGGTACAGGAGGAGTATTTACTCTTACTTTTTTAGATTTTATACCTTGAGCAAGCTCATATCCCGAGTCATCTTTAACAAGTAAAGAGATATTGGCGGTTCCGGTTTTGGAAATACTAGTTGATATTTTGCTTCCGGTTCCAATTAATTCGCCATCATTATACCACTCATAACTTGTAATTAGCCCATCAGTGTCAGAACTTAAAGATCCATCTAAAGTAAATTCGTCGCCCGGACCAACCACGGTTGGAGCCGTAAAGTCAGCATTCGGATATTGATTAATGAGCAATATATGCTCTGTAGTTCTTACACTGTTCGAAAGACCTTCACCATCATTTACTCTAAGAGTAACTCGGTACTCACCGGTTTTAGCAAATACGTGTTCTACTCTTGGACCAGTAGCTTTGCTGCCGTCACCAAAATCCCAATTATAAGTAGCCAACGTGGTTTCGGAATCTGAACTTTGTTCCGCAGAAAAAGCTACTTTTGAATTAGAAGTTACTTTAGCAGCCGTTATAACAGGCAAAGGAGCAGTATTGATTCTAATTGTTTTTGTTAACTCCTGGATTGAATTGGAAACACCTCTTCCGTCATCAACTACTAGTTTTACTTGATAATTACCAGGATCAGAAAATTGGAAATTTGCAACTGATTCTGATGCAACTAAGTTTCCATTTACAAACCACTTGTACTGCAGTGGGTTGTTATTATCATCAGTTGAAGAGGTTCCGTCAAATGTAAGATTATCTCCCGGAGCGGCTTTATCTGAAAGTGAGAAAATAGGAGTAGGGGGAGCGTTTACTTCGTATTGTTTTGTAATCGAATAAAACGCATTACTCGAACCAGACCCATCATCTAGTGTAACAGTTAAAGGATAAAATCCTGGCTCAGAGTGATTTAAAGTAACAGAAGTCATTCTATCGTTTCCACTTACTCCTTCACCTTGCCAACTATAAGTTAGAGAATCATTATCAGCATCTGTTTGATTGGAAATCGTTGCAATTACATTTTTATTTGTTCCAATTAGTGGAGAAATATTTAGCTCAGCGTATGGCTGTGTATTAATTCTGACTTGAACTTCTTGTTCATCAATGGAACAGGTAGGATTACTTCCGCCATCTGATACTCTTAATGTTACGGAGTAAACTCCCGAAATTGTACTTGAAAATCTGTATGAAGGTTCATTTCCACGAGGGGAACCATTAACAAACCACTGATAGGTTAAATTTTTTCCTTCTATGTCATAGGAATTTGAACCTCGAAATAATAGTATTTCAGAAGGCGAAATAACTCTTTTTGAGACATTTATTCGTGCAACAGGAGGTGAGTTAATAAATACAGTTTTTTGATAGGTCCAAAATTCCGGTAATAATGATCCTCGATTTGGTATTAATACTGTGTATTCAATTTCTCCGGGGGTATCAGAAGAAATTATCGGTGTTTTTCCTGAAGCAACCTGCTCATTGTCGAGCATCCATCTGGAGTTACTTAATTCAGCATTTGAAAAGTCATTTCCGGCAAGCTCGAAAGTTTTTTCGGTACATTGGTTAGTAGGGACTTCGTTTATACCTAGATTTGGCTTCCTGTTTTGGTCTGTTACAAAAGGTTCGAACAGCCAGAGAACAGGTTTATTAATACCATATACAGTTAAAGTATTAATTCTATCAGTTGATCCGGTAACTGTGATACCCCAATTATTCTTAAGGCCATATTTTGTTGTGGGAATACTTGTTTGATTGAGCTCATAAACCTCACCAAAAGAATCCATTTTCTTAACTTTAGAATCTTCTTCGCCACTTGATGTCAATCTTGTAGAGGTAGAAGACTCGCTCAACGAATAAGGTTTTAATTGAAAAACAGAACTTCTTTGAGAATTAAATAAACCTATGGAAAGATCAAAAGTGATTATTTTCCAACTTTTGCCGGATAAAATTCGACCATTTTCAGAAGTAACTCTGAAATTAAAGCTGTTTACATCGTCACCATCATTAGCTTTAACTCTTATTATATAACCATTATTTACTGAAGAGTTAATCTGTGACAATTCAACCCAGCGATTCTTAAAGCGTTCCTCAGAATTCGTAGTAAGTGAAGTAACTAGATTAGAAGGATTAGCTTTAGAGCGTAAGTTTCCATTTTCTATTGTATAAAGGTCGTTGAAAGGGAAAAGCTCAAATGTTGTAGTGGTATTTGAGTTATTCTGAGTAACAACATCTACAGCTCCTCCTAACCCTGCGTCAAAAATTTCGAGCTTTGCAATTTCAGATTCATTTTCTGGTTTTATCCAGATATCATATTGATTTCTCAGGTCACCACTTTTAATAGCAGTGCTTTTGCCTGAAATAGAAAGATAGATCTCTTGTGAAAAAACAGAATGCGAGATAAATAAAAAAGTAAGAACGAGTGTTAGTCGTTTTATCATATGTAACCCGAGGCTTATTTACTTAACCGTTAAAGATTTGGTTAATGTTGTGGTGCTTTTCTGATTTGTTCTAAATGTAATGGAAAGTTTGCCTTGTTGCACGTCCATTGTTATTCCCCATCTACCTTTTGAATCAGTTTTTACAATCTTTGTTGTTCCTTCGTTTTTAATCTCAACTTCCATTTCAGGAAACGCAGTACCAGTAATTGTTTTTAAAGAGTTTATTGATGAAATATCACTATTGGCACTTGCTCCATTTATTTTTATATCAAACAAATAATTTTCTGTTAGCCGGACAATTCTGAGTTCTTTAAGTGTCTGGTTTTGAGAGTCATCAGTTGATGTAACAATTATTGTTTCATCATTAGATGATAATGAAATTTGAGCAGAAAATTCACCAGACCGAGATACCTTTGCGGGCTTACCCATTACAGTTACAACGGCATCAGGTTCAGTGATTCCGGTAATTGTTAGAGTTCTTGAATCAGTAAAATAAATAGGACGATTAAATTGGTCACCAAAAATTGGAGGTGCTTTTGTGTCTTCATTTCGAATTACAAACATAGGTTCAGAATATGGCCCTTTAAGCCCCAGTTCATCAACAGACTGAATTCGTATAAAAGTAGTTCCAAGCTCAAGATTCTCTATAAGAATTCTGGTATTTGTAATTTCTTTAACAATAACATTTTCGTCAAAAGAATGAGAAGTGCTGTATTCGACGCGATATTTGACTGCTTTAGGAACAGATCTAAAAGCGAGAATATAGTCTTGCTGGTATAAAATAGTGTCCGTTTTCGAAGCTAAATATTTAGGAGCTGCTAACAGCTTTACAGGAGTTAATGGCGCTTGGTTACCACGAACAATAGTTCCTTCATCCTTTTTTATTTTTACAATCACGTTGTTTGCAGTAACCTCTGCATCTCCGTCATAATTGGATAATTTAACTATGTTGTTATCTGAATTTTCTGCGTAAAAACTTTGGGTGTTTAATTCGGTAGTTGAGCTGCCTGCATTTAATATATATTTACTGCGTTCTTTTCCTGCAGCAGAAAGTTTGGAAAGTAAGCCACCACTGACCAACGTAATTTCTGCATCGGCACTTTTATCAAGTTGATCTATTCTTGATTTTCTTATAACTGCAGTTGTGTTGGGATTTACTACTATTTTTGAACCATCAGTAAAAGAAAGAGTAGCATAACTTTCTTCTTTAGTTCTTACTCCATGAGACTCTTCAAAGAAATCTCCTAAAATCGCAGAATTCCATTCAGCCAATAAACCAATTCTTTTGTCCACAAAACCATCTTTAGCAGTGAGCTGAGCTTGTACAGAGGTTAACCTATTTCGCATTAGGGTTCTTTCTAAAGCATCCGTATAAGGCTTCATCAGTTCACCAAGTTGAAGTGAATTTTCGAGTTGACCGTTTTGGACCTGAAATAAATAGTCTTTAAATAACTGAGTAACTTCCTGAAGTTCATTTTTAGCAAAAATAGTGGCACCTTCGCCAATCAATTTATTAACCCGTTCTTGCTGTTTTTCGAATATTAAAGATGTATTTGAAAGTCTTCTAAGTTGAAGCAGATCGCCGGATGACAATTCAAATGTATTAGATCCAATATCATGATCTGCAAGGCTAACAAGTATAGGCCAGTTAAGAATATTTCCACTATACCTAAGCGACATTTCCTGGAGTTTACTACTTGAAAATGTAACGGCTTGTTGAGAGAAAGCATCTGAGGATATAAAAATAATAAAAAAGAAAATCGATAGCTTCTTCATTCGGTTGTTGCGTACTTTTTAGGGAAAGTTAAGGTAAACTTACTTCCTATTTCAGATGATGACTCCAAAGTTATGTCTCCATTATGGCGTTGCATGATCTCCTTTACGTATGCAAGCCCCAACCCCGTGCCTTTTTCTTTTGCTGATTTTGAATTTGATTTAACCCGAAAGAATTTTTCGAAAATTTTATTCTGATCTTCTAAAGAAATACCATAGCCATGATCAGTAATTGATATAGTCACTTCTTTTTTGTTCTCGCTTATATTTAGGTCAATGGAACGTTCAGGATCACCATATTTTATAGCATTGCTTAAAATGTTTTGAATAGCATCAAAAACAAGATCTTTATCTCCCTCAAACCTAAAATCTGATCCTTTCGTCGAAACGTTAAGAATTAATCGTTTTGAAGAGAGTAGGGGTTTAGATAACTGGGTTACACTTTGAACAGTCTCGATTAGATTAATAATATCTACATTCAAATTAATGTTTCCTGCTTCTAGTTTTTGAACATCCAAAAATCGATTTACAAGTTCGTTCATTCGTTCGCCGGAATTTAAAACTTCCTGCATAAGAGTTTTAGATTCATTGGCTTCCATGGAATCACTTTCAATTATCAAACGAGAGAGACCAACTACTCCTGTAATAGGGTTTTTTAACTCATGTACAATTACGTTAATCATATCATTACGCTTAATGTCCAAAAGCCTGTCTTCAGTTTTATCATGAATGATTACATAAGCTCCAACTTCTTTGTTTGAATCATCAAATATCGATACATACTGAAAGTCATAGAAATATACTGAACCATCATTGACAGAATGACTTAATTCTGAAAGATTAACTTTAACAGTAAAAGGTTCAGGATAATGCATCGATTGATTAGATTCTGTGATCTTAATACTCGGATGATTCAGAATTTTGCCTAAAGATGTGTTTTTAGGATTTAGCTGTAGAGATTCTAAAAATGAGGTGAGTTGATTATTAATGAAAGTAAAGGTTCCTTCTTCTCCGATTATTCCAATGAAATCGTCTGAGTAAGTAACCATATATTTATTTTTCCACTCTTCGAGTATAATCTTTTCGACATTAATTTTTTGATACCTGCTTAACGTAGCACGGATGTTTTCTAAAGTATCGTGCATAGGTTGGAATTCAGGTAACGAAACCTGCTTAATACGATGATCAAAATCCAGGTTTGACAAATAGTCAACATCTTCAAGCAGTAATTTAATTGGTTTATTTACGCGATGGCTTACATACCAACTAAAACCAAGCATTAAAAGCAAAACCATACCTGCAGTGATATAAGAAAATTTCAATAATTGATTAACCGGTTCAAGTATGTATGAATCTTCAACCGCAATCAAATGCCAAAATGGAATTGTTTCGAATCTTGAAGCGAGGATAAACCAGT
Organism: Balneola sp.; assembly: GCA_965216175.1. Taxonomy (GTDB): domain Bacteria; phylum Bacteroidota; class Rhodothermia; order Balneolales; family Balneolaceae; genus Balneola. The sequence continues at coordinate 1,137,875 of OZ244140.1, forward strand.
CTTTATTATTAATGGTCAATATTTTCTGATCAGAAAAACTTGTTTCGCCTAGTAGCTCAGAGGGAAAATCAAAAAATGACGAAAGAACGACATTGGTTCCATTTCTATCTTGAATATTAGCGAAGTAGGAGTTCTTTTTTAATGGGATATTTATAAGATTATCACTCAAATTCTGAGCATTAAAGTACATTCGGAGCTTGAATATATTTTCTCCGATTTGAAATGCTTTTTCAGAAATAAAGAAATCTACATTTTGAGTGCTGTCACTAACCCAAGCTGTATTTATCGTGGGGTCAATTCTGGATGGGTACCATGTTAGCTCACTATTGGGAAAGGTGTATGAATTGAATATACCTCTTACGAGATCAATCTCTTCTTCGCTTTCGGTATCAGATATTAATACTCTCATTAAACCAGGAGTATAATTAATTGCTTTATTTGAAAGTTCAGGAGCTTTGGCAGGTTCTATTATTAAGTCTGATGATAATTTTATAGAGGCATTTAGCCAGTTCCTTATTGTAAAATCAGTTTGCCGTAATGTATATTCCTGCAATTGAGATACGATCGTAGTTCGTTCATTTACTACCGCTCTTTGATATTCAGGTTTCACAAAAACCCAAATCAAAGTGATTGCAGCTAATATAAGAAGAGATGATATCAAGAAGATTCGATCTCTTAATGTAAGCTTTTGATACATGTACCTGATTAATTTATTTGTGCTAAGGTCTGCTTTTCCCGTTAAAAATACGATTAGAAAGATATCATATTTGATAATTCCGGAATTTAACTGACTGAATCAAAATGAATTTTCAGAATGATAGCCCGTTTTCTAATCAATTTACAATAACTTAACATTTAGTTAACGATGTGTTGAGCTAAAAATAAGATAATCCTTCTAATTCAGATAAGGGTTATGATCATAGGAAATAATTTTAATTCCAAGGCAAAGTCTATACTCAAAAAGATGCTTGAGTATTGTGATGGAGAAGAAGGAAAATGGGTGCCGGTTAAAAACCTTTGCGATGATCTCGGTATTGATAAAACAGAGGCTAAAAATTTACTAGAATATCTGGAGTCCAAAGAATGTATAAGTATCGAAACAATGGGTGGACCTTATTTGTACGGTGATGTTTCTTTGACAAAGAAGGGTATTTATAAATCACGGAAATAAAAAAAGGCTTCCTACTTAAGTAGAAAGCCTTTGATAAATTCATTCTTTAAAATTATTCCGTGTCCAAAATCTCATCAATTCTGATCAGTATATCTCTTAAATGAGCTTGCGTGTCTGCATTTAGTCGAGTAGAAATGTTACTGGTTACATCTTTTCGAAGTTCAGTAAGCTCATGGCGTAATGCAGGACGAATGTCTGAATCTTTAATATCCAATGTAGGACCTCTGAATCCTCCACCTTGAGTGTCTTCTTCAAACATAGTAGCAATAGAACTCAAGTATTCTCTTTGAAGATTTCTTCTGAAGGCATCTATGTTGTTGTTGCCTCGTGTGTATAACTCACCCCAAATACCTTTTCTGAGATCTTCCAGCGCTTCAAGCAAAGCGTATGAGTTATCATCAAATTCTGCTTGTTCAGAAAGCCTGATCATAGCACCAGCATTCATTGTTGAGCGGAGAATACCTGATTGTAGGTTTTTGATACTGTTGGTAGCTCCCTGAGCTTGGATTCTATACAAAATATCTTCATCCAGCAACCAGTCAGGTGTTGTAAAAGCATGATCATTCAGGAATTTCATTGCTTGCTTCTGGTAATCTTTTGAAACAGGAGTATAAACCCAACCTTCCTGATCAGAAGCTTTTCGAGACTGATATACACCGCCTATATTTGTGGCAACGTGCCTTGCATAGCGAGACCATTGTCCAATTAATTCGCCATAAATTTCTTCCAAGTCATCATATCCTTCACCATCTGTTGAAGTCCATTCAATGAGATTCGGTACTACTCTTTTCAAGTTCATCAAACCATACGTACTTGATTTGACAGGATCATCGCCCAAGTCTTCCGTTTGTGCTGATGGATCGTATCCTGTTGAAGATGCAAACCTATAAACAGGATCATCCGCTTTAGCTTCGATCCAGCTGTCCAACGTATTCAGTTCGTCTTCAGGAGTTTCAGCGTTTGGAATTACACGATATCCCCAATTAACAGAATACTTATCATAAGGCCCAATTTGACGAATAAAACGAATGTTTTCATCGCCGGGCTGTGCAATATAGTTTTGACGAGCATACTCCATGATTGTTGTAGCAATTCCCCATTCTTGAGTAAACTTGCCTGATCTTAATGAATCGGTTGGATAAGCTGAACTTGATTGCATGTTATGAGGAAGGCCGATGGCATGACCAACTTCATGAGAAATAACACGTCTCATTGTTTCACCGATAAGATCATCTTCTAGTTTTAACTTTCGAGCAGCCGGATTAGCAGCTCCGGTCTCAATCATTAGCCGATTTCGATACGAACGCATGTGATTGTGATACCAAACAATATCACTTTCTATGATTTCACCGGAACGTGGATCAGAAACACTAGGTCCCACAGCATTTCTAACGGTGCTGGCAACCCATCTAACTGTTGAGTAACGAATATCTTCAGCACTCCAATCAGGATCTTCTTCTTTAGTAGGAGGGATCTTTGCTTGAACTGCATTTTTAAATCCAGCAGCTTCAAAAGCTTCGTTCCAGTCTAAAATCCCTTGTATTATATAAGAACGGTATTTTTCAGGAGTAGCAGGATCGAGATAATACACGATTGGCTTGACCGGCTCTACTAATTCACCGCGAGCATAAGCTGCCGGATCTTTTGGCTCCAATCTCCATCTACGGATATATTCTTTCTGAGTTGCTTTTTGTTCATCTGAACCATAATCAATTTGTCGGATACTAAAATAACCGACTCTATAATCAGCAAATCTTTTTTGCATAGGCTCTTCAGGTAAAAGCACTAAAGATTGGCTAACCTGAACGGATAGAGTTTGAGTATAATTAGCGCTTGGTGGATTTGCAGCTACATATGTCATTACCTGTCTTACTTCCAGATTCTCAGGAAAGCTTTTTACTGATTCTACAAAACTACGGCTGGCATCTAACCGGCGAACTTGGTAGGCTCTTCTTAAAAAAGAAGGAATACCACTAATTGCTTCTACATCTTTTGTGAACAAATCAGTTACATCAATTACAACTCCTGAAGAATCTTTGCTCAGAGCTTCGATGTCAAAAGCGGCAATCACGGGTTCAAAATTGTTTGCACGAACGGATTCGTAAACTGGAAGTTCTTCATCTGCAATAGCTTCATAAGATTTTTTCCTCATCAAGATCATGTCTTTCTCTCTTGAAAAACTAACAACTTGCTCAGCTGATTTTGAACCGGCAGAACTAAAGCCGGAAAACCCAGGTGGTACACCTGCGATCCTACTTACCATAAGCATTTCACGGTTAAGCAGATCGTTATTGATCTCAAAGAAGTATTTTCCTTCTTGTTCATACACAGTAAAAACGCCTTCGTCAGTTTTAGCACTACTTTTAATGACTTTATCAAAAGGTTGAATTCCGTCTTTACTTATAGATCTGGAAGGGATATTAGATTTCGATGCACTGTTTGATTTGGTTGCCTTTTTAGAGCTTGTACATCCTGCCACTAGCAGGGAACAAGCAATTAATAGGCATACATATAATGGGCTTTTCTTCATAGGGGATTATAATTGGTAAAATTTCGAAAGTTAAAGTAGATAAAAAAACCAAAGCGATTCGTAAAATGGTTTTATTTATTTACTATTTGGATAGAAGCCCTGCTTTCAAATCCAAATCTGTTTATATAAGTAACTTGTATTTCTTGTAAAATTGAAATTGTAGAGATTTCTAATGAGTCAATATCGTCGGAGGCTATCTCAATCGTATAAGGAAGAATAAGCTTTTCGCGGTATTTACTAAGTACTCTTTCAGACCAGGTGTCACTATATTTGTAATAGACGATCCAGTTAGTCATTTCCTTTTCATCAATATTTATTGAAATAGCGACATCTTCTAATGAAAATTCATAGGAAACATCAGGAATATCAGGTGTTTTATGTGTCATCCACGAAAGCGAAGGTACAACTGCTTTCTTTCGGTAGGCCTTAGTTGACAATTCAGTTTGCAGGGAATCGTTTCCAATCAGAGGAGCAATACTCCAATGCACAATTCCCGGTGATTCCGGCATCATTCCACGAGTTATCATAATATTATTTAGTACTTCGTCTATTTGTTTTTCGCCCTCAAATCTGCCAATACTTATACCGGGCCAAAGGTGTCTGTTTTTATAATTTTGTTCATCCCACCAACCTAAAAGTACAGGGAAACTTTGAGCGACTTGATTGATCGGCCAGTATAGCTGTGGCGAGAAATAATCTACCCAGCCTTCATTTAGCCATTTTTTAGCATCAGCATATAGCACATCATATTGATCGAATCCCTGTATGGATGTAGGATTTCCCGGCCTCCAAATTCCAAACGGGCTCAATCCGAATTTTACATGCGGTTTTTCCTTTTTGATTGAGTAATACACGTCTTTGATAAATGTATTAACGGAGTTTCGTCGCCAATCACCCCTGTCTGAATAGCCATTATTATTTAGAAATTCTTCCCAGCTTTTATCATCCGGAAAATCTTTATCGTTATTGTAAGAAGGATAGGGATAGAAATAATCATCAAAATGAACACCGTCAATATCGTATCTTTGAAGAACATCCATTACAACATTAAGAGAATGTTCCTGGGTTTCTTTTATGGACGGATCAAACCACCAATAACCATTTTCTAGTTCTACAACAAGATCTCTTTTAGTATTTACAAGAGAGTATTCTGTTATTGGGCCTCCTTTTGGGTGATGCGCCCGATATGGATTCATCCAAACATGAAGTTCTAACCCCCGTTTATGAGCTTCTTCAATCCAAAATTCAAGCGGATCGTAATAGGGTAAAGGAGCTTCTCCTTGTTCACCGGTAAGGTAATAAGACCAGGGTTCCAAAGAACTCTCATACAAAGCATCAGCTTGGGGACGAACCTGAAATATTACAGCATTAAAATTATTTTCCTCCAGAAGATCCAGTAACTCAATGGCTTCCTTTTTTTGAACCGTAACGGGTAAACCCGGTGAGCTGGGCCAATTGATGTTATCAACAGTAGCTACCCAAGCTGCTCTGAATTCTCTATGCACTTCAGGATGAGTAGGGGAGAGATTTTTTTGATTATTCTTAAGAAGTTGACAATTCGAAATTAGTAAGACTGTACAGAGCAATAAGGAAGTTCTTTTAATCATAAATCAATTCTAAATGGTGTTCAATAAGTAAAAAGTTGTGCAAAGTTGAAATATAGACCCGAATATATTTCAAATAAGATCAAATTAAACATTTAACAAAAAATTGGAAGCGTTTTTTTGTGAAAAATACCTACCTTTAAGTCTTTCAAATTTTCAAGCAACTAAATTTACAGCATTATGATTATTGGTGTACCAAAGGAAATTAAAACTCATGAAAACCGAATAGCTCTACAACCTGGTGGCGCTTTACAAATGAAGAGAAATGGTCACGAAGTTCTCATCCAAAAAGGAGCGGGGGATGGAAGTGGGTTTTTTGATGAAGATTATATAAATGCCGGTGCTACCATTATTGATGATGTTGAAGAAGTTTGGAAACGAGCCGACATGATCATGAAAGTAAAAGAACCTATTGCTGAAGAATATCCTCGTATGAGAGAAGGTCAGGTTCTGTTTACGTATTTTCACTTTGCAGCTGATGAAGCACTTACTAAAGCAGTTGTTGAATCAAAATGTATTGCTATTGCATATGAAACTGTAGAAAAAGCAGATGGATCTCTTCCTTTGTTAATTCCGATGAGTGAGGTTGCAGGTAGAATGGCTGCACAAGAAGGTGCTGTGTATCTTGAAAAACCAAAAGGTGGTCGCGGTATGTTAATGGGAGGAATTCCCGGTGTACAACCTGCTAAAGTTTTAGTACTTGGTGGTGGAATTGTTGGTGTAAACGCTGCTAAAATCGCAGCCGGAATGGGAGCAGATACAACTATTATGGATATCAACATGCCGAGACTTCGCTATCTTGATGATGTGATGCCGAAAAACATTCACACTTTCTTTTCTTCAGAAGCAAACATTCGTGCAATGTTACCAAGTGTTGATGTTATTATTGGTGCCGTTCTAAAACCCGGAGCAAAAGCACCTCATTTGATTACTCGTGCAATGCTTAAAGAAATGCGTCCCGGAACTGTACTTGTTGACGTTGCAATCGATCAGGGTGGGTGTTTTGAAACATCAAAGCCAACTACACATACAGATCCTGTTTATATGGTTGACGATGTAGTTCACTATTGCGTAGCTAACATGCCTGGAGCTGTTCCTTACACATCAACTTTGGGACTTACAAATGTAACTCTTCCTTATGCAACAACTTTAGCTAATAAAGGATGGAAACAAGCTCTTAAAGATGATAAAGAATTATTGAAGGGCTTAAATATTGCTAATGGTACTATTGTGTATGATGATGTGGCAGAAGCTTTTGGAATGGATTGGGAACCTGTTGATTCTGTTTTGAACTAAGTTCTGGCAAATAAGAAAAGTCTTCTTAAAAAGTAGTTTTACATAAATGGACGTGATTTATCACGTCCATTTTTATTTAAAAAAACTTACGGCACTCGATGACCGGTAGAAGCCACCCATATCTTGTACCATTGCTCTAAACTCATTTCTACTTGTTCTGCTTGAACCGCAGTTTTGATTCGTTCTAGTTTGCCAGAACCGACAATAGGTGCTATTCGTGAAGGATGACTTAACAACCAAGCATAGATCACAGAATCTATGTGTTCAAGATTAAGTTCTTCACCAATTTCTTTTAGAGTTGTTACCAAGCGATGTGCTTTTTCATCTTGAGGATTGAACAAAGAACCACCGGCTAGGGGAGACCAGGACATCGGTGTAATCCCCTCATTTAATAAGAAATCAATATTCCCATTTCTGAAATGCTCCAAATTATATGGAGATAACTCAACCTGATTGATAAGTAGTTTTTGATCGAGATGAGATTGTAGCGATTGAAATTGCAAAGGTGTGAAGTTTGAAACTCCAAAATGAAGGACTTTTCCAGATTTATGGAGATTGTCGAAAGCTTTAGCTACTTCTTCAGGATTGAAGAACGGAGCAGGACGATGAAGCAAAAAAACATCAATTTTCTCAATCTGTAGTTTCTTTAGTGAGTTCTCGGCAGATCGTACAATATGTTCGAAACTATAATCATAATGCTTGATCGATCTTTCGGGATACTTATCTGACAATAGCTTAATACCACATTTCGTAACAATTTCGATGTTTTTAGAAACAGAAGTATCCAGTTTTATTGCATGTCCAAAAATTTCTTCACAAGAATAATTCCCATAAATATCAGCATGATCAAAGGTGGTTACTCCAATCTCTATGCATTGTTTTATAAAACTCAAAAGCTCCTGATCAGACAGATTCCATTCCGGTAATCTCATTTCACCATGAACAATTCGGGAAATACTCAGTTCGTTCGAAATATGCCTTCTTTGTGATTTCATAAAGTGGTTTTAATTCTTTTATCAGGATTAAGATCTGCTTTTATAAATAGCTCTCATTCAATGATCCAATCAAATTTAATTTGAAAAAGTAGTAATCAAAGAAAGTTATTTTCCTCTTAAGCTAATAAGCATAACAAATTAGTACAATTACCTGCCGTAAGAAATAACTTTAAGAGGATCTGTTTTAGCGGCAATTCTGGCGGGGATCCACGATGCAAGTCCGCATAATAATGTTGTGATTACAGTAACAATTAGGAAATCCAGAAAATGAGGTTCTACGGGAGCATAACTCATGTAATAATTTTCTTCGGATAAAGGGATGAGTTGAAACTCTGTTTGTAAGTAAGCAAATAGTAGAGATATAGATATTCCAAAAAGAAGACCTACAAATGAGACGATCAATCCTTCAAACATGAAAATCTTTTTTATCATGGAAGATTTGGTTCCGATAGTTTTAAGTATTCCTATATCTTTGGTTCTTTCTAATATCATCATTAGAACAGCGCCAATCAGATTAAATGCAGCTACAATGATCATAACTCCAATTACGAGCGGAATCATTTGTTCTTGAAGTTCAACCCATGCAAAAATTCCTTCAAACTTAGCAAGTATTGATTCCACAAAAAATGGAAATGAAAGTGTGGAAATAAGCTGTTCTTCAAAGTTTGCAATGTCAGACTCATCCCTTAATTTTACTTCAATAGCATTGGCTTCGTTTGCTTGCATATTAAACAATTCCCGGGCTTGCTCTCGCTGAACGATTACAAAGACATCATCAAATTGATCGATACCTGTTTGGTATATACCGGTTATTGTAAATTGTTTGATCTCTGGAGAATTCAATAAACTTGGAACTCCGGTTACAGTGTATGTGGTAACAATATCTCCAATTCCCGCACTTAATTGAGTAGCTAATTTTGATCCAACTACTACCCCAAACATTCCATTTTTCTGTTCTGAGAGGTCAAATTTTCCGGTAGTCACATATTCATTTAAACTTGAAACTCCTCCATCAGAATCAACGCCTTTCAAGATAGTACCGCTTATCTCATCTTTAGTTTGGATCATCACCTGCCCCTGAATCACAGCTTGTTTTTTTGATATTTCAGGAAACTCTCTGTCTAGAAAAGCAATAAGTGTATCAGCTCTTTCAATTGTCGGGGTTTTGAAAGATTGAGTGGCAATTGTGTAGTGTGGAGCGAACCCCAGAACTTTATTATTGATGGTAGATTTGAATCCATGAACCACTGATAAAGCAATCAACAGTCCCGCAGAACCAATTGCCACGCCGGTAATAGACATGATCTTAATGAATGACAAAAAGCGAGCACCTTTTCGGTTGCCTTTAAAGTAACGCAGCGCTAAATACCATTCAAAATTCATGATTTAGTGATTAGTTATAAGTTTTTGATTATTAGTTATACTTTCTAACCAATAACTATTCACTTTTCTCAGGTTTCATTTGTGGAAAGAAAAGCACATCACGAATAGATTGTGAGTTGGTCATAATCATCGCTAAACGATCTATTCCAATACCGATTCCTGCCGTTGGTGGCATTCCATATTCTAAAGCACGGATAAAATCTTCGTCAATGGTCATTGCTTCATCATCTCCATCAGCTCTTAAAGCTGCTTGCTCTTCAAGTCGTTTTCTTTGGTCGATTGGATCGTTCAACTCTGTATAAGCATTGGCAATTTCTTTTCCATTGCAAATACACTCAAATCGTTCTACTAAACCTTCTTTAGAGCGATGCTTCTTTGTTAACGGACTCATTTCAACAGGGTAATCAGTAATAAAAGTAGGTTGAATCAATTTTGATTCCACATATTCACCAAAAATTTCGTCAATGATCTTGCCTTTACCGAAACTTTCATCCATTTCGATGTGGAGATCTTTAGCAACAACTTTCATCTCATCCAGATCCATACCGGAGAGATCTTTTCCGGTTTCTTTCTCAATGGCTTCCAATAGAGGAATACGTGGCCACGGAGCTTTAAAATCTATTTCATGCTCACCAACTTTTACTTTAGAAGAACCATGCATATCAATGGCGATCTTTTCGATCATTTTCTCAGTAAAATCCATCATCCAATTGTAATCCTTGTATGCTACATACAATTCAACTTGCGTAAATTCCGGATTATGAAACCTTGAAAGACCTTCGTTTCTGAAATCTTTTGAGAATTCATACACACCATCGAAACCTCCAACAATCAATCGCTTTAAATATAATTCGTTCGCAATTCTGAGATACAGATCCATATCCAGAGAATTGTGGTGAGTTACAAAAGGCCGCGCAGCAGCTCCGCCATAAACCGGTTGAAGAATCGGAGTTTCCACTTCCAAATATCCACGATCGTTCATAACGTTTCGCATGGTTTGCACCATTTGAGTTCTTTTTTTGAATGTCTCTCTAACCTCAGGATTTACGATCAAATCAACATATCGCTGTCTGTAGCGCAATTCTTTATCAGAAAAAGCATCATAAGTTACTTTTTCCCCATCTTCATTTTCAACTTCTTTTGGGATGGGAATAGGGCGTAGTGTTTTTGTCAATAACTCAAATTCTTCCGCATGCACTGTTGTTTCTTTAGTACGGGTTTTAAATACAAAACCTTTGATACCAACGATGTCTCCAATGTCAACCATTTTTTTAAACACGGTATTGTAATTTTCAACACCAACATCATCACGGCGAATATAAACCTGAATGGTTCCTTCAGAATCCTGAAGATTAAAGAACGCAGCTTTCCCCATAATTCTGCGAGTCATAACCCGCCCTGCAACTGAAACTCCCTCGGTTTTAGGATTTGATTCTTCGTCTCGAATCAGATCGTCATCGCTCAGAATCTGTTTACTTGTATGGGTAACATCAAAAGAGTAAGGGTAGGGATTTACTCCCAGTTTATTAAGTTCAGTAAGTTTCTCGCGGCGTATTTCTTCTTGTTCAGAATGTGTAAGTTCCTGGTTCGACATGTAATCGTTTTGTTAATGTGTTATGTTACGAATCAAAGACCTCAAAAATACCGAATTAAGCGGATAATTGTGGCATTAACCTTAATCTTTATTCAATCTTTTGAAACTGCTGGATACTTCTTCAATTTCAGACTTTCCTGAGTACGTTAAGCTAGCTTATACTCAAATCGAAAACGGACTTTCTTCGAATATACTTTCAGGAAAAGAACTCAAAGAATGGAAATCATTTACTAATCAACATCGGAAAGATGAATTCCTTTCTGCTCGACATCTATTTTTTGAGATGCTTTCTGAACTGGAAGAGAACTCAGAATATGTTCTACGGAAACATCCATTAGGAAAACCTTATGCAACACATGGAAAAGAAGAGATTTTTGTGAGCTTCAGCCATTCAAAAGACAAAGTATTCTGTGCATTATCGAAAAAAGTAGATATTGGATTGGATACCGAATGGTTAGATAGAGTAGTTGACGAACGGATAGTGAAGAGAATTTTAGGAGAAAGTGAGTGGAAAGTGTTTTCAGATGAAGACCCTATCTTATTATGGACGATCAAAGAAGCAGCTGTAAAGTGTTTGGGCACGGGGTTAAGAACGAATTTGAAAGAACTTGAAATTCAGAAAAAAGGAGAGGCTGAATTCTTAGTAAGAATTAATGATGAAAAATCCTTTCAAATTTGTAGCTTCCAAGAACTGAATCATCAAATTTCTATTGCTTATTAAAGCTTTAAAATACGGTTCTGAAGAAAGTAAGCCTGAAGAGACTTATCTCATCTGATGGGAAAAGTGTCTTTAGGTTTTTTTATGTCAAAGAGTTAAATAAAATATCATTACATGGCTTTTGCAAAAATTACTAAGCAGGAATTACAGACTGCTTTAAAAAATACGAAGCAGGTTTCAGAGAGAGTAAAAAACATAAAACTCCTGTTTGTACCAACACATATCGATCCGGAAAATCCTGAAGAGCTTACATCAATCTATAAAAATGTATGTTCTTCAAAATTCGATACCGTTGTGGTTGTGGAATCATATAAAGGGGAACTTGAAAAGAAATTAAGCATCCCTACAAATGAATCATTTACTACTCCATTCGGGGAAGTTAAGGTAAATGATAAACTCAGAAATGAATTATGTGATGAAGAAGACGATTTCTACATCAATGATGGGGGAATGAGTGATGAAATGAGCTTACATACGCAGCTTATGATGATGCAAACCTGCCAGGATGACTTCGACGTGGTAAGCATTCAGATTGGAGATTATGATCCGGCAATTGTTAAAGAACTGGCTTTTGCGCTGGATGAATTGTTTATGTCCAGAAATGCACTTTTAATTTTTTGTTGTGATTTACCAAGTTCAGATACCGAAGAGCTTGAAAAGGTGAAGAGATTAATTGAGAGTAACAACGAATCTGGTTTACATCATTACCTGAACAGTAAAGACAAAAAAGTTAATGGAGCCCGGGCTTTTATGACAGGTGTTTTGGTTTCAAAATACTGGGAATTGGATATCTGGTTTACACCGATCAATCTGAAATCTACTTTTTTGGGTGGATTTGCACATGTACCTATATCTGAAGTTGTATTCAAATGACAAAACCAACCATCACAATTTTTGGACAGGGAAGAGTAGGAAATGCTCTGATCAAAAGTTTAAGTGATAAGGGTTATGAAATAATTTCAGTTTTTAACAGACAAACATTTCCCGGAAATAAAGATGATCTTGGAGATTTAGTTTTTCTTGCTGTTCAGGATAGAGAAATTGAAACTCTTTCGAATAAAATTGTTGAAAGAATCTCCGGCTTAAAGGGCAAAAAATTTGTGCATTGCTCAGGCTCTCTGGATTCATCTGCACTAAATAGTCTTACAAAAAAAGGGTGTATAACAGCCTCATTCCATCCTTTAAAAGCAGTCACTGAAAATGACCATTCATTTAAAGACGTTTGGTTTGATATGGAAGGAGATCAGATGGTCTTATGCGATCTGAAAATGATTGCAGAAGATATTGAAGCCCATAGTTTTGTGATCAAACCGGAAGCAAAGCCTCTGTTACATGCAGCTGCGGTTGTTTCAGCAAACTATGTGGTTACTATTATGAAGATAGCGGTGGATATAGCCGAAGCAGGTGATATAAATTCTGAACATGCGTTGAAAGCTCTTTTGCCGCTAATGGAATCTTCAATGATGAACATCAAAGAAAAAGGTTTTGAAAAAGCATTAACAGGACCGATTGCTCGTGGAGACTTTTATACAGTAGAAAGGCATGTTAAATCTTTGAAAAATTACCCTGACTTATTGAGCATATATAAAAAATTAGGTTCATTAACGCTAGAAATTGCTCATCTTGATGAAAAATCTGAGCAAAAACTGAAAACTTTGCTAGGTTAATACTATGAAGTCTGTAATTGCGACATTATTAATTCTGTTAATGGGTTGCTCATCCAGTGGTGAAAAGAAAATATTGGTTGACACAAGCGCTGCTCAACTTGTTGGTCATATTGAATCTTTTAAAGGAGATAAACCTGTTCTGGTAAATTATTGGGCAACCTGGTGTGTTCCCTGTATTGAAGAATTTCCTTATATCATGAAACTGAAAGAGAAATACGGAGAAGAATTTGAACTGATTTTTGTATCAGGAGATTTTGAAGAAGCAAAGGAAGAAGCAAAAGAGTTTCTTAAAGAACAGAATGTAGACTTTACCACTTATTATAAGACCGGAAAAGATAACGAGTTTATACAGACAGTTTCGGAATCTTGGTCAGGAGCGCTTCCGTATACTGTAATCTATGCGAAAGACGGAACGGTTTCTACAGAATGGGAAGGAAAAGCAGAATACGAACAATTTGAAAGTGAATTACAAAAAGTCATAAATGAGGGTTAATACTATGAAAACATTTAAAAATATAGTTTCAGGATTATTAGTAGCCATTTTATTTACAAGCTTGGGGTTTTCTCAGCAAATGAAAGAGTTGGAAATTGGTTCTAAAGCTCCGATGGTCGATAAAAAAATGAAAAATGTATCAGGAAATGAGATTTCTTTACAGGATGCAGCCAAAGAAAATGGATTGGTTGTAATTTTTTCCTGCAACACCTGCCCGTGGGTAGAAAGATGGGAAGACCGATATCCGATGGTTTCTAACATTGCAAGTGAAAATGAAGTCGGAATGATCGCACTTAATCCAAATGAGGATTATCGTGACAGAGGCGACGGCATGGATGACATGATAAAGCGAGCAAAGAAAATGAACTACGATTTTCCTTATACGCTCGATAAGGATCATGAAATAGCAGATGCTTTTGGAGCCACCCGAACTCCTCATGTGTATTTATTTAATGCAGATATGAAACTTGTGTATGTGGGAGCCATTGATGATAATGCTAGAGATGCCAATTCAGTAGATAGTTTCTATTTGAAAGATGCCATCGAACAAATGACAGCCGGGAAAAAAGTTACAGTGCCTGCAACCAAATCGTTGGGTTGTACCATTAAGAGAGTAAGTTGAAACCCGGGACCAAAGATTTTTACCAACGAGTTTATGAAGTGGTTGCCAAAATTCCGGCAGGGAAGGTCACGTCTTACGGAGTTATTGCCGGTTACCTGGGAGTAGAATCAGGCGCTAGGATGGTTGGTTACGCTCTGAATAATTATGATCCAGGACAATTGGGATATCATATTCCGGCGCACAGAGTATTGAATCGTTTAGGGCAGTTAACCGGACGTGCTTTTTTTGAAGATGATTCCATGCAGGAGCGATTGGAACAGGAAGGAATAGAATTTACATCAGAGTATACCGTTAATTTTGAGAAACATTTTTGGAATCCCTTTGATGAGCTATAACTTACAAAGAATCTAAAATCTGAGGAAATGATTAAGAATTACTCAAAAATAGTTTTGTTTGCAGCTTTCGTACTTTGGTTAAATACGGAAGTTAGTGCTCAAAACTCGCTCAAGATCGGGAGTGATGCTCCTATGTTAGATCATTCAGTAGAAGATGTGAACAATCGCTCAATTACTTTGTCTCAAATTGCAGAATCTAATGGTTTGCTGGTGATTTTTTCGTGCAATACCTGTCCCTGGGTATCCCGATGGGAAGACAGAATGAAATCAATTTCTAACACTGCCCGGATAAATAATGTTGGAATGATCGCGCTTAATCCAAATGAACGAATTCGTGAACGAGGAGAATCAATCAGTGACATGAAACGCAGATCAACCAAGCAAACATACAATTTTATTTATGCTATGGACAAAGATCATGAAATAGCAGACGCATTTGGAGCCACAAAAACGCCGGAAGTCTTTTTATTTGATGGAGCAATGAAACTGGTTTATAAAGGCAGTATAGATGATAATCCTAATAATTCATCCTCGGTAAAAAATAATTATCTGCTGGATGCTATTCAGGCAATGGTAGATGGTTCTGCTATTATAAATTCGAGAACAAAACTTCAGGGATGTTCCATTAAGCGAATAGAGTAATTCTCTTAAAAAACCCGTATTTTTATCAGGCTCGCGACAAAGTGAGCCTTTTTTTATGCCTAATATTTTAAAATAGTTTTCAGATTACATGCCAACTTGGATTTTACATACAGAATTTAAATTTGATGCAGCCCACTTTATTGAAGGATACAATGGAAAGTGCGGACGGATGCACGGACATTCATATAAAGTAAAAGTATCCGCTAAATCGAATAAGCTAAATCCTTCCGCATATTTGAATTCTGATGATATGGTATGTGATTTTAAGGAATTGAAATGGGCGGCAAAAGATGCAGACAAAGGTGGTCTGGATCACGGTTTTTTAAATGATTTGATGGAAGTGAATACAACAGCAGAGCGCATTGCAGAATACATCCACACCGAAACAATGAAGAGAATTCCGGAAGGAATTGAGTTGAAAGTGATAGTCTGGGAAACCGATACTTGCTGGGTTGAATACACGGATAGCGATGAGTAATACTAAAGAAATAGAAACGGTTACCGAATCAGATATTCTGAAAGTAGAATATCCGATCGTGGAACATTTTTACACGATACAGGGAGAAGGTGCGCATTCCGGTAGAGCTTCATATTTCATCAGAACAGCCGGTTGTGATGTAAATTGCTGGTGGTGTGATGTAAAGGAAAGCTGGGAGGAAGAAGGTCATCCGGTAATGAAAGTTCAGGAACTTGTGGATGCAGTGAAAGAAAGCGGAGCTCCTTTTGTAGTGATAACAGGTGGCGAGCCTTTGATGCACGATCTGTATCCGCTCACTCAGGCTTTACATACACTGGATGTTAAAATTCATATTGAAACAAGCGGATCATCACCATTAACCGGTGAACTGGATTGGATAACACTGTCTCCAAAAAGATTTAAAAAACCCACGGAAGAGATTTTTGAATTTGTGGATGAACTTAAAGTAGTAGTGCTTACCAATAAAGATTTAGCTTGGGCAGAAGAAAATGCTGCAAAATGTCCGGAAGGGACAACTTTGCTACTTCAACCGGAATGGGACACTCCCAAATCAATTCCGCTTATAGTGGAATATGTGAAAGAACATCCTGAGTGGGGCATCAGCTTACAAACGCATAAGTTTCTAAAGGTTCCGTAATGAGTTTCAAAAATTCCTCAGTCATCATAACAGGAGGGAGTAAAGGGATAGGTCTTTCCATTGCAAGGATGTTTGCCCAAAAAACAGATCATAAACTAGTTTTGCTTGCCCGAAATGTTGATGATCTGGAGCAAGCAAAAAAGCAATGTTTGAAATGGGGAGCCAAAGAAGTTGAAATCATTTCTGCGGATCTTACTTCAGAAGAAGAGATTTCCAAGATAGATTTCAAAAGTTTAAATCCCGGAATTTTGATCAATAATGCCGGAGTATTTTTATTTAAGAACTTATCCAATACAAGTTCAGAAGAATTCGATCGTCAATACAGATTAAATACTTTTTCTGTTTTTAATCTAACCAAGCAAGTACTTCCTATTTTAAACGAAAAGGAGAGAGCATTGATCGTGAACATTTGCTCTCAGGCTTCCTTAAAGGGCTATGGTGACAGCGGCGCCTATACGATGAGCAAACATGCTCTTTTGGGATATACAAGGTCTCTGCGTAAAGAATTGACAGACTCTAAGATTGGAGTCTCCGCAATAAATTTAGGACAAACTTATTCTACTTCTTGGAAAGATGTTGATATAGATCCTAAAAAACTTATTGATCCTGAAGATGTAGGGAGATTAATTGTTTCTTTATCAGAATTAAGTCCGCAAAGCGTAGCCGAAGAAATAAACCTGATGCCACAGGGTGGCGAAGTAAACCCGATGTGATTTTAATCCTCAAAATTTGGTTTTCGCTTTTCCATTTCAGCCTTGAATGCTTCCTTTAAATCTTCCGAGAGCAGCATAGCAGCATTCCATGTTGAAACATAATTCAATCCATCTTCGACAGAATGGTCTCTGGAATAATGTAATACTTTTTTAGTTCCTCGAATTGATAGGGGAGATTTTTCAGCGATGCTTGCTGCAATTTTAGCAACACCTTCCATAAGGAGCTTTTTTGAAGAGAAGCATTCGTTAACCAAGCCGATATTCTTGGCTTCAGTTCCTGATACATTTCTTCCCGTATAAGCCATTTCTGCAGCTATTGCCGGCGAGATGATTTTTGGTAAACGCTGGAGTGTGCCTAAATCGGCAACCATTCCTAGGTCTATTTCCTTAATACTGAAATAAGCATCTGTTGTACTATAGCGCATATCACAAGCAGTAGCAATATCCACACCACCACCGATACACGCATTGTGAATTGCAGCAATTACAGGTTTTGAGCATTTCTCAATTGCAGTAACTGTTTGTTGAAGGGTAACTATAAACTTTTTAACCTTTTCATTTCGTTTTCCGGAGCAGGAAATATCTCGAAGTTTGTTAATCGACATTAACAATTCTAAATCTATACCGGCACAAAAGTGTTTTCCTTCTCCGGATAGAATAACAACTCTTACTTTATTATCTGTTGAAAAGGTCTCAAAAATAGTTTGCATTTCAGTCCATGCATCCATGTTAAGAGCGTTGGATTTTTCCGGCCTATTGAATGCAACCTGAGCTATTTTATTCTTTATCTGAACAGTAAAGTAATTGTATTTCATAGCGTTAAAATTATTGAATATTTAAAATGAGATGATACTATCCGATTCAGGTAAAATTTATTTGAAGAATTATATTTTAAATCGGTTAGCAAAAATCAATAAAAGAGAATTGATATCAATGGTTTTGTGTATGACTGGTTGTGGAAAATCAGCTATACATGTTGTTGTGTCTAGTTTTTCTTTCTAATTATCTTAACAATTCTATTATTAATTATTTCTGATAAGTTCCAATTGTACAGTTTAGGATCGGTTGTGCTATAGAATTTAACAGTAACAGCATCAATATCTGTATGATATTTTGCAAAACTCTGGTATCCCGGAACCCAACCTGAATGTTCATACTCATAAATGGAAGCATATATTTCTCGTTCTCCCGGTGCGAACAATGATCCATCGTTCAATGCCCTTAGAAAAGTTCCCACGTCTTTTGCCGTGGCATGCATACCATAATCGTTCGTCTTTAAATCAGAGGGGTATCCTACATGATAACCACTCATTACATCCTCTAGATTTACTTCACTTAACGACTCGAAGGTATTGTTAAGGTTTAGAGGTGTCAGAATTTCTTCCTGAATGAATTGAAAATTTTCATAACCTAATTCATCATCCATTATCTTGTTGATTAAAAGATAATTCGTATTGCAATATTCATAATCTTCATCAGGTTCAAAGTTGGCCGGCTTGCCCTGAATCAATGCCAGACTTTCTTCAAAGGTTTCGGTTGGAGTTGCCCAAAAATTTGGAGCGTCCGTAAAATTAGGAATACCACTTCTATGCTGTATCATTAACCTCAAGGTGATTTTGTCTGAGTTTTCGATTTTCCCCGAAAGTTCCGGTAAATAATCAGCTATTGTTTTATCGAGAGAAAGCCGTCCATCACTTACCAATTTAGTAACCGCCAAAGCATCATATAATTTGCTGATGCTGGCAATCTTAAATAAAGCATCGGGCTTGGCAGGTATCTTAGATTCCCGATCATGCCAACCTGAAGTAAAATATTGAGGAGTTTTCCCCGCTTGGTCTATATAGACAACCATTCCATCAAATCCATGTCCAATGGCCTCATCTAACTGTTCTTGAACAGTATCCGGAAGAGGAAGTATCCAAGCCTTTACCAAAAGCCATGGTACAAAGTACAAGGAGATTGCCGTACCGAGAAACAAAAGGATTCTGATTATTAAAATCTTTTTTTTCTTAGTCATAAAATTCTGAAACGACAGTTTTTAAATTACCCACAATGGGTTGGGTCATGAGTAGTTGCGTCCAGAAGGGCGCTATTGCTTATAGGTTTTGTTGGTAGATGGATTTTTATTTTTCATACACTCGAATAATTTCTCCATTACCTTTTCCATTTACACTTCTCACAAAAGCATTGACTGCTTTCTTCATTGGTACTGGGTTGTGCCCTGGAAAATAATCTTTGTACTTGTCATATGCATCTTCGACCATTCCTAATGACACCGCATTAACTCGAATGCCATTTTCAATTTCTAAAGCAACTGCTTTAACGAAACTGTGAATGGCTCCATTTACCATGGCTGCACTTGTAGTCTTGGTCACAGGGTCGTCTGCCAATATTCCAGTTGAGAGTGTGATTGAACCACCTGAGGTTAAGTAGTTTTTGCCAATTCGAACAAGATTTACTTGTCCCATTAATTTACTTCTAAGTCCAATGTAGTAGTCTTCTTCAGTAAGTTCATTGAAGTTGGCCCATTTTGCTTCTCCTGCAATACAGACAATTGCATCTAGTTTTTTCAGGGTTTCCAATCCTTTTTCGATTGAGTTAGTGTCGGCAATATCAATTTTAATTTCTCCGCTACTTCTACCTGCAACAACTACTTCATGTTCATTTTGAAAGTGTTCTGTTACAGGTTGTCCAATTGTTCCTTGTCCACCTATGATTAGTATTCTCATGTTCTTTTTTTCTTGCCGCTAACGTCTCCTATATGAAAAGTAGCGCAGAAAATAAGCGATAACTTTTCGGATTAACACAAGCCAAATTTGAAAATTTGGCGACTTCGCAAAAGTGCCGTTACCATTGGGTCAAGCACTCATTGCCCTATTACTTTTATATGTTGTTAGCAAAAGTTTTTATATTCCAATTAATTTAATCCTTTTATAATTCTTTTCGAGTATTTCGTTTAGTGGGTCTATACTAATCATTCAATAGAGATATTTGTTGCCTGTCTTGCAATCATTACCCATTGGCTATTTTTAAACATCCAAATATCTGTAAACCGTCTTTTTTCTGTAGTTCCAGCTTTACCGGTTAAACCAGTCGGCATTACTGTTTCCAAACCCATTACTATTCCGATGTTTTCAATAATCTTAATTTCGTCGATTTTCTGCTCATAAGAAGTGTAATCAATATATCCAAGTTTTAAAGCTTCCATAGCCATATTTAAGTCAACTACAGAATTGCTCGGTGCATTAACAATTAAATCATTGGCAAGTATTTTTCTAATTATGGTTGAATCTTTTTCAAGAATTCCTTGTACTTGAAGTTGTTCGATTTTTCTTATTTCGTCTACCGCAGAAGATTTATTTAAAACTTCATTAGTCATAAATTCAGTCACCACAGAATTTTTTTCAGATTCCATTTCGCAAGTCCAACTATCTATCCACCATCTTCCATTTTCATAATGAAGCTGAATACTATTTAGTCCTTTAATATTGGATTCAATTTTCGGGTCAGTTCGTATTTCAAACGCACTCCAAACTTGTGCAACATTTCCATATTTACTTACTATTCTTTTAAGTTCCTTTTCGTAAAAATCTTCTTTCGGTGATAATCCGATTGGTATATATTCCGCTTCAAGGGTATGGGATTCCGCTTTTCCGTTTTCGTCGAATCTCGTAATAACAGCATTTTTTGAGTGAATATATTTATCCCGTTCAAATTCCCACGGTTCATTACTCGAACCAGATACAACATCATAATATGCATTTATAATTGCATCTACTGACTCTACATCTTTTCTGTATTTTTCATCGTTAGACTGTCCAAAAATTGAATTGCAAGCAAAAAATATAATAATTGATGTCAGTATTATTTTATCCATCTCGTTTGGTTTTTAAATTTTTGCTAGCGATTGCTATGTTGAGTAGTGTGTCTTTCTCATTAAATTACTACGTAGTTAAGTAAAATCAAATGGTGGTTTTCCAGTAGTGTTTGCATTGTGCTTTACCCAAGCGGTAAGGGCAGTAGCAACGGGACCATGAATGTGTGATTTAATTTATGTTACTCTTAAAATAGTGAGGGAAGCAATTAATTATACACGTTGTTAGCTACTGTACCTTACTATTTCATTAATTTTTTGAATCAAATCTCCTTGTATAACTTTCCAATTATTATTCGTTCCAAAAAGATTATTAGTGTATAATTTGCCTTTTTCAGAATTTTCAAAACGTCTTGTCCAATCATTCCCAACTAATTTTCCTTTACAGTTAACGAATATTGAAAATCCAAAATCATGCGAATGTTCAACAAGAAAAACTCTATCTGCTTTTGTATAAATAGGCAAGTCAAATAACTTGGTTTTAGGATTATAAGTTTTCATTTTACAGTTTTCAGAATTATTAAACTCTAAATTTTCCTTCGTTAATTCGATATACTCAATTGAGATTGGATGTAGTTTTTTAAATTCCTCGATTTGCGCAAAGAAAACGTCTAATGATTTTATTTCATCATTATTATTTTCTTGGAGTATTATGTTTTTCCATCCTGCGGTTGAAGAACTCCAATTGTATTTTTCCTTTATCCATTCATGGAAATACCAAAACAAGGGAAAGACGTTTTTATGTTCAATATTATTAACCAAACATGCTAAATCATATCCATAAATAAAATTTTGAATCGAAGTTATATTACTATCTGCAATGTATAGTCCAGGACGTTTTTTAATCAGTTCAATTAACTCAAATATATTTTCAATTTTAATGTTAATCGTCATTTTTCTGGTATTGTAGCTAACGTTTAGTATAAAATGCGTTTCAATGCAATTTATACATTGTTGTACGCTGGTTTTTCATTAATAAAAGTCTTCAATTCTCGATATTATTAGTTTGCTTTGTTACCGACTTTTTATATCGCATGATAGCTATTGTCATTGAACCAAGTAACATACCAGGTATGATTTGAACAAGAGCTCCATAAATACCATGGTTTAGGAGTGTTTGTACCCAGTTATCAAAGTAGAGGCCGTAATGAGTTCCAATTTCCCATTTAGTATCAACCCACCAAGCAGCAACAACAGGAAGCCTTGAAACAGGTGAAAATATAATTAAACTGAACAGCAGCAGGAGGTATGCTTTCTTTTCGGTATATAGTTTAAATCCCCAATAAATGGAAAAGGCTAAGGTTAACCAGAGCAATCCAATAATAAAAATAGCATATTCAGGTAGACCAGCTAGTTCAAGTAGAAAACGAACAGGTGTTAAAAATAGACTAATTATTATGGGGATCTTTGCAAGATGAAATGCTTGTTGAAGAACTCCTTGTTTGTTGCTTAATTCCTTTTTAGACATTCTGTTGTTTCAACCATTTTAGAATTACTTGAGTTGTTTCTTCTGGTTTTTCTTGTTGAATATAATGACCACAATCTAGACTAATCACTTCTACATCAGGAACGAAATCTGTCAGGCTCTCGGACTTAGGAATCATATCCTGTTCACCATATACCATAAGTGTAGGATGTTGAATGGTTGGGTTTACATTTGCCAGTAAATGCCAATTTCGGTCAAGGTTTCTGTACCAATTTATAGCTCCTGCAAATCCTGATGTTTCGAAGGCAGAAATATAAATAGCCAGCTCACTTTCACTCATTATTGGTTCGCCAAGTGGTTTTTCTGCTCTTGCAAGATTAATCATTAACATTCCTGGCTCTGGCGGTGCAAGGGGTACGTTCTTTCTGAACAAATTTCGAAGAAAATTAGATTTATATTCATCTAGTATAGCATCTGCGACTCCTTGTTGTCGATTAAAGTGAACGAAATAATTATCTTCTCCGAATATTTCCTCCATCCACTCAATCCAAGGTTTTTCTCCTCGCACTTGATAAGGTAGAGCCAGGTTTATTATTTTATTTATACGTTCTGGATGCAATAACCCAAGATTCCAAACAATATTTGCTCCCCAATCATGACCAATGAAAGTGGCATCGTTATATCCATAGTAATCAAGTAGTGCAATTATATCACCCGTTAAATGTACAATGTCGTACTTCATTATTTCAGTTGGACGAGATGAGTTACCATAACCACGCTGATTTGGGGCAATGACATGATAGCCGGCTTTAACAAGTTCGGGAATCTGAAAGCGCCAAGAATACGCATTCTCTGGAAAGCCATGGCTGAGTACAATAGGTTTACCTGTATTTTGTCTGCCTGCTTCGAATACTTCGAGTTCAACACCATTGACTGAAATCATTTTGGGGTCTGGAAATCCAATTGATTGAAGCTCTTTGATAGTTACGTTCATCATTATTTTTAATGCTTATATTAATTAATGATACAAATGTAAGGTCGACCTGTGACAGCCTTATGGCAAGGGTAAAAAAGAATCAATGGTATTTGTCAAAATACTCTTGTAAAGTCATATTATGAGGTTCAAAATTTTCTGGTAGAATTTCCATTTTTTGAATTCTATCTGGGCGAAAAAATCGAAACTCCTTGCGTAAACGACACCAAGCAATCAAATACCAATTTTCAGCACTCAATAGAGCAAATGGCTCTATCAACCTTTTAGTTGCAGTACCTTCCTTATTGATATACTCTATCCTGACCAATTTGTAACTGGTAAGTGCATTTTGTAAATCTGATAAATTGTTACTATTCCGTTCTTGATTTATGACTTCGTCATATTGAGTTCTGTTGGCAAGTATATTTACTTTGTCCCTGGTGGTGTATCTAAGAATTGATTTGATTTTATCAATTGCTTCTAAATAATCTTTTAGAAAAGAGGCATCTTTGTTTTTTAACACTAACTGTCCTGCTAGTATTAAAGCATTTGCTTGTTGTTCTGTAAACATTACAGGTGGAATTCTATACCCATCCATTAATGCATAGCCTCTTCCTTCTTCGGTCAAAATAGGGACACCTGCATTTTCTAATGCTTTAATGTCTCTGTAAATTGTCCTTTTACTAACTTGAAATTTTTGGGATAGTTCAGAAGCGGTAATAATTCTTTTGGTCTGAAATTGAATTAAAATAGCTGTTAATCGTGATAATCTATTTACTTCTGAATATTCCATTTTTAGTTATAGTTACAAGTTGTTTTCAAATGGCTTACAACGGTTGGCTAAAAAGCGTTGCCAGTTTTAGAGCTGGTTATGATTTTTAGCTTTTGTTGTAGCCTGTTTTTATTTTTCATTATCACTTATAGTCGGATTAAGAATGTCTTCCAAATTTCCCTTAATCAATAAATCTGCTATTGTTCTTTCTATACAATCTCTAGTCAATTCTTTTACAAACAAGTCTGGAGGGATTTGATAAACCCCATTCAAGCTTTCACCATTCTCCTTATCCAATTTAACTGAAGTCTCCAGAAATTTAAACGTCCACACATTTATCCCATAATGTCTTCCATCAGGTAAATTCACCTGAATATTTGCAAACTCGTTGTCAGTCTCCCAATTTCCTGAATCAACTTCTTCAAATTCTAACCATAGTTTAAATTCCATTTTTTATTCTAGCTTTTATGAGTTACCCAGTTAAAATTTAATGCTCCACACTTTGGACACTTTCCTTGCTCTTCGTCGAGAGTATTAAAATTACAGCTATTACATTGTCCATATTCAACGTTAATATGTGTGACGATATATTTCGCATCTCTATGACTAAAACTCATTGCATCCATTAACTTTTTAACAGCATGAATTGGTGACTTTTCTTTCCATTTTCTAGACTGCTCCTTTTCTGCTATCGAGAAATTTGGAATTTCAATTCCTTCCTTAGGTAAACAGTTTTTACATTGAATCTTCATTCTGTTTTAATTGGCTACAACGTGCCGGGCTATGTTCAGTTGGTTTTACCTATTGAATATAGTGAGGGTTGGGATGAGTTGCTTCGCAACGCCTGAACTTAGCCCGGCACGTTGAAGATGAAGAGCGGAGCGAATTCATCTTCAACGTTAAATGTAAAAACTGTAGCGGTTTTTGAAACAAAATACTGTCTTTCGACCACTTAGCCAATCCTTTGGATTGGCTTGCAAGTTTCTTCGTGTGTGCGAGTCAATCCAAAGGATTGGCGTACTTAACTAGGAGAGTAGAAGCTACAGTTTCACCACTATCCCAGCTATTGTTTTTACATAGTGTTACCAACTTTTTATTTTCTGATTTTGTCACCACCTCTGTTAGTTCCATTTCTGGTCGTTCCTCCAACTGACAACTCAGGGTTCGGAGTCCTTTTGGTGTATTTACCTTTCGAATTATAAGCAGCTAGCTCAATTAAATCTGGACGATTACGAATTTCTGTCCAATACCTTTCTCGAATATTTTCATCAACTTCAATGTCTAAAGGATATAAGGCATCTTCTCCATTCTTTTTAGGTCCTGAGATCCAGTATTCCTCTCCTGTTTCAACGTCAAAGTAATTTGTTTTATAGCCCGAACCTTTCAAGGATTGGAATTCTTGACCATTATATTTAAGAGTTTTTCCAGTTTTGGAAAATGTAACTAACCCAATTCGAGCATTATATGCACCTAAGCCACCACCGGGTTCTATGAACATTATTCTTGATTGCATTTTACGATAAAAGGTTTTTTATTTTTGACAAAAAGTTAGGCTTATCTGTGTTATTCGATTTTAGATTCCTATTAGATGGGTCAAAATCACTTTCATAAGCAGTCTCAGTAATTCTGTTTTTAGGTTCGTATATCTTTCCATTTGTATCTTCCAATAATGGAAAGCAATGAACTACTTTTTCGTCAAGAGGTATATCGAATCTAAGAACTGCTTTTGTCAAAAAATTAGATTCAAATCCGTTGTTAGTTAATTCTTGATTTATAATTCCATTTAGCTTATTCAAGTCTGCCAAAAGAGGCTTTATTTCAGCTTCCTTAGGAGTAATCGATTTACCAAGAATGTCTATTTCAATTTTATTAATTCCAAGTTTTATGGAGATATGTTTTAACCAATCAGCCATATATCCTCTATCATAATACCCGAGTGTACTCAGATAACTAAGAGCAAGATTTCCTGGCAGACCATTTAAGTTTCTTGTTTTCCCCATTTTTATTGTTGGTAACGTGCCGGGCTATGTTCAGTTGGTTTTACCTATTGAATATAGTGAGGGTTGGGATGAGTTGCTTCGCAACGCCTGAACTTAGCCCGGCACGTTGAAGATGAAGAGCGGAGCGAATTCATCTTCAACGGTCTAGGCTATGAGTAGTTGCGTGGTTTAGCACTAAACTTTGCAAGTATACACCAGACTGAAAATCCGCGAGGATTTTCAGAAGTAGGCGAGAACAAGCAATTACTTATAGCCATTGTTACCACACGTTTTTTATTTTGCTTTTTTAATTTCTTCTATTTGCTTTCCGTTTTCGTAAACAACTAACTTCTCCACATTTCCTTCTTTCTGAATGAACTTGATTTGGATATTATTTTGATTCAAATAAAATGTATCCTCAGTTTCAGCAAGCATTTCAGCATTCCAAACTTCTTTTTTGTCCACCAAGTCAGTCATTTTAAGAGTTTTTCCTTCTTTTTTTATGTTAACCATTCTATCAGAAGCTTGATAATTTCCTTCATATAGTTTCAGAGTTTTATCATCAAGTTGAATTTTTCCGTATGGAATGTGATTATAACTAATTGTTCTTGCAAGTTTCCATTCATTATTATCGAACCTCCATATACTTGTGAATTTAGCTTTTGATATAGGTTTGCTCGTATCCTCATCTATTACTAGATGAAAAATATGTTCTCCATTTTCTACTGCTCCATAGTTTGCGATAGGATATACTTCTAAACTTTCGTTGATAAGTACTCTTTTAATTTGCTGTCTTTCTCTTTGTTCTCCACAAAACAAGCCCATTGACTTCAATTCACTTGTTTTAGAGGCTGTTAAGCCCTGTTTGTCGTGGTAGAATTCGTAGTCAAAAGCTAAAAAAGATTCATATTTCTTAAGGTCGCATTCATTCAGAGCTTTAAAAAAAGTACTGTCAAGCTTTGCAATTGTATCATATAATTCTCCACTTTTTTGAGCAAAGCTTTCTATACAAATTATGAAGGTGAATATTGTTATTAGTCTTAATCGCATCGTTTTTCAAATGTGTGGTAACGTGCCGGGCTATGTTCAGTTGGTTTTACCTATTGAATATAGTGAGGGTTGGGATGAGTTGCTTCGCAACGCCTGAACTTAGCCCGGCACGTTGAAGATGAAGAGCGGAGCGAATTCATCTTCAACAACAGAGTAAAGTGAACTCTATTCACTTTATCCCTATTTCATGTTTAGGTTTTATTCACTTTATTATTCAAATAGTAAGAGTAAAATGAATAAAAGCGAATTAATATCAAAGTACGAAAGTAAGCTTATCCTAAAAAATTATAGCGATAGAACCGTAGAGGTCTATGTAAGTGCCCTTGGTATTTTTATCGCTTATTTAAAAAATAATGATGTTGAAAAAGTAACTCCCAAAATATTGGAGGAGTTTTATAGATACGCACAAAAGGAGCTTGACTACGGGTACTCTATGATGAAGCAACTTTTAGCATCCGTTAAATTTCTGTATCAGGATGTATTAAAAAAAGACATCGATTTCGATTTCAACATAAAGATGAAAAAGCCTTCTACTATTCCTGAAGTGCTTTCTGTTGAAGAGGTACAGAGATTGCTAAACTCATTTACTAATATAAAACACAAAGCTATTTTTACACTGTGTTATTCAGCAGGTTTAAGATTAGGGGAAATTCTTAATATTAAAATTAGCGATATAGATTCCGATCGTATGCAAATTCGAATCAGCCAAGCCAAGGGTAAGAAAGACCGATATTCGTTACTCTCTCCAAAAGTTCTGGAATTATTAAGAAAATATGTATCTGAATACAAACCATCGGAATACTTATTTGAAGGTCAAAAAGGAGGGAAGTATTCAAGCTCTTCTGTTCAACAATTAATGAGAAGACATCGAAAAAAAGCGAATATCAAAAAGAAAGCAACACCACATACTTTGCGCCATTCTTTTGTAACTCATTTATTGGATAATGGAACGGATATTCGATTTATTCAGGAATTGTTGGGGCATGCCCATATTTCAACCACACAAATTTATACGCATGTAAGCTCTCGAAGTCTGAAAGATGTGAAAAGTCCGATAGAAAATTTAGATATTTAGCTCTTAAAAATTTCAGCCAAAACCTCATCAAATTCCTTCTCTAACCTAGGCTCAAATTCTTTGCCGGTAAGCAAGCCAAACAATTCAGCATAACGATCATATACTTCCATTCGGAATGTATCAGGTAAATCCGGAAGCACTTGACCATCCAATCCCTGAAAATTATTCGCCATCAGCCACTCGCGTAGAAATTCTTTGGAGAGTTGTTTTTGAGGCTCGCCTTGAGCTTGCCGTTCTTCGTATCCATCCGAATAAAAATAACGGGAAGAATCGGTGGTATGAACTTCGTCGATCAAGGTGAGTTCGCCATTATATAAGCCAAATTCGTATTTGGTGTCAACAAGAATCAATCCTTGTTTTGCTGCTATTTCCGTTCCTCTCTCAAAAAGTTTAAAAGCGACTTCTCTAATTTCATTCCAAAATTTCTCATCTACAATGTCTCTTTTTAGAATATCTGCTTCCGAAATATCCTCATCATGTCCTTCGGTAGCTTTGGTTGCAGGAGTGAGCAGGGGAGATGGAAATTTATCGTGTTCTTTCATTCCCTCAGGTAATTCAACCCCACATAATTCTCTCAATCCGGAGTTGTATGTTCTCCACGCATGACCGGTTAAATATCCACGAATTACTACTTCAATAGGAACCGGATCACACTTTTTTGCAATGGTAACATTCGGATGGGGAACATCCAGAATATGAGTGGAAACAATATCTTTCACCTTATCAAAAGAGAAGGCCGCCATTTGATTCAGAATCTGACCCTTAAAAGGGATAGCTTGCTTCATGATATAATCAAAAGCTGAAATACGATCCGTAACTACAATCCCGAGTTTCTCTGATCCAAGATCGTATACTTCTCTTACTTTACCTTTGTAAGGAGGTTTTAATCCTTCAACTTTTGTTTCAACAATACAATGATCTAAAGCTTCCTGATGAGAAAAGGAGGTATTCACTAAAAGTCTATTTTGAGTTTTTTGTTGAGCCCCGTTCAACTAGAACCGGATTAATGGTTGTTTGATATAATTCTTGATCAGGATTACGTATGATCTCTGCAAGTCGGGCAGTAGCTTGTACTCCGGTCGTATACATTTTCTGGTCAACCGTTGTTAGATCCATGTATTTAGAAAACTTGATATTATCGTATCCCATAAGTGCAATATCATCAGGAACACTCATTCCTAATTTATTAATTGCATGAATGGCGCCCAACGCTTGCGTATCATTAGCACAAAAAATAGCGTCAGGGAATCGTCCCATTTTCTGGTATTTATTAATAGCTTCAAATCCGGCTTCTTCGGTGAAACCGCCATGCTTTTCTGACTCGCCTGTAATAAAAAGAGAGTCATCGATCTTCATTTTGTAGTTCTTTAAAGCGTCTTTAAATCCTCGCTCTCTTTGGCTGGATGATCTGTTTTTAGTTATAGTACTGATCATGCCAATATTCTGAAATCCCTTTTTCACCAAATGCTCACCCGACATATACCCTCCCTGATAGTCGTTAAGCATAAAATAGTTGTAAGATTCGTGAGAAGTATTTACTAAAACAACGGGAGTTTGAGTGGACTGTAAAACTTCATGGATTTTATCTGTTACATCGATGGATAGAAGAATGAGAGCATCAGCTGTACCGCGATCAAAGAAATTGTGAACTGCTTCCTCAGGATTTTTAGAGCCGGTATTGTAAAGTATAATATCGAGATCCATTTTTTTGATCTCATCTTTTACACCTTTCAGAACTTCATTAAAAAAAGGAGTTGTAAAAGAAGGAACTGCAATTGCGAGCATTTGAGGTTCTTTGCTAGCTAGTTTTCGGGCACTTACCTGTGGACGAAAATTCAACTCTTTAATAGCAGCATTAACTTTTATCTTTGTTTCTTCTGAAACGTTTTCAGAATTGTTTAATACTCTTGATACTGTTGAAATAGCAACACTAGCTTTTTTTGCCACTTCGTAGATTGTCACTTTTTTGTTCATAGATTCTCCTGATGGAAGATGAACTCAACCGTTATTATTAATTTTCAAAGGTTAGAAGTTAACTTTTGAATGCCTCCAAAGATAATGAAGTTTTTAAAACATGTTTGTTACTAGAAATTTAAATCTGAACAGGAACTTTTTGCGTAGAATTTAGCATTATAGCGATATCAAAATGACAAACTTTTTTCAAATACCATATTCGCTTTTCAGACCCATTTATGAGATGACTTCGTTTCACAAATCAGTGATTGAGGATGTTTCTGATGAAGAGCTGAAGCAAGCCTATAGCCATTGTAGAGCTATAACTCGTTATCATGCAAAGACTTTCTATTTGGCGACTCGGTTTTTACCAAACGAGAAGCAACGTGGAATTTTTGCTATATACGGGATGTGTCGTTATTTGGATAATCTTGTTGATGACGCAGAAGACCTTATTAAGAATGAAAAACTTACGCTCTCAGAAGTGGATTTAAAGTTGGATGAATTTAAAAAAAACCTGAGTCTTGTTTACGAGGGTTGTTCTGTAAGCGATCCTATTCTTGTTGCTTATTCAGATACTCTGAAGAAATTTAATATTCCCATCGAGCTGCCTCTCACATTGATCGAAGGGGTACGCCAAGATCTTGATAAGACCCGATTCAAAAATTTTGAGGAGATTTATGATTATTCTTATAAAGTAGCTTCAGTTGTAGGATTGATGACAAGTGAAGTATTCGGGTATTCTTGCAATGACGCGCTCGACAGAGCAGTCGATTTAGGGATTGCGATGCAACTTACCAACATACTTCGGGATATTGGAGAGGATCTGGAAAGAGGCAGAATATATATACCCAAAGAAGAACTGGAAAAGTTTAACATTACTGAAGAAGAGCTATTTAACAAAGATAAAAGCGACAAATTCGTTGCGTTGATGAAATTTCAAATTAAGAGAGCTCGTAAATATTATAGCAATGCCTTTGAAGGAATAGAAATGTTGAATAAAGACAGTCGATTACCGGTTTATCTGGCTCATAGAAATTATAGTTGTATTCTGGATAAAATTGAGGAAAATGATTTTGATGTGTTTAATCAGCGTGCATATTTGAATCAATCAGAAAAACTTTCAATGCTTCCTAAAGTTCTGCTCGACTTAAAAAAAGCCAGTTAAATCCAACTTGGAGAATCTCTCTTTAAAGCGGTATTATTCCTTAAATCTAAAACCGCTATTACATGCCAGAAATAAAGAAAGTACTTATTGCAAACCGAGGTGAAATTGCGCTTCGTGTAATTCACTCTTGTAAGGAACTAGGAATTAAAACGGTAGCTGTGTATTCCCGACCTGATGCAGCGTCTCCACATGTGCTCCACGCCGACGAATCTGTTTTTATAGGTGAAGCCGCTTCATCAGAAAGCTATTTAGTAATGGACAAAATTATAGACGCTGTTAAGAAAACAGGAGCGGATGCTGTACACCCCGGTTACGGATTTTTGAGTGAAAATGCTGCTTTTGCCGAACGCTGTAAAAAAGAGAACATTATTTTTATTGGTCCGGAGCCAAAAGCTATCACGGTGATGGGTGATAAAACAGCTGCGAGAAAATTAGTTACTCAACTTGGAATTCCAACACCTCCGGGACTTAAGTCAGAGTTAAAAGATCTTGAAGAAGCTTCAAAAATTGCCGATGAGATCGGGTATCCCATTTTAGTAAAAGCTGCTGCAGGTGGTGGGGGGAAGGGAATGCGCATCGTTAATAAAAAAGAAGAATTTGAGAGTAGTATAAAAGCAGCTAAATCAGAAGCAAAAAATGCATTTGGTGATGATCGTATTTATATCGAAAAATATTTGGAAGAACCACGACATGTGGAATTTCAAATTATGGCAGATACTCACGGCAATGTTGTTCATGTTTTTGACAGAGAATGTTCTATTCAGCGTAGGCATCAAAAAGTAATTGAAGAGGCACCTTGTGCTTTATTAACTCCTGAACTTAGAAGTAAAATGGCAGATGCAGCAATTAAAGCTGCAAAAGGATGTGATTATGTAGGAGCCGGAACTATCGAGTTTTTGGTGGATAAGCACTTGGATTTCTATTTTCTGGAAATGAATACCAGATTACAAGTAGAGCATCCTGTGACGGAAATGATATCCGGAGTTGATCTTGTAGCCACACAGATTTTGGTGGCAGAAGGTAAAGAACTTCCTTTTACTCAGGATGATCTGGAAATAAATGGCCATTCAGTTGAGTGTAGAATTTATGCTGAAGACCCAGAAGACAACTTTATGCCAAGTACAGGTAAATTATTTAAACATCGTGTGCCAACCGGCGATGGAATTCGTGTAGATTCAGGTGTTGAAGAAGGGCAGGAGATTACCATTAATTACGATCCAATGATCTCAAAGTTGACTGTTCATGGAAAAAACAGACAAGCTGCTATAAACAAAATGTTACGTGCATTGGATGAATATGAGATCGTGGGCTGTAAAACTACGATACCATTTTGTGAATATACACTTAGGCACGAATCGTTTGTTGAAGCAAAATACGACACTCATTTCGTAAAGGATCATTTCAATCCTGAAGATACCCAAAGCAAAGTGAATGAAAATATTATAGCTTTGGCTGCTACTTTATTAAAAAATACCGAATCATCTACAACAGAAGCAATAACCAGTGAAAATAGTGCATCTGATTGGTGGCTAAACAGAAGATAGAAAATTATTAAAAAATGAATCAGGCCGAACAATTATATAAGAAACTGGAAAAGTTAGCTACAGAGCAACGAAATGAGTCAAGTTTGGAAATTGATGTTGCCTCAGCTGATGAGATCGTAACAATAATAAATCAGGAGGATCAAAAAGTTGCTCAACTTGTGTCAAGAAGATTGAATGTAATAGCTGAAGCAGTTGAAATGATTAGTGAATCGTTTAATCTTGGCGGCAGATTGCTTTACTTTGGGGCAGGAACAAGCGGTCGCCTTGGTGTAGTGGATGCCTCTGAGTGCCCTCCAACTTTCGGGTCAGATCCGGATCAGGTTCAAGGATTTATAGCCGGCGGTAAGGAAGCGATGTACACCGCAAAGGAAGGCGCCGAAGATTTGGAAGAAAATGGAGAAGAAGAAATAAGAGACAGAGAAATTTTTCCTCCTGACGTTGTTTGTGGACTTGCTGCAAGTGGCAGAACTCCCTACGTAATTGGCGCAATTAATGAAGCCAAAAAAAGAGGCTGTAAAACCATTCTTGTAACTACTGTTCCAAAAGAACAACTAGAGGTAGAGCCGGATTTTATAATTGACGTACCTGTTGGCCCTGAGGTGGTGATGGGAAGTACAAGAATGAAAAGTGGAACTGCTCAAAAAATGGTACTTAACATGCTCACAACTGGTGCTATGATCAGGCAGGGTAAAGTTTATGAAAACGTAATGGTAGATCTTCAGCTTACAAATAAAAAGTTGGTAGAGCGAGCTAAAAGAATAATTACAATGTTTACAAATCTCAACTATGAAGAGGCTTCATCTTATTTAATTGAGGCGGACAATCATGTTAAAACAGCTTTAGTTATGGCAATCGGTAAAGTTGAAAAGAATGAGGCTAAAGATGTTTTATCAAGAAATAAAGGGTTTATCAGAAAAGCCATTGAAGAGCTGTCAGTAAAATGAAAACGCTATTCAGTATTTTCCTATGGAGCTATTTTGTAGTTCTGTTTGCTGTTTTTTTTATTCTGATTTTAATTGCATTCATTTTTACTTTTCCATTTGACCGGTACAGAAAAATACCTAATCGTATACTTTCAGTAATGGCTAGGTTGATGATGAAGGCGAGCCCAAAGTGGAATATAAAAATAGAAGGAGAGTCTAAATTTAATCCTGAAAAACCCACAGTATTTATAGCAAATCATCAAAGTTTTCTAGATATGGCCTTAACATATCATTTGCCATGGCAAATGAAGTGGGTTTCGAAGAGAAGTTTAGCTTTTATTCCTGTAATGGGGTGGCTAGTTTGGCTAACCGGACACCTTACAATTAACCGGAAAAGTAAATCTGCGCTAAAAAAATTAGATAATCTGGTACAACCTCTAAAAGATCTGGTTCCTGTGATGATATTCCCGGAAGGTACCCGAACTTTAGACGGTGAACTAAAGCGATTTAAGAACGGAGCCTTTTTACTTGCTCATGAATATGGTTTTGATATTCAGCCAATGGTATTAAATGGTGGGCATATAGCTATGAAGTCTGGTTCTAAGATCGTTGAACCGGTAGTCGATTTTACAATTTCTATCCTGAATCCGATTTCAACAAAAGAATTTGATGATATAAACACATTAAAAGATCATGCACATCAGTTAATAGCTAAAGAATTAAAACGAATTAGAGCTAATTGAGTTTTTTTGATAAAAATAAATTTTATAACAACACTAATTATAAGCATAGAATTATGCTTTGTATTATTGGAGTTCAGCTTATCTTTATTGGGATTTTTAAATTTTGGCCTTTTGAAATACAGGATAGCGAAGACAAATATTTCGTAGCACCAAACCAGGAAATTTTCGTCGAGCAATCAATCGCCACGAAACAAGAAACTGCACCGGCTAGTCCTCCCAAACCTCAAATACCTATACCGGTACCTTCAGATGAAGTAATTGAAGAAGACATTGAGATCATGGACTTTAATGATTTGCTCTCATTTGAAAAGATAGGAGAAGGAGAAGTAGGGCAGACCGGCGATTCTGATGAAGCAGTGGCAAGTCCTGAAAAACCACCAAGCCCTCTTAAAATAACTGAACCTGCAACGCCAAAAGAAGCCCGTGATGCTGATATTATTGCAGAAGTATTTATTACTTTTTTAGTAACTAAAACAGGGGAGGTCGAAGATATATATATATCAAGCATAAGAAAATACAAGCCAAACCGTAAAGACTTTGAAATTGTTGACGACATAGGTTATGGTATTATAAGGGTTTCATTGGATGCGGCTAACAAGTGGAGATTCAATCCGGCAAAGGATAATGGAGTTGCTGTAAAAGCATATACAACTCAGGTATTTTCTTTCGGATTTTAACTGTTGATATACAGTGATAATTACTCTATCATTGACGCCCATTCATTATTGAATAAACGGAGAGGTGCCGGAGCGGTCGAACGGGCTCGCCTGGAAAGCGTGTGTGCCTCACAAGGGTACCGAGGGTTCGAATCCCTCCCTCTCCGCTCTTATTTTTATGTCAATTCAATGTATCACAATTTTAAGCTTACCGACCTAAACCTTAAGATCTATATAGGTACTTATGCCTACTAGAATGAGTAATTCTTCCTATAGAAAAATTATATCAAAAAATGAATCTTAGAATCAAAAAAACATTCAAAGAAAAAGAGGTTTTAGATTATAATCTATTTTCAATAATGGAATGGAATATTATAGTAATAATGTAAGTTTTAGACTTATTTGATATACTACCGAAATATGTAGCGCTTTTATTATTACATATTCTTAATATACTTGCTCAAAAAAAAACGTATTATTTCGGCTGTGTTTTAAACACAAAGGAATTCAATTAAAACAAGATCTACATAGATGGCTAAATTCAAATACATTCTGTGTGCTTTTTTCATATTCGGCTTTTTTGCTTCGTGTGACTTGAGCATTCCGGACAAACCCGATTTTAAAACAGCACAAACGGTTGAAGTACCACTAATCAATAATAAAACATATGTTTTCTTAGGTGATAGCACAGGAGCTCTTATTGATTCTACTAGTGAGGATTTAGATTCTCTTTTTATTGTAGATCCTTCAAGTGGTTTAATTTCAATTACAACAGATGAAGAGTTTGACTTTGGCGACTTAGACGATGCTATTCCTGAGATCGATGGAAGTAACACTTCTTTCAGTTCGGAAGTAGGTGAAATTGAAATTGGTAGTTTTTCATCAGGTGGCGGAGATTTAGGATCCACTAACTTCTCAGAGATTTCAGGAGGAGCAACACCTCCGGCAGGAACTCCGGTGCCTGCAGGTAGCAACGCCGCCATGCCGGTTAATATTAATATTGGAAGTAATACAGATTTCTTCTCCAGTGCGACTATACGAGATGGTGCTTTAGATATCACCGTTACGAATGAACTTGGTTTTGAAATTCAAACTCTTGATGTAACTTTGCTTTCTGATGACTCACAAGTTGGTACTGTTGCTAGTTTTTCAAATCTTACAGTAGGTGCTACAGAAACAGCTAGTGTTACTTTTACAGATGGCGATCAATTAAGTAACATTGCAGTTGAAGTAGTATTGACTTGGGATGGTTTTACTTATCCAGCTAATGATGGTGATTTGATTATTAATACTGCAAATGGTTCTGATCTTTTTGCGTCTTCTGTAACTGCTAATCTTGAACCACAAGATTTCAGTACTTCCAGTACTTCAACTTTTAGTGATACTGAATTTCGATTTACTGATCCAAGTCATTATGTACAGTTAAACTCAGGACAAATCTCAGTTACTAATCTTGTCAATGATATGGGAATCGGAATCGAAACACTTCAGATTTCTTTTCCGGGTATTAGAAATGATGACTTTGGAGTTGAAGATAGCTTGGTTTTAAACTTTCCTTCCATTCCAAGAAATAGTACAGCTTCAGATGTTACAGTTGACTTAACCGGTTATAGAATTTTCGCCGAGAATAATGAAGTTTCATATAATATTATTTCGGCTACTGAAAATACGCAAACTGGTCCTAATGCAGGAGCAGTTACAATTGCTGAAACTGATGAAATAACAGCAACAGTTGATATTTCCAACTTAGGGATTGAAACTGCGTTTGGAATTATACTTGCTCAGAATGTTCTTCTTGGGGATAATGATCTAAGTAACGATAATGGTTCTGAAATACTTGATGTATTTAATGATAATGAAGCTGAAATAACTAGCATTGATGGTCTGGATGAGCTTTCCGATCAAATTGATGGATTTCAATTCACGAACCCGATTATAAATATAAACTACAACTCAAATATTTCAATTGAGACTACTATTTATGCAGCCTTAGTTGGTGTAGATGGACAAGGAAACGAAGTTTATCTTACCGGAAAAAGCGGAAGTGCTAATGAAGTTGTAGAAGCCGATCGTTCTTCTTTTACTGGGCTTGTTGCTAATGGGGTACAACTAGACCCTAATCAATTGATCAAATTTTCAATTGATAATAACAGTGATTGTCAAAGTAATACTTGTCAAATTCCTTTCAACACCGCCACTACAAATGTTGACGATTTTTTAAACAACCTGCCAAGTGATATACGATTCATTGGTAGAGCTGTGGTAAATGAAGGAGAGAACGAAGCTTCAATTCAAACTCCACTTGAATTCGACCCAAACCTAAACGTCGATCTGCCACTAGCATTTAGCACTGAAGTTGGAGCACCGGCTAGTTTTACTGACTCACTAGATTTTAGTATTGACCCCGGAGATGATCTGCAGGAAGGAAGTATATTTATTGTGTATTCTAACAATCTTCCAATGGGTTTAAACATCTTTCTATCGTTTCAAGATTCACTTGATAATGAATTGTTTGAACTACCTATTGCCGGAGAAGAAATAAGGTTAAGAGCAGCTCCTGTAGATGATGTAACCGGCTTTTCAAATGGCAGTACTGATAATTCTTTCAGTTTTACATTAACAGAAAATGAATTAACATCACTTAAAGATGTGGATTTTGTCGAGTTTTCGATAAACTTAAGATCATCAGAAAATAAAGCAGTTAAACTAAGAGCGAATGATTCATTCACAATTAGTTTAGGGGCTCGAATTAAAATACAAACCGAAGTTAAAGGCAAATAGGAGGTAACAAAATGAAAAAAATAATATCAATAAGTTTATTTGTTATTCTGTTTACCTCACTAGAGGCAATCAGTCAATCAAGACATTTTAATTCTATGAGTCTTGGAATGGGAGGCGGAGGAACAGCATATGTTGATGGTTACCATGCAAACTTTGTGAACCCTGCTAACCTGATGATCAATCCAACTAGAAAGAGACCAAAAAGAAGTCTCGGTTTAGCAGGTGGAATTGGTTTAAGAGCTGGAGGTACACTCCTTAATCTGGATGTATATGATAAATACTTTACAAAAGGATTAACTCTGGAAGGAGAATTAGCCGAGAATATGCTTACAGAGCTATTTGGTGGAACAAATTCTAATCTTACAAGGGATGCTTCGTCAACATTTAGTTTAGTTCCTTTTGGCTTTTCAAATCGAGGAAAGAAATCATCTGTAAGTCTTGCAACAAGAGTAAGAGTTACCGAGAGTTTTAATATAAATCGAGGCTTTGCTGAAGTTGGTGTTTATGGATTAGATCCGGAAGAACTGGATGATATTACACCGGTAAATTTCTCTTTTGGAGCAGTAGCTTATAGTGAAATATCAATTGGGTATGCACGTGAAATTCTAAGCTTACCAGACCTTCTTTTTGCTAAGAATGTGAAGCTTTATGCAGGTATTGCACCTAAATATATTATCGGAATTCAGCAATCTACATTAGATTTTAACTCAACTATTCAGTTACAGAGAAATGGAAATAGCCAATATGTAAATAGGATTATCCATGACTTTGACTACAGTCTCAACACATCAGGTGCATTAGCACAGGATTTAAGAGACTTTGAAGCTGATTATGATGCAGATAATAGCGTAGTTATTGATGATTATATTGGTGACAACGGGAGTGCGGCTGATGTGAATGCTACAGGATTCGGGCTTGATCTAGGAGCGACATTAGAAATGGATATTTCCGGAGTTCCGATTATTGATGGCTTTTTTGGAAAGACAAAGACATTAAGGGTTTCGATGTCAATTACGGATATTGGAAAACTTGATTTCAATAAAACTCCAACGGCAATTACTGCAAATGGTGAATTTGATTTTACCGGAGCAGGAAATGATAAAGAACCGGGAGATTTTTATGATGATCTTGCAGATAGCCTTCAAAATCAAGTCTATGGAGATTTCGATGCAGATGACCTAACCGGTTTTGAGTATGAACTTCCGACAATGTACAACTTTGGAGCTTCCTTAGTTATGGGCAAACTTACTACATCTGTTGATTACGGTTTTGGATTTAATGATAGTGGAACCAATCGTAAAAACAGCGTATTAAACTTAGGTTTAGAATACCGGCTACTTGGGCTTATTCCACTTCGAGTTGGAACAAGAGTAGGTGGATATTCATCTAATGTCTATTCAGCAGGAGCAGGTATTGATCTCAATTTCCTTGAACTATCTGCAGGACTTTCTATTGTTGGAAATGACACTGAGAACGGTGGTGCTATTGCTACAGCATTTAGCGGATTGTTACTTCGTTTCTGATTTTTTTGACTTTATACTTTATTATGAAGCCTGTTATTTTTGTAATAACAGGCTTTTTTTATACAAGAGGGTTAAAGCTCTTTAGAATCGACCAATAGAAATTTCATTTGAAATGCTGCCTTCATTTCTAAAATAACTTACCAGTTCTTTAGCAATCAAACTGCTGTAGAGAAGACCTTTTGATCCCAGAGCTGTAAATACCGTGCAATTTGGAATGGTTGGATGACTTCCAACTATTGGCATTCGATCTCGTGTAGAAGCTCTAATTCCGCTCCACTGACTAATGAGTGTAATTTTGTTTTCTAACTGAGGAATAACACGTAACAACCTATTTTGAACATAATTAAGACCTTTTTCATCAGTTTTCTCATGATCAAAGTTGTGTTCGTATGTGCTTCCTGCAACAAAAGTTTTTTTATCAATGGAAGCAAAATAACCTGTGGCTGATACAGCAGAGTCATAAGGGAACTCATTTTCACATTCGAAAACGGCAACTTGTCCTTTAATAGGATGAATCGGCAGATCTTTCCAAAAATCAAACTCCTGTGTTTTTATTCCCGCTGTTACTACTAAGTTTTTTATGCTGTACTCGATGTTATGTTCTAACTTTAGATTCCAATTTGATTCCAGCACCTTATTTTTTGTAGAGGTCTTCTCTGTTTGAACATCATATTGTGTATGAGTTACTATTTCAACTCCATTACGTACAAGCTTTTTAGCTAAAGCTTTCAGATAAACCGGGATTGCAACGGTAGAACCCACTGCAATCCAAACCCCACCATCCTTGCAAGTTAAATTTGGGAAATCCCGCTTTATTTCCTCTTCATCCATCCAATTGCACCATCCCTTTGGCCAAGCCGCTGTATGGATGTTCTCCTTCATTCTCAGGGCTATTTTAGAGTCCATAGCAGGTCTGATGACTCCATTCGATACATAGTATGTTTCTGATGAGTATTCCGATACATCTTTAAGATTGGCTTTGATTGCATTAACAGATTCTTCGGCTTTCCATGATTTGTTAGCAAAACGCCCGGTTGCGGGGTTTACCAGGCCTATTGGTGACCCTGACGCACCGGCTCCAATTCCATTTGTATCAACCACTAGAATTTTTGTTTCGATTGATGACTCGGATAGTTCTTTTGCAAGACTTAGTCCTGCAAGCCCGGCACCCAGAATACAGTAATCAAAGTGTGTATTAGTCATTAAGAAAAGGGACTAAATATGAGGAGTCAATAAATTCGACTCCGGCTTCATACATTTCCTTCATCGCTACATCTACAGAGTTCTCAATATCAATTCCTTTCACTGCGTCATTTACTACATATGTTCTGTAGCCACACTTTATAGCATCTAAAGCGGTCCATTTCACACAAAAATCAGTT
The DNA here is from genome assembly GCA_965216175.1 of Balneola sp. GTDB lineage: Bacteria > Bacteroidota > Rhodothermia > Balneolales > Balneolaceae > Balneola. The sequence continues at coordinate 1,178,575 of OZ244140.1, forward strand.
GCTAAACCTGTGATAAAGACTGTTTCAATATTGAGGGAATCTAAATACCCTTTTAATCCTGTTTTGGTGATCTTGTCATTTTCATAGAAAGCAGAATAAGAATCTATTCCGGGTCTGAATCCCTTTCTGATAATCATGTTTGTATTTTTTGTTTCCAGATCAGGATGAAATTCAGCTCCTCGGCTTTCCTGAACACAGTGATTTGGCCACAGGATTTGCTCTCCATAATCCATAGAAATTGTTTCATTGGGTTTTTTACCTTTATGATTTGAAGCAAAGCTGCTATGATTTAATGGATGCCAGTCCTGTGTTTGTACCACACAATCAAAGAAGGGAGTGAGTTGGTTTATAGAGGCGATAATCTGATCACCATCCGGAATTTCAAGGTTGCCTCCCGGGCAAAAATCATTTTGTACATCAATAACTAGGAGTGCATGCATAATTAATTATTTGGAGTTTTTTTGAATCATTGTATCTCTGAGCGATTTTAGCTCAGTACTAATTCCCACTTTATAAACATGAGGGTTATCAAACCTTTTATATTCAGGACTGAGTTTTTCAATTTGCTGTCTGAAATATGATCTGCTTTTAGTTGCTGAGCAAATATCATTAATAACTTCACCATTTTCTACAACCTTGGATAACAGAGGTTCCGACTTTAAATCGATTACTTTAGTTTTCTTGGTAGGTAAGAAGGGATGTTCAATATGAGAAACCGGTTTTTGTTCATTTTGCAAAGAAATTCCATCAGCATAAAAAGTACCGTCTTCATTGAAATATCTAGTAACATTTTTGATTCCGGGCAAAGTGATCTTTTCCACATTCTCTGAAATCTTAAGTGTCGGCTTATCATTTACTGAAGCAAGTTTATATACACCATCCAAAGCTGGATTGTCATAAGCAGTAACAAGTTTTGTGCCTACTCCAAAGATATCAATTGGAGCCTTTTGATCCAGTAAACTCTTGATAAGATATTCGTCAAGTTGGTTAGATGCGGCAATCTTTACATGGGGAAAACCGGCAGCATCTAGTTTTTTTCTGGCTTTTTTGGAGAGATATGCAAGGTCACCGCTATCCAACCGGATCGCTTTAAGCGAATATCCTTTTTCTTTAAGTTCCTGTGCTACTGTTATAGCATTTGGAATTCCTTGCTCTAGAGTGTCATAAGTATCCACCAACAAAATGGTGTTGTTGGGAAAATGCTCGGCATATGTTCTGAAAGCAGCTAGTTCATTAGGAAAAGATTGTATCCAGGAATGAGCCATTGTACCGCTCACATTTAATCCGAATTCCATTCCTGCATAAACATTTGAGCTGCCATCAAGTCCTCCGATTACCGCTGCTTTGCTTGCCTGAATTCCTCCAAAGCCTTGAGAGCGTCGTAGCCCAAAATCCAGAACTAAACGCTCGCCCGCAGCTTGTCTTATTCGTGAAGCTTTGGTAGCAATAAGAGATTCAAAATTGATAATATTGAGTAAGATTGTTTCAATGATCTGAGTTTCAATAATATTACCTTCTATCCTGAGCAGGGGAGTACTCGCAAATACAATTTCACCTTCTTTAACAGAATGAATATTGCCGGTAAAACTGAAATTTTTTAAGTAATCGAGAAAGGAATCTTTGAAACCTTGAGTGTGCAGATAATCCAATTCCTCCTGATGGAACCGGTAACCCTTAATGATTTCTAAAAAATCACTTAATCCTGCAAATACCACATAACCTCCTTTAAAAGGTATTTTCCGAAAAAAGTAGTCAAAAACAGCTGTTTCATTTTTTCTACCAGACAAATAGTAGCCTTGCGCCATGGTGAGTTCATAGAAATCTGTATATATCGCAGGATAATTTTTTAGCATAGCAGTAGTTAGTTCCTTTCAAAATATAAAAAGGCTTTCAGAAACTGAAAGCCTTTTAGTACTATAATTTTATCGAAATGAGCTAATAATTAAGGAGTGCCTCGGTAATTTCTTCGTTCGATCAATTTCTTGATCTTTTTATTGCCGATCCAAACTTTCTGATTTGTTTCTACATTAACGAATTCAAGATTAATGGTATAAAAAACAGCCAGAGTTTTATTATCAATAGTTTCATCTACAATGGAATTAATATTTCCGATCATCATAAAATCAGCTCCAAGTTCCTGAGCCATTTTCTTTGTAGTCTCGTATGAAGCATTTGTTTGTTGATCAAGGCGTTCATCTCTGATTTCCTGCCTTTCTTGCGAACTAGCTACTACAGAAATTTCTCCGGAATTTACAAACGAACGTTCTAATTCTTTTGTGAAAACTTCAGTATCAATATGTTCCATGCTTTCATTTCTGACTCTTCCAACAATTACAACCGGAGGTTTTTGATTGTTTCTGTTAAATTGATTCAACCATGGCTTTGACATCGCATCATCAATCATTTCTTCAGCTACTAATCTGGCGTCTGTGTCATTCCATTTGCCTGATAGATCAGTGGTGGTTCCGGGATCGATTCTGGACACCTTTTGTGATGGTTTGCAACCTACCAGTAAAAAAGAAACCAGCAGAGTAAGTAATAGTGAGTATTTCATAGCAATTGAGTTTTGTTTAAAGTTAATTTGTTAATTCGAATAGATAGATTCAATCAATTCTAATTCTGTATTTGGAGTAATTTTAATTTCAAATTCGTCAAAATATAATGTTCTGCCTCTGTCGCTCATATATTCCAACCGAACGGTATGTGTTCCAACAGGAAGTTTAACTACTTCCATCCATGCTTTCCCGGGCATTGTTTGCCAAGCTCTTAAGTCGGCTTTTTCAGTGGCTTCTTGGCTTATAAAACCCAGGAACTTTAAAAAATCACCTAAACCTTCATTTTTTTTCCCAACAATTTCTGAGATCAATTTTGTTCCAACTGCTTTTGTACTCGCACGAACCAATGCTCTGGAATATATAATAGGTTGTTTCGCTTTATAAACCTCTGCTGAAATTTTGTCCATTTCTTCAATCAGATATAAAGGAATCCTCAATGAATCGTTGACAACAGCTCGAACGTAATCAACATTAGATCGATGTGTTTCTAAAACGGGGAATGAAAATTTAAGATAAAATTCGTTGTCTTTTTTATCATCATAATCGTCAAAAAAAAGCCTGACATCTTCCTGAACTTTATAAGGAGCTTGCCCGGTAAACCCTGTTAATAGCACATTATATGAATTGGCATCTCTAAGATGCTTAAAATCTTCATCTCTGTTTTTATTGTATGAAGATATTGAAGCCTGTTCACGAAGAGCAATATTGAGTTTCTCCTGTTCAATACGAGCATCGTCGAAGTCTCCGGCTTTTGCATATAAAACTGTAGCTAAATAGTGACTAAGGGCGCTGTTCTGAATATTGATATCACCGGTTTTCCACTCAGCTTTATTTGTCGAGTCTGACTTTGAAAAGGCTTCAGCCAGTCCTTTTATTTTGATATCCAGCTGTTCCATCTTATAAGTCATTCTTCTGGTCTCAACTAAAGCTGCTTCCCAATCTTTAAGATGCATATAATTCAAAGCTTTAAAAGTATTGAGATAAAGATCTTCATAAGGTTCACCATCATATACCAACTTATTGTCGTTAGTTAAGAATGAACCAATTCCGCGACTAATACTTTTTGTATAATTTTCATCGATCTCGTTTTCAGCAGCTGTAAAGAACACACTACTGGAATCATATTTTCCCGAAAAGTGATAAATGATTCCGCTTTCAAGATTATAAAGCACAGCATCTTTTGACCTGTAGATGTCTTTCTTTTTGAATTTTTTAAGTAGTTCTTCAGAATACTGATAATCTCCCGCTGTAAAACTATCTCTGAGGTCAAATTGGGCATCATCTAATACATAAGAGTGGCAGCCAATGCTAAGAATTCCAAAAATATAAAGAATGATAAAGCTGCTCAGTTTCACAGGCAGAAGTATTTTTATATGTTTTTGTATTAGATGCAATCTATTTAAAATAAGTTGTTGTTCGCTTAGTATATTTGTTGAAAATAATCATTGAATCTATAGTACGCTAAATCTTTGAGATTGATATATCACATAAACGTGTTACTCGTTGTAACTTTTTTTCTATCATGTGCAACACCAACTGCTCCAACCGGAGGTCCTCCGGATAAAGTTGGTCCAAATATAGAAGAAACTTCACCAAAAACAGGAACTGTAAATTATAAAGGCAGATCTTTTAGTTTTGAGTTTTCTGAGTTTGTTAACCGATCTTCATTCGAAAAAGAATTGACTATTGAACCTGAATTAGGCCTTGATTACAAAGTAAAGTGGAAACGTAAAACTGCAACGGTAGAATTTGAAGAAGAACTCCCCGATTCAACAACTATCATAGTAACTGTTGGAGGAAAAACCTCAGATACAAGAGGGAATGGCATTGGCGCTCCCAAGCAGTTAGCTATTTCAACCGGAGATAAGATTGATGAAGGTGAAATTTTTGGGAGAATCAGAAATGCAGAAACAGGAAAGCCACAAACAAGTGTAAAGGTGTTATTGTACAGGGAGCCTGTAAATTTCGATAATAGAGCAACTTATTCAGCTGAACCGGATACGGGAGGTTCTTTTAAATTTGGGTATTTAAGAGAAGGGGGATACAGAGCAATTATTCTGGATGATAGAAACAGGAATAAAATCTGGGATAAAGAAAATGAAACCGCACTCCCCTTTAATAAAGAATATGTAAAATTAGAAGAAAATGGAAAAGATACTTTGGATGTAGCATATTGGTTTCAAGCAGATACAACCAGTCCAAAATTACAAGCAGTTGGGCTCTTATCTTCACAAAGGCTGAGACTAAGATTTAGTGAAGAAGTTCGTTTTACCTCCTCCACAAATATTACAGTTCTCGATTCACTCGGTAATTTCCACACTACCGCGTATCCTTTATATATTCCTGAGAAAGAATCTTTTCTTGCTTTTGCATACGCAAATAAACCACTTAAAGCTGATAGTAGTTACTCAATAGATATTTCAAATATTTTTGATGAATCCGGGAATGAAGCAATAGATCTGCAAGAGTCATTTTTAGGAAGCAATCAGGATGATACAGTAACTCAGGATATACTCACTTTTAATGGTGAAAATGGCCTTTTTCCTGATCAAAACCTTGAAGTAGAATTTATTCGGCCGATTACTGAACCGGAGATCCTGGATTCATCCGTTGTAGTAGAAGGGGAGGTTGACTTTAAAAATTGGCCCAACATGTCTGTTTTGGATAATAAGCTCACAATATCTCCACAGGGAAATTGGTTAGAAGGCGTTGATTATAGATTTCTGATCTGGAATCCTAAAACCAGAAGGCGACAGTTGTTGAATCCAAATATTTGGGACGCAGTAAATTTTGGTGGGGTAGAAGTGGAAGTTTTATCTGAGGATACAACTGACGTATTTACTTTTAAATTATTTGATGATAATAGTACTTTTGAAATTGATACTACTTTTAACGAGCGTATTACAATTGATGATATTCCTCCAATTGAATATACTTTGGTGATATATAATGATGTTAATCGGAATGGTATATGGGATTTTGGAGAAATATCTCCCTTTGTAAAACCCGAGCCTTACTACATTCAACAAAGATTAAAGATACAGCAAGGATTTACTTCAGAAATTAAAATAGATTTTAGATAATGGACGCAATTAGAAATTTAATTCCTGAGCAATACCTTTTATTGATCTCTATTGGTGTGATCATGGGTTTAACCTTTTTAGCGGGATTGGTTTCTGCTAGTTTATTCCGGAGAGCTATTAAGCGTTCAGAAATGGAAGAAGGACATTCAGATCTGACGAATTTGAAATTCCTGAAAAGAGGCGTTACTGTACTTATTTATCTTATTGGGATTGGAGTTTCAATTTATATTATTCCTGAGCTTAGAGGCATTGCCAAGGGTATGTTTGCAAGTGCAGGATTATTAGCTATTGCAGTTGGTTTTGCTGCTCAGCAAGCGTTAGCAAATATTGTGAGCGGTGTTTTTATAGTGATCTTTAAACCATATAAGATCGGTGATAGAATTTTAGTGAGAACAGATCTAAATGGAGTAGTTGAGGATATAAACCTCCGTCACACGGTAATCAGGAATTTTGAAAACAAACGAATTATCATTCCAAATTCTGTTATCAGTAATGAAGTACTGATTAATTCTAATTACACCGACAGCAAGATCATAAAATGGATAGATATGAGCATCAGCTACGACTCTGATCTGGATTTGGCCCGAGTAATAATGACAGAAGAAGTTGAAAGCCATCCTAATTTTATAGATGGAAGAACACAACTTCAAATTGATGAGGGAGATCCCTTGGTTCCTGTTCGGCTTATTTCGTTTGGGGAATCATCTGTAAATCTACGAGCGTGGGCGTGGGCAGAAGATCCGGGGAAAGCTTTTGTAATGGGAACTGATCTTAACGAAAGCATTAAAAAGCGATTCGATAAAGAAGGAATAGAAATTCCATTTCCATACAGAACATTGGTTTATAAAGAAAAAAATTAATTTTTTTAAAAAAGACTAACCGCTCTAATTATTCTAAGTGCTTTTATTTTCTCATTAATGGTAACTCAGCAAGACGCATATGCCTTTCGGGACGTTGAGTGTGATTCTCCTGTTTCGTGCGAAGGAGGGGAGGTATACCCATTTTTATGTTCGGCTGATATTTGCGATAATAGAGATGGAAGTACATGTGCTATTTGTATTGGTGACAGCTAAAATCAAAATTAAGTAGCTAAGGAAAACCTTAGCTACTTATTTATTAATCAATTTATAATGAACTTCAGATACTTAATATTAATAATTTTAGTCTTAGTTAGCATTAGCTGTTCTAATAACAAATCTCAAGATAACTCAAGTAATGATATAGGTTTCAAGGTTTCCTCAGATACTTTACTAACAATATATGATGTAGAGAAAGATTCAATATTAGTAGGTTCTGCGAGAGCTATTGCACTGGGTACAGAAGGAGATATTTATGTTTTAGATAACAGAAGTAATAAGGTTTTTCGATTTGATAGTATTGGCGCGTTCAAGATGCAATACATATACAATCCTGGACGGGGACCAGGCGAAATTAACAAACCTAATTCTTTGTTCGTAGATGAGAATAGTTATCTATATCTAACAGATCGTGACAAAAGAAAATTTTTTGTATTCAATGAAAGAGGCGAATTATTTGCAGAAAAAAAAATAGACTTGATGCCCTCAAAAATTTCTGCTTTTGATACATCAAAAGTATTTATAACTGGATTTAGATTTACATTTCAAGATTCCAATATTGTGCAAACATACGAATTGAAAAATTCGGAGTATATAAAACAAGGATCTTTTGGAATAAGAACACCAGTGGAAAATGAATTAATGGTAAATATGAGTGGCTATTCCGACTTTATTGATGTTGTTGAAAAAAGAATTATTCTAAATAGATTTTACCCCTACCACTTTGAAGTATATGATGAAAATTTAATTCTGATACATCAAGAACGAAAAGAACATAGCCAATTTACAGCTCCGTTTAGAGAAGACGGTCTTATAAATTTCAAATCAGTCGGTAGAGAAATCTTGATTTTAAAAGATTGGGTTCTAGTTCGGTATTTGATTGAAGGAAAAAGCTATTTCGATTTTTACAATAAAGATTTTGAATTAATTAGAACAAATTCAGCAGAAGAACTTGGTATGAAGGGAGGGGGGAAGTATTTCGCTAGTTATTCCAAAAAAAACCAAGTTTTAGTTATTTACGAAGATCCGTTATTTAACGTAATGAGATATGGCTTTGAAAAAAATAATTGATATTTAGTCAATAGAAAGATTAATAGGGTTATTTCTTTTTATATCGGCTCTTGCTAAACTGTTGGAACCTCAACCATTTTCGGATTTATTGATCAGCTAAATATAAATAACAAAGAGAGTTTCGCTTAGTTTAATAGTTTTTTTGAAATTTCATTGGGAGCTCTAGATATAATTGGGTTCTATAAAAAAAATGTTTTTTTATTATTTGGTATTTTATTTTTCATTTTATACACTTTTATGCGTTTAGTTTTAAAGGGATTACATCCTGTGGTTGTTTCGGAGAGATGTTTTTAAGCGATGTTGGTATTCGATCAATCCTTTTAAATTTAGGGTCAAGACAACTTAAAGTAATTTAAAAATCCGTAAGTTGTTGTATGCCATTACGTAACAAGTATATTATTCGTTCACGAATTTCTGAGGCTAAATTCAGACAGATTTTACGTCTTTTTTGCTTGGATCTTACCGCTACTCAAATCGCTGCTATCACCGGAGTTTCACGAAATTCTATCAACAAATATCTGAAAGGCATCCGAGTAAGAATGGCTCATTATTGTGAATCTGTATCTCCGGTAGGTGGTCAGGTTGAAGTGGATGAATCATTCTTTGGAGCTCGCCGGGTAAAAGGAAAAAGAGGGAGAGGAGCGTATGGAAAGACGATTGTGTTTGGCTTGTATAAGCGCCAGGGAAACGTATACACCGAAATTGTAGCTGACGCCTCAAAAAAGACCTTGCAAGCCATTATACGAGGAAAAGTAACCGTAGACAGCGTTATTCATTCTGATGGCTGGAGGGGCTATAACGGACTTGTAGATGTAGGCTATGCCAAACACTTTCGAGTAGATCATGGCAGGAATGAGTTTGCGACCGCTCAAAGTCATATTAATGGAATTGAAGGCTTCTGGGGGTTTGCCAAAACCAGGCTTACCAAGTGTCGGGGAATGCATCCTGCTACCTTTTATCTACACTTGAAGGAATGTGAATTCCGGTTCAATTATCGTAAAGAAAATATCTATCCAAAATTATTATATTTAATCCGTAACAGTCCGCTTAAGTTGTCTTGACCCTAAATTTATTTATAGCTTTTTTAAGCTTATTCTTGTTTTACAGAGAATTAAAAGCTAAAAATAAAGAAGACGAATCAACTTCTGATTCTTAGGCTTTAGAGTCCGTGATCAATTCAAACTATGAGGCTGACAAGACTATTAAGTCGATAGATTTTGGAATCAGCTACGATTCTGATCTGGATTTGGCCCGAGTAATAATGACGGAAGAAGTTGAAAGCCATCCTAATTTTATAGATGGAAGAACACAACTTCAAATTGATGAGGGAGATCCCTTGGTTCCTGTTCGGCTTATTTCGTTTGGGGAATCATCTGTAAATCTACGAGCGTGGGCGTGGGCAGAAGATCCGGGGAAAGCTTTTGTAATGGGAACTGATCTTAACGAAAGCATTAAAAAGCGATTCGATAGAGAAGGAATCGAAATTCCATTTCCATACAGAACATTGGTTTATAAAGAGGACAAAAAGCAAGACTAGCTTATTTCTGATAGTTGTTTTAAAAACTCAGTAGCTTCAAAATTTATAATTTGAATAAAAAAATGACATCGATTCATCGGTAAAGGCAGGTTTTACTTTTTGTAGTTGAATCAGGTTCATCCTCCTACCAATGCCCAGGATCTGAGACTTAATTAAGTCCCAAGTATCTTCAAAAAAATTCAGATTTCCTGCATACGCTAGAAGATGAGTAGTTTCCAAAATCTTAGCTTATCCATCATTTCGCTGAAAGCGGGGTGATGGAGTTTTTATAAAAGGCAAGTTCTATGCCCTAAACCAAGTTCCAACAGCCGTACAAAGCCAGACAGATGGAAATTGGGAATAGTTCATCGAACCTCTCGCCGGTTGGTATATTTTGACCTCCTCTGTCTCCTCCTGTAACAGGAGGAGTCAGTTATGGAACCCCAATTATTTTAAAAGCTTCAAGCCTTTCCTTGTGAAGGAAAGTTGCTGAGGTCGAAAGTTGGTTGAGGGTTCAAATTAAAGAATCTTTATTCATCATTTTGCCATAGGCGAAGTGATCAATATTGGAGGAGATATAGCCGTTGATAAGCTTCCATCAGCCGTACTTCATCCAACAGATGGATGAGTTGCAACAAATTTTCCGAGCCTGAAGCCTTTTCTTGTTTAAGTCTTATATTTTGAAAGAAAGTTTAAACATGCAGGACATTTACGTCCGTCTGGTTTGCTAAATTTCCTGTTCAAGCGATATCAAAGATTATTTTCTAACTCTGGAAGAGTAAAAGTTTGAGCTATTAAACTTTTCCAGCCAACTCCTTCAAAAACTCTGTAGCGCCAAACACATCAGGGATATCCTGAATAGCTAACCGTACGGCTTCATTTTTTTGAATAAGTTGAAATTTGTCGGGCTTAACATTCTCCAATCCCTTAAGAATAGACTGAAACTTACCACTTTCATAAAAAGCATCTGCAAGCTTAGAATCTGATTTTGGGCACACCGCCCACATTCTTTGTGATCGAATTGTTACTTTGGTAAATAAGCAACGCGAAGCGAAAAGCTTAATTTTACTTGCCTCGATCAGATATTTAGCCGCTTTTGGTGCGGAGCCAAACCGATCTTCAATTTCTTCTTTCCAATCTTCAATTTCTTTTTCAGTTTTAGCCTGCGAGAGTTTTCTGTACAGATTAAGTCGCTCCACGTTATCGTTAACATAGTTGTGTGGTAGTAATGCCGACTCATCAAACTCTACAACCGTTTCAGGGAGTTCGATTTCAGCTTCAACACCTTCAAACATATCACTGAACTCAGATTCTTTAAGTTCACGAACGGCATCATTCAGGATCTTGGAATAAAGCTCAAAGCCAATATCATTGATAAACCCGCTTTGTTCGCCACCTAGAATATTACCTGCTCCACGGATATCCAAATCTCTCATGGCAATATTAAAGCCTGAACCTAAGTCTGAGAATTCTTCAAGAGCAAGAAGACGTTTTCTAGCTTCAGGAGTTAATGTTTGAATAGGGCGTGTGATCAAATAACAAAATGCTTTTCTATTGGATCGCCCAACCCGACCTCTAAGCTGATGAAGTTCTGCCAATCCAAAATTATCTGCTTGATTGATAATGATAGTATTGGCATTGGCGATATCGATTCCATTTTCAACAATGTTGGTGGAAACCAGCACATCAAATTTATGAGCATAGAAGTCAGTAATAATTTTTTCAAGCTGAGAACCGCTCATTTGTCCATGCCCAAACCGAACACGGACATCCGGAACTAAGCGACGAATCATTTCCGCCACTTCTTCAATATTCTTAACTCTGTTATTTATAAAGAAAACCTGACCGCCTCTGCTCATCTCCTGAAGGATCGCGTCCTTGATCAACTCCTCGTTAAAGCTGTGAATTTCCGTATAAACAGGTTGACGATTGGGGGGAGGAGTATTTATTATACTTAAGTCTCTTGCGCCCATTAAAGAGAATTGTAGCGTTCTGGGAATAGGAGTGGCTGTAAGGGTCAATACATCAACAGCAGCTCTGAACTCTTTGAGCTTTTCTTTGGCTCTTACACCGAATCGCTGCTCTTCATCAACAACAATTAATCCGAGATCTTTAAATTTGATGTCCTTTGAAAGAATACGATGTGTTCCAATCAATATATCAACTTCACCGGCATCCAGCTTCTTTAAAACTTTAGTTTGCTCTGCTTTTGATCTGAATCTGGATAGAACTTCTATAGAAACTGGAAATTTACCCATTCGTTTCTGAAAAGTCTTTGCATGCTGCTCAGCCAGAATGGTAGTTGGAACCAACACTCCAACCTGTTTATGATCCATTACTGCTTTAAAGGCAGCTCTCACAGCTACCTCAGTTTTACCGAAGCCAACATCACCGCACACCAAACGGTCCATGGGTTGCTCGCTTTGCATATCTTGCTTAACAGCTTGTATAGCCAGATCCTGATCCGGAGTTTCTTCGAACTGAAAATTAGCTTCCATTTCGGTCTGCCAGCTGGTGTCATCGCTGAATGAGTAGGCTGTTTGTGCTTTCCTCTTTGCATATAGAAGAATAAGCTCACGAGCGATATCCTTTACTTTTTTCTTTGTCTGCGCCTTTTTTCTAGCCCATTCTCCTGATCCAAGTTTAGTAATTCTAGGTGCAGATCCTTCTTTTCCTGAATATTTTTGGAGTTTATGAAGGCTGCTGACATTAACATAGAGAACAGAATCATCTTTGTACCGGAGCACAACAACTTCCTGTTCCGTTTCTTTGACTTGGATATTTTTGAATCCGGCAAACTTACCAATTCCATAATCTACATGAACAACATAATCGCCGATGTTCAGATCTTTGAGTTCTTTAAATGAAATTCCGCCTTTATGTTTTCGGCGTTTGATCTTAGGACGATAGTAACGGTTAAAGATCTGATGATCTGTATATACACAAAGTTTAGCCGGTGGGTAAATGAAACCTTCATGTAACGATTCTATCAATAAGGAGTAATCAAATTCTTTAGTACGTTCACCCAGAAGTTCTTCAAATCTTCTTTTTTGACCATCGTTATCACAACAGATCAAAACGTGATTTCCAGACTGGGTTTGTTGAGCAATGTCTTTACGCAAAAGCTCGAAATTTCCGTGGAAATCCGGTTGCGGTTTTGAACCTAGTTTGAAGGATTCTTTATCTGCATTTGACGAACCAAATATGATCTCATTTTTAAACTTACTGATACTCTTAAAATATTCTGTAGCAGATAGATAAAGATTTTCAACATCAGATACTTCTGAATCTTCCAGTTCATTGTATGCAAGTTCAGATTGATGAAAAAACTCTTCAATATTTGCCGAAATGAGCTCCGGATTTATCAGAACAAGGGCAGTATCTTCATCAAAATAAGAAAGGAAACTAGACTTCTCTGAATCAGGCAAATTTGTAAGATCCGGAATAAATTTAGCTTGATTTAAGAAAGATACTGAACGCTGAGAATCAGCATCAAATTCACGAATTGATTCCAGTTCATCTCCAAAAAATTCAAGACGAATCGGGTACTCACCAGCAAAAGGATAGACATCAAAAATACCACCACGAACGGCAAAGTCGCCCGGTTCATCTACAAAACGAGTGGGATTATATCCCTGATCAACAAGCCGTTCTTTAAGTGTATCAAGCTCTAAGGTATCGCCTTTAGAAACAGAAACACTTACTTTATCCAACACATGAGGAGGAGCCACCTTCTCTGAAATTGCAGTAGCAGAAGTCATTACTATTTTTTTTCCTCTGCTTTTAATGTCCTCCAAAGCTTCAGATCGAAGTACAAGCGAGCCTGAGTCTACAATCTGGCCTGAATCGTATGGCTTATGATTAGTAGATGGAAAGCTGACCAGTTTAGATTTAGAAATTACATTAAGATCTGCCTTTAAAAATCGCTCGTTTTCCTCTGTATCGGTAATCACCAAGATATTTTTAAAAGAACTATTGAGCTCATTTATAGCAAAAGAGGTTAAAGAGCCTACACTTTCTCTTACAAAAACACGATTTTTACTTTCTGTGTATGATAAAAGCTCTGAAAATAAAGGAGTCTCAGATACTTGTTTAACTAAAGTGGTCTTCTTCATGAATAGGTTAAGGAATACGGAAAACTAATTTATGTTCAAAGGTACGAAAGAAATTGAACCGATGAACAAAGGAACTAATGAACTTTGAATATCCAATATCCAACAAGGAACTTTCAATGTTGGATGTTGAACGTTGGTGATTGGATATTGTAATTACGCTTCAACTACACTTCTCAGTACAAATCGATCGGTTACAAAAGCTGCGGTGAAGAGCAGTAATGAAAGCCCTAAATACAATGGATATTCATCTTCATAATCTGTATAGATAAGCTCCTCCACTTCTGATTTTTCCAATTCATCGATCTCATTATATACATTAATAAGTTCTTCGGTATCCGTTGCACGGTAATATCTTCCGCCTGTTAGTTGAGCAACAGAAGTAAGCATTTCTTCGTCGATATTAACTTCTATATTTTGGTAACGGCGACCAAATATTGGATCTTGAATTGGGTAAGGTGCTGTGCCTCTTGTTCCGGCTCCAATGGTGTAGATTTTAATACCGTATGTAACAGCTAGATCAGCTGCTGTCACAGGATCAATTTCACCTGCGTTATTCTGTCCATCAGTTAAAAGTATAATCACTTTACTTTTTGTCTCGCTGTCTTTGAGTCTGTTTACAGCCGTTGCAATTCCCATTCCAATGGCAGTTCCGTCTTCAATAATTCCCATTTCAAGATCTTCTAATAACTGAGTAAGTAATTTATAATCTAAAGTGGGAGGGACTACAGTAAAGCTTTTCATAGCAAAAGTTACCAGTCCAATTCTGTCAGAAACTCTTTTCTCTACAAATTCTTTGGCTACTGTTCGGGCTGCTTCAAACCGGTTAGGTTGCAGATCTTCAGCTTTCATAGAAGAAGAGATATCAATAACCATAACTATATCAATTCCTTCGGCATTTCTTTCTATTGTAGTAAGCTTTTCCTGTGGGCGAGCTAAAGCTATTACAAGAAGAGCGAATCCTATCCAGGAGCACAAAGCAGTAAGCCAGTGAATGTGAGATTTCCAATTTCCCGGAAGATTTTCTGCATCTTTTAAAGATGAGAAAGAGAGAGCAGCGTGTTTTCTTCCAAATTTTCGGTATAAATACATACCTATCAGAAAAGGAAGTATTGCAAATGCCCAAAACCATTCAGGATTAGCCCATTCCATATGATTCCTCCTGCTCAGTTTTAAATTGATTTTCGAATTCAGATTTCAATCGATCAATTCTTTTGCTATCCACAATTCGAGCTCTGTCTAGGAAAGAATACCCTTCGTGATACGCTTTCCAGGATTGATCTAAAGTTGGAGTAAATTTTGCAAATTTGATCATATCAGCTTCATTCAATACAATTCGGGTATGTTTTACCATTTCAACATCTACTCCAAATGCATCCATATAGCGTATAACTTCTCTGGTTGTAGATTCCAGAGCAGGGATCTTGTACAATTCTTCTATATACCATCGTAAAGCATCACCTAATTCGCTGTAGAATTTCTTGTAATCCTTTTGAGGGGTATTGGTGTGTTCTTCTTTAATTCGATTAAGAATGTTTTCCAATTCTGATAATGGGTTTTGAAAATCCGGTATTACGAAAGGTTCTGTGTGATCAAGTTCCGTGTCTTTAAAATATTTCCACCAAATAAAAAATACTATCGCCAGTAGCAGTAAAAACCCAAGAATATAAGGCCAAATAGCAGTAGGGAAATTAAAATTAGGTTTTAAAGGGTTAAACGGATCTTCTTCAGAGGCGATAGTTTGTTTATAGGATAATTTTTGAGGATCCGTAAAAAGAAGAGTTGTGTCTGAATTTGCTACGATCTTAATAGGTAGCGGAGGTACGGTGATGTCTTCAATAGCAAAAAACTGGAGGCTTAATTCTGAGCTGTCAGAGTTTTCTGAAATTTTAAAATGTTTGGAGGATAAAAACTCAATATCACCAGAAAAGTTAGAAGAATCAGGGAATATCACTTTATCAAAAGGAGTTGGACTTTTGATAGTAATAGTATAATAGAACACGTCTCCAACAGTCAGAGAATCTGATGGTACGGTAACATTAATTTGTTGAGAGAATCCTGTTGTTGATGTAAATGATAAACAAACAAGGAATAATAGAACTCGAATATATGCCAAAGGGCGATCAACCTCGATCATTAAGTATTTTTTTCAGCTTTAATTTGTGTTGAATATAAAAGATTGAGGATAATATAACGGCTTTTATATGCATTGTTTAATCAAATTTACATCTCAAAGATTTTATGAAATAATCAGAAATAGTATTAGTTTTTACCAATCATCTGCAAAATAAATTTAATACATGATTTGGGTTAGAAATTTTCTAGTAGGAATGAGTTTGGTGTGTCTTTTTCAAGCATGTTCTGTATTTCAGGAACAGGGTTCGAAGACCACAGAATCGGTGACGGTTGAAAACTTTGAAGAGATAAAAGAGCTTCCCGGGATTGACAACTATGGATTTGTTAAAAACGAAGCAACTATAAAAGAATCCAAAGTAAGAAGGAATGAAAGCCTGTATATAATCCTGAGGTCTTTAGATGTAACCCCGGAAGAAATTTATTCCATTGAGCAAAAAGCCAAAGGAAAATTTAATACGCGCAGAATTAAGCAAAATCAGAAGTACTATACATATCACGATACTGATACCGGTCGTCCTTTAAGAATGATTTTTCATGAGAATGCTACTGATTATGTGATTTTTGACTGGAATGATGGAATAGATGTTCGAACAGGTGCAAAAGAAATAAGAAAAGAAGTAGCAACTGCATATGGAACTATTGAATCTTCGCTTTATGAAACGTTGGTAAGCCAGGATGTAAACATTTTGGTAGCTAACGGGTTGAGTGAGATTTTTGGATGGGAGATAGATTTTTTCCGTTTGTACAAAGGTGACAAGTTTAAAGTTATTTACGAAAAGCGTTTTGTTGATGACAAGCCATATGGAATTGGGCAAATCATCGCTGCGGAATTTGAGCATCGAGGAGAAATTTACGACGCCTACTTTTACGAGAGTGATGACGCTTATGGTTATTACGATGGGGTTGGGAATAGTGTGCAAAAGGCATTATTAAAAGCCCCCTTTAAATATTCACAACGTATCAGTTCCAACTTCTCCTATAACCGTTTTCACCCTGTATTGAAAAGAAGGATGCCACATTATGGAGTAGATTATGCAGCACCAATGGGAACTCCGGTTATTTCTGTAGGTGATGGTGAAATTATTCAATCAAGATATAACGGGGCAGCCGGAAACATGGTCAAAATCAGGCACAGCTCTACATATTCGACTGCTTATTTACATTTAAATGGATTTGCTTCCGGAATAAAAGAAGGGAGGAAAGTAAGGCAAGGTCAGGTCATTGGTTACGTTGGGAAAACAGGAAGGGTTACTGGTGTTCACTTGCATTACAATGTATATAAAAATGATAGCCCTGTAAATCCTGTAAAATTAGTGTTGCCACCTTCGAAAGGAATTTCCAACGAAGAGTTGAAAGATTATCAAGCTTTTATTCTTAACAAAAAACTTGAACTTCAATTGCTAGGCGAGGAAGAAAGAGTAGCAGAAGCTTCGCTTTAATTAATACCTTTTAACTCGTCTTAAAAAGAAATTCATCAGAGGTTGAACGTAAGATTGGTTTGTGTTCACCTCAACCGAATCTATCTTCATTTTCAATAACTTATCGGAAAATTCCTGCTTTAATTTCATCCGTTTTGATTTGTAAGATGATCGTACTTTTTTGTTTGAAGTGTCTAATAAAACTTCCTGTCCTGATTCCGAATCCCTGAACGGAATCAAGCCAAGATCAGGTAAATTATCTTCATGTTCATCATTTACAATGATACTAACTAAATCATGTTTTTGGTTAGTAATTTTTAATTGTTTGTCAAAGTTCGAATCTTGAAAATCAGAGGCCAAAACAACTATTGCTTTTCTGTCTAGCAGGCGGTTGATATAAGAGAGCGCATTAGCAATACTTGTGCCTTTACCTGTGGGTTTGGTAGTGTACAATTCTCTTATCAAACGCAGAACATGAGTTCGTCCTTTTTTGGGAGGAACCACTTTTTCAATATGATCACTAAATAAAACCAGGCCCACTTTGTCACTGTTTTTTATAGCGCTAAAGGCTAATACTGCACAAATCTCAATGGCAAGATCCATTTTTGTTTGATTTAATGTCCCAAAAGCACCACTTGGTGATATATCAACACAAAGCATAAGTGTTTGTTCCCGCTCTTCTTCGAATATTTTTATATAAGGATCGCCGGTTCGGGCAGTAACATTCCAATCAATTTGCCTGATATCATCCCCATAATTATATGCTCGAACTTCAGAGAATTCCATTCCACGGCCTTTAAAAGCTGACTGATATTCACCTCCAAATAAAGTATTTACAATGCCTTTAGTCTGTACTTCAAGCTTTCTGATCTTTTTGAGTACTTCTTTTGAAACCATGCGAATGTTTTACAATGAAAATAGGAGAGATCTATGAAAAACTCTAAAATATTTTAATATAAATTATAACGACCATTATTATTATTATTAATAAAAGTTAAAGCTATTTTTAGAATAAAAAGGCTGTGATGCATAATCCTATCTTAACACAGCGAGAACACGTATTTAAACATTAGGAAGCTCTAATCTTATCATAGAAATTAGTTGATTTTACATTAAAGCTATTTAACGGTGTTTTTGGGGTGCGGTGGGTATCTTTTCACAGCGCAAAAAGCGCTTAATAACTAAAAATAAATACACTTATGAAACATAAGTACATATTTTTATTCGTTTTATTTCTGGGTTTATCTGTAAACACATTTGCACAAAGTGGTGAAGTTTCTTCAGTATTGAAGGCTTACAAAATAACTTTTGATGCAGATAGTAACGAGGTTGCTAATGAAGTAACTGAGGTAAAACCGGGAGATATCATTGAATATCGACTTACTTACCAGAATGGAACAGGCGGAGACATATCTCAACTCATGCCTGTTTTGCCAATTCCGCTAGAGATGTTCTATCTCGAAAGCACTGCATCGCCAGAGCTAAGTGGGGCAAGTGTTAGCACTATTGCTAATGACTTCAGACAACCTCCTTTGACACGTCAGGTTACATTACCGGATGGGTCGCAGGTGAACCGCGTGATTCCTGCACAGGAATATCGACGCTTACAATGGCTAGTTCCTGCTCTTGCGGCAGGAGAAAGTATAACTCTAACCGCAAGAGTTGAGGTCCGATCATGACCAGAACTAAAACACAATTTCAAAATTCAAATCTAAACAGTGTTCAAAAAAACAATCAATTGAACCATAATAATAGGATTCAAACAATGAAAACAACACATAAACTACGACAAAGGGTACAAGCTTTTGTAGGGTTACTTATGGTTTTCGCAGTGGTACTGGGTACATCTTCGGGTGTGTTCGCACAGGTTCCACCTGCAACTTCTTCCATCGGTAACCAAGCAACTGCTACGTACATTGATAACGGGAGTAACAATCAATCAGTTACTTCTAATACTGTTGTTACTACGGTACAACAAGTAGCAGGTGTTACAATTACTGCCGGAGTAACCAAGCAGGTTAGTATTGGCGGTCAGGTAACATTTAGTCACATTATTGCTAACACAGGAAACGGAGCAGATTCGTTTACTCTTACTGCTGTAGATGCTAATAATGGAGCTTACAATTTCACAAACATCAGGATTTATCCGGATGCGAATGGAGATGGTATTGCTGATAACTTTACAGAAATAACAAGCACTCCTAGTATAGATCGTTCAGGCTTACCTAATAATACCTTCGGGATCGTGATAGTAGCTGATATACCTGCTTCTGCTCAGGATGGACAATTCGAAGATATTACTGTAACAGCTACCAGTGTATTTGACACGAATGAATCTGCTTCTGCAACTGATAAAGCTCAAGTTGATGAAGATGCAGTTATTTCTGTAAGTAAAGCTGTTAGCCAAACTACAGCTGATGTAGCCGATACGCTTACCTACACAATCAACTATTCTGAAAATGGTAATGCTGCGGCTTCGAATCTCGTATTGAAAGATCCAATCCCAACTGGTATGTCATACGTTCCTAACTCTGCAATATGGAGTGGTGGTGGTGCGCTTACAGATGCCTCAGGTGGAGATCCTTCCGGGATTACTTTTGAAAGAATAACCGGCGGTATTCAGGATACATTATCTGCTGTAGTTGCTAATGTGGCAAACGGTTCTTCAGGTACTCTTTCTTTTAAGGTGGTTGTTGATGCAGGACAAGAAGGAGAGACTATCACTAATACAGTATTAACAACCCATGATGATATTGTAGGTGAAAATACTGTGAACGGTCAAGCTGTTACAATCAATGAGAACTATGACATCGAATTAGTTGATGCTCAAATAGTAGTTGTTGATTCAACTGAACAAGGTTCAACGGTTAATTTCATAAACCGCTATGTAAATACAGGTAGTACTGCGGATACATATAACATTGAGTTAGGAACAGATAATTACCCAAGTGGTAGACAATTCTTTCTCTATAAGGCGGATGGTAATAACAACCCTACCAGTACCTACCAGGATACCGGATCAGATGGAAAACCAGATACTGGAAATATCCAACCCGGAGATACAGTAGTTGTAATCTTACAGGTTCAATTGCCTTCAGGAATAAGTGGTGTTGGGCCATTTTCTGTTGATAAGACTCTTACTTCCATAGGAGATCCTAATGAAAGCGCAACTCATACAGATCAATTAAATACAATTGTCGCGCCAACTGTGGACTTAACTAACGATGCTGCTGCCGGTCTTGCTGGCGCCCTAGGTGAAGGCTTTGGTCCTGAAACCAATGTTGTTGTGAACGAAACAACAAATCCAAATGCTACTGTATCGTTTACACTTTTCGTGAAAAATACAAGTGCTGGTCAGGATGCTTACGATTTAGGTTTCGCAGCTGACACAAATGCTTCAGGAAATCTGTTAAATGCAGGTACTTTACCTACTGGTTGGACGGTTACTTTCCGTGACCCTAATGCCGGTAACAGTGTGATTTCGCAAACGGGTAATTTAGCAGCTGGTGCCAGTAAAGAGATTACTGCGGAAGTTTTCGTTCCTGCTGGGTATCAGCCAGGGGCACAAGCTATATATTTCCGTGCTCTATCGGCTACTACAAATGCGATTGATATTATCCATGACCAGGTAACTGTTAATACACTTCAGAATATGCAGTTAACTGCAAATGGATCAGGTCAAATTGCTCCGGGTGGTTCTCGAAACTATCTCCATACGCTTACTATACTTAGTAACGTAACTGAAAATGATAGTGTAAACTCCAATCTTGAGATTGAATTAACTAATTCAAAACCTGTAGGTTGGACTTCAAATGTTTACTGGGATTCCAATAATAGTGGAACTATTGACGCAGGCGATTCACTGTTAACTTCAGGGGCTTCTCCTGGAACTTATAACCTACCTGAAGAAGTGGGTAATCTTGTATTTAATGATCAAGTGAAATTCATTGTTAAAGTTACCGGTTTGGCCGGACTTGATGATGGGGAAACGAATACCACTACAATAACAATAAGTGATAATATTGAGAACTTGGCTGATAGGTTTAATACTGATATCACCGAAGTTCAGGCTGGTCTTGTAGTAGTAGATAAATTTCAGGCACCCGATGTAAGCGGTACTGCAGGTACATATACTAAGAACCCTTTCAATGTGCTTCCTGGTGATACGGTGTACTACAAAATCACAGTAAGAAATGATGGTTCCCAGCCGGTAACAAGCATTTCACTTACGGATGATACTCCTTCATTTACTAAAATGTTAGTGGCCGTTGTTACCAATGTAAATTCAGGTACAGTAGGAACGGTGACTATTACATCTCAACCTTCTGTTGGTACGGCCGGAACTATCCAGGTTGATATTGATCAGTTGGATCCAACCGAAGAAGTCCAATTTACTTTTGCAGTTAAAGTAGATAGCTGACCTAAAAAATATACATAACCCAGATTTATGTGAATGAGGCTGACCCCTCATTCACCTTTTAAAAAATTATACATACACGTTTTGAACATTAACACTCTCATATCATTCTTGATTCTTCTGCTTGTAGCAGGAATGGGAGAGGTTCGTGCTCAAAATGCTCCGCCGTCCGGCACAACTATTGTCAATCAGGCTACTACTTCATTTTCCGTATCTGGAGAAACAGAAAGAACAGAAATCTTATCCAATGCAGTAAATGTAATTGTGGAAAATGATCTGGATTTCTCTCTTGAAATAAGTAATTCGCTCAAACAATTTAAAGGTCAAAGTGTAGAATTTGATCACTATCTAGTTAATAGCGGAAATACCATCAGTACTTTTGACATCAATGTCTATAATTGGGAAGGGGGCGAATATGCTTTAGAAAACTTAGAATGGCAAAACGGCTCTAAATCAAAAACATTTACGTCTGATACTTTAAGCCAAGTAGTAACTTTGAACCCGGGTGAGAGATTTGATTTCACTTATTCAGGAGCTATAAACAGAGCTGAAGAAGATTCCATTACTTCTATATTAAATATTGAAGCAACTTCAAGAGAGTTTGGGTTCACGCTCCAAAAAAGAGATTCTGTTTATATTTTAACCGGATCCAGAATAGAACTGAACAAAACTCAGTCTGGAGCTGACGATCTTAAACCCGGCGATAACTTTACATATTCTATTGAAGGTGAAAACACGGGTGATGCCGACGCACTACCAAGAACGGTAATCATTGATGGAGTAACAACTGAGAAGGTTATTATGTTGGATTCTATTCCAAACAATTTGAACTTTGTTCGATTTGTAGAATCTGATAAAGGTATAAGACTATTTGGTTACGAAGGAAATGATAAGCTTGAGTTTACTTCTGAAGTTCCAACCGATCCGGCTCTGGTATCTGTTATTGCAATTGGGTTTGATAAATTAGCATCCGGAGAAACATTCAACACTACTTTTGAAGTAAAAGTAAATCCGGGAGCAAATGGCACAATTGAAAATACGGCTGAAGCATTTTACACAAATCCGGATGGGGATGAAGAAAGTGCTGCTGCATCAAATGATGTTGCTGCAGAAATCTCAGGCGGTGCCGAGATTGACTACTTTACAGATGATAGTTTTGGAAAGAAAACAGGAACCTCCAGTATTGGTAAAAACCTCTTTTTACAAGCCACAGCATCAGCATGTAATCAGTTTAGAACTGTTGTTGAGCAAGTAGAAATAACATTAGTATCTGCAGAAACGGGCGATACTGAAATATTTTTAGCAACTGAAACAGGACCAAATACTAGTATTTATAGAATTGATGGAGGAGTGCCAACTCGTAATGCAGTCGATTTTGAGATAGTAAAAGGTAATAGCATACTTGAAACAGTTGAAGATGACTTGATCGAAGCGATACTTGATTGTAAGGGCTTGCCTGCTACAGGCAGTGGGGGTGGAAACAGAATCAGAACTAATATTGTTGTGGATCCTTATGGTATTGTTTTTGACAGTGAAACTAATCAGCCTATTTCAAATGCAATAGTAAGCATATTTGATACTAACACTGGTAGTTTAGCTCAAGTATTCTTGGCAGATGGTACTACTCCTGCACCCAGCGAATATACAACAGGAACTGATGGTAGATTCAACTTTCCATACTTGGAACTTGGAACATATAAAGTAGAAGTTGAAACTCCTGAAGGGTATACATTTACTTCTCAAGTGCCATTAGGTTTATTACCTACCGGTCGTAAGATTGATACTCTTGCTTCTTATGGTAATGAATGGACAATTTCTAATGTACCTATTGGTAGCAATTTTGATATACCTTTAGATCCACAAGCAAGAGGAGTATTATTTACTGATAAAACAGTTGACCGTGCAGTAGCGGAAATTGGCGATTATGTTAACTATACAATCACTATTAAAAGTGAGGCAATTAACACAGTTCGAAATCTTTTCATTGACGATCTACTTCCATTTGGTTTTGAGTATCAATTAGGATCAACAAAATTAGATGGTGTACAGCTACCAGATCCTGAAGGCGGGAAGGGGCCAAGTCTTAAGTTTGATGTTGGAGATATTGAAACAGGAACTACTAAAAAACTAACATATCGAGTATTTGTAGGCCCAGGCTCTGAAAAAGGAAAGGGAATCAATGTTGCGATTGCAAAAAGTGATGAAGTCGTTGTTAAAAGTAGTAATCAGGCAAAGGTTAAGGTCGAAGTTCGTGGCGGTTTATTCAACGATAATGCATATGTGATAGGTAAAGTATTTCAGGACTGCAACGAAAACGATATACAAGATTCCGGCGAAGTTGGAGTACCCGGTGTTCGTTTATATATGGAGAATGGAACCTTTGTAGTTACTGATAGCGAAGGTAAGTACACATTCTATGCTGTTAAGCCGAATAAACATGTTCTTAAAGTGGATAACTATTCATTACCTGAAGGAAGTAAGCTTTCAGTTTTAGACAACCGACATGCCAATGATCCTTCCAGTAGATTTGTGGATGTTAAGAAAGGACAGCTTCATAGAGCGGATTTTGCAATTTGTGAGTGTACTCCTAATGTAAATGACGAAATAGATGCCAGAAGAGAGCTTTTATCTCAATCTTCAGAAGATGGTCTTACAGGCTCACTAAAGAGAAGCTTTTCTCTTGACGAGAGCAATTCATCTTCAGGTAAAGGAAGGTTTGAGGATGCCAGCGGTACTATTGGTGGAGCTAAAGAGTCTTCAAATAAAATTACTTCAAGTCCGGATGGAAAAGTTGATCCAAAAGCAGTCAATGAACTTCAAAATGATAATATAATTTCACAAACTCAGAAACTAGAAGATGCTTTATTAGGAGCTGAGGATGGTCTCGGGTTCTTAAATATTGCTAACAATGATACTCTGAGAACAAATGATTTCACAATTTGGACGAAAGGCAGATTAGGTGCAAAGTTCTTACTTACAGTAAATGGAGAATTAATTGATGATTCTAAAGTGGGGCAATCATCTGTATCACCTACTAACAATCTGCAAGGTTGGGAATATGTGAGTATTGATTTTAAAGCAGGTGTAAATACTCTGGTTCTGGAAGAAATAGATCCGTTTGGAAATGTAAGAGGTCGTGAAGAAATTAACGTACTTGCTCCGGGTGAAGCTACTAAACTGAAAGTTACAGCTCCAATAGATTATGCCCCTGCAGATGGAGTTTCTAGTGTATTGATTAGTGTTGAAATTCTTGATGAGAATGGCATTAGAGTTGGTGATTCAGCACCAATCATGCTTGATACAGAGTTCGGAAAATGGAAAGTAAAGGATAACAATTCGAGCGAGCCCGGAACACAAACACTATTAGAAAACGGGTTTGGTGAATTTGAACTTATTTCTACTAATGAACCGAAGTCAAGTTTAGTAAGAGCACATTTAGGTATAATAAAAGGAGAAACGAAAGTTGAATTCCTGCCGGATCTTAGACCTCTGATTGCAGCCGGTATTATCGAAGGTACACTTCGATTTAATGAAGCAATCAATATAAGTTCTTCAAAAGAAGCTGATGGGTTTGAAAGAGAGTTGAAACAGCTTTCATACAACTTTAACCGGTTTACCGGAGATGCAAGATTAGCTTTCTTCATTAAAGGTAAAGTAAGTGGAAAAACACTTTTAACAGCTGGTTTTGATTCAGAAAAAGATAAAGAAGAACGGTTATTCCGAGATATTCGACCAGATGAATTCTACCCTGTATATGGAGAGTCTTCAATCAAAGGTTTTGATGCTCAGTCATCAAGTCGTTTATATGTTAGAGTTGATCGAGGAAAAACATATGCTCTTTATGGCGATTTTATTACTCAGGAAAGAAATCAGGATGTGCAACTTGGAACCTACAGTCGTGCTCAAACAGGATTAAAAGCAAATTTTGAGCAAGGTAAAGTGAAAGCTCAGGCATTTGGAATAAATGCATTCTCAAGTAGAAGAGTAAGAGAATTTCAGGGACAAGGAATTTCAAGGTATGATCTTCCTGATCAGGATATCGTGGATAACAGCGAGATCATTGAGATTATAACTTACGACAGAGAACAGCCTGAAATAATTTTAAGTGTTGAAAAACTTACTCGTTTCAGAGACTATGTGATCGATCCTTTCTCAGGTGTTATTACCTTTAAAACACCGGTTTCAAGTGTTGATTCTGAATTCAATCCTGTATTTATTCGCACTACTTATGAAGTAACAAATAATCAAGATCGTTACTTAATTGGTGGAGTAAAGGCAGAAACAGATATCTCAGAAGGAATAAAAGTTGGTGCAAGCGCTGTACAGGACAATAACCCCGAAAACCAGTTCAGATTACTATCAGGTAACGTTTCTGCCGATCTAACCAAAAACACGAAAGTAGTTGGTGAATTTGCTAACACAAATACTGATAACGACGGTAACGGGAATGCAGTAAGGGTAGAGTTAAATCATAAAGGATCAAAGCTTGATGTATTTGCCCAGGCAGGTAAATCGGGTGAAAACTTTAGAAATGAAGGTTCAACTTTAGGACAGGGACGAACAGAAGCAAGAGCAAGAACCAGATACAAATTGAATAACTCTACTTCCATTAAAAATGAACTTATCTATACGAGAAATGATACTACCAGTGATCGTACATTCGGAGGTTTAATTTCAGCAAACAGAACATTCGCTAATAATGTGAATGCTGAAGTAGGATTCAGATATTCAGAAAATTATAAATCAGCGCAAGATACTACCAGCTATAACACAAATATCAGAGGTAAGATAAAAGCAGATCTTCCTTTCTTATCTGGTGCTTCTGCTTTCGGTGAAATTGAACAGGATCTAAATGAAGCTGACAAAAGATTGATAGCAGTTGGTGCAGATTATAGATTAAGAAAAATTGCTAAAGTTTACGCGCGTCATGAGTTTATTTCAAGTGCTGGTGGCATTAATACATTAAGTGGTAGCCAACAAAAGAATAACACCGTAGTTGGTATCGATGCTAGCTATATGAAAAACGGCCAAGTGTATAGTGAATATAGATTGAATGATTCATTCGATGGGAGAAGTGGTCAGGCAGCTATTGGATTGAGAAACCAGTTCAGAATTTCTGAAGGACTTGGTTTAAATTTCGGTTTTGAGCGAGTATTTACACTAGAAGGTCAGGCAATTAATGATGGAACAGCTATTACATCTGCCGTAGATTACACAGGAAGCGATAACTGGAAAGCAACGGCAAGAGCTGAAGCCAGATTCACGTCCAAAACCAACACTTACTTAAATAGCTTAGGATATGGACTGAAGTTAAATTCAGACTGGACTCTGTTAACTAAAAATATTATTTCTGTAAATACTATTGACGGAGCGTCTGGACTAAACAAACTTCAAGAACGATTACAGGTTGGTGCTGCATATAGAGGTACGGCAACGAATAAATTCGACGCGTTATTCAGATATGAGTTTAAACATGAAATCGATAAAAACGTGGATGCGGATTTCTTTAGAACAGCTCATGTACTTTCAAGTCATGGTAACTACCATCCAACTCGTGATCTTACTTTATCAGGTAGACTTGCTGCAAAATATTCACTTGAATCTGACAGTCAGTTAAGAACATCAACTTTCCTAGAGCTATTGTCAGGTAGAGTTCTTTATGATATTGATGAGAAATGGGACGTTGGAGTTAACGCAAGCATATTAGCAAATAGTGATTTTACAACTAAAGATTATGGCTTTGGTATTGAAGCCGGATTCCTTATTGCAACAAACCTAAGACTTGCAGCCGGGTATAATTTCTTCGGATATGATGACGAAGATTTAACTGCAAATAACTATACACAGCAAGGCACCTACTTAGGATTCAGTTATAAATTTGATGAGCGTTTATTTGATAATCTGATTCCTGATCGAATTAAGAAAACTCCAATTGTAGATGCTAGTAATTACCTAACTTGTGAAGAAGAATGCTTCACTGTTGACACAACTCCTGTTGATATAAACTCCTACAGCCTGGAGTTGATTCCTCACGACTTAGCTATTGTTAACCCTACTTTAAGACCTTACGTAGAAAGAAAACTAGAAACGTTAACCGTATTGCCGAAGCATATTCACTTTAACAACAACAGTACTTACATCAATCAATCTGCGGCACAAATGCTTGATAAAGTGGCTAAATTCCTAATGGAAAGAGAGGAAGATTACTTCATAAAAGTAACAGGACATACAGATAGTAAGAGCTCACCTGCTTATAACCTGAAATTATCAGAACGTAGAGCAAAAGCTGTAAGGGCGTATTTGGTAGCTGCCGGTGTGGATGCATACAGACTTCAATTCGAAGGATTGAGCTATACTCGAAATGCAGCTCCTGAAAAAGATCGTATTGATATGGCTAGAAACAGACGTGTTGAGCTGGAATTAAGTGTGGATAATCGAAATATCAGGTTTATTTCACAAATTGAAGATCTTCAGGTTAATCCTAGCATAAGAGGTATTGCTAGTTGGGATTATGTATTTAATGCTGAGCATAACGGCGTTCCTTCACACTTGAATATGAAAGGTATTTCCTTGAATGATGTTCACGATTATTTAGTAAGAAGAGTAGCATTTGCATTGGCTTTCTACCCTCAAATGGATATTGTAATTACAGCACCTAATTCCGATCTAGCCGGAAATGTTGTAGCAATCCTCAATAGTGAGGGAATAGATACAGAGCGAATTTCAACGGAAATTGATGAAAGTAGTAAGAAAGTAGTATTTGGCTATTCAAATAATAATGAGCTGGTAAATGTATATGAGCAAAACGATGATGTGAAGCTTGTAAATAACAGAGTTGCTCTTTCAATGATGGATAACTTGCTTAACATTTTACGTGAGCGTGAAGATTTGATCCTTCTAAGAGACTTCTCACAAAGTTATTCAGTTCCAAACTCCATTAAATTTTCGGGCAATACAACCAATTTGAGTAACGAAACGCAAGCCATCTTATCAAGAGTAGGTTCATATCTAAAGAATACAAGAGCTGTAACTCTTAAACTTTCGAGTGATGGAAGCCAAAGAGCTGACTTGAGATTGAAGGCTATAAAAGCTTACTTAACAGATTGGGGTTTAAATAGTAATAGAATAGAAATTAGCTCATCAGCTAATTCAAACAAAGATCAGATTATTTTGGATTATATGAATGCAGATTCTATCAACCTGCTGGAACTAGACTTGATCAATGACGGCAAAGGTGGGGGTAAATAATTGAGTATTAGAAATTATATAACACAGTTTTTCGCAGCTTTGCTGGTAATTTTTATAGTTACAGCATCAGGGTACGCTCAACCAACGGGTTACGGTTATTACAAGCAAATTACTTTAAATACAGCTCAGATAACGGGTACGCACTCAAACTTTCCAATTCTAATTAGTATTACGGACAGTGACCTTGTAGGTAAAACTCAGGGTGATGGTGATGACATTATCTTTGCTTCTGATACAAATGGATCAACGATCTATGATCATCAAATGGAAAGTTATAATTCATCTACAGGGACGTATCGTGCGTGGGTAAGAATACCGACATTATCTGACGCAAATAACACGCTGGTAATGTTTTATGGAAATTCATCTGCTACAAATACATCTTCAACAAATACCTGGGATAATAATTACCAATTGGTAATGCACATGAATGATGTAAATGATCAATCAGGTAATGGTAATAATGGTACTAATAACGGAACAGTCTCAATAGCGGGTAAGATTGGCAATGCGAGGGATTTCGAAAGAGGAGACAGCGATTTTATAACTGTGGCTGATGATAATACATTAGATATCACTGGAAGTATTACTATATCGTTTTGGTTCAGACAGGAAAGTGCACAGGCCCCGGATTATATTACAAAAGGTCAAAATGAGTCGTATGAAGCAACTTCCAGAGGAGGGATAAGAACAAGGTTTGCAAAAAATGGAGGGAACAATTTAACAACTCCAAACACCGATGACCTTGTAAACGGTGCGTGGGTTTATTTGACATTTGTACAAAGTAATTCAGGTAGAAATATTTACCAAGATGCAATTTCCGTCGCTAATGATAACAATACCGATGCGTTTAATACCAACAATAACGATTTGCAAATTTCAAGAAGCGGGGATGCTGTAGATGGGATTATGGATGAGATCAGAATCTCAAATGTCGCCAGATCTGCAAATTGGATATCAACAGAGTATAATAATCAAAATACTCCGGGTACTTTCCACACTTTTGGAGCAGAAATGGAAGCTGTACCACCAACGGCACCACAGAATGTAGCTGCATTAGCTCTGCCTGGTGGTAATATTCGAATTACATTCGATGATGTTGACGAAACTGGAAGCGGAGTTGCCTCATATTCAGTAGAAAGATCAACTGTTTCAGGTAGTGGTTATACTCAGGTTGGTACTGTAACTGATGATGAGAGTGTTGATTATACATTTACTGATAACACAGCAAATGACGGTACTACTTACTATTACATTGTTACTGCAATTGACGCCAATGGAAATGAAAGCGTTAATTCGAGTGAAGTTTCCGCAACCTCAGATGGAACTGCCCCAAGCTTACAAACAGCTTCTGTTAATGGAAATTCTCTTGCCCTTAATTATGATGAAGTTCTGGATAATGGTTCAGTACCTGCGTTTGGTGATTATACTATAACAGTAAATAGTTCATCTGTTTCTATTTCTAATATTACAGTTAGTAATGACTCTGTATTGATTACTTTGAATAATGCCGTTATCGCAGGAGATAATATTGTACTTAATTATAACTCCGGATCAAATCCTGTTCAGGATAATACCGGAAATAATGCCTCAAATCTGAGCAATCAAAATATTACGAATAATACCCCTGATATTACTGCACCTGGTATTCCTCAAAATATAGAAGCAATTGCGGTAGCAGGCGGAAGTATTGAAGTTACATTTGATGATTTAGACGAAATTGGAAGTGGTGTTTCTAGTTATTCCGTAAAACGTTCCACTGTTCAGGGGGGCTCTTATGTTCAGGTTGGAACAGTAAATGATAATGAAAGTGCTGTTTATACTTATCAGGATAATTCAACCACAAATGACATTATATATTACTATGTAGTATCAGCCATTGATGCATCAAGTAACGAAGGAGCTAATTCTTCAGAAGTATTTGCAACTGCTGATTCGGATCTTCCACAAATTCAAACAGTCACCGTAAATGGAGAACTGTTAAGATTAGACTATAACGAAACACTAGATAATACTTCAATACCTGCAACAACAGATTTTACAGTTTCAGTAAATAGTTCAACTCGTTCGGTTACAAATGTTTCTATAAGTACCAGTCTTGTTACCCTAACGCTAAATCCTGAAGTAGAGGAAGGCGATGTAGTTGTTGTAAGCTATACACCGGGATCTAATCGCATTCAAGATCCGGCAGGAAATGAGGCGGCTTCTTTATCAAATCAATCGGTTACAAATAACACAACGGCATTTAATGTAACACCGCCTTCGGTTATTATTGCTACTGCTATTGCTGATGCTGACATTCAAATTGAGTTTTCTGATGTAGGAGAATCAGGTGAGGTTAGTTCTTATTCGGTGAAGAGATCAACCACTGAAAACGGAACTTACTCAGAAATAGGAACTCTATCAGATAATGAAAGCAGTAATTATACATTTACAGATAACACTTCTGTTGATGGAACTCTCTATTACTATGTAGTAACAGCTATTGATGATAACTCGAATGAAAGTACTCAATCTTCAAAAGTATCTGCAACTGCAGACGGAACTGATCCAAGCGTAGAATCGATACTATCGGGCGAAGCTTCAGTATTACTTGATTATGATGAATTGCTTGATATTAATTCAGTTCCTTCAACTTCAGATTTCGTAGTTAGCGTTAATGGTAGTTCCGTTTCTATATCATCAGTAACAGTCAGTAATGTGCGGGTAGTTGTTGAGCTGGTTAATTCAATCCAATCAGGTGATAATGTAACACTTAGTTATACCTCAGGATCTAATCCAATCAAAGATATAGCTGGAAATAATGCCGCTAATTTCTCAAATCAGAGTACAGTGAATTATGCCAAAACAAATATTGCTTTTGGTCCGGATCCATGCCCGATTGTAAACGGAAATGATGCTAGCTGGGCTTGTTTTGATGGTGTTAATAACGGAACATCAATGACAGCAAGAGTTGGAGATCTTGATTTAGCAACGGTAACAGCAGCTTCAGGAAGCCAAACAATTTTTGCGCCAAATGCACTTCAGGAATGGTCAAGTGGTACTTTTTCAGGTGATGAGTTCAATGGTCCACAAATAAACCCTACTGGAAATGCTAATAATGCAACATCATTTGATATTAACATCCCAAGTACTGTACCATCTGATGCGATAATTTTAAGTTTAAATAAATTGCGTCCTGAGTCAGGAGGAACTTCATATACCCTGGAAGCATTTGACGGTACGAATACCAAAGTACCGGTAAATGGCTGGATAACGGGGCAGGGAGGTGATGGTGGAATTTGTTCAAATTCTATAAACCTGAATTATACAAACTCCAATACAACCATTGAATTTCAACCAACGGTTTCCGGAAATCAGGCTTGTGCATCTTCATCTAATCCGATTTGGTTCCGTATTAACAATACAGGAATAGAAAGAATCGAAATAAGAAAAACTTCAACAAACCCGGATAATATTCATTTGGGGCTGGCATTGGTAGCTGATTATGGAGATGCACCGAATTCATACCGAACCAACTACAATTCAAGAGGTACCGCTCCGGCTTTTCATCTTTTAAGCAATACCGGAGTAAATAATGTGTATTTAGGTGCCGGAGTAGATGGCGATGGAAATGGAGCTTCTGGCACAAACGCAAATGGCGATGACAGCGAAAGTACAGGTATTGGTTCAGGAGATGATGAAGATGGAAGTTCTGCATTACCAACCCTCAGAACTAATGATCAAACTTACAGTATTGATTTGGTATGTACCGATGGTGGAAAAGTTGGTGGATGGATAGATATCAACCAGAATGGCGTTTTTGATTCTAACGAGTATGCCTTTAACGAATGTTCGGGAGGAGTTGCAACCTTAAACTGGGGAGGTTTATCAGGGTTGATAACAGGTAGTACTTTTGCCAGATTCAGAATAGCATCTAATGCGTCCGAAATAGCAAATCCTTTTGGTGTAGCATTTGATGGGGAAGTAGAAGATTACACTATTACAATTGATGAACCTGCGACTCCGGATTTAGGGATCGTTAAAACGGTTGATAATTCAAATCCGATTGAAGGCGAAGAAATTGAATTTACTGTTTCGGTAACAAATCCGGGAGAATTTACAGCTACCGGTATTCAGGTTACAGATCAGTTACCACCAGGAATAACATATGTAAGTCATTCGGTTTCTCAGGGTACATACAACAATTCTACTGGTGTTTGGAACATCGGAACTCTGGCTGAGGGAGACACAACAACAGTTTCATTAACACTTACAGCTACAGTTAATAATGGAACAGTTGGCAGTACAATTACCAATTCAGCTAGTATAACAGGCTTAAATGAGAATGATCCTGATTTAAGTAATAATTCTGAATCTGCCGGGATAACAGTAGTAAATCAAAGTACAGATATAGGAATTACAAAAATTGCAGATAAGTCTCAGGCAATTGAGGGTGAGAATATTACCTACACGATCGTTGCTACAAATAATGGTCCGAGAAATGCCACTAATGTTAAGCTTATAGATCAAATTCCATCCGGTTTATCATTTGAATCATCAAACCCGAGTGTAGGTAGTTATATAAGTTCAACAGGAATCTGGGATGTTGGAAGTTTAAATAATTCCGCTCAGGCATCATTAGTATTAGTTCTTTCTGTTGATGTAGGCTCTGAAAACAGCACAATTACAAATACAGCCAGTTTAAATAGTATTGATCAAACAGACACAAATACAGGAAATAACACGGCATCGGCGGATGTGGATATTGTGGCGGCCGGATTCCCTGCTACTTGTTCAGAAGTGACAAGTCTGAATTTTGATAATGCTACGTTGATAAGTGGTTCTGCAGGGCAGGTTGGAGCTATTTATCGATTTCTTGGCGTAACGAGCGGAGTAAATGCAGAAATTGAGATAGTTACTAATTTGAATGCAAATCTGGTAAACTTTGATCAATCAACCTCAGGTACGTCGCAAAACTTTCAGCCTCAAATTGAAGCTGTAGATAAAAATGCTGCTGAGGCATACATTGATTTTGAGGTAAGATTTCTTGATTCATTAAGTGGAAATCCTAGATTTTTAACTTTTACAGCAACTGCCGTTGATGTTGATGGGGATAACAATGATACTCGTGAGTTTGTTGGATTTCAACGATTAACCTCTTTCACAGTAGAAGATGCAACAAGCTTAGTTGTAGGAAGCTCAGGTATATACACAACATTTGAGTCTGCTACATCTCAGGTGGTAAACGGCATTGATCCTACTGATACAGATAATATTGCGTACACAACTTATACTAATGAGCCTCAGTTCAGAATCAGAGGCGGTATAAAAGATCCTACAAACACGACGGGTGGAGCTGCTCAGCGACTTTTTTCAATAAATTTTGAACCTTGCTTAATAAATAACTTTTCAGACCCTTCTTCTGAAAACATTGTAGAAGTTGGAGTTACAAAAACAGTGGATAATAATAATCCTTCTGTTGGTGAAAACATTACTTATACAGTAACTGCAACGAACAATCAGGGTAATTCAGTAGGAAATGTCAAAATTACAGATCAATTACCATCAGGATTAACTCCTGTTTCTGCGACTCCAAGTACTGGAACATACTCAGGAAATATATGGGATATTGGAACTTTAAATGGCTTACAGTCTGCTAATCTGGTTATTACAGCAACTGTAAATAGTGGCACGGAAGGAAATACAATTACCAATACAGCTACAATAACTGACTTTACAGGCACTGATGGTAATACAAACAACAATACATCGTCAATTAATATATTTGTAAATGACCCGGGGAGCACTGTTTGTAGCGAACCACCATTGTTTAACTTTAACAATTTTAACCTCGAGCAAGGGGTAACCGGGCAAGTAAATTCGATATATCGTTTCTCCGCAATTTCACCGGGTTTAGACGCTCTTGTGAAAGTTAAAGCCATTAGTAATGCAACCATAGATCAAATTGATGACAATGGTTTGGGTAATAGTGCCGCAAACTTTAGTCCGCTTTTTACTGCGACACAAAGCGGGGGCTATATAGATTGGGAAATCAGATTTGTACAAGCCGGTACAAATAACCCTGTAAAACGAAATTTCTCAATGACAGCCTTAG
The DNA here is from genome assembly GCA_965216175.1 of Balneola sp. Taxonomy (GTDB): domain Bacteria; phylum Bacteroidota; class Rhodothermia; order Balneolales; family Balneolaceae; genus Balneola. The sequence goes on from OZ244140.1 coordinate 1,213,304, forward strand.
ATATTGATGGATCTGATCAGGGAGGAGGACAAACTATTCGTGACTTTTTAGGATTCTCTCAGAATCAGTCAAATACTGTCCAGTCCGGGAATAATCTTACTGAAACAACATCAGGAGCATTTCAATTTTTCACTTCTAATGTTTCAACAGATGGGTCAGGATCATTTGATATTGACCATATGGCGTACATTTTATACCGATATACTTCCGTTTTAGAATTCAGAATGGGATCAAATACAACTGGAGGATATACAGATGACAGATTGGTCGATATTGATTTTACCCAGTGTAGAAATCAGGACTTTACAAATCCGGTTACCACGACCAGAAATGCAGATATTTCGGTTGTTAAAACGGTAGATAATCCAAATCCGTTGGCAAATGAAAATGTAAATTTCACAATTACAGTAGCAAATAACGGTCCTGAAAATGCAACTGAGGTTGATGTTAATGAAACTTTACCTTCTGGATTGACTCTGGTACAGGCAACGCCAAGTAAAGGTACTTATAACCAGATTTCTAAAATTTGGGCAATTGGAAGTTTAGCAAACAATACTTCGGCTACACTTTTAATTGAAGCGTCAGTGAATAGTGGAGTAACAGCTGATTCTTTAGTAAATAAGGCATTTTTGTTAGGGTTAAATCAATTTGATAATAATGCTACAAATGACACATCTACCGCAGTGGTTAAAATTAGTGATCAAATTGATGGTGTTGTTTTCAGAGACAGAACAGGAAATGGAATAACAGACGGAGATAATAATTTCGGAGACGCTTCAGGCGATCAAACTGCACTTGCTGATGTAGTAGTACATCTCTTTAAAGATGGAGGTGATGGAAACCCAAATGGAACGGATGATACTTATTTGCGAGCAGATACTACAGATATTTCCGGATTTTATTCTTTTCAGATTGGCGAAGATGCAGATTACTGGGTAGTTGTAAATTCTAAAACAGGTAGCTTGTCAAATGGAAGTACCTGGGGTGAACAAGTGTACGCTCCAAAGGGAGGAATTTGTTCTGATGGAAATGGAACTAGTACTACCAAAACTAGTGCAGGGAACTGCTTTGGCGGTAGAAGAGGTAATCAGTCTGATAATCTACCAACAGGTTCAGCGCCGCTAGCTACAGATCTTGCTAATGCGGAACATGTAGCAAAAATCACTTTAAATTCCGCGGCTATTACCGATATTGATTTCGGATTTAGTTTTAACGTGGTAACTGATACCAGAGATGGCGATGACGATGGTTCTTCAAATAGAAGTATTCAGGGTTCATTAAGACAGTTTATTTCTAATGCCAATGCAATTTCCGGAGCAAATACGATGAGATTTGTACCATCTATTGCAACCAATGAAATCGGTAGTGGTGGCAATTGGTGGAAAATTACTTTGAATTCTGAACTTCCTGCGATAACAGATCCATTAACTACTCTCGATGGACGCTCTTTCAATTTGAATTCGCCACTTGCTGTATTAAATCCTAATTCAGGGACGATAGGTACAGGTAGTACTGTTGGTATTGATGGAATTTCACTAACTGCTTTTGAAAGAAAGGAACTGGAAGTTGACCTAAATGATGTTGGTAATGATGCACTTTCCATAAACAGTACAGGAGCAGTTGTAATAAGACATTTTGCCCTGTTCAATAACAGCAGAACTATAGTTCTTACTAATATTTCTGGTGGAACGGTTGAAAACAACATGATTGGTTCAAGAGCTGATGGTACAGACCCAACCGGCGTAAATCAATCAAATCTTGGTATTTTGATCACTGGATCAAGTTCTCAAACTCCGTTGATTCAAAGAAATTACATTGCTTACACAAAAGACAGTGGCCTTCGGTCAGATAATGCAAATGCTACTATTCAATTCACTAAAAATGAAGTGTATCGGGCGGGTAACTTAGAAAATAATGCAGATGGATTAGAAGGTATTGGTACGTGGTTTATCACTCAAAACCTGTTTCACGAAAACGGAAAGTCAAATGGAAGTGACATTTATGGAGGAAGTGGTATAGAGCTAGGCAATAGTGCCGGAACTGTAACTTCAGGAAATACCATTAGAAATAACACAATAAGAGATCATCGCACAACAGGGATTAATGTACTGAATCAAGTTTCAAGTACATTAATTGAGAAAAATATTATTACCGGAAATGGGACTGATTATCTTTCGGCACCGTTTAAAGGAGCCGGGGTACGTTTAAGCTTTCCTGATGCTCAACCTCAGCAAGGTGTGTTTATTACTAAAAACAGCTTCTCAAACAACAAAGGTTTGGCAATCGATATAGTAACTTCAGGAAATGGAGAAGCTGACGGAGTTTCGCCAAATGATGGGGTAATAGAAACTTCATCTACGGAGCCAAATCGAGGATTAGACTATCCCGTATTTACTTTAGCAACTATTGATGGAACTCAATTAACTGTTGAGGGTTATATCGGTAAGAATGCAACCAGAATTACAGGTTCATATTCAATTGAGATTTACAAAGCAGCTAACGATAATAACCAAGATGGTTTAATAGAAGAAGGTGGTTCTCTGATTCGTCCTCATGGTGAAGGGCAGACTTTAATCGGAACTATTACTACAAATGCTAATGGTACGTTTAGCGAAACATTTACTGTTTCATCTACAAGCATTGTTGTTAATGATAGAATAACTGCTCTCACATTCGATTCAGAGAACAATACGTCAGAATTCTCCTCAAATCAGCGAGTTGTAAATACGGGTGTTACTATAAATGGATATGTATATGAAGATGTTAATCACAATGCTTTGCGGGAAGGCAATGAAAATGGTATTGAGAGCGTAACAATCGTTTTATTCAACAAGAACCTGAATAACTGTAAGAGTGTACTTACAGATGCGAATGGATTCTACCAGTTCTCTAATGTACTTAACGGTGAATACGATCTGATCGAATCATTTGGCCAAAGTGTACCAACTCCTGATGTATGTACTCCGGCAGAAGTTGATCCTACCGATCATATTTCAACAACTCCCAATCTTAGAACAGTCATTGTAAATAACCTGCCTGCTCAACAAAATTTCGGAGACTTTGAAGGATCAAAAATCACGGGAACTGTTTTTAACGATAATGGTATTGGAGGAGGAGCGGCAAATGACGGAACTAAAAATGGTACAGAAACTGGAATTGCAACTATTGTAAAGGCTCTCACTGGTTCAGACGTTTTGATAGAACAAACCTCTACAAATCCCAATGGCATTTATACATTATTTGTTCCTAAATCAGCAGTAGCAAACGGAGGAACTATAAAAATACAAGAAGTAAATAATCCTTCATTTATTACTATTGATGGTGCAGTTGGTACTACAGGTGGGTCTTACAGTAAAACTGCGGATGTAACAACGTTTACTAATATTCTTGGTACATCTTTTACAGGTGTAGATTTTGCTGATGTTCAAGAAAGTGTATTTAATACCGATGGAAGCCAGAATGTATTGCCAGGAGCCATCGCGGTTTTCCAACATACTTTCAATGCAAAAACATCCGGAAATGTAATTTTTACAACAAGTTCAATAAATAATCCATCAAATGTTAGTTGGCCTGTTATTCTTTACAACGATCTGAATTGTAATGGAAATATAGATAGTGGTGAAACAATTCTGGATGGTAGTACTCCTGTATCTGTGGTAGCGGAACAAACTGTTTGCCTGTTGCTAAAAGTTAATGTTCCACAAGGCTTAGACAATGGTTCAACAAGTAATACAACAATTTCAGCTGTGATGGACTATTTAAATACTTCACCGGTTATTCAACAAAACTTATCTAGAGGAGACTTGGTTACTGTTAGTAATGAAGAAGCCGGATTAGTTTTGACAAAATCTGTGGATCAGGCTCAGGCTCTACCTGGATCTATATTGACATATTCAGTTAGTTACCAAAATAATGGAGATGAACCGATAAGTTCTCTGGAAATCATTGATAATACACCAAATTATACTTCTTTTAATACGGCAGCGTGTGGGGCATTGCCGAATAATTTAACGGCGTGTACAATTACAAGTCCTGCTGTGGGAAGTGCAGGCGGAATTAAATGGACATTTACAGGAACGTTGCAACCTGGTGGGTCAGGTACAGTAACATTTACTGTTAAAATTGATAATTGAGATTAAAATGAATAGAGAAGAAAAAAGACCAATTGTATTCATAGTAGAAGATAATGATGCCTATAGAATACTAACTGGACGCATGTTAGAACAGAGAGGCTTTTTGGTGCTTATGTTTGCCGATGGATATAAAGCAATTGAAATGCTGGAATATATTGTACCGAGCATAATCCTTTCTGACATTCAAATGCCCGGGATGGATGGGTTTTTACTTCATGAAAAGATTGGAGACCTTTATCCTGAGTTAAATATTCCATTTCAGTATATATCATCCACAAAAGAAAAGCAGCTTATTGATAGAGCAAACACATTAAGCATTGAAAAGTTAGTTCAAAAACCCGCAAGAGCTGAAGAATTATCTTTAATTCTCAAAAATGCTATATCTAAATTTGCCGCCGCATAAATAGTACGAATAAAAGTTTCATTTTATAGCTTGATGGAATAGATTCCGTCCATGATTTCAACTTCAAAAGCTATAATACTTCGCTGTATTGATTATCAGAATTCCAGTAAAATCATTACAGCATTTTCTCAAACCCACGGAAAAATATCGCTCATTGCCAAAGGCGTTAAAAAGCCAAAGAGTAAATTAGCAGGAGTTATTGAAGTTGGTAACATTCTGGAGGTAACCTATTATTATAAAGCTTCACGAAACATTCAAACTTTGTCAGATGCTTCTATCATTTATCAATCTCTTAATTTTAGAAAAGATTTTGAGAAGGCATCAATTCTATATTCATCTTTAGAATTATTAGCACAGCTTGTGCACGAAAACGAAGAGAATGATATGACTTTTGCTTTTGCTCACAACTTCATAAAGTGGCTGGGAGAATCACAAAAAACACAAGCATCAATTTTTGCATATGTTCAGCTACGATTAGCCCAAATTGCCGGCATTGGTTTGATCGATGAATCCACAAATTCAGATGAAACAGTTTATTTAAATATAAGTAGTGGAACAATAGCAGGAGAACCTGACTCAGAATTAGCATATAAGTTAACTCAAAAGCAGGCGTTATTTTTAAGAATGGGGATTAACTCCAGAAATACAGACATTTTTAATATTGATTTAAAAAATTCAGAACTAAAACAGCTGATTTTCCATTTAGATGTGTACTTTAAATATCATATTGATGGATTTAAAGACCGACGTTCTGATACAATTTTTGAACAAATGATACAGGAGCAATAATATTATGAGAAAAAGGGATAGATTTTTAACAAGTGTTCTACTGATCCTTATTGGTGTTTCTATTGGTACACTGATAGCTCTTTATACTATTAATGATGACCTAGCTCCACTTTCAGAAGTTAGATATACAGAAATTAATAAAAGTGAATCTCCTTTTTTTGAAGATGAAGAATTAGCTGATATTGATCCCCGATTTGTATTCAAAAACATTGCAAGTTCGGTAACTCCCTCAGTAGTTTATATAGAAACCATCATACCCGTTTCAGGGTCCGAAAGCGGAGAGAGTGGTAATTTTTGGAACAGGGTAATCCCCCGAAGAGCAAGAACAGTAGGTTCGGGGGTATTGATAACGAAAGACGGATACATTCTTACAAATAATCACGTTATTCAAGATGCTGTGGATAAAGGTATAAAAGTTGTACTCAATGATAAGCGTGAATATCCTGCTAAGATTGTAGGGTTAGATCCCAGTACAGATCTTGCCGTAATAAAAATTAACGGAGATGATCATTCGGCAATCACAGTTGGTAACTCAGAAAGTGTAGATGTAGGAGAATGGGTACTGGCAATTGGTAACCCGTTCAGATTGCGATCTACTGTAACAGCAGGAATTGTAAGTGCGTTAAGCAGAGATGTCCAGATTATTGAGGACAATTTTAGAATCGAAAGTTTTATTCAAACAGACGCTGCCATCAACAAAGGAAATAGTGGAGGAGCTTTAGTAAATACCAGTGGCCAGCTAGTAGGGATCAATACAGCCATTGCCTCACAAAGTGGAAGTTATCAGGGATATGGTTTTGCTGTTCCAATTAACCTGGCAATTAAGGTTGCAACAGATCTAATAGAGTTCGGTGAGGTACGCCGAGCTTTGCTTGGAGTTAGCATTGCATCAGTAGATTATGATCGTGCCGTTCAGGTAGGATTGGATGAAGTAAAAGGGGTAGAAATTGTTGTGATTACTGAAAATGGAGCAGCGTTTAATGCCGGGCTTGAATTAGGCGATATAATTCTTGAAGTAAATAAGTTTGAAGTAAATGAGTCAAACCAATTACAGGAAAAGATAGCTATTGTCAGGCCCGGAGAGAATGTCGAGCTTTTGATCTGGAGAAATGGAAAAGAATTCACGCAAAATGTAGAATTAAAAATGTTGGAGCAACAACAGATCAATGATTTAGTTGGAGTTCCTGAATCTGAAACAGAAAATCCGGATTCTGAAATCTTTGAATTTGATGTCGATTTCCATGAGTTTGATTTGGGTTTCAGGGTTTTAGAAATTCCTTCTGCCACCGGCGGAAATCCCCAACTAATAATTTCTAAAGTGTATAAATACTCAGAGGCTTGGAATCGTGGGTTGAAAAAAGATCAAACTATTTTAGAAGTAGATGAAATTGAAGTTGAAGATCTCCAAACTTTAAAAGAACTTGTCGCAGAAAATTTAACAAAAAACGGATCGATAACTTTAGAGGTAATTGATGAAGACAATGCCCGGGGTTATATAGAATTGAAAGATAATTAATGAAAAATTATTCCAGGATTGCACTACTGAGCTTGTTAACATTAACCATAGCATGCTCAGGAGCTAAAGAAACAACTACAAATAGTAGTACAACAACATCAAGCAGTTCAATGTATCCTGTATGGTATGGCTCGTTTGAATTCTCCGCAGATAGTTCAAGTTTTCATGCGCGTGCAACTGCTGTAGCTTCTAATGCAAACACAGCAAAAATACGTGCAGAGAAAGAAGCCAGAGCTTTATTGGAAAGTTACATTGCTAAAGAACTTGAAAATGTACGATCTGAATTAGAAAGAGATGGATCTGATATTGTGTCAGAACCAGCGTTTATATTGAAGCTTCGGAATGCACATCTTAAAGTTGAGGAAGAAGCTACCGTACTACAATCCGATTCAAAACAAAGTGAAGGAGTGTTCCGGGGTTTTGCAAAAGTAGAGATAAATAAGCAGACTCTACACAGATTGTTGGAACAGGGATTTTCGGGGAATAGAGCCTATTGGAATACCTTTTCTTCAAGCAAATCTTTTACAGAGCTATAGTGCTATCTTCATAAGAACCAGATTCTAATTTGTATTTTTAATTGCAGAATATTTAATTAAAGCTCGTTTTATAATAAAACGAGCTTTTTTTATAGGTTGAATATGCAGTGAAATACCACATGGATATGTGGTGTAAGGGTTAGAAAAAAAAGTAAAATTTCTATACAAACAATTAACTAATTATGGGAAGAAAAATGAGCGATCCTGTCAATGATCATCCAACAAATATGCACAATAAATTATGCATAAATATGTACTTATGGAATAAAAATTATAAAGGCGAAGGTTTTGAAACTCCCGTTATAATTCCACCTGGAGAGAAAAGACCAATTAAAACGATTGAAATCCATAAAAAAAAATCAACGGCCGAAGAGGAATGGTGTCATTTTAAAATTGGAATTAATAAAAGAGATTTAGATAGCATAAAGAAATTAGAGGAAACTAAAGACGATACTAATTCAAGTATGGAATATAATATACCTGAACATTTTAAAGTTGAATCATTGGTTTTTAGAAATGAAGAGGGATTAATAAACTATGAATTCGAAATAAAAGCTTCTATAAAACACAAAGGCCCTATTACTGATGTAGATCCTAATGTTGAACACCCCAATGACCCCCCACCATCAGGAGGAGGATAATAAACGGATGATGAATCTAGAAATTACATTTCGAGCTCTTAAGGAAAATGGAATATCTGGTTCTAGTGATAATCCTAAAAAATTAAGTCTGTTTAATGACTTTAATCATGCAATTGAATTATATGGTAATGACGACAATGTTAGCGGAATAACTATTGCTAAAGAAGAAAATTCCGATGAACTTAATGTTTTAGTTCATTCTCCAAATCCTGAAATATTAAAAAATATTGGATTTAAAGTTGTAAAGAGAGAATATACTATTCAAGAAGAAGGTTCTGATCTTATTGATTCTAAAGTTGAATCAATAACTTTGGCACAATGTAACAGAAGAATGAAACAAGCTTTAAAACCGGGTATAAGTATTGGAGATAGTTCTAGCACGGGAACTCTTGGGATGATTGTAAAAACAAGAATGGTAAGAACCGGAAAATCAGTCAAAGCTTTGCTTACCTGTGATCATGTATTAAATGATGATCCGGTAATTCAGCCGGGGTTTGCTGATGGAGGTGATGAAAAAAAGAATATGGTGGCCACACTGTTACAAGAAAAGAGAATATTTGATGAGAGGGGAGATATAGTTTTAGCTAAACTCAATTCCGATATAAAATATGATCTTGGAATTTGTGGGGAGAACCGACTTAGATTTAAAGATAAAAGATTCGTAAAAATTGGAGAGGCAGTTAAAAAATCGGGGAGAACAACTAACATATCAAGGTTAAAGGTAAATGAAATAGGTGTTTTTTATATCAATTATGGAAATAGAAAATATAAATTTAACGCATTTAGCTTGATAAGAGGGGAAGGTGAGACGCTTCCAAATATTTATGCATCAATGGATAGTGGTAGTGTTGTTTATGCTGAAAGCTCAAGGTCAGGAATGGCAACAGCTGCTGGGGTTTTATTTGCAATAGAAAAAAACACAAAACATGGTATTGCTTGCCATATAACTCCCATATTTGAAGACTTAGAGATAGATTTCATTTGAAAACACTGAAAAATATCATCGTTCCAATATTAGTTATCTTTTTTTGGAATAAGATTTCAGTAGCACAAAATACACATATCAATACCGAAATTGGTTTTTCGTACTTTAAAGCTTTTAAACCGAATGACTATGAACCCAAGAATTGTTATCCAAAACTTGATAAGTTTGATTTTTCGGATTGTGGAACTCCCAGTAGCCAGAACTGGGTAATAACTCAAGATAGTAGTGGCATAATTTATGTAGGGAACTCCAGTGGTCTACTTTGGTACAATAGTTCAGACTGGAATTTCTTACATATGCCTAATCAAGATGTTGTTAGATCTATTATTTATGATAACAGCACTTTATTTATAGGTGGGCAAAGAGAATTTGGCTTTCTTGTCTCTGATTCTTTAAATGTCAGTGAGTATAAATCACTGGTTGAAAACTTACCAGAAGGCTTGAAGGACTTTACAGATGTATGGCAAATTAACAATTATCAAAAAGTCACTTATTTTACTACTAGGGAGGGGGTATATAAGTTGGAAGATCATTCCGTTGATAAGCTAATTGATGAAAATATTTATAAGTCTTATTTGGCAGGTAATAAACTTTTAGTTTCTAAATATGATTCTGTAGGAGGCTTATTTGAACTGGAAGGTGATTCTTTAACTTCAGTTGATGAAAGAAAATTTTTTCATAAAAAATATGTATCCGGATTTCAAAAACTTAATGACGGTAGTTATTTACTTGGGACATTTAGAAGTGGTGACCTATATAAATATGATGGTCAAAATTTTCAGGTTTTTCAAACTGAGATCAAAGACAGTCTCGAACTAGGTCTACTGTCTGGGATTGATACTTTCTCAAATGGATATTTGGCATTTTCTACTAGATATCGAGGTATTTTTATTACAAATAGTAGAGGTGATTACATTAAAACCATAGACAAAAGCCATGGTATGCTAAGTAATAATGTTTATGATATTTATATAGATAATGAAGATAATTTATGGGCTGCTCAGGATGGGGGAATTAATAAAATACAAGCTCTTTCCCCAATTACTTTTTTTGATAATCAACCTGAATTACAAAGAAGAGTTACATCAATACAGAGATTTCAAAAAGAGCTATACATAGGAACCAAAGAAGGTTTATTTAAGCTCAAAAACGAAAAGCACAATTCAAGTTATTTAGAAGAAACTTCTGTAGAACCTATTAATGATCTATTAGAATCGGAAAATGAGCTTTTAGTTGCCACAAATCAGAATCTCTATGTTTATAAAGGGCAAATACTGTATTCAGATAAAGTTTTTCATCTTTCAAAGTCTAAAAGTGTAGATAACAGAATTTATGCAGTAGCAGAAAATAGGTTACTAATTATTGAAAGAGGAAGCGATAATAGGTTGATCATACAAAAGACAATTTATCTTGATGAGCTAAGAGAACTTTCTAAATTGATAGAGTTTAACAGTGATGTACTATATGTTTTTTCAAGTACTGCTGCTGCGGTTCATAGAATAGAGCTTGAAACAGGTCGACAAAATATCACAAAAATAGAATTAAAAAGTAGTTACGGAAATAAGATTCAGGACATTTCTTTAATTAATAACGATCTCTACGCAGGCACCGATAAAGGATTACATATTTTCAATTCAAAGATAAACGGTTTCGAAAAAACAGATTTTCTTTTCGATAGTATTGACAAGCAAGTTTCTTTTATTGAATTAGATAAAACAGGTAGAATTTGGACTAGATTTGATAAAAAAAATATTTCCGCTACTCTGAAAAATAATAAGTATGTGTTAACTACAATTCCGTTTACTCAAATTAATGAGTATAAATTAAATGAGGTTTATGTTGAAGACAATGGGATAACCTGGTTTGGTACTGAAAAAGGTTTATTTCATTATGACCCTACAATTCAGTATCAATATAAAACCGGTTTCAAAACCAATATCACAGGAATTTATGTAGAAAATGATTCTTTGATATACGGAGGCTTTGGCGAACCGAATAATCCAATAGTTCTTCCTTACAAGGATAATGAACTGAGGTTTTCTTATGCTGCTGCAAGTTATATTGATGAAAGCAGGAACACCTATCAATATAAACTAGACGGATATGATCAAAACTGGAGCAACTGGAGTTTAGAGACTCAAAAAGATTATACTAATCTTCGGGAAGGGGAATACACTTTTATGGTTCGTAGCCGAAATGTGTACGAAGTGGATGGTAAGGTTGATACAATTCGTTTTTCTATCCTGCCTCCTTGGTATCGTACATGGTGGGCTTATAGCTTGTATGCTATATTTTTTGCAGGTTTTTTATATCTGGCCTACAAAGTCCGACTTAATCAAATTTTAAAAGTGCATCGGGTTCGCAATCGTATAGCGGATGATTTACATGATGACATTACCGGAACTTTGGTAGGTATAAGTAATTTTGCCAATGCAGCTCAGATAACTAAAGATGAAGAATCAAGAAAAAGATTTATCGATCTTATAAAAGAAAATGCGGATGACACCAAAGAGAAAATTACAGATATAGTTTGGGCAATAAATCCTGAACACGATGATTGGAAAAGCTTTTTGGCAAAATGCAGGCGGTATGCCTCAGATATGTGCGAATCAGTAAACATTGAATATGATTTAGCTATTGTTGAAAATATTCATACAAAGCTAACTATGGAAATCAGGCAACAACTTTGGATGGTATATAAAGAATTGATTACAAATGTAATTCGGCATTCTGATGCAACTCATTTAAAAGTAATTTTAAAAGAAACGGAGGGAATATTAGTACTTAATGTAACAGATAATGGTTCCGGTTTTGATAGTAATTCTACAGTAGATGGAAATGGAGTTCGTAACATATATAAACGGAGCGAAAAAATTAAAGCAAAGGTTCAGTTACTATCCAATGAACAATCCGGTACTCAATGGGAAATAAAAATCCCTTTATAACCGGCATATTTCTACATGTTTATGTAGGTCATTAAATTTCCAAAAATCGTACAATAAACTTAAAAGAGAATGGATAAGTTAATTAAAGTAGGGATAGTTGAAGATAATCAGGGAATGAGAGAAAGCTGGGAGCTATTTATTGACGCCGCCCCCGATATGGTTGTTTTGGAAACTGCACATTCGTGTGAGGCTATGCTGGAGTCAAAAGAATTGCAAAAATGTGATTTATTAATCATGGATATTGGTTTACCGGGAATGAGCGGAATTGAAGGAGTTACCGAAATTAAAAAAATACATCCTGATATGTACTTTATTATGGCAAGTGTACATGATGATGACAGCTATGTATTTGAAGCATTAAAAGCCGGAGCCATTGGCTATCTGATGAAAAAGGTAACACCTGATGAATTGGTTGAAGCGATACGGGATGCCATTAATGGTGGTTCGCCGATTACACCAAATATTGCAAGAAAAGTAATAGAGACTTTTCATACGGTAAGACCAAAAAGTAAAGAAAATGAGCTAACTGAAAGAGAGCTTCAAATCCTTAAAGAGTTAGCTACCGGAAGATCTTATGCTGCAATTGGCAAAGAAATATTTCTATCAATAGATGGAGTACGACATCATATTCGTGGAATATATCGGAAATTACAGGTGCATTCGCGTTCGGAGGCTGTATCAAAAGGAATTTCTCACAAACTCATAAAACCTTCATAGATATGGATAATATTAAGCAGTGGCTCACGCTGGGAGTTGGTCTTATAATTGTTGTTATGCTGGGAATTCAAATGTGTAACGGACCTGTGTTCACTAGTTTTGAAGTTACTCCGGTTGCTCCTGAAAATGACAACGAGCAACAGGGAATCAGGTATTATCAGCCTATTCCATTATTGGTAGTGCCTGAAAATAATGAGTCGTCTAAAATTATTTGGATGCCTAATTACTCAAAAGCTTTTGCCATCGAATACGAGCCAGGTATTTTTGGATCTTCAGCCATAGAAATAGAGCTTGAACAAGGCTGGATGTTAACATCTTTAAACGGAAAAGCAGATCAAAAAGGAACTAATCTAATCACAGAACTCGGTAAAATATCCGGTAACGTATTTTCACAGACCGATGAAATGTTTCTAAATGCTAAAACAGGTAAGGTTGAAAAGAATACGTCTGATAGTACTGTTGTGAGTAAACTAACTGCAGGTATATACCGGATTGTAATTTCTGATAGCAGTTTTAAACTTGTCAGCTTGAATATTTCAATGAATTGATTTTTATAAGCTGATCTTTTACCAAATTTTCTTTTTTAAAAATTTCTCTGCTATACCGGCATGTAGTAAGTTAGTCGGAAACCACATTGTCATGTGGTGTATTTATTTAAGGCTTACTACACATTTCATGGAATCCAAAAACTAACTCGGGTACCATGAAAACTTCACTACTATTTCTAAGCTTTTTATTCTTAACAGCAACAGCTTTTGCACAAAATACACTCATCGTTGATAATACAGGTAGCGCACCAACCGGCGACCACATTTATACCGATTTACAGGAAGCTATTGATGCCGCTCAAGAAGGGGATATTATTCAGGTGATGCCGAGTCCGAATAGTTATGGCAGTATAATTTTTGAAACCGATATTACAGGAATAACTATTTTTGGGAGTGGGTATTTGCCAAATAATATTGGAGTAAGTCAATTGGGAACAGTAATAGTAAAAGGTGATGAAATTAGAATTTCTGGATTTGAGATTTCCTCACTAGATATTGACTCTGAGTCTGCAACTGATAAAGCTTCAAATATTTTTATAGAAAATTCAGAGTTGAATCGGTTACAAGTTTTTAATGCAGCTTCAATTGTTTTTAATAGTTGCTTTATTAATCCAGCTCTAACATCTGCAGTTTATCCTGATTTCCATCGTAGCTCGTCTGGTATTGTTATATCTAATAGCGTAATCTTAGCACGTTTTGATAATTTTAACAATACAGAGGCCATTAATTCTATTTTTGCGTCATCTAATGGTATTGCCAATGATATATCTGGAAATACCTTTAAAGACAACATAATTCTGACTTCTATACAAAGTAGCTCGGATAATCAATTCATAAATAATTTTTCAATTGTTCAGCTTTCAATTGGGATAGATGGTAACACAGGCTCAGATAATATTATTGATGAAAATGCAACAGTAGAGAATGTTTTTGAAACTGATGGAACAAACTGGTTAAACGAGTTTAATCCAAATTTACCAGAAGGTAGTAGTTTAATTGGTGCGGCTTCGGATGGTTCAGACTTAGGTGTATTTGGTGGATCAAGCCCATACAGTCAAACAGGAATTCCTTTACCATACATCCAAGAACTCATTGCTCCACTCACCATTAAAAAAGGATCTGATACAGAAGTCACCATAAAAGCAAAAGGCAATTAAGCCTCATATTTAAAATTTTAAAGGAGGTTTATTATGCAATCTAATCATAGGTCAGGATTATTTCATAGTCACTCAGAACGAGGTTTACAGAGCTTTAGCGGAGTAAGCCGAAGTGAAGAGTCTTCACATCTAAATAAATGGCTTACCAAAGTAGTGCAGATCCTTCGCAAGTATGCTCAGGATGACGTCTTTAAGAGAGTTAGCTTTTGGATTATCATGTTGGTATTCATAAATGGGAATATTCAGGCACAAAGTATTACCGAGTTAGAATATTTCTTTAATGCAGATCCGGGAGTTGGCGCAGCTACATCGCTTAGTACTTTTACAGCAAGCGAAGAAATTACCTTTACCGGAGATTTAGAAACTACATCGCTTAACAGGGGAATTCATACGCTTTTTATCAGAGCAAAAAACAGTGATGAAGAATGGGGACTTCCTATCAAAAAACTGGTACTGGTTGATGCGGGTGAAATAGTAGAAGTAGAACAACTGGAATATTTTTTTGATTCAGATCCCGGAGTTGGACAAGCAAATTTGTTATCGGTTACATCAGGAACTGAAATTGATCTCACAACAAACTTGTCAACTAATTCATTAACAGAAGGGATTCATACGCTGTTTATTCGTGCTAAAGCAGTAGCAGGAGGCTGGGGACTTCCCATTAAAAAACTGATTTTGATTGATAAAGATGATCCAAATACAGTAAGTATAATTACAGAGGCAGAATACTTTATTGATGCCGATCCGGGATTCGGAAACGGAATTTCTAT
Source organism: Balneola sp. (assembly GCA_965216175.1). Taxonomy (GTDB): domain Bacteria; phylum Bacteroidota; class Rhodothermia; order Balneolales; family Balneolaceae; genus Balneola. Next base: position 1,228,444 of record OZ244140.1, read on the forward strand.
CGACCTTGAGGACGGTACAGAAATCGAAGAAAATATCGAACTAAATACTTCAGAACTGAGCGAAGGAAATTACATCGCTTTTATAAGAGTAAAAGATGAAGATGGAGAATGGAGTTTAATTGCTAAACAAGCTTTTGAAGTTGTTGATCCTTTAATAACCATTGCAGAAGCTCGAAGCTTAGAAAACGGCACGGAAGTTACGGTAAAAGGGCTAATCACCAGAACTTCTAAAAACTTTGTGTATCTGCAGCAAGAGCAGTCCGCATTGATGATTTTCAGCAACGAATCTTCCAGTACCGATTTCTTTAATTCACTTCAGGCTGATTCTTTAAATGAAGGTGATTCTTTATTGGTAACCGGTTCGTTAGCTGAGTTTGAAGGACTTAAAGAAATATTAGATGTCACTGAGTTTTTAGTTATTTCATCAGGGCATGATTTGCCTGAGTCCCAGGAAGTTACAATAACTGAAATTATAAATAATGCAGAAAGTTATGAAAGTGAGATTGTGTATGTGCGTGATTTAGAATTTACAGGAAATTCGTCAGGTGCTTTTGCATCTGCAACCTTTTATACGGTTCAGAAAGAAGGAACTGACAGTACCTTTTTATTTTTTGTGCATGGAACCGGTAACAGCGAGATAGTCGGAGAGTCCATTCCACAAACTACATTCGATTACGAAGGGATTCTAAAGCAGGTTTTAGCAGAAGGGGATTCCATGTATGTGCTAGCACCACACAATCCCACAGATATTACAAATGTTGCGGCTCCGGTTTATCCTACAATCGCAGAAATACGGGAATTACCTTTGGGAGAAGTAGTAACGGTAAAAGCGTTGGTAACTAAAGCGAAGGGAAGATTTGCTTATATCCAGCAGGATACCACTGCTGTGAATATGTTTAACCCGAGCGGCACCTTTTTTGATGCCATTGCGGATGGATCAGTTAAATCCGGTGATTCGCTTATTGTAACCGGAGAGGTTTCTGAGTTTTCAGGATTACGACAATTGAATAATGTGTCTGATTTTGAAATTCTTTCCTCAGGAAATGATTTACCTGATCCCATTTTCTTAACAATGGATGAGTTGGTTTCATCCGGTTATAAATATCAGGCAGAGCTGGTAAAATTAGACAGCTTATTTATTACAGAATCAACAACGTTTAACTTTGGCATTGGCTATGAGGTCTTTCAAAGAAACAGTTCTTCATCTGCGCAATTGTATATCCCTAATTCCGGGGATACAAATTTAGAGGAAGTACTTATTCCTGAATTATTCAGTTACGAAGGAATTTTAGGGCAATTTGATCCAGATGGAAATGAGACTGGGCATCAGTTACGACCAATCAATCAAGAGGATATTATTGAACTAGTACCTCCCGTTGAGATTACAGCAATTACTTTTAAAGTAGATATGTCGGTTCAGGTTGATAACGGAAGTTTTAACCCCGATTCTTTGACAGCACAAATAGCCGGAAATTTCACAGGATGGAGCACTCCGATTGATATGCAAATTGTTGGTGATCAAAATTATGATGTAAATCTACAATTTTTTGACCCTGTTCAGGGAGATACCGCATTCTATAAGTTCGTATATACAAATAATGATTCCATTATATATGAAGACCCAGATCCCGAAATTTCTGCTGTAGCCACTGAATTTAATAACAGATTCTATGTATTTACCGGTCAAGAAGCAGATACTGATGGTGATGGAATAAAAGATGTTATGCTCGATCGTGTATTCTTCAGCGATGATGATGGAAGCATTCCGTTAGGAGAAAGTATCTCTGTTTCAATCGATTCCGTGTTTGCATTTATAACTGATACTATAACAATCCCTGTTTCAATTTCAGGACTGGCCGAATTACCAATGGAATCTATGGAAATAGAATTTAATTTCAATTCGGGCTTTATAGATATCGAGATTGCAGAAAATCAGACAGGTACCATTCTAGAGAACTTTCTGTATGAATCTTCTAAACCTGTGGATGGATCGTTAATTGTCTCTGGGGCAACCACTACTGCGGTAGAAGAGGATGGAGATTTATTATTTTTAAACATATTTCCACAGTCTGCTGGTACCGGCGGAATTGAAGTAACAAATTTAAAGATAAATGAGGATGCAGAACTTAATAATCCAGCGACAAATTTCATTTCTATTATAGAAAGACTGTGCGGAGATGTTACCAACGATATGACCGTGAGCACGCTGGATGCTTCGTATGTGCTTCGGCATACAGTTTTACTTGCCCCTCAATACCCTCTGATGGGATTGGACTCACTAGCCGCTGATGTAACCGGAAACGGAGATATAAGTGCGTTTGATGCTTCCAAAATCCTTCAATTTGAAGTAGGTTTTATTGACAATCTAAGCTGTAAACCCATCAATGCTAAGAAAAAGCAACTATTTACCAAAGCAAATTGGAATATGGTTGAATCAAATAATGATCTTAAACTTAACATTGATATTTCAGCCACTGACTTTGATGTTTATTCAGCTCAGCTGGAACTGGATATCTCTGCTGAATTTTCTTTCAATGGAGTGAAAAACGTACCTAAAAACTGGCAGGTTATCACTAATAAAGTAAATGGGAAAACTAAAATTTCAATGTTTGGAATACAGCCTTTAAAACAAAAAGAGCTGGAGATTTCAATTCGTAAGAATAATGAATTCCTGAATTCGAAGATTAAAGGGACTATTGCACTTAATGAAAGTTCACAGGCAGATCTTTCAGAGCTTTGGGTAAATAATTTACCTGAACAGTTCGATCTGTCACAGAACTATCCAAATCCGTTTAATCCATCAACAAATATTGAATACTCGCTTCCTGAACAATCAAATGTGAGGTTAACTATTTTCAACATGCTGGGTCAGGAAGTAGCTACGTTGATAAATAATGAATCCAAAAAAGCAGGAGTTCATACTGTTAATTGGAATGCGGGATCTGTAGCTAGTGGTATTTATTTTTACCGCTTATCTGTAGGTCATAGAGTATTTACAAAAAGAATGATGTTAATCAAATAAATGAACATCATGAACTTACTTAGATTCACTCTTTATTTGGTTTTTTGGATGCTTTGTCCGGTACTGGTTGCCGGGCAAGTTTCCCTATTAATTTCTGATACAACCATTACAGCTAATAATGAGCATGAAATCCCAATTTCTATTGAACTTTCTGAAGAAGACTCAGTGTTGGGGTTTAATGCCACATTTGAATTTGACATCAATCATTTAAATTACGTCTCATTTAATACTGAAAATACTATTTCAGACTCACTATTAGTGTTTGTAAATCAGAAGGGGAATCAAATTTTACTCTCACTTTCATCTGTTCATCCGATTAAAACCGGAGGTGAATTAATTAAAATAGTATTTAACCCCGTCTCGGAATCAGTGTCAAGATTTTCAAATTTAGAATTCAGAGTAAATGAAGAAAAACGGGTATCCGGTACAGCTGAAGGAATAATAAATTCAATAACCAGTCCTATCGTTTTATCGGTGTCAGGGGATACATCGGAAGTTAGAAATAATATATTATTGGAGTTTGCATTAACTGGATTGAAGGGTAGAGAATTGTCTTCTTTTGATTTTTTGATTGAGTATCAAAATACAAAATTTGATTTTGTAGCATTTGAAATAGATCAGGATTTACCTGCAAGCAACTATGTGGTTGTCCCGGAAATTATTTCTGATTCGCTGATAAGAGTCAGAGGAAACAGTTCAACTCCGGTATCTGAAGACTTTGCTATTGGCCGGATTCAGCTCTTTGCAAAAGAAGAAGGGGAGTTTAGTGTAGATATAATAGAAGCGTCTATTAATGATGGTGAAATAGAAGTTGATCTGGATCTGCGACCAATTTTGCTAACCGAGGATAAGACAGCTCCCGAAACCCCATCAAATATTGAAATTAAATTTAGCGAAGATACCCAATCGGCAATAGTAGAAGTAACCTGGGATTCCGTTTCTTCATCCGATTTAAAGGAATATATAATCACAAGAGAATTTAATACCGAAGAACGTGTATTAATGTCCACGTCAAATACTGCTTCTGATACATTACTTTTATCTGGAATTTATAAATATGTTGTTCAAGCAGCGGATAAATCCGGTAATGTAAGTGCAAAATCTGAAGCCGTTGAAATTACGATAACTTCCGTAAGTAATGAGTTTGATTTGTCAGTTCCCAAAGGTTTTACACTTCTGCAGAATTATCCTAATCCTTTTAACCCAAGTTCAACTATTAAATTTGGAATTCCTGAAGGGGCAATAGTAAAATTAGAAGTGTACAATATGTTAGGTCAAAAAGTAAAAACATTAGTTGATGAACGTAAATCGGCTGGATTTCACACGGTTACTTTTGATGCTACAAACCTTACCTCTGGAATGTACATTTATAGGATAAAAACAATTGGTTTTGTTCAAGTCAAGAAAATGATGCTTGTTAAGTAAATTATAAGAACCACACAACCATGTAGTTTTCAGGACTCTGTTTTTTGATATATAGAAATATCAAACTTTAATAAAATCGGGTTACAATGAAAAAGCTATATACTATGCTGGGAGTATTATTTTTTGCGAGTTCGCTAACAGTGGCTCAGAATCAAAAAATAACAGATGAAAGATATCAAATGCTTCAAGAGCAGATGGAGTTGATCAAGCAAAAATATCCAAACTATAAATTTGAAAATCAGGAAATATATAAATCTAAGGGCTTTTTTGATCTCATAGATCCGGTTCAGGAATGGAGAACTGCCACGAATACAAACCCTGAACTAAATTATGGCGTATTTGAGATGCCGATTCCTGCCGGAGATATAAATGGAGATGGAAGCCAGGATTATATTGTAGTAGATTTAAATGTGCGAGATGTAAGAACAAGCGATTTAAGTGACTTTACTGATAAAACGGCCATTTTTTACAGCCCCAATTTCACTATTGATCCTGACGAAGTAGTTTACGAGCAGCTTTTTCCTATAGGGGATGTAAATGGGGATGGGTTTGATGACTTAGCGGTTCAGACAGAGGTATTCGGAGAGCTTGAAATTTTAAACGGAAATGAATCAGGATTTGAATCAACCGGGAAAATTATATTTACGGGATATGGTTTAAGTACGGTTGAAGGCTTTATAGATGTAAATGGGGATGGTTTTGGTGATTTTATCATTTACGAAAACTTCAGTGTAAACTCTAATGTTGAAATTGTATTTGGAGCCGGTTCTTTTTCAGATATATCAAATCAAAATTACCTCACTCAATATGAATTTAATATATCAACTAAATTCTCAGCACACGATCTTGACGGAGATGGAGATGATGAGTTGTTTCAAGCCATTGGACAACCCGGTTTCGGTGAAATCCGCACTTATGATGTGAATGAGTTTCAAGAATTAGTTGAGTTACAGAGATTTGAATACGATGAAATAGAAAACAATATAAGATTTACCACCTTTTTAGCATTTGATATAAATGGGGATGGTACAACCGAGTTATTTTTTGAATCCTCCACAAATTGGGTTTTTACTGAGGATTCAGAAAATCCGGGAATGTTTTTAACAACCCCAATTCAATTTCACGATGACGATGGAATACCTGTAGGTGATGTAAATGGAGATGGTAGACAAGATTTTATTCTAGGAGATGGCGAGAATAATGATCCGTTTATCGCTTTTGGTCCGGAAGACCTTGAAGATGGTTTAAGTTTAGACGTTGCTATTACGAGCAATGCAGGCATCTCTGAATGGTTCTGGAATTATAACCCGGTTCCATATCAAGGCAAATTCGGTGACTTAAATGGGGATGGAATAGATGATCTAGTAATAGAGCATTTTGATGGAAGTATAGAAAATGGAGATTACCGACTTGGAAGAAGGTTTTTGTTTGGTAATAATTCCGAAAGTTATACAAATCAATTCGCTATGTACAATTATGACGATTTCTTTGGTTATGGAAACATAAGTGAACACTCAAATGTTGGCGACATTAATGGAGATGGCTTTGATGATTTAAGTTTCACTGATTTTCAGAAAAATAAAGTAGAAATTAGGTTTGGAGGACCCACAATTTCCAGTATTCCAGATCTGATTATTGAACCGGACAGCATCTCATTAGTGCTATCTACAATAGGAGGAGATTTTAATGGAGATGGGTTCTCTGATGTACTTGTGTCATCAAACATAGGTACTTTCATGGAAATCTATTTAGGTAGTGAAACTTTTGATACCGAAGTTGATATAGTCATCGATCCGGATACTTATACCGACACTTCATATACTTCAAACGGAAGCTATTTACCTAGAAACATTGGAGACATTAACAATGACGGTATTGAGGACTTTGTTGCACATGCTGTATTCGCAAGAAAAGGCTCTGATTATTTAAGCAAGTCATTCATCTTTTTAGGTAAAAGTACACTAACAGCCACTCCTGATTATGAAATTGATTTTGCTAATCTACTCGGAACCACACAACCTTTAAATCTTGGTTGGGCTTCAGGTAGCGCAGGTGATTTAAATGGTGATGGTTTTAATGATTTTTATATCTCTCAAGTCAACATACTTGATGGAGTATCAGGAAGAGTATTCATTTTCTATGGTAGTGAAGATCCAAGTTTTGATTCAGTTGATCAAACTTTGTTAGGAAGTTCAGAAGGAGATCTAGGTGCCTTTGGAATTAATGTTACTTCAAACGGAGATTTTAATGGCGACGGATTTTCTGACATTGCTGTTATGTCGTCGTTTGCAGCAGATCGCGCTCCAATCACCATTTATTTTGGTGGAGAGGAGTTTGATGGAAGCTTTAATAACCCTCTTTATATAACCGATGAACTCTATAGGTCAGGGTATTCCTCAAATAATTTCATTTCAGGCTTGGGAGAAGTTCGTTTTATTCCAGATTTAAATGGCGATGGAACGGATGAGATTCTAGTAAATACAGCTGTAGGAAATCTCACGAATGCGATGGTACAATACGGAGGCTTTGCTACTCCTGAAGACAATTTACGCCAATACTTAAGAGCTCCAAATGCTTCTTTAGGATTAGGTGATTCTCAATTCTTGGATCATTCTGCGATTGGAGACTTTAATAATGATGGCAGAACTGATATTGTAATGGGCCAGCGTAGTGATAACAATGATGCACTTATTTCATCCAGGTCTTACAGATTTGAATTTGAGGAAGCTCTGAAGGTTACCTCAGTTGAGGATGTACCTGATGATCAAGGGTCAAGAGTTAGGGTAAATGTTGAAGGTCGTTTCTTTGGATATGAATTAGTTAGTGAGATAGGCACCTTAACATGGAACGTATGGAGAAAGGATGGAGATAAGTGGGTAAATCTAGCTACAGTTCCATTTAGACCAAACGAAGCTAATTTTGTTGATGTAACTCTCCCAACAACTAAGAAAACAGGCGATGACACGTCTGCTGACGAGTATGAAATTCAAGCAACCATTACCGACATATATGGTTCGCAAATGGCAACTTCTGCACTTGAATCAGGCTTTGCATTGGATAATCTGGTTCCGGCTGAAATTCAAAATGTATCCGGAAGTGTTGACGATGAAAGCATTTCATTAGAGTGGAGTTCTTCAACAGAAAAAGATATAAAAGAATATCTGGTTGTTGAACAGGATGATGGAGTATTGGTTCTTGAAAATCCACTTTTATCTACTACAAATACAGAGGCTAATTTTGAGTTTCCATCAAATAAAGAAAAGATTAGGCTAGTAGTTTTGGCTAGAGACGTGAACAATAATCTTAGCAAAAAGAGTAATATTCTTCAATTTTCAGCAAATGACAGCGATATTCAAATCAACATCGGAACCACTCAAGTAATAACAGCTGAAGAGGGAGGAGAAATAAACGACGAAAGCACCGGTTCATCAATTAGTATTCCATCCGGAGCACTAAACTCGGATACTGAAATTGAAGTTGGGAAATATAACAAAATACCAAACGGGGCTTTTGCATCGGGAATACTGGTACATTTTGGTCCTAGTGGAACCACTTTTAATTCTCCTGTTGAAATTACTATAAATTACGATCCTTTAAATCTACCGGATGGTATATCTGAGGGCGATCTTAAGCTTATCAGGTTTAATGAATCAGAAAATACCTGGGACGAGCTAGAATCGACAGTAGATACCGAAAGAAAAACAGTAACTGGTTTTACCAGCCATTTCTCCGGCTTTGGTGCAGGGAAGGTAGATAATGCAATTAGTATTGATGATGAAGGAGAGCGTACAGTGCCAACTGAATTTGTTCTCAATCAAAATTATCCTAATCCGTTTAATCCTACAACAACCATAAGTTTTGGTCTGCCGGAAACAGCGGATGTTAAAGTTGAAATCTATAATGCGTTAGGTCAAAAGGTATCGACATTAGTAGCTGGGAAGTTCAATGCTGGTTGGAACAAAATCAATTTTGATGCATCCGGATTTTCATCTGGGCTTTACATCTATCGTTTGATTACACCTACTAGTTCTATAACTAAGAAGATGACTTTGATTAAATAATAGTTGCTTCAATTCTGCAAGTAATAATCGTTGAGTTGAGCAGAAATTTTTTAACGATAAAAGCAATGTCCTTTAAAGATCCTGTTTTGAAAAGCAGGGTCTTTTTTATGTAATGAATACTAAATATTGAATTTTAATAAAGGTTTTTAGATTTAATTCTGATTTATCAAGTCGTTTTAGTATTCTAAAGCATTAAATTTTAGGACATATTTTAAGACATATTTAGAGATGGCGACAATTAACAGATTGATAGTGGGTATCATTCTTAGTTTCATATTTACGGTAGTAAATGCCCAACAGAGATTATTGAGAGGGCCTTCTCCACAAAAACTATATCAGGAATTACAAATTCAATTGAATTCAACTGAAAATCCCGATTCGGTTATAGAATTTTATACCATCTACGCACTTAATAATAAAAGATTAAGTCCTGATTCATCAGAAGCAACAATAAGAAAAATTAAAGATTTAAAAGGCTTAACACCCCAAAAACGAGAAGCATATGTAAGTCTAATTAAAGCACACTTGTATTTACAGCCTTATCCTGATTCTGCGTTAATATTTGTAGAAAGGTCCATCAATTTTTTTGATCAAGAAAATGAGCGCAAGAGAATTCCCGGGTTACTTAACTTAAAGTCTCAAATTCATGGTCAATTAAATAATTATTTAGAAGCTGAAGAGGCTTTATTAACTGCTATAGATCTGGTGCAAAATGAAAATCAGGATTATATAAGTATTGAACTAAATAATCTTATGAATGCTTTGGCCGGCATTTATATGCGTGTAGGTGCCGTTGAAATTGCAATTAAACGCTACCTACAAATGCTGGAAATTGAGACCTCTAAAGATAGGGAATGCAGTATAAGGCTTAGTATTAGCAATGCTTTTAAAGCAAATAATGAATTAATAAGAGCAAAGGAGTTTTTAGCCCCCTGTTTAGATGATAACGCTATCCCATTGCCAATTAGAGTAGCTATATTGAAAAGTTATGGAAACCTAGAGAAACTACAGGGAAACAATGATGAGAGACTGATATTCATTAAACAGGCTATTGAACTGCAGGAACAAACTCGTTACAGGGACATAACATCCTATTATTTTTTAGCGGAGGCTTATTTTGATAAACAGGAGTATGAAAAATCAGACTCAGTTCTAAATCTTGTAAGTAATAAAGAGCTCAGAAGAGTTCAGCCATTTACTCAAATTAACCTTAGAATTTTAGATGCTAAGTTGCTAATACTTAAAAAAGAATATAACTCAGCTTTAGAGGTGTTAAATGAAGCTCAATTGATACTTAAACGTTTACCTGAAACACCTTTACATGTTGATGTAAGTATACTACAAGCTGATATTTATGATAAATTAGGAGATCATAAAAAATCATATGAAATAGCAAAATCAATACAATTAACAAATGAAGTCGTCACGGAACGGGCAAAAGTAAGAGAAGAAGCTAATTCAAAAGTTCGGTTCCAAATGAGAGCAAAAAATGAAGAATTAGCTGATGTAACTACAGAACTGGGAACTGTTAAGACCAGGAATGCCATCATCATTATTTTACTGTTGATGTTAACATTATATATCATATATCGTTATAGAATACATTTTTTATTGAAAGAGGAACGAACAAGAATCAATATTGCTAGAGACTTACATGACGATCTGAGCGCAACTTTAAGTAGTATTAGTTTTTTTAGTGAAGCAGCAAAAAGAGATGATTCAAAAGGTTCCAAAAAGTTCCTTCAAAGAATTGACGAGAGTGCAGTAGAAGCCAAAGAGAAAATCAACGACATTATTTGGGCTATCGACCCTGAAAATGATGATTGGGAGTCATTTCTCACAAAATGTAAACGCTATGCTGCTGAAATGTTTGAAAGCAAAGACATAGATTACCAAATCGATATAGATACAAAAATTGAACTACCTATAAATATTAAAGCCAGAAAAGATCTTTGGCTGGTATACAAGGAAATAATTACCAATTTGGTTCGTCACTCTGAATCTGCAAATGCTAAAGTCGTTTTTAAATCAGAAAAGGATAGATTTATTGTTACAGTAGAAGATGATGGAATTGGGTTTAATGCTGAGGAAAATTATAAAGGTAATGGGTTGACCAATATTAAAAAAAGAGTATTATCCATTAGTGAAAAAAGCAATTTAATTCTGGACTCTAAACCTGAAGAAGGTACCAAATGGGAATTGGTGTTTGTCTTAGGATAAATTTTATTTTTCGAGATTACACTTTTTTGTATCAGGTTTTTTAAACTAAGATCAACTTTAAGTGCGCTTTATATGCGGCTGTTTTTACTAAGTGTTTTGATATTGATTTCGATCGATATTAAAGCACAAAACGTATCTTTCAAATTCAAAAACTATTCTTTAGAAGAAGGACTTTCTCAATCTACTGTGTATGCCTTTTTGGAAGATGATCTTGGATATTTATGGATAGGGACCAGAGATGGACTCAATCGATTCGATAACAATAAATTTGTTACTTATTATCCTTCTTTTGATGAGACAAATTCTCTTAGTAATCGATCAGTGAGAGCACTTGTAAAAGATGAAGAAGGGTTTATTTGGGTAGGTACTGACGGTGGTGGGGTTGATCGATTTAATCCCAAAACAAGTAGTTTTTTAAATTTATGCAAACTTGTTACTTCAGAGGATTGTGAGCTCAAAACAAATATCACAAGCCTTGATGTTTCTGACAATATTCTTTTAATAGGTACCCGGACAAATGGTTTATACAAGTATAATATCGATACTAAAACCCTCAAAAAGGAACTGGAACTTTCATCAACTATTTGGGATATAAAATCTTATAAAGAAGTAATTATTTTGGCTACTTCGGATGGTCTTATATTTTGGGATTCTTTAGTGCAGACAACTTATTTAAAGGATCAGGAGGTCAGGGCTTTAGAACTTTTAAATGAATCCCAATTGCTTATTGGTTCAAAAAATGATGGAGTCTACATATTAGATCGGACTACTGAAAAATTATCTAGATTAAATATCAAACTCAGTGGAGTTGAAATTTCTGATATTGAATTTGAATCAGGATCTAACATTTGGGTAGCAACAGATTCAGAAGGAATATTTTTAGCTAATTCTAAAGGAGAAATTCTCCAACATTTTCTTCCTTCTAAACAAGGTGAATTTCAATTACAGAGTTCAAGTATCAGAACACTTTACGAAGACTCCAACGGAATAATCTGGATTGGCACCAATAATGCCGGATTAAGCAATTTTCATCAAGACAGATTTCAATTCCAGGGCTATTCAAACCAATCAACAAATCAAGAACTTACTTCAGATGTAATTTTATCTTTTAATGAATTAGATAACGGAGATATACTGATTGGCACTGAGCAAAGCGGACTTTTGAGATTTAATCGAAATGAGGAGTCTTTCACTCCAATAAGAGCATTTGAAAAAGAAAGTATTATTGCTATTGAAAAGACAGAAAATGGACAATTCTGGATTGCTACAGATGGCTATGGTTTAAAAAAAATTGAAAATCAGAATCAATTAAACCAAACAAAAAAAATTAAAAATCTGGCAGGGAAAAGTATTCTTAGCCTGGAGGTCGATTCCGAAAACGAAGTTATTGCAGGCGCCTATCAAGGATTTTATATCATAAAAGATTATCAAGTTCTTAAAATGAATTTTATTCCTGAATATTTGAAAGCTGACAGAATACTGGCAATTGAGTTGACGAGCGATAATCAAGTTTTGCTGGGAACTTTTGCGAATGGCTTAGTACTGTTTAACCGAGAAGATTCAAGTTTCAAAAAAATAGATTCGAATAACAGCGATGATCTTAAATCAAGAAGTCCTGAACGGGTTCAGGTCATTTATACAGATAAAAATAACAGAATATGGTTGGGCTCTTACTCGGGTTTATACAAGTTTGACTTGAAAAATGAATCTTTCGAAATCTTTTCATCAAAAGATGGATTGCCAAGCGATGTAGTTTATGGAATCTTAGAAGATTCAGCACAAAACCTTTGGCTAAGCACGAATTCGGGAATTTCAAAATTTAACCCTGAAAAAAAGTACTTCGTGAATTATACTAAGTCGGATGGATTATTGAGTAACGAATTTAACGGAGGAGCTTATTTTAAAGATTCAAATGAAAAGATGTATTTTGGTGGGGTGAAAGGATTTACTGTTTTTGATCCTTTGAAGATCGAAGATGAATATCTACCGGGAAAAATTGTTGTTTATGAAATGAATGTAGATGGTGAAATTTATAATACAATTAGCGGAAAATACTTCAGGTTAAAAGAAGGTCAGGACTTTATACAATTTGATTTTTCATATCTCAATTTTTTGGACTCTCACAAAAATAAGCTAGAATACAGGCTTAATGGTCTGAGTGAAAATTGGATCCCCGTCAATAAAAGAAGAACTATCAATTTTTCAGGTTTATCTTCGGGCGATTATAATTTTCAATTACGTGCTGTTAACTCTATTGGAGAAGTAACCGTTTATTCTAATTCTATTTTATTTTACATAGCCCCGCCTTTATGGAGAACTTGGTACTTTAATTTAGGGGTAATATTCCTATTATTATTCATTGTTTATTCTCTATTTAGGTACAGAATGTTTTATTTGCTTAAGGATGAGCAAACCAGAAATCGAATTTCTAAAGATTTACATGACGATTTAAGTGGCACGTTAAGTAGTATTAGTTTCTTTAGCGAAGCTGCCAAACGAGACGGCCCCGAAAATTCTAAAGATTTTCTTAGAAAAATTGATGAAAGTGCTATTGAAGCAAAAGAAAAAATTAATGATATCATTTGGGCAATAGACCCAAGCAATGACGATTGGTCCTTTTTCTTAGCTAAATGTAAAAGGTATGCATCAGAGATGTTTGAAAGTAAAGGTATTAGTTATGAAATTGAACTTGATGAATCTGTTACAACCTTAAAAAATTACAGAATCAGACAAGATCTTTGGTTAGTTTTTAAAGAAATGGTGACTAATGTAGTTAGGCACTCACAAGCCAATCATTCTAAAGTATCGCTCATAAAAAAAGATAAAAAACTTATTTTAGTAGTTGAGGATAATGGAATTGGACTTTCTAAAGATGACCAAACTAAAGGCAGTGGAATTTCAAATCTGAAATATCGTGCAAAGAAAATGAATGCTTTTTTGGGAAGTGAAAATATAAAACCTACAGGGACCAGATGGAAACTGGAGATCAAAATATAACTACCCTTTTCGGTAGTTACTTTCAAATAGTAATGTATTTAATTCAATTATGATTAAAATTTCTATAATTGAAGATAACAAGTATATGCGGGAGGGTTGGGAAACCATTTTAGACTTTGAGCCCGACCTATGCGTAATTAGTGCTTATGGAAGTTGTGAAGAAGCTTTAGATGAAAACCAACTTGGAAAAAGTGATGTGCTTCTGTTAGATATTGAGCTGCCGGGAATGCACGGAACAGAAGGAGTGAAAATTTTTAAAGAAAAATATCCGAACCTGATTACCCTGATGGTAACGATGCATGATGAAAATGATAAGATATTTACTGCACTAAGAAATGGAGCAGTAGGGTATTTGCTTAAAAAAACTTCGCCTTCTGAGCTAATAGATGCAATAAAAATAGCTGTTGATGGTGGCTCTCCAATGAGCCCTAACATTGCACGAAAAGTTATCTCCTCATTTCATAAAAGTAAAGAATTGGAAGTGGAGCTAAGCGATTCAGAAAAAACCATTCTTCAGGAGCTGGCGTCGGGTCTTTCATACAAAGCAATTTCTAAAAAGGTATTTCTGTCAGTAGATGGTGTACGTTATCATATAAGAAATATTTATCAAAAACTAGAAGCAAAAAATAGAGCTGAGGCTGTCGCTAAGGGCATAAGTTATAACTTAATTAAGTCCTGATATAATACCGCATAACAAGGTAGTGCCATTCTGTATTGAGTTTTTTAAACTGTTTATAAGCCTGAATAAGGTCTCGAACATTAACTCAATTCATTAACAATGAAATTTCTACGTGCTACTTTTTTTATCATTTTATTGATTACTGTAAGATTAGATGTTAAAGCGCAAACTAATGTATCAGAAAATGTCTCTTCAAATACAATCTGGACTACTTCAGGTAGTCCGTATTTAATTTCAAACGATATTTTAGTTGAAGAAGCTGCAACTTTAACAATCGAAGCTGGCGTTGTGGTTGAGTTTTCGACAAATGCTTCTTTATTGGTGGACGGAGGCCTGATAGCAGATGGAGAATCATCCGGTAAAATCACATTTACTTCTAATGAAAGCACAAAAGCGGCAGGAGATTGGGGAACCATCCGGTTTAACAATACTTCAGATGTAGGTTCTATACTGAATTATGTAATTATCGAGTACGGTGGTGGAGCAGGAACAGGGGCTATGATAACATATAGAACGGGAGCGCTTGGTGTTGATGTAACCAATTCTGAACTCCGGTTTAGTGCCCTTCACGGAATTGATTTACGAGCTTCAAGTCCAACGATTTTTAAAACTACCATTACTGATAATGCCGGTTATGGGGTTTTTTCTGATTTAGCCCTTAATTTTAGAGTTGATTCTTCTACCGTAGTTAGGAATACACAAGGTGGAATTAGAATTCCAATTAATGCCAGTTCTAAAATTTTAGCTACTACTATTGATGACAATGGAACCGGAATATATGTGGATAATGGAGCCATTCCCGAAATTAGATTCAATGACATCACAAATAATAACATTGGTATTAGAATTATTGAAACCTCGGGTCTTAGTCCGGTAATATCTGATAACACTATTTCCGGTAACTCAAGCATTGGTTTGAGGAATGATGGAATGGGTGAAGTAATAGCAGATTATAATTTTTGGGGCGATAAATTTGGTCCTGTAAATTTTGCAAACCCTTCGGGAAACGGCGATGAAGTTTCTAATAATGTTGATTTCACTCCATGGCTATTTGGGGAAACCTTGCCTGTACGTGAAATTACTGCTAATCCATCTGACGGAGATATTTGGAGTGCTGATTCTGTCTATTATATTCAGAATACAATAAGTGTTGGCTTACCTGTAACACTTACGATTCAGCCCGGAGCCGTAGTTAAATTTGTGAACGGTGCTTCGCTAACGGTAAGCGGTACGTTGATTGCAAATGGAAATAGCACAGATAGAATATATTTTACCTCACAATATGATGATGCTATTGGTGGAGATTCTAATAATGACATGAGAGATACCCAACCCGAGCGTGGAAATTGGAACTCGCTATACATAGGAAGCAGCGCTACAAATTCGCAACTAAATTTCGTGGATTTAAGATATGGTGGGAGTAGTAATTCTGGTATGCTCCATTTGATTTCTTCAGCCATAAGCGTTACTAATGTACAAGCCACAAATAGTGGATACTATGGAGTTTTTATTGATAACAAGCCATCAGCTTTCAATCATATTACCTCAAACAGTAATGATAATGAGGGAATTTATGTACGAGCAAATGGGGTAGAATTACAAAACATTACTACCAGTTTTAATGATAGGAGTGGTTTAGTTGTTGAGCTTAATGACCTTACAGAGGATATCTCCATTGATAGCCTTTCATCCATAGGTAATAAAAATCATGGAGTGTATTTCAATGATGGGGGAGCAGATCGAAACTTTGGTCTGACATCGTTAACTAATTCTGAAATATTAGAAAACGGAGACAATGGTTTATTAGTAGATCAAAACGATACAGATCAAATTTCTATAAGTAATAATATCATTTCGGGAAATGAAGAATTTGGTGCTTCATTATATCTCACTAAAGCTGATTCTAATTCTGCTGAAATTTTTGATAATACTTTTTCTGATAACGGTCTTTCGGGAATCAGAACAACTGCTGCCCAAATATATAATAACACGTTTGTTGGCAATGAGTTTGGGATTTCATTGTGGGGGAAGTTAGGGCATCGTTATACGGATGATAGCGGATTGGATGGAAATACCTTTACTGATAATACCTATAATAATGCCCTTGGGTTAATAGGTAGTCGTTTAAGTGGCACGTTGAGTGCTTCGATTCCGGAAGCTATTACAGAAGCTACCTATATGTTTGAATATGTAAATGATGGCAGAGGAGGCACGGTAACTAATTCTAACGACACTCTTATTATACAACCAGGTGTTATAATAAAGGCTGGGCACAACAATTTTGACTCCAATAATAGCCCGTTTAATGTAGCCGATGGTACTTTGATTGCAGAAGGTACACCAGCCAATCCTATTGTATTTACTTCCCACCGAGATCCACTATATGGCGGTGAAACACGTGTTGATGGAGACACAGTAAGTGCCCGTCCACTCGATTGGAGGGGGCTTGGAGTACTTGACAGATTTTTAGATAACAACGGAACTGCAAAATTTTCCAGATTGAGTAATGTGATTGTGAGATATGCAATCACTGGATTGACTTTGGAAATGGGACGTCAATTATTTGCTGATGAACTCGATAATCTTACCATTAGTGATTCCTATAACTACGGAATGGAACTGGAATATGGAAGATATACAATAACCAATACATTGATTGAAAACACTGAACGTAATGATGGAATATTTGCTCAAGACGAAGCAGACATCACGGTTAGGAGTTCCATTATTCGAGGGAATGGTCGTGATGGACTGAAAGCCGATGGTAATAAAGGAAGTTTCTTCCGAGAAGTATCCAATTCTACCATCGAAGGGAATGGAGCTAATGGGATAAACACGGAAAATTTAGGATCTGCCAGTACCTTATTGGGCAATACCATACAAAACAACGTTCAAAATGGAGTAAGCTACCATCATGATAATTTAGACAGTACGGATGTATTCTTTACCGGAAATGTACTGCGCAATAATGCACAGAGTGGAATTCGTTCCTCAGCGGCTAATTTCGTGGATAACACGTTTGTTGGCAATGAGTTTGGGATTTCATTGTGGGGGAAGTTAGGGCATCGTTATACGGATGATAGCGGATTGGATGGAAATACCTTTACTGATAATACCTATAATAATGCCCTTGGGTTAATAGGTAGTCGTTTAAGTGGCACGTTGAGTGCTTCGATTCCGGAAGCTATTACAGAAGCTACCTATATGTTTGAATATGTAAATGATGGCAGAGGAGGCACGGTAACTAATTCTAACGACACTCTTATTATACAACCAGGTGTTATAATAAAGGCTGGGCACAACAATTTTGACTCCAATAATAGCCCGTTTAATGTAGCCGATGGTACTTTGATTGCAGAAGGTACACCAGCCAATCCTATTGTATTTACTTCCCACCGAGATCCACTATATGGCGGTGAAACACGTGTTGATGGAGACACAGTAAGTGCCCGTCCACTCGATTGGAGGGGGCTTGGAGTACTTGACAGATTTTTAGATAACAACGGAACTGCAAAATTTTCCAGATTGAGTAATGTGATTGTGAGATATGCAATCACTGGATTGACTTTGGAAATGGGACGTCAATTATTTGCTGATGAACTCGATAATCTTACCATTAGTGATTCCTATAACTACGGAATGGAACTGGAATATGGAAGATATACAATAACCAATACATTGATTGAAAACACTGAACGTAATGATGGAATATTTGCTCAAGACGAAGCAGACATCACGGTTAGGAGTTCCATTATTCGAGGGAATGGTCGTGATGGACTAAAAGCCGATGGTAATAGAGGAAGTTTCTTCCGAGAAGTATCCAATTCTACCATCGAAAATAATAGAGGTTCTGGGATATTTAATGATAACGCAAAATCACCTATGACTTTTCAAAACAATAAGATTTTGAATAACTCAGCCCATGGTATTTTTGCAAATGTAACCGAGGCAACCACAGATACGGTGCTTACTATTGCGGGAAATAGAATTGAGAACAATCAGTTGGTTGGAATTGCAAGTTCCCGGGCTATTATTCTCAACGATACCCTTATCGGTAATTATTATCCAATCGCAACAACCGGTGAAATAAGCAAAGCCGGTACCATCAACGAAAATGGAAATTTTTATGAAGATAATTTTATTCAAAGTAACCTGATTGATAGTGTTACCGCACTTTTCGGAAAAGTGAATGGAAAAATTGGTTTTAGTAATCCTTATGGAACTGCAAATTCTGTAATAGTAACGGATTTTAATAGATTGCCAAAACCATTTTTTGTCGGAGCTCAAAGAGCAGTTCATACAGAAAGCGGAGATTCACTCCATGTGAATGCAGGAACTGTTGTTAAAAATTCAGGTCCTAATAGCGGTATATTTGTAGGTGGAACATTGCTTTCAGAAGGAGAGCTGGATAGCAAAATTGTATTCACTTCATTTAATGATGACACCTACGCAGGAAATACAAATCAAGATACCACGAATATAATTCCCGAAACTAGAGATTGGTCAGGAATAACACTACGTAACGCTGGTTCAGATAGTAGTAAAATCAAAAATACTATTATCAGGTACGCTGATAGAGCACTTTCAATATATAACAGTGATGCTTTGGTTGATTCTTCGGCATTTAGTAATAGTCATTATGGAATCTTTTTCTCAAATGGTTCAAATTCTACCGTTCGTTTTTCGGAAATTCATTCAAATCAGTTCGATGGAGTATACATTGATAATAATTCAGATAATAATCCTGTATTTCAGCTTAATAACTTTTATGGAAACGGTAATTCAGCACTTATAAATCATTCTACAAACACGATAAAGGCAGAAAATAATTATTGGGATGATGCCACTGGGCCATTAGTAGATAAAGGATCGGATCAAAACCTAGGTGGCTTAGGCGAGTATATAAATGTAGCCAATGGACCGGTTGATTATCGTCCATTTTTAACAGGTAGAAATGGAATTCTGCTGGGTGATGTAACCGAAAATGGAACTATTTCTGCCTTTGATGCTTCAACCATTCTGCAACATATTGTTGGTATAACAACTATTTCGGGTAATGCGCTCGCAGCAGCAGATGTAACCGCAAATGGAAGTGTTTCAGCAATGGATGCCTCGTTCATATTGCAATTTGTTGTAGGAAATATTACCGGCTTCCCCGGGCAAGGTAAAAAAGTACCTGTAGATATGACCAAAGCTTTCGAGTTAGAAATGTTAAGCGATTCCAAATTCACAGAATTCGAATTAACAAATACCGGACTTACAAATATCTCTTCAACTGAAATAGAATTTGTAATCAAAAATAATCCAATAAAAGAAGTTGAGTTACTTCCATCTGTATTCAGTGAAAATTTATCTATGACTTATCGCATTGATAAAGATACGGTCTTTATTGCAATAGCAGGAAGCAAAGCGATGAATCAGGAAGGTGTATTTACAAAATTACGATTTGATTACGGAGACATGGAAGATAACCGCCCGCTAACTGACGGCATGATTTACAATAAATTTATACTCAATGAAACGGATTTAACAGAACATCTCAATCAAACACAAGTAAGTATAGATGATGGATTGGGTGATATTCCTTTGGAATTTTCATTAAATCAGAACTATCCAAATCCTTTCAATCCAAGTACAAATATTTCATATGGTTTGCCTAATAAAGGACATGTTAAGATCCAAATCTACAATATTATTGGTCAATTGGTTCAAACTTTAATTGATGCTCCTCAGCAAGCCGGAAGTTATCAAATGCAGTGGGATGCCTCAGCTTTTGGAAGTGGTACCTATTTGCTTCGTATAGATTTTGAGGGAAGTAATAATCAATCTTACTCACAAATACGGAAAATGCTACTTATCAAATAAAAGAGCACTCACCGTAACTTTAAAAGGAGTAATTATGAAATTATCGAACTCAAAAAGAAGATGGAGTCAATGGGTAGGAATTGTATTTCTTACCCTGCTTCCAATATTTACACAAGCACAGATTAACCTGACTTTACCCGACACTTCCTTAAAAGCAGGAGAAACGATGGATTTGCCGATATTTGTGGATCAAATTGATTCAGTAGATGGGGTTATATCCGGAGAATTTAGCTTCACATTTAATGAAAATATTATTGATGTCGTGGGTTTTAATAAAGTGGGTACCTTGCTCGAGCCAGTAGGTTCCGTAGTCTACTTTCAAGGAACAAATAAGTTAGCATTTGCTTCAACCGATACTGTTTCGGGAAGCGGAGTACTTGTGTATTTACAATTGAGGGCCAAAAGCGATGCTTCCTATTATCAAACATCTTCATTGAATTTTAGTTCTTCGTCATTTAATGAGGGAAATCCAGGTGTAACAACGACCAACGGAAACGTGCAGATAGAAGGGGTTACAATAAATCCTAAAAATGGAATTAAAATTACCAAGGGCAGTTTACTTCAGTTTTCACTAAGCGGATATGTAAGTAATCCGGTTAGCTGGGTAAGCAGCGACACTTCTTTTGCATCCATTGATGAAAATGGTTTGCTAACGGCGAAAGAAATTGGCTTCGTCACAGTAACGGGTACAGAATCTGAAGGTCTTTCTGACGCGACACAATTAATTCAAATACTTCCTCAAAATTTTTCAGATCTTACGGTTTCTATACCCGATAGTAATACAACCCAAACTCTAACAATAGATTTACCTGTCCGGGTGTCTGATTTAACCGGTTTAGGAGTTTTATCTGCTGAATTAGATCTAAACATCAATGCATCACACCTAACATTACAGGACGTGATACCCGGTGAAATAACTTCAATGTGGGGAAATCCAACTTTAAATGTAGAAGGGAATCGTATTCAAATCGCATCAGCCGGTACTGATACATTAGTGGGAGCAGGAACGCTTTACAGTCTTCGATTTAAAGTAAATAATACATTTGTAGGCACAACAAATATTACTATAAATTCGAGTTCTTTTAACGAAGATCTTTCCGCAATAAATGAAAGTTCTAGATTGTCAATTGCGGCGGCTCCTGATATTCAGATTTCTACGGATGATACTGAATTGAGTATAGGTAACAACATACAATTTACAGTAGAAAATATGGAAGGAACAGCACCTTATACATGGCAAAGTTCTGATTCAGATATCGCAACAATTGATTCAATTTCAGGAGAAGTTACAGGCGTTTCAAGAGGAGATATTACTATTCAAGCTTTTGATTCGAATAACTTTACATCCAATAGTGTAAATGTTCGAATTAATGATTTTGATGCTTATTTAGATTCCGCTCAACTTGTTTATACTGATACAGTTTCCATTGGCCTGTTTACACAAGATTTGTCATCTTATTCGATAACTTCATACGAATCAGAATTCAGTTTTGATTCCACAAAGTTAACTTTTGTAGGAGCAGATATTGAGGGTACACAAACTGAAACAGCAGGCTTAAGTGTAGAGGTTCGCGATACATCAGATATAATTAAAATTGCTGCAGCAGGCTCAAATTCTCTTTCAGGAACCAATTCAATCATTAATTTTAAGTTTACGACCAAAGAATCTGTAATTCATAGCGAATTACTTAACATTGATTTATTGGGTTTTACATTTAATGAGCCAAGTCCGCAAGTTCCAACAGTTACTACAATTCCCGGTCAACTTTTGATTAAGCGTATTGATCCTCCCGCAATACCTTCACTACAAGCTCCTACAAATGAAGCAATCAACGTAGATACAATGGTAACCTTTAGTTGGTCACCTATTTCTGAAGCAGATTCATATACCATACAACTTTCAAAAAATGATACTTTTACAAATCCTGTAATCGATTCTACGATTACGGTGTCTCAATTAAATGTTGGGAGCTTAGAATTTGAATCTACCTATTTCTGGCGAGTAAAGGCTGAGAATGAAGGGGGTGAATCTGGCTGGTCAGTAGTGAGAAGTTTCACAACCATCAAAGAAAAACCTGAAATTCCTGTTTTATTATCCCCTGCAGATGGCGACACTGAAGTAGATACATTAGCTCAATTTGTTTGGAATGTTTCTGCAAGAGCTGAGTCTTATGTATTGGAGCTTTCAAGTGCGAGCGATTTTTCAACCATCGTTTTGGAGCAAACTCTATCTGATACCACAACCAGTCTTGGTAATCTGTCTTTCTCAACGGAGTATTCTTGGAGAGTAAAAGCCACAAATTCAGGCGGTGAAAGCGCTTATTCAAGCGTCAATACATTTACCGTAAAAGCGCAAGATGCCTCTATTCCGGAACTGCTGAGTCCAGCCGATAATGCAGTAGATATAGATACATCAGCAACACTGACTTGGAACACGGCTACCGGAGCTGTGAATTATCAATTACAATTATCCACTGCGTTAGATTTTTCCTCAGCAAGAAACGATTTTGAAACTACAGACACTACGTTTGAGGCATCGGGCCTAAATTTTGAAACTGAATACTTTTGGCGAGTTCGTGCTTTTGGAGCTGTTGATACCTCAGAATGGTCAACTATAAATAGTTTTACCACCATCTTAGAGAAACCTGAAGTTCCGGTTCTGTTGCTTCCCGAGGATGGAGATACCGAAGTAGATACGTTATCACAGTTTACGTGGAGGGCTGCTCTTAGTGCAGAAACTTACACTTTTCAAGTTTCATCAAATAGCAATTTTAGTACAGATATAAAGGAACAGATATTATCAGATACCACCATAAGTATTGGAGGATTAGCTTTCTTAGAAACATATTTTTGGCGGGTAAAAGCTTCAAATTCTTCAAGTGAAAGTGAATACTCTCAAGTAAATTCATTTATGGTAAAAGCAGAGGATGCATCGATTCCAGGGTTGTTAAGTCCTGAGAATAATTCTCAGAATACAATGCTGTCTCCAGAATTTATTTGGAATGTAGCTGAAGGTGCAACCGAGTATGAGTTTCAGCTTTCTTCTGTTTTGGATTTTTCAACTATCACCGAAGATAAAATAGTCACAGATACTACATTTAAAGGGAGTTCAGATCTAAATTTTGAATCTGAATATTACTGGAGAGTTCGTGGAATTGGGCTGGCTGATACTTCAGATTGGTCGAATACATTTACTTTTACTACTAAAAGTGAACTTTTAGCTCTTTCCATCCCGCAACTGATCACACCAAAGGATGATTCTGTTGACACACCAACTTCACTTACTTTTATATGGTCAAGAGTTGAATCAGCAACTGATTATATTATAGAAGTTGATTCAGACACACTTAATCAAAATGGAGGGCTCTCAATTGTAGAGAAAGATACAAGTCTGATTCTGTCAGATTTAGTAGAAAATACTGAATATCTTTGGCGTGTAAAAGCTGTTGATTCTTTGAATAACAGAGAATCTAATTGGACTTTATTCAGGAAATTTACTGTGAAGGCAATGAATAATTTACCTGTATTTGTAAATTTACCCGATACCATTTCCTTTTTTGAAGATGAAGAATTTGACTTCGAATACGGAACTGTAATCGAAGATGCAGAGGATGAATTCGAAGACTTGATTATTGAATTTACTTCAGATCAAAATGCTTTGAAAGGCGTGCTGGACATTGAGTCAAATATCTTAACTCTATCCTCTAATAATAATTTTACTGGAGAAACCATATTAGGAATTAAAGTAACAGACTCGGAAGGTGGAATGGTGGAGGATTCTATTCTTGTAAGTGTTCAATTGTTGACATCCAATGAAAATGATGATTTAATACCGTTACATTATTCTTTGAGCCAAAATTATCCTAATCCATTTAATCCAACTACTTCGATTTCATTCAGCTTACCTGAAAGCGGATTAGTACAACTGGAAATCTATAATATGCTGGGGCAAAAGATAAAAGTATTGATTGATAAGCAATATTCTGCAGGAACTCATACCGTTAATTTCGATGCTTCTAGCTTATCCTCAGGATTCTATATCTACCGTTTATTAAGTAAGGATTTTGTAAGCATTAAAAAGATGACTTTAATTAAGTAAATGAAATTCAGAACAAAAATGAAGTATTGAAGCAATATATAGAGGAATAATTTTTAATTTGATGAAATAGTATTTAAATAAATGAGTACTAAATAGGATTTTTAATAAATAGTTATATATTCTTCGAAAACGATAAAAGAGTTAAGTAATTAAATTATAACTGCTTTACGGGGATTTACAGGTGGGTTCAAAGAAAATTAAAATTTCGGGCGAAATTCTATCTAATATTGATAAAATTACTGTAGATATATCAGTTGAATTAACACCAACCTTATTAGATGGCATTGAACATAATATAGATTTCTCAATTCAAGAACTTTTGTTGAAAAAAGCTCAAAAAATTGCAAAAGAGTTAGAGTTTATTCTATCAAAAAAAGAAGTATTGGAATCATTGACCAGTAGAGAAATTGAAATTTTGAAACTCTTAGCCTCAGGAAATAATAATCCTGAAATAGCAGAAATTCTTTTTATAAGCCGACGAACAGTCGAGGAGCACAGGAAAAATCTCAATAAAAAATTAAATATAAAAAAGCCTTTTCAAATATTAAGATTTGCCAGTGCTTTTGAACTGCATTCCTGACTCTTGTTTAAAAATACCAAAGCTTCGGTATTTATACTAACCATATATTATTACACATTTTAAATAAATTACTTACAAATAAATGAGATGTAAGTGATAGTATAAAATATAATTTCTATAACTAATGAGGGTATAAGATGAAAAAGCATATACTAAAGCTATATCTTTTTGTGGGGTTGTTTTTAGGGTTCACTGTTTCTACAATAGCTCAAAATACAATTCAGTATAAAGATCGTGATGTAAGACCGAATAGTATTATCGTGAAATACGATGATACACTAATCAAAGCAAAGGGGATATCAATTACTCCGCAACAAATGGCATTTGACGTCAGGTCACAAATTAATGGATCTGTCGTGACTACTTTTAAGAATATAAATGCGGAAGAGTGGGAAATTAATGGAGATTTAGAATCTTCATTAAAACGCCTAAACAGCATTCCTGGTGTTAGAGCATTTCCTAATTATATATTTCACCGAGAGGAATTGTCTCCGGTTATGCTTGATGAATCTAAGTTGGGAACTCAACTTACTCAGGAATTGCATGGCACTGACAGAACTCGCCCGGCTACTAAAATCAGAAAAAGTTTGAGTCTGGCAAACCTAGAATCTTTTACTCCTATCAACAGACTTTATGATGAGAACTTTGATGATACAGCTTCAGTAAATGCTGAATGGACTGTAGTAGATTTTGCAGGAAGCGGACAAGTTTGGTCACTTCAAGAAACTTCCATGGATGATTTTATATTCGAAATTGTAACAGATACTTCCCTAAACTCGGATACTTCTGCTACTGTTGATGTAGCTACCGATTTATATGCACCTCAGTTTGATATGACCGGTTTGGATTCAACAAAAAGTTATAGGCTTAGAGTGGAGTATACCAATGGCTTTTCAGATGCTTTTATTGGATTGTATCTTGAAGGAGCACAAGGAGATTTAATCAGTTTTGACTTATCAACTTTTACTAATTTCTACTGGGTAGATATTTCAAGCTATGTAGGCGATACTTTAACAGCTGATATATATGTAGAAAAAATTGGAGCTGCTGACGGTGAATTTCTTGCTTCTGTAGAAAATGTAAGCATAGAAGAATACCCAACTGATGATGCACTCGTTGAACTTCAGTATGGTCTGTACAATGATGGTTTGTTTGCAAGTGATGCCGTAGAAGGCGCAGATGTATCAGCTTTTGATGCATGGCAAACTACCACAGGTAGTGATGATGTAGTTGTAGTAGTTTATGATGATGGGGTAGACTTTAATCATGATGACCTTAGAGATAATGCGTGGATAAATATAGGTGAAGACTTAAATGATGATGGAGTGATCACCGAAGCAGATATAAATGGAGTAGATGATGATGGTAACGGATATCCAGATGATTTTTGGGGTTGGAGTGCAGTTTATGATGATAACTCATTTTTAAATCCAGGAAGTTTTCATGGTACTCACGTTGCAGGTATTCTGGGAGCGCAGGGTAATAATGGGATTGGAGTTTCTGGCGTTACTCAGGACGTTTCAATTATATCAGTTATGATTTTTGATGAGTTCGGATCAACAGATGCAATCTCCATCATGAGAGGATATGATTACATTAGTAGCCTTTTAGATAACGGTGTTGAAATTACTGCAATAAACCAATCTTGGGGTGGCGGCGGATCATTGTTTTATGAAAGCGATGTACAATTTGTTTCTGTGATGACAGAATACGCCCTTCACCATGCTTCCTATGAGGCATTGTGGGTAATTTCAGCGGGTAATTCTGCTTCTAATCGTGATGAATTAAATTTTTATTCATATCCAAACAATATTCAATCACCCAACATTATTACAGTAGCAAATACTGATTGGGCAGATCGACTTTCAGGAACATCTGATTTTGGTATTAGAACAGTTGATATTGGAGCGCCTGGTTCTTCCATTGTATCTACTTTTCCGAATAATGGATACGCATATTTATCAGGAACATCCATGTCCTCACCACATGTAACCGGAGCTATTGCGTTAGCAAAAGCAGCATATCCTGATGAAGGCGGTTTTGCATTAGCAGCAAGAGTTCTTGCAAGTACGGATGGCATTTCATCACTTAACGGGGCAGTTGGCGAAGGTGGTCGTTTAAATGCAAATGGATCAGTTGACTTAACATCAGAAGGGGCGGCTCCAGGATTAATACCTACCCACAGTTCTGCATTTTTTCACCGAACTTTTATAGATGAAGAATCAATGAAAGTTATTGGTTTTGTTAATAACACAGAAAGTGCAGTTACAGTTACAGATGTTACTCTCTCAGGGGAGGGCGCGTTTGCTTTTTCAGTTGAAGCTTTTGAAAGCTTAACAGTACCTGCTGGTGGTGCATTCGGAGTTCCTGTTGGATTTGATAATGTTGGCTCCAGTGGAGAAATTTTAGCTTCTGCTGATATTCAAACAAGCGGAGGGATTGTTTCAGTTGGTTTAAATGGTAAGGAACAAGCCTTTGGCGTAATAGAATTATCGTCGGGAGTAGCTGATTTAGGGCCTGTTTCATTTGGTACTGAGTTAAATACTAGTTTTGATATTCTAAATAACGGAGATAAAGATCTTCAGTACGGGATTGGTCAAAACTTGTTCATTTTTGACTTAGAGTTTTCGAATCAGCTAGCTAAAGTGAACAATGTTCCAATAGCACAAAAACTTTCTAATCCGAAAAGTCCTGTCGATTTGAAAGCGACAATGGATATGATTACAGCTCAAGTTCTTTTTGACAGAGGAAACAAAAATCGAAAAAAGATTAAATACTCTCCTTCAGGAAATCTTGAAAATCATGACGAAGAAGTAATTTTTTCGGACGATCTTAATGATTCAGAAGTTACTCTGGAACAATGGGATTTAGTTTCTTTTGGTACAGGTGAAGGAGAAGGCCTCAATTGGGAATTATTCGATTTAGGAGATGGTGAAGGAGGTGTTGATAATGTTTTCTTAGCTGGTGATTTTGAAATCGGTTATGTTAATAACTTCTTACCTATTGCAATAGCTCCTTCTTTTGACTTTTCGGAATTGGAAAATGAGGATGGACAACCGCAGGCTCCCGCTTATCTAAAATTTGATTACTCTGCAAGTTTAGAGGAAGATTTCGATTTCTTTTACGTGAACGTGATTTCCAATGGACAGCGCTTAACAACGTTGGATATTACTGATCTCGGTACGTTAATTAATGACGGTACCGTTTACAGTGCATTTTTGGATATATCTGAATTTGCAGGTTTAGACGATGTTGAATTTTGGTTTATCGTAAATACGGATGGCAGTTTCACGGATGGATTTGGTGCCCTTTTTGATAATGTAGAAGTAGTGGTCAGAGATGCTCCTTTCTATACTTCATCATTTGATGGAACAGTACCTGCTGGTGGTAGTCAAACTGTAGATATTACAGTTAGAACAGAACTTCTGCCACCTGGCGATTTCGTACTTGCTACTCAGGTATTTAGTGATGCCATCAATGCATTCTATTTTGGGAATCCTCAGCATTTGACTTTCTTTGAAAGTAGATTTGTCAATGTATCCATTGATCCTGAATACCAGGATATTGGAATTGTAAGCAAAGATGAACCTTTTAGTTTCGATTTCTCAGCTACCAACACAGGTGCGCTTAGCGTTGATTACTTTGCAGATGTCTTTTTGAGCTTTAACAACAATGGAGCAGGTGATTTTGCTAATGAATTCATATCCGCTAAAAAGGAAGCTCAAGAACGTTTTCAAGAAGCAGAGAAAGAGAGAGAGCAGTTTAATCCGCTCGAACACAAAAACTTTCTAATAGGCCAGTTAAAGAATAAAAAAGTTAAGCCGTTTAAAAGTAATGGAGATATGCCCAATATTACTCCGAGATTTTCAATGTCTAATCTTGAATCCGAAGATATTTATGCTGAGGATTTTGAAGAAGGAGAGCTTCCTGAAGGTTGGGAACTTGAAGATGCAAGTTTTGGCTTAGGCAGTATCTGGAGTGTTGAAAATGTTGGAACAGAAGAATCGCCTTTTCAAGGTCTTTTTGTAGGCGATCCCGATAATTTCATTATCTATGACAATACAAGAACTGTAGCATTTTCTCCTTCCATTGATCTTAGTGAAATTCCAGACGGTCAAAACCCTGTATTGGAATTTGATTATGGATTTTTATTAGAACCGGGTTTCGACTTTGGCTCAGTTTGGGTTGGAGTAGAAACAGAGGAAGAAACGCAGTTCTTTCTTATTGGTGGCACAGAAGATGTATTTTTTAACGACGGGTTCGTTTACAGAACCAGAGTAGATCTTTCAGCTTATAAAGGAGCTGATAATGTATTCTTTGCCTTTGTTGTAGAAACCGATGAATCTGTTCAATCGTCTTTTGCTTTTATTGATAATTTGTTAGTGAGAACTGAATCGGCGTTAGCATACATTGAGCCTGCAGCCGGAACTATCGATTCAGCTACAACTCAGGAATTTTCAGTTACAGTAAACACACCATCACTTTTCCCCGGTAACTATACGGCAATATCTGCAATAGACTACTTTAGCGAAGAATCATTCACAGGCAGGGTTGGATTTCAGTACACAGACTTCAGTATTCCTAATTTACCTCCTGTAGCAGTAAATGATACGGTAGGTATTCTTGCAGGAGACGTTGTGTCGCTAGATGCACTTCTTGGTTTCATACTAAGTAATGATAGTGACCCTGATGGACAAGTATTCTTGGAAGATTTCAGTGATCCTTTATATGGAAATCTAAAATATGTAAGCCAGGATTTAGGGCTTGCGTATGTAGCTCCTTTAAATTACGATGGATTGGATATTATGGGCTATTCAATAACTGATGGACAAAGTAGTGATACTGCTGTTGTATACATTTCGGTATTTGCAAACCCGGAATTTGTTAAAGGAAGCGATCAACAGTATGTATTCCTGGAAGACAATAATCTAACATTGAACACTGCAGGAATGGCTGCCGGAGTTGGCGGACAAGATGCGGATCTTCATGTTTGGGCTCGTGCTCATAGCGATGATATAACCTTAACTGCAGATGCGGCTAATCATAAATTAACAATGAGCGCTACTGAAGATTACTTCGGACAGACTTCTGCAACATTGTATGTTGGTTATGAAGATGATCCGATTGATTCAATGGATGTTTCGATTGTGGTAGTTCCGGTTAATGATGCACCAACAGCTGCATTTACATCATCAGGAACCAGTTCAGATTTCCAGTTTACTGATTCATCCTCAGATCCAAAAGATGCAACCGATGGTGGTATTGTTTCTTGGAGCTGGGATTTCGGCGATGGATCTACTAGTGATGAACAAAACCCTGCTCATAGCTATACAGAAATAGGTAATTATACTGTAATACTAACAGTAACGGATAATGGTGGATTAACAGCTGAAAGTCAGGAAATTGTTGAAGTTCAAACTGTTGTATCAACTGAAAATGTTACACAATTACCTACATCAGTAGAATTGGATCAAAACTATCCTAACCCATTTAACCCTTCAACAACAATCCGTTTTGGATTACCTGAAGCAGGGGCCGTGCAATTAGAGGTATATAATGCTCTAGGACAAAAGGTTGCCGAATTGGTTAATGGTAGAAAAGCTGCAGGATGGCACACAATTAGTTTTGATGCTTCACAATTAGCATCAGGATTATATATTTACAGAATCACTTCAGGTAGTTTTGTAAAAACGAATAAAATGCTTTTGATCAAGTAAAGATCTGAAAAGCCAATTAATTTAAAACCCGTACAGTACTTGTGCGGGTTTTTTGTTTAATGATCATGAAATGATCAAAAAATACCACATATATGGGTAGTGTGGTTTTTCAATGTCTTTTTTAGGTTCAGGTTGTTCTTACTAACCTGAACATCATAAGTTCATCAAAGAGCCCCGTTTTGAAAAGCGGGGTTTTTTTATTTCACTACCAATCTATTTTTCACGATATTCAAGCCAATTAAAAGACTCAATCAAGATTAACTATTCGTGAAAGAATTTATTCGTATTGCATCCGGACAAGGTTTTTGGGGAGATCTACCCATAGCTCCGGTAAATCAGGCAAAGAAAGGACCAATAGATTATTTAGTGATGGACTACCTCGCGGAGGTAACAATGTCTATTATGCAAAAACAACGAATGAAAAATCCCGATTGGGGTTATGCTCGTGACTTTGTTGGTGTAGTAGAGCAAGTGCTCCCTGAGATTGAAAAAGATGGAATCAAAGTTATTAGCAACGCGGGAGGTGTTAATCCTCAGGCTTGCAAAGATGAGATTTTGAAAATTGCGAAAGAAAAAGGCTATACAAATCTAAAAGTCGCTGTTGTTGACGGAGATGATATTTTACCAAATATTGATGAACTGATAGCTGATGGTCATGCTCTAAAAAACATGGAAACCGGTGAACCAATTACTACAGTTAAAGATCAGCTTTTGAGCGCCAACATTTATTTTGGCTGTAAACCAATAGTTGAAGCACTCAAGCTTGGAGCTGATGTCATCATAACAGGAAGAGTTACAGATACAGGGCTTACTTTGGCTCCTATGATCCATGAGTTTGGTTGGGATTATGATGATTTTGATAAAATGTCGGTAGGAACAATTGCCGGTCATATTCTAGAATGTGGAGCACAAGCATCCGGCGGTAACTTCACAGATTGGGAAAAGGTTGAAGATTTTGCTGATATTGGATTCCCTATTGTGGAAGCTTATCCAAGCGGAGAGTTTTTTGTTACCAAGCACGAAAACACCGGTGGCTTGGTAAGTGCTCAAACAGTAAAAGAACAATTGATGTATGAGATCGGAGATCCAAAAGATTACATAACTCCGGATGTAGTTGCTGATTTTACTTCTATTCATGTTGAAGATATTTCAAAAAACAGAGTGCGGGTTCATGGCATAACAGGAATGCCTTTTACGGATTCTTATAAAGTATCTGCCAGTTATAATGATGGATACAAACTTTCTGCCACACTCGTATATTCATGGCCAGACGCTCTAAAAAAAGCACAAAAGGGAGCAGATATCCTTGAAGAAAGAGCTAAAATGTTGGGCTTAAATTTGAGTGAATTCAATAAAGAATATATTGGTTACAACGGTGTAGACGAGCACCCTACTAATAACAGTCCTGAGAATGATGATATTGATGAAATTCAAATGCGTATTTCAGTTACAGGACAAAAAAAGGAAGACCTGAATCGCTTTGGAATGGAAATCGCGCCTTTAATTCTTACGGGACCAAGCGGTGTTACCGGTTTTGCAGGCGGTAGACCTAAAGCAAGCGATGTTGTAGCATATTGGCCGGCTCTTCTTGCAAAAGAAGCAGTAAAGCCAAGAGTAACTATTTACGAAATTAATTAACTAACTAATCAATCATACAGAACATATGAAGATTGCAGTAATTGGAGCAGGTTTAGCAGGTTTAACAGCAGGCCGGGTTCTTGCTGAAGTGGGACACGAGATCGTAGTTTTTGAAAAAAGTCGTGGATATGGAGGCAGATTAGCTACTCGTTATACCGGAAATAACAATACTACCAAAGTAGATCATGGTTTGCCTTACATAGAAGTTAGTTCTGATAAAATAGAACCTCTTGTAAATGAATTGATCGATAGTGGAATCCTAGAGCCATGGGTGGGACCATTTGTTCACAAAAATGAACAAGGAGAAGAAACAGATATTAAGCCAACCAAAAAGAGATATATAGCTCCGAAAGGAATGAACCAGGTTGGCAAGAAACTTGCTCGTATGGTGGATGTAAGAACCGAAACTAAAGTAAGTGGAATTACTCATATCGGTGAAGATCGAACAAAAAAGCGTTCATGGATGTTGAACTTTCCGACCGGTTTAGCAGAGAATTTTGATGCTGTAATTATTGCAACGCCATCTAAACAGGCTTATGCAATTCTGAATACTACTATAGATGAAGTGGCTACTCTAAAGCTTCTAAGAGATGTAGATAGTGTAGAATATGAACCGTCATTTTCGTTGATGGTTGGTTATGGATCAGCGGATATTCCGAATTGGGCAATGATGGAATGTGATAATGATGTAATAGAATCAATAACAAACGAAGCATCTAAGAGAGAAGAAGGAGCAGAATGTTCTTTCGTTGTACATACCACTGCAGAGTTTGCGAAGAAATTTATGAATTCTGATCGAGATGAGGTTGAGGAAATTATTCTCGATGAATTAAGTGAAATTCTAGGTGGATGGAGCGCATTACCTGAATGGAAACAATTGCATTTCTGGCGATACTCAAAAGTTAAGAATCCACTCGACTGTCCTTTTATGGAAGTAGTAGGGCACGATGCTCCTATAGCTTTGGTTGGTAGCTATATGAACGGTGATTCAGTAGAATCTGCATATTTATCAGGATTAGCTATTGGTAAATTCTGGTCAGAAAAATTTTCAGATTAAGCATTTAAATAAAAAGAAGGTGGCCCTTTGGGAGCACTCAAGAGATTAAATAGTTATTTAAAGAAATACAGATGGGCTGTAGTTCTTGGAACTATTTTTCTGACCGGAGCTAATTTTTTTCTTGTTTGGATTCCCGGACTTATCCGTAAGACAATGGATGAAGTGGAAGCTCTTAAAGAAGCTAATTACGATGGAGCTGATACCCTTTTTGCTACTTTATTTTCCAGCGATGCAGGTTTAATTCTTGCTGAAAATGCAGGTTATTTGGTTGGAGCAGTTTTGTTGTACGGGATATTACTTTTCGCAACCCGTCAAACGTTGATTGTATCTTCCAGGAAGGTAGAATTTGATATGAGGAATGAGATTCTTGAGAAATTGATGAAGCTTCCCCAACGATTTTACGCTCAATATTCTTCCGGAGAAATTTATGTAAGGGCTACCGAAGATGTAAATAAAGTTCGCGAATATTATGGCCCGGTTATCATGTATAGTATTAATACCATTACCAGAGCCGGATTTGTAATTACAATGATGTATGTGGTAAGCAAAGATCTCATGGTTTGGGCACTGATACCACTTCCATTTATTTCCATATTCGCATACTGGATCACAGGTTACATTCATAAGCATTCTATTATTATTCAGGAGCAATATTCTGAGCTTGCAGGTCAGGCTAAAGAAACATTTTCAAGTATTCGATTAATAAAAGCTTACAACAGACTTGACAACGAACAGAAGAAGTTCGAAGCGATGAGCGAACAGTATCGGAAAAAGAAACTTAGACTGGATATGATTGAATCACTTTTCCATCCTGCTTTAAATTTTATGATCGGGATTTCTTTATTGATCGTAATTTGGAAGGGTGGAGAAATGATCATTCAGGGATCACTTACTGTTGGAAACATCGCGGAATTTTTGATCTATGTTGCATATCTCACATGGCCGGTAGCTGCTCTTGGGTATACCACTAACCGTTTTCAAAAGTCATTGGCGTCATGGAATCGGATTGAAGAAGTACTTGATCAACCCATCGAAATTGAAACTCTAACCGATATCAAAGATAAAGACAATGTTTCTGTTAAAGGTTCAATTGAATTCAAAAATGTGAGTTTTAAATACCCGGATACTACAACCGACATAATTAAAAATGTAAGTTTTAAAATTGAACAGGGTCAAAATGTTGCGTTTGTAGGCAGAACCGGTTCAGGAAAAACAAGCTTAGTTCAGCTTATTCCCAGACTTTTTAATCCCGGAAATGGAGAAATTTTGATCGATGGAAAGAATATTAAATCACTGGATCTCGAGAAATTAAGAACAGCAATTGGCTTTGTTCCTCAGGATACTTTTTTGTTTTCTGATACTATTGGCGATAATATCTCGTTCGGAATTGAGAATGCTACTTCTGAAATGATCGAAGAAGCCGCAGAAAAAGCTCAGGTTAAAGAGAATATTTTGGATTTTGAGAAAAAATTTGAGACTATGTTGGGAGAAAGAGGAATAACTCTTTCGGGTGGACAAAAACAACGTACTGCAATTGCAAGGGCATTAATAAAAGACCCCAATATTTTAATTTTTGATGATTCATTAAGTGCGGTTGACACAAAAACGGAAGAAGCAATACTCAAACATTTGAGACAGGAATTAAGTGGCAGGACAACAATAATGATAAGCCATCGAATTTCGACTATAAAAGATGCAGATGTGATTTATTATTTAAAAGATGGACAGATTGTTGAATCAGGGAACCATCAAGAGCTTTTAGAATTAAAAGGACATTATACAAGCATGTATAACAAACAAATACTAGAACAAGAACTGGCTGAAATATAATCAGGGTTTTTGAGAGATTGCCTGAACGCAATATCTCTCAAACTAAAATAACATAGCGGGAGACATTAAAATGATAGTAGTTCCATTAGGCGTAGCCTCAGCAACACCAACAGCAGTAAGACATTTACCGGCACTAGCACTTTGGAGAGAAGGAAGTGTTTTCCTTTTCGATTGCGGTGAAAATGCCCAAA
This sequence comes from Balneola sp., assembly GCA_965216175.1. Taxonomy (GTDB): domain Bacteria; phylum Bacteroidota; class Rhodothermia; order Balneolales; family Balneolaceae; genus Balneola. The sequence continues at coordinate 1,263,825 of OZ244140.1, forward strand.
TGCGTATGCTACAAGCTGGCATTAAGCGCTCAAAAATTGAGTGTATTTTTATTTCACATTTTGATGTGGATCATTATTCCGGTTTGATAGGCTTAATATCAACTTTACAGCTTCAACGCAGAGATAAACCACTTAGAATTGTTGCTCCGGAAGGTATTCAGGAGTATGTGGAATGGAATCTGAAATTTTCCGGTGTAGAACTTGGTTTTGAGATCATTTTCATTGAGGTGGAAGAAGGAACCGATGAGGCAAGGGTTATCGATGAAGAAGAATATTATGTTGAAGCCCGAGCGCTCAAGCACAGAAGATATTGCCTTGGATATAGATTTCAGGAAAAGGATAAACCCGGAAAAGTTGATGCGGAGAAAGCCACTAAATTGGGTATCTCAGAAGATCAACAATTTAAAGATCTTAAAGATGGTCAGGATGTAGAACTAAGCGACGGTACTGTTGTAAAATCGTCGGATATCGTTGGACATCCACGGGCAGGTGATAGCTTTGCATATATTACTGATACTGAGTATTGCCCAAATGCGGTAAAGCTTGGCTTAAATACCAACATTCTTTATCACGAAGCAACGTTCAGTGATTCTCTAGCTGATAAAGCGTCAGAAACCGGACATTCTTCTGCAAAAGATGCTGCAAGAGTAGCAACTGAAGCTCAAACCAAGTTATTAGTCATAGGGCATTTTTCAGCTCGTTACACCAATGCTCATCTTCTTTTAAAAGAAGCCAGAGAAGGATTTTATCCGGCTTGGTTAGCAAATGAGCTACGACCTATTTTTACAGACCCGACGCACGAGCGTGGTATCGTAAAAGCGAAAGTTGAGCTAAAAGATCTTACGAAAGATACCGGCGGAAGCAGCCATCACCGCAAAGGCAGTAATGATCGCAGAAGCGGCGGAAGGAAAAATTTCAGATCGCGAAAAAATACCCGAGGTAGAACCGGCAGTAGTAATTATCGCGGAAGTGATCGAAATAGTCGCGATAGTGGTTACCAAGGGAAAAGCAGATCCGAAAGAGAAAATAATGATGAGAACAAATGGAATCGAGATTCCAGTAATCGTTCAAGATCTTCATATCGGGATCAGGATAGACTTTAAACTGAATTGCATTGGGTAAAAAAGAATACAACAAAGCCGTCGATAGAAAATTAATTCGGCGGCTTTATTTTTATATAAGACCATACCGTTGGTATGTTGCACTTGCCATTGTATTGACACTTACAGCTGCGTTCCTAGGTACGGTGCGCCCTAAGCTTACACAGATTGCTGTCGATGATTATATAGCCAATAAAGACCTGCAGGGACTTCTCAAGATCATTGGCTTGTTATTTTTGGCGCAGATTGGAGAGTTCTTACTTCAAGTGATCAATACGTACATAACCCGATGGTTTGGTCAAGGATCTTTGTACTCATTAAGAAATGCGGTGTTTAAGAAAATTCAAAATCTGAACGTTCAGTTTTTTGATAAAAACCCTATTGGTCGTTTGATTACCAGAACTACAAGTGATATTGAAGCACTCAGCCAACTGCTTTCTGATGGTGTTGTAGCTATTATTGGTGATTGTTTTCGCATTATTTTTATTCTGTATTTCATGTTCAGCATGAGCTGGGAACTGACGTTGATAACTATTGCCATTCTACCGGCTCTTTTTTATGCCACGTTTTGGTTCAAAAACAAGGTCAGGATTTCCTTTCTGGACGTACGGGATCAAATTGCCCGTTTAAATTCTTTCGTTCAGGAACACATCAACGGTATGGATATTGTTCAGCTTTTTAACAGAGAAAAAAAGCAACAAGATAAATTCAAAAGTATAAACGCTGCCCATAAAAAAGCTCATATTGAGACCATATTTTACTTCTCTATTTTCTGGCCAATAGTTGAGGTAATGGCAAGTTTTGCCATGGCATTAGTGGTTTGGTATGGAGGTGGGCGAGCATTAATGGGTGGAGTAACTTTCGGTGTATTGTTGGCATTTATTCAATACTCAAGACAGTTCTTTATGCCGATTCGCGGGTTATCTGAAAAATTCAATACGCTACAATCAGCGTTGGCTTCCTCAGAACGCATTTTCAATGTTATGGATGTGGAAACGGAGGTTCAGGAACCTGAGCATCCGAAATCCATAAAAAACCCAAAAGGTGAGATTACTTTCGAAAACGTATGGTTCAGATATAACGAAGCAGGCGAAGATATTCTTAGGGATGTTTCTTTTACCGCAAAAGAAGGAGAAACGATTGCCGTTGTTGGCGCAACAGGAGCCGGAAAAACTACTATTATTAATTTACTTCTTCGATTTTATGATATTCAAAAGGGGAGCATAAAATTGGACGGAGTGGATATCCGGGATTTAAGTTTAAGCGACCTTCGATCTAATTTTGGATTGGTATTGCAGGACAATGCACTGTTTTCGGGTACTATTCTGGAAAATATCACTTTGGGAAATTCGGAAATTTCGAGAGAAGAAGTTATTGCAGCTGCACATAAAGTTGAAGCGCATCGCTTTATCGAAAATCTTAAAGGAACATATGATTATAAACTTCGTGAACGAGGAGCTTCTTTGTCTATGGGACAGAAACAACTCATCTGCTTTGTAAGAGCACTGGTGTATAATCCTCAGATTCTAATTCTTGACGAAGCAACATCCAGTGTGGATTCTGAAACCGAAGCTTTAGTTACAGCTGCAAGCGACAAAATGATGAAGGGGAGAACCTCTATTGTAGTTGCTCACCGTCTTTCAACTATTCAGGGAGCAGACAAAATTCTGGTTATGCATAAAGGAGTAATTAGGGAATCGGGTTCTCATCAAGAGTTGATTCTACAGGAAAACGGGCTTTACAAAAAACTGTATGAATTACAGTATAAAGATCAGCTGGTGGAAGGCGGTTGAACTGAAGAACATCGAACTTCCAACATTCAACAAGGAATATTAAATATTGAATTAGGTTAGTTCTGGTTTTTTGAATAAGGTGATTCTGAATTTATTTGTGAGCAATCAACAAATGTTTAATACTTTTCGATTCTTAACTCTTTCCCTCATATTGAAGTGCTTCTTAAGTCTTGATTCCTACTTCACAAGATTAAACTTTTTAATGTAAGTAGTATCAATACCTATGAATTTGTAGAAATAGACTCCCGAATTTAGATTGTTAAATTGAGGAGTAACGCTATTCCTTACTTCAGTAAATATTCAAAAAGAATGTTTTAATTTTGGCAAGAACAAAATGGATTTAGGCACTCTCTTACTGAAGGGGATTGTTTCAGGGCAAAGTTTTTAGAAGAGCAGCAGGAACTGCCAACAAAAATTATAACTGAGAAAATTAATAAGTAAGTTAATTTTAGCCTCTATTGAAAATCATATTACTATTGGAGGCTTTTAAAACTCAACTTGTCGAAGGCTAATCTAAGATTTCTCCAAGCCTTCCTTTTTCGGAATAAAAACTACCACTCATTGTAGACTGAACTCTTTTATAGTCCTCGTCTTCAATATGAATTAAGCTATATAAAAATATTTTGAAGTTACCTTTGAAGTAATTTTCATCAGATAATGTAATTTCAAAAGTTCCCTCCGTACTTAAATATCTATCATGCGAATTTGAGTCCGTATAAATGCTATAAACTTTTGAAGTATCAAAATTATTAGCTTCTTCAAAATTTCCAACTTGATAAATCCCGGTTTGCAATGATGGGATATTTGGAAAATTAATACTTTTAAATTTTTGTTCCTCGTTTAGTTTGTCAATGAGTATAAATTGCGAAGCCAAATCTCCTGAAAAAGTACCGGAAGTTTGGACTTCGGCTACGCCGTATAAGGTTGTATTGATATCGCCTTCTATAGTAGCGTAAAAAGTTCCTTTTTCTATTTCTTTGGTGCCAAAAAGTTCACAGCCACTTAAAGTTGAGATTATTAATAATAGAATAAAATGAGGTATATATCTGTAAATTTTGGACATAATAACTTATGTTTTAATTCGGTCTTAAATTAAACTAACATAAGAGAATGTCAAAATCCTTATAAATAACATGAGATTAATTATTGAGGAAAAGCCAATATAAAGGCTATTCCAAATGAATTTCCAGAGCATTCATTTTTGGATTCGTCTGCAATCGTGGTGTTATTATAAGTTATGACCTTTGTGAAGATCCTTCGGAAGTATCCTCAGGATGATTTATGATAATACAGAAAACTCATCATTGAATATTCCTTGTTCAATATTCTCTTTTATTTTCTTTTCGCTTTTTCACGTCGTTCCAACTCTTCGCTCAGCATAAGGTATTCACGAGAAGCATCATTAGTGATAGAAGTGTTTTCATGTGCTCTGCGAACTAAATAGGGAAAGGTATTTTGAACAGATCCGTAGGGAAGATATTTCATGCTTCGAACGCCTTGTGTAGCTAAATTGAAAGTGAGATTATCACTCATTCCATATAACTGGCAAAAAGATATATTAGGATGATCTTCTACTTTGTTTTCTTTGATCAGCTCTAATAGCATTATACAACTTTCACGATTATGAGAAGCACAACAAAAAGCCAAATCATCCCGGTTTTGAAAACTATAAAGTAACGCTTCGTTATAGGCATCGTCGGTATCACCTTTGGTGGGATAAATAGGGTTTTCTAAACCAAGTTTTTCAGCACGATCTGCTTCCTTATCCATATATGCTCCACGAACGATCTTAGCGCCAAGCATCAATCCTACTTTTTTAAGCTCAGAATAATGACTTGTCAATCGCTGATAAGAACTCTTTAAATACATTTGATAAGTATTATAAATAGTTGGAAACTCACCATTGAATTTTTTCATCATATTCAAAACCATAATATCTATAGCTTCCTGAATCCAACTTTCTTCAGCATCCACAAAAATACTTACACCGGAGTCATATGCAACTTTACAAATTAACTCAAATCTAGCTTGTGCACGTTCCCATTCAATAACTTCTTGGTGAGATTTTACAGATCGCTTAGTGCTGTATTTTTCTAAAATCTCAAAATCAGCAATAGCTGTGATTTTCATACTGATAAGAGGAATAGCACTGTGCTTTCCTGCAAAGCGAATAGCTTTTAAAAATTCCTGAGTTACGGCTTCGTATTCTTCTTCAGTATCTTTGGCTTCTGCTCCGTAATCAAGAACAGTTTCTACTCCATAGTCTTCCAAATTATCAATTACTGAGATGCAATCTTTAAGATCTTTACCGCCACAAAAAACTCTGTAAAAGGTATTATACACTACTTCATCAGCCAACGGGATACGCCATTCAACAGCCGTCATTCCCAATTTACTTAAACTAAGTACAATATCGGGATACTTATGCATAATCCCGTAAATCCACTTGGCAAGTCTTAAATCTTTAGTAGATTTATACTTAAAAGCTATTTTAGTATTTGTGAGTAGTCCTTGCATTTTTTAAGAATATGGAAGCCCTTTTCTGAAGCCTGTCAATGATACTAAAATTTTTATGGAATCCATTACTTGCTACCCAAAAAAAATGAATATTCCCACAATCCCAAATAGGCTTTTTTAGTTTCGTAGGTTTGCTCTTTAAACAATAACCGGAGTTGTTTAAAAAGGTCTCCGGAAATATCTACATGATTCAATTTCATCCACTTTTCAAACATTGTAAATGGTGATCTGTCAAAATCGACAGCAACTATAGTTCCACCATCTTTTAATGACTCATTGATCCTAATTAAAAATTCATGGTAATCCCCAAACATAGACATCGAGTAAGAGCAAAAAATAAGATCATATTTTTCCTTTTTAGGAAGGAATTTTTGGCATGAAATGAGCTTTATTTCAACCTGATTATTCCCTGAGACCTTGCGAGAGGCTCTCTTGATCATATCCTCAGAGTTGTCAACGCCTAAGATTTTAGACTCAGGATAAAAGTCAGCTAATTTTTGAAGATGATGCCCGGTGCCGCAACCAAGTTCTAAAATGCTTAGGTCTTTATCATCAAATTTGGGTAGTTGTTTAAGAATATTACTTCTGCCAAACAAAATACTCCATCTTGTCAAATCATAGATCTTTGAATGAAATTTGTAATATGCATTTACAGAATCAAACATCTATCTCAAATAAAAAGGTGGAAGGGTATGTACCTACACGATCATTTTGTTTTAAGTAGGTTGTTTTTATGTTCATTTTTTTGATTTTTGATCGGACGAAATCCGGTAGAAACTCTAAATTTTTATGCACAGAACGAAACAGTATTTTTGAGTTTGATTTAGAAGATTTAAAAATAGCAATCCATTCTTTTTCCAACTCATTCGTTCCATTACTGGCAAGCCAATCCTGATGATCCAACAACACAAAATGCGAGTATTTTTTTTCTGAAGAATTTAAAAGCTCGGTAACTGACAATGTATTATGCGTTATTTTGGTAAGCTGAGAACTTATAATTTCGAAATTATCTTTCTTTAGGTATTCAGGAGAACAACTTTCTGTGTAATTTCCTTCCAAATATATTTTCCAGAAGTAATTGTCTTTCATTCCTTGTTTAACGAACAAATTTCTCAAGGTGGATCTCATATAAGCATTTAAATCCGACATGCTTTCTATTTGGGTAGACGGAATTCCCGCCAAACTCAAAACCAATTCCGATTTCCAAAAATACTTACTGAAGCCTTGCCAAAGATCCGGCTCAATTTCAGAAATAAAAATATTTTCTCTTATATGATGAGACGGTTCATTTATTAATCTTTGAACAGGTTCTTGTAGTTTTTTTAGCTTCAAAAGCGTGTTCAAAACTCTCGCAAAATATCCTGTTAAGCCATTTCTATAAAATCCATTTTCACGCGAAAACCAATGTATATGTTGATCCCAGAACGTTTGAGAACTTTGATCCAGTTTGTTTCGGATCGATTTGTAAATAATTCGATAATTCGGAGATTTACCCGTTAAGAATAGCTCTGTGAGATGCTCATAATTTCCACTGTCAAACAAAGCACACTTTAGATCGAATAATGCATTTTGTTGAGGATTTATGTCAGCACAGTCGATAGATCGGGGACGATCAAGTAAATAGTCGAACGTATTATCGCCGGCACTCGTTATCATGAAAACATCACTGGATTGATCTATATTGAGTAAAAATCTGTCAATTTTGGGATCTTCCCAGCATGTATTGTATATAAGGTAACGAGAAGTTAAGTATCTAAACCAAAGGGTTGATAACAAATTTTTCATTAACAGAACTTAGCATATTTTTCAGGAAGGTTCAGTGGAATCATCCAAATAATTTGCTGCCAAATTTGTATTTTTAACATCACAAAAAGGAAATCAATGAGTACATCAGAAAGAAAGAAAAGAATCGAAGAAGGAATTGAAAAAGCAGGTGATCTGATCGAGCAAAAAGCAATAGAAGGTTACGACAAAGCTTTGGACAAACTTCAGTATGAAAAAGATCGCTTAGAGCGTGAAATTCGTCATGAGTACAGAAATGCAAGGCGATATGTGCGTGCAAATCCTGAACAAGGATTAGGAGTGGCTTTTGCTGCAGGTTTATTTCTTGGGATATTGCTAACTCGCGGTGGAAAAGACTAAAATTTAACTATTCGAATGGGAATTAATAAAGATCATTTAAATGAACTCTATGAGCGCGTGGATTCGCTCAGGGGGTATCTTTGACTACGATAAAAGAAAAGTCCGCATAATAGAACTTACTGAGAAAACTCAGGATCCGGAATTTTGGAATGACCCTACTTCAGCTCAAGCTGTGATGAAGCAAATGGATAATGAAAAGAGTTTGGTAGAATCCTGGGATAATTTGAATGACCTCAGGGATAGCATCAACGTATTTCTTGAATTTGAAGAAATGGGAGAGAATGTTGAAAGCGAGGTAGATGCTGAATACGCCAAACTTGAAAAGAGGCTGGAAGAACTTGAACTTCGGAATATGCTTAATGGACCGGATGATCAACGTGATGCAGTTGTTAGTTTCAATCCTGGAGCGGGAGGAACGGAAAGCCAGGATTGGGCACAAATGTTATACCGAATGTATGTTCGTTGGGCTGAAAAGAATGATTTTAAAGTTTCCAATATAGATTATCAGGATGGAGACGTTGCAGGATTGAAATCGGCAACCATTGAAGTTCAGGGAACCAATGCTTATGGGTTTTTGAAAGCAGAAAGTGGCGTTCATCGTTTGGTAAGAGTTTCTCCTTTCGACAGTAATGCTCGCCGACACACTTCATTTTGTTCGGTTTTTGTATCTCCGTTGATCGATGACACCATTGATGTGAATATCAACGAAAGCGAAGTTGAACTTCAAAGATTCCATTCCAGTGGAGCGGGGGGGCAGAATGTAAATAAAGTGGAAACCGGCGTTCGGTTGATTTGGGAGGGAGAACTATCTGATGGTAGAACGGAAAAAGTGGTTGCGGAGTGTCAACAGGAACGCTCTCAACTTCAGAATCGTGAAAAAGCAATGGTGTTGCTGAAATCCCGTATTTACGAATTAGAAAAAGAAATTCAGGAAGAAGAGAAAGCAAAACTCGAAGGATCAAAAGGAAAGAACGAATGGGGATCTCAGATCAGAAGTTATGTTTTTGATGATCAACGTGTGAAAGATCACAGAACCAATCATGAAACTTCTAACGTGAATGGTGTTATGGACGGAGATCTGGATGAGTTTATCAAAGCCTACTTGTTAACTATTTCCACGCAACCTCAATAGGTATGATAAAAGTAGGAGTAACCGGAGGAATAGGTTCAGGTAAAACTACTTTATGCAAAGAATGGGAGAAACTCGGGGCTTATGTGGTTTATGCTGATGATCTGGCAAAAAAGATCATGGTAGAAGATAAAAAGCTTGTTTCAGCTATAAAGTCTGTTTTTGGTGAGGAAGCCTATTTCTCAGATGGAAGTTTAAATCGTTCTTTTCTTGCCAAAGCTGCATTTGAAAATGAGAGGGTGGAAGAATTGAATGATCTAGTACATCCGGCTCTTTGGAAGGCTGTAGAAACCGTCGCAAAACAAAAAGAAAAGGAAGGAGTTGAAGTGTTTGTAAAGGAAGCTGCAATACTTTTAAAAAACGGCCGACCCAAAAACCTGGATTATGTTGTTTTAGTTCGTTCAGATAAAAAGAAGAGAATAGAGAGGGTGGTTAAAAGAGACAACACTAAAAAAGAAAAAGTATTGAACCGAATGAATAAGCAACAAGACTTTAGTTCATTGTCACATCTTTCAGACTTTGAAGTAGTAAACAATGCCGGTTTATCAGACCTAAAAAAAGAAGCCCAAAAATTATTTGAACAGATTAGAAAATTTTAAAGGGAAATTGAATAAAAAACATTCATATATTATAGAAAAGCGCTTCCATTAAATTATTAGGGATTAATGACTACAAAGAAAGAAGACAGGCTTGTAACACTTGAAGAGTTTATCATTCAAGCACAAAACAGGTTTCCGGGTGCTACCGGAGAGCTTTCTCAGCTTTTAAGAGATATTAGTTTAGCAGCTAAGATCATATCAAGAGAAGTTAATAAAGCTGGGATAACCAACATTCTTGGTTACGATGGTTCCACCAATATTCATGGGGAATCGGTAAAGAAGCTGGATTTATTTGCAGATAGTCAGTTGATCTCGGCATTGGAACGTTCTGGTATTACTTGTATGGTTATTTCAGAAGAAAACGATGGCATTGTAAAGCTAAGCAGTACCGGAGGGAAGTATATTGTTTATATGGATCCTTTGGATGGATCTTCAAATATTGATGTGAATGTATCCATTGGTAGTATTTTTTCAATTTATATGAGAGAACCTCGTTTCGATAATACTCTCAGGGAAGAAGAAGCTTTACAACCGGGCGATAAGCAAGTTGCAGCTGGTTATGTTTTATATGGGTCGAGTACAACGCTTTCTTATACCACAGGCCTTAATGTAAGTTTGTTTACCCTTGATCCGAGTCTTGGTGAATTTATTCTAAGTGATAGAAAAGTTCAGATTCCGGATCACGGTAAAATTTATAGTATTAATGAAGGAAGTTATAATTCCTGGGAATTGGGACTAAAGAAATATATCAAATATTGTCAGGAAGAAGATCCAGAATCAGGCAGACCTTATTCTGCTCGATATATTGGTTCTATGGTTGCTGATCTTCACAGAACTTTGATCAAAGGTGGAATTTTTATTTATCCACACAGCAAGAAGTACCCGAAAGGGAAGCTTCGACTTATGTACGAATGCAATCCGCTAAGCTTTATTATAGAACAAGCAGGAGGTATGGCTACAGACGGACATCAAAGAATCATGGAAATTGTACCGAAAGCTATTCATCAGCAAACACCTATCTATATAGGCTCTAAAGAAAATGTTTCTCAGGTCATGGACTTTCTTCATGAATTTGCAGATAAGGCTGAAGCAGAAGTCGATTATTGAACAAGGAAGATTTACTCTGAATTTGGAATATCAATAAATTAGAGAGTTTTCCTCAGTTCTAAAACCTGACTTTCATTCCCTCTTTAATATCGTTTGAAATGCTATATCCGGCATTGGTTTCAACTACATATTTCGCAGGGGAACCTGAAGGTAAAGTTTCACTTGAAAATGGTGTTGTGCTACGATAAATAGAAACAATAGTGCTATCTGCACTCACATACATTATGTCTAAGGATAAAGGAGTGTTCATCATCCAGAAACTTTGGGGCTCCTCCGTGTCAAAATAGAATACCATTCCTGAATTTGCAGGCATGGAAGTAACATCCATTAAGCCTTGATTTCGCTCATCAGGATCGTCAGCTTTAGCAAAGTTAAGCGTTGAAACAGATTCTCCGTCAGAATCTAAAAAAGTAAGCGTATTCGAATATTCTAACACACGGCCTTTATTTTTTGTCTGATCAGGATTTTTCTTTGAATCTCCACAAGCAATCAAAAGTGTTGTTGAGATAAATATAAGTAGTGTTTTATTTAACATTGAAACTAACTTCATGTGTTGATTTACCAACTTTGTATTGAATTTTATATTCTCCTTTTTGAATGTACGTCTTGGTTCCGTCTTTTTCCGCTTTTATTACCAAGTCCCACTCAAAAGTATTGAATCCGTAGTCACTATTTTGTTTAGTCGAAAACACTTTGTCTTCTTCTTTATTGTAAATGGAAATCTCTACTTCTGTTCCTTTTTTATTCGAAACAAAATACATAAGATCGATACTTGGTGAAAAAGGTTCTCTGTAAGGAGCAAATTGAGATCCCCAGTTGTTAGAATAACGAATATCATCTTGAGAAAAGCCAGTTACAGCTTCATTCATTCTTTTTGAAACAGCATGCATTGGCTTTACATCGGCCACCCAAATACTACGACCATGTGTACCGATAACCAATTCCAGTTCTCTGGGATGAACTACCATATCATAGGTAGCAACATTGGGAAGTTGATTCATGTAATGCCATTCTTTTCCATCATTGAAACTGATATAAGTACCATGATCTAAGCCGGCATACAAAATGTCTTCAACAACAGGATCCTGAAGGATTACATTAGCCACTTCATTTGGGAGATTTCCTCTGACTGATTTCCAGGTTTTTCCAAAATCAGAAGTTTTATAAAGATAGGTATCAAAGTTATCAAACCGATATCCATTCAATGAAACATAAGCTGTTGCTTTATCATATTTTGATGCATGAACTTCGCTCACCCAAAGATCTTTTGGGAGATTGTTGGTAACATTCATCCAACTTGCACCACTATTTCTGGTTAATTGAACATTCCCATCATCAGTACCAACCCAAATCTGGTTGAAGTCGAGTGGAGATTCAGCAATTGTAGAAATGGTTGAATAAGGGACATTTCCGTTTGGATGATCATTGGTCAAGTCAGGACTGATTGTTGTCCAAGTGTTACCACGATCTAAAGAACGATCAAGTCTTTGAGATCCGAAGTAAACCACATCTGGGTTATGATAACTTAAGTTAATAGGAGTGTTCCAGTTATATCGGTAACGAGGTTCTCCAACATCATGACGTGGAGTAATTCTATCTGTAGTTTCTTTTTCTCTATCTAAGCGGAAATAATTTCCATATTGAAAGCCAACATATACAATATTTGGGTCTTGAGGATTTGCAAATACATGCATTCCATCACCACCAAAAAGACGTTCCCAAGGGCGATTTCTATTTGGAGTAGAAGTAGAAGGTCCAAAAAATGTTCCATTGTCCTGTAATCCACCATAAATATTGTACGGTTTTTCCATATCAACGCTTACCGTGTAAAATTGACCTAAGGCTGCAACATTATGATGAATGAAGTTCTCGCCTCCGTCATGACTTTCATATAAACCACCATCATTACCTAAAAGGATATGCTCTGAATCATCAGGATCTATCCACAAAGCGTGATGATCTACATGGACAGGATCATTTTGAGCTTTGGTTTCCCAGGTTTTTCCTCCATCTGTTGATTTAATGAATGGAACCCCCCATGTGTAAATGGTATTTTCGTCATTTGGATCAACTCGAATCTCACCGAAATAATACCCATAAGTATTAAAAACACCTGGAATTTCATAATCATGGGTAATTTTCCAACTGTCACCTCCATCGTCAGAACGGTATACTTCTAATCCTTTTATGCTGGTATCAAAAAGTGCAGCATTTGCATCGCCGAGAAACTCACCTAAAGCTTTAGGTTTATATAATCCATTTTTCACATCAGCTTTAACACTTTTAGCAGTGTATTTTTCTGGAAATCCGTTTCTGCGTAAAAACGTTTCCAGTTTTTTGTTATCAAGATTTTCAAATTCTTCATCAGACATTTCAATAAATGAAGTCTGGGTTAGGGCGTCGCTATTATTATCTCTTTCTTCTTTCTGTTCAAATTGATTATCAAGAACAGCATAAATAACGTTTGGGTTACTTTGGCTAATATCTAAACCAATTCTACCAACAAAATTTCCTTGAGGGAAACCATCAACCGATTTATTCCAGGATTCACCACCATCTGTTGACTTATAAATTGCTGATCCGTTTCCACCTTCTTTAAAAGTCCATGCTTTTCTGTCTTTCTCCCAGGTAGAGGCCCAGAGTATCATTGGGTTTGTGGGGTGTATTACCAGATCAATTACTCCTGTACTGTCGTTAACGAAAAGAGTTTTATCCCAGGTCTTTCCGCCATCGGTAGTTTTATATACACCCCGCTCGCTGTTCTTTGAATACAATGCTCCTACCGAAGCTACCCATGCGGTGTTCTCATTACTGGGGTGAGTGACAATTCTACCTATGTGTTGAGTATTTCTTAATCCGGAAAACTTCCATGTTTTTCCTGCATCCGAACTTTTGAATATGCCTGCTCCGGCATAACTGGATCTACTACTATTGTTTTCTCCTGTTCCCACCCAAATTATGTCATGGTTAGCTCTCGAAATTGCTAAATCTCCAATTCCCAAAGCATCTTCGTGATCGAAAATAGGCATCATCGTATTTCCACTGTTCTCTGTTTTAAAAACACCGCCTGAAGCATATCCCACATAAAATATTCTACTATTTTTAGGATGTACAGCAATGTCAGTTACCCGACCGCTCATTACAACAGGTCCAACACTGCGAACCGGATAGTTTTTGAATGCAGAAGTATTTCGGAGTTTTTCTCGCTTTTCAATGGAAGCATCCAATTCAGCTTTGGAAGAAGCTTCTACAAATTGTGCGGTTGTGTTATCTGCTAGCAACAAAGAAACAAACAAAATAAGAAGAGAAGAAAAAATCGTTTTCATAATCATAGTTAGTTTAAATATGTAGGATGATATAAAATGATTTTTAAAGATTTCAATAAAATTTATAAATGCATGAATCGGTGCTTAAGCAAAAACGTTTAAGATTCTTACCTTTTTATCTAGTGCTTCTTGGATTAAAAACTCGTTTGTTAACTTTGTGAAGGACGATTTCATTTGACTCGAATTGAGTCAAGTACACCAGCGAGGACTTAAGTGCGTAGCTAGTTTGGAAAAGGGTCATTATCAAGAATCACTCTGATTAAAATCCTCGCTTGTTTACTTTGTGAAGGATGATTTCATTTGACTCGATTTGACTCAATTACACCAGCAAGGACTTCAGTGCGTAGCTAAGAAAAGATTTTTACTTCGCTCTTCCCATAAGAGTCTCAAAAAGCAGAGATCTCACGAACAAAAGAAACACAAGATTTAAAGAATATTCAGGCTTCTAAAACAAACCCTATATCAATCTTTGAAATCTTACTGAAATAAGGCTATATTTGAAATCTAGGTGAGCGTCGAGAAGGCACTCGCTTTTTTTTGTCCTTATTTCCCGGATCATGCAGCTTGATACCATACAAATTATTAAAGACTTAGCAGCTCCATTAGTTGAGCCTAAGGATCTCTTCATCGTTGATGTAGAGTATAAAACCGGTAGCGGTTTAAATGAAGTGTGGCTGTATTTAGACGCAGAAAATCGCGGAGTAAACTTGGATGAGTGCGCTGAAATCAGTAAAGAACTTGGTTTTTTGATGGAAGCTCATGAGTTATTTGAAAATAAATACCGACTAAATGTTTCTTCACCGGGACTTAGCCGACCTTTATCAGATATACGACAGTATAGAAAAAATGAAGGTCGAAAGGCTAAAATAAAGTTCAAGGTAGATGAGGGTTACGACAAACTTATCGGGAATATTGTTGGAGTAGATGAAAAAGGAATTACACTTGAGAACCAAGACGGTAAATCTGTTAAGGTTTTATTTGACGATATTAAAGAAGCAAAGATCGTCCCTAATATTTAATTACATACTAAGCTAACGCTGATGCAGAACGACTTATCAAAACAAATTATATCCTCATTTGCAGAAATCGCAAAAGAAAAAGGAATAGATCGCGATCTTTTGCTGTCTATTTTGGAGGATGTGTTCCGCACTATGATTCGTAAAACCTACGAAACTGACGATGCCTTTTCAGTAATTTTAAATGCTGACAGAGGAGAGCTCCAAATTCTTCATATTCAAGAAGTAGTTCCAAAAGAAGAGCTTACGGATGAAGTAGCTGAGATCACTTTAGAAGACGCTCAGAAGATTGATCCGGATATTGAGTTGTATGATGAATTGGCTCAGGAAGTTCAAATTGTTGACTTTGGTCGTAGAGCCGTAATGATGGCGCGGCAACAACTTGCACAGCGTATAAGGGAAATCGAAAAAGATAATATTTACGAAGATTACACCGATCGTGTTGGAGAGATTATCTTAGGTGATGTATATCAGGTTCGCCAAAACAAAGATATTCTTGTAAACCATAACGGTGTAGAATTGATGTTGCCTAAAAACGAGCAAATCTATAAAGATCGTTATAGAAAAGGTGATACCATTCGTGCCGTTGTAACCGGTGTTCATATGAGAAATGGTAACCCTACGGTTATTATTTCCAGAACTTCAGAACTATTCTTAGAAAGATTATTTGAAAATGAGATTCCGGAAGTATTTGATGGGATTATAGACTTAGTTAAAATTGCACGTTCTCCGGGAGATCGTTCAAAAGTTGCTGTGATCTCTCATGATGAGCGCGTCGATCCTGTAGGAGCTTGTGTTGGTATGAAAGGAATTAGAATTCATGCCATTGTTCGTGAACTTCAGAATGAAAATATTGATGTAATTAATTACACTTCTGATAAAAATGAGTTCATCAAACGAGCTTTACAACCTGCAGAAGTTTTGAAAGTAGAACTTGATGAAGAAGGCAAGAACGCCAGTGTATTGGTTCCGGCTGACGAAGTTTCTAAAGCAATCGGTAAAGGTGGGGTGAATATTAGACTTGCTTCAAAATTGGCGGAATGCGAAATTGATGTGTATCGTGAGGTAGAAGAAGAAGACGATATAGATCTGGCAGAATTTGAGGTTGATTTCGGAAAAGAAGCTATTGATGCTCTTCATGAAATAGGGTGTGATACTGCACGTGCAGTGTTAGAAATGAATGTGGCTGAATTAGTTAGCCGAACAAAAGAAGTTATTGACGAAGAGCTCGCTAAAAAGATCATTGATATGATCAGGTACGAGTTCGAGGAAGAAGGTTAATTCGACTAGTTGCAAACTTGTTCGTAATTTAATCTTCATAGACACAAAAAATCATATATGTCCATAAATAGACCAAAACCATTATTTAAAGTTGCTTCAGAATTTAATGTAACAACGCAAACAATCGTTGATGCATTAGGGGATGACTTTGAAGTAGCTAATCGACCGAATTTCAAGATAACACCGGAAATGTATTCGGTATTGGAAGAAATTTATGGAGAAGACAAGGCTAAAAGTCAGGATCACGAACGTTCCAGAGAAGAATACGAATCTCGTCGTACTTCTATGATGGATCAAAGAAACGACAGCGTAACTCTTGATACTTTAGAACCGATTGATGAAACATTGGGGCTGGAGCCGGAAGATGAAGAAGATTCATCAGAAGAAAACGCTGAAGAAGTTTTGGAACCTACTGAGGAAACTGAAACATTAGAACCGGTTGAAGATGAAGCGCCTGAGGAGGTTGAAGCTGAAGTAGAAGAAGTTGCAACTGAAACTGAAGAGTCTGATCAAAAAGAAGAAAAAACTGAAGAGGAAGAAGAAAAAGTTGCTGAAACTTCTGAAGATCAGGATGAGGAAGAAAAGGTTGAAGAGAAGAAGCAGGAAACATCTGATGAGAAAGAGGAAGAAACTGTCGATTCTGAAGAAGAAGTGAGTTCTGATGAGGTCGACGATTCTGAAGAAGATGAAGACGAAGAAGATGAAAAGGAAGAAGAGCCTGAAGAAAAAGAAACTATAAAAGGTAAGGCGGGTAAGTTAAAGGGTACTAAAGTTTTAGGAAAAACTTCTTTTACCAATGATCTTACCGGTGCAACTAAGAAGCGTAAGAAGAGAAAACGCAGAAAAGATCAGGAAAATACTAAGAAAACAGCTAAAAAAGACGATGATAAAAAAGCGTCGACTTCAGCTAAGAATAAAACCCGTAAAAAGCCTAAAGGTAAAACAACAGGAGGCAAAACAGAGGTCGATGAGATAGATGTGGATCGTATGATGCGTGAAACAATGCAGAAGATTCAGGGTAATTCTAATGTTGGTAGCAAAAGAGGAAAACGAAGACGTCAACGTAAAGAAGAGCGGGATGAAGAGAATCAGCTGCAGCAGGAAATGGAAGAAATGGAAGCAGGTGTAATAGAAGTCACCGAATTCATTACTGCAAATGACCTTGCTGAAGAGCTCGAAGTTGGTGTGAACGATATTATATCTGCGTGTATGAGTATTGGATTGATGATTACTATCAATCAAAGGCTTGATGCAGGAACTATTGAATTGGTAGCTAGTGAGTTTGGCAAAGATGTTAAATTCATTGATGCTGAAGAAATGGATGAGGAACTTGAGATTGAAGAGGACGATCCGGAAGATCTTGAAAATAGAGCTCCTATTATTACAGTAATGGGGCACGTAGATCACGGTAAAACTTCTTTACTTGATTACATACGTGAAGAGCGAGTAGCTGAAGGAGAAGCTGGTGGAATTACTCAGCATGTTGGTGCTTACGCTGTTATTCATAATGAAAAACAAATTACATTCTTAGATACACCTGGTCACGAAGCCTTTACAGCAATGCGTTCTCGTGGTGCACAGGCAACAGATATTGTAATTCTTGTTGTTGCAGCTGATGATTCTGTGATGCCTCAAACTATAGAGGCAATCAATCATGCTAAAGCTGCCGGAGTTCCAATGGTAGTTGCTATCAATAAAATTGATAAGCCGGGTTCTACGCCTGATAAAATCAAACAGCAATTATCCGATCATGGGGTGATTGTAGAAGATTGGGGTGGAGAAACTCAGTTTGCACTTGTTTCGGCAAAAACCGGAGAAGGGATTGACGAGTTGCTTGAGAAAGTCTTGATTGAAGCTGAACTGCAAGAGCTGAAAGCCAATCCAGAACGTAGAGCTAACGGTGTTGTTCTTGAAGCTCGTTTGGATAAAGGAAAAGGTATTATTGCGAACGTTCTTGTTCAGGGTGGGACACTTAAAGTTGGTGATCCATTTGTAGCCGGACCGTGTTTTGGTCGTGTTAGAGCTTTAGAAAATGACCGTGGAGAACGAATTAAAGAAGCAGGACCTGCAACTCCTGTTCAATTAATGGGTTTTGATGAAATGCCACAAGCCGGTGACGCATTGGTTGTAGCTGTAGATGAAAAAACTGCAAAAGAAGTTGCAAGTCAGCGTCATCAAATACGACGTGAGCAGGCCATGAGAAAAACTAAGCACATGACGTTAGACGATCTTTCAAGAAGATTGGCTCTTGGTGAAATATCTGAATTGAATATCATTATAAAAGCGGATGTGGATGGTTCAATCGAGGCACTTTCAGGGTCACTTCAGAAAATCAGTAATGATGAAGTAGCGGTAAATATTATTCATACCGGTGCCGGAGCAATTTCTGAATCGGATGTATTATTAGCATCTGCTTCTGATGCAATTATTATCGGGTTCCAGGTTCGTCCTACTCAACAGGCTAGAAAGCTTGCTGAAACGGAAGAAATTGATATAAGATTATTCTCTGTAATCTACGATGCAGTTGATGAAGTTAAGGATGCGCTTGAAGGACTTCTGTCTCCTGAACTGAAAGAACAAATTTTAGGAAATGTTGAAGTTCGCGAGATCTTTAAAGTTTCTAAAGTTGGAACAATTGCAGGTTGTTATGTACTAGATGGTAAGATCGATAGAAATAATCCAGTTCGAATTATCCGTGATGGTGTGGTGATTTACGACGGAGCTATTGGGGCATTGAAACGTTTCAAAGATGATGTGAAGGAAGTAGCAGCAGGATATGAATGTGGTATCAGCATTCAAGGTTATAATGACATTAAAATGGGCGATAATTTTGAGAGCTACAAAATCACTGAAGAGAAACGAACGTTAGAAGACGCAAGTTAAGTTAAAAAGAGGTTTCCATGAGTATTAGAACTGAACGCTTAGGCGGTGTTCTAAAACGTGATTTAGGTGAGATTCTTCAACGAGAATACCAACCTGTTGGTACGTTTATCACCGTTACTAAAGTATTGATGACAGACGATCTTTCTATTGCAAGAGTATACCTGAGTGTATTTGCTCCCGGACGAGATGAAAAACCTATTTATCAGCATTTAGAAGATCATATAGACGAGATCAGACATACTTTAGCTGCAAAAATCAGACATCAAGTTCGTAAGATTCCGGAGTTACATTTCTATGTTGACGATACTGCTGAGTATGTAAATAAGATCGAAAAGTTGTTTGACAAAGTTGATCAACAACCAAAAGCTACCACCGAAGACGACGAGGATTGAAATGGCGAAAGCCTTGCCTCTGAAAGAAATTCAAGTTTTTGATATCGATAATCAGCCTTCCAAAGAGTTTGATTTTGGTACAGCCGCGATCATATTGGTTAATAAACCGCAAACCTGGACCAGCTTTGATGTTGTTAAATACGTTCGGGGTCGACTTAGAACAAAGAAAGTTGGACATGCCGGAACCTTAGATCCGATGGCAACAGGATTGCTGATTTTATGTTCCGGAAGAGCTACAAAATCAATTTCTCAACTTCAAGATATGTCGAAGACGTATATCGGAGAGATTACTTTTGGAGGTTCAACTCCAAGCTACGATGCTGATTCAGAGATTGATGAAACAGCTCCCACAGATCATATAACTCTGGAGAAAATTCAGGAAATACTGGAAAGAGATTTTAAGGGAGAAATACAGCAAATACCGCCGGTCTATTCGGCATTAAAAGTAGGCGGAAAACGCTCTTATGAATTGGCACGAAGAGGAAAGGCAGTAGAATTGGCTGCAAGACCTGTCACTATTCACAATCATCAAATTATAAGTTTTGAAGACAGTAAGCTTATAATTAGCATAACATGCAGTAAAGGAACATATATTCGATCTATTGCACATGATCTTGGAATAGCTGTAGGTTCCAGAGGTCACCTTTCTGCATTAGAAAGAACAGCAATAGGAGAATTTTCGTCAAAAAAAGCGTTATCACCACAAAAGATCGATGAACTGTTAAATGCCAAAGACTGAACTCATATTTCTTAGCGATATTGACCGGGTTTCAAATTCGGTAGTAACTGTTGGTACGTTTGATGGAGTTCATTTAGGGCACAAAGCGCTTATCGAAACGGTAGTTCGTAAAGCTGATGAAAGAAAGGCTCGTAGTGTGGTAATTTCTTTTGATCCTCATCCCCGAGATATCATAAATCCTGGAAGTGCGGGCATCAAGCAGTTAACGACGATCAGGGAACGAAGAGAAATTCTTGAAGAAATTGGAATTGATATATTATTGATCATTCCTTTTACAAGAGATTTTTCATTAATGAGCTCCGAGGAGTTTGTTAAGGACATCGTTTTTGAAAAAGTGGGGGTGAGCGAGTTTGTGATTGGTTATGATCATCATTTCGGAAAAGATCGCACAGGAACCATAGAAACGGTGGAAAATCTTGGTGCTGAGTTAGGTTTTGACGCTTTTGTGGTTTCGAAGAGAGAAATGGGAAACATCACTGTAAGTAGTACAACGATCAGAAAAGAACTTTCCGAAAACGGAGATGTGGAACAAGCTTCAAAGCTTCTTGGAAGAGAATATTTATTAAATGGAATAGTCATACATGGCGATAAAAGAGGGAGAACCATCGGCTATCCCACAGCAAACTTGAAAGCAGAACATCCTAACAAAGTTATCCCAAAAGATGGAGTATATGTTGTTAAAGTTAGGGTAGAAGGTGAATGGTTCAACGGAATGATGAATATTGGGAATCGACCTACCTTTAAAGAAGCTCAAAAAGCTTTGGAAGTAAATATCTTTGAGTTTGATAAAGACATTTATGGACAGACCATTCAGGTACGTTTCTTGAAAAGACTCAGAGATGAAGTTAAATTTTCAGGAATTGATGAATTGGTAGCTCAATTGGATCAGGATAAACAACTTTCTCTTGATTTTCTTGAACGGATCTAATCTGATTTATCTTTAGTTATTCAGTCTTTATTTAGGAATAACTCTTCAATTGATGTAAGTAATCTTAATAACAGAAGTTTTAATAATTTTCAGGATTTCTTCTTTTTCTGAAATTAGCTCTATGTCAGATTTGTTTTCATACAGAAGATACGGCTCATTAACCTGATCAAACAAGCTGTCGATTACGTGTTCACCTCTCAAAGTATAGTTGTTATTATCACTCCAGATTTCAATTTCGAAAAATTCAGAATAGTTTTTGCTGCTTTTCCACTTAATAGTCCAATGCATTTGTTTTTCATTAGCTTCTAGTGCAAATTTTTTTTCAGGTTCTTTCTTATTCAACCTAGTAATAAACAATTCCATTTCTAGAGTAATTTTAGAAGTGAATGTTTTTAGACTTTTCAAAAGGGTTTTAATTTAAAGGAAGAGAAATTAAGGTGTACACTACAGATAAAGATAGCAAAACCGAATGAGCCTTAGTAATTAGCAACGGGAGGTAATTTTTTTCCTATTCTTAATATGGTGTTCCAATTCCGAGTTGTAATATCTGTTCCATAATGTTTTTCTAACGCACTCATTGCCTTAGGTGTTTTTGATACCGAAAGATCCAGAACGCTTATTATTGTTTTGTCTCTTTGTTCTAAAATTTTAAAAGAATCGTCGTCGCTAGTCCATGGTAATTTTAATTTGATATTGCTCTCTTGTTGCAAAAAGGAAACATACAATCTAATATCTTTTGTCACCTCTATCTGCCTGAATGGGTTGTTAGATAATAACTCATGAATCAACTCAGCTTTTCTAACTATTGTTGGTATTAAAAACCCGAATTTATTTTCTAAAGATTCTGAAATCATTTTTTCCAATTCCATTGGGTTACTAACAGGGACACTAAATATAACATTCCCAGAATTCAGAAGAGTCAAAACATTTTCAAGTCCTAATTTTTCTATTTCCTTTCGAAGATCAACCATAGGAACCTTATGATGCCCACCAACATTAATTCCTCTTAGAAAAGCGACAAATGCTTCTTTTGATTCAATATTAAAAGCCTCACTCATTATTGTTCCTTGGATTATTATATATGGAAATCTATATAAAAAGAGATGATCCTGCCAAATTTATTATTGAATTCAAGAGGTTGTTAATTTGGTATAGGATCAATGGTTCTGAGTTTGATGCTAAAATTAAGGAGGTTTCTTTCTTTTTTTTTGGCTTACTTAAAAAGAATAACGACAACTAATCCCCATAAAATGCGACTATTAATAACATTACTTTTTTTAAGTTTTTCCTCATTCACTTATTCTCAACAAATAAATACTGATGAATTCATAGCTGATATGGAAAGGAACAAGACAATGTCACTTTCTTATGTGGATGCAATGCCTGCTGATAAATTCAGTTACAAGCCTGCTGAAGATGTAAGAACCTATGCACAACAATTTTTGCATATCTCACAAGGGTTAATAGGATTATCGTCGAATGGAACAGGAGCGGCTCCAATTTTCCAAGGAGAAAATTTAGAAGCCACAGAAGCATATCAAACCAAGGCTGAAGTAAAAAGAATTGTTACGGAAAGTTACGATTTCGCGATTAAAAGCATGAAAGAAATGGACGCTTCAAAACTAAACGAGGTTGTGCAAAGAGGTCAGTTCAATGTAACCCGGCTTGGTTGGATAAACAAAGCCATGGAACATAATACTCATCACAAAGGACAGTGTGCAGTATATTTAAGAATGAATGGGATTACGCCACCTCAGTTTCAACTTTTTTAGTTATTGTTGGAATGGAAAATCCGAATTTAGAAGAGTTATTACATTTTTAAATTTCAATTTTTCTAATTCTGTACGAAGATAGACCATAGGAGCTTTATGATGCTTGCCAACATTAATCCGCATAGAAAAGCGGTATAGGTTTCTTTTGATTACAAATTTGCAATTTTGTTTAATTTGGTCACGAAGCAATAAAAAATAGAACTATACTAAAAGTGAAATGCAATATTTAGCAGCACTCTTGGAAGTAAAATCAAGAAACCAATTATATTTGCTTTGTGAATGATTCCGAGCTTTTTTAAATCATAGCCAAACACAAAAACGAATATAAGACAGAAGATAATCTCCATACTCCATGGTCCCAAAAGATATCCCATACGTGCAGTACCGGGAGGGAGAATGGCAATAGTAGCCAATAACATATATCGTTTATGAAATTGTATTTTATTTCGATGTTTCCATCCTAAAAAAATAAAGATGGCGAACTGAAGAATGTCTACAACAGGCGCGCTTGTTTCAAGAAAAGCTTCGTTAAGGCTCGATATCTCACCATTATGAAAATGTTCAAATAGAAAAAAAGCAGTAATTAAAAGCCCCATTGCAAACATGCCAGAGGCAAAAATAAACCCTTTTTGACCAAAAGTTCGATGACTTTTTTTACGGTTACTGGAAATTAGTATGGTTTGAAATAAATAAATAGCCAGCCATAGAAATGATACTATAGCATGAAGGTGAAATATCCAATGTCGGTGATAACCTTCTCCCTGTAATATCGGGCGAAAGTAAACAGGCCAGAATCCTGCAATTATCAGAATAATTGCCAACACCCCCATAGTAGTATAGAAAATTCTGAGACGTGATTTTTTCATGATATCTGATGAAGGAGGTTTATTACTCTTCTATTTCCTTAAAAGGGAAGTAATCGAGCACATCATATTCCCAGACATTTGTAGGAAATATAACCACCATATTTGCTGTTTTTTCACCAATGTTTTTGAAAGCATGAGGCACCATAGGAGGAATATTTACAATATATGGAGCTGTAATTGTGAAGAGAGTATCTCCTAGAGCATATAAAATTTCACCTTCCAAAAGTACATGTGACTCTTCCCCTTTATGGGTGTGCATTGGTGGAGCACCACCAGGGAAAGTCTCAGTTATTCCTATTACAAGATTTTGATAGCCATTTTTATAGCCTTCCATTACATGAACATACTCACCTGGTCCCGGATTAATTACAGGGAGATCTTCCAGTTGAGCTGCATAATCAGTCCAATATTTCATTTCTTTAGTTTCATAGCCGGACGGTACGGTTCTTCTTTCAAGGACCTTATGCGCATGATGTTGAGCATGTAGATAGGAAATGATTGAATCCGGAACCGTTTTTACCTCATCTACTAATCCTTCAATTGAAAAAGTTTCAGTAGTATTGCTGTGGCTATGGTCTTGAGAATCATTATGGATTTGGTTTTCATTCCTTGAGCAAGAACACAATACTATTGCCAAAATGATAGGGAGGAGGGGGAGGGAATTTTTCATGATTCTTCAATTCGTTAAAATTAAGAATGCATAAATTTTTGCTGTTCACATAATCTATAAAAATTTGAATTTTATCTGTTTACAGTTACCTGTTCAGCATAATTCATGTAATCTTTAAAAAAAGACATAATAAAATACATAAAACGAAATAAAGATAAAATAAATTATTACCTAAGCATATGCAAGCAATGAGCTTATAGCTACATATTATTAACATTTCTGTATTTTAAAAAACTAAATAAACCTAAATGTGCATGCATTAAAGTTAAATAAAGTAGATAACTGATGGAATATTCTGGTAGTAGATATCGTAATTTGTATATCAATGAAAAACATGTAATCATAAACGGTTCGATCTAATTTCAAAAAACTAACACCTTAAGGTTTATGACAACAGCAGTTATTAATCAGCGAAGAGTGGGGAGGGATAAATTATTCCAATCCACGTTGTTGCTTACTGTTAAAAAGCTTATCTTTGAAATCTATATTTAAATGATTTTAAGAATAACTGAATTGTAATGAGCATTACTGCAGAAGAAAAAAAAGATATTTTCAAAAAACATGGCGGAGAAGAAGCCAATACTGGTACAACTGAA
This sequence comes from Balneola sp., assembly GCA_965216175.1. GTDB lineage: Bacteria > Bacteroidota > Rhodothermia > Balneolales > Balneolaceae > Balneola. Next base: position 1,288,681 of record OZ244140.1, read on the forward strand.
GGGCAAATCGCTCTTTTTACTCACCGTATAAATCATCTTACTGATCACTTAAAAACGAATCAGAAAGATCACGCTTCTCGACGCGGATTATTGAAATTAGTAGGTAAGCGTCGTCGTTTGCTTAACTACCTTATGAAGAACGACATTCAAAAATACAGAGAGCTTATCAAAGAGCTTGGTATTAGAAAATAATTTAAAGGCTCCTCTATCTGGAGCCTTTTTCAATTCTCCCACTTAATTATCTATTGTGTAAAAGCCAATCTTTAAGGTTAGTGTGGGATAAAGCAATAAACAAAAGACAAAAAGAAATAAATGAAAGAAGATTTTAGAAGTATAGAATTTGCACCAGGAAAGGTGTTATCTGTAGAAACAGGACGAATAGCTAAACAGGCAGACGGTTCTGTTGTAGTTAAAATGGGCGAAACGATGGTGCTTTGTACAGCCGTTAGTGCCAAAGAACCAAAACCGGGACAAAGTTTTTTCCCACTTACTGTTGATCATAAAGAAGGTTTTGCTGCTGCAGGACGTTTTCCGGGTGGATTTATGAAAAGAGAAGGGCGCTCCACAGAAAAAGAAGTGCTCTCAAGTAGATTAATTGACCGTGTTTTAAGACCACTTTTCCCAAAAGGATATGTGTGTGATACACAAGTAATTTCAAGTGTACTCTCATCAGATGATGAAAATGATGGCGATGTATTAGGAGCGGTTGGAGCTTCATTGGCAATTCATTTGTCAGATATTCCGTTTGACGGACCAATGGCAGAAGTTAGAGTTGGTAGAGTTGATGGTGATTTTATTATCAATCCAACACTTACAGAACTCAAAGACAGTGATCTTGATATGACTGTTGGCGGTACTGAAGACAGTATTTTGATGATTGAAGGCGAAATGCACGAGATTTCTGAAAAAGAAATGTTAGATGCTATCAAAGCAGCTCATGATGCTGTCAAAAAGCTTTGTATTTTTCAGGATGAATTACGCAAAGAACTTGGAAAAGAGAAAAGAGAATATGCAGCTCCAACTCTTCCTGAAGATATAGAAGCTAAAGTTTCTGAAATGGCTTCTGACAAGATCAAAGAAATCGTAAATATTGGTCTTGGTAAAGAAGAGTACAACGAAAAAATTCGTGAAGTAAAGAATGAAGTTGTTACTGCTCTTGAAGAAGAGTATGACGAAGATCAAATGTCTGTTGCCAAGACTGTTCTTGGAAACATTGAGAAAGAAGAACTTCGTAACATGATTCTTGAAAAAGGTCGTAGAATTGACGGTCGTGCAACTGATGAGATCAGAGATATCTGGACTCAAGTTGGTTACTTGCCAAGAACTCATGGTTCTGCAATCTTTACTAGAGGTGAAACACAAGCAGTGGTTACAGCAACTCTAGGAACACGAAGAGACGAACAAAGTGTTGATACCTTGTTTGACCAAGAAGCAAAGCAGTTTTACTTACATTACAACTTTCCTCCTTATTCAGTAGGAGAAGCAGGATTTTTAAGAGGTCCGGGACGTAGAGAAATCGGTCATGGCCACCTTGCGGAACGTTCACTAAGAATGTTGATGCCAACTTTCGAAGAATTCGGATATGTAATCCGTATTATTTCAGACATCACAGAATCAAATGGTTCGTCTTCAATGGCTTCTGTTTGTGGAGGTTCAATGGCATTAATGGACGCTGGTGTTCCTTTGAAAAAGCCGGTTGCAGGAATTGCAATGGGAATGATTGTAGGAACTGACAAAACTGCTATTCTATCTGATATCCGTGGTGAGGAAGATTTCATGGGTGACATGGACTTTAAAACTGCCGGATCTGCTGATGGAATAACATCTTGCCAAATGGACATGAAAGTTCAAGGTATCAGCTTCGAAACTATTGAAGAAGCTCTTGAACAAGCTCATAAAGGTCGGATCCATATTCTAGGCGAAATGGCTAAAGTGATTTCTTCACCAAGGGAAAGCATTTCACAGTACGCACCACAATTCTTAAGAATGGAAATTGACGGTAGCGATATTGGTGCTGTAATCGGGCCTGGTGGAAAAGTGATTCAAACGCTTCAGAAAGAAACAGGAACTGAAATTATGATCGAAGAAGATTCAAATGGCAAAGGCCAGATTACAATCTCAGCTAACGATCTTGATAAAGCGGAAGAAGCTAAAAACAGAATTAAAATGATCGTTGGTCATCTTGAAGAAGGTGCTACGTACAAAGGCGTAGTTAAGTCGATTAAAGACTTTGGTGCTTTTGTTGAAGTTGCTCCCGGAAAAGATGGATTACTTCATATTTCTGAAATCGCTCACGAACGAGTAGAAAAAGTTACTGACCATCTTTCACTTGGTGATGAGATCGAAGTAAAACTACTGAAAGTAGAACATGGCGGAAAACTACGTCTGTCCAGAAAAGCATTGATCGAAAAAGAAGGTTAAATCTTCTAATTAGGATTTAGAGGCGCTGTTCAGTAATGAACAGCGCCTTTTTTATGGAAACTTGCATAAGAAATTATGTTATCCTGAAACAAGTTTGGGATGACGTCTTAAATTGAAATTGGATATTATATAATTGGAACTGCTTCTGAATCTATATATCTGGGTTCGTATATTTAAAAGCAGTAAAGGAAATAAAAAAATAAATGGAAAATCTTAAAGAAATTGATTTTGTAAGTAAGACCAAATTACCAAACGGTCTTAGAATTGTAACTGAAAAGATAGAAAGCGTTAAAAGTATTTCTGTTGGAATCTGGGTAAAAACCGGTTCCAGAAACGAAACTCCAAAGCAAGCGGGTATCACGCATTTTTTGGAGCATATGCTATTTAAGGGAACTGAGAAACGAACAGCTTACGATATCGCGTTAAGCATGGAATCAGTAGGCGGTTATCTGAACGCATTTACCTCTTCGGAATACACCTGCTATTTTGCACGATGTGTAAACACACAAATGGACAAAGCGCTAGATGTTCTTTCCGATATGGTCTTAAACCCAAGTTTCCCTGAAGAGGAAGTCGAGAAAGAGAAAAAGGTTGTCATCGAAGAGATGAAAATGTATCGTGATTCTCCTGATGATTACCTTTTTGAAGAGTATAACACAAGAATGTTTCAAGGGCATGAATTAGGAAGACCAGTACTTGGTTTGGAAGAAACAGTTTCTTCTTTTACCCGTGATGATTTGTACGAATATATGGAAGAAAGATATCGTGCAGGTAATCTGTTGATCTCAGTAGCAGGAAATGTAGAACATGAAGAAGTTGTTAAATTGGTTACCGAATATCTTGGTTATCTTCCGGCTCTGGATGTTGAAAATGAAGACCAACCCTTGAATGAGTTTGATACTTCTAAACTCGAGCTCACGAAACCTATAGAGCAAACGCATTATATTTTGGGGAGAAGAGGATTGAATTTCGATCATGAAGATAAATATTTGCTCTTGCTCGCGAATACTATTTTAGGTGGTGGAATGAGTTCCAGATTGCATCAAAATGTGCGCGAGAAATATGGATATTGTTATTCCATTCAACCTTTTAACCAATCTTATACCGATTCTGGAATGTGGGGAGTTTATGTAGGTACAGATAAAGATTATGTTGAACACGTACATGAGTTAGTAGTGGCTGAGTTGAATAAGATCAGTGAAGAACTGGTTCCTGAAAAAGAGCTTATTGAAGCAAAATCTCAGCTGAAGGGAAAGCTTTTACTATCTCAGGAAAATACCAGTAATCGTATGATGCGATTAGCAAAAAGTGAATTATATTTCGATCGTTTTGTAACTTTAGATGAATTGGTTGAAAATATTGATTCAGTAACATCTGAACAGATTCTGGAATTCTCCAAAGAGTTCTTCGATCAGAAATATTATATGGAAGCTGTTTTAACCCCTGAAGGGTAATGATAAATTATGGATGATGAATTTTGAGTTGGGTTTTGTCACTTTGAGTGTAAACGAGAATTCTAAAGATCATGTACGTGTTCGAGTTAATCTTTAGATGTCTCTCTACGTTCGACATGACAAAGCATTCAAAATTTATCATCAAAAATTCAAAAATTTTTAGAAAATGATTTACATCAACAAACTAAGCGAATACGTTGATAAACAAGTAACGTTAAAAGGGTGGGTATATAATTACCGAAGCAGTGGAAGCCTTGTTTTTATTGAAATGAGAGACGGGACAGGAATCACTCAATGTGTGGTTGCTAAAGATGACGTTTCTGAAAGTGATTGGGAAGGTGCAACTTCACTCCGTCAGGAAAGTTCATTGGAAATTACAGGGACGGTAAAAGCTGACGACCGAAGTATTGGCGGACATGAAATTCATGTTTCTGAAGTAAAAGTAGTTCAAATAGCGGAAGATTATCCGATAACACCAAAAGAACACGGCGTTGAATTTTTGATGAACAACCGTCATTTGTGGTTGCGTAGCCAGAGACAATGGGCTGCAATGAGAGTTAGAAACGAAATCATTTTTGCGATCCATACTTTTTTCCAAGAGCGTAACTTTGTTCAAATGGATTCACCGATCTTTACAAGTAATGCTGCAGAAGGGAGTACGACTCTTTTTGAAACAGAGTACTTTGAAGAGAAAGCTTATTTGGCTCAAACAGGTCAGCTGTATGGCGAAGCAATGGCAATGGCCCATGGTTTGATCTACACATTTGGTCCGACTTTCCGTGCTGAGAAATCTAAAACTCGTCGCCACTTGACTGAATTCTGGATGATAGAGCCTGAAATGGCATACTATGATCTGGATATGAATATGGATCTTGCGGAAGACATGATTCGATTTATCACCGGGAAAGTGGTTGAAAAGAGAAAAAATGAATTAGAAATCCTTGAACGAGATATTTCTAAACTAGAAAAAGTTGCAGAGAATCCATTTCAGCGAATTACTTACTCTGAAGCTGTTGAGCAATTAAAAAGCCAGGAAACAGCTGACATGCTCGATCAAATGATCGAAGATCGTAAGCAGGAAGAAAAGGATATCAAGAAGGAGAGAGAAGAGATCAAAAAAGAGCACGGATCTGCAAAGAAATGGAGAAAGAAGCAGATCGACCAGCGCGTAATCGAAATTGGTCAGCGTTTAGATCAGATTGAAGAAGATTACCGAAACATTCCTCAATGGAAAGAATCTGCTCAGAATTTTGAATGGGGGAATGATTTCGGTGGAAGCGATGAAACCGTATTAATGCTTCAGCAAGAAGTTCCACTGATGGTTCACAGATGGCCGGCAGAAATCAAAGCATTTTATATGAAACGTGATCCAGAAGATGAGCGACTGGTTTTGGGCGTAGATGTACTTGCTCCTGAAGGCTATGGCGAGATCATAGGAGGGAGTCAGCGTGAAGACGATCTGGAATTTCTGGAAAACCATATTGAGAAGCATGATCTACCCATGGATGTATTCGGTTGGTACTTAGATCTCCGTAGATTCGGCTCTGTACCGCACTCAGGCTTCGGTTTGGGACTGGAACGAACCGTTGCATGGTTATGTGGATTATCTCACGTTAGAGAGACGATACCGTTTCCTAGAATGATGGGAAGATTGAGGCCTTAAAGAATATTGAATATCCAACTAGGAATATTCAATAGCGATTTATATTAAAGTCATCTCACGGCGAATGTCTGAGATCTAGATTTTTTTATAAATCAAATAAGATTTTATAGCACGATCGAGATTCCTGCCTCCGCAGGAATGACTTAATCAATCCTGTAGTCCTGAAGAGACTTCTAAGGATTTTACTCTACCCTAAAATATCCTTAATCTTAGTAGTCTTCACATTACGATCAATAGAGTACACATTTTCATCTTTTTCAATGAACTCATAAATCTGTAAACACTGTGAGTAAAGCCGTATACTTTCATCATGCATCTTTGGATCTTCAAAACATTGTTCAGCTAATTCATATAAGATATCTGCGAATATATTAAGGTTTTCATTCGAAAAATTTTTCTCCTTCTTAAAATAACGCAATCCTTTTTCACTCAAAAGTGATGAGAATTCTTCAATATCGAAATCCAGTGTTTCTTTTAGCTTTTCATTGGTATAGTTGGTTATTTCTATAGCAGATTCTGATTTTTTAAGCTTTAATACCTGAATGAGAATTTTGCTCAGCACTTGAGTCATTTGCTGAACTTGTCTCATTATATAATCTTGATTGAACATATTGAATAATTAAGAATGATGAATATCCAACAAGGAATATTCAATTTTTATTTATGCTACAGTCATCTTACGGCGAATGCCTGAGATCTAGATCTGCTTATATAATAAATACGTTTTGTAGTATTAAACTTCAAAGATTTCAGAGTAAAATTGAAGTAATGTCTGTCCTGTAGAGGTTAGATAATAATAAAACTCTATATTTTTAATTTTCCCGACTCCACCCGTAGTAATGTCAGTGACTTGAATATCTTCATGATATGGTGGTTCTTGATAAAGCAAACCTAAATTAATTAGAGAGTAATAATCGCCTTCATGTATTTCATGCTTTTTTTCAGTTCCTGAAAAATCTAGAATTAATTTTAAGTCTGGTATATATGCTTCTTGAATTACTTTTCTCAATCGATTGAATTGATCTACATTAATTTTATTAAGAGCTTTAAGTTTGCATATTCTGCCAAAAAGTATACATTTTTCAATGGAGTCGAGTTGATCGATTGCATAAAGAATTTTCTCAGTGCCGTTACTGTAAGAGTCAGTTAAACTACCAGTCAGCTCTATTCTGTCTTTCCAATTTATATTTTTCAACTCTAACAGAACATGCATTGCTTTTTTTATGAATATTCTATCACTAATAGAGTTATATATCTTAGCTACAGAGACAATAGACTTTACAATTGGAATTTCTTCCAATATAGTTTGAGATACATGATTATTTAAGACATTATCAACTATTTCTATCGAGACATCTTGTAGTTCATCCGATTTCAATACCTCTTTGAACTCATTCTCCATAAAAACTAAATAAAAATTTAGGGGCTGAAGTAGCTAAGACCTGAGTAAGGTACTAAATTAGTTACTATGTACACACGAAAAAGTAGATTAACATATCGCCAACAAAGCCGCCTGATAGAGCATTTTGTAGCAGGCACAACAGCCCGAGCTGCTTCCGAGTTAATAGGCGTTCAAGCAAACACGTCCATTCGTTTTTATATGCGACTACGCCAACTCATTGCAAGTAAACTTCCCAGCTATGAATTATTTGGAGAAGTAGAAGCTGATGAGAGTTATTTTGGAGGCAAGCGCAAAGGGAAAAGAGGACGTGGATCAGGTGGTAAAGTAGCTGTATTTGGATTACTTAAGCGAGGAGGAAAAGTATATACAGCGATTATACCGAATGCAAAGACAGAAACATTATTACCTATTATTGAAGAAAAAGTACGCCCCGATAGCATTGTGTATACCGATACCTTTCGATCCTATAATGCCTTGGATGTGTCCGCCTTTCATCATCAACGTATTAATCATTCGGAGCTCTTTGCAGACCACCAAAATCACATTAATGGCATAGAGAACTTTTGGAACCAAGCGAAGCGTCATATGCGCAAGTTTAACGGCATCAAATCGGATAATTTTTACTGGTTTCTTAAAGAGTGCGAATGGCGCTTCAATGGAGGCAACCATTTACAGCTTCTAAAACAATTAAAATCATGGTATAAGCATGCCAAACATTAACCCTTAGCTACTTCAGCCCCAAAATTTAAACTTTAGATTTGCCATATTCACTTATCAACCAAGTGAGAAAAACAGCGACCCCAAAACCAATATAAAAGTTACGGGCTAAGTCGCCTTCACGTCCGCCTACATAGAACGCAAAACCAATTAAGGCTAAAGAAACGATAAGCTCAACCATCCCATGAACTTTGAAAGGAATTACTTTAATTAATCCAAGTTCAAAATCGGTAAGAATGGTAAGCGTAAAATGAATTCCGGCAAGAATATAAGTACAACATGCAGTGAATTCAGGTAAGCCAAAAAGCGAGGGAGATGCCAGTAAAAATACTACTACTACATAGTCGATGATACCGTGGAGCTTTGAAGAGAGTTTCATTGTTGTACCGTTAATTTAGAATTGGGTCAATATAATCGATTTGGAACTATAATCAATTGCCTCCTAAACAAGCTATGAACTCGTTAATATGTTTTCTTAGCAATTCGATTGTTAGTAAAAGGATTCTGAGCAGGGGAGACGAAACGTTTAACATCGTCATTTCGTAGTTTTCTGTGCTTGGTTTCTCTGCCTGAAACGCGCTTTCTCCAGCGTTCCCAGCTTTTACGTTTAAGCTGACTCCGCATTAATTTAATGACTTCATCTTCAGATAAACCAAACTGATATTCAATGGCATCAAATGGTGTACGGTCTTCCCACGCCATTCCTATGATTCTGTCGATTTCGTACTGTTCTAATTCTTTATTGGTAGATGGACTCATACTAAGATTTTTGTTACTTAACATTAGTGCATACTTAAATCATTCAGAGCTTACCCGGTTTTTCCATCTCCGTCTATGTCTTTACCCACGTGAGTTTCTAAAACCTGAAGCGTTTTGTTCAGTAGTTCCCTTGTCTTTTTCAGTTCTTGCTCTAATATCCCAACCCGATCTTCCAAGGTATCAGCTTGTGCCTGTTGTTTCTCGAGCTCGTTTTGTTGCATTAAATCGAAAAAAATTCCCATAATGATTCTTTGTTGGTTTTATAAAATAGTCAAAACACTAGTTTTTAATTGAGTTCATCAGATTAGATAATTCACTTTTTGCATACCAGTTCCCATTTGATATTACACTAAAAATAGATGAGGTGTTAGTAATATTATCTAATGGATTTCTATCAAGGATCAATAAATCAGCCACTTTATTAGCTTCTATACTTCCATAGTCGTTTTCCAGACCAAAAAACTTTGGCCCATTTACAACGGAAGTAATCAATGCTTCCTGAGGAGTTAATCCTGCCTTTACAAAGAGTTCCAGTTCTTTGTGTATTGATTCTCCTGGGTAAGTAAATGAGTTAAAAGGACCTGAATCTGAACCTGCAAGAACATGAATTCCGGCATCATACATTGGTTTTACCATGTTGGAAAAGCTCACAACCCATTGAGCTCGGGCTTTGGTATAACTTTCACCACCTCGCTTAGCAGAACTCAATCTTCGTTGATAAGTGTCTGTAATTTTTTGTGAAATGTAATTAAGCAAAGAATCATCAGAATGATCTGTTATTAAAAGCTCCGCCAACGTTTTGCCAACATGAAGGGTAGGAGTAACATAGAACTCATTTTTGGCAAGTTTCCTGTAAGCTTTATTTGCTAATTCATCATCATAACTATTCATAAGAGGGGTGATCATTCCATAACCTGCTCCGGCTTCAGTTAAACTATCTGCCAAAGGAGATCCTTCTTTAAGAGGATAGTACAAATGTTCTGTTCCGTCTAAACCCAATTCTACGGCTTTCATTAAATCTGCAGAGAGAGGCATGTGTCCGGTAGATTTCAAACCTCGTTTTTCGGCTTCTGATATGATTTGATAAAAAGCTTCCTTAGTAAGGTTTCCGTCGTAAATTTTCACGAAATCAGCATTAACTTTCTGAAGTGAATCTAATGCAAGTTGCGCTTCATTTTTGTTTGTAACAGAAATCGACCCATCCCAAGCCGGACGAGAACCATCTAATTTTGGTCCCGGCGTAAAAATAGTAGGTCCTGCAAGTTTTCCATCTTTGATAAGTTGTTTCCATTCCTGAAGAGAAGGAGTGATGTCACCACCTGCATCGCGAACGGTAGTTACTCCAAATGCTAAAAGTAATGGCAGGAGGTTTTTATTTGCTTCAGTTAGTTCATCGCCGCCACGGAAGTGAATGTGGTTATCCCAAAGCCCGGGCATTACGAATTTTCCATCTAGACTTATGATCTGCTCTGATGAATAACTACCCAAATTAGAAGCATCATCAGTAGCAATGATTCTATTCCCGAAAATAGCAATTAACTGGTTAGCTATTAACTCCCCGTTTTGGACATCAATAATAGAAGCATCGGTAAGGATTAAATCTGCTTCCTTGGGAGCAGAACAAGCTAGGAGAAAGGACAAAAAGAGAAATATGTAAGATTTATTCATGATTTATTTATCAGATTTATTAAAGAATCTATATTTGAAAAATACATTTTGGGATCTTCCAGCCATCCGTAATGAGAACTGTTAGGTAAGACCACAAGTTTTGAGTTTTTAAAGATGGAATGAGCTTTCTTAGAAACAGCGATCGGAATAATGTCATGCTTACCCTGCATGATCAAAACAGGTTTACTAAAAGTTTTTAAATCCGCACTCACATCATAATTTATCCTTCTCATATTCTGATAAACTAATGAATTGATGGTTGAATTTCCCTGAGTTAATCGTTCTGCTACACTTGGAATAAATGATTTATTATTTAGATAAGCGGGAGCTAAATATTTACCCCTTTTAAGGCTGGCATAATAAGTAGTATCGCCATTTTGAATTTGACGAGTCCAATAATTCAATGAATCTCTTTGAAGAGGCGTTAATCGAGCTGTTATATTTAAACTTGAAAATAACTCGAGATCTAATCCTCCTGAAGAAGATAAGATCAAACCGGAAACTCTTTCAGGATATTTGGTTGTATAATAAGAAGCTAAAATACCACCAAAGGAATGCCCAAGAATAAGCCACTCCTCAAGATCAAGTTCGTTTCGAATGGTTTCAATATCCTTAGCCATCAATTCTAAGGAGATGGTTTCGGAATTCACTCTATTCAGTTTGGACTTACCTGTTCCGCGCTGATCATAAATAATGGTTTTGTATGATTTTCCCAGTGTTTCTGCTAACCCTGCAAACCCATCGCTGTTCATCCCCGGGCCACCGTTGATGATAAGTATTGGAATACCTTCCCCAAAAACTCTGTAGTGAATAGTATTTTCACTTTGCGTAATGAATTGAGATTTCTGGCCTAGTCCGAACCGAGAGGAAATGCAAAAAAATACTAATAGGAATAAAAACTTAATAGTTTTCATAGTTTAAGCTTGTTATTGAACATAGTAATTAATCAATCATATACTTTTTGTAATAAAGTTTATTGATTTCTATTTCATTAGAACTCACTTTCCTTATCTTCACCACCCAATGGCAGCAAAGAAAAAAAATAGCAACGATACTTATCAGAAAGTGATTCAGGAGATCGGTACTTCTGAAATGAAATCGATCTATTATCTTTTTGGGGAAGAAGAATTTTATTTAGATCAACTGATGGATAAATTTTCTAATGTCATACAGCCCCATGAGAAAGATTTTAACTTTGATTTGCTTTATGGGCAGGATATTAGTCCGGCTAAAGCGTTAGGTGCCGCTCGTAGTTTCCCGATGATGGCGGAGAAGAGAGTACTCATCATTAAGAACTTTCTTCAAATCGGAAAGGGAGCTGGAAGCGAAGGCTCTATTCAGGATTTTATTCCTTATATAGAGAATCCGAATCCAACCTGTTTACTAGTTTTATTTGATACCGGAAAACCGGCCGGGAACACAAATCTTGGTAAAGCACTATCAAAGAATAAGAATGTAGGCTACCATCAATTTGAAGCTCTGCCTGATTATTTAATTCCCGATTGGGTGATCAGTTGGACAAAATCTCATCATAAAAAGACGATTGAGCCTGCGGCCGCGCAATTATTGGCTCAGTTTGTAGGGAATAATTTACAGCTATTGTCTACTGAAATAGACAAAGTGTGCACTTTTCTGGACACTTCTGAAACCGTCTCAGAAGCCGCTGTAAAAAAAATAATCGGCTCATATCGCGAGTATACGGCGATTGAGCTCAAAGAAGCGCTCATGAAGCGTAATTTGGAAAAAGCGTTATACATATCGGAACAGATGTTGCAACACAGTAAGACAGACACAGGAGAAATAATTCGTCTTGTGGGGTTCTTTAACAGTGTGTTTACAAACATCTGGCAAATTCAAAGGTTAGCCGAAAAGGGGCAAGCCAAGAATCAGATCCAAAGCGAACTCGGTATTGCTAGTGCCTGGTATTTCAATAAGCTTTGGGATGATGCTTCGAATTTTCGCTACAGCGATATGCCGCGTGTTTTTGAAGCTCTTTTGGATGCAGATCGCTCCATAAAAGGGTTTACAACTTTAGACTCCACTTCGATTTTATTTCTTCTTGTTAAGCGAATCATCGGTTAATCCGACTTCGCGTTTCATAACAATTTGAATTAAAAACTTTGTGGATTAGACATGGACGCATTTAAAGCAGTATCAGTAAAAGAGTACAGTGATGAAGACTTGATGGAATATTTCCAAAATGATCATGAACCTGCGTTTACAGAATTGGTTAGACGCTACCAAGACAGACTTCATAATTTTCTATACCGATATACTCATGATCACCAAGACTGTGAAGATTTAGTTCAGGAAACCTTCCTTCGTGTGCACAAAAGTAAAGCTTCTTACGAAAGAATTGCGAAATTTTCTACTTGGATGTATACGATTGCTTTAAATCTTGCGAAGAGTTTATATAAGAAAAAGCAAAGAATGTATAAGGTTTCTATTCATAAAGATCCTAACGATTCAGAAGATTTTGAGATGCACATTGAGGATCCAAGTATTCTTCCGGATCAGCAACTACATGAAAAATTAAGCCTTGAACAACTTGAAAAGGCATTAATGTCGCTACCTGAAGACTTCAGAGAAGTAGTGATGTTAAGAGATCTGCAAGATATGACCTATGAAGAAATCTCAGAGTCAACAGGTATCCCAATGGGAACAGTTAAGTCCAGAATTAACCGTGGACGTGCTCAAGTTCAGCATATGATAGAAAGTTATGTTGATTTGGGAACTTCTTTCTGAAAATAGACTTAAAGGGTAGTGAAGACACACACTAGCAAAACCCTTTTATGAATTTTTTAGATAAAGAATACCATCCGGTCATAGAAAACTACATAGTAGATTACTCAGAAGATAATTTAGAGCTGGTCGAGAGAGATACTTTCGAAGAGGTGCTTGTTCACGATGATGATCTTCGTGAACTTGCATTCTCGGCGAAAGAAGGCAAAAGGCTTTTGGGGATGCTTAAAGAAGTGAGAGCAAAAGAAGGTTTTTTAGACCGTTTAAATAAACGAATTGCCGAATCAGGTAACTAATCCACGCAAATGATGAAGTGAATGCGCTTCATCTTTTTATTTCTAAAATTTACAGTCTGTGATTTTGAATAGATTGTGATAATCTATTTCTTTCAGATCTAATTAAACTAACTACGATCTGATGAAAATTTCCCTGCCTTGGTTTCTACCAATAATTTTTGCTTTTACTACTACTTCGCTATCTGCACAAGGAGTTCTGACCTTTGAAGATGTGATGAAATTCGAAGACATCAATTCACCTGTTATTTCAAGCCAGGGAAACTGGATTGCATACGGTGTTTGGCCGGACAGAGGAGACGGTAAGGTTGCAATTCAACACACTTCAAAAAGTACTTTCTACGAAATGGAGTTGGGTGCTAATCCGAAGATAGCCCATAATGAAAATTGGGTTATAGCTTACCGAAAAGTTTCTTTGGTGGAAGAATTGAGAGCTAAGAAAGACAAACCTAAAAGAGGGCTTTCACTTCTTAATCTAGAAAATGGAGAAATACAGCAACTTGACAGTATTTCAACTTATAAATTATCTAACGATGGTAACTGGTTGGCTACCAAAAGATATCAATCCAAAAAAATTGAAAGCCTTAAACATAAAAATAAGAAACTAGGGACTTCAGTTACTCTTTGGGATTTAGGCAATAATAAAAGTATTGAGCTGAATTTTGTGGCAGAAATGAACTTCGATAGTCTTTCAAATTATTTTTCTTATTCTGTGATTGATACTTCGGGTGAAGGAAACGGACTTTATATTTATGATTTAGCTGATTCAGAAAAAGGACAAATAAGCATTTCTAAGAATGGGTATTATACTAATCTGACTTGGGATTCTAAATCACCACAATTAGCATTTACCAAAGCAAATTTTGATACAAGCTATACTGAAAGTGATGCAAGCTTACATCTTTGGAATGCAGAAAACAATGAGCTGAAAACATTGGTCACCCCTAATGATGTGAAAGAAGGCTGGGCTTTAAGAAGTAATAACAATTTACAGTTCGAATATAGTTATCAATACAAACACCCAAGATTGTTTTTTGGTTTAATGCCGCAAGACATGGTTGATCTCATCACAAAAAAGAAAAACAAGAATGATGAAGAAATTGATATTTATGCAGTTAATAAGATCGTTGAAGACAGAGGAATGGATTTGTGGCACGGAGACGATCCACGTATAAAAACACATGAAATAGTAACTTTTAACGCTCGTAAGAATAGAACATACACTGCAATTTATCATTTAAATGACGATAAGTGGGTTCAATTAACCGATCAGAACATGCCGTTTATTCAAATCTCACACGGCGATAATTTTGTAATGGGAAATTCTGATGAACCTTATCTCAGGGATATCACTTATGATGGGTTTTATCAGGACTGGTACTTAGTTGATCTCGAGACCGGAGACAGAACCAAAGTAGCTGAACGAACCTCAAACGGTGCGGCTATGCTTACTCCAAAAGGGCACAGAGTACTTTACTATGACAATAAGAATTGGCACGTTTATAACGTAGATACAAAAGAAACCAGAAATATCACTGAAGGCTTCAGTGTGCCTTTCTACGATGAAGATCATGATTATCCATCTGATGTGCCGGGATATGGAATAGGAGGCTGGATTAACGGAGGTGACGCTGCATTGATCTACGACAAATACGACATTTGGCAGATTCCATTAATCCGGGGAAATATCAGGAATATCACAGATGGAAAGGGTAGGGAAGAGAAAAGAATATTCAGAGTTCGCTCAATGGACAATGATAATCTTTTTAAAACCAACGAGGATCTATTACTTACTTCCTATCATGATCTCAATAAGAATTTCGGATTTTATTCAGCGAGAACAGACAAAGAAGGAATGAAAAGGCTATTAGAGGAAGACAAAAAATTTACTTTCGTTTCCAAAGCAGATGATTCTGATAAGATCCTGTTCAAAAGAGAAGCATATGATGAATTTCCTAATCTTTGGATCTCTAACGATTGGAGGTTCAAGAAAACGAATCAGATTTCTAAACTGCACATGGATCTCAAAAAGAAGTGGAATTGGGGAAGTGCTGAATTGGTGGATTGGTTGAGTTTAGATGGAACCTATATCCAGGGAGTTGTGATTAAACCTGATAATTATGATCCCAATAAGCGATACCCGATTATGACCTATTACTATAGGTTTTTTACGAACCGACTACACGATTTTAATGAACCGAAGACGAATCACCGTCCCGTTTTCGCTCAGTATGTAAGCGACGATTACGTGGTTTTTCTACCGGATATTCGATTTGAAATCGGCCGTCCGGGATTTGCTGCAACTAAAAGTTTAGTTCCGGGAATACAAAAACTCATCGAGCTGGGAATTGCTGATGAAGATAAACTTGGACTTCATGGTCATTCCTGGAGTGGTTATCAAACGGCTTTTATAGTAACTCAGACCAATATTTTTGATGCAGCTGTGACTGGTGCCCCTGTTAGCAATATGACCAGCGCTTATAGCGGAATTCGTTGGGGATCAGGGTTAGCTCGTCAGTTTCAGTACGAAAAAACACAAAGCAGAATAGGGAAGAGTTTAATTGAGGCTCCTGAAAAGTATATCGAGAACTCTCCGGTCTTTTTTGCTGATAAGATCACAACTCCAATGCTTATTCAACATGGAGATGCAGATGGAGCTGTGCCTTGGTATCAAAGTATAGAACTGTATCTGGCAATGCGCAGATATAACAAGGATGTGATTTTTTTGCAGTATCATGATGAGCCGCATCACTTACAGAAATTTCCAAATAAGCTGGATTATGCGATTCGCATGAAGGAATACTTCGATTATTACTTAAAAGGAGTAGGGGAACCGGAATGGATAATCAATGGTGAGACTTTTAAGGGGCGGTAATCTTAATAGAACTATTATCATTCTGAGTAGTAAACAGTATCGGATTCAAGCCTTGTAATGTGGTATGGGGAGCCGATCCAATGATCTGCGTACCATATTTTTACTTCGGTAAACAAAAGATCATTATTCAGATCTTTAACGACCAACCCACTCTCTATTCCTCTGTTGATGTAATAGTTATTAGAATTATTTCTAAGCCTGAAAAGAATGTCATAAGATGGACCTTCAAAAATCTCAATAATTTCAGCTTCTATCATGATGCTGTTTTCTTGACTTGTGTCAATTTTAACAAAATAGAGTGTTACTATAAACAGTAAAGCTAATACTAATAGAACTATAAAAATCTTTTTCATAGTAAATAAATTTCCAGTTAATTGGATTTAAGCATTTCTGAAACTTTAATTGTTATCTTATTCATAAGCATTCCTTTTGCAAACTGAGTAACAATTACGGATACAGAAGCCTTGAGTTCGGGGATATAGGTAGCCTGAGTGCTCCAAAAACCGGAATGAGAGTACATTTCCATGTCATTAAAGATGAAATAAAAAATCCCCATCCTATAATCATTCGAAGAGGTGTAACCATCGGGGAAATTCACTTTCTCTAACATCACATCTAAGGTTGAAGGATGTTCGAATACCTCGCCAGAGAATAACTGCTGATAAAATAAAGCCATGTCTTTGGTGTTAGCGACCAATCCGCCACCGCCGTAAAGATCCAGAGAAGGATCAAAATCATAGGTATCTATTCCCCGAAAATATTGATGTGTTCTTTTAGGAGCTGATTTCGGCTTCCCTTCAATCTTTTCCTGCCAGGTTGAATTCAAGCCTAATTTCTTATAGTCAATTAGTTCCCGCAAAGCTGCTCCGAGTGATTTTCCAGTTAGAGATTCAATAATTTCTCCCAAAAGAATATATCCGGTATCTGAATAACTGAATTGCTCTCCGGGTTCAAAAAGTGGATCGCCCCAGTCTACACAGCCCTGAACTTGCTCCGTTCTGGTCCATTCGTATGATGGACTTTCAAATACTTTTTGAATGTATGTGTTTGATGCGGCATGATCGAACAAACCTGAAGTATGAGTAAGCAGATGTCGAATGGTGATGGTATTTAAATCGTAGCCATCATTTTTTAGGATCTCCGAATGTTCTTTCGAAATGTATGTATTTATAGGATCATCAAGTTGAAGCTTGCCTAGTTCCCAAAGCCTGAGAATAGAAACAGCGGTGTAGGTTTTTGTATTGCTTGCTATTCTGGCAGTTGCATTTGGCGACAAAAGTGCCCCAGTTTTTATATCAGAAACTCCGGAAGAAACAGAGAAGGAAAGACTGAGATCAGGAGCTTCTACATGCAGCAAAATTCCAGGTATGGTAGAGTCTTGTTCTAAGGCATTGTCAATTAACTCTTGAAGTGATTGCTTCAGTTGTTCCGTTTGAGAGGCTGAAACGGAATTGAATGACGAAACTAAAAGTAGAAATAAGAGAATAATTCTTTTCATAATACAATGAGCCAGTATGAAAAGAATCTACTACTCACCTTTAGATAAAGAAAGAGCCAGACTTGATAAAATTTATTAAAGAATATCAGAAGGCAGATTTAGATATGCAAAGTGCAAAAAACTAAATCTTCAACACGCCGCGAAATCCTCTGGCGGCGTAATAGGATTGGGCTCCATTGTGATAAATGAATACATGATTATACCGAAAATCCCCAAAAAGGGCACCACCGAGCTTTCTGATCTCTTCAGGTGTATGTAACCAACTGGAAGTTTTAGTATCAAAATTACCAATCTTTTGTAAGTGGTGATATTGTTTCTCATTTAAAAGCTCAATACCCATTTCGGTTGCCATATCAACAGCGTTATGATCGGGTTTGTGTTGCTTTCTGGATTCTAATCCTTCTAAATCGTAGCATAAGCTTCTTCGACCCGTTGGGCTTTCTGCCGAACAATCGAAAAAAATAAATTCATCCGTTTTTATATCGTAACCAACAACATCCGGTTCTCCACCGGTTTCCTCCATTTGTTGCATTGACCACAATTTATCGGGATTGGCTTCTAATTTTAATTGAACATTTTTCCATTCAAGATTTTTATGACGATTCGTATTGTTCTCAAACCGGTCTTTCAGAATATTGAGAAGTACCTCTTTTTGTTCCGCTGATAAACTCTTTTTGTTTCCCATTAAAGTGATGCGTTGATTCTGTTTTACTTAATGTCTCGGAATCAGAGTAGTTTTTCAAGTAAAATAGTATGGCTTAACTTTTCAATCTTGCTAATCTTGAAAATCGGTTCTAAAATCCTGTTTGTAGTTGGAGGCGGAGAGATTTACACTTTTCTTGATACTTTTGTGTGGACAAAAAGTGTTTCATTCCCCAACAGAGCTATATTACATGTTTAAACAGGTTCATGGTCGTAGCTCACTGTTCGTTTTATAATCCAGGAATCCTCTTTTCTTTCCCAGATGATAATAAATTTCCCCCTTTGTACTTTTTTATCATCCTCATAAAATTCATGGACACCAATTTCTACGGCACCATAATCGCCTAAAACATGTACTGTGGAACTGTCTAATTGTCGAGTTACAGCAAAGGGTCTGGAGCATCTGTCCTTAAAAGAGGCGATTTCTACATCAAAAGAGGTATTTAATCCGGAACGGTCATCGTAAAACTCTATATTGGGAGACATTATTTTTTTATAGAGTTCTAAATCGCAGTTGTTAAATGCGACATTAAAAAATAGGCTGTCCATTTTTTTGATTTCATGCTGTAACGATAGTTCAGTTTTCGGGTTATCTGGATTCTGAGAAAAAACGAAATTTGAAAATAGAGTAGTGAAGAGTAAGCAGTAGCTAAATATTTTTAATGGTTTCATTTTCCTGATTATTTAACTTCGATCATAAAGACGATTAAATTAAATAATTGTTTCAGAAGGTTTGTTCTCAAGAAAATTTAATAGGGAATATCAGTGGTCAACTATGCATACTAAATTTGGTGGTCTTCCAAAACAAGTATAAACCTTTGCTAACTATCTATTATGCATAATGTTATCATTTTTTAATAAACCCACTCATTGAAAAAATCGGTTAGGATAACACCGGATGATTCTTCAACAGATCTCTGAAAATCAACCGTTTCAACAGATTTTCCATAATATTTTGTGCTGTAAAAAAGAATTGCTTTCCAAAATTCTTCATCACCTAATCTCTCTCTCAATAAATGTAATACATAAGCTCCTTTAAAGTAGACTAGGTTTTGGTCATTCCTTGTTGGTTTAGTCCAGTCCTCAAACACAAGGGGTTTATCATTACCTTGTTTTTTTATAGCTTCATATACTTTATAATAGGATTCAATGTTGGAGAGATACACCTTCTTACCAAAACGATATTCATTATAAGCAGCAGACATGAAAGTCGCCATTCCTTCGTTGAGCCAAAAGTGATTCCAACTCTTACAGGTAACTCGATTACCCCACCATTGATGAGCAAGTTCATGTGAAATTAGATTTGTCTCGGTACTATCTTGTAGAACCAGTTTTCCATAGGTGTCTTTCAAGATTGAATATCCGGACATTTCTTGATAGTGATTTCCAGTTAATAGTTGTGAATATGTGGATTGGGAATATTTAACTCCTGATTTCTTTTCAAAAAAAGAAATCATAGTTGGAGTTTCTTTAAAAACAATCATGAGTTGATCTGAAGAATAGTCCTGTGAATAATATTTTAGTAATACCTCACCGAATTTTTCTTCCGCTTTGTTGTAATTACCAATTGCAAATCCGTAGGTATAGGTTGGTGATTCATAGTTTTGTCGATAAGAGTAGTTTGTTTTTCCCTTCTTTTTAACCTTCCTTAGAAGCTCTCCACTTGCAATACAAGTTTTATCGTTTGGAATTAATATATTCAGATTGAATAACGCTTTATCTCCAGGTGAGTCATTGCTGATCATCCATTGGCTTGTGGAATATATTGTATAGGCTTGGTTCTTTTCTGAGTCGAATATAAGACCTGTTTTCGGATATCCATGATAAGTAATAACTATTTCATTTTTCTTACGATCTCTTTTCGATAGATAAATAATCAAGTCACTATTAACCTTCTTAAAGTCTACAACATTGTCTCCGGTTACCTTATTAATTTCGAGATGACCAGCGCTGAAGACTACCGAATCTTTATTCCTGTTTATTTGAAAATTGATTATAACAGAACCACTTATAAAGCCGGTATCAATTATGGGCTCAATTGTTAGGTGGTAACTAGTAACATCTAGTTGAACATCTTTTGAGCTGACTTTAGCAGCCATCATTAGCAGAATTAGCACTGCAAAAGTTGATGTAATCTTTTTACGCATTTTAAACGGATAATATTCTGTGAGAAAGAGAAGCTGGCAATAAGTAGTTGTGGGTATGAATCAGGAGCTTCCTGTTTAATTCCTCAGCAGAGCTAAGGAACGAGGTAAAGACGATTAAATTAAATAATTGTTACATTGTTAAAATTGTGAATAAGAGTAATTTTTCATGGGCAGCACGGGATGAGTGTTGCGTTGACATTGTAGAGGTCATTGGTTTGTTGTACTAGAAAAAATAATATGGCTCAGTATTTAAATCTTGCTAATCTTGAAAATCGGTTCTAAAATCCTGTTTGTAGTTGGAGGCGGAGAGATTTTCACTTTTCTTCATACTTTTGTGTGGACAAAAGTATCAAAAGCCACCGGGAAACATGTAGATTTCGTTTTCACGAATCGTTGATAAAGCTTAAAGCTCACGATTCTAAGTAATCCCTGTATGACTAATACCCATGTTTCCCGGATTACCTTTGGAGGCTTTAATGCATTTAAAGTTAGCACCTAGAACTAAAATACACAGAATCAAATCCTGCTAATTTTGAAAATCTGTTCTAAAATCTTAGTCACAATACGATAAAGAAAAATGAGTAGGAAGTAGTTAAAAGGGTTGTGAATTGAGGAGTTCAGAGCTTAAAAAATCTTTAGGCTTAGTGTGCCGGTTAAAAGTTTATGTCCACCCAAAAAAGTTAAAGCAGATATACACATAGATTATTACGGCCAGCAGTGATATGAAATTGCCAATAAGGAAATAATCGTTAGAAATCTTGGAATTTTTATCCTCATGAAGTCGTGTGCCGATTTTCAGCGCACCAAATGCGATGATTACATGTGGGTAGCCGGCCAGTATTCCAACAGCCAGAAATATTCGTTCTAACATACCTTTTCCAAAAGACGCCCAGCTCGTATTTGAATGTCCAAGAATAACGTTGATAGAAATATTGGCAAACAATTCCATCACTAACCAACCAACAAGAATATCTCCAAGCATAGTTATTTTATATAGGTTTTGATGAAGTCTTTAAGCAGATTATACTCATTGATCATCAAAGTTTTTCGCCTTTTCCAGATCTGATCGCGATTTTTGTCATGAAGTTCTCCAACTTCGCTGTTATTCTCGTTATGGATCATATCAATGATCAATGGGTAATCTTCTTTTTTCCAGTTCAGAATAATGGCATCCAGTACTTCAAAGATCTTGGTAAGCTGTTCAGTTAGTTCCTTATTTTGAAGTTTGAACTGAAAACGTTTTCGGCTTCTTTTTTTAGTTGAAAGTAACTTTCTGGCTTCCGTTAATCCTTTTCCCATCATTTCGTAGGCAATATCGGTATTTATTTCTGTCTCAATTTCACCCAGCAAAAGCACATATTGTAGTTTAAAGTCGGGTTCTGTTTTGAGTAATTCCTCTTCAAAATAAAAAAGCAGATCTATTCCTGAAGAAACAGAACTCAACACTCCTTGAAATTCGTCACCCAAAGTAATAGTTAGAGGAGAGAGGATGCTTTTTTTATAACTTTTGTTGGTCTGTTTAACAAGATCTTTAAGTCCTTTGCTGAGCAAATCTCCGTCATAACCGGAGCTGTTTACTACATCTCCCATAAAAATGGGATAGTTATTTGATTTTTTTGCCATGCATTATTGTATCAAAAAAAATGAAACAATGCAACATGTTTCAATAAAAATGAAGCAATAGCACTTGTTTCAGCGAGGTTTTACGATTAAGCGAAGTGATCTTCTGGTTATTGCAATTATCAGAAGAGACAAAACTACTTTCTAAAAGTAAGTGTAAATTTGGTTCCTTTATTAATAACACTTTCAACTGAAATATTTCCACCCATATCTTTTAAGTGGTTATAGACGAGATATAAACCGACACCTTTGCTGTCATTGTTTTTATGAAAACTTTGATTTAAGCCAAAAACTTTGTCCGCATTATTTTCACTGTCAAAACCAATGCCATTATCTGAAAACGTAAGCTTAATGTTTTCTTCTGATTCATAAACTTTGATCTGAATCTTTGTTCGTCGCTCCGTGTGAGCATATTTGATCGCATTTGTAAATAGATTCAAGAATATGCTTTTCAGCTTACCTTTATTAAATGATATCGACATGTTATCAGGAATATGAATTTCTACTTCCGTATCGGTTTCATCAATAAGTAGTTGAATAGAAGTAAGCACTTCATATAAATTGGCTTTCAGATTTAAAGTCTGGATCTTCGCATGATGAGTATTCTTCTCATTAAGAACATCTACATACTCATTAAGGGTATCCTTTAACTGATCAGTTGCAGACTTTAGAATATCGATGAACTCTTTGGTTTCTTCATCATGGATAGTAGATGTATCCAGCAAGCTAAACACTGCCATAAGATTATTTACGGGTGTTCTTAGATCATGAGATGCCGTATATGTTATATTTTTAAGTTCTTTATTGATCTGAGTGAGATCGGTAATTAATCTATTACGCTCCTTTTCTCTTTGCTTGGATTGAGTGATGTCTTTAGCAATGGCATAAACGAGATCATGATTTTCTACAGGAATGGAAGTCCAGGAAAGCCAGATGGTATTTCCATTTTTCGTTAAATAACGATTTTCAAAATTTTTAAATCCTTTTCCATTGATAAGATTCTGTCTGAAAGCCCAGGTAGATTCTTGATCTGAAGGATGAATAAAAGATTTGATGGAACGGGAGTATAGCTCTTCTTCACTAAATCCAAGAAGAGCACTTGCGGCAGGATTGACCTTCTTAAAAAAACCATCAAAACCGGCAATGCAAAACAGATCGAGCGTATCATTAAAAAAAGGATCGAGAGGATAGTCCTTTGTCGAGTATTGTACTGAATTCATAAATTATTTATCGGAAACCTAAAATTATTCTTAAGAGTAGGGCTTTAGATTCTAAAATGGAAAATTTTTTTAGCTAAGTATATCTGAATCTAAATGCTAAGTAATAGCTTAGGAGGGAGGCATTGAGTTTGCCTAAAGAGATGGAAGTTGTTTAGAACAAGCGGGAGGTATGTTTAATCAGTCTTAGTATTGCATTGATGCGGTTAATCAAAGAGATTGTTGGAGAGAGAAAAAGGCGACAAGCGGAAAATACCTTTCAAAGGATATTGTAAGCGTCATATTAGCTTTTCCTCTCCTTCTTTATATGCTCAGCGGTATGTAAAGAGCCTTTTACCGAAGGTATCTTGTATCACGACCACCTCAAAAGCAATAAAGACCAACAACCTCAACCTTGATCTGAATAGTATGCAAATTATTAAACAATCGGTAGGCACTGATGTCTCCAAAGACACCCTTGAGATTTGTATTGGCTCACTTATAACCACTCTTGAACACCAAATTCTATACACCGGGCAAGTCTCGAACACTGAATCAGGTATTGAACAACTCATAGGATTTCTTAGGCGTTATTGCTCAGCTGACAGTGCCGTACATTGTATCATGGAAGCTACAGGCGTCTATCATGAATTAGTTGCCCACAGGCTGCATGAGTGTGAGACTCAGGTATACATTATCCTGCCAACCAAAGCAAAAGCATTTGTTAAAAGCATTAATCAACGTGCAAAAACCGACCGGGTAGACGCACGGCTACTTTGCCAGCTTGGCCTGGAGCGTTCTTTACAACCATGGAAGCCTGCCGACCCTTTGTGGCAGCAGGTTCGGGGGCTTACTCGGGAACGAGAAGCTCTGGTGAATGAACGAAGTCGACTCAAGAATAAAAAGCATGCCTTAACTACTGCTTTTATTCCTTCAACTACCACGCTGGTGCGTCTAAAAGAGCGCATAACTATGATCAATGCACATATCAAAGCTATCGAGCAAGAACTTCGCACATTGTTTGCAAGTCAGCAGACATTACAAGCAAAAGTTGATAATATTTGCCAGATAAAAGGGATTTCTTTGCTCACTGTAGCTACTGTACTTGGGGAAACAAATGGGTTTAATCTGATTCGTAACCAACGCCAGCTCGTGGCCTATGCAGGGATGGATGTGAAGATCCATCAATCCGGATCGGTACAAAAGAAAGGGCGCTTAAGCAAAAAGGGAAATGTTCATATTCGCCAAGCATTGTATATGCCTGCACTAAATGCCGCTCACAAAAACCTGGCACTTTCTGCTCATTACAAGCAAAAGTTGATAATATTTGCCAGATAAAAGGGATTTCTTTGCTCACTGTAGCTACTGTACTTGGGGAAACAAATGGGTTTAATCTGATTCGTAACCAACGCCAGCTCGTGGCCTATGCAGGGATGGATGTGAAGATCCATCAATCCGGATCGGTACAAAAGAAAGGGCGCTTAAGCAAAAAGGGAAATGTTCATATTCGCCAAGCATTGTATATGCCTGCACTAAATGCCGCTCACAAAAACCTGGCACTTTCTGCTCATTACAAGCAATTAAATGAACGTCAGCAAGCAAAGAAACAGGGAGTGATAGCTGTTGCAAGAAAACTACTCATATTAATTTACAGTTTATGGAAAAATGAAGAGACCTATGACCCGCATAAAAATCTACCAATAGGATTGACTTTGAGCACGGTATGACGCTTGAACTAGGTTTGATCTTAAGCTATGACTGAGAAAATTAAGAATTCAAAATTCATCATTTCTAATTCTTAACTCATTCAATACAACTCATATTCCAACAATCTACACTCAATAGTAGAATTGTAGAGTTCGATTCGTTGATTGGAGCGTAATCCTACTTTTTTGGCGAGGTCGAAGTTCCCGGTGAAGACATATCCCCATTTTCCACTACAATCTTGTTTGAAGAAATCACCGATGGCAGTGTATAAACTTTCGAGTTCCTGATCGTGACCAATTCGTTCTCCGTAAGGAGGATTCATCACAACAACTCCGTCGCCATAAGGAATTTCAGTTTCCCGGAAGTCACAGACTTTGAATTCTATCAGATGATCAACACCGGCAGTTTTGGCGTTTTTCTGTGCAGCCTGAATGGCTCTTCTATCATGATCGGTAGCAAGTATTCTACCTTCAAAATCTTTATTTCCTTGGTATTTCAAATCAGTACGTAAACTGTTCCATTCGCCTACATCAAAGCCAAGTATATGTTTGATGCCGTAGTTGGGGCGAAGAAGTCCTGAGGGCTTATTAAGCGCTTTCAAAGCAGCTTCAATAGCAATGGTACCACTTCCACACATAGGATTTACAAAATGTTGCCCTTGTTCCCATTTACTGGCTTGAACAATAGTTGCAGCCAAAGTTTCCTGCATTGGAGCAGTATGATTTTGAACTCTATATCCTCGTCTTGAGATAGATTCACCGGAAGTATCCAGGTAAATCATCGCTTCTTCATTTTTCCAAAATAGAAAAACAACAGTTTGCCCTAAGTCAGCTCCAGAATCGGGTCGAACACCTGTTTTCTCACGAATTCGATCAACAATCGCATCTTTAACTTTAAGTTGAGCAAATTGCGTGTTATCGATCGTTCTGTTATTGATAAATGAAGTAACGCTCACATATCCGCTTCTATCTATATATTCTTCCCAGGGGATGGTTACTAATTTCTCATGAAGCTGGTCGGCGTTAAGTGCTTCAAATTTCTTAAGCAAAAAATGAACTCTATGTGCAGTACTCAGGCACAAATTCAGTTTCATGCAATCATTAAGCGATCCGGTTATTTCCAATCCGGCATGTCGTTCGTTGTCGACTTTGAATCCAAGATCTTCCACTTCTTTACGAAGATAGGGAGTCATTAGTTTGGGACAGGTTATAGAAATGGTGGAACGTTCAGAAAAATCAGCCATAGTGAATATAAGATAAAAAAAAGGCTATGAGATAATTCTCACAGCCTTAACATTGCGTGTAAAATCAAGCGATCTCTACAACTTCGATTTCGAAGGTAAGATCTTGTCCGGCTAGCGGATGGTTTGCATCAAGGGTAACTTTGTCTTCGTTTACCGCAGTGATTTGAACCGGAATAGCTTGTCCGTCTGGTTGGTTCAATTGTAGTTGAAGTCCAACTTCAGCTTCCATGTCTTCAGGAAGTTGAGCTTTTTCTACTTCAATTACCATTTCCGGATTTGGCTCTCCGTAAGCTTCAGCAGCAGGTATTTCAGCAGTTGTTTTCTCACCAACGCCTAAACCTTCAATTGCTTTTTCGAATCCCGGAATCAATTGTCCTTGACCTACAGTGAATTCTAATGGATCTTTTTGGGTGGATGAATCAAATACAGATCCGTCTTTGAGTTGACCTGTATAATGAACTTTTACGGTGCTACCGTCTTTAATAGTTGACAAAATATTTTCTTTCTTTTGGAATTATAATAATTAATTAGAGCTTTAAGATAAGGAAACGAACACATAGTATTTGAAACCTTAAATTGTAGCCCATGTCACTGAATTCACCAGATATCAATGAAGTTTTAGAAAATTCCAAAACCATCGCGATTATTGGTTGCTCAGCTAATGAGTATAGAACAAGCAATTATATTGCCAAGTTTCTAAAGGAGAAGGGTTATACTATTATTCCTGTCAATCCTGCAGAGAAAGAAATACTAGAAGAGAAATGCTACCCGAGGTTGAACGATATCCCTTCAGAGACCGATATAGATGTGGTTGACGTATTCAGAGCTAGTGAACATACGGCAGGAGTTGTTGAAGAAGTGCTTGAATGGAATGAGAAAACAGGTCAGAATGCGGTGGTGTGGACACAACTCGATGTTTCTTCGGATGAAGCAGAACAAGTCGCTGAAAAGGCACAGATTCCTTATATAAAGAACAAGTGCATTATGGTAGAACATGAAAGAAGAGATTAGGAATTTTAAATTATGGATTTTGAATTGAAGTACATTCATAATCCATAATTAATAATCAAAAATTTCTCTACTTCATATTTGTGAATTGTAGAGGAACTCCCATATCTTTACTTTTCAGATGCTGAATTACCGCTTGCAGATCATCGATTTTTTTCCCGTTTACCCTAACCTGATCATCCTGAATCTGAGGTTGTACTTTCATCTTCAGATCTTTGATTTCTTTAACGATCTTCTTTGCTGTTTCTCTGTCTATTCCTTCCTTCAAAGCAACATCCATTTTTAAATGACCTTGAGAAGTCCCTTCTTCATCTCCGAAGTCCAACACTTTTGAATCGACACCACGTTTAATAAAGTTTTTGATCAGCATTTCCTGAACGGCTTTCATTTTCATGTTCTCCGCTGCCACTAAGTGAATTCTATTTTCCTTACTGTGAAAAGTTACTTCGGTATGAAGCCCTCTGAAATCGTAGCGAGTTGCTATTTCTTTGAGCGTATTATTGATTGCGTTATCTACTTCCTGAGTGTTAATCTCGTTTACTATATCGAATGATGCCATTTCTTTCCGTTTGTTCGTTTTAAACTAATTTAATCATTTTTTATCAGCTATCAGCTATCAGCTATCAGCTATCAGCTATCAGCTATCAGCTATCAGCTATCAGCTATCAGCTTCTTTCTCCATTTTCTCTATCATTTTCTTTGCCAAAAGCTGCTCCACATCTTTTTCGTCTTCAGGAGCAACCACACTTCGATGGATATGAATCAAGTCCTGATATTGGAATTCTATTTCGATGACTTGTTCTTCATACCATTTATAGGAAATAAGATTTTTCCAGGGGATTTCCCTGTCTAAAATAACAAAGCCTTTTCTCCTGAACTCAGGGGTAATTCTTAATGTAATAGCATAAATGCCGAGTGTCATTAATGATAAACCGGAAGCCATTCTGATGGGAGTTATAGGCAATTCATTTAAAATCGAAGTTCTCGCTATTCCCAAAATGATCAATGTGAGTGCAATAAGATTGGGGAGAAGTTCAGATATGAATGCCGAATTCACATATTGAATCGCTCCAAGAGATTTCTTCATTTTATATTGATCGTAAGCTGCGCCTAGAAAAAATCCGGAAATCGATGCATATAAATTCGTCATGAATGCTGCTGCAACCGGTTGAGGGAAATAGCCCAGATCATTAATATATCTGAGGACTAAGAAAAGTAAAAGCGCAATGATACTTGCTAACAAAAACCTTCTTCCTGTAATTTTATCGAGCTTTATATGCCGTTTGGTTCCTAACCAAGTGCTTAATAAAAACACCAAAACAGCAGTGCTAATAGTCCAGATCATTTCTTAATTTTAAAGCATGGAAAATTTAGTTCAACCTACAGGTATAGAAGTTAGTAACAATGATCAAGTTCTGGAAATCGAATGGTCAGATGGCAAGAAATCATTATATCCTCTTTTTGGGTTAAGAAAAAATTGTCCTTGTGTGATGTGTAGAGGAGGTCATGCACATATGAATGAGTTTGAACCCAAACTGTTTTTTGTGGAAAATCCTTCCAAAATTGATATTAAAGATATTCAACAAGTTGGGAATCATGCTATACAAATAACTTGGGCTGACGGACACAATTCAGGGATGTACCGTTGGGAAACGCTAAGATTTTTGGATCCTGAAAATCACAAAGAATAATGAATGTTCAATTTTGAACAGAAGAACAGCCAATATCCTTCATCTTCGGGGTGTGAGAAGGGTTTGGTTTGTGAATAAAGCTTATAAGTCCAAATTTGAATCCAGATCTCCTGCATTCGCGTGGAGATGACTAAGAGTTTTGTATTAATTTTCCCAGCCAAACCAACGCTCCGTCATCCTCCGGCGGATGCCGAGGATCTAAATCGTAATTATAAACACAGATCTTAGAATCAATCCGGAATTAATAGCTAATTACATCATTTCGCTGAAAGCGGGGTGATGGACATTGGATAAGGAGATGTAGGCTTCAAAGAGTTTCCATCAGCCGTGCACAGCTCGACAGATGGAGACAAAGAATAACCAATATCCTTCATCCTTCGGGGACTGATAGGGATTTTGTTTGTGAATAAAGCTTATAAGTCCAAATTTGAATCCAGATCTCCTGCATTCGTGTGGAGATGACCAAGAGTTCTATACCCCAATAATTAAACTAGGTAAAAACTTAGATTCTATCTAAATAATGTTATTTTTGGATTGAATTAAATTATTCAACAAAAAACTAACTAATGAGAATCTTATCACTAGCTGTTGCATCGTTGATCCTGATATTGTCAGCGTGTAGCCAACCTAAAGAAGTAAATATCTATTCAGCGCGTCATTATGAAACTGATCAGGCGTTATATTCTGACTTCACTGAACAAACAGGTATTAAAGTTAACCTGATCGAAGGTGGTTCGGATGAATTGATTGAAAGAATTAAAAGTGAAGGAGTAAATTCTCCGGCAGATATTCTTGTAACTGTTGATGCAGGAAGAATTTGGAGAGCAGAAGAGGCAGGAATTTTAGGCTCTGTCGATTCTGAAATTTTGAATGAAAGAATTCCTGCTTCATTTCGTCACCCTGATGGTTTATGGTACGGAATTTCGAAACGTGTACGTGCAATCGTAGTGAATCCTGAAAAAGTAGAAAACCAGGAATCCCTTACTTATGAAGATCTTGCTACGGAAGATTGGAAAGGGAGAGTTTGTATTCGGTCTTCAAATAATATTTATAATCAGTCTTTAATGGCTTCAATTATTGAGTCTAACGGAGCTGTTGCTGCTGAGGCATGGGCGAAGGGAATAGTTGATAATATGGCTCGAGAACCCCAAGGTGGTGACAGAGATCAGATTAAAGCCGTTGCCGCAGGAGTTTGTGATGCGGCTATCGTAAATCATTATTATCTGGCAATGATGCTTACTGGAGATGAAGAAAATCAGGAAATCGCAAAGAGTGTTCAATTGGTATTTCCAAACCAAAGTGAAACAGGAAGAGGAGCACATGTTAATATCAGTGTTGCAGGAGTTTTAAAAGATGCGCCGCACAGAGAAAATGCCATCAAATTCATGGAATATTTAACCAACGAACAATCTCAAAGCTACTTAACGGTAGATAACAATGAGTATCCGATCAATGAAGATGCTGCTTGGAATCCTATTCTTCAGGGATTTGGAGATTTTAAGAGTGATGAAATGAATGTTTCTGCTCTTGGAAGAAATAATCCTGAAGCTATCCGAATTATGGATAGAGCAGGCTGGAAGTAAGTATTTAGAACTCTGAATATTGAACAAGGAACATTGAATTTCGAAGTAGGTTTCGGAATTGAATGTTCCTTTTTTTGTTCGATTATCATTTTTGTTGTTTCGATGCAACCTTCTACAGATGCCGAGCCTGAAGGCTCTTCTTGTGTAAGATTTTATATAAATGGGAGATTTTATACTTCCAAATTCTTAGGCATTATAGCTGTCATATTTATTTATAAAAGTTCTATAAATTGAACACGTATAAAACAGATTAAACTGATTTATCTATTTAGGCACAGGGACGAATCTCATGCTGGTTTATATATGAGTTTCTAGAAAGGACTTTAGTCCTGAAGATTAATCCAGAATTTGAAAACAGCGATTATCTGCCTAATCCGTTAAATCTACGTTCCATTTTGTAAAGCAGTAACTAATTTTTTTCTGTTTTTCTGGACTTTGTAATTGTTTTACTAAGCAGTATCACCGGAATAATTCCCGCCAAAACAATCGCTAACGCAGCACCGGCGGATTCACCGAGTCTTTCATCAGACGCGAGGCGATATACTTGTACCGCCAACGTATCGAAGTTAAATGGACGAATAATAATGGTTGCGGGTAACTCTTTCATCACATCTACAAATACCAGTAAAAAAGCGGAAAGCAATCCTCCTGATAGAATCGGAATATGAACTTTACTAAGAATCTGAGAAAATGAATATCCCATTCCTCTGGAAGCTTCATCAATATTTGGAGAGATTTTTTGCAGGCTGGAATTAATTCCGTTATAAGAAACAGATAAGAAACGAACTACATAAGCAAAGATCATAGCAAATAAAGTTCCGCTTAAAAGCAGTCCCGTTGAAATATCGAAATTAGACCGGGCAAAGGAATCTATGGTATTATCAATCCAGCCGAAGGGGATAAGAACACCGACAGCGATTACAGAACCGGGAATTGCGTAGCCTAATGCCCCAAATTGATTGAGGCCTTTTATGAGCTTTGAAGGATTTAACCGTGACGAATATGCCATTAGTAAAGCAACAGAAATAGTAATTAACCCTGCTATTGCGGCAACACTTAATGTATTTAGAGCATAAAGTATAAAACGAGCATTTACAGAATCCAGATTATTTAAGAACATGGAAAGAAGAAGAATTACTGGTAAGACGAATCCAAGTAACACCGGGACAGAGCAGATTAAAAAAGCTCCGAATGCTTTGAAGCCTTTTAGATCAAACCTTTGAATTCTTTTAAAACGATTGGTTGCATTGGTTTGATCTTTAATTTTGGAACGTGACCATCGTTCAAGTAGAATCAAAGCTATGATAAAGAGAAGTAAAAAGCCCGCTAGTTGTGCTGCTGCAGGTCGCTCTCCAAGACCAAACCATGTTCTATATATTCCGGTTGTAAATGTTTGTACACCAAAGTATTGAACAGTTCCAAAATCGTTCAATGTTTCCATTAACGCGAGTGCCAAACCGGCGGCAATTCCAGGCCTTGCAAGGGGTAGAGCCACTTTAAAAAAGCTTTGAGTAGAATTGTAACCCATAATTCGGCTCGCTTCAAAAAGAGAAACTGATTGGTTCAAAAAAGCAGATCTGGCAAGCATATATACATATGGATAGAATGCAAGAATCATGATAAGAATTGCTCCCCAAACAGATCGGATTTCAGGAAAGAAATAATCGCTCACTCCAAGTTCAAATGTAGATCGGAGAGCAGTTTGTAACGTACCGGTAGTGCCAAGAAAATCGGTATAAATATAAGCGAGTAAATAGGCCGGAATTGAAAAAGGTAAAACGGCTGCCCATTCGAAATGCTTCTGCCCGGGAAAACTGCACATGGTTATTATCCAAGCCAGAGAAACGCCTGTCAAAACAACGCCGGCAGAAACCCCGATAATGAGTAAGAGAGAGTTTGAGATGTAGTCACTAAGTACAGTTTCAGCTAAATGACTCCAAATTTCTCCGGAAGAAACGAAGAAAGACGATAGAACAGCCAAGATCGGAATGGAAACCAACAAAGCAATAACGCCTGAAATAAATGCCCATTTCTTAGACAAAGTTGTCGGGTATTTATTGATATCAGAAGAAGTAAATGTGCCGGCTAAAAAACGAAAAGCTTTAAACATATTTGAAAATAAGGAATCTGAAACTATTGAGAGACTTTTATTCCAAATTCATTCTTCAAAACAGATCTAGCGGCATTGTAACCACACATGCCGTGTACACCGCCACCGGGAGGAGTAGATGAAGAACAAATATATAGATCATCAACGGGTAGTTTGTACGGATCCCATTTTAGAAGAGGACGGCCAAAAAGCTGTTTCAAATTCTGAGCTCCACCATTTATGTCTCCGCCAATATAATTCGGATTGTACTTTTCAAAGTCTAAAGCGTTCATGCAAGAAGTAGAAATGATCGTATCGCGAAAACCGGGCGCATATCTTTCGATCTGATCAATGATTTGCTCTTTCATACTTTCAGTACTACCGTTAGGTACATGGCAATAACTCCAGAGAACATGTTTGCCAGCAGGTGCACGCGATTTATCAAATACAGAAGGTTGCGATACCAGCACATAAGGTTTTTCTGAATGAATACCTTCCCACACTTCTTTCTCAGAGTGCATGATTTCTTCCATAATACCACCTAAATGAAGAGTTCCTGCTTTTTTACATTCCTCATTTAACCATGGAACTGGCTCTGAAAGAGCAAAATCAACTTTAAAAGCTCCCGGACCGTACTTGAAGTTCAGCAACTTGTTCTTCAATTTAGTGGAAATTCTATCATCTGCTATGGTGATGATCTGTCTCGGCGTAAGATCGAAAAGGATCGGTTTATTGGATGGAAATTGTTCTAAAGATTCAATTCTGGAATTAAGTTCTATTTCGCCACCTAAAGATTCAAAATATTTTGCCAATGCTTTTGTAATAGAATGAGAACCACCTTTTGCTATTGGCCAGCCAACTGAGTGAACGGTTGTACCTAAGATCAATCCAAATGAAGAGGTAAAAGCTTTTTCGAGAGGAATAATGCTATGAGCAGCTAACCCTGAAAAATATGCTTTTGTTCTGGCTTGATTAAAAAAACTGTTTGAAAGTAATTTTGCAGAAAACATTCCATACCATCCAAATCGCATCATAGCTAATGGATGTTCCGGAATTCTAAGGTTTCCAAAAAGATCTTTAGAAAGGTATTCCCAAGATTCAATGAATTCTTTAAAAAGTTTTTTATAGTTTTTGGAATCAGAACCTAGTCGTTCAATGGTGTTTTCAAAAGAACGCTCAGCAATTACTGCTTCTTTATTTGGTAAAGGATGAGCAACAGGAAAATCGGGGTGAATCCATTCCAAACCATATTCCTGCAAAGGAAGTGTGTTAAAGAAAGGAGAGGCTACTGCAGTTGGATGAACGGCTGAACAAATATCATGTTTAAAGCCCGGTTCAGTAAGTTCGGAAGTTCTTGTTCCTCCGCCAACAGTATCTTTTGCTTCAAATACTTTTACTTTTAAACCCTGTTGGGCAAGCGCTATTGCGGCAGCTAATCCGTTAGGACCGGAGCCGATAACAAATGCATCAAAGTTCGAAAGTGTGGTACTCAATTAATTTGTTCCTGATGTTTTCATTTCTGCAAGCATTAATGCTTTATATACATTTAAAATTCCACCAGTTGATGAAAGGGAAGAAAAGGGAACAGCCACATCACTTCCCGGTCGGTATACAATTTGTTCAATAGGTGAAACAGATTGCAACAAAATCATTTTTACTTCAGAAGCTGTTAAAGTTGGATAATAAGACATAATTAATGCCGCAGCACCCGCTACAACAGGGCTAGCCATACTGGTTCCGTCATTAGCTTTGTACGTATTATCTGGAGTTGTAGAATAAACATCTACTCCGGGAGCAAAAAGATCTACATTTTCACCATAATTACTGAATTGGGCTGCGATAAGAGAATCGCCCTCCCAAGAAGAGGCTCCTACAGTTATAAAGTTCTTCATCATTCCTCCATCAGTATAAAACTTATTAGGGAAATTAATGGTGCTGTCTATATTTTCTCCGGAATTCCCAGCAGCATTTATTACCAATACATTATTATCGTCTGCAAATTTAAGTGCTTCGTCTACATAAAATTTACGAGGAGAGTAAGACTTGCCAAAACTCATGTTTATAATATCTGCCCCATTTTCTACCGCATAGCGGATAGCATTTCCTACATCTTTATCTCTTTCATCTCCGTCGGGAACTGCTCTTACGATCATAAGTGAAACATTTCCTGCAATTCCGTTCATTCCCAATTCATTATTACGTACTGCACCAACGATTCCGGCAACATGAGATCCGTGATCACTTCTTGGACCTTCTACATCATTATTTCCATAATATCGATTTTGGAGATCATCAAAATTATCGCCGACTATATAACGAGGGTTAAATTCAGGGTTGTAAGCATAATTATACATTTTATCGAATTGTTTATACGCTTCATCAATGTCAGATTCTTTTACATCAAGATCTCTGAAATATTTGATGATTTGTTTCGCTTGCTTTCGGTAAGGTCCGTCATTGCTTTTAAGCTCAAGCTCTTTATCAGAAACAGAGTCTATTGAGGTTACATTGAATATATTCTTAGCTCCGTCGACTGCTTGTTTTACCTGTTTAATGTTATCATAACTGGCTTTTGCTTCTGCTCGTTCTTTTTCAAATTCTTTTTTGATCTCTAAATAATGCTTGAACTCTTCTAACTTTTCACCGGTTAATTCAGAAGCTTTTTTATCTTCGTATTGCTTTTTCAGATCTACGTAAATTCGTGTGAGTTCATAAGTATCATGATTTACATTTTCACCGTTTTTCCCACCGATGAAGTTCCATCCATGCACATCATCCACATATCCGTTTTCATCGTCATCCAGTCCATTTCCTGCAATCTCATCTTTATTTACCCAGATATTACCAGAAAGATCTTCATGTTCAATGTCTGTTCCTGAATCTATAATAGCTACAATCACTTTTTTTGAAGGAGATTTTGAAGACAGTAATTCCGAATAAGCTTTGTCGGTACCTATTCCTAAAAAACTATTATTCTCGCCTGATTCGTGGTGCCAATGTTCAGAAGCGGTTTTTGCCTCAACATCAACTTCTGATTCTGCTGTTGTTTCGGTTGAATTTTCAGTATTAGATTTTGTTGATTCAACAGTATTTTTTGTTGAAGAACAGCCTGCAATAATTAAAAAAGCAAGCAGGAGTAAGTAAGATTTCTTCATTTCCTAAAGATGAATTATTTGATTCAATTCAATTTGAATTGTTGGCTTTTGATTTATTGAGCCAATCGAGAGCGAAGTCCAGACCTAAAGTAATTGAAATTATAAGCATCAACAACAAAAGACTTCCAATAGGTTTCCAGATTATAAATCCACCTAATGTTCCTAAAACTGCTCCTAAATATTGAATGTACTGTAATTGATCATTACTTGCATTTTTGATGAGCTTTTCGAGTCGCTGTTCATCATATTGGCGTAAATTATCTTCTACCAAGGCGTGAACATCGAGTTGATTGATCAGTTTGTAGAGGAGGGAAGTAACAATATTTTCGATGGCAGAACTATGTGTTTCAATTTTATCGGGCAAAGTATCCAGAAAGCTATCTAGTTTGTCCAAACCTTTTTCAACACCGCCGGGAAGTTTGGTAAGAGCATCTTCAACTAAGCTTTGCATTTCTTGACCTTTAATGAAGCTGTATGCTTTTAAAGCAACTTTCTCGAAAGAATTTTCCTCAATATTATTTTCAATTTGATGAATAATTGATTCTGCGATATTTGCACGCACCTCAGGCTGAGCAACCATCTCATCTACATAATTTACCGCTAGAATCTTTAATTCAGATCTAAACTCCGGATCATCAATTACCTCACGGATGTACTCTGTTGCTTGTGCTCGGTATTTTGAAATCGCCTGTGATTCCTGGATCTTTTGTTTGATGATCTCAGGGTTGATCAGGTCTTCAGATACTGCAGCTGCTAAGCGGTAGGCAATACGATCTTTTTGAGCCGGAACTAAACCCTGACCAAAAATGGGTCTTTTTTTTGCAGGTCTAAACAGCATGGTAATGGCTAGCCAGTTAGTGAGAAAGCCTATCAATCCACTAATACTTAATATTCGCATCAAGCCTTCAAACTCAATTAAGACACCTAATACCGTAGTTTGTACACCGTTAAAATCCCAATAAAAAGAGCCAATAAAAGTTCCGATCAATAATAGAGGGAAGAGGAACAGTAACTTTAACAGCACTTTATGTTTGCTTTCCTTTTTAGGAGGGCTTAATGGGGTTGAAGAAATTTGTTTTTCTTCTGATTGCTTATCAATTTGTTTTTGAACGATCCCCCAAAGCTGTTGTCCATATTCTTTGGTGCGTTCTGCGATGATATTTTTTTCGTCTTGTTCAGCCATACCTTATAGTTTCGGCAATACTACGAACTAATTCAAAGTTGGTTACTCATAAAACATAGATAGATAGAGATTTTCGAGCCGCGTCATCTCTTTCTTATCACTTTCTGTTTGATCGTCATATCCGATAAGGTGTAACAATCCATGTATTAGAATACGCAGACATTCTTTTTCCGCAGGTTGTTTAAACTCTTCTGCTTGTTCAATAATTCTTGGTAAACAACAATAGAGAGTGCCTTCAATACCTTCATTTGAGTCACTTTCATCGTACCTAAAAGAAATGATGTCGGTTACGTAATCGCGATTTAAAAATTCTTTATTTATTCTGATGATCTCAGGTTCATCAACGTAAGCAGTTTCAATCAGTTTAAATTCAACGTTTTCATGTTGTGTGATGAATTCAAATATTTTTCTACAATCGATTTCTTTACAAGGCAAATCAACGTTAGTAGTATTGAATATTTGAAGGGGATAAGAATCAGCCACAATCAGTTGTTAAAAACTGAAATCATCATCCATTGACTCAGTAAGAGATAATGCGATTCCGCACATCATCATATCTTCAGGGAGTTGAGTGAAGTCGCCGGTTAACAAACTTTCGTCAACATTAGCGTACAAACTACAACCCGCAGCCCTTTCCACAATTAATCCGGAAGTTTTATCACCCGATTTACCGAAAAAAGTAACTTGTTGCAGGATATCACTTGCTACAAATGCGGTGCAATTGTGAAGTTGAAGGAACGTATTATAGGCGTAAACTGAAACCATATTCATTTGCTCGCCATTAACATCTAATCCCAGATGAATCTCTAAAGCAAGTTTACGATTTTCTTCCTCATTCTTGACTTCTATTCGGAACACATCCTTCCCTAAAGGTTTAGGAGTTGAACCGAGAACTTCGCCAATGGTAGATATGTTTTCTGATGTAAACTGATGAATCATAATAAAAAGGTTTAGCTCTCAGAATATACTAAGAGCTAACTATAAAATGTATGTTAATTTAAACCGTATTGTATTCCTGTTCGAATGCTTTCGTCTCTGCTTTTTGGAATAGTAGGAATTTGTGTGCCAGTAAGTTTAGCGTTTACTTCTTCAGCCAGCTGCATTCCTTTCTCATTGGCGTCCGATTTGAAATACACATACTGTGCTATTACAAGAGCCTGACGTTCTCTCATTATACTTTGAGACATACTTTGTACTTGCTTCACTAAGGCGTTGTTTTTTTGTGTTAAACTCCGCTGTGATTTCAAGTCTGCATTTCTTCTGGCTTGTTCGTACTGAGTAGCCAATTCTGCAATTTGATTCTGAAGAGACATAAACGTATCGAATTCAGCATCAAAGTTTTCTTTAAATCCATCAATAGATTCATCCAAAATTCTTATAGCATCTTCCGAGTTCCCTAATTGAGCATATCTGTTTGCGTATAAAATAAGGATTGTTGAAACATCTTCATCGTCTCTGATCGGAATTACTCTTTCACCATAATTTAACCAGTATAAAGCACTATCCGGTTCGTTTTCAGTAATGAATTGTTCCGCAAGTTGTAAGTAATTATATCTGTAATTACCCATCATTCTTCGAATATTTTCATCGAAGTAAACATCCTTATCTTCCCAATTTGTGTGTTTAAAACTACGAAGTCTTCTTGTATGAATATCCGTATCTATAAAGCCGGTAAATTCACTTTGAGTCTTTTTAGGAATTACACGATAAGCTTTTCCTTCGGTTCTGAAGTAATCTTGCATATTAAGCTGGCTTTGACCAGATACTGTATTTGCAAAATAAACAGGACGTAACCAGTTGTTAGCTTTAAGTAATTCCAAAATCATGCGATCCTGAACTTGTAGGAAATAGATATCCTGACCCTGTTGATCTTTTCCATAAAAACGACCATTTAAATTCCATGACATAGCATTGTCCAATGAATCGACAGGCATTTCAAAATCAGTTCCTGTTTGAAGAATTGGTATATCGGTGTTCTTTACTCCAATTGCTTCTTTATAGTCCAGATCTTTAGAGAATGCCTTTTTGAGCATTTCTTTATCTACGGGAATAGTAACTTCTTGAGGACGCCATTGAGTTAAACCAGACGTTATCTGTTCTACCTGATCATCAGTTAGATTTATAGGAAGGGGAGCAGATTCATGCGACCATTGATCTCTTAGTTGCTTGATATACCAATCAGTATTCAACAAACTTAAGCAAACAATTCGTACATCTGTTCGAATTCCTTCTACTTCTTGAGCATACCAAAGTGGGAATGTATCATTATCTCCATTTGTGAAAAGCAAAGAATTAGGTGCTACAGAATTGAGGAGATTTTTAGCATAATCAGGAGCTACATAACGATCACTTCTGTCATGATCGTCCCAGTTTTGATATCCCATCCAAACAGGAGAAGCAAGTAAACACAGACCAACAACTGCATAAGCAACGGCTGCGTTTTCCTTCATGTAAGACTTTATTAAATCGACTAATCCGGTTACACCAATCCCAATCCAGATCGCAAATGCGAAAAAGGAGCCGATATAGGCATAATCTCTTTCTCTAGGCTGAAAGGGAGGTTGATTTAAAAATATTATAATAGCCAAGCCTGTGACTACAAATAAAACTGACACAGCAAAGGCTCGCTTCCAATCCGAAGTAAAGTGATAAATGAGTCCGAAAAGACCCAATAAAAATGGAATATAGAAATAAGAGTTACTCGCCTTATTACTTGGATATTTAGGAGGTGAAAATCCGGATTGCCAACCGGTGTCCTGAATATCAGATGCACGGCCAATGAAGTTCCAATTAAAATAACGCACATACATATGCTTTACTTGATAATCCCAGAAGAAATCCCAGTCGCTATCATATCTTGCATAAAATTCGGCATGATTTGGAGCTTCGGAATGACGTCGAGGAAAAAATACTTCGTTATTTT
Organism: Balneola sp.; assembly: GCA_965216175.1. Lineage (GTDB taxonomy): Bacteria > Bacteroidota > Rhodothermia > Balneolales > Balneolaceae > Balneola. The sequence continues at coordinate 1,328,420 of OZ244140.1, forward strand.
CACCTCTTGTAATACGGCCGTTTACATCATCATAGGTATTACCTTTGAGGATAGGAGTAGATCCGTATTGTTCACGTTTTAAATATTTCACAAACGCTTCTACAGTTTCCGGATCATTTTCATCAATAGGAGGATCAGCAATGGAACGGATCATAATGATAGAGTACGAGGAGTAGCCGATCAATATCATTGCATAACTAATCATTACAATATTAGATAAGCGATGCTTTTTTACATGTGTATAATAAATTCCCCACGCCACAGCAATCATTATTAAAATGATAAACGTAATAGGCCCAATTAAACCATAAGTAGCGGCTCCAACTTTGGAAGAGATATCAGGAATGCTTTGTATTGTAAATGGATAGATAATAAAGAAAGAAAGAACAGCTGCAGCACCCATTAAAGCAAAAGAAAAGATTGTAAAATCTCTCTTTTTGAAATAAATAATGATAGCCACGAAAAAGAGTGCAAGTAAATTCAACAAGTGAACTCCAATCGCTAATCCAAACATATATGCGATCATAACCAGCCATTTTTCATTAAATGGCTCTTCGTGCCGTTCTGACCATTTCAGGGCAAGCCAAACTACAATGGCAGTAAAGAACATTGAGAGAGCATAAACCTCAGCTTCAACGGCATTAAACCAAAAAGTATCCGAAACAGCAAAGGTTAGTGATCCTACTAAAGCGCCACCGTACATTCCGATTTTATCCATTAAACTGAATTCAGAAACATCGCCTTTCCATTCTCTTACAAGGCGCACAATGATCAAATACAAAAGCATAATCGTTAAAGCTGAACCCAGAGCACTAATGAAATTAATACTTACTGCTATGTATTCTGTGGGCATAAACATCGAGAATATGCGTCCCAAAATGGAGTAAAATGGTGCTCCGGGAGGATGGTTCACTTGTAATCCGTGCGCAACAGCAATAAATTCTCCGGCATCCCAAAAACTAGCCGTGGGTGCAAGAGTGAGGCAATAGATTATTAACGAGGTAAAGAAAGTGAATAAAGCGAGGTACTTATTGGTTATTTTATGATCTGAAAACATCGAAAATTTTCTTAAGAAATTGTTTTTTGGATAGTCGTTTATTACTGTTATGCTTGGCTTGCAATTATAGGCATAGCCTTGTTCTATTCAAAATATAGAAACCACGAAGATAAGAATCTTCGGCTGAAGAAACGGCTACTTTAAACATGTATTTTTTCAATTAACAATTTTTTTAGAGATGAGCGAACAAAAAGAAGTTTTTTCCTCCAAACTTGGTATGATTCTGAGTGTGTTGGGAATAGCAGTTGGAACCGGAAATATTTGGAGGTTCCCACGTATTGCTGCACAAAATGGTGGGGAAAATGGAGCCGGAGCTTTTCTAATTGCCTGGGCAATATTCCTTTTAATGTGGTCTATCCCTTTAATAATTGCAGAGTATGGAATCGGGCGTAGCGGCAGAAAAGGGGTAGTGCAGTCTTTTGCCGATTTGATAGGAGAGAAAAAAGGTTGGATGGGTGGCTTTATTGGATTCGTTGCCTGCGGTATTATGTTCTACTACAGTGTCGTAGCCGGATGGTGTTTGTATTACCTCTCACATGCAATTTTTGCTCCATTGCCAGAAACTGCTGATCAAGCAATAGGTATCTGGGAAAGTTTTCAGGGATCAAATTGGCCAATATTTACACACGCTACAGTAATGCTTCTGGGTGGTTACATTGTCATAAAGGGAATCAAGTCGATAGAGAAGATGAACAAGATTCTAATTCCTTCCTTATTAGTTGTACTTGTAATCTGTTTAGTAAAAGCGCTGACAATCGAAGGAAGCGGAGTTGGAATTAAATATTTATTTACACCGGACTGGAGTGATTTAAAAAGTCCTCAATTATGGTTAGAAGCATTAACCCAAAACGCATGGGATACCGGAGCAGCTTGGGGGCTAATTTTGACTTACGCTACATATATGCGTAAACAGGATAATGTTACTATAAGTGCTTTTCAGACGGGGATTGGAAATAATTTGGTTTCTATAACTTCTGCAATAATTATCTTTTCAACTGTTTTTGGAACCTTGGGGGCTACGATGTCCAACACTGAAATTTTGGATGTGATGAAAACTTCAGGGCCTGCTTCAACAGGACTAACTTTCATCTGGATGCCAAGGTTATTTGCTACCATGAGTGGAGGAGGTATTTTTTCTGTTCTATTCTTTCTTGGGTTAACATTTGCAGCTTTTAGTTCTTTGATATCAATGATTGAGCTGGCAACGAAAGTTTTTGTGGATGCAGGGGCTACAAGGAAGAAAGCTACTAAAATTATTTGTGTAGCAGGTTTTGCATTTGGAATTCCATCGGCAATGAATTTAACTTTCTTTGCCAATCAAGATTTTGTGTGGGGTATCGGGTTAATGATTTCCGGAGCGTTTATTAGTTATGCAGTTATTAAATATGGTGCACATAAATTTAGAACAGAACTTGTAAATACTGAAGATGAAGGTGTGCAGCTTGGTTCTTGGTGGGAAATTATACTTAAATATGTGATCCCTGTTGAGGTTGTTACTTTACTTGGTTGGTGGATGTTCTTAAGTGCTACTGAATATGCACCGGACAGCTGGTACAATCCGTTGAGTGCATTCTCTGTAGCTACGGTTCTTTGCCAATGGGCAATCGCGATTTTCTTAGTGAAGTTTTTTAATAAGAGATTGGTTACCAATACCGCAAACAGTGACCAGGTTTAAGAATGATTCTCTGGATTTCATTACCAAGTGATAAATTTAATCCTGTAAATCCTATAATCCTGGTCCGCTTTGGTTGTTATTTTAGCACATGTTTACCTAGATTTAAAGATGTTCAATAAATAATACAATCATGAAAAAACTACTTTCCGTTGCTTTAGTGTCACTGATAATAGCAACTACAGGTTCTGCACAGGACAATCTCACTACGCGTGAAATGAATCTCATTAACTGGATGGAGTTTGCAGAGTTTGTTCCGGAAAAAATTGAGACAGTTCTACTTCCGGTTGGAACGCTGGAACCACATGGAGTAATCCCAAACGGGGCAGATAACTTGGCTCCAGAACGAATGGCTAAAGAATTTGCTGATGGTTTAAATGCGCTAATTGCACCGACTTTGAATTATGGTGTTACCGGCTCAATGCAAGCGTATCCAGGAGCTTTTGCTATTTCAGAAAAAGCGTATTCATTATTTATTACAGATATCTTAAAAGGATTAGCAGGCAATAAGTTTAAGAATATTATTATTCTGAATGGTCATGGCGGACCTCAAACCGCAATTCTACAATCTGTAGCAGCAAAATTATCGCCCGAGCTCAGAGTAAGAATTATGGTGATAAACTGGTGGAGCGTGGTTTCTGAAGATACCTTTGCGGTATTTGGAGAGAACGGAGGCCACAGTGGAAATAACGAGACGGCTTACATTCAGGCTATTGTTCCTGAACACATTCACAAAGATCGCTACACCGGAGAAGAAATGACGACTCCGTATCCAAGCGGATCAACATGGTCGGCCTATCCATTTCCTTCTTCTATTGGATTGTATGAACCGGGTCAGGGTTACCCAACTTTCAGGGAAGATCAGGCTAAAGAATATTTTGAGAAAGTAAATACCCGGATTTTAGGTTTGATAGAAGGCATTATTGAGAAATGGGATTTGGCAGGACTTTACAGATAGATGAGAATTCTTCCTCAACGGTTTTGTTAAAATTAGTGCATTGATTTTATGAGCAGGCTTTAAATGGTATTAATTTTGCTTTTGTTAGCCAAAGAGTTTTTTAATTTCTTCCTTGATGGTTTTTAGGTCTTGTCGATTATCTACCAAGGTTATTACTTCTATTTCATTTTCTTTAATTCTGTAAAAAAATGAAGAGACCTATGACCCGCATAAAAATCTACCAATAGGATTGACTTTGAGCACGGTATGACGCTTGCGCTAGCGGCCCCGCTATGAAACGTGTCCCGAAGGGCATGTTTTTATAGCGATTGTTGGCACACGTTTTTTATTTTCTTTCTTGAAATCTTCCAATCCCTGCGTAAGTTAAAAATCTTCCTTTTTTCATATCTCCTGGTTCGGTAATCATTGGACTTGGAATTTCTTCCTCTTCCCATGTTTGTCCAAAATCCTCACTCACCAAAAAAGTATGAATTACTCCTAATAATGCTGCATCATCACTATAAAATCCATCGACTATTATCAATGAGTCTTCTATGTAAGGTTCTTTTACATTATAGTTTTCAAACTTACTTAAATCAAATTCAAAGAATTGCTCATTTCTAAGTAAGACAATCTTCGATGATGTGTAACTGTCATAAAAAAGAATGTCTCCTTCGTCATTTTGTTTCGAATGAACTTGCGGAATTTTAAACTCTATATCAGATTTAGATTTAACAATTCCCAAGCTATCATATTTAATCAGGTGAGGGGAAGTTTTCGATTGAGTAATTCCGAAAAAACCTTTATCTGTCAATTGAACATGTCTAATCTCTTCAGGAAGAATGATAGAATCAATTTTTGATTTTGATAGACTAAGGACTTTTTGATTTCCATTTCTCTCTCTTGCGACTAGTCTTATTTTTTTGTCATTGCCTATTTGAATTGACTGAATGTAATTGTCTTTGTGATAGCTGAACAGCTTTTTCCAATTTCTCCCTTTATCTTCACTAAGTAGGATTTGACTACTGTCATTCATTATGAACTGGTTAACAATAACAATATTTCCACCATTGACATCGATATGACTAATTTGTCCAAGTAACTTGGGTAGAGGCAGCTTATTCCAAGTTCGGCCAAAGTCACTGCTTGAGTATAAAACGCAATATCTCTCAAACTGATATTGATTATTTACCTCTCCAAGTGTTACTGTATATTCACCACCTAAATAGAGATTAAATTGGTCATCAATTTTTAGTACTTCATACCCCTGTCCTGAGCTGGGAAGATTTTTCCCAAAATACTCTTCCCAATGTTCATTGTGCCCGCAGCTTACAATGGTCAATACAAGCAAAATGATTGGAAGGTATGTTCTCATTTTTTTAATGTGTGCCAACATAAGAATATGACGCATTGAGTTCATCATATCCTAGTTACATGGTTTAGTTTTATTCAGTTTATCCTATCAATTCTTCAGAATATACTGAATAAAAGAAGTTTACCAACTGTTGATAAACATCATCATATTCTTAATTTAAAGATGAAATGGGATTTGTCAGGGCTTTATAGCTAATCGATCTAAGCAGCAACAACTTCCGGCTCAGAACCCATTTTTCCATACCAAAGGATGTACGCATAACAAAGGGCAGGAAGGATGAATGCCATCTGTAAACCCATGTTATCCGCTAGAAAGCCAAAAAGTGGGGGAATAAAAGCACCGCCTACAATGGCTGTGCATAAAATTCCTGATCCCTGAGCGGTGTTGTTTCCAAGGTTTCTAATCCCCAAAGTGAAAATATTCGGAAACATGATGGAATTAAAAAGTCCTATGCATAACACGGACCACATCGCCAAATAACCGCCGGAAATCATACTGATGACAAGCAAGGTGATATTAACTCCGGCATACACTGCCAGTAAATTTCCTGAATGAACTTTTTGCAGAATGGCCGATCCTATAAATCGCCCAACCATTGCACCTCCCCAATAGAAGAATACGTACGTTCCCGCAAGTTGAGAAGCCGTCATGTTAGCAAGATCAACATTCGAAAAAATGGCTGAAAGGGAAGAGGCAATGGCGGTCATTGCCCCGCTTTGGCTTACCAAGGTTTCTATATCGAGCGTTAAGAAATAATTAACCAGGTAGCTTCCAATTGCAACTTCAGCGCCTACATAAACGAAGATTCCAATCGCGCCAAACATCAAATGTTTATTTTTTGATGCTGATTTATAGCTTCCGGTTTTATGATCATCATCTTCAAGGATCTTAGGAAGTTTAAAAGCAGCGAAAATCAATGCTAAGACGATCAAAACTATTGCGAGAGTCATAAAAGGTCCTTGTACTGCAGAAGCTTCTGTCGCGTAGTACGCTTGTTGCTGAGCGTTTGACATTGCTTTGATATCAACGGAACTCGCCACACTACTGCTTAAAATAAAAGCTGCACTTATCAACGGAGCAATAGTAGTTCCCAATGAATTAAAAGCCTGTGCCAGATTTAATCGGCTGGAAGCTGTTTCATCAGGACCAAGCGCTGCAACATATGGATTTGCGGCGACTTGAAGTATAGTTATCCCGCTTGCAAGAACGAACAATGCGAGCAGGAAGACTTCGAAAATTCTGAATGAAGCGGCAGGGTAAAACAGGAGGCAGGCAATTCCCATAGTTATCAAACCAACCACAGCTCCTTTTTTATATCCGATCTTTGAAATGAGTGCTCCGCCTGGAATAGAAACGACCGCATAGGCAGTAAAAAAAGCGAACTGAACCAAACCGGCTTCAAAATAGGAGAGTTCGAAGACATCACAAAGTCTTGGTATCAATGAATCTACAAGTACGGTGATAAACCCCCACATAAAAAAGAGTGAGGTAACAACTATAAATGCGGAGCGGTAATTTTTATTCTGACTCATTTCCTATTTTCTAATAAAATTAATTGAGGAGAATAAGGAAAATATTCGAATAGCAGAAAACATCATCAAATAAAAAAGGCCTCCATAAGGAAGCCTTGTAACTCAAAAAATGATCAATAAATCAGGATGCTACAATAGAGCCTAATAGTTTTTTGCTGGAAGTAGCTTCCGGACTGCTGGGGTATTCTTCAATAATTGTAGAAGTAATACTTTTTACTTTCTCGGCATTCCCAAGTTCTTTATAAACATTCGCAGCTTTCATCAAATTAAACGGAGTAGTAGAATCGTTTTTATCCCAGTTAGCAGCTTGTTCGTACTTTTGAGCTGCTTTTTCAAGACTGCCGTTTAGTTTAAGCAAGGTTGCATTAAACGAAACAGAGCCCACACCCATAATTCCTTTTGGATGTTTGAACTCCTGAATGTAAGCGAGCGCTTTCTGGTAATTGTCTAATTTAAAATGAGAAACAGAAGCATAATAAGCGGCTAAGTTACCTGCATTTGTACCTGAAAACTCATCTGCTATTTGTACAAATCCATAAGAGAGAGTGTATTCGTCTCCGTTTAACGCAGTTTGATAATCACTCGCAGAATAACTTTGTTCTGCAGAAGCCAGCAAATTCTGAGCTTGCTCTTCCTGACCTTCAGCATAAAATCTATAGCCTATTACTACACCAATAACCACAATTAATGTTACTACTAATGACAGAATCATTGTTCTGTTAGCGTTAAAGAAGTTAACTGCTTGGGTATATTTATCTAGTAACGGATCGTGTTCCAGTTCTTCTTTAGTAAAATTCTTCGACATGTTTATTTAATTATATGATTTTGATAGGGGGCAAAAATAAGGCTTTTAACGGTTAACTGAAATTGATTTAGCTAATTGTTCCGTTTTTTATTTCAAGTATGGTATCAGAGCGTTCAGCAATAGTTTTTTCATGAGTGATAAGGAGTACCGAAACTTTATCCCGATCCCTTAATTCAAATAATAACTCTAATATAATTTCTGTATTCGATTCATCTAAATTGCCGGTTGGTTCATCAGCTAAGATGAGCTCGGGACTATTCATAAGTGCTCTTGCCATAGAAACGCGCTGTTGCTCTCCTCCTGAAAGTTGCGTTGGACGATGGAAGCGCCTGTCTGCAACGCCGAAACGTTTCATAAGATCTAATGCACGATCGGAAGCTTCTTTGATGGATTCACCGGATATGAGTGCAGGCATAGCAATATTTTCTAAGGCTGTAAATTCGGGAAGCAAATGATGAAACTGAAAAACAAAGCCAATGTTCTTATTTCGAAATTCAGCGAGTTTATCAGAGTTAAGAGAGCTAATATCTTTATCGCCCCAAAGTACGTTGCCTTTATTTGGTTTATCTAATCCACCTAGAATATGAAGCAGAGTGCTTTTTCCGCTTCCACTTGAGCCTACGATAGAAGTAATAGTTCCTTTTTTTACATCCAGCGATACATTTTCCAGTACTTCGAGCGGAGGTCCACCGTGATCGTCATCGTAACTTTTATAAATTCCTCGGGCTTGTAACAATAATTCTGACATCAGCTTTCTTTACTGGAATAAAATTCAGGATAAGTTACTTGCTCAATATGAACACATTTTCCGGATTCAGCATCAACTTTTGCGAAAACCCCACATAAATGATTATCGCCATCAGCAGCGCGGTATTTCTGATGCACTCCGGTCACAAATCTTTTAATAGCTACTTTTTTATCCATGCCAATGGATGAATTGAAAGAGCCTGTCATTCCTGCGTCGGTTTGGTAACCAAGTCCATCCGGGAAAATTCTTGCATCTCCTGTGGGAATGTGAGTATGCGTTCCAACGAGAACAGAAGCGCGTCCATCAATATGCCAACCCATAGAGATTTTTTCTGCTGTAGCTTCAGCATGCATATCAACAAATATAATATTGGTTTCTTCTTTCATTTTGGATAGGGCCCAATCAGCAGCTGAGAAAGGATCATCAATGGCTTTCATGAACGTTCGTCCCTGAAGATTAAGTACACCGATCTTGAAAGCTGTTCCCGGAATTTCATACACACCAAATCCGTAGCCTGCATTTCCTTTCGGATAATTGAGAGGGCGGAGGATGGTATTATTTTCTCTCATATAAGGAAAAACTTTCCATTTATCGAAAGAATGATCACCACCTGTAATTACATGAACGCCTAAATTATGCAAACTCTTAATGATGGATTCATTAATTCCGTGGCCTTCATGGGAATTTTCTCCGTTAGCGATTACAAAGTCAGCCTCATACTTTTTTATAAGACTTGGCAGAACGGTTTCTGTTAATTTTAATCCCGGAGATCCAACGATATCACCTACAAACAAAATGCTGACACTTTCAGCCAATGTATTTTCCCTTTAAATTAGTCTTCTTTGATGTGTTCAAGTAAACGTTCTAAGCTCTTGTTCACTTTTTCCATAGTGTGATGCTCATTCTTTTCCATTTCTGAGGAGTTATTACGAGCTTCGAAAAGTTCCTCAGCTATGCTTAAAGCGGCAAGCGACATCACAGTAGATTCCGGTTGTTTAACCAATTGTTCTCTATAAGTTCTGAAGCGTTCATCCACATAATTGCAGATTCGGACCATATTTTCTTCTTCGTCTTCCTCCACTTTAAGAGGGTATTGCTTTCCGAGAATAGTAACTTTAATCGATTTCATGAACCTGATCCTAAATGATTATCAATTTTCTTTACCAATCCCTGAACATGTTGACGCATTGCCAAACGTTCCGATTCGTTGATCGCTGAAAAAATATCGGTCTGTTTATCACGAGCTTCAGCCAATTTAGTTTTCAGCTTTGAATTTTCTTTATTCAACTCTTTGATCTGATTCTTTAATTCAGAAACCTCTTGATCAATATCACTCAGTAATTGTTTAAATCGTTCGCTTTGTTGGGCAACTTGATTCATTGCTGTAACCTAAGATCTAAGTTTAGCAGAGAATTGCTTCTCCAATGATTTTACTACGCGCTGAATAATAGGTTCTACTTCTTTGATATTCAAGGTCTTGTTGGGATCAATGAAATTTAGTCTGAAGGCGATACTTTTATTTCCTTTTCCAATTGATTCACCTTCAAATACATCAAATATATCAATATTTTTCAGTGTGTTACCGGCGTTTGATTTTATTGATGCAATAAGATCTCCGGCAGATATTTCCTGATCTACCGTAACAGCGAAGTCAAATTCGAAGGCAGGGAACTTAGGAATCGGTGTGAATGAACTAGCTTTGTTCTTAGCGAGAGCTTCTGAAATTTTATCTAAACTGAATTCGGCCACAAATACGTTTTCATCAATATCGTATGTGTCTTTCAAAGATTTTGAAACTGTCACAACTTTTCCAAGATCAATCTTTTTGAATGAATAAGACAGAGAGGAATCATCGATCTCTTTGGTTTTAATTCCGCCTAATAAACCAAGTTTTGTGAAGAAAGCATCTAATTCTGATTTCAAGTCAAAAATGGTGAATGGAACAGCTTTATTCGTCCAATGTTCAATACGTTTGCTTCCTGATATGCCAAACAAAACATGAGTTTGTTCATTGATTCTATCATGATAAGTTGAATTATCACTTTGAACAAATACATTGCCTACCTCAAAAAAGCGAATAGTTTTGGCTTTTCTGTTAAAGTTGTAAGCAGCTGATTTCAAGAAGCCATGCATTAACGAAGGACGCATTGTACTCATGTCCTTGTTTAGCGGATTGAGCGTCTCGATCATTTCATTTTCAGTAATGAAATTCAAGGCTTCTTTCTGAGAAATCAATGAATTCGTATAAATCTCTTTAAAACCAAGTTGAACACCAACATCTTTAGTTTTGGAAACAAGTAATTCCCAATCTGTTAATGGCTCAGTCGAAACAAAAATTCCCTGATTCTTTGACTCGATTTTGTTGTAATCAAATAAACGACCAACTTCTTCAATGAGATCTACTTCACGTTCCAAGTCAGGGCGGAAAGTTGGTATCTCAAAGGTAACAGTGTCTTTATCATTGGATATAACTTCTAATTCTAATCCATCAACAATTTTAATAATTTCTGATACAGATAGTGAAGTTCCTAAAAGTTTGTTTACATAGCTTTTTCTTAGCGTAAGCTGATGAGTTTTAGTTTTTGTGGGATGAACATCTGTAAGTCCTTTCTCAGCATCACCACCACAAACTTCAAGAATTAAATCAGCACATCGTTGAGCTGCAATTGCTTGTAAATTTGGATCTATTCCTCGCTCAAATCGATAAGAAGCATCAGTTTGCAGTTGTTGATGCTTTGATGTTCTTCTTATTGAACCCGGATCGAAATAAGCACTTTCAATGAGAATATTCTTTGTAGCATCGTTTACTTCAGAATGCAAACCACCCATAACTCCGGCAATAGCAACAGGTCCGTTTCCATCGCAAATAAAGAGTGTTCCGGCATCACATTTTCTTTTAATGTGATCTAACGTTTCAAACTCGATCTCTTTGTCAAATTCTTTAACAATGATCTTTCCATCATTCAGGTTATCAAAATCGAATGCATGTAAAGGCTGACCCATTTCGTACATCACATAGTTTGTGATATCAACCACATTGTTGACTGGTCGAAGTCCGATGGCTTTCAATTTATCCTGAAGCCATTTAGGAGAATCTTCAATAGTTACATTTTTGATCAATTTACCTACATAACGATGACATTTCTCACTTTCTACAGAGATAGAATAATCAGAACTATCCGATGCATCGTTAATATTTACAATCGGCTTAACCAATTCAAGATCTAAAGCAGCGGCGACATCTCTGGCAACTCCCAAATGACATGTTGCATCCGGTCTGTTTGGCGTGATAGCAATTTCTATAATCGTATCTTGGTAAAGATCAAAAATCTCACTTACAGGAGTTCCTGTTTCGATCTCAGAATCTAAAACCATAATTCCATCGTGATCAGTTCCAAGTCCTAGCTCGTCCTCTGCACAAATCATTCCATGAGATTCTTCCCCACGTAGTTTCGCCTTTTTAAGAGTTAAGAAACTTCCGTCATCTAATTTAACAGGAAGGGTAGAGCCAACTGTTGCAACCGGTACTTTTTGTCCTGCCGCTACATTATTAGCCCCACAAACGATTTGAACGGTTTCATCACCTAAATCAACGGAACAAATTTTTAGCCGATCAGCATTTGGGTGCGATTTTATTTCCAAAACTTTTCCAACAACAACACCTTCCAGCATGGTGCCATATTCTTCAATTTCTTCAACTTCTAAACCAATCAATGTGAGCTTGTCAGCAAGTTCTTCCGGACTTAAATCCAGGTCAATAAATTCTTGTAGCCAGTTATATGAAATTTTCATTTATAACGTATTGAAATCTTTTAATTAAACTGTTCTAAAAAGCGAATATCATTATCGTAGAAAGATCTGATATCATCAATTCCATGTTTTAAAATAGCGATGCGTTCTACACCCATTCCCCATGCAAACCCTGTATATTTTTCAGGATCAACTCCCGCAGCTTTAAATACATTCGGATCAACCATTCCGGATCCAAGTATTTCCAGCCATTTTCCTTTTTCTTTTGATCCCCACCAAATGTCCATTTCTAAACTTGGTTCTGTAAACGGAAAAAAACCGGGGCGTAATCGATACTTCACATCATTGCCATACATAAGTTTAACAAAGGTGATCAAAGTATCTTTAAGATCAGCAACGCTTACGTTTTCGTCTACATACAATGCTTCAACTTGATGAAACAAGAAATATGATTTTGGGCTCACTGCTTCATTTCTGTAAACGCGTCCGGGCATAATAGCACGAATAGGTGGTTTCTGATTCTCCATCAATCTGATTTGAACCGGGGAAGTGTGTGTTCGAAGAACGAGATCATCAACTTTAGGATCTTCGCTTTTTCTCACAAAGAATGTATCCTGCTCATCACGTGCGGGGTGATTAGGAGGAAAGTTCAAGGCTGTGAAATTGTGAAAGTCATCTTCAATCTCAGGACCATGAGAAATTGTAAAGCCTAATCTATAAAATATACTTTTCATCTCTTCCAGTGTTTGTGTAAGCGGATGAAGTGATCCGATAGGAGAGATTGGGGCAGTTAATGTAATATCATCAAGCGCTGTTTTCTTTGAAGTAGAAGAAGATGAAAATGAAGACTGAAGCTCCTCAAAACGAGCTTGGGCTATATTTTTCAAATCATTCATTGATTTTCCGAAAGCGGCTTTGTCTTCTTTAGGAACTTTGCCCATCATTTTGAACATGGACTGAACTTTACCATTCTTAGAAAGGAATTCTAATCTAAAACTCTCGAGTTCATCCACATTAGATACTGAAAACGATTCTATTTCTTCCTGTAATGCTTTTACTTTTTCAAGCATATGTAATTCGTTGTGTTACTAAGTAGTAGGGGGTTAAAATAAAAAAACCGGTAAACCTAATTTAACAGATTTACCGGCTTTAAAATAGCAAGTTAGCAATTAAGCTGTAGCTTCCTTCACAATGGCAGCAAACGTATCGGCGTCGTGAACCGCTAAGTCTGCAAGTACCTTACGGTTGATCTGCATATCCTTTTCCTTCATCGCGTGGATGAGTTTAGAATAAGAGATTCCGTTGATTCTTGCAGCAGCATTGATTCGAACGATCCATAATCTACGGAATGTACGTTTACGATTCTTGCGATCACGATATTGGTACTGAAGACCTTTTTCAACCGCATTTTTCGCAATCGTATATACATTCTTTCGTTTGCCCCAGTAACCTTTCGCTTGAGATAAAATCTTTCTGCGACGGCGACGGGAAGCCACTAAATTTGATGAACGTGGCATTTTTGTCTAGATTTAAGGATTAAAATTTATAAGGGATCAACTGCTTTACTTTTGGAGCATCTGCATCAGTTACGATAGCGGATTCACCGAGCTGTCTCTTAGTTTTACTGCTTTTCTTTGTAAGAATGTGACGCTTAAAAGCTTTCTTACGTTTAATTTTACCGGAACCGGTAACCTTAAAACGCTTTTTAGCACCACTATTACTTTTCATTTTTGGCATTGTGTTGTATACCTGCTTTGTGAAAATTATAAAGACTTATAAGATAGGTAGAAATGACGGTCTAATCAACGATTATAACAGCTTTATTTAGGAGTGATCATCATCGTCATGCGTCGGCCTTCCATATTCGGTTTCGTTTCTACTTTTGATACATCCTCTAAGCTTTTAGCAAGCTGAAGCAGTAGTAGTTCACCTTTCTCAGTGTAAAGCATATCTCGCCCACGAAATTGTACGGTTGCTTTTACTTTATCGCCACCTTCTAAAAATTCGCGCGCATGTCTGGTTTTAAATTCCAGATCATGATCATCAGTATTAGGACGGAAGCGTAATTCTTTTACGTTTACAGTATGTTGCTTTTTCTTCGCTTCTTTTTCCTTCTTCTTTTTCTCATACATAAACTTGCCGTAATCAATAATCTTACATACGGGTGGATTAGCATCCGGTGCGATTTCCACAAGATCAAGATTAAATTGTTCAGCAATTTGTAAAGCTTTGTCTGAGCTGGTAATCTCATGCTCGCCGTCAGGTTTGATAACCCGGACTTGTGCGGCTCTAACGTCTTCGTTTATTCTGGTTTTGTCGACAGGTTCTGGCCTGCCATATGATCTTCTTGCGATGTTTATCCTCTTAAGTTTAGTTAATCTTCAGGAAGTAGTTTGTTTTCAATTTCATTTTCCACTGTTGAAAGAAAATCAGAAAAATTGAAAGTTCCAATATCTCCTTTTCTATGTCTACGAACAGAAACCGTGCCAGCTTCTTGTTCTTTGGCTCCAACTATCAACATATACGGCACTTTGTCAGTTTCCGCATCTCTGATCTTGCCACCAATTTGTTCGCTACGTTCGTCAAGGGTCACTCGAGCTCCGATTTTCTTAAAAGCTTTAACACATTTCTCTGCGTAATCATTCTGATCATCTGAAATCGGAAGTACTCTTATTTGTTCCGGTGAGAGCCACAATGGAAAATTTCCTGCAAAGTGCTCTATCAAAATGCTGGTAAATCGCTCCATAGAACCGAAAGGCGCCCGGTGAATAATTACGGGTCTGTGTTTCTCATTGTCGGAACCAACATAGGTCAGGTTAAAGCGCTCAGGCATTACATAATCAACCTGAACTGTGCCTAATTGCCATTTTCTTCCGATTGCGTCACGAATTATAAAATCAATTTTTGGTCCATAGAAACTAGCTTCACCCGGAGCGATGGTGTAATCCAGATTCATTTCATCAGCTACTTCCTTAATTTCTTTTTGAGCACGTTCCCACAATTCAATATCACCACCGTATTTTTCATCATTGTCATCTCGGAAAGAAAGTCTGATATCAACAGGCATTCCAAAAGTATCGAAAACAAAATTTGTGAGATCAATGGTGTGCTTGATCTCTTGCTTCAATTGCTCTTGCATGCAGTAGATATGAGCGTCATCCTGAGTAAAGCCCCGAACTCTTGAAAGACCACTTAATTCTCCGGACTGCTCATAGCGATATACGGTACCAAACTCAGCTAAACGTAAAGGAAGGTCGCGATAACTTCTCATTTCATTAGAATAAATTCTGTGATGATGAGGGCAGTTCATCGGCTTTAGCATATATTCTTCGTCATCAACCTGAATCGGATCGAATTGAGAATCGGAATAATAAGGGTAGTGACCGGAAGTTTTATAAAGTTCGATGTTTCCAATGTGGGGAGTAATTACTTCCTGGTATCCGCGTTCAAATTGTTCGTCTCTTAAAAAAGATTCCAGTGTTCTTCTTAAACGAGTTCCTTTTGGCAACCAAATTGGTAATCCACTTCCAACCATTTTGTCGATCATGTAAATACCCAGCTCTTTACCGAGTTTTCTGTGATCTCTTTTTTTTGCCTCTTCGACCATTTCTAGATGGTCTGTAAGCATTTTTTGTTTTGGGAAGGAGATGCCGTAAATACGAGTTAGTTGCTTGCTGTTATTATCACCGCGCCAGTACGCACCAGCAAGACTTGTAAGTTTAATTGCTTTTACAACTCCGGTATTGGGAACATGAGGTCCGCGACATAGGTCTGTAAAATTACCTTGAGTGTAGAATGTAATTGACCCATCTTCCAAACCTTCGATCAGATCAACTTTATACTCATTTCCATTTTCTTTATAGTGAGAAAGAGCTTCTGCTTTAGAAATATCCTTTCGCTCAAAAGAATTTTTATTCCTGGCTACTTCAAGGAATTTTTTTTCGATTTTTTCTAAGTCATCCTGAGAAATATTTTTCTCACCAAAGTCGATATCATAGTAAAACCCACTTTCGATAGGAGGGCCGATACCAAATTTCGCATTGGGGTATAATTCCTGAACTGCTTCCGCTAAAATATGAGCGGAGGAATGCCAGAATGTATATTTACCAGCTTCACTCTCCCAAGTATTGATCGCAACCTGAGCATCTTCATTAATAGATCTGTCAAGGTCAATAATTTCGCCATTAGCAGTAATACTGAAAGCGGCTCTTGCTAATCCAGAGGAGATTGATTCTGCTATTTGAAGTCCGGTAGTTCCTTTAGGAAATTCTCTTGTTGAACCGTCGGGTAAAGTGATTGTAATCTTATGTTCTGACATTAAATAATTATTGAAAAACTGCTTTTATTGAATTCCAAAGATAGGAATAATAAGTTTTGGTACATACTTAAATTGATTAAATAAAAGTAAATTGGAAAAAGTAAATGATATAGTGCATATTCTCGCAGTTGAAAATAACAGGACATCTAAAGATTAGTATGACATTTTTCGATTCGCAACTAATGTTTATTTGCGATCAACTTAATTTGAAAATTCTGGATATAAATGAGTTTGCTATCTTTAAACTCAAATACT
The DNA here is from genome assembly GCA_965216175.1 of Balneola sp. GTDB lineage: Bacteria > Bacteroidota > Rhodothermia > Balneolales > Balneolaceae > Balneola. The sequence continues at coordinate 1,344,869 of OZ244140.1, forward strand.
CAAAAAAAGAATTGCTTGGGCGATTTCTGTCTTTTTTAGGAAAGAACTTGGATTTGTCACAAGACGAATTCAATGAGTTGAATCTCCCTTTTATAGAAACATGGATACTTTATTCAAAGGAAAAAGAAGAGATCTTTGTTCAATTTTCCTCTCATTTAATAAGTTACAAAGGGGTGCCTGCTAAAGTTGTTGTGGCTCATGATGTAACTCATGTATTTAAGAAGAACTTATCTTCCAAAAAAGTACTTTCTTTGCCTATTGGCTTTCAGGATTTTCCCTTAGCTGAAATTGAATGGAATCTGAACCACAAGATCATTCGTTGGTCTAAACGGGCTGAGTTGATGTTCGGATATTCTCATAACGACATCAGTAAGAATCCATACTTATTAGAAGAACTAATTGCTGATGAATATCTAGGGGAAATTATATCTGCCAATAAAGACGCTCAGCAAGAAAATGCCCAAACAAAAATACTGAGTCTAAAAAACAAGACGAAGGATGGAAAAGATATAGAGTGTGAATGGTACAATTCTTATTTGTTTGATATTGAAGGAAAGATTACATCTGTTTATTCTGTAATAAAAGATATTACTGAGGAACGGCGAGCTCAGCAAAAATCAGATCAGATCATGAGTAGCTTCATGGATCTGTACAATTCCATTACAGACGCAATATATTTACTGAATACAAAAGGTGAAATTGTCAATGCAAACAATGGTTTAACCAAAACATTTGGATATAGCAGAAGTGAGGTAATAGGAAAGGGAGTGAAGTTTCTTTCCGCATCAGGAAAATTCTCAGATGGAAAAGTTATAGAGTATCTGCAGCGAGCAAAAAACGGTGAATCTATTAGTTATGAAGGTTGGGGAGAAAAGAAGAATGGCGAGGTTTTCCCTACAGAAGTATTGATGAATTCCGGATCATACCTGGAAGAGGATGTGATAATAGTGGTAGAAAGAGATGTTTCCGAAAGATTGCTTTCGCATCAAGCATTGAGACGTCGTGAGAGTATGTTCAGTAATCTTTTTCATGCAAGTCCGATCGGTATTGCACAGCTAGATCATCACCAGGAGATCGAAAATGTAAACCATAGTTTCGAAGAGATCTTTGGGTATTCTCAAAATGAAGTAAAAGGTCTTGAACTCGATAAACTTATTGTTCCTGAAGATGAGTACAAAGATGCACTCGAGCTTTCAACAAGTAAAGTTGCAAAAGTGTATACCGGGAAAAGAAAAACTAAATCCGGAGATATAATTGATGTAATTGTTTGTGCAGTGCCTGTTACTGTAGATGAGAATATAATCGCTATGTATGGAATCTATGTTGATATCACAGACCGTAAGCGAGCAGAAGAAAAGCTCAAATCAAATTTAAGAGAGAAAGAAGTTTTACTGGCTGAAATTCATCATCGTGTTAAAAATAATCTGGCAGTAATTACGGGACTGTTGGAATTACAGGCGTTGAATTCAGATAATAGAGATGCTCAAAAAGTACTCAAAGACAGTCAAATGAGAGTTAATTCCATTGCCTTGGTCCATGAGTTATTATATCAAAGTGATGATTTTTCACAGGTAGATATACGAAATTATATCAAAGATTTAACCCGTGTTATTTCAAATTCTCTTGAAAGAGATGCAATGCCCGTACAGATCGAATTTGATTTGGATAAGGTGGAACTCGAAATAACTCAAGCTATTCCATGTGGACTAATTTTGAATGAAGTGTTAACAAACAGCTATAAACATGCATTCGAAGACAGGAGTGATGGGAAGATATGGGTTTCTTTTAAGAAGAATCAGGATCTTATAACTTATAAGATTTATGATAACGGAATTGGGTTTCCTGAAGAGAACTCGACAGACCGGCGGTCATTGGGAATGACATTGGTAAAGACACTTGGAAAGCAATTAAACGCTGAAACAACCATAAGTTCCAATAGTGGAGCTTCATTCGAATTTAGGTTTAAAAGGAAAAAAAATTAGTAAGTATTTGGGTTGATTCGATCTCCTGAAATTCAAATTCATTTCCAGTTATACATGTTTTTACACCTTAAAAGCTAAAAAAAGTGAAAACAAATATTGCATATATAAAGTATACCTAGCATATTAAGCATGTCATGTGGAAGCGCTTTTGCTTTGTATGGTTTTGTACAAAATAAGATCTAATTAATGATTGAATGGTTGGGATAAAATTTTTGAATACTAGTACTTGTAGAATAAAGACTTTCTTAGTTTTTATATGTTGCTTTCTTTTTTCCAGCCAAATCATTTTAGCTCAGAATACTGGTAGATTGTACGGTACAATTAAAGACTCAACAAGCAGCGAGGTAATATTCGGGGCCAATATTTTTATTTTAGATCTTTTTAGAGGAACTGCTACTGGAGAGAATGGAAGTTATTCTATAAATAATATACCCACCGGAAACTACCAAATACGATTTTCATACATCGGGTATATTCAAAAAATTATAAACGTTGAGATAGAGCCTAATACTAGAAAAGAATTCAATATAAAATTACAACCTGAAATTTATGAAGGCGAAGAGATAACTGTACTTGCTCAAGCTGCAGGCCAAGTTGCTGCAATTAAGCAACAACTAGAATCTAATACCATTGTTAATGTTGTATCAAAAGAAAGGCTTTCCGAATTACCAGATCAAAATGCAGCCGAATCTGTAGCAAGGCTGCCGGGGGTTTCTGTACAGCGTGATGCCGGTGAAGCATCTAAAGTAGTTGTTCGTGGATTGTCACCACGATTCAATTCTATAACAGTAAATGGTATAAGATTACCCGGATCTGGAGATGATCGCTCTGTGGATTTAAGTTTAGTTCCATCTGAAATTTTAGATGGAATTGAAGTTTTTAAAGCACTTACTCCAGATAAAGACGGTGATGCAGTTGGAGGAACAGTAAACTTATTGATAAGAAAAGCTCCAAATGACTTTCAAGGTTCTGCGAGTGCTGAGACTGGATATAATGGTTTGAAATCTGATTTTGGCCAATATAAGTTTAGCACAAACCTTAGTGATCGATTTCTTAATAACAAGATAGGGGTTTTAGTTTCAGGTAGTATTCAACGAGCGAACAGGGCATCAGAACTATTTGATTTGACTATACTTAAAAACCAGAGTGATTCCACGCAGCGTATTGAGAATCTCAATTTAACAGACACACAGGAAACAAGAGATAAATATGGTTTAAGTGCTAGTATTGATTATCAGCTCAATGAAAGTAATCAGATATTTTTATCTTCTTTTTTGGGGAGAACGGACAGAAACGAGCAGAGATTCAGAAAGAGATATAGAGTAGGAAATACAAGAACTGAATATGATTCAAGAGATAGAGAACGATCCGAAGCAATATACTCAAATGCTATAAGCGGTCTTCATAAGTGGGATTTTCTTGAAGTCGACTGGCAGTCATCTTACTCTTACAGTTTAAGTAAAACCCCCTTTTCAAATTATGCTCGGTTTATTGAAATCGGAGCTTACAGAAATATGTTAGATGACTCTAACCCTGATAGCATCGTAGCAGCAGCAAATAACGATTTAGATGAGACCTTTTTTCAATATGGGGCGTTTAATACATCTCGAAGAACAGAAGGAGATTTTACAATTGCTCTAAATACTCAATTAAATTTCTATATCAATAATCAAATCGATGGATATTTTAAGGTAGGTGCAAAATATAGAGACAAGAATAAGTTTGTTAATGAAGATGAAAGCCGAACTGATTTTGAAGTTGTAAGCCAGATAGGGCAAGATAATCCTAATGACTTCGACTTATACAACAGTACCCATATTGCAATCAGTAACTTTACAAACCCTGATTACAGCAGCCCGGAAATAGATGGCAAATATATCATTAACCCAGGTTTAAATGCAGATGCTTTAGCTAGTTTTTATGATAGATTTTCCAATTTCTATGAAGATAATCGTTTTACTGATTTGCAAGATTACGAAGCGGGAGAAAGTGTTACTGCTTTTTATGCAATGTTTGAGTTTAATTTAGGATCAAGGTTTACACTTTTACCAGGGTTTAGATATGAAGTTGCAGAAAACTTTTACAAAGGTAATTTTGGGAATTTAAGAGGAAATCTTGGTGAAGTTGGTACAATTTCAGATACGACAGGTGGTCAAAATTATTCAGAATTTTTACCTCAAATTCATTTTAAAGCAAATATTATTAATGGTATAGATTTAAGATTGGCATATACAAAAAGTCTTGCCAGACCTAATTATGATAATTTAGTTCCTTTTCAGAACGTGAATGATCCTGAGCAGATATTGAGTCAGGGTAATCCTAATTTGAAACATACTACTGCAACAAATTATGATGTTTTTCTTTCATTTTATAAAAACAGTATCGGATATTTTTCTGTAGGATTTTTTTATAAAGAGCTGGAAAACATAGACTATATACGAACCACACGTTTACAGGAAGGAGAGTTTGCAGGATATGATCTTACTTCTCCTGTTAATGCAGAGGGTACTTCCACAGTAAGAGGAATTGAGTTCGACTTTCAAACCGACTTTAGATATTTACCTAAACCTTTTGATGGTTTAATTCTTTCAACTAATATCGCTTTTATTGAATCAGAAACTTTCTTCCCTGAGTTTAAGATTGGTCCAAGAAGTTCGGAGCCCCCATTTACGCCAATAATTATAGATACTGTTAGGGCGGGTAAATTACCGGGTCAACCTGATGTTACTGCATCGTTCACACTAGGCTATGAAATTGGATTGTTCTCTGCCAGAGCCTCTTTGGCTTATCAACAAGATATTTTGGATGAAATAGCCGTTACCTCTTTTACAGACGGCCTTTCTGCGGGATTTAATTTTTGGGATTTCAGATTAAATCAGTCTTTCAAAAAAATGAGAAATCTTACTTTCTTTTTAAATATAAATAATGTGTTAAGTGAGAGTGAAAGAGAATTTGTGGGTTCTGATGCTATTTCAAGGAAATCAAAAGATTTTAATTACGGATTTACAATGAGTACAGGTATAAAAGTAAAATTTTAACAATCACATTAGTGAAATCCACAAGTGTGAAAACATCAATAACAAAGGAGTAAACATGAAATCTAAAACAGTTACTATAAATGTACTGAAGAGGATGGTTATGTATGCTTGTAGTATGTTATTATTGGTATTTATTACCAATTTTAGTGTACATGCACAGCGTACTGTAACTGTAAATCAGGGAGTAGGAACACTCAATGATGCTATTGCCGGAGATACTCTTGCTACCGGAGCGAGAGTAGATTCAAATACTGTATATATTTTATCTAGTGGAGGTACTTATCTACTGGATGGTAGTATAGAACACAGAGGCTATCATTTAACAATAGTTGCAGAAGATAATTATACAGAAAAACCAAAATTAATACCAGCCGTAGATGATGGAGGAGGATCGGACAGACCATTTAGACCAAGAGGAGACCTTACTTTAAAAGGACTTTATATAACAAATGAAGATGAACTTGGTGGTACTAATACAAGAATAGTTCGTATTAGTGAAAATGAAGTTACAATCACAATAGATGATTGTCATTTAGATAAAGATGGTCAATCCGGATTCAGAGTAGATGGAGAAAATGTCAGCATTTTTCTAACAAATTCAATAATGAGTAATATTGGTTCAACGACTAGTCCGGATAATGGTAGAGGTGTAGATGACAGAGGGAATCCATTAGATACTCTTTGGTTTGAAAATAACACATTTTATAACCTTACAAGCCAAGTACTTAGAGACGGAGGAGGTACAATAAATTATGCATACATTAATCAAAACACGGCAGTGAATATTGGTAAGAATACCGCATTTGAATTTGGATCAACCGTTAAAGGAGTTTTTACCAATAACATGGTTTATAATGCTTCTTTTTATGGAAATAATACTAATGGTGATGAAACTATAACTGTTGTTGGGTTGGATTCTTTAACAACAGAAGAATTAGCCGAATTTGGTGCTCAATCATTTACACTAAATAATAATAATTTCTATACTACATCAACTGTCGTGGCTGCTTATCCCGATTCAGTAGATGCTGCGGCAACTTTCAATGCTACAGCACAAGCTTATGTTGCTGAACAGGGAAGCGCTTCAACAAATATAAGTGAAGAAATTTCATTTACTGATGGATCAGGTGATCCAGCAAACATTGTAACTGAATTTTGGGGTAATGCTGAATCACCTTCGGAGTTTTCCACATCAGGAGAACCTTTTGATTTCGGATATGCAGCTTCTGAGGCTTCATTCTCTGCCGGTGATAATGGACAGCAACTGGGTTCTTTATTCTGGCATGGTGGAATTACGATCAGTAATGAAGATGATGTTACTAGTGACACTCCAAATGCTTTTGCTCTTAGGGGCAATTATCCAAATCCGTTTAACCCATCAACTAATATAGCTTTTGATCTGAAATCACCATCTAGTGTTACCATAGAGGTTTATAGTATCATTGGCCAAAAAGTGATGACAATTCCTGCACAAAGAATGAGCGCAGGTGCAAATCAAAGTGTTTTACTTGATGCTTCAGGACTTTCATCCGGAATGTATATTTACAGAGTAACGGCAGTTACAGCCAGTAATACTTTTGTGAATACAGCCAGGATGACACTCATTAAATAAACCAATAGTCTATTATTTGATATAGGAAAGCTCGTGAAAAAGCTTTCCTCTTTTAATTACATAAATATGAAAATCTTTTGCTTTCTATTAATAGGTATATTTTGTTTGAGTTGCTCAAAAGCACAACATACGCCCATTGAGTTTACTCTTAGGCCGTACTTTTTTGATGCCGGCATGAAAGATTCTGAAGTAGATAAATCTTCTATTCTGTTGTCTCCGGATTTTCTCTATTCAGATGAATACGGTTATGGTTGGACTACAAAAAACCTGGAAGCTTTCAATCATAATGAATGGCATAAGTCCAGAGATGATAAAACCATTGATGGACTCTCGGCGGATAAGATTTCTTTTAAAGCAGACCTGCCGAATGGTGATTGGTGGATAACTATTTGGTTTGATGGCGGTTTGGAGGATTCTTCTACAGTTTCTTTGTCAATCAACGGCATTGATCATGAATTAAAACTTCAGGATTTCTCACCAAGTGCAGAGAGCGAACAACTTCGAGAAGTACCTCAAAAAATGTACCGTATCGTTCAAAGAAAGGTTAATGTTTCATATAGCCCGCTTACTTTTACTCTTAAAGGAGGAAGAGACTTGGCAAGAATACTGAGTTTCTCATTAATTCCTGATCAATCAGAACCTGTTACTTCTCAACAAAAAAAGGTTATTTCACTTCTTCAAGAAAAAGCCAGTTATGATAGCAAAGACTCTGCAAATACCTTTTTGGATGTAATTAAGGATTTACCAGAAAACGATGAAAACAGATCTTTTAAAGCTTTTTGGGAACAACGGATTTCAATAATAAAAGAAGCAGAAAAGTATTTCTATTTCAGAGGCTGGAGTTGGGCAACTAATAAAACAGGGTTAGGATTGTTTGATCATCTTCATCAGTCTGTAATGCTTTATGACGCTATTTTATCTCCACAGAATGCTGAAAAATTACCATTGTATGAAAGAGCTTTGTGGTACAGAGCAAGAACTCTTTATTGGCTTAAGCTAGAGCGGGGAGGATATAATGAGGGTAATCAAGCCGAAATAGATCTAGCAAAGATATTTACAATGAAACCCAACAACGAGTTGGTTAGAATGTACAATGGTGCAAAAATAGATAGCCCTGATCCATTTGATAATATTGCCAAACCATTAAATGCTCCTGATTGGGCTTTTACCGAATGGGAGCTGATGAACCGACTTAAGTATATTGCCGATTGGTGGGTACTTGAACAACAATCAGAAACAGGGGAGTTCGGCGGAAAATTCGGTGATGATGTTGAAATTTTAAGATGGTGGTCGCCATTAATTTTGTCAGGAGATGATGTTGCTCATACAGGCTGGAAAAAGCTGGCTGACGGAGTATGGAATAGTTCGAAAGTGTATAAAGGTTATGCCAAAAACCCATCTGATGTGGAACATTCTTCAGAATTTATAGCTGATACAGCTCCTTTAATGGTGTTATTTAATGATAATCCTGAATATGAAAAACGGCTGGCGTATTCATCTGAATATTTTAAAGATTTATGGAGCGGGTATAACAGCAATGGGAATAGGTTTTTTAAATCGGCTTGGTTTAGTTCAACAGAAATAGAGACAGAACCACCCAAAAACAGAGATGTGGTATATAATACCCGCGCAACAAAAGCCGCGAGATATTACGCTTGGAAAACTAAAGATCCATCTTCTGTTGAAGCTTTGATAGAATGGGCAGAAAGTTGGCTTAGTATTTCTCAAACTGAAGATAAAGGGAAGCCGCTAGGGATTATTCCTCCATCAATTGAGTTTCCAAGTGGAGTTATCAATGGTCCTGAAAAGAATTGGTACACCGCGAACATGCTCTGGGATTATTTTGATTGGAACGGTTCAACAGCTGTACTTGATCAGCTATTATATACATGGACATTAACCGGAGATGATAAGTTTTTAAAACCTTTCATCCAACATCTTGAGCTTGTAAAAAAGTATGAGAGCTCACCTTCTAAATCTGAAAATGATTTTGAAAAGGGCTCTGAGGAATGGGCAGCTTACGTAGTGGGAAATAATGCTAATTTTTGGAATGTTGTGGGAACTTGGCGATTACTAACCAGAGATAAAAGATACGATGAAATTATTATAGAAAGAGGGACTCCTTTCATAAAATACCGATTAACCGGAAACGAGGATTTTCTTGTGGAGGGTATGGAGAAGTATCTTGAAACGGTGCGATACAATTATCCAATGTTGACGTCGGAAGGTATACATACAGATAGAATTTTTATTAAAGAAGGAGGAGTGAGAGAAGCAGGGATCTTACAAGCAATGGTAACAGGATATGGAATTGCTGAAAGCTCATCTCCATATATAGCTGTGAGCTGGGAAAAAGCAAGCCGCGACCTCACTTATCTGGTAACTGACAGTGATTCTTCAAGCCTTGATGTTGATTTGTACTCATTTTCTGATTCTAATGAATTGGTTACAATGAGGTTATGGCAATTAAGATCAGGAGAATACACTCTAGCAAAAAAAGTAAATGGTAAAGAAGAGACGCAACAAATTTCCATTAAAAAAGGCGGAGAAAGGTTCAAAATCAATGTTGAACCTAAAAACCTTACAACTATACATATTCGAAAAGTAGAGGGATTAAATGAGTGAACAAAAATCCATGAGCTTATTTAAAAAGTTCCAGCTGTTTATTATTTCTATAGGCCCCGGATTATTTATAATTGGATACAATATAGGAACGGGAAGTGTAACCTCGATGGCCTCAACAGGTGCAGAATATGGAATGACACTTGCGCTACCATTAGTGTTATCCTGCATTTTTACCTACATCCTTATTGTAGTTTTTGGCAAGTATACAATAATCACCGGCGATACAATCATACACAGTTATAAACAACATTTTGGGAAACCGGTTGGGTTATTCATTTTGATCGCATTAATATTTACGGAAGCCGTAGGAAGTGTTGGGGTGATGGCTATTGTTACTCAAGTCACTCAAGAATGGACAAGACCGTTAACAAGTTCAGGAAATGGAATTGATCCTATTTTTAGCACAATGGTATATGGTGCAATTTTATACACATTACTTTGGAACGGAAAGCAGAATTTTTTCGAAAAAGTACTCGCTATTTTTGTAGGAATAATGGGACTCAGTTTTCTAATAACTATGGTCATGGTTATACCTGAACCTTCTCAGGTAATTTCGGGGATAATGTCAGGAATACCCAATGAGTCAGGTGCTTTTTTACTAGTTGCAAGCATGGTAGGTACAACAATGGGAGCAGTAATTTATGTAGTTAGATCTGTTCTCATAAAGGGAAAAGGATGGGGCATGGAACAATTGCATTTGGAAAAAAGAGATGCCAAAGTTTCTGCAATAGTAATGTTTGTTCTAAGTATTTCCGTTATGGCTGCGGCTGCGGGAACAATGTATCAACAAGGTTTAAAAGTTGATAATGCTATTGATATGGTAAAGTTGTTGGAACCTTTTGCTGGTCGGTTTGCAATTTCAATTTTTGTAGGTGGAATTCTTGCGGCAGGTCTTTCATCTCTATTTCCTCACATAATGCTTGCACCGATGCTTCTTGCAGATTACAAGGGAGAGAATCCTGATTTCAAGTCTACTACGAATCGACTGATATCGCTTGGGATTATTCTATTAAGCTTTATAGTACCCATTTTTGGTGGAAGACCTGTTTTCGTAATGATTATGTCGCAAGCATTTATTGCGATAATTACTCCGGTGGTAATTTTTCTAATGCTGATTCTTATGAACAAAAAAGAATTAGTGGGAAAACACAGTTTATCTAAGACAAAAAATATTTTAGTCGGTTTTATATTGATTTTTTCAATAATCATGGCCGTACTTGGATTGATTGGATTATTCTCATTGTAAAATCAAAAAATTTAAAATTAAGAACTCGATAATGCTTTATCCTCAACAAAATAATTTCAGGGCAGTATTTGATTTAGGAGGCTACTGGAATTTTAAAGCCGACCCGAATGGTGTTGGTAAAAAGGAGTCATGGTTTGATAGTAAGTTATATGGTGAAGTTCATTCAATTGCTATTCCGGGATCATGGAATGAACAATTGGAAGAACAAGGGCTGAAAAACTATGTTGGTAAAGCCTGGCATGAGACTTCTTTTAAAATTCCGAAGGCTATCCAAAAAGAGCATAAAATTTTGTTACGAATTGGAGCAGCAGATCACAAAGCTGAGGTGTGGCTAAATGGCAAGAATATCGGAGAACATTTTGGCGGGTATATGCCTTTTGCTTTAGATTTAACAGAGTCTTTAAAAAAATCAGGAGAAGAAAACCATCTTATGATATGTGTGGATAGTGCGCTTAGTATGCATTCGTTGCCTCAAGGTGTAGATCCTGAATCAGCTTTATATAACACAAAAAAATATGAGCGCAGACATCTGTTTCCGGCTACAAGATTCGATTTTTTCCCTTACGGCGGTCTAACACGTTCAGTAAATATCGTTGCTGTACCGGAGAATCATATCACTGATATTGATATTAAAGCGACTTTAGATGGATCCATATCAGTAAAAGCTTCTGCTAGTTCTGATACTCTGGAAAAAGAAGTAAGAATATTAGATAGAGATGGAAAAGAGATAGCAAGAAACAGATCACAACTTTCTGAAAATAGTGATCTCAAAATTGATGAGGTAATTCCTTGGTCCCCATCAAATCCGTATCTCTATACGGCTCACATGTCAATACTAGATAACGATATAGTTGTTGATCAATATGAAGAGGAATTTGGCATTCGTGAGATTCATATCAACGGTGGTAAGATTTATCTGAATAACGAAGAACTCTTTTTGAGTGGATTTGGAAAGCATGAAGAATATCCGATTGTGGGTAGAGGGCAATTCAGACCTGGATATATTCGTGATCATGAGCTAATGCGTTGGACAGGAGCAAATTCATACAGAACCAGTCATTATCCTTATGATGAAGAAATGATGAGACTAGGTGATCGTTTAGGTTTTTTGATTATCGATGAGGTTGCTGCAGTTAGTTTAGGATTTTGGTCTAATAATTTTGATGATCTGGATCCTCTTTTGGTTAATCATAAGCAAGCGATCAAAGAACTTATCAGTAGAGACAAAAACCACCCAAGTGTCATTTCGTGGTCGATAACAAATGAACCAAATCTTTGGGCAGAAGAATTCTATCAAAATGAAGCAAGCAAAAAATACTTTGCAGAAATCTATAATTACACAAAATCATTGGATGACAGCAGACCTGTAATGTCAATTTCTATGGCAGCATTTAAAGAAAATGATGTAGTAAATGAGTCATGTGATATAATTGGTATGAATCGATATTACGGATGGTACACTAAGCCTGTTGATTTAGAACAAGCCGCTGAGGATTTAGCTTCAGAACTAGATGCTACTTTTAAAAAACATGGTAAGCCTATCATGATTACGGAGTTCGGAGCGGATACGGTAGAAGGACTTCATTCCACAACAGCACAGATGTTTACGGAAGAATTTCAAACGGCGTTTATTTTTAAATATCTCGAAGTGATGGAGAAGTGTGATTATGTGTTTGGAGCACATGTTTGGAACTTTGCAGATTTTCTAACTCCTCAACATTTCCGTAGAGTTGTTCTTAATAAAAAAGGAGTGTTTACCCGAGACAGGTTACCTAAAAGTGTTGCTTTTAAATTGAGAGATCACTGGAATAAATTCGAAAAAATTCACCCATCTCATCGCCCGAAATCTCCTAAAGAAGGGTTTTTGGTAAAGGATATTCATTAACAGTTTGAATCTATGAGCACAGAACGATTAAAAATCTGGCATGTAGGAAACTGGTGCATTCATATTGGACAAACGTATGTGGAATCTCCATTTGAAGCTCCCAGCAAGGATGTAGAAGTGTTAAACTATGCGAAGCCACTAATTGATGCGCTTAGAAAAATTCCATCCTCAGAAGTGATAACTCAGCCTTCCTGGGAATTGTATCGAATGTCACCGGATGAATTTGAAGAAAGATTAGACTGGGCTGATGTAATCATATTTGCAGATGTAGAGACAAAGTGTTTAATGCTTCATCCGGATTTTTTTAACCGTGCAAAATGGAACGATGATTATGTTACTTTTCCGGACCGCTTTGACTTGCTTAAAGATTGGGTTGAGAAAGGCGGACACTTTCATATGAACGGTGGATGGCTCAGTTTTTCAGGAGAATTGGGCAAAGGAGGTTGGGGAAGATCCAGATTCAAAAATGTTTTGCCTGTTGATTGCTTACAGCATGATGATCTGATTGAATCAACATCCAGCTATAAAGTGCGCTGTAATGATCAGAAGCATAAATCTATGGTAGGAATAGAGTGGGAAAGTGTGCCACCTATCTTAGGTTTTAACGAAACGAATATAAAAGATTCAGCTAAAGCCATTGTTGAAATCGAAAATATGGGCAAATGGTATCCGCTTTTAGCGGAACATAAATTTGGGGATGGCAGAGTTACTTGTTGGATGACAGGAGCCAGCCCGCATTGGGGAATAAATTTTATGAAGTGGGAATTCTACCAGCAATTTTGGCACCAACTATTTAAACCGGATCTATGAATTTTTCTCCCGTTGATTGGATTATAATGCTCGTTTATCTGAGTGTAACCGTGTATATAGGTATATGGGTAAAAAGGTACGTTCAGAATTTGAGTGGTTATATAGTAGCTGGTAGAAAAATAAAAGTTTCTTTAGGCGTTGCTACCTTTACCGCCACGGAATTAGGAACCGTTACTTTTGTGTATTTCGGAGAACTGGGGTATGTAACAGGCTTTTCTTGTTTTATCATTGGGATTTTGGCACTAATTGCTTATACCACTGTTGGGAAAACAGGTTTTATCATAGAGAAATTAAGAGAATATGGCATGATGACCATTCCTCAATTCTATGAGCTTAGATTCAACAAAAATGTTCGCATTGTTGGCGGACTGATACTATTTATTGGTGGTGTACTTAATATGGGAATCTTCCTGAAGTTTGATGGAATTTTCCTTTCGGAAGTTATGGGCTTTGGACCTCAGGCTCTTGGATTTATTATGACCTTGATGCTCATAGTTGTAATGAGTTACACCATACTCGGGGGAATGTTCTCTGTAGTAATAACTGACTTTATGCAGTATGTAGTGCTCTCTTTCGCTATGCTTGCCACAACAATTATTGTGCTTTTGGAAGTAGATTTAACAACTATTTCTGATGCAGTTGCTTCCGGCTTTGGAGAGTCGGGAGTAAATCCTATAGTTAATCCTCGATTCGGATGGAGCTTTATAATTTGGATACTTATAACAAATATTGCTGCTGCAGCTCTTTGGCAGCCCGGAACGTCGAAAGCCTTGTCGTCAGAAAGTCCAAAAGTTGCCAAAAAAATATTCTGGGTAACAGGATTGACTTTTGCAGGCAGAGCTATGATTCCAATGTTTTGGGGAGTAGCAGCATTCGCATATTTTGGACCAGGAGAAAACTCAACAGCTGCAATGCCTATGTTATTGGGTGAATTATTACCAGTGGGTCTTTTAGGATTGCTTGTAGCAGGTTTACTGGCGGCCTCCATGTCAACTTATAGTTCTTATGTATTAGCATGGAGTTCGGTACTTACTTTAGATGTTATTTCCGTTATCAAGAAAGGTGGATATTCTGAAAAAACCACAATTAGAATAACTCAGGTTATTTCGGGTTTGATAGGGTTCTTTCTACTGATTTTCGGTTTGTGGTACAAAATCCCTGAAACAGCTTTCCAATATATCTTCATTACGGGGACGATGTATACTGCCGGAGCTCTTGGGACAGTTAGCGCAGGATTATACTGGAAAAAAGCTAATAACGTAGGAGCAATGTGTGCTTTGATATTAGGAGCTGTTGTACCTGCCGGATTTCTTATTCTTGAAAGTTATTCAGAGGTACTTCCCGGGTGGATGTCTTTTGTTACCGATGTGAATGTGGCAGGATTCCTTAGTTTTATTCTGGCCGCAGCTGGGATGATTGTGGGATCACTGTTAACTCAGAAATCGAATCCAGCAGTAATTATCAATGAAGAGGAGGCTCGGTATGTCTGAAGGAGTGCTAATATGGATGACTTTATTTGGAATTTTTGCTGTCATTTTTTTCGGCATAGCTACTATTGTAGCTATAAAAGGAGTGTCAGATATCAAAGCTATTATGAATGATCCGGAGTTAAATAATGATGATTAATTCCAGAATAACCTGTTGTTATCTACATACCATAAGTAAATATGGATATCCTCCTCCGGCTGAGGATACTTTAAAGTATTTGGATGAATATAAAAGTATGGGCTTCCAATCAGTAGAGTTGGAGGGTATCAGAAAAGATCATTTACAAAAAGTATACAAGATACGAAATGAGATTGTAATAAGAATAAAAGAGCTTGAACTGGAAGTTCCATATTTCTGTATAGTTTTGCCTGGGCTATCTTCGGCAGATGCCAGTGAGAGAAGGAAAAATCTCGATCTATTTAGAAAAGGATGTGAAATTGCTCATTTACTTGGGTCAAAGGGTGTACTGGATAATGCTCCTTTACCTCCATATCAGTTTCCAGATGATATACCTGTTGTTCGTCACTATCATGAAGATGTAATACTGGCGGCTAAATTTCCCGAGTATTTAAATTGGGATAAGTACTGGAATCAAATGGTGGAAACATATCGGGCGGCTTGTGATATAGCAGCCGAATTTAATTTAACCTATCAAATGCATCCCGCGCTTGGCGTGTTTTCTGCAACAACTGACGCTTTTTTGTATTTCCACGATGCAGTGGGTAGAGATAACCTGCGCTTTACTTTTGATACTGCTAATCAGTATTTCTTAAAGGACAACCTTCAACTATCCTTGCGAAGGCTCACTGACTACATCGACTATATTCATATTTCTGATAATGGAGGAAACAGGGTAGAGCATCTTGCAATTAGTGACGGAGTTATCAGATGGGACGATTTTTTTGAAACACTAGACCTGATAAAGTTCAAAGGACATTTTGGAATTGATATTGGTGGATCAGAATCAGCAGTAAGTGATTTAGATAAAGCATATAAAAACGCAGCAATATTTTTAGAAAATAAAATTTAGATCGGATGAAAAAACCAAGAGTATATACCATAGCAGTTCTTTTTCTTTTGATGCTTATGCAAAGCTCATTTGCACGTCAGGAAATAACCCTAGTTCCAAATCCACAAGAAGTTACTTTCAAATCCGGGTCATTTGATTTAAACAATCAAATATCGGTTCAAATATATGTGAATGATGAAGTCGAAGAAGACTTTCTCCATAATGAAATCCAGAAAGAATTTGTTCAAAGTCTTGGTTTTAAACTTAGTGAGGGAGATAAAAAAGCCGATAGACAGATAATAGTTGGCATAAAAGGAGGTGGAAAAGATTTCGAGAGAATTATCGATCGGCACAAACTTTCTGCTAATCCTGAACTTGGACAAGAAGGCTATAGATTATTAGTAACATCTGAAGTGGTCTTAATTTCTGCAAACTCCAAAAGGGGCGCTTTTTATGGAGTACAAACACTCAAGCAATTAATAAGAACGAAGCGATTTGATAAAGCAATACCAGCTTTAGAAATAAAGGATTGGCCGGATATGGAAATTCGTGCAATGATGGATGACATCAGTCGAGGACCTGTTCCAACAAAAGACTATATGCATCAGCAAATTGAGCGTATGGCTGAAATGAAAATCAATATGCTTACTTACTATACTCAAGATGTAGTAAAAACAAAAAGTCATCCCGAATTTGCGCCTCCGGGTGGAGCTTTAGATATCAATGAATGGTCTGAGCTAGCTGATTATGCAAAGAAGTATCACATAGAGCTTGTTGGTAATTTCCAGTCCTTTGGACATTTCGATCAAATTTTAAAACATCCTGAATTTAGCCATCTGGGAGAAAGTGGAATGTTACTATCTCCTGCTTTTGAAGAAAGTTACGAGCTCTTGGAAGACATCTATGCTGAAATGATTCCTGCTTTTCATTCCGAATACTTTCATATCAATTCAGATGAGACTTTTGATTTGGGTACAGGTGCATCCAAAGCCATGGTAGATAGTTTGGGCGAAGAAGTGGTGTATGCGAACCACATCAAAAGAATCCACAAGATTATAACAGGAATGGGTAAAAAGGTTATGATGTGGGGAGATATTGCTTTAGATCATCCGGAAATACTGGATCTGCTGCCAAAAGATATTATTCTGGTTACATGGGGTTATGATATTTTGGATGATTACGCTCCCCGAATAACTCCTTTTAAAGAAGCAGGGTTTACACAGCTTGTTTCTACAGGCATACTGAATTCATACAGTACTATTCCTGATTTTAATGTTGCGAAGGGAAATATTGGTGGATTTATGGCCGAGACCAAGAAACAACAAGTTTGGGGAATGCTTAACACCGTTTGGGATGACGGTGGATTCGCGCTGTTTTCAAAAGATTGGTATGGCGTAGCTTACGCAGCAGACCAAAGCTGGAATAGTTCACCAAATGATGAATCTTACGACACAAGATTTAATCGCGCTTTATATGGAAGTACCAATAATGCATTATCTGAAGCAATACTAAAGATTAATGAATTAGCCGGGTTGAAATCCACAGAGAAAATGAATGAAGGTATTCTTTGGGACTCGGTAATTCCGGAAGCAGGAGATCAGGTTCTTATAAATATTCAGGACTGGCCAAAAGTTTACAAAATAGCAGACGAAGCTGAGAAATTGTTGCAATCCTCTGACGCTCATATATATTCAAATGATATAAAATATATACAGCATACGATTGACCTTTATAAATTTCTGGCAAAAAGCAGACCGGCCGTTGTTCAGGCTTCTGATTTGTATTCAAATGCTTTAGAGATTCAAAAAAATAATAAAATAGAGGCCAGAAAAAATCTTGTCGAAGCTTTTTCATTGATTAATGAATCATACGAGGATCTGATTACTCTTAAACTTGATAATCAACATATATGGATACTTGAAAACAGGGTGTACGCACTTGATCGAATAATTTCAAAATACGATGAACAAATAGCGGCATTCAAAAATGTAAAGGAAAGCCTTTTGTCAACTATCTACGGTTTTGACAAAGAGGAGCAACTTCCAACAGCTTCTGAACTTCGATTAAATATCAAAGAATCTAAGGGTTGGTACTTTCAGGGTTGGTTGATGTGTGAGGCTTTCCCTAACCCAAATGGTTTCAAAGATCCCAATGTAGATCATTTAAAAGATATGAAAGGGATAGAAGAAACTTTCCCGAACGTAACAGAAGAATTTTATTTCGATGGGGTAAAATATCGATGGAGAAGAGTAAATACACCTTACTTTGCAAAAGTAGACCTTGCCGAGATTCATGAAAAAAGTGAAGATGTAGTCGGTTATGCTTTTGCTCATATCGATATCTATGAAGATAGGGATGTAAGAGCATTAGTGGGTAGCAGTGATGGAATTGAAGTTTTTATAAATGGCGAACAGGTTCACAAAAATTATACAGAAAGGGATTTTAAGTTAGACGAAGATGAATTGATGTTGCCACTAAAAAAAGGAAGAAACCATTTAATGATTCGAGTAACCAATAAAAAAGGAGATTGGGCATTTAGTTTTCAACTTCCTGATTCAGAAATGAGAAGCAGTAAAAACAGATACAAAATCATCGAATAATGAATTCTATTTTAGAATATAAAGCTGAAGAACTGCAAATATCTGTTTACGATAACAGAGGTAATTTAGGTGTGGCTGCAGCTGCCTACGTGGGCGACAAGATTAAAAAAGTTTTAGAGACTAAAGATGAAGTTAGAATGATTTTTGCTGCTGCGGCATCTCAGAGAGAGTTTCTTAATGAACTTTTAAAGCTAGAAGGAATCCCTTGGGAGAAAATTGTAGCCTTTCAGATGGACGAATACCACACGCTGGCTGAGTCAGTTCCTCAACGATTCGGTAACTTTTTGAAGGAGTCATTTTATAGTTTTAAGACTTTTAAAGCCGTTCATTATATAGATTCGGATTTATATAAGTATGAAAAAGCTCTCAAAGAAGCTCCCATAGATATTGTTTGCATGGGAATCGGCGAAAACGGTCACCTTGCTTTTAACGATCCTCCAGTTGCTGATTTTAATGATAAGAAAGTCATAAAAGAAGTAGAATTGGATACTATCTGCAGACAACAACAAGTGAACGACGGCGAATTCGAAAACATAGAAGCCGTTCCTGTAAAAGCAGTTACTCTTACTATTCCAACATTACTCGATGCAAAGTATTTATCCGTTGTAGTTCCCGGATCGGCGAAAGCTAATGCTGTGGAAAAGACTCTTTTCGACAAAATTGACACAAGCTGTCCCTCTACTATTTTAAGAAAACAATCGAATTGCAGGCTTTTTTTAGATGCAGACTCAACCAAAAACGTAATCGATAGATTGAGATGAAAAACGTTACTGAAAATCTGAATAAAGAATATTTACTTACTGATTCAGATATAAATTTTTATAAAAAGAACGGGTTTATAAAGCTCAAGAATGTACTTGATAAAGAAACTCTGGACTATTTTAATGATGAAATTACAAAAGTTGTAACAGAGCAAAATCCCTTATTAAAAAAGCCCATTGAAGAAAGAAACACCTTTGAGCAAGCCTTTATTCAGATTGGAAACCTTTGGAAGACAAATGACATCATTAAAAAACTGGTACTGAGTAAAAGAATTGGAAAAATTGCCGCAGACCTAATGCAGGTTACTGGAGTTCGGCTTTATCACGATCAGGCGCTCTATAAAGAACCGAGCAAAACGATTAAGAATATTACTCCTTGGCATGCCGATCAATATTATTGGCCACTAGAAACTGACAATACTATAACAGCCTGGATTCCGCTTCAAAAGACTACGCCGGATATGGGACCTTTGGCTTTTAGTATGGAAAGTCATAAACATGATTTTGGTAGAGAAATGGAGATCAGTGACGAAAGTGAAGCAAGAATTCAAAAATCACTTTCAGATGCTGAACTGGAGTTAGTTGATGAAGCTTTCGATGTTGGTGAAATAAGTTTTCATGGGGGATGGACATTCCACCGGGCAAGTGCAAATACTTCGGATAAAGTTAGGGCAGTAATGACCATTATTTATATGGAAGATGGAGTTAAGGTGTGTGAATTTACAAATAGTGCACATCCGGCAGACAGAGATGCTTTTTTACCCGGATTAAATCCTGGAGATATTGCGGCAACAGATTTGAATCCTTTGATTTACAAACGATAATTAAAAAATTATAGATTTATGAGTTCCACATTAAAAATTCTGTTTACCCTTCAATTGTTATTTCTGGGAGTTGCTTGCCAAAATGTGCAACAGGAAAGCATGTCACCTCAAGAATATGCCGAACATGTTTCTGAAATCATCGTTGATGGAACAGATTTTCGTTTTGAACCGGCTCTTCAGGAATTTGAACAGGATGGAGTACATTTATACGATTTTCCTTCCACAGAAAAAGGGACATTTATAGCCCGTTCTGTAATTGATGTTGAGAAAGTTGAAGGTATTGATTTCGGGGTGTACTTAGCGGTGAATCAGCAAGCAGGTGAACTCGAAATAATGCTGGATGGGGAAGTAGTGTATGAAAACTCTATTAACAAAGATGAATATCTGAATCATGTAGATTATGGTTTGTTTGAGTTCCATAACAAAGTTCCCGTTATAATTGAAGAGGGCGCACATCAACTTTCAATTAAATTTGAACCAAAAGATGCAGGGAATACTAGAGTGCAAATAAGTTTTATTCGTTCTGATAACGCACTTTCATATCCCGGAGTAACACTTCGATCACCATCAGAAATTGAAGAGCTAGAGCACCATGGATATTGGTGGATTGGACCTCTGCCAAATAATGGAAACTATAAGGAACTTACATCCATCAATAAAACAGCCAGTGAGTTGGTGGCTCAGGAAGTAAAGAGTACAGCAGGATCTATGATTCGTTGGGATATACCAAAACTTCATTTAGTAAAAAATCTTCCGGGTTGGTTAACCTACCAAAATTGGCATTACTCAGGTGGGACTTTTCTGGATGCTATGGAAAAGGTAGGGGATCAATTTTCTGAATTAGATTATCATAAATACATTGAACAACACAGAGATTTTATAGCTGAAAATATCGATGACATTGAAGAAATGAGAAACGATTACGGTTTAATTGAAGGTCCCTTTGGACATTATTTCAGAGCTTCATTATTAGACGATATGGGAATGCAAACAGTACCGTACGTTAACAAATTAATTAACACAGCTTCAGATGATCGCGATACAGATGGTTTTGAATATCAGCTTACTAATCGTGTAATTGATCATATAATGAATAAAGCTTCAAGATTACCGGATGGTACATTTGCGAGATTTACTCCGGACTCTATGTCGGTTTGGGCGGATGACCTTTTTATGGGTTCAGTAGTGCTTATGAAAATGTCAGAGCTTACAGGTGAAGAAAAGTATATGAATGAAGTGGTAAAACAGGTCATTCAGTTTGATAATTATTTGTTAAATAAGGAAGATAATCTGTACTGGCATGGCTATTTTTCAAAAACGGATGAGCGTTCTTCTACAAAATGGGGAAGGGCCAATGGCTGGACTATGATGACAAAAACTGAGTTGTTGAAAATGATGCCCGAAGATCACCCCGAAAGACAGCAAATACTGGAAATCTTTAAACGTCATGCTCAAGGATTAAAAGCGGTTCAATCTCAAGACGGAAGATGGCATCAGGTGTTAGATGATCCTGATTCTTATTTAGAAACCTCCGCCACAGCTATGTTTATCAGAGCTTTTGCAGCGGGAATAAACGAAGGATGGCTACAGCGGGATGAATTTGAAGAATCCACTATGCGCGGATGGAATGCACTTACCAAACAAATGGATGAGAATGGAGATATTACCGGAATTGTAAGAGGAACGCCGATTATGTTTTCGGATGAAGAATATAAAAACTGGGGAACTCGAAAAAGCGATCCACGTGGATTGGGAGCCTTACTTTATGCTGCTATAGAAATGGATAGATTAATAATGAAGTGAAATATATTTCATTGACTTTCAATAAAGTTGAGAATTATAACTTTAGGCATCAATTGTTGAATAATACAAATACCAAATACCCGAACCCCGGTAAATAAAAGATTATAATTTTATAAATATGGATGGTTACTTTTTAGGTTTAAATACGCTTGATTGGATTGTCATAGCAGCTTATATCATTTTGATAACCGGAATAGGTCTTTGGGCAAATAGAAGCGTCAAGTCTACCGGCGATTATTTTATGGGTGGACGTAAATTTGGCAAATTACTCATGATAGCACAGGCTTTCGGAGCGGGCACAAGAGCAGATCAGGCTGTGGCTGTTATTGGAGCTTCCTCACAGATTGGCTTGGCGGGAATTTGGTATCAATGGTTGTATTTATTTTCTACTCCTTTCTTTTGGCTAATAGCACCGATTTATAGAAGATTGAGGTATATAACGATTGGAGATTTTTTTGAACAGCGCTACGGAACAGGAATGGGTGCAGCTTATGCTTTTGTAGGATTGCTTTGGTTTGCAGTAAATATCGGTGTAGTGCTTAAAGGAACAGGAGTTACCATAGAAGCTATTACCGGCGGAATAATCTCTACGGAAGCTGCTGTAATTGGGATGATGTTATTTTTTGTAGTGTACGGAGCCTTGGGTGGTTTAGTAGCTGCAGCAACTACTCAATTAATTCAGGGATTTTTTATACTGTTACTTTCATTTCTACTGATTCCATTTGCATTGGATTATGTAGGTGGTATTCAAGCCGTTCACAAAGCTCTACCGGAGGATTGGTTTAATCTTATTGCTAATGAAGAGGTAACATTATTTTTCATTGTTATGGCTGTGCTAAATGGTTTAATTGGAGTCGTTGTACAACCTCATCATATGGCAATAAATGGTTCAGGTAAAACCGAGATCAGTTGTAGATCAGGATGGACGTACGGAGTATTCATAAAGCGTTTTGCTACTTTGGGATGGGCTTTTACAGGAATTTTTATTGCAGTTGTATTTCCTCAAATTGCAAATGCGGATGCGAGCGAACGTGAACTTGCCTTTGGTCTTGCAATCGTTGAATTACTTCCTGCCGGTTTTGTTGGTTTAATGATAGCGGCAATGATTGCTGCCGTAGTTTCTGCTTGCAACAACTTTATGGTTAATGGATCTGCGTTATTCACCAGAAATTTTTACAGAAGATTTCTAAATGCTGATGCTAATGAGAAGCATTATTTATCAGTGGCTCGGATAAGTTCTTTCTTTGTAGTAGCAATAGGTGTTGGAATAGCGTTATATATTCCTTCCGTGGTAGACGGATTGCTCTTGATCTGGAAAATCATGGCTTTTCTTGGTATTGCTTTCTGGATGGCAATCTTTTGGAAGAAGGCAAACCGATATGGAGCCTGGTCTTCAATGATAATCACAGCAATTTTGTCTTTTACAACAGATGCTTTGGGATGGAGTTTTCCAGAACAAGTTGCTCTTTATTTACCAATTGGATTTGCAACTATGATCACTGTTAGTTACTTCACCAAAGAAGAAGATGAGGCTGTAATAAATCGCTTTTATTCATTGTTGAACACTCCGGTTGGTCAAGAAGATCGATTGGAAGAAGCAGGTATTTCAGCAGCTGACTTTGAGATTCCAAATTCAGAGCAGCGACAAAAAGAAAAAGAGACAGTCAAGATTCCTCCATTACTTGATAATAAATCAGCTTTAAAAACAGGGGAGGGCTTATTGCTTGTAGATCTTTTTAAATTGAAAGACACCTTCAGTTTTACGAACTATAAAGTAGATCTAAAAGGCTTTGGAATTTCATGGGCTATCGTTTCGGGATACTTAGTACTTGCGTGGGTTCTAAGCAGAGTGGTATAAATTAAAAAAAGATTCTAATAATGAGTAGGCTATAAAACTAACAAAAAATAATTTATCAGCCGGTACCTGTGGTAGATAAATGTTCTGATTTTTTAGTACCGGATTTAAGATTTGCTCCACAAGATTCTCTGACAATTAAATGAGGTTGCAAAATACTTCGAACTTCAGGCTTTTTGCCTTCGATTATTTCCAGCAGCTTATCAATTGCGCTCGCACCAATTTTTTCAATAGGCTGATGAATGGTAGTAAGTGGGACGTTTGAGTACTTAGCCTGGTCAATATCATCGAAGCCAACAATTGCAATATCGTCCGGAACTGTATAGCCTAGTTCCTGAATTCGCTTGATAAATCCAAGAGCAGAGTAGTCATTATACACAAAGAAAGCTTCGGGCTTATCTTCCAATGCATCAAATATGTCTCCTAATTTATAACCAACTTTGTAGCCATCGGTTACTCCCTCAGTAGCAAGTTGTAGCGTAAAATTGGCGTTAAACTCTAAGCCGGCATTTTTTAAGGCTACTTTATATCCCTGAAAACGTAATTCCCCAAGAGAATTATTGGTCGGGCTGTTTATATAGCCAATTTTTTTATAACCTAATTCAATGAGGTGCTGAGTTCCCATTTTAGCACCACCTTTGTGATCTGCTCCAACATGCCAGATGTCATCATCAGCAACATAAGACACCATCACATATGGAAATCCCTCCTCATGTAAATCTCTGATAATTTGAGGGGCATGAGGTTCTTTTCTTAAAGTCGCGATAATCATTCCCTTTACTCCAATATTTTTGAAATGATTTATCTGACCTTCTTCCTTTTTAATCTGGCTGGAACTATTAGAAAGTAAAATATTATAGCCTTTGGAATAAGCTGTTTCTTCCACCATATGAGCAATAAGGGAAAAAAATGGGTTTTTAAGATCCTGCAATACTAAACCAATGGAATCATGACGGGAAATATTGGTTTTATTAATTCTCTTGGCTACAAATGTTCCTTTTCCAACTCTGCTATACAGGTAGCCATCGTCGATTAGGGTGGATAAAGCACTTTTAATTGTAATTAAGCTAACATCGTACTCAGTCGCTAATTCTTTATGTGAACTAAGTTGTTCACCTACTGCAAGATTACCTTTGGCTATCTTATCCTTAAGATCCTGAATGATCTGAATATACAAAGGAGTTGAATCCTGAAAATTTATCGGCATTACAAAGTATTTTCTTATAATTAACTACATACCCAATATACCTAATAATCCTAATTTTTACTAATTAATGGACTTGGAAATCTTGATTGTTTAATAGGAGTAAATTTAATTAAAGTAAGATTCTTAGGTGATAAGTTTTTTGGATTATCGTTCAACTCGACCACTGCCACCACTTGACAAAAGTTTTTCAACTTCATCTACACTGACAAGATTAAAATCACCGGGAATAGTTTGTTTTAAGCACGAGGCTGCAACAGCAAATTCTAACGCTTCTTTGGTATTATTCTTACTTAATAGACCATAAATAAGCCCACTTGCAAAAGAATCTCCACCTCCAACTCTATCTACCAATTGTATATCGTATTGAGATGATCTGACAGGTTTAATACAGTCTTTATTGTCATGCAAAATAGCACTCCAGCCATTTTTTGAAGCGGAATGGCTTTCTCTTAATGTGATCGCTACAGTTTCAAAACTGTACTTTGATTTTAGGTTTTTTGCTAAATTAAAGTATCCTTTTTCATCAAGATCTGCGGATTCTACATCCGACACACCGGCTTTTAAACCCAAGCTTTTATCTGCGTCTTCTTCATTTGCTATACAAACATCTACGTATTCCATTAATGGATTCATAACAGATTGAGCTTCTTCCGTTGTCCATAATTTACTTCTGAAATTCAGATCGCAACTAATAGTGACACCTGCTTTTTTAGCTGCTTTACACGCTGAAAGAACATTATCCTGAGCTCGTTTTCCAAGAGCAGGAGTAATCCCAGTCCAATGAAACCAGTCTTTGCTTTCAAAGATTTTATCCCAGTTTACTTCATCAGTTTCCATAAGCATAATGGCCGAGTCAGCCCTGTCATAAATTACTTTAGAAGGACGTTGACTGGCTCCGGTTTCTAAGAAATAGATTCCAAGTCGATCACCTCCGCGAATGATGTATTCTGTACCGACTCCAAATTTTCTAAGCTGATTAACCGCAGATTGCCCGATTTCGTGATTGGGTATTTTGGAAACAAAGTGACTTTGTAGTCCATAATTACTTAACGCCGCAGCTACATTAGCTTCTCCACCGCCATAGTTAATGTCAAAGGTTTGAGATTGTACAAAACGAGAAAATCCCGGAGTGGATAATCTCAACATGATTTCTCCAAAAGTTACAACTTGTTTTGGCATGGCCTTAGTTTTTTTCCTGATGAATGTTGTTCATCAGTATTTTTGCATTTTCAGTTAATTTTGAGAAATTTTTCTCTTTAATAGCTTCTTTATCCATTAATGCACTTCCAACTCCTACTGCAAAAGCTCCATGATTAATCCATTCTCCGGCATTTGTCAATGATACACCACCTGTTGGTATCAAATTCAAATGGGGAAGAGGAGCTTTAATTCCTCTAAAAAATTTCATACCAAGACAATCAGCGGGAAATACTTTTATTACTTCTGCTCCGGCTTCGTAAGCAGTCTGAATTTCTGTTGGAGTAAAACATCCCGGAATAGTGGGTATTCCAGACTTTTTAGTAAACGAAATGATTTCAGGTTTAAAAACGGGACAAACAACATATTTTGCTCCGGCATCAATTGCTTGTTGCGCCTGATTGGTATTTGTTACCGATCCAACTCCTACAAGGGCATCCTCTCCTAATGAACTACTTATTTGGTGAATTACTTCAAAAGTATTGGGAGTAGACAAAGTTATTTCGATTCCTGAAACGCCACCTTTAAGAAGTGCTTCTGTTAAAGGAAGCGCGTCATCAGGATCAGAAAGACGAACCACAGCTAGTACAGCTCGTCTTTCAATTTCACGAATTATTGGAGATAAGTTATCCATGTTTTACCACTCGTTATCGTAACCGGGGCGATTTAGAACTTCAGACCAATCTCTTCGTCCTTCAGTAAATGAAGCCAGGCACCATGTAAACATAAATTCAATCGCAGGCGGAGCAATAGTGTCATGATAACCATGTGTTACATTCAGCGCCTGCTCATCGAAAACGTGAGTATAAATTCCAACATCTTCGCCGGGGCGAGAACAATTTTGAAGTACATATCCTGTATCGTTAGGGATGGTAGACCTGACACGGAAATGATATATCTCTTCTTTAGCATCGGCTCCAAAACCAGACGGTCCATCCGGTCCGTGGAAATGAGGAGGATAGCTTCCAACTGCTCCGGGCTGTTTCATAAAAGTGTCGCCAAAAAGAAGACGGCAAGCTTGAACATTAGCGCCATCCACTAGTTTGAATACAGTTCTTACACTCATCGGGCGTTTAGAACCAACCGTTGCTGCAAGCTCTGTTTTTTCTAATTCTTTGTGCTTTATGTACTGAACCGGATAAGAAGTATTACAGTCTACAGCTCGATATTCGCTCACATCAGTAAAGCTATCAGATGTAACTTCTACTGTAGTATTGATTCCAACATAGGCTACATCTCCGGTGTTTAATTTTTGAGATTCTCCGTTTATAGTAACCGTTGCAGCTCCCCGATTTACATATAAAATTAGCTCTTCATTAGAAGTTTTGACTTCCTGAGGAGCATAACCGTCCTTATCAGGATCAAGAACAATACGAGCTAATCTTAGATATTTAAAGCTGGAGTTTTCACTTGTTATGATAGGCTCCC
The DNA here is from genome assembly GCA_965216175.1 of Balneola sp. Classification (GTDB taxonomy): domain Bacteria; phylum Bacteroidota; class Rhodothermia; order Balneolales; family Balneolaceae; genus Balneola. The sequence goes on from OZ244140.1 coordinate 1,372,239, forward strand.
TTTTATTTAATACAGGGAGTGCGTCATAAGTTTCTACTATTCGAACATCATCAGATTGCGGGATCTGAACTTTAGCATCACTTCTGCGTTCTGCCGGTGATTTAGATTCTCCTGTTCTGTTTGATCCTATAATTTGTGGTTCAACCATTGGTATTTGTTATTTTGAATTCAAATTAAATGTGAATTATCGTGCCATCCATCCGCCATCTACTGTAAGCAGATGACCATTAATATAATTACTTGCCGGAGAGGCCAGAAAAACTACCGCTCCTCCTAAGTCAGATGGAATTCCCCATTTTTCAGAGGGTATTCGACCGGTTATTTGTTTATTTCGGTCCGTATTATCTTGTAGAGCTTGAGTATTATCTGTCTTGAAATAACCCGGAGCAATAGCATTTACATTAACTCCATCTTTTGCCCATTCATTGGCAAGAGCCTTTGTTAAGCCTGCAATTCCGTGCTTACTCGAAGTATATGCCGGAACAGTAATTCCACCTGAATAAGAAAGGAGGGAAGCTGTATTAATAATCTTTCCACCACCGTTTTCTATCATTTTAGCACCGAAAGCCTGACACAATTGAAATACTGCAGAAAGATTTACCTGAAGTACCATATCCCATTCATCAAGTGGATATTCTGTAGCTGGGTGTCGGGTTATGGTTCCAGCATTGTTAACTAAGATATCTATGCTGTCTGAAATTTCATTAACCTTTGTTATAAAGGTATTTATCTCATTTCTATTACTAAGGTCTGCCGCAACCTGATTGGCTGTGCCTCCATTATTTTTAATGATGGAGATAGTTTTATCGCAACCATTTGACGATGAACTCGAGCAAATGACATGAGCTCCGGCTTCAGCCAGTGCAATAGCCATTCCTTGCCCTAAACCACGACTGGCTCCGGTTACTAAGGCGATTTTACCTTTAAGTGAAAATTGATCTAAAATGCTCATAAATTTATTTTTTTGTGACTTTAAACGGAGCTTGCCATTGTTTAGCCACCTGATTTACATAAACTTCAAAATCGGTTTCTGAGTTAATTCTAACGCTTTCAGGTTCAAGCTCCCAAGCTCCTAAAAAGCGATAGGCAATATCAGAATTACTATTTTCTAAACTAAAAACATAAGACTCCTGTAACTCTCCTTTATAATCTGGAGTGTATTTTTGTGGAATAATAATGGCCATTCCTAATGTTTCATCCTGATCGGTTTGATCTCCCCAGGTGTATCCATACGTGTAATTTTCAGAAGCCTTAGTTATTATTTCAGATATAGCAGGATGCATCACAAGGCCTGTAGCAAACTCAGCATTCTTTAAATCGGTTTTCATTCTCAATTCTGTATATCTGTGATTTGCGTGAATTTCTAATTGCAGCAGTACATCCGATGTTTGATTGTTTACTTCCCAATCCGGGTATGTAATCTCTAAAATGGATCTTAATGGACCATCTGAAATTATTTTCATTGATTTAGTACCCGTATTTTCAATAGTAAAAAACTTGTTGTCTACAAAGAGGGCAGGGGTACCAATCCCCAAAGAAGAACTTACTTTAAGAATATCAGCTCCCCAAGCCCGACGCTCATGATACGTTTCAGAAATATCATTCAGTGCGAGTTCGTTCGTGCTTTTTCCAAAAATGTCTATTCGGTTACGATCATCAAAATATAACCGATAGCCCACTAAATCAGACTCCCAGCCAGGACCTTCTAAAAATATCAATCCATTGTCCTGTTTGAAATCAAACGTTTCTGTGTACTGATCAACTGATTTAAAATCATCACTAACCTGCATATTATCAGGATCTTTTTGGTCTCTTACTTTGATGGTAATATCACTTTTAGCTACATAATCAGGTGTGCTTTCTGTTTCTACAACGGAAATGGTAGATGAAGAATTTGCATCCAAACTGATTTGTAGAAATAGAATCTCAGCAGCTCCGTCCTGATCAATGTCATCTAATTGATATGGAATCTCATTTTCATTTTCATCAACAATCTTAAAATAAGTAGGGAAGTCATTCACATTAAACGGAATGGTTAATGATGCATATTCTGTAGCAAAATCATTTGTGTTTTCAATGACGTACTCCAAATTACTGTTTTGGCCACACGACAATAATGTCAAAACTAAAACAGCAGCTGAAAGAATTGGATTGATATAGAGTTTCATAGGATTTAAATAATTGATTAGTATCCAAATAAACCGGGTAAAAATAGGCTTATCTCAGGTACAAAAGTAATGAGCAACAGGCTCAGTATCATTACTATAAAAAGAGGTAGCATTGGTTTTATGACCTTTGTTATCGGAACATTTGCTACTGAACAACCCACAAATAAAACGGTACCAACCGGAGGAGTGCATAAACCCACAGTAAGGTTGAATACAATAATTATACCAAAGTGTACCGGATCAATTCCCAATTCCATCGCCACAGGTAAAAATATAGGTGTGAAAATCAGAATGGCCGGTGTAATATCAATAAATGCTCCGATAAAAAGTAAAATCAGATTCATGATCAATAAAATAGCGACACCACTTTCAACCATAGAAAGCAGACCTTCTGATATAGCTTGAGGTATGTTTTCAAATGAGAGTACCCACGACATGGCCACTGAAGTAGCAATCAAAAGCATTACAATAGCTGTGGTTTTAGCAGCTTCGAGCAGTATATCAGGGATGTTTTTGATAGTAATTTCCTTGTAAATAAAAGAAAGAACTAATGCATAAAGAACAGCAACTGCGGCTGCTTCCGTAGCGGTAAAAATACCTCCAATTATTCCGCCAATAACTACAAAGATTAAGAACAGACTTGGTATTGCATCAAAAAATCTAAATAATGCTGTTTTTAAAGGGACTCGTGTCGCTACTTTATATTTTTTTCTGAAAGCGATATATCCTGATGTAATCATAAGACCCAGCCCGACTATTATTCCGGGTAGATATCCCGCTAAAAACAGTGCTGCAATAGAAACTCCACCACTGGCTAAAGAATAAACAATGAGTACGTTGCTGGGTGGTATCAGCAATCCGGTTGTGGATGAAGTGATATTGATAGCCGCTCCAAATTCAGGATCATATCCTTCTTTCTTCATTTGAGGATCCATAATTCCTCCAATTGCAGAAGCAGCTGCTACTGCTGATCCAGATATAGCTCCAAAAAGCATCGCAGCAATAACATTTACATAGGCCAGACCTCCGGGTAATGTGCCAACCAATACTTTTGCGAAGTCAATGAGTTTTTTGGCGATACCGCCCTGATTCATTAATTGTCCGGCGAGAATAAAGAAAGGGATAGCCAGAAGCGTAAAACTGTCAAGTCCCGTTGCCATTCGTTGAGCTAAAGTAGTGATTGCAGGAAGTGAATCTACACTAATTAGAATAGTTGCTAATGTTGCCAATCCAATGCTAAATGCAATGGGAACCCTAAGCGAAAGCAATACAACAAATACTAAAATAAGAACCAATACACTTTCTACACCCATTATAGGTTCTCCTTTTTATCAAATGAGAAAGAAGAAGTATTCAGTTTTTTGATTTTTCTGACATTATCGATTAAAAAATGAATGCAGTACAGAATCATTATAGAACCACTGATCGGAAGAACGGAATAGACATATCCAAGCGGGACGTTAAGAGCTGCTGAAGTTTGTTCTAAAAACAGGGTTACAAAAACTAATCTTGAACCACCAATAATAAGCACGCTCACTACAAAGAGTAAGATTACGATCTGAGCAAAACAATCTACAATCAATGACTGTTTTTCACTAAGCTTGTGCGAAAGCAGATCGATCGATAAATGAAGTCTCTTACCCAACATATAAGCTCCCCCCAGTAAACTAACCCAGATCAATAAAAAACGAGCTAGTTCATCAGTAAATGAACTTGGGTTTGATAAGATGAAACGGCTAAAAATCTGCCATAAAACGTCGACTACAAGCACAGCCATAATCACAATAACAGTGATTTCAAGAAGTCGATTGAGTTTTTGTATAAATGTGTTCATTAGCCTTCTACCTGTTGAATTCGGTTTATTAAATCCTTTTTTAAGGGTTCCTGCTTGTAGGTTTCGTAGAGGTCCTGAACTTTATCCTGAAAGTTCTTTTTATCCGGATATATGATTTCAACACCGGCGTCTTGCACTTTTTCAAGTGCTTCACTGCTGGCTTTTTTCCAAAGTTTTTTCTGATATTCAGCAGATTCTGTAGCAGCGCTTTGAAGCCATTTTTGCTCTTGAGAGGTCAAATCGTTCCAGACATGTGTGCTAACAATCAAAACATCAGGAACTGCAGTATGTTCATCAATGGTATAATATTTACTAACTTCGTAATGTCTTGATGTATAAAAACTTGGGGGATTATTCTCAGCGCCATCCACAACACCTTGTTGTAAGGCTGTATAAAGTTCTCCAAAAGAAATAGGGGTGGGGGATCCTCCTAAAGACCGAACCATAGACATTGCTGTTTGACTTTCCATAACCCGGATTTTTTGACCTTCGAGATCTGAGGGTGAATAAATAGGTTTGTCTTTTGTATAAAAACTTCGACTACCTGCATCGTAAAAACAAAGTCCTTGAAACCAAAATTCTGTGCCATCATTTAGAATTTCCTTTCCTATTTCTCCTTCCAATACATTAAAGCGATGCTGCTCACTGTTAAAAATAAATGGAATACTTAATACACTATAAGAAGGAGCGAAATTTTCTAGTACACTGGCAGAAACTTTTGTAATTCCGACACTCCCGATCTGCAGTAATTCAACCAGCTCCCGTTCCGTTCCTAATTGCTGGTTGGGATAAATCTGAATTTTCATTTTACCATTTGAGTTCTTTTCTAAAAGTTCACTCATGTATATCATGCTCTTATGAACCGGATGAGAAACATCCAGACCGTGACCCAGCTTAATTGTTTTGACATCTTGGGATTTGTTGCAACCCAATGACGTCAATAACAAACCAATAAAAAGGATACCTTTGTAAAGGGATTTCATTCGATAGTTTTTGAAACAAAATTATATATACTTATTATACCTAATATGCTTTTATAGAGCAAGCTTAATCCCAGAGAAATTGTTGAATACGCAGTTTTCTTGTTAAACAAATGTAAAATTAGCTATGAGTCGTTTTAAGAATAAAGTAGTAATTATAACAGGTGGAGGTGGATCACTAGGAGGAAGCATCGCAAAAAGTTTTGCAGACGAGGATGCTAAAGTGGTCTTATTAGGTCGAACATTTTCATCTCTTGAAGATCAGGCCAAAGAAATTGACCCAACCGGAGATTCCGTTTTGTGTATCAGCGCAAACGTATTGGATGAGGAAGAGTTAAACGACGCCAAAATTAAAGTTTTGGATACATTTGGGGATATAGATATTCTGGTTAATGCTGCCGGTGGAAACCGAAAAGGGGCAACTATTGGTCCAGAACAAACTTTCTTTGATTTATCAGTTAATGATTTTGAAGGTGTAAATCAGTTAAACTTAATGGGCACGTTGTTACCTTGCTACGTATTTGGAAAAGTTTTTGCTGATAAAAAAGAAGGAGTAATCCTAAATATCTCTTCTATGGCAGCAGATAGAGTTATAACAAGAGTAATTGGATATTCAGCTTCTAAAGCCGCCACAGAAAACTTTACTAAATCTCTTTCAGTTGAAATGGCTTTAAAATTTGGGGAGGGAATTCGGGTTAACGCTATTGCGCCGGGATTTTTTATAGGGGAACAGAATCGGTTTCTTCTTTTGAATAAAGATGGATCTTATACAGAAAGAGGTGAGACTATTATCAGAAATACGCCAATGAAGAGGTTTGGTGAAAAGAGTGAAGTTGCCGGGCCGACACTTTTTCTGTGTAGTGACGAAGCCAAGTTTATTACAGGCACTGTACTGCCCATTGATGGTGGTTTTAGCGCTTTTAGTGGAGTCTGATATGTCACTAATTCAGTCATGGAGATGGTACGGACCTAATGATGATGTTTCACTTTCGGATATTGAACAAGCCGGTGCCTATGGTATCGTACATGCACTACATCATATTCCTGTAGGGGAAGTATGGGAAGCTTCTGAGATTGAGGAGCGTAAAAGAGTTGTAGAGTGGGATGCCTCAAAAGGATTGAAAAGGAATTTGGAGTGGATTGTCGTTGAGAGCTTGAACGTTCACGAAAGCATAAAAAAAGGACTAGGTGATAGGGACGATTTAATAGAAAAGTATAAAGAGTCACTTAGAAATCTTTCTGCATGCGGAATACAAATTGTATGCTATAATTTTATGCCAGTATTAGACTGGACCAGAACGGATTTGGATTATATTTACAAGGATGGGTCGAAAGCACTTAGATATGATTCTATTGCTTTGGTAGCTTTTGATTTATTTATTCTGAAGCGGGAATTAGCCATTGATGAATATGATTCGGAAATAAAAGAAAAAGCTAAGATTTACTTTCAAAAGCTTTCTGCTAAAGAAATTGATACACTTACCAGCAATATTCTTCAGGGAGTGCCCGGCAGTGGAGCTGTTTTGACGTTGGATGAGTTTCGAAGTTATTTAAAATCTTATGAGGGAATCACAAAAGAAAACCTGAGAGAAAATCTGAGGTATTTTCTTCAACAAATAATTCCGGTTGCCCAGCAACTTAATATTAAAATGTGTTGCCATCCTGATGACCCACCGTATTCCATTTTTGGGCTTCCCAGAATAGTGTCTACCGAAGAAGATTTAAATTATCTAGTTGAATCGGCTAAGAGTCCTTCAAACGGAATTACCTATTGTACGGGCTCATTGGGGCCAAATCCGGATAATGATCTACCCGGAATCATAGAACGTTTAGGGGAGCATATACACTTTGTTCATTTGAGAAATATTCAAAGAGAAGAATCGGGGAGCTTTCACGAAGCTGATCATTTAGATGGAAGTGTAGATATGTACGAAGTAATGAGTGCGCTTGTTAATGAGTGCAATCAAAGAAAAGAAAACGGGAGGAGCGATCATAAAATACCTTTTCGCCCTGATCATGGACACCAAATGCTGGACGATCTCAACAAGAAGGTAAAATTTCACGGATATTCAGCTATTGGCAGACTTCGCGGATTGGCTGAGTTAAGAGGCTTAGAATTTGGTATTCTCAGAAGTAGAAGTAAGTAAGGAAAGGAATAGGTAATCAATTCAATGTGCGTCCTACTGGATTCGAACCAGTGACCTCTGCAATGTCAATGCAACGCTCTAACCAACTGAGCTAAGGACGCTTTTAAACAGGCACAAATATAACGAGATTTATTCTTTAGGTAAAAGTTAGTTTTCGTATCTTTAGTGCTAATAAAAAAAATCGTTATTTGGCATGATCAATCGCAGACACGTTCGGGAAACAGTTCTCAAGTCTCTTTACGCTATAAAGCAGAGCAAAGATACCGTACAGTATATTACTGATTCTATCATTAAAGAAGAATTAGGAACAGAAAAAGAAGCGCGACGCTTTGCGGAACAACTCTTCTTTAAAACTCTCGAGAATGAACCAGAGCTTGATGAGGTGATAATTAAGCATATTAAGAATTGGGAAATTCAGCGATTAGCTTTAATCGATAGATTGATCTTAAAAATGTCACTGTGTGAGTTTCTATATTTCGACGAAATTCCTACCAAAGTAACAATTAATGAAGCGATTGAGATCGCAAAAAAATATTCAACTGCTAAATCAGGCAGATTTGTTAATGGTATATTGGACGCTTCTTTAGAAGATCTTTCAAAATCAGACAGAATCAGTAAGAAAGGCAGAGGTTTGATAGACCATACCGTTAAATAATTATTCATCCGTCTTAATTTATATTTAGAAAATTATGAGTTTAAAATGTGGCATTGTAGGGCTTCCAAATGTAGGGAAGTCAACGTTATTCAACGCTCTTAGTAATGCAGGTGCTGAGTCAGCTAACTTTCCTTTTTGTACTATCGATCCAAATGTGGGTTTAGTTCCTGTTCCTGATAGCAGACTTAATAAATTAGCAGAGCTTGCTAATTCCGCAAATGTTATACCAACCACTATTGAGTTCGTTGATATAGCCGGTTTAGTAAAAGGTGCGGCAGAAGGAAAAGGAAAAGGAAATGCATTTCTATCTCATATACGCGAAGTAGATCTTATTATTCATGTTGTACGTTGTTTTGATGATGATGACATTATTCATGTTGAAGGAGGGATAGATCCTGAAAGAGATGTTACTATTATTGAAGAAGAATTGATCCTTAAAGATCTGGAAAGTGTAGAAAAGAGAGTGGAAACTCTCAAAAAGCAATCTAAAAGTGGTGATAAGGCAATGAAAGCTCAACTTGAAGTTGCTGAAAAGTTGAGAGAGCATCTGGAAAATGGTAATTCAGCCAGACTATTTGAGGTTAGCCCGGAAGAAAAAGTTGCTTACAACGATCTAATGTTACTATCGGGTAAACAAATTCTGTATGCATGTAATGTATCAGAAACAGATCTGGATTCCGGTAATGATTACGTAGATAAAGTAAAAGAAATTGCTTCAAAACATAATGATGAAACGGTTATGTTTTGTGCAAAGATAGAAGCTGAGATTGCAGAATTGGATCCTGATGAAAAAGAAATGTTTTTAGAAGAATTAGGCCTTTCAAGTGCCGGGTTGGATCGCTTGATAAACTCAGCTTATAAAGAACTGGGGTTAATTACATATTTTACAGTTGGACCTAAAGAAGCGAGAGCCTGGACGATCAAAAAAGGAACAAAGGCCCCACAAGCGGCAGGCGTAATACATACCGATTTTGAAAGAGGCTTTATTCGCGCAGAAACAATTGCTTACAGTGATTATGAGAAATATGAAACTGAAAAAGCTGCAAAAGAAGCAGGAAGAATGAGACAAGAAGGAAAAGAATACATCGTAGATGATGGAGATGTAATGTTATTTAGATTTAATGTTTAGGAGTATTTTTACTCATATTTTATAGTATAGAATTTATAATTTGAACTATGAAGCCATTAAGATTAAATATACTTTTTTTACTAGCTCTTTTGATTGCTTGCGAACCAACTACAGATGATACAACTATAACCGACTTCGGAAGAGTTTTTGTGTCTAGTAATACACAGGCTAAAATTAGCATCTTTGATTTCTCAGGAGTGGATAACGTTAGTTTTATCGAATATCTAACTACGGCAGATGATGCCGATGGAATATACTTTGATGGTGGAAGAGATATTGTATATCTGGCTGATCGTGAAAATAATCGTATTAATGCTTATTCAAAATTGTCAACGAATAGCGCAAATTCTGCGATTCTTCCAAGTGCCATAAGTACTTCCGATTTCTCAAATCCAAGAGGTTTGACATCTGAAAATAATATCGCAATTGTTGCTCAGGATGCTTCTGATGAAAATGGGCAACAAAACGCATTGTTTATCTATGATATAAGTGCAGATCTCATAACTTTAAAAAACGAATTTACAGTAGATTTCCCACTTTGGGACATTCAATTAGTGGGAAATACACTTTATGCAGTTGAAGATGAATCTGATAGCTTAGCTGTGTTCAATAATTTTTTAGGTAATTCTGATGGATCTATAACCCCGGATTTTAAAATCAGGATTGAAAATCTAGATAGAACACACGGCTTTTATTATTCACTAAACGAAGATCTCATGATCATGACAGACATTGATGATGCTTCAGCTTTAGTAGAAGATGGGGAAATCAGAATTATTGAAGACTTCAATTTGAAACTTTCTGCGGCATTACAAACAACCCGGAAAACTATTTTGGATATAGATCAAATTAAGATATCCGGATCAAATACTATGCTTCGCAATCCTGTTGATGTTATCTATCATAGAGAAGCCAATAGAATAATAGTTGCTGAAAGAGCAACGAACGGTGGAATGATACTTTCATTCCCAAGACCAACTATCTCAGGAGATACACTTTTGAATATATCTCCATCTTATTCTATCAATTATTCTGGTGCTTCAGGATTATATATCAACCCGAATAATTAACAAGCCTTAATTTTTATTAAAATTTTCTAAATCTGAATAAAGAAATTAATCGTATTAAACTATGAACTGGGAATAAATAAATAAAACAATGAACAAATATAAATTATCTACGCTAGCAATTTTAATCTTTTCAACTCTCATTATTTCATGTAGCAGTAATGATGATGGAGGAGGAGATATTGAAACTGAATTTGGAAAAGTTTTTGTATCAAGTAATATTTCTCCTGTTGTTGGAATCTATGATTTTTCTGATTCAAACAATGTATCATCTGTTCAATTTGGTACATCATCTACTGATTCTGATGGAATTATTTATAGTTCAAGTACAGACCAACTATTTGTAGCATCCAGAACGAATAATAGAATTGAGGTGTATTCTGATCTAAAACAAACAGAAGTAAGCGCTAATCTTAATCTTTCTTTAAATAGTACTACTGATTTTACAAACGCGAGAAAGCTCGCCGGAACAGGAAGTACTTTAGTGGTCTCTCAAGATGCATCACCTAGCAACAGTGAACAAAATAGATTCTTTGTTTACGAAGTTAATGAGAGTTCTATAACTTTACAGAATACCTATGATTCTGAAATAAACTTATGGGATATGCAATTTTCTGGAAATACGCTATATGCAATTCAGGATAACTCTGATACGCTAGCTGTTTATAACAATTTCTTGAGTAATTCTGACGGAGTTGTAAGTCCAACTCAAAAGGTTCAAGTTGAAGGGATTGTAAGAACACATGCTCTATTCTATTCTGCTTCTTCAGACATAATGCTACTGAGCGACATTGGTGATGCTGATAGTGGAACTGACGGAGCAATTCATATAATTGAAAGCTTTAGCACAAAGCTTGCAGCCGCTGGTACAAATGGTGCTATATCACAGAGTGACCAAATTATCATTGAAGGAAGTAATACTCAGTTGGGTAATCCGGTTGGATTAGCATTTGATCCTGTATCAGGAAAAATATTTGTTGCTGAAAGAAAAGTTGATGGCGGTAAATTATTGTCTTTTGACTTTTCTGGTTCAGGAGGCAACCTTAATCCTTCTTTTTCACAAAACTTTAGTGGAGCAGCAGCAGTGTATTTCGCTAATTAAGAATTTAAGTAAATACATTTGTTTAAAAGGAGCTTGTAAAAGCTCCTTTTTTTATCCATTAGAAAAAAGCACTTATTTGAAATCTTAATGCATATTCTGACCCGTCAAATTCACCTTGCTCTGAAAAAGATAATTTAGCTAAGATATTCCGATCCAGTTTGTACCCAAAAACCCCGGTAATTCTTGAAACATCTTGATCCCATTGTAAAGTATTTGTAGTTCCCGGATCATCAGCTTCTAAAAAGAGCAAATGTTCGGCACGTAGCGCTATAAAACTACCCGTAAGAGAGGGGAGTTCATACTTTAAATCAATGTTCCCGGAGAAGTTACTCAGATCATATTCTACTAGTTTATTTTGATCTACATGAAATGAATTTCCAATAAATGCAGGAGTTTTCCATCTCGAATAAATTACTTCAGCAATTATTTGAAAATAGGTAAACTCAATTTTTGTATCTGTCCCCAAAAGAAGTTGAGTATATTTCTTAAAATTATTGTTTTCCCGAACTGTCTCGTTAATGGCATCAGCCTGAAGAAAATTACCAAAGCTTGCAGATACACCTTGGCTCCAAAAAATCGATTGATTGTATTGTAAACGAGATGTAACAGCAAGATTAGAAAGCGAAGCTCTATCTTTAATTGTGATAGGAGTACCATTTGTAATCGCTACATCTAAAGAAATTTTATTTGAAATTAGATCCCAGCTTGTGCCAATACCGGTTACATAACCAGCAAAATAAAGCGATGGAAGTCCAACATCGCCAACCTGATACTCAGCATTTGTATTATTACCTGCCTGAGGCCAAAAACCTCGTATATCTGAAATATTGGTAAAATAGCTGTATCCAAGCGGATGGTTTACAAACACCCGATCTGTTGATAATTGTCTTTTAGGATAAAATCCAAATGGTGAAATAAACCTTCCAAATCTGATCACATAATCGTTTTCAGGGTTGTCCCAAATTAGACTAGCAAGAGAGATCCTTGGCGGGTTTAAATCTCCATTGCCCCATGTATCCAATTGAATACGAGACTCAAAAAAAAGCTGATCTGTAATAGGAGCAAAAGCAAATACATTGAGCTGAGTTACTGCCAGATTTGCTTGTTTATATTTAGATGAGATTTGATTAGTAATAAACCTTGAATCTTCTCCACCCGCCGAAATTTCAAAATCGACAGAACCATTGAGTTGTATTTGAGAAAATCCGTATTGAGGGGCAATAAAAAGAAATAGTACAAGGAAGAGTTTTTTTTTCGAATTCATTTATGCTAAGTTAATTTTAGTTCAGTAAATACGGAGGCGTCAACAGCAGGTGCTCGTCCAATTGCAGCTTTCAACGAAACAAAATGTGCAATTTCAATAGGAAAAATACTTCCTACTACTTCTCTGGCAGAAGGTCCTTCCAAATCTCTTACTGAGCTTGTAAAATAGGCATTCGCAGCTTCCATTTCCAAGGTCATAGCCAGAAGAACAGCTTCTTCCTGATTTGTGACATTGTTTATTCTTGAGTCAGGACCAAAGTCTTCTAATACAATTTCCTGAGCATCTCCCTCTACTAGTAATTCATTGAATAAGGAAAGGTGTTCATAATGGTGATTCTTATAAGCTATTGCTGTATCTAAAATAGCTTGATTTGAAATTAAACCAGATTGTGCAGCTGCAAGATAAGTTTGAATTGCAGTAGCTTCTCGTTCAGCTGAGTTTGTCAAGATTTGATTATCCCCCGTTAAGTTATCGCCACCACTAAAATTACTTTCTGTGCCAGTTCCTGTGCTACATGATAGTAAAGTAGCACCACCTGCAATACCAATTATTGGGATCGTTCTTAAAAATGATTTTCTATCCATAACGTGCTTCTTTCTTGATTTTTTAGATTCAGCAAGTGCGTAAATAACGCCTTTAGTAAACTTTATTTTGAAGTACTTATAACAATTAAATCAAAAAAACGCAGAAATCGTTGCTCTAAAGGTATATAAAGAGCCATCATAAGGTGTCTGTTCACTTATTGAAACCTTAGATTCAATATTTCTAGCTAGTTTGTATCCAAAAGATGCAGAAATTCTTGTAAGATCTTCATCCCATTCATTTGTCGCATAAATACTATTTGAGCCATCACTGCTCCCAAAAAAATTCAGATAATCAAATCGTAAAGCAAAAAAGCTACCGGGTAAAGAGGGTGGTTCAAATATCGCATCAATATTTGAACCAAGATTACTAAAAGTACCTTCTTCAAATTTGTTTGAAGCTGCTATAGTTTCAAAACTACCATCATTAAAAATGGGTGTAAACCATCGAGAATACAACGATTCAGTAATGAACTGCCAAAAGCCAAATTCATATTTTAGGTCAAACCCTACAATGGTTTGTCTATATCTTTCTAATGGATTAAAGGGTCTGAAAGCAGTATTAACATTACTTTCTCGCATAAAGCTACCATAAGCTCCTGTAACTCCAATTTGCCACTTAATACTTGGATTTAGAGTCAGTCTTGACAAAATAGCTGCATTCGCAAGATTAGTATAATTGTCATCAGAAGTAGGTGATACTGAAGTAAGGGCTAATTGAAGTCGAGTTTTATCTTTAGTGATTTCCCAATCAAAAAGGCCTCCGGTTGCGTAACCGCCAAAATAGACTGACGTTAAGCCCACATCATTTGATGTATAAGAACCACCTTCGCCCGCAAGAGGCCAAAAGCCACGTTGATCAGAAATATTTACAAAGTACGAGTAGGTAAGAGGAAGTTCGTGAAAACTACGATCTAGCTGAAGACTTCTATTTGAGTAAAATCCTACAGGACTTATAAATCTCCCTGCCTTGATAATGTAATTATTACTTGGATTACTCCATGTAATATTTGCTAAGGTAAAATATGGATCGCGCAGTTCGCCTGTACCCCAAGTATCGGTTTGAAGTCTAGCTTCAAAAAAATAGTTATCATTTATAGGAGCAAATAAGAAGAGATTAATTTGAGGTATGCGAAAATGAAGATATTTGTATTCTGATTCTACTCCATTAGATACAAAAGATGATTGTTCTCCTCCTGAGCGAATGCCTACATCTATGGCACCACTAAATTGAATTTGTGCATTTGAGGGAATGCTGATCAGCGCTAATAACCAAAAAAGTAAAAACCATTTAGTATTAGTCATATATTATTTCTGCAACTTCTATTTTAGCGTCAAAACCCTTCAATTCGTGAGTTCCCATCACGCTTGTACTGAAATTTTTCAGATCATACTGTTGAACCAAATTCTTTGGAATAAGAATTTGACCATCTTTAGCAATAGAGCATAATCGAGCACATAAATTAACTTCAGATCCAATCACAGTATAATCCATGCGTTCTTTTGCTCCCATATTTCCTAAGATAACTTTTCCAAAATTTATACCAATTCCAATACCATTAAAGAAAGAACTCAGTTCTTCATCAGTTCTGAAAGCCTTTTGTATTTCAATGGCAGTGGTAGTTGCTGCGTTAAGCGAGTCCGGGCCTGCAAAAAGAGCTATTAAGGAATCTCCGACATATTTATCAATTGACCCATTGTGAGCAAGTACCAGATCTGCTTGTTGCCCAAGAGTTTTGTTTAATTTTTCCAGAAAGTCTTCGGGTGTACTGGTTGAAATTTTTGATGTAGAACCTCTTATGTCAGTAAAAAGAATGGTAAGTTCTTGGAAAGAAGCTTTCTCATCCAGGTCTACTTTTTTCTTTTCCTGGATCATTTTCAGAGTATGATCGCCAACATATTTTGTAAGAGCAAATCGTTCTCTTAATCCCTGGATCATCTCATTAAAGGTTTTTGTGAGTATTCCTACCTCATCATTAGAATTCGATTCTACTTCAACATCAAGATCACCTTCACGAACGCGAAGCATTGCTTTCGTTAATCTTTGAATGGGTCCGGAAAATGCTCCTGCTATTATAAAAGCGACAGGGATTATTACTAGAAAACTGGAAGCGGCAATCAGTAAAATATTTTTCTGAATGGTACCAAGTATTTCAAATTGAACTTCAACTGGAACAAAAGCGAGATAGAAAGCTCTTTCTCCAGATCCTAAAGGGCTAATAAAAGCTAGTACTTCCTGATCATTTATATTTGTTCTGAATGGTCTGCTGATTTCTAAATTAGTAATTAAAGAATCGATTAAGTCTTTTTCTTGTTTTACAAAATCAGAGTAAACCGACATTTCATCATCATTATTTGAGAAAGCAATTGGTTTGTCATCCAAAAACATGATAACATCCAGAGGCGTGTTTTGCTTAAGTAATCTCGCTTCTGAATCTTGAAATTTAGTTCCTAAAGAAGTTGTGCCGACTATCGTATTGCCTGCATAAACCGGAATTGTAACTACTTGATATAGTTCATTATTAACTGACCAGAGTTTAGGCCAGTCTACATTAAGCGGTGGCTCTATACCATCTAATGCATCTGTAACTGTAGATCTGAATGACAGATCATCACCTGTTCGGTCTTGATAATTTAACCAAGCCAATACGCTACCATTCTTTCCTGTTGTAACAAAAAGATCACTTTTTATAAATAAAGAAAACTCATTTACCGATTGATTGACAGATGCAGGATCATTTAATTCTAAATTCGCTTTATACGTAGAGTTTTCGCTGATTAAATAAGAAGATTCAACAAGTCGGTCGTATTGAAGATTTTGTTGTTGTTTAAAAAAGCCTTGAAGTTGGCTGAAATCTAAAACGATATCTTCATTCAATGTTTTTGAAAAAGTATTATTGACAGCGCTTAATACCGCTACTAGTACGATTAACGTTAAACCTACAAGAAGTAAGATGAGTTTAGTACTGATACGAAGATTCAATTTTAGCTTGTTAAGTTGAAGTTAGATTCAGTATTTGCATTCGAATCTACCGTAATTTTTTTGGAAATTATTTCAAAGCCGGGGCTAAATACCCTGATTTCATATTCACCATTAGGAAGATCATTTAGTTGATAACTTCCATCTTCATTCAATCTTGTAAAAAAAGTAGTATCTAAGCTTAAAATGGTTGCTTTCATCTGTGAATGAACATCACAAAATAATGTAATAGGTCCGATTCCAGTTACCTTCCATTTTGGAGCTTCAATTTGTTTAGAATAAATATCTCCGGTTGGCCTTCGTCCGATATTAAACTTCGACCCGGGTGTAAGGCTAAATACATTGTGAAAAAAAGGATCATTATTTACAAACTGAACTACCGTGCCTATGGTAACAGGCGTAACATTAGGAAAAAAAGTAGCGTCTTTCTGTTCAATTACCATAGGCTCTGAACTCATATCATCAGAAAGTGAAAAAGAAAGAGGATGCGCACTTACTATAGTATTTTCATACTGATTATTAGTCTCTTCGGAACTCCCAGTTGAAGCAGTAGAGTTTCCACGACTTCTGTAACTCGATCCTCTGAACCTTCTTCTTTCAGTATTTTGAGCCGGAATTACAACTGTTCCGCTAACAGATCCCCTTAGTAAATCGGTTGTAAAATCTATTGTAAAAGAGACGGGAGGAGAATTTTCAATACCAGTAAACGCTGTTAAAAAAAATATTCCCGAAAAAACCAGAAGATGTTTTATCATTTTTTATAAGTAAATACGTATTAAAACCGAATAAGGATTGGCAATATAGTAAAACGAAGATGAGAAATCTAAAGGTCTTGAAATTTGATCTCAGTTGTATCTTCAGGTACTAAATAAGGGTTAACTGTATCATATACCACCCACGCATCTCTATATAAGCGCTTTACCATCTTGGAAAACTTCAAAGCACGGCTCTTGTCATGGAAATCCCCAACATGAACTTTGTAATAAGGTGTTTTAAAGAAGGTATAAGTTTCAGCCTGGTACCCAACAAGAGTTGTATCTGACCATGCTCTGAATGCGGAAGCTATAGTATCTGCTTCAAATACATCTTGTCCGGAATAGATCTGTATTCTAAAACCTTTGGTTAGATCTACTTCTACTTCTTTTTCCTTTTTAATGTTGGAAAATACATCCGGAATATTATTTTGGTTCGATGCATAGGTATCAGATAAGCTACTTATTAGCCGGATTGCTTCCGTGTTATTCAGTGATGAATCTTCATTATTGGCTGATTCTTCTGAAGTTTTACTCGTATTTGAACCATCGGGTGTAGATTCAGTCGTTGCACAACTCAAAGAAGTAATGAATACAAAAAATAATAGCGATGATATTATGTATGATCTAAAAGTCACTAAAATCCTACTGGATGCCAGGTTGTTTTGGTTTCTTGAAAATCGACAATGAAATAAGGACTTTCTGAATCTTTATCATACCAATCTTCAATGGTCTTTTTTACCACACGTTTGATATTGTTTGATGCAAGCTCGTCAATCTTTGTACGGGTTTCTTTATCTAACTTATCAGTATATGTGATAGCGTTTACATCCATATGAGAGCTAAAATGTTCCACTAATTCCGATCTTTTTCCTGTTAAAATATTTACTACACCACCCGGAACATCAGATGAGTTTAATACTTCAGCAAAACTGATAGATGGAAGCGGATATTGCTCTGAGGCATGAACGATACATGTATTTCCTCCTGCAATAATTGGAGCTATAGCTGAAACTAATCCCAGCAACGGGCTATTCTCAGGTGCTAATACAGAAACCACACCCGTCGGTTCCAGAATACTGAAGTTAAAATGAGCGCTAGCAACAGGATTTACAGAACCAAAAACTTGTTGGTATTTATCTGTCCATCCGGCATAATAAATTAAACGATCGATGGAAGCATCGATATCTGCATTGGCTTCTTCATTGGTAAAACCTACTGCACCAAGTTCCCGGACAAATTGATCTCTCCGATTTTCCATCATTTCACCAATACGATAAAGAATCTGACCTCTATTATAAGAAGTTCTTGAGCTCCAGCCGCTAAAAGCAGCACGAGCCGGCAAAACCGCATCTCTGAAGTCCTTGCGGGTACAGCGACAAGCATTTGCTAAGAAATCACCTTCACTGTCAAAAACTTTGTAATAATGGCCTGATTCACTTCGTGGAAATGAACCGCCAACGTAAGTCTTGTATGTTTTTTGTACTTCTATTCTTTCACTCATTGTAATATCCTTATTTCAAATTCAAGTATGCGGCTAATCCGTGTAGCCCGCCTTCTCGGCCAACACCACTTTCTTTGTAACCACCGAAAGGGGAGGTTGGATCAAACTTATTATAAGTATTAGCCCAAACAACTCCGGAGCGCAAACCTTTACCTACTCTGAAAATTTTAGATCCTTTATCTGTCCAAACGCCACCAGCCAATCCAAAAGGAGTGTTATTTGCTTTTTCTATAGCTTCATCTGCAGTTCTAAAAGTTTGAACAGTTAAAACAGGACCGAATATTTCTTCCTGAACTACCCGATTAGATTGAGAAACATTTGTGAAAAGAGTAGGGCGGATGAAATATCCGTTTTCAGGAACGGAGCATTTACTTTGATAAACTTCTGCGCCTTCTTCTACTCCAAGTTCCAAATAGCCGTTAACACGATCAAATTGTTCTTTAGAGTTGATAGCACCAACATCGGTGTTTTTATCAAGCGGATCTCCAACTATAAGGGTTTCCAAACGGTCTTTGAGTTTCAGAATTACTTTTTCTGCAACATTTTCCTGAACAAGTAATCGTGAACCTGCACAACAAACATGTCCTTGATTAAAGTATATGGCATTAATGATTCCTTCTACAGCCTGATCGATAGCTGCATCTTCAAATAGGATTAAAGCCCCTTTGCCACCAAGTTCCAGTGTGTACTTTTTGTCTGTACCGGCAAGCGATTTTTGTATAATCTTACCAACATTCGTCGAGCCGGTAAAAGCTATTTTGTCGACATCTTTATGATTTACAATTTCAGCACCTGTTTGACCGGCACCTGTAACAATATTCACAACACCATCAGGTAAGCCTGCATCTTTTACTAACTCAGCGAACATCATAGCTGTTAAAGAAGTTGTTTCTGCTGGTTTAAGAACTACAGTGTTTCCACAAGCTAAAGCAGGAGCAATTTTCCAAGAAAGCATCAAAAGAGGAAAATTCCATGGAATAATTTGCCCACAAACACCTAAAGCTTCCGGCTTCTTACCCGGAAACGCATATTCTAATTTATCGGCCCAACCGGCATAGTAAAAGAAATAAGCAGCTGCTAATGGAATATCGACATCTCTGGATTCTCTGATCGGTTTACCGCCATCCATTGATTCAGCAATTGCAAACTCACGAGCACGTTCCTGAAGCATTCTGGCAATGCGATAAATATATTTTCCACGAGATTTAGCACTGATCTTTGACCATTCTCCATTAAATGCTTTTCGCGCAGACTTAACAGCTTTATCAACATCTTTTTGAGTAGCTTCAGCAAACTCGGTGATTACTTCGGTAGATGAAGGGTTAACACTTTTAAAATATCTTCCTTTTGAAGGCTTTTGAAATTTACCACCAATAAATAGATCGTATTTATCTTTGATCTCTAGATTAGCCGGACTTTCGGGAGCAGGAGCATATTCCCACAACGAAGCAAAGTCTAGCTTAGAATTTGGCGATGTTGGCTTGTAACTGTTTTCTTTTGTAGTTGATTCAGACATAATGGTAATTCTTAGTCATTCGAAAATTTTTGAGTATATCTTTCTGGATTCGAACTGATGTAGTTTTCTATATTTATCAATTCCAGTTGATTTCTAACAATTCTATCGTGAAAGCTTCTATGCAAAGCAAATCCGGAATTTATTTGAGATCTTATTTTACTTGCACAAGAAGTTTTAAAACTCCTAACGAGTGCGGATAGATTTTTAGATTGAGAACCGAACGTGTTTTTATATTTTTTTGGATATCTATCTTGTAAAAGTGCATGGGCATGCACTTTTACAGATGAATTTTTGTTGCGGTATGTGTTTTCGTTACAAATCAATTAACTAACTGAAAAATAATCAGGGCCCTGGTAA
Organism: Balneola sp.; assembly: GCA_965216175.1. GTDB lineage: Bacteria > Bacteroidota > Rhodothermia > Balneolales > Balneolaceae > Balneola. Next base: position 1,392,275 of record OZ244140.1, read on the forward strand.
TGTCCTGTTTGTTGTTTAACAATCTGCATTAGCAAGTCATTTGCTAATGAGCTGGCACCAAAGCGAAAATACTCGTTATTCAACCAGGCAGCTCCCAAAGTTTCTTTTACTAATACTAAGTACTGGATGGCTTGCTTAGCGGTTTTGATGCCACCGGCAGGTTTCATTCCAATCATTTTATTGGTTCTATAATAATAGTCTCGGATCGCTTCCAACATAACAAGAGTAACAGGTTGTGTGGCTGCAGGTGATATTTTTCCTGTAGAAGTTTTAATAAAATCGGCTCCGGCTTCCATAGCAATATCACTAGCTAATCGTACATTTTCGTACGTGTGAAGTTCCCCGGTTTCTAGAATAACTTTTAAATGTGCGTCTCCACAGGCTTCTTTAATGGCTGCAATCTCATCAAAAACAAGATTGTATTCACCTTCTAAAAAAGCACCTCTGGTTATAACCATGTCAACTTCGTCAGCACCTTCGGCAACAGCGAACTTTGTATCTTCAATACGGATTGAAAGAGGAGCCATGCCGCTTGGGAAAGCAGTAGCTACACTAGCTACATTTATTTTAGTTCCTCTTAAGCTATTTTTTGCAGTTCTAACCATGCTTGGGTAAACACAAACAGCTGCTACGCTGGGGATATCAGGAACACTGGGGTGTGGACTTTTAGCTTTTTGACATAACTGTCGAACTTTACCTTCAGAATCTTTCCCTTCTAAAGTAGTAAGATCGACCATGCTTAAGGCCAATTTTAACGCCTGCATCTTAGATTCTTTTTTGATGCTTCGTTTGTTAAGTCGACTTACTTTTTCTTCAACCGCTACGCGATCTATCGGTATTACTTCAAATGTATCTTTCAAACTCATAAAATTTATTTCCCCAAATATACTGTTTTAATAGCGGGAATTAAATCAAGGTTGGTTAAAAATACAGAAATCCGAGTATTCTCGAATAAATATGATGCAAAAATACTTTTACTGCATTGGAGTTCATTGACCCACTCATTATTATTCCGTTAATTCTGAAGTTCATTCAGGAATGGATTGAACTAAATTGAAACAAACGGAGATTATATGGAAGAAGTAGTGATTAATTGGCTGGCAGTCGGTGCAGCTACGCTTGTAGGTTTCGCCATAGGTTTTTTATGGTACGGACCACTTTTTGGTAAAGTATGGATGAAAGAAGCCGGATTAACGGAAGAAGATGTTCAAAATGGAAATATGGCAAAGATCTTTGGTCTTACTGCTGTTTTTCAATTTATAATGGCATATTGTTTAGCAATGTTTTTTGGTAATGAAATTGATGCTGCCAGTGGAGCTATGTATGGATTTTTGACAGGGTTTGCTTGGGTCGCATTAGCAATGGGAGTGTCAGGTTTGTATGAACAGAAATCATTTAAATACATGCTTATAAACGGTGGTTTTTGGACTGTTGTATTTACCCTGATGGGTTTAATTATAGGAGCTTGGAGATAATATTATCAGACTTTTTAAACTATTAATAATACTTATTGGAGCAAGCCTTTGTGCTTGCTCTGATAATGTTGAAAAACCCGTTTCGAAAAAAGAAACAATAACACAGACCTCTCTAAATGTAAATCAAGACCTAAAAGACGCTGATTTTAAGATCGCTTATAATGTTGGCTACGACTTGGAAGCTGATAATTATGAAATTTTCGTAATGAACGCAGATGGCTCGGAGCAGAGAAATATTTCAAACCAACCGGGTGTGGATTGGGTGTATTATGCGTATGAAGACCGGCTTTATTTTATATCTGACAGAGACTCTTCTGCAAGAAAATATTTTCTTTATGAAATGAAATGGGATGGTACTGAGATAAGAAAGATCACAGATTATCTGGTTCATGATTCCTGGTTCAGTTCCAGAAATAATGGAACTGAATTTGTAATCTCAATTAATAAAGACGACGATTACGAAACCCGAGATCTTTATATCATAAACAAAGACGGAGATATACTTTCTCAATTAACGAATGATGATTTTCAAAATACAGACGCTTATTTTTCTCCTGATGGAAAGCATATTGCATTTCGATCTAACCGATCTGAATTCGACGAATTATACATTATCAATGATGATGGAACTGGGTTGAGGCAGGTTACTGATTATCCTCGGGAAGATTTAACTGCCAGAGATTGGGAATATCATGCAGGTCCGCCGCAATGGGTCGATGCTAACAGGATCACTTACATTTCTAAACAAAATAATAATTATAGTATTTTTTCGATCTCACCTTTGGGGACAGATTTTGAGCAACTTACTCCGGATTCAACAAGTAATGGCTTTTTATCAAATGAGGGCTGGCACTCGTGGTCGCGAGACGATTCTCTCATAGTATTTAATGCAACCAACAGGCTGGGAAATTACGATATCTATATTATGAAATCGGATATTACGAATCTTCGAAAACTTACAGAGACAGGCTGGTATGATCAGGCACCCGTTTTTGTGTATCCTAAAGAAGATTAGATCTTTAGATCAAGATCTGCATACTCAGGCTGTTTTCTTTTTAAAAGCGGAAGTACGATCCCGGTGATAAGGATCAATACACCGATTGAAAATAAAATCCATGCAACCGTTTTGTAATGATTTAAAATATTGAGGTCAGAGAGCATATTGAGGAAGTCATGGGCTGATTTAGGAAGATTTCCAAACAGTGGAAGATCCTGATTATAAGCATCGGCTGCATATCCTGAAGAATCCAGCCATGCAAATCCTAACCAATACAGAGCTATTTGACTTATATAAAGTTGGTTTTTTCTCCATGAAACTACAAAAATCAGAAAAGGAATAAGTATTTGTAATAGAGTACCACCCAGAACGGTTAAAAACCTCCATCCAAAAAAGCCAAAAATCGTATGTCCGCCTTCATGGATAATGAAAGTCACGGTATCCATAAGAAAGTAAATAATGGAGAAGCCCGGTACATGACTATAATTAACAGCCAAGAAAATATTATGATCTATTGCTAACCAGAATTGTTTAATGATGAACCAGGAACAAAACAGAAGAATAAGAGACAGCCACCATCGGGATAACAAAGAAAGGGATTTATCTATGATTTTGTCCTTATTCATCTAAGGAAGTTCAGAGAATTTCTTTTTCCCGGAAATAAAATATTGCCAGATTATCGAAAAAGAAGCTTTTCCTGATAAATCTCGAGGTTTATTCTCCAATCCCATTCTTCTTTTGGAATGAACTTTTATAATTCCTGAAAAGAAGTGAAGGTGCGCTTTTGCAATGGCAAAAAAATCAGCGGCATTTCCTGATAACAAAGATTTCCAGGCAGCGATTACATCTAATTTTAATCGAATTGGAAGCCTGAAAAAAAGCTCTGAAGTTGAATAATTCTTCCAAAGCATGAATAAGTTATTTCTGAAATTGTAATACACTTTCCGGGGAGATCCCATTGTAAGAGAGCCGCCTCCTAAGTGATAAACTGTACTTTCAGGTGTATAAAAGATCTTAAAGCCTGAACGCTGAACACGCCAACACAGATCGATCTCTTCCATATGAAATTCAAAATCTTCATCAAAACCACCTAATTCTATGAATAGATCTTTCTTAATGGCTAGTGCGGCTCCACTCGCCCAGAATATTTCAGAAGAGGCATACTGTCCTTCATCCTTTTCGACTGTTTCAAAAATTCGTCCTCTACAATAAGGATATCCGTATTTATCAAGAAATCCACCGGCAGCTCCTGCATATTCAAAATGATCCGGTTCATTATAAGACAATAATTTTGGCTGAACAGCAGCAATTTCTTCATCTTTCTGAAAACATCGGTTTATACCGTGCAGCCATTGAGGATCAACTTTTACATCGTTATTGAGAAATAAAATAACTTCTTTCGAAGCAAAAGGAACGGCTTTGTTGTTGCCACCGCAGTATCCATAATTATCATCAAATGTGGAGATGATCACTTCCGGAAAATACTGATTAACCCACTCAACAGTTCCATCGGTAGAAGCGTTGTCAGCTAGTATGATCTCAAAATCAGGATAATCAGTTTCACAAACGGAGGGGAGAAAGGTTTTTAAATGATGTAAACCGTTCCAAGTAACTATGATGACGCTAAAACCCTTCAAAGAATGATGAATTTATTTTTTTTGTTAAACAATTTTAAAAGCAAAGTTAAAGAAAAAGTGGTTTCTTTGATGCCACTGAAATTTCACTTTGATGATACCAAAAAAGAATGATGAAAATCGGGCTTATTTCGGATACACATAATTATCTGGACACACAGGTGCTGGACTATTTTTCTGACTGTGATGAAATCTGGCATGCCGGTGATTTTGGCACCATAAAAATTGCGGATCAGCTTAAAGAAGTTGCTCCATTAGTAGGCGTATATGGTAATATTGATGGTCAGGATATAAGAACGGAATATCCGCTTCATCAACGATTTAATTGCGAAGGTTTGGATGTATGGATGACACACATTGGAGGCATACCGGGTCGATATTGTATTCCTATTCGTGAAGAAATGCAGAATAATACACCCGAGATTTTTATCTGTGGGCACTCACATATCCTGAAAGTTGCTCGTGATCAACAAATGGAAAAGATGTTGTACATTAATCCCGGTGCTGCCGGTCGGCACGGATTCCAAACCGAAAGAACGATCATGCGTTTTACAATCCATTCAGGAAAGATCGAAAACGTAGAAGTAATTAATCTGGGTAGCAGATCAGGATAGCTTTTTGTAGCTACGGAAGCACTATAAGCAGTATATTTGAATACGGTTTTGTGATTTCAAACATATTTACAAAATCTAAAAACCTAATTCGAAAACTATATTCTAATTTCTCCCTATGCTCGAAATTATAGATATTATTTCATGTTTTTTTCATCAATACTTATCATATCAAAGTCAGTTTTTTAGTATCCTTACTAAGTATTTTTAGTAAATCGAAAACAATAATTTTATGCCAAACATCATTATTCTGTGACTCGAATTTTCTCTGTATTACTTTTCTTAGCCGTGATATCCGGAGTGTATCTGGCTTGTACTGATATTAAATCGGAGCCAAAAGTTATTGAGTCTGAACCGGAAGAATGGGTTATGGATGATTCTCTATCTATTTTTCTGGATAGTTTTGAACAGTCTTTTCAGGAAGGAATAGCTATAAACCGGATTCCGGGTGGCGCTGTTGTAATTATAAAAGATGGAAGAGTTGTTTTTCAAAAAGGATTTGGAGTAAAAGAAAAGGGAGAGACCGAAAAAGTAGATGAAAACACGATATTTAGATTAGGTAGTGTATCTAAAGGTTTTGCATCCGTTCTTGCAGGTGTTTTAGTTGATGACAGGCAGCTAAATTGGGATAAACCTGTTTCCGATTATCTTGAGAGCTTTAAACTGAACGATCTAGAGCAAACAAATCGCGTTACGTTAAAACACATTTTGTCACACACGTCAGGACTGCCACGCCACGCGTACACAAATCTTGTAGAAGACGGACTTTCTCTTGATAGAATTATTCCAAGATTGCAAAGTGTCCCACTTATTTCGAAAGAAGGAGAACAGCTTGCCTATCAAAATGCCGCTTATTCGGTTATTGAAAAAGTATTGGAAGCTCAAACAGACACTGATTTCGATTCATTACTACAGGAAAAGCTATTTGAACCTTTGGAAATGACTAACTCGTCATCAAGTTTTGATAGTATCAATATCTCTGATAATAAAGCAATGCCTCATCTGTATCATTCGCGTGCCAGAGGCAGAGTGCCGGTTTCAATTACTAAGAAATACTATAATGCCATTTCTTCCGGGGGAATTAATGCTTCAGCAGCTGATATGGGGAAGTGGTTGCTTCTGTTAACCGGTAATAACGCTGAAATTATCTCTGAAGAAAGCTTAGATCAGATTTATGAGCCACTGGCTTCTATTAACAATAAAAGGTTCAGCAGATATTGGGATGGAGTAAACAAATCACATTACGGAATGGGGTGGAGGATTCTCAATAACGATGGGCAAAAGATCGTATATCATGGCGGCTATGTTAATGGATATCGCAGTGAAATTGCTTTTGCTCCGGATGATAATCTGGGAATTTGTATTCTCATTAATGCTAGTTCCAGCTATCCTTTGGAGGTTATACCGGATCTCTTCAATTATTTCAGATCTGATTCTTCAATTACATTTTCTGAATGAATCGAATCAAAAAGCTGAAGTGGTTAATGTTCAGTGAAGAAATTTTTGCATGATTCAAGTGGCATTTTCCTACCTCATAAACTCAAAATATAACTTTTAAGGTTATTTGATTAGCACCATTTTCCGAGAGAAATGGTACTTCTCTGTAAACAATCGATAGATATAAACCCCACTTGATAGCAAGCTTGCGTCGAAGGAAACGTGATGCTCGCCGGCGATCATTTTTGTATTTATAAGAGTTGCGACCTCTTGTCCTAATTGATTATAAACGATCAATTGTACAATGGATGTATAAGGAAGTTCAAATGATATGGTAGTAACTGGATTAAATGGATTAGGAAAATTTTGCGATAAGCTAACTTTGTTTTCAATATCAATTTCTTCATTACTAACAACAATACTTGGCAGGTTAATCCATGCACTTGCCATTCTAGAACCTAATAATTTCACCCCTTCAGCAATCAAGTGTACATTATCTGTATCCAAAGGAAGATCGTCGGTATCCACCCAATCAACTAAGGAATCAGAACCAGCCACATCAACCTGAGTGTCTCGCACTTGTTCTTTATGAGGATAAGATGACGCATCACCGATTCTTCCAAGTACAAACTTAAGATCAGGAGTATTGAGGTCAGTTCTGATATCCATTATGAAATCTTCTAAATTAGAGTGATAATTATTAGCGTAATTGGCGTTTGCTGCATCGGATTCTCCCTGCATCCAAAAGAAGCCTTCAAACTCATAGGTGATTCCAGCTTTTGTTAGAAGACTTGTCGCAGTATCAATTTGAGACATCATAAGTTTATACAACTGATTCCCGGAGTTTCGTCTTTTCTTCCAATCAGCAGCTAAACTAGTTCCTGCATACGCCGTTTTAATAACAGCCATGTTTTCAAACTCTGTGTAGAGCGCCCGAGCTAAAGTGATTTCCGGACCAAAAAAATCTTTCTTATGTAGGATATAAGGATCTTGAGTTTGATACGATATTGTTGTCCAGGCGTTATTAGAAGTCGAGTTAATTGGCGTTCCTGATCGGGTGGGAGGGAGACCGGTATGGTAAAAATACTTAATTAGAGAATCAGTACTGTTTGTTTCCAGAGAATTCGCATCGGCATGCCAGTTCAAAGCATTTGATTGTCCCGCTACAATAATGATTTTTATAGGTGATTGCTGTGCATAAATAGCAAATACAGCAAACACATTAAGGAAAACTGCTAATATAATAGTTTTCGTAAATAATGAAATTTGGTTTTTCAACGGTAAGGAAGCTTTTAAGAATGATCTATTTCGAATTTTCATCTGTTAGTAACGTATTGAACCGAAGGTATCCTGCTCCTAGAATAGCTGCCAAAAAGAAAGTCATTGCACTACGAGCCCTTGACTTTATCCTTTTAAAGATGTTAGCTATATAAGTCAAATTATGTGCTTGAATATCCATGATTTAAAGAAAGGTTGAACTTACCAAAAGTGCTGCCAATGAAAACCAAATACCCATGATTAAAGACAGAAATAACATTATCCAATATCTGGTTGGATTATTTTCTCGCGACCATTTCAACTTCCAAGATCTATCCATGACATAGCCCGTTGATAATTGAATCGTAAACATTGAAAAATCAAACCCAATTATCAATAGAGCAGAAATGTAGATAAAGAAACTCAGTACGCTAATTCCTAAGAATAAAGACAAAGGAATTGTTAACAAGAAGAAAAAGAAAACCTTTATATAAGACTTACCTTCCATATTATTTCTGATATTTTCCATGCAGCTAACGACCCGGCATTTCTGCGTCGAGTCGAGTTAATATTATTAAAAACCAGACCCCTGTTCGAGTCCCTGTTGAAGCGCTTGTTATGTGCATGTTGACAAAACGAGCTGTTTAATTTCTTGAACTTGATCTGGCTTAACAAAAAAGCAAAATACACCACCAAAATCTTGTTGCCAGAAAACACCTTTCTCGGTTAATGAATTAAGGAGTTCATTGAATTTCTCAGATTCTGAAATTTCCATAGATAATACATAGTCCAAAACTTCATAATCAGAAGCTTCGATAACTTTCTGAAACTTTAATTTCTCTTTGGATTCAAAACTGGCAAGAATGATATCTCCATATTTTGCTTGAGTTGCAAAGAGAGGATGTTCTAAAAGTTTAAACTTAGAATTACCCAAATCTTCGACTTCACAAGAAACGATTAAGCTTTCTTCAGGAAAATTGATATTTGTATCGAATTTATTCAATGCACATAACGGCTCAGCGTTTAAACGGCGCAGAGATTAAGTTTTTGTTGAAATAACTGATTTATTTTATTGTACACAAGTTATGGATCGCACTCCGTCTGCGTCCCATTGAAATGCATTGTTATGCCCACGGTTATTTTCTTGACTCCCAATATCCGGGTTTTCGTTTCATATGCTTGACAGCAGTAATTGTGATAATATTTTCAGAAACGTCATAAATAATTTCATAAGGAAAACGGTCAAGCAAAATCCTCCGATCTTGTTTGGTAAGTAAAGAACCAGATTGAGGATGTGCTAATGCTTGAGCGATGGCTTCTTCTATCTCATCAAGAAATTCAGCCCCAAGCCCAACAGACTTATCTTCATAATATTGAATGGAACTCGTTAACTCTTTTGCTGCTTCAGGATGATATTGAAACCTCATTTATTAAGAAGTTCTCGAGCAGCCCTATGTACTTCCTGGCCTGAAATTGGAGTTACTTTTCCCGATTTGATCTCAGCTTTTCTCCGTTTGACTTCATCAATCCAAGCTTGCTCAATATCATCATCAATTCGCTGGTCAAGGCTATCAATAAGCTTCTTCGCTAATTCAGCGCGATGATTTTCGTCTAGCTCAAGAGCCGAATGCTGAATTTCTTTATAATCTGTAATCATAGCTTTGGGTTTTATTTCTTTCTCCAATCTATTGAAAAACGAACAATTCTGACAATTATTTATTTAGTGGAAGAGTGAGTATAACGGTTTGGCAAATAAGCGGCTTGTACTTACCGCATGTGAGTTAGTTGATAACTATGATTTTTACAACAAGCAAACAATAAAACAATGAGCATAAAGTGTACAAGTCCGCTTAATTTGCTTGTTATAGAACTTTTAGAATGGTAGGTCATCATCAAATTCGTCTTCTGATTCTGTTACATCGAATTCGATTTTTCTTTCTGCTTCAATTGATTCGATAAACTTTATCACATTTGATACATCATTAAATATTAAAATGCTTTCGTTGTAGTTAAGAATTGGATTATCGTGAGCAAAACTTTGATTATTTCTTACATCATTGAATGCTTCAAGAACTGATATTGAAGACTTTAAAATCCTTTCAGTCATGTCAGATTCAATCAAATTTTCACCTACAAGATGTTTTACATATGAGCCAAATAAACTGTGAAGCGGATGACTCTGCTCATACTTTATTTCATGCTTTGAACATAATTCTCTTACATATTTGACTACGAAGGTGTGCAATCTATCTAGTGCAGATTCAGGTTCATTCTTTTCAATACTATCCTTTATTGATTTTGATAATTTTGAGAAGTCTTCATCATCGACATTAGGTTCAAGCGCATCAAGATTTTCAACAGGCCCACCAGATTTTAATCTTTCGACTATTTTTAAACATTCCTTATATCGTATTTCGTCAGATTGATCATAATCTCTGATACCTTGATGAATTTGATTGATCCAATACTCGCAAAGCTTTTCTAATAATAATCCAGCATTGTAATTTGATTCTACCTTCAGAAATCCTCTTATCCTATTTGCTTTTGAGCCAGAGCCGTAATCATATTTGTCACTATAAATATCAATTCTCAATGTCTCTGCTAAGAATTCTTGTAATGTTCGATTAGAAAAGTCTAGTACATATCCGCTATCCATCTCAAGAAATCGTTCAATTGTTTGTTTTTCAAAATATGTTAAGTCGGACATTGCTAAATATATACCTTCATTTTAAATCCTTTTCTCTACGAATTTCGCTCATACAAATATTCAAAAAGTGATTCTTTCTGACTCTTACTATTTAATGGATAGTGTTGAGCATGAGCATATTTTCGTTCAACAACTATTTGCGAATATAATCTCGTAGCAATGGGTTCTGTATGAATTGCAAAAGAGACATAATTAAAATCTGTACCATAAATTTCATCATAGGATGTAAAGTCTGGGGAGGGAAAAGTTTCTTTGTAGTGAGTATTTAATTTAGGCTGAAAATATCTTATCAATGAAGCTTCAAATACTGTAAGAGCCTGGCCATCTGTCAATCTTTTTGAGGCTTTATCTCTTAAAGAATACATACTTTTCAATGTAGGCTTCTGAACGTTCTCAGTATTAAGTATCAAAGATGTAGCAATGTCATTTGTCTTTATAGTTACACCGATAACCAATACTTCTTCATTACTTCCACGATCTAGAGCAGAAAGTGCTATTTCTTGAATTTTTTCATGCTTCTTTATTCTATAGTCTATTTTTCGGTTTTGCTTTCTTCCAAAAGCTTGCCCCACATAAATTACTTCTAAATCGGAAGGAAGGTTTTGTTGAATAGAATCACCGACGATATCATTTTGAATCGAAAAGAAGTTTGCCACCAAAGCGAAATCTCTAATATTTATATTTTCATTACCCTTATAGTTGATGTTGTAGAAACCATCTTCGAATCCATTTATATGGAGTTCCTTAGAATGCTTAACTTCAATTTTTTTCTTTTCATGGTTATCATCTAAATAGTAAAGGACAGTGATGTTATAATCCTTTGAGGTTTTAAAACTTTCAAAGAAAAACTTCTTTTTCTTCCCGATTATGTAGATGTGATAATCATTTTCATTTAAGCTATGAATGTTTTCGCTTTTATTTAGATCTATAGGATTTAATAAAATTACTTTCTCCGAATAAAAGTTAAGACCTAAATCCCATTTCATATTGGTAGGTTTGTAATGAAAAGTTCTATAACATATTATTATATGGAAGGTAGCATAATGAAAAAAATCCATTTAAAAAACATAAATAATCTTTAAACACAATACTAATAGTTTGTTAGTGTGTTATGCGGAAGGCTCAAGAAAAAAGTTCTGTATAACGACCCTGCGTTTAAGGTACTGTGTTAAAATTCAAGAATAGAGTACAAAAATAATTATCTTTATTCCATCTCAAAGGAGATTGTTACTTCATGTAGCAGTTTACCTACTGGTTCCCTGCCCCTGGTGGGGAACTTTCTTTTTATTTTGTTCTCTGGTTGCATGATTTTTCCACTCTCGGCATCCTCTTTCTTCGGTACCATCTCTTTATACGGCTCATTCTTCTTCCACAAGGTATACATTAAAATCAGCAGCTTCTTTTGCACCGCTACATAGCTTTTCATCTTAATGTGGTGTTTGCTGTGCGTTCGGTGAAACAATTCATAAAAAGGGGATACCTGACAATTAACGGTCGTAATAGCGGGGAAATAGAGCGCCTTGCGGATGCGAGCATTTCCTTTTTTGGAGATCTTTGTTTTTCCAATACGCTTGCCCGACTGATCTTCTACTACATCGTAGCCTGAGTAACTCACTAGTTGGGGAATATTTTCCATGAGGGCAAATCCATTGGTTTCTGCCAACATCACAGCAACGGTAGTCAGTCCAACGCCTTTGATGCTACACAGATGGGCTACTTTATCTGCAATATCAGGATCGCTCATAAGATGGTTAGCAATAGCTTTTTCGAGGGAACCCATTTGTTTTTCTAAGGTGCGAATCAACGACGTAAGCTGTCGGGTAACAACACCTACTTGGTAAATACTGATTTGGGTAGCATGCAACTGATTGGAAAGACTGGTCTTGGTTTTTTGAAGACGCTCTAGCTGTCGCGTCATGGTGCGTAGGGTAAAGAAAAACGCACTCATAGGCTGCCACTGATCGAGCGCTTGTTCGGCGGCCATACGCGCCAGTCCACGGGCATCAATTTTATCATTTTTAGACTTTAGCCCCAAAGATTCCATGTATTTCTTCGATTTATTGGGAAGCACAACCGACACATAATACTGTGCATTACTCAGATATAAGGCACATCCTTCGTAATAGACTCCCGTGGCCTCCAAAATGCACACGAGAGGAATATCTTTTTGTTTACGGTGTTTGGCGATCCAATTGTGGAGTGCTTTCCAGCCAGAGGTAGAATTAGCAAAGCTAGAAGTAGCAACTACCTGAACGTGTTGGCTGAAGTCGATACTGCTTAAACAACAAGCTAAGGTTGGGGCAGAGACATCAATGCCTAAGGAATATTTTAACATGACTAATCAGATTAGAGGGTTCTAAATAACAGACAATCAGAAACCACGTCTTTACCTCCGATGCTCATTGTTTATAGTGCATTCATCCTATAAAAAGCGATGATGCGTAAGTACTGTTGCGGATCAAAAGAGGTGACAAAAGGCAGGGATTCCTTAAACCCAGCATCGTAACTACGTGCATAAAAAAGCGGCGATTGGTGATACTGCCTTTTGTTTTCCTGTTTGCTTAAATAGTACAATACGTACTTTTTACAAGATATGAGCGGCGAGCCGAGTTAAAATTAAAAGTTCCGAACCCTAACCGAGTCCGTTTGAAACGCTTGTTATGTGGCTGATTCTTTTCATCTGTTAAAAAGAATTAAATCCTTTTCCTGATAGTTATCAATCAAATTAATCATTTCGGGATTTGATAAAACTTTCTGGTCAATCGTTATGCCGCTATTAAAGTTTTTGGGTTCATTAGAAATTGACCGAATAAAAACTGAAAGCGTATCATTCTCAAATTTATAGAGAAAAGGATCCCAACCATTAAACATAAAATCTTTGGTTGAATCTGGTGAAAAGGGAATTAAACCATCCTTCGAAATGACAATAATTTGATGATTTGCTGAAATGCCCCAAACTTTCTTTTTGATAAAAACGGAATCAGAAGAGTCTGAGTGTATAAACGGCACTTTATCAAATGATGGAGAATAATCATGTGACAAACCTGAAATAGCGAAGTAGAACCAACCTACAAAGAGAAGGAGTGCAATAGGGATGGAAAGTAAAGTAATCTTTTTGAGAGACATTTTGAGTTAAGCCACATAACGGCTCTGCGTTTAAGGTGCGAGGGTTTTCGATTTTTGTGAAAGTAATATAATTAATTGCTTAACTGAAAGTTAATAATTGCGGAGCCAGTACCCGAGTCAGCCTTAAAACGCTTGTTATGCCAATTTTTAAATTTCATCAAAAACTTTGTTCTGAAATGAATATTTCTCGAATTCACAACTTTGACTACTATTTTCCAAGAATTGATGTGAATAAATAGAAAAGTTTTCAACCTTTCCTAAAGAATCTGGAATATCCACCTCAATGGTAAAAATATCAGTACCTCTGACATCTATATATTCTTCTTCAAAATACTCGCTTCCATACAAGATTTTGTAGCTTATTCTTTCTCCATCCGCCTCTAATTCAAAGTTTTTTAAATATGCTCTTCCCGTAAAATTTTCCATGGATATGTTGAAATGATAACCGATAAAAACTGTCACATCCATTTTAATTAGACCACATTCAGTCGAAATATTCTCACTTTTTTGGCCATTTAAAGAAAGATAAAAATATCGATCACAGCTCATTGAAGAGGATAAAAAGAGAAAAAGAAAAACTGCTAGATATTTTCTCATACTAAGTGATTGGCATAACGACCCGGCGTTTAAGGTGCGAGGGTTATCGGTTTTTGTGAAAGTAATATAATTAATTGCTTAACTGAAAGTTAATAATTGCGGAGCCAGTACCCGAGTCAGCCTTAAAACGCTTGTTAGTACGCGGTTTTAGTTTTGTAATCGATTGAAACAAACCAAGTTGTTGAAATACTTACCCCTTTTATTTTTGCTGGGGTAAATTCGTTGATTTTTTTAACTAGTTGAATTGCATTTTCATTGCACTCATCATTCAATGAAAAGAGTGGCCAGATTTCAAAATTTGAAAGCTGCCCACTATTAGACACTTCAAAACCTACGTAAACAGTGGAAGGTTTCTTTTCTAATTCTAAGTCATTCATATATATATCTAAACTGTCAGGAGGTGGTATCAACAGAGTTTCTTTAGGCCATTTTCTTCGCTCTGGAAGCTCGCAATTTTTTAGATTGTTTTGAATAAAAAGATTCAGGCTATCTATTCCATAAGGGAATTCAGGCTCTTCATCAAAGTTGTCAAATACTTCTCCTGACCAGATATGATTATAGAGTGTGTCAGCAGGTAATTCAGCGAATGGAATATTTACTGAAAAAGCTTGATTCAAAAGTCTCATTAATCTTTCTGAGTTCGTTAGTTTTCCTGTTCCTGCACAAATTCCACTAGGGCGAATAATTATTTCAGGTTCTTCATTTAATTTCTGTTCCATATAATTAGCAGCAAAAACTAGATAACTTTCACCTTCTTCAAAATAGAATGAGCACGGACCTAAATCATTGACAATGTGCAAAGTGTCTTTTTCGTCAGACCTAAATTTCTTATCAATCAGAAATGTAATCAACTGGGTGTCTATATTATACTTTTCGTTAGAGATAGTTTTGATACTGATAGCTTTACCAGTTACAATTATTGAGTGACGGTTAATTCTTTGTTCTAAGGTGAGATCAGAACATATACAAGCTTTTGATACACCGGAAAAAGAAATAAAAAATATGATAAACGAGAATAAGTATTTCATTTGAATAAAAGCGTACTAACGACCCCGCGTTTAAGGTGCGCAGAGTTTTTGTTTTTCTTGAAGTAACGAAATTTTGAGCTGAGAACAAACTTGGTAACATCGAATCTGCGTCAGCCTTGAAACGCTTGTTATGTGAAAACTGAGGATGTTGGAACTACGCAAAGAAGAAAGCAAAACGTACTGAACGCGAATAACCCGACATTGTGTACGTTGGCTGGGCAGGCAAACCGGAAGTGTGGATTAGGCTTTTTGAACAACGGCTGTGGCGAGGATGATAGGTAGAAAAAAATGGACCCACTTAACAACTAAATTTTTGGAAAAAGTCACACGCAGATTACCAACCTAATAGTGGCAACCCACAACCAACGTCGAGCACTTTTTTAGCAGAAAAGAAACGAGAAAAAAGCACTGTAAAAACCACCACGAAACGAACACGCCTGACCAGACACATAACGCCCCTGCGTTTAAGGTGCGCAGAGTTTTTGTTTTTCTTGAAGTAACGAAATTTTGAGATTAGAACAAACTTGGCAAAATTGAATCTGCGTCAGCCTTAAAACGCTTGTTATGTGAAGACTGAGGATGCTGGAACTACCAAAAGAAGCACTTAAAACTAAGAAAAAGTGAGTAACCCGACATTGTGTACGTTGGCTGGGCAGGCAAACTGGAAGAGTGGAGTAAGTTTTTTGAACAACGGCTGTGGCGAGGATGATAGGTAGAAAAAATGGAACCCACTTAACAGCTAAATTTTTGGAAAAGCCACACGCAGATTACCAACCTAAAAGTGGTAACCCACAAACAACGACCAGCACTTTTTTAGCAGAAAAGAAATGAGAAAAAGGCATTACAAAAACCACCGCGAAACGAACACGCCTGACCAGACACATAACGACCCAGCGTTTAAGCGGAGCAGAGTTTTTGTTTTTCTTGAAGTAACGAAATTTTGAAGACAGAACAAACTTGGTAAAACCCCGACTGCTTCCGCTTGAAACGCTTGTTATAGCGCATTTACATATACGCCATATGTATTCTAATCTTTTTAACAATCCTATCTTTTATAGTCACTTCAGCAAAATCAAAATTCCCAACATTTGGATTTTTAAAGATATAAATGAGTTTTGATCTCTTTCTATTAACTTTGCTAGGTTGAACAGGAAGTGAGTCAAGTTTAGAAACTGAGTCTCCAATTAGGACAAAGAACACTTCATTTCCTGATTTTTTTAGTCTGGTATATTGTTCCACATCCGAACTATCAGTCTTGGAAAACGCAAAAAGAATAGCCTGATTCTCATCTGGATATACAAATAAATGCTCTTGCCCAGTTCTCAATTTTATATATGAACAACTAGATACTAAAAATAAAACAAGGACAAAGTAAAGAGATCTGGGTTTCATACTGCGGTATAACGGCCCAGCGTTTAATGGGCGCAGAGTTTTTGTTTTCTTTTGAAGTAACTGATTTATTTTATTGCACACAAGTTATTGATCGCACTCCGTCTGCGTCCCATTGAAACGCTTGTTATGCACAACTACACACCGATTTTAAGTGTTACTTCTTTTTCCAATTTCCCGTCAGAATAAAACCAAATCGTTTCTTCATCACCCGATTGTTTGGTTTCATACTTATCGTAAAGTTTGATGCAATCAATGTTGACGAAATCCAATTTTGACAAAGCAGTCAAAGTTTCCTGTTCTAACGAAAGAGCACATTGCGCAGCATAATAGAAATAGATGTGAAAAACAGAGTCTTCAATTCCATATTTTTTTGCTTTGTCATTTATTCTGGTTGCTAATTCTGCAAGTCGGGAAATTTCGCCATCGGTATCCAAATAAAACTCAAATTCTGAGGAATACTCTGCAAAGGATTCAATTCGAGGTTTTCCTTTAAATCTGCCTTTGGTGTGTAAGTCACCTTTTAAACATACTTCTGAAAAACTGATATCAAATTCTTTTTCAATCTGTTTAGGAATCAAATCCACACCAGAGATACTAAAGTTAATATGAGTTCTTACAATCATTAAAAGGTGAAGTAAGTTGTGTTGTGTATAACATAATATTATCCAAACAAGGATTTTCCTCGTTTGTTGGGATATAATCCGAAATCCTATTTTTAAGCTGATTAAAGACATTATTTTGGATTATATCCGTAGAAGAAGTAAAAATGGTGTGCGGATAACATCCAATAATTTACCGAGCCACTCACTTTAACTTGCCTAGGATTATACTTAAAATAAATGAAGAGTGCTGTTTAAAAACAATCACTAGTTTCTATACATTACTCGGGAGATCACTTCGCTGCGCTCGTGAATGGGAAATTAATCTCTACCAATCAACTCTACGGCATTAATTGCACTTTGAATCACCAGAGGAATTCCGCCGCCGGGATGGGTGGAACCGCCTACAAAATACAACCCTTCAATTTCACGGGATTTGTTTCTTGGTCGCAGAAAGGCTGAGAACTTATTGTTGGAGGAAGTTCCGTAAATACTGCCTTTGTTGGAGAGATATTTCTCGTAGAAATCTTTGGGAGTGATCTCGGATCGGTACTTTATATGCTTCGAAAGATCCGTTAAACCTCGTCCTTCCAAATTCTTTATCACCTTATTCCCGTATACACTTTTATCCCAATTATAGGAGTCACTCAAATAAGGTGAATTCACCAAAATGAACAAATTTGAACCTCCCTCAGGAGCATGATCTGAATCTGTAAAAGAAGTATTTGCAATGTAGATGGTTGGATCGTCTGGCATCACTTTGTCTTCAAATATCTGTTTGAATTCCTGCTTATAATTCGCAGAAAAGAAAATATTGTGATGAATAAGTTGCTCGTAGGTGGTGTCAATTCCGAGCAGAAGCACAAACCCAGAACAGGAGGGTTCCAGTCTTTCAACTTTCTCTTTCCGTTTGGCTGAAATACTTTGATCATCAATTAAATTTAATATGGTTTCAGAAGCATCGCTGTTTGAAACCACCAGATCGGTTTCCATAAGTGTACCCGATTCCGTTTCCACGCCTTTGATCTTTTCATTCAATACATGAATTCTATCTACTTTGGTATTGTATTGAATGTTCACTCCTAAAGAAACAGCAAGGTCCCGTAAACATTCTGCTACTCGGTATAATCCTCCTTTTATGTAATAGCCACCTTCATTGAGTTCAATGTGAGGAATTACATTCAGTGTAGCCGGAGCCTGAAAGGGAGACGATCCATTGTAGGTGGTAAAGCGTTTGAAAAACTGTCGCAAGTAAGGTGAGGAGAATCTGGAATTAACTCGTTTGCTGACTGTTGTGAATGCATCAATCCCGAAGAAAGAAAACAAATTCAGGTTTTTGAGATCGGAAAAGCTGTACAGTGGATTGAGTACAAAAGCATCTCTGGTTTTTTTATCGAGCGATTCTGCATACTTCAAAAATTTTAAATAAGCTTTCTCATCATCAGAAGCAATTCTCCTAACTTCCTTCAACATCTGAGCTTTATCGCTGTAATTATCGAACCGCATTCCGTCCTGAAAGAAATACCGACAGTTGATGTCCAGCGGAACTATTTCCAATTCTTTGGAAAGGGAAGTGCCGCATTCCTGAAGCAGTTCGTCCAGAATATAAGGCATGGTAAACAGGGAAGGACCGGTATCGAATCGAAATCCGTTTGCGGTAATTTCATTCATCTTGCCGCCTGCAGCTCCGTTCTTTTCCAGAATAGTAACTTTATGGCCTTGTTTTGCCAACAAACAACCCGCTGATAATCCTCCGATTCCGGCACCTATAATTATTATATTCATGTATTCAAAGTTCTAAAAAAGCTTGTTGGAACGGATCACGTTCCGCCCGTGCTTGATTAGACGAATCGTGTATAATTATAAGATAGGGATGAAAAATAAATTCTCTGAAGAAAGTATTGATTTTATAAAAGCTCATCAAAATGATGATCCTGCAGAGCTGATGTTGGTGGCGCACAAGTATCCTGAATTACCGATGAAGGAAATAGTGATTCAGATCGCATCCCGACAAAAAGCCAAAGATAAATTGCCGGAATGGTTTTCTAAAGATGAAATTGTATTTCCACCCAGACAGAATCTGGAGCAAGCTTCTTCTGAACTCACGGCTAAATTTAAAGCTCGGTTTATGGAAGGAGAAAGCTTTGCAGATTTAACAGGAGGGAGCGGAATTGATACATTCTATCTTTCAAAAAACTTCGATTCGTGTACTTATATTGAACCTGATCCTGAATTGTGTGGCTTAGCTCGACACAATTTTGAAAAGCTATCAGCAGAAATTGAAGTTCGACAAGAAAAAGCGGAAGAGTTTCTGGCTTCAAGTTCCAAAAAGTTAGATTGGATATTTATTGATCCGTCACGACGCGATGATTCCAGAAATCGTGTTTATGCGTTGGAAGATTGCGTTCCCAATGTAGTTAAATTGAAAGAAGAGTTCCTGAAATCTGCAGAGAATGTGCTTATCAAATGCTCTCCGATGTTAGACATTAAAAAGACCCTAACGCAGTTCAGAGAGTGTTTTAAAGTACAAGTGCTGGCTGTTGATAATGAAGTGAAGGAACTGCTTCTGTATATGAATGCTGATTTTAAAGGTGAAGCAACTATTGAAGCATGGAATATTTCCGAAAGGAATCAGGATGTACTTTTTAAATTTACTTTAGGGGAGGAGCAGGATTCTCAGGCCGAAATTGGAGAACCCGCTCATTTCTTGTATGAACCAAATTCATCGCTGATGAAAGCCGGAGCCTACAATTTGATTTCATCTCGCTTTAAGTTGAAAAAACTTCATTCCAACACACATCTATATACTTCTGAAAAGTTAGTAGATAATTTTCCCGGAAAAAGTCTGATGATTAAAGAAGTATTCAAGCCATCAAAAAAAGAGATCAGAAAGAGAGTCAGCAATGGCAAAATAAATGTAATTGCCCGGAATTATGCGATGGGTGCGAACGAGATCAAAAAGAAATTCAAACTCCACGATGGCGGAGAAGAATTCCTTATTTTTTGTGAGATGGAAGGAGAGGGGTATAGAGCAATTTGGTGCATGAGATAAAAGACAGATAAATGAGTTCTGTCAAACTTTTATCCAAGTCCCGCTATTTTTTATTCAATACTATTGATTGAGCAGCTAATAAATCAAACATGGGTAAAGTAGCTGCTCCTAATGATACGGCATCTATACCCGTTGTTGAACAGATCAATTTAGGAGATTGTCCATTTTCCAGGATCCTGATTTTACTAAGCTCAACATTAATTTTTTCTTGAAGCAATTCCAGAATTGATAATGGAAGTCTCCCGCCAATTATTATGGCATTGGGGTCAACTAAATATTCAATAGCAAGAATGGAAGGGGCTAAAATCTTAGTTCCTAACTCAATCCACTCATTAAAGTATTTGTTATTACTATTTAATAGTGATTCAAGTTGTTGTGGCCTCTTTATTTCTTTTCCTGATTTCTCTTCTAACCATTTATAAAGTCTTGACAGATTAAAGTGCTCACCAATATGAGGCTGATCAGATTCGCATAAAGGACTTACAAAGTTTCCTGTTGGTAAATAACCAATTTCGCCTGCATTGGCATGAGCTCCATCTACCAATTCTCCATTTATTATTAAACCTCCACCTAGTCCTGCACCAAAAAATATATAATGGAAATTTAGAATGTTTCTTCCAATTCCGTACCACCTTTCACCAATAGCCGCAGCTGAAGCATTATTTTCAAGAAAAATTGGAACATCAATATGCTTTTGTAGAAGACTAACCACAGGCACTTTATTCCAATTCGGAAATGCTTTAGGGTTTACAACATTACTTACGGTATCATTTTTATCAATTTCCATGGGGCCTGGAAACCCAACACCTACACCGATAATATTGGAAGAGTCTATATTTTTTAAGCTTGATAGTTCTTCAATTGTTGTGCTCATCAAGTCTATAGCTTCCTCCGGAGTTGGAGAATCTATTTCATAATAAATTTTTCCAACGACCTCTCCGAGCAGGTTCACCAAAATTCCGGTTAGATGATCCCTGTTAAAATCTAATCCAATCGAATAAGCACCTTCAGGATGAATGCCCAAGGTGGTTGAAGGTGCGCCTCGGCCTTTCTGCGTTTTTTTACCTTCTTCAAGTAAATTTTGGGTCAATAAACGAGAGACAATATTGGAAACTGTTTGAGCGGTTAAGCCGGTTTGCCGAGCAATTTCAGCTCGGGAAATAGGACCCTCTAATCTGACGGTCTCAAAAACAATCCTGGAATTGTAATCTTTAGTGTAAGTAAGATTTGTACCTTTTAGCATCATTGAGATAATTTAATCTATTCATCAAAATAAACATAATATCCTAACTGTAAAGAACAGAAGGATTAATCTGGACAAGATTTAAAAGCGCTTCCAAATAAAATTTGAATTAGTCAATTTGATTTACTAATATGGATTTAATTAATCAATCAAATTGATTAAAGAATCAATAATTGTTTTTAGGTAACTAGAATGAATGAATATTGTCATCCCAAATTTTGAGTGTATGAAATACTTAAAAAATTTATTACCGCTTCTTTTCATTATCGCGTTTCAAGGTGCTAATGTAAAGGCTTCAAACTTACCAAAAACCAATGATTTTTTGGAAGCGCTTTTAAATTCACACAAATTAAATGCTAGCGTAGTAAAGGGTAGTGTTAATGATAAAACAACCGGTGAGATTTTAATCGGAGCGAGTGTAGTAATCAAAGGAACCGTGAAAGGCGACGCTGTAAATGTGGATGGAGAATTCACGATTCGCGGGGTTTCGGCCGGTGACCACGTACTAGTAGTTTCTTATCTGGGTTATCAACGAAAAGAAGTTCCAATAACTGTTACTGATGGAAGTGACTTTAATATCACCATCGAGATGCTTCCTCAAAGTGTAGAAGGGGAAGAAGTTGTAGTAACGGCTCAAGCTAGAGGTCAAATTTCAGCAATTAATGAGCAAAGATCTTCTAACACTATTACAAACATAGTTTCTAAAGATAGAATTGAAGATGTACCTGATGTTAATGCTGCAGAATCGATTGGTCGCTTGCCGGGTGTATCGATACAAAGGTCAGGTGGAGAAGCAAACAAAGTTGCTATAAGAGGATTATCGCCAAAGTTCAACAATGTTACCATAAATGGCGTTCGAGTACCTTCTGTTGGAGCTACTGATAGAGGCGTTGACCTTTCTTTAATCTCTAGCAATATGCTTGATGGAATAGAAGTTTCTAAAGCCAATACAGCAGATATGGATGCAGATGCGATTGGCGGAAGTATAAATTTAAGACTAAGAACAGCACCGGATGAATTTTATACAGATTTCAGATTACAAGGTGGATATACAGCATTACAAAGAGAATATGGTAACTACAAATTTGTAGGAAGCGCCGGAGACAGATTCCTTAATGATAAGCTTGGAGTAATTTTAAATCTGAATATTGATCGATATGACAGGAGTGCGGATACTTTTAATGGATCGTATGAAATAAGACCAAATCCGCAAAATAATGGATTCCCTACACCAACTATTTTGGGTTTAGATTTGAATGAAAGTGCCTTAACCAGATCCAGATTGGGAGGTAGTGCCATCGTAGATTATAAACTGAATAATGGCAAAATTATAGCAAATGTAATTTCTAACCAATTACAAAATGATGGTTTTAGAAGAACAAATAGCTTTTCTACTATTAATAAAACCCACTCATATCAACTATCTGAATTTGAGAGAGAAACTTCTATTACAACGTATTCGCTTAATGTTGAACAAGATTATAATTGGTTTTCCTATGATTTGGGAGCTTCATTTGCAACTTCAGATAATGATTCTCCGAATGAACTTAATTGGGAGTACAGAGAAGATGGAGCCGTGCCCGGAGGGTCGTTAAGCAATGATATATTATTTGGAGATCCTGAAAATATACCACCCCTATATGTAAATGAAATTGCAAATACACACTTGAATTCTCTAAATGTAGTTTCACAAAAAACTACTGAAGATGAGCTAACCTTAAGTGCAAATTTGAAATTTCCATTTCAGTTGGGATCTAAAATTTCAGGATATTTAAAAACCGGTGCAAAAATTAGGTCAAAAGATAGATTCAATGATAGAGAATCACTTGCTAGCAATGATTTAAGATTTGGAGATGGACAAAATGCTCGAGCAGCAATAGCAAATGCCATCCCTGAATTAGGCTTAGCTAGTGATGGAAGTGATAGAATTCCATTATCACCAATACTTGATGATTACAGTAGGTCTAATTTTTTAAATGGGGATTATCCATTAGGATATACCTTGCAGCCTAATCTATTGAGAAGAATGACCTTGGCTTTACAAGCCAATAATTTTCTTTTATATGACGGAAGTGCATCGTTGGGGAGTGATTATGAGGGAGAAGAAAAGTACAACGCATTCTATCTAATGGGTGAAATTAACTTAGGTGATTTCACGCTTATCCCTGGTGCAAGATATGAAGCTGAAGAAACAACCTACAAAGCTAAGTTTGTGCCGCCAAGTACAGTAACCGCAGGACAGGTTCCAAATTTTACCGATACCAGCTCAACGAGAAAAGATGAATTTTTACTTCCGATGATACATCTAAAATATGCACCTGCTAAATGGCTAAGCGTTAGGGCTGCTTATACTCAAACGTTGAGTAGACCGGACTTCTCACAATATGCACCAAACACCTACATTTTTCCTCAAGGTGGATTTGTTAATGCGCCTAATGTAAATCTTAAAAATTCAATTTCTACGAATTACGATCTATCAGTTTCATTATATCAAAATAAATTGGGCTTTTTTACCGTATCAGGGTTTTATAAAGAAATTGACGATTTAATAAGGTTTGTTCGATTTCCATTGTTAGAAGGGCAGAGTTTATTGCCCGAACTTGATTTTAAAGGCTTTGTAACTGGTCAACCCATTATCAACACATATGTTAATAACGAAAATCCGGCTTATGTAAAGGGTATTGAGTTAGACTGGCAAACGAATTTTTGGTATCTGCCATCTATATTAAAAGGATTAGTATTAAATGTTAATCTAACATTATTAAAATCTGAAACAGATTATCCTTCATTTTATACAGAGAATGTACCAATATCTCCAAGGCCCCCAAGTCCTCCTTTCAATGAATTAGTATTAAGAGATACTTCCTATACGGCTAGAATACCAGACCAAGCTAGTAGTATAGCCAATGTAACTGTAGGCTATGATTTCAAAGGTTTTAGTGGAAGGGTATCCTTTTATTATCAAAATGAATCTTTTACAGGAAATTTTGGAAGTAGAGGTTTTGAAATAAATAGTAGCGGAGAGAAATTATTTGTGACCGGTGATGATGTTTTTACTGACGCTCTTTACAGAATAGATATGTCTTTAAAGCAAAAAATAACTGAGAATATAGAGATTTATTCAAACCTGAATAATCTCACCAATGAATTTGACCAAAACTTTCAATCCGATTTTAGCGTCAATCCTACTTTTATTCAATACTATGGTTTTACCATGGATGTAGGTGTAAGAGCGAGGTTTTGATCATTAAAACAAACAACAAAATACAAGAACAATGAAACATTTCTACAAACTTGCACCTTTATTGGTGTTTTTATGTCTTTTAATGTCTCAAAAAACTGTTTCTGCTCAGGATACACTGGTCGTAGAATGGTTAGATGAGAATGACAACCTTCTGGAGAATTCATTATACAATACTATTGTAGGTGATACTGTAGTGGGTGGTGAAAGAGCAAATCAAAACCGAGTATATAAGCTCAAACAAGGTGGTTTTTATTACGTTGAAGAACGAATAGAAAATCCCGGATGGCATTTAAATATAGTTGGAGAACCAGGAAACCCCAACGATGAATTTGCCAATCCACCCATGATCCAACTTGATCCCAGAGCAGATGGAACTACAACTAATAAAATTCTATCAGCAGGAGGAGACGTAACTTTTAAAAATGTCATTTTAAATGGTAAAGCAACAAACGGGAACCTTCAATATGAGGTACTTAGATTTGATGGAGTTGATGCAAGGCTTACTTTTGATAATGTAGTTTTTGAATTTGCCCAGTGGGGTATTATGGGTGTTTATGGCAAGGGATCTAAAATTTATGTGACTAATTCCAGATTTAGAAATCTTTTATCTCAAACCCAACCATGGGGCGGTAGAGGTTTTTCCGTTTGGGCTGATGCAGATACTGTATATGTTGAGAATAACAGTTTTGTAAATATCGGAGGTTTTGGAATGCAAATGGAAGCTTCCTCGCCAAAGTTTGTATGGATAAACCAGAATACCTTTGCAAATGTGGGTAGACAAATGGTGTTAGGTTCATGGATGCAAGACGCTTATATCACCAATAATTTGGTGTTAAATGGATTTTGGCAAGGTGAAGCAAGAAGTGAGATCAGCGATGATCGTTTAGAGCCTGGTTCAGGAGAAGAATATGGTGGAATGTTCGCCATAGATGATTTGCCTGCTGAATATGGTCTTAATTCGCAAAGAAATATTGCTATTGCAAATAATTCATTCTTTTTAGAATCAGTATACGAGACTTATTTTACTACAGATAATGACACATTTGATATAAGAAAACAGCCATTATTGAATGTGAGAACGCAAGAGCTTTTTGATGAAAACCAAAATATGGTAGTAAAGGATAATTTCTTTGACACTCAAAATCCGACTTTCACAACTTACCCGGATAATAGCCAAGAGAGAATTAACTTTATAACTGATGTTAGACAAGGTAATTCTCCTGTAAGGTTACACTACTGGAGTGGGTCAGGAAGAGATTTTTCCAATCACTTTTCAATTGAATGGCCACTAAGTGAAGATCTTACGTATTCAAATACAACATTAAAAACAGCTGCAATTGGTGGTTATCCTTTAGGTGATTTGAACTGGTATCCATCAGAAAAGGCTTCATGGAAAGCAAATCAAGAAGCGCAAAAAATGGCAATTCGTGATCTTCTTGGTGAACCTGTTGTTATTGAGTTTCAGGGAACAGTTGAAGCTGAAAATGGCACAGTTGGCGGATCGTCAGAAGTTGGTGCGGTTTCTGTTGAAAACCGAAGAATTGTAAGAGTTGAATCATCCGGCGATATTCTTTGGGATGACGTAAATGTTGATGCAGGAACTTATGATGTTTTAGTGAGCAAAAGAACCTGGTATTCAGACGAAAGTACCGGACGTACTACGGATTTAGTTATTAATTCAGGAGCATCAACAGGTATTCAAATTGGTGAAGTACAGAATGGAACTGATTGGACTCAAGTTACAGCTACCGGAATTGAATTTACCTCAAGCACAGATTCTGTTACTCTTAAAAAGAACTGGGGTTTCATGGAATATGAATATGTTTCTATTCTTGAAGCAGGTACTTCAACAGAAGTATTAAGGCTATGGCCGGGTGAAGCAAAACTTGTAAATGGCACCGGTGCAAGCTTCAGATGTCCTGAAGGCGGAACTTGTCTAAGTGGCGATCAATTCGTTGATACCAAAACAGGTGGAGATGTTACTATCAATTTTGATTCCCCAGGAGCCGGAACGTATACTTTTAGAACAGGATATGTTCTAACGGGTGGTAATCAAACAATTGACATTTCGTTAAATGGTGGAACAGCTCAAACTGTATCATTAACAGCTTCTGACAGCACATTTGCTGAAGTTGATCTTAACAACCTTAGTTTTAACAATGGTACTAATGAATTAGTTATTTCAGCTTCTTCAGGTGGAGTACTATTAGACAGATTTGATTTCTTCTCAGTTGGAGAACTTATGACTGTATCTAATGAAGAGGAAGTTTTTGGACCAAATGCTTATAAGCTAAGTCAAAATTATCCAAATCCTTTTAATCCTAGCACTACTATTAATTTTACAATCCCTGTATCTGGTGATGTAGAATTATCAATTTTCAATTTGTTAGGACAAAGAGTTGGCACTTTGATTAATACTAAGATGACAGCAGGTAGCCATACAGTAACCTTCAATGCAAGTCATTTAGCGTCAGGAATTTATCTATACAGGCTTAAAACCGGAGATAAAATCATGAACAAGAGAATGACATTAATTAAATAATTAATAATTGTATCGTTTTTCGCCAGAGTAGATTCCTTGATCGGCTGCTCTGGATTTATTTACAAAATAGTGTTAAGACACAGAAAATAGATGAAATCAGATATTGCAAACGTATCATTAAATGGAAAGTTTACAACCAGAAAACAGGAAATACTTTCTGAGTATGAACTTTTGGTCAGCAAAGAAAATGAAATATTGTTACACGGAAACGGGATTTTTTCGAGATATCAGAATGCGCTAATTACACCTGATCATGTTCCGGTTAACTGGCGATATGATTTTGATCCCGAATCCAATCCCAATTTCATGGAGAGAATTGGTGTAAATGCAACGTTTAACCCGGGAGCTATAAAGCTTGATGATAAGTATATTTTAGTATGTAGAGTTGAAGGAAATGATCGTAAATCATTTTTTGCGATTGCAGAGAGCAAATCACCTACAGAAAAATTCAGATTTTGGGATACACCCTTAGTACTTCCGGAAACGGATGTGCCTGATACCAACATATATGATATGAGATTAACCGGGCATGAGGATGGCTGGATTTACGGTATTTTTTGTACAGAAAGAAAAGATACCAGGGTTGCTGAATCAGATACAAGTAGTGCAATTGCACAAGCCGGTATAGCAAGGACAAAAGATTTAAAAAGCTGGGAGCGCTTGTCCGATTTAAAAACTCCATCAGAACAACAACGAAATGTAGTGTTACATCCTGAATTTGTAGATGGTAAATACGCATTATACACTCGCCCACAAGATGGATTCATTGAAGCGGGGAAAGGAGGAGGAATTGCCTGGGCTTTAGTCGGTTCTATGGAGAATGCAGAAGTTACCTTTGAAAAAATAATTGATGAAAGAGTATATCACACCATCAAAGAAGTTAAGAACGGACAAGGTCCGCCTCCAATTAAAACAGAAGATGGTTGGATCCATTTGGCACATGGAGTTAGAAATACAGCGGCAGGTTTAAGGTATGTTTTATATTTATTTGTTACTGAATTGAATGAACCTTGGAAAATCAAATATGCCCCGGGAGGACATTTAATAGCTCCCCATGAGGAGGAACGTGTTGGAGATGTTTCAAACGTAGTTTTTTGTAATGGCTGGATAGAAGATAAAGACGGGTCAGTTTATATTTATTATGCTTCATCTGATACTCGTATCCATGTAGCAAAATCATCCGTTTCTAAATTAATAGATTATGCCAAAAATACTCCCGAAGAATCCTTGAGATCTTATGTAAGTGTTCAACAAAGATTAGACTTAATTAGAAAGAATAATGAGTTAAACAAGGATTAAGATGAACTCACTAACTAAACTAAAAAAGGAAGTTGAACAGGATCTATTACTCAATATTCTTCCATATTGGATGGAAAACACTGTTGACGATAGGAATGGTGGTTTTGTTGGACAAGTAAATCATACTAATGACAAAATTTGGAATGCTCCAAAAGGCGGGATTTTAAACGCTCGTATTTTATGGACATTTTCTGCTTGCTTTCGAAAGTACGGAACTGAGAAATATAAAATTACTGCAGACAGAGCCTATAATTATATAAAAGATTTTTTCATTGATGAAGTAAATGGTGGAATTTATTGGACTCTCGATCACAATGGAATTCCTTTGGATGATAGAAAACATGTATATGCTCAATCTTTTGCAATCTATGGTTTAACAGAGTATTACCTGGCTTTTAAAGATAAAAAAGCATTAGAACTGGCAAAGAATATTTTTGAGTTACTAGAGCAAAAATGTACCGATAAAGCTAATGGCGGTTATTTTGAAGCGTTTTCCAAGAATTGGGAAATAGAAAAAGATGCAAGATTGAGTGAAAAAGATGATAACACTCCAAAAAGCATGAACACTCACTTACATATTTTAGAAGCGTACACAAATTTGTACAAATGTATTCCTTCTAAAAGAATAAGGAGCTCCATTTCAGATCTGATAGATATTTTTCTTGATCATATCATTGATAAGAAAGGAAGGTCTTTGATCAATTTTTTCGATGAAAATTGGAAACCGAAATCACAAGTTATTTCGTATGGTCATGATATTGAAGCCTGTTGGTTACTAAACGAAGCTGAAGAAGTACTCGGGAGCTATCACAGAAAAGCGGAATTAGACGAATTGATAGTTTCTATTTCAGAAAAAGTACTTAAAAATGGAATTGATGGTGACTTTGGAATACTCAATGAAAAAGAGATAAATAAACCACTCGACAAGGATAAAGACTGGTGGCCACAAGCCGAAGGTATTGTAGGTTTTTTAAATGCGTATCAATTAACTCGTAATATTGAATTTACTGAAGCTTCTATAAATCTTTGGAATTTCATCAAAAAGAATATGATTGATGAGACATTTGGAGAATGGCATGAAAAGGTTTCTTCCTCAGGAGATGTATATCAGTTAGATAAAGTCAGAGAATGGAAATGTCCTTACCATAATACGAGAGCGGCTCTCCAAGTAGTTGAAAGGGTGAATTATATGTTAGAAAATAATAGCTCCAATATTTTATCAGAGAAAAAAGTTAAAGAAAAAGTATCAAAAGCATATGTTAGTTAAGAGAAAACTAAGTCTTAGTATTTTATTGGTATTTCTAAGTTCTCTGCTTGTTCAGGCACAGCTTACAAATAGAATTGAACATCAGGGAGATTCACTCTTTTTAAGTGGAGGTAACATTGCATGGTTAGATTTTGGCAGAGATGTAGGGCCGGGTACAACCAGACTTTCTGAGTTGGAAACTATGTTCCAAAATGTAAAAGGACATGGTGGAAATACAATGCGATTTTGGGTTCACATAACAGGATCTAATACACCTGCATGGAGTGGGAATACTGTAATTGGTCCTGGTAACGGAACTGTCGAAGATATGCGTGACATTCTTGACGCTGCTTGGGAAAATAATATTGGTCTTGTTCTATCACTTTGGTCATTTGATATGCTTAGAACTTCAAACGGTACAGGAGTAACAAACAGAACTAAAGCAATGCTGGAAGATTCAACACTTACTCAAAATTACATTGATAATGCTTTGGTTCCCATTGTAGAAGCATTGGGAGATCATCCCGGAATTATAGCTTGGGAAATATTCAATGAGCCTGAAGGGATGAGTAATGAATTCGGTTGGGATTTTACCCGCCATGTTCGAATGAGCGATATCCAAAGATTCATAAACCAAACAGCAGGTGCTATACACAGAGCCAACCCGAATGCAAAAGTGACAAATGGTGCATGGAGTTTCCACTCATTAACAAATACAAGCCGACAATTTTCTAAGAATTATTATTCTGACAATGAGCTAATAGGTGCAGGTAAAGATTCACTTGGATATTTAGATTTCTATCAAGTTCATTATTACAGTTGGGCAGGAACAGAATTATCACCGTTTCATAATGATGCCGACACATGGGGTTTAGATAAGCCAATTGTAGTTGGTGAATTTGGAATCCCTGATGAATTGTTTGGAATAGATGGGAGTGAGCTCTATGAAACTCTGTATCAAAGAGGATATGCAGGATCTTGGGTGTGGCAATGGGTAGATTGGTATTCAAACAGAGGCACTTATGCAGAAAGTTGGTTGAGAGGTCTCGACCAAATGGAAAAGATGAGTTTGGAACATCCAAATGATGTTGTTATTGGGGAGTTAACGCCATTCATTTCAGATTTTTCAGCTTCTCCTGATGAAATAGCAATTGGCGATTCCACGGAATTAAGCTGGACTGCACGATACTCTGATGCCGTTACTTTAAATGGAGAAATAGTTAATGCAATTGATACCATTTTCGCTAAACCTACATCAACTACAGAATACGAATTAATTGGAATAACTGAAGGACGTGCAGACACAGCCTATGTAACTGTAACAATAGTTGAAGCAACAGAAGTAAATAGGGCGTTCAAAAAAGAAGTAACCACTTTAGAAGACGAATCTTGTTGTGGAAATGATGATGCAACAAAAGTAGTGGACGGAGATCCCAATACAAGATGGGCAAGCGAATGGAAAGATAATCAATGGATTTATGTCGACCTGGGAGAAGTAGTGGATGTCTCAGAAGTAGTGCTAAATTGGGAGGTCGCATATGGTAACAGTTATAACATTGATGTTTCTGTTGATGCTAATTCATGGAATACGGTATTTGAAGAAAGAAACGGAAATGGAGAAATTGACATCATTGACTTTTCGACACCGATTAAAGGTCGTTATGTGAGAATGTTTGGATTAGAGCGAGCTACAACCTTTGGATTTTCATTATGGGAATTTGAAGTGAAAGGTGTTCCATCAAGTAAGCAGCCCATAGAAGTTTCTTTAAAAACACCAAAAAGTGCTTTAGAAGTATTAAAAGGATCAAACGTTCAGCTTGAGTTAGAGAAACTTGCAGGCTCCGGATCGATAGAAAGGGTAACATTTATGAAAGATGGACAAGATTTCATCAGCACAAACACTGATCCTTACATTGCAACCATTGAGAATGTTGAAGAAGGAAATTTTACCATAAGCGCTTCTGTGGTAGAATCGAATGGATATACGCTTCAAACAAATTCTGTTCAGGTTTCAGTTTTAGCTTCCTTAGATAAAAAAAGATTGGAAGCGGAAGAAGCTATTATTTCGGGAAATATCTCTCAGCAAACTCAACCAGCCGGGGTGAGCAATGGTGGTTATGTGAAAATGGAAGACTCAGGAACAATAGCCTGGAAAAATGTTGGTTTGGGTAACGGTGATAAATTTGATTTAAGAATTAGATATCGACTACCATTTGGAAATAAAAACCAAGAGCTATTGCTTAATGGAGAAGTAAGCGACACTCTTTTTTTTACAGGTAACACATCCTGGAATGTTTTTGATACAACAATTACAGTTTCAGAAACTCTAAATGAAATTGGTATACAAAAATACTTTGGATACATGGATTTCGACTATATGGAAATAAGTATCAATGCGCTTTCTGTTAGCAATGAAGATGATTCAGAAGCTATTCCAGAAAACTTTATGCTGAATCAGAACTATCCGAATCCATTTAATCCAACTACGATTATAAGTTATGACATTCCAAAAGCAGGTGTAGTCAAGCTTTCAGTGTATAATATGCTTGGGCAAAATGTTGCAAACTTAATCAATAAGCAACAATCTGCAGGGTCTTATGATGTACAATGGGATGCAAAAAATGTATCCAGCGGAATATATATCTACCGGCTTGAGGTTGGAAGTTTTATATCCACTAAGAAAATGATTTTGGTGAAATAATCTGATATGAAGCGATATAAAATTCAAAGTATTGGCATAAGCGTTCTTTTAATCTTTTTAGTTAGTTGCTCCACTAATCAGATCAATAAAAAAGACTTTGTAACGGTTTCCGAAACTGAATTCATGGTGCATGGAAAACCCTACACCTATGTAGGCACTAACTTTTGGTATGGAGCTTATTTAGGAAGAGAGGGTTCAGAAGGAAATCGTGAAAGGTTATTAAACGAATTAGATATCCTAAAGGAAAATGGGATTACAAATCTAAGAGTTTTAGGTGCTTCTGAAGAAGCAATATTCGAAAATTCTCTTAGTCCGGCTATAATAAAAGCAGATGGCAGCTACAGCGAAGAACTTTTGATTGGGCTGGATTACTTGCTGGCAGAAATGGGGAAAAGAGATATGAAAGCGGTCATCTTTCTGAATAATTACTGGGAGTGGTCGGGTGGAATGAGTACCTATAACGGTTGGTATGGTGATGGTCCGGTAATAGATCCTGCTGATGGCGATTGGGAAGCTTTCATGAAATATTCCGCTCGATTCTTTAAAAATGAAGAAGCACAAAAGGCGTTTAAAAAATACATAAAACACTTAATTGAAAGAACTAATACAGTTACAAATATTCCATATACGGAAGATACGGCAATTATGAGCTGGCAGTTAGCCAATGAACCACGTCCGGGACGTGGAGCTTCCAGCATCCCCGATATTCCTGTGTACATAAACTGGATTGATAACATAGCAGGCTACATAAAATCTCTTGATTCAAATCACTTAGTTTCTACAGGAAGTGAGGGAAAAACCGGGAGTTTAGATTCAATGCAGGTTTTTATCGATGCTCATAAATCTGATAACATCGATTATCTGACTTTTCATATGTGGGCAAAAAACTGGGGTTGGATTGATACTCAAAATATGAAAGGCACTTTTCAAAATGCACTGAATAATGCGGCTGGGTATATAGAAACTCATGTTGAAGTTGCCAAAGAACTCAATAAGCCTATTGTAATGGAAGAATTTGGGTTTCCCAGAGATGGAGAAAAATATTCTCAGGAAAGCTCCACCACCTTTCGGGATAAATATTATGAAATGGTTTTTTCTAAAGTAGAAAAGTACAAACCTCTTGCCGGGACAAATTTTTGGAGTTGGGGTGGCTTTGGCGAAGCTCAAAACGAAGATTATTGGTGGAATCCCGGCGATCCATTTACAGGAGATCCACCTCAGGAACCTCAGGGTTTGAACTCTGTTTTTGCGGAAGACTCTTCTACGCTATCGATTATTAAAAAGCATGCAGAAAAAATTAAACTAAACTAAATAAAAAGATAGATGTATAAAAAACCTGCTTTAACATTACTCTGTTGTATCTGTACTTTATACATCAATGCGCAACCAGTTTCCATTGTTGATTTTGGTGCTGTAAACGATGGAGTTACACTAAACACAAAAGCTATTCAAAAAGCTATTGATACTCAGGCTGAGAGCGGAGGAGGGACAGTAATAATTCCTACAGGAGTTTTCATTTCAGGGACTATAAACTTGCGTTCTAATATCACGCTGCATCTTGAAAACGGAGCTACTTTAAGAGGATCTGCTAATCTGGAAGATTATGACATTTATGCAAATGGGAATCAACTGGGTCTTATTTTTAGTGAAGATATTGAAAATGTAGTGATCTCAGGTTCGGGAACTATTGATGGCAACGGAAGAGCGTATGTTTATCCAAATAGAGTGAAAGATTTATGGCATGAACTAAAACAATATACCCGGCAGGGAGACGCTTACCTCGATACATTAAAAGGAATTCAAGATGGTCCGGTAGTCCCGTTTGAGCATGAACGACCTTATCAAATGCTTTTATTTTCTGGAGTCAAAAATTTGACAATTACAGGAGTAACTATCAAAGATTCTCCTTTTTGGGCAGTTCATGTTGCTGATAGTGACGGAATCATTGTGCAGGGAGTGAGGGTTCGGAACAGCTTACTAATGGCCAATGCGGACGGTCTTAATTTCACCTCATCAAGTAATATAGTAATTTCGGATTGTGATATAATTGCAGGTGATGATGCCTTGGCTTTTTCCGGCTACAGTGTTCATCATGAAATACCTGGGTATCGTGATATCAGAAGAGTTTCAGAAAATGTATCTGTATCGAATTGTATAATACAGACCAGATCATCCGGGATAAGAGTTGGCGGGCTCAGCCAGAATGATATCAGAAATTACCGATTCGATAATATTACCATTTACGATTCAAATCGTGGTATCGGTGTTTTTCTGAATATGGATGGATCGGTCGAAAACATTCACTTTTCGAACATGACCATTCAAACTCGATTACACACTGGAGATTGGTGGGGAAATGGCGAGCCTATTCATATCTCCGTAGTTGAAGGTGGACCAATTGAGAAAGAACTCGGAATTGCCAGAAATATTACCTTCAACAACATTGATATATCAAGTGAAACCGGTGTGCTGGTTTATAGCGATAAGCCTGACGCTTTGCAGGATGTTTACTTCAAAAACGTAAATATCAAAATCAAGAATGGGAAACTTCAGGATGAGTACGGAGGTAACTTTGATCTTCGTCCCACAGTAGAGATTTCAAAGAATTTATTCGCCCATGACATTCCCGGCATTTATGTACGAAATGCTAAAAATGTAACTTTTAACGAAGTTTTCACCAACTGGGAAAATAACATGCATCCAAATTTTCTATATGGGGCTTGGATTGAAAACTCTGAAAATGTCCGTTTCTTTGATTCTGAGATCACGGCTCCAAGTCAGGATCAGAAGATTTTTAATGTTGTGAACACAAAAGGTTTTCAAAATTTGGAACGAGGGGAGAGGTGAGTAAATAGATGTCGAAATACTCCATAAAACTCAGCCAAAGATACGCAGCTTTTTTACTACTCATAGTACTGTGTTCGGGTTGTGGTGATGTTCTCCAAAAAAGCCAGCCAAATATCATTTTAGTAATGACGGATGATCAAGGCTGGGGAGATATTTCAAGCCATGGAAATCCACAACTTGATACGCCAAATATGGATCAGCTTGCGGAAGATGGTGCAAGATTTGATCGTTTTTTTGTGAGCCCGGTTTGTGCCCCAACAAGAGCAAGTTTACTAACCGGAAGAGATCATCTTAGAACCGGAACTCAGTGGGTGACTTATGGTTTAGAGAATATGCGAGCAGATGAAATTACTTTCGCAGAAGTTTTTAGCAAAGCAGGATACAAAACAGGTCTGTTTGGCAAATGGCACAACGGATCTCATTTTCCGATGGATCCAAAAGGTCAAGGGTTTGATACTTTTTTCGGATTTAAAATGGGGCATTACAATAATTATTTTGATACCCAACTTGAGTACAACGGCGAAATGGTACAGACCGAAGGATTTATTACAGATGTACTCACCGATTCTGCATTGGCTTTTATAGAACGAAATAAAGAGACTCCATTTTTAGCTTATGTTCCTTACAACGTTCCACACAGTCCGTTTCAGGTTCCGGATACCTATTTTGATAAATATAAAAATCAAGGATTGAGTGACAAAAATGCCTCTGTTTATGGAATGGTGGAAAATGTGGATTTTAATCTGGGTAGAATTGTAGATAAAGTGGATGAGTTAGGACTCGCCGAAAATACCATCATCATATTTTTAACTGACAACGGGCCAAACGGTGCAGATCGTTTTAACGGAAATATGAAAGGATGGAAAGCTAAAGTAGATGAGGGAGGCGTTCGGGTTCCTCTTTTTATAAAGTGGAAGGATCACATCAAGCCAAATACAACCGTAGAAGAACTAACTGCTCACATTGATGTACTCCCAACATTGGCAGATCTGGCAGGAATTGAGAACTATGAAACCAAGCCACTCGATGGTAAAAGTTTTGCTCCCCTTCTATTCGATAAAGAAACAAACTGGAACGATCGCTACTTATTTACTCATCAATCCCGTTGGGATTCTTTGGAACAATTTCCGGCTTCGGTAAGAAATAACAGATATAGAGCAGTACGAGATGTTAAGAAGTGGGAATTGTACGATATGCAAACCGATCCTTCTCAAAGAGAAAATATCGCGGATGAAAATCCTGAATTAGTTGAAGAAATGAGTAGGGCATACAAGGCTTGGTTTGCAGATGTGACTAAAAACTTAGAAGAAAAAAGACTGATA
This sequence comes from Balneola sp., assembly GCA_965216175.1. Classification (GTDB taxonomy): domain Bacteria; phylum Bacteroidota; class Rhodothermia; order Balneolales; family Balneolaceae; genus Balneola. The sequence goes on from OZ244140.1 coordinate 1,428,631, forward strand.
CCGGTTGGTTTTGCTGGAAATCCCGTGGTTGAATTACCCGCCACTGAAAGTCATTTCGAAGGAAACATTGCATTTTTTGGAAAATCAGGTTGGTCTAACGATTGGCTAACAAACTGGACAAGTACATCAGATCGAATTTGGTGGGATCTGGATGTTCAGAACTCGGGCTCCTATGAAGTAATTCTGAAATATACGTTAGAGGATGGTAACGAAGGAGTGAAATTAGAAATCGAGGCCAATTCAGACAAAGTAACTTCTACTATCTCCGAAATTCATGAACCGAAAATTGTTGAAAGTCCCGATAGAGTGGAGCGAGGTGAAGTGTATGAAAAAAATTGGGCAGAACATTCAGCAGGAATCATAGAGTTAGCAAAAGGCATTCAGAATATTTCAATAAAAGCTGTGGATATTCCCGGAGAAAAAAGTATAGATCTGAAAACAGTAATTCTGCAAAGAAAACAGGGAGCATCTAATGAATAATCTTAGTTTTTCGGTAATCGCGATACTTCTTCTGTGGAGTTTTTCAGGCTGTAGTGAAAAAAAGTTAGAAGCAGATAGTCCACTCTCTCTTATTGATGAACAAGCTACCTCAGAAACAAAAGCGCTTTATCAAAATTTGAAATTATTGGAAGGCAAGCACAGTATGTTCGGTCACCAAGCAACACTTGCTTATGGATATACCTGGCGTGATGAACCAAATCGTTCGGATGTGAAAGATGTTACGGGTTCTTTTCCCGCAGTTTATGGCTGGGATATCGCAGACTTTTTATGGTTTGGTAAAAGCGAGGAAGAACTTCTGGAAGACAAGAATCGGTCTATTCGGTTTGCTAAAGAGGGATTTGAAAGAGGTGGAGTGATTACGTTTGCATGGCATATGCACAATCCGGTTACAGAAGCTTCGTTTTACGATACAACTCGAGCGGTACATGCAATTATTTCCGGTGGAGAAAAAAACGAAGAATATAAAACCACATTAGATTCTGTGGCTTCATTCTTCAAAGAATTATCACCAATGCCGGTTATTTTCAGACCCTTTCACGAGCATAACGGCGATTGGTTTTGGTGGGGAAAAGGGTTGACAACCGAAGAAGATTACATCACTCTTTGGCAGTTTACGGTGGACTATCTAAAAGATGAAAAAGGCGTTCATAATTTGATATGGGCATTTTCACCGGATCGAAGCAGAACAAATATCGAAACTTTTAAAGAAGATTATTTTTACGGATATCCCGGCGATGAATATGTGGACATCATCGGCTTAGATAATTATTGGGATGTTGGTCATCCCGCAAACGAAACTCCTCTTGAAGATCGCCAAAAACACTTTGTTCAAAGTCTGGCAATGACTGCAGAAATTGCCCGGGATAAGAATAAAATTGCCGCACTTACCGAAACCGGACTTGAAGCTATTCCCGATAGCGTTTGGTGGACACAAACCATGCTCAAAAGCTTAAAGGCTAATGAAATGACAAAGAAAATTACTTATGTGCAGGTTTGGCGAAATGCTACCAAAAAAGTAGAAAACAGAGATCACTATTACGCTCCATATCCCGGACAAATAAGTGCAAAAGACTTTCAAAAATTCAAGGAAACTGAATTCATTCTTTTTGAGGATGAGCTTCCAAACATGTACGAAATAAAAAAATAATCCAATCAAATGAATACAAAATCTGATCAGCATATTCTATCATTTAAGGAAAAAGCGGCCTACGGCTTAGGCGACTTTGCTTCCTCCATGTTTTGGAAATTATTTTCCATATTTCTTCTTTTTTTCTACACCGATGTGTTCGGGATTACAGCTGCTGCTGTTGGTACCATGTTTTTAGTTACCAGAATTTGGGATGCGGCAAACGACCCTCTAATGGGAATTCTTTGCGATCGAACCAATTCTAAATATGGGAAATTCCGTCCTTATCTATTATATGGAGCACTTCCTTTTGCCATTGTAGGGATGCTCACTTTCAGCACTCCTGATTTAAGTGCAAACGGAAAGCTGATCTATGCGTACGTTACTTACACCTTAATGATGATGGCTTACACTGCCATAAATGTTCCGTATGCTTCGCTGATGGGAGTTATGACGAACAACACCAGCGAACGAACTTCCTTAGCTTCGTACCGATTTATAGGAGCATTTTCCGGGGGACTTTTTGTAACCTCAACAGCAAATTATTTAGTAGAATATTTCGGAGGAGCAGGTTCTGCTTCAGGTTATCAATGGACGGTGGGGATTTATGCAGGCTTAGCAGCTATTTTATTTGTAGCCACTTTTGCGGGAACTAAAGAAAGACTCAAGCCAACAATTAAAAAACCGGAATTAAAAGAAGATCTTAAAGATATTGCTAAAAACGGCCCTTGGTTTATTATGCTGGGCGCAGCAATTTCAGTATTAATTTTCAACTCTCTTCGTGATGGATCCATTCTTTATTATTTCAAATATTACATACAGGATCAAACGGTTTCGATATTTGGAAATACATATGAGCTAAGTCAGGGTGCACTTTCATCTGCTTATCTTTCTATCTGGCTGGGAACAAATATCATTGGCGTTTTATTAGCAAAGCCTATTTCAAGCAGAATTGGAAAAAAGAAAACGTTCTTACTCTCAGCTATTTTATCAGCGATTTTAAGTTTCGTGATTTTCTTTATTCAACCAGATCAGCTTGGACTACTATTTTTCAGTAATGTCTTGATTGGAATATCTGCCGGAATCGTGCTTCCATTAATTTGGGCTATGTATGCAGACATTTCTGATTATTCAGAATGGAAAACAGGCAGAAGGGCGACCGGACTTATTTTCTCTTCTTCATCTATGTCTCAAAAATTTGGATGGACTATTGGTGGCGCTATAAGTGGTTGGTTGCTTGCTGTATTTGGCTTTGAAGCAAATGTAGCACAAACCGACGATGCCTTACTTGGTATTCGATTAATGATAAGTGTAATTGCCGGACTTGGCGCTTTATTGGCGGCCGGATTTATGTTTTTCTACAAGTTAGATGAAGAAACCATGAAAGGAATAGAAGCAGAGCTTATTGCAAGCAGAGAAGCAGCAGAAACAGAATCTTAAAAAAGGAACTATGAAGAATTTTATTATTGTACTGAGTATTGGAATTTTAGTAACGGCTTGTGGAGATAACAAGACTAAAACGAATGTTGAAAATTTAACAATCGATGAGCAAGCAACCCAAGAAACAAAAGTGCTTTATTACAATCTTAAAGAGCTTGCAAAGACTAAGATTCTATATGGCCATCAGGATGATTTGGCTTATGGATATTCATGGTGGGCTGAACCGGGACGATCAGATGTGAAAGAAAGCACGGGTTCATATCCTTCGATTTACGGTTGGGAAATTGGAGATCTCCGACAAGATATTGATGTGAGTTTAGACAGCGTAAACTTCGAAAGTATAAAAGGTTGGATAAAAGAAACGTATGAACGAGGTGGCATTAATACCATCAGCTGGCATATGAATCATCCGGTAACGGATGGGGATTCCTGGGACACGACTCCCGGGGTTTCTGCGATTCTTCCGGGCGGTGCTGAACACGATAAATTCAACACATGGTTGGATAAATTTGCGGCTTATGTGAAAGATATGAAAGGGGAAAATGGAGAACTCATTCCAATTATTTTTCGACCTTATCATGAGCATACCGGTTCCTGGTTTTGGTGGGGAGACGACCAAACCAGTGTAGAAGATTATGTGACACTTTGGCGATATACCGTAGAATATCTTCGTGACGAAAAAAAAGTTCACAATTTGTTATACGCCTATTCTCCGGATGGAGGAAGCCGTTTTGATAAATATATGGAAAAATATCCGGGCGATGATTATGTAGATATTCTGGCATTGGATGATTACGGAAGTTTCATGAATCAGCAAAACAACACAGAACAATTAAGCAATGATTTAGCCCAAGTTGTAGAATGGGCAGAAGAGAAAAATAAGATTGCGGCTTTTGCAGAAACTGGATTAGAAGCGCTTACCAATCCAAACTGGTTTACAGAGTCACTATATCCTGCATTAACAATTAATCCAAAAGCAAAAGGGATTGCTTACGTGGTTACCTGGAGAAATGCGAATTTTGAAAAAGAACAACGTGATCATTTTTATGCAGCACATCCTGATCATGAATCTGCTTCTGATATGAAAGTATTCAGAGATAAAGACCTGATCGTTTTTGAAGATGAACTGCCGAATCTATACACAAAAAATTCGAACTAATTTTTAACGCCTATTTTTAAATCAATTTGATTAATGTTAATCTAACCGAGGAACACCATGAAGAACTCACTGTTTATTCTAATACTTTTATTCATTTTTTCTTGCTCTTCAGAAATAACCAATAATGAGGGACAAGATTCTAAAGAAGCTGTTCCAATGCCGTTGTTTTCTGTAACTACAAGTTCACTTTATGGCTTTGAGAGTGGTACACAAAGCTGGACCGGACAATCTGTATCGGGTGGGCCGTGGTCGGTTTCAGAATGGTCTGTTCAAGGCTCCAAGTCACTCAAAGCAAATGTAAACTTATCGTCAAGTAGTGTTTACTATTTAAAAAACACTTCCAATGATGATTTCTCTGGTAATAGTACTTTAGTTGCTACAGTTAAGCATGCAAGTTGGGGAAATCACGGAAGTGGTATGAATGCCAAACTGTACGTAAAAACAGGAAGTGGTTGGCAATGGTTTGATGGTGGAAGCACTTCTATTAATGCAAATACTTCAGGAACGCTTTTATCCATTGATCTAACTAATGTTTCTAATCTTGGTCAGATTAAAGAAGTGGGCGTGCAATTCACTACAGGCTCAGTGTCTTCCGGCTCATCAGCAATTTATGTAGATAAAGTAGAACTCACTTCAAATTCCGGGGGAGCCGTTTCTATAACTCCGGTTACTCCCAATTATAGTTCTCAGGTTAATACTATACTCAATAATCTGGCAAACCTTCCAAACGGAAATGACGACCGAATTGTAAGCGGGCAGTTTCTCGGATACAGCGGTTTCGGATTTAGTACAGGGTTGCTTTCTACGATAAATACGGCAACAAATTACTATCCGGGAATTGCCGGCGTTGATATTGCCAATGGTGGAGATGGAAACAGGAATTTTTTAGATGTTTTCGATCACAGCGCAAATGCTGATTTAGTTTCTCATTGGAACAGTGGAGGCTTGATAACGGTAAACCATCATTTTCCGAATCCCCTAAGAACAAACGGAAAAGCGGGCATGGGAGCCACGGGAAGAGAAACCACGACTAATATTAATAATATGCTGTATGGGCCAAATTCTAACAATGCAGATAAAGATAGATGGTACGACGGATTGTGGGAAGTTTATACAGCCCTTTTAGATATGAAGAATCGTGGCATTACGGTTATCTATCGTCCACTACATGAAATGAACGGCGATTGGTTTTGGTATGGAGGATTAGGAACCTCATCTCGACCAAATAGTGCTACCCAAGATTATAAAAATTTGTGGAGCAGCGTGTTCGAATATATGACCACGAGTAAAGGTTCCGGATATCCGGCTTTGGACAATATCATTTGGGTGTACAGCCCTGATTACAGCCGTAGCGGAGTTACGAACTACATTGTTTCTGATGAGACAGATATCGTTGCTTTAGATGCATATTTGAATGATCCTGAAACCAATACTACACTGTATAATCGCTATATAAGTATGCTTTCGTTGAACAAACCTTTCGCTTTTGGTGAAATTGGTCCCCAAAACAATCGTACTGATGGGCAGTTTGATTATACTAAATGGTTGAATGCAATGAAGAACAAGTATGGTGAAGCAGTTTATTTTTTAGCTTGGAATGATTTCGGTTCTGTTAAAATAGCTCCTACTTCAAATCTGAACGCTTTTGAATTTTACAACGATTATGACTGGCTACTAAATCGAGGCGAACAAAACTTAAAATGAAAAGCCATAAAATTTCCAGAAAAGAATTTATGGTCTCAATATCGATGTTTGGAGCTTCGATGTTAATAGGAAGTAAATCATTACTTGCGATGAAAAATCTTGATCAATCAGCTGTCAAACTATCACTTTCTCAATGGGCATTGCACCGAGCGATATTCGGAAACAGCAAAGAGAATTACGAAGAATGGAAACGACTGCTCTATTCCGATCCTGATAAGCTTTGGCAGGGAAATCTGCACCCACTCGATTTCCCAAAAAAAGCAAAAGAGTTAGGTTTTGATGCTGTTGAATATGTGAATTCGTTGATATTTGGACATGCCCAAGACAAGAAATTTCTAAATGAGCTTAAAAACCGAACAGATTCAGAAGGCATAGAAAATCTGTTGATTATGATTGATGAAGAAGGATTTATCGGGCATCCTGATTCAAAAGAAAGGAACATAGCTATTCAAAATCATGAAAAGTGGATGGAAGCGGCCAAACATCTGAACTGTCATTCTGTTCGGGTAAATGCGTTTAGCATGGGAAAACCGGAAGAACAGAAAAAATTAGCCGCTGAAGGATTGCGAAAGCTTGCTGAAAAAGCGAAAGAATATGATTTGAATGTGTTGATAGAAAATCATGGCGGGATGTCGAGTAACGCAGACTGGTTGGTTGAAACCATCGAACTTGTCAACCACAAACGAATTGGCACCATGGTAGATTTCGATAATTTCATATACTCAGATGAATTTATTTGGGGAGATGGAAAAGTGTACGATCGCTACGATGGGGTGAAAAAGTTGATGCCATACGCAAAATCTGTAAGCGCAAAAACCTATGATTTTGATGCTAAAGGAAATGAAACTACCATCGACTATAACAGAATGATGAAGATCGTAAAAGAATCAGGTTATAAAGGTCACATTAGTGTGGAATATGAAGGGCACCGGCTTTCTGAGGTTGAAGGGATACTGGCTACAAGATCGTTAATTAAAACTTCAGAATTATGAAAAATCTATTTTTGACTTGTTTCGTAGGAATTTTCACTTTTATAGGATCTGCATCTGCACAAGTTGATATATCATCCACAAATAGCTCCTTTTCCAACTTTATAATTACTTCTGATACTGTGCAATCAGATTCAATTTTTGGATTCAATGATTTTAGTTTTGGAAGCTCTCTAGGTTCGTGGTCGGCGGAGAATCTAGAGGCGTCATCTAAAAATAATAAAGATATTGCTTTCAGTAATTTTATCGGTGTTGAACTTTCCAATGCCCTTACAAATGCTCAAATCTATTCTTTTGTGAATGTAGATTTACCCCAATTTTTAAAGGACCAAACACTGAGCATTTATACCTTTTTCCCGGATACATCTAATATTGATAGTGTTTCCTTGTTTATTAAATTTGATGACCCTGATGATTCTTCAGAGGGAATGACCAAAGTAACCTATTCAATTGATGAACTTGTGTTCAATAAATGGAATCGATTATCCATAAGCGTACCGGAGCATCAACATTTAAATCAATTTGGTCTTGAGATAGTAGCAAAAAATACCGGAGGAATACCAAAATTTTACGTTGATCTATTTACTTCTACACCTGGCTTTAATGGTTTTGCATCTATTTCAAATGTGCAAAATATTAAGACAGATTCGGTTGGCAAAACTTCGGCAACTTTTATTTGGGATGAACCCCAAACTGGAAATACGGAATACTATAGTATTTACAGGTCAACCAATGAGTATTATAATTTTTCCGCTCTGGATACTACCGACTCAAATTTTTATACAGATGAAAACCTGTTAAGCTCTACAGAATATTTTTACAGGGTTTACGCTGTTGACTCACTCGATAGAGAAGCTATCCGCAATTCCGAATTGGAGATCTTAACAGAAAGCTTTTCGGAGAGTCTCATTTGGGATTTTGAAACCGGAAAAGATGATTGGTCTGTTGATAGCAACGCTGATTTACAGATTGTGGATACCACGTCTTATAGTGATCGGCAAGCTATAGTACTTTTAGCATCTGGAGATACCACGGAGCATAGGTTATTTCTAAAAAGTGATGAGGTTAAATCCATTATCTCTGGTCAGTCTGTTTTCTATAATGTATGGATTAGCCAAGAGAATCTGGACAAATTAAATACAATTGAGACTTACTATTCAGCTAAGCCTTCGGATGAACGTATTACGAAATCATATTCCAGTGAAGAGTTATCTGCGAATTCATGGAACAAAATATTTATAAAAATCCCCGAGCAGATTACTTCTGATTCTTTGCAGGAAATCGGGTTGTCCATTAAGAAAAAAAATTCGAACGATAACTTTGAAATGTTCATAGATTTGGTGACTACCGTTCCGAATTATGATGGCGATCCAACTATTTCACCCCCAACAAGTTTTGAAATTGTTTCGATAGGATTCAGACAGGTTTCGCTCGAATGGAATCCCTCAACAGGAAATGGAATTCCAAGATATGAACTTGAAACTCTGAAAAAGACCGGAAGACCTCCTTTCAACGTGGCTAAAGATACCATCTTAAATACAACGTACACTATAACCAATCTTTTACCTGACACGGAATATGATTTTAAATTGACCGGGATTGATGAACACGGGAAAAGAACTACCACAAATGAAATTACGCTGAAAACCAAAAGTTTGGATACATTCCCAACCTTTGATTTCGAGACCGGATTGAATGGATGGGTTGGAGAGCAGGGTAATATTTCTCGGATTGATACATTTGCTTTAAGTGGTATTAATTCGATTGAACTTAATACACTTGCGGATACTTCAAGATTTTATATCGCAAAGAGCGAAGAAGAAATATCTGCCAGTTCTTTTAAAGTTAGAAATATTCAGCCCGGACATATCCTAAAATATCGTTTATGGCTGTCAACGGAAGACCGTGAAAAAATTGAAGGCATACAATTTTGGGCAATGAACGAGCAATTAGATCAGGTAAGTAAGTTTATACCTGCAGATAGCTTAAAAACCGAAGCATGGTTTACTCAAGATTTTTTGATTTTCGAAGACCTTTTAGATCTTACAATGACCGGATTTGATATTATCGGAAATGAGAAAGGAATAAATCCTGAAATAACTCTTTTTATTGATTTCGTGACAACAAATAAAGATTCAAAACGCAGTCCTAAACTTACTATTCCCTCTATTTTAGGAGCTGAAATAAACAATCAACGATTTGAGTACAGAATAACGTGGAGTAAACCCAGCGGTGAGGGCAATGTCGCAGGATATAACATTTACCGAGCCGATTCGACAGCTCCATATATTGAAGATTTTGAATTAGACGGACAATCCTCTGACACTACATTTAGCAAGAAATTTATTGGATCGGGAAATTTCAAACTTATAGTAACGGCTTACGATGAAAACGGATTGGAGACGGTGCCCTCTGAACCATTTTTTATTGAGGTTCAAGTTCCAACAGGTGTAATTGAAGAATCGGGAGTACCCGCTAAATTTGCACTGTACAACAATTACCCAAATCCATTTAATCCAACCACCAATATTTCTTATGATATTCCCAAATCTACAGATGTAGAAATATCGATATATGATATTACGGGCAGGCTTGTAAGAACTGTAGTAAATGGAGTTAAAAATGCTGGTACCCACACATTTACTTTTGATGCAAGCAATTTATCCAGTGGTGTGTATTTATATCGCCTGAAAACGAATTCAAACACATTGATAAAAAGAATGATTCTGGTTAAATAGAAATCAGAACAATCATCTTTCTTAAGATTACACATTTATGAACTCTACTGCACTTTCAAAAATATTTATCATAACAATCTTAGTTTCTTTTGTGGGATGTAAATCAAAGCCATCAAAAGAACAGCCTAATGTCCTAATCATACTTACCGACGATCAAGGGTATGGCGATATTGGAATTAATGGAAATCCTGAAGTCGATACACCGAATATGGACGCTTTTGCTAGACAGTCGGTTCAACTCCACGATTACCACGCACAGCCTGTATGTGCACCGTCAAGGGCTCAGCTTATGACAGGCCGACCTGCACTCGAAGTTGGGGTTTGGGGCGTTCATGCAGGCAGAGATTACCTCAATTTGGATGAAGTCACCATTGCTCAGGTTTTGCAAAAGCAGAAATATCCAACCTATATGATTGGAAAATGGCATCTCGGAAAAGAAGATCCATATTTACCTGAAATGAGGGGTTTTGATGAAGCCTGGGTGCAGCGAAATTTGTACGCTCATCAAAATCCTGAAGTGAAGCACAAAGGAGAATTATTAACTCCAAAAGGATGGACTGTAGATTATTTCACGGATAAAGCCATAGAAATAATGACTACAAAAACGGATACTCCTAAATTCCTATATCTTGGATATCCCCAAATCCATAAACCCTATGTGGCGCCTGATTCTTTGATCCAAAAGTATATTGATCGCGGACATCCGAGATCGGTAGCAAGTATTTATGGAATTACAGAACAGTTGGATCAAAATCTGGGAAGACTATTTTCAGTCTTGGAAGAATCCGGACAAATGGAAAATACACTCATCTTCTTTATTGGGGATAACGGTCCGATTTGGAATAATGCTCCTGAAAATAATTCAGGGATTCCACAGCTTCCTGAAGCGGAAAAAGCACGAAATCCACTCAATTTTTCCGGGGTAAAAGGGAGGTTGCGAGAAAACGGTCACCGTACGATTGGTTTCGTGAAATATGGAAATCGTTTTACTCCTCGCGTCGAAAATCAAATGGTGGATATAGCGGATGTATTCCCAACTATTTTAGATGTGACGAATATTTCAATGTCTGATTCAGCAAAGTCTTTATATGGGCAATCAATACTTCCTGTGCTTGAAGGCAAAACTGTAGAAAGAGATCAGTATTTCTACTACGCCAACCATGAAATACTTTGGCAAGAGCGTCCCTATCAATATGCTTTTTTGGGAGATAAAGATCGGCTAAAATTTGAAGAGCAGGAGTTGGCGATCCGAAAGGGGAAGTTCAAGTATGTGCAGGGATATTTTGGAAAGAAATTATACGATTTAGATGCTGACCTTCAGGAAACCAATGATGTTTCTGAAGCATTACCTGACGTCAGAATTGAGCTGGAAATGAAATTGAAAAACTGGTGGGAGAAGAAAGTAATTCAGGCAAGTAACAGTTACGATATGCCTGAATTTTATTTGGGAATTGGGACAAGGGAGGACAGTACATATATTCATGGCGAAGCTCCATGGGAAGTGTTTGGCGATATTATCACAACCAGCCACTCCACGGATAAATGGACTAAAAATGGTGATGGACAGTCTTTTAAGATCATAGTTAAAAATTTCGGGGTCTATGAATTCAACATGGATTTTGAAGAGGGTGAAGGGTCCGGATCTGTTCAGGTTACACTCGATGGGGTCAGAAGTTCTTATTCCATTGAAAAGCTCAAAACAATACCGTTGATTTCGAAACCCTTAACTCCCGGAGAATACTTATTAGAAATCAAACTTGTGGATGTGAAAGGATCATCAAATCCCGTAATTAAACAGTTTAATGGGTTAGCAGTAAAGAAAGTAGCAGGATGAAAAAAATAGCGCTAGTACTAATTTTTGTTGTTGGGTTGATTGCAACATCGTCTACTATTTTTGCACAATTAGAAATTCCTGTTTCTGATAAAAAAGTAAACAATGCGGAATCTACGTTTCGATTTGCCATTGTTTCTGACCGAACGGGTGGAATGAGAGGGGGGATTTTTGAGGAAGCCGCCGGAAAATTGAATCTGCTTCAACCTGAGTTTGTGCTATCAGTAGGGGATTTGATAGATGGCTACACTGAGGATCCAGAGGTTTGGAACGCGCAGTGGGATGAATTCGATGCTATAGTAAATAAAATGGGGATGCCTTTCTATTACGTTCCGGGGAATCATGACACCAGCAATGAATTGCTTACAGAAGTGTGGAGAGAAAGACACGGCAGAGATTTCTATCACTTTATATATAAAAACGTATTGTTTTTAGCTCTGAATACCGATCAGATAAAAAACGGTGGAATTGGAGAAGATCAAATCAAATACGTCGAAAACGTCCTCCAAGAAAATCAGGACGTACAATGGACACTTTTATTTATGCATCGGCCTTTGTGGTCGTATGGTGACAGAGCGGGTTACGGAGAAATTGAAGAAGCTCTGGGCGATAGAAATTACACGCTCTTTTCAGGACATCACCATCATTATCGCTACAAAGTGCAAAATGGAATGGCGCATTACACGCTTGCAACAACAGGAGGGGGAAGTTATATGCGAAATCCCGATGTAGGAGAATTTGATCATATTACCTGGGTAACCATGAAAGAAAAAGGTCCCGAAGTAGCGCATATTGAACTGCAAGGCATTCATGATAAAAATGTAGTTCCCGATAAAGACTACGAAGATATTCAGGTACTGCGACAGGGAAACTGGCTGAATGTGAAACCATATGTAAGTAAGTCTGAAACGGTTTCGGAATTTCTGATCTCATTGATTGTTGAAAATACTTCAGAACGGGAATTTTTTATCAGGGGTAAGATACCTGAAAAAAAAGGAATCAGGTTTGAGCCAGAGGTAATTGATGAACGATTAGCGCCTTCATCCAGTAAAGAAATTAGAGTAAAAGCTATCCAGACCGACGAAGCAATCTCAATAGCTGAGTTGAATAATGATCCCATAGATTTTGAGATGGAAGCCGGTTTTGAAAGAGAGGAAAGAGATGATATATCCTTAAAGACTTCAAAAACATTGTTAACAGATTGGAGTCATACTCTTCAGAAAGCATCGAATACGATTACAATTGATGGGAATTTGGATGACTGGACTGAATCTGAAATGATTAAAGTAGATCAGCCACAATATTCTAATGAAGACTGGGATTGGAAAGGTAAAGATGACGGGCGGTTTGAATTTGATGTTAATTACGATGATAAAAATGTAAACATTGCTGTTCATTTCTTTGATCAGAAAACGATTGCAAAACCGGATGTTCTGGAAGAGCGACAGGATAAATTTTTCGTCCATTTAGACACAAATCTCAAAGACGAGGAATATAAAATACTGGAAATTAGTTTGGGCGGTATGTTGAAAAGCTCCAATCTTAAAAACATTAAACATCAGGTTTCTAAGACAGCAACCGGACAGATTTTAGAACTTTCCATTCCTTTAGATCAGTTTTCACCGGATTCCAAAACACAGCTTCAAAAAATCCGTGTCAATATTGGAATTATGGATCATGATCGCCCTGAAAATACCAAGCCTTCCGTGCTTTGGTGGCGGCCTGTTTGGGGAAGCGAAGCTGATTATGGGAATAGCGGTATTTTTATCAAGAGTAAAAGTTGATGTGTTCTATATTCTTAGATTACTACCTATTTCATATAGTTTGAAAAGGATTACAGGATGGAGGAAAGGAATTCCTTGTTTTTTGTGAGAATGAAGACATAGTGTTTAAAGGAATTTATTGTAACAGAGTGTGGTATTCACCTGAGATTAATAGAATTATAACCCACCAATCGCTCCATCCAGCCAAGTCAGTCGATTAGAGATCCAATCTTTTAAATAAATGATCTCTTCCTCATAGGTTTCACCAACAAAATTATTGCCGGTTAGATCCATTCCTAGAACCATCCAGGTTTCAAAATTTCTGCTAACAGCTCCTGAACTTTCCAGTAAATTTGTGTAGGAATCGATCATAGCATTTAAACTTGAGTCCGAAAATTCATCTTTTCGGATTTTATCCCAGCGTTCCTTAAGCTGAGCGACAAAAGCAGGATCTTCTAAGAGTCGACCCCACCAAAATGGAACCTGTTGATCATGATCTCCGCATCTTTCATTGAATGTATATGCCCAGACATTAGTTTCTCCGGCTTCACAATAATCTGCGTTTCCAAGAGAAAAATTAAAATCCCAAACCGGTCCCATTCTTAATTTACCGTTTTTATCTTTGGTTATATAAGTACTCCGTCGATAAGCATCAACATTATTGGCTAGTTCATTGATTATAAAAAAATCTATAAAGCTGGAAACATCGATATAAGAGAGGTAACCGGAAACGGGATCAGTGAAATTTTCAGAATTTAAAGCGTCTTCAAAACCGGCAACATAATTCTTTATATAATTCTTTTGTTGCGTTGTTATTTCATCAGCTCCGGGCTCTTCATAAGCGAAATTAACTAGTTGACCTTCTGTTGCTGATGGTGGGGGGTAATTTGAAGTGAAGTATTCATCAGGATCCTCACCAACATGATCAATTTTTATAATATAACCTCCGGTCAAATCTTCTCCGGAATTTTCATCTTCATTTAACTTACTTATATCGATTCTGTTATCATCTCTTTTTAACTTTTCTAGAAGTACATAAACCCCTTGATGTTCCTGATTAAGATTTAGCTCAACAAAAACACTTCGGCTCGCATAATTCCCAATGCTTCTTGAAAGATCATAAATGAGTTTATTTCGAATTAATGTTTTATCGCTATACGGGCCATTCAAAACCCAATCTTCTTCTTCAGGAAATCCGAGAAGTGACACATCTACATCGGCATTGTTACTATCTCTAGTTTCAAAGCTGTAAGATTTTTTAAAAAACTTCTTTGAGCTGGATCCTCGGATTTCAATGGCAATATTGCCGTTAAACAGAATTTCATTTTCAACAGAGATGCTTAACTGAGCATCAATTTTCGGATTACTTTTAATTTCATTCTCTCCGGTAGATATTTCAAGAAGAGGCAACGTATTTTCAGGTAATGGAATCTCTCCATTATCATTACTTGTATTGCAGGATATAATTAAAAATGAGATCGCAATTAAGCAAACAGGCGAATTTTTTTTGATGATATTAATAATAAGTAATTGATTGAATTATCTTTACGCTAAATATATTATTGAGACTATATAATTTTAATCTTAAAAAATAAAATAATTGAAGATCGTAACTTAACGTTTATAAGCTCTAAGGTTGCCAATCCCAAAATCCTGATAGTTATCTAAATTTTGATCACTATTTGAATATCTAAGCTCCCATTGAGTTGTTTCATTTTTATTTAATGAAAAATTAAAACTATCTACAGAGCCACCAAGCTTTAATGATTGCTGAGTATCTGTGTAGAATTGAGCTTCCATGTACCAGGTAGGAGTAAATGTTTCGTCTCCGGTATTTCGAACTGTACCTTCAACAAAAAACGTATTATCTACTACTTCTTTACTGGTAATAACAAATACAACTCTTTCAAATTCGATAACATCTTCTGAACCAGTTGGGGGAGTTTCTTCACAAGCCGGGAAAGAGATCAACAACAAAAATAAAAATGGAATAGATTTTTTCATGGCATCTGGATTGATTTCTAAAATGTATAGAAACAGCTGTTTTAAGGCAAAATATTTTCTCCTTAAAATCAGAATTTAATATTTGTAATAGCCAAGATCATTCCTTTCCGGATATCCACACACCCCAAGCCGCATTGTATGGATGGATTTCTGATGTTATCCCTGATGAATTAACAACATCAAATCCCTGATTATACCATTCAAAAATTCCACCATAGAGATTTTGAACATTTTTAAATCCAAGATTAGAAAGTTTTGCAGCAATCTTTTCACTTCTGTAACCAATCGAGCAATAGACTATTAATGATTGAGATCGATCAATTTTGTTTAATTGTTCAGTGTCGAAGCTTTTATAACCAACATGAATTGCATTCTGAACATGACTCACATAAAATTCTTCGAATTCTCTGGCATCAAGAAAAATAAATTCTTCTTTTCTATTAAATGCATCCGTTATACTAATTTCAGATACAGAATGAGCTAATAGTTTATCTAAAAGTCTTGCAAAAAGAGGGTTTTTGATCTTCATGAATCATTTGTCAGTCTTCAACCTTAGCTTTGCAACGGCTTCCACATGATAGGTTTGAGGAAACATATCAACAGGCTGTACTTCCAGAATATCATAAACTTCTTGTAACTCTTTAAGATCTCGGGCCATAGTAGAGCTGTCGCAGCTTACGTAAACCAACTTAGGGACTTTAAGCTCTTTTAATCGCTGCACTACATCAGGATGCATTCCGGCTCTTGGAGGGTCGGTGATTAAAACGTCAGGGGCTCCAAATTCATCCACAACTTCCTGAGTAAACACATCCTTCATATCGCCCTTTATAAAAGAAACGTTATTGACGTTATTCTCTTTGGCGTTGAACTTCGCATTATCAACAGCCACATCAACTAACTCAATACCAAGCACTTTGTCGGCCTTTTGACTCATGAATAAGCTTAGCGTTCCAACTCCACAATACAAATCATAAACGGTCTCACCGGGTTTTAGATCTGCATATTCTCTGGCTACTTCATATAATCTTTCTGCTTGAGCTGTGTTGGTTTGAAAAAAAGCATTCGGATGAATTTTGAACGTATGTTCTCCGATCTTATCAACGATGTACCCCGGGCCATGAATTACCTTTTCAGTTCTACCGATAGAGGTAGGACTCTTAGTATCGTTGATATTATTGACAATGGTTGTAATGATAGGGAATTCCTTGAGTAAGTTGTCGGATAACTTTTTTATTAAATCCTGGTCATTCTGATAAGTAACTAAATTTACCATGAAATCAGAAGTATGATATGAATTTCGAATCATTAAATGGCGCATAAAGCCTTCATGTTTCATAGCATCAAAAGGAGGGATGTCATGTTGAATGCAATAATTTCGAACAAAATCTAAAATTTCGAACGATTCTTTTCTCTGAAGATGGCATTCATTCAGGTTTAAAATCTTATCAAATCTTCCCGGAGCATGCATACCGGCAGCAAAGGCTGAATCATCCACAAATTCGTCTCTTTCAACTTCTTCACGTGTTAACCATCGACGATTGCTAAAACTATATTCCATCTTATTTCGATAATAAAATGAGTTCTCGCTACCCATCGCAGAATGTATGGGAGTTTCTGTCAAACCTCCAAGCCGTTGTATATGATCTGCTACTTGCTGCCCTTTATATTCAAGCTGTTTGGCATAGGGAACATGTTGCCAGCTACAACCGCCACATACATTTGCATGTTGACATTTTGGTGTTATACGATCAGGGCTCGGTTCTAAAACTTCGAGTAGTTTTGCTTCTCTGTAATTCTTTTTCTTTTTAATGATGCGGGCTTTTACTACATCTCCCGGAGCAGTGCCATAAACAAACACCGCTAAACCATCTACTTTAGCAACTCCTTTACCTCTAAAAGCCGCATTTTCGATTGTTAATGTGACTTCTTCACCTTTCTTTAATGCCATAGTTAGTCTTCGGAGTTTTCGTAATATGAATCGAATTGGATTTGAAGAGCTTTTTCCTGTCCCGCTAGATCTTCAATGATATAAGTAGCCCTTTCCAATTGTCGCAGGGCGATATTTGTAAGAGATTGTAGAAATTTAACTGCAATTTGTGGATGGCGATCTCTCAAAACCTCAAAATCAGGTTGAAAAAACCCAAGCAACTGGCAGTCATTTAGACATCTGGCAGTAGATTTTCTTCTTAAATTATACCCAATGGAGAGTGCACCGAAACTATCCGGAGCATCAAGGACAAACTTACTCTTTTCGTTTTCTGAGGTATCGTTTTCATCTTCTGCTTCAAGCATAAGTTCAATTGTACCATCTTGAATGAAATACATTCCAGTACCGGGATCATTTCTATAAAAAACGTATTCTCCTTCTTTGTATCCTCTTTTATGGCACAATTGCAGGAATTCATATCTTTCAGTAGTAGAAAGGTTTTTTAAAAATTTGGAGCCAAAAACGATGCTCAGTTGTTGCTTTATATTTGAAACTTTTCTCATAGCTAAATAAAGTTAAAAAGAGTGACCTATACCAAAACTAAAGTATAATTTTTTGTTGTTGAACCAACCCACGTCTAAATCATGTGCTCTAAAGGTAAAATCAAATCTTGCTACAATATACTGCCAATCTAATCGCAAACCCAGACCGCTACCTACTGCAATTTGTTTGTAGAAATCATCAAAATAGAACCGTCCGTTTTTTAGATCATTATTTGAAGCAGCATCATTTCTTGGGCCATACCAAATATTTCCTGCATCCACATACCAAGCTGCATGCCAATTGGCTCCAATCAAATCCCGGACAAAAATTTGTCGTGCTTCGGTAAAAGCGGCTAATTTTATTTCACCTCCATTAATACGAACTTCATCCGAGTTTATCATACCCGGCCCTAACTGAAATGGTCCCCATCCTCTGATATCATTACTTCCTCCTGCAAAAAATCTTCTGTTTAATGGGATTGTTGTACTTGATCCATAAGGCTGAGCAATTCCGCCATATAATCTCCATGCAAAAACGGCTGAATTGGAAATCGGTATGTAACGGCGATAATCTGCAGTTGCTTTTACGTATCTGCTATAGCTTAATTCATTTTCACTAACTTTAAAAAGGGAAGGGAGGCTTTGTTCAAGTGTATCCGGAGTTATTACATAATTGTCGAGCAAATAAGGTATGTTTCCTCCTGTCGATAATGCATATTCACTAAAATAGCCTCTGTTTCTTTTAATCAGATCTGTGTTTTGGCTCCTGAATGTATAACGAATTACAGAAGATATTTGAGGGCGGAAATCTTCCAAAATTCTGGTTAATTCAATTGAATCTATGATTTCGCCGTTCACTGTATCTGATTGGAAATCATTTCTAAGATTGCTGATGAACTCATCAGTTGGCGAAGGATCAACTATATCCAATTCAATAAGATCTAAAAAACTGGAGAAGCGTTGATTGTGTTGAACTTCATATCTTAAATTGAACTGAACATCTGTATTTATATCAAAAAATAATTGATCAGAGCGGCTATACGATAAAGAATATCGAGTTAAACCACTGGTAAAGAATCGAGTATTGTCAAGAAATGCGAATGGAAAATTTAAACGTGGTACGGTATAATCTCCACGAAGTTCATAGCTTCTGAAAATTGAAGATTGAGTAGAAGTATCGGCAATTTCTTCAAGTACGCTCTCACTAACAAATTCTAAGCTGACGTTTGCAGAAAGAGAAAAGTTTTCCGCTTTTCCAAACACATTGTTATTGGTATAATCGACCCCCAAACCTGTACCAAAACCATATCTCTTCATCCCGAATATCTCTGCTCCAACACTATGCTTAGTAAGGGATTGCAGGTCCAAGTAAGTCGGGATGTATTTTTCTGTAAAGTCAGGTTGACTACCCGTTTCATCTTGCCCAAATCTTCTTATAAACAACATGCCCAGATTTTGATATTCCCGGATTGTGTTTAGATAAAGCTCATGATTATAAATTGCTCCGGGTTTAAAAAGCACTTGATCAGTTAAAAGAGAAAACTTGGTCTGGGTTTCAGGCTCTTTCTCCATGAATATCTTTGAAGTATCAATAGTAGCTTCTTCAGTTGCTAAAGTATCGAGTTGTGTGTAATTATCAGGAGGGGAGCCATCAGCTAAACTAACATGAACGTCTCCGAAGCGGTAAATATCACCTGAATTTACTCTGAACTGAATATCAAGCTTTGTAGGATCTGCTTTTTGTCGCTGAACTAATGCAATAACAGAGTCTTTTTGGATGGATGCGTATCCGTTGTTCTTCAGAAAATCGATGATTCTCTGTTGCTCGTTACCAAGATCTTGGGTGTTATATTGCTTGTTTACTGTATAAGTTGAGTCATTAATTCTATTTTTTGTAAGAGGGCTGTCTCTTAAAAAATCAATTCTTTTCTCTTGAGTATCAAAAAATGGGAATCCTCTGTATGAAATCGTTTCAATTCTGGAGGGGGTTCCTTCAGTTATGATAAAGGAAACCTCAACTTTATCGGTTTTAAACTCTACTATTGTTGTATCAACGGAAACTCTGAGATAACCCAGAGACTCATAGTACAGCCGTATTCTTTCCATATCATTAGAGACAACGGATCTATCCAAATAAATTGGATCTTCACCAAATCTGCCGTTACTCAGTTCCCAAAAATAATACCAGGGAGTAAATCGGGGAATTCCTAAAAATTCACGATTTGTCTTAGTTCGGATCAGAGTTTCTAAGGTTCTGTCTTTGACATTTTTATTACCCGAAAAACGAATTCTACGCACAACGTCGTCTGAAGTAGAATCAATTAAACTGACATTATTTTGCGCGTATACAATTCCCGGTACGGAACAAAAGATAAGAACCGTAATAAATATTAATGGTATTAACGCTGATATTGAAGATAATTTATGTCTCAATGGGAGAGGCTGCGACTTATTTCGTAGCCATACTTTTTTAAGTGACTAAACGTCGTCGTAATCAAATCCTTCATCTTCTTCATTATGGAAAAAATCTTCCTTCTGAATATAATCAGGCCAAATATCCTCAATATTCTCATAGATGGTGTTTTCACCTTCATCCAACTCCTCAAGCTCTTGTAAATTGGTGATAACTTGTGTTGGTAATCCATTTCTTTCTGCCCATTCAATAAGTTCTTCTCTATTGGCCGGGAAAGGGGCTTCATCTAAAGCTGCTGCTAATTCTACTGTCCAAATCATAAATAATTCTTTGTGTTTATTAAGTGAATGAATGATACAATTCTACTTGAATTTTCCAAGTATCGTTCCAAATAATTTTTGATCTTAAATCGTGCCGAAAATATTGTTATCTTAGCACAATTACATCAACTAAATCCAAAGAGGATTATTTTTTATGGGAAATTTTGGAACAACCGAAATTATTATCATTGCTATTATTATTTTGGTGCTGTTTGGCGCTAAAAGAATTCCCGATTTAGCAAAAGGATTAGGCCAAGGTATAAAAGAGTTCAGAAAGGCGTCTAGCGATATTAAAAAGGAAATTGAGGATAGCTCTCGTGATATTGATGATGCAGTAAATTCAGATAAAACAAAGTCTAACACAAAATAATAAGAGATTGTCTAACTATACTATTAGCAGAATCCGAGAAGGGGTTCTGGATAATAAAATTTCACTCAAAGACATTGTATCTAACTATATTTCTGAAATAGAAAGTAAGAATCCTGAAGTTAATGCTTTTGTTGCTACCTACTTTGATGAAGCTCTTAAAAAAGCGGAAGAAGTCGAAAAAAAGATAAAAAATGGTTCCGCCGGGTCTCTCGCCGGAGCGGTAATGGGTATAAAAGACCTTATCTGTGAGCGCGGAAAGCAAGCAACCTGTGCGTCTGAGATTCTTGGGGATTTTGAGAGCGTATACGATGCAACCGTAATCGAAAGGCTATTAGCTGAAGATGCTATACTTATTGGTAGAACCAATATGGATGAATTTGCAATGGGATCTACAAATCAATTCAGTAGATATGGTGCCGTTAAGAATCCAATTGATCTAACAAAAGTACCCGGTGGTTCATCCGGTGGAAGCGCAGCAGCTGTTGCAGCAGATATGGTTAATACAACCTTAGGATCTGATACGGGTGGTTCCATTCGTCAACCGGCAGCTTTTTGCGGTGTTGTGGGTTTAAAACCTACATACGGAAGAGTATCAAGATGGGGATTGGTTGCTTTTGCTTCTTCATTTGATTGTATTGGTCCATTTGCCAAAAATGTAGAAGACACAGCACGAATTCTTAGTGTTATCTCAGGTTTCGATGAAAAGGATAATACTTCTGCAAATATAGAGGTGGATGATTTTGTCGAAATTGTTAAAAACCCCGACAAAAAAATAAAAATTGGCATACCGGAAGAATACTTTGGGGAAGGCTTAGATGAAGAAATAGCCTCAAATATTAAAAATAAGCTTCAGCAATTGGAGAAGGATGGAGCTGAACTTGTACCAATCAGTTTGCCTCATACTAAATATGGAATTGCTACTTATTACGTTTTAGCTACTGCTGAAGCGTCAAGTAATTTGGCCAGATTTGATGGAATAAGATATGGTCACAGAGCAGATAAGGCAGATGTAATTGATGAGCTCAAAGCCGAAGAAAGTCAGTTAAGAGCAAAATTGGATTCTGCAGATGACAAAGATGTTCAAACTTTAGAAAGTGAACTTGCTGCAATGGATTCCGCTTTAACAAGGTTATATAAAAAATCCCGCACAGAAGGATTTGGTACTGAAGTGAAAAGAAGAATCATGCTGGGTACGTATGTACTTAGTTCAGGTTATTACGACGCATATTATGCAAAAGCTCAAAAAGTTCGTCGTTTAATTCAAGAAGACTTTAAGAAAGCTTTTGAAAAAGTTGATGTAATTGCAGGCCCTACTACTCCAACAACTGCATTTGATTTAGGTGCAAAGCTAGACGATCCTGTTCAAATGTATTTGAACGATATTTATACAACGTCAGCAAACCTGGCAGGGATTTGCGGGATCAGTGTGCCTTCAGGAAAGCACTCCAACGGGCTACCTATTGGTATCCAATTTTTAGGAGATTCATTTCAGGAATCGAAAATACTAAATGCTGGAAGACTGGTTGAAATTCTTAACAACTAGGAAGCGAATTTAGAGTTATGAATCGTCTTAAAGGCAAAAATATAATTATTACCGGTGCTACATCTGGTATTGGTAAAGCTACTGCTTATCAATGCGCTGAACTTGGAGCTAATCTTTTTTTGACAGGGAGAAGAGAGGAAAAGCTCCGGTCGATACAGACAGAGCTATCAGATAAATTCAATATTAATGTGAATATATTTCCATTTGATATTGCAGATCAAGATGCCTGTTTTAGCTTTGTTGATTCTTTATCTGACGATATCGATATACTGATAAATAATGCGGGGTTAGCTCTTGGAAAAGACGCTGTGTTTGAATTGGATAATAAAGAAGTAGATCAGGTATTTAATGTAAATGTCCGCGGCTTGCTAACTTTAACTCGTCTTATTTCTCCGAAAATGAAAGAAAGAAACAAAGGACACATCATTAATCTCGGTTCCACTGCCGGACATGAAGCTTATGCCGGAGGCTTAGTGTATTGCGCTGCAAAGCATGCAGTTAAAGCTATTACTGAATCGACTAAAAAAGATCTTCATGGGACTAATGTTCGTGTAAGTATGGTTTCTCCCGGGATGGTTGAAACTGAATTCAGTAATGTTCGGTTTAGAGGAGATCTCCAAAAAGCTGAATCGGTTTATCAGGGATTCAAGCCGTTAGTCGCTGACGATATTGCTGAAATAATTGTATTTATTGCAAACCGACCCGAACACGTAAATATTATGGATACTATAATTTATCCGGTATCGCAATCTTCACCAACCATGGTTCACAGAAATGAATAAAGTAGCAGCTATTATTTCTTTAATGCTGATTATATCTTGTGCAAATAAAGATGGACTTCAGTTTTCCGAGAAAGGAAGAGCGGTACCTGAATTTTCATCAGATTCAGCCTTTAAATACATTAAAACTCAAGTTGATCTTGGTCCCAGAGTTCCAAATACCTATGGACATGTTAAAACAAGAGAATTTCTTGAATCAAAGTTAAAAGAATACGCTGGATCAAATTCAGTTTTTTCTCAGGAATTTACTGAGGAAGGATATGGTGAAACTTTAGAAATGGCGAATATCATTGCTGCATTTAATACTTCATCTGCTGACAGAATAATGCTTAGTGCTCACTGGGATACCCGTCCTAGAGCTGATCAAGATACAAGTCGCACCGGAGAATACATTGCCGGAGCAGATGATGGAGCAAGCGGAGTAGGAGTTTTAATTGAGTTAGCACGAATTTTTTCAGAAAACCCGCCACCGATCGGTGTTGATATTGTGTTATTTGATGGCGAAGATTATGGTACTCAAGGTGATCTTAAGAAATATTTTCTTGGATCCAGATATTGGTCAAAAAATCCTCCGGTTCCGGGTTACAACCCTCGCTTTGGTATTTTACTGGATATGGTTGGAGCGGAACGGGCTGTTTTCCCAAAAGAAAGTTATTCTATGAGTTATGCTCCGAATTTGGTTAACGAGCTTTGGAGTATCGCATCTGAAAAGGGATATTCTGATATTTTTCTTAACGAAGCGGGAGCCGGTGTTTTAGATGATCATTATATCATTTATGAAAACGCAAAAATTCCTACGATCGATATCATTAATCATACAGTAGGTGCAGATGGAAATATTAGGTTTGCTCCTCATTGGCATACACATAAAGATGATTTGCCGATCATTGATACAAACACATTGCAAGCCGTTGGCGATGTGATAGTTGAACTCATTTACAATCGAATTTAATGGACTATATTCGCCTCCATATTAAACTTTCAGACGATTTTCATGAGTTAATGATCGCAGAGTTATTCGAGTTGGGTTTCGAAGGATTTGAGCAGGAAGATAATTTGTTGATCGCTTCTGTTCCTGCAAACAAATTTGATGATGTTAAGCGGGAAGAGATTGAACAACAGGTCCACCAGTTCGAAGATGCTCAATGTATTAAAGAAGAATTAGTTTCCCCTCAAAATTGGAATAAAAAATGGGAACAATCGATTGAGCCACAGTCAATAGGTAATTTTTATGTAAGACCAACCTGGGGAGAAACGCTACCCTCTGATTCTGATCTTATTGAATTACTGATCGACCCAAAAATGGCTTTTGGAACCGGGTATCATGCTACAACACGCTTGATCTTAAGTTGGGTTTCTGATTTTATCGAAGAAGGAGATAAGGTGCTTGATGCCGGAACCGGAACCGGAATTCTGGGAATTGCTGCTCTTAAACTAGGAGCTAGATCTGTTTTCGGCTTTGATATTGATGAATGGAGCGAAGATAATTGTAAAGAGAATGTAGCTTTGAATGGAGTTAAAAATTTTAAAGTAAAACTTGGCTCCTTAGAAGTAATACCTTCAGATGATATGTACGATACAATTCTTGCTAACATAAATAGAAACGCTTTGATTGAATTGCTGCCCGGGCTATTGAAACATTTGAAGAGAGATGGTTCTTTGTTACTTTCAGGCTTGCTGGAAGATGATGAACGCACAATGCTTGGGCTTGAATGCTTGCAGACATTAACACATTTAGAAACAAGACAAAACGGAGAGTGGATAGCTATCCTATTTAAGAAATGAAAGCAGCAATAGATATAGGAACAAATACGGTATTACTACTGATAACTGAAGATGCAAGTGGCAAGCTTGATATTGTTCATGAAGAACAAAGAATGCCGCGATTAGGGAAAAATGTAGACGCTGATAAAACATTAGCTTCAGACAGTATTGAACGCGTCATAAAAGTCCTTTCAGAATATAAATTGATCATTGAACACGAATATCCGGATGTTTCTGAGGTCATAGTTACTGCTACAAGTGCAGTCAGAGATGCATCTAACAAGGATGAGTTTATCATTAAAGTGAAAGAAGAGACAGGATTTGATGTACTATTGCTCTCGGGAGAAGATGAAGCTCGTTTTACTTACAATGGCGCACTTACTGTATTTGACGAACAAGTAAAAGGCGATATCTTCGTTTTAGATATTGGTGGTGGAAGCACAGAAGTAGCTTTAGGTAGAAATGGCACTTTGATCGATTCTTACTCTTTTGATATGGGTTGTGTTCGGTTTACTGAACGATTCCTTAAACAGGATCCTCCATTTCAGGAACAAATTCAGGAATGCCGTGAAGCAATTAAGAATATGCTGGATTCCAAAAAGTTTAAACCTAAACGTAATGCCAAAGCTGTTGGAGTAGCAGGAACATTAACTTCGCTAGCTGCGATTGATCTTCAGATCGACGAGTATGACCCTGAACATATGAACGGGCATTTGATCGTTAATGAAAAATTAAAGAAGGGAATTGAGATCTTTAGTTTACATACACATCAGCAGTTGCTCGAACTCAGCCCAAAAGTTTTGAATGGAAGAGAAGATATTTTTCTTGCAGGACTTCTTATTCTGGAAGGTTTTTTAAACTATTTCGGGCTCGATGAAATAAGAGTGTCTACAGGAGGCATCCGGCATGGAGCAATTCTAAATGAACCCGAAAAGGTTTAATATATTATTTTAAAAAATCGATTTTCATTTACGCTAAGCTTTGTATTTTAGCCTCGCATAAAATCAACTAATGTCAGAAACAAGCACAGATAGAAATACTACACCCAGAGAAAATGCTTCCGCAAGTAGCATTGAAGATGATGGCTTTGTAACTCGGGCATTAAAAGGTGACGAAAGTGCTTACAAAGATCTTATGGAGAAGTATGATCGCCCGATCTACTTTCACATCCGTAAAATGATCAAAGAGAAAGAACTCGTTGAAGATCTTGTTCAGGAAGTTTTTATGAAGGCTTTTAAAAATCTTGCTACTTATAGCAATGAGTATGCTTTTTCTACATGGTTATACAGAATTGCTACCAATCATACTATTGATTACCTGCGGAAAAAGAAGCTTCAGACTCTTTCAATTAACGATCCTTATAAAACAAAGGATGGAGAACTTGAAATCCAGTTGCCTGATGAAACTTACGCTACTGACAAACATGTAATCAAGAAAGAGCGGAAGCAGATTGTTCAAAACGCAATTGCAAATCTTCCGGAAAAATACCGAGCAGTAATCAAATTACGGCATATGGATGAGCTTAGTTATGACGAAATTGCTGATGAACTGGATCTTCCTCTTGGTACAGTAAAAGCGCATATCTTCAGAGCTCGTGAGCTTTTATATAAAGCGCTGATCGACAAAAAAGGTAGCTTTTGATCATTTTGCTATTCACTAGCTGATATTCCGATTTCACTAAATCAAGATGATATTTTATAATTGTATCTCTAAGATCAGGAGTTAATTTTGTAAAATAGGTTCATGGTGAGATATGGTATTCTTTCATTGATAATTATTTCACAATTTATTTTTAGTGCTGCAGATGCTCAAGCACAAATTTGGAAAAAGGTCAAAAATAAAACGAAGCAAATAGCAGAAGAAAAAGTTTCTGATAAAATTTCAGATAAACTTGCTGAAGTTGTTGTTAATAAAATGAGTGAAAAATTTTCCGTTTCTTCAAATCCTTACAAAGGCCGAACTAAAATTTCTAAACCGGTAAATCTACCGGACAGTTATTCTTTTGATTAGAGCTATCAGGTAAAAGTAACAAACTCCGGTAGTTCTGAAAGTGAAACAATTTTTGAATACAAGTTATCAAAAGCAAAGAGCTACTTTGGGTACTCAAATCCGGAGTCTCTCGAGATGTTTTCAGTAGTAGACTCAGAAAATCAGGCGATTGTGTCATATATGGAAGAAGAAGGCTATTCCTACGCAATGTCTTATTCTTACCCGGTTTCTCAGATTTCAGAAAACGCCTATATCCCCGGTGCATCGCAAGAAGTAAAAATTACAGAACTGGACGAACGATCATTTTTAGGATATACAGCAAAAGGGTACGAGATTGATACTCCTCAATCTACAATGATAGTGTACCTAAGATTAGAAGCAGGAGTAAATTTCTCCGGATTTGCAGGATTGCCGGGGCAGGGAATACCTCACGCTTTCACTAACAATATCGCTGATATTGAAAATACACTTATGCTTTATATGAAATTCACAGTCAAATCTGATTTGGAAAATGTTATGGAAATGGAATGTATTTCATTGGATAAAGAAATATTCTCAAAAAAAATAATAGCGACTACAATTTTTTGTAATAAAGCTAAGATTTCCAACTAGGTTACTTAAGATTTGTTTGTACAATCTTGGTATTCATTTTAAACTTTTCGAATCGGGCACGGCGGATAGCACTCCCTTCAAAAAGCTCGTCATATCGTTGGTTATCAATTTCAGCCCAGTAGTTGATGTCTTTATTTAACAGATTTTCTCTGGGTTGCAGATCAGCCAGTTGAGTAATTGATGCTTTACTATTCCATGGACACACATCCTGGCAAATATCACAACCGTACATCCAATTGCCTAAAGCGGATTGAAGTTCTTCCGGAATTTGCTCTTTAAGCTCGATGGTGAGGTAAGAGATGCACTTAGTTGAATCAACCCGGTAAGGCTCGTATATGGCGTCTGTGGGACACGCATCAATACATTTTGTACAAGTCCCACAATGATCTGTAACGGGTGCGGAATAATTAAACTCTACATCAATGATCATTTCTCCAATAAAAAAAAAGGAGCCTACATCCTTGTTTAAAATATTTGAATTTTTCCCCATCCAACCTAAGCCCGACCTTACAGCCCATGCTTTATCCAACACCGGAGCAGAGTCTACAAAAAAACGACCTTCAATAGAGCCAACTAATTCTTCTGTAAAGTTGAATAATTGCTTTAACTTTCCTTTAAAAACTTTGTGATAATCTCTGCCAAGTGCATATTTAGCTATTTTAGGGGAGTTTTTTTTGTTGTGATCGTGAGCAGGATGGAAGTAGCTGCCGATTACAGATACTACGGATTTAGATCCCGGAACAAGTTTGGTCGGATCTGTTCTCTTTTCAAAATGGTTTTCCATCCAATTCATAGAACCATTCCGATTTTGATTCAGCCATTCTTCTAAACGCCTGGCTTCAGGTTCGATAAATTCAGCTTTGGCAAAACCACAAGCATCAAATCCTAACTCTAAGGCATAATTTTTAATAGCTTGAGTCAGATTCTCAGAATCCATTGATGTTACCTGATTATTTTACCGGTACCAGTTTATCACCTTTCCATTGTAATTCCTGGATTGCCCCATCGATCATGCGAACTGTACGGAAAGGATATTTTTTTACCAAAGCGTAATCGTGAGTAACCATTAATACAGCCATCCCGCGATTATTAATTTGCTTTAAAAGTTCCATAATACTTTTGCTTGCTCCGGGATCAAGATTTCCTGTTGGCTCATCTGCAAGTAAAATTCTGGGTTCATTAGCTAACGCCCGGGCAATCACAACCCTCTGCTGTTCACCACCGGATAAATCTTTTGGCATATGTTTTCTGCGATGACTTAGACCAACCATGGTTAATACTTCAAGTACTCTCTGTTTTACGAATTTAGGTTTTTCACCCGTTACCTGAAGAGCAAAAGCAACATTGTCAAATACATTACGGTCGGGGAGAAGTTGAAAATCCTGAAATACAATTCCTAATCGTCGTCTTAACATAGGAACTTCTTTCATACTGATCTTATTTACCGGGTAGTCGGTAACTCGAACTGAACCAGAATCAGGTACAATATCTCGGTACAGAAGCTTTAAAAAAGAGCTCTTTCCAATTCCCGTAGCTCCTATTAAATAAGTGAATTCACCATTATGAAGTTTAAAATCTATGTTGCTGAGAACTTTTCTATTCTCGAAACTTAGATTAACATTTCTCAATTCTATTACAGATGTTTCTGACATTGAAGTACTAAAGTTATTCGTGCGCTGTTTTCGTCGGCATCAATAAGATCAAAATCGCCGTATTTTGCAACCAAATGATAACGTGTTTGTTTCAAAATTGATAACATTTCTTCAAGAGTATAAATACGTTGCTGATGAACCTCTTCAGATCTATTTAAAATGGTTTTTTTGTCAGCTGAAAGCTGCTCAATTTCGAATGTATTGGTATGAATTTTTTGGTTGGCATCATAAACGCTTGTACGGAAAAATCTCAGGTCTTTAACTTCAGCTTCTTCATTATTCAGGTAATCGACTGCTTCCAGAGAGTTTCTAGGAGTGGAGAAATCAAAGATCAATAAGCCGTTTGGTTGTAGAACTTTTTCACATTCCGAAAGCATCTTTAGTATTTCCTGTTCAGAACTTAAATAGTTAACACTGTCAAAAACTGAGAATATCACGTCAAATTCTTCTTTCAGGTCAATATTCAGAAAATTTAACGTGCTGAATTCAACACCGGATTCAAGATTACTTGCTTTTTTGCGTGCAATCTCAATCATTTGAGGTGATAGATCTGTTGCAAGAATTGAGTAATAACCTAATTCATCCAAAGAGATGGCAACAGAACCAGTACCACAAGCTAATTCCAAAACCCTTTCGCACTCAGGAAAATGCTCTTGGATGAGTTCGTCAATGTAATCGGCCCAGGATTCATAATCGACATCCTCCATCAGCTTATCATATAAAGGGGCTAAATAAGAATAGTTTTCGGCTTTATTCATTGATCTTTCTCAAATGTGCGAGTTCTACAGCAAGTTGATATGCCTCAATAAAAGAGGAGGGATCAGCAACACCGTTTCCTGCAATATCAAATGCAGTACCATGATCAGGAGAAGTTCTAATAATGGGCAATCCCGCAGTAAAATTAACACCCTTTCCAAATGACATGAGTTTGAAGGGAGCTAAACCCTGATCATGATACATGGCTAAAATTGCGTCATATTTTAAATGGAGCTTTTGCCCGAAAAATCCATCAGCAGGAAATGGTCCTGATACATTCAAACCTTTAGACCGTAATTCCTTAATGGCGGGTATAATTATTTCTATTTCTTCCAACCCAATAATTCCTCCATCACCGGCGTGAGGATTTAATCCGAGAACAGCAATTTCCGGATTTTCAATTCCGAAATCGCTTTTTAAACTGGAATTTAGAATAGTCACTTTTTCATGAATTATGTCAAAAGTGATATTCGAAGCAATTTTACTGATTGGAATATGAACCGTTGTTAGTGCAACTCTAAGTGAATCATTTACCAGCATCATTAATACTGAACGTGTGCTAGTTTGTCCAGCCAGAAACTCCGTATGTCCCGGTATTTTATAACCGGCAAGATTAACAGCTTCTTTAGAGATTGGAAGAGTAACCATAGCATCCAGCTTTTTTTTGAGAGAGAGCCGGATGGCAGATTCAATAGAATGCATTGCTACTTGTCCTGATTCTTTAGTAAGAGAGCCTGGAGATGGTGAAGGATTTGCATCATCATATTGAAGGACATTTACACGCTTGTTTTCAATATCTTTTATATCAGTTATAAATTTGAAATTTATTCCAGATGCCTTGAATTCGGAATAGAAGTCGATAACAGATTTAGGCGATAACAAAATGGGAGTAGACAAAGAATAATCTATACTGGGAAATGCCTTCAATGCTATTTCAGGTCCAATTCCGTTAAAGTCTCCAATGGTTATGCCTATCTTGTGTATCATTGGTGTAAGTTAAGGCTTACACCAAAGAAACGCAGAGTATTATTTTCCAACTAACATAAATTCTGAGAATCCCGAGCCTTTTTCAAATACAAATGAGCGATCATTGTATTTCCATGTCTCGATAACTAACCCTTTCTTAGGAAAGCTTCTGTCACGTTCGTTTGGTGGACCGTATTTAATATAAACTTCACCTCTGTCTGTATCCTGACCGTTTGGATTTTCAGGCGACCTGTATTCTATGAATGCATAATGTATTCTTCGATAATATTCAGTCATAAGCTCGTTGAATTCGGTTTCCGGAGTCGGATCTCTTTTTTTCCAGAAATCCCGAAATTTCTCTTCTTTTTCTTCTGAATTACCTTTTTTCAAATTCTTCAATTGCTCTTCAGAAACTATATATCTCATCATCTCAATAGAGATATCAAGGTTAAGTAAACTTG
Organism: Balneola sp.; assembly: GCA_965216175.1. Lineage (GTDB taxonomy): Bacteria > Bacteroidota > Rhodothermia > Balneolales > Balneolaceae > Balneola. Next base: position 1,459,980 of record OZ244140.1, read on the forward strand.
GAGGGATGTCGGGCCAATACGATCGAATAAGTTTTTCTGCTAATACCTCATCAGTTGAATTACTCATGAGTTCCAAATTGTAAATAGAGTTTTCAAGCCCTGAATTTGGAACTGTTAACAATACATAAGAATATGATCCTTTCGAAGAGTTCAAAGAAACAGCAGGATTTATAGAATCAATTAGCTCAATACTGGAATTAGCAGAGATTTCATTCGAATTGATCTGAATATTTTTAACGATTTCAGAGTTCGTAGTATCCTTTCTGTTGATCTTAGCTTTGCTTACTCGTAGATGATACTTTTGGGTTGAATTATACTCAGGAATTCTGATCAATACCTTATAATCTTTACCGTAAATAACATTATTACCCATATTCATAAATTCCATATGAGATAAATCTGAATTGTTATTCAATAAATAAATTTCTCCGGTTTTCTTGGTCTTAAAATCAGGAATGGAAATGTTTCTTCGTTGTGAATTTCTATCATTGGTTTCTTCCATCAAGCTTAACTGAAGTACATAATTATAGTCACCTGGCTTAAGCTTGGTAACTAACTTTCCTGATGCATAATCTTCCTTCGATTTCGTTTCGTCATATGTTTCTGTATACAGAGTATCTCTCCAAAGATCTCTTGAGATCGAAGAACTATTTTTCAACTCGTTTTTTGATGCCTTTCCTTGAAAAATTTCCGAGTTTAAACGAGCAATACTATAAAACTCTGCGTCTTTAGGATTCTCAATATTATCATCAATTGAGAGTTTTTTGAATGGAAGGAAGCTATTATCCATTCTAAAAAGGAATACTAATTGAGCACTTTCCTGACTTTCATCTGGAATTATAACGCTATCAAAGAAGAAGTTCGAGGTAGAGGCGCGATTGGCTAAACTTGTATAAGTTACGTTTCCACGTCTTTGAGCTACTATTATGGAAGAACCTATAAAAAGTATAAACAGGAATAAGCTGGTAAATTTTTTCATTGTACAGTTTTTAAATTCAATTACATCAAAAAATCACGTTAAGAACTATTAAAATTCCTATAATTAACGCAACATTCTTCACTAGTATTATAATAAAATATTTCAGGCAAACATGACGAATCGAAGCTCGGAAAATGAACAAAATTGGCTAAATACATTACTTGATAATTTAAGAGCCCAAGAAAATGATATCAAGCAGGGGGGAGGAAAAGCAAGAATTGAGAAAGAGCATAAAAAAGGAAAGTTAACAGCCCGGGAACGTATTGAAGGCTTGATTGATAGTGAAACTGACTTTTATGAACTAGGGTTATGGGCCGGCTATGAAATGTATGAAGAGCAAGGTGGTTGTCCGGCAGGAGGCGTTATAACCGGTGTCGGTAAAGTTCAGGGTCGTGATTGTATGATCGTTGCAAATGACGCTACTGTAAAAGCCGGAGCTTGGTTTCCGATTACGGCAAAGAAGAATTTGAGAGCGCAGGAAATAGCCATTGAAAACCATATCCCGTTAATTTATTTGGTTGATTCAGCAGGCGTTTTCCTTCCTATGCAGGATCAGATCTTTCCTGATAAAGATCATTTTGGAAGAATGTTTAGAAATAATGCAGTGATTTCAGCTAAAGGAATCCCACAAATTGCAGCTATAATGGGAAGTTGTGTTGCAGGTGGTGCATATTTACCAATAATGAGCGACGAAGCATTAATCGTAGATGGAACAGGTAGTGTATTTTTGGCAGGGAGTTATTTAGTAAAAGCGGCAATTGGTGAAACCGTAGACAACGAAACTCTTGGTGGAGCCGAAACACATACTGAAATTAGTGGTGTTACAGATTATAAAATGAAGGATGATGAAGAATGTCTTGAAACCATACGGGATCTTGTAGGAAAACTAGGTCCTCATAAAACAGCAGATTTTAACAGGATCGAATCAAAATTGCCTTCACGTTCTTCAGCAGAAATTTTTGATATACTCCCTGAGTCAAGAACTGCACCATATAATATGAATGAGCTCTTGGAATGTATTATAGATGAGGACAGCTTTACAGAGTTTAAAAAAGGATATGGTCAGACAATTATTACCGGATATGCGAGAATTGATGGTTGGAGTGTGGGCATTGTAGCAAACCAAAGAACTGTATCACGAACTAAAAAGGGAGAAATGCAGATCGGTGGGGTGATTTATTCAGATTCAGCTGATAAGGCCGCTAGATTTATAATGAATTGTAACCAGAAGAAAATTCCATTGATCTTTTTCCAGGATGTTACCGGTTTTATGATTGGCAAGAGAAGCGAGCATGGTGGAATTATCAAAGATGGGGCAAAAATGGTAAATGCTATGAGTAACTCAACAGTGCCAAAAATTACTGTTGTTGTTGGAAACAGCTATGGAGCCGGAAACTATGCAATGTGTGGTCGTGCTTACGATCCAAGATTTATGTTTGCTTGGCCCACTGCAAATATTGCTGTAATGAGTGGAGCTTCAGCAGCTAAAACGCTTACTCAAATTCAGATCGCTACGATGAAGAAAAAGGGAGAAGAAGTAAGTGAGGAAAAGCAGAACGAGATCATGAAGGAGATCACTGAGCGTTATGATAAACAAACCGATGTAAGGTATGCGGCTTCAAGGCTTTGGGTAGATGCAATTATTCATCCGGCAGAGACCCGAGATCGGATTTCAAACGCACTTGAGTGTGCCAATCTAAATCCTGAGATCAAAGAGTTTAAAACGGGTGTAATTCAAACATAGAACTCGTTATGAAATACAGATTAGACGATAAATCCGAAGTAATAACAATTCAGATTGAAGCAACCTTTACATTAATTGACTTTACTGCATTGATCGTCTGCTTCATTCTTGGATTTATCTTTGCTGTATTCTTTTGGATGTTTTTTATCGCTTTGTTTATAAAACTTTTTGCCAGCTATGAGTTTATATTTAACTCAGATGAATATACTGTTCGGCAAAATATTGCATGGTTTAGCTACTTTAAGATAAAAAGAAGAGAATTTTCGTTCAGCGAAGTTAAAAGTATTCGCTTTTCTAACGAAGAATCAGGAAGTGCTTTGCAAGAGACCATGAAGGTGAAAGAATGGTATACTATTGACATGATCCTGGAAAGCAATTATGCTCGAATTGTGAAAGTACCCGAAGACGAACTAGGAAAGGCGGATGAATTGTATTTGGTACTCAGGGAATATTTCGGGGAGTATTTTAAATTTGATACGGAGATCGTGTTCATAGAAAAGCCCGAATCTGAAGAAACGGGCTTTTGAATATCATCATTTTGCTGAAAGCGGGTGATGGATTCTTGATAAGAGGCGAGTTCTAAACCTAAAAACAAGTTCCATCAGCCGTGCAAAGCCCGACAGATGGAGAAGGATTAGCAATTTTAGAATTCAGCTAAAATTCGGTTCAACGTTTCACTCGGTCTCATCGCTTTAGCAACAAGTTCCTCGTTTGGATTGTAGTAGCCTTCAATATCTACTTCATTTCCCTGAACAGCTATTAGTTCTTCATTAATTTTTTCTTCATTGTCAGCCAATGCTTTAGAGAGATCAGTAAATTTTGAAGCTAACTTAGGATCGTCTGTTTGATTGGCTAAAGCTTCAGCCCAATACATAGCCAAATAAAAATGACTTCCACGATTATCTATTTGTCCTAAACGACGAGCAGGAGATTTATCATTTTGCAAAAATTTAGAAGTAGCATTGTCTAAAGCTTCACCAAGAATTTTAGCCCTGGAGTTATCAAAAGTTTTACCTAAATGTTCAAGAGAAACCGCAAGAGCCAGAAATTCTCCTAAAGAATCCCATCTCAGATAATTCTCCTCTACGAATTGCTGAACATGTTTAGGAGCAGATCCTCCTGCACCGGTTTCAAATAATCCGCCGCCGTTCATTAATGGAACAATTGATAACATTTTTGCACTGGTACCAACTTCCAGAATAGGGAAAAGATCCGTTAAGTAATCCCGAAGTACATTTCCGGTAACAGAAATAGTGTCTTTTCCTTCACGAATTCTGTCTAGCGAAAACTGTGTGGCTTTAACCGGACTCATAATATGAATGTCTAAACCTTTCGTATCATGATCTTTTAAATAGACGTTTACTTTCTTGATGAGTTCCGCATCATGAGCTCGATCTTCATCCAGCCAGAAAACAGCCGGTGATCCGGTATCTCTGGCTCTGGAAACGGCAAGTTTAACCCAATCCTGAACCGGTGCATCTTTAGTCTGACACATTCTCCAGATATCGCCTTTTTCTACAACGTGCTCAATAAGTGTATTTCCATCTGAATCTAAAACTCTGACCTTCCCGTTACTTTCTATTTCGAATGTTTTATCGTGCGATCCGTATTCTTCAGCTTTTTTAGCCATCAATCCAACATTAGGAACACTTCCCATTGTTGTAGGATCATATGCTCCGTTCTTCTTACAGTCTTCAATTACTGCCTGATAAACATCAGCGTAACTGCTGTCCGGAATTACCGCTTTTGTATCCTGAGTGTCGCCTTCTTTGTTCCACATACAACCAGAAGTACGGATCATAGCAGGCATTGAAGCGTCAATAATCACATCACTTGGAACGTGTAAATTTGTGATGCCTTTGTCGGAGTTCACCATTGCAAGATCGGCCTGAGAAGCATAAACTGCTTCGATATCAGTTTCAATTTCTGTTCTTTTGTTGTCTGGGAGAGCGCCTAATTTCGAAATAAGATCTCCGAATCCATTTTTGGTATCTACACCCAAATTTTCAATGATTTCAGCATGTTTTTCGAACACATCTTTGAAAAATATCTTTACTGCATGTCCAAATATAATTGGATCGGATACTTTCATCATCGTAGCTTTCATGTGAAGCGAAAATAAAACACCCGATTCTTTAGCTTCTTTTATCTGAAGATCCAGAAAACGAAGAAGTGCTTTTTTATTCATTACAGCGGCATCAATAGTTTCGCCTTCCAGTAATGAGATTCCATCTTTTAAAACTGTTTTATTTCCTGAAATGTCTTCGTGTTCGATGGTTACATCTGTTGCATTACTAACTGTAACAGATCGTTCGGTAGATCTGAAATCACCATGATCCATGCAAGAAACATGAGACTGTGAATCTGAACTCCATTTTCCCATAGAATGAGGATTATTGCGAGCGTATTCTTTCACCGCCTTTGGAGCACGTCGATCAGAGTTTCCTTCTCTTAATACAGGGTTTACTGCGCTTCCTTTAACCTTATCATAGTTAGCCTGAATTTGTTTTTCTTCATCATTCTTGGGCTCTTCAGGATAATCAGGTAGTGCATAACCTTGAGATTGAAGCTCTTTAATTGCAGCATTCAGCTGTGGAACAGAAGCGCTTATATTCGGAAGCTTAATGATATTTGCTTCAGGTCTTTTTGCCAATTCACCAAGTTCAGCAAGTGCATCACTAATTTGTTGATCTTCTTTCAAATACTCAGGAAAGTTAGCAAGGATTCTTCCTGCTAATGAAATGTCTCTGGTTTCAACAGCAACACCTGCTACCTTTGCAAACGATTCAATAATTGGCAGGAAGGAGTAAGTTGCTAAAGCCGGAGCTTCGTCTGTTTTTGTGTAAATGATCTTCGCTTTGTTGTCGCTCATTATTCTCTGAAGTCTTTAAATTTAGTAAGTAATTTAATCCCGGTGAAAGCAATTCGATTAACTTAATTTATTCGGGATTGGAGTTTACGAAAAAGGTTAGGAATTATGAAGGAAAAGAGCGACTGATTTAAAAGAAGAACTTAAAAGTTATAATCATTGTTTTACAGGAAAGTGAAAATTAATATGAAGTTTTGAAAACGTTAGAGATTCATAGGCTTACGTCAGAAAAACGCGATAAAGAAGCGTTTAAAATCTGTACAGTCCAATTTGATGAGCCTTGCGAGGTTGAAGAGAAGATTCAAACAACAAAGTACAACATAGTTTGGGTTAAGAAAGGATATGGAAAGTACCTGATTGATTTTCAGACCCATGAAATTTCTGACCAAATGATTTTCTTTTTAACTCCAGGGCAAATGTATCAGGTATTGTCTGAAAAAATTGTAGAGGGAGTCCGGATTTCCTTTGAACAGGATTTCTATTGTATAGACACGTTTGGTAGCCAGGCATCATGCAACGGTGTACTTTTTAAGAACTCTTATCAACAACCTTTTATCAAATTGAGTAGTACTGATGCAGAGAAACTCGAAAATATAACAAGGTTAATTAACTATGAGTTTGAAAACCCGGGGATTGCTCATCGGGAAATGATACATACATATTTACAATTACTTATGATAAGAGCTACCCGAATGAAGATGTCTGAGGGTGAATCAGAGGAAAACTTTTCAAAAGATGACTCTCCTCATTTTATGAGCACTTTTAACGCATTATTGGAGGCTCATTATAAAGAAAAGCATGCGGTATCTGATTATGCGGAGGCCATGCACATATCTCCAAAAGCTCTACACAAGAAAATTAAAACTATCACGGGAAAGAGTGTAAGTAAAATTATTCAAAACAGAATTATTCTGGAAGCAAAAAGAAATTTATATCATACCAATGATACTGTGAAGGAAATTGGGTTCGGTCTAGGGTTTGATGATTCAGGGTATTTTACAAGGTTCTTTACTAAATATGCTAACGAATCTCCAACTGAATTCAGAGAGAAAATGAAAGTGTTTTAAGAGAAATCTGTACAAGGTTTGGAGAACTTTCTCCATTTCGTAGCCCTAGGTATTAAGCTATCATGGTGGTGTATTTATTAATAAACCAAGTAGAAAATGAAAAAACAATTTAGCACCACCATATTTATTATAGCTCTCTTTTTCACCAGCACATCACTATTTGCTCAATTACCCGAGCCGGGTTTTGTTGTTGATGATCGTACAGCTATTCTTATAACAGACCCTCAAATAGATTTTTTAAGTCCTAACGGAGTAACCTGGGGCGTGGTCGGAAAAAGTGTGACCGACAACAATACTGTTGAGAACATCGAAACTCTTTTCAAATTAGGGCAGCAAAATAATATGCATGTATTTGTATCACCTCACTACTACTATCCACATGACCATACGTGGAAGTTTGGAGGCGTGCTTGAAGTATTGATGCACAATATCAATATGTTTGATCGCGAAGGGCAACTTTCAACCGAGAACTTTAACAATTCCGGGGCAGATTGGTTACCTCGATATGAGAAATACATCAGCCAGGATAATGTGGTTGTATCCGGGCCACATAAGGTATTTGGACCAGAAACAAATGATGTGATGCTCCAAATGAGGAAACAAGGAATTGATAAAGTAATTATTGGGGGAATGTCCGCCAATCTTTGTGTGGAATCTCACATGCGTGAACTTCTTGAACAGGGTTTTGAAGTTGCCATAGTTAGCGATGCTACTGCAGCGGCTATTATTCCGGATGCAGGGCTTGATGGATATGCTTCGGCAATGACAAACTTTAGAATGATGGCAAGTAAAGTATTTACTACTGCCGAACTAAAAGCTGAAATGAACAAATAAACTAACATCTTGTTAAAGCGTAAAGCCATTCAAATTTTTGAGTGGCTTTTTTTTGATATAGATCTAAGAGAGTTTTAATTTGCGTTTCAGCTCATATACTAAATATGTATATTGCATGCAGTTTGATAACACCTTAGCTCATTCAAAGTAAAAGCGTTAACAAAAAGAGGATTAGGTATGATTAGACCTATGTTCGGTTTCCGTCCGAAACCAAAAAAATTCGATTTACCATTCAGATACCACGATCCTGAGAAAGAGGAGCGGGAAGATGACAGACGTAAGCGTCGCATTAAGTTTCAAACTCATAACAGGATCAAGCCTAAACAAAATATTAGGATTTTGGGATTTGCGTTATTGTTATCATTAGTAGTATACATTATCACACTTTTATAGGACTTATTTAGTTGAGCCAAACGCAGGAAAGCACTTCAATTATACATCAGTTACCACCTGAAATCAGTAATAAAATTGCCGCAGGTGAAGTAATCCAACGTCCGTCATCGGTTGTAAAAGAACTGCTGGATAACGCCGTGGATGCCGGTGCTGATGAGATCAAAATTATAATAGAACAAGCCGGAAGAACTCTCATACAAGTAATTGATAATGGTTGTGGAATGAGTGAAGAGGATCTTCCGCTGTGTTTTGAACGTCACGCAACTTCTAAGATCAACTCTGTAGATGACCTTTTTAAGATCAGGACGCTTGGGTTTAGAGGTGAAGCGATGGCTTCCATTGCATCAGTTTCTCAAGTTACGGTTCGGTCTAAAAGAGCAGAAGATGAAAACGGGTGGGAGTTTGAAGTAGATGGAGGAAAAGAGAAAGAAATTATACCGGTTGCAACTCCAGATGGGACTTCATTTTCGATCAGGAATTTGTTTTTTAATGTTCCCGCAAGACGTCAATTTCTCAAAACGGATGTCACTGAACTAAGGCATATTCTCAGAACTGTTCAGTACGCTGCTTTAGCTAATACCGATATCGCTTTTCAGATAATCGCAGATCAGGAAGAAATTTATAATTTACCCGTTCAAACTTTGAAAGAGCGAGTCTCTGCCATATTCGGAGCCCCGTATAAGGCAAGTCTCATCGAGTTTGCTGAAGAAACCAGTTATGTACGAATTTTTGGTTTTGCCTCAGACCCTAAGCTTGCAAAAAAAAGCAGGGGTGAGCAGTTTCTTTTTGTGAACGGACGTCCTTTTCAGCATCGTTATCTCACTCATGTAATTTTGAGTTTATATGATGCCTGGACCAAGAACAATGAATATCCGTTCTACGCACTTTTCTTTGAAATTGATCCTTCTAAAGTGGATGTAAACGTTCATCCTTCAAAACTAGAAGTGAAGTTTGAGGACGAGAGAAGCGTAATTCAACTTGCCCGTTCGGTAGTAAACCGTTCATTGAACGAGCATTTTATGGTTCCGAATATCCGTCGGGAAGAAAATACTTTTCTTGGTGATAATGAGGGAAAAGGTTTTGACTCCGGATTTAGTTTTAATACCAAGAAAGATGTACGCCAAAGTGATTCAGGATTTCACATCCCATCCAGAATAAATCAAAACCCGGCAAAGGGTAGAGGCGATGAATTCGGGGAAATGTTATATGGAGATTCAAAAAGATCTGAACAAACATTTAACTCCGGGGATTTCCGTTCTGATGAAAATAAGCCTACAGATGATCAGGGATTCTTTCAGTTACACAATGCTTATATCATTACTCAAACCAGAACAGGTGTATGCGTAATAGATCAGCATTTAGCTCATAAACGCATCATCTTTGAAAAAGCAATAACTGCAACGGAATCAGCTTTACCAAGCACTCAGCAATTGCTTTTTGCACAAACCATGGAGCTTTCTGCAAGTGATTATAACTTGCTAAAAGAACTTCATCCGATCTTACAACGAATGGGATTTTCTGTACAAATGATGAGCGGAAATACAGCTATGATAAATGGTGTGCCTGCGGATATCGAAATTGGAAATGAGCAGGAAGTGTTGATTTCTATGCTTCATCAGTATCAGGAACTGGGACAAAAGATGAATCTGGAAGCTCGTGATAAAGTGGCTATTTCTTTTGCATCAAAAGCAGCTATTCCAAGAGGCAAAAAGCTGGGCATTAAAGAAATGGAAGCCTTGGTAGATCAATTATTTGCCTGCGAACAACCTTATCTCGATCCTTTGAAAAAGCCAACAATCGTTTATCTTTCTCTCGATGAAATTCAATCTCGATTCCGGTAATTTTTTAGTTATAAAAAGTCATCTCACGGCGAATGCCTGAGATCTCGATAGTAAATCTTGCTCGTAGGTTTTAATATATCTTGATTCCTTCCTGCGAAGGAATGACTAGTTGAAGATTAAGAATGAAAGAGTGGAATTCCTTATACTTGGCTTTCTCTGGAAATTAGCTACCATTCATTAAATGAACATTCTTGCTATTGAGCCTTTTTACAGTGGATCTCATAAAGCCTTTTTAAAAGGACTAATTGAGCATTCGAGTCATACTATTATTCCCATTAAGTTGAATTATAAGGGATGGAAATGGCGTATGCATGGAGATTCTGTTACTCTGGCTCAGCTTACCAATCAGATTGAAGAGGATATTGATCTTTTGATGGTCAGTAGCATGACTAACTTGCCGGCTTTTATAGCACTTACAAATCCAAGATTCGCTCATACTCCAAAGATCATGTACATGCATGATAATCAGTTTACCCGTCCGATTCCGGAAGGAGAGACGCGTGATCTCACTTTTTGCTATATAAACTATCTCAGTATGCTGGTGGCAGATAAATTGGTTTTTACTTCTCAGTTTCATATTGACGATTTGCTGGAGGCATTACCAAAATTTCTGGATAATTATCCTGATGATAAACACTACAACACGGTAGAGCAGATAAAAGATAAAAGTATCGTTTTGCAGCCCGGTCTTGATTTGAAAAGCTTTAATGACCAGCCTGATACTCGTTCTAAGAATGAAAACCCTGTGATTGTTTGGAATCAGCGCTGGCAATTTGATAGAAATCCAGCCATGTTTTTCAGAGTGTTAAACAGATTGAATGATATTGATCTAAAATTCGATCTGATTTTAGCCGGAGATACCAAGCATGAAAAACCAGAAGAATTCGAGAAAGCTTGGCAAAGATACGGCACTCAAATTTCTCACTTCGGATATGTTGACGACAAAGAAAATTACAGCAAATTATTACACTCGGGAGATATTGTAGTTTCTACCGCAAGCTATGAGTTTTTCTGTACTCCTATTTTAGAAGCCATTTATTGCGGTTGTCATCCTTTGGTCCCAAATGCATTACATTATCCAGAATTGATTCCGAAATCTCTTCACAGCCCGCTTTTGCATGCACCTGTTCTTTATGATGATGAAGATGCATTGTTTAAACACATGAAAGATTTACTGACGGGAAAAACAAAACCATTGCCCAAATCTTCTTTACAAAATATAAACAAACACTTAGAATGGAGTCGTAAAATTAAGGATTACGATCGGCTTTTTGAGGGAATGACAAACTGATATTTAATTAAGGCATACTCAATAATATCATCTTTTGAGTTTGGAGAGATTTTGGTTTAAAATCAGTTGAAAGCTCTTAAAATGATCCAGATTTCGGGCATTCGCCGCGAAATGACATCAAAGTCTTTCTACAAAAGTAGTAATAAGCTCAAAATAATCTTCAAATTCTGTTAGTGGTAGCGTTTCTGGTCGATCATAAATATCATGGTAAGCCTGAATTCCACCGCGAGTGTAGATGTAGAAACCAGGCACATCTTTCTGATCGAACATGCAATGATCACTGTTGCATGCAGCTCCACGAATCTTAACATCAGGCACTAAATCGTTTTCCTGATTAATTTTGGTAAGGAGATCGAATTTTTCTCTATACACAGAACCGTTAACCACCTGAATTCCTTCATCACCGGTACCCGATAGATCAAAATTGATAAGAAATTTTATTTCAGAAAGTGGAAAGAGAGGATTTTCAGTGAAATATTTAGAACCGACTAAACCCAGTTCTTCCGCCCCAAAAGCTATGAATGCAGTGTTGAAATTTGGTTTATTTTCAGAATAATGCTTTGCAAGACTTAACAACATCGCAGTTCCGCTTGCATTGTCGTTAGCTCCATTGAAAATTGCTTCAGATCCAAGCATCCCCAGATGATCATAATGCGCTATAAAAACGATGGTAGAATCCGATGATTCACCTTCCACATAACCGATTACATTCTGTGTTTTATATTTTTTTATGTATTTGTTACCAATATCAACTTGTAAAGATTTAATTGAAGCTGATATCGAATCTTTATGGATAACCAGAGTAGGTTTCGGAAATTCCTGAACGGATCCGCCCCAAGTTAGCTTGTCATTGGTTAAGATCACGGTTCCTTTCGCCGGATTTTGAGGATGATATTTAAGGAATTGTATAACTCCATCAATCTGATCATTCTGCGCTTTACTAAACTTAGTCTTATCAAAATATTGGACAACCATAAAAGCTCCGGATGAAACTCTTAATTTATTCACAAACTTAGCATTATCGAGGATTTCTTCCGCAGTAACGGAAATAATATCAAATTTACCTTTAAGCGATCCTGAACCGGGCTCAACTAAAAAATCCTTTCCTGCAATCAATTCTTCACCATTTACTGAAACCTTAATAGGAGTAGGAAAAGTATTAACCGAAGTTTCAAATTCCTGAAAATAGTTGTTGGAGTAAGATTCTAAACCGAATTTTTTGAATTCATTTCGAATAAAATCAGCTGCCAGTTTATCACCGTTTCCAACATAACCACGCCCTTTAAAATCATCAGACGCGAGAGTATTTACTACTTCCCGAGCGTAATCTAAGGTTTGGGCTTCAATTAAAACGGGAAAAAAAGCAATGAAAAAGAGGACTAAACCTCTAAGTATTAGTTTCAAATAGTTCATAGGAAAGAAATTCTCTCATTAATTTAAAGTGTTTATCTAAACTCAAAAGGGATAGTTTTTCTTGTATTACCTGCTGTATAATTATCAAATCAGGTATTCCAATTTGATCCAGACCATTCTTGAGATTCAAAACCTGATATTCTTGTATTAGTTCCCAATCTATTTGGAGCGGAATATTTTCTATAGATCTTAAGCCTTCGATGGCATCCTTTTCATTATTTTTTATCAGAATAGGTAAGATTTCAGAAAGTATCAGATCGTTTGTACAGGCTAAATTTTCGTTAATTAAGAAATCCACTTCAGATGGAGCACCATTCTTGAAATATTGGATCCAAACAGAACTATCAATTAAAACTTTGTATTTCGACATTAACCACGATCTCTAAGCGAATCTAAGTCGATGTTCATATCAATGGATCCTTTTAATGTAATTAACTTCTTTCTTTTAGCTTCATTGATCTGAGCTTTGAGAGCATTTTTTATCAACTGACTCTTAGTCTTTGAGCCAGTTACTTTCATTGCTTCGTCGATTAGCTTTTCAGGTATATCTAAAGTGGTTCGCATAATATTTTAAACACTGATGCATAGAATTATATGCATAAAATAGTAAATGAAGATCACAAAAGGAACTTTAGAAACTAAAAAGGAGCGTCTTCATCAGGTGCAGGATTATGTGGCATAGGAGGTGGTCCAGATTTTCCTTGATCAAAAGTATCCGGTAACTGAGCTTTACCTTCGGGTTCCCCGAAAAATCCACCTGTATCAGCAGAAGTAAGATTCTCAAAACGAGCATAGTCTTTAATAAAGTAATGCATCCTGCTGCCAACCGGACCATTTCTTTGTTTACCAATTATCACTTCTGCAAGTCCGGCTGTTGATTGCCCTTCTTCTGTTGTAGTAATTTTATAGTACTCAGGTCGGTATAAAAACATTACAACATCGGCATCTTGCTCAATCGAACCTGATTCACGTAAGTCACTAAGCTGTGGTCGTTTATCTCCACCACGTTGCTCAACCGCACGACTCAATTGAGACAAAGCGATTACAGGAACATCCAACTCTTTTGCTAATGATTTTAACCCGCGTGAGATAGAAGCAATTTCCTGTTCACGATTTCCGGTATCTCTTGTGTTACCTTGCATCAATTGTAGGTAATCAATAACGATAAGTCCAACATCATGCTCACTTTTTAGCCGACGACATTTTGTTCTGAGCTCCATCAATGTAATTGCCGGAGTATCATCAATGAAAATATCCGCTTCATGTAAATTGCTTGCAGCTTCAATCAGTTGTTTGAAGCTATCGTCATTCAGCGTTCCTTTTCTGGCTTCAGAAGCATTTACACGAGCTTCCATTGTTAATAAACGTTGTACTAAAGACTGATTAGACATCTCCAAGCTAAATAGAGCAACAGAAGTTCGAAGTTTTTCATCATGGTGCATAGCAGCATTACGGGCAGCAGTCAATACAAAAGCAGTTTTACCCATAGAAGGTCGAGCGGCTATAATTATCAAATCACCTTTTTGCCAACCTGCGGTCATTTGATCGATAGCTAACCCTGTAGGAACGCCCGTGATCCCGCCTTCTTTGCCTCGCATATCTTCCAGATACTCCAATGTATCTTTCAGGATTTCGGAAACAGGTTGCGATGCATTTTTGGTTTTGTTATTAGCAAGATCAAAGATTCGCTGTTCCGCATCATCTAAAACATCATAGGCATCGGACGTAGTATCGTAAGAATCCTTAATTACATCCGTACAATTCAGGATCAGATTTCGCTTTACTGCTTTTTCAATAATGATTTGCGAATGGTATTCGATATTAGCTGCAGAACTCACGGAGCGAGTCAGATCAGATAAATAGGAGGGACCACCGCAAGCGTCCAGTAAATTATTGTCTCTTAACTCATTTTCAACCGTAAGTAGATCTAACGGATTATCCCGTTCAGAAAGATTTTTGATGGTCTCAAAAATATGGCGATGAGCCGGCTTGTAGAAGTCGTCTGCAACTAACATTCCGAAAGCAATAATTGCAGCTCCGTTTTCAATAAGCATAGCTCCAAGAATTGCTTCTTCAACCTCAACAGCTTGTGGTGGAACACGTCCCTGTTGCTCCAAAACCTTATTAGAATCCACGTAATTGTTGTTTTTGTATGCTGAACCGTTTGTTGCCATGTACTATTAAGTACCTTATTAGAACTATTAAATCGTATGTTTTTGTGTCATTCAGAGCCCGTCTGTCGGCAGACATGCGAAAGCGATAAATCTTCACAATAAAAAATGTACTTGTAACAGCTGTGAAGATCCTTCGCAAGTATGCTCAGGATGACTACTAATTTATGTAATTATCAGTTATGGAATTGGAGAACTTTACCACAATCTCTTAACATAATTATCCACAATCTGCTATGGTTGCCCACCTAACTCATCATATCTTTCACGAAGTTTCTGAACGTCTTCCCAGGTTGGGCGTTTCCAGTTCTGATTTCTAAGTAAAGCCGCCGGGTGATAAGTCACCATCAATTCTCTTCCATGAAACTCATGAAATTTCGAGCGCATATTTTTTAATGAATCATCTTTGTTTAACAAAGTTGTTCCCGAAACTCTGCCTACACATAAAATAAGCTTTGGATCAACTAAATCTATCTGTTTAAGTAAATAGGGAAGACTTTTTGCTCTTTCTTCCATTTTCGGATCTCGGTTATCCGGTGGACGATGTTTCAGAATATTAGCTATGTAAATATCATCACGCTTAAATTTGATCGCGCCCATGATCTTATCCAACAACTGTCCTGCTTCCCCAACAAAAGGCTCACCTTGTTCATCCTCATTAAATCCGGGTGCTTCACCAATGATCATCAAATCCGCATTAGGATTTCCAACTCCGAACACCAGATTTGTTCCTTCGAGATCGGTTTTCAACGCTTCAGATTGTTCACATAAGTTTCTAAGTTCTTCCAAAGTGGAACACTGTGCAATTAGTTCTGCTTCCGTAAGTTCAGGCGTTGCTTCTTCCGCTGAATAATCTGTTTTAGATTCTTCTACTGTGCTTTCTGTAACAGTCACAGCTCTTTTTTCTTCACTTTCGTGCTTTTGTGATTTAGTGGCTACTTCAACTTTTTCACTTATACTTTCGTGATGCTGTGTTTTTGTGGCTGATTCATTTTTTTCTACTGATGTTTCACTATTTGATTCAGTATCTAAACTTTCAATTTCCTGATTTGGTGATTTAGTGGCAGAAACTACTTGAAAATCACCATACATTTCTTTCTGTTGATTCAGAAACCGAATCGTTCGGCTGATAAGATCATTCTCTGATTCAGGCATCAATAAGCTCCGATATGGCTTTTTCTTCTTGTTGAACGGATTTAGATAACGTTCCTAAATAATGTTCATCGCTAGTTTGAGTAGTCAACTCCACATCCTGAATAGTATTAACCAATCGCTCGTTGAATGGAATAGCTACACGAACATAATTATTAGTCCAGCCATACATAAGACCGTCTCTTTCTGATTCTTCAAAAAGGGCAGGGCGGACTTCATTTTCAAATCGCAAATCGAATTCAAATCGCTTCTTATTGGACAATCTGCGAAGTTTGTGGGTTCTCTTTTTTCTTTCCTGTTTTGGAATTACAGGTTTCAAAGAAAGCGCATGAGTATTTGGACGTTCTGAGTAGGTGAACACATGCAGATAAGAAATATCCAGAGAATTAATGAAATCAAAGGATTTCTGGAATAATTCTTCTGTTTCTCCCGGGTGACCGGTAATCACATCCACTCCAATACAAGCATCAGGAATAAGTTCTCGTATAAGTTCTACTCTGCTTCTGTAGAGATCCGATTTGTAACGCCTTTTCATGATCTTCAGCATTTCATCAGAACCGCTCTGTAGCGGAATATGAAAGTGAGGTTGTAATTTCTTTGAGGTCGCTGAGAAGCGAATAATTTCTTCCGTCAATAAATTTGGTTCGATGGAAGAAACACGTAGTCGTTCTAATCCTTTAACTTCATCCAAAGCTTGGAGCAATTGATAAAAGTTTTCATCTGTTCCGTATCCAAAATCACCGGAATTAACACCGGTAACTATAATCTCTTTAAATCCTTCGGAAACCAATTGTTCAGCGTTTCGGACAACCGTTGCAATTTTAGGGCTTCGACTGGCTCCACGAGCTAATGGAATGGTACAGAACGAGCATTTATAGTTACATCCGTCCTGAACCTTTAAAAATGCACGCGTTCTGTCGTCGGAAGAAAAAGCATTGTGGAAATCCACTGCTTCGTTTACATCGGTATTGTGGATGATGGTCTTTTCCTGCTTCACAAAATCATCAAATAGATCAAGAAGATGGAATTTGTCTTTGGCTCCCAGCACAACATCCACACCTTCGATTTGAGCAATTTCTTCAGGCTCTAGCTGAGCATAACAACCAACCACAGCCACAAAAGCATCAGGATTTCTCCGTAATGCCTGTCGAACGGTTTTACGACACGCAGAATTGGCATCCATAGTCACTGAACAGGTATTTATTACATACACATCGGCTTTTTCATCAAACTCTTTGAGCTCAAATCCTTCTACTTCAAAATCTCTTCTCATCGAAGAGGTTTCCGAGAAATTTAACTTACAACCTAATGTTTCAAATGCGGCACTTTTCATGCGTCAAAGATAAGGAGAAAGAGTAGGGAATGCAGAGGGAATTTTATAGATGAAATGAATTAAATTGGCAAGCTTTAAATCGTCCAAGCGAGATGTTTGAACTGGGTGCGTAGTTTCTTACTTTTAAAATATCTATTTAGGTTTGTTTATTGAGTTCCAGCTCATAATCACGACTTCCAGCGTGTGTAAAAACCCTAATTGTTACCATAAAATCAGTTGGGACTTGGCGCAGATACTGACCTACCAAATGTTCACCAGGTGATTCCATAAAATTGGATTAAAATTTTTAGACTAATATCAATAGAAACAGATTTAATAACAAAAGAGGAATAAGCCCGCTTCGGAATGAATTCCTTGCTAGTGAACTTGATTAAATTCTAGTCAAAGTAAACCAGCAAGGACTTTAGTCCGCCAGCTGGTAAACGGAGGATGTTGCGCCGTTTATAAGCTCAGAAACTGTACAACATCCCTCTGATCTCACACGAGTGTTCGATCGGGAATTATGCGAGCCAAAACACCTCAAATCATGGCTGCTTGGCCAGGATTGAAATCTGGATCTTCAGAAAACCAATCAATTTTTATTTTATCTATTTTGCCATCAAAGTCCTTAGTTGCTTTCCCACTAATGCTTACATCTTTACTGTTGCTTGGTTTTAAATAATCAATAATGGTGGAAATGTCTGTTTCTTGTACCATGCATAGTATTTTTTGTTTGCCGAAAACATCTTGTTGTCTTCTTGCTTGGAATGCGAAAGGATATTTGTGGGCAAGGCCATAGAAGTCTACAAACCTTCCAATGATTTTGACTGGTTCTGCATTCTCTTCATCGAATGGGTCTTTTGCTCTTTCTTCAAGTGACTCTTCCAAGTCGCTATCAAAATATTCTTTTTCCTGATAGGAAATCGAGGCTAAATCATACTTTTGTTTATTTTCTTTATATCCGATTGTCATTGTTTCTTCTGGATCGATTTGCACTAGCCCTTTTGATTCTGGATACAGTAGTTTGTAATTCTTCCATTCGCTAAGGGGTATAGATTTCTCTTTCCCGTCGATATTTGTCAGTTTTACGTGTACAACTTGATTTTGAATGAACTTCTCTTCTTCTTTGAGTCTATTTCCTTTTGCAAACATTTTGAGAACTAGCTGCTGGGCTATTGTGCCAAAGAATTGTTTCCCAAATTCAGTAATGCCAATTGCTTTTGCAATCAGGTATAATGAACCTGTTTCGACAACAGGTATAGCAATAGGTATAATTTGCTCAATTATTACATGTACTTCAGTCGAGCCTTTTTGTAGTCCTTTAACCTTTATTTCGTAGTTCTTATCCTGATCTTTGGCAATGGTTTTTGTGTATTTTTTGAATAGCTTATCTAAAGCCACTAATGAGGCGCCTACTTTTCCCACATTAATTTCACCCTCATCAACTGAAGGGCCAGAAAATTTTAAGTAACCTGAGAATTTTTTATCGTCTTGAGCCATAATGATTCGTCATAATTGTTCAAATGGTAACCTATAAGACGTAATAAGTCTATTTTGTAAAGTTGTGCCCCCTCTTCAAATAAAGAAAAATCAAATTCGTTTTCCTTTAAGAAATCGGTCGAAGGCCGGAAAAGCAAAATGTATTTATGCTAACAACAGCATAACACGCACGCTATTCATATTGTCCCAGTTACAAGTTTAAGTTATATTCATCTTATCCCTTTAATTAAAAGAATAGCATGAATAAACGGAATTATAGGAATAATACAAACAAGAGTTTATTCATGAAGGAAAGAGGGAAGGTGATTGGTTGGGAATTATCACCGAATAAGAGGTGATTTTTTTACTAAAAGGAATCATTCATCTCGCGGCGAATGCCCGAGATCCGGATTTAGATAGAAGGAATTCCCTGGATAACAATCTAGATTCCTGCCTCCGCAGGAATGACTCCATTTCGCAAGAATTAAAATCCTAATACTATCAAAAGCTACATTCAAATCCTCCTTTGAAGGAGGTGTCCGCCAGCTGGTAAACGGAGGATGTTGCGCCGTTTATAAGCTCAGAAACTGTTCAACATCCCTCTGATCTCACACAAGTGTTCGATCGGTCTCCCTTGGAAGGGAGATTCACTTCTCTTTTGTCATTTCGACCGTAGGGAGAAATCTAAAGATCTTCTTAAAAGAGAAACTTAGATTTCTCAGTCACCAAGCTCCTTCGAAATGACAAAAGAATTACTCAAGATATGTAGAGGACGAGAATTTGAATTGATCCAGATCTTTCCAAAGGGATGCCTTCGGCAAGTCCGCCGTTTGGTGGATTTGGTTGACGTTCTTTGTCATTTCTACCAGAGGTGTTCCATAAGAAGAACGAACGTGAGAAGTCTAAATATACCTTTGATGCTGATTTTTAGATTACTCGGTCATCCGCTAACTAGCGGATTCAACTCGCAATGACAACCCCATATTTTCCGTGCTGTAGAGTTTCCGTGGCAATTACTTAGGAATAAAAATCACCAATACAAATAGTTTAGAGCCTTAGCTTTGTATAAGAATCGCCTTGTTTAATATTTTAAAAGTACTTTTCATCTATTTTCAGATAGACAAATATTCAAATGGCGTCCAGAAAATTAATAGTACCCTAAACATAGATCCAGATCTCGGGCATACGCCGCGAGATGACCTTTCCTGTGTTTAATGTAGGAGTCTTATCGAGATGAAGCTTAAACTAAAAATCTTCTTCCAATTCAAAAGGCGGTTTTTCTTCTCTGAATATTTCCGCAGCTTCAGCAAACCGGGAAGCGAGTCCAACCATAACTAATCGATCACCAGCTTCAAGCATAAAAGAACCGGCAGGGTTACCTGTATTTATTTCTCCACGCTGAACGGTGAGTACCGTTATTTCAAATTCATTTCTAAGTTTTAACTCAGCCAACGTCTTTCCGGCTGCATAACTTCCTTCACGAACGATAACAGCTCTTGTATGTAAACCTTGTTCATCAAGACCTTGCAGAACCATAAGATGAGCTTCCTGAATACTTCCTCGCATTATTTGATAATCTTCAGCCCGCAGCTCCCGAATGTGTTGTTGAATTTCCGGTTCAGGGATCATATATGCATTTAAAACATTGGAGAATAAGCGAACCGTAGTTTCCATTTCCTCAGGAACAACAATATCCGCCCCGGCAATTTCCATAGCTTCTGCCTGAGCTAAGTATCGAGTTCGTACAATGACTTGCAGTGTTGGGTTCAGATATTTCGCCAGTTTAATTATTCTTGGATTTGCATCGGGATCATTTATTGCGATTACACAAAGCTTAGCTTGTTCAATTTGTGCATGTTCCAGAATATGAGCTCGGGTTGCGTCTCCATAAATAGCATTAATTCCAAGCTCATTCATCTCATTTACTGATTTAGGATTCATCTCAATAACAATAAACTGAATGTTCGTCTCAGTTAAAATCCGTGCCAAATTTCGTCCTGCGGGTCCATATCCTACAAGAATTACATGATCTTCTAAAGTTATACTGGTTTTTGATTCGGAGTTCTTTTTCCTTTTTTCACCTAATTTTTTGAGGGGTGTTTTGGAGAGTAGCTCCCCGACCTTAGGGCTGATTTTTAAAAAAAGCGGAGTTAAAAGCATCAGAATTACAGAAACTGCGATAAACATTTGCGAACCTATTTCTCCAAAACCACCGGGCTCAAGACCGGCTTTTCTTCCTGCACGTTCCAAAACGAATGAAAATTCACCAATTTGCGCTAATACAATTCCGGAAGCGGCGGCAATTCGAATCGGATAGCCTAAGACCAACAGGCTAACAGAGCTTAATATGAATTTTAAAAGCAAGACTCCTGACGCAATTCCTAATAAAAGCAGTGGATACTCAATCACAAACTTAACATCCAACAACATTCCTACAGAAACAAAGAAAACGGCATTGAAAATTGTTTTTAAAGGAAGGATTTCGCTAAGTGCATGATCACTGTAATGACTTTCACTAACTACCAATCCTGCCAGAAAAGCTCCCAAAGCTAAACTAACATCAGCCAGATTTGTTAGTGCAGCTGTACCAAAACATATAGCCATCACCGTTAACAAAAAAAGTTCCTGCCGGCGAGTTTGAGCAACTTTTTCCAAAATCCAGGGAACTATCTTTCTTGCTAAAACAATGATTCCAATAATAAGCAGAACGGCTTTCCCAAGTACTAACAGAATATCGACAGTAGAGCCACTTTCCCCTGAAAGCAACGGAATAAGTAATACCATTGCAATAATGGCAAAATCCTGGAAAATTAATACGGCTAAAGAAAGACGTCCAGTCGGAGTATCAGTTTTATTCTGTTCACTTAATAATCCAAGAATAATAGCTGTAGAACTTAGCGCAACTAAAAAGCCCGTATAAATACCGATCTTCCAGTCTATGTTGAGCAACAAAAAAATACCAACAACTGATACTACAGTAAGGAGAACCTGAAGCCCACCACCTATAAAAATAGCAGATCTGATTCTGGCAAGCTTTTCTAAACTAAATTCAATTCCAATAGTAAACAGGAGCAAGATGATTCCTATTTCGGCCAGCATATCTACCAGCTCTTGATCCTGAACCAAACCTAAAGCATTAGGACCAATTATAACTCCGGCTATCAGGAATCCAACTATAGGAACAAGTTTTATTTTATAACAAAGAAATGCAATTACTACACTTACCAAAAAGAGAGCAACAATTTCATTCAAAAAAGGTAGGCTTACGGCAAAATACATAGCTTCAGTTCAAACGGAGTTAATCTTAGAGATTCAAGATATGAATTCAAACGAAACCATCTAAGACACAATACAGGATTATTCAAGAATATTCTTTATTCCATAATTTTCGTTAGAAGCTTTATCTCTTTACCGACCTTTAGGATAGTTGAGCATATTCCTATAGGCGTGGCACATCATTTCCTGAGAGGCTCCGGCGAAGTACATCATAAATACGGTTAGATTTGCAATTTGCACTCGAAAGTAGCCGTTTTCATCATATTTTCGAGAAGAAACCGTGGCATCTTTTTGAATGATCCGAAATCTTGATGCAGTCTGAATTTTTGCGATCAAGTCATAATCTTCCATGATTCGGTAATCTTCTCTGAAACCACCGAGTTCGTTAAATAAACTTCTGTTGATAAAAAGTGTTTGATCTCCACCCCGAGCCATAATCCGATCATAGCGAGTGCAATAAGCATTAATACGAAGCAAAGGAGTGGGGTAGTTATCAAATTTGTAGCGGTAACATCCGGATTTAAAACCCATTTCCAGTGATTCGCTTATGTCATCCTCAAAAGAAGTAGGAGGGAAGGAGTCGGCATGAACGAAATACAAGATATCACCATCCGCATTTTCAACACCAACATTCATCTGAGCAGCACGACCTTTACGTTCTGATTTGATACATCTGACACCCAAGGATTCCACGATTTGAACTGTTTTGTCCTGACTTCCTCCATCCACAACAATAATCTCAGACTCTGAATCTGAACTAATTCCGTCTTTCAAGTGCTTTAGTAAATCCGAAATGGATTCTTCTTCGTTATATGTAGGAATGATGATACTTAGCGGCATCGGGGAATTTAAAGTTTCGTGATGATATATTTAAGAATTTGAATGATATTAATTTACGCAAACAAAAATGAAACAGATTTTACTAAATAAACCAACGATCATGAAGTTTTTTTGCTCAATACTTTTATTAGCAGGTTTTTTACTAACAAACCAAACGGTTCAGGCTCAGGATATGGAAACAGATTCATTAATCACTGATACCACTTCCTATGCGGAAATTTCAATGATTCTGTTGCAAAGAGTTAGAGAAGGCAAGCCAACCCAAGAAATCGAAGATATGTTGGCAAATGTAAGCCGTGAAAAATTGAATGCCGACCTGGATACCGAAGCTAAGAAAAAAGCTTTCTGGTTGAACGTGTATAACGCATATGTGCAGATTTTACTTTTAGACAAGCCTGAACTTTTTGAAGACAGAAATTCATTTTTTGGATATAATTTCTTTTCCTCTCCACAAGTAACCATAGCGGGTAAAGAACTTAGTTTTGATGATATTGAACATGGAATTATTCGTCATTCAAAAATTAAATTATCAATGGGATACTTAGATAAATGGTTTCCCAGCGATTTTGAAGTGATGTTCCGTTGGGATGAGGTAGATCCACGAATCCATCTGGCTTTGAATTGTGGCGCAATATCGTGTCCATTTATAGCTATTTTTGATTCTGAAAGGGTAGAAGAGCAATTAGATATTATATCCAAGCAGTATTTAGAAAAGACAACGGTTTACGATGCTGAAAAAGACAAAGTAAAAGTAAATGCGTTAATGAGTTGGTTCAGAGCTGACTTTGGAGGAAAAGACGGAACTGTTGAAATGCTGAAGAGGTATGATATAATTCCTCAAAATGCAGATCCTTCCGTTAGTTTTCTGGAGTACGACTGGACACTTGAATTAGGAAATTACACAGATATTTAAGTCTGATCTTCAGTCATAAATAATTTAACTGGAATCTTCACCAAGATTTCGCTGCCTTTACTAAGTTCGGATTTGATATCCAGTTCGCCATTAAGGGATTTAACCAGATGTTTTGAAAGTTGAAACCCAAAGCCAAATCCTCGTTCATCATTTGTTCCGGGAGTAGATTTAGCCTGATGATTAAGCATAGTATGGATTTGCTGATCCGTCATTCCTACTCCATTGTCCTGAACACAAAACTGGAGAAAAGCTTTTTTTCCGGAGGTGAAATCAAAATCCAACACCACGGTGACTTTCCCTCTGTTGTCAGTGAATTTGATGGCATTTGAGATCATATTACCAAAAATCTGTAGGATTTTATTCTTTGCAAAGGAGAGATGTTTTTTCTCCAAATCAATGGAAATTTTGAAATCAATCTCTTTTAGCTGAGCCTGAGGTCTGTATAGATCTAATAATTTTTGTTTAAGGCCTGAAAGAGTAAAGCATTCTCTTTCAAGATCAGAAGAGGAAGGGTGTTCATTTTTTTTAGCTGATAAAATCTCATCCGCAAGTTCCAGTACCGTTCTTCCGCCTTTATTAATCATCTCTATCATATCTGCGACTTCAGAAAATTCCTTTTCCTCAACATTCTCTTTTATCAACTGAGACAACCCAATAATTCCGCCAATCGGTCCACGAATGTCATGACTTACTTTTCGCGAAATTTCGTCTGCTTCATCAAGCTTTAGTTGAAAATCCTTTACGATCTTCCTGTGTTCTAAATGCCTCATCGCTTCATCAGCTATAATTTGAAACATTTGAATTTTTTCCGGAGAAAAAGAGTGATTTTGCTTATCCATTACACATAATGCTCCAATATTTACTCCGTCTTCTGTTGTTAAAGGAATGCCGAAATAATAAATCAGGTTAGGAGCTTCAGAAACGTATGGCTTATCCTTGAACTGCTCTTTTTTATTCAGATCAGGAATTTCCAGATATTCATCTTTCTGAATAGTGATATCACAAATTGAATCCTGACGGGATATCTGGTCCACTTCCATTCCATAACTAGAAATGGACCATTGTGTGTTGGCCCCAATCAGATTTATCAGAGATATGGGTGTGCCTGAAATATGAGCAGCTAGTTTTGAAAGATCATCCAGATCTTCAAAATCCTTATCATAATCAATATCGAAATCGGCTAGTTTAAGTAAGCGATCGAGTTCTTTCTTTTCGTCCGTAATGTTTGTCATTTCTTAATCAACATATTCTGTTCGTTTTATTGGTACGTAGAAATTAATCAAACAGATTTACTTTTTAGCGTAGCTCCAGAAGTCTGCACGATTAAGTGCGATATAAGGAACAGCAATAATTTTATTGGTTCTATCTATCCCAATATCAGCCGGACGCCCAATGGTGTGAATAAGAATTTTACTAGTAGTTCCATCATGAACTCGAATACTTTGATCAACCTGACTGGCCACTAATAACATAGAATCATCAAACTCTAACCCATCAAAGTTGCCACCTTCAAAATTGTAATGAGAATTTACTTCTCCTGAAGAATTGAACGCATAAAAAGCAGTTTCTTGTCTCCAAGGCGCTAGCACAAAGAGCTTGTCTTCAGAATCATAAGTAACTCCGTTTGGGTAAATAGCCAAAGAATCCAGAAAAACAGAGGAAGTGTTATTTTCGATTTTATAGACGACAGGCTTTCCTGTGTCTGTAACGTATACAGCTCCTGAACCATCACTTGAAATGTCATTTAAAAATCCCGGCTCAAAAGAAGAAAAGTCTACAAAATTCTGATGAGCTCCCGTTTTAGTATCAAATATATGAACTCCGGCAACGTCAGCAACCCAAAGCGAACCTTCTTCAATATACATTCCTCTTGGAGCGTGAAGGGGAGATTCTTCCGTTCCAGTCATAAACTTGAGATCAACAATGTTTCCCTCAGAATCGACTTTGGTAATGAAGCCATTTGCATCCAGATCGTTTCCACCACCGTTAAAATTTGAGATGAAATACACCATTTGAGTTTCATCAAAACGGACTGCTTCGGGTCCGCTTAATCCCGTAACGGTGAATAGGATAGAGGTGGAATCTTGAACGGTGTCAAAGTCTGGAGAAACTGTTTGTTTTTTTTCTGTTGTACAAGAAACGACTGAAACAAAAAGTAGAAGAATAAGAGAAATTAATTTCATAGATCAATTTTTAAGTTGGATGAAAATCACCTTCTTAGATCAGATTTCCAAGTGTTGAGAAAAATGAGTTTGAAAATTTTTCAAAATTTCTTTCTTAGGCTTTAATCGTAAAATCTGATTGATAAATCGTTCCAGTAATTGGGTCTTCTTCTTGTATGACCAACAGCAAAACAAACGATTAGCTCATTACTTATTTATTTATAAATGATGTAGTGTGGAAAAGTTGTAAGTAAAACCCTTTGTAAGTTCTCTCCAATAGGTAAGCCAGAATCAGGAAATTGAAGGATTTGTATCACGGATCTATCGAAATCGAGCGAAAATTCGATAGCAAGATCAGAATCAATGGTTGAATAATATTCGAAAGTACCCCAAAAATCGTTTTTAGCTTGGTCTTCTAATTCAAAAACTAAAGACATTTTCTACGATCGAACTTTTTTATCCAACTCTTTCTTTATGTCTTGCCAGGAAGTGGTTCCTGTTTTTCCTGCTTCATAATTGACACGTCTCTCTTTGGCAATACTAAGCCATTCATTTTCATACAACAGAGTTTTGTTTCTATCTAGACTCTTTACAAGCGACTGTAAAAGTTCCAATCTGTCTTTTTCATCTAATTGAAGGGCAGATGTTTTAATCTCTTTAAGTGTACTGTTCATAGTATAGGATTAATTATCTCAATCTAAATAAAACCGAACTGGTGGTCAATGGTTGATGAGTAAAAAGCTAAGTAGATACAAAATAAGGTTAATCAAAATAGCTTTAAGATCAATCACTTCTTTTGACTAAATGTTCTTTCTCAGCTATAATTAAGGAAGCTTGTCCTGTTTTTTTATCAATTTTAAAAGCAACCGCATCATCAGTTGAAATAATAGAGTATCTATTAAATGATGAATAAACTTATGTTGAAATTATTATAGAAAATCCGATTATTAATGAAGCTATAATTATAGTTTTGTGTTTCATAGAATAAGTTCAAACCCCGGCAGGCATATGCTCAGGTTTCGCATTTTTGTAAGAAGGACGTGGTTTTAATCCAAACAACTCAAACATGTGCATATCTTCATCCAACTCATTGTTGGTAGTTGTAAGCAGTTTTTCACCGGTAAAGATGGAATTTGCACCCGCCATAAAGCACAATGCCTGTTCTTCAAAGCTCATACGAACACGTCCGGCTGATAAGCGAACCATAGATTCAGGCATCAGGATTCTGGCTGTAGCAATCATTCTGGCCATATCCCAGCTTGGTACTTTAGGCTGATTTTCCATCGGAGTTCCTTTTACAGCAATCAAAGCGTTTACAGGAACAGATTCAGGATGCTGATCTAAATTTGAGAGTGTATAAAGAAGCCCAATTCGGTCTTCGTGAGTTTCGCCCATTCCAATAATTCCACCGGAACAAACAGAGATATTGTTTTCCTGAACTTTTTTGATAGTATCTAAACGATCATCATAAGACCGGGTAGTAATAATTTTTTTATAGAAATCTTCACTGGAGTCTAAATTATGGTTGTAAGCATACAAACCGGCTTCTTTAAGTTGGGCAGCTTGCTCATCATTGAGCATACCAAGCGTAGCACAAACTTCCAGTCCCATATCTGCAACAGAAGAAACTACATCCAGCACTTCATCAAAATCTTTATTTCGTCGTGCACTTCTCCAGGCTGCTCCCATACAGAAGCGAGTACTTCCGGCTTCTTTGGCACGTTCAGCTGAAGCCAGGATCATTTCTTTTGGCATCAGTTTTTCGGATTTAACTCCCGTATCATAACGAGCTGATTGGGGGCAATAAGAGCAGTCTTCAGAACAACCACCGGTTTTAATCGAGAGAAGCGTACAAACCTGAACTTCACCTGTTTCATGATATTCACGATGAACCGTAGCTGCTTTATAGATCAACTCCATTAATGGAGTATTATAAATTTCTGAGATTTCTTCTTCGGTCCAATTGTTTCGAATCACTGACATATCGCAATTATTACTAATGATGATTTATGGTTCGAAAAGTAAGAGGTCTGGGTTCAAATGCCAATCCAAAATTTCATTTATTTAAAGTTTGAAAAGTGATATCGTTAAAGAAAAAAATTATGCAAGAAGTACTGATCTCAGGTAAATCATCTTTTAAAATAGAAGTGCCCTATAAACTCTACGAAACAGGTGAAAAAGGAAAAAAGCCTTTAATCGTATATTTGCATGGATATAAGCAAAACATAGAGCGATTTGAAAGTTTAGTAAGCGATCTTTTGAACATTGAAGCTTATCATTTATTTATTCAAGCTCCGTATCCGATTTATGATGAATCAAGAACCAAAAAAGTAGAAGATTGGGGGAGAGCTTGGTATTTATTTGATGGGGAACAGGATCAATTTGTTCGATCTATGGAGCTTTCCTCAGAGTTTATTCAGGAAATAATAGACAGCATCTTACCAAATATTGATGTTACAAGAATTTGTCTGTTTGGATATTCAATGGGAGGTTATTTGGGTGGATATTTTATGCTCTCAAGATGGAAGCATGTAAATGAAGCTATCATTGTAGGCGCTCGCATTAAAACAGAGGTTTTTGAAGGAAAGTTAGAGAATGCAAATCATATAAAAATTCTGGCTCTTCATGGCGAATTTGACCAAAGTGTGCTCCCTGATCCTCAAAAAAAAGAAATAGAAAATCTTTCAAAATCAGGTTTTGATGCCACATTCATTTCTCTAAAAACCGAACATAAACTTTCCGAGCAATACATAGAACAGGCTTTGAAATGGCTGAAAAGTTTAGGATACTACTAGTAAATAAAGTTGAAGAGCAGTTAGGTTTTCTTTCTAATGTTTGTTAATTTTTTCTAACTAACATCAAATTAGGTTTCTCAACCAATCATTAACTATTGATTACATATGAAAATTCTTGTTGTAGAGGATGATCCTTCGGTTAGAACGCTGGTAAAAGCAGTGTTGGAGCATAATGGTAATTCTGTTATAACTGCTGAAACTGCAAAGGATGGACTAACTTTAGCTACCGGAGAAAAATTTGAAATGATTGTTCTGGATTTAGGGCTACCCGATGGGGATGGTTATGAAGTTTGTAAACAAATTCGTGACCAAGGAGTAACTACTCCTGTGCTTATTCTGTCAGGCGAACAAGAAGCTGATGTTAAAGTAAAGTGTTTAAAAGTTGGGGCAGATGATTATCTGACAAAACCATTTAATACTGAAGAATTGCTTGCCAGAATGGAAGCAATTCAAAGAAGAACGGAATCTTCGGGTGATCAAACTCTTACTTGTGGAGAAATTAATGTTGATCTGTTGAAAAGAGAATGTACAGTGCTCGACAACAAACTTCAGCTTACAAATAACGAGTTTAATTTGTTGGTATATTTCATAAAGAACAAGAACAGAATTATTACTCAAGAAGAACTAGCTGAAAAAGTTTGGGATATCCATTTTGACACTCAAACAAATTACATAAATGTATATATCAGTTACCTGAGAAAGAAAATCCGGGAGTACACTGAAACTGATTATATAGAAACGATCCGTAAAAAGGGATTCACTTTTCGATGTAATTAAAGACATTTAATTTCAATAAAGCCGTTTCTGAATAAGAGACGGCTTTTTTATTTTTAAGAATGCAAGCAAAGCTAATAGACTATTTAAAAGATTTTATCTCTGATGTCAGATGGAATAGAATCAATGAAGTACTTGATGGACGAACTCAGCATCTTACAGTAGTACTAGAAGATATTTATCAACCACATAATGCAAGTGCTGTTCTTCGCAGTTGTGATGGGTTTGGTATTCAGGATGTTCATGTCATCGAAAATGAAAATCAATTCGATGCCTCTTCTCAGATCACCATCGGAGCTGACCAGTGGCTTTCAATTAATAGATATAATGAAGAAGCTAAAGACAATGTGAGCGATTGTTTTTCGAATTTAAAGAATCAGGGTTTTCAAATTGTCGCTACTACTCCTCATGAAAATGATCATAATTTAAACGAATTAGATATATCTAAACCAACCGCCTTGGTTTTTGGTACTGAATTAGATGGTGTTACTGATCAGGTAATGGAACAATCGGATGCTTTTGTTAAGATACCAATGGCAGGCTTTAGTGAGAGTTTCAATATTTCTGTTAGCGCAGCAATTTGCCTCTACGATACATCAACAAGACTTAGACAATCTGATATAGATTGGGGTTTAAGTGCCGAGAAAAGAGAAGAACTCCTGCTGGAATGGGTGAAAAAGTCCATTAAGGCAGGAGATCAATTAGCAGAAAAGTGGATGAAAGAGTATACTTCTTCTTAACGAGGAAGTTTTACATCCAGATCAGCAACCATGTAGGCAAAAACAGCCATCGTAGCTACGCATTCATTAAAATCATCGATATTAATTTTGTCTATTGTATCTACCGCTGAATGATGGAACCAGAAATATTTGCTCCCATCAACATTTAAACCCATCCCGGGAACGCCATTTCGCATTAATGGACCAATATCGGCACCACCGCTACCTTTTCTAACTTCTCCTGAATCTGCAGATTTAAGCAACTTACCAATTGAGGTCAGTATCTTAAAAGCATCGTCACTTCCGCTGAATCCAAATCCAATGGGATCAAATACACCACTGTCTGATTCCATAGCAAGAACATGATTTTCAAGTGATTTTTCTTCTTCTTTAACCCAACGCAAATATTCATTTGCACCTCTCAAACCATTTTCTTCATTGGTCCACAAAACAACGCGAATTGTTCTCTTCGGTCGCTTTCCGGTTTCTTTGATAAGTCGTAAAGCCTCCCATGCTGCCACACAACCGCCGCCATCATCCATTGCGCCATGACCATTATCCCAGGCATCAATATGGCCACCCATTACAATTATTTCTTCAGGAAAATCACTTCCTTTAATTTCAGCAATCACATTTCTGGATTCTGCATCAGGAAGTGTTTTAGCTTCCATTTTTAATGTAAGGCTTACTTTTTCGCTTCTTTTGATAAAACGCTCGATTAAATTCGCATCTTCAACAGTCAATGCTGCGTGCGGTATTTTTTTTACTCCATCCTCATAACTCATAGTGCCAGTATGTGGTGTTTGCATGGAATATGAAGCCACCGAAGCCAAAGCACTTGCAACAGCGCCTGCTTTGGCGGCTGCAACAGCTCCGTTTACTCTGTATTGAACTGTTTCCCCATATGTTGTGAAAGGAACGTTGAAAAGAACAATTTTTCCCTTAGCTTCATCAGCACGTTTTTCCAGTTCATCAAAGCTTTTAACAACCATAACTTCAGCTGTGATGCCATTTGCTGGAGTTCCAACGCTTCCACCTAAACTTGCCATTGGCAGATCTTTTGAAATTGGGCCATTCAGAGTCGCTGATTCTTTACCACGAACCCAGTGGGGAACCATAACAGGCTGTGTCCATACTTTATCAAAACCATCTTTTTTCATTTCATTAACAATCCAATCAATGCCTTTTTCGAGTATTTCAGAACCACTGAGTCTTGGTCCGTAATAATCAGTTAGATGAGTTAAGCGATCGAACCCTTTTTCGTTTGATAGTGAAGAGCTTATGAGTTTATCAGCAATAGCTTTGTGATCTTGTTGAATCATAGGCTGACTTATCCCAAGCATCGGGACTAAAACAAAAAAGAGGATTGAAAATGACTTTGTGATATTCATGCGTTCAAAATGAGGTTTAATTTTGAACAAAGAAAAAGAAAAGGGAAGACTAATGCTCGTCAGATTTGCAAAATTATGTGCAAATCCTAGTCCATAGATTTAGTATTTGTTTCTGCAATCTCTTGGTAATAGAGATATTCTTCAGGAGAAATGTCTGCAAATAAGAAATTTATGGGATTCACTTTTTTCTTATTGTAATGAACTTCATAATGAAGATGAGGACCTTCTGTTAGTCCTGAGTTTCCGGAGTAAGCAATCAGTTGTCCTCGTTCTACTTTCGAGCCTTTACTTAATGTGTTAGATTTAGAGGACAAA
This sequence comes from Balneola sp., assembly GCA_965216175.1. GTDB lineage: Bacteria > Bacteroidota > Rhodothermia > Balneolales > Balneolaceae > Balneola. The sequence continues at coordinate 1,491,710 of OZ244140.1, forward strand.
TGCGCGTATAGCGTTTCATACCCATATCCATGATCAATTACTATGATCCGACCTAATGTTCCTCTTAATCCTGAATAAGTAACAGTTCCGTTAGCGGTTGAGTAAACTGGGCTTCCAATGTCAGCTCTAAAGTCAGCTGCACTATGCATTCTCGGATATCCTAAAACCGGATGCTCCCTTATACCAAAACTACTTAACAAAATTCCCTCAGTGGGTTTTATAGCGGGAAGATGTTTTAGCTTTTCCTTGTTTTCATTGTAAGTTTCTTTAAGCTCTTCAAAACTTATTTTTTGGATGCTAACACGTCGCTCTAAATTATCAATTTTGGAAGAAGTCCATCTGAGCAACTCTGAGGTTGATTGATTGTAAACGTCAAATTCTGGGTTCTGAGTAGCTCCACCAACTCCAGCTTCTCTCTCATCATTTGAAATTTGGTCTAAGCCTAATACAGATCTATAAAGCTCATTATCTGACTGTGCAATGGATTTGAGTTGTTCATCCAGATCAACTATGGATTTCTTAGTAGTCTCTAGTTGATTGTAAAGAACTTCATTTTCAGCTTTAAGAGCTAGTTCTGCGGGTGTTCCTACATAACTAGATAGAAATATGATTCCTAGACCGGATAAAAATACTCCTGTCAATATCCAGATAGATAAATTATAAATGATTTGTTCCGCTTTATTATACTCAATAGGTATAAATTCGCAACTATCCTCGTCGTAGTAAAAATGATTGTGTAGAGACATATCCTATTTTAAACCGGGTCAAATTTAAGTACTCAAAGGTTCCCAATCAAAGAGTAACCAAACATTCTAATGTTACTCAACATCACCTTCAAAATATTCGATCGCTCTTTTAGGAGTTGGATCGAAATCACCGCTTTTACTTGCAATCTTTGATTGAATTCTATCCTGGAATGCTTTTGCGGGATCGTACCCATAATGTTTCAATAGATAATTCATTGCAATCACTTCCGCTATTACAGTGATATTTTTCCCGGGTGTAATCGGCAGATGAATCAAAGGGATTTCAGAGCCAAGTATAGTAACAGAATCATGATTTAGCCCTGTGCGTTCCACATCTCTGGTTTCATCCCAAAGTGTGAGTTCAAGTACTACCTCTAAACGCTTCTGATAACGAATAGAACGAATCCCAAACATTGACATAACATCAACAATACCTAAGCCCCGTATTTCCATAAAATGTTTGCTCATTTCGGTAGCAGAAGACATTAAAATGTTACTTTTTTGGGTAAGCATTACTACATCGTCAGCCACCAAACGATGACCTCGCTCAATGAGATCAAGAGCAACTTCGCTTTTTCCAATTCCTGATTTACCCGCAATCAAAATTCCAATTCCATATACATCTACCATAGCACCATGCACCATAGTTTGTGTAGCAAATTGATCTTCAAGGAAATCCCGCAGTAGAAACATAAATCTGGTAGTTTCTACTGGAGTTGTATAAACAGGAATAGAGGCTTTCTCAGCCATTTCGATCAGTTCATCCGATAGGATATTTCCATCCGTTAAGAATATTACCGGAAGCTCAAAGTCGATTATGTTTTTAAAAGCTGCTATTTGTTTATCCAGACTCTGATTGTTTAAAAACTGAGTCTCGGTATTTCCAATGATTTGAATTCTTTGAAAAGTAAATAAATCATTATAGCCGGCGAGAGCCATTCCTGGTCTGTGAAGATCAACTTCCTTTACAAACTTGTACTCGGCACAATCACCGGATGTACAAGCTGTTAAATTGAGTTGAACTCGTTCTCTTAATTTTTTTATCAGATAAGAGACGCTTATTTTTTCTTTGCGAGGAATGGGCTCGCTGGTTGTAAATGGCATATATTTTTAGTGTACTGCGTGAAGTTTTTGTTTATATCTCTTTAGCTGACGGGTAGCGATATCTACTGCAACAGATATGGCTTTTTCATACGATTCTGCTTTCTCATTCACTGCGATTACCTTTTGCGGAACCTTAATGATGAGCTCTGCTTTCTGTGGTTTCTTTGGATCAGAAGTTGGTTCTAAAACGATATCACATGACACTATTCGATCATAAAAGTGCTCTAATTTCTCTACGCTCCCTTTACTAAATTCTTTAAGATTTTCGCTTGCATCAAAATGTCTTGAGGTGAATGAAATATTCATTTTTGTATCCTTTAATTTTAGTTTTTAGCTCTTGGATGTGCATTTTCGTACACATTTTTGAGTCTCTCTACACTTGTATGCGTGTAGATCTGGGTAGCTGCTAAATTGGCGTGACCCAAAAACTCTTTTATTATTCTGATATCGGCCCCGTTATCGAGCATATGTGTTGCAAAACTATGCCGTAGAACGTGCGGGCTCTTTTGTGTTACCTCGCTATGTTTAGTTAAATATTTTTCAATAATGCGTTGCGCATTTCGTGCGTACATCCTTTGACCATGTGCTGAATGAAATATTCCTTTAGTAGCATCTGTATCTGTTTGGCTACCAAATAATTTTTCTTTTGTTTCAAGATGATCTTTTAAAGCTTTAACAGCTTTTTTACCCAGTGGTACAATCCGTTGTTTATTTCCTTTACCTATCACACTGATTTGGTTGTTTTGCAAATCGACTTGTGATTGGTTTAAATTTATTAACTCGCTTAATCGGATTCCGGTTCCATAAAATAACTCAAGCAATGCTTTATCCTGTCGCCCGGAAGCAGAATCTAAACTAATTGAATCCATCATGCGTTCAATATCAGCAGAGTTAACTATTTTAGGCAGAGTTCGATCTTTCTTAGGTACTACTAGTAAATGAGCAGGATTCTTTTCTATATATCCTCTTTTAAAGCAATATTTAAAAAATGATCGTAACGCTGCTACCTTTCGTGAAATCGAGCTCTTCGCCATTCCTTGTTCAGATAGTTCTCCGAGCCAAAGTCTAATAGTAAGTCTTGTAATGGATTTTACCTGTACATTTTCGATTTCCATTGATTCTTGTTGTGCACAAAAGTTAAGAAATGAAGACAGATCATTTTCATAGGAAGTGATGGTGTGAGGGGAAGAGTTCTTCTCAACAGCCAAGTATTTTAAGTATTTCTTGATGATCACTTTCATTGATGGAATATGTATATCCATCAACAAAAAAGAAAACATTTATGAAAATTAAATGAAGAAATTTTTTCTACAGTTTTCTTCCTTTCCAACTCACTGTTTTCTTAGTGAAATAATCTGTTAAACATTGAATTCCAAGAGCCTGAAACCAAAGCACTCCAAGTACATGAGTGAAAGCGGAATAGATATCCCATTTGAAGATAAAATTAAGTAAAGCGCGTTGAATAAATACAATAAAAATAGCTATTGATGATGCAATAAGCAGCTCAGTAGAATTGATTAAAAATCCGTATATAAACAAAATAATAGGAGCGATGAATACAATTAGATGTAAGATCGCCATCGATAAAAAGAAGAAAATGTTCTTATTAAAGCCAACGAAGAAGTTTTTCCGAAGTCCGTTCCACAATTCAGAATGGTTCGAGTACATTCTGCAAAAAACAGAATCCGTTCCATATAGCATTTTTAAACTTAATTTATTTCTTTTGATGGCTTTTGCCAGTTCCACATCCTCAATGATCTCTTGTTTAACAGATTCATGTCCTGATATTTTCTCATAAGCATTTCTATTAAAAGCCAGAAACTGTCCACAAGCCGCTGCAAACTTTGGTGCTAATTTCGATCTTAATGAGGCAGGAAGCCATTTGGGAGCTCGCTCAACATATTTAGCAGGGAGCATTGTAAAAAGGGCAAAATAGATCATTGGAATAACCTGTTTTTCCCAAAAAGATTCGACAATTTGTTCCGGCCACACTGTAATTGCATCAAAATCCTTGAGCTGAGCAACTGCTTTAGGAATCGCATCTTCATCTAGCCAAACATCTGCATCTATAAAAATAAGATAGTCACCGGTTGCATGTTCACTAATCTGATAACATGCCCAAGGCTTCCCAAGCCAATCTTCCGGTTTTGGTTTTCCTTCTATGTGAACCAAATTATTAATAATTCCAGATAGCTTGGTCAATATCTCTGTTGTTCCGTCCGTTGACTGATCATCCAAAACCAATACTTCAAAATTATTGTAATTCTGCTTTAACGCTGAAGTAACGCATTGCTCTATAACATCAGCTTCATTTCGAGCCGGAATACAAATACTCACCTTTTTTGCAGAAGTTTTTTTGGGAACGGTAGAGCTATGTAAAGGTTTGAAATCAAACAGATTTCTTGCAAGTATAATACTTGTATACAGCAAAAAAGCAATGGATATGTATAGAATAATCATCATAAATTGTAGCTAAGTTAACGAAGCTAAAGTTGTTGTTCACACAAAAGATTTTGTTACTACTATGAAAATTTCAACAGATCATAAAGAAGACATCCCTTTTACAAATATACCATCAAGTGGGTATGAATGGTGGTATTTCGATGCTATAAGTAATGATGGGGAATGGTCTTTCGTAGTGATATTTTATATTGGTAATCCTTTTTCTCCTGAATACATTCAAAATATTGCTCAGCATTCAGCAAAACCTGATGCTCATCCTGCAGTAAGTATTTCTGTGTATCACCGTTCAAAAGCAGAATTTTACAGTTTCGTAGAGTACACAGAAACCGATTTGAAATGGGACGAAGAGAAGGAAATACTGAAGATTCATGGCAACACCTTCAGTAAAATTACGGAAGAGGATGTTTTGATCTATCAAATTAGATTGAATGAAAAACTGGAATCTTCCCATTCAATTTCTGCACAAATAGAATTTAAAAGTAGAATTTCTAATCCTGCTTTATTTAAAGAATCTGATGAGGGCGCTAAAAGGCACTTTTGGAATTTGGTTCAGCCAAAAGCTGATGTTAAAGGAAATATCTTGATAAAAGGGAAGACCGGGTCTCATCAAATTAATTTCAAAGGTTTGGGTTATCATGACCATAACGTTGGCTTGGAACCTATGAAAGATGATTTTATAGATTGGTATTGGGGGCGTTTACATTTCGAAAAATTTACCCTGATTTACTATGTGATGAACCGCAAAAAAGAACAACAGCATCGTGCATGGCTCGTGTCATCAGACAATCAAAAAGTTTTGGATAAGTTTGATAAAGTAGAAACCGAAGATAAAAGAACGAGTTTATTTGGTATTTCATCAGCCCGAAAAATTATCTTGAAGTCTAAGAATTCAGAGGTGACCATTCAGGCAAATACTCTCATTGATAGTGGACCTTTTTATCAGCGATATATAAGTAAAGCTCTAATTAATAGAAACAATGAATTGACTGTTGCAGAAGGAATTACAGAATTTATCTATCCAAAGAACATATATAAGAAACTATACTGGCCGGCAGTTAGAATGCGACTTCGGTTTAATCAAAAGAAGCCTCACTGGGTACAGAAGTTTAAGATGTTCTACGAGTGGACTTGGTAAAAAGACTATCAGCTGTTAGCTTTTTGTAAAACCTGTATCCGTTAACCCGGCGACTTCTCTGGTTTCCCTGAGCAATTCATGGACAGCAGTCTCAAATTCTTTTGTTAGTTCTTCTTTGGAATCCGTTTTTTTATAAGAAACCGGACTTCCGATATTTATATATAATTCAGGCTTACTGTCTCTGAAAGTGTGAGAATAAAAGGCGATGGGTACGAAATCTATTTCATTGTCTATATTTTTAAAAAGCCAGGCCAAGCCCTTTTTAAATTCCGGTTTTGCTTCTGAAACAGGAGTAAGCTCTCCTTCGGGATAAATATATAAGCTGGCTTTGTCACGATTCATTGACTCAACTGCATAGCGTAAAGTTCGTAATGTGGATCTGGAATCCGAAAGATTAATTGAAAAGGCTCCAATCTTTGAAAAAAAGGAATGTTTTCTCATTTGTTTGTCTTCCATCACTGCTCTTGCATTCTGATTGAATAGATTTCTGCTAAGAAACAGTGGAAGCAAACCATCCCACCACAAATTATGATTAATGAAATACAGAGACTTGCTTTCAGCTGTTGGGTTGTATTTCTGTTTGATCCACACACTTTTAAACCTGCGTTTGATTAACCAACGCGTATATAAATCAAAAAACCAGATCAGAAAAAGGGATTCTTTGGCAGGTATAAAATTCAATTCAATTCTTTTTGGTGATGATAGGGTGTTCTGCCTTATCTTACAATTATGAAGAAGCACAGAGATAAACCAATCGTTCAAATTACAGATCCGAATATCGATAAATATTCGGAAGAACATACCACTCCGGAAAGTGAAGATATCAAAAACTTAATTAGTTCCAGCGATCAAGAATTGCAATACATTGATATGTTAAGTGGTAGGGTGGTTGGTCAGTTTTTGAAAATGATTATTAAGATATCCTGTGCGAAAAGGGTTCTCGAAATCGGAACTTTTACCGGCTATTCTGCGATGATGATGGCGGAAGCATTACCAAAAGATGGGGAAGTGATTACCTTGGAAATGAATCTGAAATATCAGAAAATTGCTCAGAATCACTTTGATGGAAGCGAAGCGGGTGGTAAGATCACTATGATCAAAGGAAACGCTCAGTCTACCATTAAAGAGCTTAACGGTACATTTGATCTGGTTTATCTGGATGGGGATAAACTTAGATACTCTTTTTACTTTGAACAGGTAATGCCGTTGTTGAAATCGGGCGGACTTATTGTAGCTGACAACGTATTGTGGGATGGAACCGTACTGAATCCGGAAGATTCTAAAGCCCAAGCCATAGCAGCGTTTAATAAATTAGTAGCAGAAGACGAAAGGGTGGAACAAGTATTGCTCCCGATCAGAGATGGTGTAAATGTGATTAGGAAGAGGTGATTATATTAGAATTTAAAAAAATTCGGAATTAAATCTCCACTGTGAAAACTTCAATTGATGTTTTTAATGCATTATTGACAAGAAAGAGCTTATCATTTTTAATGTTAAAGAGCGTCATTTCTGAGGGGATATATACTCGTCCCAAAGGATATCCTTCATAGCTAAGAATAACGAATTCTTTCCCTTTTTCAGTTTCATCGGTATAAAGCCAAAATCTGTTCTGATCGTCTAAAAGTACTTTAGTGAACGGAGGCTTTGTATCATTAATTAACTTTCGCTTTTCACTGCGTTCTGTTCTGGTATCGTCAGGAAAATGAAATTCCATATCTCTTTCTGTTACAGGTCTATCTTTTACATTTAAGACCAATTCATTAATCAAATTTAGATTACCATCAAAAATTTGAACTGCCGAGTCATTAGGCCTTGTGACAAGTAACTTTTTATCAGGCAATGAACTGATATAATCAGAAAATCGATACGGCAAATAGCTATAAGACATGCTGTTACCTCCATCAGTAATTTTCACGTAGGAAGAATGCTTTAACAAAGAGAAAACCTTTTCTTCTACATTTAAGCTATCCTCGGATAGTCTTACCAAATGAACAAAATCTTTAGTAAATTTTGGGGGAACTGTTCCAAAAGGAGTTCGTACAGAGTCCACAGTTACATAAAATTCACTAAAATCATCTAACGAACGGATTGCTCTTAAAACTCCCGGTAAACGGACTTTATGATCTGTTCTGTACTCGAAAATTCCTTCATCATTTTGTCTGTACTCAGTTAAAAAGCCATTATTATTGCTCATCACAAGAACCTTTCCATTGAAATGTGCATTCGCATATTGACTTAATTCTCCGGGTCCACGCCCCGGGCCAGCTACTCTAACTACATAATTACCTAAACTATCAAATTGATGTATACCTTTATCAGCTCTTTGTGATACCAATATATAACCGTCATCACTCACCATCAGTTTTGTGACTTGCGCAGGAATAAAATTTTCTGTCTCAGTGATTGTGAATTTCTTTTGTAATTCAATCAAAGGAATAGTTGAATAGTCCAGTTGACTTTGAGGATTTTTCTGGGTTTCACAACCAATAGTAGCTACAATGAAAAGAACAAAAAGTGTTATAAACAGCTTAGAGGTGTTCTTAAAAGGTATCAGCATATTTTGAAATAGTACTTTGGCATTATAACTTTTACATTCTTAAACACTCATAAACTACAAATTTTTCGTTTTCTACGCTAATTGAGCAATTAGCGAATAACTTATCCAAATGTGTTTTGTAGTTTAGGTGTTGATTGGCAACCAAAGAAAATCTACCTGATTCTTTTAAGCAACGTTTTACCTGCTCAAATAATCCAAGTGACACTTCGATATTTGTTTCATAATCAAAGTGGAAGGGAGGATTGGAAACAATGAGGTCAAAAGAACCGTCTTCAAAACCTTCGAGAGTGTCATTCCAATGATGCTGAGCATTCGATTCTATATTTAGTTTAGAAGATTCAATTGCTAAAAAAGAATCTTCCAGTAAATGCATTTCGGCATCAGGATTTTTAAGAAGTATTTGATCTGCAATCACTCCATTTCCAGAAGCTAAATCCAACACTTTTACATCAAACTCTTTCAGTTCTAAATGTTCCAAAAAGAATTGTGTGGCATAATCAATATGGTCGGATGAAAAGACTCCCGGATATTGTTTATACATTTTATTATTAAATTCGATGTTGCTTATAAAAGATTGTGGCTCAATATCTTTTTTACCTTTCAAAATTAATAAACGCGCTTTCTTTACAGCTTTACTTTGTTCAACATTTTCAAAATAAGTGTCTGCAATTTCAAGGATCTGAGGGGTAAAATACTTGGTCATAAATCCACAAATCAAAGTTCCATTTTCACTCATAGAACCATGCAATTGCTGAAGCTGGAATTCAAAAGCTTCTAACGATTTTGGGATTTTAATAACTCCAAGTTCAAGTTCAGGAAGCTTAGCAAAAGGAGATATAATAGTTCGTGATTTTAAAACCAGTGAATTCGAAGTATAATTTCGCTCGATGGACTTTTGTTGGCTCTTGTAATTAACTACTGAAATAGGTTTATGATGAAACAAAGTGGTAGCCAAAAAACCAAAACGATCATTGACCAATGCTATTGACTCCGAATCAGAACTATGCTCATCTATGTATTCAAGAATAAGCTCATCAGAAGCATTCCAAGGCTGTAGTGAACGGTTAGTTGTTGGTGGATATCGTTTAATATCAAAATTTCTACCGTTGTAAGAATATTTCATTCCATAATTGATTTACAGACGTAATCAGGAATAATTCCTGTTGATCTGATTTGTGACTGATAATTATCTTCTCTGGTATTTCCAGATAGAACAAGCATGGTCTTTACTCCGAATTTATTTCCGCCAAGAATATCGGTGTGAAGTGTATCTCCAACCATTAGAATATCATTCTTATTTATAAATTCATCTTTAGTAAGCTGTTCATAAGCATACATAAACATTTGTGAATCCGGCTTGCCAAAGTGAATAAATTTTTTGCCAAGCATATTTTCTACCAGTTTAGCTACACCACCGGTCGCAATAGCAATATCGTTATGTGAAACCGGGTAGAAGTAATCAGAATTCGCCAGTATAACGGGCATATTCTTCTTTCTTAGCAAGTTCACTGTTTTATTGATGTCAGTGTTCCAATCAAAGCCTTCATCATCCAAAAACACGCATGCAGAGATATCTTCAATATCGTTTAGATCTACATCCGCAACGGCGATATGCTCTAGTCCGGCCTGCAAAATATAATCTGCAGAACTCTCCGTCCCCAAATAGGCGATTTTTCCACTTGTTATTTTTTGTTCCAGAAAGTGCTTAGCCATCATCCCGGAAGTAAGCATCTCATATAGCTCAATCCCCGGCAAACCCAATTCCACATATTTATCTACTTGTTGCTGAGGACTTCGTGAAGCGTCATTTGTGAGAATACGAAACAGCTTTTTCTCCTTTCTGATAAAATCCAGGGTTATATCAGCACCTTCGATTAGTCCGTTGTGATTTTTTACCACGCCATAAGAGTCAAGCATGATCACTTTAAATTGTTTTGCGATGTCAAAAAAGGAAGGGTAGCTCATTAATTATAGATCTAAAGCGTTAAGTAAAGATTGAGGATCAAATTTTTCATCTAAAGTGGGAAGATGAATTTCTAAAGCTTCTTTCTGAAGTTTTGTGGCAAAAATCTCATGAAAAAAGAATCGCCCGTATTTAATTACATAATTCAGAATAAAAAACCGGTAAGATTCCTTAAGAAAGCGAATTTCAAGTTCAGAAAGTGGGAAAACCTTATGATATGCTTTTAGAAATAGTATAAAGCGTTCTTCCATCATAACATCCACATTATAAGTGAACACCGTTTTATCACCAATGTCAGAGGCTACACGGCTAAAAAAATAAAAGTCCAACATACGCGTACTCATTCTGAACCAATCATAGTCCCAGCGCGAAAACAGTTTGAAATTTGGCGTAACTGAGAAATTTCCAATGTTCCAATCCACAAAAACAGGAATTGTCTCTAATTTATCGCCACCCAAAGATTTATAATTATCAAGAAATAAATGGCAATGTTCTCTGATAAGAGATCGATGAATGGGATATTCATATTTTGTTGATTTATCGTCTAATATTTTAAGCAAATCATTGATGTCGTCCTGCATTGTTTTCGAAGATTTTGGCAGGGTTCCTTTTACTGTATCACAAGCTTTATGAAAGTGAGCTGTTTGCACAGCTAATTTTTCTATCTGACTTTTATCCAGACGTTTAGGAAGTTTATGTTTTATATGAATTGGACGATAGAAAACGATCCAAGCATCAATAATTTCGCTTTTATAGCGATGCACAAAAAGTTGATTCCCTTTCATAAGGGATCTTGCCAGGAAATTCTCAAAAGGAGAGGGAAGATTGTTCGAAAGCGTATTAATTATACTGTGATCCTCTACAAAATGCTCATACTTCCCGAAATAGGAAAGCTTGGCTACAATGAAGTTTTTGTCCTTCAATGCAATTCTGTACACATGATTAGTAGATACTTTCGCACTGATATCAACGATATGTGCGATTTCTCTGGAATTGTCGTAGTTATTCCAGGCTTCTCTGATGATGGTATCAAAATCGATAAATGACATTAAACTATCTCAAAATAGCGTTTAAGTTCCCAGTTGGAAATCTGAGGATCATATTGCCTCCATTCCCACTCACGGGTTTTAATGAAATGACCCGTAAAATCTTTTCCAAACAAAGTTTCGGCGATCTCAGATTCCTTCATAGCTTTGGTAGCTTTATGAAGGTTTGTTGGCAGAAACTCTGATTTGGGGTTTTCATACTCGTTACCAACCGTAGGTTTTTGGTCTAATTTTAATTTGTTCTTAACTCCATAAAGCCCTGAAGCCAAACTTGCAGCCATAATCAAATAAGCATTAGTGTCGGCACCCGGAACCCTATTTTCTAACCTCATGGAATGTTCATCATGATTGATTACTCGTAAAGCAGTTGTACGGTTTTCAATTCCCCAGCTTTTAGAAGTTGGAGCCCATGAACCTTCTACAAATCGTTTATAACTATTTACTGTTGGCGCATAAAGAGGGAGAATATGAGGAAGGCAATGTAACTGACCTGCTAAATAAGAGTTCAGTATCTCACTCATCTGTTCATTTTTATCAATATCAAAAAACAGGTTTTTTTCTCCATTTAAGCTCCATAAACTTTGATGAATATGAGCACTGCAACCGGGAAGATCTTTATTCCACTTTGCCATAAAGCTTGGCATAATTTCGTGATGAAAAGCAATTTCTTTGACACTGTTTTTAAATAATACAGCCTGATCTGCAGCTTTAAGCACTTCATTATATGTAATACAAGCTTCATAAACTCCAAAGCCGGTCTCTGTATGCAATCCTTCAATTGGCACATCAAATTGATGCATCAATTCAAAGAGATCATTTATGTAGTCACTAAACTGAGAAGTTCGCAGAACAGAATACCCGAACATTCCCGGTGAAATAGGAGTGGGATCATTATATCCCTTATCGCTTAGGGTTTGAGGTGTTTCATCAAAATTAAACCATTCGAACTCATTACTAAACTTTGGTAAAAACTCTAATTCATTGGCTTGCTTTATGATGCGTTTTAACAAAGCTCTTGGACAAATACTACTTAGTTGATCGGATTTTTCGAAATCTGCAAGAAAAAAGAGTTTGTCTTCTTCCCATGGAATTCTCCGCATTGAACTTAAATCGAAGCTTGCATTTGCATCAGGGTATCCGGTGTGCCAACCACTTTTTTCGGTATTGTCATAACAGGCATCATTGATATCCCAACCAAAAATCACATTGCAAAAGCTAATTCTGTTATCTTCAATCGATTTAATAAACTTTTCCTTACTGACTAATTTGCCACGCAAAACTCCATCAATATCAGTTACAGCAAACTTTATGCTGCTTGATGGGTGTTCCTTAATAAGAGCAATAACTTCTTCTTTCTTCAAATTCTTATATTTATTCTTTTCCAATATAGGAAAGCTATTCGTACTATAAATTTCAAAAATAACTTCAGTTCAATTGTATATGAGTGAAATTAGCGATCGAAAAAAAGATCATGTAGAATTTACTGTAAATGATAAGACCCAGTATACACAAACTACGGGTTTTGAAACACTACGATTTACACATAATGCACTTCCGGAAGTAGAGTTTAAAGATATTTCAACAGAAACTTCTTTGCTTGGTCGTACCTTTTCTTTCCCTCTATTTATCTCCTCAATGACAGGCGGATATGCTGATGCAGAACAAGTTAACGCAATAATTGCTGAATTTTGTGAGGATAAAGATCTTCCTTTTGGAGTGGGCAGCCAACGCGCTATGCTGGAAGACGACTCTTTAAGTGAAACCTTTTCGATTGTTCGGAAAAAAGCACCTAATGCTTTTATTTGTTCTAATATAGGGGGAGCACAACTTATCGGGGGACTTCTAAAAGAAAAGCTTCGAAAAATGATTGATAGCATTGAAGCTGATGCAGCTATTGTTCATTTGAATCCTCTTCAGGAATTAATACAGCCGGAAGGCGATAGGAACTTTAAAGGAATTTTGAATGGAATAGAAAACCTCGTTAAAGAGGCTTCCATACCGGTAATTGTTAAAGAAACAGGCGCCGGGATTTCATCTTATGTTGCAAAACGACTTCTAAATGTTGGTGTTTCAGTAATAGATGTAGCCGGAGCAGGTGGTACAAGTTGGGCAAAAGTTGAAAACCTACGCCCCTCAAACAGTTCACCAAATATCCATTTTGATGATTGGGGAATATCGACCAAGGATTGCCTAATAAATATTTCAAAATTACAATGGGAGAGAAGTTTTGAGGTTATAGCTTCTGGAGGAATACGTTCTGCCTCTGATATAGCCAAGTCATTTTGTTTAGGAGCAGATTTTGTAGCAACAGCGCAACCCATAATTAAGGCTATTCATGAGAATGGGCATGATGGTCTTGATTCATTATTCTCTCAGTGGGAACAAGACTTAAAAATAATCTTATTACTTTTAGGTTGTGAACGCCCTGAAATGTTGAACAAAGCTCATTTGATTGAAAAATCATAGCTTTTTAGCAGTATAGGAATCCTTATATTCAGCCGAATTATTCTACAGAGACGTCTTGGCAAAAACAGACTTACACACAAAGCTTTATTCACTTATTCAAAAAGAAATTTCAGAACTTGATATATCTCAAGCTCCGAAATATCTATATGAACCTTATACCTATGCAATGGAAATGGGAGGGAAGAGGATTCGCCCGCTTCTGGCATTACTTGCTTGTGGTATTTGTGATGGAGATGTTGAAAATGCCATTCCATCAGCTCTAGCAGTAGAAATTCTCCATAATTTTACTCTTGTACATGACGATATAATGGATAGAGCTGATACAAGACGCGGAAAGCCAAGTGTTTTTAAAAAATGGGACCAGGATACCGCTATACTTTCCGGGGATGTAATGTTTGCTGATGCATTTCGACAGTTAGAGTTTTACGGGGAGAATAGCTCATTTTCAAAAGAAGAGTATTTTCAAATTCATAAATCTTTTACAGAATCAACAATTACGGTCTGTGAAGGGCAAGCAATGGATATGGATTTTGTGAATAGAGAAGATGTTGGTCATCTTGAATATATAGATATGATCAAAGGAAAAACATCTGCCTTACTTGCAGGTTCACTTAAAATGGGTGCTATTTCGGCTCATGGAACAGATTCACAAGTTAAAGCACTCTTTAACCTTGGTATGGAAATGGGAATTGCCTTTCAAATTCAGGATGATTTACTTGATGCGATCGCCGATCCGGATAAGTTCGGAAAAAGACAAGGAGGTGATATTTATGAGGGTAAAAAAACTTATTTAACAATTCTCGCACTAGAACGCAGCAATATTAAACAAAGAAAGTTCATTAGTTCTACTTTATCTGATAATAATTCAACGTCCGAACAAGTTAAAGCTGTGTTGGAAATTATGGATGACCTTCATGTTATTTCTGATATCAAACGTGAAGTACAACAACATTACGAATCAGCAATCGATTCTTTGAATGAATTTAAAGAATCAGAATACAAACAAGAGCTTAAAAATCTTCTTATCTTTCTCAAAAACAGAGATCATTAATTTTCTAATTTTCACATGAACAAATTATCATACTTATTTCTCTTTGTAATTTTAATAGTAACTGCATGTAAAAGTAGCAGGCTCGTTAATCCGGGAGATCCTATAAATGTATCTTACCAAAAAGGAATTGATAGATACGAAGCTGAAAATTATGAAGAAGCTGCTGAAATATTCGAAACAATCACACGAATTGGAAGGGGTACAAACTACGCTCAGGATGCTCAGTATTATCTGGCAGAAAGTTATTTTAAAATGAAGAGATATATTCTCGCTGAGGCGGAGTATACTCGTTTTATAACTTACTATCCTCGTGATCCTAAAAGAGAAGAAATTGATTATAAAAAGGCATTGAGTCTGTATTACCAAAGCCCCAGATATAGATTAGATCAAACTTCTACAAAGAAAGCTATAGAGGAATTTCAACTATTCAATAGTAGATATCCTAATTCCGATTTGGTTCAGGAATCAGCTGAGAAAATCAATGAATTAAGAGCCAAATTGGCTAGAAAATATTTCGAATCAGCAGAATTTTATTCGCGAACAGATCAGTATAAGGCAGCTACTATTTATTATGATTTGGTCATTGACAGATACCCCGAATCAAAATGGGCAGAAACGGCACTTTTAAAGCAAATAGAAACTTATATAGATTACGCTGATAACAGTGTACTGAGCAAGCAGATCGAGCGATATAATCTAGCGATCTCTAATTATGAAAAATATATTCAGTTATTTCCACAAAGTAATGGACGAGGAGATGCTGAATCTTTAAGAGATAACGCAGAAAAGGGAATAAACTCAGTCGAAAAAACTATTTCAGAAATAGCGAAAGGTCAAACAAATTAGCCCATTTTGAAAAAAATTGGATTATTTGGAGGTACTTTTGATCCTGTTCATAACGGGCATATAGAAATTGCAAAATCCTTTCTGAGTTCTAACTTTATTGATGAGCTTTGGATTTTATTAACTCCTTTCCCACCACATAAATCAGCTGAATTTAACGTCTCCTATAGTTGTAGATATGAAATGTTGAAATGTGCTTTTAGAGATATTAATTGCTCCATTTTAACAATTGAAAATGAACTTTCAACTCCATCTTATACCTTTAGGACTATTAAACACTTAAAAACGGAATTTCCTGATCACAAATTCTTTTTTTGTATGGGAGAAGACAGTCTGGAAAAGTTCGATACATGGAGGCATTATGAAAGAATTTTAGAGGAAGCAGATCTTCTTGTGGCACAAAGACCAAAAACTGATCATAACAACGTACTTCCTGAAATTTTAGAAAAAACACATTTCGTAAATCATGAG
The DNA here is from genome assembly GCA_965216175.1 of Balneola sp. Classification (GTDB taxonomy): domain Bacteria; phylum Bacteroidota; class Rhodothermia; order Balneolales; family Balneolaceae; genus Balneola. Next base: position 1,507,555 of record OZ244140.1, read on the forward strand.
CCAATCGAGATATCATCATCTGAAATTAAGGCCCGAATTAACGATCCAGGTTTTCTAAGCAAAAATTTACCCGATAAAGTTATTTCAATCATTGAAAAAGAGAATTTATATCGGTAATTACACCAAAAACTAAATTCTTTATGTCTATTTCTCGCAAACAATTTTTAAAATCTTCAACTTTCGCATCCCTTATGGTTGCAGGGTTTTTCGGTACAACCTCTCAAGAAGAACTTAATGAGGAACTAAACCTAATTATACCGTCATCTCTGAATTGGTCTTCAACTATAGGTCTTGTTGCTCCGGCCAGCCCTATTTATGATGACTCTGAGTTTGATTCTATGATAGAAACTTTAAAGAAATTAGGTTTCACTTTAAAACTTGGTAAACATGTTAAAGATAGAAACGGCTATTTAGCGGGAAGTGATAAAGACAGAGCTTCAGATCTAATGGCGATGTTCAAAGATTCGGAAGTTGATGGAATTCTCTGTGTAAGAGGAGGGTGGGGATGTAATAGAATGATCAATCTTTTAGATTATGAAGAAATCAGAAAGAACCCCAAGCCACTTATTGGTTTCAGTGATATCACATCCTTGCACAATGCAATACTTAAAAAGTCGGGATTGGTAACTTTTCATGGCCCCGTCGGCAAATCTAATTGGAACGAGTTTACAAAAAATAGTTTTGAGCATCTGCTAATTGATGGTAAAGAAGGTGTTTTTGAACTTCCAACTAATCAGGAGGACGCCTTTGTTATACACCCCGGTAAAACTGAAGGGAAATTAATAGGTGGTAATTTATCCGTTTTAGTTGCGATGATCGGATCTGATTATCTACCTAGTTTTAAAGATTCAATTCTTTTTTTAGAGGATGTGGGGGAAGATATTTATCGAATAGACAGGATGTTAACTCAACTTAAATTGAGTGGTATTCTGAATGAGATTTCAGGATTTATTTTCGGTAAATGTACTAACTGTGACGTAGGTTCCAATAGTTTATCACTACATCAGGTTTTTGAAGACCATATAAAGCCACTTAACATTCCGGCTTTTTATGGAGCTATGATTAGTCATGAAGATAAAAATGTAACTATCCCTGTAGGATTACGTGCAAAGATGGATGCAAAAAAAATGAATTTCATGATGATGTCTAAAGCTGTTAATTAGACATTCTTTTACTCTCATTTATGATAGAAATTTATTATTTCTATCTATATCTATTACTAAAACTACGGAAATGACCATGTTCAAGAATTACAAACAAATAATAGGAGTTTGTGCAACACTTTTTCTTTTTGTGATCACAACTTCAACTTCTGCTCAAAAAATTAGCAGTTCCAATTTTGCTGAATTCCATTCTGATACAGCAGATACAAATAAAATTCCAAAAAAATCAAAGAAGCTTCCTCTAGACCCGGGAAGATTGATTGATATTGAATCTAACGAAGCAACATGGATGTCGCTTGATGTTAGCCCTGATGGATCTAAGATTGCCTTCGACTTTATGGGAGATTTGTATGAAATCCCTTTCTCAGGTGGTGAAGCTACTCAATTAACGGATGGAATGGCATTTGATACTCATCCACGCTACAGCCCGGATGGTAAATATTTACTCTACACTTCGGATGCCAGCGGTGGCGAAAACCTTTATTACATAAACTTGGAGGACACTTCGGATGTAACTCAGGTTACTAAAGGTAAATCGGATGGATACGCAGCAGGTGAGTGGACTCCTGATGGAAACTATATAGTTGGCGCAAAAGGCAAAGGAACTCCAAAATTATGGCTTTACCATAAAGACGGAGGTGGTGGAACGGCACTAATCAGTTCCCCGAATGGGTTAAAAACCACTGACCCTGCTGTTGGGCATGAAGGTCGTTATATTTATTTCTCTCAAAGAAACGGATCTTGGAATTACAACGCTCAGTTTCCTCAGTATCAATTAGGAAGGTATGACAGAGAAACCGGCGAAAGAACTTCCATTACTTCACGATATGGTTCAGCATTTACTCCGGTACTCTCAAGTGATGGAAAGTATTTAGTGTATGGAACCAGATTTGAAGACAAAACAGGACTTGTTTTAAGGGATTTAGGTACAGGAGATGAAAAATGGCTTGCTTATCCCGTTCAACGTGATGATATGGAGTCTCAGGCAACTATGGGTGTACTTCCTGCAATGTCATTTACTCCTGATAATAAAAACCTGATTGTTTTTTATGGAGGAAAAATTCACAACATTCCTGTTAATGGTAATAGCGCTACTGAAATCCCTTTTAATGTAAAAACACAAATTGAACTGGGACCAGAAGTTTTATTCAAATATCCAATTAGCGACGACAAGGAAATGATAGCAACTCAAATTAGAGATGCTGTTCCTTCTCCTGATGGTAAGTGGCTTGCTTATACAGTTTTAAATGATCTTTATATTCAGGAATTGCCAAATGGCGAACCAAAGAAATTAACAAATTCATCAGCAACAGAAGCACAACCCTCTTGGTCACCTGATGGGAAAAAGCTTGCTTATGTTTCCTGGAATGCAAAAGATGGCGGAGCTATTCATTCTGTAGATCCTTTTGCAAGAAGGTTCAGACCTGAAACGCTCACAAATAAATCAGGCATCTATACAAACCCGGTTTTCAATACTTCCGGTAGTAGAATTGTTGCTTACAGAGCCGACAAACAAACGTATGACGACGCCTTTGGCCCTGGTTCATTTTCTGCACTAACGGATTTGATATGGATTGACTCAAAAGGAGGGGAAATCAACGTTATTGATCGAGCTCTTGGTCGTTCTAATCCCCATTTTGTTAATTCTGACGATAGAATTTACTTGAGCAGATCAGGAACTTTACTTTCAATCAGATGGGATGGAACTGATCAAAAAGAACACGTTAAAGTTTCAGGAATTACAACTTATGTACCATTCAATTTGGAAAAATCATTAGAAGAAAGTCAGGCATGGAAAAGTCCAGCTGAAATACTTCATCCGGAAAACGATCACGCAAAAGAAAATAATCCTCCTTCTCGTGCCGGATTAATACTAATGGCTCCTGAAGGTGATCAGGCTTTGGCTCAGGTCAATAATGATATCTATGTTGTCACTGTTCCTATAACTGGTGGTGATACTCCTTCCATTTCAGTAGCAAACGCTCCCTCTGCTCCATTTCCTTCAAAAAAATTGACTGAGATTGGTGGTGAATTTCCAATTTGGAGTTCTGATGCTAACAAAGTCCATTGGTCGATCGGTAATGGTCACTTTATTTACGATTTAGATGCATCAGAGGCTTTTGCAGATAGTTTAAAAGAAGCAAAAAAGATGGAAGATGAAAAGAAGAAAGAAGAGGCAGAGAAAAAAGATAATGATGACGGTGGTGATGATAAAGAGGAAGATTCAGACACAGATGAGAAAGACGATGAGGATAAAAAAGATGAAAAGAAGGAAACTCCAAAGTATAAAGCCACGGAACTTTCTATTGATGTAACAATAACACGAGATATTCCTGAATCTTCTATTCTTCTTAAAAATGCACGGATAATTACTGCAAATGGTTCTGAAGTAATTGAAGGAGGAGATATTCTTATCGAAAACAATAGAATCATAAAAGTAGGAAAGAATCTTTCAGCTAATGGAGCCCAAGAAATGGACATGACCGGAAAAACAATTACTCCGGGATTTGTAGATACTCACGCTCACATGTGGCCAAACTGGGGAATCCATAAAGAACAAATCTTTAACTATGCAGCAAATCTTGCTTATGGTGTTACAACAACTCGTGACCCTCAAACGGCTACTACAGACGTATTGACTTATTCCGACATGGTTAAAACAGGAATGATGCCTGGGCCAAGAGTCTATTCTACTGGACCAGGGTTAGGTTTTTGGGCATACAATATTAAAAGCCTTGACGAAGCAAAAAACGTCATGAAGCAATACAGCAAATACTATGATACTAAAACTATCAAAATGTATATCGCTGGAAATAGAGAACAGCGTCAATGGATTTTGATGGCTGCCAGGGATCAAAAAATAATGCCTACAACTGAAGGTGCTTTAGATTGGAAATTAAACATGACCCAATTGATAGATGGTTATCCGGGACACGAGCATTCTCTGCCTATCTATCCGATCTACAATGATGTAGTGAATGTAATTGCACAATCTAAAATGGCTGTAACACCTACTTTATTGGTTTCATACGGTGGACCTTGGGCTGAGAACTATTACTACTCTCGTGAAAATCCATTTAATGATCCTAAATTAAGTAGATTTACTCCATACGAAGTTCTTGCCGGTAAAACCCGAAGAAGACCGGGTTGGTTCAGAGATGATGAACATGTATTCCAAAAACATGGCGAGTCTATGAAGAAATTAGTTGAAGCGGGAGCTCTTGCGGGCGTTGGAAGTCATGGACAATTAGAAGGATTAGGTTACCATTGGGAGCTTTGGTCAGTAGCTGCAGGAGGAATGGATAACCTGGATGCTATCAGAGTTGCAACTATACTTGGAGCAGAAGCTATAGGTTTAGATGGAGATTTGGGCTCTATTGAAGAAGGAAAACTAGCTGATTTGGTTATTCTTTCTAAAAATCCTTTGGATAATTTGCGCAACACTAATTCTGTAACTCATGTGATGAAGAACGGAAGACTTTATGACGCAAATAACTTGAATGAAGTATATCCCAGAAAAGTAAAAGCTAAACCGTTTAATTGGTCCTCACCAAAGCCTCAAAGTTTAGGTTTACCTGGGACAAATAAATAATCTAGTTAAAAGGCTCTTTCGGGAGCCTTTTTATTTAATCATTTTCTCCGAAAGGTGATCAATTGTTACTCCATCAGTAGTAAAATATTGCCCCATTAGATCAGCTGTTAAACAGGAGTGTATAGGTAAAATGATAACTGAATCAGATATTTTAGTCTGCTGAAAAAATTCATCCGTACATTTTATGATTCCATGTTCTTGAGAAATCGATTTTAAGTAACAATCTTTCATTGGATCGCCCCAAATCCCGCCATTATTCTCTGCTACCTGTCCGAAATAATGTGAACTACCTTGATGAAGGTCAAAATCTTTAGAAAAGTGAACAGCACCTCCATGAATTAATAATTCATTTCTTGATTCATATTTAGCAACTACAGGGCACGCCATTGCTACAGCAATTTGATCTGGAGTACAGGATCCTATTTGGGTTTGAATCCAATCGTAAAACACAAAATTTCCTGGGCTTAGCTCCTCTATTTCTCCAAAGTCTTCTAACACGGAACAGGAGGGAGTGTCTCCAAAACATACTGGTAAATCAAATGCTACTTTTAAGTTACTCAACTGTTCAATTATAGGCTTGGCTAAAGCTCTTATTTCCTCTGTTGATCTGGATTGATAAGAATGCCCGGCATGACAGTAAAAACCATGAAGCTCTAGTTTCTTTGAAGATTGGATAGCTTCCTTTAATGACTCAATACTTGTTTTATCATCAAAATGAATTCCACTTCTTCCGTATCCAGGATCTATTTCTATATAAACACCAATAACTGTGGTGAGCTTTGCATCTAGCTTATTTACTGTATTTACATCTACAATGAGAGTTCTTAGATCAATCGAAGAGGCTAAATTATTAACACGATCGATCTCCAGAATATTCATCGGAAATGCTACAGTGATACTTTGCCATCCATCTTTACTGAAAAACTCTGCCATTTTAAGCGATGATACCGTAATTCCATCCAACTGTGTACGATCGAACCATCTGCCAATTTGAACTGATTGATGAGTTTTGAAGTGAGGACGAAACTTTAATCCGTTTTTCTCAACTTTTAATAACATTTTCTGAATGTTGTTGAGCACTTTTTGTTTATCTAGTAAAAGGGTAGGGGAAGAGATTTTGAAATTCATCCTATTCGATCAAATGTTTAATTATTTAAGTAAGCTTTAATATGGTTTGTAAAGTCTTAATGAACATGAAACAAATTACCCTTATCTTATTTTAATGAAAAAAAAGGATACACAAATTATTGGCAGGCTTGAAATAGTAGACCTGCCAACTTGGAATCTAGAAGAAATTGAAGCAAAAATTGATACAGGTGCTTTTTCATCGAGTTTGCATTGTCACAATATTGAAGAATTTGAAAAAGAGCACCAAAGGTGGGTTAAGTTTAACCTTCTTGATCCCGATCATCCCTCTTATAATGATCGACTTATTTCTTTACCTATCCATGATGTCAGAGAAGTAAAGAGCTCCAACGGGCAAACAGAAGTAAGAGTTTTTGTAAAAACAAATATCCGTTTTTTTTCTGACGAATTTGAGATCGAACTTTCACTCACTAATCGATCTGAAATGAAATACCCTTTACTTATTGGACGCAAGTTTTTGAGAAAAAAGTTTCTTGTTGATGTAGCTAAAAAACACCAAACAAATAGAAAGCATAATTCAACTAAGAAAATATGAAAATTGGAATTTTATCAAGAAACGCTTCTTTATACTCTACCAGAAGGCTAGTAGAAGCTATCGAAACCAAAGGGCATGAAGCAAAAGTAATTGATCACCTCAAATGTGATATTATTATCGAGCAAGATAAGCCCAATATAATCTATAAAGGAGAGAGTTTAGCTGACTTAGATGCTGTTATTCCAAGAATTGGTGCTTCCGTAACATTTTATGGAACGGCTGTGGTTCGTCAATTTGAAATGATGAATATCTTTAGTGCTGTTGAGTCACAGTCATTGGTTAGATCCAGAGATAAGCTTAGAAGTCTACAAATTTTAGCTAAAGCTGGTGTAGGACTTCCGAAAACTGTCTTTACTAATTACTCAAATGAGGTGAATCAACTTATTGATTCTGTTGGTGGTGCTCCTCTTATTGTAAAGTTACTTGAAGGAACTCAAGGTTATGGGGTTGTGCTTGCACCTACTAAAAAAGCAGCTCAATCTATTATTGAAGCTTTCCATAGTATGAAAGCAAGAGTTATCGTTCAGGAATTTATACAGGAAAGTAAAGGAGCTGATATTCGTGCTTTTATTGTAAACGGAAAAGTTGTTGGGGCAATGAAACGTCAAGGTAAAGAAGGTGAATTTAGATCTAATCTTCACCAAGGCGGTTCAGGAAGCTTGATAAAGCTCTCAAAAAAGGAGAGAGAGGCAGCACTTACAGCGGCTCAGGCAATGGGATTACCAATTGCAGGCGTTGATCTATTACAATCTGAAAGAGGACCTTTAGTTTTAGAAGTAAATTCTTCCCCGGGATTAGAAGGAATTGAGAAATCTACAGAAAAAGACATTGCCGGAAGTATAATTAAGTACGTTACTACGGTAGTTGAAGAACAAAAAAATAATCCCGCTAAAAGGCGCAAGATTAAAAGTAATGCCTGAGACAATTACCATAAATAAAGAAAGGATTGGATTGGGAGAGCATAAAATCGTCAATTTTAACATTGCGAGCCTTCCAACCAGAACTTCTATCGATCTTCCGGTCCATATTTATAGGGCAAAAGAAAGCGGACCTGTATTACTATTAACAGGCGGACTTCATGGAGATGAAATAAATGGGGTAGAAATTGTCAGAAGGTTAATTGACTCTGACAATATCATTCCAGATAAAGGTTCAGTAATAGCAATTCCAATTGTGAATATATATGGGTTTATACAAAACTCAAGGGGTTTGCCAGATGGAAAAGATATTAACCGAAGTTTTCCGGGAGTTAAAAAGGGTGGCTCATTAGCTACCTTGCTTTCTTATACGCTTATGAAGCATATCATTCCTCATATTGATTGTGGATTAGATTTTCATACCGGTGGTGCAAGTAGATCAAATTTTCCTCAATTAAGGGTAGATTTTAAAAATGAGAAGGCCTTTAATCTTGCAAAAGCTTTTCAAGCCCCGGTTGTTATCAATTCAAAACCCATTGCAAAGTCATTTAGAAATTCATCCCAAAAAAAGGGGAAACCGATTCTTGTTTTTGAAACCGGAGAATCGTTACGGTTTGATGAACATGGCATTCAGGAAGGAGTTAATGGAACTTTGCGAGTTATGAAATCGCTGGGAATGAAAAATTTTAAAGTCGCTACTCAAGAATCGGAATTTTTTAACAGCACTTCCTGGATAAGAGCTAACTATGCAGGTTTATTTTCTCCAAAAGTTAAACTTGGTGATACTATAAAGAAGAATCAACTACTAGGTCATATAAATGGAGCTTATGGTGAATTACATTTTAAAGTTTTAGCTCCAAAAGAAGGGAGGATTATTGGATTAAACTATTGTCCTGTAATTAATAAGGGCGATGCAATCATACACTATTCATACAATTAATTTATGGAATACGATTTATTATTTACTGTAATTGACGATCAAAATTGGAAGGATATAGCTGCTGAAGGAACTTTCCATCCCTCAAGTTTAGATGAACTTGGTTACATAAAATGTATAGATGAAAAAGATATTGAGAGATATATCAATCAAGAAATTTTTAAAGAAAAAGAACTTAAACTTGTAGTTATAGATCCGCTCAGAATTAAAGACTCAATTAAAACAGAGATGGAAAACGGTTTTAAGGTTATAAAAGTAGCCGGTAGCCTAACTTTAGATGCGATAATCGATAAGATTGAACTGAAAAAGTCTAAAAAAGGTAACTATACAGTTGCTATTAAGCATTACGATTAATTAAAATAAGTCGATTCATAGATTCTTCACATTTAATCTTTAAAATTATTTAAGGGGCTGAAGTAGCTAAGGGTTAATGTTTGGCATGCTTATACCATGATTTTAATTGTTTTAGAAGCTGTAAATGGTTGCCTCCATTGAAGCGCCATTCGCACTCTTTAAGAAACCAGTAAAAATTATCCGATTTGATGCCGTTAAACTTGCGCATATGACGCTTCGCTTGGTTCCAAAAGTTCTCTATGCCATTAATGTGATTTTGGTGGTCTGCAAAGAGCTCCGAATGATTAATACGTTGATGATGAAAGGCGGACACATCCAAGGCATTATAGGATCGAAAGGTATCGGTATACACAATGCTATCGGGGCGTACTTTTTCTTCAATAATAGGTAATAATGTTTCTGTCTTTGCATTCGGTATAATCGCTGTATATACTTTTCCTCCTCGCTTAAGTAATCCAAATACAGCTACTTTACCACCTGATCCACGTCCTCTTTTCCCTTTGCGCTTGCCTCCAAAATAACTCTCATCAGCTTCTACTTCTCCAAATAATTCATAGCTGGGAAGTTTACTTGCAATGAGTTGGCGTAGTCGCATATAAAAACGAATGGACGTGTTTGCTTGAACGCCTATTAACTCGGAAGCAGCTCGGGCTGTTGTGCCTGCTACAAAATGCTCTATCAGGCGGCTTTGTTGGCGATATGTTAATCTACTTTTTCGTGTGTACATAGTAACTAATTTAGTACCTTACTCAGGTCTTAGCTACTTCAGCCCCTTATTTAAAGATTAATTAAGGTGGAGGTTTTATGAAATCTCAAGTTAACAATTCCAATCTCAGAAATTACTTTAGAAATAATTATTTTATTTTTTTTGAAGTCGGTTTAATATTAGCATTAATTATCCACCTAGTACTTTTTCGTATCTCTTTTTCACCTTCAGAGAAAGCTGATTTTATATTACGAATGACTGATGAAATAGTATTTTTGGAGGAATCGATACCTACAAAGCAGGAAATTAAAGTGCCACCACCTCAAAGACCTGTAGTCCCTATAGAAGTTCCTAATGACGAGGTCATTGAGGATGAAATCATATTTATGAGCTCAGAACTAGATTCATATGAGATAATCGGAGCACCGCCGCCGCCGCCAAATTACGATAACGAAGAAGATGTTGAAGAAGAAGTATTTGTTATTGTTGAACAACCTCCGGTGCTTATCGGTGGATTAGTAAATCTTCAAAGTAAAATAAACTATCCTAAAATCGCCATAGAATCAGGAGTAGAAGGAAGGGTAGTAGTTCAGTTTGTGATAGATAAAAATGGAAATATTTTAAACCCGAAAATCGTAAGGGGAATTGGAGCTGGCTGTGATGAAGAAGCTTTAAGAGTGATTAAATTAGCCAGATTTAAACCAGGAATGCAAAGGGGGAAACCTGTCTCTGTTAGTTATACTATCCCAATTAACTTCAGACTTAGTAAGAACTAACTTAATTAAAAGGAATTTTGTTAATAGAAGATTTTAAATCATCAATACTAACGGGCTTTACCAAGTAATCAACAAATTCCGTAGCGTTAGCACGATCTCTATTATAAGAATCCGAATTTCCGGTAATGTAAATGACCTTGGAAGTCTTATTACTTTTCTGAAACTCTAAAGTTGCCTCTATACCATCAATGTCATCTTCAAGCATAATGTCCATCAATACCAAGTCAGGAACAAGTTCTTTAGCTTTTTTAATAGCATCAGAACCCTTTGAATAGGTTCCAACTACTTTGTAGTCTAATCTTTCTATCATTTTAGAAAGTAAAAGCGATAGAACTTTATCGTCTTCGACAATTAGTACATTCATTTAGATTCTTTTTATTTAGTTTAATATAAGGTCTTAGCTACTTAATTTATGTTAAGTGTCGTTTAAGTAGATTAGATTTATTATAGAATTGTATAAATGTCGTATAATATATATTATGTAAAGTTAATTTAGTTTTATTAATGCTTTTTGGATCTCTTCAAAATCTGGCAGCTCATTAGCATTCTCCAAAACTTCGGAATGAACTACCTCTCCCACTTTATTAATAACAAACACAGACCTTTTTGAAACACCATGCATTCCAAAGAAATCGTCATATAAAACTCCGTAATCTTTTGAAACAGTTTTGTTGAAATCACTCAGCAATTGAAAATTAAGGTTTTGAGAGGCTTTAAATTCTTTTAGTGTGAAAAAAGTATCTACACTGAGTCCTAGAATTTCAGCGTTTAAGGAACTATAGATTTTTAAATTATCTCTTGTATGGCAAAGTTCTTCAGTACAGGTACTTGTAAACGCTAAAGGGAAAAACAACAATACCACATTCTTTTTCTCTTGATAGCTTGAGAGAGTTACTTCTTCCCCATTTGTATTTTGTAATGTAAAATCCGGTGCTAATTTCATTTTTTAGTCAATGTTTTTAATTAAGTATTTCTTTCTTAACCCTATTGATGTAATTAGTATTCCTGCTATGATGAGCATCTCAGTAATGACAACTTTATTGTCTGGTAAAACTGGCGTGAACCAAAAAAGACTAATTGCACTAAGAAAGATAAATGCACCGACTAACTGAAGTAGACTATCTTTATTTTTTATCTGACTTATCCCAAATATGAAAATACCTACTATAACACAACCAACTTGAAAAGTGCCCAATAAAAGGTTTGTAATTACATTTTGATCAGCAATTAATGGAAAAAATAATAAGGTTATAAAAGGGAGATAAATTAAATAGCTGGGGAACCTGGCAAAAATGGGTTTTGACTCTCTTATCAAAGAGAAAAGAGAACTAACAAGTAAAACCAAGCTGGAAAAATTGAACCATCTGATTACTGTTAAAAAATCTGGCGAGATTAAATAAGTCAAATTTGATCCTAAATAGGCAACAAGTGATAAAGCCATCAGCATGATGAATGAAGATCTGGTTCTCAAAATAATTGGTATGAGAACTGACAGGCTATAAAAAATGATGATTAGACCTAATATGCTTACCCAGCTTAAAAGTGACATTAACTCATCTTTACGTTCCGACCTGCAATTTCTCTTTGAAATTGCTTGTCTGTTTGGAAGGTTAGTACTAGATCAGCAACTTCTTTTAATAGAGCTCTCTCCTTTCTAACCATATTTGTAAGTAAATCAAAAATGGTTATTTGTTTACTATCTAAGTTGAATTGAACTTCTAAGAATTCCGGAGAATAGTTCAAAATTTTGGAGCAAAGGTCTACCCTATTATTCTCAATATCTTTTGCAACTTCTGAAAAATGAATTTCTTTTAGTAAATCGCTTTCGATTTCAACCTTTTTGAATAGGCTCTGTTCCTCTATTTCAACTTTATTACCCTTCAAAGGAATCTGGGAAAATATGTCAAGGAGCTTAGCCTGTATGGAATCTATGGTAAGAAAGATTTCCAAAATAGAAGTTCCATCTAGCGGCTTTTCTGAATAAGGTACAGATTCTATAACTTGGGTAATAGATTGAGCCTCATACTTCAAATACTCAATGTCATTAATTAGGATTTCTACCCTTTCTTTATCAATCACGTTAAAACAACTGGTTAATTTATTTCCAGACTTTGGAAGCTGGTGATGCGTCGTTTTTGTCCTGAGTTTGAATCATGTCAACAAGTGAAAGTCCTGTATTCCAATCTGTATCTCTGTCTCTTACAGAATGAATATTATTCTCTTCTTGAAAATCCCAGAAATTGCCAAACTGTGTATTCTTGTAAGTTTTTAGATATTCGAGCCTATCTTCAAGATCTTCTTTTGGCACTAAAAGACGCTCTTTATCATAAACGGCATCTTCTCGGGATTCAAAAACGATATCGTAATCCTTACTCATCACAATCGCTTCTTCAGGGCAAACTTCCTCACAATACCCACAATAAATACAACGCAGCATGTTTATTTCAAAGAAATCCGGAAAGCGTTCTTTCTCATCTTCCGTCTCAGATGCTTGCATACTTATAGCTAACGGCGGGCAAGCCCTAGCGCACAAACCACACGCAACACATCGTTCTTTACCATGATCTTCGACCAAAACTGGCCGACCTCTGAAAATTGCCGGAGGTGTCCATTTTTCTTCCGGATAGTTCATAGTGAACTTTGGTTGAAACATCTGCTTAAAAGTATACCAAAGCCCTTTAAAAATTTCAGGAAGATATATTCTCTCCATGAAATTGAGATTTCTCTCATTCTTCTGGTTGCTACTTAAAGCATTTAATACTGGTTTTTCGAGGTTCTTAGCCATCTAAATCTTTTAGAAATATGATTCGAATTTGTAATGAAAAATAAACCTTTGTTGCGTTAGCTTCAAAAATTATTCAAGGTTTTTTAATTATTTTTGTCTGAATACCATTGTTATTGGAACACCTTTGAATCCGTATCGTTCACGTAACTTATTTTCTATGAATCTTCGGTAGTTAGGTGGTAGATCTTGAGGATTATTCATAAAAAATTTAAAAACAGGTGGATTAGACTTTACCTGTGTTCCGTATTGAATTTTTAATTGTCTTCCCCTCTTCATAGGTAAAGGTTTCATCGACAAAATCGATTCTATGAAATTATTAAACTCTGAAGTAGTGATTTGTTTTTTTCTTTCCTGAATAACTTCTTCAGCTAAATCTATCACTTTATGAATTCTTTTACGGTTCAATGCTGAGATAGTTAAAATAGGTACATAACTAAGTTGAGGAGTCGATTCATATATATAATCTTCGAACTCTTTGACGGTGTTGGTATCTTTCTCAGTAACCAAATCCCATTTGTTTAAAAGTATAATAAGCGCCTTATTATACTTTTCAGCTTCTCTTAAAACACGTTTATCCTGATCTTCAAAGCCTCTCATTGCATCCAAAATCAATACAGCAACATCACACCCCTGAATAGCTTTGGCAGTTCTCACTGTACTATAAAACTCTATGTTTTCTCTTACTTTAGTTCTTTTCCGTAGGCCAGCAGTGTCTACCAACACATACTCCTTTCCGTTATAATTAAGCTTTGTATCTATAGTATCACGGGTTGTACCTGCTATCTCAGTTACAATACATCGTTCATCATCTAATAAAGCGTTAACTAAACTACTTTTTCCAACATTTGGGCGTCCTATAAAAGCAATTTTTGGAGCCGGATCTTCTTCTTTTTGAATGGCTTGAGGCAATAGTTCGGTAACTTTATCCAAAAGATCGCCTGTGCCAATACCGCTAATTCCGGAGATTGGAAATAATTCTTCGAATCCAAGCTCATAAAATTCTGAAGCGTTCATTCGTCTCGCTTCATTATCTGCCTTATTTGCAACTAATAAAACCGGCTTTTCTTGTTGACGAAGTAAGGTTGCAACAGATTTATCGAGTGTATTAATGCCATGTTCTACATCAACTACAAAAAGTATTACGTCAGATTCCTCTAATGCAATATGAACCTGTTCTCTTATTCCAACTACCATTACGTTCATTTCGTCGGGTAAATAGCCTCCGGTATCTATTACATCAAAATCTATTCCATTCCAATAAGATTGACCATAATGTCTGTCGCGGGTTACTCCGTACTCATCATGAACTATTGCTTTTCTTTTACCTATTAATCTGTTAAATATAGTTGATTTACCTACATTAGGTCTTCCAACAATGGAAACTACTGGGAGCATTTGTGAATTTGTCTTTATAAATTAGAACAGTAAATATACAATTATTACAAGCCAACTTATATGTTAAAAACGTTCTACAATGAAATTGGATTTTTAGGAGCTTTAATTCTCGCTTTAGGCTTATTTGTGTTTTTTATTATTTGGGTTGCAGGTATTGCAGGAATCACTTTACCTGTTGATGGAGGTAAACCCAGAGGTTCTAAGATTGAGGTTTTTATCGCCATAATATTTCCTCTTTACCCTATTGGATGGCTTTTTTATGAAATGTATCATCAGCGTAAGTTCATAAAAAAAGATAATAACGATTTAAAAGTCTAGTAGTTTATTTTCTGATATTGATGGTAAGTCCGCGGCTCTCTCCTCTTCTAAAACCCATTCTTCAAGTGTGTTTTCTTTTAGTTCTTTAAGGAATCTGGATGGGTTAGTGAAGTAATCTCCGTACGCAGATTGAGCGAGTAAAGGATACGAATAATAGAGCATTTCTCGAGCTCTGGTTGTAGCAACATAAAGTAACCTTAGCTCTTCGTCGAGCTGTTCGGTATCATCTACTGAATATGAAGATGGTATAATTCCGTCAAGGCATTGAATCACAAAAACATGCCTCCATTCCAAACCTTTTGACGAATGGATAGTACTCAGAATTAAAGGAGATTCTTCCTTCACTTTCTCTTCTGTATCAACGGCGGATGCTGTTATCGGATCTAATGCAAGGTCTTCCAGCATTTTTGGTAACGAACTAAAACCTGATGATATAGAAACAAAAGCTTCTAAATCCTTTAATCTTTTAGGGTAATCATCGTATCTTTTTTCACAGAACTGTCTATAATATTCCACTAATTGGTCCACAATCTCAGAAACGGCTAACTCTTCATTCTTTAAATTCTGAAGTAGTTTACTTAAGCTTTTCATTTGCTTGATATATGATTTACTAACTACATCAGACATTCCCAGATCGTAGGGATTATTTGCTAATCTAATCCATTCAAACAGGTCCTGAGCAGTTTTCGGACCAATGCCTTCTATAAGCATTAATACTCTGTTCCAGGCTATTGTGTCCATGGGATTTACTAACACCCGAACATGTGCAAGAACATCTTTTATATGAGCAGCCTCAGTGAATTTCTGACCGCCATATTTTACAAAAGGGATATTTTTCCTATTAAGTTCAACTTCAAGATCATAAGAATCCCTACCATTTCTAAACAGTACCGCTATTTCATTTAGCTCAATATCTTGTTCTCTCAGTTGAAGAGCTACTTGAGTTATAAACCTGCTTTGGTCATGTTCACTTGGCGACTGCACCAATGCCGGCAGCTCCCCCTCCTCCTTTCTTGAGAAAAGTTCTTTATTAAATTTGAAGGTTGCTTGTTTTAGTAAATTATTGGCTGCATTTAAGATCTCTGGAGTTGACCTGTAATTTTCCTCGAGTTTAATTAACTGAGTTTCCTCAAACTGCTCAGGAAAATCCATGATGTTTTGATGGTCAGCACCTCTAAACGAATAGATGCTTTGTGCATCATCTCCAACAACCATGATATTTTTATGAACACTTGAAAAAAGCTTAGTCAAATCAGCTTGTAGTTGATTCGTATCCTGATATTCATCGACCATAACAAATTGATGAGATGATGCAATTTTAATTCTTATATCCTCATGCTGTACAAGTAACTCCCTTGTTTTTATAAGAAGATCATCAAAGTCCATTACAAAGTTTTTTTCTTTGTATTCACTATATCTTAAAGCTACTTCCTGAATCTTATCTATATGTTCACTGAACTGAGGAAATTGCTCCATCACTACCACTCTCATATCCAAATGCTTATTGATAGAAGTGCTTATCATATTCAATAATGTATTTTTATTAGGGAAGCGTTTATTTTTTTTGTGAAGGTTTAACTGAGTTCGAACAAACTGGATTACTTCAAGGGCGTCAGCAGTATCTATAATTGTAAAATTGTTTGGGAAATTTATTCTTTCAGCAAATCTATGGAGTAATTGACTGCAATAGAAGTGAAAGGTCCCACCTGTAACTTTTTGGCATCGGTCATCTAAAATTGAAGATGCACGATTAATCATTTCTTTAGCAGCTCTTCTGGTAAATGTAAGCAAAAGAATATTAGAAGGATCGATTCCGCTTTCAACAAGCCGGGCAACACGGTGAACTAAAGTTCTGGTTTTACCTGTTCCTGCTCCAGCTACAACAAGAGCTGATCCCTTGTCAAAGAAAACAGCCTCAAGTTGTTGACTATTCAATAAATCACGGTAAGGAATTGAATAGTCTTCCGGGCGTAGTTTAGGTTCATCTTTTTTGAGAACAAATTTTTTCATGGCTCAAAATAGCAAACTAAACGTATATGTAAAAATTATGTAATGAATTTAAAAGATCTATGGAAAACTTGCTTCTTACTTTAAAACATTAAACTTTGACATTAAAAAGTAGGGTTTAATCTTATCCAAAAAGATGTAAAGCCTTCTGACCCGGCAATTGGGGTTGCAACTTCGAAACGAATAAAGCTAGTGCCAATTCCTGACCCTATGTTATGCGTAAGCTTGTTGAAAGCGAAGTTCTCAAAACCAGAAAAAGGATCTGTTGAATTATTAGAAATAAAATCTGTCCACCCAGAGTCCATAAATAGTGATAAGTAAAGTCCTTCAACTTCTAAATGGCCTTTATCAAATTCCCAAAAATCACCAAATATTAGTTCCGCGTTACTTAACAACATTTTATTTCCTTGATGGAATTTATACCCTGTAGCTCTTAAAGATCCAATACCACCCAGATAAAAATTCTTGAAATCAGGAGCGGAACCTGTAATTGAACCAGCTTTAACTCTTATTTTAAGTAAGGTATTTTTATCTAGTTTTAAATAATTAAAAGAGGTGATCTCAAATTTATTGTACAAGAAATCATTATCAAAATCGGCTGCATTTGAAAGCTCAGCTTTGGCAATAAATTTACTAGTGAAAGTTCCTTTTGTATATCCTTTTTTATTTATACCTAGTTGGATACCTATACTATTCTGAGTTAAATTATCAGTGCTTGAATCAATTCCTGGATTTAATCTTCCTATGTTTCCCCCATCAAAAAAAGCATAGGATGAATTGTTCGATAACGAATTATAGACAGTGTAATTATAACTGGCTGCAAACGAAAGATATCTTCCTAGATTAGCTTCAGAAAAAATCCCATATCCTTCTGCTTTGTAATAATCATGATAATCATATCCGGCAACTAACGACGTGATTGAATTTTCAGTCAATTCTGTTCTCCAGTAATCATCTGTTGTAGACGTACTAAATAATTCTGCTCCTATTTCAAAAGATCGGGAAAAATGCTTTGTTACCTCTGTTCTATACTGCCAATCGGATTGCCCTGTTGAATAGCCGATAAATCCGTCGAAATCCAATCCCCCAATACTTAAAACTTCTGAATTAGGATCACTAAAATCAGTTCCAATCCCAATAAATAATGCATCCACTCTATTATATCGTAGTGACTGAGGGGTTGGTAAAAAACGATAATCCCCAAAGCTATTATCCGAACTGAAACTTCCAAACAAGTTATCGTTCAGGCTGTTATGTTGATGAAAAATACTGTGCTGATTAATTTCATTGTCAAACTGAGTTGGATTCATATCCTGTGCGGACAAAGAAAATGACAACATTATCAATGCTAAACCGGCTAGAAAAGTGAGGCGTCTCATAGCTATTTATATTTAGTTTAAGGATAGGTTTAAGATAACCGAAAAAATGAGAATTCAAATTGGTGAGATAAATTCTAATGTTTCTGATAATTCCTTAAGTCTTTTCTTAATTGAGTTATTCAAAAACAGATATAAGGAATGAAATATGATTGTTAAGTTCTTGATTTATTAATGCTGCACCCTTTTGAATGTCTTCCCTTGGAACACTCTCAGCAAATTTTAATGTTTTTAATTTTTTGTTCACTGATTTGACTTTCATTCCTTTAAAACCAGTGGGTCGCATCAATGAAACAGCCTGCATAAAGCCGGATATTTCGTCGCAGGCAAACAGATATCTTTCTATCTCTGTTTCTGGTTGTTTGCCTGTTCTATCTGGAGCATGTGCTTCTATAGCATTCAGAATGTCTTGAGAACAACCATAATTCGGTAGAATCTCATTGATTGCTTTAAATGGATGTTCCTCAGGGAATTTTTCCCAATCTAAATCATGTAGAAGACCGGCCAACCACCATTCTTCAATTTCCTCTGCATTTTTATTTAAATCTTTAGCGTAAGCTTCCATTGCTTGAGCTACCATCTTTGAGTGATTAAAAAGGCTTTCGCTGCTTATATAGGATGAAAGTAATTCCAATGCCTGACTTCTTGGTTTCATATTTTCTCTTTTAAAAAGATTAAATCGATAAATAATACTCAAATTGAAATCTAAATTCGATATTAGCTTTCCTTTTGTTACACCGCCTAATATATTACAACGATTAGTACTAGTTTTTTAAAGAAAGAAAATAAATGATTAATGAACCCTCGTTTGCTCCAAAAGATTACGGATGGATTGAAGTTGTTTGTGGAGGAATGTTTAGCGGAAAAACAGAAGAACTTATCAGAAGAGCCAAAAGAGCTCATATTGCAGGACAGGATGTTGTTGTTGTAAAACCAGCTATTGACAAAAGATATAGTGATACTCAAGTTGTATCTCACAATGAAACTGCCTTACCAAGTATACTGGTAGATACTGCTGATCAAATTATTTTACTTACATCTAGTGCAAAAGTAGTCTGTATCGATGAGGCTCAGTTTTTTGATGATCGCATTGTTGACATTGCAAATGTTTTGGCTAATGATGGTAAAAGAGTTATTGTTGCCGGCCTTGATATGGATTTTGAGGGAAAACCATTTGGGCCTATGCCTTTTTTGCTTGCAGTAGCAGAATATGTAACAAAATTGCATGCAGTTTGTTCAGAAAGCGGTACTATGGCTAATTTTTCTCAAAGAGTTGTTGAAGATTCTAACAAAGTTTTAGTTGGAGAATATGATGCCTATGAACCTAGAGCCAGACACTGTTTCCGACCTTCTGTGGATAGTAGAAGAGGTCGGCCAATACGTCCCTTTATGAAACCTAAAATTGATTCTCAAAAAGAGGAAAATATCAAACTAGAAAATACCTAATGGAAAATATACTTCGCGGCTTACTCGGGATGGTTACTATAATTGGATTAGCCTTTCTGTTTTCTAATAATAAAAAAAGAATTAATTGGAGGTTAGTTGCAACCGGACTCAGTATTCAGTTTATTTTAGCAGTTTTTATTCTAAAATCCGAACAACTTGAGGCTTTGTTTTCGCCTCTTGGATGGCCTAAGTTACTTTTCAGGCAGATAGCAAGCTTTTTTGTAATAGTTTTACAGTATACAACCGAAGGAGCTTCCTTTCTTTTCAGTTTTCTAGGAAAAGGTCCTGAGTATCAAGAAAGTCTAGGTGTTATTTTTGCCTTTCAAGTTTTACCAACAATAATCTTTTTCGCATCATTAACAGCCCTGCTCTATCATTATGGTGTATTACAATTCATTGTAAGGATATTATCGAAAGGTATGCAGAGACTTTTGGGAACATCCGGTGCGGAAACATTATCGGTAATCTCTAATATTTTTGTTGGACAAACTGAAGCTCCTTTAGTTATTAAACCTTTCATTAGTAAAATGACAAAATCAGAACTTCTTGCAGTTATGACAGGTGGAATGGCAACAATTGCCGGAGGTGTAATGGCAGCTTACGTAGCAATGTTAGGTACTTCTTTTGCTGCGGCAAATGGGTTGGAAATTCAAGTTGCACAGCAATTATTTGCAGAACGTTTATTAGGAGCTAGTTTGATGGCTGCCCCGGCCGCATTAGTAATTGCTAAAATTCTATATCCAGAGACTGAAGAAGCGGCAACAGCTGGTGATGTTTCAATTAGTGTTGAAAAAACTGATGCAAATGGAATCGATGCTGCCGCAAGTGGAGCAAGTGTCGGTTTAACTTTAGCTTTAAATGTAGGCGCTATGCTTTTGGCGTTCATAGCATTACTGGCAATGTTTAATGGCTTTTTTGGATGGGTTTCAGATCTAGCGGGTCTCACCGGTTTAATAGGAGCTCCTCTTAGTATTGAAATGGTACTAGGTTGGTTATTGGCTCCAATTGCTTGGTTAATTGGAGTAGAATGGGCTGATGCTACCACTATGGGAAGTTTAATAGGTACTAAAATCGTATTAAATGAGTTTGTAGCTTATTTAAAACTTTCTGATGAAGTGGCTAGTGCCAATATTTCACCAAAAACAATCGCAATGGCTACTTTTGCTTTATGTGGCTTTGCTAATTTCTCATCAATTGCCATCCAAATTGGAGGAATTGGTGGTTTAGCGCCAGAGCGAAAATCTGATTTAGCTAAATTTGGTATTAAAGCTGTTTTTGCGGGAACAATGGCAACAATGATGACCGCTACTATTGCAGGAATGTTATTCTAAACAATATTTAATCATAAATAATTATTCATCAATAATGACAAGATTTAGTAAAACGCTATGTATATGCGTATTAACTCTTACTTTTTTCACATCAAATATCCATTCACAAACTAAGAATGATAAAACAGTAGTAGGGACTGTCGGCAAGCAAAAAATTACCTACAGTGAGCTCAAAAGTAATATGAGTACCGGTCAGCTTAGTGAGCTAACTCTGACTGAAATGGAGGATTTTTTATCGGTATATCTTGAATATATAGCAAAGATTCAGTTTGCAAAGGACCAGGGAGTTATGAATGACCCTGAGCTACTTGAAGAATTGAGTGTATACGCAAAACAAGCTTCATATTCTTACTTGCTGGATAATAAAATTAAGCAAACTGAATTTGATGAATATTTTGATCGAGCTTCAACCGAAATTAAAAGCGAGCATATTCTTATCTCACTTCCTCAGAACCCATCTCCTGAGGATACTTTAGCGGTATATCAGAGATTGATAGAAGCCAGAAACAAATTTTTGAATGGAACTACAATTCCAAAACTTGATTCAGAATATTCCAGTAAACAAAACGGAAGATCCATGGGGGGTGATCTACCATGGTTCAGTATTGGAACAACTGTAAAAGAATTTGAAGATGTAATTTATTCTTTAGAAAAGGGCGAGATCTCAATGCCATTTAGAACACAATTTGGATATCATATTGTTCATCTTCAGGATAAAAGAGAACGAACTCTTTCAAGATCTGTATCCCATATTTTTACTCGTGCAGGTTCTAACGAAGCAAAAACAAGCATAGAGCTGGCATTTGAGAAACTCAATAGTGGTACTTCCTGGGCTGAGGCAGCACTACAGTATAGTCAGGATAACCTTTCATCTTCGAACGGAGGTAAAATCGGATGGATTAACTATGGTAGGTATAATTCTGATTTTGTCGATTCAGTTATGGCTATAGATCCTGAGTTAGAATATTCGAAACCAATAAAAACGGTGTATGGGTATCATATTTTTAAAATAGATTCAGTTCAAACTTTTGCTACAATTGAGGAAAAGAAAGAATCATACATGAAGGAGTTTTTGGATTCACCCAATTTCAAGAAGAGTAATACATTTGTTATTAATTGGTTAAAAACAGAATATAAAAACTCGTTGAACACTTCTTCAGTTATGAATTATTCTGATTGGTTAATATCTAACGATACTACTGCAATTGGCACATTGTCTCTACCCTCTTCCCAGTCAAATAGCTTTTACTCGTTTAAGGATTATGAGTTCTCTGTCAAAGACTTTCATAATTATCTAGTTTCTGTACATCCGAGTGCCAAATCAAATTCATTCAACCAATCTTGGGTTGATGACTTTCAAACTTATGCGATCGACAGCATTATTACTGATTTAACTACTGAGATATTCCCAGAGTTTGAATCAACATTAAACAACTATCGAAAAGGATTAGCTGTTTATCAAATAAATGACACTTATTTATGGAGTGCTGAAACTGTTGACACAACTAAATTGAAACAAATTTTTGATGAAAACCCTCAAGAATACACGTATCCGAAAAGATATTATTATCACATGTTAAGTGCACTGGCTGACTCTACCCTTGATAATGGAATTAATTTTATCACGGAGGGTGGTCATCCCGATAGTTTAAGAACCTATTATCCAAAAGTGGCGGTAAATAAAGATTCTACAGGAGTATTTTCAGATGAGCCGTTCAACAGATTAGTAAATATGAAAGAGAATTCTATTTCTGAACGATTTGAATATAAAAGAAGAAAAGCTGTCTTTTATCTCAATGAAATATTAGAAAAGAGAAAAATGACCTTTGATGAGGCTTTTAACAGATTACTTACTGATTACCAGCCGCAAAGAGAAAAGAAATGGCTAGATGAAATAAAGAAACGTTATAAGGTAAAGCCGAATTTAAAAAAACTAAGATCTGCTTATAAAAAAGACACTAGTTTATAACTAATGAAAAGCTTTTTTTGCTCAATATTGATTATTTGCTCAATAGCCGGATGTAAAACCAGTATTGAACCTAACACTACCATTTTTGCACGTGTTAATGATGAAACTTTATCATTAAAAGAGGCTCTTGGCAATATTCCACCTTCAGAACTTGAATATGACAGCATTCAAGCACTCATTAACTATAAAGAAAATTGGATACAACGTCGTTTGATTCTTCAAGAAATTAAGCGATTAAATTTATCTGAAATTCCAGAAGTTCAGGAAAAATTAGTTCGAGCTGAAGAAGAGGCTCTTCTTATAAGTTTTCAAGAAGCAATCTTAAGTTCTATATCTGATGAAATTTCTATAACTGATGAAGAGATAAGTAATTACTATCAGAAAAATAAGGATAAGTTCTTACTTGATCAGCGATACTTGCGCTTTCGTCATGTTATTGCTAAATCTTTAAACGATGCCAATAACGCAAAAAGAGATTTAATGCGTGGTATCGATTGGGAACAAGTCGCTAACGATTACTCCTTAAACTCAGATCTTGTTATAAATAATTCAACAAGATTTTGGCCTGAGGCAACTGCTTTAAAAGAATTCGATGTATTAAACCGCTATTTAAGGATCATCGGTGTTTCAGAATTATCTTTGACTGAAAAAATTAACAACAACTACCACTTTGTTCAGTTAGTAGAGGAGCGTGCTGCCGGTGAGCATCCGGATTTAGATTGGTTGTTTGAGCAAATAAGTGAATGGTTAATACTCGAAAAAAAACGCGTTGCTTACAATACCTATGTAAAGAATCTTTATCTTGCAGCTGAAGCAAATAATGAAATACATAATTACGACGTTTTACCCAAAACTATCATTACTTCGGATTCAACATCCGATTCATTGAACTCAAATTAAATAATGAGATATTTAAATTTTTTTTTATTGCTGATTTTGTCAGCTACCTCCCCTCTTATCGCACAACCTGCAGATAGAATTGTTGCATTAGTAAATGATCAAATAATTCTTAAATCTGACATTGATCAGAATGTTTCGGAATACATTAGACAGGCTCAATTTAACCAACAAAATGTTGACTTCAGCAAAGAGCTTTGGTATACATTTTTAGAAGCAGAAATTGACAACCGATTACTGTTAGAAAAAGCAAAAATTGATTCTATAACGGTTACAGATGATCAGGTTAATCAGCAAATGGATGCCAGAATTTCTCAACTTATACAGCAAGCCGGAAGCGAGCAAGCCTTAGAGCAGGCATTTGGAAAGTCTATCATTCAGCTAAAAGCTGATTTCAGAGAAAATTTTAGAGAACAGATAACGGCGGATCAGGTTAGAAGGCTTAAAATTAGTGAAGTGACAATAACCCGTCCGGAGGTTAAAGAGTTTTTCGAATCTATTCCTAAAGATTCACTTCCAACAATACCGGAACAAGTAGCACTTTCACATATTGTAAAACTACCAGCCCCAAAATCTGATGCAAAGCAAGCTTCATACGAGTTTGCTAAAACACTACGAGATTCTATCCTTAATGAAGGAGTACCTCTCGAAGAACTTGCTAAAAGGCATGGTATGGATGGTTCGGCTTCAGGAGGCGGTAAACTACCAATGATGGCATTGAATGAATTAGTTTCAGAATACTCTGCCGCCGCTGCTGCTCTAAAACCGGGTCAAATTTCTGAGGTTGTAGAAACGGAGTTCGGATTTCATATAATTAGATTGGATAAGCGAGTTGGAAACAAAATAGAAACGAGCCATATCCTGATCAGAATTGATGCTGAACAACTAGATGATGAAAGTGCTATTGAAGAATTAAATGCAATTCGGGACAGCTTGATGAGCAATCCTGATCTTTCATTTTCAGGAATGGCAATTCGAAATAGTGACGACCCTTCTACGGCTAAATCTGGAGGGAAAATAGTAGATTCTCAAACCGGAGAACGATTGATCCCTCTTGCCAGATTAGACCCTTCTTTATATCGAGTTGTTTTACTAATGGATGAAATTGGAGCTATTTCAGAACCAAAACCTTTTAATCCTAATAATGCTAATTCAGGCAAAGCATACAGAATCATTCGTTTAGATAAACAAATTCCTGAACATATTGCGAGCTTTGAAACTGACTTTCAAAGATTGAAAGCTATTTCTCTACAGCAAAAACAAACCAGAGAATTCCAAAAATGGCTCTCTGAGTTAAGGGATGAAATTTATATTGAATACAGAATACCTAAAATGGAAATCGGAGCTGGAAATTAATGGAGCAAGATCAAAATTCTGTACAAAATGCGAAGGAATTCACGGAGTCTTTCCGGGCTATAAAAAAAGAAATTCACAAAATAATAATTGGACAAGACAGAATAATTGACCTGTTACTTATTTCATTATTTTCAAAGGGACATTGTGTTTTAATTGGTGTTCCGGGATTAGCAAAAACTTTATTAATTAAAACTTTAGCTGACACTTTAGGCTTGTCCTTTAATCGAATTCAGTTCACTCCTGACCTGATGCCAGGAGATATTACCGGAACTGAAATCATTGAAGAGGAAAAGGAAACAGGGAGAAAAGCATTTAAATTTGTGAAAGGCCCGATCTTTTCAAACATAGTTTTAGCTGATGAAATAAACAGGACTCCTCCAAAAACGCAAGCAGCTCTTTTGGAAGGAATGCAGGAATATAGTGTAACCACAGCCGGGCAAACATATAGGTTAGACACACCTTTTTTTGTACTTGCTACTCAAAACCCGATAGAGCAAGAAGGCACCTATCCCCTTCCTGAAGCACAACTGGATCGTTTTATGTTCAATATTTGGGTTGATTATCCATCTTTTGATGAAGAAAAAGAAATTGTGAGTTCAACTACTTCTGTAAAAGAAATTAAGCTGGAAGCTATTCTCACTAAATCCAGAATAGAAGAGTTACAGGATTTAGTACGAAAAGTTCCGGTACCCGAAACTGTTCTGGATTATGCGGTTAAATTAGTTGGTTCTACAAGGCCAAAATCAAATCTGGCTCCTGACTTTATTAAGAAATACCTGAGCTGGGGCGCAGGTCCTAGAGCTTCACAGTATCTTATTTTAGCAGGAAAGACAAGAGCTTTATCAAAAGGTAGATTTAACGTAACTACCGAAGATATTGATGAATTGGCAATACCCGTACTTCGTCATAGAATTGTAAATAATTATGCGGCAGAAGCAGAAGGTTATACCACGGTTAAATTGATAGAAATGATTATCGAAAATTTAAAGTAAGTGGAATTTCAAGGATTACAGAATGGGTTATCGTTACTAATTATTGTACCCGTTATAATTGTAATTTTTCTGTTAGCGTGGTTTTCCTACCAGAAATATTCTTCCATTTCTCCTTCCTGGAAGATAGGTTTGGTTTTTTTAAGAGGTGTAACTCTTACAATCCTTTTGTTTCTTATAATGAATCCTTTCTTTAAGGAAACTAACTTGGTACAAATAGATCCAAAAGTAGCAGTTATTCTTGATGGATCTGAGAGCACTACTACTAAAAAGGGAAACTATGATGGTTTAAATTCTTATAGAAAAGTAATTTCTTCTTTAAGAAATACTCCCGAAAATAGCACGGTTGATTTTTTTGAGTTTGGAAAAGATTTTCAATTAATAGATCCTAGCGACTTCGGTCCAAACCAATCATCTACGAATATCTATAATGCTATTGAAACGATCTCAAATTCGGATGAAGACTACGAATTTGCAATTTTGGTGACAGATGGCATTATCACAGTTGGAAAAAACCCTGCAATTGAAGCTGGCAGCTCCCCTTTCCCTATCAACGTAATTGCTATCGGAGATACTACCAGAGTTAAAGATTTGACTGTAAAAAATATCTCAACAAATGCCACTGGCTTCACTAATACTAAACATCAGATTACTGTTGAGATTTCTCAATTTGGTTTCACAGATCAACAAGTTCGTGTTAATTTGAAAACAGGTAATAATCTTATTGATTCTAAAACCACTGATGTGGTAAACGGAAAGGAAATTTCGGAAATTAATTTCGAAATTAGTTTGAATAACAAAGGACTAAATCAGTATGAAGTCGAAATTGAAGAAATAGACGGAGAGTGGACCAATAAGAATAATAGCTCTTCCTTTTCAATTGAAGTTCTGGAAAGAAAAAAAAGGATCATTCATATTGCATCAGCTGTACACCCTGACGTAAAGATGCTTCGTTCAATTTTAACTTCAGACGAAAATATAGAACTTAGTACATTTACTTACTTAGGAACCAATACCTCCGTAAAAAATATTATTGATTCAGGTTCTTATGATCTTGTTATTTTTCATGGAGAACCAAATAAAGAAACTTTAGATGAGCTTGATCTTTCTCTTTCTGAAATGTCAACTTTATACATGTCTTTACCTGAGGCAAGTGGCCTGAATCTTGACACAAGAATTTCTTTAATTGAAAATGAAGGTCGGGAAGGTTTCAATATAAAATTAATACCGAATCAAAGAGTTCAGGATCACCCAATTCTTGATTTAGAAGAAATAGATTATCAATCTTTACCTCCTTTAAAGGGGTTTATTAATGGATCAAATTTAAACCCTGAGTCTAATTCTCTATATTTCTCAAGTTTTCAAAATATCGAAACAAATTCTCCCGTCGTCACTATTTTGGAACAGGGAAATAGAAGGCGTAGTCAAATAAATTCGTACGGTTGGTATAAAATATTTTTGAGCCCGAACTCCTCGAGAAGATCATTTGTGATTGATTTTTTGAGCAATATTGTTGATTGGACATCTTCAGATCCTGATAATAGACTGCTAAAAGTTAAACCATCTAAGATTGAATTTAATACTTCTGAGTCAGTCATTTTAAATGCAAGTTTGATCAATGAAAGCGGATCTAATGAATCTGACGCTGTTGTTGAAGTCACTATTTTTGGAGAAAATTATTCAACTAATTTTTCGATGGATAATTTAAATAATGGAAATTATGAGTTAAAAACTGCTAACCTTCCTATTGGTAAATATTCTTATGAAGCGGTTGCACGAAAAAGAAACAGAGAAATTGATAAGCGCTCGGGAGAATTCTTAGTTACAGAATCTAATATCGAATTATCAAACACTGTAAGAAATGATAATCTTTTAAAAACCATAGCACTAAATTCAGGAGGTGTTTTTTCTGAGTATACGAGTGTTGAAAATTTTTGGGATCTTGAAAGATTTAGTTCATCACTTGAATCTAAAACCGAACTCAGAGAAAATTATGTATTTCCCGTACGATATTTTTATTGGTTTCTTTTAGTTATCGTGTTTTTATCTACCGAATGGCTGATTAGAAAAAAATATGCTCTTCCTTAATTATTCTTAGAAGCTGAGGTTTTTACTTCAACTTTCCCTTTTCCTACCTCAGTACTATTAACGATAAAAACTTCATCATAAGCAGATTCATCCAGTTGCTTAAATTTCTCTTCACCAAGAACAAGATTTACTAAAAAAGGTGTAGTATTGGAATGACCGACAATCAACACTACCTCTCCACGGTGTTCTTTAAGCAATGATTTCACAAATACATTTGGAGCCCTTGGGTCATATTCTTGTACTGTTAGATCAAACTCGTTTGCTGTGGGCTCGGCAGTTAATTCTGTGCGTTTGTAGGGAGTTGAATAGACGGCATCTACATTTTTGTAGGTCTTTTTGATTATTTCCATTATCCTTTTGGCCCTAGCTTCCCCCTCTTTCGTGAGCGGTGGGTTTCGGGTGCCGTCATCTGCTTTTTCTGCATGTCTGACAAAAATAAGCGTAGCTGACTCTTTAGATAGAACAGAACTCTGTGCATTAAGCACCGGAAGTGATAATAATACGAAGTAAAATAGTAGTAAAAGTTTTTTCATAATCGGTATAATTTTCAATCATAATAAAAAAAGGCTAGTCGTTTGACTAACCTTTTTTCAGTTTGTGATAACTTTTTACTTAATAACCAGAGCTATGATCAACCCGATTATCGCCAATAACGCAACTCCAAATATAATGAGTAAGCTTGTTGGAAAGGGCTCTGAGCTATCTCCCCAATTCTCAATCTTACTGTCGATAGTTGCTATTTGAGATGTTGTTAGAACATCTGCTTCTACTAAATAATTATTCCATTCATCCATAACTTTTGTAGACCAAAACTCACTAAAAGTTTTAAAATCTTCATATGTACTGTTGCTAATTATTTCTCCTTCACTTTTTTCTGTTGCATTAGATACAAAATTATCTAAAGCTGAGAAGAAACTCGAATTATTATCAAAAGCTCCAAGTTCAACACTCTTAACTTCAAGATAATTATCTAATGAGTTCCACATTGAAAGGGATGCGCTTGATTTCCAATCTTTGAGATCGGTTTCGATTCTTTTCTTCCACCTAGTTTTATCGTTTCCACCATAGATTTCGATCAAATTATCGCCAATGTTATCCCACACTTCATTTACTTTGTTTTGTAATGCATAGATTCTTAAATAATCTTCTGTAGTAAAGGCTTCAGAACTTGCTTTTAGTGTTTCGATGTTTTCAGCTAAAATTGAATTTACTATGACCAAAGGGTTATCTCCGGATTTAATTGTACCAGATCCGTCCGTTTTTGCTAATTCCTCAATGGTTCCAGGTGCTAACTGATTATAAGTAACGAACAGAGAGTCAACCATTCCAAATATAAATTCGTCACGTTCTTCAACGCTTTTTCTGTAGCTTGCAACCAGATTAGATAACTTTCTCTCACTTTCTTCCGAAGCTGCAATCTCTTTTCTTAAAGAATCACTCTTTCCGCTCAAATTTGAAAGCTCTGATTTAAACCTAGTCACTTCGTCTGTGAGCATGTTTAATCGTTCAGCCTGATTTTCGATAATCAACAGTTTATGTTCAGCAGAACGAGCCTCGCTTTTAAGACTCGCTATCTTAGAATCAAATGATTCAGGGTAGAGAGCATAGTTCAGCATTTTTTCATGATCTGCGTACTCACTCTTAAGATTCTCTACTTCGATGATGAGGCTA
Source organism: Balneola sp. (assembly GCA_965216175.1). Lineage (GTDB taxonomy): Bacteria > Bacteroidota > Rhodothermia > Balneolales > Balneolaceae > Balneola. The sequence continues at coordinate 1,537,309 of OZ244140.1, forward strand.
TCAATCTCAGCTACTTTTTGAGCCATTTCTATGCTTGTGAGCAACTCGGAGTGATTTTTCTCGAAATCTTGCTTAATTTTGTAATCAGATTGTTGAGCCGTAACTAAAGTTGAGCAAAACAATACTAAAAAAGTGATCGATAAAATTTTAAATGAGTTCTTCATGATTTGTCTTCCTCTTTTTTAATTCCTTTTTCATTAAGTATGTAGATTTCTGATGTTTCAGTATCAATTAACTGCACATATGGTGAACGTAGATTAAAAGCTGGTTTAATTAACCCACTTTCAGAAATAGTGATCTTTTCTTTTAGCTTTAAGCCGCTGTCGATTGGCTCCATCACATATACATTGTTAAATCCATTTGCTGTGATGAAATAGTAGCCACTTTGATTTCTTATAAGTCTAACTTCATTCACTAATACGGAAGAAGAGTCTTGCATTTCTTGATATTGAAATGGAAGAATATTAAATGAAATACCGTATCTGGAATCGTCTACTTGACCATTTTGAGTTGGTTCCAGCACACTTTCTACTTGTTGAGCATAATTTACATTTTTGATTTCAAAAGTTTTGCATGCAGATGTAAACATAAAAACTGCTGCAAACACGAATAAGGAAAAATTAGAATATTTCATCATCGACTCCATACATTTAATTGATAGTTGCTTTATCAATTGTAGTATGGCCGTTCGAAAATGTTCCCTTTAAAGAATCAAGATACTTTCAATAGTATTATGAGAAAGTTTTTCTCTTCCTTTTAAAAAGCTAAGCTCAATGATGAATGAATAACCGATAATCTCTCCGCCTAACCTTTTTACCAAATTTGAAGCTGCGAGGGCAGTTCCTCCAGTAGCAATAAGATCATCATGGATAATAACTTTATCACCCTCTTTTATAGCATCAGTGTGCATTTCAACCAAATCAGTTCCATATTCTAGATCGTAGCTTTCACTAATTTTATCGAAAGGAAGCTTTCCCGGCTTACGAACCGGAACAAAGGAAGTATTTAGCACTTCGGCCATATTTGTTCCAAATAGAAATCCACGCGACTCTAAACCAACTATCACATCACACTCTGTATTCAGATATGGATCACATAAAGCCTTAGTAGTAACTCTCAAAGCTTTTTTATCCGCCAATAAAGTTGTTATATCTTTAAACTGAATTCCGGGTTTAGGAAAGTCAGGAATTGTTCTGATTACAGATTCTAAATAATCTTTGATGTTTTGGTCTTCTGATAGCATTATTTTGATTTAGTTGAAACAGAAACTAAGATTTTTTCAGGTATTCATGAAAGAAAATAAACAGGCTCTTTGGAACACGCATCAACAACACATGGCTAAGGCTTTAATGTTGGCTGAAGACGCTGCATCTAAAGGTGAAGTTCCCATTGGTGCAATTGTAGTTAAGGATAATATTATTATTGGGAAGGGATTCAATCAAGTTGAACAACTTAAAGACCCAACTGCACATGCAGAAATGATTGCTATTTCTGCAGCTTGTGAAACATTGGGCAACAAATACCTTTCCGGATGTTCTTTATATGTAACTTTAGAGCCTTGTCCAATGTGCTCAGGAGCACTAGTGTGGAGTAAATTAGATAAGATTATATTCGGAGCTTCAGATCCTAAATCAGGAGGATGTGGGTCTTTATTTAATGTCGCCTCTAACAAAAACTTAAACCATCAGGTTGAAGTAATACAAGGAATTTTAGAAACAGACTGTGAATATCTTTTAAAAGATTTTTTTAAATCTAAACGATGAAATTAATTCCTGAAAATTAAACGAAGCATATGTCCAAAAGGTGGGATTTTCGTTCCGTTTTTGTAGTTTAGAGCTCCTATTTCAAATGCGATTTTCCATTGCTTCATTAAAGTCTTTAAGGCAAACAAAAAATTATGTTCGGGATCATAAATATTTGTGGATTCTGAAGTAACTCCATTTACTTCTAATACTTTCAGATTTTCACCATTAATCAGATCTTGTTCAGTTGGTGCAATGATATCGTATCTACCAAAGTAAAAACCTTCAAAACTTGTGCTGATTTTATTCAAACTATCTTTTAAATTCTTGGTGATTAGGTTTCCTCCATCCAAAAATAAAGATCCTTTAGAGTGAGTACCTAATTCCACCAATTGAACCTTCTCTCCTTCCTCAGGAATTTTAAAAAGATCATGTGTGTGTTTTTCAAAATGAATTTCTGCCATGCAAACAGCTCGTGAATCTCTGAGTATAAGTTGTTCCAAGGTGTGTGTTCCATCTCCTATGATAAATATTTTCTCTTTTTTTGTAACTGAGAAGATATCTCCTTCTTTTCGATTTGGATATCTGTAATAGAAAATTCCAAATTCTTCACCTTCTATAAACTCTTGAAGGATAACATCTTCAGATGATGAACTTATTTTTATTTTTAATTCTTTTTTGCCTTTTATAATTTCTACTCCGGTACCTCTCTCCCCTTTATCAGGCTTTATAACTATCGGAAACGATAGTGAATTTTCTTTTATAAAAATTAACGCTGTTTCCAGTTTTTCTGATTCGGAATTTGATTGTTTTAGCAGGCAATATTTAGCGATGTTTTCGCGGGATTTGATTCCGTCTAAGATTTCTGATTTAGACTCGTGTATAAACCCACCTTCTGCTATTCCAGGATTGGCAGCAGTAACAATTGTGATCTTCTTAAATTTAATCCATAAAAAGAGAGCGTAAATCACAATCGGAGTATATAATACAAATGGAGACCAGAATTCCCATCGAATTAATCTTTGCAGTTTTCCATAAAGCAGTCTTCTTCCCCGATATGTAAATAATGGAATTACAATTTTCAAAGTTATCAAAGCTAGAACTACAACAACTGCCAAAACTACTAAGGCATATTCCTGATAGATAGAAAAATAATAAATGAGCTCCTGTCCCAATATCATGGAAGCACCTACTAAAACCGGGGTCCATATTAATGAGGCGATACCGAAATAACTGATAAACATTATAAAACTAGCTCCAATTACCCCTGCACTAAAGTAAGTTGGAAACCTAGTTCCTGGAATAAATCGACTCATTATTATTATTGCAGGTCCTTTAGCCTGAAACCATTCTTTTGACCTCTCAATATCAGTTTCTGAAACAAACCATTTCAAGGGAGCTTTTTGAGTTGCACTTTTCCCAAACCATTTCCCTGATAAATAAACCAGAATATCACCAACAAAAATACCAATAAAGCTTGCAGCCAGAGCGGGAAAGAATCCCATTAAACCTCTTGCTACCATCAAACCAGCTCCGATACAGGCAAGATCTTCTGAGAAAAAAGTACTAAAAATGATCAGGAGCATAAGTCCAGTTAAGAGCCAGCCTTCAGCGGCTATCACTCTAGAATTTGAGAATGGAAGTAATGATTTGATTTTTTTGGAAACAGATATCTGATCAACTTCTGAATTATTATTCCGGATAAAATTTTGAGAAATTAGACTTAATTCGCTCCATGAGTGCTTCTCAGATGCCGATACCATCTTGCTCGATTTTATAAGACGATTAAATTCCTTAGAAACTTCTTTTTTTTTACGCTTTGAGTCTGAAGTATTTAATATCAGTGTAGGTACATTAACCGCTCTAAAATAAGATCTGGCTGTTCTTAAATCTGAATCCAATCTGGTTTTGGAGTTTTGATAGCTGAGGGTTGTTTTTTCGAAATAACCAAAATCCGGAGTTAAATTTTCAAGCGACCAAGAAATTAGTGTAGCAATGGAATAAACGCCCTTGTTCAAATGATATCCACCTAAAAGCTCAAATTCCAATATTCCCTCAGGGTCCAACAAGATAAGAGATTGAATTTTATCGCTATTGATTTGAACAAAGCTTGATGCAATAACAGAGCCAAATCCTGTTGCAACAATACTCAGATTATCTATTAAATTGGAATCCACATATTGTTTAATACTTTCAGCGTATTGGCTTGCGGAATAATCAGCAGTATCAAATTCGATTTCATCATAATCTACTTCGAGAATCTGGAATCTATTTTTTAGAGATGATTTTAAAGAATCCAGTGTTGAGCTATTACCTTCGAGATCAGGAAAAAACAAAAGCGTTAGAGCTGTGTTATTAGATCTTCCCGAAGATATAATAGTCTGTTTGTGATCACTACGTGTTAACTCAAAAATGAACGATATTGAAAGAATCAGTACATAGAGCAGAAAAAACAGCCTCCATCCTCTTAGCATCGAAATTTGGAGCCTCTTCATAAACATTAAGAAGCTTTTACAGGCTCTTTTTGATCAGATTCATGTTTAAGTGTAGATGGTGCAATCCCAAAATTATCAGGTAAGGAAACATCCATTGTTTTTAATATTAAAGCAATTAATGCATAATGATGAACAGTATGACTAATTAAAAACTGAAGTTCTCTTCGTACAGTAGATGTGCTCCATGGTGAATCTTCTACTTCAATTCCCTCATTACTCATAACCTCAATTTGTTTGTCAATGAGTTCCGGACTTGATTCGAAAATTTCAATGGAATCTATAATTGTACGAATTGTGGAAATCGCGAAATTGCGAGTGGTTTCCAGTTTCAGCTCTCTTTCACGTGCATCGTAATTAACTCTATCCGTATATCCATTTATCAAACTTGTATAATGTTCAATGATATGCCGAAAATGTCTACCTATTCCACTTTTAAAATATTTACCATTATTGAAGGCATATTGATCGTCTGTAATTGAAGAAAGAAGAGAAACGCCTTGCTCCAAGAAATAAATATTAGACTTAACTACAGCTATTCTATTTTGCATGTTCAAAAGTGTCAATTACCGGAATAAATTGCTGGTTTACTTTTCTTTGAAGTTCAACAGCCAACTCTTTACGATCATTATTAATTATAGGTTCGTCCCCGAAGGTAATTGTACCGTAAATTTTCCTAAGCTTCAATAATTCTATGAAATGTGATAAAAATGTTATTTCCCTCCACCAACAAACAGATTCTGAGGCGTGTGGTTCTGCTTCAGGAGTTGAGTATCGAATTGATGCATAATGTACGGGAAGGTTCATTTCAGCTGGATAAGCAAGTAATGAAGCCTTAAATGGCAAAACTGTCTCTCCCGCTGTTGTTGTGCCTTCTGGAAAAAGAAGAACTCCTTGAACATTGGTTATCCTTTTGGAAATAAGCTCATTTATTCTCTTTACATCTGTTTTTTTAGTTCTGTCAACAAATAGCATACCAACCGTTTGAGACATAAATCCAAAAAATGGCCAGCTTAAAACTTCACTTTTAGCAATAAATACGCTCTTTGTTTTTGATATGAACATAAATACGTCAATGTAACTTAAATGGTTTGAGACTAAAAAATAAGGAGGTTTTGGAGTCTTCCCTTCAACTTTTATTTCCAACCCAATTATTCGACAAATAACCTGACCCCAGATACTAAGAAAAAAAGCAATCCACTTCTTCCCCTTTAGCCCGACAAGAGAGAAAATGAAACCAAAAACTATAATTCCATAGAAAAAGACTGTTGATCCTATAATCAGAAAAAGTTTAAATAATGCAATAAATAGTCTCATAAATAAAGGTAAGAAACTATTTTAAAAATAGCGCTCTGGTTTGCTCAGAAATAGTTTCAAGATCCAGCAAAACTAAAAAATCTATTGTTTTGAACTGTTGGTCTAATGCCGGTGGGCTGCACACCATACAACCAATATCCATATACAATCGAAATAGTTGAGGTAACTTTACCTCACCTTCATATTTGTGGTTTAATTTATTTTGGCATAAAAACTCATCCTTTACTTTAATCAAGTAATCAGGATGCATGTGATTATGCTCCTTTAGGTATTTGTAGTACGCTATCCCCATTGAAGTATCTTGACTTGTAATGGAACAACATCCGAATAAAAACCTCTTTTCAGAAAGGAGCATATATTTGGCTAAACCACGCCATAGAAGGAATAAAACTCTTCCATTTCTATGATCTATATCAATACATGCACGACCTAATTCAAAAGCATCCTTAAGAATAGACTCTGGAAAAGCCTCAATTTCAAACTCATTTGAAGTGTAGAAACCAACCCCATTTTCTGCACTATCATTATCTTGCACTCTATATGTACCAACAACTGTGTTTTTGGTATTCTCAATTACAATGAGATGATCACAAAACTGATCGTATTGATCTTCATCTAATTTGGTTTCGTACGACTCTTCGAGTCCCTCGCCTAATTCTATATTAAAAACATGGAACCTTAACTTTAAAGCAGATTCAATCTCTGCTCTATTTTTTGCTAACCTAACGGTATATTTGCCACTAGAGACCTCAAAGTCAAAATTTAATGATTCTGTATTTTCTCTAATTGAATTAGTCATATAAAATTTTTCTTCTATATATCATTATTTCATTAAATGAACATCAAGAAAGATTCACATTTATGTTAACAAAATATAGCTGTTAATGTCGTGACTGTTTGATAACTTAAACTCAATGCTTTACTATAAAGAATATATAAAATCTCAGGAATCCGATTGGGTTGTATTTGTACATGGTGCCGGTGGTAGCTCAAGTATATGGTTCAGCCAGATAAAATCATTTCAGAAAGAATTTAATGTTTTACTGGTCGATCTACGAGGGCATGGCAAATCTAAAGACCTTCTCCAAAAGTATTACGAAGAAAACTATTCTTTTGAGAACATAAGCCAGGATATAATCGAAGTTATTGATCACTTAAGAATTGAAAAGGCTCATTTTATTGGTGTTTCTCTTGGCTCTATTATCATCAGAACTCTGGGTGAAATAGCTCCTGAAAGAGTGAGCTCTGCAGTTTTATGTGGAGCTATAACAAGAATGAATATAAGATCGAGAATTTTGGTTTTTATTGGCCACCTTTTCAAAAGAGTGGTTCCTTATATGTGGTTATATAAGTTTTTTGCGTGGATAATCATGCCTCGTAAAAGGCATGAAAAATCCCGAAATCTCTTTATTGGTGAAGCAAAGAAATTGGCTCAGAAAGAGTTTATCAAGTGGTTTAAACTTACAAATGAAGTAAACCCTCTTTTAAGATATTTCAAAGAAAAGGAAATATCTATTCCAATGTTATACGTAATGGGCGAAGAAGATTATATGTTTTTACCCCCGGTAAAAAACATAGTTGAAAATCATTCTCGTTCTTTTTTGGAAGTTATAAAAGACTGTGGGCATGTCTGTAATGTTGAAAAACCAGATGAATTTAACGAAGTTTCTATCAGGTTTTTAAAACAACACAGCATCTCGTCTGCTTAATTATCTTGCTTAAACTCGATTTCAGGTAATAAAGTAAATAACCAAGTCCCTGAATTCGTTTCCTTCCTCATTCTTCGAGTTGCCTCAACAGCCTCATTATAATCTGAAAAAGCGTAGTAAGCTACATAATTAAATCTTGTACTTGGATGAAACAATATTCTTGAAGAATAACCTTTGGAATCCAGAACTTCAGAAAAATTGGTAGCATTATTAGGGACTATAAAAGAGCCTCCAATCACAAAATATTTGAGATTAGAGTTTTCCTCAGGAACTTCTCCTTTCTCTCTTTTAGCTAAAAACTCATTTAGATCGAATGCTTTTGGAACTACTACCATTAATTCCGGATCTTTAATAGGCATACTTAATTTTTTGAGCTCCTCTTTCTGATCTTCAGTAAGTTCTTCTTGTTTTTCTTCCGTATCAGGAGTTTTATTGTTTACTGGATCTTTTTTGACCTCAATGCTGTCAATTTTTTCAGAAGTGATAGTTGTAGTATCAGGCTCATCGTCTCTAACAGGAGCTATTACTTTATCACTTTGATCAATTACATAATCCATCTCATTTCGAAATCGGCTTCGTTCATTACTTAAAACTGTACCCTTAGATTTCAGCTTATCATTCATTCGCTCTGCAAGAGTTTTTTCAAGCTCAGCTTGAATTATGATAACTAATTCATTTTCAATTTTATCAGTAGAGTTATATCCAAAAAGATATTTAAGACCAAAAAACCAGCCCGGAAGATCTTTTAAAAATGGCACACCTCTTCTTATTTTCGTTTCAGAAGTAGTAAAAAGTCCTGCAACAGCAGTAGCTTCTCCATCAAGTAGAAGAGTCTTTGTAGTAACCTGCTGTTTTCTGATAATTGTACTTACCGCATCAGGTTGAGCATTTGATCGTTCAGCAGCAATATCTAAATGTATAAAAGTACTATCGTTATAATCTATAATTGTTGGAGTTACAGTAAGTATTGTTCCAGTGCTGAAGAATTCATCCGTTACATTTCCGGCAAAATCCCTCTGTTTAACTGAAAAATCCTGACCATCCTGAATCTTTCCTTCCTGACCATCTATTACTTTAATAGATGGCGTTGCAATGATACTTCCTAAGTTATTTGACTCGAATGTGCTAAATAGTGCCTGAACACTAATTCCGGGACCGATTTCTCCTAAGTTTACCAAAGCATTGAACACATTTTGTGAAACTTGATTTGCATTTGAAGAGTTTATAGAAACAAATTGATCAGCAAAAGCTGTTTGAGGAATGCTTTCATCTGCTCCAGATCCAACAAATTCCTGAATATTAGCCGGAACGTTGTTTGTCAATGTTGACCAATCTATCCCAATTTCAGCAAGAGCTCTTTTATTACCCTCAAAGAAAGTAGCATTTATTCGAACTTCTCTTGTATTAATATCAGCGAGTTCCGGCTCTACATCTCCTGAACTAGACACAACGCTAGACCCTTGATTTTGTGATCCCCTTTCCGGTGTCGAAACAACAATTTCATAATAATCAGTTCTATCCAAAAGCTGTAAATTTTGGATCTTTAATATATAATTCAAAGCTTCCTTCCAATACATTGGAGGTAAGCTAACACCTATAGTACCGGTATAACCTGACTGATCAAGAATGAACTTGTTTTCGTATTCCTGAACAAATTGGTTTATAATTTCAATTGCTTCAGAATAACTGGTGCTTTTATCGAATGTAACTATTTCATCAGGGTTGGTATACTCTCTAAATGGATTTTGAGTTTGAGCAAATAAGTTGTTCGCTTGAACAGAACAAAAAATAATTGCTAAAAAAATTATTAAAACCGACTGTTTATTTTTCATTTTATATGATTTCATCGTTCCACCTTTAGAGTGAATTGTTCTGTAATTCCACCTTTATCAAGGCTAAAAATAACCTCTCTTTGTTGAACATTAATTTCTTTAAGATAGCCTAAATATACCTTATCTCCGGGGCGTAATATTTGATTTTCACCGGTTTGATCTACGATAAAGATTCTGGTGCTAGTTAAACCAAGCAACCTTGATTGCTCAATATTGATTAGATTATCTACATTTATAGGAATAGAGTTGAGTATCAAAGGTTTTAAAGGATTATAAACTGAAATTAACGGGTTTACTCTGAAACGTTCAGACTCATTTTGATCATCATCAAATTCTATTTTTTTATAATAACTGTTCAAACTCATAGAAAAATCTATATAATCGTCTGTTTCCGCTCCTGTCGCAGGTGTAATACTTACATTCTGAATTTTATTTAACATCATACTATTCTCAATCTTATTGACAAAAGTAATGAAATCTGAATAAATGCCCGTTCCTACAATTCTAGATTCTAGAACACCATACTGATTCTGAATTACAGAATCCTGAAAGTTGAAGTCATAATATAATTCTAGGTTTACGTCATTAATTTCACTTAAATAATTATAAACATCGTCCGGATTATTTGTATCAAACAATTGTTTATCGTATCCCAAAACTATTTCTCTGGCTTTATTATACCTAACCAAAAGATCTTGATATTGATCTCTGATACTAACTTTAGAAGTATAATCTTTGTTCAGCGCTTCTAATTCAGTTGATAACTCATTGATTTGAGATTCTTGAACAAACTTTAAATATGAAAAGGCCCCTCCTCCGATTAAGAGTAATGCTACTAACAGAATTAAGGTATTACGTAAAGCGTACGACATCTAATTCTCTCCTAATATTTCTTTCAGACCTTTGGCACTTTCAGGTGTGTATCTTTCTAAATTAGAAACTACCTCGGGTATATAGTAAGTGAAACTGTATACTTCCTTTTCCCTAATCAAAGTTCTTTGTACATCTTGTAGAACGGCTTCACTAAACATATCAGCAATCATAGGTATTCTATTTCTGTATATGGCTATTCCAGTAATATCGAGCCCACCATTACTAGATTCTGCAAAACTTGTGAGCCAGATGGAATCAATATTATCTACTCCTCTATTTATTAAATCAAGATTCACTGACCAAGTAAGTGTGTTTTCACTTAGCTCGTCAAGTAAAAGAAGTCTTGTTCTAATACCTGAAAGCTCTGAGTTTATTCTATTATATTCCTGAACAGTAGTTTCTAAAGCTCTTATTTCAGCTTTTCTACTTGAAACATTTTCATTTAATGTATCGATCTCAACATCATTTTGTAAATAAAAATAGTTAGTTATAGGGAATACAGAAAGAATCAAAATGAGTAGCAAAAACCCATGCCATTGTAACTTAAATATCTTTTGGCGGTCTTTAATATAATTAGGTAAAAATCCAATATCAGGATAGGCATCTCTTTGGAATCCCGCATCAGCCCAAGCCAAAGAAATAGCAGTTGTAAAGGAAGATATAGTAGAGGATTCAAAATTAGTTGTGTCAAATATATCATGATCATATTCAAAATCAGAAACCTCTATATCTAAAAACCTATCCTGAAAAAAAGAAATAGCTTCCTCACCCAAGTTATTATTACAGAGAATTATTCTATCAAGATTGGGTACCTCACCAGTATCTAGTTGGAATAATATCTTACTAAAAACAGTGTTAAGAAACTTTCTTGAAGATGAGCCCTCAGTTATCATAGGAGAAACAATTAACAAATCGCTTCCCTTAAGAAAAACTACTCTACAACTTTCTTCACTGTACTGAATTAGAGCAGTGATACTATCGGGTTCAGGATCATAATTAGCTCTAAAAAGCCCAATAACTAAAGATTCATCGGGTAAAACTTCATTAATTATTACTTTACCACTATAAATATTTTCAGAGTTATGAATCAGTTGTAATGCTTTTGATTCCTCATCAATAGAGACAAGTAATAATGAGCCATCATCTCTAATAGTTGTAGAATAATTATCACTCCCTTTTGGAGAGCCATATAACGCTTCTAATCTGTCATCGACTATAATTTTAAGATCTTTCTTTTTTATCGAAGCAAAATCGATATCTTTTAAAATCTGGAAAATTGTTGCTCCAGCTGGTATGTTCACACTCATTTTAACGCTGGACGCGTCAAGATCTGTAAGAACATTGTAAACGAGAATTTCATTACTGTTTGCAAGTTCTCCATCGGCTTCAGCCGTCATATCATCTACATCAAGAATATCATCGTCTTCTAAACCCTCTAGATCCAGATCTAGATCCAAATCTTCATCTCCCTCTAAATCAGTGTCAAAAAGTTCACTGTCTTCAATTCCAAAAATACTATCATCCTCTAATTCTTCATCAAAAGCTTCAAATATTTCTTCTCCACCTGCAATAATTCCGTCTTTTTTTATTGAACTAACAAGTTTTATTCTATCAATTTTTTCCAATGTGGCAACTTTACCTGACACACTTATCCGGGCAATTTTGATTGCATCATCTTCTAGAACAAAACCTGTATATAGTTTTTTACCTGCCATCCTTAGTAACTAGTCTCGCTTAATAGTTGTATGATTTTCGACTTATTGTTAGAATAATTAATAGCATTTTCTTTTGAAATTTTGCCCTCTACAAATAAACGCTTCAAATCCTGTTCAAGGGTATTCATCCCTTTTTCACTTCCTTCCATAAGCATTTGATAAATTTCGCTTATGTTATTGTTTCTAATTGCCGCTTTTACGGATGAGTTCGCAATAAGAACCTCTTTAGCTAGAACTCTTTTACCATCTAGGCTTGGTACTAACTTTTGACTTATAACACAGGTTAAAACATCAGCAAGCCTAGATCTTACCCGATTCTGTTCTTCAGTTGGAACTTCTCCAAGTATACGTTCAATGCTATCCATCGCGGAAGAGGTATGCAACGTACTAAATGTTTTGTGTCCCGAGTCTGTTATTTCCAATGCTGTCATAATAGTCTCTGGATCCCTCAGCTCGCCAATTACTATAATATCAGGATCTTGTCGAAGAGCTTGTATCGCACCTGCTTTAAATGATTCAACGTCTCTTCCCACCTCTCTGTGACGTACTACTGAGCGCAGGGGTTTGTGAATAAGTTCTACCGGTGATGATATTACTACGATGTGCGAATCTACAGTTCTGTTGTTTGCATCAATAATAGTATCAAGTGTAGAAGATTTACCAGAGCCGGTAATTCCTGTGATCAAGCTTAAGCCATACTTATAGTATTTTAAACTTAGTGCTTTTGCTACTTCAGCATTTACCCCAAGACTTTTAAAAGGTCGAATTGTATTGTCAATCCTCCTCATATTCATCGCTAAGTGTTCCAAATCAAAATAGATATCTACCCTAAAACGCTGGTTCTTTTCATTTTCTAATTCAATACCATAAGAGAAATCAAGATTACGGTCTCTTAAAAGCAGTTCTCTTTGGGAACTTACCAGTATATTCAGGAGCAGGAAATCCGTTTCTTCAACAGAAAAATTTTGTTTTTTATCATCTGGAGATTTATCACCAAAAATTCGATACCAAATTTTACCTCTACAACCCGCTCCACCAAGATCAATATCAGAAGCTTGATTTACTATCATCTTTTTAAGAAAGCCATCTAGAATGGACTTTAAATCTATTCTAAGATTTTCTGGCTGTGCATCAAGAATTTCGCTCATTTTCATAAAGAGTTCGTCACCTCTAGCAGTAAATGGAATCTGCTCTATAAGAGGTGCTGTGAGAGAACTTAGTGTATGTTCTTTTTTTGCCGTCTGCATAACTAGCCTACTTGAGAATTAACATTGTATTGATAACTCTCAAATCAAATTGTTACATAAATAAAGTACCTGATTCTTTTACCAGGTATTATCATTTAGAAGTCTTTTTTTAAGATTTAGTAATTGTACGTTCATGTTACTAATCTTTCTTTGCTGTATTTCGATGATATTTTTAGTAAAGATATTAAATAGCTTTTCGGGTTTTTTTCTGAAAAAATTAAGCGCATCATAGCGTTCATACCTTAATAAAATTGTATCCGTTTCAGAAGTAACCTTAGCCATTCTACTGTTTTTACTGAATAAAAAAGCTTCTCCTAAAAAATTACTTTCTGATAAAGTAGCTAATTGAATTCCGTCTTTCCAGATCGCGACCTTACCCGATGCGACTAAGTACGCAGAGTTCACATTTTCGGATTCATTGATGATATTGTCACCAGCTACATAGCGTTCTTCAACACCAGTTTGTAGAAATTCCAGAACATCCTCATAGTGAAAATTTCTGAGAAGCAATGGTGGCTCTTTCAAAAACTTCTTTAAATAATCCGGCATTTTATCATGGTTTTTATCTTGCATATCCATTCTTTTATTGTCCCCAACATCTAAATATCGCTAAAATGATTAACTAATATTTAATAAGTTATCTAATATTTCAAATTAATCTTCCAAAGTACTTGCAATTATTTCTTCAATTGTAGTTATACCTTCTTTTATTCTTTCTCTTCCAGAGCCTCTAAGTGTTAACATACCTTGAGACATAGCGAGATTTTTAATCGCCGCTTCATCAATATCCCCACCTGATTCTAACACCAATTCTTTTATTTCCTTTGAGAAGAATAATGCTTCATGTATGGCAGATCGACCCTTAAATCCTGATTGTCCGCAAACTTCACACCCCACAGCCTTATAAAAAGTGGTAGATTCGTATTCTTCTTCAGTAAAACCAATTCCTTTAGCTACTTCGATGTGAGGGGTAAATTCTTCTTTGCAGTCTTTGCACAATCTTCGAATAAGGCGCTGTGCCATTACCAAATTTACAGCATTAGCAATCAAAAATGGCTCAACACCCATTTTAAAAAGCCGGGACACGGCACTGGGAGCATCGTTTGTGTGCAAAGTTGAAAATGTAAGGTGACCTGTATTGGCTAGTTTAATTGCAATCTCAGCCGTTTTTAAATCACGCATCTCCCCTACTAATACAATATCCGGATCATGCCTCAATATACCTCTAATGGATTGATCAAAGGTCATATGGTTACTAATCTTTAACTGACGTGCGCCTTCAATGATGTATTCTACAGGCTCTTCAATAGTTAATACATTCTTTGTTGGGTCAATTACGGAATATAATGCAGCAACTAATGTTGTTGACTTACCACTTCCTGTCGGTCCGGTGATAATTACAATACCTGATGGCTGACTAATCGACTTCACAAAGCTTGCTTTAGCTGCTTTTTGAAGCCCCAACAGATCCAAATCACGTATAACCTTACGATCATCTAATACTCGAATTACGATAGATTCGAATTTTCTATCGTATTGATTTCCAACTATAGGCATAATAGAAACTCTGTACCTAATTCCTACTCCATCTATTTGACGCTGAATAAATCCATCCTGGGAAGCATCTCTTTCGAATCGATCTACATTCCTTGTTTTATCTTTTACAACAGCTGAAATGGCTTCAGGCTTTACATTCTTCTGTTGATACCATAATTGTAGTTTCCCATCAGTTCTAAAGCGAATATCTGTGGTTGCTGGCCCACTTGGAACAATATGCAAATCGCTAACTCCTTGACGAACTGATTCAACTAACATCCCTTCTACCAATGAATTAAGCATGCTTTGATTTATCTCAGCATCAATCTCTTCTTCATTTATAGTTTCTTCTTCTTCGGCTTCTAACTGCGATTCATCGTAATCGATTTCCTCGAGAAGATCTAAAAACTCATTCTTTTGCTCATACACATTAGAAAGAATTTCTTCTATAAACTCGTATTTACAATAAACAAGTTCTGTCTTTTTGAAATTTAGCTTTTGAATGACTCCTTGAATATTAGGATCAGAAGGGTCTGCTGCTGCAACAGTAATTGAATTAGCAGATCGGTGAAAAGGTAGAGCTTTTAGAACAACAAGTTCGTCTATAACATCATTATTTAAGTCTTCAACATTTTTTTTGATGTGCTCTATGATCTCTTCAGGAACTGACTCCATTCCTTCAAGAACCTCCCTGAAGGCATATATATCGGCGATCTCTTTCATAATAAGATGCCGATTAAGATCCAGATCTTGAAAAAGGATTTGCCCTAAACGCCTGCTACTGGTTTCGGGCTCTTGTTCTAATATTCCAAGGGCTTCCTGAAGTTGTTCATCAGAAATAATCTTCTTTTTTACAAGGATATCGCCAATATGTCTTCGAATATTGATTTTACCCATTTTAGGCGTTTGGTTTGATAACTGCAGATTCTGATGAAACTACGGTAATGCCAATTAATGCTATCATTATAAACAAGTTTACAAAAAGGCTTATCGTATCAATTACGGACTGCATTCTGTATGTAGTTTGGACTTCATAATATTCTGCAAGCTGGCGCGCATTTTCTCGTAAAGAACCTGACTCAGCACCCAATCTAAATCTACTAATAGCGGTTCGGGTAAAAACCCCTGTTTCTTCAATCGATTCGATCAAACCTGCTCCATCTTTTAACATACGTTTAATAGCGATCTCCTTAATTCTTTTTTCCATATAAGTGTTTCTACACGCTTCACTTGCTACCTTAATAACTTCAATATTCTGTCCTGAGCCACTGTACAGTGTATAAAAAACTCTTGAAAAAATCTCTATGCTAGTTTTATGGAGCAGATCACCTATTACAGGGATTTTAATAATGTACTTATCTAAAAATAATTTACCTTTTTTAGTTCGAAAGTAATAAAAAAGCCCTGCTAAAGGTCCAATTATTGATAATAAAAGCAAAATCCAGTTTGCTTCTAGCCAATAACTAAGCTCTAAAGTAGCGGCAGTCATTGGCGGAAGCGAAATACCCATATCTACAAATAATTCCGCGGTTGCAGGGAAAATGTACCCCACGTAAAATAATACTACCCCAATAACTGCAAATACTGTTACCGCAGGCATCATTAGAGACCTCTTTAAGTTCTTCTTAAATTCAGCATCTCTCTCCATAAACTTAGCAGTACTTTCAAAAACCAGAGCCATATTACCAGAAGTTGAGGCTACGCTAAGCATGTAAGCAGCAAATTTACCGAACACATCTTCATGTTTTCCATAAACTTCAGAACCTTCTTTACCATCTTTTAAATCTTTCTGAATTGTTTTGATTACTTCTTTCATCCTTTTATTTGCAGTATCTTCATACAAAAGATTCAGAATTTCATCAAATGTAAGTTGCTGATTTAAAAGATCAGCAGATAAGCTAATAAAAGTTACCACCTCGGTATGTGGAACTCCTCCTTTAAAATCGAAAAGTTTTTTATTGATACTTAGTATTTCATATCCAAGCTTAACAAGTGCTTTTTCTACTTCTTCCTTATTATAAGCCTCTTGTTCACCAATTAATTTGGGTTTACCGGGCCTCTTAACTTTATAAGTAAAACTTGTTTTTTTCTCTAGGGCTTGAACATTCAATCCATTTGTCTTTGTGAGCCTGTCCACTTTAATCTGTGCATCTTTTTTGGACTCAGCTTCAAATTCTTTTTGAATTAATTTGCCACCATTTGAAACCGCTTTTAATCGAAATTGAGCCATATTATAGTAAAGATTTATTTAATTCCAGGATAAACCAAATTGATTTATTGTAGCAGTTAGAGTATCAGATCTATCGAGTGTTGCAGCTGAAACTTGAAAAGAATTTTTACTAGCATCAATATTAAAGTAATAGCCATTGTAACTTGCTGTATCTAGTCCTAGTGTATTGAAAGAGATGCTTACAAAACTACCACCGCCGCCACCCATCGCTAAAGGTTTTCTGTAAAATGCTTGCGCTCTGCCCGCACTATTCAATAAGTCTTGGCGAATAGCATCTTTCTCAGATTCTTTTTGAGCTTCCTGAAACATAGTAATTGCAACCACAGTCATAATACCCACAATTACTGTAACTAAAAGTATCAATAAAAGTTGTTGTTGCCCCACGGTCTTATTTTTTTTATTCCAAAAAAAAGGACTTCATTTTCATGAAGCCCTTTAATATACATTTTTAAACTATATCAGTTTGAATCGGTCCACGTCAAGTCATCTCTTGTAGCCGTAGCTGCCATAGTGTTACCAGCAGTAGAACCCATTGCAGATGCTAAAGTAGACGCATCATAATCAGGATCACTAGCCGGGTGAGCAGTAATCGTGAAGCTTGTTGCACCTGCAGCACTTATTACATACTTACCATTTGCATTAACTGCACTTAAGAATCCAGTTTGAGCAATAGAATCAGATGCAAATGAAATGTTATTAAAAGTTACATTTGCAAATGTTTGACCACCGCCACCTAACTGTGTTGGTTTCATGTAGTAACCTTGAGCAGAAGCTGCAATGTTAGCTACATCTTGACGTACTGCATCTAAATTTGCAGAGTCAGCTGCGCTTGAGAAAGTATTAATAGCAACTACTGTTGCAATACCTACGATTATTGTTACTAATATAACTAGAAGTAATTGTTGTTGTCCCATTGGGTTTACCTATTTATTGTTTGTTTGTTGTTTATTTAATTTCATAACAATTTCTGAAAACATTTTCTAAAAGTAAATTAGAAAACGCTTATCCGTATTAAGCTTATTTAATTATAAGAGTACAGATAATTCCAAAAATTACAAATTATTTTCTTTGTGTACTTTGTTAGCCTACCAATGTAATATTAAGTTAACTAAGACTATAAAAGAGTATCGACATTTTTTTGAAGAACTTTAAGTTGTTATGTTACTTTTTTAAAGTTTTCTATGAAATTCGAATCCACTACTCCCTACTTTATTTTGTTTTCATTATGGTTATTGGTTTTTTCTGCCAGTAGTCAAATAATGATAATAGCGCCAATTCTCCCCGAAATTGGTAAAGCTTTAGATACAGATGTTGAACTATTAGGGAATTTAATTACTGTATATGCCGTAATGGTTGGAGTTTTTGCAATTATTATGGGTCCATTTTCTGATAAAATTGGACGAAGAAAAATACTACTCATTGGTACCGGAGGAATGGCTGTCTTTCTATTCGCTCATTCTTTGGTTTCTGATTTTGCGAGTTTTTTAATAGTAAGAGCTATGGCTGGAATGGCCGGAGGTGTATTAAGTGGTGCAGCAGTTGCATATGTAGGAGATTACTTCCCTTATGAAAAAAGAGGTTGGGCTAATGGATGGGTTATGAGCGGTATTGCAGTTGGTCAAATATTGGGAATTCCATTAGGAACCTTTATAGCTGATCAATATGGATTTAAATCACCCTTTTTTGTTTTCGGAATTGTGATGTCGCTTACATTTATAATTATTTATTTCAAAGTCCCCCAACCAAACGTCGAACTTCATACTGATAAACTTACTATTTCAGGTTCTCTTTCTAAATATATTGAGCTACTTAAGCGCAAGGATGTAAGCTTTGTTGCTTTATGTTACTTATTAATGTTTTTGAGCCTTTCTGTGTTTATTATTTATTTCCCAACTTGGTTAGAGCAGTCTTTTGATTCTTCGTTAACAACCATTGGTTATATTTTTGCCGTTGGTGGAGTTGCAAATGTTATAGCAGGTCCTAGTTCAGGGTGGATTTCAGATAAAATTGGTAGGAAAAATATGATCATAACTTCTTGTTTAGGATTATCATTATTAATGGCAGGTACTACTTTTTTTGTTACAGATCTCTATTTCGCTTTTATACTTTTTCCAGTAGCAATGATCTTAATAGCTATGAGAATAAGTCCATTTCAGGCTCTCTCTTCTGAACTTGTGAAATCTAATAACAGAGGTACAATGATGAGCTTACTGGTAGCAATAGGACAAGTTGGATATGGCTTAGGTGGATCAATAGCTGGTCCTCTGTATTCACTGAAAGGATACTCAAGTAATACTTTCTTTGGTGCCATCGCTATTTTTATTACAGCAATAGTAGTTTGGAAATTTGTTCCAGAGCCCGAACTTAAATCCACACCAACTCCAGAGCCTTCTATAATAGAGTAGATTATTCTCATCTGGGTTAAAAGTAATTTATCTTTACAAACTTCCAGACTTATTTTTTTAACGTTTTATATTCAGTTTTAAGAAAATATCTTTCATAGACGATAAAATTATATGTAACTTTGCACACTTTTAATTATCTCTTTAGGAAAAGTCATGAAAAAATATCATCTCCTAAGTCTTCTTTTATTTACACTATTTATAACCATATATTCTTGTGATACTTCAAGTAATGATGATGCTATCATTATGGGACAAGTCATTAATAGCAGTACAGGTGAAGCAATAAGTGAGGCTGTAGTTGTAATAACTTCCCCCCAAGAATTTCAAAATTCTTCTAGAATTACAGATGCCGATGGCTCGTTTACGTTTTCTGGACTTAATGTAAATGAAGCTACAGATATTGTTATTGAAGCTCGGAAAACAGGGTTTGATAGAGTTTCTGTAACAGTTACAGTTACACCTGGTCAAACGGTAGATCTTGAGAACCCAATTGGATTAGTTTTAGAAGGTGAAGATGATGGCGACGATGACGGAGGTGGAGAAGTTGCTGGTCCATCATCGGGACCTGCTCAAATCATTTTGACAACCATAACGAATCAGGCAATTAATATAGCTGAGACCGGTGATAGAATTAGTAGCCCTTTTACATTTCAAGTACAGGATTCTTCAGGAAGAACTTTAACTTCGAGCAATCCTGCTACGGTAGATTTTAGTATTATCTCAGGGCCTGGCGGTGGTGAAGAAGTTACTCCATCTAGTATCCGAACGAATGCTAATGGTGAAGTAACTACGGCCTTATTTAGTGGGAATAGAGCCGGCCCTGTCAAAGTTCAGGCAAGTATAACACGTGATGATGGTATTGTGGTTCGTTCTACTCCGGTACTAATTGCTATTCATGGTGGATTTCCGGATCAACAATTTTTCAGTTTATCTCTCACTACTTCAAATATTGAAGGATATAATTTAAATAATATTAGAACTTCAGCTGTTGTTATCATGGGAGATGAGTTTAGTAATCCTGTTAAACCGGGAACTGTTGTGTACTTTAACACTACCGGTGGAATTATTCAAGGTTCCGGTTCTTCAGATAATGATGGATTTTTATCAGTTGACTTAATTTCTACTTCACCAAGACCATCTGATAATATTCCAGGAAGTGGTGGAAGACCAGGATATGGATATGTAATAGCACAAACTATTGATAAAAATGACAATATAGTTTCAGATAGTTCGGTAGTACTTTTTTCAGGATCTCCACAAATTTCAAATGTAAGTCCAACAACTTTTGATTTACCACCCAATGGAGGCGAAAACTTTACGTTTACTGCCACCGATCAAAATGGAAACCCGCTAGCCGCAGGAACCAGATTTACTGTAGAAGTTGGGGAGGGATTGGATGCAAATGGAGATGCAAACTTTACTTTGGGAGATTATTTATTTCCTGGCATTGGTTCTACAGAGTTTTCTTTCTCTGTTAGCGATACGGATGAAGAGGCTAGCGATAGAGGTGGAACTACAGTAACCATTAGGGTTACTACCCCTGCCGGAAAAGAAGCATCGTTCGCGATTTCAGGATTCAGAGCAAAACGTCAAAATTAATACAAGAATATTTAATTAATAATGAGCAATAACATATTCGATTTCAACAGTACTTCTTATAAAGAATATCTTAAAGAATTCAGAAACAATCCTTCTCAAAAAAGAACTATAGTATTTGCCGGTAATTTTTCTGAAAATAGAAAATATGCGTTAACTCAGTTTGAAACAGAAACAATTGGTGAAACTAAAGAGGTATTTCTTTCGGATTATATTACCGGCTCTGAATTAGAATCTTATTCAATGCTGGATATTCTTTTTAAAGAATTGGAAGATGTCGATTCTCTTATTGTTTTTAAAAATGCAGAACAGCTTTGTGGAGTTTATATAGGACATACTTATTCTGTTGTTAAGTATGCTACACCACAAGAAAAATATTTTCTAAAAAAAATAGAATCACTTAAATGTTCAATAATTCTCGAATTTGAAAGCGAGAATCATCTTGATAAAGCAGTAGAAAGAGTAGCAGATGCTGTGATTCGTTTTCGGGTTCCCTCTTCTAGACTAGAAAAAATATTTTTCTGGTTAACTCAGGTAAGAGTACATGGGTCTAATCTTCCCTCCCACCGACCTGTCTAAGTAATGAGCTCGTCAGAGAAGTCTAACGCTTCAGAAGTTTCAATTTGGAGCGATATAAGATCATCTCTATCCGGTACAGATAAGGATTTCACATCAGGAAGCATTGGCAGAGCTATTTTGGTTCTTTCAATACCAATGGTTCTTGAGATGCTAATGGAATCCGTTTTCGCTGTTGTAGACATATTCTTTGTTTCAAAACTTGGTGCAGAAGCGATCGCAACTGTTGGTATTACTGAATCTTTAATGACATTGATTTATGCAATTGCCATAGGTTTTGCCATGGCAACAACCGCATTGGTTTCTAGACGATATGGTGAAGGAAACTACGAAAAAGCTGCTTTGACCGGAGTTCAAGCTATATTTGCAGCCATTTTAGTTTCTATACCTATTGCAATTCTGGGAGGTGTGTTTGCTCCTGAACTTTTAGTTTTAATGGGAGCAGGTGGTGAAATTGTATCAGAATTTTCTGTTTACACTTCAATTATGTTCAGCACAAATACTGTGATAATATTGATATTTATAATCAATGCAGTATTCAGAGGTGCTGGGGACGCAAATATTTCTATGAGAGCTTTATGGATCGCTAATGGTATTAATATCGTACTCGATCCTCTTTTGATATTCGGATTATGGATCTTTCCGGAACTTGGAATTGCAGGTGCTGCAATTGCCACTTCAATCGGTCGAGGAACCGGTGTTTTGTATCAGTTTTATAAATTATTTGATGGTAAAACCAGAATCAATGTTTTAAGAGAGCATTTAGTTGCACGATGGGATATCATGGCCAACTTAGTAAGAGTATCGTTGGGAGGAATAGCGCAGTTTATTATTGCTACCAGCAGTTGGATAGGTTTGGTACGGATAATTGCAGAATTTGGAAGCATTTCCCTCGCCGGATATACTATAGCTGTTCGTATTCTTATATTTTCAATTCTTCCTTCCTGGGGAATGAGTAATGCAGCCGCAACTCTTGTTGGTCAAAATCTTGGTGCCGGAAAACCTGAAAGAGCAGAAAAATCAACATGGATCTCAGCTTTTGCTAATATGGCGTTCTTAGGAATTGTTGGAGTTATATTCTTCACTAATGCAGAATTGTTGATGAGAATATTTACTGCTGATAGTGAAATTATAGAAATTGGAGCCAGATGTCTAAAAGTCATGAGTTACGGTTATTTAGCGTATGCTTTTGGAATGGTTATCATTCAAGCTTTTAATGGAGCAGGTGATACGCTTACTCCTACCCTCATTAATTTTGTTTGTTTCTGGATGGTCGAAATTCCATTAGCGTACATTTTAGCTATGGAAATTGGTTTAGCTGAAGAAGGAGTTTTTTATTCAATTGTAGTAGCTGAAACTTTATTGGGAATAATCGGCTTTATATTATTCAAACGTGGAAAATGGAAAACAACCCAAGTATAAATGAAAGTTACAATAGCACTAGAAACCGCCGGTCGTAGAGGAAAAGAAGTAACTGTTATTAAAAATATTCAGCACAATCCTCAGCATATTGAAAAAATTGCCAAAAAACTTAAGGGACAATTAGGGACAGGAGGAACTGTAAAAGGTAAAAATATAGAGATTCAAGGCAATCATGTAGACCGCATTAAACCTCTTCTTGAAAAGGAAGGTTTCACATTTTAAAGTGAAACCTTGTTTTCTTGTCTTGGATCGAGATCATATAATGAAGAAGCTGTGGCCTGAACGGTTTTATACCACTCGTTCCCAAATTTATCATTAATGGTATAAAAATCAGCAAAATCAGGTTTTCTCAAGTTCATCTTCCATTCCTGATTCTTTGACTTGAACGATGGGTCAATATGTAACAATTCGTGATAGAGAACCATTTCTTTGGTTTTGCCATCAAGCATATCCCAAAGTTCACCGGAAAGCTCTATCAGATAATCATTACCTGAATAGTACTTCACCTCGCGTGTGGCTTTCATACATTTTGCAGCTCGTTGTTTAGAAATATTCGGATATACAAGAAAATATCCAATCTCTGCAGGCCCAAACTCCATTTTGTTTTTTTCTATGACGTCCTTGGCTATTTTCTCAACCTCGGGTGACTCCATTAACTGTTTATCTTTTGAAGTTACTTCTACTGGTTGCAATAAATCGTTATCGTTCATTCTTACTTCTTAATTTCTTTATTTAATATTATTGACGAGGCCACTATTGAATATTCAACTTGATCTCCTATTATGTCTGAACTCTCTTTTCCAGCATCTTCAGCGTAATGTTTTGCTTTTTCTTCAGACAAAACTTTTTTTGTGAACACACCGGCTATTGTTACTTCTTTTCCTTTAGAGTCGGTTGGGATAAAAAATCCGTAATCTTTAAAAGTAATTCTGACTGACTGCTCTCCTTCCTGAGCTATAAAAAAACATCCTTTCTTCTCACATACTTCAGCAATGGATGTCTTAACTAAAACCTGATCACTCTCTAACTCATTCGTTGAAGCTACTAGTGAAGTCAAAGAGATTGGTTCGTCCATCTTCTTTAGCTTTTCACCGTACACTTCATAAGTCTCAGTAACAAGTATAGGTTCAGAAAGTTTAATTACTTTTTTTGAATCCTGAGCAGTTGTATTTACACCAAAAAAGACCAAAACAGTTACTGCAATTAATTTCTTCATTCTATTAGATAAATTAGGTTTCTTTAAAATACTAATTAAGCATACAATTGTTAACCTTGATTATTAATTATTCTATATTAGTCTAACTAATTTTCAATTAACTTTTTTTCTTGAAAGCATTATTTTCAGCCCTATTCGGTTTTTGTTTTAGTTTATTTGTAGAAGGATTTTCCAGAATCATTATATCATTCTTTCACACACAGGAATTTGTTTTTTTTGGAGTCTCTGCCCTCCCATCCTTATCGTGGATAATAGTAATTTACATAGTTTCTATTATGGCTACCTGGCTTGGAGTGATGTTGGCTTTAAGTATTGCTAATGAGGATGCTAAAAAAACATACATAATTATTACAATTCTCATTTCTATTTGGATAATATTTGAAATACTTTCCTCTCTCAAGATGGTTCCAATCTGGTATCTAGTAACTTTCCCATTAACTTCGATAATTGGACTATATCTTTCGAAAATCACCTATAAGATTAATAAAAAGCACAATGCGTTATCTAACACTTAGTTTATTTTTTGTATTAACAATTAATTGTACATCAGAAACATCTCAAATTCAAAAAGAAATTGTAAGCCCCTCAGGTGAAAAAGCATCTCTTCCAAGACTTTTCACTGACAATACAGGAACCGTTTTTATGAGTTGGGTAGAATCAAAAGAAAAGCAAACGTCATTATTTTATTCATCTTTAATTAACGGAAGTTGGACCGAACCAAAAATGATTTCAGAATCAGATAGTTGGTTTGTAAATTGGGCAGATTACCCTTCTGTAATTGCTCAGAATGGAGAACCACTTGCAGCGCACTGGTTAAGAAAAGTTGAAGGTGGAACATATGCTTATAATGTAGAAATTGCTTCTGCTTCAAATAACTGGCAAAGAACTACTGTTCCACATAATGATGATACTGCCACTGAGCATGGTTTTGTAAGCATGGTTCCGGCTTCAGACTCAACATTTATGAGTGTTTGGTTAGACGGCAGAAATACCGGTGGTGGTGGTTCTCATGATAATCATAATTCTGAAAGCTCATTAGCTAATGCTATGACATTAAGATCTGCTATTCTTGATACAAAACTCAATATTATCAGCGAGTCAGAAATTGATAATAGTGTATGTGATTGCTGCGGGACTTCTACAGCTAGACTAAAAGATGGTTTTATAACTGTTTATAGAGATAGAACAGAAGATGAAATTAGAGATATCTATGTCTCCAAGTTTAAAAATGGGAAATGGAGTAATCCTATTGCGGTTAATAACGATAACTGGGAAATAGCTGCTTGCCCTGTTAACGGTCCATCAATAATAGCAAATGATGATGTAGTAGCCGTCGCTTGGTATACCGGAGCTGATGAGATTCAGAAAGTTAAAATAGCACTTTCAAATGATCAGGGTGACTCATTCAGCGAACCTGTTATTGTTGATAATGGTAATCCATTGGGAAGAGTTGATATAGATTTTATGAATAATGGTAACATAATTGTTAGCTGGTTAGAACGAAATATGGAAGATCGTTCTAAGGCATATTTTATGGCAAAGACTTTCTCAAAAGAAGGTGAGTTTTTGAAAGAAATAAAGCTTGCTGATATGTCTTCAAGCAGAAGAAGTGGTTTTCCACAAATAAGCAGCTACAACGGTAAAATCATAGCTGCCTGGACTGATTTAAATGAAACTACTTATGGAATAAAGACCGCTATTCTAGAATGATCGGAAACTCTCCGAAATTCATTAACTCAGCTATTTTAATTCCAATATCTGTATTGTCATTCCATCCGCTAAATTGAATTGCATGAGGTCCGTAAGCCATAAGAGCTACAGGAACTGCAGTATGGTAGTCTGTAACCCATTCCACACGAAGTTTTTGTGCATCTTCAGAGGAATTCATCATGGTCATACCACCTGTCTCATGATCGGCTGTTAGAACAACTAAAGTTTCTCCATTCTCTACAGCAAAGTCTAAAGCTACTTTTACGGCATCATCAAAATCTTTCATTTCTCTAATCGCATATTCAGCGTTATTACCATGCCCGGCCCAGTCAATCTGGCTACCTTCTACCATGAGGAAAAATCCATTTTCATTGGTTGACAAATTTGATAAAGCCGTGTTTGTCATTTCACCCAGAGTAGGAGTTCTATTTTCGCTATCCATGCCGGAGTTTGCAAATAATCCCAACAATTTTTCAGAAGTTGAGCCCATCATTTCATCCGCAGTAGAAACATATTCATACCCTTTGCTTTCAAATTCTTCTATAAGATTGCGATTATCTTTTCTAGAACTACCGTCTTCATCCTGAGGTATAAAAAACTCTCTCCCACCTCCTAAAAATACCTCGACACCTGAATTAACATATTGCTCGGCTATCCCGGTTTGATTTCCTCTTGATCTAACGTGAGCTGCAAAACTGGAAGGTGTAGCATGTGTAATTGTTGATGTTGCTACCAAACCTGTACTCATACCTTTTTCTTCAGCTATTTCAAGCAGCGTTTTACAGTGACTCTCATCCGGTAAAAAAGCGATCATGCCATTATCAGTCTTCATTCCACAAGAATAAGCAGTTGCACCAGCTGCTGAATCTGTAATTAAAGAATTTGATGACTGTGTTTTAACAATTCCTGTTATAGGCATTCTTTGTAGATTCAAATAGCCATCAGCACCAACTAAATTTAATTGTCCTGAAGAGATTTGAGCTATTCCCGTTCCGTCGGCTATCAAAAGAATAACATTTTTGATCGGTTTGTCTTCAACCAAAGGCAGGCGTTCTGAATTGGATGAATGGGTTTTCTTTACCTCAATTTCCTGACCTCCAGAGCATCCAATTGCTATAAGTATTAGTATAAGTAGGCTTTTAGTATTCATAGAATGTATTGTTGTTACTTAAATTTATTGTATAAAGATTATCAGGCTCTTAATTATTTTCCAAATTTTGGAATGAAGGTTTTTATAACACCCCATAAACCTTTTGAAGGCTTTCTCATACTTTGAGTTCTTTCCGTTGCTTTTTCAATGCGATCGGGGCGGTCATGTTTGTTCCAAAGCTTAGCCTTTTTCTTCTCTTTCTTGGGCTCTTTCTTTTCTTTCTTTTTTTGAGGCTTCTCAGACTTTAGTTTAACCTCAATCTTTTTCTTTGTTTCTTTCTTTGTTTTCTCAGATTTAGGCTCAGCTTTTTTGGGCGGAGTTTCTTGTGGCTTATTTTTCAGTTCAACAACTACTTTTCCGTCTTTGTTAGTAGATATGTTAACAGTTTTCTTCACAACATTGATGGGTTCGCTCGGCTTCGAAGATTTTATTTTTTTCTTTTCTTCAGTTTTTTTCTGAGAGCTATCTTTTTCAGAACTTTCTTTCTTAGTAGTTTTTTCTTCAGGTGCTCTATCCTCAGGTAGTTCCAGGATTTTAAGATCATCACCAACTTTCTTTTTAATTGGATCGAAGAATTTCTGATCAGCTTTACTTACCAAAGTAATGGCTATTCCTTCTTTATCATATCTTCCTGTTCTACCACAGCGATGAATATAATCTTCAACAGCTCTTGGAACGTCATAATTGATGATCAAAGAGACATTATCGATATCGATTCCTCTAGCGAGTACATCCGTTGCAACTATTACAGGAACTGTACCATTTTTAAAAGCCTGTAGTGATGCTGTTCGTTCCTGCTGACTCCGATCTCCATGAATACTACCGGCTTTAATGCCTTTTTTATTCAGAGCTCGCTCCAGTTCATTCGTCCCTTTTTTAGTCGCAGAAAACACTATACAAGAACTCCATTCAAGTTCATCAAGCAAATCTTGAACAGCAGCCAACTTCTTTCTCGGTGGTGCGTGATACGCTCTTTGATCTACTTGTTTTGACGTTGTAGATACTTCGATCTCAATTTTAATTGGATCCTTCATCACACTTTTCATCAATTTCTGCAACTCTTTAGGCATAGTTGCTGAAAAAAGCATGGTGTGTCTATCTTTTGGGATCTTGTCAATAATATGATTTACATCAGGTAAAAATCCCATATCAAGCATACGATCAGCTTCATCAAGAACTAAAAATTTTATCTTACTAAAATCTACGTCTAACACTTTCATTTGATCGATTAGCCTTCCCGGAGTAGCAACAATTATATCTACCCCTGCTTTTAGTGCATTGGCTTGTCTGGAAAAGTCTTCACCACCAATTATAGTTGCAGAACTAATTCCTGAATGATATCCTAATGCGAATATCTGTTCGTCGATTTGTTGTGCCAGTTCACGTGTTGGAGATAATATCAAAGCTTTCGTGCCTTCCGATGGATTACGTAAGATCAATTCAATAATCGGAATCACAAAAGCTCCCGTTTTACCCGTGCCAGTTTGCGCTGCTCCTAATATATCTTTGCCTTGTAAGGCCTCTGGAATACTTTGCTCTTGAATAGGTGTTGGCTCTGAATAACCAATATCGGACAATCCCATTTCAAGTGACTCGTGGAGATCAAATTCTTTAAATGTCAATGTGTTTAATTTCTTAAAAGTTCAAAATCTTGTAAATATACATAGAAAGTACGGAATATATATTCCACTTTGGTGCTAAATTCCTGTACTTTTAGCGTTGAATTTAAATATCAATCAAAAAAATACTATGACTTTTAAAAATTCATCAAGATTAGCCGTTGTTTTAATTCTATTAGTTGGCTTAGCTTGTGACAATTCAAACAATTCATCTATCAGTAGCGATTTAAACCTTTCATCAGAACAAGACAGTATTAGTTTTGCTTTGGGTTATCAGAATGGAGACTTTTTAGCTCGTGAAGGAGCAACTGATTTTAGCTACGATGCTTATATTTCCGGATTTATTAATGGGATCGAGCAGACAGAAACTTTAGATCAAGCTACAAGAAATTCTTTGATAAATGATTTCAGAATTCAGCTTACTACAATGCAAAAAGAAAAGAATAGAGCTGATGGCCAGGCTTTTCTAGCTGAAAACAAAATGAAAGAAGGTGTAATGGAAACTGAATCCGGGCTTCAGTATAAAATTATTGAAGAAGGAACCGGCACATCTCCTACTGCTGAAAGTACTGTTGAAGTACATTATGAAGGTACTCTCATTGATGGCACTAAGTTTGATAGTTCATATGATAGAGGAGAAACAATAGAATTTCCGCTTAACGGAGTAATCCGAGGTTGGACTGAAGGTGTTCAATTAATGAAAGAAGGAGCAACTTACATGTTCTACATTCCTTCTGATCTGGCCTACGGCGAAAATCCGAGACCGGGCGGTCCAATTAAACCAAACAGCACTCTGATTTTTAAAGTAGAGCTGATATCAGTAAAATAGATTTCTCTATTTAATAAAAAAAGCCCCGTACTTTTAAAGTACGGGGCTTTTGTCTTTAGAATAATCTTACGAAGTCAAGTTTAACAATAGAATAATTGTTGTAACTGCTTCAAGATTAGTTTCACTCATCTGACCTGTTGACACTTCATCAGAGTCAGCAAATAGATTTGTTGTGAAATTTGTAAAGATATCTAATGCTGCATCTGCAGAAATTGCTGCGATTATTGCATTATCAAAAATTGTCTTCGCTCCTGTTTCAGAGTTTATAGAAGCATTTAAGCTCACAATAAATTCCCCTTCAACAGATGAATCATTTGACATTGATTCTTCTACACTAGCTTGAAATTCTTCAAACGCTGTTTCAACATCAGCTTTTACACCTAAAGCAGCTTTAATTTCAGTCATTAGTGTAACTCCTGCACTAGCAATCTCATCTTGAGTAGTTTCAGACATACTTGAAGCTTCTGCTTCTGCCTGAACTGCGAGATTTAATGCTATTGCTGTCATTATTGAAGTTTGACTTCTTACGTCATTTTCAATCTCTTCAGACATAGATTCCATATTGTTCACTACAAGAGTTCCCCATAATGAAATTGCCTGAGATGCATTTTGTTCGCTAACACCTGCGTTTACGAATGCAGTAGCCGAAGTCTCAAGAAATAGATCAACAGCTGATTCTTCTTCTGCTTCGCTGGTGGCTGCCAGTAGATCTGATTCTAGTTTAGCTTGCGCATCAACAAGAATATCAATTGAGCTATTCAGCTTTTCTTCACCATTTCCTTCTACTTCTTCTGCAAAGAAATCTGCTCTTGCTTCAGCCGAAGCTGCTATTGCAACAGCGAGTTTCGAAATAGCAGAACTGTTATTCTTCACTTCTTCGTCAATATCAGAAGAGATAATTGCTTCAATATCTGATTTTAATACTGCATCAGCATCACCATTACCTACTACTTTAGCAAAAATAGCGGACTCTACTGAAGACTCAGCATTAATAGGTTTAAGATCTATTGAAGAATTATTATCGACATTAGAAGAAATGAATCCCATGGTCTGATTACCTTCTTCTCCAGCTACTACTACAAAGTTTTGAGCAGTATTAGCATCAAAAGATAATGAATAATTACCATTAGCATCTGTTGTTGTGGATTCGACATTGTTTAATGTCTCAATAGATCCACTTGCAGTTACAGTTGCCATTGTTACTACTGTACCTTCCGGAAGAGCTTTATTAGTACTTGATTGATCGACTTTACCAGTTACGGTAGCATTTTCCTGATTGTTAGGATCATTATTGTTTGTACTTGAATCTGAGCATGCAAAGCCAATTACTGCAAGCATCAGAATTATTATTGGATATTTATATAATTTGTTAGTCAACATATTTATTAGTTTTGTTTTGATTAACTACAACTTTAAACAAGCCTTATCTAACTTTGTTCCGAATTCGATATTAAAAAAAATTAAGTATGCTTATTTCCAGCTCATTTTGGATAGTTTTTATCTCTCACTTACTTTATTTCATATACTTATTAGAATTTTCTAAGTGTTTTTTTGAATAGAAAATATCATATTAAAAAAAATAGGAAAGCAGATGTCATCTGCTTTCCTATGAATACGTTGGCTTTTCGGGGTACAAATCTAAGCTACAGCATGAAAGTGTTGTAGCTTTTTTAATGTATTTTACTCAATAAGTTTATCAGGAATTGAACTGGCTCTGTTAACCGATTTAACAATTACCTGTTCAATTAATTTACTTTTTCCAACTACAAGAGCATTTTCACGCGCTCTTGTTACACCTGTATATAACAATTCTTTGGTAAGTACCGGATTTAATTTATCAGGAAGAAATAATACTACCTTATCAAACTCAGAACCTTGGCTTTTATGAACAGTAATTGCATACGCCAGATCATAATCTATAAGTTGAGACACCGATATTTCTTTTGAAGAATCGAAATGAATAAAATACTGACCCATATCATTAACAGAACATGTCCCTATTTCTCCATTCTTTAAACTCAATGCACGATTATTTTTCGTAATAATAATCTTTCTACCTGAATACCATTCAACATTATCAGAAATTTTTTGAGCTTTTTTTATTCTTCTCTCGATTTCGTCATTCAAAGAATTTGTGCCTAGCTCTCCGATTTTATTTGAACACAGAAACTGAGAAACAACACCGTCTGCTAGAATTTCTGATTTATAATCTTCAATTAACGAATTAATTCGTTGTGATGATGGAGGTATTATTTCAATACCTGAAAACAGTTTTTCTAATTCGAATACCTCTTGCTGATTTTGATCATTGATAGCTTTGGCAAGCTCCGAAATTCCCGAACCGGATTTAGATCTATAGGATTTATTCAACAAGATGATATGATCATTAAGAATGTTTTTGGAATTACTAAGTTTAAGATCTTTACTCAATACTTTTAGCTCGCTGGTAAGTTTTGCTGAGAAGTCATTAGTTGCACCAAAGCAAATATCTCCTAAAACAGAACCAGCTTCAACCGACGCCAGTTGATCCTTATCGCCCAACAAAATAAGCTTCGCAGATTTTTTTATGGCTCTTATCAAGCTGATCCAAAGCCTAATATCAAGCATTGAAGCTTCATCAATTATCACAACATCATATGGTAATTTATTATTTTGACCATATTTAAATTCCCCACTTTTACGAGCTCCCAGCAATCTATGTATGGTTGACGCTTTTAATTCCCCGAAGCTTTCAGCTATTGATTCGGATAAACGTTCCGTCGCTTTACCAGTAGGTGCAGCTAATGCAATTTTCAAATCCTTTTGATTATTGCTCAACACTTCCAATATCGTTTTTACTATAAATGTTTTCCCTGTTCCGGGGCCGCCTGAAATAATAACCAAGTCGGTTAATAAAGCCAGAGCTGTTCCTATCATTTGAAGATTTATTTCATCTTCGTCACTTTCGAACATAGACATTATCTGTAACGCATCAGAAATTTCTAGAGATTTATGTGGAACTTCTGTCTTTTCTTTTAACCATTGAATGAGTTCATTTTCATATTCCCAATATTTCTGGAGGTAGAGTTTATCCCCTTCTAATATAAAGGGAGTATAATCTCCCGGTTTACCTACTGAAGTACTCTTATCTAATATCGAAAAAAGATCTTGTAAAGAAGTAGAATTCAGTTTCAATTTTACCGCAAGGTGAGAGTCGTTTAACTTCGAAAGGTCAGTACATATATTGCCATTTAGTTGATCATGGGTTGCTAGTACGGCACAAGAAATTAGTTCTTGAGAGGCTCTAGTTTCAACTCCATATACGAATTTTGCAAACTGATATTCTAAAAGCCCTATTTCTCCTTCTGCTTTAAGTTTTTGGAGGTATGAAAGCCATTTATCCATTGATCAATTCTCCCATTGAACTCTCTAGCTCATCAATAATTTCCTTTGAAGGACAATCGAAATAGATTCCTGAATTCTTCTTATCAGAATCTACCCCCCTAAGAAACAGATATAAGACACCACCAAACTCATTTTCATAATCAAAATCCGGCTTTCTTTGCTCAAGATATAGTTTTAATGCCAACGTATAAATATGGTATTGAATATCGAAATTTGAAGAAACTATCTTCTCTCTTAATAAATCATGGTTGTAGTTCTCTACTTCGGACCCTAAATAATTGCTCTTATAATCTAAAATGTAATATTTGCCCTCATGCCTAAAGATGAGGTCGATAAAACCTTTCATGAAGCCAGACACTGAGTTTTGAAATCCAACCTTTTCCTCTGTACTTCTGATGATTTGAGATATTTTCATTGAGCTTACTTCAGAAACCGGAAAATGAAACTCTAATTCTTTCAAAACATCCTCTTTTGGAAGATCGCTTAATGAAAACTCACCTTTTAAATTATGCGAGAGAACTTCATCAACCCAAGTTTTTAAAACAGGCAACCATTTATTTTCGAAACCAAAGTCCTTACACTGATTTTCAATGACTTCTACGTGCTTATCAGAGTTCTCAAAATCGATATACTCAAAAATATTGTGGAGCAAATTCCCAGTATTTGAACCTTTAGGAAAAGTCGCTCTAGAAAGCTCTTCCTTTCCTTCAATAATTTCAGAGTCTTCCTTGATCTCATAATCTAACTGATCATAATCCTTAACACCTTCACCGGACTCTTTGGAGCTTGTTAATGAAGAAAAACTTACCACACGCGAAAATTTTCCTATATCTGATCTATTAAATTGCTTTGCGGCCAATTGATTTTGGCTAAAAAGATCTTTCTCATATACTGTTTCTTTACTACTGTTCAATACGGCTAACATTTTTTCACTGTTCACTATCCTGATACTACCTTGCTTATCCAGTTCTTCTAAATCAGAATAAAACCGATTTAATTTCTCCTCATTTTTATTTGTATCAGTCAACAGTTCATTCGAACCACACAATAATGCGAATAAGGGTGAATTTGTTATTTTTTTATACGAAGTAAATGGAATAAAGCACGCAGTTTTTGCTCTGGTAAGTGCTACGTAAGTCAGTCTTAATGTATCGGCCAAAGATTCTTTTCTGGCTTGCTGGACTTTTTCTCCTGTATTAGCTGGAATTAAATCAATATTTAGTTCATTCGAATCATTATGGAATTCTAAAACCTTTACTCCTGTATTTTTTCTTCGTTCGAATTCATCCCATAGAAAAGGAATGAAGACAATGGGGTATTCCAGCCCTTTGCTAGAATGTAGAGTAGATATCGAAACCAAATCAGAGTCGCTCTCAAGTCGAATTACTTCTTCATCAGCAGGATTAGAAGTACTGCTGATTTTTTGATCCAGTATCCGAATCAAAGATGATGGAGATGCAATATTATCTTGCTTCATTTCAGAGATAAGCTCTAATAAATGATCAAAATTGGTGAGCCTTCGTTCAGCATTATTAAGTTTTGAAAGTCTGGTTCTGATATCAAAAGATTGATTAAGAATGTGTAAACCTTTCAAAAATCCAGATTTTTTCCACGCTTCATCAGCATCTCTGAAACTCTGGATCACGCTTTCCCACTCAGTTACATCATTAAATAGGTTAATAATCGAATCTGCTGTAAAACCAATGTAGGATGTAGTCAAGGCTGCTCGTACCAAATCATGATTTGAATTTTCATGAATAGCCTTTAGTATAATCCTAAGTTCTGAGCACTCCTGAGTATCAAATACTGAGCTATTACTTCTTGAAATACTTTTGATGCCTTTCTCACGAAGAGTATCAGCCACCAAACTTCCCTCCGCTTTTGTCCTGACTAGAATTGAAATATCACCCGGACTTACTCGGTCTTCTCCAATCGTATAATCATTGTTCAGTAGTTGTTCGACTTGATTAGCTACATAAGAGCAAACAATCTCTTTTGACTCACTTTTATTTTTCCCCTCTGCATCACAATCCACAAACGAAAATGGAACCTGTTTTTTCCTATCCAAGTAAAACTCAAGATTAACAGCCTTATCTGGAAACTCAACTTTCTTGAATTTGGGTTGATCAAAAACAAAAGGATCTTCAAGACGACTAAAAATAGAGTTTACAGCTGATATCATTTCTTTTGAAGAACGATAATTATAATTCAAAGAATACTGTTGTGACTCTTTTACATCTTTAATCGCTTCGAAATAAGTAAAAAGATCGGCTCCTCTGAAACTGTAAATAGCTTGTTTAGGATCTCCGATTATAAATAAAGAAGAACCTTTGTTACGATAAATTTCTCTGAAGATTGAATATTGGATCGGGTCCGTATCTTGAAATTCATCAACCAACGCAATAGGATATTTTACAGAGATTTTTGAAGCAAGCTTCGGGCTTAATCGATTTGATACTTTTTGCAAGAGATCATCAAAACTTAATGAATTAATTCTTTCTTTACGGGCTTCAATTTCATCTTTAACTTTTACAATAGCTTCCTTTAAAAATCCTGCTTTGAGAATGTTGAGTTCTTTGGTTTCTTCCAGAAACTGATCAATCAGTTCTGAAATCTTAGGTACTGTAATTTCATTCCCTTTGTTTACTGAAGTTGAAAGTTTCAACTCTCCAAAATTCTCCAGCTTTGCAAAGCCACTAAAATTCGTAGTAGAACGTGAAATCCACTTCTCAAGATCTTTCCAAACTTCTCTGAATGTTTCCGGTTTATAAGATCTTTTATTAAGTTTTCCTGAGAAAATTATGTCTTGCAATTCATCACGATCAACCTCCCATATATATTTAATATGATCATTGAGTTTCTGAATTCTTTCAATTTTCTCGTCAATTTCCTTAGCCAAAGAATGCTCAGGGAGAATTCGGGCATAGGGTTTCGATATTGCTATTTCAATAACCGGTTTTATAGTTTCAGGGGATATTTTTTCGTTGATCAAATACTCTAAAATTCCTTTGCCCTGATCTGTACTCGAATACTTCTCCACACTTTCTTTCCAAAAAGAATCAACTGCATCTTGAAAAATTTCCGATGAATCCTGAATGATCTCAAAGTCTGGCTGAACGCCAAATGAAAAGCTTTCTTCCCTAAGCAACTTCTGACAAAACCCATGTATAGTAAAGATCGACGCTTCATCAAATGAAAAAAGTGCCTGTTTTAGATCATGAACTGCGCTGGGTTGTACATTTTTTTTGATTGTATTTAAAAAATCATCTTCTGAACTAATACCCGAATTCAAAAAATCAATAGTTTCGTTGATCCTCTTTCTTATCCTCGATTTAAGTTCTGTTGTTGCAGCTTCGGTATAAGTAAGAACTAAAATTTTTGAAGGGTGAAGTTTTTTCTCAATAATCACTCTTATATATAAAGAAGTAATGCTGTACGTTTTTCCGGTTCCCGCACTTGCTTCAACCAAACTGATCCCATTAATAGGAGCGCTGAATACATCAAGTTGTTTCATTTAATTTGCTCCCGTAACATTTAGAATTGGAGACCATATCTTTAGAGCTTTTTCCTGAAATACTTTTTTGTGAGCAAAAGAACTGTCCCTAAGAAGCAAATTGTTGTAGAAATCTTCGCCTTCAGATGAAAATGCAAAATGTCCTCCATCCCATTTCTCTAAACCTCTTTCAATAGCCTTTTCAATGTTATCACCTCTCAATATAGCTTGTGCAAATTCAAAGCTTGTTTCTACAGGAAACATCCAATTTTCATCGAGATTTAATTGAGATTTAAATTCTTTGATTAAAAACTCAAGATGTTCTTCATCTTTATGCTCAGGTGTAAGTATAAATTCCTCAACCGAATTATTATTTTTTATGTAGAAAATCCTGCTTGTAATATCTTTATTGATATTTAATACCTGATGGTTGATCCACAGATCTATTAAGTTTTTAGCTTTTAATGCCCCCAAACGTATCACTACTCGGTCATTCTCTACAATATTCCCTATTGTACCGAAAACAATATTTTCTTCGACTTTAAACTCTACATCTTCTCTTTGTTGTAAACTAAAGTCGTATTTCTCTTTTACCTTATTGAATTGTTGAACAACTTTAAAGTTTTCACCAAATGCTAATTCCCCCGGAAATCCTGCCGGAAGCAATCCTCTTTGAACTGCATTATTGGCCAGGTTTTCTAATTCTGAACTAAAAAAAGCTTCTTTTAAATAGTCTTTAAGAAAGTACTTATCCAATCCTGACAAATTAAACGGTTCTCGATCTTCTAACTCCTGAAAATCATTACTATCCCTAATCCCAAAAAAAGTAGTGCAAAGATATTTAGCCGGGTGACTGTAAAAAGAAACGAGGTCATTTATGGAAATACCTCTCTCGTCTTCCTGACATTCTAATTCTATCACATGTATTTTCGTTAAGAATCTATGGGTTTTATTTAATTCTGAAGAAAGGTTCTTAGCAATTTCCAAGTTACTTTTTGAAAAGCTTTTGCTTTCTTGATCTTTGAAGTAATAACTATCATAGCCATGCAATTTATGTTCATGTATATTGATAGAAATTCCATTTGATCTAGCTACATCAACTAATTGTTGTAGTAATATAGAAGTGGATTTTTTATTCTCGGAATATTGATCCTGACCTAAATAGCTAAAATGTAACTTTTGTTTTGCTGATTGGATCATATCATAAAACAAAAATCGATCTTCGTCTATTGATATCCTGTCCCCCGCCTCAGGATGTGAATTTATCAGATCAAAATCAGGCCGGGTGGCAGCTTTTGGGAAAACAGATTCATTAAAACCTAAAACTGCTACAAATTTAAATGGAATGGATCGATTTGGAACATATTCTCTTACGGTAACTCCATGCCCGAACCCGGCACCGGAAGAATTTGATGTTGAAAAATGATCTTTTAACCATATTAAATAAACATCAAAATCAATTGTACCTTTAAAATGTGATCTCTGAACTTGCTCTTTAAGTTGTTCAATTCTGGATAACAGACTTTTGATGTTATAGTCTTCATCAAACCTCCTCAACAAAAAGACATTTACAATATGTCTGGTTTTATCTAGCCATTCCTCAACGGTAAATTTTGATTTAGTTAGCCCTGAGAACGTTTTAAGCTCATCAATAAAGGAAGATAGTTTCGCGACAAGTTCTGTTGCTTCTCCTGTATTTATTTTATCATAAGCCATACTTTTTTGAAAAAGTTTAAACTTGTCAGCCTCCATAGCGAAACCCAAAAACAGATTTTGCAAACCGTTCATCCAAGAAAAAACATCCCGATCTAAAAATCTGTGAATATGAAGATCCTTAGCCCATTCCCTAATCAGTTGAACATCATCTTTTGAAATGTTCCATTTCTCACCCAAAATCTGATTATCCAGAAGCTCAATAATTGAATTAACTTTAAAATCTGAATTCAAAACAGACAATACGTTTAAGAATGTTGTCTCCCGTAATTCATTGATATCTTCGAATCCGGCATTTACAGGTATAAACTCATCTTTATGAACATCCGAAAAGACTTCTTTTATTTGAGCTCGGTATTTCTCCACATTTGGCACCAAGATCAATACATCTTCGGGTTTTAGAAGAGAGTCAGAATTAAACGCATTCAATAAAGAATCTTTCAGAACCTCAATTTCTCTTTTAACACTATGGCAGGAATGGATTTCAATGCTTTCGTCCTTAGAGTTTAGTTCTTCACCATCATAGTTGTTATTTAATAGATATTGAATAATATCAAGATTTGTAGCATTACCAGCTGACGATTCGGAACTTGAATCATAATTCGTATTAACTGACACATCATAAATAGCCAGGCTATCAGATAAAATCTTATTGCTGTTTAGAGGAGATTTCAGAATTTTATTTAGAAATAGATTTTGATCCTTTTCTTCAGAATTCATCTCAATTAAATAATTAAAGTTATAGCAATCTATATTTCGAGATAGTTTTGCTATAATTTCAGCAAAAGGTTTCGATATCTGAGGTAAACCAAAAATCCAAATTTTTTGGGGAATGTCTTCAAAAGGATACACATCAGTGGACATCCATCCTTTTAGATATTCAAAGGCATCGGCCCGACTTTTAAATTTATCGTCCTTATTCCAAAATCCACTTAGTGATCTCCATAAATCAGATTGCCACCTTTCCTGATCGTCATTATATCTCAACTGTCCTCTTTCCCAGGATTTAATGAGATCAGGTCTGTATACCTGATACAGATCAAATACATCAGCTATTGACTTGCTTTGCTGCAGAAGCAGTTTTGCATTCAAATCATTAGTTCCTGTCAGCTGATTCCTTAACTTTTTATTTGAAGTTAACTCTTCGAATATAGACCACTGCATCGGAATTAAATCTGATGCAAGATTGGTATTTAGGTCGGAATCTTTGAGCCTGTATAACTTCCATATTAATTCTGATGGAAAGATAAACTCATTGTTGGCAGATATTCCTTCTTTCAAACTCTGATTGAGCGTGATCCATTGCTGCATTTCGCGGTTCTGAACGATAATCCAATTTTTTGAAAAGGCATCATCGGGATTATTTTCAGCAATTAAACTGAGAAATTGGTCAATAAGTTTGGTAAAAGAATGAGATCTGTAATCGTAAAACATAAGCCAGTTAGTATGGCAAAAGTATACTAAAAAGCGACGGTGAATACAGAACTATTCTGAAGCTTCTTCCTGTTTAATAGAAGATTTAAGAATCTCGTTTACTAAGCAACTGAAAGACTTTTCCTGTTCTTCAGCAATAATTCTAATTTTCTCAATGACGGTTTCTTCAAGATAATAACTGGCTACTTTTTTTTGAGCAGTCGCAGCTTTAGCCTCTTCAGGCTTTTGCTGTTCCCTGGTACTTTTTATAAAATCAAATGAGGCGTGGTTCTTTAAACTGTACGCTAAAGGATTGTGCCCCAAGCTCGGTTTTTTAGACATCTACTAATGACCGTTCTTAATTTCCTTAGCTAACGCAAAGTAATCTTTAGCTCCATTACTTTTTCCATCATACTCGAATATTGTTTTATGATGGCTTGGAGCTTCTGCTAAAGCAACATTATCCCGAATTATGGTACTAAAAACTTTTTCACCAAAATAATCTTTGATGTGGCCAACCACTTCTTTGTTCAGATTCTTTCTGCTGTCATATAGAGTACAAATAATACCTCCAACAGCTAAACGGTTATTCAATCGCTGTTGAACAATTTTTATAAGGTCCAATAATTTTGATAAACCATGCAAAGCCAGATATTCTGATTGAAGAACTATAAAGATATCCTCGACAGCAGTAAACGCATTTAAAGTCAATAACCCCAGATTTGGGGGACAATCAATCAGAACGAAATCGTATTCCTCTTCTTTTATTTGATCTAAAACATTTTTTAATAATCCTTCTCTTGCAGGTTCGTTTGCTAACTCAAGCTCAGCACCTGACAACTCTAGTGAAGATGGTATAAAATCAAATCCGTTATGGTTGATAATAGCTTCATGAGTTTTGGCCTGCCCTTTTAGCGTATGATAGATATTCTTCTCCATTCGATTAGAATGCATTTTTAATGAATACGTAAGATTGGCTTGAGGATCCAAATCGATCAAGAGAACCTTTTTACCAAGTTTTGCCAAACCTGCCCCAATATTAATAGTAGAGGTTGTTTTACCTACACCACCTTTTTGGTTTGTTAATGCAATTGTTTTCATTTTGTGCGTCTCTTTTTTGTCCTGTTCCCGATTTTCGTTGTATATAATAGAGAGCTATACCCGAGCTTTGTTACAATATCAAATTCAAATACGGAAGTATTAGAATAACTTAAATAGATGGATGTGATTTGTATCAATGTTCACAATCATCGTACATTAAGAAAAAAGAATTTTATGCGCTTCTTCAGTAGAAAACTTATAAAACCTCAAGACTTAAACGCACATGGAACTCTGTTTGGCGGCACGGTTCTAAGCTGGGTTGACGAAGAGGCTGCAATATTTGTCTTATGTCAATTAGGTAAGGGAAATATAGTTACGAAATATATGTCTGAGATCAATTTTGTTAACTCCGCTCCTTTAGGAGAAGTTATTGAAATTGGTATGGAAACTGTTCGTTTTGGAAGAACCTCTATTACAGTAAAATGTGAAGTGCGTACAAAATTTGAGAAAAAGACCATTATCACAATAGATGAAATAACTTTTGTACATGTTGATGAGTTTGGCAAACCTTCTCCTCATTTCATAACTGAAGCGGTAAATGATTAGTGATATGGCCAAATTGATCGACTTTTCTTCTCTTAACGATATGCTCTATGGTGATGAGAAATACATCAAAGAGTTTGCTGAAGCAGCGATGATTTCTTTTTCAGAATTCAACTCTAATTATTCGAAATTTCTTTCGAAACGAGATGAGGAAAACCTAAGAAGAGCAGGTCATAAAATAAAACCTGTAGCTCAAATGTTAGGTATTCAACAGCTTATAGATGAGTATGAAGTTGGTAAAACTATTATCTGGGAAGAAAAATCTGACGAAGAACTTAACAAATCTATTGAAAGAATAGATTCAATATGCTCCCAAGTTTTAAATGAACTTGAGAACATGGTATCTTAAGAATAAATGTTATTTCTCTGTGATACTTTTATTTTAATGATGGTTTAGTTTCTTCATTAAAAGTAAAGCACATGAGCACTCCTTCTTACCCTATCCTAATTGTAGAAGATGATTCAGATTTATCAGAGCTAATTAAAATTCAATTAACTGATAATAATTATGAAGTTGATCAAGCTTTGAACGGCCGGTTGGCACTAGATAAGGCTTTGAATAATAAATATTCACTGATCATCTTAGATATTATGCTTCCTGAAGTTGACGGGTTTGAAATCTGTAAAGCTGTCAGAAAGGAAAACACACAAGTTCCTATATTAATGCTTACTGCCAAAGCAGAAGAAGTTGATAAAATCATGGGATTGGAATTCGGTGCAGATGATTACTTAACAAAACCATTTTCAATAAAAGAACTTGTTGCACGTGTAAAAGCTCTATTAAGAAGAGCATCCACAACAGATGGTCAGGATAGTTCTAAATTCGATAAACTTGATTTCGGTGAACTTATAATCTACCCAAATAAAAGGTCCGTACAATTAGAAGATCAATTGATCGAATTAACCTCTAAAGAATTTGAATTACTTCTTCTTTTTGCAAATAATCCGGGAAGAGCATACAGCCGGCAGGAACTACTCGATGTAGTTTGGGGATACCAATACAGCGGCTATAGCCATACTGTTAATTCTCATATTAACCGATTAAGAAGTAAGATCGAAAAGAATCCATCTGACCCAAAGTTTATAACAACGGTTTGGGGAATGGGGTACAAATTTGCTGAACTTGAAGATCTGGGAGTAGAATGAATTTTAAAAAAAGCTTTTATACCAAAATTTCTACAACTTTTTTAGTGCTGGTTTTAGCTCTGGGTGTTTCATTTGCTTATTTAGGAGTGTCTTCTTCTCTTATGTTTGTTGATGAAACCGGGCAGAAAGTGAACAAAATGCTTGCTGAAGATATGGCTTCACACTTTCAGCCGTATCTTATGGATTCTATTGAAGGCGACAGTATTATTTCTGTGATCAAATACTTGAATGGAATAAACCCCGAAATTGATATCTACCTTTTGGGGAGTAATGGAATGATAAAGTGGTTTTATCCAAGCCAGGATCCGGGTGCAGAAGTTCAAATCGCCAGAGTAAATACAAAGCCTCTGGATGAGTTTTTGTCGGGCAAAACACTTCCTATTTATGGAGATGATCCGCTTAACGCCCAAGCTAAAAAACCATTTTCAGTCGCTCCGATATCCATTATGGGAAGCAAAGGCTGCTATCTATATGTGATTCTTTCCGGACAACAGTTTGATGAAGCCGCTGGAATGGTTCAGAATAGCTACATCCTTCAAAATACATTCATTGGTTTAGGCTTAATACTAATTGTTACGTTAATTCTTGGATTGATAGTTTTTCGATTATTGACTGGGCGCTTAAGGCATGTAAGTGAAACAGTTAAATCATTTGAACAAGGGCAG
Organism: Balneola sp.; assembly: GCA_965216175.1. Classification (GTDB taxonomy): domain Bacteria; phylum Bacteroidota; class Rhodothermia; order Balneolales; family Balneolaceae; genus Balneola. Next base: position 1,579,983 of record OZ244140.1, read on the forward strand.
TTGGAAAGAAGAGTTAAAGTAAATTCTGATGATGAAGTAGGATTACTCGGTGCTTCTTTTAATCAAATGGCTGATACATTAGTTGCAAATATGGACGAGATAAAACAGATTGATAAATTAAGAAGAGAATTGGTCGCTAATGTTTCTCATGATCTTAGAAGTCCTTTAGCTTCAATTCAGGGTTATTTAGAAACTATTCTTCAAAAAGAACCAATGATCAAACCCGAAGAAAGATCTAAGTATTATGAAATAGTACTTAGAAATACAAAAAAATTGGGGACGCTAATCGAAGAGTTGTTTGAACTTTCAAAATTCGATGCTAAGGATGTCCAACCTGAGATGGAGCAGGTTTCTATGGCTGAACTAGCTCAAGATCTTGTTCAACAATTTAAACCCCTTGCAGAACAAAAAGGAATTACTCTTAAAGCCGTTTTATCTGATGAAGCTCTCAATTTAGTTTATGCAGATATTGCTTTGATGGAAAGAGCTATTTCTAATCTTATTGATAACGCGTTAAAGCATACCCCGGAAGGTGGAATTGTTTCTATTATTTCAACCAATGGTAAAGATAATGTCAGCTTTACAATTTCAGACACGGGCAAAGGTATAGCCGAAGAGAACATTCAACGAATTTTTGATCGGTTTTATCAAGAAGACCCTAGTAGAACCGTTGGTGCCGGTGCCGGTTTAGGATTATCGATTGCTCAGAAAATCTTAGAACTGCACGGTTCTAAACTTTCTGTAAAAAGTGGCTCAGGTATAGGCACATCCTTTTCTTTTGTTTTATCGTCTAATCTTAACTATTAATTTCTTAGATTGGTTTCCGTAGTTACATTGTATAGAATACACTGTACTTAACTCTTTGATACTGAAACTTAATTTAATTATATGGCAATATTAGTTACCGGTGGTGCAGGTTATATCGGAAGTCACACTGTCTTAGAACTTTTGCAACTAGGCAATGAAGTTGTTGTGGTTGATAACCTTTCAAACAGCAGCAAAGAATCTCTCAAAAGAGTTGAATCCATTACCCAAAAAGTTCCGATATTCTATGAATTAGATCTGCTTGACAAATCATCTCTTGAAAATGTATTTGAGAAGCATTCCATTGATTCAGTTATTCATTTTGCAGGTTATAAAGCTGTTGGAGAATCGGTTCAAAAACCAATGATGTATTATGTAAATAATATAAACAGCACATTGGTACTTTGTGAAGTAATGAAAAAATATAACGTTAGGAATCTGGTATTCAGCTCTTCTGCAACCGTGTATGGTGATCCTGAAACGGTTCCAATTACAGAAGAATCTTCATTATCTGCTACAAACCCATACGGGCGGACAAAGTTATTCATCGAATATATTCTCAAAGATCTCCATGTTTCTGACTCAAGTTGGAACATTGCTTTGCTCAGATATTTCAATCCTGTTGGTGCTCACAAAAGCGGCTTGATTGGTGAAGATCCTAATGATATTCCCAATAATTTAATGCCATATGTCTCTCAGGTTGCAGTGGGTAAATTGAAACAATTATCTGTTTTTGGAGATGATTACTCTACTCCTGATGGCACGGGTGTACGTGACTACATTCATGTGGTAGATTTGGCGTTGGGACACCTCAAAGCGATTGATAAACTTAAATCTGATCCGGGCTTGGTTATCTATAATCTTGGAACTGGAAAAGGAACCAGCGTTTTAGATATGATAAAAGCATTTGAGAATGCTTCGGGTAAAAATGTTGATTACAAAATTGCTCCTCGTCGTGCGGGTGATATTGCCACTTGTTATGCTCATCCGGCCAAAGCTGAAAATGAACTTGGTTGGAAAGCAGAAAGAGGAATCAAAGAAATGTGTGAAGATGCCTGGAAATGGCAATCCGAAAATCCTAATGGATATAATTAAGAAAACGGTTGTTAAGAATTATAAACACACTTATCTTTAGAATCTATTAGCCAAAGTGGCGGAACCTGTCTGCCGACAGGCAGGCTGGTAGACAAATTATTTTTTGCCAAAGTGGCGGAACTGGTAGACGCGCACGACTCAAACTCGTGTTTCTTCGGAAGTAGGGGTTCGATTCCCCTCTTTGGTACAAAGCCTTGCAGATTTAATATTTGCAAGGCTTTTTTTATTTTAATAAGGTCATCTTTATGGTTTTTAAGAACCCATTTCCTCGAAGTTGTGCATAGTAAATTCCACTCGCAAGATTTGCAGCGTTCCATGAAATCGTTTTGGATCCTCTACTCTGATAAGTATTAACGAGTGTTGCTACTTCCTGCCCTGTTGAAGAGAAAATCTTTAGGCTTACTTGAGAAGATTCTTTCAGTGTATATCTGATCTGAGTTGACGGATTAAATGGGTTTGGATAATTTTGACTTAATTCAAATTCAGTGTATTCAATATTATCGTCTTCATTGCTAACCGATGTTGATGGAATCAAGATCACCTGAAATCTGGGGGAATCTCCATTTTTCTGTTTTAAGGGGTATGCATTTGGAGATAGAATCTTTGATTTTTGATTCACTCTAGAAATTGAAGTATGATCAAATGAATAAGTGCCCGATTCTGAAAGAATAAGTTCCCTCTCGCTTTCCATATCACGAAGAACTATCGTTGCATGGTTTAATAAGAATTCGCTTATCTCCCATTCCAATTCTAATGCATCTGCTACATTATAAGAATCAATATGTAAAGGAATTTGAATATCAGAGTTTTCAAATGTTGGTAAAGAATGAACAGATTTTGGAGTTTTATCTTCCAGGCAAGAAAGAATAGCGTAATCTGAAATTGTGGGAGCTAGTTTAGAGGCATCATATTCATCCCAACCCGTTTCAGCATTTTGTTTAAATGTTATCTTGCAACCTCTGTCATAAGATTTTTCAGATCTAAGATTAAATTGTATTTCATATGTTTCAGATAATTGCTTGGAATAAGCGCTTAAAGTAGCATCAGAATCTGTTTTTCCGCTAACCGGAAATGTAATAGTAGATGAAACATCTAAATTAGGAGATTCAATCCAGAAACCCTGCCATGGTAGAACAATTGAAGAGTTTCTAGCCTCAGTGTAATATAAACCGCCTTCCAAAAGATGAACATTCGCCTGAATTGTAGCGTCGGCAGTTATGCTGCTTACATCAAAATTGCTTTGAAAAGGATTCCCAACAAGTGTAAAATAAGAATTACTTAACTCTGAAGAGGTATTTAAAGCCACAGTTACATCTGAAGAAGGCTCAGACTGATCATCCGCCAAATCAAACGTTATTGGCAGTTCGGTGCTTCCTGTTAAATTGTTATCAAAGAAATAGACTGCCAAACCTTCTCCTTTGTTCAAAGTGATATTAAATGTAGATGGGGTTACATAAGAACCCGAATTGTTATACGTAAAAACAGTTGGATCATTCGCATTATCAACTCCATTCAATACAACATCATCAGATAATTGAGCTAAAGTAGGAGTATTTGATGGAATTGAAATTAGTCTCCACCCCGCCGAACCTGAAATAAGGCTTTCTGTCAGCTTAGAAGATTCAATTCCTTTGCTATATCCGGGGGTTGCGACCAGTTTAGCATTTCCATTGTTTGACGATATATCATAAACTTTCCAATCACCTGAAGAAACAGTCGCTCCATTTGTTGATACTGATGTTTGTCCAAAATCTCCATCATTTGGGAGTTCAGAATAGATCCTGTATACAACCTGATTGGAAGCAAATGTGGAACTATTTCCAATATTATCACCAGCAAAAGCATCAATTTGTTCCGGAGTTCCTGAAGCATCTTTTACCAGAGTGTATTTATCATTTCCATTGTGATTGATACCGCTTTCACTCTGATCAATAACTCCTTCTCCAAATATAGTTTGCACACCATTTGATGCATTATCATCCCCAATCACATAAAAATCTTTTGCTTTGATGGTTCCTGTTAAGGAAATTGTGCTTTCGCTTCCTGTTCCATTTGCATTGCTGTAACGAAGGAGTGCCCAGTCATCATCAGTAAAATCTATGTCGGAATCCGTGGTGTTAAAAAGTTCTACATATTTTACAGATCCTCCGTTAGCTTCGTACACTTCTGAAATGTAAACTTCCGGCAATGTGGGAGTCGAAGGCTCTTCATAAAAGTAAGCTCGTCGTACTAATGTAGTATCATGTATAAAAGGATTTTTGTTTCCCTGAATACTTTCGATTCCTTCACTTCTTTGCAGTTCAGCAGCATCCACCGGATCATCCTGATGCCATTGATACAGGGTTTCTTTCATTCCATTAAAATAGGCTTCATTATCAAAATCATCATTTACGATATCTGTATTATTCTGATAAAGTGTCCAGAAGTAAAACATAGCTCTGGCAGCATTACCTTTGTGATCTTCACGAGGTTCAAAAGTATCATTAAAATACTCGCTATATAGATCAATATTACTCGTCGGAATACTTTCCAGTTTAGCTCCATTTTCCCAGTACCACCATGAAGTTGTAGAATTATCATTAATCTCTGCAAAAGGGTGATTTCCTCTGGATGAATTTACCGAACTCCAAACAGGATAAAGGTGATGAATATCTCCTCTCATCGGCTCTGCGTTATCATAAAAACTTTGTGGCCAGGAATGTTCAGTATTAAAACTTAGAGAACCGTTAGAAGGTGTTCTTGTTCCATCAGCTTTAGCTCTCAGACCTGAATAAACTCCTGTTAAGCTATCTGTTTCATCTACATCTAAATGCTGATACATTGAATCTCTGGCTTCATCATAATCTTTGGGATTAGATGGAGTATAATTTGTACGTAAAAATTCAATCAGAGCTGTTTCATTTAGCTCCGATCCAATATCATCATTTTGTGCTGTTAAATTTGTAACGAAAAAGAAAACAGCACAAAACGTCAATAGAAACCTATTCATTATAAAATTGCCGTCTGTAAGTAAATTTGTCCTTCCGTATTCTGAATTAATTTAAGTGCTGTTCAGCAATTATGGATACAATAAATGAGTATAAATATCATTTTTAGAATAGAATTTTCTCATATTTGAATATATAATTACAGATATATAACTTTAAAAATAGATATATATAACTATAGTATATTATAGTATCGAATTGAGACTTAATGCATGCTGGAATAGGCTTAAGCCTGTGCGTAAATTAGTATCTAAATTGATACTAAATTTTTTATTTCAAGGTATAATTCCTTACTTAAAGCGAAATAGAATTTGCTAAACCAATAACACTATGAGCTTACTTAGAATTTTACTTGCTGTTTTTCTTCCTCCTGTTGGAGTATTTTTGACTGTTGGAATCGGTTCCGCTTTCTGGATCAATATCCTGCTTACAATTTTGGGTTTTATCCCCGGCATTATTCACGCTGTGTGGGTAATTGCTAAGGCTGATCAATAAGTTTCATGAAGCCGAAAAGAATTGGTTTCGGATGTATGTCGCTTAATCCCAATGGCTCGGATAATATTGAGCTCTTACAATCGGCTGTAGAACAAGGAATTACTTTCTTCGATACTGCTGATTTATATGATCAGGGTTGGAATGAAGAAATTGTTGGTGAAGCTCTCTCTCCTATTCGTAATAAAGTTCAGATCGCTACCAAAGTTGGAAATGAATGGAATGAAGCCGGTACAGATTGGCGATGGAATCCAACCAAGGAATATATTCTTAAAGCTGTAGATAAAAGTTTAGAGCGACTTCAAACAGATTATATAGATTTATACCAATTACACGGAGGAACGCTTGAAGACCCAATTGATGAAACCATTGAAGCTTTTGAGATTCTAAAGGAACAAGGAAAGATTCTTGAATACGGTATTTCCTCCATTCGACCGAATGTGATCCGGGAATGGATCGAGAGATCGAATATGAGCTCCATAATGATGCAATACAGCTTGCTGGATCGCCGACCTGAGGAAGAATGTCTGGATTTACTTAATCAAGCCGGGATCTCCGTAAACACTCGGGGTACGCTTGCAAAAGGAATGCTGATCGACAAGCCGCCCAAAGAATACTTAGGATATTCTAAAGATCAGGTACAAAAAATGAAAGAAGCTGTTTTGCAGACGGAGAATCCTTTGTCCGCTTCTATACAGTATGTACAGCAACATCCTGTTATAAGTCATCCCATTATTGGAATTCGAACGTTCGAACAATTGAATGAAGTCATTGCTTCTTGTGATGTTATCATTCCGAACAATGAGTTAGAAGAACTTGGACAGGTTTTAGAGCCAAATGTGTATGAGAAGCATCGGTGATGAGCTATTGACATCCTGAGGATACTTCCGAACAGATTCCGGATCGGCTAAATCAGAAGACTGAGGATGTTTTGCAGTTTATTAACTCAGAAATTACACGACATCCCTCTGATCTCACACAAGTGCTCGATCTGTCTCCTTTGGAAGGGAGATTTGTTTCTTCTTTGTCATCAGAGGATACTTTCTTCCTAAAGCAAGAAGATTTATGATATTATAGAAGCTATTATCCTGAACTTGATTCAGGATCTGTTGGGATTAGGATTAGTTACTTACACAGAGTCCGGATCAAGTCCGTAATGACGTCAGGCTTGTCATTTCTGTAGATGTTACATAATTCGTTGACAGTTTTGTTTTAGATTAAAGAATCATCTCCACGCGTATGCAGGAGATCTGGATTGAAATATTTGCTTCGCTTTCATTCTTAGGGAAATGTTTTAATAGCCAATTAAAAGTGGACCCTTCCAGGTGGTAGAATTTCTTTCCATAAATCCTTCATTTCAGGATTCACAGATCGGATCAGATTTAACTTCCATTCTTTGTTCCATCTCTTTATTTGTTTCTCTCTTCGTATAGCTTCATACATGTTTTGATGCACTTCGTAATACATCAAAAAATGTGTTCGGTACTTTGTTGAAAACACAGACCCGTTACTTTTTTTATGATTGAATGTTCTATTGACCAAATCACCAGAAACTCCCGTGTATAGAACGGTTCTTTTTGAGTTGGATAACATATATACGAAGCCTTCTTTCATGTCTAAGTAAGACTACTTCAAGCTATATTCTTTACAAAAATATATCTGTGAATATAATTTCCCGAGCGAAATACAAATCCGGATCTCCTGCATACGCGTGGAGATGACGGTGTTTTTACGGAAGTAACCACAAATAGAGTCATCCTCCGGTGAAAGCAGAGGATCTCAATCGTTGACAAAGCTGAGGGATGAATAAATGGTATCAGATTTCTTCCTCAATAAGTAGCTTCTGAAAATCAGCTCTTTTTATTTAGTTTATATTCTATTTTTGTCTTTGAACCAGTCTGCCGACAGGCAGGTTACCTGAAATCTACAGAAATGACAGAGATTTATTTTCTGTGATTTTTATGCTTCAGTGGCAAACAAAAATCCTACACCAAATAACTCCCGGAATTAATATGAAAAGTCTGTCCGGTGGCGTGGGTAAGTTTTCCGGAAGCAAGTAACAACACCATTTCGGCGATTTGCTCGGGTGGAGCAATGGAATCTAATGCCAGATCTTTAGTGAGGTATTCTTCTCCGTACACTTCAATGGAACCTTGTGCCATATCGGTATTCACAAAACCCGGAGCTATGGAATAAGCGGTAATTCCATCCTTGCCCAAACTACGTGCGATACTCTTGGTGAAAGCGATCATTCCGGCTTTACTGGCTGCATAAGCAGCGTATTCTCCCGTGTCGCCCCGAACTCCAGCCCGACTGGCAATATTAACGATCCTCCCTTCTATTCCCCGTTCTTTCCAAGCGTTGATAGCCCATTTAGAAAGCAGTGCTACTGATCTGAGATTTACTTGTTGAGTACGATCCCACTTAGCCATCCAGTCGTCATCTGAATCCTCAAACTGAGCTTCCATGAAAATTCCAGCATTGTTGATTAGTACCTCAGGGATTTCGTCTTCGGTGAATAGCTGTTTTAGCTTTTGGAGTTCCGATGGTTTAGAAAGATCACAAACTTTATGAGTGTAGTTATTAGTTGATTGGTTATTGGGTGATGTGGACACACCAATAATTTCATAATCATTTTCAATCAGCAAATCTGCGATTGATTTACCTATTCCGCGGGAAGAGCCTGTTAGGAGTGTTTTCATTGTTTAAATTTTTATATTGTATTTAATGAGTCCAACAGTATTCAGATATAAAGGTTATCGTTTCTTTTTCTTTTCTAGAGAAGAAGAAAGAATACATATTCACGTTATTCATGCTGAAGGTGAAGCAAAAATTTGGATTGAACCTAAGATTGAACTTAACAAATCAATTGGTTTGAATTCTAAACAAATTAAAGAGATCTTAGAACAAGTAGAATTACATAAAGAAGAAATCATACAAACCTGGAATGATCACTTTAGAAAAAAATAGCGCTGAAGTAACAAATATTTCTTCTCATGGAATTTGGTTGTTTCATGATAAAAAAGAATACTTTTTATCCTATAAAGAATTTCCATGGTTTAAATCTGCTACTATAGAAGAGGTTTTAAATGTAGAAACACCCTCCAAAACTCACTTCTACTGGCCCGATTTAGATATAGATTTAAGTTTGGATTCTATTAAAAATCCGGAAGACTTTCCGTTGATCTCAAGATAATACTTCCGTGCTTTTGTGCTTCCGTGGCTAATTAATTTTACCTCGTTCCTAAACTCTGCTTGGGAACGCCCACCGGGAAGCTCCTGCTTCACTTGTTGATATTAGTGATTTTATAACAAGTTACAAATGCATTCACTAGAAAATAAATCCCAATATAAATTAGTCTTACTGGCTCTCTAAAAACAAAATCAACTACATGTGGTTCAAATCCTACGGCGTAAATACTTGGATATTCCCAAAAATTTAAAATAGAACCAACAACCAAAATCAGTAAAGCAAAAAAAAGATTTTGAAGAAAGTTGAGTTTAAAGAACGTCTTTTCATTTTTAATAAATAATGAGAGAAAACTTATACTAACAAATATAAATACAACTGAAGGGTAATAGAGAATTGTTATAAAGTCATACATGGATTCCCTCTTTTATTTACTGCTAAAAATATTAACTGTGAAAATGAAACTAATCGGGTTAGATTTAGTTACAATATAATCAGAGAACTTATGGACAAAGTTAAAATAAAAGAAATGACAATTAAATTTAAACTTTCAACGAATTAACCTCGTTCCTAAGCTTTGCTTGGGAACGCCCTACGGGAAGCTCCTGCTTCCCATGACCCACTTTGGAAGCAAGAGCCTGTATGCCGACATAGGCAGGCTTCCATTTAGCATTCCGAACGGAGACGTTCAGAACGAGTTATAAAAGATTCTCAATAATTAGTTTTGTCATTTCGAACCTGTCTGCAGACAGGCAGGCGGATGTGAGAAATCTAAGGATTGCCATCATCGTTGATATTAGATTTCTCGGTCATCCGCTAACCAGCGGATTCAACTCGAAATGACAAATAATTTTTCCGTGCTTTTGTGTTTCTGTGGCTAACTAATCAGCCCTTCCAAACAGGTACGAAACTACACGCTTCGCCGTACATAATCTTCTTGGATATTCCCATTAATTTATTGGTAGCCAAGAGATAAATGGAATCAGGTACGTGAATATCTCCACACCCTTTAAGGAGGACGAACTTGTCTTGGTAAGTGCTCCAATCAAAGTCTTCTACCTTTCTTCGGTAGAGTTCGTGGGTGACTTCCTTCGGAGATAAATGAAATACTTCTTCAGCGAATTGATTAGCATAACTGGTGATCAACATCCATGCCCACGGAGCAATAATGGCATCAGTAGAACAAAACACGGATAAGTACTTTCCTTCAAACTGCGACCAATCAAAATCTTTCAAATGCTGGCGAAAGTCTTTTTCCTTCAACAACATTTCCATATGCAGGAATTGCTTGATGTCTAACTCAGCGATAGGAGTTGCATCATGGAACAGCTTAGCAAGGTCTAAGGTTTTGAGCTTTGAATTAGCCTTAACCTTATTTACGATTTGATCTTTCATACTACTTCGAAATAATTCAAAATTAAGAATTCAAAATTTTGAATTTTGAATTATATAGAAAAACTCTCGCCACAGGAGCAGGTTCTGGAAGCATTGGGATTATGAAAATGGAATCCCTCTCCTTCCAAACCGTCTGTGTAATCAAGTTCGGTTCCGGCCAGATACAGGAAGCTTCTCATATCCACCAAAACTTTCATTCCGTTTAGCTCAAATACTTTATCACTATCCTGAGGTTCAGCATCGCTGTCAAAATCAAGATCATATGTCAAACCGGAACAACCGCCACTAACTACACCAACTTTTAGAAACGCATCTTTCGGCACGTTTTGTTCGGTGCGAATCTCATCAATTCTTTTAATAGCTCTGTCGCTTATGGAAATATCCATGATATTACTTTTAAACTGAGATAACTTGGATTTCAGGATCAACACGTCTTACCATACTTTCGATGGCGTAAAGTGTTCCTGTGGTTGCTGTAGGACACGTTCCGCATGCTCCCTGATAGTGAACCTTCAAACGGTTTTCTTCCAGTCCGAGAACTTTCAGTCCACCACCATCAGCCAATAAATACGGACGAACTTGCTCATCCAGCATCTTATTGATCTCGATCAATCGAGGATCGTCAGATTCCTGAGCTTCTTTACTTACATGAACTTCAGAATCATCTTCTGCACCCATTTGCGGTTCAGCTTCACGAATCGGAGGAGCTAATTTTCTGAGTAGTTCAGACCAAACAGCTTTTCCATCCTGTGTTACTGTCACGTATTTATCAACATAATACACATTGATAACGCTGTCGATAGCAAATAGAGCTGCAGCAAGATCGTCGCCTTCTGCTTCTACACTGCTCTCGAACGAACGGGTTGTTCCGTTTGTAAGCGGTTCATCCAATACAAAACGCATTGCGTCAGGATTTGGAGTACGTTCTATTTCTTTAATTTTAGCCATAATGTTTCCTTATTTATCCAAAAAATTCTTTAACTAATTCAATTCCTTCTACCAGTCTGTCGATGTCTTCTTCGTTATTATAAAACGAAATAGAAGCCCTTAACGTGCCCGGAATGTCGTAATGCTGCATAATAGGTTGAGCACAATGATGTCCGGTTCTCACTGCAATTCCCTGCTGGTCTAAAATTGTACCAGCATCGGTTGGATGAATTCCTTCCAACAAAAATGAGATCACTGATGCTTTCTTATCAGCAGTACCTACAATTTTCAATCCTTCAATCTCATTTAGTTTCTTTGTAGCATAGTCTAACAGTTCATGCTCTCTTTCGGCGATTTCGTCCATTCCGATCTCGTTCAGAAAATCAATTCCTGAACCCAATCCAACACCTGCTGAAATCGGCGGAGTTCCTGCTTCAAACTTATGCGGAAGATCATTCCATGTAGTTTTTTCAAAGGTAACCTTATCAATCATATCGCCACCTCCTCTGTATGGAGGCATAGCGTTCAACAGATCTTTCTTACCATATAAAATTCCGAATCCGGTTGGACCGCACATCTTGTGAGCCGAAAACGCATAGAAATCTGCATTGAGTGCTTGAACATCTACTTTTGAATGCGGAACTGCTTGTGCTCCATCCACTAATACAGGAATGTTCTTCTTGTGAGCTGCTTCAATAATTTCATCAACGGGATTAATTGTACCCAATGCATTTGAAACATGAACAACAGCGACCATTTTGGTTTTCTCAGAAAGCAACTCATGGAATTTCTCCATGATCAGCTCGCCTTTATCATTCATAGGAATGACTTTTAGCTTTGCTCCTGTTTCTTCAGCGATCATTTGCCAAGGTACAATATTGGCGTGATGTTCCATTTCAGAAACTAAGATCTCATCACCGGCCTTGAAGTTCTTTCTTCCGTAGCTTTGAGCTACAAGGTTTATAGAATCTGTAGTCCCGGTAGTATATATGATCTCTTCCAGGCTTCCGGCATTGATGAAATCACGAACTTTACTACGAGTTGCCTCAAAAGCATCAGTTGCTTTCTGGCTCAACGAATGAATGCCACGATGAACATTGGCATGTTCGTTTTTGTGATATGCGTCAATGCGATCACTAACCGATTTCGGCATTTGACTAGAAGCACCATTATCCAGATACACCAATTTCTTACCGTTTACTTCTTGCTGAAGCACGGGAAACTGGGCTCTTATTTCTGCCCAGTTGATTTTGGTTGGTATGTCTGTTGTTGTTTCTGGCATTGTGTTCACTTTTTATTCTCCCCTCGAGGGAGGATTTACTTATTATCTCTGTTCGTGTATTGAATAACTTCGTTTAATAAAAGCTTCTCTACTGATTCCACTTCCATGCTTTCCACACTTTCCAGTGCAAAAGCATACACTAAAAGCTCACGCGATTTCTGCTCAGTCAATCCACGACTCTGAAGGTAAAACACTTCTTCGTCCTGAAGCTGACCGATCGTTGCACCGTGCGAACACAGTACGTCATCTGCAAAAATCTCTAACTGAGGTTTCGTATTTACTTTTCCGTTTTCTGAAAGCAGTAAATTTCTGTTTTCCTGGAATGAATCGATCTTCTGAGCATCTTTTGCTACAAAAATCTTTCCATTAAACACAGAATGTGCACTGTCGTTAACTACTACTTTATGTAACTGATGACTTCCGGCATGCGCAAATCGATGATCCATGATTGAATGTGTATCGGCAATCTGATCTCCATCGATCAATACCAATCCATCAACCGTAAAGTTCACTTCTTCAGCATTCTGAATTACTCGTGGATCGTTCCGGAATAACTTCGCTCCTAAACAGATCGTGTATGAATGATACTCAGCGTTCTTATCTAAAATTGCAATCGGACGGGAAACATGAGAAGCTTTCTTGCTGTCTCTTTGAATTCTCGCATGATGCACATTGGAACCGGTAAACATCTTGAATTCCGTAACAGGAACATTAAGATACTGATTATCAGCTAAACCGATATGCTCTTCAATAATAGTTGATTTGGAGAACATCTCCCCCACATACAATAATCTCGGAGTTGCGTAAAAAGCTTTTTCAGCATCTGTAAATACATTCAGAATATGAATCGGAGTTCTTACTACGGTTTCTTCCGGAACATAAATAAATGCTCCGTCTGTAAAAGCCGCATCATTAAAAGGAGCGAATACATCGTCCTCATAATTTGTAATGGTTCCCAAGTGCTCTTTAACAGCATTGTTATCGGCATTAGCAGAAAGATTTCCTACAATTACATTGTTAGGCAAGTCTTCAACAGAAGAAAGTTCTTCGTTATATACTCCATTCACAAAAACCAATCGGCTATTCATTGCTTCCGGTAAGTAATGCTCTGAAATATCTCCAACTTCAGTTGCATTTGCTTCTTCAAGCTTGCAAAACTGACTTCTAGTGATGGATTTCAGATCAACAAATCTCCAATCCTCGTCTTTACGTGTTGGGAAAGATGTGTTTTCGAGGTCTTCGCGTCCTCTTTCGTTAATTGCACGAATCGCCACACTTTCAGCACTGCTTTCCACAGAGCCTGTTATGTAGGATAACATCGTGTCTCTTTGGATTACTTCACTCATTATTGAGCCTCGCCGTTTAATACTAATTCTTTTTCTAATGCATCATAGCCGTTTGCTTCTAATTCTTCAGCTAATTCAAATCCACCTGACTTGATCAACTTACCACCCATCATCACATGCACATGATCCGGCTTGATGTAATTCAATAATCTTTGGTAATGAGTGATCATTACAATCGCATTTTCATCGTTAGCGATCTTATTCACACCATCAGAAACAACTTTCAATGCATCAATATCCAGTCCTGAATCGGTTTCATCTAAGAAAGAAAGCACCGGATTTAATACAGCCATTTGGAAGATCTCATTCTTCTTCTTCTCTCCACCGGAAAACCCTGTATTGATAGAACGGCTTAGAAATTCATCCTTCATATTGATGATATCGAGTTTTTCAGTGATATAATCTTCAAACTCAAGCGGATCCAATTCTTCGCGATCATTTGCTTTGGCAATAGTATTGTATGCTTCACGAAGTAATGTTTTGTTAGTAATTCCTGGAACTTCAACAGGATACTGGAAAGCAAGAAATAAACCCAAGTGAGCTCTTTCATCTGCATCCAATTCTGTAATATCTTCACCGTTGAACAAGATCTCCCCTTCAGTTACTTCATACTCAGGATGACCTGCTACAACTTTTGAAAGCGTACTCTTACCACTTCCGTTAGGTCCCATGATCGCATGGATTTCACCGGCATTAACTTTCATGTTAACCCCTTTTAAGATCTGTATGTCTTCGCCTTCAACTTTGGCGTGTAAGTTTTTAATTTCTAACACTATTCTGCTTTTTCTTTTGTTTGTTTTATAATTTCTATTCTGTCATTTCGAGTGGAATGAGAAATCTAAAGAGTAGCTTTCAGCAGCGTTTTTTAGATTTCTCCCTATGGTCGAAATGACAAAGTAATAGTAGTATAAACTACCCTACACTACCTTCTAATTTCACATCAAGTAGTTTGTTAGCTTCAACAGCAAATTCAAGAGGTAGTTCTTTCAATACATCTTTCACAAATCCATTTATGATCATGGAAATTGCATCCTGCTCACTGATTCCGCGTTGCATCAGATAAAAAATCTGTTCTTCACCCACTCTGGAAGTTGTAGCTTCATGCTCAACACTACTGGTTGGGTTTTCTGATGAAATATACGGGAATGTATGAGCTCCACATTCCTGACCGATCAACATAGAATCACATACTGAGTAATTCTTTGATCCGGTAGCATTCTTAGAGATTTTCACTTCTCCTCTATAACTGTTGTTCGACTGACCAGCTGAAATACCTTTAGAAATGATCGTGCTCTTAGTATTCTTACCAAGATGAATCATTTTAGTACCGGTATCAGCCTGCTGCTTTTTTGTAGTTACAGCTACTGAGTAAAATTCTCCAACTGAATTATCACCCTGCAAAATCACAGAAGGATACTTCAAGGTAACAGCAGATCCAGTTTCAAGCTGAGTCCATGAAATGTGAGAATTCTTTCCTTTACATATACCACGCTTAGTTACGAAATTATAAATACCACCTTTTCCATTTTCATCACCGGAATACCAGTTCTGAATCGTTGAGTATTTAATATCTGCATCATCGAGAGCCACTAATTCTACTACGGCCGCGTGTAATTGATTCTCATCATACATTGGAGCAGTACAACCTTCCAAGTAGCTTACACTAGCTCCTTCTTCTGCTACGATCAATGTTCTTTCAAACTGCCCGGAATTCATGTTGTTGATTCGGAAATACGTTGAAAGCTCCATCGGACATTTTGTATTCTTCGGGATGTAGCAAAACGATCCGTCTGAAAATACAGCTGAGTTCAATGCGGAGTAGAAATTATCTCTAACCGGCACTACAGAAGCCAAATACTTCTTAACCAATTCAGGGTGGTCTTTAATCGCCTCTGACATTGAACAGAAAATCACACCAGCTTCTGCTAGCTTTTCTTTGAAAGAAGTAAAAATAGAAACACTGTCAAATACTGCATCTACAGCAACATTAGAAAGCATTTTTTGTTCTTCCAAAGGAATACCTAATTTTTCATATGTCTCACGGATATTTGGATCAACGTCATCCATGCTATCTAACTGAGGCTTCTTTTTTGGTGCTGAGTAATATAGCATGTTCTCAAAGTCAGGCTTGTTGTACGTAGCATTAAACCATGTTGGCTCTTCCATCTCTTTCCAGGCGTGATATGCTTTCACACGGAAATCTGTCATCCATTCCGGTTCTTCCTTCACTTTTGAAAGCTCACGTACAATTTCTTCGCTAATTCCTTGTGGAAAATCCTCGTATTCGACATCGGTTGTGAAGCCATACTTATATTCTTCACCAATCATCGACTCCAATTCTTTCACACCATCACTTAATTCTTCGCTCATTAGGTCTTTAAATTTTGTCGTTCTATTACGTTGAAATAACTGACTTCAATAAGCCTTCGTTCAACGTTATATGTGCTTATTTAGATTCTATCCAAATATACAAAATATACACTTCAGAACTAAATCAGATATGATTGAGAAAACTTATTAGGCGGATAGAAAACCTAGGTATCTATATTCTATGGTATTCTGACTTCAAGAACCTTTGAAGTTGTGCTAGAATCTATAGTAATGCTAGTAATAGAATTTGGAATCAGAATGGAATCTCCAAGTTTGTATGAGATAGAACCTTCCTCGAAATTAATTTCCCCATCGCCTTCTAGACACATCAGTATGATACAGGAATCAAAGTTTGAGTAATTTCTAGAAATTGAATCACCGATCACAAGTCTGTTGGTAATGAAATACTGGCTTTTTCCAATTTCAGTTTCCTCCGCAGTTTTATCGTAGATCGTTTTGTATTGGTCATAGAAGCTATAATCTATGGCATCTACTGCTTCTTCAACATGAAGTTCTCTCTCATTTCCGTCTGCGTCAACTCTATCAAAATCATAGATTCTATAAGTAATATCTGAAGTTTGTTGGATCTCAGCAATCAAAAGTCCTTTGCCAATGGTATGAACTCGTCCCGCAGGTAAAAAGAACACATCGTCATTTTCAACATCTTCCCGATTCAGAATATCGGTTAAATTTCCGGCTTCAAAAATCTCTAAATATTCTTCTTTATTCGTTGGCTTGTTGAATCCTGAAATCAACGTAGCACCTTCTTCCGCATCCACTACATACCACATTTCTGTTTTACCGAACGAATTGTGACGTTTCATTCCCAACTCATCATCAGGATGAACCTGAATACTGAGATCATCATTAGCGTCAATAAATTTAATGAGCAATGGAAATTTTGATCCGAAAGATTGATAGACGGCTTCACCAATCAGATCTCCCTTAAATTCTTCTATCAATTCAACAAGATTCTTACCTTTTAGCTGCCCTTCTGAAACCACGGAGATGTAGCCCTCCACTCCAGATATCTCCCAAGATTCTCCACAATTCTTAGAATCTCCAATAGGTTTATCAAGTACATAGCCAAGTTTATTTCCACCCCAGATTTTATCTTTCAGGATTGGATTAAATTTTAAAGGATATAGTTTCATTTCAATTTTGTTAATGTCATTCTGAGGATACTTCTTTAATTAATTACTCATCAACGCAGCTACACAGCTTGTATTTACAATGTCATCCCATTCACATCCACGAGACAAGTCCATCATTGGCTTTGCAAGTCCTTGAATAATTGGTCCAGTTGCAGTTGCTCCTGCTAATCGTTCTGTGATTTTATAAGCGATATTACCTGCATCAAGATTTGGAAAAATAAATACATTTGCTTTTCCTGCTACTTCAGATTCAGGTGCTTTTCTTTTGGCAACAGAGTTCACAAATGCAGCATCAAATTGAAGCTCTCCATCTACTGCAAAGTCTATATTATATTCTTTCACTTTCTCGAAGGCTTGCTGAACCAACTCTACCCTTTCGTGTTCAGCACTTCCTTTTGTACTAAAGGAAAGCATCGCAACTTTTGGATCTGTTCCTGTTATCAATTTATGAGAGATTGCAGAATCATAGGCAATTGTTGCCAACTGATCTGAATTCGGATATGGAACGACGGCACAATCTCCATAAGAGAAAACTTTCCCATCCGGAAAACTCATTAAAAAAATACTGGATACGACGTTAGAGCCTTTTTTAAGTCCAATAGTTTGAATGGCGGCTCTAAGCACATCGCCGGTTGTAGAAACAGAACCTGCAACAGATCCATCCGCATATCCGGCAGAAACTAGTGAAGCTCCAAAAAACAATGGATCTTTTACGGTTTCTAAAGCTTGTTCTTCTGTTATACCTTTATGCTTTCTTTTCTGATAAAAAGCTTCAGCAAATTGATGTAGTTTATCATCAGTTTCAGGGTCCAAGATTTCAATATTCTTGCTCTTGATCTCAGTGTTTTTATTTTTGAGCAGAATCACATCAGCCAGTCCCTGTTCCTGAAGAAATTCTGCGGCTTTTACAACACGTTCGTCTGATGATCTTGGTAAAACAATACGCTTTTTATTTGATGCAGCTTTTTCTCTTATTATTTGAATGATATCCATATTACGCAACGAGTAAAAAGATTGAAATTAATGCCAATGCTAACCCGAACCATTGTTTTTTGTCCGGTCGGTCTTTCCAAAAAATAACACCTATGAAAGTCCCTACAAAAACAATACTCAAATTCACTAAAGGAAATACTACAGAACCGGGAATTTGCTTCAATGCCAACAAAATAAAATAAGAAGAATATAAATTTACAACGCCCAGCAGTATTCCATATATCAACTCTTTCATCTTAAAGTTGAACTGTTTTCTTACAAAAAGGAATATTGAGCCGGTCAAAAAAGCAAAAAAGAATAGGCTCGCCAGAAATTGAGATTCATCAAAGAACATGGAAAATTCCTGTTCAAATATTTTTAAACCCGAATCGGCAATCCCTGATATTAAAAATAGAAATACAGGTAGTGCAGCAAACTTTAGTTTAATTCTTCGATCTTTTTTGAAAGACGGAACCAGAAGTATCAGGGAAACAAATGATAACAGAATTCCAAGAATCAGTCCCGTAGTTATCTCCTCATTGTAAATCAGTAAGCTCAACAAAATCGGAAATACCAGCGACATTCTCATTGCGGCGATACTAATTCCCATCCCGTTTTTGTCAATGCTTTTACTGTAGATCATGAAATTAGCAATGAACAAAAATCCAAGAATTGCAGAATGCCCAAGAATTGGAATCAAACCGGTTTGATCAGAGAATCCATTCCAATCCGTAGAAAAGATACTTATCACAAATGCCACCAGATAGTTTATGACCAGCACATTTAAAACCCGCAACGAACGAATTTCAATGAATTTTAAAACCTGAGCTACAGAAAGAGAAAATACAGCGCTCAACGAAAGAAAAAGAAAACCCATCAGTCTTCAAGGCTTAAAGAATCACTTCCAAAAAACCGAATATCTTGTGCCGAATTAAATATACTACGGGAAGTGAAAGACACATTTCTTTCTAAATAGCTTTTTATCTCTCCCCAATTTGTATTCCTTTTTTTGAAAGCATCAGCTAAAAAATACGTAAAGATCGAGTGCCTTTTTTGTACTCCATTAGGATCAGCATAAATATAAGAACGCTGATTTGTATTTGATCCAAAAATCACGGTAGAGTTAGGTACTTGGGTAGTGACAGTTGCAGCAAGTAATTCCAAAGAATTGGTTTTATCTGAAGTATTAATGAAATCTAAATCAGCAATTATTGAAAGTTTTTTAACTGGTAAATTTGAAAAGCCATCAAGAAGTGAGTTAAGGTCAATTCTTGATGAAATGCTATCATTCGAAGTACCGAGGAAGTACACTATATCTGTTTTAGGATCAACTTCGGCATAGCCGTTTAAATACACCATCAACTCAATTTCTTTGTTATTTACTCTGGATACCAGTCTGTTAAATCCATTAATAGCCGGCTGATTTCCAGAGACATCCAAAAACTTAATTACTTGATTAGGCACGATTCCCAAAGAACTTGACATATATTTTTCAATTAATTGAGCGTCACGATGAGCATAAGCTTTTTCAGGGAAGTTGTTCCCGTAGCTCTGATTTGAGATGATATATCCCCACTTGTTTCTATTATCTTCTGATATTCTTGGGATATCTCTTTCCACATCTACACTTCCGAAGGGAACATTTGGAATAGCGATAACTGAAAGCTGTCTTGAAAACTGAGAGGGGCGCCAAATAACATTTATATCACTCGCTGAAACCCAATTTTCTGAGATTCCATATAATACTTTTATCCAGTCCCCTTTTCTCTCCACCATTTTGAGCTGACTTCCCTGCGCCAGATCCGTTAAAACATTATTAGGATTAATTTCAGCTTCGTTACGCAATGCTGTAACTGTGGAAGTAACCACTACAAAAGGATCATATATGGATTTTATTGGAATATTGTAAGTGTATAAGCTGTCTCTAAAATTCACATCTAAAGTAATCGAAGTATTTTCAATTCCGGGAAAAATATCAGGATTTAGTTCTTCCAGAAAATTCACAGCAAAAGAATTATCGGTAATTGTAGTTTGCTTGTTATCAATCAAATTTCTTTGATTGTAACGAATCCTGTATGATACATTCTGAGTTTCAGTGCTAGAAGCGTTTAATGTATCAGTATCTACATAAACTCCGGTTTTTCTTAATAAACGAGTCTCACCCGTAGATTTTGGGTCACCTACTGCCTTCATATTCAAAAATGAAATTCCTAATAAAGCAGTACTGGCTCCCAATAAGGCAATTTGTTGACCTTTTTTGTCAGGATCAGAAAATTCAAGAGCGGAATATCCTGCTAATGAAGAAGCACCAACTCCAAGAATAACATATCCCAATTTTGGTCTATATTTTTGGATATACCGATCTGTTTTAATTCGTTGTGCATATTCGAACGTATTAGCTGTCTTTAGCCTGAATTGGGCAATCGGAAGTTCCGGTGAAACTTCTCCAACTTTTTGAAGAAATAATTCTGACTCCAGAAGTTTATAATCACCGCGATCAACTTCTACTTCACTTTCAACTATCCAGGTGGTTGAAGAACAACTAACAATTAACATACAAAACAGAATAGCTGATATTTTGGTAAACCTGTTCACTATGCCCAAGGAGTCTGTTTTGAAGTGATTGCAATTTTTGCAGCGTCTATCGCTATTACAAGTTCTTCGTTTGTTGGAATAACATACACGCCCACTTTTGAGCTATCTGTACTTATCAATGGCTTTTCTGAATGATGTGAATTTTTTTTCTCGTCTATATGAATACCAAACGACTGCATCCCCGAAAGTATTTTAGATCTTATCAAAGGCGCATTTTCTCCTATTCCTCCGGTAAAAATTATAGCATCAACTCCATCTAATGCAGCTATATAAGAGCCAATATATTTTTTAGCTCTGTAACAAAAAACATCGATTGCTTCCTGAGATCGCTTATCACCATCTTCTGCTTCTTCTATTAAATCGCGCATGTCTGCTGCATAACCGCTCAACCCTAACAGCCCACTGTGTTTGTTTAAAAGCGCATGAACATTAGACAGAGATAATTCTTCTTTCTCTATGAGGTAGAATAAGATAGAAGGATCAATATCGCCTGAACGTGTTCCCATTACCAAACCTTCAAGCGGAGTAAATCCCATACTGGTGTCAATAGAATTCCCATCTTTAATGGCAGTAATAGAAGCTCCGTTTCCTAAATGACAAGTGATTATTTTAGAACCTTTCTTATTTACTTCTGCAAGTTTGTAGTACATCCTGCTCACGTAGTAATGAGAAGTTCCGTGAAATCCATATCGTCTAATTTTATAACGCCTGTACAATCGATTTGGGATTCCATAGAGGTAAGCTTCAGCCGGAAGAGTTTGATGAAATGCTGTGTCAAAAACTGCAACATGAGGAACATTGGGTAAATGCTCTTTTGCAGCTCTGATTCCTTGTAAATTTGGAGGATTGTGTAACGGTGCAATATCAAATGCTTCCTGAATAGCTTCTTCTACATCCTCATCAATTAATACAGAATCTTTAAATGTCTCACCGCCATGAACTACCCTGTGTCCTACAGCTTCAATTTCATCTAAAGATTTAAGATGATCATTATCAGCACCAACCAACAATTCCATAATGGTTTTCAGTGCAATTGCGTGATTATCAAGAGCCAATGATTTTTTTTCCAGCTTCTCTCCCTTCCACTCCTGACGAATAATAGATGTAACAGCCCCAATTCTTTCCACTAAACCTTTGCAAAGCGTTTCTTTATCATCAGTATGAATAAGTTGATACTTTATGGAAGAACTACCGCAATTTATTACAAGAACTTTCATATTACAGAGAAATTACCGCTCCAAAACCTATCAGATTTCGGAATTCAAAATTTGATTCCCCTACATCCGGTTCTGAGATCCAGAAAGGAACTTCATATCTAATGGCAAATCCTCTTGGTTTACCGAGAAAATCAGGGATATTCAATGAAAACTGTAAACCAAGACCGGCATCAATAAGCATTGGATTGTCCTCAAAAACTGTCCCTGCATCTACAAACAGGTAACTTTTTAAAAATACAAAGTCACCAATAATTCCCTTTTTTAAAGATGCGCTTACTGGATTTGGAAATTCTAATTCTGTATTGATAGAAACTATAGAGTTAAAACCTCCTAAAGTCAGATCAGAATATCGAGTATCCGTAAAACCTCGTAAGTTTCCGCTACCTGAAACATGAGCAAAACCATTATCTAACCAATTGCTCGGGATAGTCCCTTTGGCTCTGCTTACTCCATTACCTAACCATTGAACAGGCTGAGCATAACTTGCCGTGTATAAATATTCAGGCGTTGCGTTATCAGAAGTAAATCCTCCGAATACTCGCAATCCAAGCCCAAAACTTTCATTTATTAGGTAAACGTCCCACGCTTCGATATTAAGTACTGAAAAAGAAGAACTGCCAGAATTTATATTCTTCTGAAAACTGATATTGGTTTCAAAAGTATTTTTTTCAGATTCATTATGAGTCGTAAAATTCAAACCAAGTAGTGATTTCCAGTTTGAGGACCAAAGCACTGGATATGGTCGGTAAAGCGGGTCGAACATCTTCTCTTGAGAAAAAGAAAGTGAGGCCTCTTTATATTCAAGTTCATTAAAACCATTCTGCCATCTTTTGTTTAACTGCAAAGAATGTCGAGAAAAACCCGTCCTTATACTACTTATGGCTTGTATACTTCCTTCCTCACCAAAATCTGAAATTCCCTTAATCGGTTCTGTAAAGCTGAGGTAATACGAAACAGGGTTTGTCGGGAAACTAGTACTTAACCAAAGTCCGGCATCAAGTCTGTGCGGTCCGTCTTTAAATGATCCTTCCATTTCACCTAAAAACCGGATTCCTAACCGAACTCCATCCACAGAATTATACCATACATCAGGGGCCGGAGTAATTTTATAGGGATCTGAATCACTTTGAGCAAATAGTAGTGGCTGAGTATTACTCACCGTAAATCCTAAAAAGAATATAAAACCTATTATTTTAAATCTATGATCCACTCTGGAAGAATTTGTTGGTTTGTTAAAATATCATCTATCAATCGCATGAGTCGCTTTTGTTCCGGCCAATGTATGTATTCATCAATTCTTGAAGCTTTAACCCAAAGAAATCCGGAATGTTCATCATCGAGGCTAATTTGTTTATCATTCCATTCCAGCTCAGCTGCAAATGCCGGAATTTGGTGAATTGAATCGGTTTTATGTTCATAAAAAGTATTTATTGAAGGAACAGTCCAAAATTGTAGGGGGCTTTCGGAAAGTTCTTCATTCAACTCTCTTAGTCCGGCTTCCCAAAAAGATTCACCTTCTTCTACTTTGCCACCTACCATTCGCCATTGATGTGCATATATCTTTTTTGAAGAACGCTTGAGTAGGAGAAACTCAATATTTCTCCCTTTAATTCGGTAAGGATATACGTCAATGAGCTTTTTCATCAAAGCTGAAGAAGTAGTTAGATTTCGATTTTTTTGATTTCAAATTCAAGCTCACCCGCCGGCACTGTAACATTCACAACATCTCCAATCTCTTTCCCTACTAATGCACTGCCAATAGGAGATTCTATAGAAATTTTACCAGCCTTGAAATCAGCTTCATTTGGAGAAACCAACGTGTACTGCATTTCCTTGTTCACTTTTTTATTTAGGATTGTCACTTTGGTCAGTACTCTAACCTGAGACAGATCTAATTCGGAAGCGTCAAGTACTCTGGCATTTGCAAGAATATCTTCCAATTTAGTAATTCTATCTTCCATATGACCTTGCGCTTCTTTAGCTGCATCATATTCTGCATTTTCGCTCAAATCACCTTTCGCACGTGCCTCAGCTATATCTTCTGCTATTTCTTTTCGACCTCTTTTTTTAAGATCTTTTAATTCGGCATCAAGTTTATCATAGCCTTCTTGTGATAAATATTGGATGTTGCTCATGGTCTGTAATTTTCTTCAATTTCTTAAATAAAAAGAAGAGCTCACCTTTCAGCTGCTCTTCAACTACTTTAAAATAAGGGTAAAAAGACTGTTTTTCTAATAATTAATAGAATTTCTCTTTTAAGAGTTAGCTATTTTTTTGAAGCTCAATAAACGAATTGAATATACCAGAGCTCCGAGAACTAAGAGGGCTCCCAATAAAAAAGGCGCTCCTGAAAACTGAAGCGGAGCTGCATCCGAAGTAAAATAACCAAATAAACCGGTCATCATTGGCGGACCAAATATAGAAGTAAAACTAACCAAACTAGTTAATCCGCCCTGTAACTCACCCTGTTGGTTTTGAGGAACCTTATTAGAAACAATTCCTTGTAGAGATGGCCCTGCAAATCCTCCTAAACAGTATGGGACGATCATTGCCATCATTATTGCGCCTGTAGGAGAAAAAGCAAATCCTATAAATCCTACACAGGATAAGGTTAATCCCAAATACACCGATTTGATCTCACCAATTTTTGGAATAACAACACGCGTTAAGCCTCCCTGAACAATTGCTACACATAAACCAACAACACCCAGCGAAATTCCTACCATAGTTTCATCCCAGGAAAATTTTTCCATTGTGTAATACGTCCATGTACTTTGTGTAGCGTGGCTTGCAAGATATATAAGTCCGAAAACTACAATCAAACCTGAAATTCCGGGAAATGATTTGAACTGTTTTAGTGATCCCATCGGATTAGCACGTTTAAAACTGAACTTTCTTCTACTTTCTTTAGGAAGAGATTCGGGCAATATGAAAAATCCATAAAGTACATTCACCAAGGTTAATCCTGCTGCTGCAAAAAACGGAACCCTGGTACCATACTGACCTAACAAACCACCGATTACCGGTCCAATAATAAATCCCAATCCAAAAGCTGCTCCTATCAATCCAAAGTTCTGAGATCGCTTTTCAGGGGTACTTATATCAGCAATATAAGCACTTGCTGTAGTAATACTTGCGCCTGTAACTCCTGATATAAACCTGGCGATAAATAACCAGAAAATATTTGGTGCAAAACCTATGAGGATGTAGTCAATTCCAAAACCGAATAGCGACAATAAAAGCACCGGGCGCCTTCCAAATCTATCACTTAAGCCTCCAATAATGGGAGCACAAATAAATTGTGTGAAAGCATACACAAACATCAACCATCCGCCATAGATTGCAGCCTTAGAAAGCCCTTCTCCCGTAAGTTCGACTATGAGGGCCGGAATGATCGGAATTATAATTCCCAATCCGGTGACATCGATAAGTACAGTGATAAAAATAAAAGCCAATGCGGCTTTTCTGGGTTCTTTTGACATAGTCTGATTTTGTGCTCAATGATAGGAGTTTGATGGCCTAATTGGAAGAGAAGAATTTGTGATCGTGAACTTGTTTAAGGATCTTTGAATGCGTAATTACTATTCAAATTTATAATAAAATATCTGCATAGACTGAGTCTGAAAATGCCAAAAAAACTCACTACCAAAGAAATACTTAAAGAAAACCTATCTCAAAAGCCACCTGAAAAGCTTTCTCAGATAAAAGTGATCCTGCATAATATTAGAAGTTTGCACAATGTTGGCTCTGTTTTTCGTTCTTCTGATGCATTTGGAATTTCTGAGCTAATTCTCACCGGCTATACTCCTACTCCTCCCCGACCTGAAATCAACAAAACAGCAATAGGAGCTGAGGGATTTGTTGATTGGAGGCATTCTGAAACGGCTACTGAAATCATAAAAGAACTCAAACAAAATGGTTATACGGTTTTAGGTATGGAACAAACTACTGGTAGTATTCCTCTCAATAAGTTAAAAATCAACGACTATGATAAAATTTGTTTGGTTATGGGGAATGAAGTCACCGGAATAGACTCAGAAATACTTGATTTAATGGATGAATTTGTAGCCATTCCTCAATTCGGACAAAAGCATTCGTTGAATGTATCCGTAGCTGCTGCCGTAATGCTATATGCCTTGTTGGAGAAACTAAGCTGACACATGTTAATCAGATCAAGTATTCTCGCAACATATGCCCTAAATATTGATTTAGTTGGAGCTTATAGCCTTTTTAACAATCCAAGTTCTTTCTTTAGCAGGAACGATCTTATCTTTTTCATCATCACGCTTTCAGCTAAATAATAGACAGTTTATAGTCCCTCTGTCTGGCTTCTAAGGGTTGATGAAAGTTGATTTAGCAAAAGAAATCCCCACACTTTGAAAAGCTAAGATTAAATAATGAAACTGATTACTCTATTTACTTGTTAGACAGATAGAACAAAGAAAATTTTAATCTAATTATTGATCATGAGTTTGAAAGAAAAAACAATTCAGGAAGTAGAAAACAGAATCGAAAAAATTGAACGTGCTATTGCAAAAAAAGGGGTTGGATCAGATTACCTTTCTAAAGCAGAACGTATTCAACGAGACTTAAACATTGGCTTGGTTTTAGGTGGAGTTGCCGTAATTGCCGGTGCAACAGCATGGGCTTTACTTTCCGGTAAAGAAGATTAATTCAATTCTATGAAAAAAATATTCAAATTCTTTCTGTGTTTGATATTCGTTATCGGAATTTATAGTCAGGACAGTTCATTATCTGCTCAACAAAAAGGTGAAAACTTTGGAATTGGTATAATGATAGGTGAACCTACCGGACTTACAATAAAAAAATGGATGTCGGACAACACTGCATTTGATATTGGGGCTGCCTGGTCACTTTCAAATACAGATGAAGCGCTTCATCTGCATTCTGATTTTCTTCTACATAATTGGTTTTATGATAACCCTAATCTGGCATTTTATTATGGTATTGGTGCACGAACAATTCTAGACAGTAATGCCAAGCTTGGTTTACGAATACCATTTGGTTTAAATTATGTATTTGAAAATGGACCGTTTGATGTGTTCGTAGAAGCGGTTCCCATTATCGATATCGCTCCGGACGCTGAATTTGCTGGAAATGGTGCAGTTGGATTGCGCTTCTATTTCTAATAATAAAAAATTCAAGACATATATTAAGAGGCGATAATTTTATTATCGCCTCTTTTTTATTTCAAGCTAACAAAGAGTTGATGGACTTAACCATTTTCTTTGCCATTGATTCCTCTTCTGTATAAGATAAATTCTTCTTCATCTTATAGATCTCCAGTTCTACAGGTTCGGTTTTTGAATCTTTAAATTGAAGTTTTATAAAACTAATCTTCCTCAAATCTGTGCCATTTTCAGTCACATCTGACTGATAGAATCTGCACGTAGAAACCTGATTTAAATCATAGGTAGAACCCACAGATTCGTTTCCATTGGTATTCAAGTAAGCAATTTTTTTGAGCCTTTTATCCAAACCTAGAGCGTATGTGTGCTGATATACATCAGACTTGTCTAAGTTTAGTTTTTCCTTTTCCGCAAAGGTTGAGAGCTTTTTCAGAGTGTTAGAAGTCTTTCTTTTATTTATTTGATCAAATGTTACCGGGATAATAAATGCCAGCAATGCAACTACAGTAATAATAAGTGAGCTTAAATCGAATTTCATAGTGATATAATTTTAGATAATGATTACATACCGACACAGCAATCCATTAGATTGATCGGTATTAATTAAAATATTCGGGGTGAGCTAAATGCTCATTAAGTCACTTTACTAGAGAAAGGAATGGAAGGGAAAAATCAGTTTTTTTACTGATAGACTTCGAACTAATTGATTTGAAGTGAGTAAAAGAGATTTGTTGTTTTCTTGCGTCCAAGTTTCATGAATGTCTCTTCCTGACAATACATCAGTGAGTTTTTCTGATACAACCGGCTCCGGAACAATATTCGAGTGGGATAAGCCGACTTCTCCGGAATAAGGAACTATCGGATCATACAGATGACTTTTTTGGGAAGCTGACTCCGATCCTTCCTGAGCTATCTGAACAAACTCAGCGATATTCGACTCATCAATATGATACACGGTCTGGGTTACAGATGATAGCGTAAACAGAAAGCCTAGAAAAAGTATGTGGATTGTTTTTCTCACATCATAAATATACGAATATCAATTAGTCTATATCAAAAGAAGATAATTTGATTTGTGCTGTCTGTAGTAGGGCTACGGAACGGAGTTAAGGTTTTATATTAAATGCTTTTAGGAACTAATTTATACTGAACGACAGTCTCTTCTCCATTTTCATTAGTATGTATAGCCCATACATTCGCGCCCTTAGCCTCCATGAACTTTGCATTAAATGGCAGCTTAACAGTACCATAGAATTCTCCTTTTTCAAGGAACACATCAAAAGTAGGTTGTTCCCACCACCCATTATCTAAACGGGTATAAACATCATTTCTTTGAACAGCATCTACATATCTCCAAACCCATATTCTGCCATCTGCATCAATTTGTATATCCTTAAAATAAGGCTTGAAATCTGGAATATCATTTTGAACACCATACCCGCTATTGAACTTCTTCCACTGAGACGCTTCTTCTGGATTTACTTTTGCTTTCGTAATAATTCTTTGATAACGAATTTCGGAAGAATCAGAATAAAGTCTTTTTATGGAATACTCTGAATTATACCCAGTTACTAAAAACCCTGAGGGATGCAGAGCTGTAATATTGGTTTCGATAAATGGATGAGCATCTCCTGAGTTAGTCCATAAAACATAGTAAAGCTTATCTGCCGATGCTTTTCTGGGAATATAAAGGGTATCTAGCGGCTCACCGGCTTCAGAATACTCTACCCAAATTTTGTTTTTTCTTTCTCTTTTTTCCGGATCAAAAACATTTCTTTTAAAATATATCTTACTGTTAAGACCTTTTTCGAATACTTTTTTAGTGTAAAGTTCAGCTGGAATTATCTGACTAGATAAAGGCTCACCGTTAGCCGAATAATAATTTACTCTACTATTTCTTTGAGCCCATATGGCTAGCCTTCCGTCTTCAAGTACTTCTAAACCCCCAAATCCTAAATACTCTCCCGGGCCTCTTCCCTCTTTACCAATTGTTTTAATGAATGACCCATTTTCATCAAACATACTAACGGTAGGTAATTGAAAATCACCCACAAATATATTACCGTTATTTCCTATCGCAATATGACCGGGGGAAACAAAATAAAACTTATCAGCATCTTTTGAGCCTTCAATTCTAAACTCTTCAACAACTTCAAATTCTCTTGAAGTGTTCGATGTTTCTTTGTCCTTATTTGGGGTGCAATAAGTTAGAAATGGAACTAGGATCAGTATTGATAATGGGATTTTCATATAATTTCATTCAGATAGAATTTATACTATCTGAATGAAATTAAATTACTTAGTAAAAACAAATTTAAGCTATGTATTTTTATCTTCATGCCAGTATTACCTCCCCAATTCGTTGACCAGGATTTTCAGGATTGTACGATTAGCTGGATTTATTTATTAGCCCATCTTTAATCCTGAGCATCTTGAAAATCTTTTG
The DNA here is from genome assembly GCA_965216175.1 of Balneola sp. Lineage (GTDB taxonomy): Bacteria > Bacteroidota > Rhodothermia > Balneolales > Balneolaceae > Balneola. Next base: position 1,609,405 of record OZ244140.1, read on the forward strand.
TAATCCTGGTCAAAAGCGGATAAAAAAAGAACAGGAGGCTAGTTATCAATCTGGGTTATCTGTAGCAAAGTAGTAGAACAAGCTTTTATTACTCTCCTCAATTCGTTGAACCAGGATTTTTTAAGATTATGGGATTAGCTCGATTTGTTGGTCTACATAAACTTTAGTCCGGCTTATCTTGTAAAACCATCTATTCCAATCTTAGCCAATTGGAACAGAAAACTATGGAAAGTCAATATAGCGAGGTAATTTAGATTTAAATACTTCGATTAAAGATGGTTCCATGAAGGCATAAATATCAGGTATATCTAAACAAATAATTTTCTGATCCTTTAAATATTTACCAAAATTCTTTCTTAGTCTATTTAAATGATTCTTCTCCATTACAAAAATAATATCTGACCACTCAAGAAGTTCACCTGAAACACAATTTTCAGCATCATTATTGAGACCTGCTGATGAAACAGCTAAGTCATCTCGATTAGCATAAATTTGCTCAGCAGTCGGACTTCGTAATTTATTTTGACTACAAATAAATAAGATGTTTTTCTTCATTTAAAAACTAAGAAATGAATTTTATTGTTAAACATTCCATATGCACAAAGATAAATAAAATCAGGTAAAGAGCTATGGAACGAAGTTTAAAGGTATAATGATTCAACCTTTCATTCATTGCACGGGAATTTTTCTGGATTATGGGATTAGCTCGATTTATTTCTTAGCCCATCTTTAATCCTGCACATCTTGTAAATCTTTTATAATCCCGGCCAAAAGTGGGTGGAGAAAAATACTAGTTCTGGATAGTACTATTTAGAGCAGGAGCTTCTTGAACTTGTTCAGAATTTTATCAGGGAGTCCTTCCCCTTATCAAAGGGGAAGACAGATGGGGTCAAAAATGAGTGGAGTTATAGAATAGATTTGACCTCTATTCCAAGCTCCTCAATTCGTTGAACCAGGATTTTTCAGGATTGTACGGTTAGCTGGATTTATTTATTAGCCCATCTTTAATCCTGAGCATCTTGAAAATCTTTTGTAATCCTGGTCAAAAGCAGATGAAGAAATGGAATGCAGCTTGTTCTGTACTACTCGGAGCAGGAGCTCCTGTTTGGCACTCTGCAGCTGAGCTAAGGGACATTAATTGCTTGATTTCAATTCTGTATAACGAATCAAAGTTCCTTCATCTATTCGAGATATTGAATAAACCCCTCCTCTATGATCCACAGCAAAAGCAGTTGGTATATGATCCAGTTCATAGGCATCAACTAAGTTTAATTCCCAATCCAATTTATGAATTTTATTGAATTCCATTTGTTCGAATAGACTTCCCTTTCCTTTTTTAAATACCGAACGTTTAGCTCCGGAATAAAAACCATAAATGAACTCCTGATTTACATCAACGCTTTCGTAAGCCATAATTCCGCCATTATCTATAGGCCAGCCTGTCTCATTTAAAGTCATTTTTGGTACAGGAGTTTCTTTTCCTTTTATAGTCTTCAACAATTCGCCTTCCAGATTATACATTTCAATATTATTGGCATTAGCAGCAAATAAATACACTCTGTTTCCTTCCGGATTAACCGCTCCAAATGATCGCCATGCAAGTGCATTATCACGAGCTGAAAATTTTTCATCGATAGGAGTTACGTTTCCGAATTTACCGGATAACTCTCCCTCTCGATTATATACCTGAAACCGGTCTTCAAAAAAAAGACCTGTGGCTACAAATTCACTTTTTTTGGTTTGATAAAATGATTCAGCCAATCCTTGCGTTTTTAATTCGATTTGATGTTCTGGAAGTAACTCTCCGTTCTTATTGTATCCAACAAGCTTTAGCTGACTCCCGTCATACATATAAATTATACTGTCTGTTGGGATAATATCTTGTAGCCGTATAAACTCTCCCGGTCCTTCTCCTATTCTTCCAAAACCTTTTAGATAGGAAAGCGAATGATCTTCATTGATTTCTAGAATATGTACAGAAGGTTCTTGGCTGTCATCCGAAATAAATAGCTTATCCCCGATCACTTTCATAACCCGGGGGCGGTAAATGTTTTCGAATGTAACACTCTTCTCCGTTTTTACAGGGATATATTCGATCTCAAAATCAAAAAATGAGGTCTTCTCTTTAGTAGAGTTCGTACATGAAATACACAGAAGAAAGAACAGAATGCTAAATATTAGTCTTTTATTCAGATATAGACTTCGCATATGAAGAGATTTAAAATGGGAAACATCAAATCTATATAAATAAGAGAGTTAATACAAAAATCTAAATCATATTCTCAAGGGGTAACAATTCAAGTTTCTCAATTTGTTGAACCAGGATTTTTCGGGATTATAGGATCAGCAGGATTTATTTCTCAGCTAATCTTTAATCCTCCACATCTTGAAAATCCTTTGTAATCCTGGTCAAAAGCGGGCGGAGAAATAAAATGTAGTTTAATCCGTGCAATTAGGAGTAGAGCTTCTTGAACTTATTCAGAATCTTATCAGGGAGTCCTTCCCCTTATCAAAGGGGAAGACAGATGGGGTCAAAAATGAGTGGAGTTATAGAATACATTTAACTTCTATTCCTAGCTCCTAAATACGTTGAAGCAGGATTTTTCTGGATTATGGGATTAGCTCGATTTATTTCTTAGCCCATCTTTAATCCTACACATCTTGTAAATCCTTTGTAATCTTGGTCAAAAGCGGATGTAGGAATTGGGTAAAGTCTTATCTGTACTACTCGGAGCAGAGCTCTTGAATGTCATACTTAATCAAGTTCAGCACAAGTTTACGCAGCGGAGCTTCGGAATGAGGTTAAGCTAATTGATCAGAAAAAGATATTTAAGATTAGTTTGCTTCTCGAAATAAGATTTAGAATCCAATAATGAATTCAAAGAATTTGAAATATTTTCATTTGTTATATGAAAAAGCTGCGCATATTCATTTTTTAGTTTCAGCCACTTCATGTTTGTAATCGCCAAATCTTGAAGTGTTGAAGATAATTCGAATAAATAATTCTTTTCATAGCTTTCATCCATTTCATTTTTTACCAACTCTAGCAAAGGATTAATTAGTAATTTCATACTTAAAGCTAAATTGCTTCTCCCATCAGGAGTACTTCGTATCCAGTTTAATTTTATTCTATTCATTTCTTCAAAAAAATGAGCATTAACTGAAGTTCCACTTGGAAAAATTTCGTTAAGTATTTTAAAATTCAAGTTCCATTCATCAACAAGCTCTATAGTTAAGTTTTGGAAATTCTTATAATAATTAGGAATTTCGTTTTCCATATCATTAATGAAATTTAGTTGTGCAATGATAACAAACACTTGAGCATAATTTTTACTTGGATCTCCAGTGGAATTAACTACAAATGAATCAATGTAATTAGAAATAGGAATTTCTAATATCTTTTCTACCAAAAGCTTTGTGTAAACAAGTTTTTGAACAGACAAATCACTTTCTTTACTTAGTCTTTCCGAAAAATCTTTACAAGCTATTGCTTGGTTTTCTATTCCAAGACTGACCTTTTCTATCCAATTTAAAATCAAATTTTTATAAGCTAGAAGTTCGTTTTTCTTTTCCTTTTTTGATTTTAACCAGTTAATTAACAATCCAATTGAAAAAATAAATATGGCAGTAAAAGTTGGAATCAAAACTGATGCTAATGTTTCCGACATACCTAAAACAAATTCTCCAGAATTAGACTTTAATATTAATTCATCTAATTGATATTCTTTTAATTTCATCTTGATTTCATTAAATTATTTACTTTATTGAAAAACTACACCAACTCCTCAATCTTCCCATAAATCATATTCAACTCCTCTTCGGTTACACAATAAGGCGGCATCAGATATAACACATTACCAAGCGGACGAAGCAACAACCCATGATCTACGCATTCCTTTTTGATTCTAGCTGCCACTGAATTTAGATACCCACCCTCTTCTTCGTTGATGATATCCATGGCAGCGATGGTTCCTTTTACACGAAGCTTTTCTAATCGTGAATGATCTGCTAATTTTGCTAAGTGTTTGGTGTGAATGGCTTCCATTCCTTTGAATACTGACTCGTTTTCTTTCAACAATTTCCAGGATGCAATTCCGGCAGCACAACCCAGCGGATTTCCGGTATAACTGTGTCCGTGCCAAAAGGTTTTTATCGGATCAGAAGAATTGAAGCTTTCGTAGATCTCATCACTGGATATGGTAACCGAAAGCGGCATGAATCCACCTGTAATTCCTTTACTTAAGCAAATAATGTCAGGTTGCACTTGCGCCCGTTTACAGGCAAAATAATCGCCCGTGCGACCAAATCCTGTCATTACCTCATCAAACAAAAGCAAGGTATCAAACTGACGGTTGCTCCAGTGTACTTTTTGCAGAAATTCTTCCGAACACATTCGCATCCCTCCGGCTCCCTGAACCAGCGGCTCCATCAGAATTCCGGCGTACTTTTCAGGGTATTTCGTAAGCAATCCTTCCAGTTGCTCGATGACCGCGTCTTCTTTGTTAGCGCGGTTTTCATCTCCGATCCATGTTTCTGGATACGGAATTACTTCCACATCAAACATCCAGTCTTTGAAAACGTCGGTGAAAATAGAACGTTCTCCGGCTGACATCGCCCCCAATGTATCTCCGTGGTATGCTCCTTCAAAACAAATGAAAGTTTTCCGCTCCTGACCAATGTTCTTCCAATACTGATAAGCGATCTTCATTCCTACTTCAACAGCGGTGGAGCCGTTATCCGAAAAAAAGACTTTATTGAGATTTTTTGGCAGTTCCTGAGTAATTAATTCCGAAAGTTGTTCAGCAGGATCGTGCGTAAATCCGGCAAAGATCACATGTTCAAGCGTTTTTGCCTGCTCATAAATGGCTTTTGCAATATCAGGATGAGAATGTCCGTGCATATTCACCCACCAGCTCGAAATACAATCCAGAACTTTACGACCATCTTCTAATGTGAGATAAGCTCCCTTTCCGCTTTTAACCTTAAGAGGCTCAGGTGCATCTTTGATGATGGTAAATGGGTGCCAGACGTTGTTCATATGAATTTTGAATTATTAATTTTGAATGTTGAATTAGAGCAATTCAACATTCAAAATTCAACATTTATAATTTCTTAAAAGCTTCGGATAATGATTCTGAATTGATTTCTTGCAAAGGCTCGACTTCAAACACAGGAATTTCCCCAAACTTTTCAATGGTTTCTTTATTGGATGGATGTTTTTCACCGTTAAGGATTACTGCAAAGACTTCGATTCCACGTTTTCTAAGTGCATCCAGTGATAATAATGTATGATTCAGCGTTCCCAAGCTGCTTCTCGCCACAAGTAAAACCGGAAGATCTAAATGCTCAATCATATCCAAAACCGTTTCTTTCCAGTTGATGGGGACAATCAATCCGCCTGCTCCTTCCACGATCAAATGCTTTGTGTTGTATTCGGGAAGTTCAAAATCATTCAGTGAAATTTTAACCTGATCGATATCTGCCGCAGCATGGGGACTCATGGGCGTTTCCAATCGGTATCTTTCAGAAGTAATTCTTGATTGATCCGCTTCTGAAACTCTTTGTACAAATTCAGTATCCGTTTCTTCATCCAGTCCGGCCTGAATTGGTTTCCAGTAAGTGGCATCGAGGGCAGACATCAGCATTCCTGAAAGCAATGTTTTACCAATTCCGGTGTCGGTTCCTGTTACAAAAAATTCTTTCGGAAATTCCATTACATATCTTTTTTAGCCGCTAAATATACGACGTGCCATTTAACCTTGATTTCGTTTGAAACCTTCTTATCCCAAAAATCAGTTAACAGCTTTAATTGTTTAACAGTTAGTCGTTTACCTGTTTTAGATTTACGAACTCCGATCTCTTTTAAATGCTTAAAAAAGTCTAAAGATTGATGAAATTCTTGGAATAAATCGTTCTCATAATAATCAACCTGAACAGGATTCATCGATAATTTAATTACTACTTCTTCCACATCAGGAAACGCATTTGCTGTGTATGGTAAGCCAAGTTCCAAACAATTCGAATACCATTCGCTAAAAGTGTGATTACCGGGAAAAGTACATAGCAACAATCCGCCCGGCACTAATAACTCGCTTAATTTTTCTAATCCAATAGCAGTATCCTTAAACCACTGAGCGGCGAAATTGCTAACGATTAAGCTATATTTAGGTTCTGTTTCGGTAAACTGATCTACATCCAGAGTTTCAAAAGATACTGATTCGTTCAGCAATCCTTTTTCATTCAATTGCTCTTCACAAAAAGAAAGCATTCCCGGGGCGATGTCGGTAATCACTTTATTGCGTTCTGGGAATTCATTTATCAACTGCTCGGAAAGAAAACCTGTGCCGCATCCAACTTCCAGGATATCTCCGGCAGGGAGCGAGTCTTTCCACGGTAGCAAAGATGAAATGAGTCCATTGGCGACTTTTAGCTGGATTTCAGCTTTCTGATGATACTGTTCAGCAGCTCCGGAGAAAGTCTCAGCAACGCTTTTTGATGAAATAGTTTGTTCAGCGGTTATTTTCATGACGCTCAAAAATAGGAATGATTGAGCACAGAAACGACCAACAATCTTGTGGATTTATGAATGGCAATGCGTGACCTTCATTCTCAAAAATCTTTATGAATTTCTTATTGTAATGCCCTTCCAGCATGTTTTCGCCTCTGGGCTCTAAAAGAATCTTATCTTCTGCACTGTCTACTGCAACCATTGTTGAACCGAAATCCAAATCGATGAGCGGAAAACGGGTGTTTCTGAGTTTTTTTAAGTCTTCCAGAAGAACTTCCTTATTAAAGCCTGAAGGAATGTTTACATCGAATTCAGATGGAAGAAAACTGGTTTTATAAAAAGCCTTTAGTGTTTCTGCGGGATCGCTCTCAAAGCCCTTTATCATTGCTTCAAGACCTTTTTTGCTGATGGAATTCAGATTTTTTCCAGCAGGATGAAAATCACCGAATCCATTAAAAATAACCAGTACATCGGCTTTGCTTAAAACGGCAGTGTTACACCATTGTAAACCATAAGAATGAGTAAAAACAACTCTGAATTTGGTATCAGAGTCGTACTTTGGATAGAATGGCTTTCCGAAATATCCCCGATTAGCCGTTTTTAAAGTTATGCTGTCCGGAATTATTGATTTAAAAGGATCCCAAAAAGAGGCGTTAATTCCCCAACCGTGATAAGCTAGTATTTCTACCTTTTTTTCCATTCTGAAAGCACCGCTAAAAGTTGATCGATTTGTTCTTTTGTGTGTTTTGCAGATAGCGTAATTCTAAGTCTGGATGAATTTTTTTCTACCGTAGGTGGGCGAATAGCTGAAACCCATAATCCTTTTTCTTTCAATTGATTAGATAACTCAATTGTTTCTTTTTCACTACCAATAATTACCGGGATAATTTGGCTGTCTGAGTTCGCAGTTTCAAAACCAAGTTGCTGTACTGCATCTCTAAGATATACCACGTTTCGAATGAGTGCTTCTCTTTCCTCATTCATTGCAGGAATCAAATCCAAGCCTGCGTCAATAGCACCAAGTACATTTGGAGGAAGTGAAGTTGAATAAATGAATCCACCTGCAAAATTGATCAGATAATCTTTCATTTCTTTTGAACAAAGAGCAAAAGCACCAAAAGACCCAAAAGCTTTACCAAACGTCCCCAGAGAAATATCTATTCCCCTCTTCCCGAAGTTTAAGCCTAATCCTTTTTCACCCAATATCCCCAGAGCATGAGCGTCATCAGAATAAAGTAGTGCACCATATTTTCCGGAAAGCTGAATCAATCTATCAATATCATTTCGATCCCCATCCATACTAAAAACCGTTTCCGAAATGATCCAAATTCGATTGTAAGACTCTTTCTTAGCTTCAACAAGTATTTGCTCCAACTCGTCGTGATTATTGTGCTCAAATCGTTTAAAAGTAGCTCTACTGAGTAATGAACCTTGAATCAGGCTGTTATGAATTTTCTTATCAGCAAGTATCAATGAATTTCTGTCTGCAAATGCCGGTAAAATGCTTGTGTTGGCTTGAAAGCCTGAGTTAAAGAGGATTGCAGCTTTACTATTTAAGGTTTCAGCGAGCTTAGTTTCAAGATCGGAATGGATTGAAAAGTTACCTGTTACTAACCTGGAAGCTCCGGACCCAACGCCGTATTTAGAAGCGTATTCATTAGATCTTTTGATAAGTTCCGGATGTGAACTTAGTCCGAGATAGTCATTTGAAGAAAAATTAACGTATTCCTTTCCTTCAAATTCAATCAATACCGAAGATAAACTAGCTTCAATATCAGATAAAGAACGAAACCGGTGCTCTGTCTTTCTTTTTTCAAGAGCCTCGGTTACAAAATCTAACTTGTTCTTTTTTTTACCCAATTAACTATTTGGCTGATTCCAGGTTGAATCACTTTCGAACGTTCTTCCCATTGCTCTAAACTGACGAATAAATGGCAGTTTTTTTCTTACTGAAGGAGCAAATTGAGAATATTCGATCATAAATAGGCGATTTGTGGCAGGATCATAATACGTGAAATTCACAAAAGGACCTCCCATTGCAGCATTTTTCATGGTCCACCAGCCTTGTGTTTCATAAGCGAAATATCTTCCCTTTTGAAAGTTATTCACACGCATTTGAATTCTGTCATTGTACTCAGTAGTTACATATTTGGTGCTGTCACTACCTTTAATATACTGCTGATTTAAAGAATCACGAGTAGCATTTATCCAATCAGTATCCAAAAAGCTAATGTCAGTAACATTATCCTTCCACCAAACCCAAAACCAACGATCGTTGATCTCAAGGTTTCTTCGAAACGAGATAAAATCTGAGGTGTCAACTCTTGCAACATAATCATGCTGAACTCTTACTTTAAATCCGTGTTGAGTCCACATTGAATCAGAATACTGAGTTTGTTCTTTCTTTTCATAAACATCGTAGGTCCAACGGCTTAACTCTCGTTCCAAAATATCAGAAATCAATGAACGCTCTGAGTTTATAATTTTTTCAGCAAGCGCTGAATCTGAATTTGAGCTCAAAATCAAAGCGTATTGATCTTTATACCATTGATCTTTAATTGGAAATGCAAAGCTTTCGCCACTTCTCACTCTTTGCTCAACCCCTGCATCCAAAAACCCTCGGATTGCACTGGAAACATTGCTTGAATCGTCAATAACACCTGCAAAGATTATATTCTTCATTCCTTTCAAACGATCAAGCTGCGAATTTGAGCGAATATCAGTAAAAGTTAGATTATAATTCTCTTCCGGATTCAACATATGGAACTGATATTTCCCGTAAGTGGACCGAATTGCTTCCGCTGTTTTGCTATCGAATTGAGTTGAATCCATTACCACTATTACTTCATTTATAGATCCCTGAGCTCTTGATCTGAAATCTCCTTCACAAGCAGATAGAATGGTTGCAACAATACAGGTAAATAGAAAAACTGATTTTCTTAAAGACATAATTGAATTTTTAATTTCCAAATTTCAATGAATGAACCAAAGAATAAAGTTCTTGTTTCCATTCAGGTTTAGGATACGAATTTTTGATGGTATTAATTAAAGCACTTCCAACTATAAATCCATCGGCATTTGATGCGATACGATTTGCATCTTCATGTGACTTTATCCCAAAGCCAACCATCACAGGATTGTCAATAATATTTTCCTTAACCCGTGCTATAAATGTATCTACTGAATCGGATACTTCTTTTCCATCTCTGGCACCCGTTACTCCGGTTACAGAAACACAGTAGACAAATCCACCAGACTTTGAATCAGCTAATTTCATGCGTATATCTGTACTATTTGGGGCTACCAAATGAATAAGTGGCAAATTATTTGCTTTTGCATGCGCTTCTATGATCTCATCTTCATCCACCGGGATATCAGGTAAAATTAATCCGTCTACACCTGATTCTGATGCTTTCTCACAGAATTTCTGAACTCCGTAGCGCAGAACCGGATTCATATATCCCATCAGAATTATTGGAATCTCAGATTTCTTCCTGATCTCGACTACCATTTCAAAGATCTTATTTATGGTAATTCCGTTTTTGATAGCGATATCACTGGAATACTGAATGGTAGGACCATCAGCTAAAGGATCACTGAAAGGCATTCCCAGTTCGATCAAATCGGCACCATTCTCTTCCATTCCCAAAACGATCTCAACGGTTGATTCCAGATCCGGATATCCGGCTGTAATGAATAAACTCATTAGCTTTTCATCAGGAGCTTTTTCTTTAAATTTCTTTGTGATTCTGTTCATTCGTTCTATTACGGTTGCGAAAACCTGAAGGATTTCGCTTGTTTAAAATTTCAATAACACTTGTCATTTCGAACGGATGTGAGAAATCTAAATATCCCTCAAATAAGAACTTTAGATATCTCACGATGCCCGATATGACAGTAAGATTTACAAATTATCTGATATTGTTCCCATATCTTTATCTCCTCTGCCCGAGCAGTTTACAATAATAACCTGATCTTCTGAAGTAGTTGGCATCAGGTTTTCTAACCAGGCAAAAGCATGAGCAGTTTCAAGTGCCGGAATAATACCTTCTTGTTTTGATAATAGCTTCACAGCTTCCATCGCTTCGTCATCTGTTACTGAGTGATACTTCACTCTTCCGGTATCATAAAGATGAGAATGTTCGGGTCCTATACCCGGATAATCTAATCCTGCGCTAATTGAATGAGCCAGTTCAATCTGACCATTTTTATCGTGCAGTAAATAACTCATTGATCCATGAAGGATTCCCGGCGTCCCTTTTGTAAGTGTTGCTGCCGTTTTTCCGGAATCAACTCCAAATCCTGCAGCTTCAATTCCAATAATATTCACGGTTTCATCTTCAATAAACGGGTAAAACAATCCCATGGCATTTGATCCGCCTCCGACACAAGCGACTAAATAATCAGGAAGCTTGCCTTCTGCCTCCATAATCTGTCGTTTGGCTTCATCACCAATTACCCGGTGAAAGTTCCTAACCATCATCGGATACGGATGTGGTCCAACTACCGAACCAATAATATAAAACGTATCTTCAACATTCGTCACCCAATCCCGAATAGCTTCATTTGTGGCGTCTTTGAGTGTTTTTGAGCCACTTTCTACTCTTCTAACCTCAGCACCGAGCAAATGCATACGATCTACATTCAGTTTTTGGCGAACCATGTCTTCGGCTCCCATGTAAACCACACACTCTAACCCGAATTTGGCACAAGCTGTTGCAGTAGCAACGCCATGTTGGCCGGCTCCTGTTTCTGCAATTATTCGTTTCTTCCCCATACGTTGAGCCAAAAGAACCTGGCCAATCGCATTGTTGATCTTATGAGCTCCGGTATGGCAGAGATCTTCTCTCTTCATGTAAATCTTTGCCTTTCCGTAATGCTCGGTTAACCTGTTAGCGAAGGTTAATTCAGTTGGTCGACCAACATATTCTTCCAATAATGAATGATACGCTCCTAAAAACTCAGGATCTTTACTGGCAAGCTCGTATTCTTCTTCTAAAGCCTTTACTGCAGGAATCAGTATTTCCGGTACAAACTTACCCCCATACTGTCCAAAATAGCCTTTAGCGTTTGGTTGTTGATATTTTGCTATGGTTTCTTCAGTCATCATTGATCAAATTTGGTTTGTCATGTCGATTAATTCCGATGAAATCGGAAGATTGAGACATCTAAAATTTATTTTTTTGCCATTTCTTAATATGTAAGATTTCTCGGTTATCCTGAATTGGTCAGTTTTCATCTCGAAATGACAACAGAAGTTAATTTGTATGTGAATGGTATTCATTTAAATAAGCTCCACAGGTTTAACTGTATTCACAAATACTTCCATTTTTTCCAGATCTTTTAGCCCTGGTTCTTCTTCTATGCTACTGGATACATCCACTGCATAAGGATCAGCGATATCGATTGCTTCAATTACATTTTCTGAATTCAGACCTCCGGATAAGAAAAATGGCTTGTCTGTAATTTCCTTTATGAGATTCCAGTCAAACGTTCGACCTGTTCCACCCCACTGCTCACCAATCTTAGAATCAAACAAAAAATATTCAGCAACAGATTCATACTCAGAAATTGAATTTTGCAAATCTTCTTTGCTTGTCTCTTCGCTGATATGGATCACTTTAATAATCGGTTTTTCAATAAGTTCACAATACTCAGGCGTTTCGTTTCCGTGAAGCTGCACATAATCCAGCCCGGTTTCCTTGGCAGTAGCATTTACCTCATCCAAAGGCTGATTTACAAATACACCAACCTTTTCAGGTCCTTCCAGCCAGTTTATAATTGCCCCGGCTTTGGCTGGCTCTATGAATCGAGGACTCTTATCATAAAATATGAATCCCAGATAATCCGCAAACAAACCGGAAGCAAATCTTCCGTCTTCCAGATTGGTAATGCCACAGATTTTAATTTTTGTTGAGTTACTCATCAGTTTCTAAGTTTTCTCCACACCAAGGGCAGAAATTAATTTTTACGATTGAAGGACCTCCGTCATGTATTGGTATTCCAAAACTACCGTCTTTCCATTTATTCATTATTACATCAGCGTCTTCGTGTTTAATTGTACCGTCTTCGTCTAAGCTATCAGATACATGCTTTGCCATGATAACACAGCAAAAAGAGCTATAATCAAAGCTTTTTTCTTTCATTTCTTGCTCTATAGCCCAATTCGAAAACTGCTCATTGTCATAAAAAGCTTCTATGTATTTTTCTTGTTCATCGGCATCCAGAGTGCTTTTTAAGGAAGATGAGGAAGAAAATTTCTTGTGTAATATTTTAAATTCTTCGAAGGTCAAACTGTATTTTCTTTAGATAATTTGTCGCCTGATTCAATCAGCTCTTTTACAGCCATCCCGGGATCTTCTTGTCGCATAAAATGTTCGCCAATCAATACAGAATGAACTCCTTCTTTCATTAATAATGCCATGTCATCTCCTGAAGAAATTCCGCTTTCTGAAACCAAAACCGTCTCTTTTGGAGCTTGCTGAAGGATTTTAATTCCTCTGTGAACATCAACTTCAAAGTTCTTTAAGTCTCGGTTATTAACTCCTAAAATATCTACTTGATCAAAATCTAATCGGTCAAAGTCTGCCTGATCATAACATTCTACTAACACTGACAATTCAAATTCTTTTGCAGCAGCAAGAAGTTCATTTAGCTGGCTTCCCTCGGTTATTGCAACGATTATCAATACCGCATCAGCACCATAAGCCCGTGCTTCTTTAATTTGAAAAGGGTCAATGATAAAATCTTTTCTTAACAATGGAACTTGAACTCTATTCGAAATGGTATTCAAATATTCCAAATCGCCCATAAAAAATGGTTTGTCTGTCAATACAGAAATTGCTGAAGCACCACCCTCTTCGTATCTCAACGCAATGTCCAAAGGATCAAAATTTTCCCTGATCACTCCTTTAGACGGAGATCCTTTCTTTACTTCTGCAATTACCGAAACCTGATTTTCTTTTTGCAAAGCGGATTTGAAATCGATTCGTTGCTTTTCATATCCTTCCAGTGAATGAAGATCATTAAAGCTGACTTCTCTTTTTCTTTTGATGAGATCTTCGGAAGTTTGAACTACTATTTTATCCAGAATGGTTGACATCAGTATTTGAATACTCCCATTACATCATTTGTAGCATCAATAAAGTCATTAAACACTTTTCTAGCCTTTCCTGACTCCAAGCTTTCAACTGCTGTATCTTTGGCTTCTTCCAATGAACTCACCAAGCCTGATGCTTTAATACCAAAAGTCGCATTAATCATAACAATATCTTTTTGAGCGTCGGTAGATTTATTGGCAAGTATTTTTTTCAATATAGATGCATTCTTTGCAGCATCATCGCCCATCAATTGCTCCATTTCATAAGTTTTAAAACCCAGAGTTGTCGGATCAAAACGATACGGTTCAGAAACTTTCTTATCACTAAGTTCAAAAATGGTCGATTCACCCGTTATACTTACTTCATCAAGACCATCATCCGCATTAAAAGTATAAGCGAAATCAGTATCCAGATTCGCCAAAATTGCTGCCATTTTTCCTGCCACTTCATTATTAAAAGCACCAATCACATACTTTTTAACTACGGCGGGATTTGCCATAGGGCCAAGAATGTTAAAGAACGTTCGAAATCCAAGTTGTCTTCTGGTTGGCATCACATATTTCATAGCAGGATGAAACATAGGGGCAAACATAAAAGCCATTCCTACTTCATTATAAACCTGCTCCACCCCTTCTTTACCAAGCTCAATAGCCGCTCCGAGATGTTCTAACACATCAGCGCTTCCACATTTACTGGATGCGCTGCGATTTCCGTGCTTAATAACCGGAACGCCTGCACCCGCTACCACAAAACTTGCAGCCGTTGAAATATTGAATGTCCCCGATTTATCTCCACCGGTTCCTACTAAATCAATGGCATTGGTAACATCTACGTTCACTTTTACGGATTTTTCACGCATAACCTTCACAAATGCGGTGAGTTCATCAACCGTTTCACCTTTGATCCTCATAGCTGTTAAAAAAGATGCAATTTGCTCTTCAGGAACTTCTCCTTCCATGATCTGAGTTAAAGCCCAGCCGGCTTCGATCAATGTGAGATCTTTTGAGAATGAAAGTTTATTTAAAATGCTTTTGAATGTCATGATTGTGTTAACCAGTTGGTGATCATTTTTGGGCCTTCAGTGGTTAGAATACTTTCAGGATGAAACTGAATTCCTTCGATGGGAAATTCTTTGTGACGAACTCCCATTATTACCTCTTCAGATCTTGCAGTAATTTCGAGTACTTCAGGGATTGAATCGGGTGCTAAAACCAAGGAGTGATATCGAGTAGCCGTACAATTCTGGCTGATATCTTTAAATATATTTTTACCATCATGCTCAACTTGTGATACTTTGCCGTGCATAAGTTTAGGTGCATAATCTACTTTTGCTCCGAATACTTCTCCGATTGCCTGATGGCCTAAACAGACTCCAAGAATTGGTGTCATTTTACCAAGTTCCTTAATGACCTGTTTACTAACTCCGGCATCCTTTGGTCTGCCCGGACCCGGCGATATTAAAATCTTCGAAGGCTTCAATTCTTTGATCTGTTCTAAAGTAAGTTCGTCGTTACGAATTACTTTATAATTTTCCGTAACTGCGGCAACAAGATGAACCAAATTGTAAGTAAATGAATCGTAGTTGTCGATGATCAGGATCATTTCAGAAACTCCTTATTATTCCACTTACTTCACGAATGGGTTCCATCACAGATTCAGCTCTGCTTCTGGCTTTTTTTCCACCTTCCTTAAGCACATCCTTCACATAGTCTAAATCCTTTTCGAGCTCTTTGCGCTTTTCTCGTGCTTCGCCAAAATAGTCTTCGATCATTGCAAGCAGTTCCAATTTAGCATGACCATAACCAAAACCACCTGCGCTGTATTTTTCAGCTATTTCGTTTTGTTTTTCCTTATCAGCAAACAGCTTAATCAAAGCAAACACATTGTCCTTCTCCGGATCTTTAGCCTCTTCCAGTTCTTTGGAATCGGTTTGAATAGACATTATCACTTTTTTCAAATCCTTCCCTTCTGCAAACAAAGGAATAGTGTTTTTGTAGCTCTTACTCATCTTACGACCATCTGTGCCCGGAACAACAGCTACAGATTTCAGAATATGATCTTCCGGTAGTTTTAAAAACTCGCCGTTAAATGCTCTGTTAAACTTTCCGGCGAGATCTCTGGCTATTTCAATATTCTGCTTTTGATCTTCACCAACAGGAACAATATCAGAGTGATAAATTAAAATATCAGCAGCCTGAAGAATAGGATACGTAAATAAGCCGATATTGGGATTCAATCCTGCAGCAATTTTATCTTTATAAGAAACTCCTTTTTCCATCAAGCTAACAGGGCAAAGCGTTCCAAGCATCCATGCAAGTTCAGTAACCTGAGGAACATCTGATTGAGCAAAGAAAGTAGCTTTTTCCGGATCAAGTCCCAGAGCCAGATAATCCAGCGTTACATCAATTGTATTTTGATAAAGCTCTTTACCATCATTTAAGGAAGTTAAGGAGTGGTAATTGGCGATAAAATAAAATGCTTCTCCTTGTTCCTGCATTCCAATATGTTGCCTCATTGCTCCAAAATAATTTCCGATGTGGAGTTTACCTGAAGGCTGTATTCCTGATAAAATTGTCTTTGTACTCATTCTATATCTAGTGCTACGCTAAGTGCCTGAACCAAGGCTCCTGCTTTGTTTTGTGTTTCTTCAAATTCTTTTTTGGGATCACTGTCGGCAACGATTCCCGCCCCTGCCTGAATATAAACTTTGTTATTGGCAACAACCATCGTTCTTATGGCTATACATGTGTCCATATTTCCTGAAAAATCGAAATAACCTACTGCTCCTGCATAAATTCCTCTTTTGGTAGGTTCAAGATCATCTATGATCTGCATCGCTCTTATTTTAGGAGCTCCACTTACCGTGCCTGCCGGGAAACACTGCATTAAGGCTTCCACTGAAGTTTTATCTTCCGAAATTTCTCCTACAACATCACTTACAATGTGCATTACATGTGAATATCGTTCTATAACTTGATTTCGTTCCATTTTAACTGTTCCCGGTTTTGAAACCCTGGACAAATCATTTCTTCCCAAATCTACCAGCATAATATGCTCTGAAACTTCTTTAGGATCGCTTTTCAAGTCTTCTTCCAATTCAAGATCTTCTGCATGTGTTTTTCCTCTGGGGCGAGTTCCCGCGATGGGTAAAACTCGAATTTCTTTATCCTGAACTCTAACCAAAACTTCCGGAGAAGACCCTACAATCTGGAACTTATCAAAATCTAAAAAAAACAAATAAGGAGATGGATTCACCATTCTTAGCGCTCTATAGAGCATAAATGAATCTCCACTCATATTTGCTTCAAACCTTTGAGAAAGCACTACCTGGAAAATATCTCCTTCGTAAATATGCTTCTTTGCTGTATTTACCATCTTAGAAAACTGCTCCCGTTCTGTGTTACTTTTCAGGGAATCCGGATCGATAGTAAATTCTCTTCGCTGATAATTTCCTGTCATAGCAGCAGATTCCATCTCAATCAGAGAATTTTGCGCAGATTCGTATAGCTGTTCGGGATCAGAATCTTCTTCAATAAATACTGTTTTTATTAATATGACTTGATGTTTAACATGATCAAACGCGTAAATTTGATCGTAAAAGCACCATACCGCTTCAGGCAGACCAAGATCATCTTCAGGTACATTCGGAAGGTCTTCAACTAACCTGAAAGTATCATAAGCAGAGAAACCAACAGCTCCTCCGGTTAATCGTGGAAGTTCAGCAATTTTTGGCTCTGTATATCTGGTTGTTTGACGTTTCAGTTCCTCAAAATAAGGTTTCTCAATTTTTATTTGTCCATCTTCATTTGATAATGTAGTCTCTGATCCATCAAAATGAAGTGTTTGGTAAGGATTTCGCCCAATAAAAGAATACCTCGCCAATTGCTCTCCTCCTTCCACTGATTCCAAGAGAAATGGGTTTTCTGCATTCTCGCGTATATTCATAAACAAGGACACAGGCGTAAGTACGTCTGCCAATAATCGTTTATAGATCGGAATGGCAGTATATTTTTCAGTAAGATTTAAAAACTGTGCTTTATTCATTTTTAATGAGCCATTAAATATCCAAAACGCAAAGTATAGATCTTTGTGTATTGGTAATTCTGTGACTTAACTTTTGTTCAAAAAAAAACCCACTCTTCCATAGGAACAGTGGGTATGTAATTTCTTAGTTAAAATCTTTACGCAACAATCCCACCGCTTATGTAAGCGTGAGCCACCACCATGTGTTATGTTGTTGCATTTTTAACATCGCATCGAATATAGCAGGGACAGATTTTAATAGCAATGTTAAAAATCTGAAAATAATCTCTTAAAAATAGAGTTGCTATCTAAACAATGAATTCCTAATATTTAAGCGAACCTAAAAAAACATCGCCTATTTAATACCGTTACAATTTATATAATTAAAACTAAACGCGATCTTTTTGTCTTATAAATTCTATTCTCAGGTTCTGTTATCAGCTTTTCTGATTTTTGCTTTGTCCTGTGATTCCACTTTCTCCCCTGATGATTTTGATGAGCAAGAGCCGTACGTTCAGGATTTATCAGTTAATCCCGGTCAAATAATTTTTAATGCTCAACAAGATGGACAAAAGGATACGACCGTAGTTCTAAGTCTTTCTGTAAATGGATTTAACTTTGAGGGAGATTCTTTGCCTTATTATTCCATTTTTCTGGATGATGAAAACCTCCCTTCAATTCAGGGTGCATTTAACAAAAGTTCTGTTTTAGCAAATACTTTTGAGGCAAATGTTTCCATATTAACAAGTACCATTGTGTTTAAAACCTACACTGTTTTAGCAACCCCAACTTTAAATGGAAATAATAAAAACTATGCTCAATCAGTAATTTCGCAAACGGGTGTACCAATAAATGCTCCGCAGATTTTGGAAGTAAATAATCCTAACCAAGTTGAAATCCCATCCGGATCAACAACTACCATTGTTTTATTTACAGCAAAAGTAACAGATATGGATGGGCAAGATAATTTATCTCAGGTTCTGCTAAACTTTAGAAACTCAGATGGAACCATGTTGAGCGATGACCCTTTCCAAATGTTTGATGATGGTATTTCTAATGGTGGGGATACAAGTGGAGATGAAGTTGCTGGTGATTCAGTGTTTACAAAAAGCTTCAGCATAAATAGTGGAAATACCCCCGCAAACAGAACCGCTGTTTATTGGGCCATAGATAAATCAGGATTGAGTTCTGATACACTTGAAACCATATTTAATATTGTTGATAATGAGTAAACTCATAGCTTTTTCTCTATTCTTAGTATTTATTTCTGATTCTGTTTTTTCACAAACGGTATACCCGGTTACTTCGCCATTCAATAGCATTAGACAAAACGGAGTTTCAAATCTTTTGGCTTCTGGAGATACTGTCTGGATAAGCCCTTCTTTGAATTTTAATGTAAATAATGGCGTAGAATGGTTTCAACCTAATAATATTGATAGCATTACAAATTCAGATGGAAGAGTTTTTTCAATGGATATTTCAAACTCTAAATTTGTAGTTGGTTTAGGATTCAATTTTGAGCTTGAGGGTGATCGGGTTCCTTCCGGTTTCGGTTACTATTTATCGTTAGATGATGGCAGAAATTGGAGTTTTATTGATTTCCCATTAGATGAAGATCCTCCTGAAAACTGTGATGATGAATCTATTCCATATACCGGTGATTGCGATATAGTTTTTGAATATGGCGGAAATCAATATTTTCGAATAAGAAATACTGTACCACAGCAATCTCCTCCATATGATATCCGAGTGCAGTCAGACGTTATCTTCTCAGCGGTTTGGGGTTCAGGATTATTAAGAAGTAGAGATCTTGGATCAAATTGGGAAAAAATAATTCTTCCTCCATCCGGCGTTAGAGACTTCAGCCCTAATAATACATATAGTTGGAATTCTAGCTATCAAAGTATCAGCATTAACAGATACGATGCCAGGTCTGATTTAAATTTGCTCGGCTTTGGATTACATATTGATTCCAACAATCAAGTTTGGTACGGATCGGCAAATGGAATTAATGTCTCAACAAATGCATTATCAGCTCCCACAGATAGTATTTCATGGACACATATCAATTTTGATAATACCAATAATGGTTTATTAGGAAATTGGATCATAGAAATTGAAGAAGATCCATCTACCAATACCATTTGGATGACTAATTGGATCATTGATTCTCAGGATGGAGAACAATTCGGTATTGTATCTACTTCAGACAACGGTAATACTTTCGAACAACATCTGATTGGTGAAAAAATTAATAGTATTGGTTTCAAAGACGGAGCTGTTTTTGCAGCTGGCGATAATGGATTGTTCATTTCAATGAACAATGGTGTAAGCTGGTCAAAGTTCCCTCAGATCAGAAGTGCAAATACTTTTCTTAAAAAAAATGCGGAATTTTTGTCTGTAGGTTCAACAACAGATAGAGTTTGGGTAGGAACTAACGATGGTATTGCATCAACAGATGATCTTGGCCAAACCTGGGAAATAACACGAGTTAATTTCCCATTATCAGGAGGGAATGCCTACGAACCCGATGCTGGATCTGTGAACACGTTTGCATATCCTAATCCTTTTTCCCCTGCACTTCACGACTTAGTTCGAATTAAATATGAGCTAAAACGAGCGGGAAATGTGAATATAAAAGTTTTCGACTTTGGCATGAACCTAGTTCGAGAAATAGAAGATAATTCGTTTGCTGCAGGAACTTATGAAGCAGTTTGGGATGGAGTAGATGATTATGGACGTAAAGTTGCCAATGCTCCTTATATCTATATAATAGAAATGCCTGATAGAACAATTGATGGGAAAATTTTGGTGGTAGAATAATGAAAACAATAACTTCAACTCTCTTTTTAATTCTATTTTCTTCATCGGCTATAAACGCTCAACCGGGTGGATTTGCCGGAGCGGCTCAACGCATTGGATATGGACCTGTTGCTTTAAGTATGGGAAATGCGATGACCGCAGTAACGTCAGAAGGCTCCTATGCACATTACAACCCGGCTCATTCTGCTTTATTTTTAAATTATTCTCAATTGGATTTTTCGGTTTCATCTCTTTCTTTTGACCGAATTCACCAAACAGCAGGAGCCTTTTTTCAACTCCCTCCTTCTGCAGGCTTAACATTTAATTTAACCCGGACCGGTATTAATAATATTGATGGACGAACCTTGAGTGGTTATCCAGATGATAATTTTGACGTTTCAGAATATCAAATTTTAAGTGCATTTGGAATACGAATGAGTGACAAGCTAAATGCAGGAATTGGCTTCAAGATCAACTATGCAAATTACAATGATAAATTAGACGCCGGAACAAGTGTAGGAATTGATCTCGGATTTCTATACAAAATAAATAATTCTCTGAATTTCGGATTTACAATTCAAGATCTATTTGCTGAATATCGATGGAATTCTGCTGAATTATATGGACTTCAGGAATCCAGAAATGTGATCAATAAATTTCCAACTCGGTTTAAATGGGGGCTTTCTTATCAAAAAGAATTCTTCACTATCTCAGGAGAATATGAAGTTCAGGCATTGAGTTCAGAGTTTGAAGAAGAAGAAATATTCATTTCAAATGGTCGCCCTTCTTTGATTTCTTCGTTAACCGAGCTTAAAACAAACGCTCAACAACTTCGATTTGGCGGTGCCTGGAAAGCTCATGAAAGGATTACAATCCGTAGCGGATATTCAATCCCTGACCTTTCAAATTCGGAAAGTTGGGGAGCAAGTGGTGGATTTTCACTCTATCTTCCATTTGACAAATTATCACCTTCTATCAATTATGCTTTTGTTATGGAACCAAATAGGATTTCTAACATGCATGTATTCTCTCTCAGCTTAAATTTATGAGATTTTTAATAGCATTAAACATACTTATTCTGGTTCCACAGCTTTTGAACGCTCAAGACTCCAGACCCGGATTCCCAATGTTGGAAAATGCCCCTACTCCTTCCGGCTTGGCTATCAATGAAGCTTCGGTATCTATTCCTCACGGATCAGGTTCTATATTTATAAACCCCGCTTTGCTGGTATTTAGTAATTCATCAACTTTGGATTTTGGATATTCAAGTTGGATGGAAGAGAGTAATTTTATTTTCGGTGGCGCAAATTTTATTAATGGTAAAAGGGCTTTTTCTATTGGAATTTACAACTCAAAAATAGACGGTATTGAACAAAGGAATAATCCCGGAGAACCAAATGGCGAATTTTCCGTTTCATACCTATCCTTAAGCGGAGCCTTTGCATATGATTTTGAATTTCTATCGCTTGGAGTTGCGGCTCAGTATCTGAATGAAGAAAACTTTCAATATCAAGCTTCCGGTTATGCCTTTAATTTCGGAGCATCCTGTCAATTTTTTGATACCAAACTTAAAACAGGTATTTCTATTCTAAACATTGGTAAACTTGACAATTTGAATAGTCAGGCCACAAAATTACCGGAATTGCTAAGAGCCGGTTTTTCTCTTGATATCATTGAATTTGCTCCTCCAAAAAATAATGATTTACCTGTACTTGTAAGTATTTCATCAGATTTGGTTAATCCACTTAACAAATATGAGTCTTCTCAAATTGGAGAAACTGACAACGACCCTTATTTCAATCTAGGATTAAGATTAAATGTAGCAGAAGTCATTGAACTTTCCGGGGGTTATAAGACAGGTGATACAGCAAAACCTATTTCATTCGGCGTTGGGGTTAGAACCGAACAGTTTAACGTTGATTACGCATTAGTTCCTTATGAAACAGGATTTGGCACTTTACATTCCATTGGTCTGCAATATAAATTTTAGAATCATTTTTTATGGAGGTACAATCGCTTAGCGATATCTACTCTTCTTCAGGATTAAAGGAAGGAACGGTATATGTTGTTCCTAAAATCCGATATCAGCATAAAGACTCTGATTACCTTTATTTATTGTATGAGCCTGTCTTAAAGCAAAATAATTATAGAATAGAAAGCGTATCAGTTTTCGGACATATCAAATTTGTTATAAAGGCAATTACGTCAAAAAATGTACTTCTTCATTATCATTGGTTTGAATTCCAGGATTTTAAAGCATTATCAGGAATGCCATGGAAAGTGCTTTGTATCTTTATCTTTAAATTATTTGGCGGAAAATTAGTTTGGACAGTACATAATCTTAAGCCGCATGACAGAAAGTGGTTAAAGTTTCACAAATTCATTCAAACTTGGTTAGCAAAGAAAGCTGATCATTTGCATGTTCACTGTATCTCTGCAATGGTCGAAGTTTCTGAATTTCTAAGCGTTTCTTCATCAAAAATATCTGTTCTTCCTCATCCTGATTTTCCCGTTAAACATTACAGTAAATTTGAAGCCATTCAATATCTGAACTCTAAATTTTCTTTGAGCCTTGACACCAATCTCCCTTTAATTTTATTTTTTGGAAATATTTCGAACTATAAGCGCATTGAAGAAGCTTTGATTGTACTGAACTCAATAGATATTAAACATCAGGTATTGATTGCCGGACCAGTAAAAAAAGGACAAATCAATCTCCTCAAAATTTTAGAGGATACAGCCCAAAAGCATTCAAACATCAAAATATTACCTTCATTTATTCAAGATGAGTGGATTCCCTATATTTTTTCAGTTTCTGATATCAGCTTTTTTAACTTTGATGATATCTTAACCTCAGGTTCATTTCAAATGGCTTTAGATTATGACAAAAAGATCATAGCTCCCAATAAAGGATGCCTTTCTGAGTTTTCAGAAGCTGATAATGTTTTTCTTTTTAATCCAGATTCTGAAATGAAGTCTCATATCAGAAATGTTCTAGAAGCCCTTAACTATGAGTAAGTTTAAAGAAAAAGCATTCTGGATTGCTCTAGGTGATTTTGGAGGTCGCGGCTTCTCATTTCTTGCTTCCATCTATCTGGCCAGAGTACTAGGTACAGAATTCTTCGGAATAATCGCAGTTGCGGTTTCAATATTAGGCTATGCAACTTGGGGTGCAGATATTGGATTATTAAATATTGGAGTTCGGGAAACTGCTAAAGATCCATCAGACAGAAGTTTCAGAGCTAAAGAAATTTTCAATCTTAAAGTTTTTCTTGGAGCAATTGTTTTAATTTGTTCGACATTGATTGTTAGTTATATACCTATTGGAGCAATTCAACGACAAGTAATTCTAGGATACTTATACTCTTTAGTACCATATGCTCTGCTCATGGAGTGGTTTTACAGCGGTCAACAAGAGTTTGGTAAAATTGCTTTATCTAGAATTCTTAATGGCGCCATCTATCTTGGGTTGATTTATTTGCTGGTAGATAGCTCCGGAGATGTGACGATGGTCCCGATTCTATATACAATTGGTGTTACCACTGCGGTAGTAACACTTGGAACTTTTTCTCTGATTGATAAACCGTTTTCTCTCCCGTCAAGAGGATATTCAATCTATGTTGAGCTTTTCAAAAAGAGTTCAGCAGTAGGCTTCGGGGGCTTTTTTGCGAACATAGTTCAACTTTTACCGCCTATTTTAATTGGAATATTTCTTTCATTAAGTGAAGCCGGTGTTTATGGAGCGGCATTCCGTATAATTATAATAGCAATGATGTTAGATCGTATTTTTGTAAACTTATTGCTTCCAAATTTATCTTCTCTATGGGCTTCAAATAAATCTATTGCAATCCAGCGTGTAAATATGGTTCTACGACTGATAGTAGTTGGTGGCTGTGTTCTTGCTTTCCTTACTGCTGTTAATGCTCCGCAAATAATTCTGCTTCTATATGGAACAGAATTTGTTGATAGTATTCTCATACTTCAGATTCTATCCGGATTTATTCTTCTTACTTTTCTAAATAGCTTATTTTCATTTGGTTTAATTGCCACAAATAATGATAAAAGATACTTTCTTGCAACTTGTATCGGCGGAACAATCTCTGCAGTGATCATAGTATTATTTTCAGTATTCGGCACCTCTGCGTACGTTGCAACTTCTGTTCTTATTGCAGAATGTATATTAACGCTTTCATCTTATTGGTGGTTTAGAAAAGTAATTCCAACAGATATCTTGAAGCCGTTATTGATCATTGTTCCTGCTTCTGTTCTACTGTTTTTTTTCGTAAACACTTTTGATGTACACTATTTGATTGCGTCATTGATTGGAATCATCCTGATACCTTTACTAAGTTGGTATTCAAGAATAATAAAAATTGGAGAATTGAACTGGGCAAGGGAGAAAATACTGAAATGACAACCAGACTATGCACCGGTTTAATAAATCCCTCAAATGCGTTGATTTCACTTCTTGATTCAATTGGGATATGGTACGAAAATGTTGATTTTGAGAAATCACTGCAAGATAATTTTTCTCTAATTATTATCGAGGATTCTAACTCCATTGATAAGGTTAAGCTAAAATTAATAAGCGGATTTGTTGATACCGGAAAGCCGATACTTGAAATCTCAACGAATCCTTTTTTTTATAAACATAAAATCAGTACTTCCTATTCAAAAACAGTATTTAATTCAGCATCCGATTCAGAATTTGACCGCATCCCCTATATTGATGTTTATTCATTGGTAGCACGATCATCTGCTTCTCAACTTTTATCCGGCTTAGTAGACATAGACAATGAAAGTGCTGATTCTATAATTGGTTTTTTAGGCTTAGATCTTAATAGAACCTTGTCCCAATCAAGATATACACGAAAAAGGTTTCTAAGCGATTACGGTGAATACCCGGATGAGTTAGTAAGTAAAGCCGACAGGGCGATGATATCGGATGTGCTGGAACTTGTTATCCAGCGTTTATTTCACAACAAAAAACTACCCTTTATAAAAAAATGGCATTCTCCAAAGAAAGCTCCCGTTTTCAGTTTTAGAATTGATTCGGATTACGGCACTAAAGAGTCACTAAATGAAATCTATACTCTTCTTGATGCCCAAAATATTAAAGCTACCTGGTTTCTTCATGTGAAAGCACATGAAAACTGGCTCAATTTTTTTAAACAATTTAAAAACCAGGAATTAGCTCTTCATGGCTACGAACATGGCTACAGTTCATCCTTTGATAAGATAAACTCCAACATATCTCATGGTCTGAAAGTTTTAAAAAACAATGGAATGGATCCAAAAGGTTTTTGTGCACCTTATGGAATTTGGAATTCGCAGCTTAACGAAGCTTTAACTAATTTCGAATTCGAGTATACTTCAGAGTTTACAACAGGATATGACGGCAATCCTTTTTTTCAGGAAGATAAATTAAATCTTCAAATTCCTGTTCATCCTGTTTGCACGGGGAGCTTAAGTAGAAAAAGGTATACATTTGATAATATTCAAAATTACTTTAATTCAATATATCATCTTAAAAAGTCGTTGTTTAAACCAATCATATTTTATCATCATCCGCTTCAAGTTGCTCTGAAAGTTTTTAAAGAGATTTTCAATAAAGTACAATCTGATGATCTCACTAATCTCACTTTTTTAGAATATGCCGGTTTCTGGAAAAGAAGGAATGAATTTACTTTCTCAGCTATACTGAAAGATGAAGAAGTAATTTTAGAATCGAATAATCCTTCTTTTTTTCTATCAATTTCTGATTCATGTAACTATTTTGATATTATTAGTTCGAGATCTGCTGTAGTATCTAAACAAGTAACACCTACATTTGAATACGAAGAATTTGATGTGCCTTTGATGAAAAGACAAAAAGCCCTGAATCAAAGCCGAATTAATTTAATTAAAACAGATCTTGTTGACCGTATAAACAGACATAAGTTATGAACATAGGAATTATTGCTCCTTTAAGTATAGCTGCTGTAAATGGCGGAGTTAGAACTCAGGCTGTTATGACTGCAAAGCATTTGGAAAAATTAGGAGTCAATGTTTCGCTTATATCTCCCTGGGATGATTTAAATTCAATGGACTTTGATTTATACCATGTGTTTGCGGCTAGTACAGAAACTGCAGGGATTGTCTCAAGGCTGTTTGAACAAGGGAAAAAGATCGTACTCTCCCCTGTTACTTATTCAAACCGTAGCGTTTCTACGATTCAGAAGTTATTAATGGTTGAAAAACAATTAAAGAAAATAACTCGTGGGTTCAGTACGGAGCTTTCTATTAAAAGAGAAATATGTTTAAAAGCTGATATTCTATTACCTAATACCAGCAAGGAAGCACTTTTAATTAATAAAGGTTTTAAGATTTCCGATCAAAAGATAACCATAGTTCCAAATGGAGTTGAATCCAGATTCAAGGACGCAATTCCTTCATCTTTTATGGAAAAGCATGCAAAGGAAGACTTCGTTCTATTTGCAGGTCAAGCTTCAGCTCCCAGAAAAAATGTATCAAAACTAATTCAGGCTTTTAAAAATATCGATGCTGAACTGGTTATCGTTGGTGATTTTGATTCTTCAACCTATAGTTTAGAATGTCTCAAAATGGCAAAGAAAAACAACAGGATAAAATTGATCCCTACGTTACCACATGATTCAGATCTACTTGCTTCTGCTTATGCAGCTTGTAAAGTTTTTGTACTTCCATCTCAATATGAAACACCAGGAATTGCAGCAATGGAAGCAGCGTTAACAGGCGCTAATATCGTGATTACTGAAGTGGGCGGAACTAAAGACTATTTTAATGGATTTGCGGACTACATCAATCCAAGTTCTGTAATGTCTATTGAAAATAACATTGAAAAAGCATTGAAAAGACCTAAAACAAATCTTTTGAAGGATCACATCCTTATCAATTTTACATGGAATAAAGTTGCTGAACAGACTTTAACTCAATATAAAAAGGTGTTGGTTTGAAAAAGAAAATTCTTGTTGCATTCGGAACCCGCCCTGAAATCATCAAGCTAGCCCCGGTTATTCAGGAATTAAAAAAATCCGATTTAGATGTAATCTCAGTACATACGGGACAACATGATGAACTTGCTCAGGATATGTTGAGCCTTTTTAAGATCTCTCCGGATTTTGATCTTAAAAGCATGGAAGAAACGTCTGACCTTTTCGAGTTGACTCAATTTCTGCTTCCTAAATTAAAAGCGTTATTTCTTTCTGAGAAACCGGATATAGTTATAGTTCAGGGAGACACTACCTCCTCTTACTTAAGCGCTCTGGCCGCATTTTATTTACAAATTCCGGTATATCATGTAGAAGCAGGATTACGATCTTTTGATAACCAAAATCCATTCCCTGAAGAACTGAATCGGAAACAGATAAGCGCCATTGCATCCATTCATTTTACTCCAACTTCTATTGCCAGTAAAAATTTAATAGCAGAGAGCATTGATCCAAAAAGCATCTTTGAGACCGGAAATACTGTAATTGATGCTCTTTATCAAATAAAGAAATCGAAGGAATATTCGACTTCAAAACCTTCTGTTCTTGATGAGATTAAAATTGATCAAACTTTGATTGTTGTAACTTCGCACAGAAGAGAAAATCTTGGTGCTCCACTTAGATCAATACTTAAAGGTTTAATTAAAATTCTAGACCAAGATCCTTCAAGGTTGATTGTTTATCCTGCTCATCCAAATCCGGCGGTTCAGGAAATAGTGAATTCTGCTGAATTTTCCCATGAGCGGCTGAGGTTAATAGCCCCACTTGGATATCTCGCCTTCCATCATCTTCTTGAAAGAGCTGATCTTATTTTAACTGATTCAGGGGGTATTCAGGAAGAAGCTGCTGCATTAGGAAAGAAAATGCTGGTACTTCGGGAGACCACGGAACGACAAGAACTTATAGAAAACAATTTCACTAAATTAGTAGGCTCCGATACAGAAATAATTGTAGCGGAAACGGAATCAGTTCTTAACTCTGAGCAGAAAGAAATAGGAATTAATCCGTATGGTGATGGTAACGCCGCTAAAAAAATAGCCGAAATTGTCCGATCCGGACTTTGAAAATTTCGTTATATATCTTTAACAGGAAATATAAATCTTAATTGAATTCCATTATAGGAAATTCATTATTCCTTGTTCAATGTTGATTATTCTCTTTCTCTTCAGCTATAATCCTGAAAAACGTCTTCTCCTTCTTCATCGTAGTTACCAAAGTAGTGAATAGCGCCAAGTATCAATCCTTTCATAATGAAAATGGTAAATACGATCATTAAACCATATTCCTTCAAAGAAAGGATCAAAATAAAATACAGCAGCAACAGTCCGAGCTTGCCTCTGTTTTCACGAATCGATCGACGATCGAAGCGGGGAATTTTATCGAATTTAATGGTGCTTACCATCAAAAAAGAAATAACTATAACTACAGGAATCAGAACCGAATTAATGCCTTGTTCAAAACCACTAAATAGATCCAGCTCATTTCTGAATGTGAGGAAAAAAGAACCAATAATTATTGCTTGAGCCGGAATTGGCAATCCTATAAAATGATCATTGGTAGGTGCTAGTCGAGCGTTAACATTAAACCTTGCCAATCTCACAGCTCCACATAAAGGTGGAATAGCACTGATAATTATCCCTAAAATTCCCAATTCGTTGAGGCTGAAAGTATAGATTAGAAAACCGGGTGCAACTCCAAATGAAACCATATCGCTTAATGAATCCAATTCGATCCCAAAATCGCTGGTAGCATCTGCTAGTCTTGCCATCAATCCGTCCATAACGTCAAACAAGCCGGCAATAGCAATAAGCCAGGCTCCCCAAACTAAGTTACCGTCGGCAATAGAAATTATAGCTAAAAAGCCACTGAACAGGTTCATTAATGTAAAAAAACTTGGAACAGCTATTCGTCGGTTTACAGAAGGCTTCCCCCGTTTTATTCGTTGTCTCTTTTCTTTGAAAGATCCGTATTTCTTTTGAATAGGATATTTCATGAAATAATTTCTCCGATAATTGATTCACCCGCTACCGTACGATCTCCTTCTTTCACTTTAACCTCTACATTGGAGGGAACAATTACATCCATTCTGGAACCGAATTTCATCATTCCAAAGCGCTCTCCGGCTGTCAAATCATCTCCTTTTTTAATATGGTAGACAATTCTTCTGGCTAAAAATCCTGTAATCTGCTTAAAGAAAAATTTAGTTCCGGAGGCATGGAGAACTCCAAAATCTGCACGTTCATTTAGATCCGAAGCATGTTCATTCCAAGCCATCAAATACTTTCCGGGATGGTATTTTAGGTATTCTAATTTACCAGAAATAGGATTCCGATTTACATGAACATCCAGCGGGGAAAGAAAAATACTGATTTGAGTGGCTTTATCTTTTATATATACATCTTCCTGATATTCCTTAATCAATACAACCACACCATCCGCCGGTGAAATAATAAGACTATCGCCAACCGGGGTTGTACGTTCAGGATCGCGAAAAAAATAGATCACAATTCCACAACAAATACCTATCACAATATAAATCGGATAAGCAATCCAGTGTGAAACATATAAAGCCGTAAGTGTAAAAACTAAAGCGGTAAATAATACTGCAATAGTCATTGTGAAATAACCTTCGCGTGCAAACATAAGTTAAAATAGCTTTATTACATCATTAAAGACCACAAATATCATAAGTGTGACCAGTATAAAGAACCCAACATTTTGTGCTATAATTCTAACCTTTTCTGTCGGCTCTTTACGTGTGATACCTTCATAAATCAAAAATACCAAATGTCCCCCATCCAAAGCAGGGATTGGTAAAATATTCATAATTGCCAAAGTTATACTTAATAGAGCCGTTATAGTCCAAAACCCGATCCAACCATTTGAGTCTGTAGCTTGTTTGGTCATATTAGCAATGGCAATCGGGCCACCTAAATTTTGGCGAACTGAAATATCACCGGAAATCATTCTTGCGAAACCTTGAAGAATCCCTGTAGTTTGATCTCCTGTTTCTTCCCAGCCTGCAGCAATTGATTCGAAAAAGCCATATTCAATTCTCGTTCCAAACTGATACAGTTGTGGGCCACGTACACCAACTTTATTGTCCTCGTTTGGTGTAATACTAAAGGATAAGATTTCACCGGCTCGTTCAACTTTAAAATCAATTGGTGAACCTTGTTCGTTTTTTGCAACTTTATTGAAGAATGCCAACCAAGTGGTAATAGCATCTCCATTCATTGCCACAACCTTATCGCCAACTTCCAGACCTGCTTCATCAGCAGGAGAATTATTTTCAATCTGGGAGAAAATACTTGGTGCAATTAAGTCACCTGATATAAATCCTCTGGTTTGGATGCTATCCAAAAACGACGAAGCCACCGGAATAGTTATTTTTTCTCCATTTCTGATTACCTGATAATTCAAATTTTCAGAAGTTAAAGCAGAAGACGAAACCAGATCATTGAAATAAGGAACATTCTCTCCATTTACACCGATAATTTTGTCGTTATTTCTGAAACCAATCTCATGTAAGATGGACCCTTCATCAACATAAACACCATCGATATTTTCGACAGGAACAACCAGTTTTCCATTAGTAACTATCATCCCTGAAAAGATCACAAAAGCCAGAATCATGTTGAAGATCACGCCTGCAGTAATAACAACAATACGCTGCCAAACAGGTTTACTTCTGTACTCCCAAGGTTGTGGCTCCTGTTCCAGAAATTCGTTATCCATACTTTCATCAACCATTCCGGATATTTTCACATAGCCTCCCAGCGGAGTAGCTCCAATACAGTAATCTGTATCACCTTTTTTAAATCCCCAAACTCTTGGAGGAAAGCCAACTGAAAAACGCTCAACGCGCATTCCAAAAAGTTTTGCTGCTAAAAAATGTCCTAATTCGTGAATAAAAACTAAGATCATCAAAGCACCCATAAAGATGCCAACAGTTGTAATAATTTCTATAAATGTCATATTAATATAAATGCGCTGCTAATTCGCGCGTCTCTTTATTGATTTCAATTAATGAGTCGATCTCAACCTCATGACTCGATCCGATTTGTTCGAGGCACCCCTCTACAATTTTCGGGATGTCAATATACTTAATTTCTTTATTCAAAAAGCGCTGAACTGCTACTTCATTCGCGGCATTTAACACCGTTGTCGCAACTCCTCCGATTTCAATAGAATCAATTGCGAGTTTCAAACAAGGAAATTTCCCGTAATCAACGGGCGAAAATGTAAGTTCGTGTGCTTGAGACCAATCCATTCTTGGTGTTTCCAATTGAAGTCTTTCCGGATAAGTCAGGGCATAAATGATAGGAACTTTCATATCAGGTGGACCCAATTGCGCTTTACTCGATCCGTCTACAAAAGTGACGATGGAATGAATAATGCTTTGCGGATGAATTACCGGCTCGATCTTAGAAACAGGAAGATCAAATAACCATTTTGCCTCAATGATCTCTAGCCCTTTGTTCATCATGGTAGCAGAATCGATCGTTATTTTAGCTCCCATATCCCAATTAGGATGATTCAAAGCTTGTTTCAGAGTAACACGCTGCATTTGGTCTTCGGTCAAATTTCTAAATGGACCACCACTTGCTGTAATTATGATCTTTTCGATATTCTCGGATTTTTCCCCAACAATAGATTGAAGCATAGCACTGTGCTCAGAGTCTACAGGAATTAAAGTACCTGAATATTCGTCTAGAAGATTTCGGATGATCTCACCACCAACAACGAGTGATTCTTTATTCGCCAAAGCTACTTTCTTCCCTGATTTCAACGCTTCTACAGTTGGAACAAATCCTGCAAAACCCACCAAACTATTTAAAACAACATCAACATTAGGATGAGTTGCAATGACAGGCAGATTTTCGATTCCTGAAAGGATTTCACTATCATCAGAAACTGAATTTTTTAAATCAGAATAATGATCATCATTACAAATCAAAGCCATTTCAGGATTGAATTCATTGATCTGATCAGCAAGTAGCTCCCAACTTCCATTTGCTGTGAGCGCTACAATTTCAAAGAAATCAGGATGTTGCCTGACTACTTCAAGCACTTGTGTCCCAATGGAGCCCGTAGATCCTAAAATTGCTAGTTTTTGTTTGTTCAATGCTTGATGTGTCTTTGATTTTCTGGGTTGAAATATAGAGTACCAACAGCTTAATTAGAAACTTAATTCACTATACTTTGTGTGTTTTTAACGCCTTTATAATTTACTGCGGTTTATAAATGGATAAGAGCAACTTAAAATTAGCACACATCTGTCGGGCTTTGCACGGCTGATGGAAACTCGATTGCGAAGACTGCTCCTCAACACACATCCGTCACCCCGCTTGCAACGAAATGATGGAAGTTGGAATTGCAGAGATTGAAATCCAAGAACTGAAGTCCTTTCTAACTTATCTTCTTTGTAATAATCTCGTACATAAGCTAGCATGTGATTCATCACTGCTAGGTATTCTATGGAAAAATCTAGTTCTTTATAAAATTAAGCAGCTTTATTCACTATCCAGATCTCAAGCATTCGCCGTGAGATGACGAGTGTGGGCGTTGTTAAAAAAACAATGCCTAACGACTTCCCTTCGTCTGATAGATTTTACTCAAATATAACCATTAGAGAAAATCACACCAGTCAATAAATCAATGATCCTACCTCAAACATCTGCGCATGAGCAATTACCGTTTCTTCAAGGTTTGGAACATTCCTTAAAATAAACAAAAACTGTACAGTTAATATTTTATAGCTTTTTCCTTTCATGAAGTTTTTATTTTCTTAATATTTGATTTACCAAATCATATTTTATTTTAGACATTATCAAATTATTTTATTGTTAGTTAAGTACTATGAAATTATCATTACAAGGGTTTCTCTTTTATCTACTTTTTTTTTCAGTATTTTGGTTAAATTGCGTTAATAACACTGAAGAACACACCCTTTCCTTTTCTACTTCCGTTTTTCCTGACGGCTCCGGGCAGGTTACTCCTCAGGAGGGCAATCTGTTTCCGTTAGACAGTGTCGCTTTGTTTGCGTACCCTAACCTCGGATATACCTTCAGCCACTGGAACTCCGATACCACCGATTCGGTAATTCCCAGAAATTTTGTGCTTGATACCGACTCAACCATTACCGGAAACTTTGCGCTCGACGACTTCCCTAAAGCTTTTGGCGGAGCAGGACGAGATACTCCCACCATGTTTCTAACCAAGGATGATGCCCTTTTTATGCTCGGGCCATTCCGATCAAATGATGGGGATTTTGCGGGGCTGAATAAAGGATTGCAGGATTTCTTTATCGCTCGATACGATAATGACAATGGGTTAAAAGTATTAGGAGGATACGGAGGATCTATCTTAGACGACGCTACCGATTTCTACATTAATGCCAATAATGAATTTGTAGTCACCGGATGGGCTCGCTCGGATGACGGGGATTTTCCCAGTAACCGGTTCAACCGCTCGGATATTTTTGTAGCGCGTATCAACCAACAAGGCGCTATTGTGTGGAAAACAACGTTGGGAGGCTTCGAGACCGACGCCTCTACCCAAATTATGCCGTTTGAGAACGGCTATCTTATGTCCGGGATTACTGCAAGTAAAGATGGTTTTTTGGGCATTTCTGACACGCTGAAAACAGGGGTGGCCTTTATTCTCAAGATGTCTTTGCAAGGAGATATTGAATGGGTAGAACTCTTTGATGGCCCTGAAGAAGACGTCATTGATCACCTGCAGGTGCTAAGCGATGGCTCCATCATTGCTACCGGCAAAACCTCGTCCAAGACTGAATTCTTTGAACACGCAGGAACTTTTCCCTTACGCTTGTATACCTTTAAGTTGAGCCCGTCCCGAGAAGTAGAATGGATTATTTTTCACAAGGACACCAAACGCACCGACATCCGAGACACCTACCTACTTAATGATCAAGAAATGCTGTTGGCAGGGGACGTCTTTGATCCTGCCATTTCCGATGAAATCTATGTAGTTAAACTGGCCCTGGATACCGGGGACATCATATGGGAAAACACCTATGGAGGAACCAGTAGTGATAATGCTTTTGCCATGGATGTAGATAATCGTGGAAACATTTTTGTAGCAGGTCCGTCTGCTTCTCTGGATGGGATATTCTCGGGCGCAACAGGGAATTTTATAAATAATCCTGAGGCATTTATCATAAAGTTAGATCCTTTGGGGAATTATGAATCAACGTTTCTGTTGGATGGGAACCAGACTGACTTTATGGTTGATATTGCCATAGAGGAACCCTTGATCTTTTACTACGGGCATACACGGTCGAATGCCGGAGATTTTAACTTTAGAAGTTCCTCTAATATCACGGATATTTTCTTTGGGGCGGTAGAGCTTTCAGAGTTTGAGCAACAGTGAATAGCATTATGATCACAAGTGGTAGAATTAACTGATTTAATAGTAATAGAAAAAAAGTCATTTTAGTTTAAAAATAAGTTTAGATAATTAATGTTATTCAACAAGCCTCAGTAGTTCAACTCTTTTGCTATTTCAAACATCTGCGCATGAGCAATTACCGTTTCTTCTAAAGTTGGCGCATATCCCCCCGAAAGAAGTAAAACTAAAGAAATTTCTTTTTGAGTAACCATCTCAATAACAATTCGATCCCTCTCTCTTAACCCTTCGAGGCTTAGTGATAGTCTGCCAAAATGATCAGTCTCCAAAGGATCTATTCCTGCTAAATAAAAAGCGATATCAGGCTTGAAAGAACTGAATACAAGATCCAATGACTCAATTAAATTGCGGTGATACTCCGAGTCTCCTGTTTTATCGGCAAGACCTACATCTAAAGTTGACGGTGGTTTTTTAAACGGATAGTTTTTTTCTCCATGGATGGAATAAGTGAACACATTATCATCATCTTTAAATATTTCCGCCGTTCCGTTTCCCTGATGAACATCCCAATCAATAACCAGAGCTTTGTTAATCCACATTGACTGTTGCAGTACTTTTATAGCAACGGCAACATCGTTATATACACAAAATCCTTCTCCCCAATCCGGCATTGCGTGATGTGTTCCTCCTGCCAAATTTCCGGCAATTCCATCCTGAAGTGCCATTATTCCGGCGTTTAATGTCCCTTGCACTGCCAATCTGGAACGAATAGCTAAACTTTTGGTCCACGGCAATCCCATTCTACGAATCTCTTTTTTATCTAAACTACCATTCCAAACAGCGTAAGCATATCGATTTGTGTGAGCAGTCATTAGATTGATAAAATTAACCATTTTAGGTTCAATAATTTCGCTTTCCCGCAAAATCTCTTTTTCCAATAAATAGGCGTGTAATCCCTGGAATTTTTTTATCGGGAAGATATGCTCATCCGGAATGGACGCGTAATAACCGGGGCTGTAGCTAACTCTCATATAATTTACTTAAGCATTAATTTAGTTCTAACAAAATTTTAGGTTGCTTTTCTAAAAAAAAAAAAAACTTATTTCAATTTCTTATTAATTAAAAATCAATATTATGAAAAGTATTCTAAAGCGATTATTTATTTTAGTTGCAGTTATTAATTTTAGTTTTATTCCATCATTGAACGCAGAAGGCATATGTTACAATGGAGACTGTATGTATTATGTAATAACTGATGATTTCGGATATTCATGGTTCTTATATTGTGAAGATGGTACTTCTGAAAGTGGAAGAACTGCTAACACTGGACTAGGTGAGCCTCCCGCAGAATATGTTGGTAATTGTGAACTTTAATTTCCAAAATAAATTAGTAAGCAGTGTTAAAGCTACATTTTTAACATTGCTTATTTTTTTTATAACCGGTTGTGCAGATAAAAAGTCTTATCTATCAGAAATTCCAGATATTGAATTTTTTACTATTAAACCTATTTCTGCTTTTGACATTTCTAAAGTAGAGGTTTTTGATGCACAAGATTGGCCTTTTGTAAAAGATACATCCAACTATTTCTCAAGCATTGGAGATATCAAATTAGTAACAAAAAATAAAATTTGGATAAGCGATCCTATAAGTGGAGTCGTAGCAGAATATGATAGCACTGGAAAAAAGATTAGAATTATACTTGATTCAGGACGAGGACCCAATGAGGTAGAAAAACCATCTTCAATAATAAAAACTAATAATTCATATAATCAATTTTACCACATTTATGATGTTGGACAAAAAACCTTAATCAAAATAGATACATCTGGTCTTGAACATAGCAGATTTAATTCAAGTCTTCTTGGGATTAATGGTCTTGAAAATAAAATTATACTAAAAGAAAATAATAGAATCTTAACTTCTTCACTTCTTTATCCCGAATACAGCTTAATAGAATTGGATTCTGTAGGTAATTTTTCAAAAGGAATTGTAAAGAAAATAATTCCCGATGGGTTTCAGCCAATGACTCACAATAACATTATATTTGAGTTTTCAAGAACCAATAAGAAATTAGTATATGCTTATTCTGGGATTCCAATAATTTTTATCAACGATCAGAAAAATCAAATTGGAATTGACTTAGAACCCAAAAAGCAACTTTCTGAAATAAATACCCCTCTAAAAAAACTTCCTCAAAACAAGCAAATAACTGTAAAAAAACTAATTAAAAACATTCTTATAGATGAAACTAATAATCAATTAATCGTATCATATTTAAATGATATTTTATTTATAGACCTTGAAAAAAATAAAATATATTTGTATTCCTTTTTTAATAGAAATAAGGAAAAAATTAAGTTTCATACTTTCAAAAAGGTAGGAGATAAAATATTTTTAATTAATTTTTTTACTGGCAATATTAAGTGTATATCATTAAGCGCATTGAAAAAAAGTAATAATACTTAAACTTCTACATTCAGTTTTATAATGCCCATCATTCTTCCGGCTTCTTTTCCATCTCTTCTGAAGGAATAATATTCAGAATCAGAAAAGGTACAACTTCCATGTATTTCGATATTCTCCTTAAAAATTCCTGCCTCTAACAATTGTGACTCTATAAATTTTTTGATATTGATATGTGGCTTTGAAAAATTCTTTCTATCAACAAATTCATTCGGAAACTTCTCAGCCACTTCCTCCCCTACCTCAAATTCTTCTACAGAAATACAAGGGCTTATAAATACCTTAATATGCTCTAATGCAGCTCCTATAGAAATCATCTTTTGAATTGCCATTGGTACAATCTTGGCTTCTGCTCCTCTCCAACCGGCATGAACCGCGCTAATGATTCCGGCTTTTGATTCTGCAAAAAGCACAGCTGCACAATCTGCCACTTGAATAGCTAGTGCTAGTCCCTTTTCTTGAGTTACAAAACCATCAATATCTTCATAAACACCGCCTTCAGTCACTTCCATTATTTCATATCCGTGCACTTGGTTTGCAAAAGCTATATTTGAAACATCAGTGGAAATATTATTTGCTAAAAAATTCCGGTTTCCTTCTACTGTTTCTTTTTTTTCTTTTGTATTAAATCCCAGATTAAGTCCTTCGATTTCATAATCATCTTGAACAGATTCTCCTTTTTTGGTGAACCAAGACGATATTCTGTCTTCATCAAAGATGGAAGGTTTTATAAAATCAGGCTGGTAAGATTTCATCTAACTTTACTTTAATTTTTTCTATTGGGAATTCAAATCCAGTCCACAAATTAAAAGATCGTGCACCTTGATGTATCAACATATCCAGACCTCCAATTGGTATCCCTCCTGATTGCGTTGCTTGTTTTAAGAATTTAGTCAGTCTTGGATTATAAACAATATCATAACAAATTTTATCCTCCATGATTGCTATATCCTGATCCGGGATAGGCGAACTTTCTGTATTAGGAGTCATGCCCAGAGGTGTAGCGTTAACGATCATAGAAGCATCTTCAGCATATGCCATCCAATTGTCGTAACTGCATCTTTTGATATCTAAAGCTTTGTCAGATTTATACATTTCGGGTCTTCTCGAAACAAGTATGATTTGTTCTACTCCTAAATTTCTAAGAGCAAAAATAATAGCCTTTGTAGCACCACCTGATCCAAAAATAACTACTCTTTCTCCATGAAGCTCATCGATGTATTTTTCAATCGGTTTTACAAATCCATAGGCATCAGTATTATGACCGATCAATCTGCCATTTTGTTTTATGATGGTATTAATTGCTCCAATTTCCTTTGCTTCTTCTGTCAGCTCATCAACTGCGTCAAAAAATAATTCTTTATGTGGGATGGTAATATTGGCTCCTAAAAAAGAATCGTTGGTGCAATGAGCAAGCACCATATTCACATCTCTGGATGAAACAGAAACTGAAATATACTCCCCACCAATTCTATTATGCTTTAAAGCAAGGTTGTGCATTGTTGGAGACAAACTGTGCATAACAGGATTCCCAATTAACAAATAATGAGAAAGGTGACTTTTTTCTGAATTTATAAAATCTGAAAATTTCAAAAGCGGAGTGGTTTTGAGTTACAGGCAAAAAAAATGCGCACCTGAAAGGTGCGCATTAAAATACTAAATATTTGTAGAGTAACTATGCAGTTACTTCTTCAGTTTCTTCAGCCGGTTTTAATTCTGTTTCTTTGAATGTACCAGATTCAGCAAGTTTCTTAAACGTTTCTAAATCTTTTGCCAATTGTGCAGGTGATTCTTCAATGAATTTAGCAACTTCTTCGCTAGGCTCGCCAAAAAATGTCCGATAGTCTAAAGAAAACTCAACACGTGTGCGTTCGCCATTGTCTAATGGAGTAAAGCGGATTGTGCCTGTTTGGTTTAGGTTACCGTTGATGGTGATCCAAGCAAATCTTGTGTTGCGAAGATTGTCAATTAAGTTAGTTGTCCACTTAAATTCTTCGTTACCGATTTTTGTGTTGTACTCGAATGTTTGAGAGTTAATTCGATTAACAACGTCGATACGCTCCAAAAACTTAGGAAATTCAACTGGATTGCTTAATAGCTCATACGCTTTGGCAAGAGGTAAATCAATTTCGATTCTTTCGTGCGCCATAATAGATTTCTTAGTATTGTGTTCGTTTTGAGATTAAAATCTTGATGATGAACCGACTTTCACGGATACAGGTAGGATTTAACCATAATGAACTAAAAATACGGATAAATTGGTTAAGCCTCAATAACAATCCGAGATAAATAAACTTTTAATTACTTCTTTTTATGTCTATTAGTCAAATTATACGACTAGTATTTTTAATACCTCTCTATTTTATACTTATCAACAGCACAAATTTTATAGTAGCACAGGATATTTCAGGCTTTTTGAGAAATTACAATGCACTTTTGACAACCTCCCCTAACGAATATTTAGTAGGCAGAAACAGGCTAAGAGCAGATATTTCTTTTAATACCGATTACGGGAATATATTTATTTCGAATGAGATATTGAATAGTTACACCTCATCAGCTAACAATATAGAGTACAATTTTCGGGAAGGTTATTTAGATGTTTACTTCGATAAAAGTGATCTCAGAATCGGGAAACAGATAATTAGCCAGGGAAGAACGAGCGGTACTTTTATAACTGACATCATATCTCCGCTGGATCTGAGCGAGTTTCTTACTCTTCAAGTTGAAGATCTGAAAGGCAGTATACCTGCAATTAAATACACAAGATATTTTGGAAGCAATTTTTTGGAAGCTGTTGCAACTCCCGTATTCCAATCTAATACATTGGCTAAACCCGGGTCAAGGTGGTTTCCTTTTAAAGAACTGGAAAAGAGTACAGAAGTAGTATATGCAGATTCGTCGCAAGAAAACTCATACAGATCATTTCAGGGAATGTTGAAATTTGGAATTCGCAAGAG
Organism: Balneola sp.; assembly: GCA_965216175.1. Taxonomy (GTDB): domain Bacteria; phylum Bacteroidota; class Rhodothermia; order Balneolales; family Balneolaceae; genus Balneola. The sequence goes on from OZ244140.1 coordinate 1,649,643, forward strand.
CCTGAAATGGGATCTTGACCTTTTTGTGATGTGGTGGACTCAAGGAAACCCAGCCTATGAAAAGGATTTGATTTTAACAGGACCATTTGGATTGACTGATCCTGCATTGCAGCTTAGCAAAACTTATCTAAAATCTCCGATTATAGCATACTCAGGTAACTATGTACTAAACGAAAACCTGATTATTAAATCTGAATCCGCTTTTCACTTTAAGAAGCACTTTGATTACTTACCTGAACTAGCTACTCAATCAAATTTAAATAGCTTAACCCCCACTGAACAACAACAATTAGCATTGTTATTCAGCCAAAATGAAGATGGCTTTTTGTTTGAAAAACCGTGGCTAATAAGTATGATAGGAATTAAAACAAGTCTTTCCGGCTTTGAAATAGAATCTCAGTTCTTATTAGAACATGTATTTAAGTATGATATTAGGATACTTCAGCAACAAGATTTCTATTACTCAACGTTATCCTTTCAAAAAACACTAATGAGAAATAAGCTCCGGTTGTCAGGCTTTGGAAGGTTTAACTATGTTGGAAATGATTTTTGGGTTAATCCACAAGCACAATATGATCTTATAGATGGTCTCCAAACCGCCCTTGGTTTTCATTTTTTTGGAGGAGCAGAAAGCGAGAGTTTTTATGGACACTTCAACTTTAAGAGTTATGCAGCCAGTTCCTTTGGATATATTAAACTGACTGCATATTTTTAAGTAAATTGTTTTCTACAAAATATATTGTCCATTTAGTCTTAAATTAACTACAACTTCCTCATTGCCAGTATTTCTAAAAAACCATCCGTGTTTTCCTTCATAAGGCGCTAGAAAAGTGCCTACCATATTGTTGGAATTTGCCATTGTGTAACTTTCGAAATAAACTTCTTTCACCTCTTTTTCTTGTTTTACCTCACCGTGAAAATCAAAATAGAGAATCGCACCATTTGAGGTGCTCCATTCGTATTTCATTTTTCCGTATTTGAGCATATCTATTTTAAACTCGATTCCTTTACCTGCTGGAACTACTACTTTGATTTCATCTTCACGTGAGCTCAACTGAGTAGTTGGAGGTGGGTTATCGGCCTCTACAGGTCTTGCCACACTAGGGCCTGAACCTGCTTTTTCAAGCTTAATTAATGGAGTTGAAGCATTTAATGTCTGGGTTTCCAGACTTGTCATCCCTGCTTCTTCGGGAATGTAAAGTTTGCTAAAGCCCAATAATTTTCCTGCACCTGTAGGATCAATTCCAAATTCTGCTGGTAATACAGCTATAACCATTAATAAAGCTCCGATAAAAAGCGAAATGATTGTTGCTTTTATAATTTTACTTTTTTCTAATACTGGATGATTCATTTCTGACATAATTTTATTTTAAGATGTAAAGTAGCCTGTTAATTGAAAACCGAGCAATAAAAACCCAGAAGCCATTAAAGCTGTATTTGTAATTGTTGAGAATCTCATAAAGCTAGGATGCCTTCTCCAGCTTGTTATAAGAATCAATACCACTGCTAGTGCTATAAATTGACCTATTTCGACCCCTATATTAAAACCAATTAGATTTGTAAATAGACCTTCTCGGTCAAATTTAAATTCTTGTAATTTACTAGCAAGTCCAAAACCATGAAACAATCCAAAAATAAGCACTGCAGCTTTAGTATTGGGTTGTTTATTGAAAAAGCTTTTGAAACCACCTAAATTATCAAATCCTTTATAGACGATTGATAGAGCAATGATAGCATCTATTAGGTAAGAATTAATGGTGATGTCAGTTAATACTCCAAACAATAAGGTGATACTATGTCCAATAGTAAAAAAGCTAACATACAACAAAACTTCTTTGGGCTTGAAAAGAAAGAATATGACCCCTACTAGAAACAGTAGATGGTCATAACCAGTAATCATATGTTTCGCTCCTATATAAAGAAATGGGCCAAACGCTATTCCACTATTTCCCAATAGAAACGTTTGTGTGTTTTCATCTACTCCGTGAGCATAAACAACAGTCCCAAATAGACTTATTAAAGGAACCGTAATTAGAAATAAAATATATTTACTTTTCATAGGTATTTAATTTATCGATTATTTTATTAATGAGCGTGACCATGTTCTTTCACTTGTCTAAGACTATCTAATCTAGCAGCTTCATTTTTCTCATCTACTGTTTGATCAGACTGTTCTTTTATAGTTTCTTTTTGAACCTCTTCAATAGAATTAACACCCTCACTTTCGGTTGAGATTTTAGTTTTTTCAGTTTTAGCATTGCAACTAATTAGAACTGAAGTAAATATGATTGCTATTATTTTTTTCATAATATTGTTTGTATTTAATGGTTGTTTTAATTGAATATATACCCTATTCTTCTTCAGAATTTATTAAGGCAGACAGTATAGAATAAGCGTTCTTGACCACTGGTTTAACATTATTAATAGTAGTGCTTCCAGCAAATGTTAAGGCTGTGTACCCTTCCTGCTCTATGCCTTTTTTAACTTGTTCCAGCCTAAAAGTATATCCGCTTTCCTTTTCTTCGACTTGAAGAATTATAAAATCTTTTCCTTCATACTGTATAATAGCTTCTGATGGAATTGCATTAAGCTTATTCGTACCACTTTCTATCCAAGCCTTAACATACATTCCTGGTAAAAGGGATTTTTGATCCTCTTTGTTGATATGACAGTGAACTGGTATTATACGATCAGTATCTGAGGCCTTACCGATTAAAAATACTTCTGCAGTTCGGTTGAACATGTTATCATTTGCAAGGGAAAATCTCACTCTTTGACCCATTTCTATTTTTCCCATATCCTTTTCAAAAGCATTTAATGCCAAATGAACATCATCAAGATTTAATAATTCAAAAAGCACATCTTTTGGCGATACATAGTCTCCAATACTAGTGTTGCTTGTCTTAACAAAACCACTTATTGGCGCATACAGATTTGCTGTTCGAGTTATAATTCCATTTTTCACAGAACCTTTACTTATTCCTATAAGTGCAAGTTGTTGCTCAAAAGCTTTAACCTTCCCTTGTGTCGTTTTGTAATCTGAATAAACTTGTTGAAAAATTTTAGCTGAATTAATGTCTTCATCTCTTAATTTCTTCTGACGTTGATATTCTTTCTCTAAAAACTCTAAGTCTGTTAAACTCTCCAAATATTCTTGTTGAATCGTTATAAATTCAGGATTCTCTATGGTAGCTAAAACTTGTCCCTTTTTTATTTCTTCACCAGGAAGTAATCCCGCTGTTTTTACATAGCCTCCTAATGGAGCTGATACCTTAGCCATACTTTTGGGCTCTACCTCAATTACACCATTTAGCTTTATAATATTACTAAGGTTTCTTATTTCAATCTCACCGGTTTCAATGCCTGCGAGATTATACTGGTCTTTGGTAAAAATGATTTGTTTGGATCCACTTGAAGTAGATTGCTCTTCATTAACCAATGCTGTGTTGGAAAAATCTACTTTCTTAGACTCCATGTCACCACAAGCTAACATGAATAAAGTTAATAGAATAAATACCGAAATTTTTGATTTAAATTGCATGTTCATCTTTTTTAATTTTTGGGAAATCATTGTTTATTTACAAGCCTAGTAATGCTTCAATTACGATAATAGACTTATTAAATTGGAATAGTGCTTTTAAATATTCTGTTTGAATAGTATTCGCTAATGTCAGGTTTTGTTGATATTGAGAATAGGAAACATTACCACTTGCAAAACTTTTTTCAGAATTATTTATAATCAGTTCCGCTTGAGGCAAGGCTTCTTTTTTATAATAGTTTAAAGTACCTTTAAGTTTATAATACTCCTGTAATAAACTCTGCAATTGTCCATCTAGTTGGGTTTGAGCTAAACTAATTTGAGATTGGGCAATATCTTCTTCAATTTTTGCTGCCGTTATTTTAGAACGATGTCCTCCAGGTAAAATAGGAATGGATAAACCTACTTGGTAGAAAGAAAAACGATCGTTGTTATTCTGAATACTTTTAAAGGTTTGACTATTGTAACCGAGTATAATATCTGGTAAGAATTTATTCCTTTCTACATTAGTCTCTCGCTTTTTGATTTCCAATTGCTGCTTTATATAAGCATAAATAAGACTTTGCTCCACTAATTGGGTTCCAATATCCAAGTTGATGTCAATTGGAATCATTACTGAATCTATTAGTACAATATTATCATTGATATTTAGTAATACCTGTAACCGTTTTTTGGCAATTCTCAAATCGGCCTCGTTCTGTTGAAGCTTGTTTTTTACTTGCATTGATTGTGTTGCCGAGGTCACGCTTTCGAGTTTTGTAGATTCGCCAGTTTTATAGCGCATTGAGCTTGATTTATCAAGATTACTGTACAGACTATCTTGACCCTGCAACAATCGTTCATTCTCGATTAAAAACACATATTTCAAATAGGCCGTTTTTACATCCGCAATTAGTTCATGTTCCTCAATGACCTTAAGTTGCTCTCTACTATTGACCTTGGCTTTCGCAAGCTTGAACTGACTGGTATAAACTGTCGGGAAATTGATCCGTTGCGTTACTCCATAAATATTATCCTTTATCGTAGGTGTATTAAACTCGCCACTTGAATAGGAAAATTCTGTTTTAGGAATTGTTATTGCACCGTACTTTCCTGTTTCTTCAATATCTATTTCATATTGAGCAATCTTAATGCGGTTATTATTTTGAAGTGCAATTTCAATGGCTTGCTCCAAAGTAATTTCCCGTTCCTGAACCTTATTCATTTCCTGGGCTTGAAGTTGCATAGCGGGAAAGAAAACCCATCCAATAAAAACTAAAGTGGTAACTACCTTCTTTTTTCTAAGTTTGAATTTTTCTTTCCTTTCAGTAAAGAAGATATACAATACAGGAAGTACTATAAGAGTAAGAGCTGTAGCCGAAATTAAACCACCAATTACGACTGTGGCTAAAGGTCGCTGTACTTCCGCACCTGAGGAGTTTGATAATGCCATAGGTAAGAATCCTAAAGCAGCTACGGTTGCAGTCATTAAAACAGGTCTTAGTCTCACACGAGTTCCTTTTAGAACACGTTCATAAATATCTGTAACGCCCTCTTTATCAAGCCTATTAAATTCGGCAATTAGTACAATGCCGTTTAATACAGCAACTCCAAATAATGCTATAAATCCAACCCCTGCTGAAATACTGAAGGGTAATCCTCTTATGAGCAATGCAAAAACGCCACCAATGGCAGATAATGGTATTGCAGTAAAAATAAGCAAACTCTGTTCTACGGAACCAAAGGTAAAATATAGAAGTATTAAAATAAGCAATAAAGCTACTGGTAATGCAATCATTAATCGTTGATTGGCTTCTTTCAAATTTTGAAATTGGCCACCGTATGTAACATAGTATGCAGGCGGCAAATTAACTTCCGCTCCCATAATTTGCTTAATATCGTCAACGATACTTTGAACATCCCTTTCACGGACATTAAACCCTATGGTAATACGTCTTTTGGCATTATCACGTTGAATTTGGACAGGTCCGGGCTCAAAAGAAATATTGGCTACCTCACTTAGTGGGATTTGCCTTCCCAGTGGAGTGCTGACATACAAATTCTTTACATCGGAAATATCGGTTCGGAATGCTTTGTCCAGACGAACCACAAGATCAAAACGACGTTCTCCTTCATATACAAGCCCAGCCGAAGTTCCAGCAAATGCTGTCTCGATAGCATTATTAACAGCCTCAATATTCATCCCATATTGAGCAATTTTATCACGATTCATTTGAATATTGATCTGTGGTAATCCTGTCACTTCCTCAACATATAAATCCTCAACCCCTTCCACCGATTTTATCTTGCTACCCACGTTGCTAGCAAGATCAGAGAGAATATTAAGATCTTCACCATAAATCTTGATTACCACATCCTGTTTTGCACCCGTCAAAAGCTCATTAAATCGCATTTGTATAGGTTGTTGAAAATTAAAAGTAGCATTAGGGATTATTGACAGGGATTCTTTCATCACTGCTGCCAGTTCTTCTCTTCCGCCAGCTTTTGTCCATTCCGCTTTGGGACTTAAAATAACCATCATATCTCCTGCTTCAATAGGCATAGGGTCTGTTGGTATTTCCCCTGAACCAATCTTGTTTACAACTTGCATTACCTCATCTGGATATTCATTTAATAATATGGTCTGTGCCTTTTGAGAAACATCAATCATCTGGTCGATGGAACTTCCAACAGGCACTCGGGTTTCAACCGCGAAATCACCCTCATCTAATTGAGGGATAAATTCACCACCCATATTGGCAAATGCTATAAGAGTAATTAAGAATAATCCTATTGCTATTGAAATTACCATAAGCTTTTTATGGATAGCGGTTTCAATTGCAGGTTTATATATTCTTTGAAAAAAATCCATCATTTTGTCTGAAAAATTTCTTTTATGTTCAGTATGGCGCCCCAATACAAGAGCTGACATCATTGGTACATAGGTAAGAGATAGAATCAAAGCACCTAAAATAGCGAAGGAAACTGTTTGTGCCATTGGGTGAAACATTTTACCAGCAACTCCACTCAATGCTAAAATGGGTAGATATACAATGAGTATAATAATTTGCCCAAAAGCGGCTGAATTCATCATTTTACCAGCGGATCGTTTTACTTCTGTGTCCATTTGTTCAGAAGATAATTTTTCAACTCCAGCGTACTTCTTTTTACTGGTATGTATCCCGAACATTACAGATTCAACAATGATCACAGCCCCATCTACGATAAGTCCAAAATCTATTGCCCCCAAACTCATGAGGTTTCCTGAAACCCCGAAGAGGTTCATCATTGAAATCGCAAATAGCATTGATAATGGTATAACTGACGCTACAACAAGTCCTCCTCTTAGATTTCCAAGAAACAGTATCAAAACAAAAATCACTATTAAGGCTCCTTCAGTGAGATTTGTTACTACAGTACTTATTGCACGATCAACTAATTTTTTCCGATCGAGATAAGGTTCGATCGTTACTCCTTCGGGTAAAGTTTTCTTTATTTGTTCAATTTTATCTTTGACATTATCAATTACTGCAGAAGAATTAGCGCCTTTGAGCATCATAACAATTCCAGTTACCACTTCGCCCTCACCGTTTCTTGTCGCCGCACCATATCTAACGCCATGGCCAAATTGAACTTTTGCAACATCCCTAATCAAAATTGGTGTGTTGTTTTTAATTTTTATAACAATCTTTTCAAGTTCTTGTAGGTTATTTACCAATCCCTCACTACGGATAAAGAAAGCATTAGGTCCTTTATCTATATAAGCTCCACCTGTGTTTTGATTGTTTTTTTCGAGTGCACTAAAAATCTCTTCAATAGTAATATTCAGACTTAGAAGCTTATCTGGATCAATAGCAATCTCATATTGTTTAACAAAACCTCCAAATCCGCTAACTTCTGCAACGCCAGGTGTTCCTAGCAGTTGTCTTTTAATAATCCAATCTTGGATAGTTCGCAGTTCTGTAGCATCATATTGATCTTCATATCCTTCCTTTGGATGTATTACATATTGATATATTTCACCAAGTCCCGTTGTTACAGGAGCCATTTCTGGTTTTCCGACACCTTCAGGTATATTGCTTGCTGCCGAAGAAAGACGCTCCTGCACTTGTTGGCGTGCCCAATACAGATCTGTATCTTCTTCAAATACTATGGTTACAATGGAGAGTCCAAAGCGAGAAAATGATCGCATATCCTTTATTTCAGGTATGCTTACCATTGTCTGTTCAACTGGAAATGTAACGAGCTGTTCTACTTCTTGTGCAGCAAGAGTAGGTGAAACTGTAATCACCATTACCTGATTGTCCGTAATATCAGGAACAGCATCTATTGGCAACTTTGTAAGAGAATAGACTCCCCAGCCAATAAGGAATAAGGTTAATATTCCGACAACAAGCTTATTGTTAATCGAAAATTGAATAATTTTATCTAGCATATTTAGAGTTTTATCAATAGGTTGAAAAATGAGATGTAAAAAGGATATACCTCTTGCACATTTAATAGAGATGAGATAGTCCTGTAATTGAAATAGTTTTTTAACTATTCAATAATGATAAATAGCTTAAGCTATAGGAGGGGCGCGAAGTGAAAAGGAAAGGTGAACATCTTCGGAATAAATGATGTCCGGAGGTGGTAAATCAAGAAGGCTTAAATTTTCTAATCTAAAAACGAACTCATTATTAGTAATAACACTCGAAAAATTTGAATTCAGCTCAAGATCAACCTTAATTCTATTCGAATGAGATAAAATGCCATTCAAATCAATAGTTGATACTTCATGATCTTTATCTGCAATGCTAGATATATGAGAATTTTCTGATACTTGATCAGAATTAGTGTGAGCATGTAGATTAACATGAACGTCTCCATGATCAAAAATATGACTTAACATAGAATGGAAATGCACCCCATTTCCAAAAAGCACACACAACGTACTTGCAAGAATAAGGGCTTGAGCTGTTAATTTAAACATTCTATGTTTTTTTAGAGAATCCACTCAACAAAGGTAATAGTTCAATTAAGAAATACCAATATCAAATTGAAAAAATAATTAAAAAATACACGGAACTAATTATTTCGAATCAAAATCAAAATTTAGAATTTATATCTCTAACAGTAACAGGTCCAAGCTCAAAACTTGCTTCTTTAGCATAATTCAGCAATTCTTTAGCCTTTTCTTCTTTACCTACCTTCTTCATAATAACACCGGCATGGTATGCAGGTACCGGCTCGTAAGTTTTACCAAGAACTTTATCTTCTAAAATTCTTTGAGCTTCATCCAACTCTCCCTTATGAAATTTTACCCACGCCTGTAAATCATAAGTCATAGGATTTGGCCTGTTTACTATCTCCTTCTGAATTAAAGCTTCCGCAACCTCAAAATCTCCAAATTCTGTTGCAGCAAGTCCTATTAATTCTGCATCATACATTCCGTAATATTTAGAATTTGAAGCTTCCGCATAAAACTTATTCAGATAGTCAGATTTTAACTCATCATTACCTTCGTATTCAGCTATCTCCGCGTACATAAGCAGTGCATCCGGTGATTTTTGATTGTTGTGTACAAAATCTAAAATTTCTTTTGCAAACTCAGTATTTCCATCATGGGCGTAAGCTATATAAGCTATTCCTTTAAGTGAGTGTAAATATGAAGCTCCTGAATTTTCTCTATTAAGTGCCTGCAAAAATACTTTATAAGATTTTGCCACATTTCCTTCATGCCCAAGTCTGTCTCCTAAATTGCTCATTGCCCAAGCTGACAACGACTCACTATAGTCAATTCTCTCCGCACCCTTCTCAAGCGCTGAAATTGATTCTGATGCATTTCCTGAATAATCCTCAAATTGTGATTTTCTGATCAAATAATTGAATGAAACTTTGTTCGTTATTTCATTCTCGAGTATATACTGAGCATGACCAAATTCACCTGTTTCCATACTTGCATCAAAAATAATCATATGGCTTAGTAACTTATCTTCTCCAATTGAAAGAGCTTTCTCTGCATATTCAATAGCTTTTTGAAAATCATGTTTTGTAATTGATAGTTGTGCTAAAGCCTGAAGTACTCCCGCATTTTTTTCGTTATATGATTCGTTCGATTCAAGCAATAACTTTTCTGCTTTTGATAAGTACTCAACATCTTTAGTAATCCCGAACTTACTTTGATACGTCCCTGCAAGCTTCATTTTATATATAGGAGAATTATCTGCTTCTAACTTTTTTTCCCAAAATTCTATGTTATTATTTGTTCCTTCAATACCGCTGGAATTAATCCATTTTTCTTGGTTTAGAAAAGATTCGACATCTGACCTGTCAACAATATTTCTATCAGTTTGTACAGAACAACCAATTATAAGTATTAACAGTGGTAGAATTATTAGTATTTGTTTCTTCATAATTTTTAAGTATTTAAAAAAAGAGCCTCAGATCTGAGAAATGAGGCTCTGTAAATTTAAGGTTTATTTAGCCTTAGAATGGGGCAGCTAAATACGGAAATGTATCCAAGAATGCTTTGTCGTTAGCATCTACATTATCATTTGATAATCCGGGAAATTCAGGGTTTGATAAACCTGCTTCACCACCAAAGATTAAAATTAATTCTACAGTAATAACATCGTCTGCTAGCGCTCTTCCTGTAAGAATATTTTGTCCATCGAAAAATGTAGTTTTACCTGTTAAACTTACATTTAATACATCAGTAGCTAAAAGGCCAATAAATGTATTTCTGTCTTGTCCAAGAGCATTCTCGTCTGTTTCATTAGCATAAGCAGGACTTAAATTCATTAAGTTTGTCTCCATTTCTGCCGCAAAAGCTGCGTTTTGTTGAGATGGAGCAGTTGTGTTAAATGCATTTTTCCTTCCTGATGCAATAAATACTGTGTTTACTGCCGGGCGTCCCATTTGATCTGCTGTTGTAAACTGAGCGTTCTCATCAATAGGGGTTGATGGTCCATCATCACCATTATCATCGCCACAGCCCGTTAAAACTAAGCCTGCAACAAGTAAAAGTGAAAATAATTTTGAAAATTTCATGTCTGTAATTGTTTAAATATTCGTGTTAAAAAATTTGTCTTAGTTAGTACGGTTTCTAGCTTGAACCCAAGTGTTTATCGCATCTACATTTCCTAGAGATGATTTAGGAACTTCTACAACAACACTCATTACATTGGTTCCTGCAAAAGTATCTACGCCTGGATCTCTGAAACTGTTAATGTCATTGCTTTGATCTAGTATTTCATTATATCTGGTAAAGTCCATAAAAAATGGATCATCACGAGGTCCTGCAAAAAGCTTATAGCTTCCGTTAGTTCCAATTGTTGCTGAGCTTCCGTATTCAGTAATATTAGCTTCAACTGAGTTAGTTGCGTTAAATTCAACTCTACCAGTTAAACCTGTACTAGATGGTACAACAGGCCCATAGGCGTATGCTTTACCGTCTGCAAATATTACTTGAATTACCAGATCTTCAATGTTGTCCGCATCATTATCTATATTGAATTGGATCATTGTATTTTCACTGAATTCTGCTGCACCTGTACTACCTTCACCAGTTGCTTCAGGAGTCAATAAACCCTGAACATTTGCTACAAATACCATATTTGAATTGGTAGCCGGGCTTTGGAATGCATAAAAATCAGTGATATCAGCTTGAGTGCCTCTTACTGCAGGTGCATCAATATGATCGGCTGCGAATACGATAATTGATCCTACCAATACTAAACTTAAAATTGAATAGGTTAACTTTTTAAAATTCATAATCTTTTTTGGTTATTATATATGATTGGTTTCACTTATGAATACGAAGTACAGCCGAACGTAGATTGCTTTGAATGGAATTTCTTTTCTTAGATAAGAGTTAATCAGAAGTTAACTACCATTATCATCATATTTTTTGGGCTAAATGCATAAATTTGCTAACTTTGTAATATCTCATCCAAGATGGGTTACCTTTTTTATTATCGTTCTGGTTGTTTTAGCAGTTTTTCCGGCATCTGAGATCAAAACAGACTTCGACCTTGAAAATTTTTATCCAAAATCAGACCCTACCGTTCAATCATATCGCCTTTTAGAGGATGAATTTGGGAGAGATGATAATGTGATTATGGTTGGATTTAAAAATGACTCCCTATTTACTGAGAAAAATCTACTTGCCTTAAAGTCATTGGTTGATTCAATATCGGAGATAAAGAATGTTTCTGATGTGAGAAGTATTTGGTCGGCTGAGGAAATGGTAAATAACAACGGGACATTAAACTTTGACCGTTTTTTAGAAAAGGATTCCCTTTCTTCTCAGTTAGCCAATATTAAGGAAAGAATTACAACCGATTCATTTGCGGAAGGTTTTCTGATAAACAAAGCCGGTACTACAACTGCATTTTTTTTAGAGATTGATGAAGAGAATAATACCTACGAAACCAGGAATGCGATTATTGAGGATATGCAAATTATTCTCGATCGCTTTCCGGAAATAGAATTCAAAGTTACCGGAATACCGTATTTCAGAAATCAATATGTAAATATATTAAATGAAGAAGTGATCTTTTATATCTCGTTTTCATCCATTTTGATCATTCTCTTACTTTGGTATTTATATAGAAGTATTTCTGGAATATTTATTCCAATGCTCATCGTATGGTTCACTGTTCTCTTTACTGTTGCTGCAATAACGCTTACCGGTGGCTATCTGGAGATAATGAGCAGTACTATTGCTCCAATTCTTTTATGTGTTGGTGTCGCTGATTCCATACATATGATATCGAAGTTTGATGATGCAGTTCATTCCGGAATGAAAAAAGAGAAAGCCATTTTAGAAATGCTCCTCACTTTAGGAAGCGCGACTTTCTTAACAAGCATTACCACCGCAATAGGTTTTGGAACTTTAATGACTAGCTCTGTTGTGCCGATGAAAAGATTCGGTATTTATACGGCTGTTGGAGTTTTGATAGCTTACACCATAACTATTCTGTTTTTGCCGGCCATCCTGAGGCTTACAAATATCAAAAAAGTGTTTAAAGATAATGGTGGAAAATTATATGGATGGATAGGAAAAAAGCTAACCCGTTTATCCGTTTTTAACAGGAAGTATTTTAGAAGTATTTCTTATGTCTCTCTGATCGTGTGCGCTTTGGTTGCTTTGGGTATTTTTCAACTTCAGGTGAATGGAAGAGTTTTCGATGATGTAAGCCGAGATTCGATTTTGATTCAGGACAGTAATTTCTTTAGTGAAAATTTAGCACCAGCTTTTCCTTTGGAGTTCATCATTGACACTAAAACTTTTGAAGGAATCATAGAGCCTGATCTACTTAAAAAAGTTGATAACCTTCAGAATCACCTGCTCTCCTATCCTGAAATTCAAAGAGCCACTTCTTTTACCACCCTTTTAAAAGAACTTCATCAGGTAATGTCTCCTGAAGAGGCAAAAAATATATCTTTACCTGATGATCCAGATTTAATAGCTCAATACTTGTTGCTTCTGGAAATAACAGATAACAGTGTTCTGGAAAATGTTACAGACTTTGACTACCAAAAATTACGAATTGCTGCACAAACCGAAGATGCAGGTTCTAAAAGAATCAACGAAATCCGGAGTACAGTACAATCGTACATCAGCAAAAACTTTCAGGAAGAAGAAATTACTATCACCGGTTCAACCATCCTTAGCGCTAACCTGGTTGGCAAAATGGTGTATTCTCTGGCTTCAAGCATAGGTTTAGCTTTTGTCTGTATTTCTATTTTGATGGCTTTTCTATTTAAAGACTGGAAAATGGTCATCATTTCTTTAATCCCGAATATTATGCCACTGGTTTTGATTGCGGGAGTAATGGGATTTCTGGGTGTTGATATAAAACCTTCAACAGCAGTGATCTTTACCATTGCTTTTGGAATTGCGGTAGATGATACCATCCACTATCTGGCAAGATTTAGAATAGAATTAAAAAGAGGACTTGGTCTTCAAGAAGCTTTGGAAGTAACGACATTAAAAACCGGACGAGCCATTATAATAACTAGTATGATCTTACTACTTGGTTTCGGAACCTTGATAACCAGCGAATTTACTTCCACAACTTTAATGGGAATACTAGTTTCAGCCACCATATTCTTTGCAGTGATAGCAGACTTAGTGGTTCTTCCGGCGTTATTTTATTGGCTGAAGCCTAATTTGAAAGATATTGTCAGAGATTCAGTTCAGATAAAATAAGATCATGAACTTCATTTACGTCTTTTGAAGCATCAACGGTAACAAATCTTTGTTCAGATTCTGCTAATTCATCAAAACCTTTAATAACATTCTGGAAGAATTCTATACCTGATTGCTCCATCCTGTCTTTTTGCATATGAGCTGTTCTTTTAGCAGACTCTTCTAAACTCAATCTCAAATAAAATGTAACATCCGGAGCCAATCCATGAGAAGCTACTTTATTTATTTGATGAACTTGGTCAAGGGGTAAACTCTTTCGTCCATATCCCTGATAGGCAGTAGTAGAATCATAAAACCGATCCAGAATAACTACAACTCCGTCTTTAAGCAAAGGTTTTACTTTTTCAGCTATCAACTGTGACCTTGCAGAGGAGAACAGAAGCAATTCAGTAACGGGATCAATTTCGATTTCCGGATTTAGTAACATCCCTCTTATGAGCTCAGAGATATCAGTGCCTCCGGGTTCACGAAGTACTTTCACTGATTTACCCGTACTGGAAATGTATTCTTTTAAAAGAGAAATCTGAGTTGATTTCCCGCTTCCGTCTATTCCTTCAAATGTAATTAGCATACTTTGAATCTAAGAAGAATTTTAATCTCAAGTTACTTTGAATTATCTTAAATCAAGCTAAATCTAAAACGATAATTATGATTTCCAAGGAAGACTACTTCGACATCAATCTTAAAAGGGTAAACTGCCCTATTTGTAGTTTGAAGCAACCTATACTTCGAAAACCTCTAACTGAACGGCAGTTTCTTTATGGTGGATGGACTTGCAAAAAATGTGGCTGTGAAATGGATAAATTTGGAAAGAAACTCGATTAGAAATCGAAATCATCCATCATTTCAATGGGCTCTTTTGGCATAGCAAGTGCAAGACCTATATAAATCAGAAGACTTGTTCCCCATCCCATAATAAAAACAGCTCCGAATATAAATCGAACTACGGTTGAACTCAGACCAAAATATTTTGCCAATCCACCGCAAACACCGGCAATTTTTTTGTTAGTTCTGGACTTCATCAAACGTTTAGCATGCCGATAGCCAAAGTTGTCGTAATTGTAATTCGATGAACCGGAAGATTTACTTTCAGAATCCAAATTATTATTCAAAGTGCTGGAAGTAAACTGTTCTGAACCATGGATATCGTTCGAATAAATATTTCTCTTCTTTTGCTCTCTCTTTTTCCTTCTGGATTCCTTTTTTGCTTTCTTTTCTTTCTTTCTGTCACCAACCAAAAAACCAAAGCCTACAAGAGTTACTAAAATACCTCCTATTATTGGTAATGCAGCAATCGCCTCCTGAGCAAAACCTGAAAGTCCTTGTCCCATAGGGAAGCCAATCAACTGAAGTAAAAAAGTAAAAGCAATAAATAACATACCTAAACCTGCAAAGGTAGAAAAATTCCAAACTCCTTTTCCCTCTTCTTTGGGCTCTTCTTTTAGGAAGTCCTGCATGGCAGATTGCAATTCAAAGTCTTCAAACTCAAGCGTTGCTGAGCCTGTTTTAGATGCCGGTTTTTTGTGCGTTTCTTGTGTCATAATTTTTTCTCCTGTGCGCTACTACGAGATCAAACCTTCATTGTTACGCTTCAAAGTCTTATTATCGGTAATTAAAATATCTAGTTTCTCATCAAAGTCTTCAACAGGAATTTCGTCGAATAAAAATTCATCGAATAGCAAACCAACCTTTATTGCTTTGCTTGAATGTAGAAAGCGATCGTAAAATCCTTTACCGTAACCAAGCCTGTTAAATGATCGGTCAGCTGCAAGCAAAGGAACGAGAATCAAATCAATTTCTGAATCGAAAGCAGTCAAAGTCTCAGGTTCAAGTACTCCCCATTTATTTTGTTTAAGTTCTTCAAATGAATTTAGTTTTGAATGATCAAGTGTTCCTGTTTCGAAATTGGTAATTGGTACTATTATGTTCTTAGCAGTTGATAGTGATTCTTTAATAAATGGATGAGTATTTACTTCTTTTCGGGCATTCATTGAAACAAAACAATGAATTGTTTCTGAAGATTGAAACTCCTGTAGTTCCATCAGTTTTTTACCTATTACTGAAGACTTTTCTGACCATACCTTTACAGGAATTCCATTACGAATATCTAAAAGATGTTTTCTAAAATCAGACTTTTCCTGAGCTACATTCATTACAGTCTGATTATATGATGCTCATTTAATTTAAGGGGTTCATTTTCAAGTTCGGATATCAATTCATCCCATACATCTGCTCCGTATTTATTCATAAAATACATAAAAGAAACCATGCGCTCCTGCAAACCATCATCCGGATAAAGCTGAGCTTTTATTTTTCGGATTCTCTGAAGTTGAGTTTGCTCTTGTTGTTTGATAGATCTGTAAACTCTTCCCTTTAACTTATCCAGCTCTGTTTCAAATCCAGAAATGGTTTTCCCAACTAAACCTTCTAACGATCCATCAATTTCTTTGATCACTTCTGAAGGATCTTTTGAACACTCATTAATACTGGATTTCCACTTTGAAAATAGAGCCTCTAAATCTGTGGATTCAGTTTTCTTAGCGTATTCCTTTTCCAAATCTTCGATCCTTTCGCCATATCTGTGATATTTAAATGGAATCTTCTCTAAGATTCTATCAATCCCTGACTCAATTAGAGATGCACTGAATCTTGGAAATATTATTGGCATCTCAAGATCAAAATGAGGATAAAGCTCCTTCATCTGAGCATAGTAAGCGATCTCTCCGGGACCGGCTACATAGCCTAAAGTTGGTAATAGTTGATCCTGAATTACCGGTCTCAGAAATACATTAGGTGAAAACCTTTCCGGTTTATCCTTAATTAAGCCTACGAGTTCTTCCCGGCTCCATGAATTTTTATCAGCAGACCAATTCCCCTCTGTCTTATCAATTTTTAAACGCTTTCCGGTATCATCTATATAAAAGAGGTTTGAGTGACCCAATACAACTTGTTGATGATACTCTTTAGATATCTCATTGGAAGAATTCTTTAGTGAGGATTTTATCTCAGAGCTCTTGGTAATCGAAGTTGCAAAACTAGGAGCAATAATCTGCTTTATTTCTTTGAAATTACTTCCAACAATCAGAAGTCCGTGCTTACCAAATAATACATCCATCATTTGAGCAAAAGCTTTTCGAAAAGTAACTCCCTCTTTAAAAAAAGAATTGAATTGATTCCAAAGTGTTTCAGAAAAATCTGTATCAAACATTTCTTCTTTCACTTTCTCTTTGAAATCAGCAATGCTAGAGTTGATCTCAATATCAGACACCAACTTTCCATCAGAATTACCCTTGTACTCCAATTTATGAAAATCTTCATTTCCCGGAATGCCAAACCAGGAAATTTCTTCAAAGTCATGATCTTCATCAGCAAGCCAAAAAACAGGAACTACCGGTCTATCTAACTTTTCTTCCCATTCTCGGGCAAGCAAGATCGTAGTGATGGTTTTGTAAATAGTAAATAATGGACCGCCATATATGCCCAACTGCTGCCCAGTAACAATAGCCAGAGAATCTTTTTTGTCCAGTTTCTCAATTTGAGAACTTTGATCCAATCCCAGATGCAAATGAAATAATTTTAATGATCGAATAAATTCAGAATGACTCTCAACTTTTTTAACTGAATCGGCTCTTTTTTCTATATCTGTATCGTTAAACGGATTTCCAGAAAAAAAACTCTCGAGTTTCTTGAAGTCGTTTGTATACGTTTTAAAAAGCTTGGAAAATGGTAGTTGATCGAAAGAATAGGTTTCTTTTGTCACTAATTGGCCTTTAATTTTTGAATAATGTCCCTGATTTGGGCTGCTCTTTCATAATCTTCTGCTTCTATAGCTTGTTTCAAATCCTGATTTAATTCCTCAAGCTTTGATAAGCTTTTTTGCCCAGGTTCTTCAATTTCTATGCTAAGAGCATCCTCTAATGTTCTTGGCTCAGGTTCGGTTGAGATACCCGCTTCATTTAAAACCTCATCTGATACATAAATCTCAGAACCAAAACGTACAGCTAAAGCAATGGCATCGCTTGGGCGGGCATCAAGTTTTATTATTTCTCCTTCTCGTTCAAAAACGACTTGAGCATAAAAAGTACCTTCAGAGAGCTCATTTACAAAGATATACTGTATCTCCGTATTAAAACTGAGAACAAGATTTTTAAGCAGATCATGTGTCATCGGCCGTGGTGGCTTTATATTTTCAAGCTCTAAAGCTATAGCCTGTGCTTCAAATGAACCGATTATAATCGGCAATCTCCGGTGACCGTTCGCTTCAGACAGGATCAACGCATAAGCCCCACCACTGCTTGGGCTGGTTGATAATCCTAGAATTTCCATCAAAATTTTCTTCAAGAGAATGATCTTTCTTTATTTTTAAACAAATGTACGGTTTTTTCTTTAAGTCTTAAACTCATTTACCTCTGTTAGAGTTTTTCTTTATTTAGATTTATTCTTAATAAAAATTCCTTCTCAAAAAAAGTAAATTTAAGCCTATATTCACGCCCGATTTCATTGACATTGCCAAACATTGAGGCTAACTTTTACCTCATAAATTGTGACTTAATAAAATTATGCTCGACAGTTATTTTCCTATTTTAATTCTTGCAGGTATCGCCATTGTTTTGGCTCTTCTATTAATGACGTTATCGCGTATTCTTGGGCCTTACCGCCCAAACAAGCACAAATTAAATCCCTATGAAAGTGGAATGGATCCGGTTGGTGAAGCAAGAGAAAGATACTCGATCAGCTTCTATTTAGTTGCTATGGAATTTATCGTATTCGATCTCGAAGTGGTTTTCATTTACCCATGGGCTGTTAGATATTTAGATTTAGGATTGGGAACGTTCATTTCGATGATGGTATTTATAACTATACTTCTGGTCGGGCTTTTATATACCTTGAAAAAAGGAACATTAGACTGGGATCTTAAAACAAATAAAATTTAGAGTTTAAAAATGGGAATTGAATCCGCACTTGGTGAAGGGTACTTAACCACCCGCTTAGATAAATTAATAAATTGGGGACGCGCAAATGCTGCATGGCCAATGCCTATGGGCTTAGCTTGCTGTGCTATTGAAATGATGGCATTTGCAGGTCCTAAATATGACGTTTCCCGATTCGGATCTGAAGTATTCCGCTTCTCCCCTCGTCAAAGTGATGTTATGATCGTAGCAGGCTGGACTACCTACAAAATGTCTCATGCTATTAGAAGAATCTGGGATCAGATGCCCGATCCTAAATGGTGTATCGCGATGGGAGCTTGTGCTTCTACCGGTGGAATGCACCGATGCTACGGAGTTGTACAAGGAGTCGATAACTTTCTGCCTGTAGATGCTTATGTATCAGGTTGTCCTCCACGCCCCGACGCAGTTATTCACGCATTGATGAAAATTCAAGACAAAATTAAAACAGAACATTCCGTTCTTTTAGATACCTAGTCCATGAGTTTAGAATTAAATGAAACATTACAAACTTTAGTAGACGGACTTACAGAGAATTTTTCTGATAAGCTTATCGAAGTATATCAAAGTAGCGGAGATACCTTTATTCGTGTTGAAGCTGACTCAATTGTTGAGATTTCAAAATACCTTAAAGAGAAGCAGCATTTTGTTTTTCTTTGCGATGTTTTTGGTAACGATCGCTACACTTCTGATGAACGCTTTGAAGTTGTTTACAATTTGATGAACCTTCGTACTCAAACAAGAGTATTTATAAAGGTAAGAGTTGAAGAAGAAAATCCTTCTTTAGAATCAGTTTCTTCCGTTTGGAAAGCAGCAGGTTGGAACGAACGGGAAGTGTATGACATGTTCGGAGTGCGTTTTGAGAACCATCCCGATCTGAGAAGAATATTTATGCCGGAAGATTTTGAATATTTCCCAATGAGAAAAGAGTTTCCACTTTTAGGAATTCCCGGATCTCTTGAATTGCCGAATACAACACCAGATACGGAGTAAGGCATATGAAAGTAACAGACATTAATAGTAGAGTAAATCCTCAGTTTCAAGTAAAGCATCAGAGGAGCATTTATAAGAGTCTCGAAGATAAACATACGACTATTGAAGACGTTGATATCGATGACCCTTTAAATGCAAAGATGATTCTGAACATGGGCCCTCAGCACCCTGCAACTCACGGAGTTCTCCGATTGGTATTGCAATTACGTGGTGAGACTATCGAAAAAACGAAATTAGATATTGGTTACCTTCACAGGGGCGTTGAGAAAATTGCTGAGAACAAAACATATCAGGAATTTATGCCATACACGGATCGTATGGATTACCTCTCCCCTTACAGTAACAATGTTGCGCTGTGTTTGGCTGTTGAAAAAATTGCAAACGTTGAAGTTCCCGATCGCGCGCAATACATTAGAATGATTGGTTGTGAACTTGCTCGTATTTCTTCTCACCTACTTTGGTTGGGAACGATGGTAATGGATGCAGGCGCTATCTCCTTCTTTATATGGACTTTCAGAGAGCGTGAAAAGATATATGACATCATGGATCAAATTGCTGGTCACAGATTTACCGTATCTCACTCAAGAATTGGTGGAGTTGCAAATGACTTGACCAGTGATGCTTCAGCTATCATCAAAGAATTCATTACAAAGTTCCCGAAAGAACTTAAAGACTGGCACGGACTTTTAGATAGAAACAGAATCTTCATCGACAGAAACGAAAATGTTGGTGTTCTTGAAACTAAAGATGCATTAGATATTGGAGCAACCGGACCAGTACTTAGAGCTTCCGGTTTTGCCGTTGATCAGCGAATTATTAATCCGTATTCAAAGTATAGTGAGGTAGAATTTGAAGTTCCTACCCGTTTAGAGGGCGATAATCTCGCTAGATATTTTGTGCGTATGGAAGAAATGAAAGAAAGCATCCGTATTATTCAACAATGTTTAGATAAAATGCCGAAAGGATCTATTCGTACTGACAATGCGAAGCAAGCATATCCATCCAAAGATGAAGTTTATTACTCTATGGAAGGTATGATTCACGATTTTATGATGACCGACACCGGAATTTGTCCACCTGCGGGTGCAGAATGTTATCACGCGGTGGAATCCCCTAAAGGCGAGCTTGGATATTATATTCAAAGTGACGGAACCGGACATCCTTGGAGAATTAAAATTAACACTCCTTCATTCAGAAACTTACAGGTACTCGAAAACATTCTCGATGGAGAAATGGTTGCAGATACTGTGGTTATCATTGGTGGAGTTGACCCTGTAATGGGAGAAGCAGATAAATAATGGCGAACAACTACGAATTTACTCCAGAAGATTTAAAAGAGATCGAAACGATCAAAGCAAAATTCCCGGAAGTTATGCCGGCAACGTTGCCGACCCTTTGGGTTGCACAGCGCAGATTTGGTCATGTTGAACCAGACGTTCAACATTTAGTTGCAGAAACTTTAGAACTTCCCGTTTCTCATGTACACGGTGTAGCAACATTCTACACTCAGTACTACAAAGAGAAAATGGGTAAATATGTTCTTGATGTTTGCACTACTACCAGTTGCCAACTTTGTGGCGGATACGATATGCTCCACTACCTAGAAAACAAACTTGGCATTAAAGCCGGAGAAACAACCGAAGATGGCAGATTCAGCATTCAATCAGTTGAGTGCTTGGGTGCCTGTGGTTATGCTCCGATGATGCAGATTACAAATGACGTTTACGTGAACAATCTTACTGAAGAGAAATTAGATGACGTCATTGAAAGCCTGAAAGCAGATAAGATGCCTGAATTTGAATCGGTAGGAATGCCACAACATACTGAAAGGAGTTAAGAATGTCGTTCGATTGGAAATCATATACTCCAGTAATTATTCCGGATATTCCGAATCTACATGAGATTGATGTGTACACCAAAAATGGTGGCTATGACTCTCTTAAAAAGGTTCTATCTGATGATTGGGATCCCGGAAAAGTAGTTAATGAAGTTAAAGCTGCAAATATTCGAGGACGTGGCGGAGCAGGATTTAATGCTGGTTTAAAATGGTCTTTCATGCCAAAACCAGATGGCGGACCAAGGTATTTAGCATGTAATGGTGACGAATCAGAGCCGGGGACTTTTAAAGACCGAAAGATCTTTGAGTACAATCCTCATCTATTTATTGAAGGAGCTTTAATTGCAGCTTATGCCATGCAATGCACCGCCATTTATGTGTATATCCGTGGGGAATATTATTCCTGGATAAAAATGATGGAGAAAGCACTTAAGGATGCTTACGATAAAGGCCTCATTGGAAAGAATATTCTTGGTTCCGGTTTTGATGTGGAATTTCATGTTACAGGTGGAGCCGGTGCTTACATCTGTGGTGAAGAAACTTCCATGCTTGAATCTTTAGAAGGAAAGCGTGGATACCCTCGTGTAAAACCTCCCTTCCCTGCTCAAAAAGGATTATGGGGACGACCGACAACCATTAACAATATTGAAACTCTTGCATGTGTACCGTTAGTAATTAAAAACGGTGCTGACTGGTTTTCAGGAATAGGAGCTGAATCTCATCCGGGACCAGTTCTTTATGGAATTTCTGGCCATGTAAACAAACCTGGCGTGTACGAACTCCCAACAGGAATACCTGTAATGACTTTGATCAATGAAGTTGCCGGTGGAATGAGAAATGGCAAGAAGCTGAAAGGAGTAATTCCCGGTGGTTCTTCTACTCCTATTCTTCGAGGAGATGCTCTTGAAGGCGTTAATATGGATGCAGATTCATTACGAGAAGCAGGTTCAATGATGGGAACTGCAGGAATGATAGTAATGGATGAAGATACCGACATGGTAGAAATGCTTTGGAGAATATCCCACTTCTATCATCATGAATCCTGCGGACAATGTACACCATGTCGTGAAGGAACAGGTTGGTTGGAAAAGATCTTATTGAAGATCAGAAATGGTGAAGGTGAGATCAGAGATCTGGAACTATTGATTGATCTTTGTTCACAAATGGAAGGTCGTACAATTTGTGCACTTGCTGATGCTGCTGCTTGGCCTGTGCGATATACGATTGACAGATTTAGAGACGAATTTGAAGCTCGGTGCAAGAAAAGCACTTACGCTTTAGCGTAATAGAATTTTGATTTATTATTTACGATTGATGATTTAATTTGACAAAAAATGAATTAATAAAAAGAACGAAAGAATTTGCACATAGATGTATTAAACTTGCAACAAGTTTACCAAACACATATTTGGGAAATCACATCAAAGGTCAATTAATTCGATGTGGAACTTCAGTAGCTGCAAATTATCGAGCAGCTTTTGTCGCCCACAGCAAAGCAGCTTTTATTGCCAAATTGAGTATAGTTATTGAAGAAGCAGATGAATCAGAATTTTGGATGGAATTTATTATAGATGAAAAACTTATTAATATTAAATTGGTTGAACCATTGAAAAAAGAAGCTTATGAGCTAGCTTCCATATTTATAAGTTCCAGAAAAACAGCACAACAAAGAAAATAATGAACTTTGATTTACAAACAGGAATGAATCAACAATCATCATTCAAAAGTCAACTATCGTAAGATGCCAGAAATATTTATAGACGGAAAACGGTACGAATTTGAGGGCAAACCTAAATTGCTCCAGTTCATTTTAGATAATGGAAAAGAAGTCCCCTTCTTCTGCTATCATCCTGAAATGAGTGCACCAGCGAATTGTCGGCAGTGTTATGTTAAGGTTGGAACTCCGGTTCAAGACCGTGAAACAGGCGAATACGAGCTAGATGAAAATGGTGAACGCGTAATTCGTTGGTTCCCAAAAATGCAGACTTCCTGCAGCATGGAAATGAGTGACGGAATGGTCGTTCATACTCAGGAAAGTAGTGAAGAAGTCGCTCGAGCTCAAAAAGACACCATGGAGTTGATTCTTATCAACCATCCTCTTGATTGTCCGATTTGTGATCAGGCAGGAGAATGTCCTCTTCAAATTCAAACGTATAAGTACGGGCCAGAAGGTTCTCGTTTTGAAGTAAAGAAAGTTCATAAACCTAAACGTGTAGAACTCGGACCAAGAGTAACTCTGGATGCTGAGCGTTGCATTAACTGTACACGTTGCGTTAGATTTACTGAAGAAATTTCAGGTACGTATCAACTTACAATTGCTTCTCGTGGTGATAAAAATTATCCAATAACTGCTCCGGGAATGGAATTTGATGATGCTTATTCTTTGAATACGGTAGATATTTGCCCTGTTGGAGCGCTTACTTCTACGGATTTCAGATTCAAAGCCCGCGTTTGGGAAATGAATCAAACTCCGAGCATTGATATTACAGGAGGAAAAGGAACAAATGTGGATCTCTGGACAAGAGACAACTTGGTATTGCGCCTTACTCCTCGTTTCAACAAAGATGTAAATACGCATTGGATGCCGGATGAAGCTAGAACGGCATACACAAAATTTAATGAAAACCGTATTTCGAGACCTTCCATCAAAGCGGATGCTGACAATCAGATCAAAACCTCTTGGAATAACGCTATTGAAACTTTCGCAGAAAAGCTTGAAGAAGTAAAACCTGCAGATGTTTTAGTATTAGGTTCAGCTCACGCTTCTGTTGAAGAGAATTATTCTTTGATGAAAACTTTCAGTACTTGGGGAGTTAATAATTTCCACTTCTCTCCTGATGTAAAAGAAGGCTTCGGGGATGATTTCCTTCTCACTGACGATCAGGCTCCGAATACAAATGGAGTTAAAGCGCTCGGTTTTGCAAAAACTTCAAACGAAGATCTGAAGTCGGCAATAAAATCAGCTAAAGTTGTAGTGCTGCTAAATGACGAATTGGTAGATCGTGGAGTATTAAGTGCCGATGATCTTAAAAAACCTTTCGTTATTTCACTTGCAACGAATGAGACCGAAACATCAAAAGCAACTGATCTTGTAATTCCAGTTACTTGTATTGCTGAACACGCCGCCAGCTATGTAAATGTTGAAGGAAGAATTCAGCGTTCATTACCGGCAAAAGAAACGAAGTATACCCATCGTAAATTAGATCTCGAGATGTCTGAAGGACGCCTTGATCGTTATGGAACCAATTTCGATAACTGGGTAAATGAAGACAATAAAGTTGATTGTACGCCAACCTGGGAATTGATGAATAATCTGTCAAAGAGATTGGGACTATCCGTTCAATTTGGTACTTCAAGAGAAATTATGGACGAAATTGCTTCTTCAGTATCAAATTTTGAAGGTGTAAGTTTTGAGAAAATGGACGATGAAAATGGAATCCAATTAACCGGAATGAATAAAGAAGAGGTATCTGCATAATGAATCCAGCTATTCTTGAAATCGGACCTTTAGCAATACCTGTCTGGGCAATAGTTCTTGGTGTAGGAATGATCAGTTACTTGAATTCTGCAGCTATCTTAGTGTATGCAGAGCGTAGAATTGCGGCTTTCATTCAAAACCGTGTTGGTCCTAACCGTGTTGGTCCATTTGGTTTATTACAACCTCTCGCTGATGTATTAAAACTTCTCTTAAAAGAAGATGTAACCCCTACTCACGGATATAAAAAGCTACACGCAATTGCGCCAATGATTCCTGTAGTTACAGCTCTTTTGTCTGTTGCAGTGATTCCATTCGGAGCAGGACTTTATGTTACGGATATCAACGCCGCTGTGCTTTATTTGTTAGCTGTAGCTTCTCTTGGAGTTTACGGAGTAACACTTGCCGGTTGGGCATCAAACAGTAAGTATTCCCTTTTAGGTGGATTAAGAGCAGCTGCTCAAATGATCAGTTATGAACTTCCAATGGGAATGGCAGTCGCATCTGTAATTTTGATGACAGGTTCTTTAAGCTTAATTGATATTGCTGAATCACAATCTATGTGGTGGAATTTCTTTGTAAATCCATTGGGCGCTGTGATCTTTATAATCTGTGCGTTTGCGGAGTCAAACCGAACTCCTTTTGATCTTGTGGAGGCTGAGCAGGAATTAGTTGGAGGTTTCCATACTGAATACAGCTCAATGAAATTTGGAATGTTCTTTTTGGCGGAATACATGCACGTGTTTATTGGTAGTATTTTAATAACAACCTTCTTCTTTGGAAGTTACCATCTCCCATTTGCTGATCTGTATATCCCTGAGGATATGAATATGTGGTTAAAAGGCATTTTAGATGTATCTGTATTTACTATAAAAGTATGCTTCTGGTGCTTTGTATTTATCTGGGTACGCTGGACAATTCCTCGTTTCAAATACAATCAGGTTATGAAACTGGGTTGGGCTAGATTATTGCCTCTTAGCATAATCAACTTCATGGTAATTGCTACTATCATGTTCTTTACTCACGGATAGTTTAACTAAACACTTTAGCTCTTCGTAGCCCTGATTCTTAATTGAGTCAGGGCTTTTTTGATGATTGATTACGCAGTAAATTGTGATTTCCTTTGATCGCTAGTTCTTTTTCTCTCCTCACTCCTCACTCCTCACTCCTCACTACTCACTATCGCATCAATTGCCTAGCCTGAACATGTGATATACTTCTTGCTTGCACTTGAATAAATTCTTTCAGGCTTTAAAAAACGAAGTCATAAAATTTAACGGAGATCATCATGAAAAAATCAAACTCAACGCTACTTTTATTAGCCACTGCATTACTGTTTCAAGCTTGTACAATAACGAACGAAGGTCCTCGGGGTCCAAGAGGTAACGACGGAGCTGACGGAGTGCAAATCTATTCCAGCACAAGCACTATCTTTGCAGACGACTTTGATATTGTAGATGAATTTGTTTCAATCAATGAATTTGAATGGGATCTTTTAGATGAGTCTACAGTAGATGAAGGATTGGTTCTGGGTTACCTTCAGTTTGAAGGAACTACATCATGGCACGCTTTACCATTCAGCACTCCTTTTGAAAACGATCTCGTAAATCTTCGGTATGTATTCGATATAAATAGCTTTGATCTTTTACTTGAGGGCGAAGTTGCTGACAACAACGAAGTAAATGAAGATCTTTTTGATGGAGATGTTTTAAGAGTTGTAGCAATACCTCCTTCACAGCGTTTTAAAGGAAAAGGATTGGATTATCGGAATTATAATCAGGTTGCGAAATTCTACGGCCTGGAGAACTAACAACCCATCTAAATAGTAAAAATTTATTTTAAAGGTCGTGCATTTGCACGACCTTTTTAGTTTCTTTCAGGATGAAAAAAGAAAACGGAATTAACCTTTTGCAAAAGTTCTCAAAATTCAATGACCAATGGTCTCCAAAAGTCATTGCAGAGTCAAATAATCAGTTAATCAAACTTGCCAAAATTGAAGGTGAGTTTGTTTGGCATAATCACCCGAATGAAGATGAGGTATTTTTTATTGTGAAAGGGAATCTTTTGATCAAGTTCAGAGATAAAGACGTTCATTTAGAAGAAGGAGAATTATATGTTGTTCCGAAAGGAGAAGACCATTTTCCCATTGCTGAAAAAGAATGCTGGGTAATGTTGATAGAGCCCAAAGGAACTAAGCATACAGGAGATACAGATTTTGATCGGTCGGTACAAGAAGAAGATCAAACTAGGATCTAAGTCAATGAGAATCAAGAAAGTTCGAGGTTATAAGCACGTCTTAAGAAATATTAAAGATTGGAGATCCAGGATCATAGATTTGGATCTGGACTATTTTGAGTCAAGCCAAAGAGATCATGCAAAGATATGGGTTGCTCCCTATAGTCATCTTTCTGTTGGTAACAGCCGATACCCTCAACCATCGGGTGAAGTAAGAAAACAAATTCTTGAAGGGTTATTAGATAGCTATGACAGTTGGAAACGAACTTTAGATTCTTTAGGAGAACCGTATTATTTAAAAATCTGGCTGTATGATCAACGCTTTTCAATGTCTCAGATAGTTTGTGCAAAAGGTGATTTCCTGGATTTTTATAACGGCACCTTTTATAAACCCGAAGAACAAAAGAATATTGATCCCTCCTCTTACGGAGCTCTGTCTGATCGTATAAAACAATTAGATTGGGAATTTGCATGGGATGAAGAGCATTTTAACAATACCTCTGTGGGAGAAATTTGGGAATACGAAACCGAGCAGGATTTCTATAAAACAAGAAAATGGTTCAAAAACCGCCTGAAGAAACCTCATCGTAAACTCGTGAATTCCGATCCTGACAGTGATATCAAAGAATACTATTCCTTCAGGCATGGCACTGTCTGGATTGGTGGTTAATACTTTTAGGAAGACCCAAAAAAGAACAACGTCTTCCTTGCCGCGCTTCTCCACAAATTGATACTTAAGTTTTACGCCTCTCATCTATTAGCGAATTGTTATAATAACATGATTGCGTCGAATTGTCGCAAAATAAGATAGATTGTATGATTTTGAATTCATAAAAAACAATTCCGTAAATGTCTAATTAACAATGCTTAAAATCTATTTTCTGTATTCTTTTCTAATCTTTAAAAAAAGAATAGTCTTAAAGGAAGGAAGCCGCATCATATTTGCACCAATGTTGAGCTCATAGCAGAATTAACTAAAAAGAACAGATGAAAGTATTAGTAATTGGTGCAGGAAACATGGGGTTAGCTTACGCTAAAGCTCTCGTAAAATCCGAGTACTTAAGTAAGTCAAACCTAATGATCTCTGACACTGATCCCGATAAAACAGAAGAACTTAAAAAAATAAGCCGCTTTGATGTTTACACTGATCTAAAAGATTGTCTGGCTAAAGCAGATATTGTATTTATTGCAGTGAAGCCTTATCACACAGACGGACTTTTTAAGGAATTAAAACCTTTGACAAAAAAAGATCAAGTCATAGTTTCTTTAATGGCTGGTGTGACTATAAAAAGCATTCAAGAAGGTTTGGGAATTGTGAAAGTTGTTAGAGCTATGCCAAATTTACCTGCACAAGTAGGAAAAGGATTAACTTCTTTCACTACCTCAAAAGAAGTATCCCGATTAGAAACCTCCACTGTTCAACAATTATTAAACACTACAGGAAAATCAGTTCATCTCGATTCTGAAAACGATATCGATGCTTCTACCGGTATTTCGGGAAGTGGTCCGGCCTATGTTTTTTACTTTATGCAATCCATGATGGAAGCCGCAAAAAAGATGGGGTTTTCAGATCACGATTCTAAGGTATTGGTGAGTCAAACTTTCGAGGGCGCTGTGGAACTCTTTAATCAGTCAGATTTGACACCTACTAATTGGATGGATAAAGTCGCCTCAAAAGGCGGAACGACAAGAGCTGCTCTTGATTCTATGGACGACAACAATGTTGAAAATCTAATTGAACAAGCTGCCTATGCTGCATTTAACAGAGCGGTTGAACTTGGAAAAGAAGAGTCTAGCTCGTGATCAAGTATAAAAAAAGAGTTGTTATAAAAGTAGGCACCAATGTAATGGTGAATAGAGATAATCGCATCGTTGGTCCTATTTTGAAAAAATTAGTCGATCAAATTGCCCGGTTATATGAAGAAGATATAATTACGGTGTTAATTTCATCCGGTTCTGTAATTGCCGGAAAAGAAGTCTTGGATAACAATGATATTGAGGATCAGACCATCCGCCGACAAGTGTATTCAGCGGTAGGTCAGCCAAGATTGATGCGCCACTACTATAGTATTTTCCATGATTATGGTATGCGATGCGCTCAGGTATTAGCTACGAAACGTGATTTCGACGAAGGAAAACATCGTGAAAATATGATCAATTGCTATGAAGGACTGTTAAGCCAGGGAATTGTTCCTATTGCAAATGAAGACGACGCCGTTTCGCTTTCGATGTCCATGTTTACTGATAATGATGAGCTGGCAAGTTTAGTTGCTGAATTAATTCATGCAGACATGCTAATCTTGTTAACGGATACCGATGGTTTATACGACGGGCATCCGGATGATAAAAGTTCTCGTTTGATTAAATCAGTGAAAACAGATCAAAAAGTAGAACAGTTTATTCAAAGCTCTAACAAGAAAGAAGGTGAAGGTCGCGGTGGAATGAGCTCCAAGCTAAATGTTGCAAAGAAAACAGCCGCAAAAAATATCCCAACCTACATTGCCCATGGAAAGAAAGAAGATAGCATTATTGATATCGTACATGGCAAAGAAGTTGGAACCAGAATCTACCATGAAGAACTTAGTACTTAATTTAAGTCCCAAAATTTAGAAGAAGAGAATGAAGTTATTAACAACAACGAAAAAGAACGACGTATTACAATCAATGATTGAGGAACTCGATAAAAACAGAGTCGCAATTATTGAAGCGAACCAAAAAGACTTACAAGCTTTTAGTGGAGATGACCAGGCATTGTACGATCGGCTGGTTGTAGATGAAGCTAAAGTCGATGATATGATTCGGGCAATAAAAGAAGTGAAAGCACAAGAAGATCCTGTCGGAAATACCATCAGTGAAGACACTTTAGCCAATGGCTTAAACATCACCAACAAAACGGCTCCTTTTGGCACGATCATGATCATTTATGAATCCAGACCTGATGTTACTATTGAAGCCGCTGTTTTAGCTTTTAAAGCCAACAATAAAATACTGTTGAAAGGTGGAAAAGAAGCACATGTAAGTAATGAAGAGTTGGTGAAGTGCTGGCATAGCGCTTTAGAAGCAAATGGATTGGAGAAAGACTGGATTCAGTATTTAAAAATGAATCGACAGGCGACACAGGAGTTTTTAAGAAATCCGGATCAAAAGCTGGATCTGATTGTGCCAAGAGGCGGTGAACGATTGATTAATTTTGTGAAAGAACATGCAACCTGTGCTGTTTTGGTAAGTGGACGAGGAAATAACTTTGCGTATGTAGCTCCGGATGCCGATACCAAAAAGGTAATCCCCGTTATTGTAAATGCAAAAACCGATAAGATATCCGGTTGTAATGCCTTAGATAAAATTCTAATTGATAGTAATCATCCTCAGCTTGAAGAGATTACCGGAAAGATAGAAACCGCATTAGCAGAACATGATATTCAACTATTAGCATCTGATGAGTTAAGTGAGATTCTCGATACCAAAGATACCATCAGTGATGAAAGTGTTTGGCGCGAAGAATTCTTAGCTAAAAAAGCGGCTATGGGAACGGTAGATGGATTAGAAAATGCCGTTGATTTTATTAATACCTATTCCGGTGGACACTCAAATATTATTTTAACAGAAAGCACGGAAGATGCCTCCACTTTTATGGAGCAAATTGACAGTGCTGCGGTGTACCATAATGCTTCTACCCGTTTTACGGATGGCGGACAAATGGGAGTTGGAGCAGAATTAGCTATCAGTACCGATAAATTGCATCACAGAGGTCCCTTGGGATTAAAACAATTGGTCACCAACAAGTACCATGTGTTAGGCAATGGACAAGTAAGAGTATAGAATAAAACAGAACTAATTTAAGCTCCAAGTTAACACGCTTGGAGCTTTTTTTTGATCCCTCCCTCCTTCTTCTTCTTACTTTAAAACCCCAACTACAATTTTTAACAGAGCTCATTAGCAGAACTGACTTGGTTTAATTATACTCCGCTAACTTAATTGTTTTATCGTGTTATCCTCAAGATATTCATGAAGAAGTTGAATAGGCACATGGCATTGTGATAGTTAACACCAAATAATGTAAGTAGGTAAAATATGAAAATTGCTAGTCTGGGGATTAAGAACTATAGACTTCTAAAGGACTTTTCTATTGATTTGGAAGATGAATTGTCTTTGATCGTTGGAAAGAATAACACAGGAAAAACGTCTCTTTTGACCGTGATGAATAAGTTTCTCAACGGTTCTGATAAAACACTTTTTTCGTTCGATGATTTCAACATTGATTTAAAAAGTCAAATCAAAGAGTTAGTCGAAGGTGATGAAGTAGATCCAAAGGGGTTTATACCAGTTGGAATAAAAATGAAACTACTCATTAAGTACAATGACACTGACAACTTGGGAAATTTAAATAGAATAATGATGGATTTAGACCCAGATCACTATTATGTGATGCTTGGGTTTGATTACACAATGAATCATGATTACTTACTAAAATTAAGAGAGGACTTTGAAGCATTTAAAATTAAGGAAGAAGTAAAAAAAGGTATTAATGGAAATTATATTGGTAAGGATATCTTCCACTATCTTAAAAACAATCTTGAAGAATATTTTAGTTCATCAAGGAAATCAATTCTGTGCGATAAAGAAGGAGAAGTTGTTCTAAAGGAAGATGCAGAAGAAACCCAAAAAATTGAAATAATTGATTTAGATCGTGAAAAAATCTCTTTAAAAAATATAATAAACTTTCAATACATCAGAGCTGAACGTGATGTATCAAATAAAGAGATTGATAAAACACTTTCACTTCAGACATCAAAAATCTACGAAAAGTCCGAAGCTACTGATGAACAAAATGAACAGATTGAAAAATTCAAGGATACTCTTGGAGATTCCGATGCTAAACTATCACTTATCTATATGGATTTATTTAAAGATACAATTGATAAGGTCAGTCAATTTGGGGGAATTACTAAAGGTGATTCTGAAATTAGTATAGAGTCAACTCTGCAACATCGTGACTTACTAAAAGGTAACACCACTGTTATGTACGCACATGGAGAACACAAATTTCCTGAAGTGTATAATGGCCTTGGTTATATGAATCTTATCAGCATCATTTTTGAAATAGAAATTAAGCTACAAGAATTCAAACGTACAATTAATGATAAACCAGCGGATATTAATCTTCTATTTATTGAGGAACCGGAAGCACATACTCATCCGCAAATGCAATATGTTTTTATTAATAACATCAAAAACTTGTTGAAAGAGGGAATCATTCGAAAAGATGGATCGAAGAAGCTCCAATATATAATAAGCACACACTCATCACACATCGTTGCAGAAAGTGATTTTAGCGACATACGTTACTTAAAAAGAACAGGAGAATCTTCAGTAATAGCTAAAGAATTAAAATCGCTTGAAGCCGAATATGAAGAAGCGGGAGAAGAAAAAAATTATCGTTTTTTAAAGCAGTATTTGACCTTAAACAAAGCAGAGCTATTTTTTGCTGATAAGGCAATTTTAGTTGAAGGTGATACGGAGAGAATTCTTTTACCAGCTATGATGAAGAAGTTGGATCAAGAATTGGAAGAGAATCCTTTACTTTCTCAAAACGTTTCAATTGTAGAGGTGGGTGCGCATTCAAAGGTCTTTGAAAAATTTATTGATTTTATAGGGTTAAAAAAGTGCTTAATAATTACTGATATTGATAGTTACTACGAAAAAACTATTTATGAGGAGGACGGAGTAACTCCTCAAAGACATAATAATGGAAACGAAAAAATAAAATCTATTCCCTGTCCTACAACTGACCCGAATTGTACAAACACTGCAAATTATTCATTAAGCTTTTTTCATAATGATCATACAGAGATAGAATATTTCACAGATTTATCTTTTGGCTGGAAA
Organism: Balneola sp.; assembly: GCA_965216175.1. Lineage (GTDB taxonomy): Bacteria > Bacteroidota > Rhodothermia > Balneolales > Balneolaceae > Balneola. The sequence goes on from OZ244140.1 coordinate 1,682,733, forward strand.
ATATTGAGAAAAAATAGGCTCAAGAAGTGGGTATCAAACAGGAAAGGTTATGTCTTACTTGCATATCAAACTTTAGAAAATGGATATGGAGCAAGAAGTTTTGAGGATTCTTTTTTTTCAATAAATCGAGATTTTATAATAAATCCTGATAATCAGTTTAAATCCTTAACAGCTAAATATCTAGCAAAGTACATTAAAGGTGAAATAGATGAGTTTGAATTTGCAGAAAAATCCATTAGAAGCAAGCCCTCTTTTGCAATTGAAATATTATTAAATAGCGAAGAAGATGAAGCAGGAAACCAATTCATTAATTGGAATATTCCTTCATACATCAAAGAAGGGTTAACATGGTTGAAAGAGAATTAACATGGCTGAAGTTGAGGAAATATTTGAGCATATAAATAATGGAAGAAACTTCTTGCTAAGTGGTGGTGCAGGAAGTGGCAAAACTTATACGTTAGTTCAGGTGATTAAGAAAGTCATAGAGGAAAACCCAAGTTCATTAGTCGCTTGCATGACGTATACCAATGCCGCAGTTAAAGAAATAGAGGAACGGGTAAATCATCAAAATTTAAACGTATCTACCATACACGATTTTCTATGGGATAATATCAAACACTTCCAAAAAGAGTTAAAAATATGCCTTGTTGAATTAGCTAACGATGAAAATATAAGCTCAGTAAGAGTAGACGATGAAAATCCGATTCCTGATAATTTTTTCGATGATTTACAAGACGTAAATAACCCAGAGAATAAGATTCAGTACGAACAATACTTGCGTATCTCAAAGGGAATCATTTCACATGATCAGATTATTGCTGTTAGTGATCGCATATTTGAGCGATTCCCAAAACTTGGTGATATTGTAAAGGACAAGTACAAATTTATATTCATTGACGAGTATCAGGATACTCAAAAAGAAGTTGTTAAAATATTTCTAGAGCATTTTAAGCTAACAACTAAACGAAATGTTGTTGGCTTTTTTGGTGATGCTATGCAATCCATTTACGATAATACTGTTGGGAATCTTAATGATTATACTGGAAATGAAGGTGAAAAAGTACGTGAGGTGAAAAAGGAACAAAACCGCAGAAATCCAGCACTTATTATAGACCTTGCCAATAAACTTAGAACTGATGGTTTGGTACAAATTCCTTCGGAAGACGAGAATGCTCCAAATATGGATAATGGGAATATCAAAGCTGGTGATATCAAATTCCTATATTCTGATGATGGAAACATAGAAGCTGCAAAAGCAAGCTTAGGTTGGGACTTTGGAAATTCGAAGGAAACAAAAGAACTTAATCTTACCCATAACTTAATAGCAGGAAAAGCTAATTTCCGAACCTTAATGGACATTTATGATAAAGACAAAATTCTCGACTATAAAAAGAGAATCAAAGATTATATCAAAAGAAATCCAGTTGAGCAGGACCTAACAGAAATGACTTTTGGAGAGGTCATAGACCTCCTAAAGATTGGCAAAACAGGAAGTGAGTTGAATAGAGTATTACCTACTAACGGGATGAGAGTGTTTATTGAAGCCCACCAAAACCTCTTTGCAACAGCCTGTAGAACTAATTACGAAAATTTCTCAAAAATCTATGTTGATAAGGATCAATTGCTAGACGATAAAAAGCAGGATGAAGATGATATTAATAAGAAAGGAAGTAAAAGAGACGAATTGATCCAGCACTTATATAGATTACAGAACATTATTTGGTTATATCAGAATGGTCGATACAATGAGTTTTTACAGAAAACTGATTTTAGAGAACAGTTAAACAACACACATAAAAAACGGATTCTAAAAGAGAGAATTGAAAATCTTATTAACGTTGGGAATAAAACAATAGGTGAAGTGATTGAAGAAGCAAACGAAAATGAAATCTGCATTAAAGGAGATGGTTTAACCAGGTTTGTAACGGAAAAAAAATATATTTACGAACGTGTCGCAGAAGTCCCATTCAAAGAATTTCAAGCTTTATTCGAGTATTTGGAAGGACGAACTCCATTTTCTACCCAGCACAAAACCAAAGGGACAGAATTCGATAATGTGTTAGTTATCCTTGACAATGGTAACTGGAATAACTTTAATTTTGAGAATCTCTTTTTAGGTGGTGGCTCTCAATCAGTATTAAGCAGAACCCAAAAAATATTCTACGTGTGTTGTACCAGAGCAAAAGAACAATTGGCAGTCTATTATCACTCTCCAAGCCAACATGTAATAGACAAAGCAAAAGAATGGTTTGGAGTAGAGAATGTTTTGAAAATTGATATATAAAAAAACTATATATCGTAAGTTTAAAAAACTTCTTTAGACATCATTAACTGAAATAGATTTCATCATTACTGAGAAGGATCGCTTATCCTCATTCCCCAGCTCTGCTGCGGAATGCCAACAGGAAGCCTGCCTACCGACAAACTCCTGCTTCCAAAGCTTTAAAGAACTGTCTCTACTCTAAGGGTGCTCATCGACTTAGCAGAATTTCATTTCTTTGCCTATACTTCTTTTACATTAACTGAAGTTAGAATAACATTAATTTAGTGTGTGTTCTGCTATTCTTATAAGCCACAATGAGTAAAAAAGAAATAGAAACATATTGTCCTAAAAGTCGAGCAGATTGGCGAATATGGTTAGAAGAAAATCACCAGTCGAAACATTCTGTTTGGCTTGTTTATTATAAGGCATCAACAAAAATTCCTTCTCTTAGTTGGAGCAATGCCGTTGATGAAGCACTTTGCTTTGGTTGGATAGATAGCACTAAAAAGACTATTGATGAAGAAAGGTATATGCAATACTTCAGCAGAAGAAAACCTAAGAGTATGTGGTCAAGAATAAATAAAGAAAAAGTTACCAAGCTCATCAAAAAAAACCGCATGACAAAAGCAGGTTTTGATAGCATAGAAACGGCTAAACAGAATGGTTCTTGGACAATTTTAGATGAAGTGGAATCACTTATAATTCCGGAAGATTTAAAAGAAGAACTGGCAAATTACAAAGGCTCAACGGAATACTTTGATAGCTTAAGTAGGTCCGCTAAAAAGATTTTATTGCACTGGGTGGTTTTTGCTAAAAGATCTGAAACGAGACAAAAGAGAATTATAGAAATCGCAGAAAATGCCAGCAAAAAATTAAAACCAAAACAGTTTAGATAAGAAAGGCTTTCAAGGATGGTTATACAATATTGGTTCTGGATTGAAAACCTAGATCACTAAAGCCTTAACCATTAGCATCAAATAAACAGATGAACATATTTTACTTCCTATCAGTATTGGTTCTATTAAGTGCTTGCTCCGAAAGAAAGGCCTCTTCCGATCAAAAAGAGAGCGATTTTAAAGCAATGGAAAAGCAAATAGCAGTCTCAGCATTTCAAACAATTATAGACTCTGCCAATGTAAGTGGGTCCATTTTAATTTATGATCTTGAAGGTCATGACTATTATTCGAATGACTTTGATTGGGCTCAGAAAGGAAAGCTACCCGCTTCAACATTCAAAATAACTAATTCTATTATAGCACTTGAAACTGGAGTAGTTGAAGACGGCAGCACCCTTTTTAGATGGAACGGAGAAAGCAGAAGCCTTAGGAGTTGGGAGCAAGACTTGGTTTTTACAGATGCTTTTCATTATTCATGCGTTCCTTGCTATCAAGAAGTTGCACGAGACATTGAAACAGAAAGGATGACTAAATATTTGGATAAACTCGACTATGGAAATATGGATGTTAATGCATCAAATATTGATCTATTCTGGCTTCAAGGAGAATCCCGGATTACTCAATTTGAACAAATAGACTTTTTAAAGAGATTGTATCAATCTGATTTACCAATTTCTGATCGAACTAAAGAGATCATGAAAAGAATGATGGTTATTGAAGAAAATAAAGAGTACAAACTTAGCGGAAAAACGGGTTGGTCGATCAGAAATGGAAACAATAATGGTTGGTTTGTAGGATATATCGAATCCCGGAACAAAACGTACTTTTTTGCCACCAATGTGGAACCTAAAGAACAATTCGACATGAATATGTTTCCTATGATTAGAAGAGATGTGACTTATAAAGCATTTGAGCAAATGAATATAATAGAATAGAAAATTTTGGTGAGTGCTTAATGAAAAGCTCACTACTTATCCTCTCCTTCTAAAAACCTCTTTTGTAACTTCATATGCTGAAGTAAATTTATCCATCAAATAATAAGGTACCTTATCACCGTGCGGTATAAAGAGATAAGGCATTCAGCGACTCAAGAAAGTTTAGTGCTCTGTTGCATTACTCCCCCTACCCGAAACCTTTTTTGGATCTCAAATCATTTTATAAAGCTTAGTTTGTATAACTCCCCTCCCATCATCTAAAACAACAGAGAGTAGTTGCTTTTCTTCTTTAGCTTTAAAATTAAATGGCGGAGCTTCGATGCTTAAACCACTTCTTTTTTTTAATCTGGTTCCCTGTCCTGAAATAATATCTTTGTTGGGTACAAATTCACCTTCAGGTACATGCTCTGTTAAAATAACATAATCGAATTCAGTCAATTTATTCAGCACACTTTGTACTTCAGCATTCGACAAATGTTGTAATACCTGGCGTAACATCGCACAATCTCCGGAAGGCAAATCATCTTCGGCAATATTCAGACAATGGAATGCTAAATTCTTTGCATTAAATATTTCTTTATTGTGTTCAATTAAATCTGATACTATATCAACAGCTATATATTTCTTGGTATGTTCTACCAATTCTTTTCCCACATTAAAATCACCGCATCCCAGATCGCAAACCGTGAGGTGATTTTCGAAAGAATTCAGAAATAAAGTTATTACCTCTACATATGGATCTATAATCTCAGGTTGATGCGATCCATCTCCTGAATAAAACTCAGATTCACTATCGCCCCAAAGATTCATTTCATAAACCTGCTCCATGGCATCTTTTGTTGGCCACGGTTTTTTTATTCTTTTAGTTCGGAGTTCGTTCTTCTTCATAACGCTAAATTCGAATAGCTAAACTATAAAAGTAAATTGCTACTGTTCCTAAAAAACCTCTTTTGCTACTTCATATACTGATGTAGATTTACCCATAGAATAATAATGCACGCTGGGAACTCCAAAGTCAATCAGCTCTTTAGATTGCTGAATAGCCCACTCCGTTCCTGCAGCCCTCGCTGCATCATTGTCTTTACATCGTTCAAGTTCTTTGGTTAAATCTTCCGGCAAGTCAATATTAAACATTTGAGGAAGTAAGGTAATTTGCTTCAATGTGGTAACCGGTTTTATTCCGGGAATGATCGGAATATCAATCCCTATTTCACGGCATGCTTTTACAAAAGCGAAGAATTTTTGGTTATCAAAGAACATTTGTGTGACCACATAATCCGCTCCTCCATCTACTTTCTGTTTCAGATAACGCAAATCTGATTCCATGTTTGGAGCGGTTTCATGCTTTTCAGGATAGCCGGCAACTCCAATACAAAAGTCAGAAGGCATAGCGTTTTCTATTTCATTGTCCAGATAAATTCCGGTATTCAGATCTTTCACCTGTCCCAATAATTCTGATGCGTAACGATGGCCATCCTGCTCAGGCTCAAATTGTCGATCCGGTTTTCGAACATCGCCTTGAAGCACCAGCACATTGTCGATCCCCAAAAAATTAAGATCGATCAGCGCATTCTCCGTTTCCTCTTTACTGAAACCACCACAAATGATATGAGGAACCGCATCCACCTGATAATGATTTTGAATAGCAGCACACATTCCCACTGTACCGGGACGCTTACGCACTGTTTTGCGCTCCAGAAGTCCGTTCTCCCTCTTTTTGTAGATATACTCCTCCCTGTGATAAGTAACGTCTATAAATGGCGGTTTGAATTCCATTAGAGGATCAATATGATCAAATAGTGTTCTGATATTCTGACCTTTTAATGGAGGCAATACTTCAAAACTAAAAAGAGATTTTCCCTTAGCTTGTTTAATATATTCTGTTACTTTCATGTATGTTGTTTATAGCCGGTTAACTTTCCTATTGTTGATTTAGCTTTGTTACAATCTTGAACTCTATTCAGTTTTTTGACCTCTTCAGATCCTGAAATAAGTTCAGGATGAAGTCTTTAAAGAAATGATCATTAATTAGACTTCATCGTTGGTTATTCGATATTGGCTATTCACTATACGCTAAGTTTGGCGAAAGCCATTTTTCCGTTTCTTCTTTTGTTTGATCTTTGCGGGATGAGTAATCCAGGATCTGATCTTCTTCGAGTTTCCCGACTCTGAAATACCGGGATTCAGGATGCGAGAAGTAAAACCCACTTACTGATGAAGCCGGGTACATCGCACAAGATTCAGTCAACGAAATTCCTATACTTTTTTCTACTTCCAGTAGCTCAAAAAGTGTTCTTTTTTCTGTATGATCCGGGCAAGCGGGATATCCCGGTGCCGGACGAATACCCACATAGCTTTCTGATATCAGATCATCATTGGTTAGATTTTCATCTTTCGAATATCCCCAAAAATCTGTTCGCACTTTATAATGCATATACTCTGCGGAAGCTTCAGCAAGACGATCAGCCAATGCTTTTAACATAATTGATTGATAATCATCGCCTTCAGCTTCCTTCAGTAATTTTTCAATTCCAAGTCCCGCTGTAACCGCAAAAAACCCGATGTAATCGTTAATTCCTGTTTCTTTTGGGGCGATATAATCCACCAAACTTGAGTTAGGTTGATTGGCTCGTTTTTGAGCCTGTTGTCTCAGAAAGTGGAACCTTGCCTTTAAAGTTTTTCGGTTTTCATCTTCAAAAACATTTACATCCTCTCCTTCCCGTTCTGCAGCATATAATCCAATTACAGCTTTAGCCTGGAGTGATTTATCAGTTATAATTTCGTTCAACAACTTTTTCGCGTCTTTAAGTAACTCTGTAGCTTGTGTACCTACTACTTCATCTTCCAAAATAGCCGGATATTTCCCTGTCAACATCCAGGTTTTAAAAAAGGGTGTCCAGTCAATGAAATCAGCTAGTGTTCTTAAGTCAATTTCTGAAATCACATTATTCCCTAAAAAAGAAGGTCTTACCGGATTTCGGCTCCACGACATATTAGTGGAATTCTTTTTTGCCTCGTTAAACGACAGGTACACTTTTTTCTGTGTTCTACCGGCATGTTCATCTCTAAGCTCCGAGTATTCTGATTTGATTCCAAGGGCGAATTCTGCTTTTGTGTCTTTAAGAAGATCTGTACAAACGGTCACTGCTCTGGAAGCATCCAGAATATGAACTACGGGAGATTCATAATTGGGATCAATTTTTACGGCTGTGTGAATACGGGATGTGGTCGCCCCACCGATGATCAAAGGTAAGTTCATTCCTCTTTTTTTCATTTGACTTGCCACACTTACCATTTCGTCGAGTGACGGTGTGATCAATCCACTTAAGCCAATAAGATCTACATTATGCTTTTCAGCTTCATCCAGAATCTTGTCGGTTGGAACCATTACTCCGAGATCAACAACGTCAAAATTATTACAAGCAAGTACTACTCCAACTATATTCTTACCAATATCATGTACATCTCCTTTTACTGTGGCCAGCAATACTTTAGGTCGGCTCTTAGTGTTCTTATTTTTCTTCTTTTCTTCTTCCAAATATGGAGTCAGATATGCAACAGCCTGTTTCATAACACGTGCACTTTTTACAACCTGCGGAAGAAACATTTTTCCTGAACCAAACAGATCACCAACCACATTCATCCCGTCCATCAACGGTTCCTCAATTACTCTAAGCGGACTTTGGTATTTCTGGCGAGCCTCTTCAGTATCACTTTCAATAAATTTGGTAATTCCCTTTATCAGAGAATGTGACAAGCGCTCTTCCACAGAACCATCTCTCCACTCAGCGACCTCCTTTTCTCTGGTTGTATCTGTGTCCTTGTACTTATCAGCGATATCCAAAAGCTTTTCAGTTGCATCGTCTCTTCTGTCTAATAGAACATCTTCAACAGCTGTAAGAAGGTCTTCAGGAATATCAGAATACACTTCCAACTGAGTAGGATTTACAATTCCCATATCCATGCCGTGTTGTATAGCATGATATAGAAAAGCGCTGTGCATAGCTTCACGAACTTTATTATTGCCTCTGAATGAAAATGAGACATTACTCACTCCGCCAATGATATGCGCCCCGGGCAGATTTTCACGAATCCACTTGGCTGCTTCAAAATAATCTAAAGCATTTCTGCGATGCTCTTCCATTCCTGTAGCAACCGGAAAAATGTTTGGATCCAGAATTATATCTGAAGGATCAAAGCCAACTTCATTAGCCAATAAATTATACGAACGTTCACAGATTTCAATACGTCGTTCGAAAGAGTCAGCTTGTCCGTCTTCATCAAAAGCCATGGAAATAACTGCTGCTCCAAATTTTTTAACTGTTTTAGCTCTTTTTAGAAACTCCTCCTCCCCATCTTTTAGGCTAATTGAATTGACTACTCCTTTGCCTTGTAGAGTTTTAAGTCCGGCAACCAGTACCGACCATTTTGAGGAATCCACCATAATCGGGATTCTTGCAATATCAGGCTCTGAAGCGATCAGGTTTAAGAAATTGGTCATCTCTTTTTCAGAATCAAGCATTCCTTCGTCCAAATTGACATCAAGTATCTGAGCGCCTCCCTGAACCTGTTCCAATGCAACATCTAAGGCTTTGGCGTAATCCTTTGATTTTATCAGGTTCAGAAACTTTTTTGATCCTGTTACATTTGTACGCTCACCTACATTAACAAAGTTAGAATCTTCGTTAATGATCAGAGGTTCTAGTCCGCTTAGCTTCAGTGGCAATGACTTCATTAAGCGACCTCCTTTTGAGTAATAAACCGGGGATTTTTTCCTTCCACTAAATGGGCCATTTCTCTGATGTGATCGGGAGTTGTACCACAGCATCCGCCTAAGATATTCACCAATCCATCCTCAACATAAGATTCAACTTCTTCAGCCATCGCTTTTGGTCCCTGATCGTATTCTCCGAATTCGTTCGGTAATCCCGCATTTGGATAAGCACTTACAAAGCATCCTGAATTTTCAGAAAGAGATTGAACATATGTTCGTAACTGTTTGGCTCCCAATGCGCAATTTAATCCAATACTTAAAAGCGGAACATGTGAAAGAGAGATCAGAAAAGCTTCCACAGTTTGACCGGAAAGTGTACGTCCACTGGCATCAGTAATAGTACCGGAAACCATAATTGGTAATTCCTGTCCTGTTTCTTCAAAAAGCTCAAGGATTGCAAACAGTGCTGCTTTTGCATTTAAGGTATCGAAAACCGTTTCAATTAGCAGCACATCTGAACCACCATCAACCAATCCCCGGGCTTGTTCTTTATATGCTTCCGCCAACTGATCAAATGTAATTGCCCGATATCCCGGACTTGAAACATCAGGTGAAAGTGATGCTGTTTTATTGGTTGGTCCCATTGAACCTGCTACAAACCTTGGCCGTGAAGGGTTTTTAGCTGAATAGATATCAGCTGCTTTTCTGGCGACTTCTGCAGCTGCTTTGTTCAGTTCATAAGCGATATTCGACAGCTTATAATCGGCTTGAGCAATAGAAGTTCCACTGAATGAATTTGTCTCAATTATATCCGCACCGGCTTCCAGATATTGTTCATGGATTTCCTGGATAATATCGGGCCTTGTTATGGAAAGAAGATCATTATTACCCTTTAGGTCAATATTAGAGTCCGTAAAAGAATTTCCTCTGAAATCGCTCTCGTCAAGGCTATAACGCTGAATCATGGTCCCCATCGCGCCATCAAGGATCAAAATTCGTTCTTCTAAATGTTGCTGAATATTCACTCTGTATATGATTAGCCGTTGAGAAAGAGTGAAAGAAAAAAGCTCTTATTTTTCTCCGAAATAAATCGAAGTGGGATTTGGCACCTTTCTATGTTAGATGGTTGCCAAGACGTCAACGGGCCCATTCCCTCAGTCTTTCTTAATAAGCATTAAAATTTAAGTTTGAATATACCATAAATTGTTTGTTTGACAAACCAAGGTCACGAAAAACAAGATTCTTTACTATAGTTTTTTTAACCAAAGAAAACTTATAAATCTCTTTTATGATTCAAAAAAACATACAGATCTATTCCTGTTATCTATTGCTAGAGAGATAAATGTGAGAATTAAAACGTATATAAAAGCATCAAAAAATTCAGCAATGCATTGTTTTTACTGACAATTTAATTTTTCAAGAGCATATAATTATTGAAATAACTTTATATTCAATTTTATAAATCTAAATGATCTATTCTAATGCGAGTTTCTTTTATCTGTCCATTCATTTTACTTATATCTTTCTTTTTTTTAGAGAATATTTCTGCTCAGGAAAAAGAGTTAGACTTACTTGTTGATGCCATGTGTGTTTGTATAACCTCCGATACTGCTGCAGAAGATGGACCGGATTCTCAGGAAGTTGAGGATTGCTTTGAAGGAGTAATGGGTGAAGAAATGGACAAAATAGATGAAATGTTTGCAGATTCGTCTAAAACAACTGAAGAAAACGAGAAGTATTTTCAATCAGATATCTTGCCTTTGATGATGTCTAAACTTGCCGGAACTTGTCCACAGGTAATTACTTATTTTATGCAAGCGGCTCAACAAAGCGCTAATGAACAAGCCGATTCTTTAAAAAGTAATGTTGAACTGGGAATTAATTATAGTGAGGCAGGTAAATACAATGCTGCTATTGAAGAATTCGATAAAGCACTTTCTATAGAAGAATCGAAAGAACTGTATAACTACAGAGGAGTTGCTAAAGTTAAAAAGGGTGATTACTACTCTGCACTTAGTGATTTTGATAGAGCTTTAGAATTTGACCAGGAATTTAGCCAGGCTTTAGCAAATATAGGTTTTGCAAAACTTCAGATTGGTGATTTCAATAATGCTATTATTGATCTTAAAAGCGCTCTTGAATTAGATTCCGTTAATGCAAAAGCTTATAACAATCTGGGGCTTGCTTACTTGTACACCGAACAATATGTACTCGCTGAAGAAGCTTTTAATACTTCAATAGAGCTAGATTCTACTTCTGCAGATGCATGGAATAACCGGGGTTATGGATATACGGTTCAAGGCTTGTTTGAAAAATCAATATCTGACTACAGAGAAGCGTTGTCAATTGATTCAAGTTATATTATATCTATCAATAACCTTGCCTTTTCATTTGAAAATCTTGAGTATTATGAAAAAGCTGTTAATTTCTATACAAAATCGCTTGAATACGACGGTACTAACCCAAACATTTACAACAGAAGAGCATTGGTTTATCATGAATTGGGAGACCAAGACAAAGCAATTACAGACTTTAAAAAAGCCTTTGAGTTAGATTCTACTGAATTAACTTATTTAACCAACGTAGCCTACATTTACGGGTTTATAGAAAATTATAGCAAAGCAATCTCTATTTATGATGAAATACTAGCACAAAATCCTGATAATTTTGATGTAATATATCAAAAAGCGATAGCAGAATATGATTCAGGTGATTATAAAAATGCTATTGTCGGTTTCTCCGAGATTCTGAATATTGAAAAAACTAATGCAGAATTATATGATTACAGAGCTCGAACGCGATTCAAGTTAGAAGAATATGAAGGCGCTATTGAGGATTATACTAAATCTATTGAGATCTATAACGCTGACCCGGTGATATTCAAAGAACGCGGAGAAAGCTATCTTGAACTAAATGATAAAGAAAAAGCGTGTTCAGATTTTAATAAGGCTAAAGCTCTTGATTTTGAAGGTATCGAAGATTTGATTTCAGAAAACTGTAGAAATTGAAGATTAAAATCCCGTTCTGATCCCGAAATGTACCTTTCCGTTACCGATGGTTTCAGATGGTGATAGAGCATAACTGAACTTCAATCTCCCGATGGCCGTTTTATAGCTCAGTCCGATTCCTCCGGAATACAGAAAATCTGATTGAGCAAATGTAGCGTTCTGTTCGGTTGCCAATTCAGATCGATTGTAATATCCGGCCGCACCAAAAACAAATAAAAACGAATTACGATCCGTCAGAAACCTGTATTCAACATCTCCCCATAAAAGCTCTGAAGCTGTAAACTGCTCCTCAGAATAACCTCGTAAAGAATTAGCCCCTCCAAACCTGATCAGGTCACTTTCAGTAATTCCCTTTCCCAGTACATAAAATCCATGTAGAGAGCTCGCAATTACTGATTGATTAGCTATCGGGAAATAGAACCTGATTTCTGTTTCTATGCGCTGTTGTCTGAATGATAAAACAGAATCTCTTTCTATGTCTTTATTGGCTATTCCATACAATAACTCTAAATGAATCCCTTTCTGCGGAACCTCTACCCTGTCGAGGTTTGAAAAAGTAAACCCAAGATCGGCTCCTTGTTTTTCTCCATCCGGTTCTTGCTGAAATTGAAGCTCTTCGCTTGAGTTGGAAGTTTGTGAATAAATTCTTCCATCCAGATCTAAATTTGAAGTAATAGAATAACTGCTATTTAATCCGATCTTTCGGGTTTGATAAGTAGTGTCGTTCTGATAAAAGCTAAAATCCAATCCAATGCTTAACGGAATATTTGCAATCCAATGTTGAGAAACTCCTAATTCTAAGCGACTTGTTTCAGGTTTTAACCGCTGATATTGCAATTCAAAGGCATTTCCATCCCTCAATACATTCCAAAGTGATATATCCAAATCCCCGACGATTTGCCCTTTGCCCGAAGCATCAGGAACAAAGCCAATCAAGCCGTCCAGTTGATTAAGATTGCGCTCCTGTACATTAAACAAAACGATAAATTTTCCTTCTTCGCTATAAATGATAGGTTCCGATACTTCTTCCAATAACTCACTGGAAGTAAGATTTCTCATCATTTGATTTAGATTCTCCTGAGAGGCGATTAAAGAGTCTCGAATCCCTGTAATTCTCGTTAAGTACTTTTGAGAATTGATGCTGTTTCCCTTGAAAATGACCTCATTAAGTTTTGTCAGCTTTCCTTTTTCTTTAAAAGCAATGATAGAAACAGTTTTGGATGAAGAATCTATATCGATCTCTTTTACACTCACTTTGGCTTCGTAATAGCCTTCATCAACAGTTTTGTTGTATTCCTCAGTTATGCGTTTTTCAATAAGGACGGAGGAGTAGAACTCCCCCATTAGCTCTGTATACACAACGATACTATCGTTTTCTAATTCAAATGTTAAGCTCCCTATCTGATATCTGACTCCTGTTTTAACATCAAAGCCTTCACCTTCTCCTGCATCGATTTTTAGATCAAAAAAACCTTTATCAGCATAATAGATTGATAATTGTTGTTTGATTGAAGTTACATCCTCAGACTTGGTAACAGGAATCTGCCGACTAATATCGCCATTTTCAATGACCTTGACGGTATTGGACTGAGCAAATCCTTCTACTGAAAGGCTAATTAAAACTATAAATGAGATGAGGAATTTGATCATAAAAGCTAAACGATAAGTCTAGCGAATAATTTCGGCTACAAAATTTGGTAATGCAAATGAACCCCGGTGAATATCTTTATTATAGTACTTAAGATCATTTCCAAAACTCGAAAGTCCTTTCTCAATACGAGCTAAAACTTCATCATCTTTTGGTTCTATTCCTTTAGATGCGAAGGCAAAACTCCACATTCCTGCCGGATATAATGGTATGAATCCCAGATACATAGAAGATTCAACGAATACTGAATCTAAAGCATCGAATACCTTCTTTATGCTGGGATGATATTCTTCGACCCAAGGCGATTCCGTTTGTCCGGTTAGGATGCCATTTTCTTTTAACGCTGAATAACAATATTCAAAAAACTCCTTTTCAAACAGACCTTCTGCCGGACCAACAGGATCAGAACCATCAATAATAACTACATCGTATTCTGCGTCTGCATTTTTTACAAATGCGATTCCATCTTCAAATAACACATTTAATCGGGGGTCATCCCAAGCACCTACTTCGGGTAAAAACTCTTTGGAAGCCCGAACAACCGCTTCATCGATCTCGACCATATCAACTTGTTTCACAGATGGATGTCGTAATACTTCTCTTGCAGTTCCTCCATCTCCGCCACCGATGATCAATACTTTTTCAGGATTTGGATGAGCAAACATTCCCACATGAGCCAACATTTCGTGATACACAAACTCATCCTTTTCAGAAAGCATCACCATTCCATCGATGGTCATAAGATTGCCCCAGGTATCTGTTTCAAACACTTCTACTTTTTGATACGGAGTTTGCTCTGAAAACAGAACCTTGTTCACTCCAACAGTGAGTCCCGTTTTTTTGTGATAGTACTCGTTATAGATGCTAGACATGAGATATAAGATTTAAGATGGTTAATCCGCAAATCAAACTGTTAGACTTCATACTAATCACGTTGGTTAAATCTTGAATATTATATCTCATGTCTTACTTCTTAAATCTTACATCTATTTATACCAAAGAACAGCGGCAGCAAAAGTAGCTCCACATTTTTTAACCTGATGTTCAACCCCAACAAATTTAATTTCTTTAAGAGCTCTCTTTCTATATTCGAAGGCGTCCACAACCATTTGCTTCACAATCGTTTCCACATATTCTAAACGAGTATGATCTTCGAATTCCATGATCACTCCCGGTTCTGAATCATCTTCCGGAATTCCAACAGCTATAGCTGATGCGATCCACATTTGTGGAGTTTGAGAATCGATGTGTGCATAGGCCAAAGGAATTAATCCGCCACCGGGAAGTTCTATTTCATCTCGGCTAACTTCTTTTGCTCCCGGAGGACAAATACTACTCATTCTCATCAGGTTAGTGTCGCCAACTCCGGCTTCAAGCAGTGCATTATCAAAAGCGTTTAATCTTGTATTTCCTTCTGCCGCACCCGATACTAAACAATATACATTCGGGGTTTCTACCATCGTCATCTTAGACTTCATTCTTTCTTAATTCTCTTTTACTGTTTCAATTGAAGGTTTAAATAGCAATCGTTGACCTTGTGGTACTTTAAATAATCCACGTTTCATTTCCATACTGGAGATATTTTTTGAAGAAAAAGCTTCTTTCAAAAATTCCTGGATTACCCAAGGATCAATTGTATCACCACAAGTAAATACATCAACTGCTGCGTAGTTATATTCCGGCCAGGTATGAATTGCTACGTGTGATTCTGCAATTACAACAACTCCACTAACGCCATAAGGGCTAAACTTGTGAAAATTGTGCGATATAATTGTCGCATTTGCTTCTTTAGTGGCGTTCAACATTGCTTGTTCAATGTATTCCACATCATTTATTGATGAACTGTCACAATCATAAAATTCAACTAAGATCTGTCTTCCAAGTGCTTCCAATAATCTGAAAAATAAAATTAATAATTTGAATTAACTGCTTTGGTTATTATTGATGAACAGTTATACTTCAAAAAAGTTCAACTATTTTAATCAACGTTGCAAAGCTGACAAGATAAGGATATTTCTAAAAATTCAATGATTAAGACTTCTAAAAAAATTTCTCAGGAAAAAGCACTGGAAATTTACAAAGCGTTATTGCTCCCACGTCAGATCGAAGAACGCATGTTAAACCTCCTTCGGCAAAACAAAATCAGTAAATGGTTCTCCGGAATCGGGCAAGAAGCCGTTGCTGTCGGCGTAACTTTATCCAGTAAAAAAGAAGATTTTATTCTTCCAATGCATAGAAACTTGGGAGTGTTTACTACTCGTGAAGTCCCCTTCTACCCTCTTTTTTGTCAATTATTTGGTAAAGCAGATGGATTTAGCGGTGGACGCGAGCGTTCTTTTCACTTCGGAACGCTGGAACATAACATTGTTGGAATGATTTCTCACCTCGCTGCGATGATGCCTGTTGCTGACGGACTTGCCTTGGCATCAAAAATCCGAAAGGAAGATTCTGTGGCTTTTTCTTTTTGCGGGGATGGAGCCACAAGTGAAGGGGATTTCCATGAAGCACTTAACTTAGCTGCTGTATGGAAACTCCCGGTTGTGTTCATTATTGAAAACAACGGATATGGCCTTTCTACCCCGACCAACGAGCAATTTGCCTGCGAAAAATTGTCCGATCGGGCCAAAGGATATGGGATGAAAGGCTTCAATATTGATGGGAATGATATTTTTGAAGTGATGGAAACCATTGAGAAAGCACGGAAATTGGCTTTGAAAGGCGAGCCGGTATTGATAGAAGCTAAAACTTTCAGAATGCGCGGACATGAAGAATCTTCCGGCACCAATTATGTTCCTGATATTTTATTCAAAGACTGGGCCGAAAAAGATCCGATTCTAAGATTCGAGGAATTTCTTGAGAAAGAAGGTTTCGCTGATAAGAAAGCTCAGGAAAAAATCCTTCAAGAAGTAAAAGCATCCTTTAAAGAAGATCTGGATAACGCTTTAATCGCCAAAGAACCTGTTTTTGATAAGGAAAAAGAATTAGGAGCTGTCTATGCAGAAGCCCCGACTTCAAAACCCGGGCCCAGCAACGGTAAGAAAGTTGAACGTCGTTTTGTGGATGCCATTCAGGCCGGAATGAAGCAAGCATTTGAAGAAGATGATTCCACCATCATTCTGGGACAGGATATTGCCGAATACGGCGGAGTGTTTAAGATCACTGAAGGCTTCTTAGAACAGTTTGGGGTCGACAGAGTACGCAATACACCAATTATAGAATCGGGAGCCTTAGGAGCTGCGTTAGGACTTTCTTATGCCGGAATGAATCCCGTGGTGGAGATGCAATTCTCAGATTTCATATCCTGTGGATTTAATCAGATTGTGAATAATATTGCAAAATCACATTACCGATGGAGTCCTGCCGTAAATATGACTATTCGAGCTCCACATGGAGGTGGTGTTGGTGCCGGACCTTTTCATTCACAATCGCCTGAAGGTTGGTTTATGCAAATTCCGGGATTGAAAGTAGTCGTTCCTGCTACCGTTGAAGACGCCCAGAATTTGTTATACAGCTCCATGTTTGATCCAAATCCCGTTTTGTTTTTTGAGCACAAGAAACTGTACCGAAGTATTCGGGAAGATGTGTCTGAAAAAGTGGTGTACGAACCACTAGGAAAAGCCAAAGTTCGCAGAAAAGGAACCGAAGCCACTATTGTTACTTACGGAATGGGCGTTTGGTGGGCATTGGAAACCGCTGAGCAATTAGCCAAAGAAGGAATTGAGTTGGAAGTGATCGATTTACGAACACTTCTACCCTTAGATCTGGAAACCATTAAAACTTCGGTTGCCAAAACTCACAAAGTTCTCTTATTACAAGAACCTTCTCTAACCATGGGACCAATGGCAGAAATCTCTGCTTTGATTTCAGAGCATTGTTTTGAAGAACTGGATGCTCCCGTTATTCGATGTGGCGCTTTAGATATGCCGATACCCTTCAACAAAGCTCTGGAAGATGAGTTTTTGAAAAGGAATGTTTTTGAGGAGAGGGTAAGAGAACTAATTGATTATTAGCAAAATAATATGAATAACCCTAGTTTTATAGAAAAGTATGCTGCATCAATTGCATCAATTGCATCAATTTTATTTTTGATAGCTATTCTAAGTTATTTCGTACCTAGAATTTTTATGAATATCGGTTTCACATTAGATTATCAAGTTTGGGGTGCTTTCGGTGACTTTATCGGAGGGGTTCTTAATCCACTAATTTCAATTATTGTTATTCTTATATTAGTATTTGATTTAAAATTTACAAGAAATGAATTTATTAAATCAATTAAAGCACAGCAAAAATCTCAACAAGCAATTACAGCACAGGTAGACATCATTACACCTAAGCCAAGAGTGACCTATCACTTGATTAATTTGAACAGAGGTTATTACTTAGTTATTAAAAATATTGGAACAGATATAGCATATAGTGTAAATGTTACTACTGATCAAGAACTAGGAATTACTAATCCGAAAATAATTGATAGAAAGTATCCATCCTTAATACCACAACAAGAACTTCGAATTAGGGTAGGAACTTCAACTAATGAAGGACCCAAAGGAATTTTACCTCATACCGCAACTATAAAGTACGATCATAAAGACAGTAAATATAACGAAGTAAAATCTTCTGTCGATACTTTTGAAATTAATGATGCATTAATAGAAGATTGCTAATCCCCAGCATGGCGCAAGCGTCATACCGTGCTCAAAGTCAATCCTATTGGTAGATTTTTATGCGGGTCATAGGTCTCTTCATTTTTCCATAAACTGTAAATTAATATGAGTAGTTTTCTTGCAACAGCTATCACTCCCTGTTTCTTTGCTTGCTGACGTTCATTTAATTGCTTGTAATGAGCAGAAAGTGCCAGGTTTTTGTGAGCGGCATTTAGTGCAGGCATATACAATGCTTGGCGAATATGAACATTTCCCTTTTTGCTTAAGCGCCCTTTCTTTTGTACCGATCCGGATTGATGGATCTTCACATCCATCCCTGCATAGGCCACGAGCTGGCGTTGGTTACGAATCAGATTAAACCCATTTGTTTCCCCAAGTACAGTAGCTACAGTGAGCAAAGAAATCCCTTTTATCTGGCAAATATTATCAACTTTTGCTTGTAATGTCTGCTGACTTGCAAACAATGTGCGAAGTTCTTGCTCGATAGCTTTGATATGTGCATTGATCATAGTTATGCGCTCTTTTAGACGCACCAGCGTGGTAGTTGAAGGAATAAAAGCAGTAGTTAAGGCATGCTTTTTATTCTTGAGTCGACTTCGTTCATTCACCAGAGCTTCTCGTTCCCGAGTAAGCCCCCGAACCTGCTGCCACAAAGGGTCGGCAGGCTTCCATGGTTGTAAAGAACGCTCCAGGCCAAGCTGGCAAAGTAGCCGTGCGTCTACCCGGTCGGTTTTTGCACGTTGATTAATGCTTTTAACAAATGCTTTTGCTTTGGTTGGCAGGATAATGTATACCTGAGTCTCACACTCATGCAGCCTGTGGGCAACTAATTCATGATAGACGCCTGTAGCTTCCATGATACAATGTACGGCACTGTCAGCTGAGCAATAACGCCTAAGAAATCCTATGAGTTGTTCAATACCTGATTCGGTGTTCGAGACTTGCCCGGTGTATAGAATTTGGTGTTCAAGAGTGGTTATAAGTGAGCCAATACAAATCTCAAGGGTGTCTTTGGAGACATCAATGCCTACCGATTGTTTAATAATTTGCATACTATTCAGATCAAGGTTGAGGTTGTTGGTCTTTATTGCTTTTGAGGTGGTCGTGATACAAGATACCTTCGGTAAAAGGCTCTTTACATACCGCTGAACATATAAAGAAGGAGAGGAAAAGCTAATATGACGCTTACAATATCCTTTGAAAGGTATTTTCCGCTTGTCGCCTTTTTCTCTCTCCAACAATCTCTTTGATTAACCGCATCAATGCAATACTAAGACTGATTAAACATACCTCCTTCTTGTGTATTTGCTGTCAACGGTTTACACAAGTAGAGCCTTCAGGCTCGGCAAATCATCCATAAAGTCATCTCGCGCACTTGTCTAAAAACCAGATTGTTACCGATGATTTTGTTTGTAATTTTGATCTAGATTCCTGCCCTGCCTTTGCCGCAGGCAGGCTTCGCAGGAATGACCATATTGTTTTAAGTTGAGAAAAATTTAAGAAAACCGTAGTCATCTTGCGGCGTATGCCCGAGATCTGGATTTAAAGTAAGAAGCCGTAATCAATATTTGAAGATCCTTCAGTTTTTAATTCAGAACCTGTGAATCTACCCATCCCTCACTCCTCACTCCTCACTCCTCACTCCTCACTCCTCACTCCTCACTCCTCACTCCTCACTCCTCACTCCTCACTCCTCACTCCTCACTCCTCACTCCTCACTAATAACATTTTACTTCCTTTTCTCCTTCTCTGCTTTATATTCCCTGAAATAACTACTTAAAACTAACAACTCGGACATGAGAACCATCAAATCTGCTCTTCTTTTACTGCTTGCTGTATTTATCGCCTGCCAACCCTCCCAATCTAAATTTGAACAACTTGGGCTTGAAGAAGCTACCGTCGATCAATTACACGAGAATTATAAAAATGGTACTTATACTGCCAAAGATGTTGTTGAAGCTTATTTGCAACGAATTGAAGAATATGACCAGAACGGACCAAAGATTAATTCAGTCATTACTGTTAACCCTGATGCCATTTCTATCGCTGAAGAACTTGACAAAGAAATGTCAGCAGGAAACATACGTGGAGCATTACATGGAATTCCGATCTTATTAAAAGACAACATCGATACCAAAGACAAAATGGCCAACACTGCAGGATCAAGAGTAATGGAAGGATCCATGCCGGTTCAGGATAGTTATATTGCTCAAAAATTAAGAGAAAGTGGTGCAATCATATTAGGAAAAGCGAACCTTAGTGAATGGGCAAATTTCCATAGTAATAACTCCTCAAGTGGTTGGAGCGGACTTGGCGGGCAAACAAAAAACCCATTTGATATTACAAGAAATCCATGCGGTTCCAGTGCAGGATCAGGAGCTTCGGTTTCATCTAACTTTGCCATGTTAGCCATTGGCACAGAAACAAATGGGTCAATTACCTGTCCTTCTTCAGCAAATGGTGTTGTAGGAATTAAACCAACTGTTGGATTACTAAGCAGATCAGGAATTATCCCTATTTCTGAAACACAAGATACTCCCGGGCCAATGGCAAGAACAGTTACCGATGCTGCTATTATGTTAGGCGCGATGGTCGGTGTGGATTCAAGAGATTCATATACAGACGACAGTGAAGGAAACTTTCATACAGATTACACTCAGTTCTTAAAAACCGGAGCTTTAGAAGGAAAAAGATTGGGATTATATAAACCATCCATTGGCAGTGATCACAAAACTGATACGCTGATGTATGAAACTATTCGCTTTCTGAAAGAACAAGGAGTTACCATAGTTGAAATTGACAGAATCGGAAATGTTTCAGGTCGGGATGGCTTCAATGTACTACTCTATGAATTCAAGGATGGAATTAACAAATATTTGGAATCACTGGGTGATAATGCAACTGTGAAAGATCTGGAAGAGATTATTGAAAAGACACTAGCTGATCCGCTTGAAATGAAATTCGATCATGATATTCTGTTGCAAGCTCAGAAAAAAGGCGATCTCGATACCGAAGAGTATGTGGAAGCACGAGCTAATATGTTAAAAGCAGCCCGCGAAGATGGCATAGATAAAGTGATGGAAGAAAATGATTTAGATGGATTTATCGGAATTACAGGCGGACCTGCGTGGAAGATCGATCATACCAACGGAGATAACTTTGGAACTTCATCCAGTTCACCTGCTGCAAGAGCGGGTTACGCTGCCATCACAGTTCCAATGGGATTTATTGATGGATTACCGGTTGGAATCACATTCTTTGGAGGGGCTTGGATGGAGCCTGAAATGATTGAAATGGCCTATTCTTTTGAACAACTCACTAAAGTTCGGAAAGCCCCGGAATTCAGAGATTATGAGTTCTGATCAAGTAATTTTACGCTCATTTAACAGCTCAGATATTGATTCATTATCCGAGCTTCTAAACAATAAAAAAATATGGGATCAATTGAGGGACTACCTCCCTCATCCCTATTCACGAGAAGATGCAGAACAATATATCAACAGTAAGGCTAAAGAGAAGCCAATTTTAACATTCGCCGTTGAAATGGATAATAAGTTAATAGGTAACATCTCTTTAAAACCTCAGAAGGACATTCACCGACATTCTGCTGAACTCGGATATTGGATTGGTGAACCCTATTGGGGTAACGGTTATGCTACCCTGGCAATCCAAAAAATTGTTACCTATGGTTTTCAGGAGTTAAAGTTAAGCCGAATCTTTGCCACAGTAATGGAAAACAATCCCGGATCTATGAAAGCCTTGACCAAATCCTGGTTTAAATTGGAAGGAATTTCAAAAAAAGGTTTTATTAAGAATGACAGATACTTAGATGAGCATCGATTTGCAGTATTAAATCCTGAAATTTTTAACGAGGAACAAAATGGCTAAAAAACCCCCAAAAGATATACCTATTGAGCTTGTAGTCCTCTATGATAAGTTATTAGCTACTCATCCTGAAATTGATCGCAAGGGAGCAAATAATCCTTACACATCAGTAAATGGACATATGTTTAGCGGACTATCAAAAACCGGACTCGGCTTACGGTTAGGAAAAGAAGACAGAGAAAAATTTCTTAAAGAGTACAACACAGAGCTCCTAGTATCTTATGGAGCTATTATGAAAGAATACGTAGTAGTTCCTAATGAACTTTTTAAAGATACCGAGCGAATGAAAGAATATTTATATAAAAGCTATGAGTACACAAAATCCTTAAAGCCAAAGCCGACTACTAAGAAGAAAAAATAGTCTGAGAACAATTCTTTACTCTACGCTCAAATAATCAATGAATCAGCGGTCATCTTTCCTTATCTTCGCTCCAAATCAAATTCTATTTAACACCCTTAATGTCAGATAACAAACGAATTCTTGTCACCGCAGCTCTTCCCTACGCTAATGGTCCGATTCATTTAGGCCATTTAGCGGGAGCTTACCTTACTCCCGATTTTTATACCAGATATAAGCGTTTATCAAACTCAGACATTGTTTTTATATGCGGTTCTGATGAACACGGTGTTCCTATTACCATTGCTGCAGAAAAAGAAGGTGTTAAACCTCAGGATATTGTGGATAGATATCACGAGATGAACAAAGAAGTATTTGAACAGTTTGGAATTTCATTCGATTATTACGGAAGAACCAGTTCCAAAGTTCATCATGAAACTGCACAGGTATTTTTTACTAATCTTAATGACAAAGGATACTTCAAAAAGAAAACTGAAGAGCAACTGTTTGATTCCAAAGCGAACATGTTTTTACCTGATCGTTATGTTAAGGGAACTTGTCCAAATTGCAGCTATACAGAAGCTTACGGAGATCAATGTGAAAATTGTGGCACTTCTCTTTCTCCTATTGAGTTGATCGATCCTGTTTCAGCACTTTCTGGAGAAAAGCCTGAACTAAAGAAAACAGAACATTGGTATATGCCACTTGGAGATACTCAGGAAAAGTTAGAAAAATGGCTGGATACTCGTCAGAATTGGAAACCAAATGTAATGGGTCAGGTTAAGAGTTGGTTGAATGACGGACTTGCAGACAGAGCCGCTACAAGAGATCTGAGCTGGGGAGTTCCAGTTCCTTTAGAAGATGCAGAAGGCAAAGTTTTATACGTCTGGTTTGATGCTCCAATCGGCTATATCTCAGCAACTAAAGAATGGGCTGATAAAAAAGGCACACCCGATGCTTGGAAAGATTATTGGCAAGATGAAAATACAGAACTGTATCATTTCATCGGCAAAGACAATATCGTTTTCCATTGCATTATGTTTCCAACCATATTAATGGAGCATGGCGGTTATGTTATGCCTGAAAATGTCCCTGCTAATGAGTTTCTCAACCTTGAAGGCAAAAAACTCTCTACATCTCGGGGATGGGCTGTTTGGTTGCATGAATATTTAGAAGATTTTTCTCCTGATCTGTTGCGATACGCGTTAGGCACTACCCTCCCGGAAAGTAAGGACTCCGATTTTTCATGGAAAGATTTTCAGGCACGAGTTAATAATGAATTAGCAGCTGTTTTGGGGAATTTTGCTTTCAGAGCTCTTTCTTTCACTCAAAAATATGCCAACGGTAAGATTCCAGAACTTATTGACCCAAAACAAATTGATTTGGATGCCTTGAAGTCAATCGCAATCCAAAAAGAAAAAGTCACTACTGCTTTCGAGAGCTTCAAATTCAAAGAAGCAATTTCTGAAATGATGAATCTGGCTCGTGTTGGAAATAAGTATTTTACCGAAACTGAGCCATGGAAAACCCGAAATAGCGATCCTCAAGCTTGTGATAATTCATTACATGTCAGTTTACAAATATGTGCTGCTCTTTCAGTATTGATGGAACCAATACTGCCTGATTCGATGAAAAAACTTAGAACCCAGCTTGGATACGATAAGAATGTAAGTTGGGAAAGTATTAATAATACCATGTTGGAATCGGGTTCTGAAATTAAACCCGGTGAAGTTTTATTTACTAAAGTAGAAGACGAAGAAATAGAAAATCAGATCAAGCGGTTAGAAGAAAAAGCTGCCGCTAATGATCCAACCTCAAAATTTACTCCCTTGAAAGATAATATTGGATTCGAGGATTTCATGAAACTCGATATCAGAGCCGGTGAGATACTTGAAGCAGAAAAAATTGAAAAATCAGATAAACTCCTAAAGCTAAAAGTCGATATTGGAATAGAAGTCAGAACTATTGTTTCAGGTATTGCCAAGCATGTAGATATGGATAAGATTGTCGGACAAAAAGTAAGTGTAGTTGCAAATCTTGCACCCAAGAAACTCATGGGTATTGAAAGTGCCGGTATGATACTTATGGCAGAAGACACCGAGGGCAATCTTAAATTCGTTGATACTCAAGCTGAATCAGGAAGTACAATAACTTGAACTTGAGTTCTAAAAAGCAATTCTTTGATTCTGATTTTGACTCGTTTAAGATGGGTTATACCCTACAAAAAAATGGCGTAGTTTTCAGAGTATTCTCTCCTCTTTCGGAAGCAATAGAGGTAATCATTTTCGATGATTATTCTGATTCTGAAGGAACACTTTTTCCTTGCACTAAGAACGAAAAGGGAATTTGGAATACATTCGTCACTGAAAACTTAGCAGGAAAATGGTATGTGTATAAAGTCCAACGGGATAACGAAGTTCAGTACGCGGCCGATCCCTGGAGTACTTTTGTAACAAGTACCAATCATTATCAACAGTTTCCAAAAACAAAAATCATTGAAACTTCTCACTTTAATTGGGAGGACGATCAATTCGTTCAAATAGAGGATCCCAGAGATCTTATTATCTATGAAACCCATATTAAGGATATGGTAGCTCATTCTTCGGCGAGAACTTTTGTCCAGGGAATTTATAATGATTTCAGAGAAGCTGAAGTTGGGGGAATTTCACATTTAAAACGAATGAATGTGAATGCCGTTGAATTTCTTCCACTCCAAAAATTCGCGTATTTCGAGCCACCTTTCGAAGAAGAAACTTCCATAGAAGTAAAAAACACATGGAATCCCTATGCTCGAAACTACTGGGGATATATGACTTCCTTCTTTCATGCTCCGGAAACAATTTACGCTTCGGATGCAGATTTAAATGAAGGAAAAATAGTTGGCCGATCTGAATCTGCAATCAAAGAGTTAAAGAATCTGGTAAAAGCGCTTCATAAAGAAAAAATTGCTGTAATTATGGATGTGGTTTATAATCATGCATCCCACTATGATCAAAATCCATTAAAAATTCTTGCTAAAGAACATTATTTCAAGTTGGACGATCAAGGAAATTTTATTAACAACAGCTGGACAGGCAATGACATCAACTCTTCTGCAGAACACTCCAGAAAGCTCATTGTTGATTCTGTTTTACATTGGATCAAAGAATATCATATAGATGGTTTTCGATTCGATCTTGCCGGAATCTTAGATTGGCAGACTATTGATCTTATTAAAGAAGAAGCACAAAAAATAAATCCGAATGTAGTTCTTATAGCAGAACCATGGGGTGGCGAATATAAACCGTCCCTGTTTTCTGATCACGGCTGGATTTCCTGGAATGATAAGATCAGAAACGGAATCAAGGGGTCTCATCCTATTTCCGATAAAGGATTTATTTTTGGTGGATGGAACCATGAAACTTCACGGTTTGCTATCGAGAATTTTATCAGAGGCACGTTAAAATCGGGCGATAAGGGATTGTTTGATTCCTCAAAACATGCTTTGAATTATATTGAAAGCCATGATGGATATACTTTGGGGGACTTCATTCGTATTTCTCTGGATCATCAGAAAAATGAGCAGATATTTGAAAATAAACGAGCACTCACTAATCTTTCAGAACAAGAATTAAATATAGCCAAGCTGGCAGCTCTTACTTTATTTACAAGCCAGGGTATTACCATGATTCATTGTGGACAGGAATGGGCCCGATCAAAGTTAATTATTGATCATTCCGGAAAAGATTC
The DNA here is from genome assembly GCA_965216175.1 of Balneola sp. GTDB lineage: Bacteria > Bacteroidota > Rhodothermia > Balneolales > Balneolaceae > Balneola. The sequence goes on from OZ244140.1 coordinate 1,708,812, forward strand.
AAGATCAGGAATGCTTGATCATGACAGCTATAATAAAGACAACGAAACAAACTGGCTGAATTATAACGAAATCGAAATTAACAAAGGTCTTTTCAATTACTATAAAGGATTGATTGACTTTAGGTTAAACTCTCCTGCTCTTAGAAAAGCAGAACCCTCAAATATTAATTTTAAAGTCTATAATGATCCACTTCATATAACTTTTTCCATTCAAACAGATCCTGAATTGGATAAATTTGAGTACTTTATTTCTTTAAATGGAAATCCGAAGTCCGAGCATTCTATTGATATACCCAAAGGTACATGGGAATTGATTGCAGATAAAAATTCAGTTCAATTAAATAAACCTAAAATAACTATTGAAAATTCTTATACTCTGGCTCCATCTTCTGGTGTTATTCTCAGAAGGTTGCGTATAATGTGATCATGAAATATTTTAGTGCATCTAATAAACTCTTAAAGGAGGACATCTTTTGGCAGGTACATCAACAACCGATCGTGGTTCATGGAACTCAAAACTAGGATTTATATTAGCAGCTGCGGGATCCGCTGTAGGCTTAGGAAACATTTGGGGTTTCCCCACTAAAGTTGCTACCGAAGGTGGCGGTGCCTATTTACTTGTTTATTTGATCTGTACTTTTCTGATTGGATTTCCTGTAATGGTGGCTGAATTAGCAATTGGTAGAAAATCAGGTAAAAATCCCGTTGGTGCTTTTAAAGCTCTTTCCTCAAATAAATTTTTCCCATTAGTAGGTCTTTGGGGCGTTATTTGTGGAGTTATGATTCTCTCTTTTTACACTGTAATTGCAGGTTGGGCTTTCGGATTCGCTTTTGAAGAGATCTTCTACTACTTCGGTTGGAGTGATGCAGCCAATTGGCTTACCGATACCGGAAATGGACCGAAAAATGCGCTTATTGCTTCAGTTTTTATGCTCGGAACCATCAAGATTATTACCGGTGGGGTAAGTGATGGTATTGAAAGAGCGACAAAATTTATGATGCCATTATTAATAGGTATCATCGTAATTATGATTGGTTATGTATTAACACAACCCGGTGCATCAGAAGGTGTCCGTGAATATTTACTTCCTGATTTTTCTAAGATCAATGCTGATCTGATATTCTCTGCGATGGGTCAGGCATTTTTCTCTCTTTCTTTGGGTATGGGTGCTTTAATTACCTATGGTTCATATCTGAACAAAAAAGAGAACATTCCTCAAGCGGCTGCTTTTGTTACTTTAGCTGATGTTGGGATTGCATTCCTTGCCGGACTTCTAATTTTACCTGCAATGTATGTGGCAAAAAATGCTGGAATTGAAATTTTTGTAGGGGATCAATTAGCTTCCAGTACTGATCTGGTATTTCAGATCCTCCCTGCCCTGTTTCATTCAATTGGCGGTGCTACCGGATTGATTCTGGGTGTGGTGTTCTTTTTATTGTTAAGTATTGCAGCATTAACATCAACTATTTCATTATTAGAGGTTCCAGTATCATTTGTAATTGATGAATATGAGGTTCCAAGAAAGAAAGCCTCTTGGGGAGTTGGGCTTGGTGTTTTGGTTGTCTCTATAATTGTGGCCTTCAACACTTCTTTAATCGGAACCTTTGACGGGATATTTAATAATCTTGGATTACCTATTGGTGGATTACTGACTTGTATTTTTGTTGCCTTTGTCTGGAAAACTGACTCAGCAATAACAGAAATGGAATTTGGATTTGCAGGAATTCGCCAAACTATTTTTTCTAAAGTTTGGCCGTTCTTCATCTATGTAATTTGCCCATTGGCAATTCTTTATAACATTGTTACCAATTTTCTTTAATTAACTTGTTATCGGAATTCCCTAGCTGTATTTTTGGGTAACTTAAAACGGAGATATTTTTAATGGCTAAGATTTCTACTTCCGACTTCAGAAATGGGTTAGTTCTGAATATGGATGGTGAATTGTATTCAATTACTGAATTTCAACATGTTAAGCCCGGAAAAGGGCCTGCTTTTGTAAGGACTAAGCTCAAAGGCATCGTTAATGGGAAGAATATTGATAAAACCTGGCGTTCTGGTGAAAATACAGAAGCCGTAAGAGTTGAAAACAGAGATTATCAATTTTTGTATGAAGACGGTCCCCTTTTCTACTTCATGAATAATGATACTTATGAGCAAATTCCCGTAAATGCCAATCAAGTAGAACGCAAGGACTTTCTTATTGAGGGTCAGGTTTGTAACGTACTTTTTAATGCGGATGACGAGCAAGTTTTATATGCTGAGCCGCCCGATCAATTAGTACTTACTGTAAGCCAAACTGATCCCGGTGTAAAAGGCGATACTGCACAAGGTGGAAGTAAACCTGCTACATTAGAATCCGGTGCAGTTGTTAACGTACCTCTTTTCATCAATGAAGGCGAAGAAATTAAAGTAGACACCCGAACAGGAACTTATCTAGAACGAGCTAAATAAATTACTATGGACTTAAAACTCATAAAAAACATTTTAACCCTTATTTCTGATAGCGATGTTGATGAAGTAGCTATCGAAGAAGGCGATTTCAAAATAAAAGTAAAGAAAACAGGAACTGTAGAACAGGTTACCTATTCTCAGGCAATGCCTGCTCCTGCACAACCAGCGGCACCCGCTGCTCCTTCTCAACCACAAGCTTCAGCAAATTCTGGTGAATCTGAGCAATCAGCTTCAAGTTCTTCTGCAGCTAAAGGTGAGACGGTAAAATCTCCGATTGTTGGAACATATTATAAAGCTGCATCTCCTGATTCAGATCCTTTTATAACTGTTGGATCAAAAGTTTCCAAAGGCGATACTTTATGTATTGTTGAGGCAATGAAGATCATGAATGAGATTGAAGCAGAATTTAGTGGTACTGTAGAAGATATTTTAATTGAAGATGGGCAAGCGGTTGAATTTGATCAACCTTTGTTTGTAATCAGTAAAGGCTAAACTTAGTCAACATGTTTAAAAAGATATTAGTTGCCAATCGTGGTGAAATTGCACTTCGAATAATTCGAACATGCAGAGAAATGGGCATCAAAACTGTAGCAGTTTATTCTACTGCAGATGCTGATAGTCTCCATGTAAAGTTTGCAGACGAAGCCGTCTGCATTGGACCTCCTGCAAGTAAAGAAAGTTATTTAAAAATTCAGAGCATTCTAGCAGCTGCCGAAATTACAAATGCAGAAGCTATTCATCCCGGATACGGATTTTTATCAGAAAATGCAGAGTTTTCAAAAATTTGTACCGAACATGATTTAAAATTTATAGGCCCCTCTCCTGAAGCTATCAACGCCATGGGAGATAAAGCAGTAGCCAAAGCAACCATGATCAAGAATGGGGTTCCTGTTGTTCCAGGAAGCGATGGAGTAGTTAACACTTATGAAGACGCTAAAAAAGTCTGTAAAGAAATTGGATTTCCTGTAATTATTAAAGCATCTGCCGGTGGTGGTGGCCGTGGAATGCGTGTTGTTGAAGAAGAGTCAGCTCTCAAAAAGAATTTTGAGATGTGCCGAAATGAAGCTGGTACCGTATTCAATAATCCGGAAGTTTATATTGAACGTTTTGTTCAAAACCCGCACCACGTTGAAATTCAGATTATGGCTGATCAACATGGAAATGTTGTACACCTAGGAGAGCGTGATTGTTCCTTACAACGACGCCATCAAAAAATGTTAGAGGAAGCTCCTTCCCCACTAATGACCCCGGATCTAAGGAAGAGAATGGGGGATGCATCCATCAATGCTGCTAAAGCTGTAAATTATGAAGGTGCCGGAACAGTTGAATATTTAGTGGATGACAGCGAGAATTTCTATTTCATGGAAATGAATACCAGAATTCAGGTTGAGCATCCCGTAACAGAAGAAGTTACAGGATTTGATCTGATTGAAGAACAAATCCGGGTTGCCGCAGGTGTTAAAATTGAAGAGCGTGAAATAAAAATGACCGGACACGCTATAGAATGCCGAATTAATGCGGAAGACCCTGAGTTTAATTTCAGACCTTCTGCGGGTTTAATATCAGTTTTTCATCCCCCCGGTGGACACGGAGTACGTTTAGATACCCATGCTTACTCAGGATATAGAATTCCTCCCCATTATGATTCGATGATTGCAAAATTAATCGTATTTGCCCCAACTAGGGAAGATGCCATCAGAAAGATGAAGCGATCGTTAGAAGAGTTTATCGTCGAAGGCATCAAAACTACGATTCCTTATCATATTCAGCTTATGGACGATCCGAATTTTAAAGCTGGAAAATTCACTACTAAGTACTTAGAAAATAATTTCAAATTTGACCCGGAGGCTGTAAGATGAGCGTACCAAGTGATTTAAAATATACCCGAGAACATGAATGGGTAAAAGACAATGGCGATGGAACAGCAACCATTGGTATTACTGAATTTGCTCAAGGCGAACTTGGCGATATCGTATTTGTAGAACTTGAAGATGAAGGTTTTGATTTTTCTGCTGACGATACCTTTGGCACAGTTGAAGCTGTAAAAACAGTATCTGAGCTATATGCTCCGGTTGATGGTGAAATTTCAGAAATTAATGAAGCTTTGGAAGATAATCCTGAGATCGTAAATGAAGACCCTTACGGTAAAGGTTGGATGGTAAAAATCAAAGTCACAGACGCTTCTCAGCTTGATTCTCTACTTTCTGCAGACGAATACAAAGAAATCATCGCTTAAATACTTCCAAAATTAATGAGCCGACATAACGAATGGATTTTAATTCTTGATTACGGATCACAATTCACACAGCTTATCGCACGACGGTTACGTGAATTCAATATTTATTGTGAAATTCATCCTTTCAATGTCGATCTGAGTACAGTTTCTACTCCTACGCCAAAAGGAATTATCCTGTCAGGAAGTCCTAAAAGTGTAAATGATCCAGAAGCTCCTGAACTACAAAAAGATATTTTGACTTGGGACGTACCTATTTTAGGAGTTTGTTACGGACTTCAACTTTTGGCACACACTGAAATTCCCGGAAGTGTTGAAAAAGCTGAAAAAAGAGAATTTGGCCGTGCTCATCTTATTGTAGATAATGATGAAGGTATTCTTAAAGGAATAGATAATGAATCCGTAGTCTGGATGAGTCATGGTGATCACATTCATGAACTTCCCTCCTCTTACAAAATTGTTGGGCATACAAGTAATGCAAAAGTTGCTGCAGTTCATCACAAAGAAAAAGAAATATATGGCGTTCAGTTTCATCCTGAGGTAGCTCATACCGAGTGTGGAAAACAGCTTCTCAAGAACTTTGCTTTTGATATTTGTGATTTAAGCGGTGATTGGACAGCAAACTCTTTCGTTGATGAACAGATTGAGGCTATTCGCAAAAAAGTAGGAAATGATAAAGTATTGTGTGCTTTATCAGGAGGCGTTGATTCCACTGTTGTAGCCACTTTAATCCACAAGGCAATCGGTGATCAGTTAGAGTGTGTATTTGTTGACAACGGTTTACTCAGAAAAGGTGAATTTGACGAGGTTTTAGATTTATACATTAAAGATCTTGAACTTCCTGTTCGGGGAGTGGATGCAAGTGAACTATTTCTAAGCAGACTAGATGGTGTTTCTGACCCGGAGAAAAAAAGGAAGATCATTGGTGCTGCATTTATTGATGTTTTTGAAAAAGAGATTGGCGGACAATCTGAGTTCAAGTATTTAGCTCAGGGAACGCTTTATCCTGATGTAATTGAAAGTGTATCATTCAAAGGTCCATCAGCTACTATTAAATCTCACCATAATGTGGGCGGGCTTCCTGAAAAAATGAAGCTTGACCTGATAGAACCTGTTCGTGAATTATTTAAAGATGAAGTTAGAGAAGTTGGCCGTGCTCTAGGAATTCCTGAACATTTTATTGGTCGTCATCCTTTTCCCGGTCCAGGACTTGGTATTCGCGTAATTGGTGATCTTAGCAAAGAAAGATTGGATCTGCTCCGAGAAGCAGACAAAATATTTATTGACGAGCTTAAATCTCAGAATCTTTATGATGAAGTGTGGCAAGCTCTTACTGTGCTACTTCCTGTACAAAGTGTTGGAGTAATGGGTGATGAAAGAACTTATGAGTTTACCGTTGCTGTACGAGCTGTAACAAGTGTAGACGGCATGACTGCTGACTGGGCTCAATTACCCTATGAGTTTCTGGGAAAAGTTTCCAATAGAATCATCAATGAAGTTAATGGAATTAACAGAGTAGTTTACGATATCAGCTCTAAACCGCCTGCTACTATTGAGTGGGAATAAATGAGAACAAATTCGTTTATTCTAAGTGTAAGAAAGTGTATCAATTTAGCAATTCTATGAAATCAACTATCTCAATTATATCCGTGGTTTTAATCCTGATGCTTTCAGGAGCCACCAGTGCTCAATCTATTGAATCAGGTAAGAATCTTTATCAAAATGGAGACTATGAACGAGCAGTTCGTGTTTTCGAAGGCATAAATAATGCTGAAGCTCATCTATATCTTGGTAAAAGTTATTTTGCCATGGCTGATTATCTCAAGGCAAAAGCTTACTTAGATCTCGTTTTAGAAGCTGAATCTGATACTAATTTCTTGACGGAAACTAAATACACAAAAGCTCTCGTTTTATTTCAGTTGGATGATTTTAGTGCTTCTTTAGATCTTTTATATGAGATTAAGAGCACCAGAGTTAATAATATTTATTATTCCAGATCTATAACTTTTTATGATCAGGTCTTAAGCTATCTAAGCATTGATCAGATAAGAACTGTTTTCAGGCAAACAGCTAACCAAGAAATCTTAGCTGATGTAATTTCAGGTGCTTTAGGACGAGTTGATTACAACAAAGCGAAAACTCTACTGAATACTTTTAAATCTTCGATGATAGATAGTAGCACAGTAGACCTTTTTCAAATTGAAGCTGCACTTCGGGATTCTCTAATATACTCTTCAAGATATCCCTTCAGAAAATACTCAAATGCACCAAATGGTATGGCTTATCAAATTGGTGTAGCTTTACCCTCTTTTGACGTTGATTCTGAGAATTATGAAATTCCTCAGCATTTATATTTTGGGATTCAATTGGCTATTGAAGAATTCAATTCAAATCAGACAACCAAAAAAGCCTTTTTAAACTTTGCGCAAACAAATGTGGATTCCATCCAATCAGAAGATGTTTTAAATGAATTAATCTGGAAAAAAGATGTGGACGTTGTTATCGGACCCCTTTTCTCGAATGTAGCAAAATCTTTTGCCGATTTAGCTGAAGTATATGAAGTTCCGATTGTTACTCCGTTGGCAAATTCTGACTCCCTCAACCTCGCAAATAATTATATGTTCCAAACTAACCCTACCTTTGCTGTACAAGGGAAAAAAATGGCGCAGTTTGCAGTAAATTCTCTCCGTTTAGATACTTTAGCAGTGTTAGCGGAAATGAATGCTTTGGGTGAAGCCTCAGCATTAGCATTCAGACATGAAGCTGAAAGATTAGGAGCTTTTGTACAACACTTCTTCCTTGAGGATCTTAGATCAAATGGTTATGATATTTCTGAATATAGTGCTTACCTCTCCAAAACGGATACATTACTTCCTTCTCCCGGGCTAAAAGCAATTTACGCTCCTTTTACGGGCTCTGCGGCTCCAACTCTTATTCGTAACCTTCTTACTGATCTTGAAGCCTCTGAAAGCGATTATGTGCTACTAGGATCAGAAGAATGGATGGATACCGACCTTGAAAGTATACGTCTTCTCGAAACGAATATTCACTATTCACAAAGTTTTGATATTAAATATAGCGAGACTGATGTCGAAAATTTTGCAAGTAATTTCAGATTAAGATTTCAAACTGAGCCGAATCAGTTTGCCTTCATTGGTTTTGATGTTGCCCAACTGGTTCTCAGTACATTAGATAAGGTTGGCAATCCTGATTATCTAAAAAAAGGACTTATGGAAGTAAGTAATTATAGAGGATTGAGTTCTGAAATCGGATTTCAAAAAGAACACGTCAACCAAAAAGTGATTATTAAATCTATTTATAGAGAAGAATAATCCCGAGCTCCTGCTTCAAATACCTAACCGATAAACAAAGTGGAACCATAGTGTTTTGCTACCATTCTCAAACAAATTGGCCCGCAATCCATTTGGTCAAGTTGGCGATAAAGCTTGAAGGAATTCATTAAATGAGCGTATTTTATTCTTTGGTAATATTTGAGTTAAGCCATGCTACTTAACATGAACTTGAATATTTTACTCTGTGAAAAAAACGATATTCTGTAAGGTAAATTCTTAGGATGTCTGTCTTAGTTAAAGAGGCTTCATATGATAAAGTGGTATTTTATTACTCCTGCGTTTCTTTTAAATGGTATTTTTTGGGTGCTAAAAATAATAATCATACTTATTTTATTGATATTGATTCAAGTTAACCCGAAACCAGTGATACCAACTGGATCCCATTAAAATGCCATCCTCAAAAATTTCGAAATTACCGATTAAAAACCTTTCATGACTTTCGGGATATTCAATCTTATAAATCTTGACCGCTTCAAAACTCCGATCAGGTCTTCTCTTTAAATGAATAATCCCCAACGGATCTGAAATATACAGATCACCTTCACCCGAGTATTTAAAATTAGTAAAGATAGTATCATAACCAATTGCACTAAAACCGGATGTACCCTCAGTATGAATTTTCAAGGGCAAAAGTTTTCGGTTTTCAAAGTCTACACTCTCAAAAATCAGTGTTCTTTCCAAGACGAAGGTACTATCAAAAATAGACATCCATGGTAACCTGGAATAAGAAGCCGCGATTTCATTCTGACCATTAATATCAAAATTTGTTCCATTAAAAACGCCAGGTTGAAACCCATCAGGAATGATTTTAGGCATTACTTTAGCAACGGTGTCTTTTGGAGAAACAATTTTGACAATGTTAACCAAGCCTGATGAGGTCGGTATTCCCCTGAGAAAAGTCTCAGTATGCCCCATAAATGTATTGTTCACAGTTACTCTCATTGCTCTCACTCCATCAATAGATTTTATATGATTGAACTCGAGATCATACATGTGAATTTTTGAATTTGAAACATCGGAAACAAAAATAATAGTTTTATTACACCCCAGGAACTTAGCTCTAATAGTTAGTTCCTAAGCGAAGCTACGGAATCAGATAAAACTTATGTTTGTTACTCAAATTATTTACTTAAAAAAGATTTTATATCTAACTATTTTTTTATCAAAGTTCACTGTGTCTTCTTTAAGCTCGTAAAAGTATCCATTCTTAATAACTTTTTTACTTTCTGGTTCGAATGGATAGCTTGTCATTTTTCCCGGCCACATAAAATCACCAATTATTTCTCCATTTTGATCAAAAACTATCCATTTTAAAGAATCTTTTGAGTTAGAAAATGTAGAGACCCACATATTATCTTTATCATCAACAATTAATTGATTAATAACCGGCCAGTTAGTGGGCAGGTCTGTACCTTCAGCTATAGTTTTTGTAAGATTAGTAGCTTCATCTAAAGCATCTTGTCTCGTAACTGAAGGAGTATTAAAGTTGTAAAAAACCTGCGATAAAGAATCTCCGTCTCTGCTATAGTATTTAATTGTCAACCTATCCGTTTCTACAACAACAATATTGTTGTTGCTTAAAATATCTATGATCGTCTTTTTGAAAAACGAAAAAGTTTTCATTGGTAAAATTTTTGTTTCTCCCAGTATAATCTCATTCGTTGCCCAAATATGTTTTTTAGAATCAAATTCGAGAATTTTTGTAGGATTTAGCTTAAGAGATTTGTCAAGATGATAAAATTTAGTAACTCTTTTGCCTGATGTTGATGGATTTGGTGTGATTTCAAAGCCAACTAAATACGTTCCATCTGAGTAAGTATGAAATTGTACTGGCATATATCCTCTTATTTCAGGTATGTTGGACCAAATACTTGGATCAAATCGAAAAGTTTTTTCTAATTTCATATTTGAAATACTAAATTCCGAAAGCCTGAAAAGCTCCGCATCATAAAATATTATTAGGTCTTTATGAATTTGTAAATTCGAAACATCTAAAAACTCTCCAGGCCCTTTACCTTCACCAAAAATTTTTCCTAAATATTTACCTTCCCAGCCAAACATATGTAACGCTCTATTACCCCATGCTTTATCGGTGATAAAAATTCTATTAGAATCATCTACTGAATAATCTCCCATTCTACTAATAAATATATCCTCAGTAGATTCAAAGACATGATCTTCTACCAATAATATCGATCTAAAATTTTGATCTTCAATAAAAACAGCGCCTTTACTCTCATTAGAAATTTTTGATGAGTCATTTTTAGTACAAAAAAGTAATACGAAAAAGCAAAATAAGTATAATTTCTTCATTTTATTGATTTTTAAAAAATCCACCTGATGGAAACCCACCAGGTGTTGATTAGTTCAAGCTTCACCTACCCCAGAACAAGTTGCCCATTCCCCACTAACATTAGAAGGGTTATAAGCAGGATAAATCGCCTGACATTCACTTGTTGCATCACCTTCTCCGTTTGGTCTGCACCAACTTCCAGTTCCTCCCGGAGTAGTACATACTATGCATAAATGAGAGCCACTGCAGCCGGTTCCTCCAGTTACATTCTTCATTTCATCTCTGGTTAACACATTTAAAAATTCCATAATAGAATCCTCTTTGTTTAATTAATGTTAATCTATTTTATAAAGGGTAGATAGCCCCTCTTGTTTAATTCACAAGCTCTTTGGTTAAATTATTATACACTCTCTCAAGCAATCGCATATCTTGTGTTATAATCTCAGCCTGACCTTTCATCCCGTTTGCCGGTGGGAGCATTTGACCATAATTTGTTTTTAATCCATCAGGGAAATGTACCTTCGCAAAAAATAAGCTATCTCCAACAGGAAATTCAGAAAGGTATTCAATTACTCCCACTACTGAACCAAACTCGTGGTAAGGATATCCGGAAAAACGTACTAATACCTGCTGTCCCTCTTTTATCTTTCCAAAGGACGCCTGTGATATTTTCATTTCCCCAAAGAATTCAGTATTCGAAGGTTGAACATAAAATATTTCTTGCCCTGCTTTATATGTTTGTTGCTCCTGTACAATACCGGAATTAATTAATACACCCAAAACCGGAGCTGTTAATAGGTAGGTATGCTCCCAATCCGCTATTGAGCTTTTTAAAGTAAGAAGAGCTTGATTAAACCTGGATATTGCTTCATCCGCTTGTTTTTCAAGCTCTAAGAGTTCTTTTTGTTTACTAACCTGCGCCGCCTGATTGTTAATAATAGCTGATTCCGTTTGTTGAAGCGGCATTTGTTTGTTCGAGAAATCACTTTCTGCTTTTAGTAAATCCAATCTCGCTATTAACTCTTTCTCAGCTAATTGCTTTTGCGCTTCAAACTCTTTCTTCGCTATCTCATAATTTGCTTCTTGAATTTCTTTCTGCAACTCAAGTTTTGAAAGCAAACGTGCTGTAAACTCCTGTTCCTGCTTCAGAATCTCTTTTCTTTGGTCGTAGTATCCTCCTGGTAAATGGAGAACATATTCTCTATAAACCTGATTGAAGGCTTGTACATTATTCTGCAATGCTCCAAGCTGAGGGGTATTAAATAATCTGTTGTTTTTAATCTTTTCAAACTCGCTTTTTCTTATCCATAATTCCAGGCTATCTATCTCAGAGCTAAGAAGTTGAACAGAACCATGATCAGCTGTACTCTCCATCCATCCTAAAACTTCCCCTTCTGTTACCTCGCTTTTATTCTGTTTGAAAAGTTTAACAATCTTGCCATTAACTTTACTTTCTACGGTTGTAGGAGCATTAATAGCGGTAAGCACTAGTTGGGATTTTAGTACCTCCGGGTATTGAATAAAAGAAGCCGCTATAAAGATCAAAGCTAATACACATAAAAAAACTCCAATTCCTCCTCTTACTAGCCAATGAGGAGGTTTTCCTATAATTTCCTGGACTTCTTCGCTTCTTACGGATAGATCGAAATCATTGCTTTTCTTATCATTCCCATTTAGAGATTTTAATGCATCAGGTATTTCAGGTTTCGAATCTTTCATATCAACTTCTAATTTCCCAATTCAAGTTGATTACGCACCAGTTCAAAATAAGCACCTTCCGCATACGTAAGCTCCTGATGTGTACCTTGTTCTATTACCTCTCCTTGATCCAGTACGATTATGTTATCCGCATTTTTTACTGTACTTAAACGATGTGCCACTACTACTACCGTACGATGTTCAAAAAATTCCTGAAGGTTTCCCATGATCACCTTTTCATTATTGGCATCTAAAGAATTGGTAGCCTCATCAAACAAAATAAATTCAGGATTTTTATATACCGCTCGGGCTATGAGCATTCGTTGGCGTTGCCCCTGGCTAATTCCATTGCCTTCTGAACCAATTTTGGTATTAAACCCTAATGGAAGAGAATCGATAAACTCATGAATATTAGCCACTCTTACTGCATGTATCAATTTTTCCATATCAGGCTCTTCTTCCCCAACTGCAATATTTCGTGCAATATTGTCCGAAAAAATGAAGCCGTCCTGCATAACTACTCCGCAATTCCTTCTCCAGATTCTGTGGCTTATAGTATCAAGATTCGTATTTCCAACCCGGATGTCCCCACTGTCCAGTGGATAAAATTTTAATAGCAACTTAAGAAGTGTTGTTTTACCGCTCCCACTCATTCCAACTATGGCTGTGGTTTTACCTTCCGGAATAGAAAGGTTTATGTCTTCCAAAACGGGTTCGTTACCGGCGCCCGGATAAGTAAAACTCAGGTTTGTAATTTCAATGCTTTTCTTATTTGGAAGCTCATATAGAAAAGATTTTTCGATGGGTTCTTCGTCTTCCTGTTTATGAATTTCGTTGAGACGTTCCAGGCTTAAATGGGCGTCTTGGGTGGATTGCACGAAACCAATGATTTGCTGAATGGGGCTATTTAGCTGACCAATAATATATTGTACGGCCATCATAGCTCCCAACGTAAGCTGACCGTTCACTACCGCAACAGCCGCCAAAAAGGTAATTCCTATATTCTTTCCTTCATTGATGAAAAACGCTCCGGCTTGCTGAAATTGATTGAGCGATAAGTTTTTAACTCTGTAATGAAATAACCGAGCCTGAAAACGCTCCCATTCCCAGCGTTTTTGTTTCTCTGAATTAGTAAGTTTAATTTCCTGCATGCCCTGTATAAGCTGAATCACATTACTTTGATCGCCGGAAGAAATTCCAAAACGCTTATGATCGAGTTCCGCGCGCTTTTTAAGAAACAGTAAAACCCAACCTATATATAAAATACTGCTTACCAAAAACACGGTAAAAATGAGCATGTTGTAATAAGCAAGCACCACGGCAAACACCAACAGGTTTACAAACGAGAACAGGGTGCCCAGAGTTTGACTGGTTAAAAAATTCTGAATCCGAACATGATCTTCCATCCGTTGCATAATATCGCCCGTCATCTTAGCATCGAAGTAAGGCATGGGGAGCTTCATGAGTTTGATCAAAAAGTCAGAAAGAATGGAAATATTGATGCGGGTACTCATGTGCAGCAAAATCCAGGAGCGAATGAATTCTACTCCGGTTCTGCCCACAAACAGCATAATTTGGGCGATCAGGATGATATAAATAAAGTTCAGGTCCCGGGTGTTAATCCCAATATCCACAATGGATTGGGTAAGAAAAGGGAAAATGAGCTGTAGAATGCTCCCAACACTGAGTCCTAAAGCAAGCTGACCAAGCAAGTTTTTGTATGGCTTCAGGTATTCAAATAATCGGGTAAAATCTAAGCGATCTTTCTGCTCACTACTTCGTTCAAAAAACTTGGGAGTGGTATAAAAAAGTAGACAAATTCCGTTGGTTTGAGCTTCTACTTTGTGGTTTAACCAACATGTTAAAAACTCCTTCTTTGAATACACCACCTTACCTGCTGCAGGATCCGCAATGTACACTTTATCCCCTTTAACCTTATACACTACTACAAAATGCTGCTGATTCCAATAAACAATACAAGGTAAAGGTGCTTCCTTAAATAGTTGTTCGGGAGTTAATTTCACACCGACCGTTCTGAATCCAATATTTTCTGCGGCCTCACTTATTCCTAAAAGAGAAACTCCCTCTCTGTTAATCCCACTCTTTTTACGTAAAAACTCTAAAGAGTACTTACGTCCGAAATGTTTGGCTACCATACGAAGACATGTAGGTCCGCAATCCATTTGATCGTGTTGGCGGTATGCTTTGAGATCAAATATAACTCACTCCCAAATAATTAAATAGCTAAATAATTTCAAACTTATACCTAATTACATGCTGAAAGTCTGCATTTAATTTGTTTTCAAGGATATACAAAAAACCGTTCCTTATATATTTTATCGATTTGCTTTTAGGTAAATTAAAGCGGGTGATCATTTCGCCATTTGAATCTAAAATCCACCAGTCGTACTCTATTTTAGAGTCTGACATAACTGCAATCCATATTCTATCTTCATCATCAATCCTCATTTCTTTAATCGACGGCCAATGAGAGGGTAAATCATTTATATACTGCATATTGTCAATAAAATATTTATGAATACCAATCTTCATTGCAGATTCTTGTGTTAGAGGAACTTTTTTAATAGGATAATGAAATGAACCTTTATAATTTCCATCAGAATCAAATCTTCTAATTAAAAATAACTGAGGGTCGGATATGTATATTTCATTCGTACTTGATGTTTCAATAAAAGGAGTTCCAAAAAACGGTCTTATCGGCGTGTTTAATCCTTTGCTTTTCTTTACTATTATGGCCTCTTGAAAATCATAAAATGAATTTGACTTGATATTACCTTGTTGATCTATAAAATAAAGAAATCCATTAAGCTCAACATTTTGCCAGTCTTTGGTTGGAAGAGTTTCCTGAACTACGAACTCTGCAAGATAAGTATCATCACTCAATACGTATATTTTGTAAATCCCAAAATAAGCTAATTTAAGGTCTTTGTAATTCTTTCTATTCCTTGCTAGTGAAGTTGTATGATATTTATCTAACTCATTTAGATTAAACTTAACTGATTTTCTAATTCCAAAATTAGAATCGATAGCATATAAATATCCATTCCTTATATACAAATTTTTTATATAACTAAATTCATCTGGACCTACTCCCTCTCCACCCAATTTTCCAATATTGCTACCCTGTGAATTGTAGATATGTATTATTTTTGCATCTAAATCAGCAATGAAAATTCTGCCTAAACTATCTACTGCTATATCACCTATTCTACCTATTATTGATGAAGTTGAGTCTATAATAATTTTTTCATTTTTAAAACTTATCAGACTACTAAAGTTCTTATCAACAGAAAAAACAACTAAATTTTTAATTTCTTTTAAATTTTCATGAGTCTTATCATCCAATTGTTGATTGCAGCTTATAATTGAAATCAATAAAAGAACAGAAAAGATATATTTTATCTTAATGTTAAGTTTTCTATACACAATCAATGATTCTATTTATTAGTAAATTTTATTTAAAGTAAAACCAAACATGATTTTAATCATGTTTGGTTTTACAATTACTAAATTCATTCTAATTCTGGAAATTGTGCACAACCGCCACATGTTCCGCCAATTCCCTCTTCAAGCAAACAATTCGATATGGCTTGATCCATTGGGGTCAGTTCTCCTTCTGGAGCTCCACATCCAAAGCCTTGCCAAACCTGTTGGCCACTCATCATACAGTATATATTACCGCAGAATTCATCACCACCTCTTACATTCCTCATCTCTTCTCTAGTTAATACATTTAAAAATTCCATAATAGAATCCTCTTTGTTTAATTATTGTTAATCTTGTTTTTATTAGGGAAACAAGCAAACCATTCTTGTTTATTCGACAAGCTTTTCATCTAAAATTTATTTTAGAATTTTATTCATATAGATAAAGGTTTAACTTTTTTCCATAAAATCAATTTTATGCTTTGATATATAGTAATTAAAACTGTTTGGATCTTGCTTTCTAAAATAAATATGGTCTCCATATACCCTTACTAGTGGTTTAGTAATTGGACTATTTTTATTCCTTTCTCCTGGCAAGATAAATTTTGCTAAAATTTCTCCTTCAAGGCTTACTACCCACCAAGAATATTGGTTGGCGTTGTTCGTATATGTAGCTATCCATAGCCTGTCTAATTCGTCAATTTCCACATTATAGATTGCTGGCCATGTTTTGGGAATATCCATCTCTTCAAGCCCTTCTCTGGCATAGTCACTAATAATAAGCTCATCAATCTCGAGCTTTGCCTTTTCGAAGGGAATTGAAATAGAATTAGTTATTTGACCGTCTGAGTTATGTATATCAAAAGCTAAGTCTTCCGTCCAAAGATTTATTATCTCATTCGAGGAAGTAAAGAATACTTCTGATTTCCTATTGAATGGGACATAAATCCGATTCTTTAACTTATATCCATTTGAAAATACTTGTTCCTTTCCAAGATACAATGGTGATTTTTTTGTAAAAAGTAAGGTATCAACACTGACTTTTCCATTTGTTAATAGCTTAGCATAGATTCTTTCTCTTTTCTCAGCATGCAAATACATACTTTCAAACATTACAACCAGTTCATCTTCTAAACTATGTAATGATTTAGGAATAAAATCTTTATCAATAAACCCAATGTCATGAAGGCTCTTTTTTTCAATTTTTTCGTCATAAATCAAGCTCAAATTATTGGTATCAAAAACACCATATTTATCTGGAAAACCTAAGATGAATATTTTATTATCATGTACTTCCATTGAATATACTTTTTCAAATTCACCAGGACCTTGACCATTTATCTGCTTTGACTTTAGAAAATTTCCCTCTTTATCAAAAGAATACAACTTATGAACCGATTGACTAGCTGATATTAAAAAAATTCTTTGCTGTTTATCGACAGCAAAATCTATGATAACCCCTTCAATAAAGACTTGTTCATTGTCCTTAACATCAATTTGATGAGTGAGAATGATTGTATCGGGTATAGCTGAAGAAATACCTACAAGACCTAAGGGGTTCTTGTAGGTATCTTTATCCTCTGCATTATCGCATACAGTAAATAAAGTTAATAGCAATAAGGCATTCACGAAATTATTCAAATTCACAAAAATCGCCTTTTATTGATAATTGACTTTAGCAAGATGTAGCATTTGAATAATCTCCAGTTCCACAGCTTGAACAGCAATAACCTGACACATAAGACCCTTCTACAGCAGGCGCTGCATATGCCTCTTGAGCTTGCGCTTCAGTATAGCATTCCTCAGCGTAACCTACCAAGCGTCTCCATCTGTAGATCTGTATGCGACCCTACAACCACCACCCTTGATATTCTTCATTTCATCTCGCGTTAATACATTTAAAAATTCCATAATAGAGTCCTCTTTGTTTAATTATTGTTAATCTTGTTTATACAACAAGTTCTTGACTTTATTAGATATATAAATCATTGTTTTTCCTTAAATTCAAATCGATACTTTACTACATACTCCGCACCCGTTTCATCTCTTTCTTTTGTATATATACATCCATTTCGGATTTGCTGAATAGGCTTGTTTCTTGGCCAAATAAATTTTGTTATTAACTTACCAGATGATTCAATTACCCACCATTCATATATAGAAGTATCATCAACAATTGTTGATATCCATAAGCGATTTTCATTATCTATTTGCATTGACTTTAAAGCTGGCCATTCTGTTGGTAAATTTTCAGCATTACGAAGCATCTCTACAGCAACACCCTCTCCAAGCTGAGACATATAATTCGTTTGTTCATACCTTTTTATTAGTGCTTTTACATCAAGAGCTTTGTTGTCAAATGGATGTTCTATTGTACGAATAAGTTTTCCCTGTTTATCTAATACATCAATCTTAAATTCTTCAGTTCTTGCTGAATAATAAATTCCTTCTGAAGAAGGTGTAAATAAAGAACTTCCATGAAATGGAAAAGTATGCATTACTTCCATAGACATTTTATTTTTAGTAACAAGTTCAATCAAATAACTGACTCCTTCCTGCTTGTAAATGGGTTCCGAAAGAATATTTCCTTGAATATCCTGTTTTAAATAAAAAATATAGCCAGTACCTGTAGAAACGTTTTTAATGGTCTTGCTATAAGGCACTAAAAATGTCCCATCTTTTTCTGGATATAAAGTTGTAGGTCCATAGCCTCGCAAGAGTTCATATTCATCCAAATCATCGGAATAAAGTTTTAGAACATGAGAAAATGAAAGATCATCTAATGCATAAACGTTTGCTCTACGCGGATTAAAAAAAGAAGAATCTGTGATATATATAAATTCTGAATCACTCGTTATAGTTGTTCTCCATGAAATCGCCGAATAATCTCCTGGACCACGCCCTTTTCTACCTAAAGATGTAACATACTTACCATTAGGTTCAAAGACATGAATTTTAGTTTGATCTGAATCGCCAATGAATACTCTATTTTTTTGATCAACGTGAATAGAACGAATCGTTCCCATAAGCACATTATCATTAATTCCAAAAATTCTATCTTTTTCAATTTTGATTTGTAAATCTATAGGCAAAACATTTTCAGTATTTATTTTCTCCACTATTGATAAATATGATGAAATAGATTTTGTATCAGTTAACAATAAAAGAAATATTGGAATTAATGCTATTAATTTTGGCATAAAACTTTGTTTAGACTATAATAAATATACATCATAGCTTTAATAACTATGATGTTTAGAATATAACCAATTGTATTGATTATGCTTCACCTGGATCGGTTGATCCTCCCCCAGCACAGACACATTGACCCGGAGGACTACCACCTGCTGGAATACCGCATAGTTGAGCTTGTCCTGCGTAAGTACACTCATCAACCCATTGTCGGCATGTATCATTATTACAGTTCGGGCATGACATATAACAATCACCGGTTCCACCACTTATTTGTCTCATTTCATCTCGCGTTAATACATTTAAAAATTCCATAATAGAATCCTCTTTGGTTTAATTAATAGTAATCTTGTTTACTAAACAAGTTCTTTGGTGTTCTTATTTAACATATCCTTTTCTTCAAATAGTGGAACCAATCCAGAAATCAACGAACCTACATCTTTAATTTTATAGTTTGAAGGAAACTCATATCCGTTTACAAAAAAAGTGGGAGTACGAATGATTTTATTTTTCGTGATCCAATGATAATGTGTGTTTGCAATATCATTTTCTTTCACTTCATCAACATTCGGCAATTCGGGATATATTTCCTCGAATGCTTCGGTGGACATATCTTCATACCAATCCTGAATCAATGTTTTAGTTTTCTCAGATTCGTCTTTGGCACCTAATATATTCTGTTTCCAATGTTGTATTAAAAATGAACTAGCGGGAACATCATGCACCGTATTTCCACTCATCAAAAATTTAAACGTTAAATTAATCTGCCTCGGGTATTGGTCTAATAATTCAAGTACATCATCAAGAGCAAGCTTACAAGGATGGCAATGCAAATTAGCTATCATCAATAGTTGTAAAGGAGCTTTAGGATTTCCAATAATCATTCTCTTTTCAAAAGTGGAAGTTTCCACTTTTTGCTCCTGAAACAGCAAATGTATAAATACTTCCGGGTCATACTTAACTCGATTCGCGGCTATTTCCGCATTTACTGCCTCATTAATTTTATGGAATTTTTCTTTAAGTAAAACTACAGAAGCAGTAATAGCCAGGAAAAGTAACGCTGAAAATATAAAAGGAAAAACCTCTATTGCTTGTATTGTCAAAATTCCATCCATAAACAAGAATCCGAAGAATATCGCCTGTGTTATAAGAACAGCATTTACCAGCATACACAGCTTGCACCATGTTTTTGCTTTAATAGCTTGGTAATACAAAGAGTATACAACCATAGGAACAGACAATGCGCTACCCGCCATCAACACCCACAAATAGGGTTCATTCAAGCCTGCAAAAGAACGTATAATCCCTACAACTATTAATTGGAAAGAAAAATAACTTATTACCGCTTCCGAAAGACTAAAAGAACTGAATATTTTCGCTCCTTCTGAGTGTAATATTTTATCGCAATTCACACGAGTGCTGGTATTACAAAAAGACTCTACTGGTTTGAATGTAACTCCTAATTCCTTAGCAAAAAGTATATATCCCACTATTACACCTGCAATACTTGTAGAGAGTAATGCCAAGCTTATCCAGGAAAATGTTTGCAACAAAGGAATTAGTAATGCACCTAGTAAAGATGAAGCTAATACAAGCAGTGCTTTTTTTGTAAGACGCTCCTTCTTGAGCTCCCTGTTGTGTTCGGTATCTGTTATCTCATTAACCGGTTCTGCTTTTAACACAATCCCTTCCCATCGTGTTAAATCTATATGTCCTTTGGAAAGGTCCTCTTTGTCTTTAATTAAAACTAAGCCCTCCCGAGAACTTTCAAGATGTATTAAAAAAGGAAATTCTATTTTGGAAAGATGCTCTTCTTCAATCCTTCCAATCTTACTTGGAATACCTAAACGTTCCAAAGCATCAGATACACCTAGCAATGAAGGAAAATCGGGATGAGATACAATAATTTTCTTGCAATATTCTTCGGAAACAGGAATTCCTAAATCTTTAAGATAATCAACAACAACTTTTTCCATGCTAAAGAACTGTTAAATTAAGAGTGCTCTTTAACCGATAATAAATTATAACAAGTTCTTAAACCAACGCTTTCGTTATCCCTTTTCGTTATCCCTTTTCGTTATCCCTTTTCGTTATCCCTTTTCGTTATCCCTTTTCGTTATCCCTTTTCGTTATCCCTTTTCGTAGTTTGGTGGGAGTTTTCTGAGTATTCCTCTTAAGAAATTTGTACAGCGCTTTCTCATTTGCAAATCCAAATTCAAGACAAATACAATAGTTCTTTTCCTCGGGATATGCAGCCATGTATTTCAGAATATTTTCAACTTTTATTTCAATGAATACTTTACCTGGCCTCACTCCAAAATGCTTCCTGAATTCCCTGGCTTCTTGCCACATTTTCTTCACTAGATAGTCCATCCCTCCTACATCAGGAGGGAAAATACAGAAGCATATTTTGGGAACCGATATTTTGTAGCCCACGTTTGTATCAACGGGTCCTTCTCCTTATGAAGGAGAAGACAGATGAGGTTGCAAAGGGAATTGAGTTTCCATAGGGTTTAGGATATATTTATTCTGAAAATTTTATCAATCGAATTTGAGCATCTTCACCGTACGTAACGGTACCATAAATCATTTTTCTACCTGCTTTTACCTTCCAAAGACTCAAAGGCAAATTTACGTACTGCACTTCTCCTGATATTTCATTTACTTTAATTATTTCCGTGTTCTTAATACTGCTTGGATTATAAATGACCATATAGTAGTCATTATTGTGCACCGTGAAATCCTGAAAAAGAGGTAAAATTTCAACATCCACA
This sequence comes from Balneola sp., assembly GCA_965216175.1. GTDB lineage: Bacteria > Bacteroidota > Rhodothermia > Balneolales > Balneolaceae > Balneola. Next base: position 1,730,253 of record OZ244140.1, read on the forward strand.
AATGCTTCATGAATCTTATCAAACCTTTCTGTCATATTAGAAGCAACATCCATCAGTTGGAGCTTAACCTCATCTGTAATTATCCTATCTTTCAAGTTTAGGTGAGCGAAAGATCGGGATTTACCCGTTCGTACATTATACTTGTTCACTACTGTGTTGTGGGAAGTGATATGGTAAAACCATTCTCCATCCAAATCCCAAAATGTTTTTTCCCCCGAAAGATGATCTATATGATTCCATCTGTCTAACGACATCTTCTCATTTCCATCCATAGTAAAGAGTCGCTTTTTTACTCTAAATTCTTCATCCAGTTCGAATAAAGAGTATTCCTCTTCGCCCTTTTTATAATCTGTTATCTTACGTATCACTCCGTAATTACCCCATTCCGTTGCATAAACACTGAGTAATTTAGAAGCAGGTTCAAAAGAAGAAGAGGGAGAAAAAGAAGAAGTATTAGTGAATCCATTTTTATCCACTTGATATTGGGTAATTCTTTGAGAGCGCATATCTAAAACATATAGCGTATTATCCCATCCTACATGCAGTTTTTTTGCACCTTCAAACTCACCTGGACCTCTGCCTCTTCCACCTGCTTCTGCTAAATACAAACCTTGTTGATTAAAGAGAATAATTAGATTTTCTAAATGATCAGATGATATCCAATACTTATTATCTAACGTTTGTACTAAATCATAAGGCGCAATTACTTTTGAAGTATCGAAAGCCATTATTGAATCTACAAGAACTTGCGGCAATACTTTTTCTAGACTATCTACTGAATAAGTGGGTAATTTTTGATAATCGCTGTACTGACTATCACTTTTTTCATTGCAAGAAATGACAAAGATTGAAAGCCAGATAATGTACAAAAGAGATATTTTTTTAATAATAAGACCCAATTAATTTTGAATTAAGTAGCCATGAAGCAATCATCCAAACATAATCGATTCAAGTCTCTAACTTCTGTAAAGCATGCATTTCGTCCATCAGTTCCCGGAGGATAAGTTTCATCACATTCTTCATAGTATCCACCATAGAGACCGATACAACCACTTGCACATTCGTTGCCTCCCACTATCGTTCTCATTTCATTTCTGCTAAGTATTTCTAAGAATTCCATTTGTGTTCCTCTTTTTAGTTTTAACTTTTTTTATTGATAAAAGGAAAAATTCAGTTCTATTTCTTACCCAAACAATTTTTAGTACAATGTATCATAATCATTTAAACCACTTAAACTAGAAAAACCGTTATCCCTTTTTCGTTATCCCTTTTTCGTTATCCCTTTTTCGTTATCCCTTTTTCGTTATCCCTTTTCTAAGTTGGGTGGGAGTTTTCTGAGTATGCCTTTTAAGAAATTTGTACAACGCTTTCTCATTTGCAAATCCAAATTCCAGACTAATACAATAGTTTTTTTCCTCGGGGAATGTAGCCATGTATTTCAGAATATTTTCAACTTTTATTTCAATGAATACTTCACTTGGCCGCACTCCGAAATGTTTCCTGAATTCCCATGAAAACTTGGAGGTTTTTTCATAACCTACTGCCATAGCCCATTGTGTAATATTCCCAATAGATGAAATATTCTCTTCTAAAATCGTACCTGCTTTTTTTATATCGTACATACAAAATAAGTTCAAGATTAATATTGATATTGATGCTTATTTTGAAACCTATAATTTGAATGTCTTTCCTCTTGTATTTATTGCAAATAACATTAAAACAAATATATATGCAAGTATTAATTTTTAAAGGAATTAAATCTAATTTTTGTAAAAAAGGGGATTCACCTCATTTTCCAAGATCATGCTTGGCCTCACTCCAAAATGCTTCCAGACCTCCCGGACTTCTTGCCACATTTTTTTCACTAGATAGCTCATCCCTCCTACATCAGGAGGGAAAATACAGAAGCAAATTTTGGGAACCCATTTTTTGTAGCTGAAGTTTATTTCAATGAGTCCGTCTACTTATTAAGGAAAAGACAGATAATGCCCCAAAGGGAATTGAGTTTCTCTGGGGTTTACATGGCTAGGGCAAAAATACAGGTTATGCAGCCATGTATTCCAGAATCCTGTCAACTTCACCTCTTTCCCGAGCTCCTGCTTCAAATACCTAACCGATAAACAAAGTGGAACAAACCCTTTTTTGACGAAGATAATTTACAGGTAGAAAAAGGTTAAAAGTGATTATTATATCTATTTATAGAAAAGTATATGTAACCCTTAGTCACCTGAAGCATCTAGCTCTCTTTGTCGTTTAATTCTATACTGCTGTCGCAACCACTTCCTCCATTTTTCTGCGTCTACTAAATGTTGCTCATATGTTCTGTTGAAAATATGTCCCCCTTCAGGGCTGGCAACCATATATAAATAATTATGGTTTTCGGGATATAAAGTAGCTTCTATAGTTTGCAAGCTAGGATTAGTTACAGGACCGGGTGGTAAACCATACTTTGTATACGTATTGTAAGGATGATCTACCTTATAATCCTCAAGTAGCAATCTTCTTCTTTCCCCGACCGCAAAACTTATAGTTGGATCGGCCTGCAAATACATTCTTCGATCTATTCTGTTCCAATACAAACCTGCCACAACAGGCTTTTCATCTTCAATATTAGCTTCCCATTCTACGATTGAAGCCATAGCAACTATTTCATCAACTGCGTATCCCATAGAATCAATTCTGGATTTATAAGGTTTTGTTACTTTTGAATTGAACTCATCCAAAATTTTGTCAACAGTATTTTTTACTGATGAAGTCCAGTAAATACTGTAGGTATCAGGTAACATCCTACCAAATAATTGTTCTTTCGAAACCTTTTTGGAACTAGTGAACAAACTATCATTAAAAACTTCAGCAACATCAATGCTATCAAAACTCATTTCCATTCCTAAATTTCTGGAAAACCTTTCTAAGGTTATTCCCGGAAGTATGGTTATAGAAACCGGGTCCTGACTACCAAATGCCAACTTTGTAAGAAACTCATTGTAGCCGTACTCTCCGTCAAAATTATAGTGACCCTTTTTAAATTTTTTCCATCCCAGCAAAGGACTTACCCATCTCAGTTCTTCTTCATCAAACTCAATTCCTGCAGAGTTGAGAATAGAAATAAGTTCATCAATACCAACTTCTTCATTTAAATATAATTCGGAATTGGAGGTGCCTATAATTGCTTTAGACTGAGCAATCCTCCCCGACCTGGATACAAATGTAATCAGAAAAAAAACTACAAATAAAACAATGCCAATGGTCAATTGCTTTATGGATAGCTCAAATGTTTGTTCAATTTTCATGCCCTAAGATAAGAACCATTCAAATTAAACCCACCTCTTTACAGCATTTAATATTGGATAAATAAAAATCTGTAACATAAAAATTAAGTAGTCGTAATCGAACCACGAAGAGCAATCGAGCTTTTGGATGCTTCATAAGCACCAAATGCCCTAAAGATAAACCCGGGTTTTGAACGACTCGGGTTTTTTTATATCCATAATTTATTATTCATCTGTGATACTTTTTTCGCCTTTTTTTTACTTATTAGATTACTATAATTAAATCTTTATAAGTTAGTTTAAACTAAATTTATTTTTTAAACTCCTGAACAATGAAAAAAACTCTGCTCCTTTCCTTTATTTTGGTTCTCGGTATCAATTGTGTCAATAATGTAGAAGATCAAGTTCCTGAAATACCTGATGAACCAATCAGTTATGCTAGTGATATCCAACCCATCTTTAATAACACTTGCGGTGGAGGTTTCTGCCACACGAATGGAGACAACGTAAATGGTGTTAATCTGGCTAGTTATCAAAATAGTATTACAAGTATGGGATCTTCCTATGGCGGATTGATCATTATTCCAAGTAATGCAGATAATAGTCCCTTAGTTGACAAGCTAGGCTCTAATCCTGAATTTGGATCTCGCATGCCATTAACAGGAAGTATTTCTAGTTCGGATGTGGGAAAAATCATTGCCTGGATTAACCAGGGAGCTCAAAATAATTAAGGTATCTTTATGAAAAAGCTATTTTTGGCCAGTCTATTATTGGTATTATCAGTTTCATTTGTATCAGCACAAAGTTTTAAAACAGAAGAAGGCAAAGCTACTTTTTACTCTAAGGTCCCTCTTCATAGTTTTGAGGGAAATTCGGAAAAATTAGTTGGTCTTGTTAATCTCGAAGACGGAACAATAGATTTTTATATCGATCTGGAAACTTTGGATACAGGTAATGGAAAGCGCGATAAAGATATGAAGCTTACTTTGGAAACAAAGAAGTACCCATTTGCCGAGTTCTTCGGAAAGCTTGATTCTGATTTTGATCCCGAATCATCATCAGTTCAGGATGTCTCAGTAAAAGGAACTTTTAAAATTCACGGTCAGGAGCAAGAAATTGAAGTTGAAGGTACACTTCAACTGACAGACGAAGGTTTACATGTTACAGCTGGTTGGATTCTAAGTTTGTTGGATTATGATATTGAGCCCCCAAAGATTTTATTCATCAAAGTAGATAAAGATCAGGAAATTAAAATTGACGCATTATTAAAGCCTGTTGAAGGATAAGAATGATTAAAACAGCTACTACCCTACTCTTTTCGTTATTTATTTTCAGTTTTTCTCAGGCACAGATGGAGCGCACAAGAGCGAATCCGGACGGTCCGGTTGACGAAACTTTCCTCACTAAAAATATTGGCGGGCTTGGTACCGTACAACTTCTTGGTAAAGGTGATTTGAACAGCATGATTCAGCATAATTTCGGAGATGTACGTGGAGGAATCGATACATTTTTTGGAGTTGATGAAGGAGCAAACGTAAGAATTGCTTTCGGATATGGTTTAACTGATGATATCAATATTGGCATTGGTCGAACCAGCGAAGAAGATAATATTGATTTCGGTGTAGATTACAGGATTTTCCATCAAACTAAATCCGATCGTATTCCTGTTTCTGTTGTACTTAAAGGCAATATGGGGATTACAACCGGAGAGAAAACGTACGATCCCTCACTAACAGAAAGGTTGAACTATCTAGGCTCCGTAATGCTGGCCAGAAAGTTCAATGATAATTTTAGTTTCCAAATCTCTCCTATGGTTTCTCATTTTAATACGGTTGTAAAAAGAGAAGCAAACGAAGAGCTTTATAATACAGTTTTCGGTCTGGGTTTTGCAGGAAGATTTAAATTGAACGAGCGCAAGTCAATCTCTTTTGAATACCTTCCTGTTATTGGAGATCGAATCTCAGATACAAAAAATCATGCTGCCATTGTGTATGAACTTGAAACAGGTGGCCATGTATTTCAAATGTTCTTTATGTCCGGAAGATGGTTTACAGAGCAACATTTGTTAACCCGAACTCAAACAGATTTTTTTGAACCTAATTTCAGATTCGGATTTAATGTAAATCGTGTTTTTGGGTTGTTATAAAAGCGATCTTACCTCTTGCGCTACCTTTCGGTTATACTGAAAAGTAAGATCTTTATAATTTACCAAATCTACAATTACGCCAATAAAACAAAGACCAAATGTAAAAAAGTAAAGCACGCCCATTCCTACTTGATTTAAAATAAAACGGTGGATTCCTGCCACTCCTAAAAAACCCAATAAACAAAGTATTAGTACTGTTTGGGAATCCTTTCTTCTTGTTCTGTATACATTAGCAAATCTGGTTTTGTTTTCTGCTTCTAAAGTAGAAAGTAATTTATCCAGATAAAGTGCCTCATCCCCTTCTGCCTCCGGTATAAAATCATATACTTCTGCCATCTGTATGTCCTAGTTTTGTAGTAGTTTTATTATTAATTAAATCCTTCCAAATTTGTAGAATTCTCATACTCAGAATTACTACGGCGAACGGTCCGAAAAGGTTCGCCTCAAATGCATTTCCCAATTCGCCTCTGAAAAACCATGCAATTGAATGCCCTAATCCCTCACCGGGACAAAAACCAATCCCAATAAAATCGAATAGACAAAATGAAGTACCTTGAATAGTTGGGTCAAGCATGGCCATTAAGATTAACCCTACTAAAAATGCCAGCCATTCAATATGTGGTTTAATTTTTTTCACTTCTCAATCTACGGCTTAAAACTATCTTTGTTTAGGATGTTTGATCTTTTTTCTGAAGAAGTGGGATATGGTAAAGAATATTCGGTTAGATTGATAGACTGAGCTTGTCGAAAACTCCGTACCTAATTTTACTTGCCAAAAGTTTTTGAACTTATGCTCAATATTAGCTCTTCCGGTCATGAAGTAGCCATCCGAATTAGCATGCTTACCCATTAACTCCAGTTCAATCAAAGAATCATAGTCAAAGTCATTAGGATTCCTATATCTCATATCAAAGCCCAGACCTTTTAGAAAATAATTGTTCTGTGTAAAGAATGGATTTGCATTCGCAAAACTTTTCGATGCATCCTGCCAGCCTAATTCTCCGATTAAACGAGCTCTAAATGGAGTTCCCCATGGTTGAAGATACGCTCTCCCCGTTGCGGAGTAATCCACTACATCATTCGTATAATATTGTCCTGTACCCGATACAGTTGTAAGAAATTTATTCTTTAACCATGGATCTTCCCGGTAGAACTCTCCTTTAAGCTTATAGATATCTAGCAAAATAGCCTGTCGGGTATATTCCGGTTCAAAAGAAAGGTTAAGTGCTGTAAATGTAGAATCTTTGCTGATAGATAAAGAAATAAATGCTTCTCCAAGAATTCCTTCTGAGCCATAAAAAAGTGAAGGTCCGAATCTGAAAACTTTGCTAAAATCTTCTTTTCTTTTTTCAAACTCATAACCAACGCCGGTATAGTTAAAAAAGAAGTTTAGTCCCCCAACAGAATTATTTACATAGATATCTTCAGCCTTAAAAAGATGACTTTTATTTTTACGATTTCCGAATTGAACAGAAAGCCCTCCTCTTGCAGATTGATTATCGAAATTATCTGAAAAATATTCCCCGAATAAAGATAACCTTACACCTTCATTCCAGCGTAGCTCCTCTCTGAATTTTTTCTTCTCTTGTTCGTTAAAAAAGTTAGGATAGATTCGATACAATTCCTTCTTATTTTCATAAGTAATGAACTTAAATTCCTCCTCAATCAATCTATGAGCTTCTGTATCCTTCCGCTTACCCTCATTGAACAATGGATACATTATTTCATATCCACGGTCTTTATAACCTAAATAATACAGTGTTGTGCCCGCAAATACCCTAAGCGAGTCGTTGTTAGATGTTCTGTTTAGATATTGTTTTGCATTTATATAAAAGCGATCCATCTGATCACTTTGAGCAATCCATTCAAGCTTCGACCTGTCAGGTATTTCATCAGTTTTTTCTGCCCAGTACAAAGCCTTTTTATAATCAAAAATTTCATATCCATAGATGTTCGCAAATTGAGCAGCAAATACATTTAGTTGTTGATGTGACCAATCCGGAAAATCCTCCAGCAGTGCAATGGTGCTGTCAGAAGGTCCATAGTAAAATGACCTCTGAATGGTATAGGCATACAAACTATCATTTTGAGGATCTTGTTTTATTAATCCTAAAAGTCTTTTCTTTACTTCAGGCCAGGTTTCCTGACTTTCAATTGATTTGGTGTAGGCAAGCACAGTTTCATTAGTTTCTCCATACACTTCAATTTCTCTCAGCCCCCATCTTTTAAGAAAATCCACTCCATAAAGGCCCAGTTGCTCAGCTACTCTGTTCTTTAATAATATAACTTTTTCGTCTCCGTATTTTCTCCATACCTCTTCTAAATAATTTTCTCCTCGAACAAAAGCACTTTCAAATCCATAGTAAGTTACGAGCCTGTCTATATCTGCTTTTTCCCAATTTGGATTAGATTTTAGCCTGTATTCAAGAATTTGAATGGCACGCATAGCCTGATCACCTTCAATACTCAACTCTATTAGTTTTTCCTGTGCCTCAATACTTTTTGGATTACGCATATACCTTGAAATAGCATCATCTAGCTGTTTTTCAAAAGTAATTTCTGGTACAGTTGTTGAGATTGTAGATACTTGGTAAAAAGGGTTTGTCAAATAAGTAGAATACCTTCTGTTAGCTAATGCTAAACCTGCCTCAAGTTCTTTTGGAGATTTGGTAAGTGATCTTGGTTTTGGAATATCAATGAGATTCTTTTTTGAATAAAATTGAAATAAATAGCCATCCCAAACTCTTGAGAATGTATACCCCTCAACTATTCCGCTTAGATGTTTTTCAATTTTGGCTCTCTCATCTCTGGGAACATACATAAACCAATATTTATCATCTTTGTTTTTACTAATAGATTGGTATTTCTCAGGAGGGGTTACACTTACATAATATTTTTCGTCTGTTTCAAGATAATCAGAATTTGCATTAAGCCAATCTTGAGTAATCTTTGCACCATATTCTGCAGAAACCAATCTTAGAAACGGATATTGTTTCTTAGTATACTTCAATCTCTTTAAAAATTCATTGTACAAGGATGTTGTAGTGTCAGGAGTTGATTTCCATCCAAGATTATCGGGATTACGACTTTCAAACTCATCCACTTCTCTTTGTACATTCTGAAATACATCATCCGGATGAACAAAATGATTCCAAACTCCGGTAAGCATTTGCATTCCATGTTGATTAAACAATGAATTACCATCCATGTTAAATCCGCTGGAAATTCTTGGATAATCGAATAACTTATCTGAGAAGGGGTCTGGTCCAAAGCCTCTTGCACCTCCGAAATCTCTTTCTCCTAAATATAATGAACTAAGTATTTTAATTGAAGGCATAACCTCAACAATAGCCTGAATCCCTAAGGAATCAATAAAATTCGTTGGAGGAACGTAAGTAGTTGGGAGTTCACCAAGATCATCAATTCTCCATCGCTTATTAACAGAACTTAAAGCAGACTCCATAAAAGAACGATTTGAATTCCATTCTTCCTTTACTAATGAAAAATGATTATATCCATGGAATGCCAATTCATGTCTGGATTTAGAAATATCTTTGGCTAGGCTAACACTTGCTTTAACGTCTCTACTTCCTTGCTTTATAGTGGCAGAGAGCCATTCAACATAGTCAAATGGTGGAACTACATTTGCATTATAATTAAATGCGGTCATCGCTGAATAGGTTATCAGCAAAGAATCTGCCAATTTCTTCATATCCGGCCACCAAATATTAGCCACAAATTCTGCTTGTTCTACATTATACTCAGTGGCAATAGGTTCTATTTTCACATTATAAAGTGGAGCCGGAAAATCATCCAGAAAAATAGTACCTACGTTAGCATTTCTGTATGGAATATGAGGAAGCATCCTAATAATGGAAGAAAACATCAAGCCTCTGTAATCTTTCTCATAAAGCGTATAACTGTTAAAAACTAAAACTATTCCCAAACCTACTTCATTTTCAAAAAGAATTGGGTAGTCCTTGTCAGTTACTGCTGTAGCTAAGACTCTTATTTGATTAGTAAAACTACTCTTCTTTAATCTGTTATGAGGAATACTTCGTGGAAAATAGTAATCTATACCGCTGAACCCCGGAAAAATATTGACTACTCCATTGATCCCTCTAACAGTTTGATCAATACTATAATCGGCTCCAGCCTTGATTCCTTGTATATATGCAAACCTTTCATCGGTTACCGTTCCAAAAAAAATCATTTTTCCACCTTTCCCCAAATATGAAATGATTTTTTCGAGTTCTTCCTCATCAATCGAGGTGATATTAGTACTAGTATTAATAATTAGATTTGTACCGAAAGTGATTGGTATTTCTTTTGATTCTTCAAGATCAAGAATAGTATATCTGAATTCGGTATATCTAAAAGATTCCATAATTTCAGAAGTAACCTCTACCGAGAACTCATCTTCTGAGCTTTGAATGATAATTATTGGTGCTAATTGATTCTGAGCTAATAACGCCCCGGAACTTATCATCAAAGCCAAAAGCAGTACAAATCTAACTAAGAGTCTATTTGAATAATTTCGCAGCACGTCCTTCCTCTTTTGGATAAATATTCATAAGAATATCACCTATATACGATTGATCTTTTTGATTTACGATTTCATAAACAAGTGCATCTTCTGTTTCATGATAAATTATTACTTCTCTATTTGGAAGCGTACTATATCTGTCTATCCAGTCTTTTAAACTCTCCATTTCCTCTTTAGGATCAAATAAAATCCCTTGTTGAATTGACTCATAGGGTGGTTTTTGAAGGAAAATAAAAATACTGGCCGGCGGAATGTTTGTAGTGTCAGTTCTAAGTTCTTTTGGCAAGTCTAGATATTCCTGATATAAAGAATCGATATTCCCATAACTGTTAAGAAAGAAATCGTAATTCATAAAAAAGTGCCGGTTCTTTGATAATGTATTATCAATGTTAGGGCTCACAGTAGCATACGTATAGGGAAGCCTTTCATTTATAATTTTGTAATAGGCATCAAAAAAACCATTCGGTAATGTCTGAGGAAGCGTTTTTCCTGTATTTACACCACCTGAGATAAATAAACCACCTGCAATCAGTAAAATCAATAGAAATGGTTGAGAATAGCCTATAAAGCGATGTTTGATATTTATTAAGACTTCTAAAATTGTATAGAAAGCGTAAAAAGCCAATCCACAAAGAACTGATATCAGAATAGCATAAAACACATTAAGTTGGTCTAAATCAATATAAGGTAGACTTAGTTGATTGTAAGACGAGTAGATGAAAGCCAAAGAACCGAACATCGTAAAAAAAACAAGCTCATCAGAGAAATGATTCTTTTTTTGGACAAAATGAAGAATAGAAAAAACTACTAATAAGCCTAAAGTTATATACAGATATATAGTACTTAGGGTTTCAAGGTCTGTAACCAGATGTGGAAAATAACTGAAAATTAACGTGTCCAGAAGCTGCATTTCAAAGAAGGAGCTTATATCCTGCCCCATTACAATCAAATGAATTATGTAAGGACTTAACGAAATAGAAAAAACGATCAGCAGGTAGGTTGTTACTTTAAGAAGATTAAAAGCAAAACGCTTTCTTGGAATGGCTAACAACCCATAAATTAAAAAGGGAAGCAACACCACTAAAAGGGTAAAAATATCAGTAAGAGCTGTGGCGATGATTCCCATAGTAACATAGAACCAGGGAGCTTTGTCTACCGACCTTAGATTTCTAACAAAAATAAAAGCAGTTGGCAGCGCAAAACAAAGCGCCATTAGAATAGAATTTATCCCTGTTTCAGCTTCAAGAGTAATAGGAAGCAGTAATGTCGGCATAATTGCAAAAATTGAAGCCCCAAATAATGCTGCTGTCAACCTTTTTCCTTTTGTAATTTCCCTTACCAACCAAAATATAATTATTGTTAGTAGAAAACTGGTTAAACTACCTAATAAACTAAGAGATAGTTCTGGCCCCACCTGGGTAAGAGTACTAAACATCCCTACTAAAGAGTGCATACCTTTTGAAATGGGTAATTCACCAAAGTACTCCTGAAGTCTTATATTTTTCACTTCATCAAGCTCGAAATACCAAGCTCTGCTAAATGGGGCTGCATTATTTAAAATAGGTATCACTCTAACTACACAAGCGGTAATCCCGGCAACGATAGCGGCTATGTTAAATCGATTATCATAAATTGAAAACTCTCCCTTATCCGCGAAGCGTTCTTTCAAACCCTGAAAAGTGAATATTTTAATAGATTCAATCACCCTGATTTGATTTGCAACAAGTCGATTTTCAATTACTTTAAAAATTGATTTAAACGCAGTGCCCCTTTTCCATTCCTTGAATAGGGATATAAGGATTGGGATCATTATTAACGAAACAAACAAGCTTATAAGATCATATAAGTTTAAGATCGTAAGTATAAAAATAGCAGTGATGATAGTCCCTCCTACCCCGATCCAACTATAAAGCATTTTATCAATGCCATGCAACTTCTTTGTATGAGGTAAGAATTTGGGACCAATCCATGCAAATAGAATCACAAAAAACAGAACCAAACGGACAATAGAAAGGAATACAATCAACCAATATGGCATTTTAAACTTCCTCTTTTATTTTAGAAGTAACTGTGTTTCTGGTCGGCAACCTATTAAAACCAATGTTGCTAATGAAATAAGGAAAGCCAATCGAATTAAGTCTATCAGTAACTACTTCTTTTGAGCCATCATCACTTGAAAAATCAATAATAAGAAATGGGATTTTATTTTTTTTATATAAGGAGTTTATAAAATGTATTCTTTCTTGAAATTCCTCCTCGCCTTTAATTAGATACTCATTTGTTTCAAAGTTATAGCCAGAAGCAACATCTTCAACTGCAATTGCATCTACCAAATTTGCTGTTTCATCTAAAATGAAAAATCCTGCATTCTGAATTAAAATCTTAGATGGATTTCTTTCCCTGATTTTCTTAATAAGCTCTATCATATCACCTCTCATTTTACGGCGAATAGTATAGGGTGATACAGCATCAATGGTATCCAAGAATAGTCCATCGTATCCAAAAGAAAGAAGCTCCGGAACAATCTGGTGCACAAATTTATCTTTTACTTTTCTACTCGTTAGATCTGTATAATAAGATCCATGGTTTTCATTTTTTCCCTTAAAACCAATTTCTTTGAATTCCTTAAAATATTTTCTCGATTCGTTCACCTCACCTAGAGACAGATATGCAACTACTTTAATGCCTTTTGAATGAAAATCTGCGATATCTTCTCTTGAATAAAAATATGGTTCAACGATCAGGAAACTGTATCCTTGAGCATCCTCGGGAGTAATTTCTGAATACACAACTCCAAAAGAATCATACATTGAATTATGTACAGATTTTTTAGCCGAAGTACAATTGATTAAGAGTGAACCCACGTAGAATAGAATTAAATTTTTAAACATCTTAATCAGCTTGATCCACTCCTAATTGAGCACATCCGGACCAGCCCAGCATAGTGAGCTGCTGAATTACAGTTGGAATCAGTACCAAGTCAAACTGAACATCTGCCCTTTCAATGATATTAGACTTTAGTCTTTCCATCATTTCTTCCTCTTTTTCAGGTGGCACATTTGAATTTGACTCGAAAAAATCTACTACATATTCATATACAGCTATGATTTTCCCGGTCCATGGAATGTCTTCACCTAACATGCCATTCGGGGTGCCTTTTCCATTTACCCATTCATGGTGTGTTTTAATTCCGTTTATAACATCTTCATGAATTGGAAGGTTACTTAACATCATTGATCCGGCAACCGGATGAGCAAGTTCAGAGCCAATGCTTGCCATAGAACTAATTCCTGCAGCCCCTACATATCCAATATCATGTAATTTGGCAGTCAACTTTAAAGTATTCATCTCTTTTGCATCTAGTCCGAAGATCATTCCAAACATTTCGGTGAAAGCAATCATTCTTGGGGTATGAAATTTCGTTTTTTCTCTGTTTCCTTCAATAGCACGGAGCATTTTATAGAATGCGTTAACAAGATCGTTCGAGAAAATTTCATTGTTATTTCTGAATTCAAATAGTTTTGCTACAACTTCTGAAATATCACCTAAAACAGGATGTTTATCTTTAACCTCATTTTCTTCTAACCTGTTTATCCAAATAAAACCACTTATGTCATCTTTTATATATGGGAGGAATAATGGTTCAAGATCTAAACCCTTTTGAATTTTGTTACCCGATTCAGTCAATTTAAAATTATCACCTTCTAGCACATACATAGGATCGTCATTTAATCCCATTAATGATTTTAAATGCGATTCTTTGAGCTTATTTGAGGCGATTATAACCGGTTTTCCTTCTGCATATTCTATAACAGCGCCTGATTCGGCTTTCAATACATTAATTAAGTATAACAGCAGAAGTTCTGAGATTCCCTTTGTATTCAAAGCACCTGAACCTAGCTCCCCTACCAAACCTTGAATCTTTTCCTGGTATTGCTTCTGAGATTTCTTTTCTTGCTCTTCAAGTTTTATCAGCCAGGACGAAAGTAACCTGCTTATAATTGAAAACTTAGGAACCATATTTTCAGGGCTTTTTATGTTTGGACCTACAACATAAATGCCCCAGAATTCACCGTTCTTTTTATATAAAGGGATGTGTTCGCAATTTCCTATCGTATGAGCGGAAACGCCGTGTTCTTTAAAATCTTCATCCCATTGTCTTTTCTTTTCAAGATTCTGCATCTGGTTTTCAAAATCTTGTATGAATTGCGTTCTTTGAGATTCAAGCTCGGATTTCTTCATTTTTGACCCTTTGTCAGAAAGAAGATTTTCTGAGATCAATTGTCTTTTAATCAGAATCAAATGATCTTTTTCCAGCTTATACACAAAATGAACCGGAGCCTGATATAACAAATCCATCCACGTTATAATATTTTGAAAAGCCGGATTTTTTTTCCGGGACATATGCTCAGCGGAAAGAGCCCAGAAATCAAGCTCCTCTTCAATCCCAAAAGAATCGATAGAAAAGGCTTTACCAAGTCTATTCCCGATGATGTTTATGTAGTCTTTTACGTCTTTACTCATAAGATGTCCTTAATATGCAGAGTAATAAAAATAGTCCAAATGTTTAAAAAATCTTTTACCGATTAATCCGGTAACAGCTGCAAATGTAATAGAGCCAACCACAAGCCCAACCACTGCGTATTCAAATCCTATTACTCTGCTACAAATATAACCTGTAAGTGCGTTAGCACCTAAAGCAGCAAACATAGAATACAGTACAAATTCAGGTCTATTCATAGTAAAAAAGAATAGTGAATTTAGTAATCCAAAAACCAAAAACAGATAGCCAATACTTCCAATCCAAAACACCTTAAAAGTTATAGGGTTGGCAAAGAAGTCTTGTATCTCAGGATAATCATCCTCAAAAATTCTCAGGGCAAGTACTCCGTAGTACGTTAAAACAATTGAAATGACCCCCACAAAAAACAATAATACCAACTGAAGCGAGTAAAAATTACTGAAGTACATATTAAACTTTTTAAGCTTCGATATATCTGTTTTCTTTTGGGCGGGAATAATTCTATGAGAAAACAAATGAATAATAAACTCAAGCAGCGCAATAGTGAAAATAAAGCTAAGAAGAGCCCAGTCCATACCTAGTTCGTAAGGTGTATTAAACCAAATAATATATGGCGGAGGCGGAGGTCCCGCCGACCATGCTAAAATTCTATCTACAAAAAGAAATGAGAAGTATGCAAAACCATATAAGAAATATCGATAAGTATTATAATAACTTACTTCAAGTTTTGGTAGTGACTGTTTATAAAGCTGTTGTCTTGTAATTCTGATCTTAAAGAAATAATACAGTACAATATAAATGATCTGTATTCCTGCTGTTAACGAAATACCTAACCATTGCGATAGGTAAATTCCCCAATCCAACACTTCCATTCCAAAAGCAACAGCAAGTGTTCCTAATAAAATACTAGCAAGGATTATCAATTTCTGCTGACTGGCATAAAGTACTGCAGCAGAAAGCATCATGGTTGATATTAACAAAAAGTAAGTAAGACCTATAGTAACCATTCTCTGTGGATAGAATGGCAGGATTATGTTCACAAGAAATGTTATTGCAGCTATTCCAAGAACCAATGGAATAGCAAAGTACATTACCGCTTTTATAGCCCGCCAACTCAAGTAGTAGTTTTCTTCTCCCATGTATTTGGAAACCAATCTTCCAAGTACCTGAATAAAACCGCCTGTTATAATAAAAGCCCCGATGGTTCCCATGGCAATCATTGTTGCTTGTGCTACATTGAATCGAAACCAAGCCCACAATGCATATTCAAATATGATGATTGCTACAATTTGAGAGATCATCGGCATGGTAAAGAGAACTCCCATGCCAAAATGTTTAAAGAACATTTTAAAGCTCTCATAAACATCACCTAGCTTAAACTCTGACTCTTCTTCCTCTTTATATTTGCTACGAATATGCTCTTTTATTTGCTTGAAAACATCTTCAGCGAGATCAAACACTGTATTGTAGCCATAGTCTGAGGATGCATCAATATCTCGAACACCAAGCGATTCAATAGTTGCCGCTACCGCCCAAACACTTAATGGGTTTCCAACCAGATCGTATACCTGCTGAGTTAACTCATCAAATAATGTTAACTCTTCCTTCATAGTAATTACATCTTGCTCTTTATTCTGCATGAGCTAGTTTTTTCACCCCCAAAAATTTCAACAACTCAAGCACCGATTCTGTCTTGATGTTCTCTTTTAAAGGTATTCTCGGTTTAGCCGCTAATTTTTTATACGATTCCAGATAGTTCTTTACTGAACGATCCGTAGTGAAGTTTAACAGGACTTTTTCACGAGATTTATTCCCAAGCTCAATTCTTAGATCTGTATCTTCAAGTAAAGTAACTACTCCTTCAGCAATTTCTTCAGAAGATCTAGGCTTACATAAAATTCCACAATCTTCAAGTGCGTCCTTGATTCCACCAACATCAGTAGCAACAACGGGACGTCCACAGCTCATCGATTCTATAACTGTGTATGGAAACCCCTCTGAAATCGAAGTAAGGATTGAAATATCGCCTTCATTAAAGATCATGCTAGGATTGTTATGGAAACCGCCGAACGTAAAATTGTCGTTTAGTTTCAATTCATCTATCAGGTCTCTGCAAATTTGAACATACTCGGCATCCACATCTAAACTGCCATAAACAGTAAATTGAACATTTGGGATTGTTTTACAGACTTCAGCACACGTCCTGATCATTGTTTCAATATCCTTTAATGGAAAAACCTGAGCTACTGCGATAACAGTGGGCACACCTTCCGTTTTTGTAGGCTTAGGAGTCGGTTTAAACAGATCTGTATCTACTCCATTATAAATAGGAATGATATTCTCGGGTTTTGCTTCAAATCTCTCCTCCCACTTTTGATTTGCTGTAGTTACAGGAGAAATTTGATCTGCTGTATGGTAAACTGCCCTGGTAATCATTGTTGAAAGATCAACCAGAAGTTTCTTGGAGAAAAAAGTCATATCTGAACGACCAACATTAATAAGTCGCTCCCGCATATAAACACCATGGTCTGTTACTAAACTTGGGATACCATATTCGTATTTAGCTGCAATGGAAGAAAGTGCCGGAAATCCAGCTAAAGTAGAATGAGAAACATTCACATTCTTCGGAATTGGAGAAGCAACAGGCATCATAAAATGATACAGCCATCTCATTCCGAAGGTCATATCAATTACTTTTGGCGTATCACCGAGCTCAGGGTCGTAATTTTCAACATATTTAGTCAATAAAGACTCTTTGAATACTATCCAAAGCATTGGTTCTTTCATCGTGATCTTATAATCATAATGCTGAAAGAATTTCCAGAAACCGTAAACAACATCGCTGATTTTTTGAACATCCTGAAATGGATCATTCAAACATGATATGAAGTCTTTAAATAATGGAAGAAACCGTTCTTTTACTACCCCCGGAGTTGTTCGTGCTTTCTTTTCAATCTGTTCAGAAAAAGGAATTGTTTTATCAAAATAGTGAACAGGTTCTTCAACCCCCCACAAAGGAATATGAATTGTATCAACTATATTTTCAGGAAGTTTGTACCGAGGCTCTACAAACGGATTTCCTGTAATTGCCATTAAATGAAAATCTACTTCTTCCTTGAGCTCTGTACATAAAATATGAGCCCAAGTACTTACTCCTCCTCCACTATATGGATAAGAACCTTCAGTTTCGAATAAGACCACAGGTTTTACTTCATTCATACTTCAAGGTCTTCAGTGACCAACTCTTCAAAGAGCATGTCATATTTATTGAAAATTGAATCCCAGGTATGATTAAAAGCAACTGTTTCATACCTATTTTCTACGAAATTTTCGAACTTATCCGCATTATTCCATAGATTTTCAATTTGATTAACCAATGTTTGAGTGCTGGTTCCGGGCGGCACTACAAAACCAAACTCACGGGTAAGATCTCCAACTTGCCAACCTACAGGTAATGCTTTATTGGATAGTGCTTCAAACATGACCAATGGTTGAGATTCATTATGGCTTGTGATGCAAAGAAGATCCAGTTCATTTAAATACTTTTCTGCAGACTCATTCCATATCATTCTAACTTCCGGAAATTCTTTAGCCAAAAATTTCACTTCTGATTCCAATTCTTTTTCGTTAGCGTCACTCAACATCATCATAAAATCTGGAGTGAGTTTGTTTTTTCTGAAAACATTAACTATTTCAAAGAAGAGCTTGGGATTCTTCATTTCAGCGCACCTGCCGATCCATCCAATAACCGGTTTTTGTTTTCTTATTTTTACCGGGTCTAGAAGCTCAGAAGGTATCCCATTTGGGATATAAATTGGGTTGTTAGCTCCAAACTGTTTTTGATAAGGAATATTTATTCTTGAAACTGAGATCACTTCTTCTGATGAAACATAAACCTGAGAAGCGATCTTCTTAAATATTTCGACTATCTCTGATTTTGCCTCAAAAGTATCGGGAATTTGATACCCGCATTCTAAAGCTACCGCTCCTTTTTCTACTTCTTTCCAATAAAGCGCATGCTCAGTTAATACTAATGGAGTTGAGCTAACTTCCGAAAGCTTTGTGCCCAACCAACCGGCAAATCCGGTATTCGTAACATGTATAAATGAAAATTCCAACGTTGGTACATCTTCAATAATAGATTGAAACCATGTTTCTTTATCAACATCCCAATGGTTCGTTAATGTAGGAGGTGGAATCCTCGTAAATGACTTTACATTTTCCGTAAGTGGATATAAAGCGTTTTTAGGATCCAATTGCTGAAATTCATCCGTAGCAACTTGCAAAATATGAAAATCGTAATTCTTCAATGCCTTCAAGTACTGATATACCCATTCGCTGACACCGCCACGGTACCAGGGGTATGTCCCTTCAATTACTAATAAAACAGAGGCGTTTAAATCATTCATTTATTTTGTTGATAAAGCCTCCAAAGTATTGCACCTGTTTGTGTTACAAGTCTGGATATAAGCTCAAATTCATTAGTTGAAAATAGTTTTGATCTCTTAACAATCAAGACTCCAAATAGCTCAGACTCAGTCGGAGCACTTAAATTATTCATCAACATTGCTTTTTCATTAGCTGAAAATAAAGGAACTCCAATTTCTGCAGGCATTTCATTTTCCATAGAAAAATCTAAAAAACAACCCAATTCTTCGTTATAAATATGGTTACTCAAGTAAGATTCTTTTTTGGCACTTAAATGTGTAAATGAGTTTGAATCCTGAAACGCTCCAAACTCTCTTTCTGCTGGTTTCTTATCCCCATGCACTATTAACGGTGAAGGATTGCCCCCTTCCATAATAAAAAAGGACAGAAAATCACTTTTAACTATTTCGGATAGATGAGAACAAAAAGTCTGAATAGTATCTTTAAAAGAACCCTTGATCGCAGACTCCATCAATTTCATAACAAGCTTATTCTTGCTTTGCTCAAGATTCTCATCCAGACCCTTAATATTTACATCTGTTAAGATCTTCATCCGAACAAGTTCCAGAATCCCTTCTCTATCAGTGTTAAAACGCTCTTTTTTAATAAAATCTGCAGCGCCTAAATCCAGAGCTTTACGCTCTTTTTCTATTGTAGGCAAGTTGGTCATTATAAGAACCGGGATCTTACTTTTTTCTTTGTCATCCCTAATTGATTCCAATAGCTCAAGCCCTGTTAAGCCCGGCATATGAATATCAGAAAGAATTAAATTAACAGGAGTTTCAGAAAGTATGTTGATAGCTTCTTGAGAGTCTCGAGCATTTACTAATTGAAATTCTTTACCCAGCAAGCTTTTCGCCATCAAATGGATTGGCTCGTCGTCGTCTATAACCAGAATTGTATGTGACATATTTATTTTAATTTCCCAATGGTAGTTCTATAAAGAACGTTGTACCTACATTTTCTTTTGATTCTAACCATATAGAACCATCATGTGCTTCTATATGAGATTGAACCTCTTCAAGTCCAAGACCAATCCCCAAAATTCCTCTGGGGTTTTCAGTATGTTCTTTCTGTGATGATATTAAAAAATTAGGAAGCATAGCATTAGGAATTCCTATACCAGTATCCATAACTTTTATTAAAATTGTTTCACTACTTGACCGTTCTAGTTTAATCCTTACAGTTCCCTCAGATAGCGTAAACTTTATTGCGTTAGACAACAGTGTATTAAACACCCTTTTGATCTTCTTTGAATCGAGTTCCATTAAAAACTTATCCTCAACATAATCAATGGTTAGTAATATCTTTTTAAGAGCAGCCTTAGATTTATTATTCTTTACAACTTCCTCAATCAGTTCAACAAGGTTTGTACTTTCTTTACTCAAAGATTCAAACTCAGATCCAACTACTTCCTTATCTAAAAGATCTTTAACTAAATTCAGAAGTTTTTCTGTACTCTGTTGAATGAGTTCTAACATTTCTTCCTTTTCACCTTCGTCGAGGCTATCATCTTCTAAAAGAATTGAAACCAAACCCATAATCCCGGAAACCGGATTTTTTATGTCATGACTCAACATTCTCATGAGTTTGTGTTTCTTTTGATTTACTTCACTGAGTTCAATTTCTCTCTCTTTCAGTATCTGAACTTGTTCTTCGCTTTCTCGCCTTAATACCTTAATCATTAGATGATTACGTAACCTCATCAACAGTTCATCCTTATCAAAAGGCTTGTTTACAAAATCAACAGCTCCGGCTTCAAATGCTTTTACTTTATCTATTGAATCGTTTGATCCACTTAAAAAGATAATAGGAATATCTTCAAACTCACTTCTTCTTAACGACTCTCCTACTTCAATTCCAGACATTACAGGCATATTAATATCTAATAATATCAAATCCGGAACTTCTTCTTTTATCTTCTCAAGAGCTTCATCTCCATCATAACATTTGCTAACTCTAAAACCCTCAGATTCCAATACATGAGTAAGAAGAACAACGTTCGGCTTAAAATCATCAACAACCAAAATCAAAAAGTCCAACGGATTTACTTCAACTTGCTGCATTAATTCTAATTTTTTTCTTCAATTATTGTATTATTTTAAAAAACGTAAAAAAGATTGAAACTTTCCAAAGTTCGTTTCGTCTTATTATTGGTTGAAAATCTTAACATATATAGATTTACGTCTTAAAATGCGATTTTTAAAGTACTCATTTTTATTCATTTTCATTCTCTTTCTAAGCATAAATTTATTTGCTGATGAAATAGACCCCGTTGATGATAAACCTACTGTATTCAAAATCGAAGATAAGTACAATGAAGTTAGATTAGGACTCACCAAAACTTCAATATATATGCAAATCAATAGTTCTGTTAAAGATTATATCAATCAGGAAATAGTTCAACGGCATAGTATTGAAGCCAGCAGATTTATTGACTCACAAGGTCATTTTCTATTAGGCGATGTAGTTCTCCTTAATTCTGATAAGGTGGAGTATTCTTTTGACGATATTGAAGACGTTATTTTTGAAAATGGACAGCTTACATTTACTTATAGCAGTACAAAATCCTTTGTATTTTCTGACATTCTGGGTACAGATGGCAATCCTGCACTTGAAAATTTCTACGTTGAGGATCTCGAAAAATTTTATCTGAACTATAAAAAAATCACTTCTTAGTTCATTTTTCTTTTCTGATTTGTAACGTCACACCCTCGTTAACACTCTTTGTAATAAAAAGGACAAATCAAGGAGATTGAGAATGATTAAGTATATAGTGATTTGTATTCTAATTGGGTTATCAGTAATGGCTTGGTCAGAAATCCCCATTAAGCGAGGTCCTGGAATTACTGCAGATTCAGGTCCTGAAATCCAGAGAATACTGGATGAAGAAGAGATTTCATTTGATGGTAATACCTTCTCCCCTTATAAAAAGATAACTGCTACTGTTAGAGTTGTAGAAAAAAACAGATACTTCTTTGATGGTATGTCTCAATTTTCCCCATACGATGTTTTAGTAAGCTGGGGTCAAGTCTCGGATCAGAAAAATCTCGATTATATTCGATTCAACCTCAAAAACAGAGACTTCAGCTACAAAAAAACAAGACTGCCTTTAAGCCCCGATGTTATAAATAAACATACCGAGTTATGGCATTTTGTTTCATCTACCGAGGAAATCGAAAATAGCATTTTCAAATTGAGAGAAGGACATATTATAACTATTGAGGGCTTTATTGTGGATGTAACAACCAAAGAGGGTCTTAGCTGGAAGTCGGTTTCCTCTCCTTCTATTGTTACTAAATCAGGCAACCGACATGAAATTATTTGGGTTACTTCTTTGAGTAAAAAGTAAAAATTGTTGTTTCTTTTTTGAATTATAAGCTACCTTCATACAAAAAAAGTATGAGCTGGCTTAAAGATTCTTTACTTGATCTCGTTTTTCTATTAGTTATTGCTTCGACATTATTCTACCCGAGCAATACTTCATTTATTATTGTTTGGATATATACAGCTCTCCTTTTAGCAAGCAAAATTTTAGCACTCTTTATGCCCTCACTTCGAAGAAGAGCGGCCAAAACAGAAACTCCTAATTGGGTTTATCATTGCATTTACGCCCTATCTTTTGGAGCTTTAGTTTACATCCAAAAATGGTACTTGGCTTCAGCATGGGCTTTGATTTGGATAATTTCTATAATCCTACTTCAAAAACAATCCAATAAAAGCGCGTCTTGAAGTTTTCTCATAAGTTATTCTTTCTATCAGTATTGATTTCATTAAGTACTTGGAATTCGGTTAATGCACAAAAAAAACTTGTTGATCAGCCTCTTCAGTTCCGTTTATGGTCAGGATATTCCTTTGAATCTATTTATTTTTTAGGCAAGACAAGGAAGGCAACTTCAGCAATTATTGGTTTAGGCATTCGAAAACCAATTAGAGAATACGCAGGGGGAGCACTCCTTTATTACACTGCTGATATTATTCCTTACATTTTTTTCAATTATCCTAAACGGGATAATGATAATATATATACCAAGAATAGCGGTTTTGGATTCTCTCCGGTTGGAATCTTATTCGAAAAAAAAATCAATTCTACATTTTCATATCAATTAGGTATTTCAGGTTCATTCATTCTGATTGACGATAATTTCCCTACAGATAAAGGGAGAAAATTAAACTTTACCTTCGACCCGTCTTTAACATTACAAACTAACTTTACAAAGTCGATTAGCCTAGCAACAGGCTATAAATTTCACCATATATCAAACGCACAAACCGGAAACGAAAACCCCGGTCTTGATTCAAATTTTTTATTTTTAAGTTTCATAATTAAATAACTATACAATGAAAGCAACTATCTCAACTAACAAAGGTGATATCAACCTTGACCTTTACTCTACTAAAACACCTAAAACTGTCGCTAATTTTGTAAATCTTGCACAAAGAGGATATTACGATAACCTCTCATTTCATAGAGTAATCGACAATTTTATGGTTCAAGGCGGATGCCCTAATGGAGATGGAAGAGGTGGACCGGGTTACACTTTTGAAGATGAATTCGATCCTGAACTAAGACATGATGGCCCAGGTGTTCTTTCTATGGCAAATGCCGGCCCGGGAACTAACGGAAGTCAATTCTTTATTACTCATATTGAAACAGCTTGGCTAGACGGAAAGCATTCTGTTTTCGGTAAAGTTGTATCCGATACCGATATGGAAGTCGTTAATTCCATTGTTCAGGGAGATTCTATTAAAACTATAGCTATAGATGGTAATACCGATTTATTACTATCAGATGTTGAAGAAGTTTCTATGTGGAATGAAGTACTGGACGAAAGAGCATAATTAATAGTTCAGTATTAGAAACATTTTAGTCAAATATTCGTAGCCGAGTTTGAAAATTAAAAAACTCGGCTATGAAAAAATATTTTGCTCTTTCCTCCCTCCTGCTAATAATTTCAATTAGTTCTTCCAAATTACTAGCTCAGGATAGTTACAATCGTTATGGTGATCTTGAATATAGAAAATGGAGGCTTACTCTTTTTACTCCTTTGGGTACAAATGGAGTTGCTGCACCAAAGTACACGGCAAAATATTCTATAAACCTTTTGGGAGGCTATCATGGTGGTCTGGATGGTTTCGAATTTGGAACTCTATTCAATTACAACAAAGAATATGCTTCTGGATTTCAAATTGCTGGCTTAGTAAATGCAACAGGGGGATATATGGAGGGCGTGAATTTAGCAGGCTTTGCTAATTATTCTTCCAGAGGCATGGCGGGAATTCAAGCTGCAGGATTTGGGAACTTTAGCAAAAATGATATTGAAGGATTACAAGCTGCAGGGGGTCTTAATTATGCACGTGGTGACCTATCAGGTTTACAGGGAGCATTGGGAGCTAACATAGCCAGAGGTAACGTTGAGGGAGCTCAGATATCAGGATTTTTTAATCTTTCTGAAAGAAATATGAGTGGAATCCAGGTTACTGGAGGTGGTAACGTAGGGCTGGAAAGTATGGAGGGGCTAATGGTTTCAGGTTTATTTAATGCTGCTAAAGGCGATGCAAGTGGGCTCTTTGTAACAGGTGGAGGAAATATTGCAACAGATGACATGGAAGGATTGATGATATCCGGTTTGTTTAATGTTTCCTCAGAATACTCAAGTGGTTTAATGATTTCAGGTGGCCTTAATTATTCCAGATATCAGGAAGGATTAATGATTTCAGCCGGAGCAAATATCACGCAAGAAATGGAAGGAATGCAGTTTGGTGGTATATTTAATTATGCAACAACTGCCACCGGTGTTCAGGTAGGTCTGATCAATATTGCTAAAGAATTTGAAGGAGCCCCAATCGGGTTGTTGAGTTTGTATGGCAATGGAAGAAAGAATATTGATGTTAGATATTCTGATGCAGGCTTCACCGATATTGGTATAACAACAGGAACGTATCGCGTTTACAACATGGCAATTTTAGGCTATAATACATCCCTGGATAGAAATGTTTACCGTTTCGGGCTTGGTGTTGGTTTGGAGAAAAATATTAATGATTCATTCAAAAAAATTGAAAGTGAGCAATTATTTGTGAATCAGGAATTTACAGTACTTCATCACTTTGAAGAAGAATGGAGCCGTAAAACAAATCTAATTTTCTCTTATAAATATATGCTTGGATATAGATTCAATTCAGGTGCTTCTTTATACGGAGGTCCTTCTTATAACATTCAGGTTACACGTGTAAATACAGCTAATGATTATACTTGGTATAGTTTATGGGATCCGTCCTGGAAAGGGCGTCAATATAGAATGTGGGTAGGTTTTACCGTTGGTATTCGGTTCTTTAAACAAAATGACCTCCCCCTCCTTGATGACTATAATTTCAACTATGAAAACGATTGGTAGTTAATGTTATACATCTGTGAAACAATTAAATACGTATTCTTGTTATGTTAGACAAAACTAAAACAGACAAGCATTATGAAAACCACATTAATAATTGTTTCTACTGCAGTACTTGCAATAATACTGATTGCTGCAAACTCTATCAAAGAGACCGAAAAGCATACACATTCAGATGAAATTATGACTACTCAATCACAACCCGATCCAGATAAAAAGTATCCTTATCAAAAAACTGAAGCAGAATGGAAAGAAATTCTAACTGCAAAAGAGTTTAAAATTTTACGCGGTAAAGGAACTGAAGCACCTTGGTTTAATGACTATAACGATAATAAAGAAGAAGGTATTTATGTTTGTGCAGGATGTGGTCAAAAGCTCTACAGCTCTGAGCACAAGTATAATAGTCGTTCAGGATGGCCAAGTTTTTGGAAGCCTATCGCTGACTCATTAATCGCTGAAGAAGTTGACAAAAGTTATTTTATGACGAGAACTGAAATTGTATGTTCTAATTGTGGTGGTCACTTAGGGCACGTTTTTGATGATGGTCCTGAACCAACCGGATTGCGATATTGCATGAATTCCGCGGCTATGGATTTTATACCAAAAGAAGAACTAGCCAGTAAAGATCAGTAGTTCTGAATCCTATTTTTATTTATACTAAAGGCGAGCTTATCAGCTCGCCTTTTTTATTTAATCAAATTCCGAAAATATGGCTGAACCGGCAAGAACTATACTTGAAGCAGAATTTAATCCAAGAATTAAAGCGTACCTGATATGGTATGGTGTGCTTATGTGTGTCGTCATGATTTTCACAATACCATTTATTCCGATTTGGCTGATTTTTGCCTCTTATTTCGTTAATAAATATTTCGAAAGATTGCACTGCGAACTTACTACGCGTTCATTGAAATTCAATAAAGGCTATATTTTCAGAACAGAAAAAACTATCCCACTGGATAAAATTCAGGATCTTACTTTTAAAGAAGGCCCTCTTTTAAAAGCATTTGGTCTTAGTGTTCTCAAAATAGAAACGGCGGGAAGTTCAGGCGCCGGATCACCTGATCTAACACTCATTGGAATTGTTGATGCCGCTAAATTTAGAGATAGAGTTTTTGATCAAAGAGATATAGTAACCGAAAACACTTCTTCCTCTGGGCCATCAGATTCTGAAGCTTCTGAAAATGTTCTTGAGGTTTTAAAAGATATCAGAGCTTCTTTAGCAAGAATTGAAAAGTCAAAGTAGAACAAGATTATCCGTTGCTCTGATTAAGTCGAATAATATCAGAATAGCTCATATCATCTAAAAGATCACGTTGATAAAGGCCTTTAAGGAACTCTTCAGAAACGCCGGAAGTATATAGACCAATAATTCCCGAATAGTTTACTTCATCCAGATAATCAATGTCTTCCAGAGTAGATAAATAACTTTCTGATACTCCCGAAGTATACAATCCAATTATGCCGGAATAATTTACCTCATCCAAATAATCTACATTTTCCAAATGCTGCATATAACTAATTGGTACTCCGCTACTAAACAAGCCAATTATACCGGAATAATTCACTTCGTCCAGATAATCAATATCTTCCAATCCTTTAATATAAGCTGTTGTAACTCCGTTGTTGTAAAGTGCAATAACGCCGGAATAGCTAAGCTCACTTAAGTAATCCGTTTCATCCAAGGCTTCCAGATAAGCAATTGAAACTCCACTGTTATATAACGTACTGATTTGAGAAGTTGACGGAGTGTTTCCAAAATCCAATTGCCCAACTCGGTCTAAGTAATCTAATTGGGTTAAGTTTGCTACATCTCCATTAGCAGATTGTGTAACAGTACGAGTCTCTTCACTTTCAAACAGATTAGTTATTGAAGTACCAATACCGTAAGCTGCTTTCATCGGACTCCAATCGAAATGCCATAAAACAGCTATTACAATAAATATTCCGACTACCCAGCTATTTCTTCGCGAAAAAATATCTTCCGGATCAGAAGGCTTCCTATTTTCTTTCGGGATTTCATCGTTATGAAAATCGTCGTGATCTTTTTCATCACTTCCGGAATCAAGATCGTTAGTAAGTTTATTTTTATTTCTCTGTCGACTCATAATTATCTTAATCTACATCTGCTTAAAGAAAGTAATAAAACCATTTATAAGTTTTTGTTCTTTTCTTCTATCCACTTACTCATGTATTTATAGCTTTTGAGCATATTCTGATTCAAAACTGATCCAATAAAATTTTGCTCTCTATGATCTTGTATTCCCTCAGCAAGTAGTTCCAATCTTTTTGTAAGATTAAAACCGATTTCAGACTTGTTAAACAGATCGTTGAATATTTTGTATCCCGTTTGCTGGCTGTATTTCCAATCCTTTTGATTTTGATATAGCTTAATTGCCTTTTCAGCGAAATGCTTTGGATCATTTTCCACATAGCCTCCCCAAACTGAATCCTGTTTCATTCCTTCAGCACCTATATCCGTTGTAACCGATGGTGTTCCGAATTTCATTGCATCCATTAATTTTCCTTTCAAGCCTGCACCAAACCGAATTGGTGCCAGCAACACTTTTGAGGACGCCGTTACATCAGCCACATCTTCTGCCCTGCCTTTTACTAAAAATCCGTCTTTCTCATTATGAAGCTGCTCAACTTTTTTTGAGGAATATGCTCCATAGATATGAAGTTCAGCTTTTGGCAACTCCTTTCTTATCAAACTCCAGATTTCTTCTTTCAAGAATCTTACAGCATCCCAGTTCGGTTCGTGAAGAAAATTTCCTATCGAAATGAAATGATTTCTTTCTGTAAAGTCAGGTAATTCATCTTTTTCATCCTCGGTGATTGGCTCCATCATAAATGGAAGATAATGCAAGATGGATCCATCAATCCTAAAAAAACTTGTTAGTAGTTCTAATTCGAACCGGGAAATTATTAAAGACAGATCACATCTGTAAACCGAAGCTATTTCTCGTCTTGCATGCTCTGAATTCAGATCACTGTTATTAAATGGCCTTCCCTCTTTCAGAGCCTTTTGTCGGCCATATCGCAAACAATGAAGATCTTCCGTATCCAAAATTCTGAGGGCACCTGGGCATTGTTCAGCAACGCGCCACCCAAACTGTTCTTCTGTCATAAATCTATCAAACAGAACCAACCCAGGATCCAGTTTTTTGACAAATTCATCAAATGCAGAATCATTTACTTTTATGGATTCGGTCTTTATCCCAATTGCTCTTAGATTCTCGGAATACTCAAAATTGGAAGCGCTGCATGCAAAAGTTATTCTCGCATCAAGATCTTTGAAAAACTCAATAAGTTGCATCATTCGCAATCCCGCAGCAGAAGATTTCGGCTCCGGCCAGACGGTACCTATAATCAGAATGTTATTATTTGCGAACATTTACATGCCTCTTTTTTTGAAAAATCAATCAAAGGTACGATTATAGATTATGAATTTTAGAAAAACCACTCTTTACTTTACTGCTTTTGTATTATTTATCATTCTGTTTGATGCCTTTCAACAGCAGTACTATTTAACCACTTACGATATTGTTGAGGGAGGTGATCGCATTCCCTTTTTAGAATTGTTTATGATTCATTCTATCCGATGGGTCGTTTGGGGAATTTGTAGTATTCCACTAGCAATTATTGCATGGAAAAAATTCTCAGTTTCTGATTCCGATGTTTCTACATCAAATTGGTTTCAGATATCCGCAACAGGGTTCTTTAGTTGGATGATCTCTATTTTAGTTGTTAGCATGATTTCAATTCTAAGGTATGCTGATGTAATCACGGTTTCTAATATTCTTGAAACGACTGAGTTCTTCGTATTCCAAAAAGGGATCACTTTCTTATTTGCTTACTGCGTTTTGGTCCTGACTTTATACAGCAATGCTAAAAATATAGTTATTGATGCACAATGGGTTGAAATTAAAGATCTCAAATCAAACCCGGCTTTAAATAGCGATTCAACAGCAGAGCCTCAGGTTAGTATCAAAATCGGAAACAAACTAAAACTCATTCCATTAGCAGAGGTTACCTGGATCGAATCTGATGATTACTGCGTGAAAATACATACAGAGCAAAAAGCCTATTCTCTTCGAAAAAGCCTGAAGTCACTGGAAGAACAACTGGCTCCCTATAATTTTATACGAGTTCATCGTGGAGCCTTGTTAAATCTGGGCTATTTAGATCAGGTTGATTTCGAATCTTCGATGATCAAACTTCAGGATTCTTCAGAGCTTCCTCTTTCAAAATCCGGAGCTCAGATTTTACGCAAAGTGTTGAAAGCGAGTTCAATCTAGTTTACTGCAAACGATTGTTTGTTTACTGCATTTCTAAGAATCTTGTATAATTTCGTGGTTTATTTAAAATAAAAAATCATGAAAAAAATTCTATTCGTTTTTATTCTACCTTTGCTATCCGTTTCTGTGTTTGCTCAATATGAATTTGATGTATCCCCTTCTAGTCCATTCGGAAAACTAAATCCGGGCGCTTACCCCCAAACTGCAGATTACGCACCTTTAATAGGTATTAGTGAATGCAAATCCCAGAACCGTGCTCCAGATGGGAGTTGGAACAATGAAGTAGATATGATCTGGCGTTGGAAATATATTATGAATGGAATGGGAGTTCAGGATGAAACGCTCAAATCAGATGGCTCTCATTCGGGAAGCATTCGTCAATTTAATGCTGATAGTACAAAATGGTATGTTCACTACTATTCATCTCCTACACCGACTTCAAGTTTAAGTACCTGGGAAGGAAACAAAACAGATGAAGGAAAGATCGTTCATTACAGACGTCAAAAAGCACCGAACGGCACAGATGGATATTACCGCCTAACTTTCTACGATATCACGGATAAAAGCTACAACTGGATAGGCGAATGGGTGAATCTTGGCGAGACGTTTTCTTATCCTACCTGGAAAATTTCTTGTACCAAGAAAGAATCTTAGAATTAATAGAGTTGTTAAGGGTAAGCGCTGCGGGATGAATCCCTCGCTGGTTAACTTGAGTAAATCTCCTACGAGTGACAAACAATTCCTTCTTCGAAACCTGCTTTTCCATCAGACATGCAATCCCCTAGTTATAGCCCCTGTTTTTTCCAGAAGATTGCCATGTCGGTAAGTTTCTAATTTCCTGTCTTCTAACCACCTCCTCAAAAGGTAACTTGTTAATAGGTTGCGGCGGGATAAATCCCTTGCTGGTGTACTTGAGTAAAATTGTGTATTTGAACAAATTTCTTTAGAACCTTGGACTAATTCCTCCTTTGAAGGAGGTGTCACGCCACAAGCGTGACGGAGGATGTCGTACGGTTTACCAACTCATAAACTTCACGACATCCCTCCCCGACTTCGTCGGTACACCCCCTGGCTATACCGTCAGGCAGGCTTCTAAGAGAGAGATTTTACTACTCAAGCACTCAACGTAATTTTCAACACTTCCAAAAAACGATCTATCTCTTCTTTGGAATTATAAATATGTGTGGATATCCGAATGGCATCCAGATTGCTTTCCGGAACAACACGGGTTCTGAATCCTTCTTTGCTCACTTCCCTATTAAATTCCCTATAATCCCTTCTTTTAGGCTTGAAAGTGACCATACAATTCCGAGATTCCGGTTCCTGAGGAGTCAATACATCCAGTTTACTTTTCATATCAGTTAACCCATCAAATAAATGCAAATTCAGTTCCCGAATTCGTTCTTCAATCCTTTGCTTCCCGATTGATGTATGAAAATCAGCTGAAGCAGCCACACCTTCATACAGAGGAGTGCTTTGCGTGCCGTAATCATATCGATGAGCTGTGGGGGCATATCCTTTGATCTGAGGTGGATCGCTGTACATATCCCAACCGGTATCTGAATACGCTCCAACCTGATAGACTTGTAAAGTGTCCAACAATTCTTCACGTACATACAAAAAGCCCGATCCGCCCGGACCTAACATCCACTTATGGCAGCATGTGGCATAAAAATCACAATCCAATTCTTTGAGATCAAGATCTAATGTTCCAGCTCCATGGGCTCCGTCAATAGCCGTGAATATGTTACTTTTTTTTGCGAGCGCACAGATCTCTTTTACAGGAAATACCAATCCGGTTGTACAAGTAATGTGAGGAATGGCAATAACTCTGGTTCTATCAGAAATCAGTTTCTTGACACGATCTATATTTTCTTCCTGAGTATCTGCGGGTTCAAATGTTTTTAAAATAATCCCGTCATGTTTGGCTCTATTCAGCCATGGAAGGGCATTTCCAACATGTTCGTGCAAGGTCAGGATCACTTCGTCTCCCCTTTTTAATGGCAATCCCCAAGTTGTAATATTGATTCCTTCTGTAGTGTTATGAGTCAAGCTGATTTCTGAAGTTTTAACTCCCACAAATGCTGCAAGTCGTTCACGCGCCTCATCAGTATGACTATACTCTCCGCTCGTATTAGTTTTGTTAAGAGATTCTTCCATCGCTTTCAGAACTTGAAATGGTGATGGACCAAATGTTCCATTGTTGAAATAGGCTCGGTTTTTCGTGAGCGGAAAATCAGTTCGTACTTTCTCCCAGAAATCTTCTCCGCTTAAAGTATGATCAATGCTCGAACCAAAATCACCCTGTTTGAACGAACCAATTACTCCCGGAGCTACTAACCCAAGTGATAATTTTTTAAGAAATGACTTTCTGTTTTCCATTCTGATGATCCTTATTAAAATACTTTAAGAATGTAAGTAAAAAGTGGTCGTTACAAAATACTGTTCGTATCCGCCAAGAATAATCTCATCTTGTTCTAGCTGCGGGATGAATCCCTCGCTCTTTTACTTGAATACATTCTATTTGAGATTCATAATTTCTTAAATCAAACCGGGAAACATGGGTATTAGTACAATGAAAGGCAGACAGAATCGTAAGCTTTTTCGTTATCAGCGCATAGTGAAAACGAGATCTACATGTTTTCCGGCGACTTTTGGTACTTTTGGTCATGCAAAAGTACAGGTGTAATATCTTCAGAACTTCAACCTTGCTAAAAAATCGCTGCGGACTGAAGTCCTCGCTGGTGAGTAAAATCGAGTAAATACTTAATGTTTAATCAAGATAACCAACCAAAGATTTCAGAAAATACTCATCTCCAATATTCACCTCAATCGTACGGACTAAAGTCTTAGCTTATTTATTTGAATACATTCTATTTGAGATTCATAATTTCTTAAATCAAACCGGGAAACATGGGTATTAGTAAAATGAAAGGCAGACAGAGTCGTAAATTTTTTCGTTATCAGCGCATCGTGAAAACGAGATCTACATGTTTTCCGGCGACTTTTGGTACTTTTGGTCGTGCAAAAGTACAAATGTAATATCTTCAGAACTTCAACCTTGCTAAAAGATCGCTGCGGGATGAATCCCTTCAGGTGAACTTGAAAAATAATTGAGCATTTTTTTAATTAATAAATCGCTTTATTTAAGCTGATAGCTAAATCCAATTCAACTGATGACTTCGTCTGAACTACCAAGCAATACATGGAGCTTACTTCAAAAGCTCACTTTTAGATTTATATTTACTTACATCCTGTTATACATTTTTTTGATGTTTGCAGTTGTTTTTTTGGAGTCGCCACTGAAGTGGTTTGCTGAAAACATACTTCATTGGGGAAGTAATTTAAATGTTCGGAGTACAGGGAGCGGAGATCAAACATATAATTACGTCCTGATAGCTTTCAATTTATTTTTGGTCCTGATCATCGTTCCTATCTGGTCCTACTTTGACCGGAATAGAAATTCCTATTCAACTCTAATGCATTGGTTTTTTCTTTTTATAAGAATTGTGCTTTTCCTAGCTATGTTTCTGTATGGGTCAGTAAAATTATTTAAAGGCCAGTTTCCTGATCATTCCCTTATACGTCTTTTGCAACCGGTTGGTGAAATGTCGCCCATGGGACTTGCCTGGACATTTATGGGGCATTCCTTCATGTACAATATTTTCATTGGCTTTGCTGAGATTTTAGGTGCTTTGTTGATTTTGTACAGAAGAACCGTAACGCTGGCGAGCTTAGTGATCATCGGAGTTATGAGTAATGTTTCCATGATGAACTTTACCTACGACATCCCCGTCAAACTCTTCTCAATTCATTTATTGTTGATGGCAACTGTTTTGTTATCCGCTGATCTAAAGAGAGTTATTAAGTTTTTCTGGAAAAATGAAGCGACTAAAAGCGTCAATTATTATAATTACACTGATAGTCCAAGTCTCAGAAAAATCGGATCTGTATTGAAAAGCGCAGTGATATTTATAGTACTGGCTGCTACTTTAATACAAGTTTTTGTGCAATTTAAGATTCAGGATCAACTTAAAGAAAGATCAGAGTTTTATGGAATATGGGAAGTACAATCTTTTGAAAGCAATGGCATGGTTCTACCTCCATTAACAACCGATAGCTTCAGATGGGATTATTTTATAGTTGATAAAAAGAAAAAAGCCATTATTAAATCTATGACTGGTAGAAGAAAACTACTCAACTTTGAGCTAAAACCTGAAGATCAGAAAATCATTTTCGCATATAATATTGAAATGGAAAAATATCCGTTTTCATACGCTTTTAATGATTCTGCTTCCCTTAGCATGAGCGGAGTACTTGAAGGCGACTCACTTTCCATACAATTAAGAAGAAAGCCCCTTTCTGACTTTCAGTTAATTAACAGAGGTTTTCGTTGGGTGAATGAATTTCCATATAATCGTTGATTGAGTTAGGTATTTCCCTTTCGAAAAGCTTGATAAGTCCTCTGCTTTGGAGTCTATCTACCTAAAACTCAGTTTTAATGATCCCAAACTTTCGCGACGAAATATCTTAGCGAATAACTACTTTTCCATGCTAAGCAATAGTCATTTAACGGCGGACTAAAGTCTTAGCTTATTTACTTGAATACATTCTATTTGAGGTTCATAATTTCTTATATCAAACCGGGAACATGAGTATTACTACTGTGAAAGGCAGACAGAATCGTAAGCTTTTTCGTTTCAGCGCATCGTGAAAACCAGATCTACATGTTTTCCGGAGACTTTTTGCACTTTTGGTCGTGCAAAAGTACAGATGTAATATCTTCAGAACTTCAGCTTTGCTAAAAGATCGCTGCGGACTGAAGTCCTCGCTGGTGTACTTGAATAAATCTCTTTAGAACCACGGGTAATTCCTCCTTCAAAACCTGCCTTTTTCAGCAGACATGTAATCCCCTCGTTATAGCATCTGTCTTTTTTCAAAAGATTGGCCATGTCGGTAAGTTACTAATCTTCTCTCTTCTAACCACCTCCACGCAAAGGCAGCTTGTTAATAGATTGCTGTGGACTAAAGTCCTCGCTGGCGTACTTGTGTAAAATTGTGTACTTGAACAAATCTCTTTAGAACCACGTAGCAAAATCCTCCTTTGAAGGAGGTGTCCGCCGGTTGGCGGACGGAGGATGTCGTGCAGTTTACCAATTCATAAACTTCACAACATCCCTCGGATCATCCAAAGAACCGTTTGGATGATCGTCTCCCTTGCCTATGCGGGCAGGCAGGCTTCGAAGGGAGATTTTATATCAACGGAAATCAAATTAATCAGCGCAATCAACGATCACATATTCCGTCTATACTGACCGCCTACTTCATAAAGCGCATGTGAAATCTGTCCCAGCGAAGCTACTTTCACTGTTTCCATGAGTTCATCGAATAAATTACCGTTGTTTCGGGCGACTTCCTTCAATCGTTCAATAGCTTTGGCATTCTCATTTTCATTGCGTTTCCAGAAAGCTTCTAAGTTGTCGATCTGTTGTTTCTTCTCTCCTTCGGTTGAACGGATCAACTCGATTGGTTTTTGCTCTTCGTCTTCAACTCCTTCTTTCAGAAAGGTGTTTACGCCAATGATTGGAAGCTCTCCGGTATGCTTTTTGGTTTCGTAGTACAAACTCTCGTCCTGGATCTTTCCACGTTGATACATGCTTTCCATCGCACCCAACACTCCACCTCGTTCTGTAATTCTATCAAACTCAGTAAGAATGGCTTCTTCCACCATGTCGGTCAACTCTGTAATGAAATACGATCCCTGATTGATGTTCTCATTTTTCGCCGTTCCCATCTCTTTATTGATGATCATCTGAATGGCTAATGCACGTCGTACAGATTCTTCAGTCGGAGTCGTAATTGCTTCATCGTACGCATTGGTGTGCAATGAGTTACAATTATCATATATTGCTAATAATGCCTGTAAGGTCGTTCGAATATCATTGAACTGAATCTCCTGTGCATGCAATGAACGTCCACTGGTTTGAATATGATATTTCAACTTTTGGGAACGATCATTCGCTTCATATTTCTTCTTCATCGCTACTGCCCAAATACGTCGTGCTACGCGACCAATAACCGCATACTCCGGATCTAATCCATTGCTAAAGAAGAACGAAAGATTGTGTGCGAAATCATCAATACTTAATCCTCGAGCGAGATAATATTCTACATACGTAAATCCATTCGCCAAAGTAAGTGCTGCTTGTGTCACCGGATTCGCTCCTGCTTCTGCAATGTGATAACCGGAAATGGACACAGAGTAGTAATTTCTCACCTTATGCTCGGTAAAGTACTCCTGAATGTCTCCCATCATCTTAAGTGCAAATTCCGTGGAGAAAATACAGGTGTTTTGCGCTTGATCTTCTTTAAGGATATCCGCCTGAACCGTTCCACGTACCGAAGAAAGTGTTTTAGCTTTGATCTTGTTGTAGGTTTCGGCATCAACCACTTCTTCACCGGTCATACCAAGTAAACCCAAACCGAATTCATCATTGCCTTCAGGTAGCTCGCTAGAATATTCAGGAACAGGCAAACCAAGCTTTTTGTATTTAGCTTTTACATCCTTCAGCGTTTGCTCCCATTTCCCTTCTGCTTTCAGATATCTTTCCACTTCCTGATCAATAGCTGCGTTCATAAACATAGCTAATATCATTGGTGCCGGACCATTGATAGTCATTGATACAGAGGTAGTTGGCTTGGTCAGTTCAAAACCTGAGTAAAGCTTTTTCATGTCATCAATCGTACAAATACTCACGCCCGAATTCCCGATCTTTCCGTAAATATCAGGACGATATCCGGGATCTTCGCCGTATAAAGTAACCGAATCAAAAGCAGTTGAAAGTCGTGCTGCTTCCAATCCTTCACTTACATAATGAAATCGTTTGTTGGTTCGCTCGGGAGTTCCTTCTCCTGCAAACATACGCGTCGGATCTTCTCCTTCGCGCTTAAATGGAAATACACCGGCGGTATATGGGAAATAACCAGGCAGATTCTCTTTCAAAGCAAATTTTAATCGCTCTCCCGGATGCTTGGTATCCGGCATTGCCACACGTGGAATATTCAAACCACTCAGCGATTCTCTATACAATTCATTCTTAATAACTTTATCGCGAATCTTTACATCAAAAGTCTTCTGCTGATAGCGTTCGTAGAGATTATCCCAACCGTCCAGAATACGTTTTGGAGTCACATCTAATTTAGATTCCCAGTGATCTTCCATCCTAGAAAGATCATTAACTATTACTTCCTTATTATCTGGCTTCCAAGTGTTTAACTGATTCAGCGTACCTCGAACTTCACCTAATTTTGAAGCAATATCAGATTGCTGTTCTGCCCATTCGTGATAGTTTCTAATGCTTTCAGAAATCTCTGACAAGTACCGAACTCGCTTTCCCGGGATAATGGCTTGCGCCTGAATATCTTCTGCCGGACTTGCATCGGTGTATAACTTCGGCTCCCAATCAAAACTGTACTTCTCGTTGATCTTAGAAACAATGGCTGCAAACAGGTTGTTTACGCCTTTATCATTGAATTGAGCAGCAATCGTTGGATATACCGGCATATCTTCGGGTTTAGCATGCCACTCTCCTCTATTTCGGATGATTTGCTTTCTGATATCACGATAGGCATCCAATGAGCCTTTCTTTTCAAACTTGTTCAGAACCACAATATCAGCCAGATCCAGCATATTGATCTTTTCTAACTGTGTAGCTGCGCCGTATTCGCTGGTCATTACGTAAATCGGGATGTCTGAAATATCTACAATTTCAGTTCCACTTTGACCGATTCCGCTTGTTTCCACAATAATCAGATCGAAGCCAGCTTGCTTGTACAACTCAATCGCCCCAACAAGAGCTGCACTTGTACTTCTGTTTGAAGCTCTGGTCGCCAAACTTCGCATATACACTCGTTCTGTATCGATACTGTTCATTCGTATGCGATCACCGAGCAACGCCCCTCCTGTCTTAATTTTGGAAGGATCTACAGAAATGATACCGATGGTGATGTCTTTAAATTCAGTCAGAAAGCGTAATACAATTTCATCCGTTAAAGAACTCTTCCCTGCTCCACCTGTTCCTGTAATTCCCAATACAGGAATTGTTTTTTCTGATTTTGCTTTTAATTGCTTTCCATCTTTTTTGAGCAGCTTTTCATCAGCAAAGCTTAACAGCTCTTCATTTCCATTTTCTAAAGCGGTAATTGCTCGTGCAATGGCTTTAGGATCTTTATCCAGTACTTTCTCTATATCAATCTCTGTTCTGCTAACCGGATCGTAATCGCACTCATGAATCATGTAGTTGATCATTCCTTGCAATCCCATAGAACTTCCGTCATCTACAGAAAATATTCTTGAAACCCCTGCTTCGTGAAGCTCGTTGATCTCATCCTGAACAATTACACCACCACCACCACCAAATACCTTAATATGCCCTGCACCTTGCTCATTCAACAATTCGATCATGTATTTGAAATACTCCACATGCCCTCCTTGATACGAACTTATCGCTATTCCTTGTACATCTTCCTGAATGGCGCAATTCACAATTTCATGCACCGAGCGATTGTGACCCAAGTGAATAACTTCAACGCCGCTGCTTTGTAGAATCCTACGCATGATATTTATGCTAGCATCGTGACCATCGAATAAACTGGCCGCCGTTACAAACCGAACTTTATGCGTGGGTTTATGTGGCTCCGTTAAGCTAAACGGGTATTTATCTGCTTTAGATTCTGTAGATTTTTTTTCTGTCTTGATCGACATAAATATGCTTTGATTTTAAATTCATGGAAGCGATTTCATAAAATAGGGAATTTTGTTCACTCATTTAAGTGATTGAAGAATTCATTACATGATTTATTGGCATAAATTTAACGTTAAATTGATCTTCTTAGTCACAAAATCAGTTTCCCGGAGCTATTTTGTACCAACTTTTTTTTTAATAGTTTATAGCTGTGGTCATAATGCAAAAATATATAGATGCAATTCAGGCCGGGGAAGTCGTTGCCTTCCCTACCGAAACAGTGTATGGACTTGGTGCAGATGCCAGCAATGCAAATGCTATAGCAAAAGTATTTGAAACCAAAGGACGTCCATCCGATAATCCATTGATTGTTCATGTCTCTGATCCTGATCAGGCAAACAACTTTGCATCCACGATTCCTGAGTCAGCTCAATTGTTGATTGATGAGTTCTGGCCAGGTCCTTTAACGCTCGTTTTTGATAAACGCTCAGAAGTGTTAGATGCGGTAACATCTGGGTTAAGTACCGTTGCTATCCGAATGCCAGCCAATGAAATAGCTTTAGAATTTATTTCTAAAACAGGACCTTTGGTAGCTCCCAGTGCGAATAAATCCGGAGCTCCCAGCCCTACTAAAGCGAGCCATATAAAAGCAGATTTTGGAAATTCAATTTTAGTAATTGATGGAGGAAGAACTCAGGTCGGATTGGAATCAACAGTGCTTGATGTGTCCGGTGAAATACCTATGATATTAAGGCCGGGCAGCATTGGTAAAAAAGAGATTGAAAAAGTACTTGGCATAGAGGTTTTACTGGACGATACAAACTCACAAAAACCTAAAAGTCCGGGGCAAAAATATTCGCATTATAAACCTAAAGCTGAAGTTCGATGGTTAACTTCTGAGGACGATTTTGATGATCCCTCTTTCCTCTTCCTTCTGTTACATTCAGAATTGGATCAAGAAAATGTGATTAATTATGATCAGGACTTTGACAAACTAGCTCGGGAAATTTACGATAGATTTCGTCAGGCGGATATTGATGGATATGACGCTGTTATCATAGAACCCTTTGATGAACGATATGAACACTCAGTAATTCCGGCTCTGTTGAATAGGATCAATAAAGCTTTGAGTTGATATGGGCTTTCTAGCACATGCAGTACAAATCGTTAAGCAAAACCAAAAGATGCTCCGGGGAAAGAGTTACTTTTCC
Source organism: Balneola sp. (assembly GCA_965216175.1). Taxonomy (GTDB): domain Bacteria; phylum Bacteroidota; class Rhodothermia; order Balneolales; family Balneolaceae; genus Balneola. The sequence goes on from OZ244140.1 coordinate 1,769,809, forward strand.
AAACTGAGTGAAACTAAATCAAAAAGAAATCCATCAGAAATTAGTGCTGAATTATTAAAAAGAAGCATTTCTATATTTGAAATTAGAACAAGAAAAAGAAGATTGATCCTATCATTTGTACTAGTTCCCATTTTATTCATCTTTACAGTACTTCTAAGTCTTTTAATAATTGCCTGATTTTATAAAATACATCCTCCTTTGTAACCCTCACAGGATTTTCTAAACTTTCGTTATAAACCTATTCATTTCTTAATCCTGTCAGAGTTGAATAAAAATCTAATAAAACTTATTTCCCGATTGAATTAAGCGTATCTTTCCTCTACAAAGTAGTATATAAGAATAGGGTTGCTAATGCACATGTATGCTATCTACACTCAAAATTGAGAATTTTTTCTGAGCTCTATCTTCAACTTTCTCTCCCTCTTTCTTACCCATATTACATATGAATTTCGACGATCTTCAAATTATTGAACCTATTTTAAAGGCTCTTAAAAGCCAGGGTTACGATCAACCCACACCCATTCAGGAACAATCAATTCCAATATTACTGAACAAAAAAGACTTGCTCGGTTGCGCTCAAACCGGAACAGGAAAAACGGCAGCTTTTGCCATTCCAATACTGCAACATTTAGCAAATGCTCATAATCCTGATAATTATAGACGCACAATTAAGTCTTTAATTATAACACCAACCAGAGAGCTGGCTATTCAGATTGCAGACAGTTTTACTACTTATGGACAATTTACCGATATTAAGAATACCGTAATTTATGGTGGCGTTAAGCAACAAAAGCAAGTTAAAAGACTTAAAGGCGGAGTAGATATTCTCATCGCTACTCCCGGACGATTATTGGATCTTATGAATCAGGGATTTGTCTCTTTAAAAGATGTGGAATATTTTGTGCTCGATGAAGCGGATCAAATGCTGGATATGGGATTCATACATGATATCAAGAAAGTGATTGCCAGGTTGCCTAGAAAACGTCAATCATTGTTCTTTTCTGCAACAATGCCTCCTGCAATCATTAAACTTTCGTCATCCATCCTCGGTGACCCAGAAAAGGTTACGATAAAACCCAAGCAAGCAACTGCAGAGAGAGTAGAACAACAATTATATTACGTAACCAAGGGTAATAAAATTAAATTGTTGATTCATCTGCTCGAAACTGGTGTTATAACTTCTTCAATTGTATTCTCCAGAACTAAGCATGGAGCTAATAAAATTGTAAAGCTGTTAGATCGCGCTGATATTGGAGCTGAAGCTATTCACGGAAATAAATCTCAACCGGCTCGTCAAAGAGCATTAGGCAATTTTAAAGACGGCACCACAAAAGTGTTAGTAGCAACCGACATTGCCGCCCGTGGAATTGATGTGGACGATATTTCTCATGTAATTAATTATGATCTTCCCAATATTCCGGAAACTTATGTTCATCGTATCGGAAGAACCGGAAGAGCGAATGCAAGTGGAATCGCACTTTCTTTCTGTGCAGTTGATGAAAGACCGTTTTTACGCGATATCCAGAAATTGATCAAACAGGATATTGAAGTGGTCAGACAACATCCTTATCCGGATGATTCTAATGAACCTGCTCAAGCTTCCGGTAAAGGATCTAACAAAAACAGGTCTAAGAAAAAGAATTTTGAAACAGGGAAAAGCAAACGCTGGAGTACCCGTAAACCAAGATCAGGAAATAGAAATTAAAGTGATAGCTGATAGCTGATAGCTGATAGCTGATAGCTGATAGCTGATAGCTGATAGCTGATAGCTGATAGCTGATAGCTGATAGCTGATAGCTGATAGCTGATAGCTGATAGCTGATAGCTGATAGCTGATAGCTGATAGCTGATAGCTGATAGCTGAACACTAAAAAGAACATGGACGGAACACAAAGAAAAGACATTCAGATAGGAAGTGAAGTTGAGGTTGTTCAAAAGAATCATCAACGAACTGGTGAATTGACTTCAGGAATAGTAAAACGATTGCTTACAAAATCCCCTACTCATCCTCACGGGATAAAAGTAATGCTGGAATCAGGGATTGTGGGCAGAGTAAAAAAAGTGAATTGAAATTTTCTCTTAAAAATGTAACTCAATTAAAACGTAACTTTTTTATTAACCACCTCGTGTAGACTTAACATTAAACAGGAGGAAAATGGGTATTTGGGCTGAATCTGCTAAAACTCTAAAGTACAATAACTCAATGCTACGAGGTAAAAACCTTTTTAAAACATTGAGTGAAAATTCTAGATATACATCCCTTCAATCTGATGTTGATCCTGAAAAAATGAACTTTGGATTAAATTTAGTTCAAAAAAGAAAGAACCGAAGAACTTTAGTTTTCTTCCTTCTTCTTTATCCCATTGTATTGGCATTCTTTTTTGGGTGGATTATTTATACAATTTTGAACAATTTTTGAAACCTACAGTTTAATTAAAATAAATAATCAAAAATAGCGCACAGCATTATATTGGTAAGATCCCCTACCCACCACTTAGTTAAGAAATGATATTAGAATCTGGAATTGTTGGGAGAGTTAAGAAGGTGAGTTAAAAACCAGTGAGATGTATCTCATTAATTATATTGTTTCTGAAATAACATATCGTTACAATTAGGCATTCTCTAATTAATTGGTTCGGTCATGATTAATAAAATTCTTCTCCCTCTAATTCTCTCCTATGGATTGCTTCTGACTGGAGATAAAAATCATGAAACTAATTACAATTCTGTAAATGAAGTACTTGGGGATATAAGCTTCATACAAAAATTCGGAGTTGAACCAGACGCTACAACGAAAGAAAAACTAAGACTCACCACTCATCTCGAGTATGTAGAATACAAACTCAGAAGCGCAGATGTTACTCATCTTTCAACATATCTAAAAACCAAAAGATTACAACTGCTTGATTATCTAAAAGAGTATATAGAAGCGGAATCATATCCTAAGAACTATCATTTCCCGGAAAGAAGACAATCTGTATTTATAGACAAAAACGGGAATATTTGTGCTGTAGGCTACCTGGTTGAAAGATCTGTTGGCAGACCAATAGCTGAAAAAATTAATAGCAAGCATAAGTTCTCAAGTATTTTTGACATTGAAGGTTCAGAATTTGAACAATGGGTTACTGGAAGCGGACTTACCAAGAAAGAGTTAGCTATGATTCAACCTGCTTATCCGCCTACTCCTGAACCTGAGCCCGAACCTGTTAAAGAACCATATGAAATCACCAGTTTTATTCTTATTGGAATGAATACTACAATGAGCTTAGTAAATGCTTCGCAAGCAATAAAAGGTAATGAAGATAGAATTTATCCCGTTGTTGGATTGATTTTAGGAACGGATCAACTAATTCTAGGAATTGCTAACTATCCTAAAAATAACACTACCAATAAAAGAAAGAAAGTTCTCTCTGTTTTGAATATAGGATTTGGGACATTAACTGTAGCGTTGAGTACTTACAACCTTTTTAAAGCTAAAAAGAATAAAAACGATTCTTATGCTTTTCGCCTGAAAAGCTTTTCACTACCACAAAATAACTCAGGAATTGGTATTGGTTTCTCAAAAAGTTTTTAATTGAATCGAGAATTATAGGCTGACTTATTAGTACAAATTAAAAGCCCATAACTTTTTCTAATTTCTTTCGTAGCTCTTTCTGAGTTCTAAAATAAACTCTAATACCCAATAAATACTATCAACTACGGTTTATGAAATATCTTATTGCATCTGTTTGCACCCTGCTTCTTTCTTTAATCTTTTCATCCAGAACAGAAGCCAGACAATTTTATCCCTCAAAAACAGATTCAGCAATATCTGACATCATCAAAATCAACAACACTCCCGGAGCTGCTATAGCGCTGGTTTCTTCAGACAGTGTAATCTGGATTAAATCTTTTGGGGTATCGGATACAAAAAGTAAGAATCCGGTTACAGAAAATACCTTGTTTGGAATAGGTTCTATTTCTAAAACGTTTCTGTCGCTTGCTGCAATGAAAGCTCAGGAACAAGGCCTGATTGATATAAATACTCCGATAAAAGAACTTTTGCCCTCTCTTGAATTTGAAAACCGATGGGCTGAAACAGATCCGGTTCGCTTTATTCATTTACTTGAACATACTTCGGGATTTGATGATGCTCATTTTGATCTTGAAGCCAGAGCAAATGCTTCTACTCCACTTTCAGAGATCGTAAAGGATTCTAAAGGAGCACTTATCACTCGCTGGAAACCCGGGAGTTTTCATGCTTATAACAACCTGGGAGCAATATTAGCGACCTATATTCTAGAAGAAAAAATCAATGTTCCTTATGAGGAGTTTCTGAGAAAAAGTATTCTAATACCTTTAGATATGGCAAGTACTACGTTTCGTCCGGATACATCTTCTAGTTCTATGATGTCCCGAAACTACATCGGAAATGATAATGAAGAAATAGAATATCCTGATATCGCACAATGGCCGGCAGGTGGTTTAGTGGCTTCTATATCTGACATGAGTAATTTTGTATCGTTGTTTCTGAATAGAGGAATTTATGGAGATTCTGAAATTTTGAGTGAATCAACAATATCCGGAATGGAAACTCCTGAATCATCTTTAAAGGCTAAACACGGTTTAACATTTGGTTATGGTAAAGGACTAATGTCAAGATTGGAAAAAGGTCACATTTTCAAAGGACATAATGGCTTGTATGGCGGTTTTTTATCTGATTTTGGATATTCTGAAGAGCTGAATATTGGTTATATCATTCTTCTGAATAATCGGGATGGCAATGATACAATCGAGGAAATCAAGAGTGAACTATTATCTCACATTCCGACTTATAGATCGGCTAATTCAGATTCCTTTTCTGAAGTCCCCATAACAAATATTGAGAAACTTACAGGATGTTATCAGCCGTTCACCGTTGAAATAAAACTGTTCGAATTTTTGATGCGGCTAATCGATATTCAATGCATAATAGTGGAAGACGGGAAGCTGGTTCAGCAAAGTATTATTGACGATCAACAGCCTCTTATTCATATGGGGGACAATGTATTTCGTAAATCAGATGAAACAGTATTTAGTTCTGTTTTTATTGAAAACACCGCAGGTGATATTCAATGGATTGAGGGTTATGCTTATGAAAAAATCCCGTCTTGGTGGGCTTATACTCAATTTTTTACTGCGTTGTTTTCGGTTCTAATTATTCTAATTGCGTTCGTTGTTCTGCTCATTAGAATACCCATCCGATTGATCCGAAAAAAGAAAGAAAATCTCAGAGTATTGTTACTTCCGTTCAGCGCCATCAGTTCTCTTTTCTTAATGATTATCTCATTTTTTACTTTGTACGAAACGCAACAATTATACAGCCCTGGAGCAATACTATTTTTCGTCTTCGGAATCGCTTTTCTGCTTCTCTCTTATTATGGATTATTTTATATGTTCACAAAAAGCAAAGAGAATACAGAATTTGGCAGGTTCACTAAAGCATTTATCAGCCTAACATTGCTTTCATGCTGTTTGGTTTCAACCTACCTGTTCTATTGGGATATTATCGGGCTAACTCTTTGGAGCTACTGATCCTGGTGTTTTTTTAGTCTTCGAATACACCAAAGGTTTGATCCGGATTCATTGCTAACACAGCTTCTACCATCAAATTAATCAAATCTTCCACATCGTTCATATTGCAGGTTTCTACCGGAGAATGCATATATCGTAACGGAAGTGAGATCAACGCACTTGGAATTCCTGTCTGTTGATAGAAAATACTGTCTGTATCTGTACCGGTTCGAACGCTGGTTGCTTCATGCTGCACGTCCATTTTTGATTTCTTGCATACTTGTTCTAAGAAATCGACTACTTTTGGATGATTAGCTCCTCCATGTTGAATAGCAGGACCTTTACCCATTTCGACCGTTCCGTGTTCTTTCTGGTCAATTCCGGGCGTATCAGTGGCATGCGTTACATCAGTAACCAAAGCAACATCCGGCATAAATCGATAACTCATCATTCGGGCACCAAATCCGCCAACTTCTTCCTGTACTGAGTTTAAAGCAATTACATTTACTTTAAGATCTTTACGATTTTCACTAATTCTCTTCATCGCTTCTGCAATGATATAACCACCAATTCTATTATCCAGAGCTCTTCCGGTAAGAATATCATCATTCAAAAACTCCATATCCGAAGAATAAGTGATCGGATCGCCAACCTGAACTAATTCCAGGGCTTCTTCTTTAGAACTTACTCCGATATCTACATAAATATCTTTCCATGCCGGTTGCTTACCACCACCATTCTTATTGTCTTGTAAATGTATAGCTGTATTTCCTGTAACTCCTACTACTCTTCCTCTTTTGTTGTGGATGAAAACCTTCTTAGCACGGGCAATGGTTGAATCACTTCCTCCCAATTTGTTTACATAAATAAATCCCTGATCAGAAATATGCTGAATAACCATTCCAATCTCATCACAATGAGCTTCCAATAAAACTGTAGCAACGTCGCCACTCGTATTTATTTTACCGGCTGCAGATCCATAAGCATCGGTCACTACTTCATCAGAATATTGTTCAACGTAGTCTTTCCAAACTTTAACCCCTGCTTTTTCAAATCCTGTTGGACTTGGAGTAATGAGTAGATCTTCTAGAAATTGTTTGCTGGAATCTTTTGACATGTATTTTCTGATTTAAATATTGCTTTAATTAGACATCAAATATAACGAAAGAACCAGAGAATGTTGAATATCCAATAAGGAATATTGAACAGTTTATGTTTTGTATAATTAAATTTTAAAAGAATGAATGATACTTCGATATTTAGTATTCATTATTCGACATTAATTGGTTCCTAATTTCCTTCATGATTAAACCTGACTATAACCCCGATTTCTTTTATCACTGGCATAAGCTAACTGTTCGCTTTAATGACGTAGATGCTCTTCAGCACGTAAATAATGCCGTTTTCAATACTTATTATGAAGAATCTCGGTTGCGTTTTTTGGGAGAGTATTTTGAAATGACTAAGGAGTATCACGAAGGCCGCTCTTTTGTGATGGTTCGTTCTGAAATTGAATATGTAGGACAAATTAAATTTCCTGATGAGTTGTTGATCGGAACGGGAATAAGTAAAGTTGGAAATTCAAGTCTGGATGCCTTTCAAGGAATTTATAACGCCGAATCCAAAAAGCTACTTAGTGTTGCGAAAACAACCGGAGTTTGGTTTGATGTAAAGAAACAACGCCCGGTTAAATTACCCGAGATAAAAGATCTGGATGCGATGTTAATTAAAACTGATCAAAATGGATAAAAGTACGCGCTATAAAATATTCAATGATCCTGTTCACGGCTTTATCACAGTACCGAAAGGAATTATTCTACGACTGATCGATCATCCTTATGTGCAAAGATTACGTCGTATTAGACAGTTAGGATTAGGCTATTTGGTTTTTCCTGCTGCAGAACATTCCCGCTTTTCTCATGCCCTGGGAGCTTTAGAGCTTGCAAAAAGAGTGTTAAATAATCTGCTTGAGAAAGATACCACCATCACCAAAAAAGAATATGAAGGAACTTTAATTGCCATTCTTCTTCATGATGTCGGTCACGGTCCCCTTTCTCATACACTCGAACATTCTCTGATAAAGGATTTCAATCATGAAATGATGAGCCTTGCGATAATGAAAGAGCTCAACAAAGAATTTGACGGTGAACTGGATACTGCAATCGCCATTTTTACCAATCAATATAAAAAGAAGTTTCTTCATCAATTAATTTCATCTCAGCTGGACTTAGACCGATTGGATTACCTTAGCAGAGACAGTTTTTTTACCGGAGTTTCGGAAGGACGAATCGGTATAAACAGAATCCTGAAAACCATGAGGGTTCATAAAGGAAACATCGTTATTGAGAAAAAGGGGATTTACGCCATAGAAAATTACATCATTGCCCGCAGATTGATGTATATGCAAGTATATCTGCATAAAACGGTGTTAAGTGCTGACGCCTTGATCCGCGCAGTTTTTCGAAGAGTGAGTGATTTACTTGAAGCCGGTTACGAGTTGGATTTTGCTTCTGACAGTCTTCGTTATTTCCTTCAAGAACAACCCTCTGCAAAAAAGCAGCTCACTAAAAAGATGATAGATGCTTATTCAAAGTTAGATGATTATGATATTTATCTGAATATCAAATTCTGGACTCAGAACAATGATAAAATCTTATCTGAGTTATGCACCAGGTTTTTAAATCGTTCTCTTTTTAGAACAACATTCTTTGATACAATTCCTTCAGAAGATGATCAAAATGAAATTCTTAAAAAAACTAAGATCGCATTAAAGAAACTTGGATTACCTTATGGGGATGAAGCAGCTTCCTACTTCTACAGCTTTGATCAAAGTTATTCCGAAGCTTATAAATACAAGAATGAAAGCATTTGGATCTTTGATGATGAACATGCTGTAGAGTTTTCAAAAGCCGCAGATACAAAAAATATCATTGCACTAACTGAACCTGTGGTCAAGAATTACCTGGTTCATTTAAAAGAAATCGATATTTAGTTAGAAGTGTGAAATTCTATCAATTTTTCCAATGGTTTTCTAACTATCACAGCTACCTGCATTTCTTTTTCTTTTAAAACCTCTCTTAATATATCTTCATATACAGATGCAATGGAGCCAACGAAACCAATTTCAAGAGATTTTGACTCATCAAAATAACTTAGTTGTTTATCAGCAAAAGCCTCAAATCCTTTTTTAACCATTTCTTTAATGAAAGGATGATCTCTGAAATCTCCCAAAATTTTAGAAAAAGAAGCTACAAATCGATTCGCCTGAGGTTCTTCGTAAACTTTATGTAGAATAGATTCAAGGTTCATATCACTTGTTTGTTCTATTGCAATTCTAAGATCTTCCGGCATCAACTCATAGTAATAGCTGTTCAGAATTCTTTTACCAAAATATCCCCCACTGCCTTCATCTCCCAGAACAAAACCCAGAGAAGGTATGTTTTTTACTATATTTTTACCATCATATACACAGGAATTAGATCCGGTTCCAAGAATACACGCAATTCCTTTATTCTTCCCGAAACAAGCGATTGCTGCTCCCAATAGGTCTGTTTCTATACAAATTTGTGCACTCGGGAAATTCTCTTCAATGGCATTTTTCAGAATTGCTTTTCTGGACTTGTTTCCGCTTCCGGAACCATAGAAAAATATCTTATCTATTTTTACATCCGAGATCTCTTTCTTTACTCCATTTTTTATAGCTTCAGAAAGCTGTCCATGGGTTCTGAAATAGGGATTTAATCCATCACTAAAAAAATAATTCTTTGCCCCATCATTTGAAATTAATACCCATTCAGTTTTAGTGGAACCGCTATCGGCTATAAGTATATTCATCTAATATTTTTAATTATTACCCAAGATAGCTATCCCATAATTTGATTTCTACTTTAGACACTATTTTAATTACATTCCAAGAATAAAAAATAATATATGACTTCAATAAGTGGTATTTCTTCCGGCAAACGGTTGGTTTCTTTAGATTTTTTTCGTGGAGCTACCGTTGCTGCAATGATTCTGGTTAATAATCCCGGATCTTGGTCTCATATTTATGATCCCTTAAAACATGCTTCATGGCATGGCTGGACTCCAACCGATTTAATTTTTCCTTTTTTCTTATTCATTGTGGGAGTATCTATCGTTTTAGCTTTTACTAAGGCTAAAAAGAAAGGCATTGAAGACTCTGAGTTAGTAAAAAAAACATTGATTAGAGCTGCTAAAATTTTTGGATTAGGTTTAGCTCTGTCAGCTTTTCCTTATTTAACTTTTTCTCCTGATTTCGGACTTCACAACAATCTTTCAGATTTAAGAATTCCTGGAGTTCTTCAAAGAATAGCTATTTGTTATGCTGTAGGTAGTATTCTCTTTCTATATACAAAACCAAAAACCCAAATGATCACTCTGATTGGTTTATTGGTAGGATATTGGCTTCTGATGATTGGTATTCCCGTACCTAATTTTGGAGCTGGTGCAATCGATACAGCAGATGGAAACTTAGCTGCATTTATCGATCAGCAAATATTATCAGGACATATGTGGAAGGAAGCCTGGGACCCTGAAGGTCTTTTAAGTACTCTTCCAGCAATCGGAACTACCTTAATTGGTATCTGGACCGGTAGAATGCTTATGTCTGATAAAGAATCTGAAAGTTCTCGAACGCTGCAATTTTTCATTTGGGGCTTTATCCTGATTATCATTGGTTATATATGGAGCTGGGTGTTCCCGATTAATAAAAACATTTGGACTAGTTCGTATACATTATTCACCGGTGGACAAGCAATGTGTATTTTTGGTTTATGCTACTGGTTTTTGGATGTAAAAGAGAAACAAAGGTTTACAAACTGGGGAGTTGCTTTCGGTATAAATGCTATAACAGTATTTTTCCTAAGCGGCGTTATTGCAAGAGTTCTAAGTATGATCACCTTTAATTATGGTAATCAGATGTATTCAATTAAAGGATGGATTTATGAAGTTGTTTTAAAATCTGTTGCTTCTCCTATCAACGCGTCTATTTTGTATGCTATTATTTGGATTATCCTGTTTTGGGGATTAGCTCGTTGGATGCAAAAGAAGAATATTATTATTAAAGTATAATTGAGCTAAGAACTACTTTACTAAAATCATTTTTTTTGATTTCATCCCAAAAGAAGTATTTAGTATATATATATACATTCCACTTGAAATATTACTGGCATCAAAAGTATACGAATGATTTCCTTCACTTAATTTATCATCAACTAAAACAGCAACCTTTCTGCCGAGTACATCGAAAACGGTTAAACTAACCTTATCATTTTTTGGCAAGTTGAAAGAAATATTGGTTGTAGGATTAAACGGGTTTGGATAATTCTGGCTCATTTCAAAGTTAGTGGGTATTCCCTCTTTCACCTCTTCAACTGAAACTGAAGTTCCACTTGGGTAGCTGGCTCGTAAGTTATCAAAGTAAATAGTGCCGTTATATTTTTGACCGCTCTGCTGTTCCGATTTAAGTTTTATAGAAATCCCTGTTACAGTGATTGGAAAATAAAAAGTACTGAACGGATAATCAGGAATAGCATTTTCCATCGATATTGAGTAGGTCTCAAAGGTTGTATTATCTGCAAATCTTTTAAGACGCACATCAAATTTTTCATTGTTATCATCAACAAGATTCAAATCTATCAGGTGCTTTTTTCCATCTGTTTTTCCATCAATTAAAAAAGTATCGGGTACACCAAATATTGGAATATCTTTTTTGATATATGCCCAAGTATCCGGCCTTCCGGCGTATTGGAATTCATAGTCTAGCTTTAATGCATTGCCACTTTCTGTGGAAACACTATCTGTTATCGTTAGCTTTGAGTTAGTGACATCTATATTTAAACCATCAAGGGTAATTCCCTGAATGTCCTCAAAGCCTGTAAGTAGTTCTACGCCCATCCCGATTTCCACTGCAACTACCGAAGTATCAGAAATCCCGTCAAAAGTGGCAATTATTTCAGTAGTTCCTTCAGAAACACCTCTAAATATCCCATTTTCTATAATACCAACATCCGAATTTGTACTTTTCCATTCTATTTCGCCATCAGAAACTGATTGACTAACTCCATCAAAATCATTTGCTCTTGAATAAAAATCGATCTCTTTTATATTGTCAGTTACAGAGTTTCGGGGAAAGATATTGAATGAAGTAACTCCTTTTATAATAATTTTGGCAGAATCTACTTTGTTTTGATATTCAACATACACAAATCCTGTATCAGGTTCATTTCCTGCGCTAAACAAGCCGGAGTTACTGATACTAGCCCCAAATCCCTCACTTAATGAGAAGGTAAGGCTTTCAGGATTAAGCTCGATAGGAAAGAAATTTACATCGCTTCCTTTTGTATTAAACTGAAGATTCTTATTCCTGTAAATCTTATTAAAGTCTGGTGATAGCTCCAGATTTTCAATATTAGCGGTCTTAGATTTATTAGATACAAGCATTAATGCATTTGATACCGATCTCTCACCAGAGCCATCCGAAGGCGAATTTACAACATTATTATGAACTACAAGAGTTGTTGACCCTCCTCCATCAAGGTTTAGGGCAGAGTGGGCCCCGATTGTTCTCATGAAGTCCGCAAGTTCATTAAGCGTTGCTCCTGCACTTGAACTCTGACGACCATCTACCGTTACCATATAAAATTTGGTCGTATCAGAATTAAACCCAATAGCAGACCTTGGATGTCGATCAGGCCAGTTTCCGTTGTTCACTCCTTCATCAAGAAATTTTCGGCTTCCTCCAACCGCTTCTTTTATCTTCTCTGTTCCGGGAAATATTTTATGATTCACAATCAAAGTATCTCCAATTTCTACTTCTTTAAGCACTGTAGACATAGTTCCATGACCTGAGAAAACAAATGTAGAATCTGTAACAGGAGAATCACCCTCAGTATCATTCTTTGACACTATGACTGTTGCTACCTCTCCATTTACAGTCCATTGATCTATTGCTTTCAGAGTGATTTCTGTACCAAATTCATTCGTCCCCGTACTTTCTCCGAAATAATGATTGTAAAAAACTAATGCGTTACTTACTCTGGCTGAATTAACATTTGAAATGGTATAGGTTGTGTCGTTAATACTAACTTCGCCACTATAGTTTGTTGTATTTATAAACATACTTCCATTGCTGGAATACCCATACACTTCTCTTGAAATGGGGATTCTTAAAATTTCCCCATTTAGAACCTGTAAATTTGTTGGTATTCCACCGCCTCCGTAAAAGTCTCCATTTATAGCTGCAATTACCTGATGACCGTCTTCTGACTTTCGTTGCGACATGGAGCTTGTTTTCTCATAACCTCTAAGGTTATCATTCGCTTTAACAGTTTCTAAGGAATAGATACTATTGGTAAGATCAACCTCTACAACTTCGAAAGTCCATGGTACAGTGGGGGCTATAATTGAATAATGAAATACGCCTTCTCCAATCTGACTTACATTTAATGTGTCATATTGAATCTGAGAGAAGAGAGAAAATGGAGCTAAAAAATAGATTAATAAAAGTAGGCTCTTTTTCATAATCATAGATTTAACTATTACGTATATATTAAAAACTAAATAAAAAAAGGTTCAAAAATTTTGAACCTTTTTGATTTTACTTTATTAAAGTCATTCTTTTTATCAGGGTAGAATTTCCGGAAGAAAGTCTATAAATATAAATACCTGAAGCAAAACTTGACGCATCAAAACTTACTGAATGAGCACCAGAAGCTAATTTTTTGTTTATCAAGGTTTTTACTTCTCGTCCTAAAATATCGTAAACCTTTAATGTAGTAGCTCCGCTTTCAGGAATTACAAAAGCTATTTCAGTACTTGGATTAAATGGATTTGGATAATTTTGAGCTAGTGAGAATCTTTCCGGAACATCAAGTGCATCGTTCTCATTAGAAACTACTACTCCACCTTCGGCCGATTGGGTAGGCTCACTTTCTACATTATTTCTGCTAACTGTTGTTACGAAATACCAGTAACCATTTTCTGAAGGAGGTGTAGCATCTCTATATGTTGTTTCTCCGGTTACCGCAATTAAATTATAATACTTTTCCATCTCCTGAACTTCATCCGGATCAGATCCTGAATCGACTCTATATACAGCGTATTTAATCAAGGAATCAACATGTCCGCTAATACTTACTTTTGAGATCTGCTCGCCTGAAGGTTTATCCCAACTTATATCGAATATATATCCTTGTTCCGAACTTCTGCTAACTATGAGGTTTTCAGGGGAATCGGGAGTGGTCAAGCTTTTCCACTCCATAATAGGTTGGAGAGCATCATATTTATAGAAATTATTTCTTAATGAATCTGCAAATCCTTTAGATGAAAAGCCTGTTAGGTTTTTTTCTCTGAAGAAAACACTTCCCTGAATTTTGGTATTTTCTCTGTTATGTCTTAGCTGTTTAGGTATCTCATTGGCATTAAATAATGTATTGCCAGAGTAAGTATTTGCATCAGACCTATATAGTCCATGACCAGGGTAAATATGTCTATCATTTGCTGCTGCGCTATCAGCCCACCAATCAGATAATGCACCATAGTCCTGGCCAAAAGGTCCAAATCGATTAAATTCCCAATATAACTGAGGGGTTACATAATCTATGGTTTGTTCTTGTAGCCACTCTATTCCATCCCCATAAATAACTTCATAAGCGTTCATCCCGCTTATACCATCAGGTGTTCCACTTTTCCATATTCCAAATGGACTGATTCCAAATTTTACCCAAGGCTTTACAACCTGTATGCTATCGTGTAGCATCTCAACAAAAATGTCGATATTATTTCTTCGCCAATCATCTTTGTCAGTAAAACCTCTAGGATATTTTATAAAGGTACTGTCATCTAATGATTCATTATCATTTGAAGCCATATGGTTTGGTGGATATGGATAGAAATAGTCATCAAAGTGTATTCCATCTACATCGTACCTGTTAACCACATCCATTACAACATCTATATTATATTCAATTACCTCTGGTAAGCCGGGATCAAAAATTGCAATATTTTGATTCATGACCATTAACCATTCAGGATGTGTATTAGAGACATGTTTCTCATCTCTTTGAGTAGTTCCTGGAAATTTATTTTTTTTATTGTCACCTTCTTTAAGAAGAAAAGGTTTTAAACTTTCATCAATTTCGTATACATCTTTATTAGTGTTTGCACTCACTTTTTGACTAAAATCACTCGGTATTGTTCTCATCGCTCTATACGGATTTAACCAAGCGTGCAATTCCATTCCTCGTTTATGAGCCTCTTCGATCACGAAAGTTAGAGGATCCCAGTAAGGTTCGGGAGCCTTTCCTTCTTCACCTGTAAGATATTTTGACCATGGCTCTATTGGAGAATCATATAAAGCATCTCCTTCTGTTCTAATTTGAAAAAAAACTATGTTTATCCCAAGCTCATCCAGTTTATTTAATTTATTTATAAGGTCAGATTTTTGAAATCTTGGAGCTAAGCCACCTGATTGAGGCCAATCTAAATTAATAACAGTAGCAATCCATGTACCTCTGAACTCATATTTTGGTACGTTATCTTGCGATACTGCTAAAACAGGTGCTAAAATAAATATTAGAATAAATAGTTTTTTCATAAAAATATATCTCTCTATAAATGATATAAAAAAGGCAGCACATGGCTGCCTTTTAAATTTAAATAACTTGCTTATTTAATTAGGGTCATACGGTTTGTTAAACGTAAACCATTGGATTGTAGTGTGTAAATATATACACCGGAAGCCAAATTAGCTGCGTCGAAAGAAACAGCATGATCGCCGGCATTTTCTCTGCTATTAACTAAAGTAGCTACTTCTCTACCTGTGATGTCATATACTTTAAGAGTAACTAATCCCGGTTGGTTCAATGAATAATTTATCGTTGTAGAAGGGTTGAATGGATTAGGATAGTTTTGCTCTAATTTAAATCCTTCAGGTATTTCTGATAAATCGTTTTCATTTGAAGTAAATATTTGCTCAGTTGTAAATTTCTGAACATCAACTCCAGTATCTCCACCACTAAATACTCCTACATAAGCACTAGTACCTTCCGGTGAGAAATCTAAAGCACGTGGACGGCCTGCATCAAAGTCACTTGCAAACTCTGCGTTTCTTCCACCTGCAACCCAACGAATACTATCTAATGGAGTTTCGTCCTGTCCTAAAGTAGCATAGTCAAATGCATACCAAGTTTGAGGAGTATATGGAGCACTAGGTACATCATTTAGAGATCCACCACTAACCCACAAGTATTTTGTTGAAGGATGAATATCAAAGCTTTCAGCTTTAATTCCTCTTAACACAGTATCAGGAGTACCAAATCCACTAAATTCATCTCTAGTGTATTGAAGAACGCCAGGTCCAGTGTAACCTTGCCACCAAATTGTTAAACCATCTTCAGCAACCTGGAAATCTCTTGAGAAACCACTTGTTAGAGTAATTATTTCTTCAGGATTTTCAAGATTAGAATCATACTTAATGATTGGAGTATCTGTAGCAACCACACATCCTATGTAAATACTTCCTGAAGCATCCGTACTAGCTTCACCTAACGAACATCCTGATTCAGGATCTACTTTAGCTAAGCCTTGGCCAGTTTTGTAGTCTACTTTATAAACACGGTTGAATTGAGAGATGATAATATTACCATCTGCAATGCTAGCCTCAATTCCTCTACCTGAATAACCTTCATATGCTTCTCCTGTCCAAACTCTACCTAAAGTGTCATTAGGTGTAGTTCCGTCTGCATATTCAATTACGCTCAATGGTGAGAAATCTGCTGGAGTACCGTCTGCATTATATACATATACAACTCTTGTAGATAAAGTATCAGGATCTCCGTTATTTCCATCTCTGTTTGTAATTATTGTTTCAGTTGCTGAAAAAGGTTGAATCCAAACTTTTCCATCAGGGTCAACAGCAATACCATGAACTTCAAAAAAATTGTCGTTAGTATTAGCTGTGTCCGGTAAGAATGTATCGTCCCAAGTCCAATTTTGAGTTTGAGCATTTACAAGCATTGGTGCGAGTAAAAAACCCATTAGAATTAATAATTTATTATTTTTCATTTGTTCTCCATTTGTATCTGTTTATCGATAGTTTGATTTTATTTACTGTTGTTAATGTTATAGTTAGTTAAATCCAAAAATACCAGATCGGGTACGATCAAACATGTCCATAAAATTTAGACTTCCGCCATCACCCTCAGTAGCAACTACAGCAAATTCATCGTCACGCCATGTAATACTAAAAGTTCCTTGTTTAATCATTCCCGGATAAAAAGCTTGGTTTCTTCCTGAAGGAAAAACTCTAACGATGCTGGTTTCTCCGGTATTACCTATCAGTAATTCCCCATTCGATGCCAATATCAAAGAAGTAATATTTCCATCATACTTGGCACCAAAATCAAAATAAAGTTCACCAGATCCTAGATTACCACTACCATCAATTGAAAACTTCCATACTTGTTGACTTCCGTTTATTGTTCCGCTAACGAATAATTCATTTGATTGTTTATAATAAGCAACTGCATTAAACTGACCTACAAAAGGGAATTTTGACTCTGCTTTAGTAGTCGAATTAAATCGATGAATTTGGTCACTATCTCTTCCAACAACCCATAAAAAGCCATTATCATCAAATATCATATCTTGAATTTTTAACGCAGCTGAAGATGAGGCTACCCATAATGATTCACGAATACCGTCTCCAAAGGTCTTAATAAAAATAGCTCGTACACTACCCTGTGTCATAAAAACCTGATCCATCGGTCCAATTTCAATATCAGAATAACTATTTGCGGGGTAACGTAAAGTACTATCAGCTGGAACAGGAGTTTCTCCGTCTTCCTTGAATTCACCTAAATTTCTAATCCCATCTATCTCAGTTGTACCGTCATCTGCAATTTTATATAACCTGAAAGCGCTGTTCCTTTCAGCAAATAAATAAACATTATTATTACCATCAATTCCTAATGGAGTAACGGGAACAAATCCTGTGCTGGTTCCTGGATAAAGCCCCTGTGGTGGACGTAGCGTGTAAGAATAAGCCTCACTTAAAAATTCGGCATTAAATACGCCCACTTTTACAGGTAAATTTTGACCATCTTTTTGCCCAGGACGAACTATTAACTGCGTAGGACTCGCACTAAGTATTACTCCTTCCGAACCTCCAAAGTTAATTACAACTTCGTCGATGTTATCAGAAAAATTTTCTCCTGTTACTATTACAGAGTCTACTCCAGCAAGATATTCAGGATCAGGTGTAATATTTGTTACTATTGGTCTATTGCCAGGAAGTTCAAAATCAGGATCAAAAACGCTGTTTCCTTCTCCACAACCTTGAAATATTAATAAGGTAACAAGTATAATTACTACTAGCTTATATTTCATTATTGAATTTTTAGTCGTCATCAAAAATTTCATTAAAATCCTATTTGTGCTCCAAATCTATTTACTTCACCAAACACTCCAAATTGAGTATAAGAATAGTCAATGCTAAGACTCAGGTTCCCAACCGGTTGATTAATTCCAAAACCAAACGATAGTTCTTCTTCGTCTTTAGGGAATCCATATCCGCCTCTTACCATAAAACGGCTTAAAAAAGTATATTCCATACCAATTAAAATTTGTTCGTAGTAATCTCTGGGACGATTTGTATCTATTGATACTAAAAGAGAATGTTCATCAGGACTAATATCAGTTAAATCCAAAATATTCATTGAAATACCAATTTTAAAAGTTAGAGGTAGTTCTTGTTCCTCTTCAATAAAAGAAACTTCAGGAGAAAAATTTCTTAACGCCATTGCAAAATTTAGACTCTTAAACCCTGTTTTGTAAAAAACTCCAAAATCCATGACACCTACGCCTGAAGAATAGTTCTCAGTCACGTAGCCTCCATTACCATCTGTATCAACCGGGGCACTGGTAAGATCCTGATAGGCATACTTGAAGTTTGCACCAACCGAAAACTGGTCTGTAACCGCATTAGCATAAGAAAGCCCGATTGTCATGGCAGTTGGATTAACAAATCCATTATCTAAATAGCCCAAAGGATTGTTAGGATCATTATCTCTTACAGTGGCAATAATATTTCCATAATCTACCGATGTAGCATTTAAACCAAACACTCCAATTTTACCATTACCTGGTTTGAATATCAATGAAGCAGAATTATGATCGATATCTGCAATCCATTGCACAACACCTGCAGTTAGACTTACATTATTTTCAATTAAGGCCATTGTTGCAGGATTGTAGAATGGGCTATAAGCACCCATATTCACCGAAGTTACCGCATCCGACATCGCTGATGCTCTTGCAGATGTTGAAACAGAAAGAAACTTCATACTGGTTTGAGCTCTTTTCTGCTGTGCTTCTAGCGTTTGAAAAGAAACGAGCGATAAAAATATTAATGGTATAATCTTTTTCATTTCGATGAACTTCTCTTAAAGTATTATTACAATTTTTCTTATAGCCACTTTTCCAAAATCATCATCATTGGGGTCTTCGTTTACAATTCTTGCAATATAAACTCCACTAGCTATTCTTTGTCTCGAATCTGTTTTTAAATCCCATGGTTCATCTCCACTTCCGTCATTATGAAGAATTGTTTTTATCTTCTCACCCATTTCAGTGTAAATATTAATGGTACACCTGCCCGGAATTTCATAGAAGTAAATTCGATCGTTACCGTCGGCTTCATCTGTGAAGAGTAGATCAGAATTTGCACCGGCTGAATAGGGATTTGGTACTACTCTTATATCCGACATAGCCTCACCAGGAGCTCTTAAAAGTGTAGCCGGATCATAAGTTTGAGTATAGTATCTATTACTTATTAGATTTTTACCAATAGGAGTTTGCCCGGTATTATCATTATTAACTGCTCCTTTACTGACGATATAATAATAGTATTCTAAACCTCTGATTGGAACTTCTAACAAAAAGTTACCCGGAGCTTCCATTCTTCCTGCTTCTCCATCACTAATACTTTTTTCTGCGGGGCTAGCTTCATAAAGTAGCCTGTAGGTGCTGTCCGTCCGTCCTTGTGCACGGTAAATATCAAATCCTTCGATCTCTCCTATATCTCCTTGATATTCCCATTCAATTTTGATTCCACCACCTTGAGATTCTACGAAAAATAGAGCCGGTGGCTCGGGACCATCCGGAATTGTGAATCCGGCATTATAGTTTTCAACAGCTCTTTCAAAAGTTTGGAAAAGTGAGTCGCGACCAGTGAAAACCCATTCATTTTTGGACATACTTAAATCCTGACCATTTACTTCATATGTGATATCCTGATATACGTCAGGATTCGATGGGTTAGCGTCAATAATTTCTTTAAAACTTCTTCCAACACCAGCGGCTACATCTCTTGAAATCCCGGCAGAACCTTCTGCAATTACTATCTTTACACTTTCACCAGGGGCAAGTGTATACGGTCCATAACCGTACGTATATGAATAACCTCCACTCGTACCAATTGCAGGATCACCGCTTGGCTCCAAAAAGCCTGGTAATCCACTTGATTCTACTCTGAATGCATGTCGCTCTGTTCCTCTTCCTTTTGACATAGCGGTATATTCATTGGTCATTTTAGCTTGATTAAAAGCATCATTATTTGTCATTAAATTATCATCACTACCTTCTTCTGACATAGTGAATGGTTGATTAGGATCATCTGTGTCATCTGTGGCCGAAACATCAGCATGCAATGTAACAGTACCCACAAAATGATAGGCTGCTAATCTACCAGTTGTATCATTTGATGATAAAAATACATCAGAAGGATCAGGAGATAATACAGGTCCTCCAATATTATCATATACCACATTAGAACTGCTTACAAAACTTCCCAGACCATGCCAAGCAAATTGCGCTCTAAAAGTTTCCGGTTCTCCAGGTTTCAAACCATCACCACGACGATCATTCATTGTATTCATACCCCAACCGGCTCCATTCCCGGTTGTATGACGTATTACTCTTACTGGAGACATCCTGTTTAAAAAATAAGGTATGAAACCTTCTACTGTTTGATTTGGCAATTCGATTTCTTCATCTCCATCTGTATTACCGGTATTTGTAAATACATATTCTATCACATGATAATTATCATGAAACTGTTGACTGAATTGCATGGCGGTTCTCTGAACCGTAACTCCCAGTAACGTATTCACCGTAGATACAATCTTACGGTCTGCAAGCATATTAGGATCTACTTCATCATTAGCCGGGTCTTTTTCGAAAGATTGAAGCCCATCAACTACAACTTCAGGCGGGCTAAATTTACTTATTGTTTTCATTTCAACAGGGAAAAATTCTCCTAAACCATTAACCCTGGGGCCTACGTGAACAACTCTTTTTGAAAAGCTATTTCCATTTTCATCAGTAAAATTCTCAGCTCCCAACCATAGGGCTTTCATAGCTTGCGCATCCTGAGCTTGATAAATTGCCGGCCATTGCCAACCAGCTTGTTGTCGGTCAATAAAACCTTCTTCAATTTCTGAACCAAGGCTACTATAGAAATTATGAAAGGATCCTGCAGCCAACCACCTGTATTCTACTTGTGCCTGTGAAATCCCTTGAAAGAAAAAGATTGAAAATATGATTAGTGAAACTTTCTTCAATTTGTCAAAATTTAGTTTTTATTACTTAACTGATTAAAATGAAAATCTAATACCAAACCTAATTGTTCTAGGATCTAAGAAGTTAAAAAATCTTTGATCAGGCATGTTAATGTACGCTTTATCATCTAACACTTGGCTTACTTTATTTCCATCTGCATCTATAAATGTAGAACCATCCCATTGATAGTACTTACCCTCAGTTGGAACATAGTATAAAGCTCTCTCGTTACCGGATGTTGGTAATGTACTAAAGACTTCTATAGGAACATATTCTACATCATCCGGTCTGTAATCTCCCGGTTTATCACTACCGGCAACTCTTTGATTTATCAGACCAATTTCATCCAGAACATCTTTTGAAAGATGTAGCGATTCCATATATGCCAAATAATCTTGACCGTTTATTAAGCCGGCATTGAAAACATTAAAATTTCTACGATTGATTACATTGCTTACATCAGCAAAGATTTTAATATTTCCCCCGTTATCAAGAAGAATAGGCTTTGTGACCCTCAAGCTAGTTCCCCAAAAGTCTCTATTCTGTACATTGTTCTCGATTCCGGGTATTGAACCTCCTCCAGTGTAAGTAAAATAAGAACCTGCACTCCATGTTATTAAAGGAACAATTTGCCAGTTTGCAAGTGGCTTCCCTCCTAAAAATTCAGGACCAAAATCTGGTGGACTTTGCAAATATAGCTGTAATCTTGCATAAGGCCTTGGAACCGGCTTTGCAATTTCATTATCTAAGGTATTTCTATCATAGTTTCGTTGTGAAAAAGGATTTTCATAATTTTCCAGCGTTCCAAAAAGCCCCGCTGAACGAATGCTATAAGTGTAGTTTATTTCTCCCCAAAAAATTCTGCCGCTTTGTTTTCTAAATGTAAGCTCGAGACCTCTTGTATCCGCATAAGAGAAAGGCCTGCTCACGGAATATTCATTATTATCCCGGCTTATATAATCTACTTGAATAGGTTGATTCTTTGCATCTTTATAATAACCACTTATTCTTATAAGATATTGATTAAATAGACTTTGTTCATAGCCCAGTTCATAATCAACAGTCTTAGGCAGTTTGTTATTGGGAGATGCTAATCTAGTAACCGTATTACTGATTGGTTCAATTCTAACAAGGTATAAGTTTTCGGGATCGGGTAATTGCACCTGATGTCCATAATTGAAGAAGAACTTACTTTGTTCCGTAATTGGAAAAGAAACTCCTAATCTAGGTTGAAATACTATTTGAGGATCAACATCAGAAACCATTGCCGTATCTAAAGCATCAGCATTACCATCATCAAACAAGTTTGTGAAATCCTCATATTCATACCAATCGATGTTAGGGTCTGAATATGTAACTCGTAAGCCCAGATTCGCAATCATTCCATTAAATTCCAATTTATCTTGAATGAAGGCACCGATTCTTATTGGATTGGTATTCCAAACTGATCTTGTCCTTCCAGATGGCAACACTTTATCAAACGAGCCATAATTAACTCTACTATTTGACCTGATGAATTCAATTCCGGCTTTTACTTGATTAACCCTATCTAGTTGGCTAGTAATTTTAAAGCTTGCATTCAAAACTGATACTTTACTACTGTCTCTTGAGGTACTCATACCAACCCCCATTCTCATTCCAGAGCCAATACCATTTGAGGATTCGTCAAAAAACCCAAATGGACCTTCACCAAAACCTACACCACCGATAGTAAATACGTCAGATGTATCGCGAAAAGCACCAGGGTTAGTACTGTTTGAAGTAGAAACGTTATTTACTCTTACTTCATAATATGTATCTTTGGATAACGAATGATTAAACTCAATACCAAGACCCTTAGTTATTTGTTCGGTAGGTGCCCAAAAGTCAGATGAATACAATCTTGATTCAATGAAACTTACTTGATCCATAGACCCTGCAATTCCTGATGGGCTTATAAAAAATCCGGGATTACCAGCTTGGCTGGCTCCTGTACCAGATTGCCTACTGTAAAGCCCATCTATAGACAGTTTCATTCCAGAAGCTATATTACTGGTTAACTTGCCTTGAAATGTAGTTTGCTTGTACCGATCTCTAGATAAAGGAACTAAATACATATCCTGAGTTTCTCTGAAAGACGTTGAGAATCTTAAATCTCCTACTTGCTCGCTTATAAATGGAACCGGACCTCCAAATGTGAAATCCATTTCGTAATCAGGGTCATTGATTTCCATATCTTTTCTGTGCTGGTATAAGAAAAGTTGTTGCGCAGCACTTGGTGACAAATCATTAGACGGATCATTATCATTCAATAAGGTTTGCGAAATAGCATTCCATCCTTCGAAAGTAGGATATTCAGATTTGGTGTATTCATCCCATGCTCCATTATTAGTACCTGTCCAGGCAACATCACTATCTAAATACGGTCTTAACCAATATGAATTGGGATCATTAATGCTTTGCCCTACATTTTTTTGTTGAGGTGGAGTAACCCTCATAATACCATCTAAGGTATAACGATCTCTTTTACCTTCTTTAGTAGTAACATTGATCAATCCTGATCTTAAATTCCCATATTCAGCAGTAAATCCACCAGTTTGTACCTGTACATTTTCGATTGATGTTATACTTACTCCGGTGAAAGGAGAATTATTCCTCTCAGACCTGAGTGTAATTCCATTCAGATTAAATGAAACCTCATCAGAATTACTTCCTCTAACGCTTAAGCCCTGAACACCAGCCTGCAAGCCAATAGCTTCTGATACACTAGTAATAGGCAAAGCATCTAAACTTTCTTTACTAATATTGGATTGACTTGAAGCAACATCTTTCTGAACTACAGGACGTTGTGCAATTACAACAATTTCTTCTCCTTCAACTGTTTGCTCTCTCATTGTAATATCAATCTTTGTGGTTTGATCAATATTAACAATAACGTTTTCAATTAAAATTGGTGAGAACCCTATATATGTAGCTTTGAGTGTATAAGTACCGGGTCCAACATTCAAAATTTGATAAAATCCATCTCCCTCTGCCGCTGTCCCTTTCAAAGAACTTTCAATAACTACATTAACACCAGGTAATGGCTCACCATCGGCGTCACGAACAAAACCATTAATTTTTCCTGACTGAGCTAGTAATGAGTTTGAAAATAATAAGATAAGGCAAATCGGTAGTAGCTTTTTTAATACCATATATCTTCAATTAAGGTAGAGTTCAAATTTAATCCCTTTGGAAGGGCTTTCATGCAAGTATGTTAATAAAAAAAATGGAATTGATGAAAATAAAACTCGAATTATCGATCCATTCAAAAGATTTATCCGATATGTCCTTCACATATCAAATAGTATATTTTTTTAATAAAAACTCTCTACTAATCACGAATTCAAGCTGTAAAAAAATATTACACTTCTATGTACATAAGATACATATTCAAAAAAACCTGAGAGCGAGATTAATACTACTATCAACACAATTTATTATTGTGGTCATTATACCCCTTATTTTAAGAGATATAATTAATTGCATTATAATCATCTTCTATTCCCAAAAATTCGAAGAAGAAAGATAAACATGTTAATGAAATTAAGATAAAGTGATAGTGCACCCATTACAGCTCCTTTCTTCCCTTCTTCAGAATCAGCATCTATTTCTAAACTCATTTTCTTGATCTTTTGAGTATCATAAGCTGTTAATCCGATAAAGATTGCCACTCCGGCGTAACTGATTATCCAATAAAGTGCTGAACTTGCTAAAAACCAATTCACAACACTTGCTACGATCAGCCCTATTAACGCCATAAAAAGAAAACCTCCTAAAGAAGTAAGATCTTTTTTTGTGAAGTAACCATAAGCGCTACATATACCAAATGTACCTGCAGTAATGAAAAATGTTGACGCTATAGAAGCACTGGTATATACATAGAATAAAACTGATAGAGTTACTCCGTTAAGTGCCGAATACAGAATAAATAGAGCCGTTGCAAATCCGGAACTCATTGAATCTATACGGGAGCTCATCCACCAAACAAGGCCAAATTCTACGGCAAGTAAAATGTAAAATGGCATTGCATTTGATGACTCTGTAAACATTCCCATAAAAGCGCCAGAATCGGCAACTCTCATCGCTACAATACCGGTTATAGTTAAAGCGAGTCCCATCCAAACGTATACCTTATTAACAAAGCTTGCTTGTATACCTTTAACTTCTTCAGCGGTAAGATTGTGAACCTGATTTTGCATTTATGATAGAATTAATTTCTTGTTTGATTTCTTCATCAAAATACTAAATCTGTAGTCAATAAGTAAGTAGTCTAACCTCCAAACCAATAACTAAATTTAACCAAGAATACATTTGTAGGCTCAGGGTCAATTAATCCTCTGAAATCGCTTCCAAAGTTGAACTCACCGTTTGGTCTAAATCCACTTCTTTGCTGCTGCCATACCAAAAAGAAAGTAGATCCAGGGCTATATTCCCATCTGAATACTGCGTTACCTTGCAAAGATGAAACGTTAAAGTCTAGTGGTCTCACCGTAAACGATTCTTCCCCACCCACTCCATCAGGATCTACGGTTTGGCTGCCATCGTTGTTTTGAGTAACTGATCCTTTATCTTCACCGTATATATCAAAACCGAAACCACCGGGATTATTAAATTCTTTAAGCTTTGAATATTTACCGGATGCAATAAATGGTCTTACATAGGTTTGTAAACTCATTTTTGTGTTAAATGTCCAATTTAATCTAAAAGAAGTTGAGAAATTTGTTTGTTCTATATCTGAGAAAACGTATCTGTTTCCAAATGTTTGATTTTGATCTTGAGCGGTGGCAGCTCTTTGTCTTCTAAGAACAAATTGATCTACATCGTTTTGAAATCCAAATTCAGGCTCTAAAGAAACCTGGATAAAAGTTGTAGGTCGGTATGATAAAAATGCCCAAAAGAAATGGTCATACTCCCCAACTCTATCTTTTCTGTGAAACTGACCAGTACCCCCAGATAATCTCTTAGATCTGTTTGAATTAATATTGAAATTAAAATTCAAACTACCAGGCATTTTATAAGTTGGCCCACCTCTAGTTAGTCTGTCTGAAATGGTATCAAAATTTGCGTTTGAATTTAAATTGAAGGACCACAAATTTTTAAACTGGAAATAACCACCTACATTATATCCTCTGGCGATCAAATCATTATCGAAGTTCCACGCATGAGTTGTATAACTCCATAAATTAATAAATTGAAAGAAATTAGGATCATTTTCCTGATACTGAACACCTGTCGAAACAGCTCGGTAGTCAGCTCTGTTCTGGAAGCCAATATCATTTGTTTCGTAGCCCGGAGTTACCATAGAACCGGTAACTGACCAAGTCCAATGTTCGCCACTAGCCTTTTGTAGGCTTATCTCAGAAGCTAACCCACTCAAACTAGTTTTAGTGGTATCCACTGAAAGTCCATCAGAATCCACTCTTTGATAATATCTTTGGGGAGCATTTTGTGTTCTTGTAATTGCATCAGTTGTACCAAAAACGGAGCTAACAGAAGCTGTACCACTTACAATCCAGGTACGATCATCCCATCCATGTTCGAAATCAGCACCGGAGATAAAAGCAGAGTTATGAAGTCTGTTTTCAAAATAGGTATCATTTATATTTCTATTCATGCCGCTAAAAAATCCTCCAACAACAGTATTCCCTTCGTTGAAATCCTGCTTCAAACGGCTAACCAAAAAATTGTTTGAAGGTTGTGCAATAAAATTACCTTCTGAGGATGTGCCATTATTAAAGTTTGCGGTAAATTTTGATTCTTCTTCAAGAGTTCTTGCATATAAAGTTCCTACCGACAATCCTGACTTTGTTTTACCACTCAACTTTGCAGCTCCTAAAATTTTTGTTTGATTTGGAGTGTTTGTGAAAGTTTGGTTGGTTCGACTTGGGTCATAAAGGGAATTGCCGTTAAAACTATTAGCCTCCGAAAGACTCCCTTGAGGAGAGCGACCGATTCTTCTTGAATAAAAAGTATTAGGGTTTCCAAAATTGTTATAATTCTTTGTTCCGCCAAATCTGAATATCTCATTGCCTTCTAAAAAGAATGGTCGTCTTTCTGAGAAGAACTGTTCGAATTGCGAAAGGTTTATAGTAGCCGGATCAGCTTCTACCTGTCCAAAATCAGGGTTGATAGTAGCTGTTAGAGTTAAATCCGATGTTAAGCCGTATTTTATATCCCCTCCTATATTTCCGTCAAACTCATTTTCATTGTAGTACGGATTATTTGGATTACCGGGAGCTCTTTCTAATACAGATGATATATACGGTGTGATCTCTAATCTTCTTGGTTCTTCCAAATCTCTAATACCATTTAATCTTCCAAACAAAGAAACACTACCCGAAGCAGACTGAGAAGTTGGCGCCCAGTAATTGAATTCCTGATGTCTTGCTATTCTACGTTGAAAATTTACTCCCCAGGATTTGATATCATCTTTGGAACTAAACCTCAGTTGAGACATTGGGATTCTCATTTCGACAGACCAACCGCCTTCAACCATTTTGGCTTCTGCTTCCCAAACTGCATCCCACAACACATCTTCTCCTCTATCATCAAAATAAAGGATATCTTTTTGAACACCTCTTGGATTTACTGCAAAAGTAAATGCTGTCCGTTTATCATTATAACTATCAAGACTTACATAAACCCAATCGCTGGTTTCGCTTCCATCTCTTCTGAAAAGCGAGGCTATTATAGAATCCGGAGCTGTATCATAAGCCATTATACCTACAAACACTTCATTATCAGTATAGAGGATTCTTGCCTCCGTTCGTTGTGATGACTTACCTCCATCTTTTGGTGCTCTTTGAGTAAAACCAGTAGCGACAGGAGCTGTAGCCCAGATGGCCTCATCAAGTATTCCATCCAATCTTATGTTTTGGCCGGATATTCTTACAGCTTCCATTGTTGGATTTTGTAGATATCCAAAGCGGTAATCAATATTACGTTTATTTGATGAAATAGTATTTAATTCGTTGGATTCTTCAGGCTCATTTTGTTGAGCTTGCACTTCGAAATTTAGACATAGTAATAGTATGGCAATGGTAAATTTCCGCATGATAATAGGATTAAATTTAGCTGGTAAGAAACTGTAAACTACTCTGTCAAAATAGTTTACAGTTTTGGAATTGATTTTGAATATTAGACGAGTGTAATTTTAATTCGTTACTCGTATTTACTAGTTTTTACGAATTGATATATCTCCGTGTAATGTTTTGAAAAGGTATTCTGATCCTCCACCATTAACACTGCCATATACCCATTTGTTAATAGACACTTTATACTGCCCCTTATTAGAGGAAACCTGAGTATTAGCCGGGTTACGATCAATTTCCATATCAAAATTTGTATACACATCTCCCCAATCTGTCTTCATTTTAGCGGAGAATTTTGCGTTTTCAGGGAAACTAACTTCGATATCACCATTTACTCCAGTAAACGACATGGGCGTATTGGGATTGACACGAGTAAAGCTGACTTCGATATCACCATTTACACTATTTACTAAGGCTGAACCTGCAATATTAAGGACTTCTACATCGCCATTTACCGATTCTACTTCCACCTCTCCCTCCAAACCGTCTACTGAAACGTCGCCATGAACTGCATTTATTTTCAGAGAAAAATTCTTTGGTACCAGAACGGTTAACTCAAGATCATTGTGATGAGGCTGGCTGTTTATTTTCACCACATTATTAGCTTCTGTAATCTCTAAACTCAATCCACCGGATGAAATGCGACGTAAACCATCTCTTCGATTATTTCGCCCGCTTTCATCATCTTCACCATCATACTGAACGATTACATCTTGTCGATTATGTGTCTTGACGATAATATCATCTGCATATACTAAGTCGATTCTCAGTATTCCTTTTTGTCCCGGTTTTGATAACGGAACCGTGATATCGTCTTGAGCTGCTATTGGATTGACAACAGCCAACACAACAAATGCACTAAGTAGAGTAATTATTAATTTTTTCATGATTCTTCTTATTCTTGATTATTAATTTCTTTTTCGGATGTAAGCACTGCCATTTACCGTTTCGAATTCCATTTTTGGTCCACCATCTCCAATTTGTATCGGAGTAGACTTTCCAATTCGGTATCTGTTTCCTCTTCCATCTTTTTCCTTGTTCAATTGGGCTTTAAGTCGAGTTACTTGTTCAAAATCTGTATAGAGATCACCGTGTAAACTTTCAAAAGTTACTACTGCTCCTAAATCTTTTGGCGAATAAATTTCCATACTACCGTTCACTGTATTAAATCGGGAATCCTGAGTTGGGCTTTTGGCAAAATACACTTCAATATCCCCATTAACGGTATGTGCATTGGTTTTACCTGCTATTTCTTTAAGAACAACATCTCCATTTACATTTCCGGCATCAACCCCATTCATCATATCTTCTACAATAAGTTTTCCGCCATTCACAGTTGATGCTTTCACCATCATATCTTTGGGCATCTTCACTTGAATATTAAATTCAAAGTGAACTTCATCGTAATCGTCCCAACGGTCTCTATTCCAATTCATACTGTGTCTCATTCTACCATCTTTGAACTCCACTTTTACTCCGGGAGCTTGTACATATAGATATATTGTTCCCTCATGTTCTTCCTGACTAAGATAAATCTCATCAATTATTTTTTGATCCAGATCTCCTCTTTTTTTGCGGATGGTTTTTGAGCCGGTAACAAGAATCTCATCTCCATCATAACCTGTTACTTTTAGATCTCCGTTAATGTTCTTTACAGTAAATGCATTAATTCCTGATAAAGCACTTTTCTTAATTTGAATGTCGATTCCTTCCGTTACTCGTTTATTTTGTGCTGTAACCTGAACTGAAAGCAATCCAACAAGTAGTATTCCTAATATCTTTTTCATAGTTATATCCTTAAAGCGACGCAATGGTGCTTTCTAGTTTTTCTTTTACACTTATATTTAATTCTCTTTCCCGGATCAGATTTTCAAATTCAGACTTTGAATTTTGCAATCCCAGTTCAACCATAGCATCTGCTAAAGCAATAATCACAACATCAGACTCCTGAACACTGATTGCACTAACCAAACCTTCACGTACATTTTCATCTTCTCCCCATTTCTTAAGGGCTTCTATGGTTTGAACCCGAACATTTACACTTTCATCATTATTCAATGTAAAAAGTAATGCATGTACAGCTTTCTCATCTGCAATGGGTAGCTCCGCACTAATATTTACTGCTCTTAATCGATCTGTTGTAGACGCTCCTTCCAGCATACTTACAATCATTATTTCTCTCATATCCTGCATTTGAGCAGTCAATTCATTGATCTGAGCATCATTCGATCCAAATTGAGAACCGATAAAGCCTCCCACGATCAGCAATACAAAAGCATAAGCCAATCTTGGCATTGTTAAAGCGGTAAAGAGCTCATTTATCTTCTCTGAAATGTTAAACGCCGGTCTGATAGTGGCTTTTTCTTCTTCCAGCATTGCATAAAATCTGTTGCTCATTTCAGAAGATGGCTCCGGAGTTGAAACAAGCTCCAACTCATCATGCAATTGCTCCATGGCTTTAAAATCGACCAAATCGATCTCCCCGGATGCAATCAATGCTTCCACCTTTGCTTTATCTTGTTCATCTAATTCACCATTCAAATAGTCGGCGATCAGTTCTTCATATTTTTCATTCATCACTGTATTCCTCACTTAATGTGTGTACAATGTTTTTTAAGTCTTTCATTGCCCTAAAGAATCTTACTTTTACTGCACTTTCTGTCACTCCCTGAATCTCAGCAATCTCTGCATATTTCAAGCCTTCGTACCGGCTTAAGATCACCACTTCTTTTTTGTCTTCATCCAGCTGACTGAGTGCAAGTTCGAGTATTTTCTTTCGTTTTGTTCGCTCGTCCATTTCACCAAACTCAGGGGAGGCACCTCCCATTCGATCTTCATCCAGCTCTTCTTTCTCATTATGCTTTTTGTTTTGGCGGTAATGGTCAATATGCGCATTGCGAGCTATGCTGAACATCCATGTTGTAAATGCCCCTGATCCTGAATAGGTGCTTCGATATTTGAGCATTCGCTCGAACACCGATTGAACAAGATCTTCACTCACATCAGTTTGATACGTTTTCTTGTAAAAAAAACTGTAAAGCGGTCGATTATAGCGTTCGAACAAAAGTCCCAGTTTATCCAGATCTCCATCCTTCACTCTCATCATTAAAGCTTTATCTGTAGTTGAATTCACTTATGTTTACCGTCTCAATGCCCGAAGTTTGTGTTCTGTTAGTTACACTTGGTATTTTGGGAAAGGTTACAAAAAAGATATAAGTATTAAGACACAAGATGTAAGACTACCTCTCCCATCTTATATCCCATGTCCTAAATCTTAAGTCTTATGTCTTACGTCATAAATCTTAAATCTATCAAACAGGTAACCCTTCTATTTCCATAATCTTCAGAGCATTTGTGCTTGGGCAAGGACCTGATTGCAGTTTATATTCAAAACTCATTTTGTTATCTGTAATTGATTCTACAAAATGCCAATTGCTCAATTGGTCTATTTCGGACTCCAGATCAGCTAATTCCAGATCGTGAGTGGAAACCATTCCTATTCCACTTTTCCCGGCAACTTCTTTCAAAAAGGCTGCACTTCCTGCAAATCGTTCTCGATTGTTAGTTCCTTTATAGATCTCATCCACAAAAAAGAATAATGGTTGCTCATTTTCTTTATTCAATTCATCCAACAATTCCCTAAGACGTTTAACTTCAGCATAGAAATGGGAAAGTCCGTCCCCCAGCGAGTCATTTACATTGATGCTGGTAAAGATCCTGAACAAACCTGTGTTTAATGATTCAGCGTTTACAGGAGCCCCTGAGTAAGCCAAAACTAAGTTGATACCAACTGTTCTTAAAAAAGTACTCTTCCCTGCCATGTTTGATCCGGTTATCAGAAAGAGATCTTTCCCGGGATTAACCTCAAAATCATTGGCTACTTTTTGTTCTTCATTAATGAGGGGATGACCAAGTTTCTGAGCTTTAAACAATCCCTCTGTCTCATTCTCAAATGTTGGAAAAAGATATCCTGGATTTAGAAAAGAAAAATTAGCCATAGAGTTTAGTGCTTCTAATTCATAAAACTTATCAAGCCATTTAGTAAGCTTTGGCTCAATGTCTTCTTTTAGATTTTCCAACTTCATGGAGAAGAACAAATCCCATGGAACCAATAAATTCATCAAAGGTCCTAATAATTGTTCTTTTTGTATAGAAGCAGCAACGGCAAATCTTCTTACTTTTCTAAGATTTGTTGAAGGTCGTTCTTCCGGTTCATGAAAAATCTTTAGAAAATTTGTCATTCTCTTGTTCCCCCTAAAACGAAATTTCTCCACATGTCTAAGTATATTACTGAATTTGCCCAGTAGATTTTCCATTTGGAATGCAGCATTATTCAAGCCGATTACTTTTTGGGCATTCAATTTATAGACTGATAAATAGATCAAAAAGGGGATGAAAAAATAAATCGCGCTTACCTTACCAATTAGTGCTAAAAATCCGAAAATGATATTACAAGCTGATAAGATGCTTAGTATTGTTAATGGAATTCCAAACCCTGTTTTTTTTGGAAGACGAAGCCATTCCAGCATTTGCTCCATGGTCCAGTATTGTTTATCGGTACGACTTTTGGTAAACAATGCTTCCACCTTCAACTTATCCCTGAATAGCTGTAGCGGAGCGAGTTCCTGAATCAAAAACTGTCTTTTCTTTATCTCCTCTTTATTCAAGGGTTGATTTAAAAGCCAGTGAGAAAGCACATTGGCACTCCCCTCAAAAATTGAAGTATCCAACAGCTGAAACAAAGATCTTTTTCCAATAATGTTCAGATCATGTGCGTATGGGTGATTAGGAAATTCATTTCTGTTTAAATCCTTGAATGGTATTACATCCCAATTAAGTTCTAAGCGTGCAATTTGCTCTTCTTTGATTTGCTTCAAATATCCAAGTTTTTCAATAAACTGCTCAACTTTTTTATGGCGATTTACCATATTCAGAAATGAAATAATAAGTCCTATCAAGATCACCGCATATAATAATCCGGGTAAATACTCACTTGTCAAAATTGCGTAAATCAAGGTCAATATAAATATAGACAGGCGTACTCCTGATATCTTACCACTTATTTTTGTGTACCGGTCTACTTTTCGATCAATACGTTTAATTTGTCGTTCTAATAATTTCTTCAATATTTATAGTATTTAGATAATATTACTTAGATTTAAGGTAAGCTCAATTTATATATGTTCATGATTATTTTGAGTCTTACTTTCTGTGTCTTAAATCTTACTTCTTTTTAACTCCACCAACGTAGCTCCCCAACTGCTCCGGTCATCGGCTAACCGATAAGAAAGTACATCTTCATTTTTATCCAACAAACTATGAACTGTTCTTCGAAGTACTCCCTTCCCTTTTCCATGAATAATTCGAATGGAATAGATCTCTTTCTCCAAGCAGGCTTCGATATAATCCGGAATCAGACTACCCAATTCTTTAGGACTGAAAAGATGCAGATCCAAAATTCCATCAATAGGTAATTCTATAGGTTCCAAAATAGTTCTGAGTTCTGAGTTCTGAGTTCTGAGTTCTGAGTTCTGAGTTCTGAGTTCTGAGTTCTGAGTTCTGAGTTCTGAGTTCTGAGTTCTGAGTTCTGAGTTCTGAAAAAGAATATATTCCTAATTCACGTATTCCTAATTCTTAATTGACATAATCCACGACTCTTCGTTCCTCAACAACCTTCTTAATAAACTGAACCACTTTCTGATGCTCCGGATGAACGGCATAAGCATTTAAAGCATCCTCATCTTCACAAATAGTTGTCAAAACTACATCACAAATGGCTGAATCTTCTCCTTTCAGAATATTGATCCCTACTTCTGCAGAATCTAATTCTTCAATTTTTACCTGTAAACCTTCCAACAATTCTTTCATTATTCCGGCATTTTCTTGCTTAGTCTTACCTTCAGCGACTTCTTTCAACTTCCACATTACAATGTGTTTGATCATTTTTTTTAGTAGTTAGGTTTTATATGTAAGATGTTAGACTTCAGAATATCCAACATCCATCAGGGAATAGCCAATATCCATTTACTAGTATTCCTAATTCCCGTATTTACTTATTCCCAATTCTTAAATTATTCCTAATTCAACTATTCGTAATTAACCGCAGGAACCCTTAACTTTAAGATTCGGTTTTAAGTTACCTAAACAGCTTAATAATTCTCGAAAATAATCCCCATACATTTGGATAACATCGACTTAGACAAAATTACCGCTGAAGACCTTGGAGAAGCACATATTGGTACTTCAGAACTAACTCCGCTTCGTGATGACGCATTCGACCTTTCTGACTCAGAAAAGATCGACATCATTCAGGATCATTTCAAAGAAATCATGCATACGCTTGGTTTGGATCTTGAAGATGACAGCCTAAAAGGCACTCCCTATCGCGTAGCAAAAATGTACGTAAAAGAAATTTTTAACGGACTCGATCCAAAGAACAAGCCCGAGGCCCGCACCTTCAGTAATAATTACGATTACAATGATATGGTGATGGAAAAGAACATTCAGGTTACCTCTTTCTGTGAACATCATTTTCTTCCTTTTATTGGAAAAGCCCATGTAGCTTATATCGCATCAGGAAAAGTGATCGGTTTATCTAAGATTAATCGTCTGGTGGATTACTTCTCGCGTCGTCCGCAAGTTCAGGAACGGCTCACTCTTCAAATTGCAGATGCACTAAGTGAAGCCATGAATACAGATGATGTTGCTGTATTTATAGACAGTAAACATTTATGTGTTTCAACTCGTGGAATTAAGGATGTGAGCAGCAGCACAATTACCACAGATTTCAGAGGAGCTTTTAAAAATGAAGCTACTCAAAGAAAATTTATCGATTTCATTAGAACTGACACCGAACTCTAATCGTTTTGGCTGAACAAGAACTTCAGGTTTATAATACTCTATCCAGAAAAAAAGAACTTTTTGAACCACTTAATCCTCCCTTTGTTGGGATGTATGTATGTGGTCCAACTGTTTATGGTGATGCCCATTTAGGTCACGCCAAAAGTTATGTTTCTTTTGATCTGGTACTTCGCTATCTCAGATATTTGGATTACAAAGTTCGCTATGTCCAGAATATTACTGATGTAGGACATTTAGTTGGCGACGGCGAAGAAGGTGAAGATAAACTCGGTAAGCAAGCTCGGTTAGAGCAAGTTGATCCAATGGAAATCGCTGAAAAATACACTTACACTTACTTTCGGGATATGGATGCCTTGAATGTGCTTCGTCCTGACATCGCACCACGAGCTACCGGACATATTCCTGAGCAGATCGCAATGGTTCAGAAATTAATAGACAACGGACATGCATATAATGTAGATGGAAACGTATATTTCGATGTTCGCTCAGATGAAAACTATGGAAAGTTAAGCGGTAGAAATTTAGAAGAAGCTGAATCCGGAACACGCGTTGAAGCTGCTTCAGATAAAAAAGATCCTGCTGATTTCGCACTTTGGAAAAAAGCTGAAGATGATCATTTGATGAAGTGGGATTCTCCCTGGGGCATTGGTTATCCGGGTTGGCATATAGAATGTTCAGCCATGAGCACCAAATATTTAGGCGAAAGTTTTGATATTCATGGTGGTGGATTAGAAAACCAGTTTCCTCATCACGAATGTGAAATTGCACAATCTGAATGTGCCCATGATGCGCAATTTGTAAAGTACTGGATGCACAACAATATGGTTACCCTTGAAGGGCAAAAAATGGGTAAATCATTAGGTAACGCTATAAATTTACATGAGTTTTTTACCGGTGAACATAAGCTCTTAACCCGAGCCTGGGATTCACACGTGATTCGTTTTTTCTTACTTCAAAGTCACTATAGAAGTACCACTGATTTTTCTGAAGAGGCACTGGAAGCCGCTGAAACAGGATTGAAAAATCTTCATTCCATTATCTCAATCATTCAGAAAGCTGAAAATGGTTCAGGTGAAGCTTTTGACGTAAATGGTTTCAAAAATGCTTTTGAAAAAGTGATGAATGACGATTTCAATTCCGCCAAAGCAATTGCAGTTGTTTTTGAAAAGCTGAAATCTTTGAGAAAATTAATTGCAGAGAATAAAACTCCATCAAACATGGATGAAGTTAAAACTCTAATCAGGTCTTTAGTTGATGAAGTATTGGGAATCTGGCCACAAGAAAATACAAGCGGCAACGGAGATCTCACCAAAGGATTGATAGAGCTTCTGATCGAGATCAGAAAAGAAGCCAGAAACAATAAGAACTTTGAACTCTCGGACAAAGTTCGAGATAACCTGAAAGATCTTGGTGTACAGCTTATGGATGGAAAAGAAGGAACTTCCTTTGAAATTGACTGATGAACCTGCTGAAACTCATACTCAGCAAGTTACTCATCGGACTTGTACGCTTTTATCAGCTAGCAATTTCCCCTTGGTTGGGAAGCAGCTGCCGATATTCTCCTACTTGTTCACAGTACATGATTGAAGCCGTGAACGAATGGGGACCATTAAAAGGATTTTGGTTGGGAATAAAACGCATTGGTCGTTGTCATCCTTGGGGTGGTGATGGACATGATCCGGTACCAAGAAAGAACATTGAACAAGAAACATTGAACAAAGAACTTTGACTTCTGATCCCCTCTTGAGAGGGGATTTGGGGTGTGTCAGAATTAATTATGAGCAACATAACTTTCAAAGAAAGAAAAACAGTAGAACAAGTAGAAGAAGCCTATGATCTGGCTCCGAAATTTCACGAAGATGGATTAATTCCTGTAGTAACCACGGATTACACATCCGGTGAGTTGCTTATGCACGGCTACATGAACGAAGAAGCCTTTAAAAAAACCATAGAGTTGAGTGAAGCTGTTTATTACAGCCGTAGCCGAGAAACCTTGTGGCATAAAGGCGCGACTTCAGGTTTAACTCAAATCGTAAAAGAAATGCGAATTGACGATGACCAAGACTGTGTTTGGCTGCGTGTTGAAGTTCAGGGAAATGGCGCAAGCTGTCACGTTGGATACCGCTCTTGTTTCTACAGAAGCGTACCAACCGGTAAAGAATTCTTTGAGAAAGATGGCGAATTAAAGTTCGAAGAATCTGAAAAGGTTTTCGATCCGAAAGAAGTGTATGGAGATGCTCCGAATCCTACGAAGCTTTAGTTTGAGTTTGCTTTGAACTTGTGCTAGGCTCCATTTGGTTAATTTTTAGAAATTAGAGTAAGAACGGCTATTAACTTTGGATCATCTTCAAGAGACAATCTCAAATTCGTTTGGTCCTTTAATTTGCTTAAACTCTGTGATTGACTATCTAAGTTAAATCCAGCTTCTTCAAAAAAACTACCTAAGTTGTCATACCTCATATTTTTAAATTCTTTTTTTGATTTAATAAGACCATAGAACATTTCATTTTGACTTACTGCGGCCCTATTTCTGTACCGATTTGCGGATTGCTTTAAAAATCCTATGTATCGAGGTTTATGCTCATCAATATTTTTCAAGATGTATTCGGATAATTTATTAAAACCCTCCATCCTGTCTTCATAGGTATCTTTTTTTGATCGAATAATTTTTACAGTTATCGCTTGAGCTTCGATCTCGGCTATAGCCATTTTGAGCTTATCCCCATTGTAAATTATACCCAGTGATTTTTTCATTGATCGATTCTTAAAATGCCTAACATAATTTAATATGGCGATTACCCCCTTAGTACAAGTTTGGAAAGAGAGGTTCTTTAAGCCTATTTTAGGGTTTTAAAAACTAAATATATCTTGTTATTGATAAATAAAAATGGTTAATTTTGATTTCTACAATAGGGATAAGTTTGAGAAAGGGAATAAAAAAGGGAACCAAATGGCTCCCCGATAGTTCCATCAGTACTGCAATACTGATTCTCTTCCTTTGTTCATGTTGTCGAGTAAAGATTTAGACTAACGTCTACGTCTTCTAATTATAATACGAACAATCATTGGTTACCTCCTTTGGTTAAAGTGTTAATAAAAAGGAAAGGGCTAAACCGCCCCTTCCAGAAAAAGGATCTACGATAAATAGATTACCTTTTTTGCTACGGACTCGTCAGGCTTAACTAAAAGCCCTCGTGTCTCGACATCTTTGGGTTCAACGATAACATATCGTCTCCCTTCGCTGTCAACGTAGACTTGGTGTTGTGTAAGGGTAGTATTACCCATAATAAACTCCATTTTACATTAATATTGAAAAAAGCTGAAGATTCGAGGTCTTTGGCTTTTTTTATGCTTACAGCTCAAATTGAGCCCTTCTCTTTTAGCAGCTATCGCATAGCGATCTACCAACGTACTATATTAGTAAGTATATCGAAATCAGAAATAAACGCAATGGAACCTTTGGACAAGTTTTGCCCTCTATCTAAAACGTATTCTTAATGAATAGATATAGTTATCCCGTTCAAGGGAAATTTCAATAAATTTAGAAGCTTGATTCAACGATCAGAAAGGAAACATTACTATCCTTTTTACTTCTAAGTATTAGAATAAGTTTTATGTTAAATAATGTCAAGTAATTTGCACATACTTTATATGTGCAAAAAAAAAGCCCTTCACAGAGGGTTGCGAAGGGCTAATATTCATACTCAAAGCCTTGAGATATGAGGATAGTAATGTGGTCTTAAGATACAAATAATGTGAAAAAAAACAAAACTATTTGTCCGTTTTTTAAACCTCAGAATCCTTATATTTGTAGTCTTTCCAAAATTTCAAGTAAAAAAGTTACCAATTTTAGCTAAAATTGGTAACAGTTCTGGACAATGATGGACAAATGTGGACATTTTGTCAAGGATAATTTTTACCCGCTCTCAGGATCAGTAAATTAACTTTTCCACACCCTAAATTGTTTTCAACAATAAATTACCCTTAAGGTGATAGTTTTTAAACAATATTGTATATTCTTATATGGAAGAAAAAAACCAAATAGAGATAGAAATACAGATTGAAGAGGAGTTAGAAGTCTCTGAATCTGAGTTTAAAAGAGATTTAGAGAGAGTGATTCTTAGCGACACACAGCGCACAAAAGATTCCGAAACATCATAGACTGATCTTTTCTGTTATTCCATCTGAATGCATACTCATTAACGTAAAGTTGTAAGTATTTCTTAGAAGTATGCTTGTAAGCACCTCTAATTCCATTCTTAAGGTAGCTCCAAAAACCCTCGATAGTGTTGGTGTGAACCAATCCACGAGCAAATTCATCTGTACCGTGATTAACTGTCTCGTGGCTATACCCTAAAGAGCTTACTGTATTGTATAAGTGGTATTCATCACTATATATAGTTGAGCCTTTCTTAACATTGTTTTCAATGAACGGATACACTACTTCTCTTTTAACATTAGGAGTTACAATAGCTCTAACTCTACCGTCTCTTTCAACGATTCCGACAACCGGCATTTTATCAGTACCACGACCACGCTTGGTAACTTTCTTTTTCTTTGGAGAAGTTGGGTTTCTTTTCGCTCTTCTTGGCTTACCACCAACATAAGTTTCATCAACCTCTACAACACCTTCAAACATTTCAAAATCGCCCTCTAAGCACTTACGGATTAAATGGCACATTCTCCAAGCTGTTTTATAAGTAACGCCTATTTCACGTTGAATTTGCTTTGCTGAAACACCACACTTTGATTGAGACATACGGAATACGACATAGAACCATTTAACTAATTCAGTTGATGACTTATGAAATATTGTATTAGCAGTTGGGTACACTTGAATTTTACCATCAGCGCTAGTAAAACACTTTCTTGATTCAGTATAGTACAAGTCTATAATCTCTCCAGTCTCTTGATCTACATATCCATTAGGGAATCTTTTAGCAAAGATGTATTCCAAACAAGCTTTGTCAGTAGGAAACTCTTTATTGAAGTCTAAAAATGTATATGTTTTCATGGTTCTGTATATTTTGGTGTAATTGCTTACATAAATATACAACATTTCTTACTTGTAGTCAAGGGATAATCGCCTTTAATATTTATAGAAACTACTCTAGAATATAATCAATAGCCACAAAATAATTCTAAAATCATATTTATGCAGATTTTAGTGTATGTTCTTAAGAAAACGTACGGGCTTTGATGGGAGTAACAATCATACTAAAGTTATGATCTTGTAACCTGTAAGATCCTTCGGAAGCATCCTCAGCATGACCGAAATATAATCAAGGAATAGAACTTGTTCTAAGATTCTCTGTCTGACGAACCATCAGTATCGTTATAAATCAACGTTGATAAGACAGCTTATGATGGGAGGAATTGGGAATCTTATTGACTTTTTGGTCACTGGCGCCTGTCCCCATGGAGATCGGGATCTGACAAAAATGACACCACAATACTGCTTAATGCTTCGTTTTATAAAACTTGGTACTGTTACATCACTTGAGACCTATAACGAGAAACTCAGCATGACCAATGAGCTTTTACCTATGTTAGATCAGAGGGATGTTGTGAAGCTTTTGAGTTTCTAAATTTCACAACATCTTCCGTCCGCCAGCCGGCGGACACCTCCTTCGAAGGAGAATTTTATTCATGCCTAATAATTTACACTTCCGTGACAATTCATTCTATCAATGTTCATACATTAATGTCACAACGCTAAAATAATTTATAAGCATGAAGTCACTATTATTAGCTTTTATCGCAATTTTTGGAGTTTCTACTTTAGGAGTTGCTCAGGAAATGATGAGCACTAAACATCTGAATGTAGATGATGATGGAATTGCCATAAAAGGCTACGACCCTGTTAGCTATTTTGTATCTGAAGAACCTAAACAAGGAAAAGAAGATCTTAGCTATGAATATGAGGGAGCTACTTATCAATTTGCAAGTCAGGAAAACTTAGATACTTTTAAAGCT
Organism: Balneola sp.; assembly: GCA_965216175.1. Classification (GTDB taxonomy): domain Bacteria; phylum Bacteroidota; class Rhodothermia; order Balneolales; family Balneolaceae; genus Balneola. The sequence continues at coordinate 1,810,929 of OZ244140.1, forward strand.
GATCCTGCTAAATACGCTCCGGCTTATGGCGGATGGTGTGCTTATGCGGTTGGAAACGGTTATACAGCTGATGCCAATCCAAAGACGTACAAAATCCTAGACGGTAAGCTGCTTCTTTTCTACAACAAATTCTTTACCAATACCTTAGACAAGTGGAATAAAGACGAAGAAAATCTCAGTAAGAAAGCCGAACAAAACTGGCCGGGAATCAAAGCTGACAAAATGAAAGATAATTAGGAATATAAAATAGTTGAATTAGGAATAGCTTTAGTAACAAGCCTATTCCTAATTCTCTTATTCCTAATTTTATATTTTCATGCGTTAAAAACTCCTTTCAAACTCTCATCTTTATTTCGGAGATCAATTCCTCCTTCCAGGATAGATTTCAAATTGGTCATATAAAACAACCAGCCTTCCCCACATCCCACATATAGGTTTTTCTTCGGATTTTCTTCAATCGGAATGTTATTCTGAGTGAGTTCCACCATCACATGTTGTTCATTGATTTGAGTTAGCTTTACTTCCACATCGCATTCATCCGTAAACATAAACCGGAAGTAATCTTTACCGTTTACTTCCAATACTTCCCGTTCTTCATATACAGAATCAGGATAACCGTACCACATCCAATAAAAGGTATCTTCTGCTTGGTAGTGTTCGTTTGGCGGACGTTTTGCTCCGTCTTTTTTGATAGCTCCCGCACTTCTCAAAAACCAACTTTCTAATCCGGTTTGGGTTGTCCATGCATCATAAATTTTTTGTATGGATGCTTTAACCGCAATTTTCTTTGTGAAGCTTTTCCATTGATCATTCATTGCTGTGTATAATTTGATGAACAAATAATTAAGTAGAATCTGGAAAAAAGTGCAAGTTGTATTATTTTAGATCATGAATTTAGATATAAAAGCATATCATAACAAACAAACAGATTCTGATAATGAAATATGTACTGTTTTGTTTAATGTGATTAACAAAGAGCTTTCAGAGGCTGAAAATAAAATCTGGCATGGTCATCCTTGTAGAAGTTAGATAATTCGTTGACAAAATTAACTAGTTATATTTTGTTATGCGAAGAACAACCAACGACACCACTCTTACCCGTAATTACCTACGGAAGTACCAGTTTCTGATCCGGGAATACGAACTGGTAAAAGCCAAAAACCATCCACGGTTTCGGTTTGTAAGCGATTTCTACGCCGCCCATCAAACCAATAAACAAACTTTTTTGAAGTACTATAACCGGTTTAAAACCACCGGAGATCTTGCCTCTGTACTCCCGGGAAAGCGAGGACCTCGGTGGAAATCCAGGCGAACGCCAGGCTTTATTGAACATAAAGTGCTCGCCGAGCGCGCCAAGGGCTGCAATCGCTACGAGATTTTTAATATCTTAGTCCCGTTACTACAAACGCATACCCCCAAACCCTCCACCATTTATGCCATTTGCAGGCGCAATGGGGTTAACCGGTTAACCAAGTCCATGAAACACAGTAAGCAACGCATTATTAAAACCAAAGCCGGAGAGCTTGGACACATAGATACCCATTATTTAGCTAAAGGCATTATTACCGGAGATACTTCTCGGTATTATTTGCTGGGGCTGATTGATTCCTGCACGCGCCTGGCATGGGTAGAGATTATTCGAGACTTATCAGCGCTCACAGTGATGTTTGCTACCCTTAAGTCGCTGAATATGCTTACTCAAGAGTATCAAGTGAAGTTTGCAGAAATACTAAGCGATAATGGGCCGGAGTTCGGGCGCAAAACCACCAAAGCAGCTACGAAAGCGAATCATGCTTTTGAACGCTTATTGCAGGAAATGCAGATCAAGCACCGCTATATTCGTCCGTATCGTCCACAAACCAATGGAAAAATTGAACGCTTCTGGAAAACTCTGGAAGAAGATGTATTTGCTGAGATGTGTTTCGATAATTACGAACATCTGCAACAAGAGCTTACCGAATATCTATATTATTATAACCACGAGCGTCCCCATCAAGGAATTGGTGGACAAACTCCCGCTCTATACAACCAAAACTGTCAACGAATTACATAACATCTACAATCCTGTTTGGTTTCTGTGTGGGAATCCAATTGTTGGATATAGTAAGCTGAAAGGTTGTATTCGATTGATGTTCTGGAGTGGAATCGATTTTGAAGAAGAACAGTTAAAATCAGGAACAGGAAAGTTCAAAGATGCATCCATCAAATATACAGATCCGGATCAAATTAATTTCAAGGATCTTAAACGTTGGCTTGAAAAATCCAAAGAAATTCAGTGGGATTATAAGAATATCGTAAAGCGAAAAGGAGAATTAATTCGAATTAAATGAGTATCAACTTAAAACAGAATAAAGAAAATGCCATCGCTTTTTACAAAACTGCCTATGACGGAAATCCTGTAAAAGCTATAGAAACTTATGTGGGCGATGAATACATACAGCACAATCCTGATGTAGCAGATGGATTAAATGGGTTTATTGAATACTTCGAACGAATGCAAAAAGAATATCCTGATAAATCCATAGAGTTTGTGCGATGTATAGCTGAAGGTGATCTGGTAGCTTTACATACCCATCAAATTTGGCCTAGCAATGATCAATATGTTACTATGGATTTCTTTCGTTTTGATGAAAATGGTAAAATATGTGAACACTGGGACTCAATTCAACAAATTCCAAAAGAGTCTGCGAATCAAAATACGATGTATTAAGTTGAACTGATTGGTGAATAAGTTGATAAGGTTTCACTTATTTTACTATGCAACTTACAACCTTCTCACTGGTTTATCTTACTAACTCGGAGTAGTTTCGAGTTGGAAAATAGAAGCTTCTTATATCTTAATTCCTGCCATTTCCATAATCTTATTCCACTCTGCTTCTCTAACCGGAGTAATAGATAATCTGGACAATCTGAAAAGCTCCATATCGTCTAAGGCTGATTCTTCCTTCATTGCTTCTCTTGTAACAGGATTGTCAAATTTTTGTATGAATTTAACATCTACCAAATGCCATTTTGGATCTGACTCTTTACTCTTAGGATCAAAGTATTTGGCTTTAGGATCAAACTGTGTTGGATCCGGATAAGATTCGCTGGCTACTTCCATAGTTCCCACAATAGCCATCGGCTTAGCGTTAGAATGATAAAAGAAGACCTTATCTCCTACTTCCATCTCATCCCTCATGTAGTTACGGGCAGCGTAATTTCGGATTCCATCCCATGGTTCTACACCTGCTTTTTCCATATGATCGATACCAAATACATCCGGTTCCGATTTCATTAACCAATATTGTTTTTTACTCATAATACTTTAATTAGGAATATAAGAATTAGTTATAGCAGCTATATTCCGCTATTACTAATTCTTAATTTTTATATTTCTTCACGTACCACAAAATTGTGTCTTTCAACATACCGTCAAAATCAGTGGACGGCTCCCAGCCCAGCTCATTTTTAATTTTGGATGCATCAATGGCATAACGAAAATCATGTCCCAAACGGTCCGTAACAAAACTGATAAGGTTCTTATAATCACCTTCCGGTCCGTTGCCAACTTCTTCGTTCAGTGTTTCACAAATCTTGTAAACCAGATCAAGATTTTTCCATTCGTTATTACCTCCAATATTGTACACTTCACCTGCTTTACCTTTCTGAAAAGCTGTTTCTAGCGCCGAACAATGATCCAATACATTCAACCAATCTCTTACATTTTGACCTTTTCCGTAAACCGGTATAGGATTGTGCTGAACTGCATTTCTAATTACAGTAGGTATTAATTTTTCATCATGCTGGTGAGGTCCATAATTGTTCGAGCAATTCGTTGTAACAACATTCATTCCGTACGTGTGGAAATACGCCCTAACAATCATATCACTACTTGCTTTCGAAGCGCTATAAGGCGAATTAGGAGCATAAGGGGTGTTTTCAGTGAAAAACCCATCGTCTTCCAATTCTCCATATACTTCATCTGTAGAAACGTGTACAAATCTGTTGCTCTTCCAAGCTTCCTCATCTTCTTGCCATAATTGCCTGCATTCTTCCAAAATATTAAAAGTACCCAGCACATTGGATTGTATAAATGGCTCCGGTCCCGAAATTGAGTTATCTACATGCGACTCAGCAGCTAAATGAAAAACTCCATCAGGTTTAAAGGTTTTTAGAATATCCTTTACTTCATCTCTATTTATCAGATCGATCTTCTTGAAATAATATCTTCCTGAATCTCTTAGCGGCTTTAGATATGACTGATCTGAAGCGTAGGTAAGTTTATCAATATTCATAATCGTCCAATCCGGATGATCTTTGAATAGCTTTAAGATCAAATTTGAACCAATAAAACCTGCCCCGCCTGTTACTATAATTTTCCTCAAAATGTATCCTGTTCTTTAATAGATGGAAATAATGGGAGTTTTTTGTCTTTTTCAGATATTATCGGTTTCGATACACCCCAATTTACTCTTATTGTAGGATCATCCCATCTAATTCCTCTTTCTCCCGGTTTATGGTAATAATCAGAACATTTATAAGAAATTATAGCTTCCTCACTTAATACTGAAAAACCGTGAGCAAATCCTTTAGGTACTAATAAAGATCGGTGGTTTTCTTCCGATAATTTATATGCTACATAATTTCCAAATGTTGGAGAGCCTTTTCTAATATCAACAGCTACGTCCAGAATCTCTCCTTTAAGACAGGTTATAAATTTATCCTGTGGATTTTCAATTTGATAGTGAAGTCCACGAATGGTTCCATGATAAGATTTTGATACATTATCCTGAACAAACTCTATATTTATCCCGGCTTCTTTCAGTTGATTATGACGAAAAGATTCAAAAAAGTAACCTCTTTCATCTTCAAATACTCTAGGTTCAACAACAAAGACCCCTTTTATCCTACTTTCTGATATATTCATTATAACTGCTTAAGCAATCTTTTTAATCCGTCTTTCCAATTTAAAATACTGACGCCGTCAATGTTACTAATTTTTTGAGTTGATAACTTGGAAAAAGATGGTCTTTTTGCCTTAGTAGGATAAGCACTTGAATCAATTTTTTTCAATTCGATATTTATTTCAGCTTCTTTGAATATCTCCAAAGCAAATTCATACCATGAAATAATTCCTTCTGAGCTAATATGAAAAATACCCGATTCGTTTGCAGTAATTAATTGAAATGTATGCTTTACCACCTGATCAGTAAAAGTTGGGCTCCCAAATTGATCATCCACAACACTCAAATTATCCATTTTTTTGCCCAATCTGAGCATTGTTTTAACGAAATTGTTTCCATATTTGCCACACAACCAGGATACTCTAATCAGTAAATAATCACATCCTGATTCCTCTAGTGCTTTTTCACCTAAATATTTAGAATATCCATATTCATTGACAGGTTTTCGTTCATGGTTTTCAGGATAACCATCCGGAAATTTTGATTGGTCTTCAACATTTCCGGAAAAAACATAGTCCGTTGAGAAATGAACAAGCTTAATATTTAATTCATTACACAATGTTGCCATTTTATGTACAGAAGTTGCATTTATTTGAGTCGCTTTTATTTTTTCCTCTTCAGCTTCGTCAACTTTTGTATAAGCTGCACAATTTATAATAACATCCGGTTGATGTTTTAAAATTGTTTGTCTGAGCAAAGAAGTATTAGTTATATCCAGTTCTGAAGAACTAAAATCAGAAAAGTGTATTTCATTCTGCTCACAAAACTGAACCCATTCTTTCCCAAGTTGTCCTCCCGAACCGGTTATCAATACTTTCATATCTATACTTTATCTATTTTTTGGTACCTGATCCGGCTTTTCTCACCAAAAGATTCCTTTCATTGGATACATCTGACCTTAATAAAACTACGTATTTATTCCGTGGTTGAAGCTACTCTTTTTAAACTTAATTATAAACTAATATTAGAGTTGATTAATCCTTATCAAAATTGATTAAATATATCCCATACAGTCGTTAAAGCAATTTAATGATCCGTTTTTTCAGTATATTTGATAATGTATGAAACATAAAATCTCATATCTTTTTTTGCTCATTTTTGCTTTCCTGTCAACAACATTGGTCAAGGCACAAGACAAAGTATGGACAGGAGCAGTTGATTCTTCCTGGCATGTTGCAGGCAACTGGAATCCTTACGGAGTTCCTTCCTCTAATCAAACAGTTTCGCTTCGTAATAATGTAACCCCAAGACCTGTAATTACATCTAGTGTTACTGTAAAATCACTCACGATCAACCAATATTATTCTAATCCAGGAGATCAGTTAAAAATCCGTAATAATGCCACGGTGACGATAACGGATGATCTGGATATTTTTGGAAACGGAAAATTAAATATTATCAATGGTCATGTTTTGATGAGCGCCAGTTCGGGTGGCAATAACGAATTTACCATGAATGGTACTCCGGAAATAAATATCACTAATGGAAGTTTTACCGCCGGAACCGCCTCTGAAGATGTAGATGTAGAGATTATCGGCTCAGTAAATCTGGGAAATGGTGACTTTACAGTTTTTGGAACGTTTGACGTTAAACATAATAGCACATTTAATGTCCAGAACGGAACAGTTACAACTACAGGGGAAGTTCTTATAAACGGAACTTATAACGGAGGTAACGGAATAACAACTTTTGAAGATGGTGGAGACAAAAAATTTAAAGTTGAAGTTAAAAGTGGTGGTCTTATAAACCTTGGTACCGGAGATTTAAATCTTAACGGAGATACTATAGTAAAAGATAACGGAACCGTTAATTTTGGTTCCGGTAGCGTTTTGGTAACAGGGAATTTAACTGCTGAAAAGGATGGTAATATCAATATTCAGGATGCAGATGTAACCATTTCCGGAGATGTTGAATTTAAAAATGATGGTAGCCTGTCAATTAACACGGGCACTTTAAATGTAATCGGAAAAGCAGAACTAAAGAGTGGTGGCTCCTTTGATCTTAACTCTGGGAATCTGAATATAGGTGGTGATGCTAAGTTTTCAAATGGAGGAACGGTTAACGCAGGTAATGCAAACGTTACTTTTAAGGGAGATTTGGAATTTAAAAATGGAAGTACTTTTAATGCTGATTCGAGTACTGTGACTTTCAGTGGGGACGGAAATCAGGAAGTAAAACTAGATAATGATATAATCTTCTATAATGTAAAAGTAGATTCAGGATCAGTCGTAAACACCGATGGTGGTGGCAATACAATTGTAGTAGAAAATAATTTAGTAGTAGAAAGTGGCGGAAGCGTTGAAGTAGATGAAAATGACCAAATTGATGTTCAAGGTGAAATTGAAGGTGATGAAGATGCCATTGCCAGCCCAAACCCTTTTGCCGTATCTGCTGTTGCACCAAATCTTACCACCGTAATTATTATTTTTAATAAAGCCATGAAGGAAGTTCAGGCGGAAACCATTGGCAATTATAGTATCCGCAGAGTTAGTAATTCTGCTTCTGTTTCAATCAGTAATGCAGAACTAAATACATCAGGAAACAGTAAACATGTAACTTTAACCATTTCAACTATTATCGAAAATGTAGAATATGAAGTTACAATGAATAACCTTGAAAGCACTGATAACGGGAATATTTCAGCTAATCATAAAAAACGTTTTAAAAAAGAGAGTCTCGTTTATTACAGCAGACAATCAGGAAACTGGAGTACAAATAGTACTTGGTCAACCACAAGTCACAGTGGTTCTGCTGCAACTTCAAATCCCGGAAATACAAATAATGCTACTATTATAGTTGGGGATGGAGATCTTGTTACAATAGCAAGCTCAACCTCAATCGTTAATCAAACTGCTGTTCAGGCAAATGTTAGCTCAACATTAAGAGTTGCTAGCGGTGGAGTTTTAACAACAGGATCAAAAACTATTACAGGAACCGGAACTTTTCAGGTAACTAACGGCACATTACAAATTGGCTCTTCCGGCGGAATAGCAGCTTCCGGATCAACGGGCAATATCAGAACTTCGACTCGCTCTTTTAGTAGCTCTGGTTCTTACACTTACAATGGAACAAGTTCTCAAATCGTTGGTACAGGATTACCGTCAGAGGTTAACAACTTAACGATTAATAATACTTTAGGTGTCACTATTGATGCAAATGTAAAAGTGAATGGAACACTGAGTTTAACAACAGGTATTTTTATCATAGAATCCGGAAATAATCTGATTGCAAATACCAAGTCTATTGGTTCGGGGAAACTTCGGATGAAACAAACTATTTCAGGTTCTATCGGTTGGCGATTACTTTCCTCTCCTATTTCCTCTGACTATAATGATTTTTTTGATGCTATCGATACACAAGGCTATTCCGGTTCTTCTTTAGGAAATGACTCTGTTGACAGCCTTCAGCCAAATATTTTGTACTATGAAGAATCATATCCGGGAACAGATAATCAAAGATGGAGAGCTCCTGCAAATGCTTCTGCAACAATTGAAAAAGGTCTTGGTTTATATAGCTTTGTTTTTGGCGATATCGCTTCTGATTCCCGCTACAATACTCCTCTTCCAGCAGATCTAACTGTTGAAGGTCAGGAGCATTCTGGGCCAGTCGATTTCGGAGTAACTTACACAACAGCGGCTGATTCCGGGTGGAATTTGATTGGAAATCCTTATGCAGCTACCATCGATTGGGACGATTCAGGAAACTGGACCAAAACAAACATCGATAATACTATTTATATCTGGGATTACTCAACAAGCCAGTATAAAACTTGGAATGGAACGACCGGCGATATAGGCGATGGATTAATTTCTCCGTTTCAAGGATTTTGGATAAAAGCGAATGATGCAAATCCTTCGCTAATTGTAGAAGAAGATGCAAAAACAACAGGCGGTACTTTCATTGGAAAGGTAAATACATCAGCATCTGATCCTGAGCCAAAGTTTTCCATAGTTCTCTCTGATGATATTAATAAGACTTCTACTCATTTCATGTTTTCAAAAAGTGCTAAAATTAATAAAGATGCTAAAGATGCGTATCGATTGGTCCCTCCTCCGGGCATTCCTTCATATCTTGATTTTGCATCTGTATCAGAGAATAGAAATCGTTTTTCAATTAACAATCTTCCCAGAGATTTTGGCGTACCTATCGAAATTCCATTATCAATGGATGCCTATGAAAAAGGTTATTCTACTGATAAACCGCTTCATTTTAAATTCCAGAATTTTGAAAACATTCCGTCCGGTTGGTCTATTTACCTTGTTGATACCAAATTAAATACAGAGATAGATATACTTTCGGAACCAACATATTTGTTCAACTTTAAAGGGGATCGCAGAAAAGCTGCTCCTAACAATGTTCTTGGTAGTAAACCAAAAATTACCACTAAAGCTTCTTCTAAAAATAGATTTCATTTAATAATTGAGCCTGGTTCTGATGCTTTAGAACTGCCCAATTCCTTTGAGCTAAAGCAGAACTTTCCAAATCCTTTTAATCCAACAACCTCCATTCAGTTTTCATTGCCTCTCCAATCTCAGGTAACATTGGAAATTTATGATATTCTTGGCCGTAAAATTCAGACTTTGGTTTCTGAAAATCTTGAAGCCGGCGGTCATACCTATCAATGGGAAGCTTCAAATCAAGCAAGTGGTGTATACCTCTATAGATTAGTTACTTCAGAAGGAAGTCAAATTAAAAAAATGACTTTAATCAAGTAGATTAAATCCGATAAAATTGGGTAGTTAGAATTGTTTAATGAAACCAATTAAGTATTTATTATTGGTATATTCGATTACCTACATCTACTTAAAGAGATTTTTTTGAAGCGCAAAAAGAGACAAATTCATAATTGGTTATTTGCATTAGCACTGTTAGTGCTTTTCTCTGAAGTTGCTGTGTCTCAAATAGCAGGGTATACAAACCGGTTAAAAGGGCAGATAAATAATGGTCGAGTTAGTGGAACTTCAAATTTATCTAATTTCCCGGTTCTAATGAGCTTTACCCTTCCCGATTTAAGATCTACCGGAAATGGAGGTCTTGTACAAAGTGTAAATGGATATGATATACTTTTTACTGCAGCCAATGGAACCACCATTCTTTCCCATCAAATTGAAAATTATGTCCCCACAACCGGGCAAATAGAAATTTGGGTACGATTCCCAACACTTTTAGCAACTTCTGATACTGAGTTCTACATGTATTATGGAAATTCCGGAATAGTCTCAGATCCCTCCTCTCCAAATGTTTGGGATTCAAATTATAAAATGGTGTTGCACATGAATAACGATACCAATGATGCAGCCGGGGAAGGTACGGATGCCACAGATTCTGGAACTGCAGATATTGAAGGACAAATCGGAAGAGCAAGAAATTATGGAACCAACGAAGGAGATTTAATTCAGGTTCCTGATCCGGGAGTATCACCACTTGATATAACAGGTAATATTACTGTCTCCTTTTGGATAAATATTTCAAACCTTGCTGACGGGCCTGATTTGATCACAAAAGGAACTTATACTGATGGCTATTCTATGTGGATTACCAATAACGGGAATCTCCGTTTTCAAATTAATAACAATGCTTTAAATGGTTCGGCAAACAATCAGATTGCTAATGGTGTTTGGAGTTATTTAACCTTCACAAGGTCTCCTTCCGGTAGAAGTATATACGTTAACGGATCTCCTGATGCCTCTGACGCTTCAGGAGTATCTTTCAATACTAACGACGATCCTCTCTTTATATCTACTACTGCTTTTGATTTTGAAGGAAGTATGGACGAAGTACGTATTTCGAATACAACCCGAAATGCAGACTGGATAGCAACGGAATACAACAACCAAAGCTCACCATTAACTTTTGTTGCCCAATTAAATGCAGAACCTGTTTTGCAAACTATAGAAGGATCAACGATTACTTTTAATTCCGGAGATGCTCCTAAAACCATTACTTCTACTATTGTTGTTTCTGATGGGGATGATACCAATCTGGAAAGTGCTGAAGTATCAATTTCAAACAATTTTACTTTAACAGAAGATGAACTTGTCTTTACAGATCAGCTAGGAATCACGGGGAGCTACGCCTCAAGCACTGGTGTACTTACTTTAACCGGAACGACAACAAGTGCCAATTATCAAACTGCAATACGGAGCATTACCTATAGAAACTCCGATACTTCCCCTACCGAAAATACAAGAACCGTTAGTATTACGGTAAGCGATGGATCAGATGATAGTAACACTTTAACAAGAAATATTAACGTAGTAAAAGTTAATAATGACCCGGTTCTATCAAATCTAGAATCTTCTTCATTGATTTTTTTCCCAGGCAGTTCTGCAAAACAGATAAGTAACACTATTGAAATTACTGATATTGACGACACAAATATAGAAAGCGCAACAATTCAGATTTCATCCAATTACCTGAGTTCAGAGGATACACTGGAATTTGCAACTCAGAATGGAATTACTTCATCATGGAATGATATTTCTGGTACGCTAACACTTTCGGGATCGGCCACAAAAACAAATTATGAGAATGCTATCCGAAGTATCACTTATCTGAATTCAAATGGGACGCCTGATATGTCGGTTAGGACACTTAGCTTCACAGTCAGTGATGGAAGCGATAATAGTTCAACCCTTACCCGTGATATTGAAATACCGGATTCAATATCTGACCCCTCAACTGATTTTTCTAATACAGTTTTCCATTTTGATGCATTTGATGTGGACGGAGATTTACTAACTAATGACCAACCCGGAGATGGCACCGGTGTTTCAACTTGGGGAGACAGATCTGACAATGCCGGAGGAAGTTCTGTAGATCTTTCAGGTACAACAAGCCCGGCCAGTGATGAGCCCACCTTTGATTCTGGTTATTTAGGAGAAAGAGGCGGATTACTTTTCGATGGTGCAAATGATAAGTTTGATGTTCCGGATAATACTATAAATAACACCGGAACATATACAGAAAAATCTTTTGCAGTAGTTTTCAGGACCGGATCAAGCACTGCAGGATTACAGATAATTTATGAACAAGGTGGTGGAACCAGAGGCTATCAAATAAGCATTAAAGATGGTATTGCTTACGCTTTTGTTTGGAATAATTCAGAATGGGGCGCGTCGGATCAATATAAATCGATTAATATTGGAGCCGTTTCAACTAATACTAACTATATTCTTATTGCAAGTCATGATGCAACTTCTGGAACTGTTGCAACCAGTACCTGGTCAGCAAATATAAATGGCGGAAGCATAACTACTCTTACGGATGTTGATTTTCAGAGAGCTCATAGTGGTGATGCAGTAATAGGCGAAGAAGACGGCACAAGAGACCCTGCAACAACTGGGAATAATCCATCAGGAACTAACAATTTCAATGGCATTATTGGTGAGTTTATTTCTTGGAATGATGCTTTATCAGTAGGTGATTTCACAAACTTATATGCCTACTTAAGCGATAAATGGTTCAATAAAGCTCCATTGTTATCATCAATAGAAGGTTCATCACTTTCTTATTCAGAAAGTGATCCTGCAACAACAATATCGTCCTCTTTAATAGTTTCTGATTCTGATAATTCTGTTTTGGAAAGCGCGGAAGTAAGTATATCAGAAGGATTTAATAATTCTGAAGATGTTCTTGCCTTCACTAATCAATTAGGAATTACAGGAAACTGGAATTCAAACACAGGAATTCTGACTCTATCAGGTTCTTCATCTGTTGCAAATTATCAAACCGCACTTCGTTCTGTAACTTATGAAAATACGAATGGATTAAATCCGTCAACGGTTACCAGAGAAATTTCTTTTCAGGTATTTGATTTTGAAGATGCAAGTGGTGTAGTCTCGCGGGAAGTTGACATCATCCCGTCCAATGCAACTCCCGTTCTGGCTGCAATCGAAGGTTCTACTATTGCTTTCACAGAAAATGACGGACCTACCTCTTTAACTTCAACTATTACCATTTCTGATGGTGACGATGTGAACTTAGAAAGTGCTACGATCCAAATCACAAATAACTACTTCTTGGGTGAAGATGTCCTCGATTTTATTGATGCAAACGGTATCACCTCCAGTTTTAATACTGGAACCGGTACACTTACTCTTTCAGGGACTGCTACTGTAGCCAATTATCAAACAGCACTCAGAGCAGTAACCTTTGAAAATATCAGCTCAGATCCGGTTACAGGATTAGATAGAATGGTTACAATTACGGTAAATGATGGTTTGGATGACAGTAATACACAAACAAGAGATATCTCCGTATCCAGTGTAAACACTCCTCCTTCTTTAGATGATATTGAATCAGATGCTATCCTTTATACCACAGGAGATTCGCTGGAAGTATCTGATGATATTACCATTTCTGATGCTGATGATGCGAATATTGAAACCGTTACTTTTCAAATAACCGGGAATTACGATAGTTCTGAAGACACTCTTGTCTTTGCCGATATATTTGGCGTTACTGATTCCTGGACGGACGGCACAGGACTTTTAACACTTACCGGACCTGCTTCCAGAGCTGACTTCCAGAGCGCGATCAGAACAGTTCGTTATGCCAATACCTCCTCTAATCCTTCAGATCAACAACGAACAATTTCAATCATTGCTAACGATGGAGATGACAACAGTAACACACTTATTAGAAATGTAACGGTTAGTGTTCCTGCAACAATTAATGATCTTACTGTTTGGTTAAAAGGTGATGATGGAACCTTCAATGCTACAACAGGCGGCAGCGCAAGTACCAATGGTGGAAACGTTCGCAGATGGGAAGATCAAAGTGGAAATAATCATCACTTTATTACATCCGGTACCGCTCCTACGTTACAGACAAGCGTGGGTAGTATAAACTCTCAGAATGCAATTGAATTTCCAGGAGGTGGAACCGTAGTAAGACTGGAAGACGCCGATGCTGAAACGCAGTATTTAAATGGATTGGATCAGTTTACGATATTTTTTGTGATCGAATCTGACATTACTAGCACAGACAGAGGTTTTTGGACTACCTATCAACCTGATGGTACAGGCGATGACAAATTCTTCAACATCCGTTATGACGCAACAGGCACAAGCGGTACTAATATTATCACTGCCGGCCTGCGAGAAGGAGCTTCATCAAACTTTCTTCTGCAAAGTTTTTCTGATGCTCAAACTACATCAGGACAAATAATAGCACTAAAGTGGCAATCCGAAGAGATATTCGATCTATATGTAGATGGAGTGCTGAATAATCCTTCTGCCTCAGGAAATATACCCACCGGATTACTTACCAATTTAACTACGGCAATTCTTGGCCAAAGTAGTCAGGATCAGAACAATAGCTGGGATGGTTTGATTGCTGAAATGTTGTTCTATTCCAGAGATCTCACTTTATCAGAACAACAGAATATTGAAGATTACCTTTCTGTTAAATACGGAATTCCGATAAGAAATCTTACAGCGGCAACCGGAGGAGAAGCTATTTCAGCTGATGATGCTTCAACCACTTACACTACCTTATCCGGTCCAAGAGTTCAGGAAAGTTTTATTGGTGAATATACCTCAAGTGGCACATTTGTGTTTAGAGCTCCTACGGGATTTGAATGGGATACGGGAGGTTCAGCGCCTTCTGCTTCAGTCGCTCCTGCATTTGGCGGAAGTACAAATCTTGCGATTTCATTTACAGGCAGAACTTCTAATGAAATCACTTTCACGGTTACCTCTCCTTCCTCAACTAATCCTGCCGAAATTACTTTCAGCGGTTTCCGAGTAAGACCAACCACCGGTGTGCTGCCAAATGAAGGAATAATCACAAATGTTGGAACAACAGGTTCGGGAGGTACAACCAATTATGGTACTCTAACAATGGTTGCCGGAACTCAGATAGCAATGGCTTATTCACAGCAACCCGGAACTTCAACTGTAAATTCTGCCATCACTCCTTCCGTTAGAGTTCAGCTGGAAGATCAATTTGGTAACTCTGTTGAAGAAGGCGGAGTTGATATCGATATAGCACTAAATGTTGTAAGTGGTTCCGGAGCATTTACGGGTAGCTCTACCACAACCATTCGGACAAATTCTTTAGGAATTGCAGAATTCACAAATTTGCTTATTGATGATACCGGTTCCTACACACTTACTGCTTCATCTTCCGGTTTAACTTCACAACTAAGTAGCCAGTTTGACGTGGTTATATTGGGACAACTAACTGAATTTATAGTAGAGCGCGTTCCTTCAGGAAATATATCTAATAAATTAGCCGGACAAAGTTTCAATATCAAAATATCTGCCGTAGATGGAACTGATGACGTAGTTACAGACTTTACTGGTACTGTTGATATTTCATCTTCATGTACTTTAGATGCCGGACAAGGGACTTCACCCTCTTTCTCTGCTGGAGTGTTATCAACCTTAACGGTCAGCATTACCAGTGTCGGTTCATGCTCAATTACAGCTACCAATTCAGCAGGTTCTGAAATAGGTGTGAGCAACAATTTCAATGTTACACCAGGCGCAGCTTCTGAAACAACTACTCAGATCACGGCCAGCCCTACGGTAATATTCAACGATGGATTTTCTACTTCTACAATTACTGTACAGGTTCAGGATGCATCAGGAAATAATAGAACTACCGGAGGAGCTACGATAGTTCTTTCTACAACTGATGGATCTTTAGGAAGTGTTACTGATAATTCTAACGGAACATACACCGCAACACTTACTTCATCTATTGTTGAAGGAACGGCTACCATAACAGGAACTTTGAATAGCAATGCAATAACTGACAACGCTCAGGTTGAGTTTGCAGCATTCAATAATATCTGGCAGTCTCAGGTTGGCTCTATTTCGGATGCAAGAAACTGGGATGACGATGCAAACTGGTCTTCAGGAAGCGCACCCATTGCATCCGATAAAGTATTGATACCTGCTACACCTTCTGTTGGTAATCAACAACCTGTAGTTGATGTTACAAATACTACCATAGCACAAATTTCTCTCGAAACCAGTGCATCTGTTACTGTTTCAGGAGGCGTTAACTTTGTAGTAACCGGTGAAGCTTCCGGAGGTGGTAAAATTCTTGGTAGTAATGCGGATTCACTGACTGTAGGTGGCAATCTTGATGTACTTGATATAACTTTAGGAAATGTAATTCTGAATGGATCATCTCAACAAATTGTAACCAGCCCTAACGATTATGTTGATCTTGAATTAGATAATTCAGCCGGAGCTAATTTCTCTGCCGATCTTACCGTAACTGGAGATCTAAATCTAACAGATGGAACACTATTTATCCCAAGTGGCAAAAATCTAATCGCAAATTCTAAAACGTACGGTGTTGGAGGCTCACTAAGATTCCAACGTAGAATTTCAGGAGCTCGAGGATGGCGTATGGTTTCATCCCCGGTAAATACAACGTATGGCGATTTTCTAGATGGAACTTTAACACAGGGATATACCGGTTCAACTTTAGGTAGTGCAGCGTTGGATAGTCTTCAACCTAACGTACTTACTTATCTGGAAAGCTTTGAAGGAACTGATAATCAAAGATACCGCGCTCCTACAAATGCAACTCAATCTGTGATACAGGGGCAAGGAATTTTTGTGTTCATATTTGGTAATGTTGCTGCAGACGCCCGCTATAACGATCCAATTCCCGATACCCTCGATGTTGAAGGACAGGAATGGGATGGAGATGGCACAGAAGTAGATTTCGGAATTACTTATACCGCAGCGGCTGATACAGGCTGGAATCTTGTTGGGAATCCTTTTGCTGCTACCATTGATTGGGATGACTCTCCGAACTGGACAAAAACCAACGTTGAAAATACCATCTACGTTTGGGATCCCTCTGCAAATGGTGGAAATGGTGAATATTTAACATGGAATGGAACAACCGGAACTCTTGGTGGCGGTTTGATATCTCCTTTTCAGGGATTTTGGGTTAAAGCTAATGCGGCAAGCCCGGTTCTGGCCGTTGATAAAGAAGCCAAAACCACAGGTGGAAGTTTTAAACGAAAAGAGAATAAAGAAACCGTCAGTGATCCTCAAATGGAGTTTTCTTTGCAAGCTGATGGATTGAGTAAGAAAACAAACATCATGTTTTCTAGTACTGCCGGAAAAGCCAAAGATAACAACGATGGATATCGCTTACTGCCTTTTTCATCAACTCATTTGGAGCTTCATACTCTACTTGAAGATGGTACTGAATTAGCGATCAATAACTTACCACTTGACTTCAATTCCAGATATAAGATCCCACTACACATAGCGGCATATAGAGATGGTATTCCTTTTTCCGGTGAAATGGAATTGATTTGGAGCGGTCTAAGAAATATTCCTGATGACTGGATCATTACTTTGATCGATAACGATACTCAAGATGAAATCAATATTAAAGATCAAACCTCATACACTTTTAATCACAGTACAAGATCTAAAATCTCTAAAACAAATCCTTTTTCACCCGGTTCTAAATTAAAATCAAAAGGCAAGGTATCTGCAGATGGAGCCCGATTTACTTTATTAATTAGTACGGAACAGATTGAACTCGAAGTTCCTGAAGAAGTATTTTTAGCTCAAAACTATCCCAATCCTTTTAATCCAACTACTACCATTCCTTTTGGTATTGATGAGGACGCAGATGTAAGCATAATCATTTATGATATTCTAGGTAGAAAAGTTCACACTTTGGTTAATAAAAGACTTACAGCCGGCACCTATGATGTAACCTTTCAAGCAAACCATCTTGCAAGTGGCGTTTACTTTTATCGTTTGATCACTCAGTCAAAAGTATTAGTTGAAAAATTTACGCTCATCAAATAAGAATTATTCAAAATCTTATTCCTAGGTTAGAACTGATTAATCAACTTCTTTAATCACTCTTAATATTTACCTTTTATCTCGTTTAAGTAATTCACTAGCCTGTCATTAAATAAAATTTTTAACTCAATTGCTCTTGTAGTTGCAATCATTTTTACAACGGATGTGTTATACGCACAACTGTCGGGCTATGACTTTCGGAAAACTTTACAATTGATAATACTTAGGTTAATGGGTCAACCAACCTCACCGACTTTCCAATTATTTTTAGTTTTACTGACAATGCATTGTAAAAAAACTCACTCTTATCAAATAAGAGCCACATTTATTAATTGTATCTAATTGGTTAGAATCGATTAATTCTTAGTTCTGCATGATCGTTTAGGAGTATATTGTTCGTATCTATATACAGGCTTTCCAATATCTAGATATGAACCGCACCTTTAAAACATACCTTTGCACTTTTTTCTTTCTCATAGTAGGAGTTAATGAAATAGTATATGCACAATTGGGTTCATTTGCGGAACGAAAAAAGTATAACATCGAAAGCGATAGTATAAGCGGAAGCACCGATCTCACTAACTTCCCTGTTCTCATTAACATAACAAATTTAGACTTTCGAACTACCGCTAATGGTGGAGACGTAGAAAATGCAAATGGTTTTGATATTGCCTTTACTTCTGCAGATGGAACAACTCAACTCGATCACGATCTTGAATTATATAACTCCGGTACAGGTGAACTTGTAGTCTGGGTCAGATTTCCTTCCTTAAGTGCAACCACTGATACTCAGTTTTTTATCTATTATGGAGATTCCGGTATTACAACCGATCAAAGCACAACAGATACCTGGAATTCAGACTATCAGCTTGTTTTGCATATGGATGGAGGGGCAACTGAAGACGATGCTACTTCTCTTTCAAATGATGGTACTGCTAACGGTACAGGGGGTATTCCTACAGCTTCAGGTCAAATCGGTAATGGCCGAGACTTCGAACGTGGAGATTCTGACTTTATCTCTGTTGCTGATGATAACAGCCTGGATATCACTAATGAGATCACTATTTCGTTTTGGTATAACCCGGAATCAAATGCTGCTCCTGATATGGTTACAAAAGGAACAAATACTTCTTATGAAGCTTCCATTAGAGGAGGTCCCAGAATGCAGTTCAAGAAAGAAAGCGGGTCTAACCTTACTGCGGATGCTTCTTTTTCACTCATTAATTCAACCTGGTATTATTTGACCTATGTGCAGGGTCCATCGGGTAGAACTATTTACCAAGATGGAGTTTCAGTTAATAATGATGGAAACACAACCGCTTTTTCTACCAACGGCGATGCTCTGCAAATCTCGCGAAGCGCCGATGCAGCAGACGGAATTATTGACGAAGTTAGAATTTCTGATGTCGATCGATCTGGAGACTGGATTGCCACCGAATACAACAATCAATTAAATCCTGCAACTTTTGTAACTGAACTAGATGATCTTCCCAGCTTGAATAACATTGAAACTATAGCAACAAATTATACTGCAGGTGGTTCAGCCATATTTATCACTTCTACCTTAACTATTGGAAGTCATCCTACAATTACAACTTTAGACAGTGCTGTCGTTCAAATCACTTCTAATTTGGACAATCCGGATGATGAATTAGACTTCGTTGATCAACTTGGAATTACAGGAACCTATACCGCTTCATCAGGAAAACTTTTACTTGATGGAACAACTTCTTTAGCTAATTATCAAACTGCACTTAGATCCATAACTTTCAGCAGTCTGGCAGGATCCCCAAGTCAACTTACCAGATCGGTTTCAATTACAGCTTACAATGGTTCTTCTTCTACAAATACTCCGGTCAGAGATATTGATATTGTCATTACACTAACGGATTTAACTACAGATATTTCTGATAACATTTTTCAGTTTGATGCTCAGGATCTGGATGGAGATGGAACTGCTAACCCCGCAGAAGGAGCGCCTCCTGTTAACGGCTCTTCTGTTGCTTTGTGGGGAGATTTAAGTGTTAATAACTTCGACTTTACAAGCGGAACAGTAGCGATATTTGACTCCTTAGGTTTCGGAGAACGTGGATCTGTTACTTTTGATGGTGCAGACGACGAACTAGTCAAAAGCGGAGAAGTGTTGATAAATAATGATGTTTTTAGCCAAAAATCTTTTGCTATTACATTTCGGACTGGAAATTCGACTGCCGGATTTCAGGTAATTTATGAACAATCCAGTGGTGGTTTAGGGTATAATTTCAGCATTGTTGATGGAACATTATATGCGCATGCTTATAACCGAGGTAGTGCAAATTGGGGTGCATCCAATAATCTAAGGCACCGGGTTATTGATCTCGGATCTGTGCAAACAAACGAATCTTATATTTTAATCGCATATCATGATTCTAATATTTGGGCTGCTCAAGTAAATAATGGTTTAGTGGAATCCTTTTCAGACGTAGCTGAAATGTCATCAAATAACAACAATATTGGCTTGGGTGGCAATAGTGGTTCTCAAACCAGAAATCCGAATACACTGATAAATGAAAACGGTAATTTTAATGGTCAAATAGTTGAGCTTGCCTCTTGGAATACGGCATTAAATGGTGGTCAACGAGCAAGTTTGTACAACTACTTTAATGATAAATGGGGAAATACTCCTCCTGTTTTGGCTGCAATTGAAGGTTCGAATATAGACTTCACAGAAGGCGACTCTGATACTCAAATCACCAATACAATCACAGTATCAGATAGTGATCCACATAATAATATGGACAGTGCAAAAGTTTCCGTAACTACGAACTTTGTAACAGGTGAAGACTCATTGATATTTGTAGATACAGGGACCATTACAGGATCTTATGATGAAACTACCGGAATACTTCTACTAACTGGGAGTGATACCAAAGCCAATTACCAAACCTCACTTCGCTCTGTTACTTACAGAAATTCTCAATTCAACCCGACAACAAGTACAAGAACAGTAGAGTTTGAGATTTATGACTGGGATGATATAAGCAACACGGTGAGCAGAAATATTAATATCAGCAATCCTGATGTAACACCTGTTCTAGCAGATATTGAAGTTGCTAACTTGGTTTATACAGAAGGTGTTGGTACTGTAAGTATCACTTCTGCAATCACGGTAACTGATGCCGATGACACAAACATTGAAAGTGCAACCATTTCCATATCTGGAAACTATATTGAAGGGGAAGATTTTCTCGATTTCTCTGATACCGGGAATATTAGTAGCAGTTTTTCTTCGGGCTCCGGAATATTAACACTAACCGGAAGTGACACCAAAGCCAACTACCAAACTGCGCTTAGAGCTGTCACCTATGAAAACACTAGTTCAGATCCTGTAAACATTGATCGAACTGTTTCTTTTGTAATTAATGATGGTGACAATAACAGTAACACCCAGACGCGGAATATTGCCGTAGCACCAGTAAATTCAAAACCTGTTCTTTCATCTATTGAATCATCAAACATACCTTATCCAAATGCAGCAGTTCAGATAACTAATACCATTGTGACCTCTGACCCTGACGATACCAAACTTGACAGTGCTCTTGTGATCATCACTGAAAACCTCAAACCTGCTCAAGATTCCCTGATCTATTCTACCCTATTCGGAATTACCGGAAACTGGAATCCAAACACAGGAATTCTCAAACTTACAGGAAATAATTTATTGAGCGATTATGAAGCTGCTCTTCGATCAGTAGATTACATTAATACAGCAACAATAGCTTCGGGACCAGAACGAGTAGTTAGTTTTGTTATAAGTGATGGAGAGCTTAAAAGCGATACCCTGAAACGAACGATTGATGTGAGCCCGGTAGAAACTATTTCTGGTCTTGAAGTATGGCTCAGAGCTGATGCAGGAATTTCTGAAGGAAACGGAGTTGCCGTAACAACATGGGCAGATCAAAGCGGAAACAGTAATGATTATGTAGGTACAGCAGGTTCAGGTTCAGCTCCTACATATGTAGCGAGTTCCGCTTCTTTAAATAGCCAGCCTTCTGTTAATTTTACAGGAAACGGGGATCATTTTCTTGATAGCGATGGGCATACTAACTATATAAATACTAATACCGAATTCAGTCTATTCATAGTTTATAAGTCTGATGTTACCAGTAGTGATAAAGGGCTTTTTATTGCAGATAACCCTTCCGGTGCAGATGAAATTTTAACAATACGTTATGATGCATCCGGTGCAAATGGAGGTGGCTCATTCACAGATGTTGTTAAAACTGGAATTCTCGGAAATAACGCGGATAATCAACTGGAAAGCTTTTCTGATATTCAAACCACAAATGCTCAAATAATTAGTTTACAATGGGAAAGTGGTATAGCTTATGATCTTTATGTTGATGGTATTCTAAATAACCCAAGTTCCGCAGCAGACCCTCCTCCATCTGGAACAATAACAACTGCAACAACTGCTCTGCTTGGCAAAGGTGGTAAAGATACAGGCAACAACAGTTGGGATGGTGAAATTGCCGAATTCATTTTTTATAGCCGTAGCATTACCCAGACCGAACGGGAAAGTATTGAAGATTATCTGGCAGATAAATACGATCAAGCTATTCGAAAGATAACGCCCGCAATAGGCGGAGCCGCTATTTCTGCGGATGATGCCAATACGACTTATACTTCTCTTACCGGTCCATTTGTTCAGGAAGGGTTTATAGGCGAATTTAGTTCGAGTGGTACATTTATACTTACTGCTCCATCTGGTTATGAATGGAATACAGGTGGATCAATTGGCATTACTGAGTCCCCTGCTTTTGGAGGTTCAACAGAATTGGACGCCTCATTTACAAGTGTAAGCACCTCCAATATAATTTTTACTATAGATATAGCTTCATCTACGAATCCAGGTCAGTTGGAGTTTACAGGCTTAGAAATACGTCCTACTACCGGAACTATCCCAAACAATGGAAATATTATTAACACCGGATCTACCGGCCAAGGTGGAGCTACAAATTATGGTACCATTACCATGATCCCCGGAGCTAACGACAGTTTAATATTTGTTCAACAACCATCAACCAGTAATATTGATAGTTCTATCACCCCCGCTGTTCGGGTTCAACTGGTAGATCAATTTGGAAATAACATTGAACAGTCAGGGATAGATATTTCCGTAGCTCTTTCTCCCGAAAGTACTGGCAATCTAAATCAATCAGTACCAATAGAAACTAATGCACTGGGAATCTCAGAATTTGACACACTAGCCATCGATGCAATTGGTGCAAAACGACTTGTAGCAACCAGCTCAGGATTGAGTTCTGATACCAGTTCCGTATTTGATATCGTAAATGCAGGCACGCTTACTTCTTTCATAGTAGAACGTGTTCCATCTGGAAACATTAGTTCTAAAACTGCCGGACAAACCTTTAATATCAGAATTACAGCAATTGACGGTACTTCAACTACGGTTACAACATTTAATGGAACTGTGGTAATTTCATCAAGCTGTACCATGGATACCGGACAAGGAACTTCAGCAAACTTCTCTTCCGGTGTTTTGTCTTCAACAAGTGTAAGTATTTCCAGCGTTGGGTCATGTACTATTACAGCTACTAATTCAGTGGGTACTGAATTTGGAAGCAGTAATAGTTTTACGGTAAATGCAGGTGCCGCTTCCGAAACCACTTCTCTCATAACCGCATCTCCTACTGTCATTTTAAATGACGGAGTGAGTACCTCCACATTAATCGTAGATGTGAAAGATGAATTTGGGAATAACATAACAACCGGTGGTGATGCTATAGCATTAACAATTACTCCAACCGCACTTGGTTCTTTAGGCTCAGTTACTGATAATTCTGACGGAACCTATACGGCAACGCTAACCTCTTCAACTACTGCTGGAACTGATAACATTACAGGAACAGTTAATGCCGCTTCCATCACTGATGATGCAGATGTAGATTATGCCGCGTTTACTCATATTTGGGATAGTCAGCTTGGTTCTGCGAGTTTAGCTTCCGATTGGGAGAACACTGGAAACTGGAATGTTGGAACAGTACCAGGAGCGTCCTCTGTGGTATTTATACCTGCAACTCCCGGTGTAGGAAATGAGCAACCGGTAATCGATATTACAGGAGCAACGGTCACTTCAGTTTCAATGGAAACAGGAGCTTCTTTAACTATTTCGGGAAATATTAATTTTACCATCAGCGGGGATTTATCAGGCGGGAGCATTCTGGGTAGTAACGCAGATAGTTTAACTATTGGCGGAGATGTACTGGATGTTACAACTATAAACGTAGGTACTGTTATTTTGGACGGATCAACAGTTCAAAGCATCACTAATCCCCATGCCTATACGAATTTAGTAATTGATAATGCAAGCGGTGTATCTGTAGAGGAAAATCTTTCCATTACTGACAGCCTTATTATGGAATCCGGAGAGTTGCTGATTCCGAGTGGCAGAAACCTTGTGGTTGATGGAATTCGTTACGGAACCGGTGTACTTCGTTTCCAACGTAAAATATCCGGTGTTAGAGGATGGCGAATACTCTCCTCTCCTGTTGCTTCAACTTATGGAGATTTTCTTGACGGCACGTTAACGCAAGGCTATACCGGATCAACTTTAGGTAGTGCTGCTTTAGATAGCCTTCAGCCTAATGTTTTAACTTATTTAGAAAGTTTTGTTGGCACTGACAATCAACGGTTCCGTGCACCCGGTAATATTACAGACTCGGTAGCTCAAGGACAGGGAGTGTTTATCTTTTTCTTCGGGGATGTTGCCGCTGATGCTCGCTATAACAATCCTCTGCCTGATACTTTGGATGTAAGCGGACAAGAATTCAACGGAACAACAGGAGAAGTTGATTTTGGAGTTACATATACTGCATTGGCAGACACCGGTTGGAATTTGGTTGGTAATCCTTTTGGAGCTACCATTGATTGGGATGATGGTTCCAACTGGACAAAAACAAATATTGAAAACACTATTTATATCTGGGACCCTGCCGCAAATGGAGGAAATGGTGAGTATTTAACATGGAATGGCTCAACAGGTACACTGGGATCCGGACTAATTGCTCCGTTTCAGGGTTTTTGGATTAAAGCTTCAGCTTCAAGTCCCGTGTTAACGGTTACAACTGATGCCAAGACAACCGGAGGAGCTTTCCTCAGGAAAGAAAATCCCAACAAAAATTCCGGCATATTTCCATCTCTCTCGCTTGAATTAACGGCCAATGACCTCAGAAAAGAAACAAACCTTATGTTTTCTGATCAGGCTTCCGAAAATAAAGACAATTTAGACGCTTTTGAACTTTTGCCTCTCAGTCAAAATAGATTGGAAATTTCCAGTTTGCTAAATGATGGCACTCCCCTTGCGATTAATAACCTACCTTTAGAATTCACAAACCGATATTTGATCCCTATTCATATTAATGGCTTTAAAGAAGGACTGCCTATTTCCAGTGATTTCCAGATTAGAGCTATAAATGTAGATGATATTCCGGATGAATGGTTTGTTTATTTAATCGATAATGAAACTCAGATTGAAGTTGATCTCTTGACTCAGGAAAAATATAATTTTTTCCATACTGGAAATGGGAAAGCAAAAGTAGCCTCACCCAATCAAAAGCAAAAAATCATTTCAGGGAATCAAACAAATGCTCGATTTACGTTAAAAATTACAACGGAAGAGATAGAACTTAACATACCAGAAGAAGTATTTCTCGCTCAAAACTATCCTAATCCGTTTAACCCATCCACCACTATTCCTTTTGGATTAAATGTTGATTCTAAAGTCAACTTGGTTATATATGACATACTTGGAAGAAAGGTTAGTACACTGGTAGACAAAAAATTAACAGCAGGATCTTATGATATTATATTCCAAGCTTCTAACCTTTCCAGCGGAGTTTATTTTTACCGCTTAACAACAGAATCCAGGACCGTTGTTAAGAAATTTACTCTCATTAAATAAGTTTTAAATCTATTCCAATAGTCAAAAACTTATTCATCTTTAAATACGTTGTTATTAAAAAATACTAACTGGCTAATGAGTAATTAGATTACAATATTTAAATAAAAATACGCACAAAGAATGAAATACTTTATCCTATTTCTAACATTGCTCTCACTTTCCTCTTCAGGGATCAGTGCACAATCTTCTTCTAAAGCGGTAAACGCCGAAATAAATATTAACACCACAGTAATTCAAGCAATTGAATTGGTTACTGTTCAAAATATTCGTTTAGCAAATATAGAACCAGTTAACAATCAAATTTTTGTGCCCCCGATAACAAGTGGTAATGCAGGTCACATCATTGCTTCAGGTAACTCCAATGCGGAAATTCGTATTACCTATCAATCAAATCAAGTTCTTACTCAAATAAATGGGGATGGTTTAATTCGTGTTGAATATAGATTATCAGGAAACGACTTAAACGAGCAGCTAACTTCTGAACTTCTTGGAGCAGAGAATAGAAATTTCAGTTTTAATATAGATGGGGATTTTTATATCTGGGTTGGTGGACGCTTTTTCATTGAACAAGCAAAACCGGGTAGTTATGAAGGCGACTTCACTATTGAAATAGATTACATTTAATACATGCTCAAATCTGTTTTAAGATATTGCCTGGTTTACACTAGTTTTTTTTTAATGAACCCCGATCTCTCTGCTCAAGAAATAGATTTTGGCGATTACTTCAACTATTCTTTATCGGTGGCAGAACAAAATCCCGGAGCTGACTTTGAATTTGGCACAATCATATCCGGTAGTGGATTAAATAGCATAGGAATTGCAAGTTCTAAAGTTATAACTATTACTGGGGTTAAATACCTTGATGTTTTCCTCACTGTAACTGCTGATAACGAATTACTTTTAGACGGAAACCCAGGCTGTGCCAGCGATCCTACTTGCAGTATTGATTTTACTTTGGAAGCCGCCTACGCCAATAGAGGTAGTGATAATATTGGTCAGGCTCGTATTATTAGCGTGGTTGCAAATTCCGGTACTGCACAATTTCCCGTAAAATACCGCACAAGCGCTCCACCTGCTCCTCCTCCTACGCCTGTGTATGAAGGTTACGATCCTTCGGCTTTTAATGAAACAGCTTACTTATATTTATATGGATCGTTATCAGTTGGCAATGTAAATTCAGGTAGTTATTCTGCTGAAATTGATATTACCATTGTATATGATTAAAAAGCCTTACTCATATTCTTTTTGTTTATGCTTATATAGCTTCTTCGTAATATTACTTTTTAGTTTTTCCTCCAATGCCCAGTTTATAAATGTACAAATTGAGCTGGAGCCGGAAATAGAAACCGTCGTACTCTCGAAATTAAACTTTGGAGATATAATCATAAACTCCGGTGAAAAACAGATCAATTTGGGAGATCCCAGAATGGGAGTATTTTCCATTACCGCCATAAATTCTCAGATTATTCGCTTTAATTTGGAGTCGCCCAAAACATTAAAACATCTTAATCCCAATGTTAAGGCTGCAATAGGCATCGATCTTAATGCCGCTTATAATAATACAGGTGAGAATAACCCTAGAAATGCCACTCCTTTTAATGATGGAAATATGTACGTACAAGTTAATGAAAACGCCCATAAAGACCGTTTTGAGTGGCAAACCATCTATGTATATATATATGGCTTCATTGATGTGGGTAGTGTACCAATTGGTATTTATGAAGGTCAAATGAGACTTATCATCGATTATGAATGATGACTTTGGTTTCATTAATAAACTCTAACTTGTGATATACACTACAAACATTGAAATTTAAACAACTCAAAAAATTTAATCACACTCACATGAAAAATTTAAACAAAATAATTGCTGCTTTTACTTTGATGATCCTTGTTGGTTCTGCTAACGTATTGGCTCAAGAGACGGCAGATGTTGCAGTAACTGCTCAAGTTGAAGCGGCTCTTGTATTAACTCCTACAGATGTTGCCCTTGGAACTATCCAAACTGGTGCTAACTCTATTATTGATGCAAACGCAAGTGACGACGCTACTGAAGCTAACTTAGGAGATGGTCACTCTGCTGGATCTCTACAAATTACAGGAACAACTGGTGTAGATGTAATTGTTGCATTTACTACAGCTACTCTTAACAGAACCGATGATGATGATCCAATTGTCTTTACTCCTTCTGTTTGGCTTGCTACTAATGAAGTTGCTTCTGGCGGAACTGTTACCTTAGCTGGTGGCGATATTACATTAGATATTGGTGGTGAATTAGCTGCTCCTTCTCAGACTGGTGCTTATAGTACCTCTCTAGGAACATCTAACGTAATGACATTTACTATTACTTACGATTGATATACAATTTCTTACAAAAGTCTCATTATTAATGATAATGAGACTTTTTTTTTATCAAGTAATAACAGGCTTTCAAAAATCTGTTATTATTTGCACCCGAATTTATTAATTTAAAGCGTTCTTATAATTAATCTACAGACAATGAAAAAATCGCTATCGCTTATTATTTGGGTGCTTATAATTTGCTCATCAAATATTTTTGGGCAAATCACCATATCTCCTACTAATATTTTTATAGAAGAAAACACCAAATTCGGCACCTACTTGGTGCTTAATGGATCTAATGAAGCACAAGAAGTTTCCGTGGACTTTATATTTGCTTATACTCAAACAGATGAAGAAGGAACCAGAAGTATTGCCGATAATGATTCGGTAAAGCAGATGGAACATTCTGCTGATTCTTGGGTACGCGCTTTTCCTCGGAATTTCACACTGGCACCGGGTCAACGTCAGGTCGTACGCCTTAGGGTAGCTCCTCCAAATAATCTTGAAGATGGCACCTATTGGGCACGAATTAAAACCAGATCTACTGCCCAAACTCCGCCAGTTGAACTTCAAAGTAATACTGCTGTTTCTGCACGAGTAGGTATTACTATTGAGCAAATTACAGGTTTGTATTTTAAAAAGGGAAATGTAACAACCGGAATTGATATACTTAATACAAGTGCTTCCCTTACCGAAGACGGTTTTGTAGAAGCCAGAGCAAAATTACTTAGAACGGGTAATTCTCCTTTTCTAGGTTCAATTACCATGAATGTAAAAGACTCAAATAATAACATTGTTAAATCTTCTTTTCGCTCTACAACCATCTACTTTGATGGTACACACAGCCAAGAAGTAGACATACAAGGATTACAAGCAGGTACTTATACGGTAGATTTAATTTTTGAAAGTCAACGAAGTGATGTATCAAGTCAGGACATTGTGAAAATGGAACCTGTAACAACCTCAACCGAATTCACTATACGGTGATCTCAAGAAAATGGAAATATATTTCACTAAATTTTCTTTGTTTTTTTGTGTGTTATGCGGCTTTTAGTTCCGTAAATGCACAATCTACAAGCGAAGACGATACAGAGGTATATCTTTCATTTTCATATAGAAGTGCCATTAACTCCGTTGTAATTTCCTATTACAAAAACGATACTTTTTATATCCCCTATACAGAATTGTTCAAATTACTGGAAATTGACAATAATGTTAAGGTAGAAGATGACGCTATTATTTTATCAGGTAAGTTTTTGCAAGATGAAACGCCCTATCAAATCAACCTCAATACTTATCAAGCTTCTTTTGGAAGTAAAAAAAGTACTTTCACCAGCAATGATTTTCTAATTAAAGAACTGGATTATTATTTGGAAATATCAATTTTCCAAGAGCTATTTGGGCTTAATTTTGAAGTTGATTTCAATAATCTAGCACTTGTTCTTGAAACAGAGAGAGAAATTCCCATTGTCCAAAAACTGCTTCGAGAGTATAAAAGACAGCAAATAAGCAGAAATGAGAGAATATCAAACCTTAACTATCCTCTCGAATATGGAAGAGACAGAAAAATTTTAGGAGCGGGATTTTTAGACTATAACTTATCTGCTATTAATAATGACGGTTCTAATCTGCTACTATTTAATTCCTCAATTGGCATTGAAGCTCTTGGTGGAGATGTTCAAGGAACAATTAATGGTGTATACTCAACCGAAAATTCCAATGTAACTACTAATAAATTACGTTGGAGATACGCAGTTACAGATAATCCTATTATTTCAAGTGTTACTGCAGGTCAAACAAGCTCATCCGGTATATTAGGAAATCCATACACAGGGGTAAAAATCACCAATCAACCCATTGAGCCCAGAAGATTATATGACGAATTTGTGGTGCAAGGTAATACATTACCACGCTCCGAAGTAGAACTTTATATCAATAATGTACTGGCAGATTTTCAGGAAACAGATGCTACAGGTAATTATCGCTTCCTAACCCCACTTACCTATGGAACCTCATCTTATGATTTAAAGATATTTGGACCTACAGGGCAGGTTATAGAACGTTCTAAAAGGATACAGGTTCCTTTTTCTTTCCTACCTCCGGGTGAAGTTAACTATAACATCGACTTTGGCGAACTTGAGAATCCTCTGGTTGGAACACAGGATCGAGGCTTAATGGCTCAAAGTAATGCTATGATAGGAATTTCTAACTGGCTAACAGCAAGGGCCGGAGTCGAATACTTTGAATCTCTTCAATCAAATAAACCAACATTCACCGGTGGGTTTTCAGCTCGCATACTTAACAAGTATTTGATCACAACAGAACTAGCCAACGATGCCTTTGTCCGTACCCGGGGTAGTGTAATA
Source organism: Balneola sp. (assembly GCA_965216175.1). Lineage (GTDB taxonomy): Bacteria > Bacteroidota > Rhodothermia > Balneolales > Balneolaceae > Balneola. Next base: position 1,841,347 of record OZ244140.1, read on the forward strand.
TTTGGAAATGCTTCGAGCTTAAGTTTGTCTTATACCGATTACTTTCAACAGAATAGAATTTACAATTCCGGGAACTTCAATAAAGAGTTACAAGCTAGTTTGTTTTACCCCTTCTTGATTGGGGCAGTTCCTTTAAACATTCGACTTTTCGGCTCACGTATTGAACGTTCCCCCAGACCTCTTTCCCGATATAGAATTGATTTAAGTTCCAGAATTCAAAGATTCAACCTAAGAGCCGGATTTAGTAATTCTAATACCGAAACAGATTTTTTGAAACTTACAGACAATGCATCCTTAAGTTTCTCTGCTACTTATAATTTCCCACGTTTACCTGGAACACCCACCATTTTTCATGGAATGTTTGCGCGAGGAGAAATTTCTTTTTTACCCACATCTAAAGAATTAGAAGATGCTCAAGTTTTTGTTTCCAGAAATGTATTTACTAAAGGAAGTGTTCAACTTAGTTTTACACGAAATTTTCGTTTCGGATTTAACTCGATTTCTGCCAGCATTGTTGTTGATTTCAACAAAGCGAGAGTGAATTCAAGATTCAGAAATATTAGAGGCTCGAACACTCTTACAAGTACTATTCGCGGTTCTATTGGCTACGATTCCAACAACAATAACATATTATTGACCAGCAGAAACCAGGTAGGACGTTCAGCCTCTGCCGTTCGTCTTTTTGTAGATTATGATGGAGACGAAAAATTCTCAGAAGGCGACGAGATCATTAAAGATAATGCTATTCGTTTAGACAGAACAGGAACTACCCTATATAAGGATGGTATTACGTACATCACTCAAATGCAGCCTTACTTTAAGTACAACATGGAAATAAATAAAGGTGCCATAAAAAACCCTCTTCTGGTTCCTCGGCAGGAAAAATTCGGCGTTATTTCTGATCCAAATTTTTTCAAACCAATTGATATTCCTTTTTACTCTTCCGGAATAATTGAAGGTGTTGTAGATCGTAGATATGATAGTGAAACTCAAGAAGGAATCGGTGGAATCCGATTGTATCTTAAGGATATTGAAAAAAATACTTCTCAGGAGTTGCGTACTTTTTCTGACGGTAGTTTTTATTCCTATGAGATCCCACCTGGGAATTATGAACTTTCTATTGATCCATCTCAGCTTGAAATTCTGGAATCGAAATCATTTCCTAGTAAAATAGACATTGAAATTGAAGCTCTTGCTGATGGTGATTTTGTTGAAGGATTAAGTTTTTTGATCGCTCCGGAAAATTTCGATCCTGATAAAGTTGAAGCTGTTCCAACAGAGACAATTATAGCTGAGATAAGCAATAGTACTGAAATACTTGAATTTGAGGCTGAACTTGATAAAAACGTTACCGGGGCTTTACGTTTTATTATTTTGGCTCAGACTGCTTTTTACAACAGAGATATTGAGAAAGCTTTATCATTGGTAAACCAATCGCTGGATCTCTTTGAGACTGCACAAGGCTATGCTCTAAAAGGAAGTTTAAACTATTTGAAAGGGAATAGAATAGAAGCACAAAAGAACTGGGAATCGGCTACTCAGTTTAATCCGGATATTATTATTCCTGATATAGAAGTGCTTGACCAAATAATTAGAACACAACTCGGTGATTAAGAGCTTCAATGGTTACAGGATTGAACAATATAAATACGTTGATTAAAACTAATTTGAGTTTATACACAAACATGAGGAATGCAATTTCTCTGTTTTTATTACTTTTGTTATTAAGCCCGATCGCTAGTGCTCAATCAAGTAACAACCAAACTGCAACCCAGTCTGCTGCTCTTCAGATCGCCTCTCTTGAACAAGCATATGATTCCCAGATCATACAAATACTTTCAAATCATTTTGATAGAAAGAAATTTTTTGTAGATGTTAATATTGATGCTGAGTTTATAACTGAAACAGTTCAAACAACCGACAATCAGATTGTATCCAGAAGACCTCAAACTTTTCTGCCGGGTCTCCCCTTTTTACCCGACGAAAACCTTCAAAATTCAACTACTAACCAAACTCCTGAAACTGTAGTTAATCAGAATACCTTTAAAAGTTTACAACTGAATAGCATAGCTGTTAATATATATGCCGACACTTCACTTACAGTAACAGATATTCAATTTATGAATCGAGTTGCAGGATTTGCCGCTAAAATTGATGCGAGCAGAGGTGATTTAATTAATATAACACAGCTTGCAATACCTGATCCAAGTTTTAAACCTGCATCGGTTATTACCATTCAGGATCCAACGCCTGAACCAAAAACTCTACTATCTTCATTCAAAGATTATATTGTTGAAATCATTCTTCTTGGAGTTTTCTTACTTGGTTTATTTGGCTATGGGTTTATCAGGAAATCGAAGAATCAACCAAACCTCCAATCCGTAAGAGAGAATATCAAAAGTGAAATCACATTAGATGGTACCCTAAACCAAGATAGTAATCTTTCCTTTCACGGTAGTTCTAAAGAAAAATCTCAAGATATAGTTTCTGAGTTTGAGTTGGTCTCTGAGAATTTTTTCAAATATCCACAGGAAGTAGCTTTGGTATTTGAGTTTTGGATTGATAGTGATGAGAAAAATGGACCATCCAATGTTGCGGAAGTTATTTCAGCTATAGATCAGAGCTCGCTAAAGCTTATACATAATCATATAGATGAAGAAAAATTAGATATAATCAAGAAATCATTGGTAGAATTAAAACCAATGTCAATTGATGAAAAGTATAGAGCTGCTAAATATTTCAATTCCGTAATTGAAAGTGAAGACAAAAACGACAAATCTTCTAAGAAGCATGCGAAACTTGGGTTATTTAAATTCCTGACTCACCTGCCTGACGAAACCATTGTTGAGCTTATTAAAACCGAAAATAATGTTAGTGCAGCACTTATAATCGATTATCTTCATCAAGATAAAGCCGCGGCGATTTTAAATTCTTTTGAAAGATCACGAGCAGCTCAGATAATGCTTAATATGTCCACTTTACATACTCTTTCTTATAAAGAACAAAGCAAAATTTCTAACGGACTATTTGAAAAAGCTATTGTTGTAAGAGATAAAGAACATCATGAGGATTATGGAATTGAAAACATTATACCAATACTTGAAAGCCTGCCGGTTGATGAACAAAAGAAATATATCGAACAACTTAAATCAACAGGCTCTCCTGTTGGGGATATTCTGGAGAAAGAATTCTTTACTATTGATCAGATCCCTGAATTAGATGATGAAATAGTTAAAAATGGAATTGAATCTATTGACACATCTACTTTATTAGATGCGCTATCAGGCCTTAATGAAGAATCTATTGAGAAGTTATTGATAAGCAGGCCTAAAAGAGAACAACAACTCATTCGACTTGAGCTGGAGAATCTGAATGGTGATCAAAAATATAACGCTGAAGCTAAAATGGCTTTGGTTAGTTCTTTAAGAGAATCCATAAAATTAAGTAAAGAAGATCAGGACTAAATTTCACATATCGAAAATAAAACCAGTGTTAATGTCTTTGATATTGGTTTTGAGTATAGCATCTTGCAGAAGTTCGGAAAAGACTCTTTCTGAAGAATCAACTGATGCCGTTCAGAATACTCAAGACAACTCTCAAACTAATTCTGATACTATTGAAGCAATAAATTCTAAGATTGCTGAATCCGAAAATGCTCGTAGAGATTCATTAATTCAGGTTTATAAAGATCAGATATATAATAACAACCAAAATAAGGCCAATAGGATCACAACGTTTTATATACTGGCTCAACAAAAGTTTTATGGTGCAGAATACGAAGAAGCTTTATTCTTAATTAACCAAGCGTCTAATATTAAAGAGACACCTGATGTGCTTGCGTTAAAGGGCAGTATTTATTTTGGACTGGGGTCTACTGAGAATTTTATAACTTTTTGGAAAAGAGCCCTAGACATGGACAAGAATTTACCTATTCCCCCTTCTCCGATAATTGTAGAAGAATTAAAAAAGCACGGATTAATAAATGAAATTCCAGATAGAAATTTTAAATAGAACTCACATATGAGGACATCATTTTTAAATATACTTAGTTTTTTGGTTTCATTGTTGATTCTGATTTGGGGTGCTTTATTAGTTACAGGATTTGCTCAGTACAATATTGTACCCTCAAACTATCAATTTTTAAATTTACCAAGTCTGGCTATTGTTTTTGGGGGAATTTCAGCAAGTGTATTTATAAGCTATCCGTTCAAGAAAGTAATTAAAGCACTCGGGGAGAGTACCAGACTGTTTTCCCATAGTAATATCGATGACAAACTACTTGAACAAGACATTGACCAGGTTTTAGAATGGCAGAAACGTATCAGAGTTGATAAGATCAAAGCTGTATCTGAGCTGAGTGAAGAATTCAGTAATCGTTTTGAAGGATATCTCTTCTCCATTTTAGATACTAATTATTCTAAAGAAGAACTCAGAGAACTTGGGGAGATAAATATTCAGGAAACTTTTACTCGTCAACAGCAGATTAATCAAATTATTGGAAGTATGGGTAAAACCGCTCCGGTTTTTGGAATGCTTGGGACTCTTTTTGGGCTTATCGTTCTGCTTTCGGGGTTTAATGAAATGGATTCATTATTAACAGGATTAGCCGCTGCATTGATGACAACGCTTTACGGAATCCTTATCGGGAATTTTATTTTTGTACCTATGGCAAAGAAGTTGAATAATATTGCCTCCCTTCAATATTTTAGAGAAAAACTGATCTTAGAAGGTATTATTTTAATTCAAGAGCAAAAATCCTCGCTACAAATTTATGATAAGCTGAAAGCGCATATGCATAGAACCAGTCAGCAATTTTAGGTGCTAAGAAATAGTCCGGTTTGAACAAAGACACACCACATAGAAAAGATAAGTCTCTGTTTCCTGACCAGGAGGCAGAATCGGAAGATGACGATAGCTGGCAAGTTAGTTATCTGGACATCATTACGATATTATTAGGATTTCTTGTCATATTACTCTCCTTTTCTGAATTAAATAACGGGGAATCTTTTTCCGTTTCGGAATTATTCAAATCTTCTCTAAATGAAACCGAGTTTATTACTACTCCAATAGAGGACATTAAAGAAGAACTTGAAAATCTTCTAAGGCCTGAGATCGCGCAAGGCAAACTGGAAATCTTCAGAGACCTGAATGATGTTCGGATAAGATTTAAAAGCGACGACCTGTATAGTTCCGGAAGTGCACAACTAGAAAGTGAAGCTTCCCAAATTTTAAACCGGGTTTTAGCTGCTTTTAAGCTTGTTAAGTACGACGATTTTGAAATTGATGTAGAAGGACATACTGATAATGTTCCTATCTCTTCCGCTAATTTTGACTCCAATTGGGAGCTTTCTACTTCAAGAGCCTCAAATATCGTTAAGTACTTTAGTGAAAAAGGAATTCCTCAAGATCGATTAAAAGCTTCCGGATATGCAGATTCCCGTCCACTTGTAGAATTTGATGAACAAGGAAACCCCTACCCTGCCAGTAAAGATAAAAATCGACGTGTTGTTCTCAGGCTTTATTATTCCAGCCCGGAACGAATCGCCAGGGCAGATTCAATTTCTACAGAAAGTGAAAATTTGGACGAATCAACAGAAGAAAACCCTTCTGCTCTAGAACAGGAAAACAATGCCCTTGTTTTAGTTGACAATTCAATAAATGAAGATGTTCCAAAAGATGTCAATGAACCATCAGTTACAAACGATCCGGTTAACAACTTAACCCCAACAAGTTCGGAATCTGATATACCTGAAAACAACACTCCTCCTTCAAATAATAATACGGTTCCAAATAATCCTCCATCTAGAAAAATACCACCGGTAAACACTTCCCGTTCTAAAGGAAATTTTGAAAACGGGTGCCGGTATTCAGTTCAAGTAGGAGGATTTGAATCGTTCACAACCAGCTTAAATTTTTCACAGGAGGCTCAGGCCAAAACCGGTGTTGAATTCGAAATAATGTATAATAACTCTTTGTTTTCAAGCAGAACGGTAAGCAAAAGGTCTTTATCAGAGATTATTTCGTTGCAAAGCAGATTAGAACAAGAACTTGATGAAAATCAAGTTACAGGATTTGTACAACAATGTTATGATGATGGAAAGAATCGTCCTCAACCACTAAAATATCAAATTCAACTTGCGTTCTTTCAAAGCGAACAAAACGCTCTTTCCTTCAGGGAAATGCTTTCGGAAGAATATGGCATTGATGCTGTTATTGACCGGATTTCCCCTCAAGCTTATTCTGTACTCACTCAACCGTTGGATGATGTTGTTGTAGCAAAACAAAGACTGGAAACTATTCAAAGTATTGAAGTACTAAGTGGTGCCTTTATTAAGTATGACCCAAATACTGTTTATGATTATAGTTTTATTTATCAAATTCAGTTAGGCTCATTTGCCACAAAAGATGAAGCCGATGTATTAGCTGAAAGACTGAGAGAAGAAATGAATATCCAAAGTAGCATAAAAACTCTGAGTTCAGGCAGATATTATTTAGTTACACGTCCTTACTTTGATTGGGACGAGATATCGAATTTATACGCTACTTTTAAAAGAGATGCATCTCAACTCTCTCCTGTTATATTTTTGGTAGAACGGGTTTAATTTTTTGATATAAAAAAAGCCTTAATCTATCGACCAAGGCTTTAACTAAATTTACTCGGAAATTTTCAGAGCAACATTGATAACGGATTTTCAAGCAGGTTCTTAACTGTATTTAAAAACTGTGCTGCTTTTGCTCCATCAACAATTCTATGATCACTTGATAGTGTCACTTTCATTCTTTTACCGGGAACAATTGCTCCATCTTCGACAACCGGTACATCCCGAATTGCACCTACAGCTAAAATACAAGCATTGGGAGGATTGATAATCGCCGTAAATTCTTCAATACCGAACATTCCGAGGTTTGAGATAGTGAACGTACTTCCTTCCATTTGTTCAGGCTGAAGTTTTCTGTCTCTTGCCAATCCAGCCAATTCTCGCGTTTCAGAAGAAATTTCTGATAAACCCTTCTTATCCGCATGGGTGATAACCGGAGTCATTAATCCTTCATCAATTGCCACAGCTACGGCAACATGTACATCTCCATGCTCTTTGATAACATCATCATGCCAAGAGCTATTTACAGCCTGATGTCGCGTTAGAGCGATCGCACAAGCTTTCACAACAATATCGTTAAAGCTGATCTTTACATCATTAGCTTCATTCATGGAAGATCGAGCTGCCATTGCCGCTTTCATATCGATATCTATAGTTTCATAGAAATGCGGGTTGGTAAATTTACTTTCCGAAAGACGACGAGCTATAACTTTTCTCATCTGAGAAACTTTCACTTCTTTACTTTCCAAGCTTTCAAAAGATTTAGATGCAGCAGTAGAACTAGACGGCTTCGATAGGCCGCTTCCTGAACTGCTTCCTTCTTTAAAATCTTCAATATCTTTCTTCACTATTCGCCCTTCAGGACCAGAGCCTTTAACAGAAGAAATATCAATTCCTTTATCTTCAGCCATTTTCTTTGCTAATGGCGAAGCTTTTACCCTACCATCATCTGATGAAGATTCCGTATTTTTTTCAGACTTAGCTTCAGATTTACTTTCCTCGCTCTTCTCTTCTTTATCCTCAGACTTGGCTTCTTTCTTATCAGAATTTTCCTTTTCCGAATCATCAGAAGAAGAACTTTCAGAACTGCCACCTTCACCATCAAGAATATCAGAAATATCTTCTCCTTCTTCTCCAATAACAGCGATTAAACCACCTAAAGGAACTGCATCCCCTTCTTGTGGGATTATTTTTAGTAAAGTTCCATCATCAAAAGCCTCAACATCCATCGTTGCTTTATCTGTTTCCACTTCGGCGATGATATCACCTGCAGAAATTTTATCGCCTTCTTTAACATTCCACTTTGCGATCACACCTTCTTCCATTGTATCGCTCAACTTCGGCATTTCTATCTTAATAGCCATAATTTCGTCTTATTAGAGAGTTTATTAATTTCTGTAAGTAACTTGATTTACTGCATCCACAACCTGCTTAACAGAAGGATACCATAAATCGAATAGGTTTTTGGCAAATGGTGCACAAACATCAGGAAGTGTAACACGCTGAACCGGAGCGTCTAAATAATCGAACGCTTCGCGCTGAATCAGGAATCCAACTTCCGCAGCTAAACCACCAAATGGATGAGCTTCATCAAGTAAAACACATCGATTGGTTTTCTTAATTGATTCAATAATCATTGGAAGATCCAATGGCTTTACTGTTCTGGGGTCAATGATCTCACATTCAACTCCATCTTTTGCAAGTTGTTCAGCTGCTTTCACTGCAAGATGGTACATTTTACCATGAGCAACTAAAGTAACATCGCTTCCTTCACGCTTTATTTTTCCTTTTCCAATCGGGATAATGTAATCTTCCTCATCAGACACTTCCCCTTTCAAGCCATACATCTGCTCTGATTCCATAAAAAGTACAGGATTATCATCTCGAATTGCAGATTTGAGTAAACCTTTGGCATCATCCGGCTCAGAAGTATAGATCACTTTCAATCCTGGGAAATGAGCGTACATTGAATCATACGCCACAGAGTGAGTTGCACCCAACTGTCCAGCCGAAGCATTTGGACCTCTAAACACGATTGGGCAATTAATTTGACCACCGGTCATATATTTAACTTTGGAAGCATGATTGATGATCTGATCTGCAGCCAATACCGCAAAATTGAAAGTCATAAATTCTACAATAGGTCGTAAACCATTCATTGCAGCTCCCACACCAATACCGGCAAAACCCAGTTCCGAAATTGGAGTGTCAATCACTCTTTTATATCCGTATTTATCGAGAAGTCCTTCCGTAGTTTTGTAAGCGCCGTTGTATTCAGCTACTTCCTCACCCATAACAAGTACTTTCTCGTCTTTTGCCATTTCTTCATCGATGGCAGCTTTAATTGCTTCTCTAAATTGTAATTCAGCCATTATTCTATTCTTTGAAATTCTTTTTAGGTGTGGAAATATGGATCGTCTTCAACAAACATGTCTTCGTAGAGTTCTTCTTCTTTCGGGAAGTCAGAATTGTCTGCAAATTCAACAGCATCCAGAACTTCTTGCTCTACTTTGTCATCGATCTTTTTAAGAGCAGCTTCCGTTGCAATATCATTATCTAGAATGTAACTCTTCAATCGTTCTATCGGATCAATATTCTGATATTCTTCCAATTCCTCTTTGGTTCTATACTTTTGAGGATCTGACATTGAATGTCCTCTGTACCTATACGTTCTGATCTCAACAAACCAAGGCTCAGAGTTTTTTCGAACATCATCCGCAATCTCTTTCATTTTCTCATATACAGAGAAAACATCCATTCCGTTGATCACTGCACTTTTCATTCCATAACCATCAGCCCGATCAACGATCTCTGCTACAGTATGTCGTTTTGCTGCAGTACCCATTGAATAACCGTTGTTTTCTACTACGAATATCGCAGGAAGTCCCCAAAGCTGGGCAATATTAAATGTCTCATGAAGTGCTCCTTGATCAACAGCACCGTCCCCAAAGAAACAGGTAGAAATTCGACCATTCTGCTCATATTTGTTAGCAAATGCGAGTCCTCCACCAATTGGTATGTGACCGCCAACGATTCCATAACCACCCCAAAAATGATTTTCAGCTTTTGCAAAGTGCATAGAACCACCTTTACCTCTTGAACATCCTGTAGCTTTTCCAAAGAGCTCAGCCATTCCTTCGTTTGGAGTAATTCCGCGACATAATCCCCAGCCATGATCTCTGTAGGCTGTTATAATATCGTCATCATCGTTCAATGCAAAAGTTGTTCCGGTGGAAATTGCTTCCTGACCAATGTACAGGTGAAGAAATCCTCCAAATTTTCCTTTTTGATATTGCTGCATAGCACGCTCTTCAAAACGACGTTGCAAATACATTTGTTCGTACATCGCTTTTAGCTTTGCTGCTGAAAGACCCAGATCCTTATGTTTCGATTTTGTAGCAGCCGGAAGATCAACCCCTTTCTGTACCGCTCCTGATTTTTCATCTCCAATACCTCTTGGAGCAAATTCAACATTACCGCTTTTCTTTTTTGCCATAGTTCGTTTTTTATAATCTTATCCCAGTAAAAAGGGGCTTGAATATATTCAATTTTTAGGAAGATTTCGTAATTCTATATAGTTCAGCTATTAAATGGAATTTGAAATGATTTCATTCACTTTCAATAGTGCTTCTTCCAGTTTTTCGGGTTGCCTACCGCCGGCTGTCGCCAGATTTGGTTGTCCGCCTCCGCCTCCGCCAACTAAACGACCAAGTTGTCCGACCAAAGCACCGGCTTTCAATCCTTTTTCTTTAATCAGATCATCTGTAACGGCAACCATTAAATAAACTTTTCCTTCTTCCTCATCTTTTGATCCCAAAACAGTTACTGTATTTGAAGAAGATTTTTCTAAAGAGTCGTAGCCAAGTTGCTTTAACATATCCATATCAGCGCCCGGAATTTCTCCTTTTACGAGAGTGACATTTCCGTTTAACAATTCGGGATTTGAAAATAACTCGGTTAGTTTAGCTCCTGTGTTCTGAAGATTCTGAGCAGAAAGTTCTTTTTCGAGCGCCTTATTCTCATTTATAAGTTCTTCAGTTTTTTTAGGAAGATTTCTATATGGTTCATTGAAAACTTTTTCTGTTTCTTCTAATACAAAATCCCTCTCCCAAAAATACTCTAATAATGAATTTCCTGTAATAGCTTCAATTCTTCTAATCCCAGATGCAGAAGAAGATTCTGAAAGCACTTTAAATGCATAAAGATCACCTGTATAATTAGCATGTGTTCCACCGCATAGCTCCATTGAAAAGTTCTTATCAAAAGTTACAACTCTAACTTCATCGTCATACTTTTCAGTAAAAAGCATCATTGCACCTATTTCCTTTGCCTTTTCAAGTGATATTTTTTTAACGATTTTTTTTCTATTCTCACTAATTTTCTTATTGACAATTTTCTGAACCTTAATAATCTCAGATCTATTCAATGGTTCAAAATGAGCGAAATCAAATCTCAATTTTTCACTTGTCACTAAAGAACCTTTTTGTTGAACATGATCTCCTAACACCTCTCTTAGCGCAGCATGGAGCAAATGAGTAGCTGTGTGGTGCTTTTGAATTTCTTTCCTTCGTTGAACGTCAACCTTAGCAAATAACTCATTTCTCCTGGGGTCTGGGAGCTCTTTGGTATAATGTACGAAATCATCATTCTCTTTTTTAACATCCAAGACTTTAATCTTTTTCCCATTGTCAATCAGAACTCCTGTATCTCCAATTTGACCTCCGCTTTCAGCATAAAAAGGACTTCTTGTTAATAAAATTGCATAAAGATCTTCTCCGGCTTCCCAGTGAGCAACCATTCTGGTTTTACATTGCAATTTCTCATACCCAACAAATTCAAATTTGCCTAGATCACCATATTCTTGCTTTTCAATTTCTCTTGTATAATCCATTGAAAACTTACCTGCAGCACGCGCTCGGTCTTTCTGTTCTTTCATAAGTTCAGTAAAGCGGGCCTCATCCACATCAATTCCTTGTTCTCGAGCCATTAATTGAGTTAGGTCGATCGGAAATCCATAAGTATCATGTAATTTAAAGGCATCATCTCCTGAAATTACTTTCTTTCCTTTTGATACTTCTTTAAATAGTTCGATTCCCTGTCCAAGAGTCTTCAAAAAGCTCTTTTCTTCTGATTTGATCACATTGATCACATACTCTTTCTGAGCTTCCATTTCCGGGAATACATTCTTGAACTGATCAGCAAGAACATCAACAAGCTTATAGAAAAATGGCTCTTTGAAGCCTAGTTTATCCCAACCGTATCTGATCGCACGTCTCAGAATTCTACGAATTACATATCCTCTACCATCATTTCCCGGAGAAGCACCATCAGCAATAGAAAAAGCAACAGCACGTATGTGGTCGGCAATTACTCTCATTGCAATATCATTCTCACTGTCGGAGCTTGAATATTTTGTTCCGGCTAGTTCTGAAATTTTATCCAATAATGGAGTAAAAATATCTGAATCATAATTAGAAGTCTTCCCTTGAAGAACAGCGCAAACTCGCTCAAATCCCATACCGGTATCAACATGCTGAGCGGGTAGTGTTTTGAGAGAACCATCCACTTGACGATTGAATTGAATAAATACCAGATTCCAGATTTCCATTACTCTTGGATCATCTGCATTTACTAAAGTTGCTCCATCTACTTTTTCCCGTTCTTCTTTGGAGCGCAAATCAATATGAATTTCAGAACAAGGTCCGCATGGACCTGTTTCTCCCATTTCCCAGAAATTATCTTTCTTTCCGCACTTTAAAATGTGTTGTGGATCTATGGATGTTTCACTTTTCCATAACTCAATGGCTTCATCATCTGTAGGTAATCCGTCTTCATCATCACCACCGAAAACAGTCGCATATAATTGATCAGGATTTAATCCCCATTTATCAACCAACAACTCCCAAGCCCATGCAATTGCTTCTTTTTTGAAATAATCTCCGAAAGACCAATTTCCCAACATCTCGAATAAGGTATGGTGGTAGGTGTCGTATCCAACTTCTTCCAAATCATTGTGTTTACCGCTTACCCTAATACATTTCTGAGTATCCGCGGCTCTGTTCCATTCCTTACCTTCATGAGAAAGGGTTTTTTCTTCTCCCAAAAAAATAGGTTTGAACTGATTCATCCCTGCATTCGTAAATAGAAGAGTTGGATCGTTTTTAGGCGCAACCGGTGCGCTATCAACAATAGCATGATTCTTATCTTTAAAAAAATCGAGGAATTCCTGCCTAATCTGTGATGAAGTCTTAGTGGACATCAAGCTGAATTAAAATGTTTGAAAATTAAGATTGTGAAGATAAAAAAAATCTACCTCACACTCGATGTTTGATTTTGGCTTGCCGAAATAATCAAATTCTTAAAAACCTCAAAAAATTAAGATATATATTTTGTGCTTTGTCATTAAGTGTCGACATTTATTAAGATTTTAATTTTATAAAATAGCTATGAAAACTATACTGAATTTCTTTTTACGTGGCATGTTAATTGTGTTTCCAGTCGGGGCCACCATTTATTTAGTGTCCATAGCTATCGGATGGGCAAATGAGTCTCTCAATTATCTCTTTTACAGCTGGTTCGATTTTAATATTCCCGGCTTAGGGATTATTACCGGTTTTGTTACTATCACTTTTCTTGGGTTTGTCTTTTCAAGGGCATTTACAAAGCCTATTGTTCACCTGTTTGAAAAACTGCTTACTAAAACCCCTTTGGTGAGTATTATTTATAGTTCTTTAAGAGATCTTACTGAAGCTTTCGTTGGTGATAAAAAGAAATTTACAGCTCCGGTTGTAGTCGATTTTGGAGTACCTGGAGTTAAGCGTTTAGGTTTTATAACTCAAGAATCTCTTTTAGATCTCGGTCTTGAAGATGAAGTTGCGGTCTATTGCCCCCATTCCTATAATTTTTCAGGAAACTTATATATTGTGGATAAAATACATGTCAAGCCCATCAAAAAGGATCCTGCTACATTTATGAAATTTGTAGTTTCAGGTGGTGTGTCTAACCTTAATACGGTTGAGTAACTCTCTTTCTCTGGTCGCCTGCGGACTGAAGTCCTTGTCTTATTTATATGAAAAGATCAAACTGTTCCAAGTTCATTAGCACAATTCTGTTGTGTGAAGAAACGCCTGAATTTGTGGGAGATTCCTGGCTTTTTTTTCTATGGAATAAATTCCTTGACTACTTTACTTAAATGATTAAAATATTAATCCAGTTCATAAGTAAAGGACTTTAGTCCGAAGTAACGATGGTGAATGAATCAGAGTTTAGTAAACCTCTTCAAAAGTTCTGGCTGATGGCTTGATATTCTTTTTAAGGTCTTCCCAACTCCAGTCCTTAGGATCAATTTCAGCTAGGTCGCCTCTTACTTGTAGATATTCAGTATGTCCCTGAAGCGCAAGATTTTGGTAAATACCGGTTTCCATTCCTTTCATTCCACAAATGTAAATGAGTGTATTTTCCTTTTCCAAGATTGGATTCAATGTCTCAGAATGATCATTGATTACACTTTGTACATAATATTTGCTTCCGTCTTCCCTTCTATCTTCTCTGGAAACACAGCTCAAATAATGAAAATTTGAATGTTTTTCGGTCATCTCTTTTATGAAGTCAGGATAAAGTATATCAGTTCTGTATGCACATCCAAAAACCAGTGCTACATCTCCTTTATAACCGGATTCAAACAATTCCATAATCATACCTCTGAAAGGTGCGATTCCTGTTCCTGTTGCAAAAAAAACATAGTTAAAATCTTGTGCGTTTTCAGGTAGTAAATATCTTTTTCCACTTGGGCCTGTGAGCTGAACTTTATCTCCGGGTTTCAAATCTGACAAATAGTTTGATGCTACGCCCAAATAAAGTTTTCCGTCAATTTCATCCACAGTTCGCTTTACCGTTGTAGAAACTAAATGAGATTTACCACCTTCGCCTTTTGTAGGAGAGGATACAGAATACAAACGAAGTTTATGAGGTCGACCTTTTTCATTTTCTCCTGGAGGCAACACTCCTACTGATTGTCCCACTCTAATTCTGTCTACCAAATCTGTACCTGATATATCGAAAGTAATATGGCGAACTATGTTTGGGCTATTTTCAGCAGTACAAATATAGTTCTCAACTATAGTAGCTTCAGTAGGTTCTTTAGGTGAATATATGTTTAGCTCAACTTCGGGTAGTATTATTTCTGACATCCTTATTCTGAATTTTATGCATAAAAAAATCCAACATCCTTTCGAATGTTGGATTTGTAAAGTACGGTTTTTCTACTTTAGAAATAAAACGTTAATCCGGCAGAAATCACATTTCCGCTAAATTCAGTATCTCCAAGATCATCTCCTTTATCATCCAAGAATAAATATCTGTAATCAACATTTAAACCCGCACTTTCATTTAATGGTAGATCAAGCCCGAATCCTAAGTGGTAACCGATATTAAATTCTGCATCATCTCCAGGAGATACAAAACCACCGTCATAGTCATAAAAAGTATAATATGCACCGAGTCCTGCTAAACCATATGGCTGAAAGTTAGATGCCAAAGGAACGTGCATTAGTAAAGTAGCAGTAACCGGAATCTGCTTAATGGTTAAATCACCATTTGTAGTTGAATAACTTTGCTCTCCTCTATATTCTGCTGCAAATTCAAAACCAAAGACCTCTCCTCTTGATCTTGTCTGAACACCAATAAACATAGTTCCATCTTCAGCATCAGGAGCTTTATAATAACCAATTTTCGGACCTATACCGGATTTATCTTTCGTAGGTGCCGTTTGAGCTTTAGTTTGTGTTGTAAAAGTTAACAATAAGGCAAGTGTTAGCGTAGATATAAATAATTTCATAATCAGTATTAGTTGTTGTTAGATAATACTTTAATGGATATTAACATAAGTAAGTTCCATTAAATAATACTAATACTCACTTAGATTTATTGATTACTGATTTTATATCGAATCAATTCGTCAATAGTTGGTCTTTCCCCTCTTTCTTCAATTAGCCTTGAAGCAGTTCTTTCGGTCACTTCTACACCTCTCATTCTCATGAGGTTTTCTTTAGTAAGTTCTTCTTTTGTGTAACCGAGATCCATCATCCTACTGGTAAAATTTGCAGTAACACCGGCATTTCTGGTTTCAGCAAGTTCATCAACTGAAAGTAAATAACCTAATTCTTTCATCATTCGGGCATAAGTAGCGCTTACATCGGCTCTTTTAAGTTCAACGAGTTGATCTAAAGTTATATCAGTATATCCTAAATCGCGGATAGAGCTTGTATATGTTGCCGTCACTCCCTCGCTTCTAAGATTCAATAATTCTTCCCGGCTAAGTTCTCCGTATCCCATATCTGTCATCCAGGTTCCCATGCCTGCCAATAATTCTTCATTCGGTTCATTTATAGCTTGCTCTATTCTATCTATTGGGTTTATCTCAGAAAAATCGAATCTGGAACCTACGTAAAAAGTTAACGTTGCTATAAATGCAAAAAGAAGAATGTAATTTGAAAGTCTTCCTGAATTGGAGCTTTTGTCTAAAGAACTTTGGTTAAGCTGTGATACTGTATCGTCTTCAAGATCTTTTAAATCATTTTTTAGATTTCTGAACTTTGTACTCATATTTGCCCTTATTTTGTTCTGAAACGGGTACGCATATTCTTAAAAAAAGATGCGAAATAAGTTACTAAACAACGAGTTTTAATGACTTGTCAAGGTCACCAATAGTAAAAGGCTTAACAATCAGATCTGTAAAGTCTGTGTCTTTTGCTCTTTCAAAGTTTAATCGATCAGAATTACCTGTCAGATAAATTACTTGCGTATCAATGCTTTCTTTGATCTTTGCAACAGTATCAATTCCATCCATATCACCTTTTAGGCGAATATCCATAAGTAAAATATCGGGCTTTTCCTTTTTAGCTATTTGTATAGCTTCTTCACCGGAAACAGCTTTACCTACTACACTATGGCCTAGCTCTTTTACCATATTTTCGACCACCAAAGAAATAATCATATCATCTTCGACAATCAGTACTTTTTTACCATTGCTCATTTTGAATCCTAACTTTTCTCTTTTATCGACCTAAAGTGATAGAGTATTAAACCTTTTTTTTGAAACCATCCAAATGTACAAATTTCTGTGTCATTATTATAATAGAGTTGTTCCAACCACTTTTCCATTTATAGTGCTTATATAAACTTTCCATGTTACAATACCAGAGTTCTGCTGAACAATTTCTACTTCCCATACTTTGTGTATCTCTAATCCTTTTTCAACTTCTATTGGTGAAAATACCAATTCAGGTTCTTTTTTAAGGTGTTGTAGTGTGACTACCTGTTCAAAAATATGATTCTGTTCATTTGCATATCTTAATTTAAGCCCTGTCACAACCTCTTTTGCATGATTTGAGCCGTACTCTACAAAGCCAGGATCAGTTACCTCATACCAGTTTCCCCAAATTCTGTTTACACCGTTTGCATCCATATAAACTACAATTCTAGTATCCAATACTTTGATACCATTCACTTCTTGTGATTCAAACTCAAACTTCCATTCCAAAGGAACATTATTGATATCAGGTCCTTCACAAACTGTACAACCCTCCAAAGGAATTATTTCTGACGTAGTCAAGCTTTCTATTTCAGTAACACCGGTAAACGTTGAGTTTTTTAAAAGTGATTGTTTAGCAACTTCTAAAAAGCGGCTTTCAAACTGAACTTCTTTTTTTATTTCAACTCTGTTGAGGCAAGGGTTTTCATCATTCTGAAACAATATCCTACTGAAACCTGTTAAAGCATACTCATTTAAAGTCGAGCAAATCAATCCATCATTATCGCTATGATATTGCTCATTTAAAGCTTTAAGAGCCTCTTGATCAACTCGTTCAATTAATACTGGATATATTTTACTTTTCTCTTCAGGAGACAGTGATTCACACCCCAAAAATAAGGTCGAGAATACAAAAAATAAGTAAGCCAGGTATTTTTTAATCACTAATCAATGTCCTTGCCTGAAGTTAATTAATGCAAATATTTACTACAACACTCTTAGCAAAGATTCTTATGTTTGAGCCATGGTTAACTTGTCTTTCTCAAATTTATGAAAACAAAAGTAGCGGTTATTGGGAGTGGTGTTTCGGGGATGTCAACAGCTATTATGCTTCAAATTTTTGGATTTGATGTATCTATTTATTCAAAAAAATTGCCCGAGTCAAAGCATAAAGATCCGACATTTGGAAGCCTCTTCCCTTCTGCTTCGATTATTCCGCACTCAGTTTTTCATCCTCAACAGGATCAAATTTTTCAAGAAAGTAATACACTGTTTTCAGGATTACATTATTCAAGCTTTCCTGGATTACTCGTTCATGATCATTTTGAACTCTATGGATATGAAGCTAAGACTCCTGATTATGCAAAACAAATTACTGGATTTAATACACTATCTGACTTGGACTGGACTCCTAAGCATCCGCAAATTCAAATACAATCAGGATATCGGTTTAGCTGTTTTTTTGCTGATTGGAATATATATTTCCCATCTTTAATTGATCGTTTTAAAAACAGTGGTGGAACAATAATTGAGCAGAACATTGACTTGAATTCACCTGATAAGCTGAGCGAAGATATTGTTATCAATTGTTCAGGCTTGGGAGCACATCAACTCAAAGATGAAAGTTCAGATCCGCTCATACTTATGGGACATTTAGTTAGAATCCTAGATACTCCTCCTCTTTCTTCTCCGGGTGGTAATCCAATTTCATATAATTTTACTCCGGGTTTAAAGTATTATTCAGATTCCAACCAAACACCGCTCGATGTATATTGCTACCCCCGGGAAAATGACTGGATACTTGGAGGGAGTCGCTTTACTGGAACTTTAGATAAAGATGGAAATTGGATTTCAAATGATGATCTTTCTACAACTTTCCCGGCACAAATTGAAAAGTTAAATACAGAAATTATCCAACATACTTTTGGGATAAATGTCAACGATCTAGATAAAAGAGAATATCTATATTCCTATCGCTATGTGAGAAATAAAATTAATGGATTAAGACTAGAAAACGACCAAAACACAGATCAGCTGATGATCCATAATTATGGACATGGTGGTGCGGGGGTAACTTTAAGTTGGGGTTGTGCATTCAGAATATTGAATATGATTTATAAAAAAATAAACAATGCCACAGTTTCTCTACCCGAAGTAAGTGAACAACTATCTGCTGCAAATATCAGGAGCTAAATTTAGCTTTGTAATTAAGCCAATGGCCTGCAATCAGAAGTATACTCCCAATCAAAGTTATACCGGCTTCTCCATATTCTCCAAGAATATTATTAAAGTACCAAGCAAGGAAGATTACAAATAATCCCGATAACAATAGAATAGTTATTCTAGGAGAACTATGTCTTCTTCGCAGAGATAGGTAAACTGCAGGAGCTATCGCAATAAAAAAGATCAAATGCGTGTATTCATGGAATTCTTCAAAGGCTGGCCACAAAGGAATAAGTGCTACAATTACCGGTACCAAAAGGCAGTGAATTGCACAAATACCGGATAATCCTATTCCGACTCTATCCCAAAATCCTGGTTGTGATTCTTTTGCTTCTTTATTCAACGCTGTATATAACCCACTTTAAATTCTTGATTGGATTTATGCGCACAAAGATATTAATATATCTGTTTACTTATTTATGTAATCAATGTCTTATCAAAAAAACTAAGATTGATTATGGCACTATCAAGGTATTTTATCTCATACAGCGTTCCTTTGTCTGCAGCTCTTGGAATTTTCTTGGGTGAGACTTGGGTATTTATTACACCCATCTATATTTTTTTATTTGTTCCAATTCTTGAATATCTGATTGGAGAGAATAAATACAACCTTAGTCCGGAAGAAGAAACAAAAGTAAAGGCTTCAAAAATGTATTCGATCTTATTATGGTCGTTCGTTCCGATTCAGTATTGCCTTACTGGTTATTTGATTTTGGAATTCTGGTCTGGGAGTTTGGCAGGAATTGAAATCTTAGGAGCTGTTTTATCTGTTGGAATAAGTAATGGTGGCACCGGAATAACTGTAGCTCACGAATTAGTGCACAGAAGCAACAATTTTGAACGGTTTCTGGGTAGAATTTTATTACTAACAACTTTATACATGCACTTTGCAATCGAACATGTCTACGGTCATCATAAACACGTTGCTACTCCGGAAGATCCTGCAACCGCTAATAAAGGTGAAAATTTTTATTTGTACTGGATTCGAACTGTTCCTGAACAATTTGTCTCGGCATGGAATATTGAAAAGAAAAGAATGTCCAAAAAGAACCGTTCTTTCTTTTCATTCAGGAATGAAATGCTTCAATTTATTTTAATCCAATTTGGGCTAATTCTATTACTTGGAATTTTATTTTCCCCTTTAACTGCTCTCATTTTTGTATTAACAGCAGTCGTTTCATTCTCACTTTTAGAAGCGGTCAACTACTTAGAACATTACGGATTGGAGCGCAGATTAAGCGTGACCGGAAAATATGAAAAAGTAAATCATCATCATTCCTGGAATAGTGATTTTTCTTTAAGCAGAATGTTACTTTTTGAGCTGTCAAGACATTCTGACCATCATGCAACTGCAAGCAGGAAATATCAGGTGCTTAGAACTTTTGATGACAGTCCTCAGTTGCCAACAGGATATCCTGGTATGATTGTAATAGCTCTTTTCCCTCCTATTTGGTTTAAAATCATGGACCCTTTAGTTGAAAAAGCAACTGTTATTAAAAGCTGATAAAATTACACTTCTTTGAGCGAGTAAGATAAACCTATACTTGCGATCAGCATACTTATAAAAAATATAAACAATGCCTGAATACTAAATATTTCAGCTATAAAACCAATTCCTGCAGCCAGAATAGTAAATAAACCTATAAAAGTATTAGATAAAGAAATGAATAAAGGTCGCTCATCTTCAGGAGCGAAATCAGCTAAATAAGTTTTTCTACTAAGACGAGCTCCTCCATGTATTATCATATTCAAAAGTATTAGTGGAGCAAACGTATAAATCGTTTTCAGATCAGGATTCATATAATCATACCCTATAACCAACATAATATTCAACACTCCTAAAAAAGCTATAACTATCATCATTTTACGGCTTGATCGGTCCGCAAATTTTCCCCAAAATGGGCTACTTATAAAGCCTGCAATTCCACTCACTATTACTAATAACCCCAAGCCGCTAAAACTTGCTCCCGTTACTTCTTTTCCATAAAGTATAAAGAAAGGTTGTGCGAGAGGAATTGCCATCAGCATTGCACGTGAGAGAATAAAATTTCTTAGGTTTTTGTTTGAAGTAAATACGGTCCATCCTTTTTTGACCTCATCAATTGGGGTTCTGCCTCCCTCTGTAGCTCCATCTTCTTCTTTGATAATCGTGAAAAAGAAAGCCGCACCCAACCACAGAAAAGCTGAGCTTGCGATTAAAATTATAAATGGAAGCTTTTCAGATGTGTTTTGAAGAAAAAAATACATCAGCAAACCGGCTAGTAATGTAAGTATTCCTCCACCGGTAGCTCTGGTTGCCAAAAGTCTCCCTCGTCGACCTTTAGGAATCGTTTTTGCCATTACATCCTTGAAGCTAACTGAAGCTACTCCACTTGCCACACTGAATAAAAATAAAGAAAATACAATTACATAACCCGCCGGGTTACCATCAAGAAAGAGAAAAGCCAATAGCATCATCAGAACCATTAAAGACTGAAAAAAAGCGGAATAGGCCCAAAAGTACTTTCTTTGTTTAAACCCTCTTATTTTGCTGACACAAGTAGTTGCGGGAGTAATGATCCTGCATTTTTGAGCGGCACCAACAGACCTGCAAATGCCGTTGAAGCTCCCAACATGCTCAAAATCCACGGAAGTGTAACGCCCGGACTGACAAGCTGCTCTGCTAGTTTAGAACAAAACCCGCTAAAAGAGTTTTTTAGAAAATTTCCCGGAACACTCTTGCACTGCTCTTCATCAATGGCTTTGCAAATTCTTTCTTCTCCTTCATCAGTAATCCAATCATAAATCTTTTCCTTATCAAGCATGGTTTTAAAACTGACCGTTATTCAAAATCATTCATTTCTATTTACAAAATGTTCATCCATTTTCTTTCTTTGATGATTACATTGGCTTAAATATTTATTAGATGAAGATATTTCTGAAATTTTTAAAATGGTTTGCTATCAGTTTTGGTGTACTACTGACTGTCGCGATCATATATATTCACAACATTGACTTTTCTATGAGTGATATGGATTTATCCGATGCCTTTAAGGATCTTCCGTATCAACATGAAGATCATTCCTTTATTAGCGATGGAAGAAGTATGCACTATGTTGCAATTGGTGATACTTCTAAACCTAAAATTCTTTTTGTTCATGGATCTCCTGGTTCCTGGGATAATTTCTTAGGATTTATGAAAAACCCTACGTTGCTTGAGCAATTCAGGTTAATTTCGGTTGACAGACCCGGATTCGGTAAGTCGGGGAATGGAATACCTGAAAGGTCTTTAGAACAGCAAGCAAAATTGATAGCCGGAGTTTTGGACCAAGAAAACCAAGCAACCAATTCTATTTTAGTTGGACACTCAATGGGAGGACCGGTTATTGCCAGAATTGCGATTGATTATCCAAAACAAGTTGATGGTTTAGTTTTTGTTGCGGCTTCCATAGATCCTGAATTAGAAAAAACCAAGTGGTTTCAGATTCCGGTTCACTACAAAGTTTTGTCTTGGATACTTCCTGATATGCTCTATTCTACTAATGAAGAGATCATTGCTTTGAAAGAAGAATTGATAAAAATGAAACCATTTTGGAAAGATATCACCCAACCAACATCTATTATACAGGGTAAAACAGATAATCTGGTTCCTTATGAAAACGCCCTTTTTGGTAAAAAAATGCTCATAAATACGAATCCAACTATGATAATTAAAGATATGAATCATTTTATTCCCTGGCAAAATCCGGAATTAATAACTCAGGAGATTTTAAGAATCTCAAAGAAATTGCACACTGATTTTGTTAAGTAATTTTTTAAACTTCATATTAAAGGTGCATAATAGTCTCAATGTGATTTTAATGGTTTGAAATCATATTTTTGAGGCTCCGTCTAATTTGTTGGCCAAAAGCCTAAATAATAAACTAATCTACATGCCTGACTATACACAAGATCCTGAGTTTCAGAAGTTTGAAAACATCCCTACAAATATTTTTGAAAATGCAAAAACGGCTTCTTTATACGTAGCCCAAGAAATCGCAACATTAATTAAAGAAAAAGCAAAGAAAGGAGAGAACGCGGTTTTAGGTTTAGCAACAGGTTCCACCCCTACTCAGATTTATGATGAGCTTGTACGCCTTCATAAAGAAGAAGATCTGAGCTTTAAAAATGTAATTACTTTCAATCTTGATGAATACTACCCTATGGATCCTGCCTCGATTCATAGTTATGTTTATTTTATGAATGAGTACCTGTTCAACCATATTGATATAAAGCCTGAAAACATCAACATACCAAACGGTTCTATTGATAGAGACGACGTTTATGAATTCTGTCAGGATTATGAGAGCAAAATCAAAAATGCAGGTGGTTTAGATATTCAAATTCTTGGTATTGGTCGAACCGGGCATGTGGGCTTCAATGAGCCAGGGTCAAGTATTAATTCAAACACCAGGTTAATAGCTCTAGACAGCTTAACAATGCTGGACGCTGCAAGTAGTTTCTTTGGAGTAGAAAACGTTCCCAGAAGAGCGATTACAATGGGCGTTGGAACTATTCTTTCTTCCGATAAAATATTCTTAATGGCTTGGGGAGAAGGCAAAGCAGAAGTTATAAGAAAAACAGTTGAAGGAGATATAACTCCGCATATACCAGCAACATTTCTCCAAAAACATCAGAATGTAGAAATAATTCTCGATCAAGCTTCTTCAGCAGAACTTACTAAGGTCAAGAATCCGTGGTTGGTTGGACCAATAGATTGGAATAATGAAATACTTAGAAAAGCTGTTGTTTGGCTAAGTCTTACTCTGGGTAAACCTATTCTTAAACTTACTGATGAAGATTATAGTGAGCATGGCATGAACGATGTACTTACATCAATAGGAGCTGCTTATAATGTAAATATTCGAATATTTAATGAAATTCAACATACCATAACCGGATGGCCGGGAGGTAAGCCTGACGCTGATGATCAACATCGTCCGGAACGACAATCCCCATTTCCAAAAAGAGTATTAATTTTTAGTCCTCATCCGGATGATGACATTATATCGATGGGCGGTACTTTTATACGATTGGCCGATCAAGGTCATGAAGTGCATGTAGCATACCAAACTTCCGGAAATATTGCCGTTTTTGATGATGAAGCAGTTCGTTTTGCTGATTTTGTAATGGATTATCATAATACTTTTGGCACAGGATCCAGTGAAATAGAAAATCTGTACAAAGAAGTAAGAGATTCGTTGAATAATAAAAAGCCGGGTGAAGTTGATTCCGAGCAGGTGAAAACTATTAAAGGCATGATTAGAAGAGGTGAAGCAAAAGCTACCGCCCGTTATGTTGGTCTTCCTGATGAAAATATTCACTTTCTTGATTTGCCTTTTTATGAAACTGGGAAGGTTCGGAAAAATCCCATTGGACCTGAAGACATAAAAATCACAAAAGATCTGATTCAAAAAATAAAACCTCATCAAATTTACGCTGCTGGAGACTTATCTGATCCTCATGGTACACATCGAGTTTGTTTAAATGCTGTATTTGATTCTTTAAGGGAACTTAAAGACGAAAAATGGATGAAGGAATGCTGGACATGGCTTTATAGAGGAGCTTGGCAGGAATGGGGTATTGAGGAAATCGAAATGGCAGTTCCGCTAAGCCCACAGGAAACAGACCGAAAAAGAAAGGGAATTTTCAAACATCAATCCCAGAAAGACCGACCTTTATTTCCCGGAACAGATAAGAGAGAGTTTTGGCAAAGAGCGGATGACAGAACAAGAACAACAGCAAAGCTTTACGACCAACTTGGTCTTGCTGAATATGAAGCTATGGAAGCTTTTGTACGATGGAAAGAACTTGATTAACTCAAGTTCTTTTTATCAATTTGGGTTCAATTAGTACTTTGGAAGGTACATTATATTCATTTTTTTCAAAGATAACTTTGAAATTCTCGAATAGTACCTTCCCAAGTTCATTTGAATCGATGCCAATTGTAGTAAAAGAATTACCTTTTTCATGACTTTGTTTAACATTACCAAATCCTATGATAGTAATGTCGTCAGGTACTAGGTAACCTTTTTCAATCAACGCATTCTTAAATCCCCTGGCTACTTCATCATTAGAAGCAAAAGCTGCATCAATTTCTGAACTATTCAAATCCAGTACTTTACCTAAGTCATATCCATCTTGATAAGTAGAGCCTTTGTTTTTAAATGAATTTCTAATAACAATACAACGCCCGCTAGAATCCTGATTGTCCATTTCATCTAAAAATCCTTCCAGCTTTAGGTCGTCAGATTTATATCCATTTTCATCTAAAATGACACATATTTTCTTAGTAGATTTTTTCAATAGTTCTTTTGCAGCTAAAACCCCTACTCCGTAGTTGTCTATAGTAACGATTGGGACTTCAGAATCATGGATGTCGTGACAAAAAAAGGCTGGAATCTCCGTTATAATTCTTTGGTAAAGTTTAACTCCAAATACTGATTTTCTAGAAGTTCCTAGTATTAGTCCATCAACTTCTTTGTTTGTGATCATCTTCATGAGATATTCTTCGTGATCATTAATATTCTTTGAAATATTAATGATTAACTCTTTTCCTAACTTTGACGCTAGTTTTTCAACCTCATTTCGGATATCAAAAAAATTTGCATCGTTATAATTAATGATTGAAAACGCAATCTTATCCGTTGGTTCTCTTTGTTCATAATTAAACTTCAGGTTTTTCTTATTGATGAATGTTCCTTTACCCACTCTGCTTACTAAGTATCCCTTATCATTAAGCAGTTTCATCGCTTTCTTAATTGTAGACATACTTACATCATATAAAGCAGCAAGCTCCAGATAATTTGGTAGTCTTCCATTTTTACCAAAATGATCGCTTACAATTTTATAAATAAGATCTTCAGTAATTATTTCATAAAGATGCTTATTGGTATCGCTTTTGTCTATCATTATTCCTTGATGAAAATTCTAAATCTTTATCTTAATATTAATAAATAATTCAATTAATATTACCTCAAACATCAGCTAATCAAGCTAAAAAATATTTTATAAATCCGTCTTTTAAAAACTAACAAGCATTGTTTTTATAAAAAAATGAGTTTTGGGCTTCTATTACGGATTAATTGTAACCAAACATTGAGAACAATTTTACAATTTATCTTCAGTTATGCTCTTTGTGCTTCTTGACTTAGGATTTACAATAGAGTATCTACAAAGGATGCCTGATTGTTAACTAACACAAATAAAATCGATCTTATTATATGAGTTCAATTTCCATCTTTAAGAAAAATCCTTGGTCGTGGATTCCTACTCTCTATTACACACAGGGAATTCCTTATATAATGGTGGTAACTGTTTCTGTGATCATGTACAAAGATCTGGGAATTGATAACGCTGAAATAGCTCTCTACACAAGTTTACTGTCGGCACCATGGGTTTTTAAACCTCTCTGGAGTCCATTTATTGATATTTTTAAAACTAAGCGCTGGTGGACGTATTTGATGCAAAGCTTGATCGGTCTTTCATTTGCCGGAGCAGCAATCACCTTGAATACTCCCAACTTTTTTGAAACATCGTTGATTTTTTTATTCGTAGTAGCTTTTTGTTCTTCTACCCATGATATAGCTGCAGATGGCTTTTACATGTTAGCTTTAAATGAAGAAAGACAATCCTTTTTTGTTGGAATTCGATCTACTTTTTTCAGATTAGCTATGTGGAGCGGTGAAGGTGTTTTTATTGTGTTAGCAGGAGTTATTGCCGCTAAAACAAATGATCCAACTTTTTCATGGACTTCGATCCTTGCAATTGTTGCTGTTTTAATGATTGTTATGTCCGCTTATCATGGGTTTGTACTTCCGAAACCTGATGAAGACGTTCCTGTAAAGTCTGAAGGTGAATCTCAAGTAAAAGCAGTCTTAAATACTTTTGTAGAGTTTCTCAAGAAAGACCAGATCATCCTTTCCATATTATTTATTTTACTCTACAGGCTAGGCGAAGGCCAATTAGTTAAACTGGCAGGACCTTTTTTACTGGATGCCAGAGAAGCCGGAGGGCTGGGTTTATCGGTTACTGAAGTTGGTGTGGTAAACGGAATTATTGGATTGTTAGCATTAACCGTAGGTGGAATTGCCGGGGGAATTGTTATTTCTCGACATGGATTAAAGAAATGGCTTTGGCCAATGATCTTCATCATAAACCTTCCGAATGTTGCCTATTGGTTTCTCGCTCATTACCAACCAGAGTCATTTATAACAATCAGTACTCTAGTTGGAGTTGAAAAATTCGGCTATGGATTTGGTTTTGCAGCTTTCCTTATGTTCATGATCTACGTTGCTAAAGGGAGTCATAAAACTGCCCACTATGCTTTTTGTACAGCCTTGATGGCATTAGGCATGTTATTATCCGGGGCAGTTTCAGGATTTATACAAGAAAAGGTCGGATATGAACAATTCTTTATTTGGGTGCTGATCTCAGCTATTCCGGTTATGATCGTTACTCCTTTTGTTAAAATCGAAAATGATTTCGGCAAGAAAAAAGAAAACACTTCTGAATAATTTACATCGGAAATAAACTAATACTCGTACTTACACTTTAAGACTATTCACAAAATAATTACCCATGAGATTTAAGAGATACTCAAAAATTGTTGCGCTGCTTTTTCTAGCAGTCACAACTAATATTAATGTTTCAGCACAACCAAAAGCTATCGGAGCCCCGGAAATTTTGATAAGGCAAGATGGCGTTAACTTTCAATCACCGATTTGGTCGCCGGATGGAAACACAATTGCTGTAACTGCTGACCAGTACCGCGGCATTTGGCTAGCCGATGCTAATGGCTCTAACATGAAGCAAATTACAGACGCTGACGCAGGCTATGGAATGAAATGGTCTCCGGATTCTAAATCAATTTTAACACGGCTAAATACTGTTGAAAACAGACGTAGAAATCATGCGATTGCAATCTTCAATACTGACGGTACATCCTCTACAATAACTGATTTTCGTCCAAAAATGGAAGCCTTACCTACTTGGGGACAATATGGAGAAAAGGTAGTTCTTATTCAGGACGATAAAATTGAAGCTTTTAATTCCGGTTTGGAAATAGATCAAAAATTTAAAACAAGACCGAGTCAGGCGTTTTATGTTCTAAAGAAAAACGGAATTGCCAAAGGAATGATCCCAACGAATTCTACGGAAAACATCTCCCCTTTTAATGATGCTCAATATCTGAATTTGGAAGTTTCGCCGGATGGACAAAAACTAGCTTTTGAAGTATATGGGGGTAATCTTTTTGTTATGAATGTAGATGGTTCAAATCTCATAGACTTAGGCAAAGCCAATCGTCCTAATTGGTCGCCAGACAGCCAATACCTTGTAGCTTCAGTTAGTGAAGACAACGGCTATAATATTACGAAAGGAGATGTTTTTGCTTTTAGTGTTGATGGATCTCAAAAAATCAATCTAACTGTAAATACAGATCTGATAGCTCAAAATCCGGATTGGTCTCCAACAGGCTCAAAAATTGCTTTTGATGTACCAAATGAGGGTGCCATCTATGTTATCAATATTCAAAACTAATTCTTCAAGAAGAGAATCTATCATCATGAAATTCAGATCTGTATTACAATCAATGAAAATATTATCCTGTTTCTCGCTTTTAATAATTCTTACCGCTTCCCTTTCAACTGAAACCAAAGCTCAGCTACCTGATATTTTAGGATTAGATGATGTTTCAATCTTTCTGGATCCGGGACATAGCCAAACAGAGAACCAAGGCTTGTATGGATATTCTGAACCTGAAAAAGTACTTCGAATTGGTTTGGCTCTACGTGAAATGTTAATGACACAAACTGATATCGATACCGTTTATATTTCTAGAACAACAGATCAGCAACAAGTTCCGCTTGGACAAAGAGATGATTTAGCGAACGCTACCGGAGCTGATTTTTATTATTCAATTCATAGTAATGCAGGTGCTACCACTACGAATAACACACTAATGCTACACGGTGGTTGGAGATCAAATGGGAATACAGTAGAAAAAACTCCTAATGGAGGGAAAGCATTTGGTGATATTCTAATTACAGAACTTACCGATGCCATGAGAATATCAACTATTGGTAATTTTGCCGACCGAACTTTTTATCAGGGGTTTCCTGATAATCATTCGAACAAATTTCCATTTTTATTTGTAAACAGAACTACCAATATGGCTTCTGTTTTAAGTGAAGGAGGTTTTCATACTAATCCTTTTCAGCAAAAAAGGAACTTAAATGCAGAATATAAACGATTAGAAGCTCAGGCTGCTTTTTGGACAGTTATTGATTATTTCGGAGCTACAGAACGCCCGATTGTTGGAATAGCTACAGGAGTAATTTCAGACGATGATGACGGAGAACCACTTAACGGAGCAACTGTTTCTATTGATGGTCAGCAATACACAACAGATACTTTTGAGTCTTTATTCAACCAATATTCTTCAGATCCTGAAGAACTTAAAAATGGATTTTATTATTTAGAAGAATTAGCAAATGGAAATCAGCAAATAATAGTAAGTGCAGAAGGTTTTTATTCTGATACTACAACGAAAGATATTCTTACCGATGATTTTACTTTTCATGATGTAAGCCTTGTTTCTGCTATCCCTCCTTCTATAAACGGTCTTGAAGTAACAGCTCCTTTTGTTGTTAATCCTGGCGAAAACCTCGTGCTTCAGTTTAGTAGAAAAATGGTAAAAACTACAGTAGAAGATGCGCTTTCTTTAATTCCTGCTGACAGTATCCGATTGGTATGGAAATCTGATTCGAGACTTGAAATTATAACCAATGAACTTGCATTCGAAAGCAATTATACTCTTAAAATTGATTCCACTGCCATTGATAAATCTACGTATATGCATCAACTTGATGGAAATGGAGACGGTATAGGTGGCGATTCTTTTGTACTTGATATAGAAACAGGAAATGCGGATATCCAGTCTCCTGTTGTTTCCGATATACGCCCTACAAATACAAAATTTAATGAGTTGAATCCAATTGCTTCTGCTACTTTCAACGAAAGTCTAGATCCTTCAACTATCGAAGATGCTATTCAAATCAAAAAAAGTGATTATGTTGTACCGGGAATTACAAAGTATTATGAAGTGAATGGACGAAGTGTTCTGAACTTCTTCCCTTCCGAAAGGTTGGATCCAAGTACGAATTACGTTTTAAAAATTAATGGGGCAATCAGCGATACTGTTGGAAATGCGCTAGGTTCAGATATTAACAGAACATTTCCCACTATAGATCAAGAAATAAACAGCCAAATTATGGTTGATAATTTTGAAAGTTCAATTAAAGAAGTTAATGGAGGTGCTTGGTGGGAGCCTTCTCAATCGGGAAGCACAACAGGTATAATAGCTGAAGAAACTACTCTTGAAATTGAAACAGAAATAGTAAATCTACTAACAGAAAGCACACAATCCATGAGAGTTAATTATGGTTGGAGAACTTCTGATACTGAGCATTTAATTCGTGAGTATCGTGGCAGTGTTACTACTCCAAAGTTTAGTAATACAAAAATTTTACAGTCGTATGTATTCGGTGATGGAAATGGAAACCAATTTCGGTTTGTACTAAGAGATGGAAATGGTGAATTGGAAGCAAGTGAATGGTATACTGTTGATTGGTTAGGCTGGAGATTGATCTCTTGGGATATGGCTAACGATGAAGTAGTACCATGGGTAAATGGAAATGGTACCATTAATGGAAATGCTTACCTGGACAGCTATCAACTTACTTATACTCCGGGCCAACCTTCTACGGGATTCATTTTGTTCGACGATCTCAGAGCTGTTGAAATGGGTATAGCCACTTCGAATGAAGACGATCTTGCTTTTGACATTCCCTCCGTAATTGAGTTAAAACAAAACTATCCGAATCCCTTTAATCCCAGCACTAATATAAACTTTGGATTACCGCAACGTAGCGACGTTAATATTACTGTCTATGATATGCTTGGTAGAAAAGTTGCTACCGTATTCTCAGGCACAAAAACTCAAGGCTTTCATAGTGTTAGATTTGATGCTTCAAACCTCTCAAGTGGAATATATTTATACCAATTAAGAACTGATTTTGGAGTAGTTTCTAAACGAATGACCTTGTTGAAATAGAGTTAGGTAGTTTTTACTTATTGTTAAAAAGACCATTCATTAACTGAATGGTCTTTTTTATGCTGGATATTTTATGCATACCTATGATATTGTATATGTTAGATAATTTAATGAGGCCTTGATATAGTTGAGAGGTAATCTCGTGGCGTTTGCCAGAGATCTGGACTAAATTATTTGCTTCGATTTCATTCTAAGGGTAATCTCTTAATAGTCACTCAAAAGTGGAATCTCCCGGGAGGCAGAATCTTATCGCATAAATCTTTTAAGTCTGGATTTACCGAGCGTCTCAAATTCATTTTCCATGCCCTTTTCCACTTTTTAATTTGGTTCTCTCTTCGAATAGCTTCGTACATGTTTTGGTGGACTTCGTAATGCAACAAAAAATGAGTCTGGTATGTGGAAGAAAATAAGGAGCATTCGCTCTTTTTGTGGTTGAATGTACTGGTTAATAAATCGCTTGTCACACCCGTATATAGAACAGATCTTCTGGAATTGGACATATACACGTAGCCTTCTTTCATATCCAAGTAAGACTATCTCAGAGCAATTCCTTACAGAATTAGTTGAGAGATAAATAAAATTTCTCGGCTATCGTATATATCCAGATTCCGGCATTCGCTGCGGAATGACGTTGTTTGAGTTCTGTACCATTTAAAAACTAATGGTCAACAAATTATCTAACATCTTCAAGGATGCCCCTATTCCTTTAACTGGAATTAAATCTGTCATCGAATTACATGATCTATAGTCAGTACTAAAAATCCTTCTCATCATTATCTTTCCGGCATCTCGGATAAAGATTCAATAAATGAATTTTCCAGATAAAATTGTTCTAATCCAAGAACTATTTGTTCAGCAATTTTTCTTTGAAACTCACTGTCGATGAGTAAGATCTCTTCTTCAGGATTCGAAATAAAAGCAGTTTCGACCAAGACATTAGGAAATTCAATGGGGGCATTTAACGAAAAATTAAAACTCCCTGTAAGTCCGTAGTCATCAAGTCCAAGACTTGTCATTCGATTGTACATAATCTCTGCTAACGGTTTAAAAGCAATATGTTTATAAAATGAACCTGTTCCTCCAATTTCAACCGGATTACTTCCATAACCGATTGAATTGGTATGAATGCTTACCAATAGATCTGCCCTTCCATCAATTGTCATATCTCTTCTTTCCGACATGTACACATAACTATCATCTGTTCTAGTCATTATAACTTCTGCACCCGCTTCTTCGAGTTGGGTTTTTAACAGTTCAGAAATTTGAAGAGTTACATCTTTTTCCTGATAACCTGCGGCTCCCAGAGATCCATTATTATCGCCTCCATGCCCTGCATCAACGGCTATAACTCTTCCAGTTAATGGCTTTGAAATGCTTGTGATCGTTGGAGGTCTCTTGATCTTAATATCCATAATTGATCCCCAGCCATATCCAACTGAATATCCCCAGTTTTGAGAATTTTTTAGTTCGATAGTCAGTCGAAATCTATCGTTCTCAACCTGCCTCCAGTCTACGTTTTCAATTCCTTGTGAAGTAAGATATTTAATCTTCCAATTGGTATTAGAAGTTGCACCAAAGATATCTACAACGATCTTGTTTGGATCAATTTCGGAATAAGTTATATAAGGTAATTTTTCTGATAATGTTACTCGAATAAGATCATAATTTGAGTTACCAGAAACCCGGATATTTCCTGTTAACGAGCTAACAGGGTCAATTTTTTCATTGGTTAACTCAACAAACCGAAGTGGAATCCATGCGTCTAAACTTTTTGATAGTCTGACTTTATAGAAGCCTTTTTGTTTTCCTACAATATTTAGCTTTACGCCTTCCTGAATAGTTCCGTATTTAGCACCTCCAAGTCTATCAGTACCTAACCCAACGTTTAAATACGCATCATCCTTATTTACTTTACCAACGATCGGAGCCGGTAAAAAACTTACCGTAAAGTTGCTTACTCTTTTATGATATCCAAGAAGTCCTTTCTTAATTTTAAAAGTGATCTTATGGTCTCTAATATTATCTCCATCCTTAACAAAATAAGAACCTCTGTAAACTCCTTTTTTTCCATTGACCAGCTCTTCAGGAACTTCTTCCATTTTTATATTGTCAGAGAAGTCATTGATATTGAAATATGCTTCTTGATCAGGTTTACCTTGAAATTGAACTTTAAGTTCTTCTCCCGGTTCTAACCAAATATCGGACTGTGGCTCAACCATAAGATCTGATATGATATTTTTGTTGAGATCAGGAGTTTCAGGTTTTGGCTGGACCAGATATAGAGTATCTGCCATTTCGTTCATTCCTAACCTGACTTTGAACTCAATCGCTGTTGTATCATCAACATGATCAATAAGGTCTACAAAAGCACCGCTTGAATAAACTTTAACTTCATTTCCGTTTATGTATGCTGTTGCTTTGGGATGTGTATTTGCCGCGACACGGTATCTGGAAAAGGAATAAATAACGGTATCCTGTTCAGGAATTATGATATTCAGATATAGCGAATCATTTTCAACCTCCTCTATGTCTTGAGCATTGATACCTACGTTGATGAACAAAAAGCTTAAAAAAAGTAATCCTAACTGCTTCATATATTTTTAATTGTATAGATAATATTTAGATGATTTTTTCCTAAACGAGTCAACGTCTTTATTCAAGTACTCCTCAATATCAGTTAATTTATACGATTGTTTAAATAAATTTCTAATTGAATCGCTTCCATTAACCTTATCGAACATAGACCACCTGTTTTCTGACATAGCAATGATATCCATTTCAGGATACATTTTTTTATGAACCTGCATAAAATAAAATTGCAAGCTCATTAAATGTGCCTTTGTATAATCAGAAAAATGAATCTGTACTCCATGTAATGTTTTTCCTTTATCTCTTCCATAAAAAGATTTATAGACAATAGGTCTGAATTTTACTCCCGGAATTTCAAGAGCATTCATGTTTTCAGCTAGTGCTCTTTCATCAATCCACTCGGCAGCAAAAACCTGAAACGGCAACGTATAGCCTACACCTTCTGAAAAAACTCCGAGTTCACCCATTATACCTGTAGAAACATAAAAATAAGCAGAGTTAGAATGAGGAATATGCGGAGATGTAGGAATCCAATGCAAACCAGTATCTTCGAAAGTCATAGACCTTTTCCAACCTTCCATTTCAATTACACTCAGTTTTACTTTTTCGCCATTACTTAACCATCCTTCATTATTGATCATTTTTGCTACCTCTCCGGGAGTTAATCCATATACATATGGAATCGGATATTGGCTCACAAATGAAAAGAAACCTTCTTCAGCAATATTTCCTTCAATTTTATTTCCACCTAAAGGATTTGGACGATCCAAAACTACAAACTCAATTCCTTGCTCAGCAGCTGCTTCCATAGCTAAACCCATAGTACTTATGTAAGTGTAAGATCTTACTCCGATATCTTGTATATCATATATTAAAACGTCTATTCCTTTTAACATTTCAGGAGTTGGCTTTCTGGTTTTACCATACAAAGAGTACACTGGTACTTTCGTAACCTCATCGGTATAATCATCTACTTTATCTCCTGCAGCAATTTCACCTCTGGCACCATGTTCAGGACCATATAGTGCAATCAATTCAACGTTTTCGGCATTAAATAGAATATCTATTGTTGGTATTAAAGCAGAATTTAATCCTGTTGCATTGGTAATAAGACCTACTTTTTTACCATCAAGAATTTTGAATTTTTGCTCTTCAAGTACATCTATTCCTGTTTTTATTTTGGAATAGTTATTCTTTTTTTGGGCGCAGGCCAATCCTAAAAACCCGTAAAGATATACTAAGGTTAGTAGAGAGATCTTAATTTTCATTTGTATCGTTTTATTACAATTTTTTTTTAAATCAGGTTGAAGTTAAACCTTCTGAAGTTGAACTTCTGTAAGTAATTATTAAACAAAATTTGATCAGTTCGGATGAAAGAAAAATATAACTCAATAAACGATTTATCGTTAAAAGAAAAAATTGCCCAGATGTTCCTTGTAGGCTTTCACGGACACCATTGTGAGGAAGGATCTGAAACTGCAATGATGATTGAAAATGATAAACCAGGCGGGGTTATTCTCTTTGATAAGGATATGATAAATCATACTCCGGTTCATAATATAAAATCACCCGATCAAGTTTTGAAATTAACAACTCAACTTCAAAACAAGTCTCAAATTCCACTTTTAATTGGTATTGATCAAGAAGGCGGACTCATTAACCGATTAAAACCCGAATATGGATTTCCAGTTACACAATCTCATCAAAAATTAGGAGAGATTGACAGTAAAACTATCACAGAGAAAGAAGCTGCTTTAATCTCTGGTGTATTAGCTGATATTGGAATTAATATAAACTTTGCTCCATGCGTTGATTTGGCTATAAATTCTGAAAGTTCAATTATTGCGACCAGAGAGCGGTGTTTTGGTTCAAACTCTGATCAAGTGATAAAACATGCTGAAGCTTATATCAACGGGCACAATGAAAACTCAATTTTAACTGCTTGTAAACATTTTCCGGGGCATGGAAGTGCAAAAGGTGATACACATGCCGGATTTGTAGATGTTACAACTAGTTGGGTCTCTGATGAAATTGAACCTTATAAATATCTTATCGATGAAGATCTATGCCCTGTTATAATGACTTCGCATATCTTTAATAAAAGCTTTGATGCTCAATACCCTGCAACGTTATCAAAGAATACTTTAACGGGATTATTAAGAGAAAAACTGGGTTTTAAAGGAGTAATCATATCGGATGATATGCAAATGAAAGCTATTTCAGACCATTACTCTTTGAGTGAGTCATTGAAATTAGGTTTAATTGCCGGTCTAGATATCTTCTGTTTTGGAAACAACCTTTTAAAAGAACAAGTGATACTATCTGATGCAATTAATGCGGTTTTTCAATTAATAGAAGAAGGCATTATATCTGAATCAAGAATTGACCAATCTGTGGAGAGAATTCTTAACCTGAAGAATAAATATTTGTCTTAATATAAATTTTAGAATCTTATTCCAAAACTAATACCAGGATAAAGGTCGACTTTTTCTTCATTTTTTCTTCTATCAGATAGCGGGCAACAAAACCCATAAAAATAATCACCTCCAACAAATTCAGGAATTACAAAAATTCTAAAACTCACATTATCACTATCTATTCTGTATCCCGGTGTAAACCTAAAAAAAGAATGATACATCCATTTATCCATATCTGTAATTGACAAATATCCTTCTTTAATTCTTGAGTAATAGAATTGTAATCCGGCTTCTACATGATGTTTACTAAATAATCTAACTCCGAATGTCAATCCAGCTGTGAAGTAGTGCTCTTTTAGTTTTCTATCAATACCATTACCATTATCACCGAGACCAATTCCAGAAATAGTTGCGATCTTAAATCTTTGGCTTACACTGTTTAATTTTAAAATTTCTCTCTGAAATATTAAGTTTGATCTGAATAGGCTTTTATATGTAGAAAGCTCGACAGATATTACATTCTCTTTAGCTAGATTACTTTTCTGAGCTTCCGATTTATCATTAAAACAGAATGACATAAATAATATTAAAATAGAATAGCCAACATTATTTAGTTTAATCATTTCAGTTATTTGCTAATATTAGTTTTAGTTCGATTTCAATTAATGCTATAAATTGTGAATTTTCGTACTAAATCTATATTAAATTGCAAACAAATCCTTGGCTGTTCCACTTGTAATCTCAGAAATTTCCTCAAAAGTCAGATTAAATATATCAGCTAATTTTTCTGCTGTATACTTCATGAACGCAGGTTCATTTCGCTTACCTCTATTTGGGGTAGGTGTTAAATAAGGAGCATCAGTCTCTAATACCATTTTATTTAACGGAAGCTCGGAAACGGTTTTGTCTACTCCTCCATTTTTGAAAGTAACTACACCTCCAATACCAAGATGTAATCCCATTTCAATGGCTTGCTTCCCTTCTTCTACAGTACCGTTAAAGCAATGCCATATTCCCTTTAAACTTCCATCTTGCTCTTGATTAATGATGTGTAAAAGGTCTTCAGTGCTTTCTCTGTTATGCAGAATTATTGGTTTTCCCACTTTTTTTGCAACTCTGCAATGAGCATGTAAACTTAGTTTCTGCTCTGTAACAAAATCTGTGCTCCAGTAGTAATCCAAGCCTGTTTCACCTACTCCGATTATCTCTTTTTTTGAACACATATCTAATAACTCATTTTCAAAACCATCGGTTAATTTCTCTACATCGCAGGGATGTAAACCGGCCATCTTATGAAAATCAATATCCTTGTACTCAATCAGATCCATCTGCTTTAATGAATTAAAATCTATTGACGGCATTAAAATAGATTTGATTCCGGCTTCTTTAGCACGGTCGAACACAGCCTGGCGATCTTCATCAAAATCTTTTAAATAAATATGAGAATGAGTGTCGATCATAGAAATTATTAGCTTTTAAGGAAAATTTTCTTATTAGTATCTGATCCAGTTCTTATCTTCTAACCATTGAATTAATGCAGGTAAAAAAGTAAGGGACGTTAACAGAGTCATACCAATTCCTATAACCGCCATTACTCCCAATGATTGTAACCCAGGATGGTTTGTAAACAACAAACCTGCAAAACCAAGCATTGTAGTTAAAGAACCCATCGAAATATGCTGACCTGTACTGGAAAGCACCGCCCACATAGAGTTTTTTCCTTCGTCTCGATATCGGTGTGCCAAATGAACACCACTATCTTCACCTATTCCAAGAATAGCAGGAAGAACCACAAGATTATAAAAGTTGAATTGCAGATCAAAGAACATCATGATTCCAAATAACCAAAGTAAGCCAACAACTAATGGAAGCATTGAAATAACCGACCATCTAAATGATCGAAACGTAAATAACATGAATAGATAAATAATAATGAATGTCGCCCCAACCATATAAGGACTCTCAGTTCGCATCAAATCCAGCATAGAGGCAGCAACTATTGAGGTGCTTGCTGCATAGTATGTTTTCCCACTATCCAAGGTTACAGCACCGATATCATCTTTGAAAGCTATCGACTTTTTACCGTCCGATAAACCTACCGACGGATAAATGATAACAAATCTACCAATTTCACCATCTTTTGTAATAAATCTTGATTTCAAATATGGGGGGATTTGTTCGATCGCTAACGGCTCACGAGTTTGGGCTGCCCTCCGTAGTTTGTCAAGATCTTCGTCTTCTTTGTTTCTTATAAATGTATTATCGAGCAGTTCTCGAACTCTGGCAATTTTCTCCAGCTTTTGATCTATTTCTTCTTCTGTAGATGGAAAACGATCTTGTAATGCTTCCACACTTTGTATGGTGGGTGATGTAGTATCGGATTCCATCTTTTGATTTAAGACTTCAACTAATCCTTCTACCTCTTGATCCGAATCAGCGATGATATATGCCGGATTTCTTTTGTCTGAGCTACCAACTTGACCAGCCACTTCCCTGAACTTTTCATAATCCGGAAACTTTGGCTCCAGTTTTCCAAAATCATATTGAAATCCCAAATTACCGCTAAATCCAATAACAATTGCAGAAATAACAAGCCCTAAAGTAACGATCGATCGAGCAAAGGGATATTTTTTGTTATCAAAGGAGTGCTCTTCATATTCTTTTTTTGAAAAAAGAACCCAGTTAAATTTTTCGAAAATTACTAACAATGATGGAAGAACATATAACATTGCAAAAAGAGCCAACATGATACCCGTTCCTGAAATAAAGCCAAACTCAGAAAAGCCCCTGAAATCTGCAAACATCAACACATATAAAGCGGCGGCAGTAGTAAAGGCACTTACAAAAATGGCTTCACCCGTTTTTTCATTTGTAGTTAAAATAGCTTCCTCTACTCCTAATCCTGAAGATCTTAACTCAATATATCTTGCGTAGTAATGAATTCCATAATCTATACCAAGGCCAAATAAAATTACAAAGAGTACAGAAGTCATTGTATTTAACATTCCCAAATAGAAATATGTGATTCCAAAAGTCCATACTAAACTCATGATTAAGGGAACCCCAATAATTAAAACCGGAACCGGTAACCTTACAATATGACTCCAAATTGAATGATCCAGTTCTTCCTTTCTGCCCCTTCTATAGTGGATATATTTTTTGATAAAAAAGTACAGCATAACTAACAAAATGACACTGGATATCCCGGTTGCAAAACTTCCTAACACATCATTCATAATTGAAGTTAATTCTTCTAAATGACGTTTTAAACGCCCGCCAAACTGAACTTCCATTTCAGGATGATAAGAAGCAGGATTCATTGCCATGAGCAGTGAATCATATTTAACAAACATGTCTTCCAAATACTTAATATCACTCTTAGAGCCCGTTGGATAGAATTTCACTACCATTATCGTACTATCCTCATTGATAGGATATTCAGAGGGGACTAGCACATCATAGCTTTCTTTAAAACTTTCAGCTTTATCTTCCCCGGCATCTGCTTGCTCCTCTTCTTCGTCTTCAAAATCAATAAAAAAGGGATTCGCTTCTTCTCTTGCTGTTTCAATCTCTTCCTGAAGCCAATCTGTGATCTCATTTAATTCTTTATCACTTGCCAGATATAAAGCATTATCCTTAATGACTTCAGTATCTTTTTGAAATTCGGCACGCTTAAAATATTTATCGTTATATCTTGGATAAAAAAGTTCAAGCGTTTTGGGGATAAGATCTTCAGCAAACCGATTATTAGCTTCAAAACTTGGAGACTTTATTGCTACCTGCATTTCGGTTTCTCCACCCACAGTATTCTTTAGCTTTTCTAATGCCAGAACATTTGGATTGTCCTTAGGAAGTAAGTTTGCTATATCTGTATCAATCTTTAACTGTATGGAATAATACCCTCCAACAACAGCCAATATGATCCCTATTGTTAATACAAGAAAAGGATGCTTGATATTTAATCTCAGCAAGGGCTGAAAAAGCCTTAGAATTTTTTTCATGAATAAATAACCAGAATTTCTTTAAGCAATGAATGTACCGAAAAGATCGTCCAAAATAGAACAGAATTTGATAGCAAAATTAATACTTTTAAGTAAATGTGAAGGGTTAAAGTTTAAAATTATATTTCAATCCTATTTCAGCCATACCAACAAACCTATTCGCGTTTCTACCTTCAACATTCATAAAATTTTCTACTTTATTATACCCCATATCAAGTTTTAACCAGAAAAAATTAACCGGACTATAATATACATCTAAACCTAACCGGGTAGTTGTTTCTACAATTCCAGTTAATACAATTTCCAAAGCTTCTCCATTTGGATAAGAACTATTAAAGGTTTGGTTTATCTTTTGTTCTCCTTGCTTTAAAATTCCGATATATGGAGCTAAAGTCAGTCCATTAACTTTTAAGTCGGCGTAATATTCTAATCCTATTTCTGTAAAAATATAATCGTTAAAATCTGTAGCAAGTCCTCGATTCAGGTAAATATATCTCCCTTCGGCCTGGTCAGTATTATAAGCTTGATAAGTTATCAGCTCAAGGTCCCAGTTTATAGCAATGGGAGCATTTTTTGTTTTGTAAGACGAGTTAAAAATAAAACTGAAATTATTCCGCTCAGTAATACCACGTTCTTCCCTATTAAAAATCAGATCATCAAGCATAAAATCAATATTAAAAGTAAGACCATTTTTGTTGTACCAAAGATTAGCTCCTAGTAGTAGATTCTCAACCTGATCTCTCGGAGAAGCTGCTTCCAAAAAAAAGAAAACGAATCCAGGCACCATGTACTTTGGTTCGATATTTACATTGATTCCCGAATATAGAATGGCTTCTTTAAAACCAATCGAAATATGATCAGAAACTCTCCAATCAATCCTCTTCAGGCTAAGATACCTTCTTTTTGCAATCGGATCATCAATTGTGTTGCCTCTATAAACACCGTCTCCACTAATATTGTCCAAAAAACCATTTAGTGAAGTAAAGCTGATTCTATTTGTACCTATAGTATAACTTAACTGATCGAAAGTTGGCGGGTTTGTTGATATAAATGTAGATTTTTCACCCTCTAACCCCCAATTAGTTTCAAGTCTTCCCAAATAAGCACTAAAATACTTTGATGAGAAACCTACATATGAATCTTCGTTTCTTATATACAATCTATTTGCGGGATCAAGCCCATCTGGACCAAACTCGTTGTATAGATCAAAACGAATATTGGTATTGACAGTAAAATTTTTATAATCCGCTACAAATGCCAGGTCTGTAAATGGCCACACATAATAGTTATCGTTTGTAGGACGATAGGTGTTTTTCCGCTCTGAATTATTAAACTCGCTTCCTGTGAGTACATAAGGTTCAAAAATATATTCTTTATCTTCTAATTCAGCGCTATACCTGATCTCGTCTTTAAGTTGACTATACCATATTTGTTCAATCTTACTAAGTTTTAAAAATTCAATCTTTTGAAGCTCTTGATAGACTTCATAGTGTGTATAAGGGAGTTTTGTTGGATTCAAACCCTTAAAATTTCCACTCTCTACAAACCTTTCGATCAATTGATAAGCTTTTGAATTATCTAACTCAAGAATCCTTGCCGTCTGAGCAAAATTTGCGCTACTTGAAAGCAAAAAAATCAACATAAGAGCAAATACTCTATAAAGGAAAACCTGCATGTATACCTAAATTATAGTTAAATACAATTCTTCTAAAATTTTGTGTAAGTATAAGAATTAAGTTTGCAAACTTTATGTTCTTTAATACTAGATGCAAGTCTCAGCTGTTGTATAATTATCTTATGTATATTTTTTCAATAAAATAAACTAAATCATATTTTAACAGGTTAAAACCTCTACCAAAGCTTGTATCAAATTTATAAGCACTTACTTAATAATAACTAACGATAAATACATTCTACAATTGAAGTCTTCCATTTTATTCCTTGTTTTTTCTTTTTGTTCATTGGCTTTAATAGGTCAACGAATTGAAAAACCATCAGGAGTTTTTAGAGATATTGAACCAAAAGATTTTTTAGCTAAAAACTTACCTTCGAAATACTATAATGAGCTTTATACCTATCAAATAAATCTTGATAATGGGATTCAGATCATATACACTTTTTCAATTAATGATTTTGGATCGCTCAAAGACAGAGTTACAGGTGGTAAACTTTCTGTGCGATGGTTAGACGGAAAGGATTATGTGGTCAACAAAGAATACCCAATTGATAAGTTTATAAATGAAGCTGACAGTAATAAAATTATATTGCACCCCGAACGAAATTACTGGGCAAAAGGAAACTTTGATGATGAACATACTCTGAACTTCAAAACCACAAAAGATGGAGTAGCCTATGATATGAAAATTGTCCTCTTTGACATTGCTAGAGGAAAAATATGGGGAGATGGAATTTACAAATATAAAGATACTCAATTTGGCATGTCTCTCTTAATCCCTGATGCAAAGGTTAAAGGATATATTTCTATTAATGGTGAAAAAGTAGAAGCCAAAGGGAAAGCAGTAATGGATCTTATGTTTCAAAACAATCTGGCTACAGATTTTATGAAAAAAAGCTACCGCTTAAAAACAGGAGATACTGAGAATGGACTATTTCTCCATTTTCTCACAGTTGAAAATAAAGGGTATAAATTCCCAATTGGATATGGAGTAAAATACTCTAATGGCATAGCACAAATGCTTACTCCTTCTAAAATTGAAACGAACATAACCAAAAAAACACATGGTGTATATTTAGATACTAATTTTAGAATTAAACCTTTTCAAACAGATACATTACATGTAAAAATTAAAGAACACTATGATTCTTATTCAATCTTAGATGAGCTAGGTGGCTTAAAGAAATTATTTGCACGAAGATATGTCGGCGGCGAAGTTGTAGAAATGAATGGGATAGCTACTATTAATGATGAAAGTGCATTCTTCAATTTTCTTGCCATTGACAACTAACAATTAGCCCAACACAAAAAGCGAGATTAAGTATTAGATAAAATCTTCTCAGCAAACTCCAGCATCTCCGGAGTGTCAACATCCTGCCAGAAACCATCACCAATATCAACAGTATACATCTTACCTTCTCTGGCCAGATCTTGTACTCCTTCAGAAATAGAAGTATCTCCGTTTTTTGAGTAGTGGTTTTCCAGAGATTTTAAAAGACCATTGGTGCAAACAAATACTCCGGTATCAATACAATTGTATTCCTCTATCTGTTTACCAATAGATTTTATAAGACCATTTTTTGACAATACTTTTGTAGCGTCATCCATATCGAATATTGTTTCAATCTTATAATCTACAAGAAGCGCTGCAGAATTAGGTTCTGGAACATAGTTCTTTGCAATTTCCATCAGCTTATCACCAAGAATATGATCGGCCATTGTCATCACAAATATATCACCTAAATGTTTTTTAGCAGATAATACTGAAACTCCATTACTTAAATTGAACTGTTCATTATAAACAAATACCAATGGAGTTTGGCCTGAATAAGAATCAGAAATCTCTTTTTTAATTTCTTTATACCCATGACCTAATACGATGATGATCTTTGAGCAGCCTGCTTTCTCCAGACTTTCTATAGTTCTGAATAACAATGGCTTTCCCGCTACCGGTGTTAGTGGTTTAAATGCTGTTACAGCACTAACGCCTTGTAAGCGGGAACCAAAACCAGCTGCTAGTATTAACCCAATTCTATCAGCCATCAATTAGCTTACTGCTTCTTCTTCGAAATTTTCCGATAAATGTGTTACCGGTTTTTCACCACCTAATACACGTAAAGTATTTTTCAATCTGAAATGCTGTATGAAAATATCATGCTCCGGGATATGTCCGGCTTTAACTTGTGGACTCTTAAAATAGAATGAAAGCCATTCTTGAATTCCACCTTTCCCAGCTCTTTTTGCAAAATCCAAAAACAAAGCTAAATCAAGTACAATTGGAGCTGCTAAAATAGAGTCACGGCAAAGAAAATCAACTTTAATCTGCATGTTGTATCCCATCCAGCCAAAAATATCAATATTATCCCAGCCTTCTTTCTCATCTCCTCTTGGTGGATAGTAATTGATTCTTACTTTATGGTATAAGTCTCCATAAAGATCTTTGTATAATTCAGGTTGAAGAATAGAGTCAAGCACTCCTGTTTTACTCACTTCTTTTGATTTAAAACTTTCCGGATCGTCCAGTACTTCACCATCTCTGTTTCCTAAAATATTTGTGGAGAACCATCCTCTAATACCAAGCATTCTTGTTTTAAAACCCGGAGCCAGAATAGTTTTCATCAAAGTTTGACCGGTTTTAAAATCTTTCCCGGCAATTGGTACTCTCTCCTGTTCCGCAAGTTGCTCAAGTGCTGGGAAGTCAGCTGATAAATTCGGTGCACCATTCGCGTAAGGAATTCCTTCTTTGATCGCTGCATAAGCGTATAACTGTGAAGGAGCGATAGAATCGTCATTATTTCTAAGACCTTCTTCAAATGCTTCAATTGTTTTGTGACAATCAGCATGATGAAGATGAACTTCTGTAGAACCACACCAAACCATAACAGCACGGTCAGCACCGGTTTCTTTGATCTTGTTCCTGATATCCTCTCTCAATGCTTCTGCAAGTTCCATTTTATTGGTTTGCGTCTTCACATTTGGACCATCTAACAATTTAACATAACGCTGATTGAAAGCAGCCTTCATTGGAGTAATCTTCTCCAGCTCATCTTTCAATGGATCAAGATCCTGAGGTTTTAAAACATTCGCGTTCTTTGCAGCTGCAAATGCATTGTCATCTTTTACATCCCAACCACCAAACACAATATCATCAAGACCTGCCAAATCAAGAAAGTCTTTAATTAAAGGATTTCTATTCTCGGAGCGTGAGCCAAGTCTTATTGTTTGTAGCTGTGTTAAAGAACCAAAAGGCTTACTTAAATTTTTTCTTGCAGACGCTACTCCGGCCATAAAAGTTGTTGCAACAGCACCCATTCCAGGTGTTAAAAC
Organism: Balneola sp.; assembly: GCA_965216175.1. GTDB lineage: Bacteria > Bacteroidota > Rhodothermia > Balneolales > Balneolaceae > Balneola. The sequence goes on from OZ244140.1 coordinate 1,886,341, forward strand.
TAGAAGTTTTCCTTTATGTGGAGAAATAGCAGGCTTGTTCATTATTTTCTTTTTTTTTAAAAATCGTATCTAGGAAAGATACGCAAATAAACATAGTGATGTTAAAAGTTTCCTGAATTTAGAAAGAATTATTGCTCACCAAATTCAAACATTTTAGTTTTTATCTAATTTTCACCTTTAATTCTATCACCTGATATTATTCGTTATATTTCAATCGGTATCGAAAATAAAAAATCAGTTAATTTAAAATGCAAAATAGCTCTGAAGCTTCAAAAATCAGAGAAGCAAATACTACTACGGAAATGTTTTGCACACCAGGTATCTATCTATCGCCTACTAAAGGAATAGATGATCAAGAACATGTTTTTGGCAAATTTTCAGTGTCTATGAATGGAACACTTTGTTCATTTGCAACCAAACAGAATTGGACTATTTTTTTTGATGGCATATATCTTGATAGCCACAAAGTTGACCTCTCAGATGCAGATCGTGCAATTGATCTTTTCTTAAAACATGGTATTGAATACCTTCAAAAAATGAATGGCTTTTTTAACATTCTAGCTATTAACAGCAATGGAACTGAAATACATTTTATAAGTGATTTACTTTGTAGCAGACCATGGTATTTGTATGATGGAGACGATAAAGTTGCAGTTGCACCAACACCGATACACTTTGCCAATCTTGATCTTAATATGTCACTCAATGCTCAGGCACTTTATGAACAATTAAGATTATTGCATACTGGTTCTGACCGAACTTTAATGAATGAAGTTTCCAGAATTCTTCCAGGATTTTGTTACTCGTTGAATATGAAATTTGGACTAAAAAAAGAATTAATTTCTCCTTTTAAACAAAGCTTAGATCATAAATTAACACTTGAAGAATGCTCTAAAGAAATGACTACAGCATGTGCCGATATCATTCAAGGAGTTTTAAACCATCCAAAGTTAAAGAATCTACCTGTTCAGATTCCATTAACAGGTGGGTTGGACTCTCGACACCTACTTGCTGAAGTGTTACGCCAAAAAACAACTGTTAAAGAATTAAGGCATATTCTAATTCAACAAAAAGATTATGAACCAGTTAAGAAAATCGCTAAATCACTCAAAATCCCCCTACATACGGATACAATAAAAGACCTTGATACAAAAGATCTTTTGCACAGATGGATTTCAAGAACAGGCGCTCTTTCTAATGTTCACCAGTACTATTTATTAAGCTTAAAGAATATCGATTCAAATTCAAGTTACATTAGTTTTAATGGCTATCTCATGGATTTATTGATGGGAATGTCTGTTAAAACGGCAAACTTAAACTCTTCTGAACCACATAAAGCTGTTTGGAATCGAACTTATTCAAGTCCTACAATCAGGAAATTACTTATCCCTGATTATAAGAAACATGAAGTTGAGACAGAGAAATTGCTAAAAAACCAAGTAGCGAATTTTAAAGGAAAACCTTGGTTTAAAATGTTAATGCTTGATTTGCATAATAGAGGACTTCACTACACTGGAAATATTGATACCATGCTCCAGAATGAAGTATACTCATTCTCACCAGCTGCCAGCTTGTCAATTTATGAATTTGCCTCAAAAGCTCCTCATGATGTTGCAGGCGATAAAAAAGCTAGATTGCATGCTCTTCAAGCATATTTTCCGGATATGGCTCGCTTTCCGGGTGTTGAAGGAATGCCTTTTTCTGAGATGAAGATTAGACCCGAAATTATTGAATCACCAATAATCAAAAATTTAAAATCTTTGCTCAAAGCTGTACTAAGCGGGTTCAAAAAAAATCATGCGCCAGAATCTGAGCATTCCTGGATAAGAAATAACAGAGATTTGCATAAAATTCATCATGCTGCAGTGTTTAATAGTGAACTTGTTAAAGATGGCCACATTAAAGAGAAAGGGTTGAAATTATCTTGGTATCTTAACGAAATTGGTGGCTATCAAGGTTGGACATTGATGAGCTTCTTTAGTGCAGAAGTTGCTTATCGAATACTCAAAAAAAAGCAGTCAAAGGAACAAGTTCTTGAATTACTATTTAACAAATAAAGCTAACGGTACATTGATACTCGTCGGGTTAGGATACAATAAAATATGAGTTCTTCGAATTCATTTTCTGCTAAGGTAATAAAGTCATTTTTATATTCCGGTGCTGGTAATACTTTTAGCAAAGTTATTAATGTAATTGGTCTTTTTGTTGTATTAAAACTTATTTCAGCAGAATCTTTTGGTGTAGCAAGTATAGTTTTAGCCATTTTTGCTATTGTTTTAGCAGTTACGGAGCTCGGCCTTGGCGTTGCTATTGTACAAGCAGAAGAAATTAAAAGGCGAGAAATTGATAGTCTGTTTTGGCTTTCTCTAATGATGACCGGTGGGCTTTATGGTCTTATTTTTTTATTTGCTCCTTACGCCGCTAAATTCTATAACGAACCTCTTATTGCTTCGTTAATTAGAGTTCACGGTGTTATTGTAATTCTATTTACTTTTTACTTTGTCCCAAGAAATCTTTTAAAACGAGAACTTTTTTTCAAAGAGCTCGCCATTATCGATAATGTAGCCTTACTAGCTTCAACATTAATCATGGTAACCCTAGGATATTTAGGATACGGAGCTTGGGCAATTATTGGTGGAGAAGTAGGAAACAGAGTTGGGCAATTAATTTTAACTCATATTTACAAACCATTTTGGCCCAAATTTCAATTTAATTGGGAAGAAATCAAAGACCGGGTTTACTTTGGTATTTATGCTACTGGCTCAAGGCTATTGTACAACCTTTACTCAAATGCAGATTATTTAATTGTTGGTAAAATTTTCGGAACTCAGGCTGTAGGTATTTATACTCTCGCTTATAGAATCGTTTCTGATACTGTTAAAACGCTTACAACTAATTTAAATGAAGTTGCTTATCCAGCATTTTCCAGACTACAAAATGATATAAAAAGACTTCAACTCTACTTCTTTACTTTAGCAAGAGGAAGTATGCAACTGAATAGTATAGTTTTAATATTAATAGCTTTATTTGTAGACGAGATTCTTATTTTTGCTGGATTTGATCAGTGGCTGGAAGCAGTTCCTTTGATACAATTGTTATCTGCCTCTGCTATTTTAAGAACCGTTTCACCATTAGTACCTCAACTATTGAATGCAGTTGGAGAAGCCAAACTAAATTTTTACTATTCTCTCTCTAACGCCGTAATAATGCCTCTGGCTTTCCTTATAGGTGCTCAATTTGGTCTTTTAGGTGTAGGATGGGCTTGGGTTATCGGATACCCTTTTGTTGTACTTTTGTTATTCTATTTTGGAAGCGTGAATATGCAGATTTCACTTTTAAATTTCATTGCAAGAGCTTTTTCAGGATTTTGGCTCGTTCCATTCTTATTAGGAACAGGAATAGGAATTCAATTTCTGCTTTATAAAATATTTGATACCAGTTCAATATTTATTCCTGCTCTTGGAATTCCAATAATATTGTCCTTGGGATTGTTTATCGTTTATAAGAAAGAAAAGGAAACGATTGCATTACTACAGGGGAAAATAAAAAAATTACCTTCTGATGAGACTCCCAATGAAGAATAAGATCAGTTTATTTAACTTTATTCTGTAAGATCTTTTATTGCGCCCCAAATTCGATCACAGCTTTTCCCATCAGCACCAAGCATATGCTTTTCTAAATATTTATTTGAAGCTTCTTCACAACATTCTGGATCTTCCAAACCCCTAAATATTTGCTCCATCATTTCTTCAAAGTTTTTTGCCAACATCCCTCCGTTGTCTTCAGGAGGATATTTCCAAATAAAACGTACAGAATCTATCATCTTTTTCCTGATTCCAAGTATAGTTTTATTTCTCCACATAAAAGACTCATCTTCGCTTTTGACGGGATAAATATGTACAGTAGGGCGTTTTGTAGCATAAAATAGGTTGGCAATGCTACTAAAGTTAGTTACAAGCACATCAGCAACCTGTAAATCTAAAAAATTGTCAGGGTTATTATCTTTAAACTTAAGCATCACATTCGGATATTTTACCTCCAAAGCTTGAATAAATTCAACGTAATGATGGTCAAACCTGAAGGAATCATGTAATCTAAGAATCACATTTACATTACGTGCATTGAGTTCTTTTAAAGCTCTATTAAATAAAGTGTCATCATCACCCCAGTGAGAAAAAACTTCTCCATAGTGCCATGTAGGTGCTATTAGAACCGTTTTATTATTTATTACATCGAAAGGATAATATGGTTGGAGTTTTTCTTTTGAAACATCGTGCTTTAAATAATCATGACTGGCAGAACCTAGCGATAAACAATTGTCAGGATGAAAACCGCTTATTTTTGTTCTGTGTTTGTAATCTAACGGGCCAAAACATTGCCATTTTATATCCGGATTAGGGGACTTCATATCACCCCAACTTAATCTAATATTTCTATGAATCCATTTGAACTCTTCTTCATCATTCGGCCCCTTCCATCCGTAACCGTGCCAAAGTATCAAAGCTTTTGGGCTTAAGGCTCTTAAAGGTATATTATTATCAATAATAGTTAAATCAGGGTCAAATCCACTTATTCCTTTAAGAATATTGATCTTATTAGATTCAAATAAATCTAAATCCAAGTTCCATAACTTATAAATCCCTTCTCTTTTAAATTTCTCTACCTCTTTCATTAAAACTTTAACCTCTACTCCCTCTTTCTCAGTTAGATATCGAGTCAGGCTTAGCAAATCTGCTCCAAAAGTAGTAGCGTAAATAAGAATTTTCATCAATTGTCAGTTATTCTTTTCTTGTAATGTGGCGTGTAAATATAATCAATTGACTGATAATAGCTCAGATATTTGGCTCTTAGTCATAATGAATTTAAAGTATTGATTCTTAAATATATAAAGCCGATAATTTTAGAGGCTCTTGAATCCCATGTGTTAGACCTCATCTGCTTAGAAGCTTCATTTCCAATTCTCTCTCTAAGCACTTTGTCTGATACTAATTCTCTGAAACCAATTTCTTCACTTTTATCATCGTCAGGAGGAACTAAATAAGCATTTTGTTTATGCTCTAATACCTCTTTTATATCAGAAACTGCTGGACCAAAAATTGCAGTCCCTGAAGCCTTATATATAAAAGTCTTAATCGGAAGCACTGTATTTTTTGAAACATCTCTTGCAATCAGGGTTGGGGGGATGTAAAGAATATCTGAAGCTTTGAGAATTGAAAAAACGGTTTTTCTGTCCAGCCAGCCAAGTATTTTAATATTTTTATACTCTTCAGCTTTTTTTTCGACTTCACCATAATTCTCAGAACCAATGATTAAAAAAAAATGATCCGGGAATGACTTTGCAAGATCTATCATTCTCAACAACCCCTTTTTCTTTGTTACTCTACCTGAATAAGTAGTGATAGTTCTATTTTCAGGTAAATTGAATTTCTTGCGAACAAGTTCAGGCTTTGTTTCAGAATAAAGAGTAAAATCAAAAGCATTATGAGCCACTAAAAGTTTTTCATCCTTAAAGCCTGCATCTAAAAAACTTTGTTTAGCGAAATTAGAATGTAGTATTACACCCAGAAATCTATCTACTTTTGCTAGTCTTTTGAAAAGCCAATTTGAGAAAAAATTCCTATTTGGCCATGGTCTATAAGATTCGAATAGAACAGGAAAATTTGTTAGTGCCAAAACAGCTATCACAACCGGAATATTTCTGGTATAAATTAGCTCGTAATTACCTTTCTTTAATCTTATAGCAGATCTTAATGCAAAAAAAAGCTTTTCAATGCCGCGAATATTTTTAAATAAATGATCTATGAAGTCTAATTTAAAATTACACTCTCTCCCATAATATTTTTCTAGATCTGCATTGTGTGTTTTTTTCTGAGATAGATAACTTGCAGATAACAAAACAACTTCTGCCTTATCAGATAATGCCGATAGCGATGATATGATTTGTTCAGAATCTGCTGAGGTACGAGGAAAAAATTGGTCGGAAACAAATGCTATTTTCATCTTACCTAAGATCGAGATTATATTTCAGACTTCTACTATTAATATTACGGTCTAATTTCTAGCCGCTCTTTTTCTCAATGTAGATAGTAATGAATCAAACCCTTTTCTTTTAATGATACGTTGAAATTGACGGTTATATGATTCTGCCGTGGAAACCTCATCTAAAATAAGATCTGTTATTACCCATTCTCCATTCTCTTTTACCATAGTGTAATCAACCGGAGTTCTGATATCATCTAATTCAGCGAAAGTTTTTACCTCAGCCGTATTTCCATCAACAGTGATAGAATTATACGTCACTTCTGCTCTGTATATATCTAATTTATTTAAAGATTGATCTCTTATGATAGTTGCAAATAATTCTACAAATTCGGACTGTACCTCTGTGCTTAAAGTATCATAGGTATCTTCAAGGGCGTATTTAGCCATTGACTCAAAATCAATAATTCCATTAATAATATCTTTAATCTCCGCCCTTTGCTCATCGCTGTATTCTGTTCCCTTTGGACCTAATAGATTTTTAACCTCTTGGTCTCTTTCTTCAAGCAAGGTTCTGATCTCTTGTTCAGCTGATTGGGCATTAACCAGTGAAATACTACCGGCTAAAATTACAAGTATAATTGAAAATATTTTTTTCTTCATTCTTAACATTAGTTTTGTTCTAATAGCAGTAACGGAATACCTGCCGCATTATTTAGTTTTGCCAGAGAAGTATTAAATTCATAAACACTTTCTTTCTCTTTTAGACGAAGTTCTAATTCCATTTTCATTGCATCAATAAGATCTTTAACCTCACCTATTCCAAAATCATAGTCTTGTTGCTCCATTCTTAACCATCTTTTTGTGGTTAACAAAGCTTCATCAGTTTTAGAGACTTTAACACCTGCTACAGAAGCCCTTTGGTAAGCTTGGTTAACTTCCAATAGAATTCCATCTTTAGCAGCCTGAGAAAGATAATCCATCTTTTTTAATTCAATCTTAACTCGCTGTAATTGAGTTTTGGCTTGAAAAAAGTTGAGGTTTTGTCGGATAGAAAATCCAATTGCTGTATTAAAAGTATTTTCCGGTGTGCTAATAAATGGATTTGGTTGTCTTGGTCTAACCGGTGTTGATGCAAAAGTAGCAGTAAATCCCATATACAAGCCAGGTAAGTTTTGGGCTTTTTTAGAATTTATATATTTAACTAATGCTTCTTTTCCAGTATCAATGCCCCGAATTTCATTTCGGTTTAAAAACGCGCTGTTTTGATAATATTCAATCCCTGATAATTGAGTGGCAAATGGATCTAAAAACCGAATTGAAGGTGTATAAACGGTGCCTTCGTCATTTGATAGAATATATGCCCAGGTTTGTTTTACGAATAATAAACTCTGGTCTACTTCCGCCTTTTGTATTCCAAATTTGGATTTAAAAACTTTGAATTTATATACATCTGATTCATCAATTTCATCTCCGTTTTCCTGAGCATCATCTAATGAATTCTCAACTTGTTGAATTTTTTCTTCTGCATCTTTTAATAAACGCTCGATCTCTAAAGCCAAAACATAACTGTAATAAAGCTCAAAAAATCTCATTTCCATATCGTCTTTCTTAGCTCGAAACTCAAATTCTGTGGCTTCTACAGCCTTCTGAGCGGCATCAATGGTTTTATTGATTGCGCCCCAGGTAAATATAGGTTGCACTCCCGAAATTCTTAATCTGGTATAAATACCTGCATGATCCCAGTCATTTCTAGCATCAGGATCTAAATAAATCTGTTCTTCAGGGAAGCCATTAGGCGAGCTAACTCCCGGCACTACCGCATGTTCTGATCTGAACGACAAGTTTGGCAAAATTCTTTGATCCTTTGCTAGGCTAACTCTATTCTCAGCAAGATCTATATTGCTCTTTTCATATTTAATTTGCCCGGAATTATTTATTCCTAGTTCAATAAAATCTTTTAAAGAAATTTCTAATGTATCCTGAGCATGGTTGGGAGCAATCTCAAAGGCTATAGAAAGTAAGAATACTAGAATGAGTTTTTTCATAGAATTTTTTTGAGCTGGTAACGCAACAAAATATCAATTATTTAAATAAAAATAGCCCTTAACGGGCTATTTTTAAAATGCGGAGAGTGAGGGATTCGAACCCCCGGTACCTTGCGGCACAACGGTTTTCAAGACCGCCGCATTCGACCACTCTGCCAACTCTCCGTCGAATATTCAATAAAATTTAACTGAAATTATTTATTCGCTTAAAGCCTGTGCCCCAGAAACAATTTCTGAAATTTCAGTTGTAATAGCACTTTGTCTGGCTTGGTTGTACTTAAGCTTAAGATCTCGTTTAAGTTCCTTAGCATTTTCAGTAGCACTGTCCATAGCAGACATTCTCGCACCCTGTTCAGAAGCATTTGATTCAAGAACTGCTTTCCATAATTGAGTATTCAAATGAAGAGGCAGAAGTTTTTCCAATATCGCTTCAGAATCAGGCTCGTAAATATAGTCAATAGATATTTTAGAATCATCCTCTGATTTCACATCAAAACTACTGGGATCAATCGGTAAAACCTTCTCAATCTTTCTGTTTTGAGCAATCACAGACTTGAACTCATTAAACACTATATAAACTTCATCATAAGTATTAGAAACAAAGTCGCTGGTTGCAGATTCCATAATCTCAGAAGTAGGATCATATTCGATACTATCAAAGAAACCCGGAAAAGATTCAACTACATTATAATTTCTCTTTTTGAAGTGTGCGGTTGCTTTCTTTCCTATTGTAACCAAAGAAACTGTTCCTGCTTCAATCTGCGAAGAAAAGTCTTTAGTGAATTTCTTTTCAAGTTCTTTGAACAGATTATTATTAAATCCACCACAAAGACCACGATCAGATCCAACCACGATAAACAAAAGATTCTCGTTCTTTTCTGACTTCTCAACAAGTGGACTTGAAATATTTCCACTATCTGCTAAACGACCTACAACATTTTGAATCTTAGCTGCATAAGGGCGGGTTTTTGTCATTCGCTCTTGTGCTTTTCTAAGCTTAGCAGCAGCAACCATTTTCATAGCTTTGGTGATTTGCTGAGTACTGTCTACAGTACCAATTCTGTTTCTTATGTCGCGTAGATTAGCCATAGATTAAGCTTCTTGTCCTGCTAGAATTTGATCAATAACTGTATTTGCTGAATCGATAACTTTTGCACCGAATTCATCAGATAATACTCCTGATTTTGCCAAGTCTTCCATTTCTGTACTGTACTTTGACAAAACAGTTTCTAGGAATTGTGTTTCAAACTCACTAATCAATTCAACATCTAATTTGTCAAGAAGACCTTGGTCATTTATCTTCAAAAGAACTATTTGTCTTTCAACAGGAAGTGGTTGATATACATCCTGCTTCAACAATTCTACAGTTCTTTCACCTTTTCTAAGCTGTGCTTGAGTTGCAGCATCCAGATCAGATCCGAATTTTGAAAAAGCTTCTAATTCACGGTACTGAGCAAGATCAAGCTTCAATGTACCTGAAAGTTTTTTCATCGATTTAACCTGTGCAGAACCACCAACTCGAGATACTGAAGTTCCAACGTCAATTGCTGGACGAATACCTGAGTTAAATAAATCAGTATCCAAAAAGATCTGACCATCTGTAATAGAAATTACGTTTGTAGGGATGTATGCAGAAACGTCACCAGCTTGTGTTTCAATAATAGGAAGTGCTGTTAACGAACCTCCACCCTTAACCATAGGTCGTAAATCATCAGGTATGTTGTTCATTGCTTGAGCTACTTTGTCATCATTGATGATTTTAGCAGAACGTTCAAGTAAACGACTATGAAGATAGAATACATCACCAGGGTAAGCTTCACGTCCCGGAGGTCTTTTCAGAAGTAGAGACATCTCACGGTAAGCAACAGCTTGCTTAGATAAATCATCAAAAATAACCAACGCATGACGACCAGTATCACGGATGTATTCTCCTATTGCAGCACCGGCAAATGGTGCAATGTATTGCATGGGAGCAGAATCACTAGCTGGAGCAGATACAATAACCGTATAATCCATTGCTCCATTTTCTTCAAGTACTTGTTTAATTCCTGCAACAGTAGATCCCTTTTGACCAATTGCTACATAAATACAAAAAACAGGCTTCTCAGAACCTTGAGTAGCTTTTTGATTTAGAATAGTATCAATAGCTACCGAAGTTTTTCCAGTTTGGCGGTCACCAATAATAAGCTCACGCTGTCCACGTCCTACCGGAATAAGTGAATCAATTGCTTTAATACCAGTTTGTAACGGCTCAGCTACCGGCTCACGGTAAATTACACCCGGAGCTTTACGCTCAAGTGGTAACTTTACAGTATCACCTGTAATTGGACCTTTACCATCAATTGGGTTTCCAAGAGGATCAATAACACGACCTAAAACACCTTCACCTACGTTGATAGATGCGATATCTTCAGTTCTTTTAACAGTGTGGCCTTCTTTTACTGAACTTGAAGATCCGAACAACACAATACCTACGTTGTCTTCTTCAAGGTTAAGTACCATCCCTGATATATTATTACCTGCTTCATCTTTTGAATCCGGTAGTTCCACAAGCTCACCCGCTTGCACTTTAGATAAGCCGTATACACGTGCAATACCGTCACCTACTTCAAGTACGGTACCGACATCGTAAACATCAGCTTCACTATCGAAACCGCTTAGTTGCTTACGTAATATGGCTGAAACTTCGTCTGGTCTGACTTGGCTCATTGTATTATTAATTTCTAAATCTTTTCAAATTCTAGTTATTCCATCGATGCTTCGAGGAATCTTGTTTCAAGCTGTTCTAATTTATGCTTAATTGTAGCATCAATTACAGTATCTTCAATTTTTACCGAGATACCACCTCTTAGTTCTTCCTGCTCAACAAGAGCAAGTAAAACAGTTTTAGAAGTCGATTTTTCCAGCATAGCAGTCAATTCTTTGATCTGATCTGCTCCCAATGGGTTTGCTGTTTTAACTTCTACAGTAATAATACCGGCATCTTCATTATAGACGTTCACAAACGCTTTCGTGATCTCATCGAGAATATCCTCTCTACCCTTTTTAGTAACTAAGCCTAAAAACTGAGAAACTTCTTTAGATACTTTTCCATCAAATATAGATGACAAAGCTTTCTGTTTCTCAGCAGGTTTAACTACAGGGCTTTTAAGAAAAAGTCTGAGTTCATTCGATCCCTCTACAGTATCCTTAATAAAATGGATATCTTTCAAAGTTTCCTGAACAGAGTCTTGCTCTCTGGCACTTTCAAGAAGTGCGACCGCGTAACGATGTGCTGCTTTTGATACCAACATCAGCAAAGATTAATTTTTAGATAGGTCGTTAATAAAATTATCGACCAGCTTGTTATTCTTATCATTATCTAGTTCGGCATCGATGATTACAGAAGCTGATTTTATCGCCAGTTGAGCTACTTCATTACGAAGTTCCAATAACGCTTGCTTCTTTTCCTGCTCAATAGAGGCTTTCGCCTGTTCTATTATTTGAGTGGCTTCATCTTTTGCTTTCGAAATTCGCTCTGAACGGAGTAGTTCCGCTTCTTCTAAAGCTTCCTTTCGGATTTGTTGAGCTTTAGCTTCAGCTTCACGTAGCGCTTTCTGGTTATCTTTCGATACCTGTTCTGCTCTCTCTAAAGCTTTTTCCGCAGATTCTAATGAATCTTTGATCTTTGCTTCACGAGATGTAAGCGCCTCCATGATTGGGGGAACTGCATACTTCATCATTACCCAAATGAACACGATCATGGAAATTAGTATCCATAACGCAAAACCCGGGTTAAATGAAAGTAAACCGCCTCCGCCAGCTAAAAGAAAAGTCATTTCTTATCCTTTATCCTTGGCCAATTCCAAGAGCAAGAAGGATACAGATAACTGCACCTAAAAGAGCAACACCCTCGATGAAAGCTGCTGTAAGAATCATCGCACCACGGATATCTCCGGACGCTTCTGGCTGACGAGCGATACTTTCTGTAGCTCCTTTACCAATCATTCCGATTCCAATTCCAGCACCAAGTGCTACTATTCCAGCTCCAATACCAGCTGCTAAAAGTCCCATAGTATTCTTTATTTATTTGTTAGAGTTTATATGAGTTTAATTTTTTTATGCTACGTGTTCTGCATTGTAATGCTCTTCATCATGATGATGATCTTCTGCCGCCATTCCAATAAATACTGCAGATAGCAATGTGAAGATATATGCCTGTAAAAGTCCTACAAAAACTTTTAAAGCATAAAGAACAACTGTTAAAGTTACAGACACTACACTAATTCCGTATGCACCAACAGTGCCAAACAGTTCAGCAAAAATGAAGATCAACCCTAAAATTGCGATGATCATAATTTTTCCTGAAAGCATATTTGCAAACAATCGAATTGCAAGAGCAAACGGCTTTGTGAATACACCTAAAATCTCAACGGGAGTTAAGATAGCTCTTACCCAGGTAGGCACACCCGGATACCAAAAAATATGCCCCCAATAGTCTTTAGTACCACTAAATTGAGTTATAACAAAAGTCATTACTGCTAAAGTAGCCGTTACAGTTAAGTCAGCAGTTGCTGTAGCTGCCCACGGAAGAAGCCCAAATAAATTCATGAATGCAATTCCCATGAACATCGTAAACAAGTAGGGCATATATTTATCAGCTTTGTGATCATCAATATTGCCACGAGCCACATCATCACGAATAAATACAAACAGCACTTCAAAAATATTCTGCAATGTACCCTTAGGCTCTACATCTTTGCCTACTCCTTTCTGGTATCTGCGAGACATTGCGATAGTGAACCAAACGGCTAACCCCATACCAAACCAGAAATACATTAAGTGCGATGTGATCGATAGGTCAAAAGTAATTTTAGCCCCATTTATTGGTACCAATACTTCTTCAACAACTTCAAAGTACTCTGATTTAGCAGCAGATTTAGTACTTGAGTAAATTTTAAATGATGTGCTCCCTTCTGCATCTTCTAAAAAGATTAATCTTGGTAGATAAATCTTTCCGCCATTAATAAAAGAAGGTACTTTAAAATAATCGTGATCGGCTACAGTTCCCATTACATCTAGAGGTGAACCGCCTTCTTTTTCTTCTGCTGCAAAAGTGTTTGAAGTACTAACCGATAAAAATAAGAGTGTCAGAAATACACGCCGCAGAGTCTGGATCATTACTTAATTGATGCTTTTATTTTGTAGTAGTTGATTAAAAAAAATCATTTCCGTTATAGACTGATAAAGATAGGAAATTATGAAACTAACTGTAAAGTAGATTTCATCAATTTTTGTCATTCCGAGTAAAATTCCCAAAGCAGCTAATACTAGTATAAACCGAATCACCATGGAGAAGAAAAAAACCTTCACAAATAGCTTAGAATCAGCATTCCAAAAATTATCCATCACCCAGGCACTACTAAAAACGAAAATGACACTTAACAAAAATCCGCATAAAACTGCTACTGCCGGATCTGTTGGTAAAAAAAGAAATAAAATCAGCGCGAGAATGAGCGGGACTACATTAAATTTTATAAGTTTTTTAATCATCTTTTTCTAAATGCTGGTCCTCTTTTTTTCCAAAATTTTGAGCAATTTTAAATATCAATATAAAAAATATACCTATTCCTAAAACAGCTCCAATAAGCACTCCATAAGGTGAAGTATTCAGAAATATATCAACTAGATATCCAAGACTAATTGGGATGATCAATGAAGCAGCTATTTCGGCTCCCAGCCCAAGATATTTAGCATACTCTTCGGGAAGGCGCATTGGTTACGCCTGCGCTCCTTTTAATTTGGTTTCTTCTGCGTAGTTGGCATCATTATGTTGGGAAAGATTTTTTATATCAGCGCCCATTTTACAAGTTCCATTAATTTGGGCTCCCTCTTCAACAACCAGCGCCTTTGTGTAAATATTACCGTCAATTACAGCATCTTTTCTAAGCACTAATTTACTGCTTACTTTCACATCTCCTTCAACTTTACCCGCAATGTCTGCATCTGATGAAGATATATTTCCATTTACAGCGCCGTTATTTGTAAGTATTATCTTTCCTTTTGAAACAGCTTCTCCCACAACAGTCCCACTTATGCGAATATCTGAATTTGCATGAAGATTACCTTTTATTTTTGTGCCTTCATTAATAATGTTAACTGAAGGTGATTGATTTGTAGTATTGCTCACAGTATTACTCTTTTTTTTGTTGTTAAACATCCGTACTAAAAAATTAAATATGAAATTGGATTTTGAGAAACCCCATTCTTCCATATCTCGAAATGGAGATGAGGTCCTGAACTTGAAATTCCGGTATCGCCTATTAACCCTAAAATATCGCCTTTAAGAACTTTTTGTCCTTTTGCTTTATACAATTTTGAACAATGTTTATAGGTACTCACAATACCGCCGCTATGTTGCACTGATATTACATATCCATAATCAATTGTCCAATTACTAGATATTACTGTTCCATCTGCTACATTCGCAATTCTCTCATTCTCTTTTGTAGCGATATCAAAACCAAAATGCCCATCTAACGGCTCGTATTCTCTTGTCTTTGTTCCTTCTACCGGTACTTTTGCCGGGAAATCAGATGCATTCTTTAAAATATTTGTGGTAACAAAGTTTCCACTTTCAAATTGATCGAAGATATTAAGGTTGTTAAAAGTCGAAGATACAGTTGTTTTATTATCACCACTATTTTCAGAAAAAACTCTAAGCCGCTCATCTAATGAAAGAGTGGTGTCCTGATTGAGTCTTATTACTTTTTTTATGTCTTTTAGCTGCTGATCCCTTACATCCAAAGAGTCTTGCAAGGATAAAATTCGTTTAGAAATATTTTGAATTTCATTTCTGATCTCAGCTTCATCTGTACTATATAAGAATCCTCCTAAAGGAGTCAGCATAAACACTAATGCAACAACGATTGAAAAGATTACTGATAATGCTAAAAAACTTATAAACAAATTATTTGGTTTTATTCTGTAGGAATTGTCCTGACCCGGTTTAGTATCATCAAGTAAAATGATATCAACCGTTTTATGCCTTTCCTTAAATAATTTTTGTATAAATGATTTCATTAGCTATTACCGATACTTATTTCGGCTGTAATTTCATCAAAAAATAAAGCTAATTCACTGGTAATTTTATTTCTATCAAACTCTTTGATAATATCTTGATTTCCGGATGGTAAATTCCCGCTTTTCCATAGCTGAAAAATAACCTCAATTTGTTTCGAAACCGCGTTTTCATCAGTAGGTGATGCAGTAAATCCTGCGCCATATTTATTTAACAGTTCTGTAGCAGCTCCATCATGTAGTAATCCTAAAATTGGTTTTTTTGTTCCTATATATTCAAAGAGTTTACCCGACTTGATCTGTTTCAAGTTTTCTGCAAAATTTGAAATCATCCAAAGAACATCTGCTTTTAATAAGTTTGAAATTGAAAGATCATGATTAACATATCCATAAGTAGTAACGTTGGCTTCAATACCTAGTTCTTTTATAAGCTTCTGAATTCTTTTATCAATACCTCCCTGAAAATGAAGATGCATACAATTTCTTAAATCAGGAATTTTTAAAAAGGCTTTTTTTAATCCTTTTAAAAAGATATCGGGTTGATTTTCTTCATAAAACAAACCGCTATACATAAAGTTCAACTTCTTTTCTTTATAGTCAATTATTGACTTTTGAGGATCAATGAAATCTTGATGATCATAGCCGTGAGGAATAATTTTATAATTCAACTCTAAAGACTTGTACACCTTATTAAGGTGCTTCTTTGCAAATTTATCCAATACTGTTACACCTGATGATTTCATTAACCACTTTCTTTCTACATCAATTTTTTTGGATTGATATTTAGCATTGGCGTTGGCATTAAAATGATTTCCTACAAACAGATCTCTATAATCAACTATATAAGGTATTCCTGTTTTATCTGCTAATTTTTGTGCTATAATATGATTACTAAATGGAGGAGCAGTACTAAAGATAAGTTTTATATCTTTTTCTTTAATAATATTTAATCCCATTTCAACCGCAGGTTTAATCCAACCTTTCTTGTTATCAGGAAAATATATTTTTGTTGAGATCGATCGAAGAATTTTTGCAACCTTCCCCGAGATTAAACCAGTTTTTCGCTGAGTACCGCCGAACTTATGAAACGGTGTATTGGCTTTTATTCTAATAATTTCCGGATCAATCATTTTAAGTTCTGCTTCTAATGAGCTATCAAAAAATTGATATGCTCCGGGTTCAGGACAAATAACAATAGGATTCCAACCATAATCTCTTAAGTATTTAATGAATTTAAGTGGCCGCTGAACTCCACTACCTCCCATTGGAGGGAAGTAGTACACTATAAATAGTACGTTTTTCATTAAATAAAAGAATTAAACAGAATAATTCGGAGCTTCTTTTGTGATTTGTACCGAATGAGGATGGCTTTCCTTATAAGCGGCAGCTGAAATCTGAACAAACTCTGCCGTTTTCATTCCTTCAATGTTTTCTGCTCCACAATACCCCATTGCTGCTCTTAATCCGCCTGTCATTTGATGAACTACTTCTCCCAAATATCCTTTAAATGGAACTCTGCCTTCAATGCCTTCAGGAACAAGTTTGTTGATATCATCTTCTACATCTTGAAAATACCGGTCTTTAGATCCTTTCTTCATTGCTCCGATACTTCCCATTCCCCGGTAAGATTTGTACTTACGTGATTCATAAATAATTGTCTCACCGGGGCTTTCATCCACACCGGCAAACATAGAACCCATCATTACAACATCTGCACCGCCGGCAATAGCTTTTGGGATATCTCCGGTTTGTTTGATCCCTCCATCAGCAATTAAACCAACTCCTTTTTCATTACAAAATTCGGCAACTTCCATCACAGCGCTTAATTGCGGAACGCCAACTCCTGTAACTACTCGAGTAGTACAAATTGAACCTGGACCAACACCTACTTTTACAACATCAGCGCCGGCTTCAACTAAAGCTTCTGCAGCGGCCTTAGTTGCAATATTCCCGCCGATAACATTCAAATCAGGATACGTTGCTTTTATTTTTTTTACTGTTTGGAGTACTCCATCAGAGTGACCATGAGCTGTGTCAACTGTAATTACATCAACACCTGCATTTACTAAAGCTTCCACACGCTCCATCGTATCAGCTGTTACACCAACCGCTGCTCCAACTCTCAGCCTTCCTAAACTATCTTTACATGCATTCGGGAAGTTCATTTTCTTTTCTATATCTTTGAAAGTGATCAGCCCGACCAATTTATTTTTAGAATCAACAATCGGAAGTTTTTCAACTTTAAAGTGTTGAAGTATCTTTTCTGCTTGCTTTAATGTGGTTCCTTCTTTGGCTGTATAGAGATCTTCTTTAGTCATGATCTCACCAAGTTTTTTAGTCAAATCAGATTCAAAACGAAGATCACGATTTGTAACTATACCGATCAGAATTCCAGCTTCATCTACAATAGGAATTCCGCCAATCTTGTGCACTCGCATTAAGGACCGCGCATCTTTTACTGTAGAATTTTCATCCAATGTAACGGGATCAACAATCATCCCGCTTTCGCTTCTCTTAACAAGCCGTACTTGTTCCGCTTGTTCTTCAATGGTCATGTTTTTGTGAAGCATCGCTATGCCACCTTCTCTGGCAAGTGCAATTGCCAATCGATATTCAGAAACGGTATCCATCGCGGCACTAACAATTGGTATATTCAATTTAAGTGTAGGAGTTAACTGAACACTTAGATCAACATCTCTTGGTAATATTTTTGAATAGTTGGGTACTAATAGAACGTCATCATAAGTAAGCCCTTGTCGGGTGATGCGTTCAAAAGGAGAAGAATCGTTCATTTTATACATGAAACAAAAAGTTTGGCTTGCAGTTTTTCTAAGATAAGGATATCTGTATGGAAGTGCTTAAAGTTTAAACTATTTTTTAACCCTTGCGTAGGGCTTGTAAAACTAACAACAAATTATGAGTAATAATCATATTTATTCTAAGAATGAAATTAGTAAGATCCTTAAAAAAGCATCTGAAATCCAAACTCAAAAAGATCTTTACGGTGATCGGGATGGCTTATCAGAAGAAGAAATTATTGAGCTTGCCAAAGAAGTGGGTATTGATCGTACTTCCTTAGTAGAGGCATTAAACTCAGTTAATGATCCTGAGCTTGAAAATGAATTTGACTGGTTGAAAAGCACTTCTAAGATCCAGAGTGTTTCTTTTGTAGATGGTGAAATTTCTCCTGAATTATGGGAAGATGTTATTCAGGAAATCAGAAAAGTAACCGGTGGAATTGGAAAATCGGAACAACTTGGAAAGTCCTTTGAATGGGAACAAAGAAAAAAAGAGTTCGGATATAAGCACATCTCGCTAACTCCACAAAAGGGTAAAACCAAAATCCAATATGTGCACAACTGGACAGCATTAAAAATTCCGTTTCTATTTCTTCCGGCATTCTTCGGTTGTGTTTTTGTTTTGGTTGCACTAAAAGGACTAGGATTCCCCAAATCTACGGCTGTTATGTATGCTCCTTTGGGAGGTTTAATAGCCTTTACAGGCGGTCTTACTTTTATGAAATATTATTATAACAGAGAAAAGAACAGACTGAAAGGAATTGTAAGCGCTATTTCTAAAAAAATATCTTACTCTAAAAAACCTGCTATTGAAATAGAAAGCGAAGACATCTACTCTAATGAAAAAACCGTTAACAAATCCGGGAATAAAACCAACTGATTTATTAACGGTTAATGATTTCATGCCAAAGATTTCACTTTAAGGGCTTTGATCGCTGCATCTAACGAACAGATTCCATCCTGGAAACTGCTTATCCAAAAGTGAACCGTATTTCTTCTTTGTTGAACAAATTGATCGCAGCTTGAGTAATATCCTTTCAATTCCTGCACCATAAAACGAACGTCATCATAAATCTCAATTTTCAATTCGTCTGGAAGTTCACCCCAGCCCATAAGTTCAAAAGCTTCCTGCATTTCAACAAACTCTTGCTTGCTCTCTTTTTTAATACGAAGTAAAAGCGGAGCTACAAATAGTTTAGTTTCAGATTTCTTTGATATCGCCGGAGTTGTAAGTGTATGTAATGTCATGATCGTTGAGTTTTGTTTTTTTGATTTACTCAAACATAATCACAGAGAGTGACAGCATAGTGTCACCCTGTTTCAAAAAAAAAAAATTGATACTATTTTGAAACTTCGTGTATAGAATTTAAAACGTCGATAAGACCCTCAAGTTCTTTATTATTTCGATAAGGAAACAAATCTATTGCTTTTTCCTGAGCGGATTCGGTAGCATACACATACACTTTTTTGCCTGTATCTGTTATTCTAACTTTGCTTTTTTTGATGTCTTCAGGATTATCCTCGCGTTCTATAAGCCCGATTTTCTCAAGCGCCGGTAACTTTCGGGTAAGATCTGCAGTTGTAACCCCAACTTTTGATGCAAGCTCTACCCTTTCCATTTGATGATCGGTTGCTTCGTTCAGCGTATATAAAATAATAAAATCATCCAATCCTAATCCATTGATTCCCAATCTAGCATCAAACTTTCTTTTAATTTTAGACTGTGTAATTGTGAGATCGATAAAGAATTGTAGTTTTGTGCTTACTTCTATCATTGATACGATGTTTATATTTCAAAATTAAAGCCAGACATATCATCTAACATTATAATGCGACGGTATTGTTTGTAAATAATGAGCTTATATATAGTACAACTTTACAAATTAAGGAGTTTACTATGTTTAATAACAGATCCAGACCCATCCGTGAAAAAGCTTCAATAAATGGATCTTCTATGGCTGACATTGCATTTCTGCTACTTATATTTTTCCTTGTAACTACAACCATAAATATTGACACAGGTATTGGACTTGTACTCCCTCCACCGTTAGATGGCCTTCAACCAGAAGTCAAAGAACGAAACCTTATGAATATTCTGGTTAATTCTCAGGGTTCAATAAGAATGGACAATAAACCAGTTCAAATAGAAGATGTGAAACTGATTCTAATTGAATTCATAGATAACAGAGGGAAAAATCCTAACCTTTCTGATTCTCCACAAAAAGCTATTATTTCTCTTAAAACGCAAAGGGAAACTCCTTACAAAATTTATATCGATATGCTCGATGAAGTGATGGGTGCCTACAAACAACTTAGAGATGAAGCTTCAATTTCTAATTTTGGTATTGAGTTTCGATCTTTACAGCGTAATAGCTCACAAAAACAGACTATAATCAGTATGTATCCCAAAAATATATCGGTTGCAGAACCGACTAAAAACTAACCTTATTATTCCGGATAAATACTCTTTTGGCACCGAGGAGAGTATTTTTCATTAACATCGCTACTGTCATAGTCCAACTCCATCTGATAAATGTGATCCCAACTTACTTTTTCCGCTGAAGGGGCATTGGAGCAGTCTGTAAAATAACAATCATGAAATGCAAACATAGTGTTCCCTTTTTCGTAAATTAATTATCCTTAGAAAAAAAAGGGATTGGCACTTTTATATTCCCCCATCTCATTATTATAAATGAGGTATCTGTCTTTTCTTGAAATTCAAACTCTAAAGTCTCTGCATAATATGTGGTATCATGAACAGCGTCAACGCTAATGCTCCCAACTTCTTTCTCGATTACCGACTTTCCTATTGCGTTTCCCCAATGAAAAATAGATGTGCTAAAAAATACTTCCCATTTATTCGGATTTGGAATGGCATACATCGAATATCGTCCAGAAGAAAGTTCTAAATCATCTACTCGAATATTTTTATTTAAAAAGATTCTAGTTGGCTCATTAGCCCCCATCCTCCACAACTTATCATACGTTACTACTTCGGCCCCTTTTTTACCAATTAAATCATGTCTTTTTTGTTCATATACAAGACTGAGGCTATCTCCATTTCCAAACACAACTCTACCTCTTGCTGATGGTGCTCCAAAACAAAGTAACCCTTCTGTTTCATCAATTTGAAAACTCAGAGATGTTAATGGACTTCTTCTTGGTTCATAAATATCAGATGTCCAATCTTTATGGCAGGTTCCTAGTGAAGTTGATGCGGGTACAAAGTAGGTTCCAAGAAATAAAAATTTATATCCCAGTCCAAAAATTAAACCTATAAGTAAAAGAAGCCATATCTTCTTTTTTTTCATCTGTATTTTATCGTTTTATTCTGGATGTTTTACTCAAAAAAAGAAAAAGTTATTGCTCAGGATAAATACTCTTTTTGGCAGCGAGGAGAGTATTTTTCATTAACATCGCTACTGTCATAGGTCCAACTCCACCAGGAACCGGAGTGATCCAACTCGCTTTTTTCTTAACGGATTCAAAATCCACATCCCCAACCAATTTATATCCTTTTTCGGTTGTTTCGTCTGCTACTCTATTGATACCTACATCTACAATAACCGCTCCTTCTTTCACCATTTCAGCCTTGACTAAATGAGGCTGACCGGCAGCAACGATCAAAATATCTGCATTTATAGTATGCAGGGTAAGATCTTTTGTGTATTTATGGCAAATGGTTGTAGTTGCTTTGCCTGAAGAATTTTCTCGGGATAACATAGTTGCCATAGGTGAACCTACAATATTACTGGCCCCAACCACCACAGCATGTTTTGCTTTTACACCAATACTGTAATGTTTAAATAATTCCATCACACCAGCAGGTGTACAACTTCGAAAGCAAGGTTGGTCCAACGATAATCTGCCCACATTCATAGGGTGAAATCCATCTACATCTTTTTTGTGATCTATGGTTTCAATTACATCATGTGAACTTAAATGTGACGGCAACGGAAGTTGAACAAGAATACCATCTATAGAATCGTCCGTATTGTATTCTCTTATCAACGCTTTCAACTCCTTCGCCGATATCGTGTCTTGTAAGATTTCCGTTTTGGTTTCGATGCCAACATCTTCGCAAGCTCTGGTTTTAGCTCCGGTATAAACTCTTGATGCAGGATCATCTCCCACCAATACAACTTGAAGAAAAGGTGCGCGATTGCCTTTTGCTTTCCAATCCGAGACATCTTCTCTAACACGATTCCGAACAAGTTCAGCTACTTTTTTCCCATCTATGATTTCTGCGCTCATACTATCGTTCTATGTTGTATTTTTTCATTTTATTGTAAATATGACTGCGTTGTAAACCTACCGCATCAGCTGTTTGAGAAATATTCCAGTCATTTTTCTCAAGCTGTTTTACCAAAAATATTCGCTCTGCCGTTTCCTTGAAATCTTGAAAACTGTCAGTTTCGTTCACAATGTTATCTAAGCCGGAATCTTTAACGTCACGAGTTTTCAAAACATTCTTAACTGCCTCTTTGTCAATCAAATCATCTGAAGCTAAAATACCCAATCTTTCGATTGCGTTATGCAATTCCCGAACATTTCCTGTCCATGTTCTCTTTCTTAAAGCTTTTAATCCTGAATCATCGAATTCAACAGAAGAAAATGTAATATCGGTAGCTTTTAATTTCTCTAGACAAGATTTCGCAATTAACGGAATATCCCCTGCCCTTTCATTTAAACTGGGAACTTCGATTGGAATTACGCTGATTCTATGAAACAGATCTTCTCGAAAATTTCCTTCTTTAATTTCCACTTCCAGATCTTTATTTGTAGCGGCAATAATTCTTACATCCACTTTGATTGACTCATTACCGCCAACCCGAGTTATCGTATTTTCCTGAAGAGCTCGAAGTACTTTGGCTTGGGCGTCAATACTCATATCGCCGATCTCATCCAGAAAAAGTGTGCCACCATCAGCTTGTTCAAACTTCCCTATTCTTTGATCATTAGCTCCGGTAAAAGCTCCTTTTTCATGACCGAATAGTTCGCTTTCTAACAAATCTGCAGGAATAGCTGCACAGTTCACTTCCACAAAAACTTCTCCACTTCTGGGACTTTTCTCGTGAATCCATTTTGCAACCAGTTCCTTTCCCGTTCCATTTTCTCCGGTAATAAGTACACGCGATTGTGTAGGTGCCACTTTATCGATCATTTTCTTGATCTTAGTGATCGCTTTGCTCTCGCCTATAATTTCCTGAATTTTGGGAAGTTTTTTTCTGATCTGTCTTACTTCTTTAGCAAGATCTTGTTGAGAAAGTGCATTTCTCACAGTGAGTAACAACCTGTTCAAATCCGGTGGTTTTTCAAGAAAGTCGAAGGCACCCATTTTTGTTGCTTCAACTGCAATGTCGATAGTACCGTGGCCAGAAATCATGATAACCGGAAATTCAAAACCGGCTGTTCTTATTTGTCTGAGCGTTTCAATTCCGTCTATTCCCTTCATTTTTATATCAAGAAACATAAGGTCAAAAGAATTCTTGGAAATCAATTCCAAAGCCTCAGTACCGCTTTCTGCAACAGAAATCTCGTATTCTTCGAACTCAAGAATCTCTTTCAAGGTATTCCGAATTCCTCTTTCATCGTCTGTAATTAAGATATGTGCTTTTGATTTCGACATGGCTAAATCTAATCAATATTTTTCATACAGATACTGCAAAATCTGCTGGTGAGAATTATCAACCGGGCTTACTTTTCCAGCAAAATGGTTAGTTGCTATACTAAATATGATTTCTTTGCCTGATCCGGTAGTCATGTAGCCACTAAGAGTTCTTACTCCACTTACATATCCGGTTTTTGCACGAACATTATTATATAATTCGGTTCCTTTAAACCGATGAGCAATGGAACCATCAATTCCGGCAACCGGGAAACTATCATAAAATACATCCCATTCATGATGAGATTTCATTGAATACAAAAGCTTGCTGATATTTCCTGATGTTGTATAATTTCCCATGGCAAGACCTGAACCGTCATTCATTTTTACCAGATTGGTATCTACCCCTTGTTCAGCCAGAAAATCACGAACTTCTTTTATGCCATTCTCAAAAGTACCGGGAACGCCCTGTTTCTCTGCTGCCATGGTTTTGAGCATCATTTCGGTGTAGAAGTTATCGCTCTCCTTATTTGCCCATTTTACCAGTTCTGAAAGTGGTTTTGAGGTGTGGGATGCGAGAACTGGATATGAATCAAGAACAGATGAATATTGAATATCCAATAATGAACTGTCTTCACTTATTATTCCGTTTCGTCGTAAAAACACTTCAAAAGTTTCTGTAAAAAAATTACCTGCATCGGAAATTGAAAGAGACTCTTCTTCTTTATAACCTTGAGGCAACTTACTTCCTAAATAGATTTCATTGCTTCCAAGCTTTCTTAAATACTTTTCATCGTACTTTTTATTCTCCTCGATAATAATTTGTTGATTGTCGATGCTAATGATATCAATTTCGTCAAAAATAGTGTCTGATAGTTTAACTGGATAGTGATTTGGAAAATATTTAACAGTAGGTTTTTCGCCAACCAAACCCTCCGCAAATACCTCAATATCTATAGCATTATTATTAAAAGACAATGCTGCTATTTCTACGCCATAATAAAATGTAAGATCGTACCAATCCCAACCCACTGGATGAACTTGTCCATCAAAGTAATCTAAGTTTTTTGAAATATTACCAGCATATTTTTTGATGCCTTTTGCTTTTAACTGCTCCAAAAAACTCTTAAAAACAAAATACCTGTCACCTTCATAAAGAAACCCACTTATGCTTGGGTCGCCTGAACCTTTTATGATCAAATTCCCAATCCAGATAGAATCTACCAGTTCGCCATCTCCATAGATATTTGTTGTGTATCTGAAATCACTTCCCAATCGGTCTAAAACGGTAGCAAGTGTGTACAGTTTCTGATTGGATGCAGGAATGATGAGTTTATCAGAATTATAATTCTCAAGCTTATTTCCGTTACCATCCACTACAGTTACTGACCAAAAGGCTTCCTGATTTGGCAATGTTTGAATTAACTGCTCAACACCCTGAGCCTCAGTTTCAGAAGCAATCAATACAGTCAAAAACAAAAAGATTACATACTTTGATTTCCTCATATCAGTTTACAAAGTATTTTTCTTCTTCTTCCTGAAATGCCTCCAGAATTTGAGCAGAGTTTTCACAACTCAACACTTTTTCACGGAAAGTACCGCTGTTCATCAATCTGGAAATTCGACTTAACAATTTAATGTGCAGACTATTCTTTTCGTCAGGCCCTACTAATAAAAACACCAGGCGAACGGGTTCATCGTCTACCGAATTAAATTCTAAAGGCTCATTCAAAACAGCAAAAGCTCCAAAGTTCTTATCAACCAATTTTGTTTTACAGTGAGGAATTGCTAATCCTTTACCCACTCCGGTTGACATTACCTGCTCTCGTTCCCAAACAGCATCTTTGATCTCTTCTATTTTCTCTGTTCCTAACTCACTCTCTAAAGAATTCATTAAAACAGAAATCAACTCTTTTTTATTCTTTACTTCTAGCTTTGAAAGTATCGTTTCTGATTTCAGTAGTGAGAATAAGTTCATTTGTAGCTTTTCGGAGTTAAAATTATCGTCGATGGAATATAGACAGTACAACGGGAATCAATCAAAGATTATTTATTTCATTTTGGGCAAGTCCGTTGCTAAATCCTTAAACTTGAGCATGGAATGGTTACAAGGCACACTTACTGTTTTCAGAAAAGATATCAGGACGGAGTTCAGAACTCGTTTTGCCTTTAATATGGTTATCGCCTTTGTAATAGCCTCACTGCTTCTGGTGATGTTTACTTTAAAAGCACAGGAACTAAATCCAACTCCAAAAAGTGGATTGATATGGATCATCGTGTTATTTGCAGCTCTCTCTTCTTTAGGAAGAAGTTTTATTTCCGAAACGGATAAAAACACTTATAATTTACTTCGGATTTACGCTTCAGGGACAACAGTTTTTGCCGGAAAACTTCTCTTCAACACCGTTTTCAGCCTTCTCATTAATATTTTCACTTTTGGGATTTATATATTTCTGGCTGATATTTCTATCGTATCATGGAGTTCATTTATGGTAATTTTGATATTTGGCACCATTGGTTTATCAGGAGTTTCAACGATGATAGCCGCTATTGTTTCACAAGCAGATCGAAAAGGAGCTATTTTTTCAGTATTAACCATTCCACTGTTCATTCCTTTTATTTTGTTGCTTACAAGCATTACTAAAAATGCATTTGTGGATGGGTCAGGAGAAGGTTTTACCAATGATTTTTCTGCTTTGATTGGTTTTATTGGAGTTACTATTACAGCAGGAGTTTTACTATTTGAATATATATGGGAGGAATAATTGAATATTTCGTTCGGAAATAATCGCCTTGTTGGGCAAAAAAGAGCCAAAAGTCAGATCGAAAAAATGCTTGCGTCTGAAAGAGTAAGCCATGCTTATCTTATTTCAGGAGCATCCGGTGTAGGTAAAACTGCTTTTGCACTTGCTTTTGCGGAAGCTATAAACGGAGTGGCTAACATTTCTGATTTAGGTGATCATCAAAGCTCTAAGAAGTCTTCGTGGTTTTCTCACCCCGACATTCATGTTTTTATTCCAAAGCCCACATCGGCTAAAATAGAAGATGTTAGAGAACGTCTGGAGTTGCTTTCCAAGGATCCATATGAAATCATTAATTTTGCTCAGCGTCCTTCTTTGCATGACGACAGCTCTTCGAAAAACTTACAGGCTTTTTATCCTATAGATTATTTTCGGGATGAAATTCGTCCGATAGCTAAACTTCGACCCAATGAGGGTGATCGAGTCGTCATAATCATGACTCAAGTAGAAACGATGAGAAAGGAAACTGCTAATGCTTTTTTGAAATTGCTGGAAGAGCCATCTGATCGTCTCATGTTTATTCTAACTACCGAAAGTTACGAAAGCCTACTCCCAACTATTACTTCCCGATGTCAACATATTCCGCTTGGTACACTTACTCAACAAGAAGTGGAACAAGGATTAATCGAAATAGATAAGATTTCTGCAGATGATGCTACCTATTTGGCTCGTGTTTCTAATGGGAATTATGCAGCAACTCGTTTTTTTGATGTTTCGAAACTAAAACAAAACCGCGAAGAAGTGGTCGAATTTCTTCGTTATTCTTTTAGCCAGGATGCAACAGCTCTTTCGAGAATTTCTCAGGATTGGCAAAGCTCCAATAATATTGAAGGCATGATTGCTATTACCAATTTGTTGGAGATGTATGTACGCGATTTGATCGTATTTAAAGAAACAAAGAACCAAAAATTGATTACAAATGTGGATCAATTAGATTCTATAAAAAAGTTTGTGGATTCCTTAAGCAAAGCAAAATTAGAAGAGATGTTGACACATATTGATGAGTGCAGACCCATGCTTCGTCAAAATGTATCTCCAAAGCTGATCTTTGTTGTACTCTCTTTTCGATTCTCAGCAATGATTAGAGGGCTGGATCCATATATATCTGATAGTGAAAACTGGAAACACTTACCTGCTTTCGTAGAATAATGACCGGAATTAAGTTTTATAAAATGGAAGGAGCCGGTAATGACTTTGTTGTTATCGATAACAGAGAACTGGAGTTTTCCTTAGAAGAGATCATCGCATTTACTCCTAAACTTTGTGACCGTAAATTTGGAATAGGCGCTGATGGATTGATCGCTTTAGAAAATCCTCAAATTGATGCAGTAGATTATACAATGCTGTACCGAAATGCAGATGGTAGTGATGCGGGAATGTGTGGAAACGGTAGCAGATGCCTAGCTCTTTTTGCTGCATCTCATGGCTTTGATACCTCGCAAACCTTCAATGTTCATGATTCTATCTATAAAGCGAATGTAGATCTTAAAGCACAAACGGTATCAGTAAGTTTTCCTGATGTGGAATCCCCCCACAATATTGAGCTGAATGGAAGTGATCTCGTAAAGATCTATACCGGAACAGAACACGTAGTACAATTTGTGACGGCAAACCAACTGGAAGATGAAAAAGTTCTTGTTCAAGATGGCGCATCCATAAGATATAATGACTTATTAAACCCTCCCGGAACTAATGTAAATTTTGTTTGTTCGAAAGATGAACAATTAATAGAGTTACAAACTTATGAACGCGGTGTAGAAGGCCTTACCCTTGCTTGTGGAACGGGAGCTATTGCTTCTGCTATTGCAACTCACTTTGTTTTAAAGCCACAAGGAAACTCATTTGAATATACTATCAAAGTTAAAGGCGGAACTCTAAGAGTGCCATTTACCTTTGATAAAGAGACAATTAATTACAAAAATATAAAACTTATTGGTCCTGCTGCCTTTGTTTTTGAAGGAAAAATTGATGTTTAAATACTCTCTACTATTTTTTTCTGCCATTTTCTTTTCTTGCTCCGGTTCTTCTGATATTACTGCCCCATACAAAAATTCTAACTCTCAGAAAGATCGAGGATTGTTATTGGTTAGAAATCAACTTCAAACCCCTTCTTCCTTCCAAAGTATTCAGTTGTACAGAAAAGGAAATCCACGAAACCCTCCTATTCTGTCATTAAATAAAAATGAAAAACTGGTTTTAGAATTTGATGAGTTGACTTCTATATCGGGACAATTCAGAATCACATTTGAACATTTTGACCAAAATTGGAATCCAAGCAATATTCCGGAATCTTGGTACCTGGATGGGTTTAATGAGATTGTAGTTTCAGGTGGTAACATAAATGCTTTATCAAAGCCTAATTTTTTTCATTACCGAACAGAATTCCCAAACAACAGATTAAAGTTTTTAACAAGTGGTAATTATATGCTTCATGTATATGACTATGCTTCTAATACAAAACTATACAGCCTCCCTTTTTTCATTACCGAACAAGCTGGAAAAGTAACTTCAAGAGTAGAAACTTTATTTAATTCAGGCGATAACTTTTCCTCACAGGATCAACTTTTTTCTATCTATGATTATCCTGAAGAAGTTGAATTTCCTCAATTTGATCTGAGCTTCGAATTTGTTCAAAATAGGTTTTGGGGCAATTCTAAATCTACACAAACATTTGACGTCGCTGATCCTGGTAAAGTACGTTTTTATACAAAACGAGATAACTCTTTCTCTTCCAGTTTTGATTTTATTCCTTTAGACTTGACAGACCTCAACATTAACCTGAGTAAAATTCAAGATTGGCAACCGGAATTTATACCTCCTCGAGTTATTCTTAAAAGAGATGTTTTAAATTTTTCTTCAACCCCCACCGCAAATTATACTTCCAATTTTGGACTACCTGAGTCAGGTAGAAATTCGAGGTATGCATCAGTAAAATTCAGATTTGTTGCTGGCGAACTAAACAGTTTAGATACTGATTTATATGTAGCTGGAGATTTTAATTCCTGGAGAATTTCAGAAGATTCAAAGTTAAAATACAATCGGGAAACAAATCTTTGGTCTACTGAATTACTGATGAAAGAAGGAAATTATCGTTATAAGTATTTCCAAAAAAAATCATCTGAGCCTCTACCGATTAACGACACTATTACTAACAGAAGCCAGGAATATATTTCGCTGGTTTATTACAAAGATCCTGTTAGAAATTACCAAAGGCTATTGATAACTGATATCTTCGAATCGAGAAACTGACTTATTTTAGAAGTCAATCCCGATTGAAAAATAGTGGATAGCGTCTCTGCTAAATCCTGTACGATCGTAAGCCCAACCAATATCGTATCCAAATGGCAATCCGAAAATTATTGATCGTAACCCGAAACCACCGCCTATCAAAATATCTCCATCCAAATAACTAAATTCAGAG
The DNA here is from genome assembly GCA_965216175.1 of Balneola sp. Classification (GTDB taxonomy): domain Bacteria; phylum Bacteroidota; class Rhodothermia; order Balneolales; family Balneolaceae; genus Balneola. The sequence goes on from OZ244140.1 coordinate 1,916,055, forward strand.
AATGTACCATCATTAGGATTTTGTATATAGCCTTTTGTTTCTTTTGCTACTGTAAAATCAAGTTCTTTACCATTAATGGCTTTCGGAGCATTTGAGTTAGGAGCTACTAATAAATTATAATCTATAGTTTCTCCCCAAGCTGTACCTGCGTCTAAAAATGCAACTCCGGTTACATTGTATAAGGGTAAAATTGGAACTGCTCCCGGAACGATTGCTGCAAAGAGCGGAAACCTGAATTCAGCATTTATTAAGCTAAAGTTGTTTCCGTTTATCGCGTTGTACTCAAAACCTCTTAAAGGAAGAGCAGGAACTGTAAAGAAATTGTCTGTAATTCTATCTAAAGAAAATCCATTATTTGAATATTGTTGATTCAGCCAACCTAAACGTCCACCTAAGAAATAATTTTGTGAGTCTTTTCCAATAGACGCACCACCAGAATATCTAAATGCAAGTGTATAATTATATCCTAAGTCAAAATATTTTCTAAAATCCCCCAGTACCGAAGCGAATTCAGGTGCTGTTTTTCCAATCACAGGACTTCCACTTAGCCCAACCGAATATCTGTATCCCCCCGAAGGCGTAATAAATCCGGGTTTGGTTTTGTCATCCGTAAAAATAACCTCAGGATAAATAAACTGACTATTTTGACTTTGGTCTGAGTTACTTCCAACTGAGCTTGAAAGAATTGTATTTACGGAATTAAAATCCAAATCTACATTTAGGAAAGTAAAATTGAAATCAATTCTTCTGAATTTGTCGAACGGATATTGAACCGTTGTTCCAAGCCCGTAAGTTCTATACCTAACAAGTTCACCAAAAATATTCTGATACTTTCTTGAAGTGTGAAAGTAACTAGCAAAAAAATTCGTTCTTCTTTTCAAGTTTCCGTATTGAATACTGTAGTCACTTTCTCTCAAGTCAAATACAAAATTTGTACCTAATGCCAGCTGATGATCCCCTAAAAGATCACTTATAATAAATTGAGTCAATGCATATGATCCATAAGTTGAAGCTACGAATGAAGGACTATAGGCTATATCAACATCAAATTTTAGCCGGTATTCTTGAGGAACATATCTTCCATCTTCGGTAAGATTATCTTCAACTGTAAAAGCCTGAACATCTTTAAGTATAATTGTTGAATCTTGAATAACATCATCCGCAAATACATAATTTCTAAAATCTATGTTTTTACCATCTTCTACACGATTAGAGAGAGAATCTGCTTCTGCTTTTTCCTGATCATCCACTTCAGTTATTGAAACAACACCACTTTTATAAATTGATCGGGCATATTTTATTGCCGGAACTCGTTGCGCATCCGATTCAGTTGCTCTTCGTTTTGCCCAGTAATTATCAGTAATAGGCTTTTCAATTTGTCTATTCAGCGGAGATTTTAAAAGGAAAACATCTAAATATCCGCTATTAATAGAATTAAAAGCCAATTTACTACCATCAGCACTGATTGAAATTTTTGAAACACCAGTTTGCAAATCTGTTATTGAAGTTGTTGTCCTGGTTCTTGTATTTAACTCTTTTATATTCTGAATGCCATTTTCATCTGATATGAATAAAACTTTACCGGTTTGAGTAGTTACTGGCTGAAATTCATTCCAATTGGGAGTATTTGTTATTTGCTTTGCAACTGTGGATCCTAGCTCGACTTCATAAATATCAGATTGATAAATTCCATTACCATCGAAAAGATTAAAACTATTTACTGTTTCACCTAGTGCAACATTCTCATTTCTATCCGAGACAAAATAAACAGAGTTAGACTCAGCATTCCAAGCCGGTTCACTGTCAGAGTATATATCTTTGGTAAGGTTACTTAAGGATTTTGAATTAAAATCGTAGACAAAAATATCCTGAAATGGACCAATATTTCCATCAAATGCTAATTTCTGGCCATCAGGAGACCATGAAACAGATCCTATCGCATCAATTTTAGGAAACTTTATTTTCTTAATTTCTTTAGTATTGTAATCGATTATAGCAATATCATCTCTGCCTTTAGTTTTTGTAGATAAAGCAACTTTTGACCCATCAGGAGACCATGTAAGATTGGGATCCAGAATGTTCAATTCTTCAAAATCAGGATTATCTTCTCCTTTGATCAATGTTTTGAGTTTTCTTCCATTTATCGTACTAATAACCACTACATCAAAATAGCCTCTGCTATTTGTTATAAAAGCAACTTTGTCGCCTTGAGGAGATATTGCGGAACTCGTATTATAAGTCCCAAAATCTCCCCTATTAGTTAATAAAGTAGCTATTGCATCTGCTCTTTGCCTTTCCGCAACTTCAGGATAATACCTCTTCTTTAAAGATTCCATCCAGTTTTTTGAAAGCCCATCCACTCTCATTCCTAATGAAGCTGTTAATCCGTATTCAACACTTCTGCTAGTTTTTATGCTTTGCAGTATTTCGGCAATTTTTTCTCTTCCGTACTCTTCAACTATATAGTTCCAAACTGATTGCCCTCCTCGATATGCAAAATATCCATTCAGATAGTTTATCGGGCTCAGATAATTGTTAATTACAGCGTCTCTAATAAACATGTCTGTATTCGTGTCCCAGCCCAACGCAGTATATTCAGCCAATCCTTCTTCAAACCAAAGTGGAAATACTAATTGAATGTTATTTTGAATTATTGAGTTAAGAGAACCACCATAAAACATATCATTAAAAACAGCATGAACTAGCTCGTGATGAATGGTACGTCTAAAGTCATCGTATTCACCATCAAAAGGAATGGTCATTCTGTTTTTGAATTTATCGGTCACTCCACCAATCGATTCTGCGCTGGTTGGAAGTGTTACCACATTCGTTTGTGAGAAATCATTATGTGAGTCATAAATAATTACAGAAATACGATCTGATAGTTCATGATCAAAATCATCTTTTAATTGTTTATAAGCACTTTCAACACTCATAGCAGCAAACTCTGCTAGTTTATAATTCTTCTCACCATAGTAATAAATATCAAAATGCTTAGACTGTAGATATCGCCATTCAAAACTATCGTACTGAACTCTATTTTTCCCATAAGAAAAGTATTGAGCAGAACTTTCATTAATAACGAACACACCTATTAAGATCGAGAGTAATATTTTAAATTTCATATCAGTACACTTTATTTTGCAAGAGTAAAATCAATTTGTCTTTTTTGAAGATTCGTACTATCAACAATAACTTCTAGGTCGTCACCTAACTTATAGGATTTGCCTGAAGATTTCCCAACCAGAGCATGTAATTTAGGATTATAAACGTAATAATCACCTTTCAGATCGGAAACTCTTATCATTCCTTCGCAATGAACGTTTTTTAGATTAACAAAAATACCTCTTTCGATAACACCGGTAATTACACCATCGAATTTTTCACCTATTTTTGTACTTAAAAATTCCACTTGTTTCAGTTTTATAGAATCTCTTTCAGCGTCCACTGCAACTCGCTCCCGAGTACTGCAATGTTCACCATGTTTTATGAGTGATTCAAAGTTATAACCGGAAGTACCCGAAGAATATTCTTTTAATAACCTGTGAACAATCACATCAGGGTAACGGCGAATAGGACTGGTAAAGTGTGCATAATGTTGAAACCCTAATCCGAAGTGTCCGATATTTGCAGGAGAGTACTCTGCCTTTGCCATTGATCGAAGCATTAATCCATTTACTATACTTTCTATGGGTGTTTCTTTTACCTTTTGAAGTAAATTATTTATTTGTTTTGGACTCATGTTATCACCGACTTCGAACTTAATGTCAAAGGGTGCTACTTGTTCTGCAACACCTGCTAACTTTTCCTGATCGGGTTTATCATGAATTCTGTAAAAGAAAGGAAATAGATTTTTTGATTTCTTTTTCCCAGATTCCTTTCTGAGGTTTTCAATATGCAGAGCAACGGTTTTATTCGCCATCAACATACATTCTTCGATCAATCGGTGAGCAAAAATCCTTTTCTTTATGATAACATCGATTGGAGTTCCTTTTTCATCTAAAACAAATTTTGGTTCAGGATTATCGAAGTCTATGGCGCCTTCTTGAAATCTTTTTTTGTGAAGAGTTTTCGCAAGTTTTTCAGCTAGCTTTAGTTCTTTTTTATATTGGTGGGCTCCTCCATCCAAAACTTCTTGAGCTTCTTCGTAAGTAAATCTTTGCTTTGAATGAATTGCTGTTTCTTCAACAGAATAGTCAACAAGTTTACCCGTACTATCTATCTCCATGAAGCAACTATAAGTAAGTTTATCTTCATTAGACCTTAAACTACATACTCCGTTACTTAACTTTTCCGGCAACATTGGAATTACGCGATCAACTAAATATACACTAGTGCCTCTGCTGTATGCCTCTTTATCAAGAATCGTTTCCTTTCTTATATAGTGACTCACATCAGCAATATGAACACCTAAATAAAAGTTACCATTTTTTAGTGTCTCTATGCTAAGAGCGTCATCAAAGTCTTTTGCGTCAGCAGGATCAATTGTAAATACAAAATCGTTGCGCATATCTTTACGCCTTTTGAATTCCTCTTCAGGAATATCGATCGGTATTCTTTCTGCAAAATCTTCAACTTCTTTTTCAAAGTCAGATCTTAATTCGTTCTCAGCAAGAATAGAAAGGATATTGGCGTCATTAGTTCCCGATTTACCTAGAATTGAAGTCACTTCAGCTTCGGGAAGGGCTTTAGGATGTGTCCAATTTTTTAGCTTAAAAAGAACTTTATCGTCATTATGGGCTCCATTTACATTATCTTTTAATACAAAAAAGTTTATGTGAGCGGATTTTTGATCAGGTTCAATTATATACGTTCTATCACCGGTTCTTTTAAATGTACCAACGTAGAAATCTTTTCCTCGTTTTATAATCTCAACTACTTTTCCTTTTGGTTGACCACTGTTTCTTTTTCCTACAATTTTAACAGAAACAATATCACCGGGAAGGCACAATCCTGTATCCTGGTTAGGAACCATTACATCCTGATCCATTCCCTCCACGATAACATAACCTGTACCTCTGGGAGTTAATTGAATATATCCTTCTACTAAATTCGAATTACTTTTTTTGTCTTTTTTTGAAGGACCTCTAAGCTGAATTTGTTGTCCATTTTTGCTTACAATACCTTTGCTATCAAGCTTTTCAATTACTTTATCCAGTTTTCTATGCTCTTTCTTGCTATTGATTGCCAAAGCATTGGCAATTACATCTCTCTGGAGTGATTGATGGGGACTATTCTTTACTAAATCTATTACTATTTCTTCTAAACTACTTGTTCTTGAGCTTCTACTCATTCATTCCTTTTATTAACTTGGATTCTCATCCTCTTTATTTTCTTCTTGCTTACTTTTACCAAACAACTTTCTAAATGGGCTACCTAACCTTCTAAAGAAACTCTGCCATGTATTGAAAGTAACTTCAGCTTCCACACCTACTCCATTTATTTCCTGACCTTGCTGTGTTTCTTGTCCGTTAGACAGATTGCTAAATGTTGGGTCTTGCCGATGAAAAGCTGTTACCGAAAATGTTCTATTTATTTTATATGTTGCACCCAAATCTCCAATATTTGATTGAGCTCCTGTAAGTTGTCCATCTCTTCGGATGATAATTCTATCGTTATATAATCTCAAAGCAAGTCCCAGGTCAACTTGATTATAAGTGTTCAAATTAAAATCGACGTCAAAACTGCTTATATCACTACTCAATAACGAGTTAATTTGATTAGAAAGCAAAGGGCTTATCAGTTGATTTGATATCAGTGGATTAAGAACAGCGCCGCTCCCTGTAAAGTTCTCTGTTAAAGATGACGCTCCATTTACCGAAGTAGCCGGAATAAAGTCTCCCATCAATAAGAAGCTGGTAGCTTGTAATAATTTTTCATCTTCATTTCTATTTAAGGAAGCAATCTGAGTAGATAACGTAGAGTTTTGTCGGGACTCAAATGTATTCGGTAATCTAAAATAAAAGTTGTTTTCAATACTGGATAACGATCCGCTGATATTCAACACAAGGTCAACCGGTGTTCTTTGAATGTTACTAGGATCTGTAAGATCTAAGTCTGTACGTGCCGTTGTTAACGTTCTTATATTAGGTCTGGCCGAATATACCGCATTGATATTAATTCTTGCGTTATCTGGTTCACCTTCCCAAACAATACTTCCACCGGGTTCTAGGTTAAATCTTCTTGTAAAGATATCACCACTTACCAACTGATAATTTCCTCCGCTTATATCAAATCTTCCAAAAATACTTAACTCTTCATCTTCAAGTCTTATTCGTAACCTTCCGGTGCCATCTGCTGTTATTACATCTCCGGTAACCTCATCAAATATAAGACGCACTGTCATAGGATTGTTGGCGATAAACTGAAGATCGAGAGTAAAACGTTCTGCAAAAGTAAGGTCAGAGATATCAATTTGATCATTAATTGAGAAAGAAGAACCATTTGAAGTAGAATTAGAGTCTGCATCAAGGTCATCAAATGAATCTACAAAACGAATAAACTTGTTGTCTTCATTAAAATCTGTTTCATCAAGTAGCGGGAGTTCTATTTGGGAGAAATCTGAGATCAACATGGGTTCTTCGGTTGTTAATATCGGATTGGCATTTGTACCAGAAATGGTAACAACTCCAGTACCATAAGCTTTCCCAAAAAATGGAGCTGTAGGATCAAAGTCATTGTTAAGAAACTGAAATTCATCGGTATCAATTCTTATATCCATTGTATGCACAGGCTCAAAATCATTGAAATTGTACCAACCGTCCAATACCGCTACACCACCTGAAGGATCGATCAAAAATATATCTTTAAAAACAAGACCTTCGGAACGGGTAAATGTAATTGGGCCCTGGCCGTAATAGTAGGTGTCTAAAAATCTTGGTTTCATATAAACGGCATCTTCAGATCCGATTTCGTAATCTACTTTAAAGTCGTAGGTTTCCAGATTTCCCCACACTTCTCCTGACCCTGTAGCCACTCCGGCCATTTCTGTAAATACTTTGGGGATCAAAAATGGAACAATCCATAAATCAATTGTATTGAAATCTAAATCAAAGTGGTACAAAGAGTCCACATCCGGGAACTCACCATTTTCGGGTGCCAAAACATATCCTGAGAATGCAAGATTCTGACCCTCTCTGTCATTTCTTTCAAAGTACTTGGGATAAATGGTCGAATCAGTGGTTATACTTATATTGGTATCGAATCTGTTTAATTCTTGATTAAAAACACTTGAGATGTTAAAATCTCCAACTATTTGGTCGTTTAGTGAAAAAGCTTTTAAGTCCACTTTCCCTTCAACCGTAGGTACCTGTGTTAAAGTTCGAGTAGTAAATGTACCGTTTAAATTTCCGCCAAAATCTACTTTGCCATTAATAAGATCTGAAATTCTATCTAGCTTAACCCCTCTGAAAAAGTAATTAACAGAATCTTCAAGATCATCGCTAAAAGCACCTTCAATATTGAAGAGTTCATCTTGATTCTGGAATGTAAAGTCATCAAAAATTAGTTGTTCTTTATTTGAATAGGTCAAAGATGGTATTTCTTTATTTTTCCAAGAATAGGAATCCGAACCCAAATTAAAGTCAATTATCTTGGCTATCACTGAAGAGTCAGTTAATGCACCTTTGCTTTCAAGAACCAAGCCTGCTTCCTCTCCAATTACATCAATAGTGTTTGAAAGACGAATTGAATCTTTACTAAGATCAAAATCGAAATTAAATCCTTTTGTGTCAAAATAAGGTGTATTGAACTTCTTTATATTTGCACTAACCAGAAAATTTGAAAAATCTTTTAACTGCTGATTATACCTAAAACTTCCTGTTATTTGGGTTCGAATAGTATCCGCTTCAAAGTCGAACACTTTTAGTTTCGAATCATAAATATCTGCATTAAATAATAATCTTGTTGTATCGGCTGTTATGTTTGAGTTTAACCTAGTTGTAGAAATCATTTCTGGAAAACCAGGATAATACTTTTTAATAAGCGCTACATCCTTTAATTGGGCAGTTAGAGTAAAATCCTGGTTTTCTGTATTTCTATTTATTCCTTTATTCTGAACTTGGAATGACTTACTAAAAAATTCATTTTCAATCCGTTCTTTGAAATAACCAATCCAATAATTTGTCAAGGGAACTAAGTCTGTAATCCTATACTTTCCTTCGATGCTGAGATCTGCTGCGGTTGTAGTTATCCTAATTGATTTATTGTTATTCCCTAAATTTGCTACATCAGCGTAAATTAATTGTGGTTTTAAAGTATCAGAATCTGTCTTAGAAAAAGGGACTTCGACATTTAACACGCCGCTCATATCATTTAACGAGCTACCTTCAAATTCAACGGCATATTTTACATCCATAGTTACATCAGCAAGTCCCGGCAACTGAGAAAAGTATTGTAGGCTTAAATCTTTACCCTCTCCGTCAATCTTAATTACTTTATTTGAATTCGAAAGGTCAATAAAGCCATTTCCTTTAAGCTGCCCTCCATTAGCTTCAATGATAAAATCGGGATTTATTCTTTTATTATTTCCACTTGCCTTTACTTCAACCATTGAAAAAGTTGAGTCATTGATCTTAACATTCTCAGCTTTAAAGCTTAACAGATCAAAACTGGAAAAATCATTATAATTAGAAGTTTTAAACTGCCCATTGGAAGTTACAATAGTACTGTTGATCAGGTTTCCGATCAAATTACCGACATTTAATGAGTCTGTAGAATATTGAATATCTAAAGTCTTACTATCATTTAGTCCAATATCTCCCTGAATTGTTATACCTCCTCTTCTACTTTTTGATGAAATTACTCCCTGAGCCTTGTCAAGATCTCCAACTAATTGAGCGGTCAAAGAGGCATTCGAAATAGCTTGAAGTTGATATTCTGATGCGTTGGAATAGAAATTCTTTATATCTGATGTGTCTAACACCGTCTCATTAAAACTGAGGTCATATCTAAAATCATTTGTATTAATCAGATTATATAGTTTCCCGGAAGCCTTTATGGCAGAGTTGCCATATTCTATTTGAGTTGAATTTATATCAAATTCAGAAATAGCTCCTGAGAAATCAGCCTTTAAAAAAAGTGGGTGCTCCAACGGGGGCACATCTTTCAGGAACTCATTCAGACGATCTTCTGAGATAAGAAACTCTTCTATATCAAGATCATAAATTGCATTTTTGAGTTGTGCTATAAGATCTTGATTAAAAATATTAATCCCATCCAACCTGCCTGTTACATTGAGATATGAATCTGCATTGATAAAATTGAACGAATTGAATTCTAAAAATCTGTTATCACTATAGATTTGACCATAGATTTGAGTTCTACCCAAACCTATTTCGTCAGATACAAATGAAAGTCTTTCAATATCTAAGAATCTTTCATCTTGTTGATATTCAAAGAACATTGAAAGGTCGATATCATTAAATGAAATGCTGTCTGAATAGGAATTATACTCACCCGGTTCTAAAGCATTTCTGACAATTATTTCCCCTTTTGAAATTGTAACATTAGGAGCTAATATTTCAAAAAATGGTGACTTACCATCCAAACTATCAGAAGACAAAACCTTAGGTTTCTTTTTAAGCGCTTGGAAAAGAGACGTTTCAGAATCAGGATCAATAATAATACTTGGGGATTTTATATTTAATCCTGTAACTATAAAACGTTGTTGAAATAATGCCGGCACATTTAAGTTAGCAGAAATGCTATCGCTTGAAAATACCGAGTTTACACTAGATGAATCCGGATATAGATTTACATCTTTAAGTTCGATCCTGAACGGAATCAATCCTCCTAATTCACCAATTGTAAATACTCCGCTATACTTCTCACTAAAATTCTTTTCAATTCTGGTTGCAAGATAAGATTTAGTTGCTTCCAATTGAGCTACGCCAAATATAATGCTGCTGCCAAATACTACAGTTATCACTAAAACTGCAATAATTGCCCATATGGTATTCCAAACTTTATGTAACCATCTTACTATTGGCACTTATTTAAATTCCTGAATTATAAATTTCCATGATTCCTGAATCACTGATTTGTCAGTAATTACAGTTGATTTTGCCTTCTCTTCTTTCTCTAAAATGATCGCCTTTATTGTACCATCCATAACTTTTTTATCAAATAGCATCAGCGAAGTTAGTTCCTTTAACGACTCATTAGGATTAAATCTCGAAGTATACAACGGTTTAAAAGCAGATAAATTGGCTATATCAATATCAAACCCCAACAAGTTTGATAATTTAACAGCTCCCCACATTCCCATAAATACAGCCTCGCCATGCGAATATTTTCTGTATTCACCTATTCTTTCAATTACATGAGCAAAAGTATGTCCAAAATTTAAAATTTCCCTTACCCCTGATTCTTTAAAATCTTCCGAAACGATATCAACTTTTATTCTAGCACAAGTTTCTATTATTTGTTCCCATCTTTTTGAATAGGAAAACTTTTCCGTAAAAGAAATTTCTTTTAGATCGGTCAAAATGGTTTTATCTCTGATCATACCATACTTGATCACCTCACCCAAGCCGTTAATAATTTCTTTCTCGGGAAGTGTTTCGAGAAAGAGTAAGTCTGCAAAAACAGCTTTTGGATGATAAAATGCACCAATAAGATTTTTACCCACTTCATGATTTATTCCGGTTTTTCCACCGATAGAACTATCAACCATAGCAAGTAATGTTGTAGGAACATGGATCAAAGACATTCCACGAAGACAACTAGCTGCAACGAACCCGCCAAGATCCCCTGTAACTCCTCCTCCAACAACTATGACAGGAGTTGCTCGCTCCACTCCCGACTCAAGTATTCTGTTGGATATTTTTTGAAACTGATCTAAGCTTTTACTTGACTCACCTGATGGGACAATACAAATGATATGCTCATCAAATATAGATATGAGCTTGGCTAAATAAGAGTTTTTATATAACTCAAAAACATTTTCATCAATGATTAAAACACCTTTTTTACATGAAAAGGTAGAGCGCAGATATTCCGAAATCTCTTCAAAGATATTAAATCCAACTTCGATAAAATGGTGATCGGAAACTGTGGTATTCAGTTGAATACGATTAGACATGGTTTAAAATTTTTTCAATAAGTCGGTTCACTACAACTTTTTTATTCTCCGTTCCGGAAGTAGCAACTTTAATTTCGGCTTGTGTGTAGAATTCTATTCGTAACGAATATAAGGTTTCCAGTTCTTTTTTTAGTGATTCCCTGTCTTTTATTTTTCCATCAGTATTCCTTACTATAGGTCGTTTAGGATTTCTGAGTACCCGATCTAAAATAACATCCATAGGTACTTCGAGAAATATCAGCATTCCATTAACCTTAAGATGGTCGACTATATGTTGATTTTGAAGTGCACCTCCACCCAATGCAATTACCCCTTTAAAACTTCGAGTTAGTTCCAGTAAATAATCCCATTCCTTCTCTCTGAAGTATTTCTCTCCATTTTCTTTGAATATTTTCTGGATGTTTTTGCCTTCTTTATGAACTAAATATTTATCCAGATCGTGAAACGGAAGCTCCAGCTCTTTTGCCAATATTGAGCCTATTACACTTTTCCCTGCCCCCATAAAACCACTTAGGTAAAAACTTCCCTTAAACTGTTTCAATCTATACTCATTCATGATTTCGGTTTTTGAGGCGTGACAAACTCGACTTCTTCTCTATCTACAAGTACTGCTCCTGCTGGTGCTCCTTTCGGTTTACGAACGTATTTTTTCTTCGTGATGATAACAGGCACAATCTCAGCTCCACGTGCCTTAGAATTATAAGCGGCATAAGAAGCTGCTTCCATCAATACCGATTTTGGAGGCATGCCTTTATCGTTTCCCATTCTTATTAGAGTGTGTGATCCTGCCACTTTTCTGGCATGTAACCATACATCTTCCTTATGTGCCATTTGAACTAATTTATCATTACTCTTAGCATTCTTACCTATCCAAACGGGATAGCCGTTAATCTCTAATGTATGGAAAGGAACATTGGTTTCATTTGAAGAATTATCCTGCCCGATTCCTAAGTCATTGAGCAAGGAACTATTGTCCTTTTTCCAATCTTTTAGATTATAAAGCTTACTAATTGCCTCTATTTCTAATATAAACTTATTCAAGGTATCTCTTCTTTTTTCTAAAATCGGAATTCTTTCCAAAGCTTCTTCATAAGAACGCTCAGAGTTTTTTGATTTCTTATAATATTTTTCTGCATTCTCAATAACTGAAAGCTTTTCTTCTAAAGGGATAGTTATTTCTTTTCCTTCTTCGTATAAGTCAGAAACTTTAATCTTTTTTGGGTTCTCGGGGTTCAAGTGTCCATTTGCCATTAATAAATGTCCAAATTTTTCGTACTTCTCAGCTCTTTCCAATCCTTTATCAGCTTTGCTCAGATTTCTTAATCCCGAATCTGTCCGCTTTTTTTGTCTCTTAAGTTGTTTAAGCAATTCTCCCTTTTGTTGTTTCAGCCTTTGTGTGTGCGAATATGTTTTGTATCGGTAAGAAATCAGGTCATTTATCGAATCAAAAGTCTTCTCAGTCTCAACAGGAACTATTTCTTTATCAAACAATGAGGTATTTCCGTTTGTTAGAAGTCTCCATTGCGGTTCATTTTCAACCTTTTCCGTCAACTGTTTTGCAAACCTGATCACCTCTTCTTCATTCATTTTATCTACTTCGTGAATTTCGACAATTTCATCTAAATTATTTCTGGGAATAAGTGGATTCAAAGAAGTTAGTTTCTGTTTTGAAGAAGCTTCCTCTTTATAATTTTCAAATAGATCAATTTCCTTCTTATCAGGAACATCAGATTCATCTACTTCACTTCCTTTAAATGAATTTATGAGTTCTTTTCCGGAAAGATGGAATACATTTGCGTTGTTACTGAATATCTTAAACACAAGCTTATTATCCTCTTCAAAGAAGATCGTCATAATTCGATCTGTCTCTGCAAGTTTAACTTCAGTTATTGGTAAGCCATATATTTCCTCAAAAAAAGAGATGGTATTTTGTTTTTTGGGATTGGAATGATAGTCCAAAAATAACGCGATATTTCCCGGTGCGGTACTAAACACAAGTTTATGATCTCCACCTGTCCCTTCGATAAAAAATTCGATCAGATTTTTGTATCGGGTATTAGCAATTACAATTTTTTTACCAAGAATTTTGGATTTAATGAATTCGTTTAAATATTTTAGTTCGTAATAATTCAAAGAGACGCTGGGATTTTAATAAAAATTATTTAGAAGAAGTTTATGGAATATCCGATTTTTAATTCGATCATAAACACAGTTGATACCAATCTGGAAAGTAGAGGAATATCAACCAATATGTTCAAGACTTGGGAAAATAATAAAATTAACGCCACAGGTTTAGAACTTGAGATAAATCTTTCAACCATTTCTGAGTACATGCGTTCTATGGCAATTAATTTTGATTGGGACAGCTTCCGAGAAACCTCACTTGCAAAAAAGCTCAAAGGGATGGAAACGCATCCGTTCCTTAAAATGGAAAAACTCAAAGATACGAATATCATTCCAACTATTGACGTTGAGATGACCTGGTTTTTTGAAGAAGATATTTGTCAGCCTGTTTTTCCTGATAAAAATGGAAACTATCGCGTAGAAAACTCAAGTATCTGGATGGAATCTGTAAGTAAAGATGTAAATCAACTTCTCGCTAAAGACGATATCATAACCCGTTGGCATGTTGAAATTGAAGGAGATCAAAATGGTAAATACTTATCTGCGATAAACCTCATTTCTTATTTTCAATATCAGATAGTTGAACCAAGAAGTTTAGAAGAAGTTAACAAGCTAGTAAGCCGTCGTTTGCAGGATCTCTTATTTAAAGCGAACAAAGTTATTACTATTTCTGACCAAATCTTGTCAAAAGCTGTTGCTGCTTAGTGGATGAACCAAAATTAGTAGTAATCCATAAGTTTTTTAATCCAACTGATGCTCAGATTGCAAAATCTATGTTAGCAGATGCAGGGATTCTTTCTTTCATACTTGATGAAAACGCCTCTTACTCCATCGGAACTGCTATTGTTTTGGGAGGGTACAGATTAGCCGTAGCTGATTCTAATCTATCTGAGGCACAAGAAATTTTGAATAATTTTAAAGAGCTTAATTCTGATTTTCAGGAAGAAGAGATACGTTGCCCTAAATGTAACTCAAGTTTGACAAGCAATAAGACCCCATTTTCACTTTTAACTATTCTGGGACTAATTTTCAGCAGTATCTTTATTATGCTCACTAATTCAAGTACCAGATATCATTGCAAACGCTGCAAGTATAAATGGAATGAAAACAAACGAACATAAAAAAGGCCCTGATTGATTTAATCAGAGCCTGAAAATTATTTCTTCTTCTTGTGTCTGTTTTTTCTCAGACGCTTTTTACGCTTGTGCTTAGCAATTTTTGAACGCTTTCTTTTTTTACCGCTTGGCATAAATGTTCACCAAAAATTTCTGATTGTTATTTCTACGAATTGATTAGCTTTGAAAATAAGAACTTTTCAAAGTATTTCTAAATCATTTTTCAATTGACATACTTTTATTGACAGCTTCTTTAAAATCTTTCGACACTTTTAGCATTGGAGCATATTGTTCCGGCACTATAACTTCTTCGTTTGTTTTGGGGTTTCTTGCTACCCTCTGTGCACGTTTTACTACTTTAAAGCTCCCAAAGCCACGTAATTCTATATGCTTACCTCTTTTCATAGAGTCGATAACTGTTTCCATAAAACCGTTGACTACAGCTTCTGTTTCTACTTTGGTTAGCCCTACTGATGATGATATAATATCTACAATGTCTGCTTTTGTCATAATTTTTACGTTTGCTAAAAATTTATTTTCCGATTAAGCCAATCATCTAAAAAAACAAAGGTTAGTCGAAATCGTTCACTCTAATATCAGTAAAATTAAGGGAAAATATTAAAGAAGTAATGTTCTTAATAATTTTTGCCAAAACTTTTTTACTTTCATGGGTCATAAAAAGCTACTAATTCAAAATATAATGATTGCATGGAATTATTTGAAAGTATTGTAAACAGTCTTAACAACCTCGTATGGAGTACCCCTTCCAACTTCCCATTTATGGTTGTTGTTCTTCTTAGTTTCGGGATTTTTATCACTTTACGGCTTGGGTTTGTACAGGTTCGTAGATTTGGTCACGGTATACTATCTGTAATGGGGAAGTACGATCATCCCGATGCAGTTGGAGACGTAAATCACTTTCAAGCTCTTACCACTGCGCTCTCAGCAACAGTCGGAATTGGTAATATTGCCGGTGTAGCCATTGCAATTCACTATGGTGGTCCAGGTGCTCTTTTCTGGATGTGGGTAACGGCATTTTTCGGTATGGCAATTAAATATACAGAGTGTACACTGGCTGTTAAGTACAGAAAAGTTAATGATGACGGTTCTGTGTCAGGTGGACCAATGTATTATATTGAAAAAGGTCTTGGTGAAAATTGGAAGTGGCTTGCAATGTTCTTTGCTGCCATGGCTGTCATTTGCTCTTTCTTAACAGGAAATGCAGTTCAGGCAAACACTGTAGCTGACACAATGAGAAGTACTTTTCTTGTTCCTGGATGGATTACAGGATTAGTAACAGCATCACTTGTGGGTATAGTAATTATTGGTGGAATTAAAAGAATCGGTAAAGTTACTGCCAGCTTAATGCCTGTAATGGCAATTATTTATGTACTTGGAGCACTGATAATTTTACTGTCAAATGCCAGCGAGGTTATCCCTGCATTCGGAACTATTTTGAAATATGCATTCACTCCTGAAGCGGGAATTTTCGGTGTTGGTTCCGGAGTTTTCCTTACAACCCTGGTTTGGGGTATTAAACGTGGATTATTTTCTAATGAGGCGGGACAAGGTTCCGCTCCTATAGCTCACGGTGCTGCAAAAACAAAAGAACCTGTGCGTGAAGGTGTAGTAGCTTTATTAGAGCCCTTCATTGATACACTGGTTGTTTGTACTATGACCGGACTTGTGATCGTTAGCACCGGTGTTTGGGAACAGAAACATGATATTCCTTTCTTGGCTTCAAGTTTGGAAAATACTTATGTAATTGAACAGGGAAATACGTTATTAGTAGTTGATGGAGTTCCTACAAACGGTGAAGTTATCAGAAATGATCATCCAACCGGAGAATTTTATACTGATGAAAACAGAACTCAATTATTTAATGGTTCTATAAGCATACAGGGTGATACCTATGTTGCTAAAAGTATTGACGGAAATGAAGTTGCAGAATTACACTCATCCATTATTGAAAATGGAGCGCCATTAACGGCTCTCGCTTTCGAGAAAGGTCTTCCTTTTGCTGGTGGAAAATACATTGTTACCATATGCGTAATTTTGTTTGGTATCTCCACCGCAATAAGCTGGAGTTACTATGGTGATCGATCCATTCAATACCTTGCTGGTGATAAGTCCATCATTTATTACAAAATGGTTTATCTGGTTATGCACTTTATTGGAGCTGTACTTGCGCTCGAAACCGTTTGGGCAATCGGAGATATTGCTTTAGGTCTTATGACTT
This sequence comes from Balneola sp., assembly GCA_965216175.1. Taxonomy (GTDB): domain Bacteria; phylum Bacteroidota; class Rhodothermia; order Balneolales; family Balneolaceae; genus Balneola. The sequence goes on from OZ244140.1 coordinate 1,932,616, forward strand.
TCCCGAACATCATCGCTCTATTTGCATTGTCAGGAACGGTAGCTGTAGCAAGTAAGACCTACTTTGCGAAAATGAAAGAACAAAAGGGTAAATAGTTTTATGAAAAATGTATTGGAAGTTGATCATCCCGTAATAGATATCTATTTAACAGCTTTACGAGATAAAACTACCAAAACTGCCCCTTTCAGACGTGCAATGGCTAATATAGGTAATATATTAGCCTACCACGCTCTAAGTGAATTACCTTTAAATGAATTTGAGGTGGAAACTCCGATTCAAAAAACAAGTGGCTTTAGCCCTTCAACAGATGTAGTTGTAATTCCCATTCTCCGAGCCGGACTAAGCTTGGTTGATGGAATTATAAATTTTATACCTGAGGCAAAAGTTGGTCATATTGGTGTTTACCGAGATGAAGAAACTCACGAGCCCGTAAACTATTATCACAATTTACCTGATGGTATCGAAAAAGCTTACACTTTAGTTGTTGACCCTATGCTGGCAACCGGTGGAAGCGCAAGCCATGCTATCAAATTCCTGAAAGAATCTGGAGCAAAAAACATCCGCTTTGTAGCTTTAATTGCTGCTCCTGAAGGAGTAGAGAGATTACAACAAGATCATCCGGATGTATCCATTATCACTGCTTCTATAGATGAAAAACTAAACGACCAAGCCTATATCATTCCCGGGTTGGGCGATGCCGGAGACCGATACTTTGGAACTACTTAAACTGATATCAGCAGTACTTTTAGTTTTCATTTTTGCGCACTGTACAGAGTTATCAGAATATGATAACCAAAGAATTAAAGAAGCTTTGGGTGATTCTTTAATAACGAGTACTTCCAGTAAGAATATTAGCATGGATATTATTGAAGAAGGAATGTTGAAACTAAATTTAAAGAGCAGCCACGCTCTCACTATTTCAGAAAACAGAAATAAAACCACCTACTTAAGTGGCCCTGTGAAAATTTCAGTTTTTAAAAATGATTCTTTGGATACAAATGTAGAGGCTGATAGTGCTGTATATTTCCCCAAGGATGCACAATTCCAACTTTATGGCAGTGTAGTTGTTCATTCAAAAAATGGCCGATCATTATTTAGTGATTACTTGAGATGGCAAAGAGAATCGGATAAGGTTGACACTCCGGGAAGAGTTTTAATTATTACTGATGCTGATAGTATCGTTGCAAATGGCTTTATTGGGAATACAGATCTTACAAACTATACCTTAACTGAAGTAACCGGAAAAACTCAATTCAATTGAACAAGCCTTTTCTATATCTTACTTTTTCCTTGCTGATAGGTCTCATCTTCCCTTTAGGCATTTTAGCACAAACTACTGTTCAAATTGAAAGCGTAAGTAAACTTGACAGAACTAGTATTGATGGTGAGCCTGTTAGAAAGTTATACGAAGCTCGATTAAAAACCGGAGGGTTTACTATTGTTTGCGATAGTGCATGGCAATTTCTGGAAAAAGATGAATTCCGGGCTTTTGGCAATATTCAGATCGAAACACCTACCGAAATGATCTGGACTGACTCCCTAACGTACTTTAATGTTTTGGATTTCAGCCAACTTCGAGGTCGTGTTATAATCAAACAAGACAGCACTCTCCTTTTTGGGAATAAAGTAGATTATAATTTTGTTACTAAAGTCGGTCGGTTTTTAGACGATGTTCGTTTAGAGGATGATGAAGGAATACTTACAGCCCTTTCCGGTATCTACTTTCAAAATCAGGACAGTGCTGAATTTCGGGGTAATGTGCAACTTGCAGATTCTGCTCAATATGTTGAAGGAGACAGCCTTTTCATTAATCGTAAAACTAATTTTTTGAGACTTTTTGATAACCTTCTGGTTATTGACAGCACGAATAATGCCTTACTCACCGGAGATTATCTGGAAGCAGACTCAACAGGAAGAAGGTATTTGAAAGGAAATGGATACCTTCGCCGTACAATTGAAGATTCTACAAGTTCTGATACTACTCATATTTTTGCGGAAGAAATCGAGCTTAATGAACAAGATTCTACTACCATCATTGACGCCTATAAGGATGTAAATGTATGGACAGAGAAATTCTCATCTTTGTCAGATACTTTACTTTATAATTCTGAAACCGAACTTTTCCGACTCAGAGGAAATCCAAAAGCTTGGAATAAGAATATCCAACTTTCAGGTCCTTTTATTTTTGTTCAATTAGATAGCAGTGAAGTACAAAACCTGACCTCTTATCCGAAACCCTTCGCTGTTCAGGAAGACACTATTACAGGAAGATTGAATCAGATAAAGGGAGATACGCTGGTTGCTGATTTCAGGAATGGAGATATTTCAAAGATTACCATTCAGCCAAACAGCGAAGTTTTATATCACATAATGAATGAGAATAATGAACCTGACGGAGCCTTTGAAAGCACTTCTCCCCGAACAGTTCTTATTTTTGAAAATGGAGAAATGGTTGAAGCTAGAATGGGAAAGAACCAGGGTTTATTCCTTCCCGAGTATACGGAACTGGTAAGTAGAAGACTGGAAGGATTTATCTGGACGCCCGAACTTCGTCCGGAAAAACCAACTATTGATCCTCAACCAACACTCCCTCCCATTCCTGTTGAGCGACCTTTTGAATTACCCAGAAGGTTTGTGGAGTTTATGGAAGAGTCTAGTTCTGAAAATAATTAGTAAACATTTTTCCTTACATTGAACTATATATATCATAAATAATGAATAGAGTTATCCACTGGAAAAAAGCTTTTTTCTCAACCAAACATATACTTTTTGCTGGAGATCATAAAGTTGGGGAGTTATCCACTAGCAGTTTCTCTATTTCTGATGCAAAAGGTAAAATGTATGATTCTAATATAGAGTTTAAAAATAGAAGTTTCTTTGGTAATGAAATAGACATTATAGATTTAAACCATGGCTCAGTTATTGGAACAATAACATTCAATGCGTGGAGCAGTAAAGCCAAAATAGTTTTAAGTGGTAAAGAGGTAGATTGTAAATCCGATAATATCTGGGGTACAAAGTGGAGTATTATTGATGAAGGTAAAAAACTTCTCCAATACAAAAGTTCGACAACATCCGGTACAATTGAGACAAATATAGATGACCCAATTTTATTACTCTCTGGGCTTTTTATATTTAATTACTTTATACAGATGATAATTATAGTGATGGTTTGTGTAATTGTAACGGTTATTTAACTGCTCAATTTTCATCTTGTTCCACACGCTCTGCGTTGGAACATAATTACCTTTTAGCTCTTCATTACACCGATCTAAATCGACCGAACCAATGTAATGTTTGGCGAATTAAATAAGAGTCGTGAACAGGAAGAAGATTAGAAATTTACCGACCTTTTAATTAGTTAAAGGATAGAAAAAACACTCAAAATATTTTTTTACGAAGAATCTCATCTGCCTCCCCTATTTTAGTCCATCAATTAACTAACAACACACATGAAACGATTACTTTCTACTACACTATTCTTTTTCTTTCTATTAAGCTCGGTCATTGCACAGGACTTTACTCTTCCCAAGGATTTTAACCGAACTGTAGAAACTACTCATGAAGTAACCGTTAAGGGAAATAAGATTCCCTATTCGGCCATTACGGGTTTCCAAGCGGTTATGGATGAAGACGGGAATAAGATTGCAGCGCTGAATTATACTTACTACAGAAGAACAGATATCAAAGATGATACGCGTCGCCCGCTGTTGATTTCTTTCAATGGTGGACCCGGATCTGCTTCCGTTTGGATGCACTTAGCCTACACCGGACCAAAAGTACTCCGAATTGACGATGAAGGATTTCCCATTCAGCCTTACGGAGTAAAAAACAATCCACATACCGTGCTTGATGTAGCTGATATCGTTTTTGTGAATCCTGTAAACACCGGCTATTCCAGAGTGCTTGATCCTGAAACAGATACAAAACAATTCTTTGGTGTAAATCAGGATATCGCTTACCTCTCTGAATGGATCAATTTGTTTGTGACCAGAGTAAATCGATGGCGATCACCAAAATATCTGATCGGAGAAAGTTATGGAACTACCAGAGTTTCCGGTTTGGCATTAGCTCTTCAAAACAGACAATGGATGTACTTAAATGGAGTCATCCTTGTTTCTCCAACTGAACTTGGGATACACAACGGAAACGGAAGACGTGAAGGTCCACTTGGAGCTTCCCTCCGATTGCCTTATTTCACTGCAGCAGCTTGGTATCACGAAAAACTTCCGTCTGATCTTCAATCCAAAGATCTTGATGAAGTTCTTCAAATGGCAGAAGATTATGCTGTAAATGAGCTTATGCCTGTTATTGCCAAAGGTGGTTTTGTAAGTGATATTGAAAAAGAAAAAGCGGCTGAAATGATGGCACGCTATTCAGGAATTTCCAAGAAAGTGATTCTACAATATAATCTCGATGTTCCCGCTTCTTTCTTTTGGAAGGAATTACTCCGTGAGGAAGGTCATACCATGGGCAGACTAGATTCCCGTTACAAAGGATTGGATAGAACCGATGCAGGAACGAGCCCTGATTTTAACTCTGAGCTAACTTCGTGGCTACATTCATTTACTCCGGCAGTAAACTACTATTTTCGAAATCATCTGAATTTTAAAACCGATCTCAAATACAATATGTTTGGTCCGGTTCGTCCTTGGGACAGTAGCGGCGATAATACCGGTGAAAACCTGAGACAGGCAATGGCTCAAAACCCTTATTTACATACTATGGTTCAAAGTGGTTATTACGATGGAGCCACCAAATATTTTGATGCCAAATACACCATGTGGCAGATCGACCCAAGTGGTAAAATGAAAGATCGTTTCTCTTTTAAAGGCTACCGAAGCGGGCACATGATGTATCTACGTGCCGAAGATCTGAAAAATGCCAATGATGATATTCGGGAATTTATAGAAAACTCATTACCCCTGGCAGGAACTCCGGCTAAGTATTGATTTTACTGATGACAAGGTTTGATACAGTGAAAACATTCGTATAATTCTTAATTAATATGTATATACGAAATAAAATAAGTTAGGCATACACGCAATGCGTGTATACATAAGTTGTAGAGCATTATGAATCTTAATTTGAAATCGGAGAAAATTCGAAATATAGATTGGAAACCTAAATGGGACGGTGGAGCGCCGATGCCTAAAATTTATAATGGAGATTTTAAGACCTACCTTACTTACGTAGTTGCCGATTGGGACGAGGAATCAATCACCGACTTCCGGACTCTGGAACATGATGGACATGATGGACATGATGGACATGAAGAGTATTTTGCATTGGTTGGGTTTGATGGCAAGACATTTAGATTTGGAATAGCCAATGATGAGGTTTTTAGTGGACTGCCAAACTATGAACAAGGACTTGAATGGGCGCAAATCGTTCAAAATTCTAAATGGCTTAAGGAGTTAAAAAACATTCACAAGGTTCATCCATATTTTGACGAATCGAAATGGGAAAATCGAAATCACTATCTACTAACCTTCAAAGATGAAATATTAGAAATAATCGCAACGGGTTATGAAATTGAAATATTTCGGACATCTTCCAAACGGATTGCTCAAGAGGTTGTTGACAGAATTAATAAATAACGCTCTACAACATTGTGTATGAATTAATTGCTAACGGATTTCGCTAATGGAAATCCTTGCAATCTATTATCTTTATTACCAGCGGGAAAATCCCGTCGGATTTACCCGCAACTAATCATATACTAACCGTTGTAGTTTGATAATCTTCATGTTCATTTATTCTTCTAACTTCATAATCACTCAAATTATTTAAACAAAGACAAACACCCGCCATCTAGAAGAGCGCTTCTTTCGTTTAGATCTATCCATTCTACATTATAAAAGTTGGTAATTCTATAAAACGATTTGCAATAAATCTTCTGAATCCCGGTATTACCCTTCGGTTTTGAATCAAGCAAACAGGTATGAATTTAGATTTCTATAAAAAAAACCGAATCCTCATAATTTTCGGTTCCGTTTTATTGGTTCTAGTGCATCTGGTATTTGAGCATTTCCATGGCGGAGTAGTCTCTCATTATTTAATGCAGGATGATAGTTTACCGGGAATTTCAAACTGTTTGGGCTTGATCACTTTTCCTGTTTTAGTATGGTTTGTACTTTTGAGTATTGAAATAAGAAAACGCTCTTCTTCCCAAAAAATTGAACAGGGTTCTACTATTTTATATCGATTTTTAAGCACTGTATTGTTCGGTGTAGTAGTTTCTTATTTGTTTTCAATAGAATCGAGTATTCTGGATTACCTGATGCTTGGATTGTTTGGATTATCCTTATTTGTACCTCTCTATTATGGTGAATACCTTGTTGGATTTACCCTTGGGACGATGTTCGTATTCGGTGCAAATATACCGATCATTGGAGGTTTAGTGCTTATTACAATCTTCTTTGTGCTCTATAAACTACCAAGGTTTATTTATAGATTTGTTCAGTCAAAGTTTAATTGAATCTTATATAAAGTCATCCTTGAAGACCTCAGATAATTTGATGAGGCATTGATATAGTTGAGAGCTCATCTCGCGGCGTATGCCCGAGATCTGGATTAAACTATTTGCTTCGACTTCATTCTAAGGGGAATCTCCCGGGAGGCAGAATCTCATCCCATAAATCTTTTAAGTCCGGATTTACCGAGCGTATCAAAGTCATTTTCAATGCCCTTTTCCACTTTTTAATTTGCTTCTCTCTTCGAATAGCGCCGTACATGGTTTGGTGCACTTTGTAGTACAACAAAAAGTGAGTTCGGTGTGTGGAAGAAAATAAGGAGCCTTCGCTCTTTTTGTGGCTGAATGTTCTGATTAATTAATTGCCTGTCACACCCGTATATAGAACAGTTCTTCTGGGATTGGATAACATATACACGTAGCCTTCTTTCATATCCAAGTAAGACTATCTCAGAGCAATTCCTTACAGAATTAGTTGAGAAATAAATAAAGTTTCTCGGCTATCAGTATATATCAAGATTACGGGCATTCGCTGCGGAATGACGCTTTTTGAGTTCTGTAACATTTAAAAACTAATGATCAACAAATTGTCCAACATCCACAATCCTGAGGATACTTCCGAATGATCTGCACATTTATATTTGTGAAGACTCTTCGCTATCGCTTTGAGTAACTATATCTACCCAAAAAACCAATCCTGAAAGAAGTAGCAGTACAATGAGATAATTACAATGCAGGTAATATTCAGAAATATTCCTGTCCTCGCCATCTCATTCATTTTTATATAGCCACTGGAATAAACGATCGCATTTGGTGGGGTTGCAATCGGAAACATAAATGCACAACTTGCCCCAATCGTTAATGGAATAGCCAGCTGAAGTTCATTTAACCCGAAGCTTTGGGCAATTACGAAGGAAACCGGAATAAATACGGCGACAAGAGCCACGTTGCTCATCACTTCCGTAAGAAAAACAGCAAAAGCACAAACCACTAAAATAACCAGCAACGGATTCGGAGCAATACTTCCTGAAATCCATTCACCCAGTAAGCCTACAATGTTGGTTACTTCCAGCCCTTTAGCTAAAGAGATCCCGCCTCCGAATAAAAGCAGAATATCCCAAGGAAGTTTTTTAGTGTCTTTCCAAACTAATAATGCTTTCCCATTATGTTCGGAAGGCCAAATAAATAACACAATCACAGCAAAAATGGCGATGATGGTATCATTCAGATTACTTAAGAATGCTATCTGCGTAAGTTGAGATCTGAAAATCCATAGCAAAGCTGTACCGATCATTATGATCAACACTCTGCGCTCACTTACTTTCATTTCCCCGATGCTTTTCAGCTCTTTTGAAAGCAACTCCCCTATACCTTCCAGTTTTTTAATCTTAACCGGAAACACAACTTTTGTATTTATCACATACACCGTACTGAAAAGAATCACCACCAATGGAAAAGCAAAAAATATCCAATCAGAAAAGTTCAAAGGTTCCAATCCGCTATCCTGAACAATACTAGCCAGCACCAGATTTGGTGGCGTACCGATCAAAGTTGTAATTCCGCCTATATTGGCCGCAAATGCAATTCCTAACATTAACGTCAGTGCGAAATTTTTGCCACTCTTTTTGTTAGCAAACTTATCACCCAATAAAGCCACCACGGACATCCCTATGGGGAGCATCATCACAGTTGTTGCGGTGTTACTTATCCACATCGACAAGAGCGAAGTTGCCAACATACAACCCAGAATTACTCTGGAAGGTTTATCTCCGGCAAGCTTCATAATGTTTAGTGCTATTCTTCGATGTAATCCCCACTTTTCAATCGCCAGCCCTAAAACAAATCCACCAAAGAATAAATAAATAACCGGATTTGCGTAATTGATGGTGGTTTCTCTCAATTCCAAAATCCCCAGCATTGGAAATAAAATAATCGGTAAAAGAGCGGTGACAGCAATCGGAACTACAGATGTGACCCACCAACTCAGCATCCAGAATACAACTCCGATCATCCGAACTTGAACATTATCGAAATCTCCGATCAGTACACATAAAGTGAATAACAGCGGTCCGGATAGTAATTTTAGAAGTTGATCTCTTTGCATATTCTATTTTTCAAGATTGAAGAAAGGGAATCTAGGACTTACTTCCAATCAGAGAAATAAGCAGAAAATATATTTATTCATTACTTATTTAATTTTTAGTCATGGCTAAATATTTATATCTTCCGTGAATTAAATCTAGCTATTATGACTACTCGAAAAATCCAATTCGCCTCCGCATTTTTGCTTTTGGTTGCAGCTATCTATTCTTGCGATAGTCTCATTCCCGAAGCTCCTGCAGAAAATGAACTTTTAGATGGCCCAACTGAAGGGCTCTCAACCTCTGAACAATCCAGATTTCTTAAAGGTGATATCGCTTTTAATGATGAAGTTTTTACTCCTCAATCCGGACTTGGTCCCGTTTTTGTTGCCAACTCCTGTGGAAGCTGTCATGCCGGAGACGGAAAAGGACATCCGTTTACAACCCTTACCAGATTTGGTCAAACTCAGCCTAATACAGCTCTGGATCGTAGTATCGGCGGACCTCAACTCCAAAATAGAGCCATTCCTGGTTTCGAGCCGGAAACAATTCCAAGCGGAGTGCCGTCTATGGATTTTACTCCACCTTCGGTAACAGGCTTAGGATTTTTAGCGGCATTGACTGATCAACAAATTCTGGGTAATGCCGATCCTAATGATGACGACGGAGACGGAATTTCCGGAGTTCCGAATTACATCACTCCTCCTTCCTTTTTTGAACCCAAGCCATTTCATCAACCACTAGCAGGACAATATATCGGCCGATTTGGGAAAAAAGCATCTGCCATTGATCTGCTTCAACAAACAGTTGGAGCTTATAATCAGGATATGGGAGTAACTTCTACCTTCAATCCTATTGATCCGCATACAGGATTGTCGACTGATCCCGAAGTAAGTGATCAAACTGTTCGTGATGTAGTATTTTACTTAAGAACACTTAAAGCTCCCATCCAAAGAGATCAAAACGATCCCGAAGTAATTCGTGGAAAAGAGGTTTTTATGAGTATTAGTTGTTCATCATGTCATGTTTCTTCTTTTACTACTCCCCAATCAGACATTGATGCTCTTTCCAACAAAACCATTTTCCCATATACAGATCTCTTACTTCATGATATGGGTCCAGGACTTGATGACGGAGCTACCGAAGGTTCCGCGGAAACTTCTGAATGGAGAACTCCTCCATTATGGGGAATTGGTTTAGCTCCGGAATCACAAGGTGGTGAATTCTTTCTGATGCATGACGGAAGAGCAAAAAGCATCCGGGAAGCTATCGAACTTCATGGTGGCGAAGCTCAGCAAAGCAGAGATGAATTTGTTGCACTCAACGATTCAGACAAGCAAGCCTTAATTAAGTTCTTGGAGTCGCTATAATGAACAGACAAGAATTTATTAAAGTCTGCGGCTTAAGTTGTGCAGGATTGATCTCAACTTCGCTTTTACTTCAGGGATGTGCGGGCACACAATATATGAGTGCTGAAATAAACGGAGACTTTATGGAAATTCCCTTAAGTGCATTCTCAACAGAAAACAGTTCCGGTTTCAGAGATTATCTCGTTGTTGAAAACAGTCGACTAAGCTACCCTATCGCAGTTTATCGTCATAACGAAAACAATTATACAGCACTTTTGATGAGGTGTACACATCAGGGAACCGAACTCAGAGTTTTAGGAGATCGATTGGAATGTCCGGCTCACGGAAGTGAATTCACAAACAATGGCGCTGTTCAGAGCGGCCCTGCAGATAATGAACTCAGAACCTTTCCTGTACTTGTTGAACCTGAAATTTTAAAGCTCGATCTACGATGAAAAAGTTACTAATCACATTATTTATTGGATTCCTTTCACAGCAAGCATTGGCTCAAGTCGATCAATCACTTTTAAAAGATGATCGATCAGATTCTCTTGAAAACGCCATGAATATGGACGCTTTAAGCAATCGTATTTATGCTACTTCCTCAAGTTCACCCGTGTCAATTGGTGGATATTTAGAAGCAGATTATAAATATATTGGTGAGGACGGACTAACAGAAGGACACACATTTCGAATTCCAAGAGTAACGCTGTTTGTTACTTCTTCTATCAGTTCCAGAATTAAATTTATGAGTGAGTTCGAGTTTGAAGAAGGCGGTGAAGAAATAGCCATCGAATTTGCCGCTATGGATGTGAACTTCCATCCACTATTGATCTTCCGTGGTGGAGTTGTTGTGAATCCCATTGGGGCATTTAATCAAAATCACGACGGACCAAAATGGGAATTTGTAGACCGGCCTATAGCAATGACTCAAATGCTTCCGGCAACCTGGAGTAACGTAGGTTTTGGACTCTATGGAAAAATGTATCAGCGGGATTGGGCTTTTGGATACGAAGCGTATTTAACCAATGGCTTTGACAATTCGATCGTGACTAACACAGAGAACAGAACTTTTCTACCTGCTTCAAAAAACAACAAAGAGCGTTTTGAAGAATCAAGCAACGGCGAGCCTTTATTTACAGGAAAGATCGCTGTGCGCAATCAAAATATAGGGGAACTTGGATTATCATATATGGGCGGCATCTACAACACACATGTAGATGACGGTCTGATCCTTGATGACCCAAGACGTTTAGATGTATTCGCTATAGATTTTAATACCGAACTCCCGTTTTCAAATACATATATCGTTGGAGAATGGGCATGGGTTTTTGTGGATGTTCCAAATACATTCACACAGCAATACGGAGAAAAACAGAGCGGTGGCTTTCTGGACATTGTACAACCTGTAATTGATAAATCGATATTCGGTTTTGATGATGCTGTTTTAAATCTCGCTCTTAGACTTGAGTCTGTTGACTGGAACGTCGGCACTTTTAATGAAACAGGTGGAGATATCGGAGACGAAATTTGGGCGGTAGTTCCGGGAATCAGCTTCCGCCCTACAGCACAGACTGTATTCAGATTGAATTATCGTTATCAGGAACAAACCGATATTCTGGGAAATCCCCCGGCGAAAACCAGTGGTATTGAAGTAGGTTTTGCGACTTATTTTTAGGAATTCAGTTAGCTAATCCTGATGTCATCATTTCGAACCTACTTATCAAAAATGGCTCCGTCAGGCTTGCTTGATCTTTTAATCCAGTATCAGAATGGGACGTCAAGACAAAAGTAGGCTCATTCTTTTACCTGCTTCAAGATTAGCCGCAGGACTAAAGTCCTTGCTTGTTTATGCACGAGTTTAAGATAAGAACATAAGCTAGGAGGGGATTTATCCCCGGATTTCTATTTTCCGTCGAGTAATTTATATATGTTAATATACTTTTGTGCCCGGTCTACCGAAGCAACTCCATTCAGGCAGACTCATTTCGGAATCTTTGTGGGAGTTCGATTATATTTACGATTAAATTTGCTAGTCAAAGTTAAAACATAAGATCCTGAAACAATACTAAACCAAGTTCAGCACATGGTTCAGGATAACGTAACCCCTCCTTATGCACATCAAAGAATTAACCTCCGAAAATGTAGAACATCTCGCTCATCTCTTTGTAGAGTTGTGGCCGGAGTGTACTTATGAAACGGAGTTTGAATACTGCAAACAGATTCTGGAAAAAGACGATCAAACAGCTTTCTTAGCAATTGAGAACAGTGAATACATCGCTTTTGCATATTTATCGCTTCGAAATGATTTTGTAGAAGGCGCAACCTCCTATCCCATTGCTTATCTGGAAGGCATTTACGTAAAAGAATCTTACAGGAAAACCGGAATAGCTTCAAAGTTGATCCAACGATCAGAACAATGGGCTGAACAAAGCGGAAGTACACAACTCGCCTCAGATGTTGAACTAAATAATGAACAAAGTATTCAATTTCACAAAAGATCAGGCTTTAAGGAAGAAAACAGAATTGTCTGTTTCATCAAAGATATTTGATTTAGAATCATTTCATTTTAGCTTGGATAAAAACTTGGTCATCACGCGACAAATACCCGAGATCCGGATTTATTTAAAGAGTTAATCTTGATTACGATCCGGATTTCTACCTTCGCAGGAATGACTTTGGAGTTAAACCTCCTCCAACTCTGCATTTTCCTTCATCACGCGCTCCTGAACATCAAATGGAACTTGAGCATAGTGAGAGAATTTCCTGAAATAAGTTGCACTTCCTTGGGTCATTGATTTAAGACTTGTGGAATAATGATCCAGTTCTTCCAATGGTACATGAGCTTTTATTTTTTGGAGCGCTCCTTCAGCATCCATTCCCTGAATCTGTCCGCGACGTGTACCTAAATCACTAAGCACCTCTCCCATATAATTCTGTGGCACTATCACTTCAACTTCATAAACAGGTTCAAGAAGCTTGGGATTAGCTTTTAAAAAACCATTCCGAAAAGCCATTCGTGCAGCAGTTTTAAAAGCCGCTTCATTAGAATCCACAGAATGCATAGAACCGTCAAAAACAGACACTCTGATATCCCGGGCACAACAACCACTCATGGGACCGTTTTGCATTTTCTCCATTACACCTTTCAAAATTGCCGGCATAAATCTATTATCTATCACTCCACCAACAATACAATTATTGAAAACTAGCTTCCCACCCCAAGGCAGTTCATGGACTTCTGAGTTTCTGACTTTCATATCTGAAGGATCAGCCATTCCTTCATGATAAGCTTCAATCAACATTTCGACTTCAGCATATTGTCCGGCTCCACCCGATTGCTTCTTATGTTTGTACCTGGATTTTACAGATCCGGTTATGGATTCTCTGTATGGAATTTTCGGGGTAATAAATTCTATGTCTAATCCGAAACGGTTTCGCAATTGATGTTCAATAACGCCTAAGTGTTCTTCACCCTGAGCATGAATAATAATCTGGCGTAATTCCTGACTGTGTTCAATAACTATAGAAGGATCCTCGCGATTAACCTGGTGCAATGCATTTCCAAGTTTATCTTCATCTCCTTCATTGGTAAGTATAACTGCTGTTCTGATAGTTGTGGGTGGGAACTCGATTTCTTCAAGGAGAATATTTTGTCCCTTTTCAGACAGCGTATGATTTACCTCACCGTCCTTTAGTTTTACAACTGCGCCAATATCTCCCGTCTTAATCTCATTTATTCCGATCCGCTTATGCCCTTCCGTTAAATACAAACTTCCAAGTCGTACAGCGTTGGATGTGGAATTGTTTACCAAATCCATTCCAGGTAGTGATGAACCACAGTATTGTTTAAAATAAATCAGATCACCGACATGAGATTCTGAATAGGTTTTGAATAAAAACAGAACGGGTTTTCCGTCTGGATCTAACGTAAAGTCTTCTCCTTTTTGATCTTTCGGAGGATTTCCTTCCAAAGGATTTGGAGCAATATCATCAAGAAAACCCATTACACGACCGGTTCCCATATTCCTGGCTGCGCACACACAAAACAAAGGATGAATCTGTCCTTTTACCAATGAAAGATGTAATCCCTCCTCCATTTGTTCTTCGTCCAGTTCCCCTTGTTCGAAATAAATTTCCATTAAGGATTCATCATTTTCTGCAATGATCTCAATCAATTCCTGATGCAGTTTTTCTGCCTGATCTTTCAGTGAATCAGGAATGGGAAGTTTATCAGGTTTTCCGCCTCCCTCCGGAAATTCGTACATCGTCATTCTGAGCACATCCACAATCGCATGGAAATCACTTCCTTCGCTGTACGGAAACTGAACAACCGTTACTTCTCTCCCAAAATGTTCTTTAGCTTCCTCTACGGTTTTCCAGAAATCCGAACGTTCATTATCCAGTTTATTTACTACAAAAATCGATGATACTTCAAACTTACGGGCATATTTCCATAACGAATCCGTTCCTACTTCCACTCCATTTTCGGCATTTAAAGTAAAAATTGCGGTATCTGCAACTCTTAACGGACCAACAACCTCACCTATATAATCTGAAGTGCCCGGTGTGTCGATCAGGTTGATCTTATGTCCTCTCCAATCCAGATTCATAAACGATGAATAAATCGATTTTTCCTTCTCATTCTCCAATTCATGATAATCGGAAATGGTATTCCCTTCTTCTATGGTTCCTCTTCTGTTAATAGCCCCGGCTTCAAACAACATAGTTTCCGCTAATGTTGTTTTACCGGAGCCGGAGTGCCCCAACAACACAACATTTCTTATTCTGGTAGGATCGTAAACTTTCATGGTAAACTCCTCAAATTGCTAAGATTTTTGTTTTCTCTTGATGAAAACTTTAAGCGCTTCCTTTTTTTACGCTATATTTGGCAATAATTTTAAGAACGTTCGCACTATTACGGCGAACAGCTAATTTAAACGGCTACGGGAAATAAGCAAGATGAAAAAAATTCTTCTCATACAAACCGGCGGTACTATTGCTATGAGTGCAAAAGGCGAAGGTGTGGAACTTGATCCCGAAGCTTGGTCTGATTTACTCATCAAACAAATTCCTGAACTGGAAGAACTTGCAGAGATTATAACTTATCCGCTTTTTTTTGAAGACAGTTCTGATCTGAATGCTGAGCATTGGGTAAACCTGGCGAATTGTATCGACGTTAATTATGAAAAGTACGACGGTTTTGTAGTATTACATGGAACAGACACCATGGCTTATACTGCTTCAGCATTATCTTTCTCGCTTCAGAATCTAGCCAAACCTGTGATCTTTACCGGTAGCCAGGTGCCAATGAGCAGCGTTCGTAGCGATGCCCGTCGCAATCTCATAAACTCAATCGAAATGGCTACTACTGAGCTGCAGGAAGTTGGAATTTGCTTCAATGATCATGTATACCGTGGAAACAGAGCTACTAAATTAAGTATCGGGGATTTTGATGCGTTCGGTTCACCAAATTTAGATCCTATTGCTGAGATCGGATTGAATATTGAGCTCAATGTTTCACCCAAAAAATTAATTCCTGCCTTTGAAAATAAAGCTGCTTTTTCCAATGAGGTTTTTGTTTTAACCATTCATCCATCACTTAGCATGAATGTTTTGGATTGTTTAGATCTCACAAAGCTTAAGGCTATTATTGTAAGAACTTTTGGAAGCGGTAATTTCCCGATGAAAGGCGAATTTAATCTCTTGCCCTTTTTTGAAAAATGCAGAGATCATGGAGTGATTGTCGCTATTGTTTCTCAGGCTGATTTCGACTCTGTGAATTTGACCAAATATCCGGCCGGGCGGGCTGCTTTGAAATGCGGTGCTATTTCAGGTGGAGATATGACTTTGGAAGCGTCACTCACTAAGCTGATGTTTTTGCTGGGTCATTCTGAATCTAAAGAACATATTGAACGTCAATTTCAAATCCCGATGGCTGGTGAGCTGACTGTTGATAAATAGATTTTAGAGCTTTGTCATTTAAGACTAGTTATCTTTTCTTAAACAAAGATTAAGTCGTCCCTGTAGATGTCAAGTAATTCGTTAACAGAAATCTATTTAATCTCAGAATCCAAAAAAGCTCACAAACAAATCGACCTTTAGAATTATTGGCGGAGTAAGGACGTAATGAAAGCGACAGCTCCTCAGCCTGCCTGTCGGCAGACAGGGAGCAATCATTACACTCAGGCTGTTTCGTGAATGTGGTATGGAAGCAAGAAGACCTTTTGTAATGATTGAGTCGCTGTAATGGAGTTCGCGCCAATTATTCTTGTCGGGAGCTTTTGGTACTTTTGTCGGTACAAAAGTACATAGATAAGGCAAAAAGTTTCATGATGCCTATTAGATAAATACGATCCCAAAGATGCTCTCTTACTTTTGGCTTGACCCAAAAGTAACAAAAGGTCAAGCCTAAGTATATAAGACGGGTTCATTGATCCTGCGCTGAATAATTCTAAAGGTCATCGTTCACTCAAAAAAGTTTTCAAATCCCTCGCCAGAAAGAATTATTCCTCCTTTGGAGACGCTTTCGGATCATATTCTCTATTCCGTATTATATACTAAGGGCGCATTTATTCTTGATGTAATGATGAGAAAAGTGTCAACGAATTACCTAACTTCTACAATCTTGGGCGAATGCAGAGGATCTGGACTGATTTGAAACTAGAAGCACGAGCTTGTCATAGGAACTGTTTTAGAAAGCTTATTTAGGAGTTATTTTAAAATTTCTATTTCTCAAGTGGCTAATAATTCATCCAAATTATTCTAGGTTTCTAAATCAATAAGCGCTATGTCTTACTTTTGTACCGACAAAAGTATCAAAAACTCCTGGCTATGAAAACTGGTCGGCGTTCACCACTGAATTGCTGATTAAATCACAAGGTCTTCGTTCATTCGTAAACAGTGTATATAATCGAGCCCGAAGTGATTTATTCATCCTTGCGGACACACAATCCAGTTCACTCTCTTCTTCCGACCAGTTTTCAAAGGCCGAATATTTAGGTTTTTACTTCAGATCAAAATAACAGCATTAATTTCATACAACTTGAATTTCAGGATTGACTAAATCTTCCCTATTTTCGCTAAACATTAAACAACAACCATGAGCCTGACTTACACCAACTATTTAAAAGTAAACGAGCTGTTAGAACTTCAACAGCTTAAATCTGATCCCAAAGAGCATGATGAAACACTATTCATCATCATTCATCAAACGTATGAATTATGGTTCAAACAGATTATTCATGAATTCGGAAAGCTGAATAAAGAACTGTCAGCGGGAAATACATGGACTTCCATCAAAACGATGAGACGAATTCTAACCATAATGAAGACACTTGTTTCTCAGGTGGATATTTTGGAAACGATGACACCATTGGAATTCAACAGCTTTAGAAAATTTTTGGGGCAATCCAGCGGATTTCAATCGCTACAATTCAGAGAAATAGAAATCTTATGTGGATTACGTTTTCCGCTCATGAAAGAGGCTCATAAAGACGATCCAGAGCATTTAGAAATTCTTGAAAAGAAAATGAAAGAACCGACAATCTGGGAAAGCTTTTGTGCGTATCTGGGTAAAAAAGGATATTCCGTTTCAGCTGAAAGAGAAAATGAGCGGGGTTTATTATATAATTCATCAGAAGAAAATCAGAAGGAACTGATCAAAATGATGAACGAAAATCCTGAGACGGCACTTGTAAGTGAGTTGCTGGTGGATTTTGATGAGGGCTTGCAGGAATGGAGATACAGACACGTAAAAATGGTGCAGCGAACTATTGGTACTAAAAAAGGAACCGGCGGTTCTGAAGGTGTAGCATATCTTCAGAAAACATTAAACCAGGTTATTTTTCCTGATTTGTGGGAAATTCGGTCTTCTTTTTAGTTTATCACAATAACATGGAGCATCAAGTCATCCTCCGGCGAATGCAGAGGATCCGGATTTGTATCTAGGTAGAGGTTTTTAACTAAAATCTAGATTCCGGCTTACGACGCAGAATGACTTTTAGCAACATAAACGAGCATGGGCTTTAGTCCTGCAATCAAAATGATTACTTTCAATAAATTCGAATCTCTTTACCGGTAAATCCTTTATACTTTTTGTGTTTTAGTGATTCCGTGGCAAAACAAACTTTATGAAAAATATCGACGAATTAGCACAACAACTTATCCCCCATTATTCTCATTTCAGAGTTTCTGAACGACTTCTTTTCACCGGACATTCTCATCAGGCCTGGCCCGATGTTGCCATTGAAGGACAGAAAGAATATTTCATTGATTCGGCGGAGTTAGTTGATAAAAAGTGGGAGAAAGCAGCGGAAAAGACAGAAATTCTCAGGAATTATCTACGTGGATTTTATGATGATCCCAATGGATTTTATTGCCGGGAAGAAAGTACGCACGTTCTTTTTGTAAGCTGGATGAGTGGTCTTGATCTTAAAAATAAACCCAAGATAATTTCTACGGATGGTGAGTTTCATTCACTATTTCGTCAGTTGCACCGACTTGAAGAAGAAGGATTGGAAGTCACGTATGTTCCAACTACTCCTGATGAAAGTTTTGCGGAAAGAATTATTGCAGAAATGGACAACCGCACTTCGGCGGTGATGTTATCCAGAGTTTATTTTGAATCCAGTCTCATCAATCATCATCTTACCGAAATTGCACAAGCCGCCAGAAAATACGGAATTCCGGTGTTGATCGATGATTATCACGGAACCAATGTCGCTCCGCTTTCTATTCGTGAAGCAGATCTTGAAGATTGTTTTATTTTGATCGGCGGATACAAATATCTGCAATGGGGAGAAGCGAATTGTTTTCTGAGATTTCCGAAAGATTGCGATATGCGTCCGGCAATAACAGGTTGGTTTGCTTCTTTCAGCACGCTCGAAAAGACTCGTGATAATTCCCCTACGCACTACGATCATTCTGACCAACGCTTTGCAAGTGGAACCTATGATCCATCTTCTCAATATCGTGCAGCTAAGGTGGTAGAATTTTTTGAAGAACAAGGATTGACCAAAGAAGTACTACGAGATCAATATGTGCAAAAAGTAGAATTGCTTAGAAAGCTTTTTCAGGAAAAAGATTTCGACCCTTCAGTAATACGGCTAACTCATGAAAAATCAATCGCAGAACATAACGGGGGATTCCTTTCACTCACATCACCAAAAGCGAGAGAAATCCGTGCTACTTTACTGGAAAGGGATATTTTCACAGATGCCAGAGATCAAATTCTGAGATTTGGTCCCGCTCCTTATACTACAACTTCGCAGATCAAAGATGTGATAACTGCTTTGGATGAGGTTGTTGAATTGATCTAGATATTACTATTTGGAGTATGTCAAATGACAAACATTAAATTTCATAGAAAGTACAAATTGCAATCTGCATATTTAAAAAAGGGTCAAGACAACTTAAAGTAATTTAAAAATCCGTAAGTTGTTGTATGCCATTACGTAACAAGTATATTATTCGTTCACGAATTTCTGAGGCTAAATTCAGACAGATTTTACGTCTTTTTTGCTTGGATCTTACCGCTACTCAAATCGCTGCTATCACCGGAGTTTCACGAAATTCTATCAACAAATATCTGAAAGGCATCCGAGTAAGAATGGCTCATTATTGTGAATCTGTATCTCCGGTAGGTGGTCAGGTTGAAGTGGATGAATCATTCTTTGGAGCTCGCCGGGTAAAAGGAAAAAGAGGGAGAGGAGCGTATGGAAAGACGATTGTGTTTGGCTTGTATAAGCGCCAGGGAAACGTATACACCGAAATTGTAGCTGACGCCTCAAAAAAACCTTGCAAGCCATTATACGAGGAAAAGTAACCGTAGACAGCGTTATTCATTCTGATGGCTGGAGGGGCTATAACGGACTTGTAGATGTAGGCTATGCCAAACACTTTCGAGTAGATCATGGCAGGAATGAGTTTGCGACCGCTCAAAGTCATATTAATGGAATTGAAGGCTTCTGGGGGTTTGCCAAAACCAGGCTTACCAAGTGTCGGGGAATGCATCCTGCTACCTTTTATCTACACTTGAAGGAATGTGAATTCCGGTTCAATTATCGTAAAGAAAATATCTATCCAAAATTATTATATTTAATCCGTAACAGTCCGCTTAAGTTGTCTTGACCCTTAAAAAAAAATACTTGGAGTAGGAGCTCCATATTGCTCTCCCAAGCTTGAGCTTAAGAAAGAGATCAAAAGTAAGAATTATTGTAACCCAACCTAAGGTTTTAAACTAATTCTCTTTTTACTGACATAAAGGTGTATAACTTATTATTGATGAACATTTCATCTCGATTAAAATAAGTAAAATCAGAAAATAATCACGCCCAAAAGAGTTTTCGTACACCTCTGGTAATGCGCTTTAGAAAGCTACTGGTTACTCAAAAAGTGTAAAAAAATATTGATTCCTGTAATTAGAGCTTCTGTTATTTTTTGATTGAATCGGTTTGCTGTACATTCAAGCTCCTTCAAAAAATAATTAACTATGAGACCATACCTTTTAAAATCATTCTGCCTGATATTAGTATTTACAGGCTTATATACATCAGAAACAACATTCGCTCAGTCTATACCTGATAATGTAATCGATAAATTGCACTTCAGGTCTATAGGTCCTACAAGGCAAGGCGGTCGTTACGTTGACTACGCCGTTGTAGAAAAAAATCCAAAAGTATTCTATTCAGCAACTGCCTCTGGTGGTTTGTGGAAAACCGTTAACAACGGGATTTCTTTTTTCCCGATTTTTGACAATGAAAGTGTGGTTTCGATTGGTGATGTTACGGTAGATCAAAATGACACCAGTATTGTTTGGGTTGGATCAGGTGAAGCCAATAATTCCAGAAGTTCATACTACGGAGACGGTGTGTACAAATCCAACGATGGAGGAAAAACCTGGGAAAATATGGGGCTTCCAGAATCTCATCATATTGGAAGAATCTTAATTCATCCATCAAATTCTGATGTCGTATATGTTGCTGCTTTGGGACATTTGTATTCAGATAATCCGGAAAGAGGATTATATAAAACTACGAATGGTGGGAAATCCTGGAAAAAAGTACTGGATATAGAAGTAAATGGTAAAAAGATTGGCGTAGTTGATGCGGCAATGCATCCCACAGATCCAAATACCATTATTGCAGCCACTTACGATAAGATCAGAACCCCCTGGACTTTTAATGAAGGTGGTCCCGGAAGTGCTCTCTATAAAACAACGGATGGTGGAAATAACTGGAAGAAGTTAGAAAATGGTTTACCCGGCGGTTTTCTTGGAAGAATCGGTGTTGCATTCTCCCAAAAAGATCCCAACATCATTTATACAAATATTGAGAATGTAAATGTCGAAGGAATCACTGATGAAGAACGGTTACGCATGCTTACAGTTGGCATCCCCCTTGAAAGAGGACAGGAAACAGAAGGAATCGAAGTCTATCGATCTGACGATACAGGTGAAAGCTGGACAATGGCCAGTCCTGAAGACGAAGATGTTGGAGGATATCCAAGTTATTACTATCAGCAATTGATCGTAGATCCAAATGATTCAGATCACGTGTATGTGCTTGGAATTAGAATGTGGGAAACGAAAGACGGTGGCAAAACCTGGGATCGTCCATTCAGATTTGGTGGTGACAATCACGCGATGTGGATAGACCCGAATGACTCTCAGCACATGTTATTAGGTTATGATCACGGAATGGGAATTACCTATGACGCTGGTAAAAACTGGTATCATCCAGATGAAATCCCGTTAGCTCAGTTCTACTCTGTAGATGTAGATATGGCTTATCCATACAATGTTTATGGTGGTTTACAGGATAACGGATCTGTTAGAGGGCCGAGTTCGAACCCAAATGGTGCTTCTGTAAAAATGGAAGACTGGATGAGAACTGGTGGCGGTGATGGTATGTATAACATCATCGACAAAACTAATAACCGGTATCTTTATAACGAATCTCAGTTTGGACCAATTAGACGACTGGATCTGGTTACAGGAGAATCAAGTAGTATTCGATATTCCGGTGCAAGAGACATGAGATGGAATTGGAGCTCCCCGATTGTAGTATCTGAACATAACTCAGATGTAGTTTACCATGCCGGAAATAAAGTTCTGAGATCTAATTTTAGAGGCGAAAATTGGGAAGAAGTAAGTCCTGATCTTTCAAACAATGATGAAGTTAAAGCCGCCGGAACCGGAAATATTCAATACGGGACAATTACAACACTTGAAGAATCTCCGATAAATCCTGAAGAATTATGGGCTGGTACCGATGACGGAAATGTTCATGTTACTACTGATGGTGGTAAGAACTGGACTAAACTGAATGATAACATCAAAGGTAATCCAAAATACTGGGTAAGTAGAATTGAAGCCTCTGCACATTATCTCGGAACCGCTTATGTGAGTTATACAGGTTTAAGAAGAGATGACTTCCGCCCTTTCGTTTATAAAACTACAGATTTTGGTAAAACGTGGACTTCAATCGCTGCAAATTTACCTAAAGAATCTATTAATGTGATAAAAGAAGATCATAAGAATCCTGATTTATTACTTATCGGAACCGATCAATCTGTGTACGCTTCTATAGATGGAGGAAAAGTGTGGAGTAAAATGACAAACGGATTTCCAACTAATCCGGCATACGACTTGGTTATACATCCAAGAGAAAATGATGTAGTTGTAGGAACTCATGGTCGTGGCATTTTTATAGCCGATATCAGTCCGCTTCAGGAATTGAATAAAGACGTTCTGAATAGCACCGCTCATTTGTTTGATATTGAACCGAAAGTTAAATGGGGTAATTATTTCTCAAATAACTCCTCGTACACAAACTATGATGGCGAAAGTGAAGCGCCCGGTATACACATCAATTTCTTCACCAAAAAAGATAATGAAGCAACTGTAAAGGTTTACAAAGGCGAACGAATGATCCAAAGTATGGAAATGGAAGCCAAATCCGGCTTAAACCAAATTACATGGGATATGGATCAAATCGTAAGAGAACGAACAGAAGAAGAAATGAAAAATGTAGAACGACAAGCTGAAAGAATGAGATCTTTTGGGATGTCAGATTCCGATGTTGATAGTTATGTAGAACGTTCCCGTTTTATAACCTCTGATGTTATGCCCGGAGATTATTTAGTTGTTCTGGAAATAGATGGTAAAAAAATAGAAGGCACAGCCACCGTATTGAAGGATATGTGGTACGATAAAAAGTAACCGCTTTCTTTTTTTAAGGATTATCATGCAAAGGATCAATCACAGATTGGTCCTTTTTTTTCTTAATGACAATTTACTTTGTTTATGGGGTGAGTCTATTTGGAGCAGGAGCCCTCTTTGTTCTCTCAAGCTGGCGTTAGAGAATGAGGTTATAGCCTTTACTTAATATGTTATTATAAAAGATACGCGAATTTTAGTGGTGTAACGACCCTGCGTTTGAGTTGTGAGTTGAGTTAAAGTTAATATAGTTTAGAACACTAAACGAGTCTCGCAGAAAACGGTTGTTACTGCCCACTAATTGTTGCATTTCTAACTTGAACCTAGAGGGCGAATTTACTCTTTAAATAGAGTATACATTTCAATTTCTACTTCTTTTTGAATTAACTTAATTCCATAAAAATCAATTAACTTAGATTTTAAACTCTCAAAATTATCAGTAGGTATTTCCACTTTAAACTCACCTGATTGAGGAAGTTCTGCTCCGAAATACATTTGATAAGAATCCTCTAGCGTATTAATGATTTGCTTTATTGATAATCCATGCCCTTTCCAGAAACCTTTGCCTGATGAAGTACCGGTGTTTTGACTTTCATGATCTATAAAATTTGCCTCGAATAAACTGTCATTGCTAACTGAGAGTACATAGGCACTTTTTATTTCATTAACGGTAGCTAATCTAAAGCCAAGACGATCTGAAATAACCGAAGCTAGCCTTTCATTCAAATTATCAATAGAACTTAATCCTTCTTCAGATTTAAAGCGGATGTCAAACTTTTCAGAGGTAGTATCTGGAATACTTAGTCGATGCTTACTCTGTTTTAAAAGATATGATAATGTTTTCTTTAAACTATAATTTGCAATGGTCAATTCATTTGAATCAGAATAAAGCCCGCTTGCTACACCCATTTGGGTTTTATTAGTATCCATTTCGAGTGAATAGTTTGGGTTTTTGATTCCAAGTTCATTGATACGATTAGTGATCTCTTTTGAAATAATTGTCTCCGAATTCTTAGCTTGAATGTTCAAAAAGTAAGAAATCATTGATTTGTTAAGAGACATAGGGTAGCCTTTCCAACGAAGCACTCCTTCTCTGTCAATCAAAAAAACAATTGGAAATCCTTGTACTTCAAAATTTTTGATTAATACTTGAGCGGTATCAGACCCCATCATTGATCGGAATTCCTTTTCCTCAATAAAAGCACGAATAATTTTGGGGTTTTCGAACGATATAGAAATGAATGCTATATCCTCATTCTCGAATTCCTCAACCAAATCATTGAAATGAGGAATGCTGTATACACAAGGTCCACATGTGGTAAACCAGAATTTTAAAACAATTGGTTTACCTTCTATTTCGGTATCAGAATAATTAGGATTTAAAACCCAGTCATTTACCTCAATAAGGGGAGCTGGTTTGTTTAACTCTGGAACTTGACCAAAAGCAAGCCCAGTTATAAGAATAAAACTCGAAAAGAGTAGAAGAAATGTTTTCAAAAGCATTGTCTATTTATATTATTTAGCCTACTAACATATTATTGATGGCCACTTCATCCTAAGTAAAATATAAAAATAAGATAAGAATCATCCCTATCTGACTTCAAACCCAAAATTATAACAAAATAAAGTCCCTATAAGTAATTCAAATAAATCGGTTAAATGATAGTATTGAACTTTTTTTGTAAGGAATTCGATTGAAACCGTCTTACTAGAGACCAAGGTTTGGTAAATCACAATTTTCAAACTTCAAATTTCAGACAAATGTCAAATTACAATCTTGAAGAGCATACATTGACTTTTGCAAAATTAGTAAGAGCGTTCGTAAGGCTTCTTCCTCATTGTAGAAGCAACTTCTAAGACGGAAAACAATTAATACGATCTTCAGGATCAGTTGGAGCAAACTATATTGAAGCCAGCGAGGCGTTAAGAAAAAAAGACTTCAAGATGAGAATGAAAATCTCTCGAAAAGAAGTTAAAGAAACATGCTACTGGCTAAAATTAGTAGATACCGGAAGTGATAAAAACCTCGAAAAATAAAGATTACTTCTGTTATATGAGGCTACTCAGTTATTAAAGATTTTATCTTCAATAATTCTAAAAGTAGCTTAGCTTGTATCAAGTTTGAAATTTGTAGTTTGTTTTTTGTGATTTAAAAAAGGTTAGAAAAAAACTTTTTTCTTACATATATCGAACATATATTCTTTCGCAGAAGAAGATGACACGATATGACACCCTGCCTTGTTAACTTTGCAGTAAATAAATTCAAAAAAAATTGTAATCATGGCTGACTCAAAAGAAAAAAATAAAGCACTCGATATTGCCGTCGGGCAAATTGAAAAGCAACACGGAAAAGGAACCATCATGAAATTGGGCGGAGATGCCGTTCAGGATGTGGACGTTATTTCTACCGGTTCTATAATGGTAGATTATGCATTGGGCGTACAAGGTGTGCCACGAGGTAGGGTAACAGAAATTTACGGTCCTGAGGCAAGTGGTAAAACAACTCTGGCACTTCAGGTAATTGCTCAAGCACAAAAAAATGGTGGATACGCCGCTTTTATAGATGCGGAACATGCTTTCGATCCACGTTATGCAAAAGCACTTGGAATTAAAGTAGATGAATTACTGGTATCTCAACCCGACAGCGGTGAGCAAGCATTAGAGATCACAGAGACGCTTATTCGCTCCGGTGCTTTAGATGTAATTGTCATTGATTCCGTTGCTGCTTTAGTTCCACGTGCAGAGCTTGAAGGCGAAATGGGGGATTCTCATATGGGTCTTCAGGCAAGGTTGATGTCACAAGCACTCAGAAAGATCACAGGTATTGTAAGTAAATCACACACCTCTTGTGTTTTCATTAACCAGGTGCGTGAGAAAATCGGCGTTATGTTTGGAAATCCTGAAACAACCACAGGCGGACGTGCACTGAAATTCTATTCTTCTGTACGTATAGATATTCGTAGAATTGGCGCTATTAAGAAGGGAGATGAAGTAGTTGGAAACCGTACAAAAGTAAAAATTGCCAAAAATAAAGTAGCCCCTCCTTTCAAAGTGGTTGAGTTTAACATTATGTATGGAAAAGGAACTTCCTTGACCGCTGAGATCCTTGATCTGGCTGTAGAATTCGATATCATAGAAAAGCGTGGTAGTTGGTTCCGATATGATGGCGAACCAATCGGACAAGGTGCTGATGCCGCTATGCAGTTTCTGGAAGAAGATCCTGAATTGTGCGATAAGATCGAAAAAATCGTTCGCGCAAAATTGCGTGGCGAAGATCTGGATGAGCCTATACCGGATGCATCCAAAGAAAAAGAACCGGAAAAAGCAGAAGCTTGATCTGTATTTTTTTATATAAAAGCTCTGTTCTTAACCAACAGAGCTTTTTCTTTATATAGCTATGAGTTATTCCATCAAAACATATTCAAAACAAGAACCCGATCTTCCTGTAACAATTCACAGAATTGAAGTTCAAAAGAAGAATACCTTTCGCTATTCTTTATTTTCAAAAGAAGGTTTTATTACAGGGGTTTCAGATTCTACGCTTACCAAGCACAATCTGAGAAAAGGTTCGGTACTGGATACGGAATTGTACAAAGCTATTTCTTTGGAGGAAGAGCGGTGGTCAATCAGAGAGTATTTGATGAGACTTTTGGGGAGACGAGATCATGCCAGCCATGAATTAAAGCTGAAAGGAATTAAAAAAGGCTATGATTCAGGAATACTTGACGAGATTATTTCAGAATTAGAAGCTAAAGATTATATCAATAACTATGGTTTTGCTAAAAAGTATGTTCGCGATAAATTCCGATTCAATGACTGGGGACCAAATAAAATTCGAACGCAACTGATTAGCAAGAAAATAAACAAGAAAATTATTGAACACGTTTTGGATGAAGAAATTCAACAAGATGATGTTTTAGATTCTATTCGAAATCTTATAGACAAAAAGAAGCCCTCCTTGCTTCGAACCGATAAAAAGAAAAGAAAAAAGAAAATATTCGATTATTTAATAAGAAAAGGATACGATTCAAATGTTATATTAAAAGAGATTGACGGCTTACTTGAACTAGTGAATACATGAAAAATATCACCTTAGAACGGATAGTTAAATTTGGAATCGGGATTGCCGGACTGGTACTTCTTGGTTGGATATTAGTGAAACTTGGGAACTTGGTTCTGTATTTAGTTCTTGCTCTTATTTTGAGCTATGTGTTAGATCCTATTGTAAATTGGTTGCAAAGAAATAAAATTCATCGAACTCTCGCCATTACATTGACTTTATCCGCGGTGATCCTTGTTTTTGTCTATGCTTCAACAACTGTGATACCAAAAGTTGCTGAACAAATGGTTCAGCTGGCAAGACAACTAGACATACAGAACATCGAGAAAATTGCTAATAATGTAGAAAATAGGTTGAGTGATGATTATGAATTTATTCCAGAAGGTTTTCTAAGTGATAATCTCACACAGGTTTTAAATTCGCTTTTCGACTTTGATCAGTTTTCTTCTGTGTTTAGCAATATTGTAGGGCTGTTTACTGATATTTTTTCTGCCATTTTAGTAGTTCCATTTGCTGCTTTTTTCTTTTTAAAAGATGGATCCAAGATCAGACGAGACTTACTTCGATTGGTCCCAAATAAGTACTTTGAAACTACACTCACTCTTATTGATAAAATCGAAAAGCGACTTGGGCTCTACTTCAGAAGTGTATTATTGCAAAGTTTGCTTGTAGCAGCAAGCTCCTGGGCAACACTTTCCATAGCTGGCTTGGATAATTCTCTTTCTGTGGGAATTGCTGTTGGTTTAGCGAATACTATTCCCTACTTCGGGCCTATTATCGGTTATATTCTTTCTATTATTATTTCGTTTATAGAAATAGGTGATTTTTCTACCGGAGATTACTCTTTAGTGCTGGCTTGTATGCTGGCTATCTTTATAGTTCAGATGCTTGATAACATTTTATTTCAACCTTTGCTCTTTTCTCGCTCAGCCGATATGCATCCTGTAGCTATATTGTTTATCATTTTAGTAGGTGCTGAAGTTGCAGGAATTCTTGGGATGCTGGTTGCTATTCCCTTAGCAACAATAATCAGAATCACAATCCTCCAGATAATATGGAGTTTTAATAATTATCAGATTTTTAATCAGGATATTGAGCTTGCAAAAAAACCTTCGGGATAGCTATATCTCTTCTGATTGACACGTAAAGATTGTGTATCTTTAGTGCTCTATCAAACCATGCTCAAATCACACATATTTTTGAAGAATCTTGTAGTTTTTGCCTCAGGATCAGGTTCTAATTTTCAGTCACTTATTGATGCCATCAGAGATGAAAAGCTAGATGCAAAAATAGCCGGTTTTATCTCTAATAGCAGCAATGCCTTTTCCGTGCAGAGAGCAATAGAAAATAATATTCCGGTTTTGACTACTTCCCCTTCGAATTTCGATTCTGAAGATGATTATATCCAAAATATTTTGATACATCTAGAAGAATGGAATGCAGATTTGTTGATCTTAGCTGGATTTTTAAAAAAAATCCCACTTAAGATCATTAAAAAATATGAAAATAGAATTTTAAATATTCACCCCTCCCTGCTTCCGAAATATGGAGGTAAAGGCTTTTATGGATCTAAAGTTCATGAAGCTGTGATTCAAAATAATGAAACGGAATCGGGTTGTACTGTTCACGTTGTTACTGAAGAATATGATGATGGTCCGATTATTGGACAATCCAAAGTTGAGGTACTCCCTTCCGATTCAGCAGAAGATCTTTCAAAAAAAGTACTCGAACAGGAGCATAAGTTGTTTCCTGAAGTCATTCAAAAATACTTAAAAACTCTAAATAATTAAGCAAGTGGCACTACAACCTCTTTCAGAACTTCCTAAAGAATCCTTAAAGATAAACCGGGCTTTATTATCTGTATCTGATAAAACGGATATAACAGAACTTGCTTCCGCACTTCATGAAAACGGAGTTGAGTTGATATCTACAGGGGGAACTGCTAAAGCTATTTCAGATGCAGGTATTCCAGTTAAAGACGTCTCTGAAATCACACAATTCCAAGAATGCTTAGATGGCAGAGTTAAAACACTTCATCCTCTCGTTCATGGTGGAATTCTTGCGCGGACAAGTTATGATAAAGACGTAAAAGAAATTAAAGATCTTGGTATTACACCTATTGAGCTCGTAGTAGTGAATTTATACCCTTTCAAAACAAAGACTAAAGAAGAGGAAATTACACCTGCTATTGCCACTGAGTTTATTGATATCGGTGGGCCTACTATGATCCGGGCTGCTGCTAAAAACTTTGCTCATGTTGGAATTTTAAGTAGCCCGGCCCAATACAAAAAATTTATATCAGAGTTGAATCAGGAAGATGGAATATCTTTTGAAATGAGAAAGACTTTAGCAAAAGATGCGTTCAATCATACAGCAGATTACGACTCAGCTATTGCTAATTATTTCAATGAACTTGTAGATGAGGAACCGGTAAAACAATTTAATGTATCTGTTCCTCTTTCACAGGAATTGAGATATGGAGAAAATCCACATCAAAAAGGAGCAGTTTACGGAGATCAAAATTCAATCATTGATTGTTTCCACGGAAAACAGCTCAGTTATAATAATTTTATTGATGTAGATGCAGCTTTAAATATCATTTCTTCATTTAAAAGTGATCAGCCAACATGTGCAATTATCAAACATACTATTCCATGTGGAGTTGGTATTGGCAAATCTCTTAAAGAAGCCTACGAAAAAGCTTTTAGCACAGACTCGGTTTCTCCCTTCGGTGGAATCGTAGTTGTAAACAGAAAATTGGATATTGATACTGCAAAAGCAATCGATGAAATATTTACTGAAATCATTATTGCACCCGATTTTGATGAAGAAGCTTTAGATTTACTCACACAGAAAAAAAATCGACGATTAATCAGGATCAAAAATCAACTTAGTGAAGTACAAGGTACTTCGTTTCGTTCTATCTTTGGTGGAGTATTAACTCAAGATGCAGATCTGGATCCTGTAAATGAAACTGATTTTATTGTTGTAACCGATAGAAAACCTAGTGAAGAAGAAATGAACGATCTAATGTTTGCCTGGAAGGTAGTGAGACATGTAAAGTCGAATGCTATCGTTTATGCAAAAGCTGGAAAAACACTTGGAATCGGTTCAGGGCAAACCAGCCGTGTCGATTCATCCGAAATAGCTGTTGATAAAGCCGCTAAAGAAGGGTTAGACTTATCAGATTCAGCAATTGCATCTGACGCATTCTTCCCGTTTTCTGATGGAATAGAAGCCGCGGCTAAAGCAGGAGCTAAAGCAGTTATTCAGCCCGGAGGAAGTATCAGGGATGAAGAAGTGATTGCTAAAGCAAACGAATTTGGAATGACAATGATCTTTACTGGGAGAAGACATTTTAAACATTAAAATTATATTTCGCATATACAATGTCATTCTCGTATTTTCCCAAAAATATACTACTCAGCACTTTTAAATATCTACTATCTTGGCAATGTCTGACAATTACGGTATTCCGTCACCAGCATCTTCAAAAAATAAGCAAAAGAAAGGTCTACTCGATTTTTTATATACTGATATCGCAATCGATTTAGGTACTGCGAATACTTTAATTTATGCTCGTGGAGAAGGAATTGTTCTTGATGAACCAAGCATTGTGGCTCTCAATCAAAACAATATTCCGGTTACAACGGGACATGAAGCTCGGTTGATGCATGAGAAAACACACAGAAACATCAGAACTGTACGCCCTTTGCGTGATGGTGTGATCGCAGATTTTGAAGTTGCTGAGCATATGATTAGAGGAATGATCAAGAAAGTAAAGATGAAGTGGTATTCTTCAACTCGCCAAATGGTGATTTGTGTTCCTAGTGGAATTACGGAAGTTGAGCGTCGTGCAGTTAGAGATAGTGCAGAACACGCAGGAGCAAAAGAAGTGTATTTAGTTGATGAGCCAATGGCAGCCGCAATTGGAATTGGATTGGATGTACATGAACCGGTTGGTAGCATGATCGTAGATATTGGTGGTGGTACAACTGAAATTGCTGTGATTGCTCTTTCAGGTATTGTATATGCTCAGTCAGTGCGTTTAGGTGGCGATGAGTTGAATGACGATATAATCAACTACTTCAGAAGAAATCATAACCTGCTTATTGGCGAGCGAACCGCTGAGAAAATAAAATGTGAGATCGGTTCAGCAGCTCCCCTTGATGAAGAACTTGAAATGATTACAAAAGGACGTGATTTAGTAAATGGGGTTCCAAGAACCCGACATATTACTTCAAAAGATGCACGTGAAGCGATTGCTGAATCAGTTAATACCATCGTGGAATCAATTACTAAGTCATTGGAGCAAACACCTCCTGAACTTTCCGCTGATATTCTTGATCGTGGAATTATGCTTACCGGTGGTGGTGCGCTTTTAAAAAATCTCGATAAATTAATCATGGAAACCACTGATCTTCCTGTTCATATTGCTGAAGATCCTTTAACAGCAGTAGTTAGAGGTACAGGAGCTATTCTGGAGAATCTGGATTACTATCGCCCTGTGATATCTTAATTTTAGTAATGAATGCAATTTAAAACACTTAAAGTTGGAGAAGCTAAAGACTATATAATAACGGCCTTTCTCATTTTACTTTCAGTTACTATAGCTGTTAGTAGAAATCAAGGCGGTATACATAGTTTGCGTCAACTTTCTGCAGTAACAGTTAGTGTTTTACAGACTCCGTTAGCTAACATCAGAGTATATCGACAAGCTTTAAAGACCAATACTTATCTACAGCGTCAGAATATTCTTCTCCAGGATGAATTGAGTAAGTTAAGAGCTATAGAACAAGAAAACATTGAACTCCGGGAGTTGTTGGGACTCAGAGATTCTTCGCAGTTTAACCTCACTCCCACCCTCATTATTGGCAAAGAACTAACTGGTGTTAATAAAAGTCTCACCATCAATTCAGGAACTAATGATAATGTACGGGAAGGCATGCCTTTGGTTACTTCTGATGGACTTCTTGGTAAAGTTATTCTAACAAATAGTAAATATTCTCAGATTCTGCCTTACAATAATAGTTTGTTCAGAGTCAGTGCTTTGATTCAGGAAAATCAAGCTCCCGGAATTGTATCGTGGAATGCGGAAAGTGTTTCCGAATTGGTTCTTGATTTTATCCCACAAACTATCCCGGTTGAAAGTGGTTATACCGTTGTTACATCTGGTTTTAGTAATGAATTACCGGCTGGTATCCCAATCGGGTCTGTTATTCGTACTGAAATTGAAGAAGGAAAGGAAACTCAGAGAATCTTTATAAGACCTTTTGCATCACTAGAACAAGCTTCTCAAGGTTTTATAGTAAATTTCTATCCTGATTCATCAATCGTCAACCTTCTCGATAAATATGAGGAGATCTTTGAATGAGAAACAACGTCCTAAAACATATTGCGGTTGGAGTGATCTTTGTATTATCGCAGTTATTGTTGTTCCAATACCTTACAATTTTCGGTGCTCTTGCTGACCCATTATTGGTTTTTTGTTTATGGTTAGCTTTGAGATACAAAAGGTTTGAGGTTTTACTTTTTGTAGCAGGTTTAGGCCTTTTTCAAGACGCCCTCTTTGATACCTGGGGTTTAAATATGTTTACAAAAACAGTAACTATATTTCTGACTTATAGATTTATCTCAAGAAACTCGGAAATAAAACTTCTTTTTTGGCAGGTATTTGCTCTAATATTTTCTGCTGCATTTGTTCATAATCTATTTTATCTAGGCTTTACCTTTTTTTTAGATACTTATCAATATCCCTTTTCACCTGTAATAATGATGCTGGGCAATAGTTTATATACTGCAATCATTGGAAGTATTTTATATATACTTAAAGGAGATTCTAATTAGTGAGCAATTCATCAAACAGAATAAGAACGTCCATTTTAGCATTACAAGTGATAATGGTATTGCTTTGTTTAGTAGTTCTTGGAAGAGTTTTTTATCTACAAATTGTTCAGTACGATGTATATGATGAATTGGGAGAAAAAAATTCTATCAGACAGGAATATGTTGATCCTGCTCGTGGCTTGATCTATGATAGAAATATGAAGCTTCTTGTTGATAACCAGCCCATATATTCTATCACTATTACTCCTGTTAATTTTGAAGATGAAAATATTCCACTTCTAGCACAGCTGTTGGAAGAACCCGACAGCCTTATTAATGTACTGGTGAACGATGCTAAGCGGTACTCTCGATTCAGAACTTCTAAATTGATCTCTGATATCGATTTCAAAGCGTTTTCATTGATTCAAGAAAATTTATGGCAACTACCCGGTATCGGTCATCAAATAGATAGTAAAAGAAACTACCCTGCGGAGATGACCGGCTCTCATATATTCGGATATCTGAGAGAAGCTGATGAGTCTGATTATCAAAGTAATGAATCTATCCGATTGGGAGATAAAATTGGAAAAAGTGGACTGGAATTGATCTATGAAGAAGATTTAAAAGGAGATCTTGGAATCAACTACTTGAAAGTTAATGCACTTGGGCAGTCTCTTGGTAGGTTTAATGATGAAAAGAATTCTATTGCTCCTGTTCAAGGTGATAATATCATTACTACAATTGATGCCGACCTTCAAGCTTTTGCTGAAAAATTGATGAAGGGCAAAAGTGGTGGAATCGTTGCAATGAATCCTAATAACGGGGAAATACTTGCCTTGGTAAGTTCTCCGGAATACGAAGTGCGAAAATTAGCCGGAAGAATAGACAAAGAATACTGGCAATTTATCAATTCAGATTCAACTCGTCCTCTTTATAACAGAGCTATTTCCAGTCGCCAACCACCGGGTTCTACATTCAAACCTTTGATGGGAATTATTGGATTACATTTAGGTATTGTTACCCCACAAACAGAGATCTACAATAGTGGCTATTACATAAGAGGGCGAGCTTATAAAGATCTTGCTGATCCCGGATTATATAACATGGAATCTGCAATCGCTCATTCCAGTAATACCTATTTTTTTAGTGTAATGGATAAAATTGCAACAACCGGACAGCTTAATGCTTGGAGTAAATTAGCAAAAGATTTCGGACTTGGTGTTCCAAATGATGTGGATTTGCCCAGTGCCAACAGAGGTATATTACCAGATAGTACCTATTTAGATCAAAGGTTTGGTAAAAAGAAATGGGGACTGGGCGATGTCCTCATTTTTGGAATTGGTCAGGGTCTAGTTTCTGCTTCCCCACTTCAAATAGCGCAAATGACAAGTTCCATTGTAAATGGTGGGTATAAAATCGATCCTCATCTATTGAAAGGCATAGAAAAAGCCGATGGTTCCATTATTGAAAGTACAAATAGCAGTGAAAAGATTGGTTGGGTTAAAGACGAATACCTTGAAACGGTAAAAAAAGGTATGCGTGGAAATGTTCTGGAAGGTAGCGGTAGATATTATGCTGGTATTCCGGGAATTGAAGTATCAGGAAAAACAGGAACAGCTCAAAACCCATTTGGTTTTTCACATGGCTGGTATACTTCTTTTGCTCCTTCTCAAAATCCTGAAATTGTTGTTACAGTATTTCTTGAAAACGCAGGTTGGGCTTCTATATCAGCTGTACCAATAGCTTCATTGATTTTAGAAAAACACTTAAAAGGTGAAGTTGAACGAGAATGGTTAGTAAATTATGTTCTGAATTTTGTACCTAAAGAAGATAATTCGGAGGCTTCAGCAACGATAAATGAATAACCTTCGTAATCTTAATTGGTCAATAATTGGTGCCTGGTTGCTACTTGCAATAATTGGTCTGGTTGCTATTTATAGTGCTACTCAAGGTCCCGTTTCAGAATTCTTACCTGACTATATTCAGAATAATTTTTCGAAGCAATTAGTATGGGTTAGCCTTGCAGTTGTTTTGGTACTTGCATTTCAGTTTTTCACTCCTCGTTCTTATATGCAGTTATCTTATCTGTTTTATGGTATTGTGATGATATTGATGATTTGCACGTACTTCTTTGGAACAGAAATAAACGGGGCTAAAAGTTGGTTGAGACTCGGTTTTTTTAATTTGCAGACCAGTGAATTAATGAAAATAGCTACTATTTTAGCCACTGCACAATATTTAACCAGCAGGCGAGATATTTCCGCCGAAAATATTCGTTACGCATTTATTGCTGTGATGATGATTTTAGTACCAACTGTCTTCGTTATCTTACAGAATGATTTTGGAACGGCTATAGTGTTTCTCACCTTAATTCCGGTCATGCTTTTTTGGTCCGGTTTGCCTTATGGTGTTTCTATTTATATCGTTTCCCCAGCTCTAATTTTATATCTCACCGTATTTGATTGGAAGTATGGGGCTATAGCAACTGTACTTATTTCAGCGTTGATCTTTATTGTTCAAAAAAGACCTTGGCTAACATTCACTTCTTTAATTACCGGAATCATAACTGTGATCGGAGTAAATGTAGCGCTTACTGACATACTACAGCCTCATCAAATTTCCAGGATCACGGCATTTACAAACCCTGCCTTTGATCCAACAGGAGCAGGTTGGAATGTGATACAAGCTAAAACCGCAATAGGTTCAGGTGGTTTTTTGGGAAAGGGATTTATGGAAGGGACTCAAACCCAACTAAAATTTTTACCAGAACAATGGACAGATTTTATTGCTTGTGTAGTAGGTGAAGAATTTGGCTTTCTGGGTTTAGGACTATTGATCGTTACTTTTCTATTTTTATTTCTTCGTCTTCTAAAACTAGCCGGGAATCATAAACACCCTTTTGCTCAATTGGTAACTGTAAGTGTCACAGCAGTATTCTTCATTCACTTTATTATTAACATTGGTAGCGCTACTGCTCTTCTACCGGTAATTGGGATTCCTTTACCTTTTGTTAGTTATGGTGGTTCAGCTTTCTTAACCAACTCCCTGATGTTAGCCATTTGTTTAAACATGGAGTTTCACAAAAGAGAGTTTAGTATTTATCGCTAATTATCCGGTCTGATGTATTTTTTATTCGTACCCAGATTAAATCCTTTTCTATGATGGCAAGTAATGCCAAACTCTTTAAGAGCATTCTTATGTTCTTTAGTTGGATATCCAACATTTCTATCCCACCCAAACTCAGGAAAAGTTCTGGCAAGTTCTTTCATGTATCTATCTCTATAGTTTTTTGCAAGAATTGATGCCGCTCCTATAGAAATTGACTTATCATCTCCTTTTATTATGCATGTATGAGGAGTTAAAGTAGTTATATACCTGTTTCCGTCAATAAGTAAATAATCAGCTTCTGCATCAGGATGTTCCTCACATTTCTTCATGGTATTTAGAGAAGCCCATAAAATATTAAGATCTAATATCTCTTTAAGAGTCCCTTCCTCGACAGTATAAAAAAGTGCTTTTTCTTTAATTTCATTTTCAATGGCAATACGATTTTTTTCACTTATTGCTTTGCTGTCTCTAATACCTTCGATTTCTATGCCTTTTGGAAAAATCACTCCCGCTGCAACAACAGGACCGCTCAGGCACCCTCTTCCCACTTCATCTAATCCCATAATCCTTTGATAACCTTGGCCCCATAAATTTTCTTCGAACTTTTTTCTGTTTTCTCTATTATTCATTTAGCAATTCTTTTGTAATGGAACTGATTTGATGTAAGATGTATTTCATAATAAAGCCAAGATATGAATTTTAGATATACAGAATGGGATAAGCGTTTTGGGAGTTCAAACAACAAACTTCCTTTTGATACTCTTTGGAATCTCTTTCAAGAGTTGCTCACAATTTCTAGTGGAGATGTAAATCAAGCTATGAAGTGGCTTACTGACTTGGATAAAGAATACAAAATAACTGATCAATTTGACGAAAATTATTCCATTGCTGAGTTTATGCAGGATCTCGAAGACAGAGGTTATATAGAAAATGATGACCAAAATGTTGTTGTTATAACCCAAAAAACTGAACGAAGTTTACGTAAAAAATCCCTTGAAGAGATTTTTAAAAATCTTGAAAAAGGAGGAATGGGATCACATAAAACTCAACATTCCGGAAAGGGACTTGAACGCCAACCTGAAGCAAAAAAGTGGAGACCGGGAAGCGACATTGGTCAAATCGACACAGTAGGAACAATGCTTAACATGCTTAATCATAGTACTATTGAAAATGTTAGTTTAAATGAAGATGATATTTCTGTATATGATACAGATCATTATACCTCCGTCTCTACAGTTTTACTTATTGATATAAGTCATTCCATGATTTTGTATGGTGAAGATAGAATCACTCCCGCTAAAAAAGTAGCTATGGCTTTATCTGAACTTATTATGACTAGCTATGCTAAAGATTCTCTTGATATTATTGTTTTTGGCAATGAGGCTTGGGAAATTTCAGTTCAGGATCTTCCATACTTAAAAGTGGGACCATACCATACAAATACTTTACAAGGCCTCGAGAGAGCAAGGCACCTGCTTCAAAGAAAGAAATTTTCTAACAAGCAGATTTTTATGATTACAGATGGAAAACCTTCCTGTATCATCGAAAATGGAAAGATGTACAAAAACAGCTTTGGACTAGATCGTAAAATCGTAAATAAAGTGTTGGATGAAGCTGTAAAGTGTAGAAGAGAACAAATTCCAATCACTACATTCATGATTGCAAGTGATCCATATTTACAAAGCTTTGTTAGAGAAATAACGGAAGCTAACAAAGGGAAAGCATATTTTGCCTCGTTAGATGAACTTGGGGGTTATATATTTGAGGATTATATCCAAAACCGAAAAAAAAATATCTCTTAAATAAAAAAGGTTGCCATATATACTAATATGA
Source organism: Balneola sp. (assembly GCA_965216175.1). GTDB lineage: Bacteria > Bacteroidota > Rhodothermia > Balneolales > Balneolaceae > Balneola. The sequence continues at coordinate 1,970,567 of OZ244140.1, forward strand.
CAACCTTTGTAATTCTTAAATAAAGAAACCGGGTTTTTAGATTCCTAGTTCTACCATCACATCATCAGTAATATTAAACTCAGAACTATATTCTTCAGAAGCGTAAAGAATAATAAGGTCGCCTGTATTTGTTGTTGTATTTAAGACGAAATCCAGCCCTTTCCTTTCAGAAACTGCGTTTATTGCATTTCCTATTTGAGATAAGAGTGGGCCCATAAGTTCATTTCTTTTTTGCTGAACGTCAGACTGTGCCTGTCTCTCAGCATTGGTAAGTTCATTTCTCATTTCCTGAAGTTTTCTTTCTTCCTCCTGCTTTGCAGCAGCAGAAATAACATCTCTCTTCTGGTCATAAACTTCGAGAGCGTTTTGAAATGCTAAATCTTTTTGTTCCAGTTCAAGTGATTTTCTATCTGTGAAATTTTTAACTCTTTGTTGAACCGCTTTCAATTCTGGCATTCTGCTTAATACAGCTTGCGGATCTACGAATCCAATTTTTGGTTCTTTAGCCTGAGCTTGCGCATCAAGTGTAATTAGCGATGTTAATACTAAAACTAAAGCTATTGATAATTTCTTTAACATGATCTTCATTTTATGATTTTTTTAAATTTTCCAATACCATTTCTGTGATGTTTATCTGGTCTTCAGAAGCGTAAAATATTACTGCTCCGCCATTAACAGAACCTTCATTTAATACCATATCCAATCCCAATGTATTGGCTACTTTTCTGATCTCAGCGTATATCTTATTTTCGACAGGTCTTAAAAGAGCAATTTGCCTTTGCTGAACTTCATTTAAACTGTTCTGTCTTTCTTGCTCGAAAGCCTGATTCTTTTCTAATAAAGCTTGCTCTCTAATTCGTCTCTGATCCGGGCTTAGATTTTCTTTTTCAGCATCATAATCATTGAATTCCTTCTGTAATGGAATTGCTTTGATAGCCAATAAAGAATCCTTTCTTTCGAGTAAAAGTGTAATTTCTGCGTCAATTTCCTGTACTTCAGGTAATTGAGAAAGAATTACTTCAGGATTAGTATAGCCTATTTTTAACTGAGCTGTCACTTCAAACGAAGCCATCAGTATAAATAAAGCTATGATTGGTAATTTTTTCATCGGATATATTCTATTTTAATTATTGTTCTATTTCTATTCCTAGTTCGAGTAAAATGTCTTCGCTAAGATTCCACTCACCTCTGGCATATACCATGTATATGTCACCCGAGCGATCAAAAACGAAATCCATTCCATTTCTTTGTGCAACTGTTCTAACAGCTGCAAAAACTTGTCTTTGTATTGGTTCTAATAGTTCTTTTTGCTTCAAAAAATACTCGCCATTAGGACCAAATTTTTGAGCTATAAAATTCTCTAACTGCTGTCTCTTACTATTTATTTCTTGTCTCTTTTCTTTTTTTATCTCATCGGTGTAAAGAATCTCTTTAGCTTGATAATCTTGTTCTAAATTATCTATCTCAGTTCTTTTCTCTTGAATTTCATTTTTCCAGCCATCACTTAGTATCTTAAGCTGCTGTTCTATTCCCCCGTATTCAGGTATTTTTGACAGAACGAAATCTGACTCATAATATCCTATCTTTTGATCCTGAGCCATTAAATTCATTGAAAATGATGACAACAGAATTAGTAAAAATGTATTTCTTAAACTTCTCATTTTAAAAAGGTGCTCCAATGTTAAATAAGAATTCCCATTCTCCCGGACTTACAGATGGATTTGTTCCGGCTACACCGTCAAATCTATATCCATAACTAAGATCTACCAAACCTAGTACCGGAAGGAATAACCTTACACCAAATCCAGCTGATCTTTTGAGTTCAAATGGATCGTAATCTGAAAAATTCAAATATGTATTTCCTGCGTCAACAAAAGTATACGGGATTAATTGTAATTGATCGTTTTGAACTGCCGGATAACGCATTTCCAAAGTAAATTTATTGAAAATTCTACCTCCTAACTGCTCACCGTCAACAATTGGAGCAATACTTTGACCAATACCACCCGGATAACCTCTCATATCAATATTGTCATACAAAAAGCTTTGTCTTTGCTGCAATTGTGTACCACCAAGTAAAAAGCGCTGGAAGTCACTTCTATTAGAAACGGTAAAATAACCAATATATCCAAAATCTGCAGTTGTAGTCATAATTAACTTATCAACTAAAGGGAAATGACTTTGATAATTTGCTTTGATCTTATAATAATCTGATAAACCTGCTATTGGTAAAGCAACTTCGGCAGAAAGACCAATCTTGGAGCCAAGATTCGGAGATAAGGGGTTATCCAAAGAATTTCTTTCTATTAATTGTTCAATAGTTATTGAATTCGATACACCAGCTCTCTGGAAGCTTGTCGATTGGTTAACATCATATAATTGATAACCCAACGTTGTTCTTGTTGAGAAGTAATCATCCGGCCACTTCAATCTTTTTCCTACCGAAATACTTCCTGAAAATAGTTCACTTTTTCCGGCACTGAATCTATTATTATTGATAAGGTTGTAGGAGAAATTTACCCCTAAGGATGTTGGCTTTCCACCTAACCAAGGTTCCACAAAATTAATGGAGTAACTCTGATAGCCTTGCCCGGTAACCTGAACACCTAAAGATAATTTTTGTCCATCACCTGAAGGAATGGGCGCCCAACCACCTTTCTCAAAAGCTCTTTTTATTGAAAAGTTATTGAAGTTAACACGGGCTGAAATAATTGCACCAATTGATTGCCCTCCATAACCACCTGAGAACTCAAAGTTGTCAGTGGATACTGATTCATCTAATCTATAGGCAATGTCAACAGTCTTGTTATTTGGATCAGGAAGAACATCAGGTTGTAGGTTCTGAGCATCGAAATAGCCTAAAGTTCCTAGTTCTCTTATCGTTCTGATAATACCTTCTCTACTATATTTATTACCAGGAACAGTTCTTAGGGTTCTTCTAACTACGTCGTCATGTGTTTTGGTATTACCTGTGAACGAAACCTCTTCGATCGTAGCAATTTCATCTTCATAAATATCAATATGAATATCGATTGAATCTTCCGCAACTTTTTCAATAGTAGGGAACTTGTTAAAGAATAAATAACCTATGTTTTGATACAATGAAGTTACATCAGTACTATTTCTATTGTAATTCAAATTAGATTCAAACTTTTCTTCATCAAAAATATCCCCTTTTTCAAAGTCTAAAGATCTGGAAAGTTGTTCATCAGTGTAAACAGTGTTTCCATCCCAGGTAATCTGACGAACTTTATACTGTGGTCCTTCTTCCAGTTCTATGGTTACGCCAACACCATCCAAGTCTTTAACATAATTATATACAAACACTGTGTCGTCAATCACTCGTACATCTGAGTATCCATTTTTTCGGTAAAAAGCCAATACATTATTAATACCCTCTTCAAAGTCGCTTTCTTTATAAACTTTTTTCGATAGAAACTTCCACCATTTATCCTCTTTCAGTGGCTTCATCTTCTTAGTTAGTTTTTTATCAGAATAAGCATCATTTCCCTCAAATTTGATGTCTTTTATCTCCAAACGAACACCCGGATCTATATTGAATATCAAAGTAGCTTTGTTTTCCAATTCCAGTGAATTTTCAATTTTAGCTTCTACCTTTGTATACCAATACCCCTTGCCTTTATAAAACCTATGAATGGTGCTTTTGGCTTTTGCAATGTTTGCTTCTGTGATTGCAACACCCGGCAAAAAAATGATCAAATCTTCTAAATCTCTTCTTTGAGAACGCTTTACCCCTTTTATCTTATATTCTATCAATCTTGGTTTTTCAGTGACCTTTATTATCAAACTTATTTCAGAAGCAACTTTGTCAGTTATATAAATTTCAACATCAGAAAACAATCCCGAGTTAAATAGTCTTTTTATCGCATCAGGAATATCTTCACCTGGATAGGTAATCTCTCTTCCTATAGTAAGCGAACTGGCATTGATTATGAATTGCTCTCGGGTATGCTCATTACCTTCAACTGCTATTGCTTTTATTGTATACTCCTGAGGAGTGACAGTGGTAGGATCAGTAATTTCAAACGTATCCTGAGCTAATAATTCTGCTGAAACTGCTCCTAAACACACAACCCCAATTAATACAAATAATATTTTTTTTAACAAACTAAATACTTCTTTTTTAAGGTTCACTTATTTTTGTTTTTCAGTAAACGGGCTGCCAACCCTTTTTCGTCTTTAGAAGATTCAATTTTTCCGAATCTTCTATCCCTACTTTGAAATGAATCAATTGCTTTATACAACTCGTCTCGTCTAAAATCTGGCCAAAATTGTTCGGTAATGTATAATTCTGAATAAGCAAGTTGCCAGAGCAGAAAATTACTTATCCGGTATTCACCGCTTGTTCTAATAATTAAATCGGGGTCTGGTACTTCTGCTGTTGACAAATGATCCGCAATCATTTGATCATTAATGAGAACAGGATCCAATCGTCCTTCTTTCACGTGCGTTGCAATCTTCTTTACTGCTTCTGTAATATCCCATCTTCCCGAATAGCTCAATGCTAAACAAAGCTGAAGACGGTCATTATTCTCGGTTAGTTCTATTGCTTCCTTAAGTTGTTTTTTACAGTCTTCAGGAAAACGATCTGTTTGACCAATAGTAACTAGTTTAATATCATTTTTGTGAAGATTATCAGCTTCTTTTCTAAGGGATGAAACCAATAATCTCATCAATCCTCTTACTTCGGCCGAAGGTCTGCCCCAATTTTCGGTTGAAAAAGCATATAACGTTAAATATTTAACGCCCAATTGAGCACAAGATTCCGTGATATCTCTAACGGAGTCCACTCCAACTTTATGACCATGTAAACGAAAACTACCTTTACTTCTAGCCCATCTGCCGTTGCCATCCATTATAATAGCAATATGCTCAGGAATTTCACCGGCTTTTTTAAGTGCCAGTTGCTTTTCCTGATCTTCTTTGGTTTGGTCTGTATTTGTTAGAGTGAGTTTTTTCACAATTTATAGCTGATTTTCAAGCCTCAAAAAATAGGCTAATAATCGCCATATATCAAGGTAAGAAATCCAATCAATCATTAAGATTTTGTTGAAGTGAAATCATTTCCAATAATGCCAACGCAGCTTCTCCGCCTTTGTTTCCTTCATCGCCTACACGATCTAGCGCTTGTTTTACATCATCTGTTGTTAATACCCCGAAAGAAACGGGTTTACCAAACTTTAAATTTACTTCTAAAATACCTTGGGTTACAGCATCACAAACATATTCGAAATGTGGAGTACCTCCTCTAATTACAACACCAAGTGCAATTATCCCATCAAGTTTTTTAGTTTGCATTAGGCTTTGGACTGCCAATGGAAGCTCAAAAGAACCGGGGCATTTCGTTACGACAATGTTTTCATCAATCACTCCATTGCCTTTTAATACTTTAAGAGCTCCATTTAACATCTTTTCAGTGATGGAGGAGTTCCACCTTGAAACCACAATTCCAATTTTTGCATTTTCGGGTTTTGTGTTCCCTTCAATATATCTGATACCCATTTTAGTCCTTTATTAAAATAGTTTTCTTTCTTTGATCGGTCATTCTTTTCATTGATTGAACATTTTTATCTGAAATTGTAATAACACCTACATTACTATGACCGATTTCAAGTGATCCGTGATAATCACTTCCTCCAGTTTTTAGAAGCGACCTGCTTTCGCATAATTCTGAATAATATTGTTGCCTTCTCCAGTTATGACTCGGGTGTATACATTCGATTCCATCTATTCCAAATTCTATAAATTCCAGTACTTCCTCGCTCGAATACAAGCTCCCCGGATGAGCCAATACAGCAGCTCCGCCTACATTCTTTATCATTTGAATTGCTTCTTCCGAATCCGGGTAGCTATTCTCAATTTCGCCAAGTTTATCATTGCTAAGGTATAAATCAAAAGCTTCTTTAAAACCTAACACATATCCTTTACTAATAAGTACTTTTGCGATGTGCGGTCTTCCCAAGTTTGCCCCGGCTGCTTCTGCCCAAACTTCATTGTAAGTAACATCTATTTTCCTAGATTGCAAAGTTTGAACAATGTTTTTTATCCGATCAATTCTAGAATTCTTTTGTCGTGATAAAAATTCAGCAAAATAGTTTGTTTCGGTATCAAAGTAGTAAGCAAGAATGTGCGATTCTCTTCCATTATATACTGTAGTAACTTCAACTCCTGGAATCAAATCGATCCCAAACTCATCTGCAAATGGTTTTGCAATATGATAAGCTTCAAAAGTATCATGATCTGTAATTGAAACTGATGTCAGTTTTTTATCAACCGCCAGTTCGATCACTTCTTCCGGAGAAAGCTGACCATCAGAACAAGTTGTATGGATATGAAGATCTGCTTTATTCGGCATCAGTTATCGCCTTTAAGCAGAGATTTCGTTTGTTCTGGATTATTGATTAGTTCAATCGCTGCATTCAATTGTATATCTTTACCTAGTGAAGCGTTTGTTTTTGCGCTCTGCCCGCCCTTTCTTGCAATTAATTCCAGCCAAATAGTTTTTTCAATAAACTCTTTACTTTTTTTAAGTTCTATATCTTTTTGAGCCTCAACAAGAGCTCTCAGATCATTAATTTTAGACATAGCGCCTTCAACTCCTTGCAGATCATTTTCAACAACATCTAAATAATCTTCGGTCTCATTGCTGAAATCAAACTCAATTTCTTTTATGTATTGAACAAAATTATCAAAAATATCACTTGGAGGTTCAGAAAATTCATTATTCTCGTTCTTGGAATAATATTGAGTAGCGAAATCAAACAAAACACCTTTCTGCAACAATGATATCTCAAGTAAGCTTGGTTGATCAATTTCCACTACAAGATCAGGCTCAATACCCCTGCCTTCATTTACAGTTCTGCCATTTTTCGTTTTAAATACTTTTGAAGACTCTTCTCGTCTTACAACACCTGAATTTCTGTCTTCGTGTGTATAATCAATAGATTGAATACTTCTACCACTAGGTATGTAATATCGAGCTATAGTTATTTTCATAGATGTATTATAGGGCAAAGGCTTAACGATTTGAACCAAACCCTTGCCGAAACTTTGCTCACCAAGTATAACAGCTCTATCAAGATCTTGTAAAGCTCCCGAAACCACTTCTGAAGCACTCGCACTTCCCCCATTCACCAAAACAACCACAGGTTTGTCAAAAAACACAGGTTCTTCTGTAGAAAAAGTTTGATTGTATTCTGCAATTCTACCTCTGTTTTCAACAACCATTAAACCCGGTTCAACAAACTTATCTATTATTGCAACTGCTTCCTGTAATATACCGCCAGGATTATCTCTCAGATCCAGTACTAACCCATTTAATTCTGATTTCCCTTGTAACTCTATGAGCGTGGTTCTTATTTCGTCAGCAGAGCGCGATCCAAACTGGCTGAGCTTGATGTATCCCGTATTTTTATTGTCGCCTATTAAGACTGAATGTGAAACGTTGGTAACTTCAATTCTTTCGCGAGTAAGTTCAAAGTCTAATGCTTTTTCAACTCCATATCGCTTAATACTAATTGTAACTTCAGAACCTACTTCTCCAACCGTCAATGTTTGTACTTCTTCGGGTTGTAAATTTTCTGTAGAAATACCGTCCACTGCAACAATTACATCTCCGGCCTTTAATCCGCTTCTGTCTGCAGGACCTCCTTCAGTTGGTGCTACAATTACAACTTCTCCTTGTCTGTAACCCGCTTCAATACCGATTCCAGCGTAATTCCCTCTAGATAGAATTTCTGCCTGTTCATTTTGGGATTCATTGTAGATAACGGTGTAAGGATCGAGCGTTTCAAACATCGCTTTTAGTCCGGTTCTCATTAAAATTTCCGGATCAATTTCATCTACATAATCCAGAGCAACATTTTGATAAGACTCACTAAAAATCGAAAAATTCTTTTTTAGCAAAAAGTATATATCATTCTGTTGAGCTCTGGCAGAGAAAGAACTGAGAATCAAAACTCCCAATCCTATTAAAAATGGTATTTTTTTCATTGGTCTATAATTTACTGCTTGCTTATTTTCAATACTTGACCTACAACAATAGTTGACCCTGAAATACCGTTTAAATTCCTTATTGAAGAAACACTAACTCCGAAGCTTTGTGCGATTTCTCCAAGAGTATCATTCCTTTGAACTCTGTATGTTTTGAATCCATTTGAACTAGTGGAAGCAGAAGCGAGCAATATATTTTCACCTCTCTTTTGCTTTCTCTCCAATTCCTGTTTTTGACCGTAGCTCATAGAATTAACTTTTTCATAATGGCTAGAGTTCTTAGAAGGCACATATACAGTTAGATTTTGTCCAACTCTAATTGTATTTCCGATTCCATTCCACGCTCTAATTTCGAATGCTCTAATGTCATACCATTCAGCAATATGACCAATTGTATCACCTGTTTTAACCTTATATATCAACTTTGTTGAATTGGAAGGTGCGCTTGAACGATTCGAAGAGCTCGATCTTGATCGACTTGTATTCGTAATATTAGTAGGTCGATTTGCAGATATTTTCCCGGCACTTCCGGCAGGCAACGGGATAACCAATTTTTGTCCGGGATGAATTACATTAGAAAGATTATCATTACTCGCATAGATCCCTCTAACTGTAGTGCCATATTTTTGAGCAATTAACCCAACTGATTCACCGCTTCTAACAGTGTGAACTGCCATATCCTGTGCGCGATTGTCTTTAGGAATTTCTTTGTACGCTATCAGAAACTCTTCCTTTTTACCCACAGGGATTTTGAGCGGGTACTTGTTCCCGGGAGGAGTAGCCCATCTCAAAAGTTCGGTATTGTAATCTTTAAGCTCTTCAGTAGAAATCCCTGTTGCTTTCGCAAGTGCATCCAGTGGCATTAATCCCTCAACTTCAACCACTTCATAATTATAAGGATCTCCTTCATATTTTCTTTGAAAGCCAAATTCTTCCGGATTAAGCCCGATCATTGCAGTGGCAATAAAGCCGGGAACATAACCTCTGGTTTCTCTCGGTAAATAAGGATATGCTTCCCAGTAATCTTTTTTTCCACCTGCTCTTCTTATTGCTCGATTTAATCCTCTTGGGCTAATATTGTAGTTTGCCATGGCCAGATGCCAATCTCCCCAAATCTCATAAAGATCATTCAAGTGACGTGCAGCAGCTCGGGTCGCTTTTTCAGGATCGCGACGCTCATCAACCCACCAATTTACTTCTAAGCCATAAACTCTACCTGTAGCTGCAATAAATTGCCACATTCCAACAGCTGATGCCCAGCTTTGGGCTGAAGGATTTAACCCACTTTCAATAAATGCCAGATAAGCTAACTCTGATGGCACCTTCTCTTCTTTAAATATCTTTTGGATCATCGGCATGTACGTTTCCGATCTTTGTAGCCATTTCTCCATTACTTCAGGACGTTTAAGTGTATAGTACACCAAACTATTTGTAACGTATCTATTTTGGATTAGAGGCACATCTGTTTTGGTGAGCATTACATCTTTAGGAAAGTCAAAATCTTCATCCAAATAAGCATCGTCGTCTGCAAAAAGTTCTTCTTGAATAGCAAAAATTTCACCTTGAGCATCATTTGCGGATTCAGATATACCATAAAACTGCCGGTACTCAGAAACTACAGCTCTTGAAAGTTCAACGAACCGACGATCAGATTTCAACTCGGGATAATCATCCAATAATGATTGAGAAGCATTAACGGCATCATTGATATGTGTTTCTGCTTCAATGGGATTATCACTGAGCTGGGATTCCAAACTGAGCACATGTAATTGATATATATCCGTAATTCTTCTCAGAATATCTTTTTGGAATGAATCCAGCTCTACAACAACGGGGTTGTGAGTAGGCTCCTGTTCTATAACCTTATCAAGTAGAGGGTTCGTAACCGGTAAAAGCCGCAAGGGCATCTTTTCGGTTCGTATAATTGTAGAGTCTTGTGCAAAAATTGATGCAGTGCTTAAAAGAAGAGCACCACATAAACTGATCTTAAAAAATTTGTGCATACTTGTCTGTAGTTTTAATCTTGCTAAAAGTACTAAATTAATGCCTTAATAATTGAAAAAAGGCATTTTTTATCCCCGCTTGTCAACCAAGAAAAAGCAAGGTTATTGTTTAACAGAAATAGGTTTATTTATTTTTTTCTCTTCGCCTGTCCATCCTTGAACAACGGGCCATCTTCGCCCAACTCCAAAAGCTTTTGCAGACATTTTTAAACCGGGCGCAGCCTGATATCTTTTATGTTCGTTGATATCAACCAGTTTCAAAATCCGGTCAATCAATTCTTCATCAAATCCTTTCGAAATGATCTCTTCTCTGGAAAGCTGATGCTCCAGATAGTATTCCAAAATAGTATCCAATGTTCCGTAATCCGGTAAAGAATCTGAATCTTTTTGATCGGGTCGTAATTCGGCACTTGGTTCTTTCTCAATAATGGAATTCGGAACCACTTCTTTCCGGTAATAACTCTCATTTAACCAGCGACACATTTCGTAGACTTCGGTTTTATACAGATCAGAAATTACACCGAGTCCCCCCGCCATATCGCCGTACAACGTGCAATACCCAACTGCCGTTTCTGATTTATTTCCGGTATTCAAAAGCATGTACCCGAATTTGTTGGCCATTGCCATCAACAAATCGCCACGTGTTCTACTTTGCAGATTTTCTTCTGCAACATTAAACTCGGTTCCTTCGAACATAGGTTTTAACTGATCCAGATATGAATCATAAATGGTTTTTATGGCAATTTCATGCAGCTTGATTCCCAGATTATTTGCCAGCGTTTCCGAATCTGACACACTTCCTTTGGATGAAAATTCCGAGGGCATGGTCACTGCTATTACGTTTTCAGCACCCAAAGCTTCTTTGGCAATTACTGCTACCAATGCCGAATCAATGCCGCCACTCAATCCCAGAATCACTTTTTTTACAGCTTTGGATTTGCTCAGATAATCTCTGGTGCCTAGCACTAATCCGTTAAACATACTTTCAATTCGCTCCGGCACATCTAATCTACTAGATGTATTTCCAATCGCTTCTACTTCTTTTGTAACCGGATCAAAAGCAACATCAATAAAGGTGGTGGCGAATCGTTTGGCTCTGCTCTTTATCTCTCCGTCTTTGTTGAGTGCTAAGGAATCTCCGTCAAAAATTAGTTCGGTATTCGCTCCCACCTGATTCACATAAAATAGCGGAAGATCCAATTCATCGGCATGTTTCTGAAGCATACCCACTCTGCTGATGGGTTTGGTTTTGGTAAACGGAGAAGCTGACACATTGATGATTGCCTGTGCTCCTTTTTTTGCAAGTACTTCCGCCGGGTTCACTTTATAGGTGTGATAATTGATCTCGTTATCATTAAACCAGATGTCTTCACAAACCGTGATGCCAAAAGGAATGCCATTTATCTCGATAGGTTCAAATTCATTGCCCGGCTCAAAATATCGCAGATCATCAAATACATCATAGGTCGGTAATAATGCTTTGTGAACCCTGCCTATTTCCTTCCCATGTTGTGCGACAATTGCTGAGTTGAAAACCTTTCTTCCCAATCCATGATTCTGAGTAATGGAACCAAAAATCAGTGCCAGACCTTCTGAAGAAGCGATAATTTCTTCGTTTATCTCATAGCACATTTCCCGGAATATTTCCCGTTCTAACAAATCCTGAGGCGGATACCCACAAACAATGAGTTCGGGTAACACCAAAAGATCTACCTCATCTTCTTTGGCTTTTTGGATGGATTCCAGCATCAGATTTTTGTTGCCGGAAAGGTCACCAATAGTGGGATTAAGTTGTGCTAAGCGTATGTTCACGTTCTGTATGTTTGATTACCCTCAAAGATACAGTGATTAACGGAATAATGAAGATGGAATGTTTGGTTTTTGGTTGGGGATTTGGTTGAGCTTCGGAAGTATTTAAACAACACGAGGAGGAACTTCGAAAAGGGGTTAAGGTTTTTCCGGTAAAGATTAACGTGTATGCCAGATTGTAAGCATATCAATTCGGTTAGATCTGAGTTCATAAATCAATCGGTAATTTCCATGAATCAATTCCTTTATTTCCGGTCGGTTGAATTCAGGAACCATTCTCCCACTTTCCGGCTGAATGCTTAGCTGTTCACAATGTTTGAATACATCCTCAGCCCATTTTATTGCAGTTGGAACGTGATCTAAAGCAATATAATCCGTGAACTCTTCTACCCGACTCAAAAACCGTTCCGTGAAAATTACTTCCATTTAGAAAGATGTTTATCGATTCGGTCCTTAGCCTCTTGTGTGGTAAAAGTATTGCCTTGCTCTACTTGTTGTTTTGCCTCGAGCAGATCTTCCAGCATCTCCATCTTTTTGGCAATGCGTTCATATTCCGAGACATCCATCAGCACTGCAGCACTTTTACCGTGCTGGGTTAAAACAATGGGATTTTTATCTTTTTTTAGACGCTTTACAAAGTCCGCGGATTTTTTGCGAAACTCAGAAAGGGGTTCAATACCGCTGGAAATAGAAATATTCATATAAGTGCATATAAAGTTTTTTAAAGTACTATTAATGTACTAAAAGAAATTAATGTAACCAATTAGCGGCTAGGTTTACGACCCAGCGTTAAATTTTTTCTCTAATCATTGTGTTAATTGCAAAAAACAATAATAAGACTATATTTATACCTAAAGAAGTTGAGGATAAGCTTGGCTTGGACTATGACAGCATATGTTCTGTAATACCTTACGGTTGTGATTGATTAATCAATACACATTATTACTATTCCAAATTTATATGATTAATCAAACATTCTACCTCTATACCAGAATAGCTAATCTTAAGAAGGTTATTCTGGTAGTATTTTTTTTCCCTGCTTTGCTATCCTGTTCCTCCAATAAGAAACCGGAAGAGAATTCTATTAAAAGAACTCCTTTGGTTGACTTCGAAGTAAATCTTACGATTGGTTCTGAAAGCCAACCTGATCAATATCAATTAGGGGATCCTATAGGAATATTAACTGACTCACTTGGAAATATTTATATAGCTGACAGAGCAACGCTAAAAATTAAGAAATTTGACACAAACGGAACCTTTTTAGATACGATAGGAAGGCGTGGGCGTGGGCCTGGGGAATTCCATGATATAAACACATTTGAACTTACTCCAGAAGGAAATTTTTTTATTGTTGATAAAGGGAATATTCGATACACAATTATTACTCCTAATGGTGAAGAGGTACTTTCAAAAAAAATCGATATTTCAAACTGGCAGTTTTATCCTAATGATGTTGAATATCTGATAAATGGAGACCTACTGAGCTTATATCAAGACCCGAACAGGGTTACAGCTTTGACTACTCCCATGTTGCAACGCAACTTTTTTTACGTTCATACATCCAATCTAGAAACGAAACGAGCTGAATTTTTCCCTTATTCTGAGCTGAAGGGACTTCAGGAGAAATTTGCATGGGTCAATTTTATTGAGACACCTGGTACTTTTGTGCTACAAAATAAAAGTAAAAAACCTGAGATCATTTATTCTCCGCGTTTATACACTGGCAATTTTTATAAGCTTACCAAAAATAAGAATGAATGGGATATAGTTATGTTCGAAGGTTCTAAACCATCTTTTAATACTTTTTCTGTTTATACGGAGGCAGAATTTAATGAAGCCACAAAGCGTAAAGTTCCAGGAATAACTCGTACCTATTTTGACCAACTTGAACCTTATCGAGGAAGAGTCAACAGTGCAGATGAAGGGATTTTTGTTTTATCAGATGGGAGAATAATACAATTCAGGTCGGAATGGAGTGACTTAGTCACTAACAACAAACCAGACAGTACAAGTGTATTAGATATCAGAGTCCAAATATTTGATGAAAATTATCAAACCTATTTAGATAGTTATTTATTTTCAATTAACACTCAATACCGACTTTGGAAACCAATTATAAACTGGAAGGATAAAGATGATAACTTTTATTATCTACATGTGACCAAAGATTCCGTATTGGTAAAAAGATTTCATCTAAGCCTTAATTAAAGTAAGTACATTCCCAACTTTCTCATCATCGAGAGGTACTTTTTGACAATTAGAACATAGAACAAGTACACCATTCTTGAAAGTCCCACAAAATTGGCAATTAGCTGTTGTCATTCTTTATGAATTAATTTATGCCTAGCATATTATTCCCGAACTAGTACAGTTTCAATTGTTCGCATAAAATCATCCACCTAAGATAATTTTAAATCTCAAAGAAACAAGGAGTTTCTTACATAAGATTAACAAAGTGCCTTTGTTATAGCTGCTTCACTTTTTCATAATCTCCCAAAATCCACGCGGTGAAATGATCTTGATTGAAGTGATATCTTTTGAAAGTACCAACAGATCTTTATCTCCGGTAACTAAAATATCAGCCTTTGCTCTTAAAGCGGATTCCAATACCCAACGATCATCTTCATCTCTCACTTTTACATCAGAAGGAGCTTCAGGAATGGGTTCAACATGATACTTTTCAAGAAATCGAATGGTATCCTTTACTTTATCATCAGGCACTTTAAGCTTTGTAATAAGTACACGCTCTAGCTCCTGCAGAACAAACTCCCCTGTCATTAACTGATGATCAGAAAGAATTACTTCAAGAAGATCAGCACATAATCCTCTGGCCGTAAAAGCACTTACTAAAACATTGGTGTCGGCAAAAATTTTCATTTATACCCCTGTTTCTTTGTAGGAGCAAAACAGGCGGTTCTTTTCCGAAGTGCACCGTAAATCCTTTAAATTAATACAGAACAGTTTCATGAAACTTCACGAAAGACGTCTTCATCGGTGAGCCATCCCTGGGCTTCCCCATAGGGTAAAAGTTCTTTCCGTAATTGTTGAAATGACTCGACCGCCAATTGACGTTTTAAAGCCTGGCGAACTAATTCACTTTTGGACCGACCGGATCTTTTGGAGGATTCTTCAAGAAGTGCTTCCAGTTCTTTGTCAATTCGAATAGTGAGCGTTGTGTCCATAACAGTAGAATTATGTTGAATGTTTTACAATGTAACACAATTTTAACGGGTGGACAATTTATTTGTTTTAAGAATAATAGAGTTGGTCTCGGCTACTATTTATTCATCTTTTACTGGATTAGCAAAGCCCTAGAACCCAAATAATGCCAATTTACTACTCCTCAAACGCCTCAATCTCTTTATGGATGGTAGCTGTGATCTGGTCAACTTCGAAGGGCTTTTGCAGGTAACCACGAATCATTCCGGATTCCAGCGCTTCTTCAATTTCCGAGATTTTATGGTAACCGGAGAGAATCAAATACGGGCATTTTTTATAAAACTCCTGAGCTTTTTCAATAAATTGAAGTCCGTTCATTACCGGCATCTTCATATCAGAAATAACAATATCGATGGTATTGTCATTTTTTAAAATCTCCAATCCCAACTCGGGACTTTTTGCCGTAAGGATCTCGAATTTTCCGGCTAATAAGTTTTCGAATAAAAACAGGTTCATTACTTCATCGTCCACATAAAGTACTTTCTTTAAATCTGACATCTAGCTTTTCTGTATCTCTTTATTCAGTTTAATTGTCACTGTAGTTCCTTTACCTACCGTTGAATCAATTTCAATATCACCATTCAGGTCTTTTATTATATTATAAACGATGGACAATCCCAATCCTGTGCCCTTGCCTTGTTCTTTAGTGGTGAAAAACGGATCAAAAATTTTGTTTATCACTTCTTCCGATATCCCGCTTCCTGAATCAGCTATGGATATAAAAACCTGTTCTTCGGTTTCAGTTGTTGAAATTGTAATCTCTCCGGAGCCTTCGATCGCATGTATGGAATTGGTTATCAGATTAGAAAAAACCTGATATAACTTACCTTCGTTACCGGTTACATATACTTCCTTATCGGCATATTCTCTTACAACATTGATTCTGTTCTTAAGATCATGATCCAGAATTGTGAGTGTATCATCCAGGACTTTATTCAAATAGATGTGATTGTCCAGTTTATCAGAAGTAGTTGTAAATGCCCCCAGACTTTTTGTGATGTTCATAATCTTATCCACTCCCAGATCAATACCATCTAAAACCGTTTCAAAAGTTTCTTTATCTTTAATTACAATCTCAGAATTTTCTTGTTCCGTAATCATTTTTAAGATTTCTTTACCGGATTTTATATAATTAAGAGGATTATTTATTTCATGAGCAATACCCGCCGTTAAAACTCCTAAGGCAGCCATTTTTTCGGTCTGAACCAATTTATCATGGGCTTGTTCAAGATCTTTATATGCTCCTTTTAAATTTCTGTTTTGCATATCTATCTCTTCCGTTCTTCTGCTAACCACCCTTCTTAATGTCTCTCGCTGCTTAATAAGATAAAGAATTCTCAATCTGTAAATAGAATAACCAATTGCAATAAGGATGAACACAGTTAAAAGAACAAACCAGGCTTCCTGATAAAAAGGCTTTCTTACAATAAAATTAACCCCATAATCCTCACTCCAACTTTCTGATTCAACTCTGCCTTTAACCCAAAGGGTATAATTTCCGGGGTTTAAATTTGTGTACCGGATCGGATTGCCTGATATATCTGAAGATGGATTCCAGTTTTCTTCGAAGCCTTCCAGTTTATATTGAAACGACATTTCATCTTCGTTTAAAAATGAAACGGTTCTGAATTTCAGTTCGACACTGTTTTCACTGTAGCTGATTGATTTTTCAGAATCATTTGTCAGCTTGGTTCCATCAAGAGTTTTGAATTCTTTAAGCTCAATACTTGGCTCATAGTCAGTAATAATCTCTTCGCTCTGGTCAAATATTGATACTCCCGCATCTGTACCAATCCAAATATCTCCACTTGAATCTTCTATTAATGCGTTTCTGTTAATCTCGTTCCCAATTAACCCATTCCCTTTGTTGAATTGCATAACTTCCTTTCCATCAGTTCTAAATACTCCATCGTTAGTACCTACCCAAAGAAAATTATTTGAATCACGCATCAAAGAATACGTCGAGGTTCTGTCGAGCTCTATGAGATCGTATTTAATGATTTCATCATCTTTTAGTACGCCTAAACCTGTTTTTGTAGCAATTATATACTCACCATTCCAGAATTCAATATCATATACATTATTTAAAGATTTTTCTTCACCTTCATATTTTTGAGTTTCTATTCCATCAGTTATATACACTCCTTCATACGTAAGAACAGCCAGCTTATCTTTTTCAACAGCAACTATATTTCGAATACCATCAAAATTACCAAAAAGCTCAAATTTTCCATCCTTAACTTTATACACGGAGTTAAAATCTGCTACGAGCAAATCTCCATTAAAAACACTCAGTGAAGTAACTAAGTTATTCAAAATTTCAGAATCGTATTGTCTGATCTTTCCATCCATGAAACTTATCAATCCACCACGGGATAATGCCAGAAATATTCTCCCATCGCCGATCTGTTCCATATCTAAAATTCTTGTTACAAAATTTGGGTACTTATCCCTTAAATCAACAGAAGTGATTTCATCATTTTTGTAAAAGTTTAAGGCTCTGGGATTTGCAAGCACAACACGACCATCATCGGTTTCAAGAATACTGCTTACTTCGTCTTCAACCAGATTAGTAATGCTGTTGAAGTTTCTGAATCTCAACAAATTGAATTTGAACAACCCCCGGTTATCACCTACCCAATAATTGTTTTCTGCGTCCACAAAAATCTGATTGCTTAGCACGTTTTGCTGTCTTGCCAAAACCTTGAGAGGCTTCCATATCCCTGTTTCTTCGTCTACAAATGAAGCAACATTGAAGCTACTGTAATAGATTTTTCCTCTGGCATCTATTTCTAAGCTATACTTCTTGTAAGGCGACTCTGAAAATATTCCCAGTTCATCCGAAATGAGATCGTAATTATCTCCGTTTATTTTCCCTGTCCAATTCAATCCCAACAAATAAAACGATTTCTCATGTTTATTGATGGTAAGAATATTCTTATCTCTCAGATCGAATTCATTCAATTCACTATAAATTATTTCATCTCCTTTAAAGACAAAAATTCCCTCTTTAGTAGTTATATAAAGCTCTCCGTTTATATCAACCAAGTCATTGATTATCGCTTTTCTATTACCTACAGATAATTCAGTAGTCTCCCAATCAGAGCGCTCTTTGTTTAAATGATAGACTTGATTTTTTAAGCCAAGAAAAATTTCTCCATTTACCTTTCTGAATGAAAAAACAGCCCTGCCGGTTGGCCAGGATTCAGGAGTTTTGACTTCTTTCCATTCATTATTTGTATAAAACTGAATAGTAAATCCTTCTTTGTTGTAGCCTGCTACCCAAATTCTATCTAATTCGTCTTTTTGTATATAGGAATGTTCTGTAAATGGTAATGCCAACGAATCAGGAAATAAATACCATTCGGTTGCATCATAGGTTGCAACACCTTTTGAGGTAATAAACCACATCACTTTATTTTCTGCCTGGGTAATAGAAAAGACAGAATTTGAAGGCATTCCGTCTGTTGTAGAGTATGTCTTGGCAGGATAAAACTGTCCTGCGAGGTATTCGGGTACGAATAATAAAGTAAGCAGCACAAAAAGTGCTGTGGTGAGGATTCTCAAGTCGTAGATGTTTTTAGATTACGACAAAAGATAAAAGGAATACCTTTGAAAGGCGATAAATAAAAACAGAATCTTCAGAGTTTCTTAGAGCTCTTCTTTCCGAATAATGGTCATTCATTTCTTGTTGATCGTGACCAAATACAACTTCCTAAAATCACTAGCGCTCCAATCAATGTGAGTACATCCCCCACTTTCTCATGATCGCTGAAAGATACCGTTCCGACGATCATCAGTAGTAACCCAATCCACATTATTCTTTTCTTATTGTCTGTTTGATTCAAAGCTTGCTCTTGATTCATGATCTTCTTCTATCTAATTGTATAATTTGTTCAAGAACTCTGTAATGGCCTGCCAGTATTCTTCTGCTCCTTGTTGTCCTTCCCAAACGGCTCTCGATCCATGAAAGCCATCGCTTTCCGGTATAAACTGTGATTGATTATTATTTAGATCAACTCCCTCTAATTCCTTTGACAGATCCGCTGCTTCTTCTTTTGAAGAAGTAACTAAGAAAGCTGTTTCTAATTCTTCAAAAACCGACTTCAACTTTGGTTTTGCATCTCCGAAATAATTACCTGGGCTAAATGAGATAATTCCATTCACATTCTGATTATCAACTCCCACAAAAATTGCCAATGCAGATGAATACGAGCTTCCCCAAAGCGTAACTTTGGTATTATATTTTGAAGAAAGAAAATGAATAGCTGATTCAATATCCTGCTCGGCATCTACAAAAGAAATATTACTATCTCCTCTTTGAGTAGCTCTGTCAAAAGTTTCGTTGGTTTTTCCCGCAAAAGCACCACCGGATCTTTGATCAATAGCCAGAACATTGTACCCCATCTCGTTTAACTTTGGGGCAATATCTGCATACTCATGTTTATTATAGTTGGCTTGATGAAGTAAAAGAATTACCGGTTTGTTTGAATCAATTTCGTAAAGGTTTCCTGAAACCAATAGTCCATCTTTAGATTTGAATTCAACACTTTTTGGCTGGTACTTCTCCCCTAGTTCACCCGGCTTTGGTTGCTGAACACTATTTTGTAATGCTTGTTGAGCTCTGATCTGCTGTATGATGATCTCTTCAAAATATTCCATCTTTGTGATCTTACCGGACTCATCAAAAAAGATCTTAGACTCTGCTTCTTCCATTCCTTGAAAGTTATAATAAACCAATGCCTCTCCTTCACCTGTTTCTTTGATCGTGAGTTCGAGCAACTTTGGAAAGTTATTTACGATATTGGTCAGGATAACCGGTGTGTTTTGAACAGGAATGGGACCAAACGCTAACTCAGAACTTATATACTCTTTGAGTGCTTCGATATTTTTATTTTCGAAACTAAGTTCAAGAGCCTGAACTTGCTTTTCGTAGTTCGCAGATTGGGCATCAACTCCCGTTCCGAAAGCAAACAAAAAACTAACCATTAATGCCGCACCAGCTTTATTTTTGATCAATCTTTTTACCGACATTCTTTTAAAAACTGCCCAAGCCAATACTACGTATCCTATCACTGACAAAACCTGAAGTATTTCTCCCCATACTGTTCCGTTAAATCTTTCTATGGCTTGCATTAATCCCAAATAAATTGGAATTAGGCTTATCATAATTATTCTGTCGTATCTTTTTAACTCTTTCATCATTTTGCTTTTATGTTGGACTTGTTTACTCGGTTAGTCGAAACAAAAAGCAACAGAATTACAGATCGGGAAATTATTTTTCACCGAAGCCAATCCATACACCTTGTTGGCTAGAATTATTCTATTGTTGGGGCCTTAGATTTTCTATAACATCCGTACTCACCCAATAAATGTTTGATGACTCATCTTCATTGGATCTATTAAAAAACAAGTATTTGCCATCTGGCGTAATACTCGGACCCGATTCGTTAAAACTAGAATTTACTTCATTTCCAAGAGGAATTGGGTTTGCCCATGTCCCGTCGTTTTCCTTGAAGCAGACATAAATATCGTGGTCTTTATTTTCTTTGTTTCGAGTATATACCAGCAAATACTCTTGAGATGGAGAAATAAACCCATGATGACCATATTCAATTTCAATTTCCTGTACTTCGGGAAATTCACCGTTTTTGTTGGGTGCATAATACATTTTCCCTTTTGAAATACTTGTGTAAAAAAGATCTCCGTTCTTAGCTTGATTTATATAAAAAACTAAGTCATTATTAATAGGCGAATCAAGTTGTATTGCATCACTCCAGGAATCCTCTAATCGGTTTACGTACCAAATTTTCTCATCCGAAAAAATAGAATCAAAAGCTGTGAAATAAATCCTTTCGTCAATAAGACTAACGGATGGATATAATTCCTCATTTTTCCCCCCATTGGTAAAATTTGCTCTTTTAACGGGAGTCCATTTATTACCTTTAAGTTTTGAGAAATAGATAGATGATGTTTCTTCATCTTTTTCATGAGCTGAAAAGTACATTTCATCTAAATCAGGAGAAAACGAAATAGCCGATGCATTCCTTCCATTGATTGAAACTATATCAGAAGCGAAAACTTTCGGTATTAAACCAGGCGGTTCTTGTCCCAAATAAAAGTTTTCTTCGTTTAAAGAATCATCCTCTTTTGTATTTGATTTCTCTGTATTGCAAGCACTTAAAAATATGATAGATACCAGTACTGAGAATTTAATTAAATGATTTTTCATTGCCCCTGTTGTTTTGGTCTTAGGTTTTCAATAACAGTTGTGCTCACCCAATGAATATTTGATAGCCCTGGTTCTATATCTCTTTCATCCCTGGCAAAAAATAAATACTCGCCATCTGGAGTTATTGTCGGTGTTTTTTCAGAAAATTTGGTGTTTATTTTAGGTCCAAGATTCATAGGTTTTGACCATGTTCCATCTTCATTCCTGAAATAGACATATATATCATTATCCCTTCTGTTTTCTTCTTGATTGCTCCGATCGGTCACTAATAAATAATCACCATTTGGCGAGATAAAAGCATGATGCCCTATTTCAATCTCAGCTGCTTGAGGTTCTACAAATTCACCATTTTTATAAAGAGCGTAATAGGTTTCAAATTTTGATAAGTCGAAGTAATACAGACCACCGTTCTTTGTATGGTTCGCGAAAAAAACTTTATCATCATTTACCGGAGAGTTCAGTTTAATAGCATCACCCCATGAATCCTCTAAACGGTTGACATACCATATTCTTTCATCTGAAAAAGTAGAGTCAAATGCGGTAAAATAAATCCGTTTACCATCAGGGCTCACAAAAGGGTGCATTTCCTCCATTTTATTTCCTCTAGTAAAACTTGCTCTTCTAATGGGTGTCCAGGTACCATCAACAAATTTAGAAAAATAGATTTGAGATGCTTCGCCTTCATACTTAGCATCAAGGTATAGCTCTTTTAGGTCTGGAGAAAAAGAAATAGAGCTTTCATACCTTCCATCAATTGAAACGATACCGGGAGCAAAAATTTCCGGTATTAAACCCGGTGGCTTTTGACCAAAATAAGAACTTTCTTTGGCTGAAGAATCATTCTCTTTCGTGTTCGATTTATTAGTTTTGCAAGCATTTAGAAACAGTATAACTACCAATGCTGAGAATTTAACTATGTGATTTTTCATTTCTTAATTTTGTTTTAATTACTGCTGATAAGGAAAACTCCACAATTGGGAATACTGAACTTTATTTCTTGATAAGCTTCACACCATATAGATTCAGCATCACAAATATGAAGATTAGGCCTATCACAGAAGCAACTACATCATTAAAGTCATATATGTTATTACCGCCCAGGTTATGAATTTTCATTTCTTGTGTAATGACAAAAATTGCTGCAAGCATTGTGGAAGCAAGATAAATCATTCTATTGCTTAAGTTCTTAAACCATGAATAATCTAGAATTTTCCCCAATAGCATAAGAGAGGCAATAGTGAAAGTTCCGAGATAGGCTTCCACAAAATTCGGGAATGAATTAGCGAAGATTTTTAAAAACTCAAATCCTTCTTGCTCACGAACCCATGGTCTGAACCAAATTTTTAAGACGAAAAAAAGTAAAAAGTTAATCCAATAGAGATTCCAGGTTGCACCTCTTACTTTTAAATCACTTAAGTAAATTTTCTTTGATTCTATGTTTTGATTAACACTACTCATAATTCCAATTCTTTTAAGTATCCTTTAAGCCGGTCTAAATCATTGCCAAAACGTTTTTGCATGGCGTATTTGTTCGTGAAATAACTGAACGCGAGTCCAGCGGCATAAACAAGTAGTACATACAGCACTCTGATATCAAATTGAAAAACTTCTTCCCTATAGAAATATGCATAACCCACGAAGGCAAAAATGAATGGACTTACTATCAAGTCAGAATAAGTTCCCAAACTCATTGCTCCTTTAATGATTTTTGCAACATGTTGAATGGTTTCTTTGGTTGGCAGAACAGATCGTTCGAAATCTGTGATACGAATATGGTTGAAAAAATTAAAGACGGAAATGGTCCCGAGAGAAACCCCCAGAATGGAATACATAATCGCCATTTGAGTTGCATTCATGAACTTTCCCAGACTCTCACTCAGCGAATCAGTTAATCCAAAAAATACGGTTGCCAGACAAATAATACTGGTAAGACCCGTAACCACAACTTTCATTTTCATGGTTTTCTTAACAGCGGAAATGGTACTTTGAGATTTTCGTGTAATTACTCCACGGATTTCGTCCACATTTACTTTGTGAGCCGAAACTTCTTTCTCGGCTTCTTCCTTCCATAAAATTTTAAGTTCTTCTAATTCCATATCAACCCGGATTAAGAGTTTCTTTAAGTTTCGTTCTTATTCGTGTCATTTTTACCCGAACGTGATTTTGAGTAATCCCCATGATCTCGGCAATTTCATCGTTTGGTTTTTCTTCCAGGTACAGCACCATGATCCCTTTTTCAATTTCGTTGAGTTGTTCTATTGCATCACGTAGCAATCCTTTTTCTAAACTCAGGCTTTGCTCATCACTTTCTTTGGAAATACTGTCGAAAGATTCAGGCAAAGTAGAATCTTCTTTTTTTGTTTTGGATTTCCTCAGATTCGAAATTGCTACGTTCAAACTTACTCTATACATCCAGGATGAAAATTTCGCTTCTCCTCTGAAACTCGGATATGATTTCCAGAGCTGGATCAATATCTCCTGAAAAAGATCTTTTTTGTCTTCTTCATTATCACAATACATTCCGCATACCTTATGCACAATCCCCTGGGATTCCGTCACCTTTTGAACGAATTCTTGTTCACTCACAGATTTCTGCAATAGTATGGTTTATATTAAAAGTACTTTTGTAAGTTAGTCGAAACAGATATACTAAGAATTACAAAAGTGTCAAAAAAAGAGAAAGTATTTTTATTATAGTTTTGCTTAATGAGTAAATCATTTTCCATACCGCTAAAAATTTCAAAACAGAGTTCTGTCTTCAGAATGGGTGCTTTGATATTTTTGGCTTGCTTTCTCACTCTGTTCCTCTTACAACCATTTGGTGAGGTAATCCACGGATTTCAGTTTATGGGTATCATTCGTACTCTCAGTTATGCCGTCACCGCCAGTGGTTTGTATATTTTGATGGAGTTGTATTTGCTTCCATTATTCATCAACACACGATTGGGACAATCAAAACTTGCGTGGTTATTTTGGTACAGTATCATGCTTTTTGTGATCACTACCGGCATTTACTTTTGTAAGAATTACTGGATGGGTTTTTCTGCATTTACTCTTCCCGATTACGGAATAGTTTTATACAGAGTGTTTTCTATTGCGATCATCCCTTCATCGATTTTTTTAGTGTACCTCTATTATTCAAGATCTGGAAGATCCGGAAATCAGGAAATTCTATTCACTTCGAATGAGAAGAATCCTGAACAGCTTCGTGTTCCTTTAGCTGATGTACTTGCATTAACCAGCGATGAGAATTACGTTTCCATACAGTATGTTGAAAATGATACTTTGAAAAAGAAGTTACTGAGAAACACTCTTTCTAATTTCGAAAAGGAACTTGAATTGCCTTTTATCAGAATTCATCGATCCCATATCGTAAATCTGGTCAACGTGAAAAATGTGAAGGGAAACAGTCAAGGATTGAGTTTGACAATAGCCCACCTAGATGAACCGATAAAAGTATCACGGAGCTACATATCTGATTTTCAGGAACATTGGAAAAAATTTACAACTGAGTATTGATTGTTCTTGCTATTCGTCACATCATTTAGTTATTCATAACTATTTGGACATCTCTCCGAAACTCCTTCTGATCTATTACCTATAGTCTCCCAACTTAAAATTAATCGGAGACCTGGATGAAGAAAGAAATGCAATCCCTAACGATTCTTTGGAAAATGGATAAGCTTCATTGCGTCATTATTTTCTATTTCATATTCGCTTACTCATGGATTTACAGAGTAGCACTAAGGGCTTTTATGGATGGACCTGATTTCCGTTGGGCAAACACTATAAATACTGTTGCGTGGGGAGAAGCACGTAAAGTTCATATTTATGGAACAGGAACTGATGGTCACTTTGTAATTATTCTCTTACTGGCTCTGTTCTTTTCTGTACTTATGTATTTGCTTATTCGGCGACCTGATTACCTGACAAAAATTCTTTTAATAGGATGGGTTTCCATTTTCAGTTTATGGCAAGTCACTATTGCACTAGGTTTGGGAACTGACTACACACTGAGCGGAGATACATTCGGAGTGGTTCTTCCGTACTATATAATTGGTCCGGCTGAACAATTGTTATTACTTGTGCTTAGTATAGCCTGGGTAGCTCGAAATAAGACTCGAAACTTATCCTTCCCTGCTTTAAGCGATAAAAGCAAGAAAGAACTCTTTTACACTCTTCTAACTCTCCCGCTAACTTTCTTCTTATTCCGGTTTGGAGAGCAAAATGGAACTACCGATCAAATTGGGATTATTGTTCTTTATATCCAGCTCTTTTCGTTTGTAATTACATTTATTTCGATTGAAAAGTCTGAGGTAAAACAATGAGCTACAAGATCTTATTAACCACCTTATCTTGTTTTCTATTCTTAACCTCGAATGTATCAAGTCAAAAAAAGGTACTATATGAAGAAGTTCAGGCATTGATTGATAATTCAGAATTTAATGATGCAAAGAAAACCCTTGAGAAGAACTTAAAGACTTATCCTGATGATGCGGAACTTCATTTTTTATATGGATATACCTTAATTCAAATGGTTGGAGAAATTTCCATCTTTAAAAAAATTTCCTATGCAAAAAAAGGTCGTGATCAATATATAAAAGCAATTGAACTCGATCCTAAACTCATCAAAGCCCATAAAGAACTTTCCGATTATTACCTCTATTCTCCGGGAATTGTAGGAGGAAATACAAATAAAGCTCTTCAAGTCATTGAAGGAATAAAACCCCATGACCCTTTCAAATACCTCATTTATAAAGGGGATTTCTATTCAGATAAAGAAAATTATGAGGAAGCAAATAAGATCTTTCTAAGTGCAATAGAACAATATCCAGATTCGCTAGCTCCTTTGGCTAAAACTGGATTAAGCTATAGAAGGCTGGAAGAATACCAAAAATCATCCGATTATTTTAGAAAAGCTATTGATATGGATTCAACCTATTACCTTGGATACTTCCATTTGGGCCTTGCCGGTTTGCTTGGAGAGTTTGATCTCGATAAATCAATCAGCTTCTTTGAAATATATATTGAACAGGCTGTGGTAGGAGATCAACGCTATCTCGATCATGCCAATTACAGAATAGGAATGATCTATGAACTCAGGAATAATGTAGAACTGGCAAAAACTTATTATCAAAGATCATTAGCAGTAAATCCTGAATTCGAACGTGCAAAAGAGGCTTTAGAAAAGCTGTAACAAAAGTGTTAAGAAGCTATTTAATCTCTTTATATTCTCTTCTTCCTCGTTCTGTTAAGTATGGATAAAATAGCTTATTTGTGTATTCGACATATTTATTTTTAAGATCTCTCTGTCCTAGTTCTTCTTTTGATAATTTTAGGAAAAAGAATGTTCTCATTGCTCCACTTAATTCCATCAAATAAAACAGATCACTTTCACTAAGCTCCTTGCGGATATAATTCTGTCTCTGAAGTTCAACCAAACTATGCTTCCACGACTCCATCCTAGATTTGTTATTAGCGTCTATTTTTTTAAATATTTCCGTGAAATTTCTTCTTATTTCAACAAAATCCACGTAGAAGAACAGATAGTTCATAGTTAGTTCAAAAGTATGGTTAGGAGCTCTAATAATTTTGGCGAAAAGCGATTCATTACTCTCCATAATATCTTTATTAATGATTGACAACTCTTGCATCATATCATTGTAAATGGATTCTATAACCTTTTCTTTATTCTTAAAGTGGTAGGTAATATTTCCATAGCTTTTAGAAATATCCGCAGCCACATCTCTCAATGTCACATTCATCAATCCTTTTTGATTGAATAATTTAAGAGCAGATTGCTTTATCTGTGTTTTTGTATCCATAAAAATAATTAGGTCATTTGGACTAATTATTCTAAATTAGTTTAAACTTTCTGAAAAACCTACCAAATTGAAAAGCAAACCTCTCTACAAGACAAAAGAAGCCAAACAGGCTTTAATGGATCTTTATGATTCTAAATTAAAGTCTTTGCAGCTGGAATATGAAGATATTTATGTGAATACCTTTGCGGGGTCTACTCATGTGGTCAAGACTGGCAATAGTTCCAATCCCCCTCTTGTTATCCTTCATGGTATTAATGCAGGAGCACCAGTTGCTTTAGAATCAGTAAAAGGTTTGGCAAAGCACTATTTGATCTATGCTATTGATACGATCGGTCAAACAACAAAAAGCTCTGAAACCAGATTAAATCTTCAGAATGATGAGTATGGTCTCTGGCTTTCAGAAACTTTTGATCAATTAAACTTACAAAGCGTGCCGGTTATTGGAGCTTCATATGGCGGATTCTTACTACAAAAGCTAATTACTTTCTATCCCAAAAAAGCCTCTAAAGCCATTTTTGTAGTTCCTGCGGGTTTCGGAAACGGGTCTTTTCTGGAATCAACAAAAAAACTCACCACGCCACTTATCAAGTTTATGATTACTAAAAAAGAATCTGATCTTAAATCCTTTATGAATAGCTTCTATAATAAAACTGATGATTATTCACTCTCCTTTCAAAAAAATACTTTAACGGGCGTAAACATGGATTTTCGTAGACCTCCTCTTCTCAAAAAAGAGGAAGTCAGGGATTTTGAAAGTCCGGTTTACCTGATGGTAGCTGATAACGATGTATTCTTTCCTGCTCAAATCTCAATCAGGAAATGTAAAGCTTTCTTTAAGAACTTCAGGGAAGTCTATACGTTAGAAAACTCTAAACA
Source organism: Balneola sp. (assembly GCA_965216175.1). Taxonomy (GTDB): domain Bacteria; phylum Bacteroidota; class Rhodothermia; order Balneolales; family Balneolaceae; genus Balneola. The sequence continues at coordinate 1,998,544 of OZ244140.1, forward strand.
TATTCCCGAGCCCTCGCAGTTTTCAGAGATAGAGTCAGTAATTAGAAAGTGGCTGAAATAAAAGCCCCTTTCGGTTATGAAAGAGGCTTAAAATGAGTTTGAAAATTTACTCTATTTCTTTCATTAATTCTTCAATTGCTCTTTCCAGTTGCTGATCTCGTCCAGAGTTCACAACACTCGGCATATTCTTCACTTTAACATCCGGCTCTGTTTGGAGATTCTCCATCCAACGACCAGCTTTATCTTTTGCACTTACAGGAACAACACCCCAATAACCGCCATTTGGTAAACCTTCCCAACCTGCAAAACTACAGGTTCCCGGAACAGGCATTCCTAAAGTGATTCCGATTTCAAGATCGGTATAACCCTGAGCGTAGCAATGTCCGTCAGAATAATTGCTTTCGTTGAACATGGTAAGTGTGGGCTTGGTCCAGCGGGAAGTAGGCTCACCACCTACTACTTTTGCTGCTGTTGCATAAGTGATGAATTCTTCACCCGTGAAGAACATAGCCAGATCAGCCACTAAATCTCCACCTCCATTAAAACGGGTATCTACGATAATTGCTTTTGCTTCCAGATACTTACCTAACATATCTTCATAAATATCCCTGTACGGACCGTCACCCATTCCCGGAATATGAACATAACCCAGCTTACCATTACTTTTTTCGGCTACTTCTTTTTCATTCATTCGCACGAACCGATCATACAGCAATCCACGTTCTGTTCCTAAGGAAATAGGTTTAATCGTAACCTGTTTGGCATTCTTACCTTTATCATCAGTGACTTCAAGTAAGGTGAATTTATCTGCTTTCCGGTTTAGATAGCTTGCTATATCTCTGTTAGCTGAAACCGTTTCGCCATCAATTTTTTGAATGATCATTCCGGATTCGATCTCTAAAGATTTTTTATCTAAAGGACCGCCATCAATAACTTCGGCGATCTTGATTCCGTCCCCTTTGTGATTGTAATCCCAAAAAATTCCTAATGAAGCCGTAGCATCTCCGTTTTCTATACTGTTATTGTAACCAGCTCCGGCATGAGAAACATTCAATTCTCCCAACATTTCAGAAAGAACTTCAGCGAATTCATAACCATTGGAAGTATGTGGTACGTATTTCTGATATTCTTCATACAGCATATCCCAATCGTTTCCGTGGAAAGTCGGCTCATAGAAGATATTCTTAGTTCTGATGTATACGTGTTCGAACATTTTCTGTCGCTCTTTATCCGCATCGTATTCCATCTCACCTGAAATTGAAATCCCTTTAGCACTTCCACCGGAAAGATCCACTTTTGAAATTCTGCCACTGCTCAACAGATACAAATTTTCCATACCCTTATCCCAAACCAAACTACCACCACCGGTATTTAAACTTATCAGTTTCTTGGTATCACGGGTTCTGAGCTCCGTTTCCCAAAGATCGTATCTTCCTTCAAATCTGGATAAGTAATAAAGCTTCTCCCCATCTTTTGAAAGTGTAGCATCAGAAAGGTTACTGGAATGTATAGTCAGTTTAGCTTTTCGATCTTTCATTCCATCCCAATCGAATTCCAAAGATTTTACTTCCTCTTTTTTCTCATCCTTTTTATCGTCCTCTTTCTTTTCGTCTGATTTCTCTTCCTTCTTATTCGCCTTTTCGATCTCCTGCATCAACTCATAATCTTCTTTACTCATGGTGAATTTGTCCCAGGCATCCTGATCAAAAAACATGGCATACACATCAGATTGGAAGTTCCCGCTTGTAGCATAACTTTTTAGTCCATCACGGTTACTGAACCAAATCATTTGTTTGCCATCATTCATCCACTTTGGAGAATAATCGTAATAACCGCTTTCAGTTAGGTTAATTCTTTCCTTTCCATCTGCTGATAACAACAATACTTCGCTGTTGTTCAATAGCTTATTCCAGTCTACCAGTAGCCATTTACTGTCCGGACTCCAAGTAAAATATTTGTCCCCGTCTCTCATATGAAAAAGGTCTTTTGGAGTTAAAAGATCTACGGTTTTCTTAGAATCCATATCCATAATGCGCAGCGTTCTCCTTCCTGCGATATAAGCCAGCTTCTTACCGTCAGGAGAAAATTCTGGTAAATAATTATCTTCTTTGTTTTCAATTACTGCTTCTTCTTTAAGCAGTGTTGATGCGAAGAAAAATGGCTCTTCTTCTCTTACTTTCTCTGATTTATAGATACTCCATTTTCCATTTCTTTCACTGGAATAGAGAAGGCTTTTTCCGTCCGGACTAAAAGTAATAAACCGCTCTGTTTCGGGAGTGTTAGTCACTCGTTTTGTCAATGAACCATCGATGGAAGTCACGAATACTTCTCCACGGGCTACGAAAGCAATTTCTTTTCCATTGGGATGAACAGCCATTTCCTGAACACCACCGTTGATGGTGATGAACTTATCTGCATTACTTTTTTCCTGCGTTCTGATATTTACGTTCATTTTCTTCGGCTGCTCTCCTTCTTTCATGGTATACAGTTCGCCGTCATATCCGAAAGAAAGGGTTCCATTTCCCATGCTAAGGAATCGAACCGGATGTGTATCAAACTGAGTAAGCTGAGTTGTTTGAGAAGGATTGGCTAAAGAAAGCTTATGCACATTAAAATTTCCACTGCTTTCGCTTAAATAATACAAAGACTTTTCATCTGCACTATAAATCGGCTGACGATCTTCCCCTTCAAAACTGGTAATCATCTTATGCGCTTTGGTCTTAGTATCGTACGTCCAGATATCACGAGTAATGGAAGATGTGTGATGTTTTCTCCATTCATTCTCTCCCCCTTTCTTATCGTGATACACCATTTGAGAACCATTCTTATTTACCTGAACATATTCAGCAGGAACAGTAAAGATCTGATCAACTCGTCCACCGCTTACAGGAACGGAATACAATTCAGGCTGAGATCCTGTTGGATACTGACGATGTTCTTTGGTATCCATTCGTAAAGCACCGAACACAATATTTTTTCCATCCGCAGAAAAAGTAAATGGTTTTTCATCATTAGAATGGAATGTCAATCTCTTTGCAGCTCCGCCCTTAGCATCCATGGTGTAAATATCGAAATTACCGTAACGATCAGAAGCGAAAGCAATCGTCTTTCCATCGTGGCTCCAAACTGGCATGTAATCATGAGCATCATGAAAAGTAAGTTGAGTAGCATCTCCACCGGTTGTGGCTACTGAATACAAGTCTCCTTTATAAGTAAAAACGATGGTATTTCCATCAGGCGAAATAGTTTGATAGCGAATCCACTGAGGATTGGTTTGCGCAAAAGTGATGCTGGAGAATAGTAATACAGCAAAAGCTGAAAGAAATGATTTCATGAACCCCGGGTTAGTTTATAAAATGAAAATGCCTGTGAATGTAGGTAAAAAAGTTGGGAAGGAATTGTAAATAGTTTTGTGAACCTACAAGACTTCCTCGTCAAGGAGCTCTGCTGCGTGATTCTAATTTGGAAGCTCCGCTTCCATTAAGGCGGAGCCTCAAAGAAGGCATTCCGAACGAGACGTTCGGAACGAGAGTAAAGCTGGCTAGAAGTACTTTTTAGCTTAGATTATATACTTAATAGCGGTTTTAAAATCATCTATTGACACCTGATTAGATTCCTTAAGAATTCGATATAGTTTACAACCTGCAATACGAAGAATTTTATCTTTCATGGAGTCTTTCTTTTTTTGTTTCTCCTCAAAATGATAATGACTGTCTAATTCAAAAAAATGAATCGGTTTGAAATCATTTAGGTGGTCTACTACAACAGTATCAATAACAGCTTTAAAAAAATACTCTCTTTCTTGTTGATTCAGCTTAGATTTGATTGATTCAAAATCTATAACTGAACTAACTGCCATATTTGGGTAAACAGAATACATTTGGAAAACATCACGAACTGCATAAAAAAAATCCTTCTCTTGTTTAGACTTGAATAAGCTTATAGTATGCAGTGAATTAGAAATCCTTATGCTTTCATCAATTCGAATTTTATCTGTCTTAGCATGCAAGATTTCCCTTCTTTCAGAATCCTTATAGGCTTTAATAATCTTTTTACTACAACTAAGACCAGGTTTTATTTTTGCATAATGATTTGCAAGTTTAATATCTGTTTCTTGAAGGTTCATAACTAAAAATTCAATAGCTTTTTCATGTTGTTTATCATTTATATTCAAGTACTTATTTTTAAAGTTGTCAATAATCCTAAGTCCATCTACAAGTTTATCTTTATCTAACTCTTCCCAGTTTGAAGCAAATAAACCACTTATTGTGTTATTAAAAGCATTTCTTAGAAGATCATCTTTATCAATTTCTTTTTTCGACCACCTTAAATAATCAATAAGTCTTTCCCAATCATTGTTTTGTGCCGCTTCATATATTTTATTCCTTGTTATTTCTATTTTTTTCCTCATGATTTCTATACAATTTCAATAATGGTATGCTATGTGATTAATTTTAAGATACTTTTAAATAAACATAAATCAAGTGTCTGTAAAACAAAGCTCGTCGTTGCCAAGAATGCTTAAAGCGACCTTAGAATTATTGGCGGAATAGTGACCGTTTGATTGAGTGTATCCGAAGGATGAATAAGTCCATTCAGGCTCAGAATAAGTAAAATTTTTCTACTGTTAGAAGACCTTTGGATTTATTCAGCGAAAGTATCGTGAACCCGCCAAGAATTCTTAGTCTTGACCTTTTGTTACTTTTGGGTCAAGCCAAAAGTAAGGAGAGAACTAAACATCTGGCTATTTAAACGGAAATTATTAAGCATAGCTGTTTATGAACAAGAATAAAACATCCCTCGGATCAAGCCGAGAACCGTCGGCTTGATCATCTCCCTTCAAAGGGAGATTTATCAAAAGTAACTAGAAAAACTACCTCGGATACCGAATCCCCTCTACCATTTCCTGAACATCTTCGGGTGGATCGGGATAAAATGATTTTACAGACAACGCTACTATCAGGTTAATAATCATTCCAAAGGTTCCGATTCCTTCAGGAGAAATACCAAACCACCAGTTTTCGGGAATGTTCAATTCCGGAAATGCAATCTTAAAGTAAATGATATATGATAGCGTGAATATCAATCCGACAATCATTCCGGAAATCGCACCTTGTTTGTTCATCTTTTTGTAGAAGATTCCCAGAATAATAGCCGGGAAAAATGAGGCTGCAGCTAATCCAAAGGCAATAGCTACAACTTGGGCTACAAATCCGGGGGGATTGATTCCGAAATATCCTGCTACCATAACCGCTACTGCCGCTGCAATCCTGGCATATCGCAATTCAGCTTTATCGGAAATGTCTTTATTGAATTGCTTTTTGATCAGATCATGTGAAACCGAAGTTGATATCACTAGCAACAATCCTGCGGCAGTAGAAAGCGCCGCTGCTAATCCACCCGCAGCAACTAAAGCTGCTACCCAGGCCGGAAGACCTGCAATTTCAGGATTCGCCAATACCATAATGTCCCGATCCACATATAATTCATTATCGTTTGTTGTGACTTCATTAGAAATCATTACCTGATTATTCGCGCCTCGGCGAATATCTAATCCATCACGAATAATATTTGGAGCGCCTACTATCGTTGCTCCGGGAGCATAATTAATAATACCGTCTTCGTTTTTATCCACCCAATTCAGCAATGCAGTCTCTTCCCAAGTGGCAAACCATGGTGGCATTTCTTCATAAGGTTGTTTGCTTACTGTTTCGATCAAATTCGTTCGTGCAAATACAGCAATAGCCGGAGCTGTTGTATAAAGAATGGCAATAAAGATTAGTGCATAGCCTACAGAAATTCGGGCGTCTTTTACTTTCGGAACCGTAAAAAAGCGAACGATCACGTGTGGAAGTCCTGCCGTTCCGACCATTAAAGCCACCGTTATAAAAAATACATCCTGCATACTTTTTGTACCGGAAGTGTATTCAGCAAAACCGAGTTCTGTATGTAGTTGATCAATCTTATCCAGCAAATACATTCCCGAGCCATCTGTTACGGTAGAGCCAAACCCAATTTGAGGAATCGGACTTCCGGTTAGTTGCATCGAAATAAAAAATGCAGGAACCATGAACGCAAAAATCAGCACACAATACTGAGCAACTTGCGTATAGGTAATTCCCTTCATTCCTCCTAACACAGCGTAAAAGAACACAATCGCCATTCCGATAATTACTCCCCAGAAAATATCTACTTCCAGAAATTTTGAGAACACGAGTCCTACTCCACGCATTTGTCCGGCTACATAAGTAAATGAGACAATCAATGCACATATCACAGCAACCGTTCTGGCAGTATTAGAATAATAGCGATCGCCGATAAAATCCGGAACTGTAAATTTTCCGAATTTTCGTAAATAAGGAGCCAATAATAACGCCAAAAGAACATAACCACCTGTCCACCCCATTAAATAAACCGTTCCATCGTATCCCATAAACGAGATCAATCCCGCCATAGATAAAAATGAAGCGGCAGACATCCAATCTGCAGCCGTTGCCATTCCGTTGGTAAGCGGATTAACTGCTCCTTCAGCCACATAAAACTCACTGGTTGTTCCTGCTCTTGACCAGATTGCAATTCCGATGTAAAGAGTAAAGGTTATTCCGACTAAAATATAGGTCCACGTTTGCACATCCATTAGGCATCCTCCTCGTTTACACCGAATTTTTTATCTAAACGATTCATGAGGTACACATAGATAAAGATAAGCACCACAAACACATAGATAGATCCTTGTTGAGCAAACCAAAACCCCAGTTTGAATCCACCCATTTTAAAATTATTGAGCCAGGGAGCTAATAGAATTCCAAATCCGTACGAAACGGTAAACCAAATGCTTAATAAAATACTTAGGTACTGAAGATTCTTTTTCCAGTAGCCTTTAAGGTCTTTTTCTTTTGTCATTGTCCTTCGTTGTTAATCAACGAGAGTATGCAGGTTTTCGAAATTTGATGCAACTCTTGATCTTTGACTTAGATCCAATTACAAAAAGCATATCCAAAAAATCACTTAAAATTATGCGGAGCATTGTTTCTATTTACTGATTTTCTGTATCATGTGATCATAAAATAACTATCTGAATCTCATGAAATATTTGATCCTTTTTGCCTTATCTATTCCTTTCTTCTTGAATTGCACCTCTACTATGCCTTATGGCTCCTCAAATTCTTATTACGGTAACGAACCCACTCTGGAAAAATCTCTTTTCCCATCCGATCAACTTTTACTTTCTCAAACTGTTATTGATACCATTCTCTCAAGCAAAATCAAGATTCCTAATAATTCAAAGTTAGCGATAATCAAATTTCCAGGTTCACTGGAGCAAAACTCATCGAAATATGGTTATGGATATTGGAGATCAGAAGCATATTTAAAACTTCAACAATCATACGTTGACACTCTGAAAAATTTAATTTCAGGTTCTGAATCTATAGCGTCTATTTCATTATTACCATCTTTATTAACACCAAAAAATCCAACCATCCCGGTTCTTAGAGAAGCCGCAGTACGTTTACAAGCTCCTTTACTTTTAGTATATCGTATCAACAGTGATATTTATCAGGAATACCGTGTTTTTAGAGCTACAAAATCCAAAGCTTATGCTACTGTAGAAGTAGTTTTGTTGGACATTAGGACAGGAATCATACCCTTTACAAGTATTGCTACCAAAGAATTTCAATCCGAAAAAACGAAACAAGACTCCAACGATCAAGATCTTCTTAGACGTACTGAGCAAGAAGCTGTCAATAAAGCACTCAATACTGTAGCTACTGAATTGGTGAATTTCTTTAACTCTAATTAAAATATTCCACGTCCTTTCAGTTTCTAGAATAATTCAAACTGTAGTATTACTCTCTATTCTAAGATTTGTCAATAGAAACTATATGAGTCAGGTAGCGGTTCTCTTGCCAGAGACAGTTTACATTTTCGAAAAATTTCATTTCGGATCACATTCACAAAATAAATTTCAGCATGGCAAAGAACGTATCAGAACAACTACTGGATATATTTGTAGAAGAAGGCGTAAAACAGATTTTTGGAGTCACGGGCGACGCTTTAAATCACTTTGTAACTGCCATTGCCGAGCGTGACAATATCGACTGGATTAGAGTAAAACACGAAGGAAACGGAGCATTTGCTGCCTTTGCACAGGGGGAACTGAATGGTAATTTTGGCGTTTGTGCCGGAACAGTTGGTCCCGGAGCTCTTCATCTCATAAACGGACTTTATAACGCCAAAAAAGAAAGAACTCCAGTCATTGCATTAACGGGACAAGTTCCTGTGGAACACATCGGAACGGATTATCATCAGGAAGTAGATCTGAAAAAAGTATATGATGATGTGTGTGGATATCAGGCCATAATCCGATCTCCGGAAGAAGCGCCCAGAGTTATTTTACGAGCCATCAGAATCGCCATCAACGAAAAATGTGTTTGTCGTATTGAACTCCCGGCTGATATTGCAGGAATGAAAGCTGCTAATCAGGATTTTGTTCACAAAGTATTTCGATCCGGATCATCTATTGTTCCTTCTGCTAAAGAAATTAAAAACGCTGCTGATCTCATCAATGGGGCAAAAAAAGTAGGTATTCTTGCCGGAGCAGGTTGTCGTGATGCCAGAGAACAAGTCCTTGAATTTGCGGACAAGATCAAAGCACCAATCACACACTCTCTTCGGGCTTCGGATATTTTTGATCACAATACCAAAGGTGTGGTAGGACTTACCGGACTTATTGGTAATCCTTCCGGCTACAACGCCGTTATGAAATGCGATGTGCTTCTAATGCTGGGCACTGATTTCCCGTACACTAAATTTCTGCCCGAAAATACCAAAACCATTCAGGTTGATATAAGACCGGAGAATATAGGTGGTCGTACTTCTGTGGATGTTGGAATTCACGGTGATATTTCTGCCACGCTTGCCCTTCTGGAACCTGAATGTGAAGTAAAAGAAGACCGCAACTTTTTAGATAAGCTTCAAAAGGGATTTGATAAGTGGAAAGGTTTAATGGATGAATCTGCTGATCCTTCCAGAGATATGGAACCCATTCATCCGCAAATCGTTGCTAAGTCAGTAAGCGATCATGCTTCAGATGATGCCATTTTCGCTATTGAAACCGGGGAATCAGCCATCTGGGCTTCTAACTTTATGTCTTTTCACAGCGATCGCAGAATGATCGGAGCATTTAATCATGGATCTATGGCTGTCGGATTGCCTGCTGCCATTGGAGCTCAGGCTCAGTTTCCTGATCGCGAAGTTTGGGGTTTATTGGGCGATGGTGCTTTTAATATGACACTCAACGATTTCATTACCGCTGTTGAATATCAGTTGCCCATAAAATTGATTGTGTTTAATAATTCAGAATTGGGGTTTGTGAAAATCGAGATGGAAGAACACGGTTTAGCCCCTAACTTTGACGCACTTCATGTCAACAATTTCGATTTTGCTGAATATGCAAAACTCTGTGGCGGAGACGGTATAAAAGTAGAACACTCCCGCGATGTTGAAGAAGCAGTACTGATGGCAAAGAAATCAACCAAACCTTTTATTATTGATGCGGTGGTAACCAGTGGCGAACTTTCACTACCTCCTCGAATCGGAGCGGATGAAGTGATTGGCTTTGGGACTTCAAAAATCAAAGAAGTGTGGGGAGCCATTAAAGGAGATAAAGATCAGTGGAAAAATCTTAAAAAAGAAATTGACGCTTATTTTGATTAAAAGTACATCTCCGAATCAGAAATGTACTTTAGTTGGTTTAGGAATTAACAATTTCTGAGTTTGCCACTGAAAGTTTTGCAAGTGAGAACGCACCAACAGCCATTACCAGATCTCTGACTGCTACATCCACATAGTGCCACGTAAATAGTAAAGATAATGCAATGGCGACTAACCATGCCATCACTAGGTAAGCTCCTTCTTTGACTTTATAAAAGACCAAGACTCCGGCTATAATTTCTATCACACCAACGATCATCATGAACGTTGAAGCTTCGAAGGGCAGTATTTCTATAATACCAGGAGACAAATAGTGTGTCCAGTCTGTTAGAATGTTGGTGAACTTATCCAGTCCTGCCACTATGGGTACAATTCCGTAAGTGTACTTTAAAATGAGTTGAATTTGAGTAGTATTTGAATTCATAATTGTGTTGTTTTGAGTTAAGCGATTTATAGCCTTTGCTTCTTAGATTGCAAAAATGAATTTCGGTTACAAAATTTGTAACCATTTCTCTGAAAGTTCATCTAATGTGAAAAAGGCATTATGAAAACATTTAGAATTCAGGACCACAACAGCTACACATTCTCAGACAACGAAATCGTTGAACGGATTTTACTTGGAGAGAAAGCACTCTATGAAATACTTGTACGAAGAAATAACCAGAAGCTATTCAGAATCCTAAGAGGTTATTTAAAAAACGAAATGGATGTAAAGGATGCTATGCAAGAAACTTACCTGAAAGCGTTCGAAAAATTATTTCAGTTTAACAAAGAGGCAGAATTTTCTACTTGGTTGATAAGAATGGGAATCAACGAAGCACTTGCACGACTTAATGCGTTCAAAAAGAACTTTCAATTAATTGATCACTCCCAATCTGTTTCAACTCTTAATTCTTCCAATGCGGATATCATCCAAGAACTAAATCCTGAAAGAAAAATGATTCAAAAAGAAGCTGTTGCGTTCCTGGAAAGAGCCATTGATGAACTTAAACCGAAATATCGGGCACCGTTTATAATGCAGGAAACGGAAGGCATGAGTGTCACGGAAATTTCAGAATGTTTGGGGATCAGTGTTTCTAATACGAAAGTTCGTCTGCACCGTGCTCGAACCATGATCAAAGACCATTTATTCGATTCATCCATTGATCAGGAAATCTTAGAATTTGGATTCAGTAAATGTGACGCTATTACTGAAAAAGTGATGGGAATTATTCTAACGGATAAGTAATTTTTTGAACCAACTTGTTTCAACACAAGATTAATAGCCCGGTATTTTATAATAAACCCTGACCCACGTTCTGAAGTTCAGGGTTTATACTGTTTTGAATTCAGGTTTAAACTATATTCTTAGTATATAATAAACTAATAGTTAGTTAGACTTGATCATGATTGAAAATATAAAATTTAAGGAAACAGAATTCTACGAGGATTATTTTTTTAATTCTCAAGAAGAAAAAAGACTAGAAAACCTTTCTAAAATTAATCTATTTGTAGGGGCTAATAATACTGGGAAAAGCAGATTCCTTCGGAGATTGTTTAAATCTTTAATCGAAGCGAACACTTTAAAAGACAGGTATAAAGGCTTTGATAATAATAGCATCAGTTTCGAGCTTTATAATAAGGATGAATTACTTAGTTTAATTCAAAATTTTCTAGAAAAGATTAATCCATTGGTGTCAGACGAATTAGAAAACACCCTAGTTAATATTTCTAACCAAGTTACAAATCAATTTGATTTGGTAGATCCTCTTATTGATGAAATAGATTTAGAAGAACTGATCAATTTTAATTCAAATTTACTTTACTCATTATTAAAAGAGGAGAATAAAATATACGATAGGCAAGTAAAGCTTATAGAAGATAGTAATTCTTCCGTCGTGGATTTAAATAATGAAATAAATTCTTTCATAGAGAGTCTTGAGAAAAAGTTACCAAAAAACTTTAAAGCAGATTCTTTAATCAATTATATACCTCCTACTCGAACTCTAAAAAAATTTATTGCACCACTAGAAAGTGAGTCAAAGACTAAAAATAATTCATTCTTAAGCGGAAAAAAATTTCGTTACATAGAAGAGCCTTTACTTAAACAAAAAATTCTTCATGATTATTTTAATGTCCTTTTTCCCATTAAAGTTTCTGGATTTTTTCAAGATGACGAGATTAATTATTCTACAATTGAAACAGGCGAAGATTTTTACGAAAGAATTTCTTTATTGAGAAATTCGCCTGATAAAGAAAGGAATAAACTTGCAAATTTTGAAAATTTTTTAAGCAAAAATTTCTTTCAGAATCGTAAAATTGATCTTAATGCTTTTGAAATTGATGATCGAAAAGAAATTTACTTAAAAATTGGAGATGATAAAGAGTTTCCGATATATAACTTAGGAGATGGGGTCCAAGCAATTATCATTTTGATTTTTTCACTCTTTGAAAATGAAGGAAAAAATCATTTCATATTTTATGAAGAGCCCGAATTATACTTACATCCTGGTTTCCAAAGAATATTCCTAGAAGCACTACTTAAAATAGATAATGTACAAGTTTTTATTGCTACTCACTCAAACCATTTCTTAGATCTATCGTTAGAGTCGAAAGAACTAATTTCAATTTATTCTTTCCAAAAGAAGCTGCAAAACAAAAAAAATATATTTGAAATCGAGAATCTAAACTCTTTTTCTCATGATATATTAGATAATTTAGGAGTCAGAAATTCTTCAGTCTTTTTATCTAACTGTACGATATGGATAGAAGGTATTTCGGATGAAATATATTTGAGAAAATATCTTGAATTATATTTTTTAGAAAAAAAAGATAATAGCTTCAAAGAAGATATCCATTATTCATTTGTTGAGTATAATGGAAGCAATTTAGAGCATTGGAGTTTTGAGAATTCTGAAAATACTCAAACACAGAAACGCGCGTTTTCTTTAGCAAATAGAATATTTCTAATCTCGGATAAAGATAAAGGAAAAGAAGAAAAACATGATGCATTTAAAAAAATTCTAGGAGATAATTATTATTCACTAGAAAGTTTAGAAATTGAAAATTTGCTTTCACCCTCTGTTCTAAAAAGAACTCTTTTATCATATAAATTAGATAAGATTTCATCACTAAAAGTCAGCGACTTTAACTTGAATGATTACAAAAATAAGCCAATGGGGGAATTCATTTATACAGTCGTAGATAAAAATAAGATTAAAAAAATTGCCTCAACACCTGAGAAAGGTCAAACCGGAAGGATATATAATAAGTTAGATTTTGCTAAATCAGCAACTAATTATATTGAAGAATGGACCGATCTTTCGGAAGAAGCTAAGAGTCTAACTTCAAATTTAGTTGATTTTATTAAATCCAATAATAAATAAAACCCCGACCTACATTCAGTAAGTCAGGGTTTATACTGTTCTCCAAGAAAGAAAGTTTTATTCTAACCATTTGCGAGTCCCGAAACCTCGGGACGAAGCAATCTCCATAATCGAACTCTTATCAGGAGATTGCTTCATGATTTGCTTACGCAGAATCATTCGCAATGACAATATATTTTACGAACAACCAGAAGTTGATCCGCAGGTAATGCATTTCATACATGTTCCGTTTCGAACCATCGTCATGCTGCCACATTCCGGGCATGCATCACCGGTATAACCGAGCTGTTTTGCTTTTTCGTAATCTGTTTCGTAGCTGGAATCCTTTTTGGCTTTTGCCTGAGGGGCTACTGCTTCCACTTTTTCCGGCTTTGGTTCAGCAACGGGAGCTTTAGCAACAGGCTTGGTAGTTTCCACTACTTCACCACCCGGCGTTGGGCGAAGATCTCGGGTCGAAATTTCATCTGCCGGAACATGTGCTAAATCTTCACGACCTAAATAAGAAACCGCAAGCTCACGGAAAATATAATCGATTACAGAAGTACTCATTTTCACATGAGGATTTCCGGAAACCATTCCACTTGGATCAAATTTAGTAAACACGAATGCATCCACAAATTCTTCTAATGGAACACCATGTTGCAAGCCAAGAGAGATCGAAATTGCAAAACAGTTCAGTAAACTTCTGAATGCCGCTCCTTCACGATGCATATCAATGAAGATTTCACCCAACTGTCCGTTTTCGTACTCACCTGTTCTTAAGTAAACACTTTGTCCACCGATCTTAACTTTTTGAGTATATCCTTCGCGACGGAATGGAAGTCGTTGACGACGAGCCAAATATTTATGAATAATTCGTTCTGCAACTTCAACAACTTTGTCTTGTGCAGCTGCTGTTGGCGCATCTGATTCTTCCTCATCTTCCAGTTCTTCAAATACATCTGCTAAACTATTTAACGGCTGACTCAATTTTGAACCATCACGATATAGTGCATTTGCTTTCAACATCATTTCCCAAGAAAGCATATAGGCATCTTTCATGTCTTCGATGGTAGCTTCATTTGGAAGGTTAATCGTTTTAGAGATCGCGCCTGATAAAAATGGTTGTGCTGCAGCCATCATTCTTATGTGACCACGAGCTGAAATAAATCTTGTTCCTGTTCTACCACATTTGTTAGCGCAATCGAAAACGGCAAGATGCTCATCTTTCAAAAATGGAGCTCCTTCTACGGTCATTGTTCCGCATACATAATCGTTAGCTTCGGTGATTTGCTCACGACTGAAACCTAAATGACGAAGCATATCAAATGAGACATCGCTTAGTTGTTCTTCTGTAATTTCAAGAACATCTTTACAGAAATCCTCGCCTAGTGTCCATTGGTTGAACGCGAATTTAATATCAAAACTACTTGGCAGAGCCGCTTCAACAGCTTCTAATTTTTCATCGGTAAATCCTTTCGCTTTTAAAGCTTCAGGATTTACGTGCGGACATCCATCTAAACTTCCAGCCCCTTTTGCGTGGTCAATGATCGCTTTAGATTCTTTAGCAGAATAACCAAGCGTCTTTAATGCTCTAGGTACACTTTGGTTGATGATCTTGAAATATCCACCACCAGCAAGTTTCTTGAATTTCACTAAGGCGAAATCAGGCTCAACTCCGGTTGTATCGCAATCCATCACCAAGCCAATTGTTCCTGTTGGTGCAAGAACTGTTACCTGAGCATTTCTGTATCCATTCTTTTCTCCGAGTTCTACTGCGCGGTCTGCATTTTCTTTGGCTGCTTTCAACAGGTAATCAGGACAGATGCTCGCATCAATTCCCATCGGCTTAACAGTTAAATCTTCATACTCACCGGGATCTGCATTATAAGCTGCACGTTTGTGATTTCTCATCACACGGAGCATATGTTCTTTGTTACGCTCATATCCTTCAAAAGCGCCTAATTCCCCGGCCATTTCAGCACTGGTTTCATATGATTGCATATGCATCATAGCGGTGATTGCTCCGGCAGTTGCCACTCCTTCATCACTATCATAAGGAATTCCCTGTACCATTAGCGCCGCGCCGATATTTGCGTATCCAAGCCCTAAAGTTCTGAATACATAAGACAGATCTGCAATTTCTTTGGATGGGAATTGAGCCATCAATACAGAAATTTCAAGGACAGTTGTCCAGATTCTGGAAGCATATCTGATAGAATCCACATCAAAAGTAGTGCATGCTTCATCTTTGAAATACTTCATCAGATTCAATGAAGCCAGATTACAAGCAGTGTTGTCCAAAAACATATATTCTGAGCAAGGATTACTTGCTTTGATCTCGCCGTCTTCAGGACAAGTATGCCATTCGTTAATCGTGTCATGATATTGCGTTCCGGGATCTGCTGAAGCCCAAGCTGCGTAAGCAATTTCATCCCAAAGATCATTTGCTTCCAGAACCTTCATTGGTTCCGGCTCACGACCTTCTTTTTTCGCTTTGGCTTTTTCTACTCTCCAAACAAGATTCCACTGTCCGTCATCTTTAACTGCTTGCATAAACGCATTCGGAACACGAACTGAGTTGTTTGAATTTTGTCCTGCTACAGTAGCATATGCTTCCGAATTCCAATCCGTATCGTAAGCATCAAACTTGATATCAGTAATACCTTGGGCTGCTAGCTGAATTACACGCTCGATATAGTTCAAAGGAACCTGATCTCGTTTTGCTTGACGGATTACTTTTCCAAGATCTTTGTTCTTAAGCGGATCACGACTTATTGCACCGTTGAAAGTTCTGCCTTCGATCTCAATCGGAGTATGGCACAACTTGATAATATCTTTTAAATGCTTTTGCGTGATCTTTGAGCCTGAAACAAGAGCCGCAACTTTTTGCTCTTCTCTAACTTTCCAGTTGATATACTCTTCAATATCAGGATGATCCAGATCCAGCGTAACCATTTTTGCTGCACGGCGGGTTGTTCCACCAGACTTGATAGCACCTGCGGCTCTATCCCCAATTTTCAAGAAGCTCATTAATCCGGATGATTTACCACCGCCACTTAACGGCTCATTAGCTCCACGAATATTAGAGAAGTTACTTCCTGTTCCTGAACCATACTTGAAAAGACGAGCTTCACGAACCCATAGATCCATGATACCCCCTTCGTTCACCAAGTCGTCATCAACACTCTGAATAAAGCAAGCATGTGGTTGCGGATGAGTGTAAGAATCTTTTGACTTAGTTAGTTTTCCTGTCTTCGCATCTACATAATAATGACCTTGTGCAGGACCGTTAATTCCATACGCCCAGTTTAATCCTGTGTTAAACCACTGCGGAGAATTCGGAGCTGCCATTTGGTTGGCAAGCATATAGCAAAGCTCGTCATAAAAGACTTTAGCATCTTCTTCAGAGTCGAAGTAATCATGTTTCCAACCCCAATACGTCCAGCAACCCGCCAATCGACTAAAAACCTGACGACTATCTACTTCATGTGTGAAACGTTCTTTAGTATCAATTTCTTTCATCGCTTTTTCATCAGCTTCGGAACGCTGCAGCCACTTCGGCACACCTTTCTCAGAAACTTTTTTAAGCTTAACAGGCACACCGGCTTTACGGAAATATTTTTGCGCTATAATATCGGTTGCTACCTGCGACCAACTTTTAGGAACCTGAACATCCGCCATATGAAAAACTTGTGAGCCATCCGGATTTTTAATCTCAGATGTGCGGGATTCAAATTTTATTGAGTCATAAGGGGTTGTCCAATCTTCTTGAGTATAGAAGCGCGTAAATTTCATATAATTTCTCCGTTGTTTCTTTGCTAAAATCGTCTGTTTTCTTCGGGCTGATAGAGCAGGATAAACCTAAAGCCAGGAGTCAAATTCTCCTTTAGAAGTGAGAATTAATATATAAGTGAGTCGTGGAGTGAGCAAGTTAAATCTTAATTACTTTTCCACAAATAGGAAAACTTATCCACATTAACTTTGAACGGAATTTACAGCTTAAAATAATGAATAATAATATTGATTCTTAAATTATAAAATCACTTCTCTGATTTTAAATTAAAATAGAAAAAGCTTTCTCTAAATTATATCAAAGAAAGCTTTATGCTAAAAACTCATAAAAAAGTTATCCACATTTGTATTGTAATTAACAATTATAATTCATTTTTAAATTATCTATTTTATCATTTTTAATTTAATAAATAATATATTTTAATAAACAATATTGTTAATATAATTACTCATAATACTATCAATAACATAAAAAATAACCTGCTCTCAAATATGTTATTCGGCAGAAAAATAAAATGCTCCCGGGATAATTCCCGTTGGAAAACTATCTAACTTTACACCGTTAAGGTCATACTGAATTGCAATGCCCGCCTGTGCAAAATTCTTAGCATCACTTCCCCATAAAAATTGAGTTTCATCAGATGTGGAAAACCCTATTGAGTAAAAACTTCTGTTAATAAAAGACGAATTTAAAACCTCATAAGAATTCATATCAATACTCATCACCGAACCATTTATCAAATAAGCTACGTCATCCTTATCATTTAAAATCAGATCACCGGGATGTCCGCCCACTTCAAAATTTGTTATTAGTTCTGACGTAGTTCCATTAATTACATAAATCATTCCGGGAGTGTCATCATTCGGGTCGTTGAAGTCTCCGAAAGCTCCCACGCAAACCACCCATAGCTGATCATTATCTCGCTTCAAAATGCTAACAGGATTATCACCTACTGTTAAGGTGTTTTCCACTTCATCAGTAGAAATGTTAATTACACTGATGGTATTTCCATTTCCGAAGCCACTGTTTGCTACGTACGCTCTTTCCCCAACAACCACAATTCCTTCAGGATTTGATCCTACGGGAATAGTATTTACCTCTTCATTTGTTTCCAGATTTATCACTGAAACAGAATTTCCAAAAAGATTGGTTACATAAGCTTTAGTTGTACTTACCTGAACTAACTCTCTTGGGCTCGCTTCGTCAGCAATGCGAATAGTCGCGATTTTGGTCAATGATTCTTTATCTACTACTTCAATTTTGTGGGAGTTGTTTACTACCAGATATAATCGATCTCCGATTTCTGTAACACTATATAAGACATCCCCAATTGGAGCTCCGTTTTCATTCTCATACTGGTTCTGAGATACAGCTTTAGTTTCCGGATCGTAAGCAGTGATACTGGCGTTAGCTTGACCAAAATTCCCTTCATTCAGTACAAATACACCTGTTAGTTTTGAACCTGAATCTGTGTTTTTTGAATCACAGGCAATGGTAACTATCAGCATCGCCATAAAAAAGTGTAGTAAAGTTTGTTTCATTCTTGTGTTAATTAATTGGTTAGTTAGTTTTTTGTTTGATTGTTAACGTGATTAAGAAATTCCTGAGTGGTTGCGGATACAGACGAACCACTTCATATTCTTCATCGAGGAGATTATTTACCTGAATGCTTAAACCCATTTTAGTTTTATTGAAAAGCTTGGAATAAGAAATGGAAGCATTCATTATAAAATATGCAGGTTCAGGATTTCGCAGATCATTTTGTTCCGTACTAAATCTTTCGCTCACCCAGTTTCCATAAATCGAAGTCGAAATATTTCCTTTTTGGATAGAGAAAGAACCGGAATATTTCCATTTAGGCACATATGGCAGCTGGTTATTTACAGCAGCATCTCCAGTAAATCTGGCTTCATCAATGGTAGATCTGGTATAACTTGTAGATTGGAAATAATTTATGCCAAAAGAATCGAGTTCGAATGATTTCGAAGCTTTCCATTCAACTCCATAACTCAGTAAAGAAAGATAATTTTGAGCCTGGAAAAAAGTTCCTGATCCCGGTGTCCATTTAATACCGTTTGAAATATCTACTCTGAAAAAAGTCAGGTCATGATCTCCAATTTCTTTCCAACTGTCCGTAACACCTATACCGGCCTCTAATAGAATGGCTCTTTCAGCTTTTAAGTTTTCATTACCACCTTGCGGCCAGTATAGATCATTAAAAGTAGGTGCGCGGAAATTGCTCGATATCAGCGAATGAACATAGATTTCCTCATCTATAATTTGATAATTGATCCCCAGCGACGGACTTAAAGCAACTTCAAAATCTGAATAATAATCTACTCTAAGCGCCGGAAATACTCCTAACAACTCAGTCGGTGAAATCTCCCCCATCAACTGCTCACTTAAAACCGTTCTATATTTCTTCTCATTATAGTTGTTTGTGTTTACCTCTGTAAAATTAGCTGATGCAACATTGGTAAGTGAGAACCCAGGAGAAAAATATATATTCGAAGACCATTCATTATTCCACTCCCTTCCTGTGCTTATACTCACTATATTTCTATTCGGATCAAAATAATCAAGTTCAGTTTGTGCTAGGTATGATTTTATTCCATGCTGAACAGCTCCGGTTCTGAAATTGAATGTATTTATCCATCTATACGCTGCATCATATTGACGAGCAGTTCCCGATCCAACAAAAACGTTTTCAGGAATTTCATGATCTGATTCTACATACCAAAATTTTGATCGGTATCTTTTGTCTTCTTTTTGCCATCCCGCCTGTATTTGAAACTGAGTGTTATCAAACTCGGCGTGCCGTCTACTTTCCTCTTGTTCAGTATTTCGGTCGTAGTATCTGTAATTGTTTTTGTTTTGCTGAAATGACCCGCTTAAACCCAACTCCCAATTTCCAATTTCCAATCCCAGTTTTCCAAATGAAATGTAATTAGCATTAGAACCTATAGATTGACCAGCTGTAACTTCTCTTGACTTTATTGAGGAAACCAAGGATACCGAACCGCTTATTCCACTTCCATAAACCGAACTTCCTGATCCTGAACTTACCTCAACAGAAGAAAATGAGCCGGATCTCAATAATGAAAGATCCAGAACTCCCAACATAGAATGATTGATCGCCATACCTTCCCACAGCACTCGTGTTTGTTCTCCTCCGAAACCTCTGAATGAAGCAACTGAAACAGCTCCCGGAGCATTTGATCGTACAAAAATTGATGAATATCGACTTAAAACTTCGCCGAGTGACTGACCTTGAGTATTTGCCAACTTAGCTGAATCGATTACTACCGTATGACTTGGTTGCTTAATAATTGGAATTCGATATCGGGTAGAAAGCACTGTGATCTCTTTCATCTCCAAAGTATCAGATACAACCTGAGCTACTAATCCGGAAGACAGCAATGCTATCAGAAATAAAATAAATACAGAAAACCGCATGAATTGAAAAATTCGACAGATCTTTTTTCCCGAAAGATGCTATGAAAAATTACGTGTAGGCAGGTCTCCTGGCTTTCCTTGTGCAGCGCCTTCCCATCTTGAAAAAATTATCAAGACAGTGGCAAAGGTAAGACTGCGGTTTCGGTCTGTTAAAAACCGAAAAGGATTACAGTTGCGGGAACAGCTTCCGATTTCGCCGAATACTTCGGGGCACGGAATTCCCTTTTAATTCAGAAACAAACAAGTTTCTAAAACCAACACTATTGACTTCTAAATTACAAACCGTTCAAATCACAAGCAACAGTAAAGAACAGAGGAACTTCCAACAGAAGAACTAAGAATAATAAGAAATAAGCTATCTGTCATGTCGAACGGATGTGAGACATCTAAAAATTTCTTACCAACATCTGAGAACTGTAGATTTCTCAATCTCATGCTTCCGCATGATTAATCGAAATGACAAGAGGTGTTAAAATTGAACGTTCTATGTTCGATGTTCTTCGGTTCCTCTGTTCCTTGTTGGGTGTTGATTTCACATTATTATTAAAAAAACTCCATTCCCATTATTTGTCATGTCGAATGAATATGAGACATCTCAAAATCGCCCTCAAAGCTCGGATTTTAAATCTCTTCCTCCATATTAAACAAAGGCTGTCATCTCACGGCGTATGCTCGAGATCTGGATTGTTTGTTCAAAGAAAAGTGGTGTAATAATTTGCTTTGATATAACACACCAGACTAAAGTCCTAGCTGGTGTACCTGAGCAATTCTTGGCAAAATGTTTCTGTTCTTGTCATGGTTAACAAGCGATGAACTTCTCTTCCGTAGGTAGATTCTCTAATACGAATGGATGAACGAATCCGCAGGGACAAATCCCATACTTGCTTATGTACGAGATTTTAATCAGATCATAAGCAAGAAAGGACATCAATCTTGAAAAATATCCAACGTGTGTGCAACCTTTAATGCCTTACATCTATTCCTTTCCGTTCAATATTCAATATTTCTCCGTTCATCGTTCATCTGTTCCAAAGTTCTACATTTCTTTTCTTTTACACATTCGTGATATAAAGTGAACATTCCTTGTCTACCTTGTGTTTACAGAGATAGAAGAACCACTAGATCGTTTAGTTCGTACCTAATAGAACAGAATTTTAAATCAATTATAGATTCAATGAGATCATTTATATCAACTTTATTACTTATAATCTTCTTCAGCACATATACTGTTGCACAGGATTCATTAGTTATTCCCATCACTAGTTTTAATCCTGCCGAATTCAATGAAGATGCAGAAAACAATAAGTGGCAACGACTCACCCTTCCTAAAAAAGATTGGACTGAATATACTTTAGTTACTGATGGCGATATGCCTCATATCAAGGCTGTTAGTAATAATTCTGCTTCCGGTTGGAAATATCTGATCGATATTGATCCTAAAGAATACCCAATTATCGAATGGCAGTGGAAAATTGATGGTGTTCTTCAAAAAGGTGATATGACCGAAAAAGATGGCGATGACTATGCAGCCAGAATTTATATAACATATGAATACAGCAGAAAAGATCTTCCATTTGGCGAAAGAATCAAATATGGAACCATGAAAACATTCACCAGTTTTGACATACCTCTCCGATCCATGAATTATGTATGGGCTAACAAAGCTAAAGTTGGTCGCATTCAGGAAAATGTGTTTACAAATTGGGTACATATGGTAGCTACTGAATCCGGAAATGATAAAGCAGGAATCTGGGTTACTTCCACTGCTAACGTCTATGATTCCTACAAAGAGGCATTTGAAGAAGAACCAAAGAACATTACAGGAGTAGCTATTATGACTGATTCTGATAACTCAGAGGGTTCAGCTACCGCTTATTACGGAAATATCGTATTTAAGAAAAAGAAATAAATTTTAGTGTAATTCGTCTCGCTCTGCACATTCTGTGTTGGAGCAAGAACTGAAAGGATTAAATCACTACTATTAAGAATCTGTCCTGCTTAAATATGATTCGGAACATTTACTAGCTTCATCCCCTTTAAATGATAAATACTAACAATTTATCATTATGAAATTTATTAAATCAATTTTCGGGTATCTATTTCTAACAACCTTATTTTTTTCTTTTGCCTGTACCGACGAAGGATCAAAAAAAGAGAGCGAAAGTAAACTGGATCCCGAATCGTCTATAATTATTCCCGTTACTGAGTTTAATCCTGAGAAATACAATAAAGACGCCGAAGATAACAAATGGGAAAAGCTCACACTTCCGAAAAAGGATCATACAGAATACACTTTAGTATCTGATGCGGATGAACCCCATATTAAAGCCGTGAGCAATAATTCTGCTTCGGGATGGAAATACAAAGTTGATATCGATCCAAAAGAATATCCTATAATCGAATGGAAATGGAAAGTTGACGGCGTTCTTGAGGAAGGTGATATGACTGAAAAAGACGGGGATGACTATCCTGCTCGCATTTACATTACGTATGAATACAGCCGGAAAGATCTTCCTTTAGGAGAGCGTATCAAATACGGAAGTATGAAAACATTCACCGACTTTGATATCCCATTACGTTCTATGAACTATGTATGGGCTAATGTAGCTGATACCGGAACTGTACAGGAAAATGTGTACACCAATTGGGTGAACATGGTTGCTATAGAATCGGGTGGAGAGAAGTCAGGAAAATGGATTACCTCAACAGCTAATGTATATGATACTTACAAAGATGCATTTGATGAAGAACCTAAAAACATTACCGGAGTAGCAATAATGACTGATTCGGATAATTCTAAAGGTTCAGCGACAGCTTATTATGGTGATATCATTTTTAAAAAAGCTCCAAAGAAAGATTCATCTGAAGATAAATAGGTTTTTTTTGGGCATACAAGTTCTCAGTGTTTAAAGATTTCGTTCTGAAATTTAGAACTTAACCAAGCAAGTCCTTCAGGGCTTGTGGGAATATGTCCAGATATATAATTTCATTACCACATTACTTTGCAGATCCTTCAGGTTTGAGCTTCCTGTCCTACCCCTTTCGATTACTAATATTTTCATATGGTTTAGATTGTTGATTTATGAATGATGATTTAGCTTGAAAAAAATCAACATTCGTAAATCAAAATTTACCCGCCTGTAACATCTTCTTATATGAATCGTCTAAGCGTTTGTAATCAACTCAAACGCTTTTTTTATTATGAAAATCAAACAACTTGGCTATTTATCTGCTGCACTACTTCTCACCTTATCAGCCTGCAGCAACGAAGGAAACAACATTGGAGAGAATGATGAAAACGAAGAAATCGTAGTTATTCCCGTTGAAGCAACCGCCGTATCCCGCGGAGATATTTCTGCTTATTACTCTAATACTGCAACTCTGGAAGCAGAACAAGAAGCTCTTATTGTTGCCAAAGTCCGTGGTATTATTAACGAGGTTTTAGTGGAAGAAGGTGATTTTGTTAAAGCCGGACAAGTAATCGCTAAAATTGAGGACGAACAGTATAGAATTGAAGCTGAACGTGCTAAATCTAACATGGATCGCCTGTATAATGATTTCAAAAGAAGCAAAGAACTTTACGACAAACAAGCGATATCTGTTGAAGAATATCAGAACAAACAATTTGAGTATGAAGCTCAAAAATCAGCATACGAACTTGCAAAATTAAATCACGAATATACCTCAATCAAATCTCCAATTAGCGGTATAATCTCTGAGAGATTGATCAGAAAAGGAAACATGATCGGAACTGATCAGAATATATATCGCGTAACTGATTTCGATCCTCTCCAAGCAATACTTTATGTACCAGAACATGAAATGGCTAAGATTAACAAAAATCAGCCTGCCGAAATAAAAGTGGATGCTTTGCCCGGACAATCATTTCGAGCTCATGTAGAAAGAATCAGCCCTATCGTTGATCCTGCTACCGGAACATTTAAAGTGACTGTTATAATTGATGAAAAAAGTAGCAAGCTAAAACCGGGTATGTTTGGACGGGTTAAAATCGTTTATGACACACGCTTAAGTACCAAAATGATTCCGAAAGTTGCAGTGATGTCAGAGGATGAAACTCAAAGCGTATTTGTAGTGAGAGATTCTCTGGCTTACAAAAAGATCATTAGAACAGGATATGTAAACGGAAGGAACATCGAAGTGTTAGAAGGTCTTGAAGACGGGGAAGTAGTTGTAACTACAGGACAAGGAAGCTTAAAAGACAGTGCTAAAGTTAATGTAGTTCGCAGCTAAGAAAGGATTCTGATATGAAACTCATCGATTTCTCTGTTAAACGTAAAGTTACCATTTCAATGTTTACTGTGGCGATTCTGTTATTCGGAATCGTTTCACTTTCAAGATTAAGTGTGAACCTGCTTCCTGATCTCAGCTACCCTACCTTAACTATTCGTACAGAATTTGAAGGAGCAGCTCCAATTGAAGTTGAAAACCTGATTTCTAAGCCCATTGAAGAAGCAGTTGGTGTTGTTAAAGGCGTAAAGCTGGTTCGTTCTATTTCACGAGCAGGGCAATCTGATGTAGTCCTCGAATTTGCCTGGGGAACCAATATGGATATCGCCAATTTGGATGTAATAGCTAAATTGGATGCTATTCAACTTCCACTTCAAGCAAAAAAACCGGTTACTCTTCGTTTTGATCCTACTTTAGATCCAATTATCAGATATGCATTGTATTATGACGATGCTAAGAATTCAAATGATAAACAACAGGATGACAGAAAAGTTGATCTGGCTTCCTATTTAGATCAACAAGAAGAAGATCTAGACGACCCCGCAGCTATTGCCAGATTGAAGCAACTTAGGATAATGTCGGATGAGATCTTAAAAAAGAGCCTCGAATCTTCCGAAGGTGTAGCATCCGTTAAAATTAGTGGTGGACTTGAAGAACAGATTCAGGTCAATATTGACCAAGAGCGCCTTGCGTATTTGAACATCCCGATAGAAACAATTACCTCAACATTGAGTGCTGAAAATATTAATCTTTCCGGCGGACGTTTAGAAGAAGGTACTCAACAATATCTTGTAAGAACTTTAAATGAGTTTAAGAATATAGATCAAATCAGAAACACAGTACTCACTGTTCTTAATGGAAACACAGTTTTCTTAAAAGATGTAGCAGACGTTCGTCAGGGTTATAAAGAAAGAGAAGCTATTACAAGACTTAATGCGAAAGAAGCTGTAGAAGTGGCTATTTATAAAGAAGGTGATGCTAATACTGTTGCTGTTGCTGAGTCAGTAAAAGAAAGAATTGATCAGATTGGTAAAAACCTCCCTTCCGGAATGAAGTTGGAAAAAGTATATGATCAGTCAATTTTTATCTCTTCTGCTGTAAATGAAGTTAAAACTGCCGGTATTATTGGTGGTATTTTGGCAGTTCTTGTTCTGTATTTCTTTTTAAGAAATTTCTGGAGCACGGTAATTATTTCGATTTCAATTCCGGTTTCCATTATCGCCACTTTTAATCTGATGTACGGAAATGATATCACTCTGAATATTATGTCATTAGGTGGTATTGCTCTTGGTATCGGTATGCTGGTGGATAACTCCATTGTGGTGCTTGAAAATATCGCACGACACAAAGATATGGGTAAAAATGCCCTGCAAGCAGCGAAAGACGGAGCAAGTGAGGTGGGAACAGCAGTAATTGCTTCTACATTAACCACCGTTGCCGTATTCTTCCCGCTCGTTTTTGTGGATGGTATTGCCGGCCAGCTGTTCCGGGATCAGGCTTTAACAGTTACTTTTTCATTGATTGCTTCTTTAGTAGTTGCCGTTACTTTAATACCAATGATGTCCTCCTTAAGTGGCAAAAAGAAAGAGATTAGACCACTTGAGCTTAAAGAGCCAAAGACTTCTTTCGGAAAATTTTTAAGAAAACTCCGACTGTTTCTTTTCTATACCATCCCTACTGCAATAACTAAAGCTATTCGTGCAATTGTTGGTTTCTTTGCCAAAGTTCTGAAGTTCATCTTCTCCCCTTTTGTTTGGTTATTTGATAAGATCTATACTACTTCTGAAGCCGTTTATTTAAGTCTTTTGAAAACCTCCCTAAATAACCGATTGATCGTTATTGTAATCGCAATTCTCTCTTTTGTCGGTTCTTTGGCTTTGGTTCAAAGGATTGGAATTGAACTTATTCCTCAACTATCACAAGGAGAATTCAAAGTTGAATTCAAACTTCCTCCGGGAACGCCTATCGAACAAACTGATTCTGCACTTAGAACTGTTCAGGAAGCAACTAAGCAAGCTAAAAATGTTAAATCAACATTTGCAGTTGCAGGCACAGGTAACAGAATGGATGCAAATCCGGACCAGGGCGGTGAAAACTGGGGAGAATTAAATGTGCTGCTCGCTTCAGGAGCTTCCTCTGATACCGAAAGCGCCGTCATGAGTTCAATGAGACAGTCTTTACAGGTTGTACCGGGATTACAATATAAATTCTCGCGCCCTTCCCTGTTTTCATTTTCTACTCCTGTTGAAGTTGAGATAAGTGGCTATGATCTTGAAAAACTCAAAGAAGTTAGTGACAAGATTGTACAGAAGTTAAACGCTAATACTCGCTTTGCTGATGTCAAAAACTCCATGCAAATTGGTAGCCCCGAAATTCAGATTTTGTTTGACAGAGACCGCGCTGCTTCTCTAGGCCTTCAAGTTCATGAAGTAGCAGATCGGGTAGTAAGCAATGTGCGTGGTGATGTTGCAACTCGCTATTCCTGGAGAGACCGTAAGATCGATGTTTTGGTTAGAGCTCAGGAAGATGATCGTTCTTCCATAGAAGAAATTAAAAGTCTGGTGATCAATCCAAATAGTGAAAGATCTATTCCATTAAGTGCAATAGCTGAAGTGAGAATTGCGAATGGTCCGGGCGAGATCAGAAGAGCATCACAACAAAGAGTAGCGGTAATTACTGCAAATCTGAATTACGGCGACCTTGGTGATGCAGCCGTTGATGTTCAGCAGGTAATTGATGAAACCACTATACCTTCCGGAATTTTCGCAAGAATTGCAGGTCAAAATGAAGAAATGGGTGAATCATTCCAATCACTTCTATTTGCATTAGCTCTTGCCATATTCCTTGTTTATCTGGTTATGGCTTCACAATTTGAATCTCTACTTCATCCTTTTATCATTTTGTTTACAATTCCTCTGGCCTTAGTTGGAGCTATTCTGGCTCTGTTTATTACAGGCACAACCATAAGTGTTGTTGTTTTTATCGGATTGATCCTTTTGGCAGGAATTGTGGTAAACAACGCTATTGTTCTTATTGACTTGATCAATCAGCTTAGAGAACGTGGAATGGATAAATATGAAGCTATTATCGAAGGTGGGAAATCCAGATTACGACCAATTTTGATGACCACTTTAACCACTACTTTAGGTCTTTTGCCACTTGCAATTGGTTTTGGAGACGGAGCGGAATTAAGAGCTCCAATGGGAATTACTGTAATTGGTGGACTACTCGTTTCTACCTTACTCACATTAGTAGTGATCCCTGTTATGTATTCGATTATGGATCGTAAAAATTATGATTCTCAACCGGAAGTTGTAACGGAGAACTAATTATGAGTATGACAGAGATTTCCATAAAAAGACCGGTTACTACCATGATGGTTTTTGTGAGCCTTGTGGTAGTTGGGTTCATTGCAACTCGTTTGGTTCCACTTGAGTACTTCCCTGATATTTCTTTTCCGGGAGCTTTTGTTCAGATCCCCTACCCCAATTCTTCTCCTAATGAAATCGAAGAACAGGTAGTCCGCCCGATTGAAGAAGTTTTAGCAACTATCAGCGGAGTAAAACAGATCAATTCCAATGCCGGAGAAAATGAAGGCGGTGTCAACATTGAATTTATACAAGGCAGTGATATTGATCTTAAAGCTATCGAGATCAAAGAAAAAATAGAAAGTGTCCGAAATCAGCTCCCCGATGATTTTGAATATTACCAAGTTTTCAAATTTGAAGATGGCGGTGGTAATATGCTCCAACTCCGAATTTCCAGCCAGCGTGATCTATCCAATGCTTACGATCTTTTAGATAGAAACCTGAAACAGCGTATTGAACGAATTGATGGTGTAGGTCAGGTAACTTTGTACGGAGTGGAAAAAAAAGAAATTCGAATTGAATTATTGGCAAACCGGCTTCAGAACTACAATATTGACCTGAATGATCTCAATCAACGTTTAAGCAGAACCAATTTTTCGATTTCGGCCGGTAAGATCAACGATTCAGGATTACGATATAACGTTCGCCCAATGGGTGAGTTGACAGAAATTGAAGATTTTGAGAATCTTGTAATTGGTGCAAATAATCTTCGGCTAAAAGACATCGCTACGGTTGCTTACACCACTCCTGTTAGGAATTATGCACGTCATCTGGATAGGAAATATGCGATTGGATTAGATATCGTAAAAGAATCATCTGCCAATACTGTTTCTACTGCGGCAAAGGTTTTAGAGGAAATCGAAGAGATCAATAAACTACCTGAAATGGAAGGCATTCAGATCTACGAGATGAACAACCAAGCCGAAGGTATTTTAAGCTCTTTGGAAGAACTAATGAATGCGGGTGTACTTGGTGCTGGTCTTTCAGTAATTATGCTTTTCTTCTTTCTTCGTCAGTTTGGAACAACAATGATCGTAGCTACAGCGGTTCCTTTTTCATTGGTAGTTACTTTAGGATTTTTCTATTTCTTAAATATTTCCATCAACATTCTTTCGATGACCGGCTTGATACTTGCCATTGGTATGCTGGTTGATAATGCCGTTGTAGTTACTGAAAATATTCATCGATACAGACGAAAAGGGATGGATCCTGCGAAGGCCGCTGTGTTCGGAGCAAAAGAAGTCGGTGTAGCTGTAACTGCAGGTACGTTTACTTCCGTTGTGGTATTTCTTCCAAACATTGTGAATGAAAGTTTCATCGCTCCTTATATGTACTACATTGGAATGCCGATCATTATTTCTTTGATTGCTTCTCTTTTGATATCTCTTACTGTGATACCTCTTCTTACCTCAAAGTTTAAACCACGGAAAAAGCAAGTAAAACGCACTGTTGTTGATAAACTTTCTGACAAATATTCGACTTTCCTCGCTTGGTTTATTGAACGCCGATGGATTTCCACCATCAGTATAGTTTTGCTCTTCTTTAGTATTGGTATACCGATCGCTTTGGGATTGAATATTGATATGTTTCCAAATAATCCTGAACGAGAAATGGATCTTCGATATAACCTAAACGGATCGTACACTTTAGAGCGTGTAAAGGAAACCGTAGATAAGGTTGAAGATTACCTGTACGAAAATCAGGATAAATTTGAAATAGAATCTGTTTACACCTACTACCAACCTGAATTTGCTCAATCCACGATTATCTTAATAGATGAAGAAGACGCCAAGAAATCGGTTGAATTCATTAAGGAAGAAATTGAAAAAGATCTCCCTATAGTCACTATTGGAGAACCTGCCTTCGAATTCCGAAGCAGAAATAACAGCGAATCTATTCGTGTTTATGTGCAGGGCGAATCCATGGATGTGTTAACTGAATTAGCCGATCAAGTAGAATGGCGAATTTCTCAGGTGGAAGGTTTTACAGATGTTAAATCAGATGCAGAACGCGGAAGAGATGAAATACGATTGACCATTGATTCTGAAAAAGCTAAAACTTTTGGGTTAAGCTCTCAGAGTGTAGCAAGATCAGTTTCTAATGCTGTACGTGGACAAAATCTAAGAAAAGTACGAAGCGCCAACTCTGAAATTAATGTAATTCTAGCACTTCAAAATGTAGACAAACAATCTGTAGAGGACTTAAAAAATCTTCCCATTTCCATTACCGGCGACAGAACTACTTCCCTTTCCACCCTTGCCAGTTTTGAACAAGCCTCCGGCCCTGGAAGAATTTTCCGCCAAGACAGAAAAACTTCACTTGGTATCGCCGTAAATCTTGAAGATGGATTAACTCCAGATGATGCGCGAGAAAAGCTTCGGGGCATTATGGATCAAATTGTATATCCTGCAGGTTATGCGTGGAGCTACGGACGTAGTTTTAGCAACGATGATGAAGCGATGGGAACGATGTTGTTCAATATCGGAATTGCATTCTTTTTGATCTATTTAGTGATGGCTTCATTGTTTGAATCTTTGATGTATCCAACTGCTGTTCTTGCATGTATTCTTTATGGGATTGTCGGAATATTTTGGTTCTTCTTCTTTACCGGAACCACCTTTGATCTCATGGCTATGATCGGGATTCTGATACTGATGGGAATTGTTGTGAATAACGGAATTGTACTGATCGATCATATCATTCACCTAAGAGAAGAAGGCTTAAGCAGAGCAGAAGCGGTTGTTCAAGGTGGTAAAGACAGAATGCGACCTATTTTAATGACTGCGGGAACTACTGTATTAGGCTTGATTCCTCTGTGTATCGGAACTACTCAGATCGGTGGCGATGGTCCTCCCTACTTCCCGATGGCACGTGCTATTGTTGGTGGACTGATTTTCTCAACAGTTGTTACTTTGATTGTTCTTCCATCCATTTATATTATTCTGGATGATTTCAAGCTGTGGGCAGGCAGAGTTGGAGCGAATGCGAAAAAGTAAGGTATATGTTCACGAGTGATCGCGAAGTGATCTCCTAATTAATTGCCATATTCGAAAGATAGCCTCTTCAATCGCAGCGGACTGAAGTCCTCGCTTGTGTACCTAAAACACTCAGACATTGATTACAAAATCATCATTCAATATTCCTTGTTGGATATTAGATATTCTTTTTACCTAATCTTCTGTACGCCCCTACAATTCACCCTTCGAAGAAAGTCTCCGACGACTGGCAGACAAGGATGTGATGCAATTTATTAGCTCAGAAACTGCACAACATCCCTCTGATCTCACAAAAGTGCTCGATCGGTCTCCCATGTCAATGCAGGCTTCGAAATGAGAATTAATATTTTCTGCCAATTCTCTAACCCACCCTTGTTCACTCCCTAATACTCGTGAGGGAGACTCCTACAATAAATCCATTTCCATAAACTATATCGCTTTTAAACAACGAGTCCCCTTCCCTTGTTCAAGGGAAGGGACAAGGATGGGTTTCTTCAATCTTGTCTTACTACTTGTTTTATTTACCTCTTTTGCTATCTTGTACAACCGTTAAGGAAGCAAATCCTTACAAAAAAATTGGATTTTATACGAACGATTAGTGCGAACGTCCGTTCGTATAAAATCAAAATTAAAGCGAAATAGTGTCTTTAGTTGTTATGGTGAGCGTTTTTTACCATTCATACTAATAATACCATATTCGCATAATATTATGTTATGTTGCTAACCCAAATTCAGATATGAAACAATTTTTAGTATTTGCTACACTCCTAATTATATCCAATTCAATTCTTGCACAAGAAAATGCTCTCTCGACTTTTAGTTCTGACGAATGCAATTTTTCAGTTGAATTTCCAGAAGAACCAAATATCAGAAAAGACTCGGTTCAAGCTGAAGGAAATTTATTAAGAATCACTGAATATGTTTCTTTTTCAAAATCTGGTGTTCAGTATTCTATTACTTGTAATGATTTCCCAGTGGCCAAAATGCTGAATTCAAAGAACGATATTTTAAATCTTTTGAAAAACGGTGCAACACCAAGAGTAGGTGGAGAAATTCAACAGATTGAAGAATTTGAATTAGAGGATAATCATGGCGTTTCCTACATCGAAAAGTCAAATCAGTTTACAATATACAATCAAATTCTACTTGTAGATCAAAAACTGTTTCAAATGTATGTGTCGGGAATGAATCACGATGCAGGAGAAGAAGCTGAAAAGTTCTATAAATCATTTAAAGTCAAGTAGCGCAACATAACAAGGCGTTTTAAATCGGACGCGGACGAAGTTCGATCGAACTTGTTTCCAAGTAATTAATTTCGCTACTTCAACTAACTCATAATCCCCGCGCCTATTAAACGCAGGGTCGTTATGTGGATAATATTAATTCCACGAAAATGTTTACCTATAAATCCAATATAAGTAAATCTTACACTATGATAAGAATTTATAGCTGCTTTTTAGTGATGTTATTCATTCTGGTTGGGTGTTCCAAAAACCCACTCGATAGTACTGGTTTCACCGGATTGAATGATTTTGATTATCAAATTTCAGAAGAAATTGAGAGTTGGGATTTGGTTGTAATGGACTCTGGTCAGAAGGGCCCGGACAGTGCCTATATTTATCGTTACAATATTATTCCTGATTATGACGAGAGAGAGGTCTTGGTAGACTCAGCATTTGGTTATTACGAAATAACAGCATCACAAAATGGCAGGTATATTGCATTTTTAAAAGATAATACTCCTAATAGCTCGCATTCACGATTCCAAAAGATCTGGATTTACGATTTGAAAGAACGGAGAGAATTAGAAACCAACATTGGGGATATAAATTACCACACTTTTAGTATGAAATGGTCTCCAACAGAGAACAAGTTACTGATAACTAATCAGGCAAGAGGTCAGGAAAATTATAAAATGCATATTCTTTCAGTAGAAACAATGCAAGCAGAGGTAATTATTGAAACATCATCCATTTTAAATCCAGAATGGTCATTTGATGGAAATTATGTTAGCTATATGAAATATGAGTCTTTTGAGCTAGATACTACAGCGATTGGTAATGTTTTAGATCTTTCTACAAGAGAAGTAACCACAGTTACAGATGGTTTAGCGCTATCCAGTAATCTCAAATGGTCTACAAAGGAAAATAGATTGTTTTTTGTAGAAGTTTATAATGAATACTATTACCTCTCTTCAATTTCTATAAATGGATCAGTTATAAAAAGATTGATTAAGGGAAATATGTATGAACCCCAAAATCTAGGTGGCTTCCCAATAGTACCCGGCCCCTTGCCTGTAAATGATAATACTATATCAGTGTATCCAAGTGGTGATTATCTCAATATACATAACTATGGATTTACCCAAGAAGAAAATACATATCGAGTTTTAATAGATGTTAATAACCAGACAGTTAAGAACTTTAAATCGAATTTCATCTTTTATTCTAATGTATATCATACTTCTGATGGAAAGGCTTTGTACATGAGAGGTAAATATCAACAGGAAACATTTACGCATTTATATGTAGCTCTTCCTAATGGTAATGAGTTAACTCCTTTAGTAAAGGCTCTCGCCTCCGGTGGCGAGGTTTTGGTCCCAAAATTTTAGAAAAGTAAAATTTTCCTTCGTCTAACGATCATTCAGCATGCTTCATTTTTCACATAGCAAGGCGTTTCACTGAGACGCAGACGGATCGCGATCAATAACTTGTGTGCAATAAAATAAATCAGTTACTTCAAAGAAAACAAAAACTCTGCGCTCATTAAACGCAGAGTCGTTAGTTGTTTAAATAGAGACGAATATGAAACTTCGACTTTTTACTATTACTATCTTTTCTCTTGTCTTTATTACAATCCCAATAGATGCTCAAGTAATTCATAAAAGCGAATTAGAAAATTTTGTAGGATTAATCCAGTTCAATGAAGATGCATCAATTAAACTAATCGACTACGGAGTCAATGTAGAATTTTCTGAGTTGGATACTCCAGAAGGTATCAATCCTTTTTTTAATGATGAATATTCGTTCGCATTTTGGCCTAATAAAAAAATGGTTCAATATTTAAATGTCGAAGAATTAGATATAATGATCGTAGCATTTCACAATGGTGGGTATGAATCCGGAAGAAGTATGTTGAGCCTATGGAACACACAAGGTGATAGCCTTAGTTTTGATCGCTTTATAATTACAAATAGTATAAAACTTGGTTTTGCACAACTTGAACAAAATTATACTACAAACTTATCTGATGATCTGGTCTTCGTAATAAAGGATGAATTCGGAGACGGCGGAAAAATGAGAGGTACTTATCATTTTGTTGCACTAGATAAAAATAAAACCTTTTATCCCCTTTTAGCTGAGTCCTACTATGGCGTGTCCGGTTCTGAAAGTCACATACTTTATAAATTTATCTGGAAAAAGGATTTATTAATACTAAGAACCAAGTTTTCTAAGACAAATTACTTTGAAACTATTAATGGCATTAATTATGAGTTATCTAACCGTACTGTAGATGATTATAGCCAGGATGTATTTGACTTAACTGACTTAGTTTATCAAGCTAAGCAACAAAATTAAACAACTAACAAGCGTTTCAAGCGGACTCGGTTAGGGTTCGGTAATTTATTAATTTTAACACAGTACCTTAAACGCAGAGTCGTTTGTAGCTTTTAATAAATGAAGCCAGAGACAAAATATATTCTTTCAAACTATCAGCATTTCATGAAGTCGAGTGAAAAACTTGCTGCTCGTTGGCTTACGGAAGAATGGGATGGTGAAACTACACAGTTTCCTTCTTGGCTGAGAAATAAAATCTGTACGGATTTTCCACCCAAAGTGGTTGATTCTCCGAATGAACTTACTCAATATATTTTGTTAAGAATTCTTCGAGATCATAAATCTGAAATACATTTTGAGAAATCGTAATGTAAAGCATTCGCTACATAACAAGCGTTTCTGAATATGTACTAAATTCATTAGGAATGATTCCTGTCTTATTATTAAGTCTTCTGATTAGTGTAATGACCTTGATCGATAAGAAACGAGTTCGAGTTTGGACGGTAGCGCTCTATTTCAGCGTTTGTTCGTTCATTGGATATATTATCTACAGCTATATAAGTTGGGCTACCACAGGTTTCGATCACTAGTTGAGAACACTGAAGGAAGATCTAGCAAGTGTCTCACCTCTCCAAAAAAATTACATCATTTAATCGTTTCAAAGTAGTTCAATCAACCGTATATTTGTATTTAATACAGTCGGTTAAATAAAAACGATTTTACAGAACCTATTTTTTGCACTACGCACTTAATACATATCAAATAAAGAGCATTCAAAAAGAGAAAAAGACCTTTTTTAGTGTTATTTCTACCGATGTACTTTTTTCTGCATGTTAACTTTCTTACTCATAAAGCAGAAATTATTTGCCGAACTTTCAACAAAGTCGGCACCCAACAAAACAAATTTTCAAGATAATCTGGCCGATGTTGCTGCACCCTCAAATCAGGTAACATCCTATTTAAGCACATTTTACGATCCCGAGTTAATACTCCGAATTCGACACTGGATAGCATGTATTGCAGATACCGGCCGCTCAAAAAAGAAATTCAATGAAGAATCAAATCATCATTCATTCCACCGAGGATCAAGCTCGGATTGCGTTGCTCGAAGACGGAGAGCTCGCTCAATTATTCATCCAATCAGAAGAGAATCAGCGTACTGTTGGTAATATTCATGTAGCCAAAGTTCATAAAGTCATGAGCGGTATAAAAGCTGCTTTTATTGACATGGGAACTCCTAAGGATGCTTTTTTACACTTTTCTGACGCTGGAGATCATTTAGATGAATACGTTTCCATGCTGAATGGCAAAAACGCTATTCCAAGCCACGCGAAGTCTGACATCAAGAACAAAGAGAAACTTGCCAATCATCAAAAGCAAGCATTGGCAGGCAAGATCCTTAGAAACGGTCAAAAACTTTTAGTACAGATCGTTAAAGAGCCAATTGGATCAAAAGGTCCGAGAATTTCAACGGATATCACCATAGCAGGTCGTTTCCTCGTGTTGATACCGATGGGTGACTATATTGCAGTTTCTAAGAAAATTTCTAATTACAAAGAACGTCGTCGATTAAAGAATATATTAGGCGATATGGTTCCAGATGGTTTTGGAGTTATTGTTCGAACTGTAGCTCAAGGTCAGGATGAAAAAGCTATCGAAGACGATCTGCGTGATGTACTTAGAAAATGGGAAAAAATTCTGGATAAACTGGAAAATGCGAAGCCTCCTTCCCTATTGCACAGAGATCTGGATATGACAGAAAGCTTGATTCGTGATCTGTTTGCAAAAAACTACGACCGTGTGCTTGTTGACGATCCTAAAATGTATCGACAGCTAAAATCCTATGTTGGCCAGGTTGCTCCTGAAATGGCGCAAAATGTGCACCAGTATAAAGGAAAGAAGCATATATTCGATCAAATGGGAATAGCAGAAGATATAAATTCTATTTTCAATCCCAGAGTTAGAATGAAATCAGGTGGCTATCTGATCTTCGAGCAAACTGAAGCGATGTATGTTGTGGATGTAAACTCAGGTCCGTATGCAGCAAAAGCCCGTCAGGAAGATAATTCACTTAAAACAAACTTAGACGCCGCACGCGAGATCGCTAAACAGCTTCGTCTCAGAGATATTGGCGGAATTATTGTGGTCGACTTTATTGATTTGAGAGATGACAAAAATCGGAAGAAGATCTATGATGAATTAAAAAAGGAATTTAAGAAAGACCCTGCAAAAACCAATATGATCGGGATGAGTGATTTCGGTTTGGTACAAATCACCCGCCAAAGAATTCGTCCAAGTGTTATCAATTCTGTATCAAAAGTATGCCCGATGTGTGGCGGAACCGGTGATGTTATAAGTGACGATACCGTATTAACCGATATTGAAAGTTGGTTAAGTCGCTTTAAGCACAACTCAGGCTATCGTGCTGTTGATCTGTATGTAAACCCTTATATGAAGACGCTCATCGACAAAGGGATGTTCAGTAAGCGCTGGAAATGGATGTCAAAACTTCATATCAAAATTACCTTGGTTGCTGATGAAAACATTCCGTTAAGCAGATTCAAAGTTACACTTTCGGGTTCTGATGTAGATATTACTGACGTAGTAATGCGCGGAGCTTCCATTGATGAAGCTTTAGATCAGGTTGAGATCATTGAAGAACTGGACCGTGGAAAAGACGATCTGGAGATCACAAAAAAGAACAACCATCGTAACAGCGGAAACAGAACGTCAGGTAGGTCTGCCAATTCGAATGGAAGTGCGAACAAAGCCCATCAAAATTAAAACGAAGATTTTGATGGCTTGGTTTTTGCCAATCCCAGTGTAAAACAGAATTTAATTAAGATATATGAGTGCATTTAAACTACATGCTACGACCGTTGTAGGCGTAATACAAAACGGAAAAGCGGCCTTAGGAAGTGACGGACAAGCAACAATGGATAAAACCGTCATGAAATCCACCGTAAAAAAAGTTCGCAAATTATATGGCGGAAAAGTATTGGCAGGTTTTGCAGGATCAACAGCTGATGCTTTTACACTTTTTGAGCGCTATGAAGAAAAATTGAACGAATACAACGGCAATATGCAAAGAGCAGCTGTTGAACTTGCAAAAGACTGGCGTAAAGATAAATTCCTTCAAAAGCTTGAGGCTTTATTAATTGTAATGAATAACGAGAATGCATTGGTTATTTCCGGTCAGGGAGATGTAATTGAGCCGGATGATAATATCGCCACTATTGGTAGCGGTGGCTCTTATGCGCTTTCAGCAGCTCGTGCTATGAGCAAACACGCAAAGAATTTATCTGCAAAACAGATCGTTGAAGAATCACTGAATATAGCAGCAGACATCGACATTTATACCAATCACAATCTGTCGATCATAGAAATTGAGGACTAAGATATGTTAGAAGACAAGAATTTAACCCCACAACAAATTGTAAAAGAACTCGACAAATATATTGTTGGGCAAAAAGCAGCAAAAAGATCGGTTTCCATCGCTTTAAGAAATCGTTGGAGAAGGCTTAATTCCAGAGAAGAAATTCGCGAAGAGATCGTTCCCAACAATATTTTACTGATAGGACCAACAGGAGTTGGTAAAACTGAGATTGCCCGAAGATTGGCAAAGTTGGCAATGGCGCCTTTCATAAAAGTAGAAGCTTCAAAATTTACTGAAGTAGGATATGTTGGTCGCGATGTGGAATCTATGATCCGCGATCTTACTGATATTGCCGTGAACATGGTGAAAATGGAAATGCAGGAACGAGTTAAAGAAAAAGCTGCTGATGCTGTAGAAAATCGTATTCTCGATATTCTAATCCCTCCTGTTAAAAAACAAGGAGCAGGATTTAACTCTTCCGGAAATAACGATTCTAATTTTGATCCGGCTAAAGCCAGCGACAACGAACTAAATGAACGTACTCGTGAACGTTTCCGTGAGAAGTTAAAAAACGGAGAGCTTGAGGATCGTGAAATCGAGATAGAAGTTAAAAATAGCAAAACTCCGATGATGCAGGTTTTCGGTCCCGGTGGCATGGAAGAAATGGGAATGAATCTTCAGGATATGCTTGGTAACATGGGCAGCAAGGGCAAAAAAGCCAAACGAAAACTCCCTATATCTGAAGCCCGCGAAGTGCTACTAGAGGAAGAAGCTGAAAAATTGATTGATCATGAATCAGCAGTGCAAGAAGCACTTGAGAGAGTTCAAAAACAAGGAATTGTATTTATCGATGAGATCGATAAAATTGCAGAGCCGTCGTCAGGTGCCGGAAAAAGTGGTCCTGATGTAAGCCGACAGGGAGTTCAACGCGATCTTCTGCCGATTGTAGAAGGAAGCACGGTTAGTACAAAACACGGAATCGTAAAAACAGATCATATTCTGTTTGTTGGCTCGGGAGCGTTTCATGTTTCCAAACCTTCTGATATGATTCCTGAATTACAGGGACGCTTTCCAATTAGAGTAGAGCTTACCTCACTTACAGAAGATGACTTTGTGAAGATTCTATCAGAGCCAAAAAATGCGTTAACAAAGCAATACGAAGCTATGTTAGAAACAGAAGGAGTTACCATCAACTTTACTGACGATGCTATTCGTGAACTCGCCAGAATTGCTGCAGTTGTAAATTCACAAGTCGAGAATATTGGTGCAAGGCGTTTACATACGATCATGTCATCCTTATTTGACGAGCTGTTATTTGCTGTTCCTGATGATATTAATTCCGGTGAGATTACCATCGACCCGACTTATGTTAGTAAGCAGCTAGCGGATTTAGTAAAAGACAAAGATTTGTCACATTACATACTTTAATGGGCATTAAATCGGTTTATTTATTACAATCCATTTGTATGAAACATTTCGATACACTATTTAGTTAGTGTAATAAACAATTGAACTGAATATGTCTTTTAAAAAATTTATTGCCCCACAGGTAGCTATTGTACTCATTTTAACGCTGGTTAAATTTACCGGTGTCGATGCTGTACTAAAAACTTCTATCAATGATGATGAAACTAATATCATAAAATATGCGCAGGCAACTCGTAGTATAGTCGCAAATTATTTTAGTGATGCAGATCTTGATGAGATGTATAAAGTGAGTATCAAAGAATTTGTAACTCATGTTAAAGATTCAACACTCAAAATTGCAGACACTCCGGTAGATACCACTTTCCCCGGTGTTAACATCAAGTCTATAACTGATGCATTTACCAGTTTTGAAAAAGCATATCTGTATGTAGCCAATAATACTACTGACGAAAATATGACCAAGCTTACCGAATATGCTATTCGTGGATTGTTTTCTACACTTGATCCACATTCTGTATATATAGAACCGGATGACAGCGAAAGAGTTCAGGAAGAATTTGCAGGTAAGTTTCAGGGAATCGGAGTTCAGTTCAATATCATTCAGGATTCAATTACAGTTGTAACCGCTATCTCCGGTGGGCCAAGCGACCAACTTGGCATTCGTTCGGGTGACAGAATTGTAGCTATTGAAGACAGCAATGCCGTAGGATTTACCAATGAGCAAGTGCTTAACAGCCTTCGTGGAGAAAAGGGATCTAAAGTAAAAGTAACTATTGTAAGACCCGGCGTTTCCTCTCATCTTTATTTTACAATCGAACGTGACGACATTCCTTTGTACACCGTTGATACTTCTTATATGTTGGATGAAAGAACAGGATATATCAAAATAAATCGATTTGCTGCTACTACCCATCAGGAGTTTATGGAAGCTTCTAAAGAGCTTAAAGCACAAGGAATGGATCGATTGGTGTTAGACCTTCGCGGAAACCCTGGTGGATATTTGGGGCAAGCTATTGCCATTGCAGAAGAATTTTTCCCTCGTGGTACATCTTTGGTTTCAACTAAAAGCAAGCACAGTCGTTTTGATGGAGATTACTTTTCCAGAAAAAATGGTGAATTCAAAGACAAGCCTGTTATTCTATTAGTTGATGAAGGGGCTGCATCAGCAAGTGAAATTGTTTCCGGTGCTCTTCAGGATCATGATCGTGGATTGATCGTAGGTAAGAGAACGTTTGGTAAAGGATTGGTTCAGCAACAATATGAGCTTATTGATAACAGCAATGTTCGTGTTACTATTTCCAGATATTACACTCCATCCGGACGTTTGATCCAGAAACCTTTTGTTGAAGGTGGTGGCGAAGAATATGCTTATGAAATTTACAGACGTAATGACGCTATGAGTGATGCCATTGAGTTTTCTGATGAAATTCCTGACTCATTAAAGTTTAAAACTGATGCCGGAAGAACAGTTTATGGCGGTGGTGGAATTGTACCCGATTACATCATTCCTGATGACACTTCCCGCTCGGGTTATGTAATCAATTTTGCGATTAGAAAAAGAGCTTCTTTTGATTATGTACGTGAATATTTAGATCAAAATGGAGATGAGTTCAGAGCAAAATGGGAAAATGATTTTGAAAAATTTCGTACTGACTTCCAGTGGGAGGATAATAGCATTAATGAGTTTAAAGCTTCCTTACTCAAAAAAGGAATGGTAATTACGGATACTGTTAACACTCCTAAATTTAAAGCAGATTCTCTATTTGTTCCTATAGGTCATTTCGAAGAAGTGGTTTGGATGAGTACCGGAAGGTTAAAAGCTGAACTTGCTCGTCAGGTTTGGGGAATGAAATCCTTCTATCCTATTGTGAATGATGTATTCGATGAAACACTCAAAGAAGCCATGACGCTTTGGGATGCAGTTGATAAATTAAATGCTTTATCAAAAGGCGAAGCTTCTGCGGGAGTTGGCAATTTGAAAGAAGGTGGTTGAAATTAAGAATAGGTGAATCAGGAATACTCGGATAACTATTTCTGATTCACTTATATATTTATTTCTAATTTTATTTCACTTCACATACACCGTTTTTATATTCACAAATTCACGAATTCCGTAGAGTCCTAGTTCTCGACCGTAACCCGAGTTTTTGATTCCACCAAACGGTAATCTAGGATCTGACTTAACAAACTCGTTTACAAAACAGCATCCGGCTTCCAATTGTTCAGCAGCAATTTTTTCTGCTTTCTCTACATCTGCTGAATAAATAGATGCTCCCAATCCGTAGATAGAATCATTAGCCACTTTAATAGCTTCCTGCTCATCTTTAACTTTGATCATGGAAGCAACTGGCCCAAATAATTCCTCATCATAAGCCGGCATTCCTTTTTGAACATTCTCAAGCATAGTAACAGGATAAAAAGCTCCGGCTGCTCCCGGTTTTTCTCCACCAATGGTTGCCTTTGCTCCTTTCTTTATACTTTTCTGTACTTGTTCATGAAGCCCGTCTCTTAAGTCTTTTCTTGCCATGGGACCAACATCTGTTCCGTCTACGAAAGGATCTCCAAGTTTCTTTGATTCTATCAATTTTTTGAATTCAGATACAAACTCATCATATACCTCTTCAACAATCACAAATCGTTTAGCGGCAATACAACTTTGTCCACTGTTCAATAACCTGGAAGTAACGCAGCTTTCAGCAGAGGCTTTAATGTCTGCATCTGCTAAAATGATAGAAGGGTCGCTGCCACCTAGTTCAAGCACTGTTTTCTTTAAAGCCTCACCGGCTTGCGAAGCTACGATCTTTCCAGCACGAGTACTTCCCGTCAACGTAACTGCGGCAATACCTTTATGCTGAATAATTGGTTTCATATTCTCACTTTCTACCAAAATTGTTCGAAAAAGATCTTTTGATATTCCTGCATCGCGGATCAGTTTTTCAATTTCAAGAGCGCTTCCTGTTACATTTTCAGAGTGGCTCAAAATTACCGCGTTACCAGCCATTAAAGCCGGGGCAGCAAATCTAAATAATTGCCAGAAAGGAAAATTCCAAGGCATAATGGAAAGAACAGTTCCTAACGGATTGAAAGTCACATAACTTTTAGATGCTTCTGTTTCTACACTATCGTTGGCTAGAAAATTTTCTGCTTTCTCCGCATAGTATTCACAAACCCAGGCACACTTTTCTATCTCCCCAACTGCTTCTGAAGTCGGTTTCCCCATTTCTTCTGTCATTAAGTTGCCAAGCTCTTCTTTTCGCTCATTCAGCAATTCAGCTATTTTATGTAGATTAACTGATCGTTGTCCAAAACTTTTCTGTTTCCACAGACCTTGGGCTTTGTTTGCATTCTCAATTATTCTGGTAACTTCAAGCGAACTCATTTCAGAATATTCTTTGATGAGTTTCCCGGTTGCCGGATTAATGGTTTTCATAGTGTGGTATTGATTTATAGTTTTGTAGTACAACAATTTAAAGCGGGTATATAATTCAATTCAAGCTAAATTCACTATTGGTTTTAAAGTATGTTAATTGACCTTGTTATTAAAAGCGGAGCAGAGAGAAGGAAACGAAGCGTCTTTGAAGAAGGAATAATTCCTTTAGGCGAGGATTTCCCAAATAGCAGGAATAAACGAAGATCTTTAGGATTATTCAGCGCAGGATCAGTGAACCCGTCTTAAATACTTCGACCTGCCTTTGCCGAAGCGGCTCCGCGCAGGCTTGATCTTTTGTCCCGCTGAAGAGCGGGATATCAAGACAAAAGTAGGTGCCCTTGTGCGAAGTGAAACCACTATATAAGATTCAGTTCCCTGGCTTTGTATACTTTTGTACCATTACTGATTTTCATCACTATAGGCGCCAGTACCAAAAGCTCCCGACAAGAATTATTGACGCGAATTATCTAACATCTACAATGATGACCTCTTATTTAGTTTTGAGCTAATAACTATTCCTTCTCACCCTTCATCTTATACTCGAACTTCTTCTCATTTACTACATTTTCCGATTCATTGGGTGGGTCAGGATAGTAATCATCGGAATAGGTGCTCGAGAGTTTGTTTACTTTTTCCTGAATCTTTGTCTGAGAAGTCATAATCTTCTTCTTCTCTTCCTGTGATTCTGATCTTCCAAATCGTTCTGAAAGTTCGGTCAGCTTACGTTTTAAA
The DNA here is from genome assembly GCA_965216175.1 of Balneola sp. Classification (GTDB taxonomy): domain Bacteria; phylum Bacteroidota; class Rhodothermia; order Balneolales; family Balneolaceae; genus Balneola. The sequence continues at coordinate 2,041,989 of OZ244140.1, forward strand.
AATGCTAGCTCAAGCGTTTTGATTGTACTCTTGGCCGTTCGGTAGGGATTTTTGTCTTTCACGTATTTCAATCCAACCTTTTCCTGATGGCGATCACTTGGAGCATATTGTTCCAACAATACATCTCCCACTAATTTCGGAAAAGGTTCCTGCTTTCCGGAGTAGACCTGAATGGTAATCTCCTTTTCTTCTTTATATCGGGCTAAAATATCCAAATAAAATGTTTTCAATTCCTCGTCTTCGAAGAGCTTATCATTGGTGAAAGAACAAATATACTCCACCATATCTCTGCCATAAGTAATCATCAATCTGATGAGTTCTTTTTCGAATTGAGGTTTTTTTAAAGACGAGCGACTATCGACAACAGACGAACGACCTTCGGCATCATTCTTTAGTCTTTCGTCTTCCGTCGTTTCTTCTCTTCTTTCCCTAAATTCTTCTCTTCTTTGATCTCTGAAATTTTCCTGTTGTTTCTGTGCCATTACACGCTCTAACTCAACAAAAAGCTCCCGGTCACTTCCTTTTCTGTATTGATGGGTTCGTTGATGTAAATGCTGAACATAAATCTGTCGCTGTATGGATTCCTTAATATTGGCTATTGCGTGAAGGATCTCCGAAATAACTTTTCCCAACTGAACGGGATTTTTGAGTCTGCCTTCTTCATCCGCTTTCAGCAGAAGAAAGTCCACAAAATCCAATGCTTCTTTATTCTTAAGCTCATCAAATGACTCTTTACCAAACTGTTTCACAAAAGAATCTGGATCTTCCCCATCCGGTAATTCCAATAATTGAACTTCCATTCCCTGAGCTAATGCAATATCAATTCCACGCTTCATAGCTGCCTGACCTGCATTATCAGCATCGTAGATCATGATTATTTTCTCGCCGTAACGATTTAATATTTTCATTTGTCCCGAAGTCAGTGCGGTTCCCGAACTGGCCACCACATTTTTAATACCATGTTCGTTCAAAGTGATCACATCAGTATAACCTTCAACCAAAATCACTTCTTTATTCTTTCTGATCTCGTTCTTAGCGAAATTAACTCCATATACAACTTCGCTTTTGTTATAAACTTTAGTCTGTGCAGAATTGATATACTTAGCCGTTTTTTCATTTCCAAGAACACGACCTGCAAAAGCGATCACTTTTCCGGTAGTTCCAAAAATTGGAAACATCAGTCTACCTCGGAATGTGTCGTAATATCCTTCTCCCCTTTGGCTCGGTTTTATCAGATCTCCTTCTACCAAATACTGTTCGTCTATGCCAACATTTTGAGCTGCTTTGTATAAATCACTGCCACCTGTTGGGGCATAACCTAATCCATATTTCTTGAAAATTTCTCGATTATATCCCCGCTTTTCTAAATAATTTAACGCTTTTTCAGCATCTGGATTTTCAATGAGATTCCTATAGAAATAAATTCCTGCAAATTTAAGAGCATGATAAATTCCCTCTTTTTGCTGAAGGCTTTCCGAAGGTTCCGAACTCTCTTCTTCCGGGATGAAAACTCCATAGCGGTCTGCAAGCTGACGAACAGATTCAGTAAAACCAATTCCATCCTGATCCATAACAAATTTAAAGACATCGCCCGATTCACCACACCCAAAACACTTAAATATGCCCAGTTTTGGCGTTACGTTAAAAGATGGGGTCTTTTCATCATGATAAGGACACAAGCCTGTAAAACCGCTCCCTGAGCGCTTCAGCTTTACATAGTCGCCCACAACCTCCACAATATCGGCAGCGTCGCGAACCTCCTCTTTTTTGTCGTCGGTTATCATGTATGAATGATACGGATTTTGAATGATAGTGATAAGTAATAAAGTGAATAAGTGAATAAGTGAATAAGTGAATAAGTGAATAAGTGAATAAGTGAAATCTGTTTTGATATTTCGTTTACTCAAACTAATTCTTCATTTGTTGGATGTTCTTCGGTTCAATGTTCCTCTGTTCAATATTCCCTGCCTTCGCCGGGCTGAAGCCCATGCTAGCTTATGTCCTTGATCGTATTTAATCCGTAAACCTTTATCAATCGGGAATAATTGAAAATTGGATGTTTCTCGTTGAGTGTTGGATATTAAACCAACTTCGGTATTCGGTATTCATTATTCATTATTCGATATTCTTTGTTTCTCTGTTCAATGTTGGATGTTCTTATACAATGGTGGTATATTCCACCGCACAAAAATTTGAACGTTAAAGAACAAAAATGAGCGTATTAGTAGGAAATGATACCCGACTGATTGTACAAGGGTTTACCGGAAGTGAAGGAAGTTTTCATGCAGGTCAAATGATCGAGTACGGAACTAATGTTGTAGGCGGAGTAACTCCGGGAAAAGGTGGACAAACCCACTTAGATCGTCCGGTTTTTAATACCGTTGCTGAAGCTGTGGAAGAAGTTCAGGCAAATACATCTATTATTTTTGTTCCTCCTGCATTTGCTGGCGATGCAATTACAGAGGCCGCTTTTGCCGGAATTAAAGTAATCATCTGTATTACAGAAGGTATTCCTGTAAAAGATATGATTGTTGCTAAACAAGTAGTAAACAGCCATGATGCAGTGTTGGTTGGACCAAATTGTCCGGGAGTAATTACACCGGGAGAAGCTAAAGTGGGTATTATGCCCGGAAGCATCTTCTTAAAAGGAACTGTTGGTTTGATATCAAGATCAGGAACGTTGACTTACGAAGCGGTTGATCAGCTTACTAAAGAAGGATTAGGCCAAAGTACAGCGATTGGAATTGGTGGAGATCCGGTAATTGGAACTACTCACCTTGACGCTGTTAAAATGTTACAGGCAGATCCTGATACAGACGCTATTGTTTTGATCGGTGAGATTGGTGGTTCAGCTGAAGAAGAAGCGGCTGAGTACATCGCTAAATATGTTGATAAGCCTGTTGTGGCATTTATCGCCGGATCAACAGCGCCTCCGGGCCGACGCATGGGACATGCAGGTGCAATTATTTCAGGTGGTAAAGGAACTGCTCAGGAAAAGAAGAAAGCGCTCAGAGAAGCTGGAATTACTGTTGTTGACAGTCCAGCAGAAATTGGTGTTACGCTCAAAAAAATGTTAGAGACTGCTTGATTAACTGAACATTGAATAAGTCATCTCGCGGCGTATGCCTGAGATCTCATTCTTTATTTAAATCCAGATCCTCTGCCTTCGCCGGAGGATGACTTCAAGCAAGTAATTAATTTCGTTTTAAAAATTCAGAACCTCCGCTCACCAGAGTTGGAGGTTTTTTTTATGACTACTACTAAAGCTCAAAGCCTATTCTGTGATTTAGTATTCCCGCGGCACAAAATATTAATAACTAATTCAATAATTTATCGTAGCCTTGCCATGATTTTAAAATCTGACTAACTATCTAAAATTTATGCGGAAGTATCTCCCGATAATAGGCGTATTAGCCTTGATCAAATTTATCATCCACGCATTTGGCAACAGAAATTATGGATTTCACAGAGATGAGTTGCTTCATTTATCAGTTAGTGAACATCTTGATTGGGGATATTTCGAATTCCCTCCTTTCATCGCATTAATTGGTAAAATTTCTTATCTGCTTTTCAATTATTCCCTCTCTGGAGTACGTCTTTTCCCAACTCTTGCCGGAATTGCTATTCTATATTTGTGTTGTGTGATGGCAAAAGAAATGGGAGGAAAATCAAAAGCAATTCTCTTAGCCGGAGTTTCAGTGTTGGCATTTCTTCCTTTTTACCGTAATCACATGCTTTTTCAACCGGTCGCTTTTGATCAGCTATTCTGGACTTTAGGATTCTTCTTTCTGGTCAAATACATCAAAACGGAAAATTATAAGTTTCTGCTATTGATGGGTGCTACTGGCGGTTTAGGATTAATGAACAAGTACACCATGTTGGTTTGGGGATTTGGAATTGCTGTCGGACTCATTTTTTATAAAAAAGCTGAATTATATAAATCTAAGTGGCTGTATCTGTCCGTACTTTTAGCACTTCTGATCTTTCTTCCTAACATTCTTTGGCAGTTATCATATGATATCCCCTTTCTGCTACACCTTGAAGTCTTAAAAACAAAACAACTGGATGCCATTAATCCATTTGACTTTGGTTTCTCCCAGCTTGATTACATTTTCACTTTAGCAGTTAGCCTGATTGGTTTATATGCCATGTTCTTTGATACTGAATTGAAGAAATACAAAAGCGTCGGGATTTCATTTCTTGTGATCTTCTTTACCATGTGGATACTGCAATCTAAGGCATATTATTTCTTTGCCGCTTATCCGATTGTATTTGCTGCGGGGGCTGTAAAAATTGAACAACTTTTATCTTCAAAACCAAAATGGAATTACGCCGTTGTAGCTGTTTTAATAATTCCTGTCATCCCATATATCCCACAACTAACACCAATCCTTCCCATTGAATCGTATGTTGAATATACTGGTAAACCTTTAGTTGATGGCAGAGTTGAACTCACCGGGGATTATGCGGATATGTTTGGTTGGGAAGAGCAAGTTGCATTGGTAGATAGTTTATATCAGGAATATTGTCTGGATGAAACCACTAAATGTGTAATTTGGGCTGAAAATTATGGCGAAGCGGGTGCTATTAAAATTCTGGGAGATAAATATGGATTACCTGATCCTATAAGCAGGCACGGAAGTTTTTGGCTATGGGGCTATCAGAATAAAGAAGCCAATCTTTGGATCAGTATCGGTAATGAAACTGGCTCAGTGAATTCAGTATTTGAAGAGACTGAGTTAGTAACAAGGATCTATCACAAATATGCTATCGGCGAAGAAAATGGAATCCCGGTTTATCTTTGCAGAAACCCAAAAGTTGATATAGAGCAATGGTGGAAAGATTATGAAAAGAAGGTTTTTGATTAGCACCAAATCTATCCGTTAAAATATGTTTCATTCTTCTCCCCTTACACTTTTCTTGAATATATTCTCGCCAACTAATTTATTAATCTAATGAGGGTGAAAGTGAAGAAAACACTTAAACTATTTATGGCTGTTTTTGTACTTACAAGTACTTTGGCAGCTGCACAAACCACCGAAGAAGTGGTGGATATGATCGTAAAAGAAGCCAATGAAAATTCTCATCTTGAGAAACTTGCTCATGAGCTGTTGGATGTAATCGGACCACGTTTAGTTGGTACTCCACAGCAATTAAATGCTCACAATTGGGCCGTTGAGACATTCAAAGAATGGGGAATTGAAGCTGAAAAAGAGCAGTTTGGCGAATGGCGAGGATGGGAACGTGGAGTTACTCATGTTGATCTTACACATCCCCGAACCGTAAGTATGGAAGGAATGATCTTGGCTTGGAGTCCCGGAACCAAGAAAAACGGCGTTGAAGCTGAAACAGTAATCATCCCGGAAGTAGCTAATAAGGAAGAATTTGAAAATTGGTTATCGAATGCAAAAGGTAAGTATGTGTTGGTTTCAATGCATCAACCTACTGGACGTCCTGATTACAACTGGGAAGAATTCGCTACGGAAGAATCCTTCGAAAAAATGAAGGAAGAACGTTCTGCTCAGGCTCAGGCTTGGAGAGAGCGTATCAGCAACACCGGCTACAACTCCCGAACAATTATCGCAGCACTGGAAGAAGCAGGAGCTGTCGGTATTATTCAATCTCGTTGGTCATCCGGATTTGGAGTAAACAAGATTTTCAGTTCCAGTACACAAAAAATTCCAACCGTTGATCTTTCTCTGGAAGATTACGGATTACTTTACCGTTTAACGGAATACGGAGATAAACCAAAAATTCACGTTAAAGCGACGTCTAAAGATCTTGGCAAAGTTGAAACTTTCAACACCATCGCTACGATACCGGGAACAGAAAAGCCGGATGAATATATCGTACTTTCTGCACATTTCGATTCATGGGACGGCGGAACCGGAGCAACTGATAACGGTACAGGATCTATCACCATGATGGAAGCAGCTCGTATTTTGAAAACTGTATATCCGAATCCAAAGAGAACCATTATTGTTGGACTTTGGGGAAGTGAAGAACAAGGTCTAAACGGTTCCCGCGCTTTTGTTGAAGATCGCCCTGAAGTTGTGGAAGGATTACAGGCATTGTTTAACCAAGATAACGGTACCGGACGCGTAGTTCGAATTTCGGGACAAGGATTTTTACATGCATATGAATTCATGGGCAGATGGTTAGAGGCTGTTCCTAACGATGTTTCAAGACATATTGAGACAACTTTTCCTGGTACTCCCGGTGGCGGAGGTTCTGATTACGCTTCTTTTGTAGCGGCTGGTGCTCCCGGATTTTCTTTGAGTTCACTAAGCTGGAGTTATTGGAACTACACATGGCATACAAATCGTGATACTTACGACAAGATCGTTTTTGATGATGTTCGTAACAACGCGATTCTAACTGCGGTGCTAACTTATATGGCTAGCGAAGATCCTGAAACTTTCCCAAGAGACAGAGCCGTTCTTCCAATAAGCCGAAGATCAGGTGAGCAAATGACTTGGCCTACTCCAAGAAAAGCTAATCGTGATGGTGGGAATTGATCACTGATTAATTTTATTATTGCTGATAAAAGCCTTCTCATTTTTGAGAAGGCTTTTTTTATGATAACCAGCGCAAAGATGTAGGTTAATCTGACTTCCAACAATAGAACATTGATGACACTGATCTTACAGATTTTAGGAAATTCTAGCTTTCAATCTCAAAATAGTGCCATCCGGGCATTCCTGGCATGATGATAAAAGTTTTTGTCATCCTCCGGCGAATGCCGAGGATCTAAATCATTCTCAAAGCCTCGGAACTGCATTTATATCTCCTGCATACGCGTGGAGATGACTTCTCACATCTAGATAAAGTTCAAGCGTACCTACAAAACCTTCTAGCCTAAGTTGCATTCTATATCAGCGACCATCTGCTCAATCCGCCTTATCTGCGTTCCATCAAAAGAACATTGATGACACTGATCTTGCAGATTTAGTTTTTTTTGGTTTCGCCATCCATTCTACCGCAGGGATGAAGCCCTTGCTAACATATGCACGAGGTTTAAAACAAACTTCTCTTACTTTTACTCAGCGAGCATCTGCTCAATCCGCCTTATCTGCGTCCCAACAATAGAACACAGATGACACTGATCTCGCAGATTTTAGGAAATTCTAGCTTTCAATCTCAAAATAGTGCCATTCAGGCATTCGTGGCATGATGATAAAAGTTTTTATCATCCTCCGGCCAATGCCGAGGATCTAAATCATTCTCAAAGCCTCGGAACTGCATTTATATCTCCTGCATACGCGTGGAGATGACTTCTCACATCTAGATAAAGTCAAGCGTACCTACAAAACCTTCTAGCCTAAGTTGCATTCTATATCAGCGACCATCTGCTCAATCCGCCTTATCTGCGTTCCATCAAAAGAACATGGATTTAAGGGGCAATAAACTTCTACAACTAACATTTCACTTCATACTCTCTCATAACCCAACCACTTTTCAATAAGATCGAAGAATCCTTGAACAAGCAAAGCTAATAAAGCAGCAGGAATCGCTCCTTCCAGAATCAATGCAGTACTGTCTAGCCGAATACCTGTCAAAATTGGTTGTCCGTATCCTCCTGCTCCAATTAGAGCTCCTAAAGTAGCCGTTCCCACATTAATGACTGCGGATGTTTTTATTCCTGCTAAAATGGTCGGCACTGCCAGAGGTAATTCAATTTTATTTAAGATCACACTATTTGGTAATCCTAGCGCATGAGCTGATTCCATCATCGGTTCTGGAATGTTCTTAATTCCGGAATGTGTATTTCTGACTATCGGTAACAAACTATACAAAAACAAAGCTGCCATCGCGGGTACCGAACCAATACCTAATAACGGAATCATAAAAACAAGCAACGCCAGTGATGGAATGGTTTGGAGTATTCCCACAAAACCGATCACGGTACTTTCCATAGAACGAACTTTTGCGGCTATAATACCCAGCGGAATTGCTATAAGTATTGCCAGACTAAGAGAAATACCAACCAAATAGAGATGTCCAAGCGTGTTTCTCCATAACCGGGTCCAAAGCGTTTCAATTTGTATTTCGGAATCCAGCGACATATTATCTTCAAGAAAATCCGAAGCAACTTCTGCATCTGATCTTCCATTTAATTTAACAGCTGCATTCATCGCTACCATTTTTGGCTCAGTAACTATTCCTTCCAATTGCTTTATTAACTTTATCGCTTCGGGATTAGAACGTTCCATATCTAATCTGTATAAAATCACCGCTTCATAAGCCGGGAAAAATTCCAAATCATCTTCCAGAACTTTCAGATCGTAGTACTCAATTTCTGCATCGGTTGAATACAAATCAATTACTTCAATATTACCTGCTTCCAATCCCCTATAAGCCAAATCATGATCCAAGCCTGTTACATTCGATGCATTTATTTTATAAAACTCTCTAAGACCTATCCAGCCATCATTGCGATCCAGGAATTCATTACTGAACCCATATTTAAGTTCCTGATGTTTCTTCAGATCAGATATTTTATTTAGATTCAGCTCTTCTGCCTGTTTCCGGTTCATGCCAAGAGCATAAGTGTTATTAAAGCCGAGTGGCTGAGTTGCGCCAATATCGAAACTCCTCAACTCAAACTGCAACTCCTCAAAACTGTTGATCTCTTTTCCCTGAAGTATTTCCTGAATAAGAGTTCCGGTATAATCCGGATAAATATCGATCTCTTCAGCCAGAAGCGCATTCCATAAAATTCTTGTGCCGCCAAGTTGCTTTGTGTACTCAGTTTCTATGCCATTAACTTCCAGTAGTTGAGAAGTGATTTCACCCAAAATCACCGATTCTGTAAATAGCTTACTTCCGATTTTCACCGTTGGTTGAGCTGTTAAGCTAAAAAGAACAAGAAAGCAAATACCTAAAGTTAAAACTGTTTTTTTCATTTCTAACGAATGTGTGGAATCTGAAGAACTTACTTTCTTAACCCTCATTTTTAGATTTTCCAATTTTTCAGCCATCACTGAGATCAATCGAAATGACAAGATTGTAGACAAATACCTCATGGTTCAATATTCCTCCAAGGGGCTTCTCTGTGCAGTAATAAACTGCTCTACAAATTCATTAGCCGGATTGTTCATTATCGAACGGATGTCGCCTTGTTGAATGATTTCTCCGTCTTTCATCAACACGATCTCACTCCCTAAAAAAGCCGCTTCTCCCAGATCATGAGTTACTAAAAGCACGGTTTTTTGAAGTTGTTGAAATATTTTCTTCAAATCTGTTTGAAGCTCATGCCTAACCAATGGATCGATAGAACCAAGAGGTTCGTCCAGCAAAATGATCTCGGGGTCCAACATTAGCGCACGTATTAAACTGATTCTTTGTGCCTGCCCTCCGGAAATATCATCCGGTTTTCTGTCGAGGAGTTTTTTATCTATTTGAACGAGTTCGGCTAATTCATACAGTCTTTTTTCTATTTTTGATGATTCCCATCCCAAATATTCTGCTGTTATAGTAGTATTTTCTCTTGCTGTAAGATGAGGAAAAAGTCCTCCTTTCTGAATCACATATCCCATTTTATGGCGTAATTGAAGAACGTTTTTGTCCGATAGTATTTCTCCAGCTATTGAAACCGTTCCGGTATCAGCTTCAATCAAACCCATTATGATTCTCAATAATGTTGACTTTCCACAACCACTGGGACCGATCAACGCAACCGTTTTTCCTTTGGATATATCCAGGTCAATGCCTTTTAGCACTTTTTTAGACGAATAAGACTTTTCGATATTTTTTACTGAAATCATCTAGGAATGTAACAGATAGAATCGAGAATCACGATTGGCTATTCCGAATCTGAAATCTTATCAATATCGCTGCGGAATAAATTCCTCGCTGGTGTACATTGACACGTTCGTTGCCTATTCCACATGTCATCCATGTTAGCCCAAAAGGATTTTAATCCGAACGGTAACATCCGAACCCTTTCCAATACGCTGCGGAATAAATTCCTCGCTAGTGTACATTGACACGTTCGTTGCCTATTCCGCATTTCTTCCATGTTAACAAGAGAGGATTTCAATCCGAACTGTAAACGGCAACATAAAACCTGAATTCACAATGATGAAAATATTTTTGTAAGGAATCGTCATTGAAATTGTCTTACCTCAAAAAAATTGAATTATGCCTTTTACTAAAAGCTACATTTGGGTTCATATCATATTCAGCACCAAAGACAGAACTCCTTTTTTAACATGGAACATCAGAACTGAGGTATGTGCTTGGATTAAACAGCAAGCAGTTGAAAAAGAATTTCATATCGATATTATTAATGGCGTCAAAGATCACCTGCACATTCTTGTAAAGCTTAAAACAAAACAGTCAGCTTCTGAAGTTGTAAAATGGGCAAAAGGAGCTTCTTCACATTATTTGAATAAAAACTACAATTGGAATCCACAATTTGCCTGGCAAAAAGGATATGCCGTTTATTCTGTTGGAGAAAGAGATATTGATAAAATCAGAAACTACATATATAACCAAGAAAGAAGGCATTCAAATATCAGGACTGACTCATAAACTTTTTTGACATGGGATGAATCGGTCTCATTATTCTAATTTAAAACGCTACGGAATAAATTCCTCGCTGGTGTACACTGACTCATTTCGTTGCCTATTCCACATGTCATCCATGTTAGCCCAAAAGGATTTTAATCCGAACGGTAACATCCGAACCCTTTCCAATACGCTGCGGAATAAATTCCTCGCTAGTGTACATTGACACGTTCGTTGCCTATTCCACATGTCTTCCATGTTAACAAGAGAGGATTTCAATCCGAACGGTAATACCGAACCTTTCCAAAATGCTACGGAATGAATTCCTCGCTAGTGTACACTGACTCATTTCGCTGCCTATTCCACATTTCATCCGTATTAACAAGAGAGGATTTCAATCCGAACGGTAACACCAAACCTATTCCATATTGTTGCGGAATGAATCCCTCGCTGGTGTACACTGACTCATTTCGTTGCCTATTCCGCATTTCTTCCATGTTAACAAGAGAGGATTTCAATCCGAACGACTAAACCGAATCCGGATTCTCGATCGATCTAGGTGAAATAGTGACGCTGCGAATTAGAGACCTTCCTAACAAAAAATATAGACCAAAAAAAATCCCGTGGGTTACACGGGATTTGATGTCTTAAAGAGCTTCGTCTTCGTTGCGACGATCTTTGAGCTTCTTCCAGGCGTAGGCCCCGCCGGCGGCAGCCAACAGGCCAAGTCCGCCATCAATAGGCGCTTGCGCAGGATCTCCCGGTAAACCCGGTTGCGCCATCGCTACTGCTGAAAGAATAAGTATAATTGTTAGTGTGAATAAAACGAGTAGTAAATTTTTCATAGTTATATAGCTTTAGTGCTATCAGCTATCAGCTGTTAGCTTTTAGTTTCCCATCGGGCACTAAAAGCTAACGGCTAAACGCTCATAGCTAATTACTTAATTAATGTCATTTGACGCGTTAGTACTTGCCCCGGAGCTGTTAGGCGGTAGTAGTATATTCCACTAGCCTGCGCTGTTGCATCCCAGCTTACCTGATAATTGTTGCCGGCTGTTTTAGTAGCATTCACAAGTTCCGCTACTTTCTGTCCCATCACATTGTACACGGTAATGTTTACCGGTCCGGTTTGTCCTACCGAATAAGAAATCGTTGTGCTTGGGTTAAACGGATTTGGGTAGTTCTGATTCAAAGCAAAGGCTGTTGGCTTGGTATCCGGCTCGTTGCTTACGCTGGTGTTTGGGGCAATCGTTATGCCAAATCTGGACGCATCGTCGGCAGACTTCGCTTTGGTCATCGATACCGGAGAAAGCACAGAAAACATCGTCTTAGGCTTCACTTTTCCTTTTACTTCTTCCGCTGTAAAGGTGTACGAGTTCTGCGTCAATATATTAGTAGTAATTCCTGTCTGGTAATCCGTTAGGGTGATCTCCCAATTCTCAGGAAGATTGTTTAGTTCCGGCCAGCTTAGTGTAATCTCTCCGGCTTTCGGCGTCCATCCTTCTTCCGTCGTTTTAAATGCTTCTACGCTCAACGGAACGGTTACTTCTGCTTGCAAATCTGCCGGCAAGTTATTAATACTCATTCTTTCAGCATCAACAGCCATGCTTACAGCCATATAGTCTTTGAAATCCAGTGGCTCTAAGTACAATCCATCGTAATTGTCTTTTCCTAACTCGCCGGTATTAGTGAAAGAGAAATGAGCATTCTTTGAAAGCTCACCCATTGTAGCCGTAAGTTGTATAGTTGCAGGAGCAACTTCTTTTCTGAATGTACCGCCTGAACTTTGATCAGCTTCCTCAATCGTTAAGGATGGCGTTGGGGAACCGGACGTATTTTGAACCCAGAATCCCTGATAGGTAGCAATTAAACCATCGGTAAGATCGCCGGTGCTTCCGTTCCAGCTAATGTAGCCCGGACTAGAAACGGTATTATCGTACACATACACCGTTCCTGTTACATCACTGCGGGTTAACAAGTCCCAGTCAATGGTAGACGCGTACGGGTTACCCACTAAGGTAAAGGCGTCGCCTTCGGTGTTCAAGGTCGGAGAAACCGAACCGGAATTTTCTGTTCCCGAAAGCGATAGCGTTTTAGGAAATCCGGCATCAGCGCCTGAATTTGTGTAGTCGTCATCGCTGTACACATAAGTGATAAAGCCGACCCCTGTTGTCATGGTAGCACCAAGATCAGTAGCGGCAGCAAAATTATCGGTAGTTGTGTTGTACAATTGCACACTCGCTGTTCCATTGGTTACATCCGCACCTGTTCCAATTCCTTGTGTCCAGATATCGCCTAACAGATCATCATACGTATTATCTGAAGTCGGTGTAGACAACATTCTCCAGCCTTCGGTGCCTGAAATTGTTAGGTCGGGGATTGAGGATGATGATACTGTAAAGGAAGTGGTTGTAAATGGTAATAAATTTTCGCCATTTGAGGCTTCAAGAGTCCAATTTGCGCTATCATTAATTTCAGCTAACAAATCTGATTTTGAACCAGAAGTTGTTGAACGGTCATACTCACCACCATCTGGAGTGCCACTACCTCCAGAAATGTCTACGAAATCAGTTCCGTCTGTTAAACCTGTAGCAGAAAAGTTTGCTCCTTCGTTTCCAGATGCATTTTGAGCACCTGCAAGCCAAGCGGTGATATTGTCACCATCCGGAGAGCCTATAACCGCATAAAGTGCATCTCCTGAACCTGATAAATTCATACCAGCATCAAAACTTGATGTTGTAAGTGTTCCAACACTAGCTCCGAAATTAGCATTTCCATCAGAATCTGTATCGGTAAAAGTAATTACTGTACCAGCAGAAATTAATGAACCTCCTGTATCCCAAGTGAGTGATCCTTCATTAAAATCTAAAAAGCCATCACCAGCAGCATTAGGTTCATTATCAGTAAAATAAATTGTTGTATTTGCAGAAATATCGACAAGTGCTACAATAGCAAAATCATCATCCCCATCTGCATTAAAACCAACAAAAGCGATGTCACCAGCAGATTGCCCAAAACTCATCCCTGCTGTAAGCAAACAGAGCCCGAACGTTAGTAAAATTCGTTTCATAAATATCCCTTTTTTGTGAATAGTTAAAAGTTTATTAAGGTTACCAAAACCTTCTTAGTACTTCAAGTTTGTTATGTAAACTTACTGTTAGGATTTTCTAAATAAAAAAAACAGTTCCCTTTTACAAGAACTGATTTTAGTAAATCACTATTTCTTAGCAGATCGAATCAAGAAAATTTATATAAACCGTATGCATATTGTTAGATTTCTCACATTCGTTCGAAATGACAAACAGATCGAATCTGTGAGTTTATTTATAGCTGTAAAATCCTTCTCCGGTTTTGTTGCCGAGTTTGCCGGCATCTACCATTTTAACCAACAATGGCGCCGGACGGTATTTCGGATCTTTGAATCCTTCGTACAATACATTCAGAATATCCAGGCAAACATCTAATCCGATGAAATCGGCTAATCGTAAGGGTCCCATTGGGTGAGCCATTCCTAATTTCATAACCTCATCAACATTCTCAGGAGTAGCTACGCCTTCATGCACACAAAAAATGGCTTCGTTGATCATCGGCATCAACACACGATTGCTTACAAACCCCGGGAAGTCATTTACAGGAACCGGAACTTTTGCAAGTAACTTAGATGTAGCTTCTACCACCTCATAAGTTTCATCAGAAGTTTCTAATCCGCGAACAATTTCAACCAATTTCATAACCGGAACCGGATTGAAAAAATGCATTCCGATGAATTTATCGGGTCGGTTTGTGAGAGCGGCGAGCTTAGTTATAGAAATAGATGAAGTATTACTAGCAAAGATTGCGTGGTCTTGTGCACCGGCTTCTACCTGACTCCACACATTTTTCTTGATGTCATAATTTTCCGGAACGGCTTCCACAATCAGATCAACATCTTTAACGCCTTCTTCAATATCTAAGGAAATTGTAACACTGTCTAAAGCGGTTACCTTTTGTTCTGCGCTGATCTTCTCTTTGCTAACCATACGCTCAAGGTTTTTATCGATAGTTGCAATTGCTTTATCCGCATATTCCTGTTTGGTTTCAATCAGATTTACCGGAATACTATTCATTGCAAATACATGAGCTATTCCATTCCCCATTGTACCACCGCCAATTACAGCTACTTTCTTGATGTCCATATTCTTTCGTTTCTTTAAATTTGATTTATTGATTCTGACTTGCTATTCCTTAAGGTACAAAGTTTTGTAAGCGCTTTTCAAGCTTTTTAACCACTTCAAATTACTATGGAATGAATTCGGGGATTTGGAATTTGACCGGGTTTATGATCATCCACGCTGCGGAATAAATTCCTCGCTGGTGTACCTGGCACATTTCTTTGCCGATTCCACATTTCATCCATGTTAACAAGAGAGGATTTCAATCCGAACGGTAACATCCGAACCTTCTCAAAACGCTGCGGAATAAATTCCTCGCTAGTGTACCTGACGCATTTCATTGCCGATTCCACATTTCGTCCATGTTAACAAGACAGGATTTCAATTCGAACGGCAACATCCGAACCCTTTCCAAAATGCTGCGGAATGAATTCCTCGCTGGTGTACCTGGCACATTTCTTTGCCGATTCCACATTTCATCCATGTTAGCAAGAGAGGATTTTAATCCGAACGGCAACATCCGAACCTATTCCAATACGCTGCGGAATAAATTCCTCGCTTGCGTACCTGACGCATTTCTTTGCCTATTCCATATCTCGTCCATGTTAACAAGACAGGATTTTAATCCGAACGGCAACATCCGAACCTTTTCAAAACGCTGCGGAATGAATTCCTCGCTGGTGTACCTGACGCATTTCTTTGCCTATTCCATATCTCGTCCATGTTAACAAGACAGGATTTTAATCCGAATGGTACGAACGAATTGGAATCCAATCATCAATCATCAATCATCAATCATCAATCATCAATCATCAATCATTTAAAACAATGTATCTTTGGAACTGGGAATTCGCTAATTTTGTCTCTCATTCAAATCATCCATATAAATGAATACATTCGTCAAGCTTCTTATTTTCTTCCTGATCCTCATTCTGGGGTTTGCCGGTCTGGCTTTCTACTGGACTTTCTATAAGCCTCTTCCTGACTATGAAGCAACTATTGAATTTTCAGATCTGAATAACGAAGTGGATATTCATTGGGATGAATTTGGTGTTCCTCATATCTATTCCAACAACGAACAGGATCTTTATTTTGCGTTGGGTTATGTGCACGCCCAAGATCGTTTATGGCAAATGACTTTATCTCAAATTGCTGCAGAAGGCAGATTTGCTGAGTTTTTTGGTGAGGATCTTGTTCAATTAGATAAATATCAACGAACATTGGGAATCTGGAAGACTGCTGTTCAGATTGAAAAGAACGAATTGAACGATTCTGAACGATCCGTGATGCAGTCTTATGCTGATGGTGTTAATTCTTTCATCGAAAATAATAACAACAAGCTCCCTATTGAATTTGCTCTTACAGGAATTCAACCTATAAAATGGAACCCGACTCGCTCTATTGCAATAACCCGTTTGATGGCATGGGAATTGAACATGAGCTGGTGGACCGAAGTGATGTACGGATATTTACAGGCTAAACTTCCCGCTGAACAACTTGATCAGCTACAACTGCGATTCCCAAAAGGCGCGCCTACTACTTTGAATGAAGCAGAGTCATCAAAACTTACGGCTTCATTGTTACCCATGCTTCAACAGGAAATTAAAAAACGCGAATTGCTTGAAACCGAAGGAACTCATGTTGGCAGTAACGCCTGGGTAGTTGACGGTTCAAAAACAAATACCGGTTATCCTTTGTTAGGCGGTGATCCTCATTTGGGTTTAGATATGCCCGGAAAATGGTATGAAGTTCATCTGAATCTGGCAGGAAGAAATGTTTCAGGCGCAACTCTAGCGGGCGTGCCGGGAATTATCATTGGTCAAAATGATGAAATGGCTTGGACGTTCACAAATATTATGGCAGACGACACCGACTTTTTCGTAGAGAAGTCTGATCCTTTAGATCGAGGCAGATATGTTGCAGATTCTTTAGCTCAGGATTCTGCCACTTACCTTCCATTTGGCAAAATCCGAGAGGTCATCAAAGTTAAAGATAGTGATGATGTTTCTCTTGAGATCCGTTATACGAAACATGGACCGATTATATCAGATATCTATCCTGAAAGTGCGCTAATTGATGGACAAGTAATAGCAATGCGCTGGACGGGACATGATCTCAGCAATGAGTTCAGAACATTGTATCAAATAAACTGGGCGAATACATTCCAGGATTTTAAAGATGCACTGCCACATTTTGGGGTTCCCGGGCAGAATTTTATGTATGGTGATAAAGAAGGAAATATCGCCATGTTTTCTACGGCAAAATTGCCGATAAGAACCGGAGATAAAGTAGCAATGAGAAAGGGATGGAATCCCGAAGAAGATTGGCAGGGATATATTCCTCATGATGAAATGCCTTCAGTTATAAATCCTGAAAAAGGCTGGATCGCCAATGCGAACAACAAGGTCACTACAAATAGTTACGATCATTATTTAGCAACTTTCTGGGAACCTCCTTCCAGAATTGAACGTATCGTTGAAGTGCTGGAATCTAATGAGTCCTTAACTCCTGATGATTTTAAAGATCTCCAAAACGATACTTTTTCCAAGCATGCCGCAAAACTAACTCCCATCATTTTACAAGCAATAAAAGATCAAAATGTATACAATTTTGATAATGCGGTCTCATATCTGGAGAACTGGGATTTCAAGTACTCTAACAATGCCACAGCTGCTTCTATTTTTGATGTATTCTTTCTTAATCTCACTAAGAATACTTTGTATGATGATTTTGGTGAGGAAGTGTACAACAACTTTTTGCATCACGAGAATATCCCCGTAAGAACAATGAATGCTTTAATGATGCTGGATTCAACTATGGTGGATTCCAATGCTTTTTCATTCTTTGATAACATCAACACACAAGCGATCGAAACCAAGTCTGACATTATTTTGAAAAGCATGCAAGATGCGATCCTCTTTCTCAGTGATTCATTGGGCTCACAATCAGAAGATTGGCGATGGGAACAGTTACACACGCTAACTTTAAAACCACCACTTTTTGGACAAGCTGCTGAAGAAGCTGATGCATCCTACTCTCTTAAATTGGTTGTAAATAACTTATTAAGTAAAGGTCCATATAAAGTTGACGGACATGGCATGAGTGTTGATAACGGGCAATATAATTGGCTTAAACCTTATAATATGGTGCTTGGTCCATCTATTCGAAGAATCGTGGATCTGTCTGATCTCAGTTCTGTGCAAAGCATCACTCCTACCGGACAGTCAGGAAGTCCGTTTTCAGAACATTTTGGCGACCAAACTGAAATGTGGTTAAATGGACAGTATAGAATTTTCTATCAGGATAGCCTGTTGTTTAAGCAGTCTGATGTTAGAACAATGAAGTTAGTACCACTGAAATAGAGATGGTATGGTATTGTACACACTATTATTGAATTAGGCCTTAAACTCTGCTATCATAGATCATGAATTGGAAAATATTAGAAGAAAGAGCATACGTACCCTATTCCCAAAAACCTGTTGCTTGCATTGTACTGGGTAAATCCGGCAAATATTATCCGGGCGTTAGGGTAGAAAATATTTCGTTTCCCATAACTATTCCGGCGATTCAGGCAGCCTGTTGTTTTTGCTTAGCTGATGGTGATACACCGAAATCTGTTATTCTGAAAGAAGAAGCTGATCCGGAACAAATGGATTTCTGGGTTAAGGAATTTGATCTATCAGTGGAAATTCGTGAAAATATTGAGACCATAGACTTTGCAAAAGCTAAGGTTGAGATCGATCAAAAAGATATAAAATCTAAGTTGGTTTCATTATTAGATTCTGCAGTTACTCCTCAATCGGATTTCCCGGTATCAACCATTTTAGTGTGTGATGATGGTATGTTAACCGCTGTAAACGTTGAAGTAAGTGAATGGACCAAAGGCCTTTGTTCTGAACGGCTTGCTTTAGCAAAAGCCATCAGTTATGGTATTAGCGGTTATAAATCCATGAGTTTGCATACTTTGAAAGGCGAATTCAGCAGTCCGTGTGGTGCCTGTCGTCAGGTTATTATTGAGCACATGCCTGATCACCAGATTGATTTTCATCACGCCGACGGAACTCTATCCGTTCACTATACCGACGACTTACTTCCTCTTAGTTTCTCCTCAACTTCTTTAAAAAAATAGCTTTGTCTTTTTATATAGCATTACTCGATTTCGAACACCTAGATCATCCTGTTTTTCTTAAATCTCTTGCTCAATCCCTTTCTGCTCATAAAAGCCGGAAAGGAATTATCGTACATGGAGACAGCGAATATACCAACCGATTGATGCAAACAGGTATGATGAGAGAAGACGCACGAATTAGAGCAATTATGGATCTCAACCATAGACTTGTTGCTTTGTTTGCTGATCATGGTGTTTCAACCATTGGATTACAAGCATATCAAAAAGAACTTGTCAGTATTACAGACGATGGCTTATCGTTAAATCGAAAAGTTTTAGATACACTACCGGAATCGCCGATGCTTTTGATCTCGAGTTTAGTAAATAAGGATGGTGAAAAAAAATATATACCCCCTGTAGAATTGGTTCTTTTTTTAGAGGAAGAACTTGAAGAACATGAGGTCGTTATTTTTTCACAGGATCATGATTCTGATATTTTCACTACAAACGATGAAAGTGAAAAAGAGCTGAATTGGAGTAAAATTACAGAAGAATTTAAGGCAAAACACCTTTCCGAAGAACAAATTTCGTTGGCAAGTTCAGCCATTTTAACCACTGGATTTTCGTTTTCGGAGTGGCCGAATCTAAAAAACGCCTCAAAAATTGAAAAAAAGTGAAATTAATTGCATTTATTCGCAAAAAAAGCACTTTTTAATTTGACTGAATAGCCCTTATTATATAGCTTCAACGCAGTTCCAAAATGGAAAATAATTTTAACAAACAAACGGAGATAGATAATGAGTAGAGTATCAGAACTACAAAGCTTGGTTGATGAAACTAAACTAGAAATGGAAAAGTTCTACGACAAAGGCAACAAAGCTGCAGGAACAAGAGCTCGTAAAGGGTTACAAGACCTTAAAAAATTAGCTCAAGAAGTTCGCTTAGAAATTCAAGCTCAGAAAAACGCTGAGTAAGTTTTTACTTTTTCAGAAAAGCCTTTCAAAATTTGAAAGGCTTTTTTTTTACCTTAATGTTTAAAGAGAGCAAGTATGTATAATGATTTAGCCGATGCCGTTGAGTCTATGAAAGAAAAGGGCTTTACGCATACCTACAAAATATCTGACAACACAATTACCTGTAATGAATTGGAAAGAGAATTCAATATTGACGAACTCAAGATAATTGATTCTTACTCTCATAATAAAGGAACCGATCCCGGTAGTGAATCAACCGTATACTCTATTGAGTCAAAAGATGGTATTAAGGGAATATTAGTCATTGGTTTTGGGATGTATTCAAACCCCGATAAAGCAAAGATTATTGACAGCTTGCTAAAAAATACCCGATGATATGATTCCATTTAAAGCCTAAAATCAATCCATCGAAAACTGAGTAGATACATCTATGGGTAGATTAAATATTTTTATTGTAGCATTAGTTTTTATTTCCTGCTCCGGTAAACAATCGCATCAGAACATTGATGAATTGCAACATGCTATTGAGCAACGCTTATCTGACTTAGAAGGCAATTTCGCTGTTGCTTATCAAAATATTAGTGACTCTGAGCAGAACATCATGATAAATACCAATGAGCGTTTTCATGCCGCAAGTACCATGAAAACCCCTGTGCTTATTGAACTCTATAAAAGAGCGGCTTTGAAAGAATTTGATATAATGGATTCAATTGTAATTAAAAATGAGTTCAAAAGTATCGTTGATGGATCTACATTTACCATGGAAGTTACTGTTGATAGCGAAAAAGACCTCTATGAAAACCTAAATAAGAAAACAAGCTTCTATCATTTAGCTTATGAAATGATCACCCGAAGCAGCAATCTAGCCACTAACATACTCATCGATTTTCTTGATGCTAAGAACATTACTGCTACAATGAGAGAACTGGGAGCAGATAGCATTGAAGTACTAAGAGGTGTAGAAGACCTAAAAGCCTACCGACAGGGATTAAGCAACAGTACAACAGCACATGATCTCTTTGTTATTTTTGAGCAGCTGTCTAGTGATACTCTCGTAAACAAATACGCTAATAAAGAGATGTTGAAGATATTAAAAGATCAAAAATATAACGACATGATATCCGCTAAACTTCCCGAAGGAACAGAAGTGGCGCATAAAACCGGATGGATCACCAATGTGCATCACGACTCCGGAATTGTCTACACTTCTGAAGATGAAGGTTATATTCTTATTTTTCTTTCTAAAAATGCCCCGGACAGAGAAGCTGTTTTGAACGCTTCCGCTGATATCTCAAGAATGATCTATGATTATCAAACAGCCAAATAGACCTGTAATAGAACTTCGAAGGTATTCTTCATTTTTAATGCTGTTTCTAATATTGATGTTTGGGATAAGCTGTTCCGATAAGCCAAAAGAAAAGAAATTGGATTGGGGAAGCGAATACAAAAAACAAGGACTCGTTCTGGTTGATACTAAGACTGCGAACATTTCGGTAGATCTCCGATATTCCGGAAATAATAATTTTGTTGGAAAAGATGTGTATGGAACCCTTGAAGACGCCTACTTACAAGTCGAAGCATTAGAAAAACTCTATCTGGCTACATCATTTCTGAAGAAAGACTTTCCTGAATATAAAATATTGATCTGGGATGCGGCAAGACCCAGAAGAATTCAGCAGTTACTTTGGGATGTAGTAGATATTCCGCTATCTGAGCGATCCAAGTATGTTGCAAATCCTGCTACCGGATCTATTCACAACTATGGCTGTGCAGTTGATCTTACACTTACAGATTTAAACGGGAATCCATTAGACATGGGTACTGATTATGACAACTTTGATGAAATTGCTCACATTGATGAGGAAGAAAAGCTTATTTCTTTAGGATTACTTAATTCTGAACAGGTTAGAAACAGAAAGGTTTTACGTGATGTTATGACCAAGGCAGGTTTCAACACTATTACAAGCGAATGGTGGCATTTTGATGCCTTTTCAAGAGAAGAAACCAAATTGCGTTTTAGTATAGTTGAATAGCTTAAAATCTACTTATTAAAAAAGAAAAAAGAGATTAGTAAGAACGACCTCGTGGTTTTTTCTTGGCATCATATTTTTCCGGTATTGGATTTTCAGGAGTTTCAGATGCCCAAAATATAGAAACTACCCACCATCTTTCATTATCATAGAATAGTTGAATACTGTTAATACCTCTGGCTATGATATCTCCTTTTTTTGTTCGTCGGGATTCATACGTACTGAAAACATGAGCCACATTTCTAAATTGATCCACTTCTTTCGCTAGCTCATTTTCAATGAATCCGTTATCAAAAAAATTCTTGTCTACTTGTTGTATATACTCTTCAATACCCCACAGCCTATAAACTCCCTTATTCTCCTGATTTACTCCGGTAGGCATCAATTTCGCCTCGGGGATCATTAGATTTCTAAAGCGATCCCAATCTCTGGTTTGCCCTTTTTCACCAGAAATAGAAGCATATAGAGCTTCTATGATGGAGTCAATGGTTTGTACATCTTCCGAATATTTTCCTTGTGCTGATACACTTGCAATAAATAAAACAGATAATAAAAGGGTAAATATATATTTCATAGTATTTATTTTAAAGATCTTCAGCACAATTGGTACGTCTTCTGGTATCGACAATTGAAATAGATTTCCAGCCGGATTTAGTTCTCATAAACTGAAAAGAATTAACCCCACAGTGTGAAAAATTATCGCCCGCATAAAATGAATAAGGAACCCAGGCAACCGCCAAATCGCCATCAATATAGATCTTTATGTTAGCAACTCGTTCATCCCAAACCTGATCGTGTGGCGTTCCTACTGCATTTTTAAAAGAAGCTAAAGAACCCTGATTCAATATCGTTTCACCTTCTTGGTTTTTAAAAATTGAGTGCATAGTAGCTTCTTTCACAAATACACTTGCAACAGCTGAACTGTCTCCGGCACGCATACCATCAAACAGAGTTTCAATTTGTTTGAGTACCAAATCTTTATCGTTTTGCTGTGCAAAGGTCAAAGAACTTGTAATAAACACAATAAAAATTGATATCAATAATGATTTCATAAGTATTCTTTTCATGAGTTTTAGATTATTTCAGTGCAATAACATCAATAATTAATTAAGAATTTGTTCTAAAATGTAAACCGAGGTGGTTTTAACATTTTAAGTATGTGTATCACCAACAGGTTGTGCTTTAAATTTAAATTCAAGTCTAAACTTAGAATCTGTATCCACTTTATATTCAGCATCAATTTGTTGTAGTTGAGCGTGTATAAGGTTCAGCCCAAGATTTTTAGGAGTATTAAAATCCTTTGAGTCATCAAACCCTTTCCCATTATCAGCGTAAAGAATAGTTATTTCATTTTCTTTAGCCGAAAGCTCGATCTTAATATGTCCCTTTTCGTTTCCATCAAATGCATACTTAAAAGAATTTGTAATAAGTTCGTTCAGCAATAGCCCTAATGGAATTGCTTCACTAATGTTTAGATTATATTCTTGGATATCAATTTCAAAATTAATGTTTTTACTCTCATCCTGCATAGATGCGCTGATAGCAGGAATCAACATCTCCAAGTATGAGTGCACATTTACCGATGAAAGGTCCGGTGACTTATACATGAGCTCATGAACCATCGCTATAGAAATGATCCTGTTAATGCTTTGCTCGAAAGCCGTTGTCACTTTCTCATCCTTTACTTCATTTTTCTGAAGCTGTAGTAATCCTGATACAATAGCTAAATTGTTTTTTACTCTATGATGAATTTCAGAAAGCAACGTAGTTTTTTCTTTCAATGAGTTTTCAATAATCTCAGCTGATCTTCTTCTTTCAGTAATATCCTGAGTAATTCCCATAACTCTTTGCACTTCGTTTTTCTCGTCAAGAATAGGAATAAAAGAAGAAAGGAAATAGGTTCCTTGGTTTACTTCAAATTCAAACTCACTAGATTCACCTTTTAAAGCTTTTCCGAACAATTCTGAAATTCGATTATTATCTTCTTTTTTTACTAACGTTGAATACACTGTCCCCAAAATATCATCTTCTTTATCAATACACATCATATCCAATCCACTCCTGTTCATTGAAAGGATGCGTTGATCAAGGTCCAATTCATGTATACAGAAAGGCGAATTGGTAATTAATGTTCGGTATCTCTTTTCGTTTTGCTTAACTATTTCTTCTATTTTTTTCTTCTCAGTTATATCCTCGACCAAAGACATGACTGTCAATATTTCACCTGAAGCATTTTTTACTACAGAGTTATACCAAATACAGTCTATAATTTCTCCTGACTTAGTATAGTTTCTATTATTCGAAATATTAGAATCCACACTACCACTGGAAAGCTCTCTCGCAACCACTTCTGTTTTAACTTTATCTTCGTTATAAATGATATCAAATGCATTTTTATGGAGGATCTCCTGTTCAGTCCATCCAAATATTTCTTCACACCTTTTGGACCAGCTTATGATATTTAAATCACTGTCATATTCAACAACCCCCAGTGGTGAATTATATAAATGATTTTGAAGTTGTTGCAAAACTTCTTCATGTTTTTGTTCTGCTTTCTTCTGCTCACTGATATCTACTCCAACCCCAAGTAAACATTCTTCACCTTTGTAATTCATGGAAGCACCGGTGAAATAGTATGGAATTTTATCTCCCTCTTTAGTTAAAAGGTGTGCTTCAACGTTATCGGCTCCTGTAATAAAAACATTTCCGATCTTTTCTTTTAACAACTCTTTTTCATCTTGCGCAAAGAAATCTAAAGGGTGTGCAGTTTCTATTTCCTGCCCCGTATAATTTGATATTTCTTCCAGATTATCATTCCATCGCAAATATTTACCTTCCTTATTAAAGAGATAGAAAACTCCCGGTAAACTGTTTATTATTGCATCTGATAAGCTTTTTTCGAAATTAATTTCCTTTTCTACCTTTTTTTGCTCGCTGATATCTATCCCTACCCCAAGTAAACACTCTTCACCTTTATAGTTTATAGCTGCTCCTGTAAAATAATAAGGTATCTTGGCCCCGTCTTTCTTCATAAAATGGGCTTCCACATTATCTTCTCCAGAGATAAATACATTTCCTATTTTTTTAGTCAACAGTTCTTTTTCGTCATCATCAAAAAAGTTTAACGGATGGGCTTTTTCCATTTCTTCTGATGTATAACCGGAAACCTTCTCAAAATTCTCATTCCATCTGTAAAACTCACCCTCTTTATTATATAGATAGAAAATACCCGGCAAGTTATTTATAACAGAATCTGATAATTGTTTTTCAAGAGTTATTTCTTTTTCCGCTTTTACCCGTTGTGTTATGTTCGTAATGAAAGCAGTTAAACCAACTGCCTGACCATCTTTTGTATTTATCGGAGCAAACCTGTTTTCCCAATATTGACCCGGAAAGTTTTCGTTTCCATACTTTCTTACATACTCAAAATATTCTCCTTTTAACGCTCTGTCAAAGTCAGATTTTAAAGACTGTTTTATTTCTTCATCCGGAACATAGTCAAGCATACTCTTACCTACTTCTATCTCTTGGTTCCAGATTTTTTTCATAAGTTCTTTGTGAGATACGGTAAATGCTAAGTAGTTATAATCAGCATCCAGTGAGAAAATAATTACTCCTTTAGGACTTTCAAGTATCGACTGTAGTAATTCTGAATTTTTTTTGAAAAGTTCTCGACTTGAAAGTAGTTTTTCAGACTTTTCTTTTAACATAATCTGAAGCTCCTCAGGTTTTCTCATTAGCTTTGAGGTCATAAAGCCAAATAGTAAAGCGCCAAAAATTGACAAGATCAAGATTACAAAAAAACTGCTGTCAGCTAAATCATTATCCAACTTTTTCCCATAAAGTTTCCAGTCCCCTTCCGGAAAGCTTACAGACTCAAAAGCATCCGGAGAAACTGCAATGTCAACAGGAAGGAAAAATTCTTCCTCATTGGTATTTGGATTGATTTTTGAAAGTTGGAAATAATACTTTTCGTTTGAAAAATTATTTATGCCGGACTTTTCAATCAACGTTTCCAGATATATTAAAACAGCAGAGAAGCCCCACATTTTATCATTAATCATAATTGGTAGTCTTCCAATTACTGCTTTACCACCTTGCTTTAGATCTATTGGTCCAGCAAAATAAATGGTACCTGATTCCGCAGCTTTTATGACTTCCGCATTTACGTTTGGATCACTCAAAATATCGTATCCAATCACAGATTCATTCCCTTCCAAGGGATATACATATTGGATTATGCCTTTAGGTACTAACTCTAATACATCTACATGATCGTTATTAGACAGGATCTGTTCAGCAATTTTTTCAAAATCTTCGACCTCTCCTTCTTTATCAACCGTTAGGGCTAGAGTTAATGCAACACTATAAGATTCCTGAATAGTATTCTCAATGTTTTGCTCTATTAAAGCCAGTACTTCCTGAGTTTCTTCCTGCTGATACTGTATGAGAATTTGATATCTCATGTATGCTATAATTATCCCTAAACAAAGTATACTGACACCTACCAGAATACCTGTAACAATTGGAGAAAATTTAATTTTAGAATTTGTGCTCAACTATTTAGATTTCATTTTTAGTTGTTTCTAACTACTTAGTTTCTCATTCAATATTAGTGTATCAAAATGTAAAAATAAATAAGATGTTCATAATTAGATATTTCATAAGTTTAGAGTTAGCTACTTTAAGATTTGATATCTAAAACAAATATTCTCTTTTAAAACCAACTTAAAGTATTGCTATGCAAACAATTAAACTCTACTTGTTAATTCTTGGTCTGTCTTTATTCTCTCAGGGTTGCTTTAACTCAAATAATACTGAGTCTGCTAATCAATTGATATCTGCAATAAAAGATGAATTAGTACCGGATTCCCGTGTTGCTTTATTTGATATTGAAGCTGTTTCTGACCAAAACTCAATTATTTTGTACGGCGAAACTACCTTAGCTATTGAAAAGAAAATATTGCTGGATTCTCTTTCCGGTAGAAATATTGAGTTCAAAGATAGCATCAGGGTTCTTCCTGATAATAGCTTAGATAATAGAACGTATGCATTGGTTAACAACTCGGCTGCAAATCTGAGATCAGAACCAAAACACTCTGCCCAGCTTGCTACACAAGCGCTTATGGGAATGCCTCTAAAAGTTCTTAAAAAACAGGGTGGCTGGTACTTGGTTCAAACTCCAGAAGATTATCTATCCTGGGTAGACGGCGGTGGCATCCAACGAATGGATAAACAAACCTACAGTGAATGGGTAACTATTGACAAAATTATTTACCTGGATACTAACGGGTTTTCTTATAAAGCACCGAATCGGGCTTCGGATAAAGTTTCTGACCTTGTAGCTGGGAGTATCTTAAAATTGGTTGAAAGTAGTGGTTCTTATTATCAAGTGGAATATCCCGATGGAAGAATTGCTTTTATCCATAAATCAGAATCCGAGTTATTGAAAGATTGGGAAGGAACAATAACTCCGACCCATGAATCCTTAACTGAGACTGCTAAAACTATGATCGGAGCTCCATACTTATGGGGTGGCACATCTACTAAAGGAATGGATTGCAGTGGATTCACCAAAACAATTTATTTTATGAATGGTCAAATAATTCCTCGGGATGCCAGCCAGCAAGTTAAAGCGGGAAAGCTGATTGATACTGATAAGAATTGGGATAAATTAGAAGTTGGTGATTTATTATTCTTCGGTCGTGAAGCTACAGATACACGCTCAAGAGCCGTTACTCATGTTGGAATGTGGATTGGTAATAATCAGTTTATACATTCTGCGAGCAATGTTCACATTAGCAGTGTAGATCCATCTGCTGATGACTATGATGCCTTTAATACCGGACGTTATCTTGAAGCCAGAAGATACCTGAATAACTGGGAAGGTAACATCATCCCAACTAACAAAATGTATACGGCCTTGGTTGAACAATAAGTCACTCAGCTTCAAACTAATTGCTAGAAATTCTTCCTTCCAAATAGTGTCATCTCTCGGCGTATGTCCAAGATCTAAATTAAAGTAAAGACTTGCACCTGCATATCGATTTAGATTCCTGCCTTCCCTGGCACGACAGTGATTTGGTAATTCAATATCCCTTGTTCAAAATTCAACATTCATTATTTACCAATCTATCTTCTCCAGTCCTGCTCTTTATCCGGTTTGTTATCCAATACATCCTCTATTTTAGACATAACTTCGCTATCTACTTTGTCGATGATATCCATGGTTTTCATATTATGCTCAACTTGTTCCACGTTGGAAGCTCCCGTAATAACTGTACTTACATTCTCATTTTTCAAACACCAAGCTAATGCAAGTTGTGGCATAGAAACCCCAATATCTTTAGCTATTGGAGCTATTTTTTTTACTTTCTCAAGCTTTACTCGCCCTTCTTCTGAGTCCAACAATTGCTCTTTAAGCCAACTGTATTTTTTCAGATCAAGTCGAGAGCCTTCCGGAATTCCATCGTTATACTTTCCTGTAAGAAGTCCACTTGCTAAAGGACTCCAAATTGTTGTCCCCAGCCCTATATCTTTATAAAGAGACGTGTATTCCTTTTCAACACGATCTCGGTGAAACATATTATATTGTGGTTGCTCCATCAATGGTGGACGAAGATGTTCTTGTCTTGCAAAATCATAGGCTTTTCGAATCTGTTCTGCACTCCACTCGCTGGTTCCCCAATACAAAGCTTTTCCTTCATGTATCATCTGATTCATTGCCCACACAGTTTCTTCAATAGGTGTATATAAATCGGGGCGATGGCAGTAAAGAAGGTCTACATAATCTATTTGCATTCTTTTCAAGGAATCTTCTGTTCCTTCTTTGATGTGCTTAAAAGATAATCCCTGATTGTTAGGTCCATCACCGGCCCAGAAAATTTTGGTCGAAAGAACCAGATCGGAACGCTTCCACTCTGCTTTTTTGATAACCTCTCCCATGATGGATTCAGATTTTCCGAGTTCATAACCTTCAGCGTTATCAAAAAAATTAACCCCGGCATCATAAGCAGCTTTCATTTGATTATAAGCCAGATCAGTATCGACTTGTTCTCCAAAAGTAACCCAAGATCCAAATGACAATGCTGATACCTTAAGTCCTGATTTTCCTAAAAATCTATACTCCATTTTCTAATACTCCAATTCATTTTAAAAATACGTTTTAGCAAAACAGCTTTCATATAAAATGCGTTCTGTTTCATTTTCTTATGATAAAAACACAATAAGTCGTTCAAAAACCAAAAATTATATATCAGCTCATCTAATATGATGTCATTTTAAGTTATTTTAATATTGCTTTATATTATCTTTAACATACATTACTTATACATTATATAACATTAATATACCTAAAAAATTTAGATTTGGCTGAGCGGGCAATCCTGCCGTATATTTGTAGGAGTTACTTGAAGCAAAAGCCTTTCTACTAGTAACATTTCAAGCCTTTTATCCTTTGCACACTAGTTACAATCTTTTGATCTTAAATATAGTCTGATCAAATACTCGTATAGTTATGTTTTCAATTCTCGAGAACTTCCCGCTTTTAAGCCCGTGAATAATTTGAAAAATATGATTATAAATAAAGCAAACAGAGCAACATCCCAATCCCCTGTAATATCAAAGAATGCCCCTATCATTATTGGACCTGTTGCTGCTAACAAATAGCCAATGGATTGTGCCATTCCTGAAAGTTCGGTTGCTGATTCGGAATCAGTAGAACGCAGCACAATGAATAGCAACGCTAATCCAAAGCTACCGCCTAGTGAAAACCCAATCAAAGAAACCCATAAAAAAACTATAGCGTTGCTCCCAAGCCACAAACCCACCAAACTAACGGCCTCAACAAAAATTAAAACCGAGATGAATATTCTCTGATCATTCTTTTTTGCAGCAATTACGGGAATTAGTACTGAACCTAAAACACCTGTAATTTGTGAAAGCGATAAATACCAACCCGCTTCTGAACTGCTAAATCCTTTTGAAATAAGAATATCCGGTAACCAAGCTAGGATTACATAGAATGCTATAGACTGCAGCCCTAAAAACAGAGCTACATTCCACGCCAATGAATTTGATCCTAAATCTTTCATCGCTTTTTTAAAACTTCTTTTTGACTTAGTTGGAGCACTGAATTTATTTTGAGGATACCATATCAGAAAAGCTATAAATGAAAGAATTCCCCAAACCCCCAAAGATGTTTTCCATGAACCGGCAACATTTTCAGCGATAGGTACACTAAGTCCTGCAGCGAATGCTGCTCCAACTCCCATCATACCGGAATATAAACTCGTCATAAACCCGGATCGTTTATCAAAATCCCGTTTAACTAAAGCAGGCAACAACACATTCCCAAAAGCAATTGCGATACCTAATAGTATGGTTCCTAAAAACAATAAAGGAACAAAACCAAAAGCTCTGAGAAGTATACCTACTGTTAGTAGAATTAAAGCTCCTGACAATGTTTTTTCAATGCCATAACGGCGTGTAAAAAGAGGAGTTAATGTAGACAAAATCCCGAATGCGATAAGAGGCAGCGTTGTGAGCAATCCTAACATTGAATTCGACAAACCTGTAGACTCACGTATCATAACTACTAATGGACCCAAACCGGATAATGCCGGTCTGAGATTCAAGCCAATAAGAATAATTCCCGCAATTAATAAAACCTGATCTTTCCGTGATCGTTCTGAGTAGGGTGTCAACTGAACCTTAAATCTGGATGAATATTCGTTTGCTGAAAAAGTACGGTAAAGTTAGCTGAAATGTGTAAATAGTACCGTTGTCGACTTGTGATTAAGAATCATTCTTTGCAATGACGCATATAGTTCAACTCGATAAGTATTCACCCTTCAACTTGAAACGTCTTTATATCTACTTCTGTTAAACTAATAGATTAATAGATTAAAGGTAATTTTAAATCAATTGAAAAGACTTATGAAAGCAGCTTATTATAATGAGTACGGAGAATTAGATAATATTAAAACCGGAGACCTTGATAAACCTGAACCGGGCGAAGGTGAAGTCCTCGTTCGCATAAAAGCAGCTGGAGTAAATCCGGTTGATGCATTTGCAACTCAAGGTATGCTTAAAGATGCTATTCCTTCTGAATATCCTGCGATTCCGGGATGGGATGTAGCCGGTGTGGTAGAAGAACGTGGACATTCTGCCAGAAGATTTAATGAAGGTGATGAAGTATATGCTTATGCACGTAGACCGGTGATTAAACACGGAACTTTTGCAGAATATATAGTCCTCCCGGAAAGCTATCTTGCCAAACGTCCTCAAAAAATTTCCATGGAAGAAGCAGGTGGAATTCCACTGGTTGGCCTTACTGCTTATCAATCTATTTTTGATGCAGGAAAAATGAAAGAAGCTCAAACTTTACTGATACTAGGAGCTTCAGGTGGAGTTGGAACTTTAGCCATTCAACTAGCTAAAGCACATGGCATTAAAGTGATTGGCGTTGCAAGTAAGAAAAACCACGATTATATGAAAGAACTTGGCGCTGATGTAACCATCGACTATAAAGATAATCATGTGGGTAAAGCAGTAGCATCTATTGAACCTGATGGTGTTGACATGATCTTCCATTGTTCTCGCGGTGACGCTCTTGACCAAGTTATGGAAACAGGAGTACTTAAAGAAAACGGGCATCTAATCTCTATCACCAACAGTAATCCTGATATAAGTGATGATATTAATTTCCAATATGTGTTTGTAGAACCAAATTCCACACAGCTACAACATATGCAAGAACTCACTGATGAAGGAAAAATTAAAGTCCACGTTTCTAAAACATATAAATTGGAAGAAGCAGAACAAGCATTGAAAGATGTTCAGACTTTGCATACACGTGGGAAATTGGTTATTAAGCCATAGATTTCAGACAGCTGTAAATGGATAGACTTCTAATCCTACATATATAACTCTGACTGCGTAACCATCTCCTTGACTTTGCTATCTATTCTCCACTTGTGGTTATTGGAGATGTACCATGAATATTTCAAATTCGGAGTGGTGTAATCACTATCTTTTGGTGAACCAAAAACAGTATGTATGGATCCGGTAACGCATGGATTAGTGGGAGCGACCAGTGCTCAATTGTTTTCAGATAAAGAAACATTTAGAACTGCTTCCTTTATCGGTTTTATTGCAGCCCTAGCTCCTGATTTGGATGTATTTTTGGGTTCGGCATCAAATCCCCTGCTTACGCTTGAACTACATCGCCAGTTTTCCCACTCTTTTATTTTCATTCCATTTGGAGCACTAATCGTCTCTTTGATTCTCTGGTTATTTGTTAAAAAGAGAATCACCTTTAAGCACACCTACCTGTTTAGCCTGCTCGGATATTCAACCGCTGGTTTGATGGATTATATTACCAGTTATGGAGTGTATTTATTTTGGCCATTTTTGGATGAACGCTTCGAATTAAATATTGTCTCTGTATTTGATCCCTTGCTTAGTGTAGGTCTGCTGATTACTGCATCCATCGCCCTTTACACAAAGAAGAAGGTATACAGTTACGGCTTGGCAGGATGGCTATTCTTATATCTTTGCTTTGCAGGAATTCAAAAATCCAGAGTTGAGAATATTGCTGCTGACTTATTGCTCGCTGAAAATGATTCCAATCCTGAACTTATCATCAAGCCTACTATTGGAAATCAAATTCTTTGGAGTGTTCGTTTTGTGGACGACGGAGAAATATGTAGCTCGGGAATTCGAGCAGAACTTTTCTCAACACCCATTATTTACAAAGGTAATTGTGCAACTTTAGTTGATTGGAAATCAGAATTTAAACAATTCAATGGCACAGTGATGTATATAGATATAGAACGGTTTTCCGAATTATCTGATGGTTTATTAGTTCGACATCCGAATCACCCTGAAGTACTAGGTGATGCCCGGTATTCCATGCTTCCTACTACCGTTTCACCGTTATGGGGCATTACCATTGATACTACAAAAGCGGATCAACATGTAATATTTGATACCTACCGTGATGCCAGCCTGGAAATCCGAACGGAGTTTTTAAATATGATTTTAGGTCGGGTGGATTAACTGCTCAAGGTCAAATCCATAATGCAAATTCTAAATAATTCTCCGAGAAATGTCAAAATACGCGGAACTCTTTCTAATATTGATAACCTGATTTCGATCTAAAATTTTATACAAATTCCGACTATATGTTATTCATACGAAAGCAGGAATCTAAATTGTTGTTTCAATCACATTAGGCTTGAATAAAAGAGATCTAGATTCCAGGCATTCGCCGTAGAATGACTTTTTTCTATTCTACCGGATTTTTGTCAGAATTGAAAACCCAAAACTCTTTCAAGTTTGTAACTTGAAAGTATTAGCACCGGAAGTCTGTGACTTCCATTCCAATTCTTCATATCAAAACCTCATCATTGACGATTATGGATTTTGAATGGCATAGCCAAATTTAATTGATCCATGCCTTAATGCAAGTTACAAACTTGTTTAACTGCTACTCTTTAAGTCACAGACTTAAGAGAGCCGTGGTTGAGAATCTCATATCAACTATTGAAAAATGGCTCATTAAGCTTATAGACTAAATGTTTCACCACTGTTTCACTCGAGTAAATAAAAAAAAGCTCTAACACTTTATCTATCAAAGTATTAGAGCTTTTTTGTGCTCCCCGGGTAGGATTTGAACCTACGACCCAGCGATTAACAGTCGCTTGCTCTGCCCCTGAGCTACCGAGGAATGTGTCCCTTTAGGGGCGACAAATATAAACAGATTATTGGGTGACTATCAATACTAATTTCGATTTTTAGTAAAAAACTTTCTGTAGTATCAATGCTTTTGCAGGAGCGGTGAATGTTTTCACTTCAGCTTCGGGATTTTTTAGTAATTCTGAGTAGTCTGAAATTGAAAGTTTCCCCTTTGCAACCTCCACCATAGTTCCTATGATGCGTCTTACCATATTTCGCAAAAACCTATTCGCACTGATGCGATACACCCATTTATCTCCCATATCTTCGAATTCTGATTTGTAAATGGTGCAAAGCGTAGTGAAATTTTCTTCATTGAACTTAGAAAATCCGGAGAAATCGAATTCTCCTTTCAATAAATCTGCGCATTCGAGAAGCTTTGAGCAATCTAATTCTCCGATCTGTGACCAAGCCAAGTGATCTTGCAATGGAGATGGTTGCTTTAGAATAGTATATGCGTATTCACGGGAAGCAGCGTCAAAACGGGCATGAAATTCAGGATGAACTTCTTCTATCTCGTGGATGTAAACTTCACTCCCAACTAAGCCATTAACACCAAATATCAATTTTTGTAGATCCTTAACATCCTCAAGATCAACATGAGCTACTTGTCCTCGGGCATGAACTCCGGCGTCTGTTCTCCCTTGACCAATCAGATCAATATCTTTTTGTAGAATCTTAGAAAAAGCTTTTTCCAATTCTCCCTCAACAGTTCTGGCATCCGGTTGGATTTGCCAACCTGAAAACCCGGCACCGTTATATTCAATCGTTAATTTATAGCGAGACATCTTAAAACCAATTCCCAATGATCAAATTCTATATTTAGTGAACACAATTGTTAAAAAACCATTCTTTCCTGTCACGTCGAATGAATATGAGACATCTAAAGATTTCCAATACTCTTCCTAATAATTTAGATTTCTCCCTCTGGTCGAAATGACAAACTACTTCTTGTTCATTATTCGATGCTCAAATAACTGTTCTGTCCGGAATGAATTCTCCTTTTCGGATTATCACAATACCGTCTTTAACACTATAGTTGTCATGATCTCCTTCTTTCAAGTGATCTCCACCAACAATACGAACATCATTTCCGATACAGGCATTTTTATCAACTATGCAGTTACTTATAAAACATCTTTGTCCTATTCCGAAAATAGGTCGTTCAGGTGAAGCTGCCTCAATAGTAGCTTTATCCTGAAAATAGTCGTTACCCATAATAATCGAATTTTCGATAGTGGTTCCCTTGCCTATTCTGGAACGGATACCGATTACAGAACGAACGATTCGGCTGGCTTCAATGATACATCCTTCAGCCATTAAAGCATGCTCTAATGTAGTACCCATTAGTTTAGAAGCAGGTAGTAAACGAGCTCTTGTATATATGAAATTCTCGTTATCGTATAAATTGAAATCAGGAACCGTATCGGCTAAAGATAAATTAGATTCAAAAAATGATCGGATGGTCCCAATATCCTCCCAATACCCTCCAAATTCATAACTACTAACTGTCAACCCTTCTTTAAGTGCTTTTGGAATAATTTCCTTTCCAAAATCAGTAGCATCAGGATTTTCATCAAATAATCGTTTCAGGGTATCTTTATTGAAAATATAAATTCCCATCGAAGCTAAATATTGCTTTCCCTCGGCTTGAAATTTCTCAGGAACTTCTGACTTCCAGTCATCTAAAATATCCCGATTGGGTTTTTCAGTAAAACTGTCTATCAAACCTTCTTTATTGGTCTTCATAATTCCAAAACCGGTAGCGTCTTCTGCGTTTACAGGAATAGTTGCTATAGTAAGATCTGATTTATTCTCTTTATGCCTTTCCAGAAGCTTTCTGTAATCCATCTGATAGAGTTGATCACCGGAAAGTATCAAAACATGCTCATGATCATGATTGGTCATATGATGTAAAGACTGACGAACTGCATCCGCCGTTCCCTGAAACCAATCCGGATTAGAAGCTGTCTGTTCTGCGGCAAGAATATCTACAAAGCCACTGCTAAAAACATCAAAGTTGTAAGTATTTTTGATATGGCGGTTTAGCGATGCAGAGTTAAACTGAGTAAGTACATAAATTCTGCGAATATCCGAATTCAAACAATTAGATATAGGAATATCTACCAACCGATATTTACCACCAATAGGAACGGCCGGCTTAGATCGCTGATCTGTAAGTGGAAACAAGCGCGTTCCCCTTCCCCCACCTAAAATTACTGCCATTATTGAACTTTTCATCCATCCACCTTTTCAATTAATTGTGTATAAACATCAATGTATTCTTTTGCTGATCTGTTCCATGAAAAATCCAATTTCATGACTTTTGATCTTACCTGATTAAATAAGCTTTGATTTTCGAATAAATCAATAGCTCTGTTAATTGCATATTCTGCATTTTCCAAGTTGAATTCATCGAAACAAATTCCATATCCATCTTTCTTACTGATATCCTTCACTGAATCTTTCAATCCACCTGTTGATCGTACAATAGGAATTGTTCCATAACGCATTGCAAACATCTGATTTAATCCACACGGCTCCACTCTAGATGGCATAAGGATAAAATCGGAGCCCGCATAAATTTGATGCGCTAATTTTTCGTTGTATTCCAAAGTGGCATCAAAAAAACCAACATGATCGCTCGCCATTCTGTCAAAAATTGCATGTAGTTGAGGATCTCCGGTTCCTAATAACACAAAATTTACTTCTTTTTCGCCTTCCATAAAATGTGCGATCAAATCAGGAAGTAAATCTGCTCCTTTTTCTCTTACCAGCCTTCCGATAAATGCTATCGTTGGTAGCTCAGGATTAATACCAAATTCCTTGCAAAGCACTTCTTTATTTTTAACTTTACCCGACTTTCTATTCCTGAACGAAAAATTATGAGCGAGTAATTTATCTTGAGCAGGATCCCATACTTCGGTATCAATCCCATTTATTATACCTGTTGATTTTGCTTCCTCACTTTTAAATAATGCTTCCAGTCCATTACTCTCTTCTTTCAACTCTTCCATATAGTTTTTGGAAACAGTAGTGATCTGCCATGACGTTTTTAAGCCTGTCGCTAAAGAATTTATCGATCCGTTCCACTCCAATAAACCGACATTGTCAAAACTAAAAGCAGGAAGCAGTTTATAACTATCCTTTTCAAACCTTCCCTGATATTCTGCATTATGGACTGTTATTACTGTTGGAACCTGAGATAACTCTCTATAACGATTACATTGAGAAGTCATAAATGGAATCAGTCCCGTGTGATGATCATGACAATGAATGATATCAGGTTTTTCTTCCCGTTCTTTTAGCCATTCAAGAGTCGCTATCTGAAAACTCACAAAACGTTCTTTTTCATCCCAATAAGGTTGGCTGCTCCAAGGATCGATATAAATTCCCGGACGATCAAACCTCCCCGGAATACTGATCATATAAATTGGAAACCCGAAATCGTTGTCCTTCAGAAGTTCGACAGAAAATTCTGTTTTTTCTCCCCAATAATTAAAGGATGAAGAGTAAACTTTCTTGAACTCATGATCTCTTACCCAATTATTTTCATATTTTGGCATGATCACTTCCGTCCGCTCTCCCTCCTCGTTTAAGTATTTGGGAAGAGAACCAACCACATCGGCCAGACCTCCAACTTTTGCTATGGGATAACACTCGGCACTAATATGAATAATCTTCATTTTCCTGAAACTGATTTGTAATAAATACGTACTTGCTTGCGACTAACAAAAAAAGAATCTTTGGGCATAAGGTAACCAAGAATTACCAAACTAAGATTTACTTAAAGTTAAAATTTAAACTACGGTATAATGACGATAATTCATGTTGAAAACATCAGGAAATCGTTTGGAAAAAACAAAGCGGTTGACGATGTCAGTTTTGATGTAGAAAAGGGGCGTATTTTCGGGTTGCTTGGACCAAACGGGGCGGGAAAAACAACAACTATTCGAATGATCAATCATATTTTAGGACCGGATGAAGGTTCTATTACGATTAACGGGCAGGAAGCAAGTCCAATTACCCAACGAATGATTGGCTACATGCCGGAAGAGCGCGGACTTTACAAAAAAATGAAAGTTGAGGAGCAGTTGTTGTATCTGACTCAGCTTAAAGGAATGAAACCCAAAGCAGCTAAAGAAGCCATTCATTATTGGCTGGATCGGTTTGAAGCTTCTGACTGGACAAAGAAAGAGGTCGGTGAGTTATCAAAGGGTATGTCTCAAAAAATCCAGTTTATTGCAACTATTGCTCACGATCCTGACATCTATATTTTTGACGAACCATTTAGTGGATTGGATCCTATCAACAGTGATATGTTGAAAGACATTATCATCGAGTTAAAAAATAACGGAAAAACGATTCTTTTCTCTACTCATCGTATGGAACAGGTGGAGCAAATGTGTGATGACATCTGTTTGTTCAACAAAGGAAAAGCGGTTCTTCAGGGAAAATTACGTGAAGTAAAAGCATCTTTCGGTAAAAACACGATCAATTTAGAATTCGACGGCGACGGATCATTCCTTGACAAGTTAGAAGGCGTAAGATTAAATAACCGCTCTACAAATTTTGCTGAGATAAGAGTGCTTAATGGACAAAATATGCAGGATATCTTAAAACTGGCTATGGAACATGCAGAGATTCATAAATTTGAACGTATTGAACCTTCTCTTAACGAGATTTTCATCTCAACAGTTGGTGAAGACAACCTAAAGGCTCAACAATTAGAGGAGGCTCAATAATGGATTTTTCAAAAATACTACTGGTATTAAAAAGAGAATATATAACCCGTGCAAAATCTAAGTCGTTCATTCTCTCAACAATACTTACTCCGTTAGTTCTTTTTGCTTTCGGGGCTTTTATGATTTGGATTGTGACTAGTGATACTGAAACTGAAAAGAGTGTGGGCATTTACGATCAAACAGGTGTATTAGCAGAAAGTTTGATTGCGAAAGATACAACCCGATATTCTAATGTTTCTTTAATGCCTTTTGATACCGTTAAAGCAATGGTTCTACGTGAAGAATTGGATGCCTACCTCTTTCTTGAAGAAAAACATATCGAAACCAATGAAAATGCAGAATTAATTTACAGTGGAAGTGGAGGTATAGCCTTTACTGCTAGTGTTCGAAATGATATCAGAGATGTAATTCAGGAAGAACGATTACTAAGAGCCGAAGTATCTGATGAAGTTCGTTCGCTATTTGCAAACAGACCGGGATTAGATTCCAGAAAACTTACTGCAGAAGGTGATACCGAAGACGACAAAGCTGGTTTTATGTCGGGTGTGGGATTTGTATTAGGTTTACTGATCTTTATTGGTCTTTTTGGTTATGGTGCGGTATTAATGCGTAGTGTGATTGAAGAAAAAACAAACCGGATTGTGGAAGTAATAACTTCTTCTTTAAAGCCTATTGAATTATTAATTGGTAAAGTAGCGGGTGTTTGTTTGCTTGGATTTACTCAATTTACAGTTTGGGCTGTGATGTATATTGGTATTTCTATGGCTGCTGTACCAGTTGCAGGGGTTTTAATGCAAGACCAGATCGCTCAGGCAACCGAAGGTCAAGATATTGAACAACTTGCTTCTGAAGCTGGTTTTGATCCCGCTTCTTTAGAAGTGCTATCCATCGATCCTATGATCTTTGTGTATTTCTTCCTATTCTTCGTACTAGGTTTCTTTATGTACGCTTCTATATTTGCCGCAGTTGGTTCTGCTGTAGATTCTGAGCAGGATACTCAGCAGTTTATGCCGATTTTGATGGTACCATTGATGGGGGGCTATATTCTGAATACAAGAATCATGGTCGATCCGGATTCTACATTAGCAATTATTGCATCTCTGTTTCCATTGACTTCTCCTATCAATATGATTACAAGAATTGCTACTACTGATGTTCCCATTTGGCAAATCGGAGCAAGTTTTGCACTACTGATCGCCAGTTTCTTTGGTGTGATGTGGGTTAGTGCAAAAATTTACCGTGTTGGTATTTTGATGTACGGCAAAAAAGCCTCTTTCAGTGATTTTGCTAAGTGGATCAGGCAATCTTAGAATAAAGAGAATACTTAACTTGGTTATAAAGCCCCCTTGCGAAAGCATCGGGGCTTTTTTATTTGGCATCGACATCTAAAGTCCTCCTTCGAAGGAGGTGTCGCGCTGAAAGCGTGACGGAGGATGTTGTTAAGTTTTCCAGCTCCGAAACTGCACAACATCCCTCTGATCTCACACAAGTGTGAGATCGGTCTCCCTTAAAAGGGAGAATTTATATTGTGGATAATGTTCTATTCTGATACATTCAGAAAAATAGCTTCGTTGATAAATATATTTTTTCTATGGCTAAAATGAATAAACTACTCTTTTCCTTCGTTTGTCTTCTGGTTTTCATTTCATGCTCTCCAAAAAAAAACTCTACAACAAAAATCTTTTGCGAAAACGAATTACAACTACTTGGTTCATTTGAAAATTTAACCCATTTAAATCTTGAGATAGATGGATTAAGAAGAAATAAAAAATCTAAGCTCGACAACATTTTCCAAACTGAAGGTTCATTTATCAGTTATAAAATTAACCATAGAATTAATCAAAGTAGATTTGTTTTGAAAATGCATTCAACCGATTTAAGTAAATCAATTGAAATTCCCCCTCCATTTAATCCTCATAAAAATTGGATTCATATCTATCTTAAAAAATCAGATACAGTTTTATTTAAAGGAGAAGAAGTATCTCTGGATTCAATAGCTATAAAAGTATCAGATTGGTATCAAAAATTAACTCCCAATAGATACAAGCTAGTTAATATTGCTCTTTACTGGGATCAAAATTCGGATATACAGATGCTAAATCATCTTACTACGGAAACCATTAATGGTTATTTAGATTTTGTCAATACATTCAGCATACAAAATTTTCGACAACCTCTTTGTTCTCTTTCAACAGAAAATATTGACTCGCTTTCAAAGTCAATACCATTTCAGCTTAGAACTGATTTTTTTGGTTCGGAAAAATTAAATAGATGGGATTTCATTCCTCTTGAATCTCTACCGAAATAGCCATGATTAGACATGCTTCTATAGCAGACCTTAATGATATTGACCGGATTTACAATCAAGCTATTAAACACGGCTTCCAAACAGCGCATACTGAACCGCTTACCCAAGAAGAAAGAGTGAAATAGTTTGACAAGTATTCTAAAGATTCGTGCCCTCTTTGCTTGTATGAAAAGAATAACAAGGTAATTGGCTGGATTTCTATTTCACCTATCGAAAAGGACGTGAAACTCTAAACAGATCAGCCGAAATTAGTTTCTACGTTGATTACAAGTTACACGGACAAGGTATAGGAACTGAGCTTGTACAGTTTTCATTAAATCAAGCTTCACAAATTGATAAAAGTGTGTATTTGGCAATCATCATAGAAGGAAACCAAGGAAGTATTCAAATGCTCAAAAAGCTGGGATTTGAACAGTGTGGTTATCTTCCCGAAGTCGTCAACTATAGGAATGAAAAAAGAGGACAGGTTTATATGGGAAAGGTTTTAGATTGAACACTTCCATGAATTTTTTTTACAAATTAAAAAATACTAAATCCATTTTACAATTTTTTAAAAATCATAGCTTAAAAAAAATTATCTTACTATCTCTAAATTGTAGGGTAAGTATCACAAATCTCACAGATAAGATTTCTCACCCTATATTATTTAGCTAAACTGCAATTTAACAAATTAACAGCCTCTAGCTATGAAATATTATATATACATTCCCCACTCTAATCTGAGCCGTTTTCTATTTTGGAATCATCATAAGTTTCCCGCCGCTACATCGACCTAATGCTTATCCGAAATAAATAGATTTAAGGCTATCATAAATCTATAGCTACAATGCCATTGCTAACTTTTAGTAGTAAGAACAATAAAGCCCTGGCTATAAATGTCGTTTTAAGATTTCAAACTATATCATAAATAGGTACTTGTTATGAGTATTAAGAATAAGAGTGTAAGAAAAGAACTTCTGAGGTTATTATTAGTATTTGCAATTGCTGCAACAGCAGAATATTTAGTTATTTATTTCCTGACTTCAATGCCTGTAATAGCTTATAAAATCCAGGTTATTATGGGAGTCTTTGTTTTAGCTTTTCTGATTCAAAGTGCATACAGAATATGGCGTTTATACAATTTAGACAATCCTTTCTCTGAAAATGGAAAACATAATTAGCAATTACAAAAACAGAAAAAACCACTAATATGAAACACGAAAAATTAAAAAAAGAACTCGGACTTTGGGATGTATATGCTATCGCTACTGGTGCGATGTTTAGTTCTGGATTCTTTCTTCTACCCGGATTGGCTGCAGCTGAAACGGGTCCCTCTGTATTTTTAGCCTATCTGGTTTCAGGGCTTATTGTTCTACCTACCATGTTTAGTGTTGCAGAATTAGCTACTGCAATGCCAAAAGCTGGTGGCACCTATTACATTATTGATCGAAGTTTGGGGCCTATAATTGGAACCATCGGAGGTTATGGCTCTTGGCTTGCATTAGTTCTTAAGAGTGCTTTCGCATTAATTGGGATGGGT
Organism: Balneola sp.; assembly: GCA_965216175.1. Lineage (GTDB taxonomy): Bacteria > Bacteroidota > Rhodothermia > Balneolales > Balneolaceae > Balneola. The sequence continues at coordinate 2,084,075 of OZ244140.1, forward strand.
GCTTACTTGGCTATTTATTTTGATATCTCAATTGTTCCCGTCGCAATAGTTCTGACCTTGGTTTTTGGTGCACTGAATATATTTGGCGCTAAAGAAACAACAACGCTACAAAAAATCTTAGTTGCGACATTAATTTCAATTATGATTTTCTACATATTACAGGGTGTATTTGCTGTGCTTTCATTGGATTTTGTAGAGGTAACCTATCAACAATTTACGCCACTATTTACAAATGGAGCCGGTGGTTTTTTTGCAACGGTAGGAATGGTTTTTGTTTCCTATGCAGGGTTAACAAAAGTAGCGAGTATAGCTGAAGAAGTTAAAAATCCGGATAGAAATATTCCTTACGGAATGTTCTTATCTATAATTACTGCAATTATCGTATATGTAGCAGGTGTATATATTATGGTAGCCTTGTTAGAGCCTTCTGCATTTCGTGAAGATTTAACCCCTGTCGCCACCGCAGGTAAAGTGTTTATGGATTGGCTACCAAATGATATTGGTTTGCTTTTAGTTGTTGTTGCAGCCGTTGCAGCTTTTGCATCAACAGGAAATGCAGGAATTATGTCTGCTTCTCGTTATCCTCTTGCAATGGCGAGAGATCATCTGATCACCGAAAAATTTTCGAAAATAGGCAAAACAGGCACTCCTTTCTGGGCTATAATTGCTACTGTTCTTCTTATGATTTTCTTTCTTTTAGCATTCAATGTTGCTGAAGTAGCAAAACTAGCAAGTGCTTTTCAGCTTTTATTATTCGCGTTACTCAATTTATGCGTAATTGTGATGAGAGAAAGTAAAATTGAAGGATATGACCCCGGCTTCAATTCTCCATGGTATCCTTGGATTCAAATCGGGGGAATGATTTTGTCTATTGTTCTTATTCTCGAAATGGGGTTCTTATCCATACTGTTTACACTTGCCGTTTCATTTTTTGCCCTTATTTGGTACTTCTATTACGCTTCTGATAAGATAGAAAGACACGGTGCTATTTTTCACATTCACGAGCGCTTAGGCAGAAGAAAAGACTACGGATTAGAACGTGAAATGAAAAGTATCTTGCGTGAAAAAGGATTGCGTAAAGAAGATCCCTATGAAAAAATAATCAGCAGGGCAGTTGTTTTAGATCAGTCAGATACAGACATCAGCTATAAAGATATTATCAAACAAGCCTCTGATAAATTTGCTATGTCTTTTAAAATGGATAAAGATGAAATATTTAATCTTTTTTGGGAAAACCAAGATAGGGATACCATTCCATTTGCTCCCTCAATAGCATTCAATCATATAAAGCTTAAAGGAGATATTTCTTCGGAAATTATTTTGGCGCGCATCCCTAAGACAATCTCTTTAAAACCGGATGGTTTTGAATCATTAAGTAAGAAAAAGCAATCTGAAATTGGAAAACTTCGTGCTATTATATTTCTTATTAGTTCTTCTAAAAAACCTCGTCAACATTTACGTATTCTTGCGCATTTAGCAGAAATATTTGATGACAATAGATTCATTAAAAGATGGAATAATGCCAAAAGTGAAGAACAATTAAGAGAAATTCTGCTTAGGGATGACCGATTTATTAAACTGATTATCAAAGCCGATAACCCTATGGCAGGCAAACAAATTAAAGAAATAGATTTACCAGGCGAATGCCTGATTGCAATCATTAACCGTGATGGAAAAACGAAAATACCTCACGGTAACACCACTATTAAAGTAGACGATGAACTTGCTTTCATTGGCGATGAAGAGGATATCCTTATTCTTAAAAACAAGCACAGTGAATTGTAACCTATGATAAGTTTGGCTGCTCAAAGTGATCTTTATGAAATAGATAACATCTACAATCAAGCCATTAAACATGGTTTCCAAACAGCACATACCCGTTCTTTAAATAAAGATGAACGCGATAACTGGTTTAAGAAATATTCACCCAATGATTATCCCCTTTATGTTTTTAAAAAAGAAGATAAGGTGATCGGCTGGCTTTCCGTATCACCTTATCGACTTGGTCGTGAAGCTTTAAGTGAGACTGCCGAAATCAGTTTTTATGTAGATTTCAGTTTTCATGGACAAGGAATAGGTACTAAACTTGTTCAACATTGTCTGGAACAAGCTTCCAAAATCAACAAAAGGGTTTTTCTGGCAATCATGATTGAAGGGAATGAAGGTAGCATCCAGCTTCTAGAAAAATTGGGATTTGAACAATGGGGCTATCTTCCTGAAGTAGTTAATTTCCAAGATGAAAAACGAGGCCAGGTTTATATGGGGAAGGTTGTTGGTTGAAAGAAAATTCCTCCTTCGAAGGAGGTGTCGCGCTGGAAGCGTGACGGAGGATGTTGTGGGGTTTGCCAATTCCTAAACCTCACAACATCCCTCTGATCTCACACGAATGTTCGATTGGAATTAAGAATAAGAACTAAATTAGAAACACTAAGCTCAGCTTTAATTCTTAATTTTGATTTCTTAAATCAAATTAACTCCTACTCTTCCCCAACAAACAAAACCCTCGGATCAAACTCAGAAAGCAACACCGCGTCCAAAATATTTTCAGCATCTGATTCAGGTAAATATTTCAACCCCCTTAGTACTCGTTCTCTAATTCTTGGATCAAAATCATTCGATAATTCTACGATCTTATTTCCCCAATAATTTGGATTCTCGATATTTTTAAGTAATAAATTCAAAGCTCCAATTCTTGTGGAATAAGGAAATTCGAAGGAAAGTAATTCTTCTGCAATCTCTTGGGATTGTGAAGTAGTATCTGAAGAAATTACCTCGCTCAGTAACGAAAGCGAACGGGCTCCGGTTGTATCAATTTGTTTGAGTCTTTTGGTTGCAGATAACTTTCTGGACAGATCAGCTACTTGCAGAAAACTTTTTTGAGCTGCTTCAAAAACATCATGCGACTTTGTTACTTCCATCTTTTGCTGCAAAATTCCCGGAATGCTTTCGTCTTCTTTATAATTACTGAGTGCCTCAATGGCTGCCATCTGAATAGCTTCAGAATCATTATTTATTTCCTGCATATATAAAAGCTCCGTTCCTGTTGCTCCTGATGTAAAAGCAGAAAGCGTACTCATCAAATTTGCTTTGGTCTGCGCGTCTGTTTCTGAATTTAACGCATCTTTTAAAGCTAATTGCAGATCCGAATTTTCAGTATGATAACTCAGCAAACTTGCTGCCAGTCGCCGGTCTTCAACATTTTCACTTCTGAGTTGTGCCAACAAAAACATAACAGGAAATTTCCCGAAACGGATATTCTCCACTTCCGTACTACCTGATGTGAAACGAATAAATTCGACCGTCGCAGGAAGTGCTACCATCGCTGAGTCAAGTTCTCCGGTAAAAGTTATTTCCGAAGTAGTGTTGTCATCAAAAGTAACAACTGTCATATTTAAACTCTGAAGATCTTCCCCAGCACCCGAAATATTTTTGAACCGAGCTATAGCTCTGGAATTGATCTCATCGTAGACAAGCTCCAATTCGTAAGGAGGTAAATCCCCAACTGACTGCTCGGTTTTTTCAAACTCCACAACTTCAATTTCAGGAAATGGAATTCCTGTTTGCTCATACCAATAATCTGTATAGAATGTATTAGAAACAATCCCTGACTCTTCCTTAATCAACTTATCCAAAGATTTTTCAATCGTATTTTTTAAAAAGGGCTCTGCTATTTCACAACAGAGATTCAGTTCGTTCCAACTCGATAAACTAAGTAAATTGTCCTGGTTTCCTATTTCCTTAGTTTCAAAATCAGCAATACTAAACCCCGCTTTTCTCACTAATTCAAAAATTTCAAACTGTGTGGAGTTGGATTCAGTTCTTTGATATTGTCCAAACCATTGTGCTACCAATCCACGTTGTAATTGAGTAGTTAACGCACCTCTGTTTTTTGCAATGTAAATTACTCCTGCAGCGTCCTGCTTCTCATCCCAAAAATTATCTTCCACTACAATTACATTTAACGCTTCCCAGGGATATTCGAATGACAAAGCATTTTCTAATGCCCTTTTACTACGGATGGCTTCAGCTAAGATCTCCTGAACTTCCTGAGATATCATTACTCCTCTTTCACCAAAAACTCTCACTTTATTGATCCCCGACTGAGCTTCTGCTGTTTCAAATGTACCAACCGCAAAATTAAGCCCTGTTGAAGGAATAGCTGTGTCAACCTTCCACCTAACCGTTTTTTGATCTGCGGAAGTGACCTGATCACTCACCATATTTCCATTGAAAATCATATCCATATCTGCCGGAACGGTAATAGCTGCATCCACAGAAAATTCTACTCTTGGATGATCGTACACGGGCAGCCAGTGTCGTAGTGCTTTCGGATTTAGTGAAGACCACAATGTCCCAAAACGATCTTTGTGAATTCCGTAAACCGATCTTCCCTGCCAGGTAATAGCCAGATCCGATTCAGAAGTCATGCTTAATGTATCTCCGAGATCAATGATCAATGAATCTCCTGAAACCAGAAATTCCTTTTCGATTCCGTCAAACGTAACAGCATCTATTTCCAATTCTGCGGCATGTAGAATCACTTCTGCTTGAGCCGGAATTTTTGCACTAATACTGTAAGTAGCTACACCTTTTACAGTTTCATTGGCAGGATCAACGGTCATCCCTAAATCCAAATGATTGAAACTGTAAGGTAGTTTTGGGTTTTGTTCATAATCCCATTCATCAACAGTGCAATCCTGGGCACCGGTAAAAAGAAGTATTGCTAGTGTAATTAAAGTCAAAAATCTGTTTTTGATCATCTGCTTTCGCTTCTTACTATTCGATTAATTCAAGTTATAATTTACTCAATAATGACCCACCCCTCAATCCCCTCCATTGGAGGGGAAGCTCTTTAATAAACATCTAACCAAGAACAGAGAGTCTTCCTCTCCGAGGAGAGGAAACAAAGGTGAGGCTCATTGTTCGTTTTGTCCTTCAAAAATTTCTTTAACTAACGGATATAAATGTTTGTTGGTAGAGAATCCATTTCCCGTATGAATGGTTTCCTTTCCATCAAAATCGCTGAACACTCCGCCTGCTTCTTTCATTATCGGAAGCAAAGCCGCCGCATCCCATATACTCAAAATTGGATCGATCATAATTTCTGCGCGACCCGTTGCAACCATCATATGTCCGTAAGCATCTCCCCATGTTCGGTGTATCTTAGTTTTGTCTAAAAGTTCCTGAAACTGCTTTTGCATTCCCATTCTGTTGAAACGGTTTATCTCAGTTACTAAAACTGTACAATCTTCCAGAGATTGTGTTTCCTTCATTTTACAAGGCTCCCCATTAAAAGTGACACCATGTCCAATTGCAGCTGCACACAGTTCATCTAAAGCCGGACAGTTAATTATCCCAACGACAGGTTCGCTATTAATCATCACTCCAATCAAAGTCGTGTAAAAGGGAATTCCATGAATAAATGACTTGGTACCGTCAATAGGATCCAAAACCCATTGAATCTTACTTTCTTCATTTGTCTTTCCAAATTCTTCGCCAATGATACCATGATCCGGAAATCTTTTTTTAATTTCCGCACGCATCAACTGCTCGGTTTCACGATCTGCAACCGTAACCGGAGAATCATCTTCTTTGCTGATTACTTCAAAATCTTTCCTGAAATATTTGAGCGTGTGTTCACCGCCAAGAGTTGCAATTTCTATTGCTGTGTCTCTTAAAGAATTTATGTCCATTTAAGTTGAAGTTCTGTTATATGAGTGAGTACTTTGTATGTATACCTGTAAAGCTTTAATAAAATATTTATAAAGTAATTTTGAATAAACTTACACGGATAATAATTTTTTTCTTATGCGTCATATCTTCATTAGCTATGACACTCAATGCTCAAGAAATTATTTCGGTCAAATCAACAATTTTAGGTGAAAGTAACTTGAGCATTCTGGGAACCTCTAATGTACGGGATTTTGAATGTTTATATGAAGGTGATTTTCAAGTTGATACACTTTCTCATTTTCTTACCATTGAAAATGAAATTATTCGTGTTAAAGGCGATTCTTTAAAGTTGAAAATCGACACTTTCGACTGCGGGAAAAGAGGAATCAACAGAGATTTTCGAGGATCACTTCAAAGTGATGAGTTTCCTACCATTGATATCAGCTTGTTGAATTTTAGCCCGTCGGATGAGCTTTTAGAAGAAGCGAAAGTTCTTATCTATTTGGCAGGAGCACAAAAGAAATATGTTTTAGAATTCATCTCTACTTATCAGGATAATGGTGTTGTAAAAATAGAAGGAGAGCAAAAACTAGCAATGACGGATTTTAATATTGACCCACCAACAACCTTTTTTGGATTGATCAAAGTCCAGGATGAATTGACCATCAAGTTTACATTACTTTTCAAAACGTTATAAAAAAGACGAGCATTTCACTACTCGTCTTTTTTATTCTATTTAGCAGGGTATTATTTAAAAGCTAATCACTGCTTCAACCATAACTCCACTGAATTCAGCACCTTGATAAAGAGTTCCATTATAACCGGCTCCATCATAGGTTTGATTAACATATTCTAGTTTAGTTAATACGTTGTCAGTCATAAACCAACCTGCGCCTATATTCACTCTGGAGATTTCCAAAGTTTGAGTGGCGTCAGTTTGTTCACCAGTTACAGCGTTATATCTTCCTCCGATATAGAAGTTTTCATCGAGACCAAATCGGTAAATCAATTCTCCACCAAGTTGAGTAAACCCACCACCTGCATCGGTGCCATTATTTACTTGTTCAATGATTCCGAAGAATTCTAATCCCTGAAACTTTACAAATGGATTGATCTGGTAAGCTGTTTGATATGCATATCTTGGATTAAAACGTCCTGAGAAATTACCTCCGTCGGCTACTGCATAATATCGGGAGCCGGCTCGGTCTCCACCATAGATATAGTCTCTGGTATTTTTATCAGTGCTGTTGTATAACGAGCCGGTTAATCTAAGTCTTAGATCTTCATTAGGTTGAATATCAAATCCTAACTTACCAAAGACAACAAATCCTTCATCGGTAGAAGTTACACTTTGATTGAGTCGCCCGTTTGTTGCTCCAATCACACCGATAAACCCTGTATTTAGAACAGTAATCTCCATAAATGGCTCAGTAGTGAAAGAATCCATAATGTAGTTTCCTACAAAAGGATTGTATATCGCAGAAGCGTTGTCACTTCTTCTGAACTGTGCATCTCCATAGTTGATTTGATCCATTCCTACACGGATTCGGACACTTTCCATTAATTCTGAAAGTAATCCTTCCTGAATGAAATCAAGATCATCTACTTGTAAATAACCACCTTTTACATAAGCTTCTGTGTGATTACGTGATGACAAATAAGTTCTAAGATGCATTCTCAAGCCTTTTTCGAGCTGCACATCGAGGTTTAGATTGGCTGTTGGTAAGTTGAAATTACTCTTAATATCAGCTAAAGAATCTCCGGAGTTTGATTGAGATAGTCCCTGAAATTGAAGTGCGAAATCTCCTCCAACCCATACGTATAGTCCTTCGAACTGATCGTTGGGAGTTTTTGGAGCTTCAAATACATTTACTCCTGATTTATCCACACTTCTGAAATTTTGAAGGTGGTTTTTGGCTTGTCCCAGAACGCTTCCTCCTGCGAAAAGAGACATTATAATTACAAATGATAGAGTGTTGAATAGAGCTTTCATTAGAGTCTTGTTTTAAGTTATTTGTGATTAATTTTTCTGAAAGATGACATCAAACACTATTTCGATTTCATCTCCGGTTTTTAAAGTTCCAAGCATTGCTTTGGGAGGTTTCATCCCATAATCAGTCATCAATAGAGTTTTGGATCCAGCTATTTTAATGCTGTGATCTTTCTGGGTTTGATAAGTAACTACGAGATCGATGGTCTGTTCTTTTCCTGCCATGGCTAATACACCTGTGGCAAAAATTGAATCTTGCTTTATCTGAGTTATTCCAGATAATGTGAAAACAATTTTTGGATGCTTATCGGAATCAAATGCTGAATAAACCTTCTTATTCATAGCTGTTTTTCCACTTTCGATCGATTCTACATCAATTGTGAGTATTAACTCACTTATGTTTTCTATTTTCGCTTCATCATTTAAAACTGCGGTTAAAGTAGCTTCAATTGACTCAGCTTTTGATTCCCAGTCATGTAAGGATGAAGTTCCTTTAATTACTACTGTGCTGGATTCATTATTTAAGGTGTAAGCGTTTTGAGCTGTAACAGAAAAGCTTGTTAAAACTCCAAGTATTGTTATGAGTACGGTCTTCATGGTAACTCCTTTTTATTAGGTTTCTCTATAAGAAAACGTCACGTTGAAGATTGATCAATCTATATAAGTGCTTGTCTTATAGTACTTAAGAATTGTGAAGATTAGATGAATTAAATCTAATATTCATATTCTAATATCTGTATTAGATTTTAAGAACTTTTTTTTAATTTCACAAGCAAGAATTAAGAAAATTGGAAACAAAACTTACTATTTTGTACCACCTACAAAACTAAAACTAATTACGAATGACCGAGTCCAGCATCTTTAATACTATATCAAAGCAACTAAATATTTCAGGAAAACAGATCCAAACCGTTGCCGGATTTATTGATGAAGGAGCTACTATTCCTTTTCTGGCCAGATACCGAAAAGAAGCTACCGGCGGACTTGATGAAGAGCAGCTCAGAGATGTGCGGGATGCACTGGAATTTCAGAAAACGCTGGCTTCCCGAAAAGAAACCATTCTGAAATCCATTAAAGAACAAGAAAAACTCACTCCGGAACTGGAAGCTCAAATTAAAGCTTGTACAGATTTGACTGTCTTAGAAGATCTCTACCTTCCATACAAGCAAAAGCGTAAAACTCGTGGCGATAAGGCAAAAGAAAAAGGACTTGAACCACTAGCTCAATTAGTTTGGGATCAGGAAATCGAATCCGGAAATCCTGATGATTATGCCAAAGAGTACATCAACAAAGAAAAAGAAGTTGACACTTTAGATGAGGTCTGGAAGGGCGCTAATGATATAGTTGCGGAATGGATCAACGAACATCTGGAAGTGAGAGAAAAACTTCGGGATATTTTCATGAAGCACTCCACCATCAATACCAAGAAAAATCCTACGATAAAAGAGCGTACCAATTTTGAAGATTATTATGAATTCGCTTCCAAAGTTGATCGCCTAAAACCATATCAGATTCTGGCTATTAATCGCGGAGAACGAGAAAATGTATTGTTTGTGAGCACAGAAGTTTGGGAAGAACGTACGCTGGAAACCATGGATGATATCGTGATCACCAACGACATGAGCATTTTTACTGAGAAGCTTCAGGATGCTGTTGAAGACGCTTTTAAACGACTCCTCTCTCCTTCTCTGGAGCGAGAATTGAGAAATGTGCTGACTGATCAAGCGGATGCACACGCTATCGAAACCTTTGCTACCAATCTTGGAAATCTCCTGATGCAGCCGCCTTTGGAAAAGAAAATAGTACTTGGACTCGATCCGGCATTTCGTTCGGGTTGTAAGTTGGCTGTAGTTGATGGAACCGGAAAATATCTGGATGGAACCACTATTTATCCTACTGCTCCTCAAAATAAAGTTACCGAAAGCGAAGTAGTTTTAGGCAAACTCATTCAAAAATACGGAGTGGAATTAATTGCGATCGGAAATGGAACAGCAAGCCGTGAAGCTGAACAATTTGTAGCAGATTATATACAGAAAAGTGGCGCAGAAGTTAGTTATTTAATTGTAAATGAAGCGGGAGCTTCTGTGTATTCTGCTTCAACAATAGCACGACAGGAATTCCCTGACTTGGACGCCGCTCAACGTGGAAATATTTCAATTGCTCGAAGAGTTCAAGATCCGTTGGCTGAATTAGTTAAAATCGATCCAAAATCTATTGGTGTGGGATTATATCAGCATGATGTAAACCAAAATCAACTTTCAGGAAAACTGGATGATGTTGTGGAAAGTTGCGTAAACGAAGTTGGTGTAAACCTGAATACAGCAAGTGCTCCGCTGTTGACTCATATTTCCGGTTTAGGAAAACGAGTTGCAGAAGCCATCGTTAAGCAACGAGAATCCGCAGGAATATTCACTTCCAGAAACGAAATCAAAGAAATTGAAGGCGTGGGCGAATTCCGTTTTCAACAAGCTGCCGGATTTATGCGAATTCCCGAATCTAAAAATCCGTTAGATAACACAGCCATTCATCCGGAAAGCTATGAAGCCGCGGAAAAATTGTGCAATCTATTTGGAATTGATTTAGAAAATCTGCCTTCCCAGAAAGACAAAATTACTTCTAAACTTGGAAACTTGAACACTAAACAAGTTGCCGAGCAATTAGGAGTTGGAGAACCGACTCTGGAACTCATTATTGAAAACCTTCAGAAACCAGGACGTGATCCTCGTGAATCTTTACAGAAACCGATCTTAAGAACGGATGTTGTAAAAATGGAAGACCTCAAAGAAGGTCAGAAGTTGCAAGGCACGGTTCGTAATGTAGTGGATTTTGGTGCTTTCGTGGATATCGGAGTAAAACAAGACGGACTGCTTCATATTTCCAGCATGAGCAAAACCAAAAAAGTAGAAGATCCTCATGAAGTAGTTGGAGTGGGTGATATTATCAATGTGGAAATTACGAAGCTGGATCTGGAACGAGGAAGAATTGGGTTAGAATTAACAGAGTGACAAAGTTTTTGAGTGACTGAGTTACAAAGTATCATAGCTTAAACTGATTCCATTTGCGAGCTTTGCGAAGAAATCTCCCAAACAAAGCCTCTTTTCCTTTGTAGTAGAGCAAAGCAACCTCCCGAAATTATTTATAGAATTCACAAAATTCGATCTTAAATGAGTTAGAGTTCGTTTAACAAACATTAGAAATATTCAGACTGCCCGAATGGGTAGTGAATTCTAAATTTCTATGGAATAATCTATGATTACACTCAAACCACTTTTTTAGTACTACGATCGTGAAAAAATCTCTATTTAGCATATCGTTTTTTATTGCTTTTATTTTCATCAATAACCATGTTTTCGCTCAAAATTCAGGCATTGGAATAGTTAATGGTGGTAGCAGTCAAGGTCAACTTACCAATGTACCAGGAATGGATTGTATTAGTTGCCAATACATAACCAAAACCACTTCTGGATTCTGGAGGATGAGAATTCTTCCCATAAGAGTTAGCCCCTGGAGTCAGAATTTTGTAGTAGACATTCAATACGGCATTGACAAACCTAGTAAAATAAGAGGTTTAAATACGCAAGGTGGAGAAAATATTTACGACTTATCAGAATTTGTAAACAAATTAGACAGAGTGAGTATTGACTTTGAAATTGTGTCTGAGATGACAACTCCAGTTAACGGTTCTAAAGAAACTTATGTTACCAGATTTAAAGCAGATAGATATGGTGAGCATACGGTGAAAACAAACTTACTTACTTTTCGTGCAACTGCATTATTAGATTCTTTGTATCGTATGAGCTCAAAATACCAAGGAGATATTAATACTTCAGATTTCCAATCAAAGTTTAAATTTAGAATTGTTAGTATTACAGCTAAAAACGGAAGTGCCTTCGGCTACACATTAATAGATAAAGAGTTAGGCAGTAGATTGGAAAAAGTAAAGACTGACACAGAATTCCAACGACTTATTCAAGAAGCTAAAAATTCAGAAGCTACCGGGAATATCGATAATGCTATAATGCGTTATGAAGAAGCCTTAGCAATTAAAAATGATAATCAGGTCCGTCAAAGCTTAGCAACACTAAAAGAACAGAAACAAAGAAATTCGGTAGTTGCAAATAATAGTGGTGTTGGTAGTAATGCTTCTCAATCAGGAACTTCTTCAAGTTCTGAAACTAAATCTTCCACAGAGAAAAAAAGTAGTAGCTCGGAAGAGGAAAAGAAAACTGAATCTAGACCAGTATATGTACCAGAAACTCCAGTCGAACGCCTAGAGAGAGAGCGTGGAGAACGAGAAAAAATGGCAGCGGATGTGGCTCCAGGTTTAGTCGCCATTTCTGATGCATTTACTGATTTTATCGGCTCAAGCCTTAATAGCGTGGAGATAACAGCTCTTTATACAGCAAATTCAAACTTATCGAATCTTGGTTATAAACTAACATTTGGTTTTGGAAGCAAAGAACTACCAGAAGCGGGTCACGTTTTTGGAATTTCAGGAGGTTTAGGCTTCGCTAAAATCACTAAAGGTTCTGTTTATGGGCTAGCTGAATCAGGAAATACTGTTCGAAAAATTGATTATTATGTTAACGATATTAACACCTACGATTATCCTTCTATTTATAGTTTAGGTGCTAATTTTATGGGTTATTTACCTAATTCAAGTTGGATGATTGGGGCTCAAGTTGATTATAATTTCTTCAAATTCTCAGATAGCTACATTTATGAATGGAATAGTGGAGGTAGAAATATAGAGTCTGAACTTACTCGAAATTATGATAATAGCTACTGGAGTTATGGGATATCTTTAAGAAGACCTTTGGCAAAAATAATTGGAGATAATCAAATGACCAAAACAACCTCTAGCTTATTTCTGCAGGGTCATTTAAACTTCACTGAAGGAACAACAAAAATGACTTTTAACGATGATGATAACGCACTAAATACGTATTCTAGATTAGAAGAGTTGCCTAATAGAGAGTTTAAAGGTTATATAGATTATGGTATCTCATTAGTCTTTAGAATAAACATCAGAATGAATAAGTAATTTATAGAATTAGAGTTTCTATAATTTTCTTCTGAATGACTTAGCTAATTCCGTACCTTTGATTCTTAACATAACTTTGTATGGAAGAGAATAAAACGGAAGAAGTAAAGAAATTAAGTATAGAAGAAATTGATCAATGTATTTCCGTTTTGGAAACATTGACAGATGATCCCAATCAAATATTTCAGATTGAGAAGGATAAGAGACTAGAGCTTATCATGGCTGCGGGTAAATTATCTCGCCCAAGTAGAGAAGAATTCAGAAAACGAAAGAAAGATGCCAAACGAGCTAATAAACGTAAGCTCAAAGAAAAAGATCGTCATGCACGAAATTCCACAGGAATAAGAAGTGCTCGTGAAGCCGTTGTTTTTGAAGCTCCAAAGATGATTGGTCTAACTGGTAAGGAAACAGAAAAAGAAATTCCGCTAGAATCTCCCCGAAATTGTTATGTATGTAAGGAAATATTCCACAATCTACATCACTTTTATGATACGATGTGTAAAGGCTGTGGCGATTTTAATTATGCCAAAAGGTTTCAAAATGCAGATCTAACAGATCAGGTTGCGCTTGTAACAGGCTCTCGACTTAAAATCGGCTACCACATCACGTTGATGATGTTACGCGCCGGTGCGACCGTAATAGCAACGACTCGTTTTCCGGTAGATTCCGCGCTTAGATATGCTAAAGAAGATGATTTCCATAAATGGGGACATCGACTGAAAATTCATGGTCTCGACTTACGACATATTCCAAGTGTGGAGATTTTCTGTAATTTTATTGAACAAGAATATGATCGACTGGATGTGCTTATTAATAATGCAGCACAAACGGTTCGACGTCCGGCTGGCTTTTACCAACACTTGATGCCGAATGAAGAACGTCCCATTTCAGAACTGCCTCCTCTTGCTCAGGAATTACTGTCAGATCATGATGCTTGTTTGAGCGAGCTTCGATCATTGAGTTCAGGATTTGAAGATGGTCAGAATAAAAATCTCCCTGTAACCTGGCATGGAAAACAGTTGGGAATTGGTTTACGAGCTTCCGCAAAACTCTCCCAAATACCATACAGTATTGATAATTCTTTAACCGCTGAAGAAGTATTTCCTCAGGGAAAACTGGATGCAGATTTACAGCAAGTGGATCTTCGTAAAACCAACAGTTGGAGATTAAAACTGGGAGAAATTCATACCAATGAAATGCTTGAGGTGCAGCTGGTTAATTCTGTGGCACCCTTTGTTTTATGCAATCGCCTTTCAGGATTAATGAAGAAAGACGATACCGGACAGAAGCACATCATAAATGTTTCTGCTATGGAAGGGAAATTCCATCGCTGGCATAAAGAAGATCGTCATCCACATACAAACATGGCTAAAGCTGCATTAAATATGATGACACATACTTCGGCTTCCGATTTTGCAAAATATGGGATTTACATGAATGCCGTAGATACCGGCTGGGTGACCGATGAAGACCCTGCGGAATTAGCAAAACGAAAAGAAGAAGTGCACGACTTCCAACCTCCTCTTGATATTGTTGATGGAGCAGCCAGAGTATTAGATCCTTTATTTGATGGAATAAATACCGGAAAACATTGGTGTGGCAAATTTTTGAAAGATTACAGACCTATTGATTGGTGAAATATTCTCGTACTTCAATTAATCCATAATTTTATTACATTTAGGGTATAAATCGAGATTTTATGTTCAAAAAAACAGTTTTTTGTTATTTTTCAATAGTTGGAATTTTTATTCTTCTCACCGTTTCTTGTGAAATTATAGACACTGACTGTGGTCCTTTTTACGATCGTTTTAAAACAACTGGTTTTGATTCCTCTCTAAAAAAAATTGCGATTACTGATTCATCTCGTAATAGTCTACAATTAACCCCTATCGAAACTGATACTATTTCTTATGATGAGTTTTCGATACAAATGATTTCAACAGGAGACTCTTATACAGCTCGAGCTAATAATAAACTGAATTTTTCAATTTGGTCAAAAGCTTATGCTTGCTCTCCACCTATTGTCACCTCAGACGAAACTGTTCTAGATATTCAAATATTCAGCAGCAAAGATTACAATAGTGAGTTCTCCGCAAATGAAAATATCTCAGAGCTATTTGATATTATAGTTTATTATAATGCCAAGGGTAACCAAAGGTTTGCCCTAAATGATTTCGTTTCATTAGATCCTGAAGTACCGGTTGAAATTATTTTGTTACCCCAAACTGCCCCTTCTTCTACAAGTTCTTTTCAGTTCACGGTTAAATATTTTCAAGATGGATTGGAGATGGATGAATTCGAGTTCACTACAGATTCTATTGTCATTAAAAAATAATCTTCATTTTAATTGATTAGCTTTCTTAAAATTCTTTGGATTATAGAACTATAGATTGGTAAAATGAACATCGAACAATCTGCAATCAAAACCACTTACTTCAGCATTGCCGGAAATTTGGCTTTAGCAATCATGAAAGGTTTAGCAGGTTTATTTGGTAATTCATACGCTCTTATTGCTGATGCTATTGAGTCCTTAACAGATACCCTTTCTTCTTTTTTGGTTTTGTTGGGATTGAAATATGCCAAAAAACCGGCGGATGAAAATCATCCTTATGGTCATGGCAAAATTGAACCTCTCGTTACATTTGCCGTAGTTGGATTCCTGATCATTTCAGCGACGATAATAGCTTATGAAAGTATTCAGAAAATACGCACTCCTCATGAAGTACCTGAATCTTGGACTTTAATAGTTTTAGGTATCATAATTTTATTTAAAGAAACAGCTTACAGAGTAGTAAACAGGAAAAGCACTGAAACGAACAGTTCGTCTCTTAAAGCAGATGCTTGGCACCATAGAAGCGACGCAATTACTTCGCTAATGGCATTCTTAGGAATTTCAGTAGCTTTATTTTTTGGAGATGACTTTGCTGAAGCCGATGATTGGGCCGCTTTATTTGCCTCAGGATTTATCCTTTACAACAGTTATTTGATATTTCGGCCTGCACTTGGTGAAATTATGGACGAACATTTATACGATGATCTCATTGATGAAATTAGAACAACATCTCTCACTGTGGATGGGATTTTGGGTACTGAAAAGTGCTTTGTTCGTAAAGCCGGTATGCAATATCATGTAGACCTTCATGCTATTGTTGATGGAGATATTTCGGTGAAAACGGGGCATGAGTTAGCTCATAAACTTCAGGATACGCTAAAAGAAAAAAATCCAAGTCTTGAGTTTGTCCTCATCCATATTGAACCTAATGATTAGATGTTTTATTCTTTACAGAAAGGTTTTTATATGTCAATATATCTAATCTGTAAACTCTGATTAATGAAAGAAATAATACCATACAAAACCGCTGAAAATGCACTCGAATCGTTAGATAATGGAGGAAGGTTTTATAATTTAATAACCAAGGCTGATGACGGAAATATTAATTCTGCCGAACTGAGTAAAGTTGCCGGGGTAATCTCTGGGAAGCAACAGATGATTCTTTTTTTAGAAATGTCTCTCTCTATTTTGGAAACCGAATCGAGAAAAGACATCCTTCGGACGCTATCTTTAGATCTGAAATCTGCAATACGTAAATATCCAACTCAATATTTATTACCGTCAGAAGCTCAAATAAAAGGAATCCTTTCTCAGAATGCCATAATCACTGGAATACCAACATATATTGAATCAAAATCAGATTTTAATGGCTTTATTATGATTCCGATTATGACGGGAAAAGTCACCACTTTTATGATGGTTCCAATAATTGATCATTACGATGTATATGAATTACGAGACGACACTTCTTCAGATACTTTTTTAATTACCCACACCAAAGAATCGGATAAATTACCTCAAAAAAGAATGACTTTTGGAGGCATACTTAAAGAACTTAAACAGAAAAAAGATGAGAAAGCTCCATCTTCCAACTATCTGGAAACTCATTATTACTTAATGGGATAAAATTATCTAACTTCTTTTCCTGTTTTCCTCCCAAAATAACTTTTATCGGAAATGACCCACGCTCAACAAATTGAAAAAAAACATCACTTTCAGGTTTATAACCGGTATCCAATTACCATTGATCGCGGACTTGGTTCCAAAGTTTGGGATACCGAAGGAAATGCGTACTTAGATATTCTGGGCGGGATTGCAGTGAACAATTTGGGACACTGTCACCCTGCTATTGTTTCTGCTATTAAGGAACAAGCTGAAAAGTTGCTTCATGTATCTAATTTCTATTATACAGAGCCTCAAAGTGAATTTATAGAACGATTGGCTTATCTGTCCGGGTTAGATCGGGTATTCCTTTGCAACAGCGGTGTTGAGGCTATGGAAGCTTGTGTAAAACTGGCTCGTAAATGGGGAAAGAAACACGGGAAATCAGGAAATATTATTTCGCTAAGTGATGGATTTCATGGCCGGTCGGTAACCACTATTACCATGAGTAAACCCGTTTATCAAGAAGATTTTGAACCATTACCTCCGGGATTCATTCAATCTCCCTACAATGATTTTGAAGCCCTCGAAAAAGCTGTGAACGATCAAACCATCGCCATTGCTTTTGAACTGATTCAGGGCAATAGCGGTGTTCATGTGATTGATAAAGAATTTCTGAAGAAAGTTAGAAAACTTTGCGATGACGAAAATGTTCTACTCATCATTGATGAAGTTCAGACAGGTGTGGGCAGAACAGGTAAATTCTTCTGCTACCAACATTTCGACATCAAACCGGATGTAGTGGCTTCTGCTAAAGCTTTAGCAGGCGGGATTCCAATTGGTGCGGTTATGGCAAAAGAAGAAATAGCATCTGCCCTTTCATTCGGAAATCATGGAACAACCTTTGGCGGAAATCCTTTCGCGTGTGCGGTTGGCAATGCCTGCTTAAAAACTATCCAAATGGACAATATGAGTGAGCAAGCAGCAGAAAAAGGTACGTACATGATGGATCTTCTCAGAACCAAAACTGCTCACCTAGATTCTGTTGTAGATGTTCGTGGAATGGGACTGATGATTGGCGTTGAGCTAAGCATACCGGCACGCCCAGTGGTTGAGAAAATGTTTGAGCATCGGGTTCTTTCAAATGCTGCCGGTGGCAATGTAATAAGGATCGTCCCTCCTATCGTGATAACAAAAGAAGAGATTGATCAGGTAGTCGATGTATTGGTGAAGTGTTTGAGCTAAAATTTCAGCTCAAACACTTAAGTAAACATCAGGGCGTCTTATACTCATGAAACACCTTCGCGACTACTTTCCATTGGTTGTCAAACTTCAACAAAGACAGATAATCGGTATACACATGCTTTCCATTTCTGTGAAGCTCTAATTCAACATGAGCAGCTTTTCCTGAAACATTTACTCTTTTAAATGTGTGTTCCCATTTATTATTTGCAGGATCAAAGTTTGGATCAGCTTTTCTCCTCTTGGTTCCTTCTACCCAATTTGCTATTGGATAACGGTTAATCTTCCCTTCCTTTCCGGGCGAGAATATAGCAAAATCTTCGTGGAAGGTTTTCGTCATTGCTTCAGGATTAAGCTCATTAAATGCTCCATGAACATATCCGGTCATCAATACCTCTTTGATATCATCTTCATCTTGTTGAACTTTCAACGTTGAGTTAATAGTGAAGCCGGCGATCAAAATAAGTGCTGTAAAAAGTATAGTTACTCGTGATTTCATATTTATAAAGTTGGTTAATTGGTACAAACTAAATACGAATACTATCTGAATAGTAAAAGGTTACAATATTTTTTTACTTATTAGAAGTATAGATCTTACTATTAATTGCTAACTCACTAAATTATAAACTCATCATCAATTTATATTCTCATCCATGAACCTTCGTGATCTTACTATTTCTTCTGACAATAAAGTTTCCAAAGAAGCCCGCACACTAAGCGAAATTGTTCTAGACACTTCCAACTCACTTAGTGACAGACTCATCGCTTTTGAGGATATCATAAACCTTGAAGTCGGTGATACGAGTTTGAGTAGATCACGAAATATCGAAAGGGATCATGATTTCAGGCAACTTTTTTTGAAATTTGAAGGAGACAATCCTACAGGAACTCAGAAAGACAGAATTGGTTTTGCACAGGTTTATGACGCTTTACGTCGGGGCTTTGAAACCATCACTCTTGCTACTTGCGGAAACTATGGTGCCTCTGTTGCTTTAGCTTCAAATTTAGCCGGACTTAAATGCAACATATACATTCCTGAAGGATATCATACCGATCGACTTATTGAAATGGAACAACTTGGTTCTTCCATTTTCAGATTACCGGGCAGTTATGAAGACGCCGTAACAAAAAGCAGTGAAATCGCTTTGGAACAGGACAGTTATGACGCCAATCCCGGTGGGGACAACAAAAGTTTACAAATCATAGCTTATTCACAAATAGCCTTCGAGATTTATGATCAGCTTCGTGATGCTCCCAAAATCTGTGCCGTACCTGTATCAAATGGCACTTTACTTGCAGGAATTCACAGAGGATTCGTCTCATTGTATAAAAGAGGAAAAACTTCCAGAATCCCTAAATTTTTGGCTGCTTCATCTACTCTTAAAAATCCGATTGTACACTCATTTAAGAAAAACCTGACTGAATGTGAAGATCTTGATCCTAAAAAAATCAAGGAGACATTGGTAAATGAACCTTTGATTAACTGGCATAGTTTTGATGGTGATGAAGCGCTTGCTGCTTTGATAGAGTCCAATGGTTATGCGTACAATATCAGCGACAGCAATATGAAAAAAATGAGTACCTATCTGAAGCAGCATGAGGGGAAAAATATTCTTCCTGCTTCCACTTCCGGCTTAATTGGTTTACTGAATTTGAACGAAACCGAGCCTTTGGAGTCAGACAGATACGTAGCAGTTTTAACCGCTAAAAATTAATTTTAGATCAAGTTTAGGAAGTCACTTACATCATCTGAAAAAGATGTAACTTTAGTTTTTCAAGCCCCAATTCACTTTAAATTTAAATTCAATGCAGAACAAGAAATCTATTGATGGCAACGCAATTGTCTACTGCCAACATATGTTTAATACTCCCGAGGGGAAAACTTCACACGGTTTGGTTCGCTTTACCGAGCGCTATAATGTGTTGGCTATTATTGATGAAAAGTACCAAGGAAAAGACGCCGGAGAAGTTCTGGATAACCGCCCGAATGGAATTATGATCTTCAAGGATTTCAATTCAGCATTTAACGAATTCAGAGCAAAAAATATCGAAGTAAATAACTTTGTGGTTGGACTTGCTCCTGATGGCGGTCGACTTCCAAAAGAAGCAAAAAAAGAAATCGCGCTTGCTCTGGAACATGGACTAAATGTGGATTCAGGTTTACATGATTTTCTAACTAACGATCAGGAGTTAGTTGCTCTTGCTGCAAAACATAATTGCAGAATCCGTGACGTTCGTAAAACACCTGACAGAGATAAACTGCATTTCTTTACCGGTGAAATTGAAAAAGTAGATTGTTTGAAACTGGCTGTTCTCGGTACAGATTCTGCCATAGGAAAGAGAACAACCGCCTGGTTTTTAGTACATGGATTTCAGAAACAGGGATTTAAAGCCGAGATGATAGGAACAGGTCAAACCGGATGGATGCAAGGTGCAAAGTATTCTATGATAATGGATAGTTGTATCAACGATTTTGTTTCTGGAGAAATAGAACATGCTGTGGTTAGCGCATGGAAAGAATCTGATCCGGACGTAGTTGTAATTGAGGGACAAGGAAGTTTAATGAATCCTGCTTATCCCGGTGGTTTTGAAATTCTGGCTGCAGGAAGACCTGATTATGTGATCTTACAACACGCTCCAACTCGAATGGAATACGACGGCTTTCCGGGATATAAACTTCATCCGCTTTCCGAGCAAATTAATGCCATAAAAGTAATATCAGGCAAAGAAGTCATAGCTATTACATTGAATCACGAACGATTAACTCCGGAAGAAATTGAACCTGCTTGCAGAATTGTGACCGGAGAAACAAGCTTGCCTTGTTTTGATGTGTTAGCAAACGGAGCCCAAGAGTTGATTGAGATTTTAAAAGAAAAGATCAAAAATTAATGAAAATCACCGGAGTTTCTTTTGAACGATACGATCTCTCACTAACAGAGCCATATACCATCGCTTACGAAACCATTTCAGACGCTACTAATTTCGTTCTGAGATTGGAAACTGACTCCGGTTTGATCGGATTTGGATGCGCATCTCCCGATTTATCCATTACCAAAGAAACACCCGAATCAGTAGAAGAATCCATTTCGAATGTCATTGTTCCTGCTTTAAAAGGAAGTAACCCGTTTCATTATGCCAGAATACTTGATGAAATGCGGAACTCGGGATTGGTGAAGTCTTCTGCTCTTGCTATGGTTGATGCTGCTCTTTTTGATCTGATGGCTAAAAAAGCTGATGTACCGCTGTACCAGCTTTTGGGAGGATTTCGAAGTTCTATTCCAACGAGTGTTACTATCGGTATTCTTTCTATTGAAGAAACTTTAGAAAAGGCTGCCCAATTTATTGATGATGGTTTTTTTATTCTGAAGATTAAAGGCGGTTTAGATGTAGCCGAAGACATTGAGAAACTTCGATTGATTCGCGAGAAATATCCTAATGTAATATTGAGGTTTGATGGAAATCAGGGCTATTCTGTAGAACAAAGTATTCAATTTTCGAAAGAAGCTCAGGAAATTGGTATTCAGATTTTTGAACAGCCTCTCAGTATTGATGAGGAACATTTGTTGGAAAAACTGATCTCCAAAATAAGTCATCCGGTTATGGCTGATGAAAGCCTGAAAACTTTGGATGACGCACATCGACTTACAAAAAATGATTCTTCGGATATGATCAATATCAAGTTGATGAAAATTGGTGGCATTCTGGAAGGAATGCACATCAATTCCGTAGCCAAAGCTGCCGGAAATGAAGTAATGGTTGGCTGCCTTGATGAATGTACACTTGGTATTTCTATGGGACTACACTTTGGTCTGAGCCGACCCAATATCGAATTCGCAGATTTAGATAGTCATCTCGATTTTGAAAAAGATCCGTTCAAAGGATTATTTCATCTGCAAAAAGGATATCTGTACCCAAATGAAAAACCAGGTTTGGGGCTTTAGTTACCGCAACAATTTTTAATCTGTTGGAATTTTTTTGACGGAAAAGAACTCTTAATTTGTTCGTTTTAAATATTTCAACTTTACTAAAAATCATCTATGAAACTAGTTTCGGTTTGCTTACTTGTGCTCTCAATGATCTTAACGGCTCCAAAGTCTATTGACTCAGAAGCCAAGACCTCCTTCATTAAGCAAAAAATAAATGAGCGCCTTTATATTCTGAAGGCTTCAAATTACAATACTAATATTGGGATTTTTGTATCAAATGATGAAATTGTACTTGTAGATCCTATGTCCGGCTTTAATAATCATGAGAACTTATTAGACGAGATTCGAACAATTTCTGATAAACCCATCAAATATGTTATCAATACTCACAATCATTTGGATCATTCAGGAGCTAATGAGTTTTTCAAAGATTTGGGAGCCACTATAATTTCCCAATCAAATTCGGAATATACATCTGCACTGCATCAACGTACATTTGATAATAGTTTCAGTTTGGAATTTGGAGATGAAACAGTAGAGCTCTTCCATATTTCTGCGCACACTTTCAATGACGCTTTAGTTTATTTCAAAGAAAGTAATGTGATTTTTATGGGTGACACCTACATGACCAATTCGTATCCTCATTTTTATTATGGTGGAGGAAGTACCGGACTCGTCGAAATCATTGCTAAAACACTTTCCCTGGGAGACGAACAAACTTTAGTTATACCCGCTCATGGGAAGTTAACTTCGACCAAGGCCGAGCTCGAGACTTACAAATCCAACTCAGAAAAATGGATACATAGAATTTCTGAATTGCATAGGGAGGGCTTGTCAACTGATCAAATGATTCATGATAAAGAACTCGCAAGACTTTCCACTCTGTTTAATGGAACTCAAGTAAATTCTGCTCGCTTCAAGCAAACTATCGAAAAAACAATAGCTGTAGATTTGATTAAGTCCATTTCATTATCAGATGATTTTTTATCGCTCTATACAGGAACTTATACTTATCAAGATGGGATGAAAGATGAAATAGTGCTGATGAATGAACATCTTTTTATGAGAAGAAAAGGAGCTTTTATGTATAAACTGATTCCGCTTTCTCCTACAAGGTTTCAACTGGCAGGACAAGTCCCGAATCGTTTTATTCAATTCCACAAAGACAATAGTGATAATGTTAAGGGGCTTACTTACTACAATGGAAAGTCAGAACTTGAAGCTGTTGCGGACTGAAGTAAATGAGATCATTATTCACTTCCATTTTAGCTCACTTATTCTAATAGGTTATGAGTATTAATATGTTACATTAATTGAGAGTCCATTGAACTAAACAATTGGTGAAAAAAATGTCAAAAGAAAAATCGATAAAGAAAAACTCAGCTAAGAAAGCTCCTGCAAAAACACTTAAAGAGAAAAGAGCTGCAAAAGCTGAAAAGAAAAAAAGCTGAGTCTTTAACCATATCCAACATCATCTTGAATTGCCTTCAAGATGATATTTTCTGTGAATTATCAGCAATTATCTACTCCATCAGCACTTTCAGCGTTCCAGAATAGAACACAGATGACACGGATCCCACGGATTTGATTGATTAAAAGCAGGCATAAATCCCATGCTAGCTTATGCTTGAAGTTTTAAAAAGATCATAAACAAAAAGGGGCTTTAGTCTTAATTTTATGGTTTCAAATTCTAAATCAGCGATTATCTGCTCCAACAGCACTTTCAGCGTTCCAGAATAGAACACAGATGACACGGATCCCACGGATTTGATTGATTAAAAGCAGGCATAAATCCCATGCTAGCTTATGCTTGAAATTTTAAAAAGATCATAAACAAAAAGGGGCTTTAGTCTTAATTTTATGGTTTCAAATTCTAAATCAGCGATTATCTGCTCCAACAGCACTTTCAGCGTTCCAAAATAGAACACAAATGACACGGATCCCACGGATTTGATTCATTAAAAGCAGGCATAAATCCCATGCTAGCTTATGCTTGAAATTTTAAAAAGATCATAAACAAAAAGGGGCTTTAGTCTTAATTTTATGGTTTCAAATTCTAAATCAGCGATTATCTGCTCCAACAGCACTTTCAGCGTTCCAAAATAGAACACAAATGACAGGGATCGTACTGATCTGGCAGATTGAATAAAAGCCAATCATCCAAACAAATTTTTCATTTTGCCCATAACCTTTTCTAGCTGTTTATCTTCTATTTGGTAATGAAATGTTGCCCTAATCGTTTTCGGTCCAAAGGGAACCATTCTAATCCCTTCAATCTCGAGTTTTTCTAATGCAGAAACAGCGGTTTCATTTTCAACATCAAAAATCACAATGTTGGTCTCTACACTTTCAGTATTAATGGATAACATTGAACAAGTATTAATCACTGCCGCTAATTGTTTGGCTCTGATATGATCTTGTTTCAGTTTCTCATAGTTATTTTCTAAGGCAAAATCAGCCGCGGCAGCGAGCAATCCAACCTGCCGCATTCCACCTCCCCACATTTTTCGGAATCTTCGAGCTTTGGCAATATTTTCTTTGGTTGAAAGTAACATAGAACCCACCGGGGCCCCCAATCCTTTGCTGAAGCACACAGAGATTGTATCAGCAATTGATCCAAAGAAAGAAGCCTCAATTCCTGTTGCCACCATTGCATTCCAAATTCTTGCTCCATCCAGATGAACACTCAGGTTTTTTTCGTTCGCAAATTCTTTCAAATGCTCTAATTCTGCTTTGGTGTAGCAAACTCCTCCACCCTTGTTTGTAGTATTTTCTAAGCAAAGCACGGTAGTTTTCGGCTCCCAATCAAAACCACCGCGAACAGAATCTTTAATATGATCTACGTTCAATTTTCCATTTCGTCCATGAATCGGATGAATCTGAACTCCTGATAAAAAGCCGGCTCCTCCCGTTTCATAATTAAATATATGACCCTTATGATCGATCAGTATTTCATCTCCAGGATTAGTTAAAACCTTTATTCCCAGTTGATTACTCATTGTCCCGCTTGGTACAAATAAACCCGTTTCCATTCCAAACATAGCTGATACTTTCTCTTCAAAAGCACTTACAGTTGGGTCTTCTGCAAATACATCATCTCCAACTTCAGCCTCCGTCATAAATTTCAACATTTCGGGAGTTGGCTTGGTAACGGTATCACTTCTAAGATCTATCATTTTCTTTTTTACTTTTTGGTTTGCTAGAGATACTTTTATGTCCTCTTAAAACGCACATTTTTTCTCCGTGGATAATCCGTATAAAATTGCCGTTGTTCAACACCCTCCTGTTTATTTAAATTTGAGCAAAAGCATAAAGCTTGCAACTAATTTTATTTCAGAAGCTGCATCCGAAGAAGCGACCATGGTTGTATTTCCGGAAACCTGGCTTCCCGGCTATCCCGTATGGCTCGATTACGCACCAAATGCAGGGGTTTGGGATCATCCTCCTGCAAAAGCTTTATTCAGATTGTTAGTTGAAAATTCTATCGAAATCGAAGATAAATACTTTCAGAGGCTCTCAGATTCAGCGGTAGAGAATAATTGTCTGGTGGTAATGGGCGCTAATGAGCGCGTAGGACGAACGTTATACAACACCATTTTTTACTTTAAACCTGATGGCTCATTCGATCTGCATCGAAAATTAATGCCTACTTACACGGAACGGCTGGTTTGGGGAATGGGCGATGGAAGTACTTTGCCAACTGTAGAACATAATGAAGCCAAAATAACCGGGTTAATCTGTTGGGAACACTGGATGCCTTTAGCCCGAGCTGCTACACATCAGAATGGTGAGCATATTCATATTGCGCAATGGCCTATGGTAAAAGACCTCCATCAAATTGCAAGCAGGCAGTATGCTTTTGAAGGACAATGTTATGTGATTTCAGCAGGATGTACACTCACAAAACAACAAATGATTGACGGTATCATTTCAGTTTCAGGAAAAGACAGTCCGGCTCTCGAACTTATAGAATCCATTCCGGCTAAAGCCGATGATTTTTTGCTCCGCGGCGGGAGTTCCGTTATCAAACCAAATTCGGAATATCAAACAGAACCACTTCAAGACGAAAGTGATATCATTTATGCTGATCTTGATCTTTCTTTGTTAAGTGAAGGAAATTTGTTTATTGATACAAACGGACATTATTCACGTCCGGACGTATTTCAACTTCATGTAAATACCAAGGATCAGCAAAACGTGAAATTTCGGGACGATTTTGAAAGTTGAAGCAAAATATGATTTAATTATTGCCGGCGGAGGCATGTCGGGATTGAGTCTTGCCTGGTATCTCGCAAAAGGCGGCTATAGTGGACAAGTGTTGGTTGTAGATTCTACTTTTGCTCCTATAAATGAAAAAACATGGTGCTTCTGGACCAAAGAAACTCCGCCTTTTAAGGAAATAATTTACCGAACATGGAATAAAGCTTTCTTTTCTGCTTTAGATTTAAATGCTTTTCTATATCTGAAAGATTATTCCTACCATGCCATTCGTTGCGGAGATTTTAAAGAACTTGTTCTTACAGAGCTAAAAAAGCACTCCAATTTTGATCTTTTGGAAGAAAACATCCTGGATATGACTTCCAATTCTAAAAAAGCTGTTCTCCTTACAAAAAATAGTGACAGTTATGTAGCAGATCATATTTTCCAAAGTATTTTTAAACCCAATTGGAAGCAACCAAAGTATCCATTGATACAACATTTTCTTGGTTTTGAAATAGACACCGAACATTCTGTTTTCGACCCCGCCACCTTCACCATCATGGATTTCGATGAGTCTTTTCAGGAAGGAGTTGCATTCATGTATGTGCTTCCTTTTAGCCATAATAAAGCATTGCTGGAATTTACTGTATTTTCCGATTCCGTTTTGGAAAAGGAATTTTATGAGAATAAGATCCATCAATACATGGACAAAAAGTTTGGGCTTCATATTTCTGAATACTCTGTTCAAAGAACCGAATATGGCGAAATTCCGATGCAGGATTTAGATCATCAGCCAGTTTATGAAAATAACATTTTTAATTTGGGTACGATGGGAGGCTTTACCAAACCAAGTACCGGATATACTTTTCTAAGAACTCAGGAATACACCAAAAAACTAGCAGATACTATTATTTCGGGCAATGATCCACTTCAGCCAACACAATCAAAATTCAGATACCGATATTATGATCTGTTGTTACTTCATATTCTATCGAGCTCCACTAAAGAAAGTATTCAAATTTTCCGCGACCTTTTTAAAAAGAATAGTTTTGATGATGTATTGAGATTTCTCTCTGAGGACTCCTCTGTTGCTCAGGATCTCAAAATAATGAGTAGCGTTCCCTCTTTACCTTTTCTAAAGGCGATTGGTAACAATTTGATAAAATAATATTTGGCTGATTTTAATTATTTTCCGAGTTGTTTCAAGTCAAATCGAATACACTATGACTCAAGAAAAAGGTTCTCTTTCTGAAATCGCTAAACTATTCTTCAAATTGGGATGTATTGCATTTGGCGGTCCTGCAGCCCACATAGCAATGATGGAAGAGGAAGTCATCGAAAAAAGGAAATGGATGTCCAGGCAGCATTTTCTTGATCTGATCGGCGCCACTAATTTAATACCAGGACCAAATTCTACAGAAATGACCATGCATTGTGGTCATGAACGAGGTGGCGTTCCCGGATTATTTGTTGCAGGAATCAGTTTCATATTTCCTGCGGTTGTAATTACAGGAATTCTTGGATTTTTATATGTTGAATATGGAGAACTTCCTCAGGTAGAGCCATTCATTTTTGGGATCAAACCTGCCGTGCTTGCCATAATAGCTGCTGCTGTTGTAAAGTTAGGTAAGAAGGCATTGAAAGGTTGGGAGTTAGGAGTACTTGGAGCCTTCGTTCTTACTGCAAGTTTACTTGGAGTAAATGAAATCATTGCATTATTATCGGCAGGAGTATTAGGAACTCTTTATTTCACCACAAAATCAAAATTTGATGCCAGCCCAAAATCAATTTTACCTTTCCTTTTTTTACAAGCAGGATCTGCCGCTGCAACAAAAATCACTGCAATAAATGTATTCTGGAGTTTCTTAAAAGTTGGTTCCATTCTATACGGAAGTGGCTATGTACTTTTTGCTTATCTGGATGCTGAATTAGTAATGAGCGGCTGGCTAACACGTCCCGAACTAATTGATGCAATAGCAGTTGGGCAATTCACTCCGGGACCGGTTCTTTCAACGGCGACCTTTATTGGTTATCAATTAGCCGGATGGGAAGGTGCTATTGCAGCCTCAGTAGGAATTTTCCTCCCCTCCTTTCTTTTTGTTTGGATCTTGAATCCATTAATTCCGAAAATGAGAAGTTCTAAAACTTTGGGTTTCTTCCTGGATTCAGTAAATGTTGCTGCGGTTGCTGTAATGGTTGCCGTTCTGTTTGTAATGAGTCAAGATACACTTACAGATTGGAGAGCGATTGTGATCGGATTGCTTGGTGCATTTTTTACTTTTGGTCCAAAAAAATTAAATGCAATGTGGATTGTAGCCGGTGGTGCGGTTTTGGGTTACTTGCTGATGCTAATACAATTTTAGAGCATCCGAGGTAAGATCAGCTTGGCTGATGATAGAAGGTTAAATTTACAACAGATTCTGGAAATCAGGACTGAAGTCCTTACTAGTTTATGTTCTTTATAGAACTTCGGGCATAAGCTAGTAAGGGATTCATCCCTGATAATTTGAGAGCTACTTTCTAGGTATCTGCTGAAAAATGACTTTCTTTTATTATTTCAAATAACCAAAAAAATAAAATGATTTAGTCTTCAAAATTTACAAGACTAAAAAGCGATTTCCATATGAACTTGAAACCTCATGAGATTATCTCTTGAAACATAATCTAAATACCCCGCACTAGCTTGCAATTTCAAATTATGTCCTGATAAATATTTTGAGACAGCAAAAGTTGTCTCAGAATGTTCCGTCAATGAAGAAAAAGTATCACTTGTTGAAAGTGTGGCATACCGACCTGATATTCCAAAATCATCTCCAATTATATATCCTAAAGAGCCCATAAATGCAGTTCCTGTTCCAAAACCAACATCCCTGTCTGCATCTCTTGTTGCATACTCGCCATGTACAGAAAGTCCCTGATATTTGATAAAAACATCTGCTAAAAAAGTTTGCAGATCATTCTTAACAAGTTCCCCGCTATTAGTAAAAATAAAACTTCCTGTATGTCCTCTGCTCCTTACGGCGTCATCATTGAAATCAAAAGCTGCTCCAATAGATAGTTTCAACTCTTCTTCTTTTTCAAGATCCGGACCTGTATAATCTCCTTTATCAGAAAAACTTCCAAATGGAAGGAATTCAAGTCTTCCTGTATAGCTGTATCCCCCCGGATTTTTTGTAGTAATATCTCGCCCTTCACCTATAGAAATTGCTGCCATTTGTTTAAAAAGTGCATCTCCGAAAGTAATGTTATTCCTGAATTGTAATCCAACATCTCTGTCTAAATTAAAACTTGAGTTCAAAAGGCTTCTGTCAACGAATTGAACTTTTTGAGAAGAAATCAATCGTTCTCTGTTTCCCGGAAGAACTGTTTGACCAAACCAAATTTCGAAATCGGAAGTTGGTTTATACTTAATAACAGCATCAAGTACCGTATTTGCAGTGCCGCTATTTTGAGGAAGTCCGCCTGAACTTGAATTTCTGGTATCTCTGTTACTAAAACCAAATTGAACCTTGTACACAAATTTTTTGGAATAAATATGTCCGTCTAATTTTAACCGAGCTCTTCGTACCAATGCCTGATCTGAATACACATCATTATCTAAGTTCCATTCACCTACATATAAACTTTGAAATCTCATTCCAAGTTTTACACTATAAGATTCATCCTCAGGTTCAAAAACAATGCCCTTTCCAAGTGTTTTAACCTCAACATTTTGTGCTTTACCTTTTAGAGGAATTATTAGTACCGCGAGTAACAGGAGTTTTAAACAAGTAGTCATTTTAGTATTTCTATTTTGAGGAATTTCGACGGCAAATGTACCTATTAAACAAGCATATTTAAAAGTAGATTACCATAAATTAATATACAGTTAACATTGAGGTAACATAAAACCTCGTTTAGATTGATTACCTTTATGCTCAATTTTTAATTATAAATAATAACTATGGAATTTGGTTTACTCGGGTTTCTAAATCTGATTGGTTCCCTTGGCTTTTTCATTTATGGAATGAAAGTGATGAGTGAAGGAATTCAAAAAGTTGCCGGTACAAAAATGCGGCAAATTCTTCGCTCTATGACCTCCAACAGATTTAAAGGTGTTCTAACCGGTTTTGCATTAACCGCCTTGGTTCAATCCTCTTCTGCAACTACTGTATTAGTGGTAAGTTTTGTAAACGCAGGTCTGCTTGCGCTGGTTGAATCGATTGGGGTAATAATGGGTGCCAACATTGGAACAACTATTACCGCATGGTTGATATCAATTATTGGTTTCAAAGTTAAAATTGCAAACTATGCACTTCCTATTATTGCAATAGGATTCCCGCTTCTCTTTATGAGCAAAAGTAAAACCAAATCCTGGGCAGAAGTATTAATTGGTTTCGCTTTGTTATTCATCGGACTTTCTTACCTGAAAGAATCTGTACCCGATCTAAAAGCAAACCCTGAGATTCTTGAGTTCCTTTCTCAGTATACCGATCTCGGATTTTTATCCACCTTATTATTTGTGGGAATAGGAACCTTACTTACCGTTACTGTACAGTCATCAAGTGCGGCTATGGCTTTAACTCTGGTTATGGCAAATAACGGCTGGATTCCATTCGACTTGGCGGCCGCGATGGTACTTGGAGAAAATATTGGTACAACCATTACTGCTAACCTTGCGGCATTAGTTGCAAATATTCATGCTAAACGAGCAGCAGCTGCACACTTTATATTTAATATTTTTGGTGTGGTTTGGGTCATTTTGTTGATGCCGTTCATGTTAGATTTTATCGATGCTTATATGACATCAAACTACGATGCATCGCCTTTCAATGATCCTGAATCGATACCTATTGCACTTTCGATCTTCCATACGGTATTTAATGTTTTAAATACTCTGTTTCTCATCGGTTTTGTAGGCTTTATTGCAAAAACTGTGATCAGAATGATTCCTTCTAAAGGAGAGGATGACGAGGAATTCCACTTGGAATATATTGGAACCGGAATGATGCAAACTGCAGAACTTTCATTAGAAGAAGCCACTAAGGAGACTGCCAAGTTTGGTGAGATTACAAGTCGTATGTCAGAATTCTTAAGAGAACTTATAGAAACTGATAAACCGAAACGTCAAAAGAAACTGCTTAAAAAGATAAAAAAATATGAGGAGATCACAGATCGTATTGATGATGAGTTGGCTAATTATCTTATGAAAGTCTCGGAAGGCTCGTTAAGTGATGAATCTACCAGAAAAGTCTCTCACCTCTTAAATATTTCAAATAATCTGGAAACAATAGGTGATATCTATTTCCAGATGTCCAGAGATCTTGAGAAATTCTTTGAAGGTGATATTATCTTTAACAGCGAGCAGAAGGCCGGCGTGTTTAGCATCCTGGATGAGATCGATAAAGCATTCGAGATAATGAACGCCAACCTCAGTGAAGACTACGAAAATGTCGCTATTGAACCTGCGTATGAACAAGAGACTAGAATCAATAAGCAAAAGAAAGCTCTTCAGAAGAAACATACTAAGAGAATTGAGACAAAAATGTATAACATAAATAGTGATTCCGTTTATAAAGATCTGTTCTTTGCCTGTGAGAAAATTGGTGATCACATCATCAATGTTAGTGAAGCAGTAACGGGACAAAAAGAAAAAGATCCGGAAGACAAATAAAAAGTTCAGAAGTTATTCTTAAGCCCTGTTTCTATCGAGACAGGGCTTTTTTTATGATAAATTTTCAATCAAATCTCTATCTTTAACATATGAAAGACCAAGAATTTTTACTGCAATTCAAGAACTACACACTTCCTCCTGAATTATTTGATCATAAAGCACACCTGAGATTAGCGTGGCTTCAGATCAAGGAATACGGTATAGAACAGGCTTTAGAAAATTGTTGTGAACAAATCTCAGGATTTGCTTCTTTCCATGGCGATCATCAAAAGTTTAATAAGACGATCACCAATGCTTCCGTTTATGCTGTATATCATTTTATGGAAGATGAACCTGCCTTTGAAGAATTCATCGAAAAGAATTCGCAACTACTTTCTGATCTGAAAGCTTTGATCAATTCTCACTACAGCTATGATATTTTTGATATAGCAAAAGCACGGGATGTTTTCATTGAACCGGATGTTCAACCTTTCATTTAGAAAAAAGATATCGGCTCAAAAACCCCACTACGATGGTCTCTGAACGCAAACTTTTTCCATACTATCTATGAAAAGGTCTTGATTGAATAGATTAAATTGGAAAATTTATTTCAAGTGTACTAAAGAGATGTTAAGATAGGAATTATTGAGTATTGAGATTATTTTAATAAAAAAATAGATGCTTTTTCATGTTTTCGGAAACCATAGTCCTAAAATCAAACAGAGATTCTTTATTTATTAAACATAAACTTAAGCAAGATGTTGAGCCATCCAAATTCCGCTTTTTTTATATTTGTGATAAGATCTTTGAAGGATTCATAAGCGATTCACATTTCGAAATTACAACAAGCAATAAAAACTATAGAAACTCCTTTTCACCTCATGTAAAAGGATTTATTTCTGAAGCTTCAAATGACGTAAAAATTCACTTGAATCTCAGACTCCATCCTTTCGTATTTGCTCTAACAGGACTAATTAATTTAGTTTTTGTAGTAACAACAATCGGACTTGTATTACATCAAATTTCGAATAGTTATTTTGAGCCTACTACAGCATTACTAATAATTTGTCTTTTTACTGGGATTATTCTTCCATTATGGGGGTATCGTAAAGACAGGAAGTTAATTATAGAGTATTTCGAATTGAATTTCTGTAACTCTATGCATGATAAACTTAAAAACTAACCTAAATACTGAGCTAAAAAAGCCGCTACTGATGTCTCTGCTCTTAAACGATTTTTTCCCAGAGTGATAAAATGTGCTCCGTTACTTTTAGCAAGATCCGCTTCTCTTTTTGAAAATCCACCTTCGGGTCCAACCAGAAACAGATTATTTTCAGCTACAAGTTCTTGTGGTGGTATTGCATGTACATTATCTCCGATATAAGCCATATACTTTTGATGATCTGTGTAATGCTCTAAAACTTCGTCCAAAGAACTTTTAATCATCAATTTCGGCAAATAAAACCTTCCACTTTGTTTGAAAGCACTTACAATCTGAGTCTGGATTCTCTCTTCATTTAATCTAGACCTTTCTGAATGATCGGCATCAAATACACAAATCTCCCATGCGTCTAACTCTACTGCTTTTTCAATCGCAAATTCTAAACGGTCTCTTTTTTTGATAGCTCCAAACGCCATTACTTTTTTGAGCCTTGGGTCATCCTGAGTAAACGATTCCAGTACTTTTAACTGAACAGATTTTTTAGAAATATCTGTAATTTCACACTTTGATCGATTACCGATTCCATCAGCCACATAAACAAAATCTCCAACAGTATTTCGCAGTACTTTGGAAATATGAACCGCTTCCTGATCTGTAATCTCTACTTCGCTTCGATCGTCTTTCCAGTTTTCAGGTGGAGCGTAAAAGAAATTCATGATTTTATCCTATACTACATTCGATTTTACTATTCACATTTACAAGCAAAAAAGGATACTGAATAAATAAACTACCTAAAAACTGTGAAGTAATATTCTTAAAAATCTGTTCAGTAACACGGTTACAAAAATTTGCTAAATAAATCTAAAATTACATTACGGGTCATCTCGCGGCGAATGCCCGAGATCTGGATTGACCTTTTTGACTCATTTTATTCTTTAAGGATAACGTGCAAACTGTACTAACCAATTAAAAGTAAAACCTACCTTCTGTTAAAATTTCGTCCCATAAATCATTCAAATCAGGATTTAATGATCGAATTAAATTCATTTTCCACTCTCTCTTCCACTTTTTGATTTGTTTCTATCTTATAATCGCTTCGTACATGTTTTGGTGAACCTCGTAATACATCAGAAAATGTGTTCTATATTTTAATGAAAAGATAGAACCTTCATTCTTCTTGTGAGTAAATGTTCTGTTGTGTAGATCTCCAGATACTCTGGTATATAAAACCGTTCTTTTAGAATTGGACAAGATATATACAAAGCCTTCTTTCATATTTAAATAAGACTACTTTGGTATCAATCCCTTACAAAAAATATTTTCTATAGAAAGAATATATTGGTTTTAATCTGAATCCAGATTCCTGCCTCCGCAGGAATGACCTTGTTTAAGAGAACTACTTGTCGTCAAGTTATCTAATATCTAAAAGGATGTCCTAAGATGTCAATTAATCTAAGCTATAGCCTTCAAAAAAGGATAAAAAATTATATCTATTTCTTTCTTTTGTAATAAGCACCGGGTTCAAAAGCTGTCTCTCCTGTTTCCAAAACCATTTCTACATAGGGAGCACAAATTCGACATCCGTTGCTACAGAAATTATCAATTTGAAGTTCTTCTAACTCGGTGTACCCTTTTTCTTGGGCGTATTCCTTGATCTCTTCAAAGCTGTGCTCGTGACAAATACATCGATTTACTAAGAAATCGCTCATACTTGTTTGAAATGCTTACCAAGTTTTAATCCCTGTCCTTGGTAATTGCTGTCAATTTCTTCCCCATAAACAAAATCCGGGAGTTCTGTATTCGGTTCAAATTGCATGCTGAATAACGTTTGTCCGTCTTCAATCATAAAAGGCACATCATGAGAACGAACTTCCAACACCGCTCGGGCTCCTTTGTCATCAATAGATCCTCCAAAGCCTGAATCGAAGAATCCTGCATAATGTGTGCGTAATTCTCCGGAGCCTGTGTCATAAGCCATCATTTCGCAGGCAAGTTTTGCGGGAACACGAATACGTTCTTTGGATGCAAAGATATAAAAAGCTTCCGGTTCTAAAATAAAAGTGGACTCTGAAGAAGCATAAATCGGTTCCCAGAATTCATCCACTTCATAGTGATTTAAATTTTCGAGATCTATATAATTATTGTGCTTTTTAGCTTTATAACCAATGATCTCCCCTTTCTTCCCTTTCAGTTGCACGCTCATAAACAGACCTTTATTTACTTTGATCTGTTGCATGCTTACCGGCTTTATATCTTCGTCGAACAACAAAGGATCAGAAGCATGAATTCTCAACAAGTCCTGATCGGGTACAACTTCGAAACCATGTCGAACCCTTAATTGATTCAATCTCTGCCCCGTTCGTACCTTGATGGAAAACGATTTCGGAACTACTTCTAAATAAAGTTGTCCCTGATAACCCGGAGTAATTTCTTCGAAGCGGTGCGAATAGTCGGTAATAACACGGGTAAACACATCCAGTCTGCCGGTAGAACTTTTGGGGTTCGCTTTAGCCGATAAGTTTTCCGGTGAAAACAGTTTTACTTCTTCAGAATTATCAGAAACTCCGTTTTGGGTGGAATAATGAGATTTCGGAAGATTCAATCGTTCCAGCAATGGAATGATGTATACACAATTCTCTTCCAGTACTGCTCCGTCTTTGATTGAAAACGAATACTGCTCTAGTTTCTCGATCTTTTGTTCAACTGTTTCGTTTTCAGGTAAGAAACTGCATCGTACCCGATAGGCAACTTCTCCTAAGCGTAGATCCAATGAATTTGGCTGAAATTGATTGTCGTTGATCGGGTAGTCCGGATGAGAATCCAGAATTTCAAGGTCACGAAGGATCTTCAATTTCTGAACGGGTAAAATCCCCTTGGTATGTAAGTGTACTTCTTTAGAGCTTTTCGACATAGCCTGTGCTGTTACGGTTTTCGGTAAGATAACAAGGCTGATACTTTAGGCAAACAGGAATTATCTGTTTCTATATTCAATCAGATATTACTTATCATTCAAGCTTAAGTCCTCTGCAAAAAATTATGTAACTTTATTTTTTTGAAATTGTACATAGTCTATGAAAACAAATCCAGATATTACATTTTTAAGAAAGGGAGAATATTTAGCTCCAAATTTCAATACCCATAACTATAATGGGTTATTGGTTGGAGTTACATGTTACGCTAGTCCAATTGAAACCGGAATCTGGCATTCCCATGAATATCCAATGATCAGTTTTGTTTTGTACGGAAACAATCAGGAAAACCGTAAAGGACAGAGCATAGAAAGAACATCAGGCTCCATCAACTTTTACCATACCGGAGAACTGCATCAGAATATTTACAATGAATTTCCCTCCAGACATATTAGTTTGGAAATAGATCCGGCATTCTTAAAACGATATGATTACACGGAAGTGCAAATAGAGCAGGCTGTAAGCTTGAGTGAACATCCTGTTTTTACTTTTACTCAATTGTTGAAGGAGGCAAATATCAATGACAACCAATCTTCGAACAGTGTTGAAATGCTGTTTCACTCCTTTATTGAGAACTCTTATGCTCTGAATCAGAAAACGATTCCCGAATGGATGGAAACTGTGCGTGATATTCTTAATGATCGATGGGCTGAAAATATTTCGCTAGATCAGCTGTCAAAAAAAGCGGATGTACATCCCACCACTATCTCTAAATACTTTAAAAAGTACTTTCAGTGTACTCTGGGGGAATATACCAGAAAATTAAAGGTTAACCGTTCTATAGAAATTCTGAATAGCTCGAATAATTCATTTTCTGAAGTTGCCTATCAATGTGGATTTTCTGATCAAAGTCATTTTACCAGAGTATTTAAATCATTAACCGGTTTTCTTCCCAAAGAGTACGTTAAACTTAGATCCTGAGGCAAATTTCATTCTATTTTTTGGAAAAATTAAGTGTCATCTTATAAGAAATTCCAAACTTTTTATTATGACATCTTTAAAAAAATCCAGTAATACATACACTCTGATTACGACTTTTCTTTTGATTTTTATAATTCAGACGAGTTGTAAGAATGATTCCGAAAATGAATATAAGTGGGCAGAAAATCTTACCGAAGCCTATGCTGCATTACATAAAGTGCGGAATTTAAAATCTGCAGATCTTATTTTCGAAGCTACTGAAAATATGCCTGTTAAAAACTGGGAAAACTATTTTGTCACCGCTACAATCTATGCCGAGGAAGAGCAATTTGATAAGGCATTTTTATCTCTTGAAAAGGCCATCACAAACGGACTTACAGACTCTTCATTGATTGCAGACTATCCTGATTTTAAGAATCTAAAGGCACATCCAGAATATGACCGTATTTTAAGATTAGTACAAAGAGCAAGAGCTGATTATCTGGGAAATATTGAAAACCCGGATTTACTAAAAAAACTGGAAAATATGTGGGTTCAGGATCAACAGGCTTTATCTGCTTATGAAAATGAACTACGTATGTTAGACAGCACTGCAACATATCGGGACTATCAGGAACTTTTTAAACCGGTTGAAGAAATATGGGAAATCAATAAAAATAAACTGGATAGTATTATAACTATTCATGGATGGCCGGGAAATAAACTTGTTGGAAAAGAAGGAACCAAAATTGCTTGGGCAATTCCACAACATCATCCTGATGTGTTTTATAAACAAAAAAATCTTGAGCTAATTAAAAGGGCAGTTGCGGAAGGTGATTTAGCCCCCAATTTCTACGCTGAACTGAGTGACAGAATAGCCCGAGAAACCTGGCAAAAGCAAACTTATGGCGCCAGTATGGATCAGTATGCTCCTTACCCGATTGAAGATCCATCAAATGTTAATAAAAGACGTTTTGAACTTGGTTTAATGGAGCCTATTGAAGTTTACGCCTACTATCACGGAATAGAATACAAAGCACCAACAAAAAAAGAAGCCGAAATCTTATCCCGTGAGTCTTTCCGGAAAGCCCAGAATCACTACGTTAAATTTGATGATTTCATAAAAGAGAACACCCCCGATTCCGCTAATACTTACATTCTTAAAGCTATAAACTTTTATGGTGATATCAGTAACCAACAACTTTTTGAAGCAGCTGTAAAACTAGCTCCGTTATCTAACGATCGTTCTAAAAGAATAGCAGAAAACATACTCGAAGTATTGGTTTGGAGAAAATGGACTAACCGGCTGATTATTCCTGATCATGAAGCCTTCACCTCATTAAAAGAAAGAGATGAATGGGTGCATTTGGAAGAAATGATTGAAAAAAGTTTATAATGTAATGAAGAATGTTCTATAAGCGTAAAGCAGAAACTGAATAACTATTTAGTAACTGAGAACGAAAATGGACTTATGAGTAAATGGAGCCAGACAGGGTACATTCCGTTAGTTGGTAACATTAGGATAAATAATAATCGAACTATAAACATAAATCACTATGGTCTAAACAAGCTTTCAGATGGGATATGGAAATTAGAAGAAGGAAAGATAACTTTTTACTCAGAAATTGAATACGCTGGATTAATTTTAAAAGATACTATACAGTTTCAAACATATATGGATGTAGGTCAACTATTGGTTTCGGAGAACAAAAAATTATTACTTAAGCACAAGAAAATGGTATAAATATTTGTTTGTTATAAACTTAATTTATTAACCGAAATATATTATTGGTCAATGATCTTACTTATTTGTCTTTAAAGAGCCAGCAAAACATTTCTCTTATCTGCCTCCAAAGAACTAAAGTACTTTCCACTTCCTTTTGCCAGGGAATTTATATCGGTAATGGTGTAGTGTTCTCCTAATGACATTGATGAATTTATCGAACTTTGAAATAAGAATGGTTTTCTCCATTTTAACCCGATTCAATTTAAAAATGGTATTTTATAATTTTTTAGAAATATTCATCGTATTTAGATAAAATTAATTGCACCAGAGTTGACCGTTAATTAGACAGGTACATTACTTTAGTCATTCACTATATTTAAAAAACTAACTAAATGGGCAAAACTACAAGAAAAAAATTTATCATCGGAACTTTATCTGCACTTGGATTTTTTGGATTAAGTGGGTGGCTTGGAAAACGCAAAATCTTGACTTGGATTGTCCGTTTAGACAATGAAGGCGAACCAAAAATGACTTTAGCACCTAATATTGATGATGAAGTTTGTGTGTTGTCATCACCTATTTCAGAAGGACCATATTACTTAAAGTCGCCTTTGCGAACTGATATAAGAGATAGCAGAAAAGGAAAAACCTTAAACCTAAAATTCCAGATAGTTGACTATCCAAGCTGTGCTCCAATTGAAAATGCAATCGTGGAAATCTGGCAATGTGATGCTGACGGCAACTATAGTGGATATATAGAAGGAATTGGGCATGACATGTGGGAATCTGCGAAACAATTAGAGTTTGGGAAAAAGCAACATATTGAGCCCAGTAACGAATCTACATATCTACGTGGTTATCAAAAAACTGATATTAATGGAAATGCTGAATTTACAACCATAGTTCCTGGTTGGTATGACCCAAGGGTTCCGCATATACATTACAAAGTTATATTAAACGACAAAGAGCATTTAACAAGTGAATTGTATTTTGAAGAAGAGTTTTGTAATGAATTATTTACCTCTGTTGAACCTTACAATCAATATGGAGAATCACCTTATGATTTTAAGAATGATAAATCTTTGGCGAATGTGAAAGAAGGAACCGGACTCATATTAAATCCTGAAAAAGTGTCTGACAATACAGTTCTTGCAACAGCAAAAATTGGAATTAAATTAACATAAAAAAACAGTAGTCCCCATTTCTCTTTTTCAACGTTGACTTAACACTAGCTATTTTACTTAACCAAACCAAAAAGTATACACAATACGAAAATGTGTATAAGGCTTTAGAGTAGATGTCTGCTGATATTTGTCTTGTTCTTTTTACACAAACAAAACAAAGATGAAGACAAATCAATTTGGCAAACAAGGTTGGACACCCGATAGAATCGGATCTCTTAAGGGCAAAACATTCGTTATAACTGGTACTACAAGTGGTACAGGGTTTGAAGCTACACGTATACTGCTATCAAAGGGAGCAAAAGTGATGATGTTGAACCGCAACCCCAAAAAATCAGAAGATGTTACCGACACTTTTAAAAAAGAGTTGGGTAGCCAAATAGATGTCTCATTTATCCAAATGGATCTGGCAGAACAGGAATCTGTACGGAAAGCTGCTCAAGAAGTACTGGAAAAAGTTGCCCGGATCGACGCATTGATATGTAATGCTGCTATTGCCCAAGTGCCCAATCAAAAGTTAACTGTTGATGGCTTTGAAAGCCAACTTGGAGTGAACCACTACGGTCATTTCTTACTACAAGGTATGCTCTTTCCACTGATTGAAGAATCAAAAGGACGTATCGTAACAGTGGGTAGTATGGGCTATAACATGGGACTGAAAACCATCAAGTTTGACGATATGAACTGGGACAAAGATTATACCCCAAATGATGCCTATAGCCAGAGCAAATTGGCGCAGATCATGACGGTATATGAACTACAAGATAGATTAAAAACTGCCGGTAAAACCGATGTAAAAGTTTTTGCCTGCCACCCTGGTTCATCCAGAACCTCCTTGATTGATACCAGTGGTAGCTTTATGATGCGCATGATTTTTAACTTGATGAAATTTTCACCATTGACACAATCAGCTGAAAAAGGTGCTTATCCAATGTTAATGTGTGCTACTGAAAAAAACTTGGATCAAAAAGCATTCTATGGACCTACAGGATTTAATAACTTTAAAGGACCTGTTGGAGCACATAAACTGGAACCACATGCCAAAGATAAAGTGGTAGCAGAAAAGTTGTGGGAAGTATCGAAAAAGGCTACGAACTTTAAATGGAATTTTTAAATTGGCGATATGCAACACTTTAAAACATTATCGGCTTACTTAGATTATCTGGAACTTCCCGGACCTGAACATCCTATGTTTAGTGTTTTCTCAGCTATTGGAGATGGTTTCTTACCATGCCCCAAAGAAAGTTCGCCACCCATTACCAACGATTGCTATTCCATTAGCTTTAAGAAAATCGTAAAAGGTGAATTAAACTATGGTCGTACAAAATACGATTTCACCAATGGAGCACTGATTTTCATCGCTCCAAGACAAGTTTTGCAATGGGATGAAAGTGTAGTTTATAACCAAAAGGGTTTTTCAATTAACTTTCACGAGGATTTTGTCAAAGGGACGGAATTAGCGCACCAGATCAAGAAATATGGCTTCTTTTCCTATTCAGCAAATGAAGCACTACATCTTTCGCCCAAAGAAGAAAAACAGATAGAGTCGATTGTTGAAAATATTGATATTGAATATCAGAATAATCAGGATGAGTTCAGTAAAGACATCATCATTTCGCAACTAAGTACATTGTTAAAATACGCCAATCGCTTTTACGAAAGGCAATTTTTAAACCGAAAAGAGTTATCGAATGATCTTTTGGAGCAGTTTAACAAGCATCTAGCAGCATATTTTGAATCAGGGTATTTTGAAGAACATGGAATTCCCGGTATTGAACAAATCGCAGAACAGCTGTCGGTTTCACAGCGCTATTTGAGCGATACACTAAAAAAAGAAACCGGAAAAACTTCAACCGAACATCTGCAGTTGTATTTAATTGATGAGGCCAAGAATATTCTGTTGAACCCAAATAAAATGATCTCTGAAGTGGCTTATGAATTGGGCTTTGAATATCCGCCCTATTTCTCGCGACTATTTAAAAAGAAAGAAGGCATCAGCCCATCAGCATACAGAGAAAAATACACATTAAACTAAAAATCATGGATATACTAAAAACAGCAACAGACTGGGCAAAAGCCGAAGTTTTTTC
The DNA here is from genome assembly GCA_965216175.1 of Balneola sp. Classification (GTDB taxonomy): domain Bacteria; phylum Bacteroidota; class Rhodothermia; order Balneolales; family Balneolaceae; genus Balneola. The sequence goes on from OZ244140.1 coordinate 2,125,744, forward strand.
AACTTCATTTTTCATCCTTTTCGGAGTAGTGTTTGTATTGGCAAGCATTGGGTTTTGGCAACTCGCTAAAACTGATATGGCGAAAGCATACGTCATTCCCACTTTGTTTGCCGGGTCATTACTATTGATCATTGGTCTTGGTTTAGTGTTCACCAATAAATCAAGAATTACACAATTCGAAACGGCTTATAATAAGGACGCTACGACTTTTGTAGAATCAGAAATTGCACGTGTAGAAAGTACTTTAAAAGAATATCAAACCATCGTTTTTAAAGCAATTCCTTTCATTATTGTTGTTGCTGCGTTGTTAATCTTTTTTATAGACAAACCCGTTTGGCGTGCAAGCGCTATCACAGCTATTGCCATGTTAGTGGTTATTCTGTTGATTGACGGTACAGCCAAAGCCAGGATTGATGCATACAGTGAACAATTAGAATTTGTTGATAGGAAAGGAATTAATGATTTAAATTAACAATACAGAAAGCAATATTATTCTCACTTCTCTGAAGTTCCTGTCCGGTTTAATGATCTAAAATCCTTTCTTAAATTATTTTCGATACTTCACAAGCTTTGAAGTTAACCGGGTTTTCTCCATTTTATCCCAATTTAATTTAAAAATGGTATGCTAAAACTCTTCCGAAAAATCAGACAAAAATTATTGTCAGAAAGTAAATTCTCAAAATATCTCTCTATGCTATTGGGGAAATTATTCTTGTTGTTATTGGGATTTTGATTGCATTACAGATCAATAATTGGAATGAGCATAAAAAAGTAAGAGAGAAGGAAGTCATACTACTTAGTGAAATGAAAGCAAATCTACAAGAAGACCAAAAGGATTTTGAATTCAACATAAAGCACAATAAAGACCGTATCCGGTATAATGAAGTAATAAGAACGGTTATTGAAGAACAGATTCCTTACAGCGACACATTGAAAACATATTTCGGAAATTTCTTTGGGAACTATCAACTTTCAGAAAACACAACCGCGTGGGAGAACTTAAAATCTGTTGGTCTTGATCTAATTTCAAATGATACGCTCCGAAATAACTTGTCTCACCTTTACTCAAACAAGTACGAATATTTAGAAAATTTAGAGAAAGGTCTTGACGATCGATACCATTGGGATCATCTATACCCGCAGCTTCTTAAGCATATTTCTTTGGATGAATTATGGGTTTCAGGAGCACCACGAGATTATGATGTATGGATAAAAGACGAAGAATTTTATGAAGTTATCAAAATGAATCTTAAGTGGCGTTATTACATGCAAGATCAATATGAAACCAATTATAAATTAGTTCAATCATTGGAACAACAAATTGACAAACATTTATCATCATTAAAAAATTAGTGCCTTAACAATTGCAAGTTCGCACTATCTCAACAAGCCTGTAACCTATGCTAAAATTCTTTCGAAAAATCCGTCAAAAACTACTTTCTGAAAATAAGTTCAGTAAGTATTTGATCTATGCTATTGGGGAAATCATTCTGGTAGTGATTGGAATATTGATCGCTCTTCAAATCAATAATTGGAATGAATCAAAAAAAGAGCAGACTATATTAAATGCTTCTCTGAGCTCTGTAAGAATAAACCTTCAAGAGGATATACGAAACCTAAATACGCAAATAAGCTATAATGAGTCTGTCTTAGATGCTGTTGACTTTTCTTTTCGTATTATTTCATTATCTAAATATGAAAACATACCCCTGTCCGCTTTTGCCGATAGCATTTTTGATGTAGCAACAGAGAGAACATTCTTACCAACTACTACATCATTCAATTCAATGGAAGCAGGGTCTCATTTTCAGTGGATCGAGAACCAAGAATTAATCCAAGAAACTTATAATTATTATGCATTGGTTGGCAAAATTTCAAACATTATCAGTCAGAACAACCAATTCGTCAAAAATCATATGGAAGTCTTTACGTATAACAACATGGAGTTTGGTTCTCTCTTACAGAACTCAAATCCCTATCCGAAAAAAAGGAATCCAATACTTAATAATACCAAAATCTTAAGAGAGAGTACCGTATTTGAAAATGCACTTATCGGGAGAAAATTACGGGCTGTAAGTGAAATTGAGATATCAAAAGATGCAATTTTAACTGCAGAGCAACTTATAAAAACAATTGATGAATACTTGAATGCTAATTATTGAATTAAAACTAGCGAAATTATGATAACCTCTAACCTATGCTAAAATTCTTTCGAAAAATCCGCCAAAAACTGCTTTCCGAAAATAAGTTCAGTAAGTATTTGATCTATGCTATTGGGGAAATCATTCTGGTAGTGATTGGAATATTGATCGCTTTACAGATCAATAACTGGAATGAACAAAGAAACACCAGAGAAAAAGAACTTGTCTATCTGAACGGGATCAGAAATGATCTGGAAATGAATATTATCGAAATAGATGAGTTTATTTCCAACCGAAAAGATCAAGTACGAGCTGCTAACGAAATACTAGACCATTTCAATGGAAAGCCTGTGGATGATTGGAATGCGTTCAATATGAATACTGTCTCTATTTATATCTGGCAACGATTCTTTCAAATAGATAATACCTTTCAAGAATTAATAAACTCCGGAAATCTTGCGATCATCTCTAATGAAGAAATCAAAAATGGTTTACTGAACCTCGATGTGCTCTATAAAAAATTGAACTACAATGAAGACCATTTCAGGTTCGATGCAGAAGTAACTTTGTACGAGCCTTCTTATAGCATGACTGATATTCAGACACAAGCTGGAAATTATATCTATCAATTAACCGGAGGACAAGAAGGTGCGCTTGGAGATGTAGAGAAAAATGCCAATTACAATGAAATGCTCCAAGACCAAAAACAAAAAAACGGATTTGCTTTTGCTGTGCTTGAGTTTTCAACAATGATAACCCGTTTTGAAGCTATGAAGGAAAAATGTAAAGAGATCATCGAGTTAATTGATACAGAAATGGAAAGCGAATAATGTTAAAATTCTTTCGAAGAATCCGTCATAAACTGCTTTCTGAAAACAAATTCAGTAAGTATCTGATCTATGCTATTGGGGAAATTTTCCTTGTTGTGATTGGGATATTGATTGCTCTTCAGATCAATAACTGGAATGAGCAAAACCGCATTGATAATTCAATCAATAATCATCTTACTATCCTCAGGCAAAATTTAGAAGAAGATCAAAGCCAATTAAAAGAACTAAAGCAGAATATGATTGAAAATATTGGCTTCGCGGATTCTTCCATGATGCAAATTCAAACCAATATCCCCGTTAACAATAAAATTAAGAAGTATTTAGTAAAGTTAATTCTTGAATATAAATTTAGCCCAAATACTAACGCAATTGAAATGATAAACCGGTCTAACGAATTACCTTATCTAAATAACAAATTGCAAACCTCAATCCTTAATTACTACTCTTTAAGTGAGAAAGTTAAGGAAAGAGAGTACATTTCTAATACTCAGATACAAACAAAATATGAGAATCACATCAATAATGAGTATCCTGAAATATTCCAAAAAGACAATGATTGGGACTTCATGAAATCGTTTTATAAGGATGATCCCCGACCTATCTTACCGGTCAATGAAAAAAAGTATTTAACTGATAAAAAGTTAGAGCCTCTTCTGGTTTCACGATATTATCAAAGTGTAGCTCTACGAGACTTTTATGAGGAGTTGATTGAATCATCCAATTCTATTTTAACACAGATTGAAGCGTATCGAAATGAGTACTAATGACTATTCCTACGAATACAAATTCTTCTGTAACTATTTCTTCAAAAGAAATATAAAATCGCAATTCAGACTTTGACCATTTAAAAAACCATCCTAAGTTTTTGTTTCCATTTCTTAAATCGATCTGGAGTTATCCCCGCTTAATTATTCACATAGACTAAGGTAAATTATGCCTAAGATAATTTACTATGTAGCCGGTTCTCTGGACGGCTACATAGCAGGGGAAAATGACGACATCAGTACATTTGTAGCTTCCGGTAAAGGTGTTGAAAAATACTTATCTGATCTTCAGAAATTTGAAACCGTAATTATGGGTCGGCGGACTTATGAATTCGGTTATAAATTTGGACTAAAACCGGGGCAGCCCGCTTATCCTCATATGACTCATCATATTTTCTCGGATTCATTACAGATTGACCAGCTAGCTGACAATGTTCATATCGAAAAACGATCTGTCCAACGCATCAAAGAAATAAGAGATATTTCCAAAACTGATGTTTATCTGTGCGGAGGTGGTCAATTTGCCGGATGGTTATTGGACAATGGATTGATCGATCAACTGAAATTGAAATTAAATCCGATTGTTCTTGGAAGTGGAATTCCACTTTTCGGAGATTCTTGCTCTTCTTTTTCATGTAAATTAATTGAGAGAGGATCTTATGAAGGAGGATTAGAAATTCTTACATATCAGATAAATGGTTAAGCAACTTTCCTGTCCATTAACTATACTCTTTTAAAAGAATATTAACGATACTTTTGTATTTAGATATTGAAAAAATTTAGCTAATGATTCTACTGATCTTAATTATAAATTACATATGAATAAGAAAGATATTTATATATTATGTGCAGTTTTTTTTATCCCCAGTTTTAGCTTCGCACAACCTGCCTTAAATGAATTGAAATTTGACTCAAAGTATTATGAAGCGGTTGATAGTTGGATCGCTTTTCCAAAAACACAAGCTGATACAGCTTATACATTGGGTTATATTTATATTGATCAGCAAGCTGGATTTACTTTTGATTACTTATCGAACTTTATTGTAACTGACAATGGATTAAAAAAACTACCAAGAGAATTTGAAGAAAGTTTAAAATCACGCCTTTCACCCAATACTATTAATGTAGCAATCTTATCAGAAGAACAAATTTCAGAACTAGAGTTGCCTACGGAACCTAGTTGGTTGAAGTTCTATAAGGAAGACTCAAATACAGTAAGTTATCTCAAAAATATTGGATATCATTATAATCATGTAGGTGCAAGTAAATTAGCAATTGAACCATTGCTTAAAGCTTATGATAAAGATCCTCACTTTGAAGGCCTCGAGTTTGAACTAGCATTCGCTTACAATGCAACCCAAAAATATGCAAAAGCCATTGAAATTTTAGAAAGAGCAATAGGAAATAATTCAGAAGATCATTTATTCTATAGAGAATTAGGCTTCGCATATAAGTATACAAACCGAATTGAAGAAGCTGAATCAACTTACAAAAAAGGTATAGAAATATCGGACAATAATTTTACGAAAGCTGAAATGGCTGTAAATATGACACAATCATATTTTCAGCTACGTGATAAGAATAAATTCGAAGAATGGGCCACTCTGACCCGAAAATACTCTGAAGAAGGTTCGAGATTTAGTCAAATTATAGAGTATTTTGAACAAAACTGGAACCAAGATTAGAGTTTATGTATTTCATATTCGACATAGAAACCATTCCTGATTTCAAGTTTATTAGGACGGTACTGAATGATCAGGATTCCGATCAGGAACAATTACTAGAAATAGCTTCTGAAGAATTGGCGCGTAATAAATCAGGCTTCCTCCCTCCTATGTATCATCGTATGGTTTCCTGGGTTGGGTTATGGATCGAGAATACAGGACAGCCCAAACAGAAAGTATCCTGGAATGGTAATGATGAAAAAGAAGGCCTGCAAAAGATCTTCGAAGCCATCGGCACCTTCAAGGATTTCGGTTTGATCCATCACAACGGAAAAGGATTTGATATCCCGGTTCTTATATACCGAGCAATGAAACATGGCTTACAAATGCCTGTTCGTCTAAACGACTACGACATCCGCTATCGCTACAGCAAGCATAATATTGATTTGGTGGATGAATTCAGTAATTACGGAGCCAGCTCATGGCCAAAACTGAAACATCTTGGTCAGTTGATCGGAATTCCGTTCAAACAAACCGGAGAAGGAAATCAGGTGCTGGCTATGTTTGAAAAAGGTGAGTTGGATTTGATAGAACACTATTGTTATGAAGATGTAATGGCAACATACATCGTGTGGCTCTACCATCAGTTTACTACAGGACATATTCCTCAGGATCAATTTGAAAATTTAAAGGAACGTGCATTGAGTAAACTTGATGAAATTCAAAGTTAAGGCTTATGAAATTTCTTGTTTTTCTAATCTCGATCTTTTTTTTTCTCAATTCTAATTTAGCTCATGCTCAAAATTCTATCTCTTACATTTCAGAACAAGAAAAAAACCTGATTTCCTCCTGGGAAGCGTCCACTTTTAAAAATCATCCTTCCTATCTGCAGTTCTCCTATGTCACTGATGAACCGTCTGTTGTAGAGGAATTTTATCTGAAACATAAATCTGAACTCAGTAAAAAGATCAGGGATCGTGACTCCAACAAAAAGAAAGCTGAGACTATTTTTAAATACCTTCATGAAAATGTGTTTATACAATATGAATTAAATTCCCGAGTCAAAGATCTTGCAAACAGTAATAAATACAATTGTGTTACCGCCACTTCTTTTTTTGTAAGTATGGCAGAAGAGTTTGGCATCCCATTTCAAGTTTATGAAACCCCTGCTCATGTGTATGCATCGATTTCACATAGAAATGAAGAAGTAATCATAGAATTAACGGCTCCAAGAGATGGCTTTGATTTTGGCTCAAATATGGAATCACTTCTGCAAACACTTGTAGACAGTAAACTGATTTCTCGAGATGAATTAGCTGAAAAGGGCCCTGAACAACTTTATCAAGATTACATTGCTAGAACAATTCCAATTTCAAAAAAACAATTATTGGCTGTCCAGTATCATAATGAAGCATTGATTGAAGCTGAAAACGATTCCTATGTAGCAGCATACAATCAAATGAACAAAGCGATTGTTTTGTACCCAAATGAAACTTTTTCTGAAGCTTATAAATATATAATTACAATTTCCCAGCTGGATTTTACTATTGACGAATCTATGAAATACACTCTGTTGAATTCAGCCCTGAACTCAACAAAAAGTGATTCAACTCTGAGCTATACTTTTGTAAACTATTTAGGTGAGCTTATTGAAGATTTGCTCAAATTTGAAGAAAATTTTAATGAGGTTGAACAACTTCTTGAAGATACTGAAGTAAATATATTTTCAGATCCATTTCTAGAGCAAAAAATGAGGGAATTTAGAGTGTACACTTTCATTTCTTTTGCTCAAAACGCATCCTTAAAAGGAGAAACGATAAAAGCAAAATCTCAAATTGAGAAAGCTCTCGAACTGTCTCCGGAAAATAGCCGACTAATTACGTACTATATTTCAGTTACCAGCTCTCACGCTTTAAAACTTTCCCAATCGGGTTTGTTTCAAACAGCGAGATCCATAATTGATAATCTTGATCAGAACTATCCTGAGGGTTATCCTATAATAAAAGAGACCAAGGTACAGATTATTCTGGATGCTTTGGTTCCTATTCCTTTTGTGATCGAAAATCAGGATCGCCTTTTACCAGAGCTTGAACTTGCACGATCCATTCAGCCCGAAAATATTTACCTTAAATCTTTTTCAGTGAACGTATATCACGAATTAGCAATGCAACAGGTTCGCCGCTCAAACTATGAACAAGCAAAAAAACTAATTCTGGATGGTTTAAGTTATAACAATCAAGACCCCACCCTAAAATCTGATTTAGAGCTGATAAATGAAATTTTAAAATAAAGCAAACCCCTTTTAGACTTATTAAAAAAGCGCTTTCACAATAAATAATTAATAAATTTTATATAAATGATAAAAAATCATTAGTAATTTAGGTTAATTGTTTATTATAATTCAGTAATTAAATCACGTTAATTACTTCTGTTATATTTATGAAACGCTTTACCGCTCTTTCCTTTTTCTTGTTTTTATCAACTACTACTGTTTTAGCTCAGCCTATATCCGAAATCAATTCCGGTGACACCGCTTGGGTTTTAATAGCCACAGCCTTGGTAATGTTAATGACTCCTGCCGGTCTTGCTTTATTCTATGGAGGTCTTACACAAAATAAGCATGTACTAAATACTATTGGAATGAGCTACATGGCTTTTTGTACCGGTACCATAGTTTGGGTTATCATTGGATATTCGCTCGCATTTTCACAAGGCAACTCATTCATAGGTGGTTTAGACAATCTTCTGCTTTTCAATATTGGAGTTAATGATATTAGCGGTTCTATCCCTACCCTCCTATTTGTTGTTTTCCAAGGTACTTTCGCTGCAATTGCAGTAGCCATTGTAAGTGGTTCTATCATAGAACGAGTTCGCTTTTCAACCTGGGGTTTATTTTCAATTCTGTGGGTAATTATCGTGTATACTCCTATCGCACATTGGGTTTGGGGCGGCGGATTTTTAAGTGAGTCAGGCGAAATGGATTTTGCAGGCGGCACTGTAATTCATATAAATGCCGGTGTTGCAGGTTTAGTTCTTTCTTACTTAGTGGGGAAAAGAAAAGAACATAGCCTTGAAGAAGTACGTAAACCTTCGTCGATAAAGTTTATGGTCTTAGGGTCTGCTCTTCTTTGGTTTGGATGGTTTGGCTTTAATGGTGGAAGTCAATTAGCCGCAGACGGAATAGCAGCAAATGCTTTACTTGTTACTAATATTGCAGCTTGTGCCGGAGCCTTGATTTGGCTTACTATTGAATGGTTTATAGTGAAAAAGCCTACCCTGATCGGAATGGCTTCAGGTTCAATTTCTGGATTAGTTGGAATTACTCCTGCATCAGGTTATGTGGATGTTAGTGGTGCCCTTGCCATTGGAGCTCTTTCCGGATTAGTTGGCTATTGGGGAGTTGTACATCTTAAATCTATGATGAATCACGATGACACTTTAGATGCTTTTGGGATTCACGGTCTTGTTGGAATTTTTGGAGCTCTTGCTACAGGCGTATTCGCCAATCCTGACATTAACGGTGGAGCCGGACTTTTGTACGGCAACCCTGCTCAACTTTGGATTCAAGCTAAAGCTGTGTTAGTTACTATTGCATACTCAGGAGTCGCAACATTTTTAACCTGGAAGTTATGTTCATTGCTTACAAGCGGTGGACGTATTGAAGAAAAACTTGAATTAGAAGGTATGGATATCGGATATCATGGCGAACACCATATTGTTATTGAAGAGAATAAGCTTGTTACAGCTATACCCTTCAATAAAAACTAATGTCTCAAACAACGCGATTCTTATCACTATAATCAGGAATTGTACCCTTATAGCCAAAAATCCGCTTGATCCATTTTACGGTTCCTGCACTTTGGTTTCTTATGTACCATTGGTCGGCAGCACGTCTTGCTCCCAAACTCCAACTCGGATAAGGATGAATAGTATCTGCTAAATTTCTCAGTGATACTCCATTTTTCATTGCAACTGCATACTCCGAAATAAATTCTCCGGCATGAGCTCCAACTACTGAAGCTCCTAGTATTTTACCTGAAAACTTCTTTCCGTAGATCTTGATTAATCCGGTTGTTTCTCCCTCAGTGATTGCCCGGTCTATTTTAGAATATGGAAACCGATACACTTCAAATTTCTCACCCTTTTCCTTTAATTCTTTTTCAGTAGCGCCAACATGAGCCACTTCAGGAGCAGTAAAAGTTGCCCAAGTAATATGTTTCAGATCCATTTTCATCGGAATTTTCAACATTGCCCGGGATGTAGCAATTTTTGCCATATGCTCACTCATATGAGTAAACTGATATTTACTTGAGATATCACCAATAGCATAGACATTTTTTTTATTGGTTCTGCAAGAATCGTTGATCTTGATACCCTTTTTTGTGTATTCAATACCGGCTTCATCCAATCCTAATCCTTCCAGATTTGGCTTACGCCCGGTTGCCATAAGTAACTTATCCCCCGAAATTATTTTCTCTTCTCCATCAATTTCAATGTTGACACTCACTTTTCCATCCGACTGAGAAACAGATTTTACGGAAGCTTCTAGTTCATAATTTACACCTTGCTTTTTCAATTCTTTATGCAAGATCTCTGTTAATTCCGGATCGTCATTCATCATGATCCCCGGTGCCATATCGATCACCGTTACTTTGCTTCCCAGATTTGCAAAAGCCTGGCTCATTTCTGTTCCAATGGGGCCACCCCCTATAACGACAAGTTCCTCAGGCAGTTCTTCTATATCAAATAAACTGTCATTGGTGAGATAATTTACAGAGTCTATTCCGTCTATTGGAGGGACAAATGCACTTCCGCCTGCTGCAATAAAGAAAAATCGGGAAGTCACTTTTCTGGTTTCGCCGTTTTCTGATTTTATCTCGATAGTATGAGCATCTATAAAAGATGCATCTCCTTCAACAACCTCAATCCCCATATCTTCATAAATTTCGGGACGATCAGCATCTTCATAAACTTCATCACGAATAGCATGAACGTGTTCAATTACCTTTTTGAAATCGATCTCGGGCTCTCCGTCAATAAGCCCATATTTTCCGGCTTCCCGAATTTGTTGAGCAACTTTCCCCGCTTTAAGCAATATCTTACTTGGCACACAACCTGTCCAGGTACAATCTCCTCCAAGCCTGTGACGCTCTATCATCATCGTTTTTGCACCAAAATTTGCACAGATCCCCGAAGCAGTAAGTCCGGCAGATCCTCCTCCAATTACTACACTATCGAATTCAAAACTCCCACTTGCTTCCCCATTCGTATCATCTACTCTCTTTCTTATCTTTTGAATAGTAGAATAGGCACCTCCAACAACTAACAGAACTACAACTCCATACACCCACCACGGGACATTCTTACCAGCAATTATCAGATATAAATAAGCAGAAATAAAAAAGAAGGTTGTACTAAGCGCAGGAACTACGATAGATTTCCCTTTTCGATAGTTCTTCACTAACCAACCCAACGAAAGTGTAAAGAATGGAATAGCTCCTACATAAATGGACCCGAAAATGATTGGATTCACTCCGTATTGTTCGCCCAGACCAAGAAACCATTCCTTAGCCATTTCTAGAAATTCTACCATAATATATTTTGTTAGTTATGTATCAAGTTGTAATAATGTACATTAAAGATACCATTCACATAGAATTATACTTCACAGAATTGTAAATTCTCCATAGACAAACTCGATATTCTATATTTATGAAGTTAAAGCACAATAAATATTCCTTCTTTATTGCTCTATTGGCAGTAGTTGGTCTTTTTTCTTCTTTGGTGCATTACCATAGTGAGGGTTTGGAATGTTTAGAGCATGCTGAAGAAGCTCATATTGTGCAGACACAGGATTTCTGTCCGATTTCAACCCTCGTTTCTGATGATGATTTCTCCGCATCTTTTTCTTTTGAAATCATACTTCCGCAGGTGGATCAATTAATTGATTTTGATTCAGAGGATGAGTTTGAAACATTTTTAGCTTCAAAATCCGGTCGTTCCCCTCCTTATTTGGTTTAACTCCTCACCGTCCATGTGGGCGCTTTTTAAAATTTATTAAACCAAATTTATTCAGATCATGAAAAAATCATTTATTTATGCAGCTAAGTCTGCTCTTTGTGTCATACTATTAACAGGAATTTTTAACGCTTGTAGCAATTCAACAAGCTCTGAAGAAGAGCAAGAACCCATTGGATTGAATGTTAAATTAAATGGACAAACTGTTGTAAATCAGTTAAATAATACAGTGCAGGGATCAATACAAATTACAGAAGGGCAAACCATCTCGCTAACTGTTTTATTTGTTGATGAAGATGGAGTAGAATTTACTCCAGACCCTGATGAACATTCAATTTTAGTAGAATCAAATACATCCATTATTACTTCATCTAATATAAGTTCGGATGAAGTTCCTTTTTCTTTTGATTTATCTGCAAGCGGCAACGGGCAAGGTAACTCAATAGTAATTACTATGAATCATGAAGGTGCTCCTGAGTTTGTTTCTCGTGATTTACCCGTTGTTGTTTCTGCTTCATCAGCATCTTCAGTTTCTAAATAGATGCTTATTTCTGCTAAGAAAATAGTTGTAGCTCTGTTCCTTATATCGATTCCTTTATCTTTATTTGGACAGAGTTCCTCTTTTAATATTTCGGGCATTGTAAAAGATGTTGAAACGAAAGAAGCTATTCCGTTTGCATATATACACTTAGAGGAACTTAACAGAACCTCAGTTTCAACTGTAGAAGGCGAATTTGAGTTAGCTAATATACCTACCGGAACCTATACTTTAACTGTACACAGAATTGGATATCGCACACAATCTCAACTGATCGAATCAAACGGTGATGATATTAATCTCGAAATTATTCTTACGGTTTCTGTTCTAAGTTCTGAAGCCATAGAAGTAACAGGAAAAAATGCAAATCTTACGGGCTCAGGACTGGAGCATGCCTCTAAAAATATTTTTGGCTCAGATTTGAGGAGGAATCTTGGATCAACGCTTTCAGAAACCCTCACAAATTTACCCGGATTTGACCAACGTTCAAATGGAGCTGCTCCCGGAAGACCGGTTATTCGCGGATTGGGTGATGAACGAGTTATGATATTGCAAGATGGCATTAATTCAGGAGACGTATCTTCACAATCTGCAGACCATTCTGTTACGATAGACCCTGTTTCTGCGACTGAGATTGAAATCGCTCGTGGGCCAGCTGCATTGGCTTATGGAGCGAACGCAATCGGAGGTGTGATTAATGTTGTAAAAAACCAAGTACAAACCTCTTTGCCTTCCAAGCTTTCAGGAACTCTGTCTTTAAATGGTCAAACCGTAAACACAGGTCTTTCTTCAGCTTTAAGTTTGACCTTCCCTGTTTCTAAATTCGCTATTCAAGCTGACTTAAATGGACGGTATGGTTTAAATACGAACACTCCGAATGGTGAAATTGATAATACTTTTTATGAAACCACCAATGATGCAATTGGAGTTAGTTGGATCAGACCTTGGGGATACGTTGGAGCTTCGACTAGTATCTATTTTAGTAATTATGGAATTCCGCCTGACCCAAATGGTCACCCTGAAGGTGTTGATATTGAACTAAGAAAATATCAATATGATGCTCGTTCAGAAATACTTATAAACAGAGATTTTTTAAAGGTAATCGAGCTTGATGCTTCATTCAAGGATTATAATCATAAAGAAATAGAAGGAAGAAATAGTCAAGGTAATCCTGTAATTGGTACAGAATTTAGTTTATTGACGTCGAACTTTAATATTAGAGCGAAGCACAACGAATTCGGAATTTTTAATAACGGATCATTCGGAATTTCTACAGAATTTGAAGACTATTTTGTAGAAGGTGCAGGAACTCCCCCTTCAACAAATTTTGAAACCGGCGTGTATATTATTGAGGAATTCGATGTTGATGCTTTGCACATTGAAGCAGGAATGCGCTTTGATCTTTCATTAGCTTCCACAAACGAAACCGGTTTATTCTATGGAATAGGTGCTCGTAATGGTTCTATAGATTCCACTTTTTATAAGGATAGAACTTTTACCGCTCTTTCAGGATCTGTTTCAGCTATTTATGACCTTGGAAAAGGCTTTTCTATCGGTTCTACTGTATTGAGATCATTCAGAGCTCCTTCTCTTGAAGAACTTTACTCTGAAGGCCCCCATCTTGCTTCGTATTCATTTGAAATTGGAAACCCCGATCTTGCCCCGGAAAGAGCGTGGGCTAAAGAAGTTTTTGTTGGTTTTCAAAATAATAGAATTAATACAAGTGCTGCTCTTTTCCACAACGGCTTCGATAATTACCTGTTTGCAAGAAACACAGGCGAACCCAATGTTCAAAGAGCTGATTTGTTGGATTACCAGTTTGTAGGTACAAAAGCTGCAATTTATGGCTTCGAAGTTTCCGCAGAAGCTCAAATATTAAAAACTGTTGTAGCAAATATCTCAGCTAGTTATACACTTGGAAAACAGAATACGACCGATTCTAATGGCAATAACTCTGGTAGTAAGCCACTGCCACAAATCCCCCCTTTCAAAGCTAAATCATCATTAAAGTATGCCAACGATGGATTTGAAGTAGGTACAAGATTTACATTCGCTGCAGAGCAAGATCGAACCGGAGAGTTTGAGAATCCAACGGGTTCATACTTCATTACTGATCTATTTGCACAGTATAGACTTAATTCAAAAAAACTTCTTCATACTTTTTCTTTTAATGTGAATAATATATTTGATACAGAATATTATAATCACTTATCAAGAATTAAAGATCTAAGGCCAGAACCTGGTAGAAATTTTACACTTCTCTATAGAGTTTATTTTTAATTATTGCTTTGATTTGATTTCTAATCATTTGCAATTGCAATTTTTTATTCTCTCTTGAAATTTTTTCATTTGAATCTATCTCTTTATAAAGCGCTTTAATGTCTTTTATTTGCTCAAAAAAATCATCCATCGCTTTTTTTGCATCTTTATAAGATAATTCATCATAATCGATTCTTTCTTCGTTTACCTGCACCTCAAATTTGAAGTCATCAACGATTTCCCATTTATCGTTTTCCTTTTGCACTATTCTAAGAGATAAAGGATTCGTGAGTTCACGTTGTGTTATATCTCTTGGAACAGTATTTCCGTTAATGTATTTGCTGATCTGACCTTTATCCTTTCCTGTTTTTCTTGAAAGCCAAGCCGAAGTCTTACCTCTTCTTAAAAGAGCTTCTTTAAGAGCTAAGCCGAAGTTTGTAAAAATATTCAACTTTTGTGTTGACAATTGTTGATTTTTGTTGTATATTTATAACCAAATTTGGTTTATACAATGTAAAAAATGTCAGAACAAGGTAAAACAGACATTAATCAAAGAATACGAGCCTGGAAGGCGGAATGTGTAGCTAATGGATTGAAGTATAAAGAAGTGATTGAGAGAGCAGAAATGGATTATAATTCTGTTATAAATGCAATTGGAAGTGCATTAAATGGTAATACAAAAGTTATCTCCTCTAAAAGATTACATAAACTTGAGCAAACTACATTACTAATGATTTTAGAAAAAGCCCTTTCTAACTCAAAATAAAAAAGCCCCGATTTATCAAAATCGGGGCTTTGTTTTAGGTTTCAAAAAGGGTCATCAATAGGATTTGCGAATTCAACCGCATATAGCCATTTCCCTTAAGCAACTACAAGAGTAGGCGTGTCATACTTTGTTACATTATTTTTTGAATTTTTTTTAATGATTATTTGGCTCTAAATTCACGCTATGTTTTTTAATAAAATAGTACTCTCATTACTTATAGCAAGCATTTTTGCAACCGGTTGCACTGCTTTGAAAGATTTAGCTTCTATTCAGAAACCAAAAATTACAGTCACTGATTTTAAAGTTTCTGATATTTCTTTGAGAGATATTGAGCTTATTTTTGATCTGGAGATTGATAACCCAAATGCGGTAGCAATTAATCTGGCCTCCTATAATTTTGACTTTCTGATCAATGAAAACTCTTTCGTAAAGGGTAATCAACCTCTTGCAACAGAAATAAAATCGAATGCATCAACTATACTGCAAATTCCTGTTTCATTTACTTTCGATGAATTATTTAAAACGTTTTCATCCATAAGAGATGATGATGAAACAGGCTATGATTTCCGGTCCACAATAGGCGTAAATGTCCCCGTTTTGGGGTTAACCGAAATACCTCTGGAAAAGTCCGGGACATTCCCTGTTGTAAAACCACCGAAAATATCAGCATCTAAACTGAAAGTGAAAAATCTATCCTTTACCAAAGCAGATCTTGAATTGGAATTGAGTATTAATAATCCCAATAGTTTTGGGATATCGTTAAACAACTTAAATTACAACGTTGATATTAATGGGTTGGAATCTATTTCAGGAACCACTTCTCAAAAAATTGATCTATCCTCAAAAGAAAATAACTCGATTTCAATTCCTGTTTCATTCAATTTAATTCAGCTGGGAAGAAGCGCTTACCAACTTTTGAAAAACGATGACCCTTTAGATTATTCTCTTTCAGGTAATACAAATCTTGATACTTCATTACCTTATTTCAAAGCTTCAGATTTTAATTTTAATCGTTCAGGCTCTCTTAATATCTTCAACTAAATATTTAGGCAGTCCAATTTATTATGACATTTGTAAGCTATTTAGAAACTCCAATCGGTTATCTTAGAATTCTTTCGAACGGAAACGGAATAACCGGGATAAAATTCATGGATTTTGATGGGCCTGAAGATCCTGACATACATACCGAATCCGCAAAAACCCAGCTTAGAGAATATTTTGATGGTTTGAGAGATCAATTCGATCTTTCATTACTTCCGGAAGGAACTGATTTCGAACAAAATGTTTGGGCTCAATTAGATAATATTCCACACGGTACTACAACCTCGTATGGAAAAATAGCAATGTATCTTGGCGATAAAAACTACTCACAAGCTGTAGGTTCCGCTAATGGAAAAAATCCGATTGCAGTTGTTATTCCATGCCACCGAGTTATAGGCTCGGATAGTAAATTAGTGGGTTACGCCGGTGGAATGAAACGAAAGGAATGGTTATTAAAACATGAAGGCGCTCTACTTCTGTAACTAACTTTTACTACCACTTTATATTCATTTGATTAGTTTCATAATGCTAGCGTGACAACCTGCTACAGAATCGTTTTAAGATTATCGCATCATATTTAACTAACTATACCTACATGAAAAAAATATTTCAAATACTGGTTTTCGTTTTGATTTCCACTCCGCTTTTTGCACAAATGAGTGATGCACCGAATCGGGATGAAGGTGACGGTCCTTACGATCGGTTGATTATTCGTGGAGTGCATATGATTGATGGAACAGGGTCTCCTGCAACCGGTCCTGTTGATATTGTGGTTGAAGGAAATCGTATTTCCAGTATTAGTACCGTTGGTTATCCGGGACTTCCTATCAATGAAAACAGAAGACCTAAAGCCGGAGCAAATGATAAAGTAATTGACGCTGAAGGAATGTATTTACTTCCCGGATTTATAGATATGCACGCCCATACCGGAGGCGGATCTCAGGGAACTACTCCGGAATATGTATATAAACTCTGGATGGCTCATGGCATCACAACTATCCGCGAGCCGGGTTCAGGAAATGGAATGGATTGGACTCTTCGCCATAAAGAAAAAAGCGAGAAAAATGAAATTACAGCCCCTAGAATATCTGCCTATATCTCATTTGGGCAAGGGTCTTCTGAGCAGATCATCACTGAAAAACAAGCTCGTGAATGGGTCCAGATGATTCACAAAGCAGGTGCTGATGGGATTAAATTCTTTGGTGCTTCACAAAAAGTTTATGCCGCTGCTATTGATGAAGCAAATAAGCTTGGGCTCGAAACAATGACACATCATGCTCAAACGCGTGTGGTTTATAATAATGTTCTTACATCAGCACGACTTGGACTTACAAGCATGACCCATTGGTACGGATTACCTGAAGCCCTTTTTGAAGATCGGATCATTCAGGATTATCCGTTGGATTATAACTACAACAACGAACAACATCGTTTTGAAGAAGCGGGAAAGCTTTGGAAGCAAGCGGCAGAGCCCTATTCAGAAAAATGGAATTCTGTGATGAATGAATTGCTGGAGTTAGACTTCACACTTAATCCAACCATGACTATTTATGAAGCAAGCCGTGATCTGATGGCTCAGCGCCGAGCTGAATGGCATGAAAAATACACCCTTCCTTCGCTCTGGAGGTTTTATGAACCCAGCAGAATTTCTCATGGCTCTTACTGGCTTGATTGGGGAACCGAACAAGAAGTAGAATGGAAAAACAACTTCCGATTATGGATGGAATTCGTAAACGAATACAAAAACAGAGGCGGAAGAGTTACTTTAGGATCAGATGCAGGATATATATACAAACTTTATGGTTTTGGGTATATACAAGAAATGGAATTGATGAGAGAAGCAGGCTTCCATCCTCTCGAAATTTTTCAATCAGCATCTTTAAAAGCTGCAGAAGTTCTGGAAATGGATGACGATCTCGGTACAATTGAAGTAGGAAAACTTGCTGATATGGTTATCGTTGATGCAAATCCTATGGCAAATCTCAAAGTTCTTTATGGTACAGGCGCCATTCTCGTTGATAACGAAAATAATGTTAACCGTCATGGAGGTGTAGTTTATACTATTAAAGACGGAATTGTATATGATGCCAAGCAGTTATTAAAGGATGTAGAGAACATGGTTAAAGCTGCAAAGAAAGAAGGAAATTTTGAGATTACACAGCCAGGCCTCAAATATTAACATTAAACAAACCTACTAATATTATGAAGTTCAAAACAATTCTTACATTTTTCACTTTAATAATTGCAACTTCTTCGGTTAAAGCTCAAAATGAGGGTTTTGCTTTAGGTGCTCAACTATTTTCACCAACCGGGATTACCGCAAAAGCAACAATTTCAGAATCTGCTGCAATAACAGGAGTATTAGGATTTAACTTTAATGAGTTTAATAATAATGTAAGTTTGCAAGCAAACTTAATTCTAAATCCAAAAAAAGATACTTTTGACATAGAGTCAGGACTTCTAAGACCATATTATGGTATCGGAGTAAATTTGATCATTCCTGAATTTGGTGATACCGGAATTGGTATCAGACTTCCTTTAGGAATTGAGTACGCACTTCAAGATCAACCGCTTGAACTTTATATGGATATGGCTCCTACAATTAATATTGAACCTAATTCTGCTTTCTTTTTAAGCAGCTCAATGGGTGTTCGATACTTCTTTTAATTTTTTAAAGGCTATAAAAATATAATGAGTTGGCATTCGCGACGAGATAGTCGCAAAATTCACCGATGGGGGGGCATTTTAATTGCGCTCCCTTTCTTAATTGTTTTAATAACAGGACTTTTTCTTCAGGTAAAAAAGGAATTTGCATGGATTCAACCTCCTACTCAGGAGGGTGTGTCTACAGACCTTGAAATTACTTTTGATGAAATTCTTGCAATATCTTCAAAGGTTGATGACGCGGGAATCAAAAAATGGTCAGATATTGACCGATTAGATGTTCGTCCTGATAAAGGAATAGTAAAAGTACGAGGTGTAAATAACTGGGAAATCCAAATAGACACCAAAACAGGAGAAGTGGTGCAAGTAGAATTTCGACGATCCGGAATCATTGAAGCACTTCATGATGGTTCATGGTTTCACGATTCTGCAAAGTTATGGATCTTCCTCCCTTCCGGAATTATAGTAACTGTACTTTGGATCACTGGAATTTATATGTTTTTTATTCCGTATATCTCCAAAAGAAAAAACCGTAAACGAATGGACGAGTTGAAAAGTAAACACGAATAACCTCATTAAATACTATGAAAGACATATTCTCTCCCGAAGTAAATCAAGAAATTATTGACAGAATTAATAAACTCACTCCTTCTACAGAACCTGATTGGGGTAAAATGAATGTGTCGCAAATGTTGGCTCATAGCAATGTAACTTATGAAATGTTGTATGAAACAAAACACAAAAAACCGGGATTGGTTAAAAAGCTTCTTCTCAAAGCTTTTGTTAAATCGGTAGTTGTTAGTGAGAAACCTTATAAAAAAAATAACCCAACAGCTCCTGAATTTAAAATTGTTGGTGGTAGAGATTTTGAAAAGGAGAAAAAAAGGCTTATCGATTACTTAAACAGAACACAAAAATTAGGCAGAGATCATTTCGACAATAAAGAATCTCATTCTTTCGGTAAGCTTTCAGCTGATGAATGGAATAATATGTTTTATAAGCATATTGATCATCATCTTACTCAGTTTGGGGTCTAAATTTTAGAGTATAAATACTGTATTTTTCAACTAATTATTAACCTTTTCTCTCTCATTTCTCATACTTAGAATCCGTAGCTTGTTGGTATGTCAAACACAATAAAAAACCAACGTGCCATTCTGAATAAACTGGGCATTAAAGAGCTCAATGAAATGCAGAATCAAGCTAAATTCGCTATTCATTCTAATCCCAATGTTGTTTTGCTCTCTCCCACCGGAACAGGTAAAACGCTCGCTTTTCTACTTCCTATTATTGAGGAACTAGACGAAAATTCTGAACACATCCAGGCTTTGATTCTGGTACCTTCCAGAGAGCTCGCAATTCAGATCGAACAAGTTGCTCGTGAGATGGGGACCGGAAATAAGATTAATGCTTTTTATGGCGGACAATCTTTTTCTAAGGACAGACAAGAACTGGAAACTCCACCTGCTATACTTATCGGAACCCCCGGACGAATAGCAGATCATTTACGTCGAGAGACCTTTGAAGTAGTCGACATTAGCGCATTGGTGCTGGATGAGTTCGATAAGTCGTTAGAGATCGGTTTTGAAGCTGACATGAGTGAGATCATCGAAGCCTTGCCCAACGTTAGAAAGAAAATTCTCACTTCTGCTACCAAAGGAATTGAAATTCCGGTATTTGTAGGTTTGAACAAAGAAAAAGTGGTCAACTTTCTGGATATCGACAAACCGGAGCTTACCATTAAAACGGTCATTTCTCCCGAAAAAGACAAACTGGATACGCTGGTAGCTTTGCTAAATCAAATTGGTGAGAAACAGGGACTTGTATTCTGTAATTTTAAAGATTCCATTCAACGAGTGAGTGATTTTTTAAATTATCACAATATTCCTCATGGTTGTTTTTACGGAGGACTTGAACAAAATGATAGAGAAAACGCACTTATCAAATTCAGAAATGGTACTCATCGTTTATTGATTGCTACTGATCTCGCCGCACGTGGAATTGATGTACCAGAAATGGATTTTATCATTCATTACCATCTTCCGCTTAAAGCTGAGGAATTCACTCACCGAAATGGTCGTACAGCCAGAATGCATAGTGAGGGAATTTCTTATGTATTGAAATGGAGCGAAGAAGCTCTTCCATCATTTATTGAGCCCGATGGAGAAGAAAAATTATCGATTTCAAATCCACCAACAAAGACAGAATGGAAAACGGTTTATATCTCGGGTGGTCGTAGAGACAAAATTTCCAAAGGTGATATCGCCGGATTTTTCTTTAAAGAAGGGAAACTCAAAAAAGGCGAACTGGGTGATATTGAACTGAAACAGGAATCTGCCTTCGCTGCAGTAAAAGCCGATAAAGTAGATCAGGTTTTAAAGTTGATCGATAACAAGAAACTTAAGACGAAGAAAGTTAGGATTACGGTTATTTGATATGGATAATTCGTTATTCGTACTACATACCTCCATCGTTTCATTTGGAGTGGAAGTAACCATGAAAATCGGTTTAAAAGTGCGTGCTAATTCGATGACTGCCTTAATTTACAATCCAAAACTGTCTCAAAGTATTTATCAATACCAAAGCATCTCTAAAAGAATAATAAAGCAATACCATTTGTTTAATTTCTACAGAGCAACTTTTTGATAACTTAATTTGTTATCTATTTGAGTAGAAAAATTTATAATAGCTGATTTAAAAAAGATTGAAATGGAAAATTTAAAAAAAGCCTATATAGCCGGTGGATGTTTTTGGGGCATGGAAGATTTATTCAGGGTTCGCCCAGGTGTAGAAGATACCGAAGTTGGTTACATTGGTGGACAAAATGAACAGCCAACCTACAGGAATCACCCGGGCCATGCGGAAGGTATCGAAATTACCTATGATCCGAACGTAACTTCCTTCAAAGATCTGCTGGATTATTTCTACAGAATTCATAATCCGACTACAGTAAATCAGCAGGGAAATGATAAGGGAACCAGTTACCGCTCTGCAATTTTCTTTCAGGATGAAGAAGAAAAAAAGATCTCCGAAGAAGTTATTCAGATCGTAAATGATTCTAACAGATGGGATAAAGATGTAGCAACTACTTTAGAACCCTACACTACGTTTTGGCCGGCAGAACCTGAACACCAAGACTATTTGGAAAAACGACCTAATGGATATACCTGCCACTTTGAGCGGTTTGAAGAGAGTTATTTTTGAAGTATTCGCTCATAAATAGGTATTAACTCTTCCAGAGTTGAATTGGTTTTCTTTCATTTTTGAAATTAAGTTTAACTCTGGAAGAGTTGGGCTAAAAAAGGTTATTTGAGTTTGAAAAAAAGAGCCTGACAGCTTCAAGTCCGTCTTACCGAAACTTAAAGCTTATAATCCGTCAGATGGATTAAACACATTCCGCAGAAGCTACTCTAAGGCATGCTTACAGTAGAATCTGGATTTTACACTCAAGTGGTTTCACTTCAAACAATCCAAATGTTCCCAAAGGGATGCCTTCTGTACACGTATACGCCGCGAGACGACCACTCCCTAAAACCCCGGAACCAGCATCACTGCATTTTGCATCATTCTTGCCGGACCAACCCAGAACATTCTGTACTGCGTGTTATCCATTAAGAAAACAACATTTCCGCTACCCATTTCCTGAACGGCAGCAAAAGCTTTTCCGGCCGCTTTCTCTTTATTTTCCATTGAAGCATACCCTGAAGCTAACACTTCATCCACATCTTTCATGTAGTAACCAACGGTACTGAACGCAGGATCAGGTTTTAACGCATTGGTGCTAAATTTGAGTGAATACAGCTTATCTTTCATTCCAAATGCCAATGGATGAGAATTATCGATCATCGCTTTAAATGCAGATCCCGGAATTCTTTTCAATCCACTGGAATCTTCCTGATCTTTATAGCGCGTATATGCCGCCGGATCTATTTTATCTTCGTCACCATCCTTCTTTTCTTCAAATAATTCAGCGGAGGTGATTCCTGACTCTTCTTTAGTTAACCAGCTTGTAGCACCTTCTGTAGCAACTAGAGTTCCTCCATTTCTTACCCATTCTTTAAGTCGATTTCGGTCACTTTCATAGAAGATTGAATTCAACCCAAAACCACTTGGCATAATGATCACATCGTATTCATCAAAATCGAGACGACCAATACTTCCTGATCGAATTCTGTCTATACCTAGCTCAGTCCATTGATCGAACAAGAACCAAATTTGTCCTGCTGTATAGGAATTAAAACCGGAATCCATCATTAAGCCGACTCTTGGTTTTTCGATAGGTCGCATACTTGGCGACCCTAAATCACTTCCCGCATCCATTCTACCTGTATTAAATCCTGCTACTTTCACGTCCGCATAATCGGCAATGGTTTTCATATCCTGGTGAATATTTTGGGCTTTTTGTTTATTGCGACCAAGTAACACCACCAGGCTTCCTCTTGAATATTCAACTCCATCCTTCGTAAAACCTTTTTCCGCAGAACGAACTTTGTAGCCATGTTTCCATAAATGAGCTAAAGCTTTCGGTGCATTTCGTTGATTCCAATCTACAACGTAGGCATACTGTGCGTTGCCATTCGTTATTCCATTTGGATGAATAACCATTTCATCAATTGGTGAACTATTAACTCGTACATCAGAAGTAGTCCAAGCGGCATCCAGATTATAAGCCAAAGGTGCCGACCAAGTACTCATATCATACATCACAGAATCTTTGATCTCTAATTGCCTTCTCATCAACGTGTTAATGAATAAATGCGCCGGTTGATCAGTTTTAATAATAAAATCTCCTGCTTTAAATGATCTTGAAGAAGCGTTTCCATCCCAATAACTAAATGCATTTCGAACAGAGAAATCATCATTTGCTTGCTCAACTTGCACGCCCTGTTTCAGCATTAAATTCACAACATCGTATGTATAATCGTTAGCATTATTTGGTAAAATGTATGCTTTGGTATCTCCTTTTTGGGTTTTCTGTGAGCGAGCATCTTGGAAATATTTCACCAAAGCTTCCCTGTTTTCAACCGAAGTTTTAACAATGGAAATTCCATTTTTGTAGTGATCAAATACTCGTTGACGAAGTGTAAGAACGTACCCATCGTTGGTTTCTACTGCACGTCCACCACGACTATGTCCGCCTTGCTCGGCAAGCATTCCAATTCCACCCATTATGCTCGGATAAGAAGAACCGTAGCCCGGATAAAAGAAATCGAAACGTTCCCGAGTTTCGAAATTGACCTGTGCTTTATCAAACTCTTCGATGGCTCCTCGCCCAAATACATCCGCCCATTTTTCGTAATCAGCAGGCAGCTCATGGTTTCGGGGAGTTGTTCCCGGCATCGTGAAGTAGTTGTTGTTGAATCCCTGCTCGTGAAAATCAATATGAACCTGTGGCATCCATTGTTGATATACATTTATTCTTCCTCTTGATTCAGGATGAACCAACCATGTCCAGTCTCTGTTCAGGTCAAACCAATAGTGATTGGTTCTTCCGCCGGGCCAAATCTCATCATGCTCTAAATCAGAAGCGTTCACATTTAAAACATTTGCCTGACTGGATTTATACCAGTATACATAACGATCACGACCATCAGGATTGATCATTGGATCAATAATAACTACCGCATTTTCTAACCAATTTTGTGTTTCTGAATCTGTGGATGCTACTAGACGATAAGCTGTTTGCATAGCCGCTTCACTGCTTGATGGCTCATTTCCATGTACGTTATAACTCATCCAAACTACGACGGGTTCGTTAGAAACTTGAACGGATGCGGGATCGTTAGCAACTTTCAAATTCTGATTCTTGATCTGTCCCAAATTTGAATGGTTTTCAGCCGAGCTTATAATCGCATAATTAACTGATCTATTTTCATACGTTCGCGCATACTCGTGAAAAGTGATCTTATCAGATAATTCAGCTAATTTTTCAAAATAATCCATTACCTGATGATGAAAGGTATATTCCTCTCCAAGTTCATAACCTAAAAACTCCGCCGGTGATGGAATGGAAGAATCGTAATTAATAGATGGATCAAATTTAAAACGCTCAATGGCATCTTGGATTTGCGCCGACGTTGATAGAGTGATAAATCCGAGTAAAAAAAGCAGTGTGATTTTTTTCATAGCGTAGTTAATTATGATTGAGATTAGACTAACAAAAATTGCCGTAAAATGGAGTTAAATTTCCAGTTCAAATCAAAAAAATAACTATCCGCTCTAGTAAATGAAGGTATGGGTGTATTTGAGCAAAACAGATCTACTTTGAAGATAAGGCAGACGCGGTAAATTAGGTTGTAACGGATTTCTATTAGCATAAGATTGCTCATTGAACACAAACCAGAAATCTCTTCCTTCGCTATAATTATATCTGAATCTAACGTTTGCTCCTATCAGTTCGCTTACATTACTATACTGCAAAAACATATTAACTGATGCTTTTTTATTGAAAGCGTATTGGCCTCTAAACTGTCCCAAATGCGTAGTAAATTCGGTATTGCTTCTTCCGTTGGTTTCCGGGAAAGTAAGATGAGTTAAGTTATAACTTCCTCCGAGTTCTAGATTTTTTGAAGCAAATAGTCTTGGGCTTGCCGTAAAGGAGAAAAAATCACCATCATAAAGTTCTCCGAAACTAGAACTAATATTACCCGCTACTTTCCAAGCTTCAGAAAGCTCATAACTTACATTCATTTGCTTCACAGAATACGAACCTTCAGGAATAAAAATACCTCCCGGTAAACTAAATTGATCGCCAGTTCTGATTATTTCTTCGCCGGTTGTTAATGTTATATTTAAATTTCCGAATTGTTTAAACCTTCCGCCCCACCCCAGATTTGAACTTTTTGCTTGAAGACCACTTTCATAGTTCAAAAACTCGTATTCATCATTATAGTTTCTGCTAAAAAGTGTTAGACTAAAACTATGTCGTTGAAATATTGATTCTTCTGAAGCCAACTTACCGTATCCAAAAGATAGTTGGTTATCTGTAGTCCCCGAAATTCTCACAAAACCAATACCCGGATTATAGTTCTCCCCTATTCGGTTATAGATCACCTGATAGTTAAAGCCTGTACTGGAAGAATTTCTCAAGGCAAATCTAAGTGCTTCAGTTTCGTTTAGATCTTGTGGTGAGGAATCGTCTTGAGATTGACTGGCTCTAATTTCAAGAAAGCTCTCTCCTGCAATATTTACATCTGTGTCTAAACCATAAACGATATTTGAGCCTCCATCTACTGACAACCTGCTAGTTAGAATTCCCCCTACAAAAGAGCGTTGATTAAATACTTCATTCTTAAGCCTTAAAACCCCAAAGTTTTCTGACGGCAGGTTTCCATTTTCCCCGGTTTGGAGATTTAAAAATCCTATGTCTAACTTATTTACCCTGCCGGTTAGCCTTGCTCCTCCCAAAATTCGTACAGGATTTCCACTTCTATCTAGCCCAATTCTCCGGCTATAAAATGTGCGGTCCCCCCCAAAATTAAAATCAAACTGAGAAGAACGCTGTTGAAAAAATTGTCTTTTCTCGGGAAAGAATAATGAAAAACGTGATAGATTAAGCTGTTGGTCATCTGCTTCAACTTGAGCAAAATCGGTATTAACGGTAACATCCAAAGTTAGATTACTGGTTACATTATATTTAAGGTCAAAGCCTAGTTCAATTTTGGGGTCGTTGTCATAAATATATTTTGATGAATCAGCATTTAATTTTGAAAGAGAAGAATATCCCCCTAAACCATACGGAGTAAAATAAATTGGGTTCTTGGAATTTACTCCTTCGAGCTTAACGTCGTAAGCTTGTGAAGGTTTAGCATTTCCTAAACTCCAATTGGGAGGAATAGCCGGAAAAATATGCCGTTCATTAATAGCTGAAATCCATCTGTACGTAATAAATCCTATCTCAGCAGTTTCGTCTTCAACTATTATACCTATACTTGAGAAAGGGATTCGCATTTCTGCGAACCATCCTTCCTTTGTTTGAGTAGTGGCAACATCCCAAAACGTATTATAACTAGGATTGAATGAATTTCGACCCCCGCTGAAATCGGCATCATTTGAAAGCGCTACATCAAAACGAACACCCGCAGGATTTGTAAAGAACCATGTTGCATTCTGATCATCATTAAACCCATCAATAATGATTGCAAACACATCGTCGCTGCTATATCTATCCCTGTATAAAGAATTGACTGCCATTGTCTTGGGATCTTTCGTATACATTTCACCGGCTACATAGATGAAGTTTTCATCATAAGCGATTCTTATACGAGTTTCCTCATGCATTTCACCATTAAAAGTTGGCTCATATTGAACCATTGGTAACACTTCGATACTCTCCCAAGCTGACTCATCAATTTTACCATCTAATATAATTGATGAATTCAACTTTGATATTTGAATGCGATCTTGTCCTGTAACAGTCAGCGAATAGAATAAAGAAAAGCTTATAATCCCAAATATTTTGTAAATCAAATAAACTCCATTTTTAATAATTAGTAACAATAAGTTTTTCCCTTCAAAAAGGGCAAAGTCTTTTCTAACTTTTACACAGAATTATTCTAAACAAACCTCTGTTTTACTAATTCATTCTCCCTATTTTGACTAAACTATTTAATAATAAATGATCGACATACTTTCTATTCCTACTATTTCAGACATTAAAGAAGCCCATCAGGTAATTGATCCTTATGCACATCGCACTCCTGTTCTTTCAAGTAATAAGGTTAACAGTCGCACGAATGCCTCCATCTTCTTTAAATGTGAGAACTTTCAAAAAGTAGGAGCCTTTAAATTTCGAGGAGCATGCAATGCTGTTTTAACACTTTCGGATTCCGAAGCTGAACAAGGAGTTGCCACGCACTCTTCAGGTAATCACGCACAAGCACTTGCATTGGCCGCCAAAATTCGAGGTATTAAAGCTTATGTTGTGATGCCAGAAAATGCTCCGAAAGTTAAAGTAGAAGCGGTTAAAAATTATGGCGCTGAAGTTACCTTTTGTGAAGCTAGCTTAGATGCACGTGAAGGTACTTTACAAAAAGTTGTGGAAAGAACCGGTGCTACAATTATCCATCCATATAATGATTCCAGAATTGTCGCCGGACAGGGAACTGCTGCCATTGAATTAATGGAAGAATGTCCTTTTTTAGATATTATAATGACTCCCATAGGTGGAGGTGGATTATTGAGTGGAACGGCTCTAGCTGTAAAATCTATCAACCCTGATATTGAAGTTATCGGCACAGAACCTAAAGAAGCAGATGATGCTTATCGCTCTTTTAAAGAGGGAAAATTAATCCCTGCATACAGCACCAACACTATTGCTGATGGATTAAGAACCTCTCTGGGAGAACTCCCTTTTCAGATCATTCAAAAACATGTAGATGATATTCTTACGGTGGATGAAGAATCCATCATTTCAGCAATGCGATTTATCTGGGAACGTATGAATATGATCATTGAACCGTCCTGTGCGGTTCCGGTTGCAGCTGTATTCAATAATCATAAAAGATTTGTTGGTAAAAAAATTGGAGTCATTATCACAGGCGGAAATGTAGATTTAGACAATCTTCCCTGGTGAAGAACATAGAACTTTAGAACATCCAACAAATAACTTTGAGTTAACTTGATAATAGAAATTTTTTCTTCTATTCATTGTTCATCGTTTCTCCTGATAAATATTCTTCTGTCCTTTTTAATAGCATCCTTATGTGATTTAACACTCGTTTACAATCTGTTAGGTTGAATCACAATCTTCAAATAAATTTAGAGAATCGTTATGAAGACACTCATTGCAAGCCTAATGCTTCTTATCTTTCCGGAAGTAATCGATATACCAAATCCGATCTTTTTATATGACAAAGTTAAAGTTCAAGGGAATGTCATTAATGCGGATACGCAACAACCAATAATTGGTGCTACAATTGTTCTGAAAGAACAGTCCATTAACGAAACCTCTGATACAGACGGTAATTTCGAATTCTTCGTTAAGCCGGGAAACTATATGTTAGAGATTAAATACATTGGTTTTAAAAAGTTGTCGAAGCAAGTTAACGTTCCAAAATCCGGACTTAGCAATTTAGTTGTTTCGTTAGAACCGGATGTTTTTACACTTGAAGAACAAATTGTACTCTCAGATGCCATTCAAAACAAGCAAGTTGGAATACAAGTTCAGATTAGAGGTAGTTCAGGTATAAATGCCATCTCTTATCCTTCTCCAAGAAATCTAAACACTGAAGAGTACGCCGAAATATCAGAAAACACATTCAAATGGGCTACAAAAACTCCTCTTTCTACTTTTTCTATTGATGTGGATGGAGCCTCCTATTCCAATGTAAGAAGAATGATTATGGATGGACGATTACCTGTAAAAGATGCGGTACGTGTAGAAGAGCTCATTAACTATTTCAATTATGATTACGAAAATCCTAGAGGAGAACATCCTTTTTCAGTGAATACAGAAGTTGGGAATGCCCCTTGGAACCCCGATCATAAACTTGTTCAAATTGGGATAAAGGGAAAAGAAATAGCATCAGAAAATCTACCGCCAAGTAACTTAGTTTTCTTATTGGATGTCTCGGGGTCGATGAATTCGCATAACAAACTACCACTACTCAAAAAAGGATTTAAATTACTTACCAATCAACTAAGAGAAGAAGATTATGTGTCTATTGTTGTATATGCAGGTAGTTCAGGATTGGTGCTTCCGCCAACTTCAGGCGCAGATAAAGAAACTATTCTTGAAGCATTGAACAAATTACAGGCAGGCGGATCAACAGCCGGAGCTGCCGGAATAAAACAAGCGTATCAGGTTGCAAAGGAAAATTTTAGAGAAGACGGAAATAACAGAGTAATTCTTGCTACAGATGGTGATTTTAATGTAGGCCTTTCAAGTAACACCGAGCTGATAGAACTCATTGAGGAAAAACGAGATGAAGGAATATTCTTATCTGTATTGGGATTTGGATCCGGTAATCTGAAAGATTCCAAAATGGAGAAAATTGCAAATAATGGAAACGGCAACTATTACTATATCGATAATTTATTGGAAGCCAAGAAAGTGCTGGTTTCGGAAATGGGAGGAACACTCCATACCATCGCCAAAGATGTAAAAATTCAGGTCGAATTTAATCCTCAAAACGTAAAAGCGTACCGTTTGATTGGCTATGAAAACCGGTTGTTAGCTGATGAAGATTTCAACAATGATGAAAAAGATGCCGGAGAGTTAGGCGCTGCACATACCGTTACCGCTTTGTATGAGATTATTCCTCATGGAGTAGATATAGAATCATCTTTAAGCGATATAGATCCGCTTAAATACCAAACTCCTTCTACTTCTGTAAATGGATTCGGAAATGAACTAATGACAGTTAAACTCCGCTATAAAAAGCCCGCTGGTGATAAAAGCATCTTGCTTTCACAGACCATTGAAGAAACTGATAACTCAACTCTTTCTGAAAACCTCAGTTTTGCAGCTTCCGTAGCTTCTTTTGGAATGTTACTTAGAGATTCAAAATTCAAGGGGAACAGTTCGTTTCAAATGGTTCAAGAACTTGCCAAGCATAGTAAAGGTAGAGATGAAAATGGGTATCGTGCTGAGTTCATTAAGATCGTTGAACTTGCTGAATTACTTTATGATGGAGAAGCAAGACGTTAATTCGATTTTCAGCATTTAATCAAGAACATCCAATTTCTAATTACAGGCTTAATTTGTAAGATGGATGTTTCTTTTTGATCTAGAATAAACTTATTCGGGGAACAAAGTTATGGAGCTTATGTATTACTGATAATCTCTTATCAAAATAATTCTCATGAAAAAGATCTACTTCATTTCATCTTTACTTATTCTAGTTTCTTGTACCGGCAATTATTTAAGTCACTATCCGCCTTCCGTTGTTCATAATCAAAATACAGAAGAGTATGAATCGATGGTTGAAAATACATTTCTAGAACCCAATGAATTTCCATTATCAACTTTTGCAATTGATGTAGATGGTGCTTCGTATTCCAATGTTAGAAGAATGATTATGGATGGGAATTTGCCCGTAAAAGATGCGGTTCGTGTTGAAGAAATGATCAATTATTTTGACTATGATTATATACAGCCAGACGATGAGCATCCCTTTTCTGTAAATACAGATATTGGTCCTGCACCTTGGAACCCTACTCATAAACTTGTTCAGATAGGTTTAAAGGGGAAAGAGATAACATCAGAAAACCTCCCTCCAAGTAATTTAATTTTTTTGATTGATGTTTCCGGTTCTATGGGTTCACGAGATAAACTCCCATTGTTAGTAAAGGGATTTAAGCTCCTGGTTGATCAACTTAGAGAATCAGACGTTGTATCAATAGTAGTTTATTCTGGGAGTAGTGGAGTTATCCTTCCTCCAACTTCAGGTAACCAAAAAGAAAAAATCTTTGCTGTTTTAGAAAACTTACATGCCAAAGGTTCTACAGCAGGCGGCGAAGGAATTAAAAAAGCGTACGAAATTGCACAACAGAATTTTAACCCAAATGGTAATAACAGAGTAATTCTTGCTACAGATGGTGATTTTAATGTTGGGGTTTCTTCTACATCCAGATTAGTTAAACTAATAAAAGAAAAAAGAGAGCAAGGAATAGATCTTTCTATTTTAGGATTTGGATCCGGTAATCTGAAAGATTCCAAAATGGAACAAATTGCCAACAACGGAAACGGCAATTACTATTATATCGACAATTTGCTGGAAGCTAAAAAAGTATTGGTTTCAGAGATGGGTGGAACGCTATATACTATTGCCAAAGATGTTAAGATTCAGGTGGAGTTCAATCCTCAAAATGTACAAGCATACCGTTTGATAGGCTATGAAAATCGTCTTCTTGCTGATGAAGATTTTAACAACGATAAAAAAGATGCCGGAGAACTTGGATCAGGACATACAGTAACTGCGCTTTATGAAATAATCCCATCAGGCGTTTCTATTTCAAATAATCTATTGCCCGTTGATCCACTAAAATACCAAGATCCTAAACCTGCCAGCAAAAGCAAATACAGCGATGAACTGTTAACTGTAAAACTTCGCTATAAAAGTCCCAGTGAAAATGAGAGTAAACTTGTCAATCAAATAGTTTACAATACAAATATAAGTGAACT
This sequence comes from Balneola sp., assembly GCA_965216175.1. Taxonomy (GTDB): domain Bacteria; phylum Bacteroidota; class Rhodothermia; order Balneolales; family Balneolaceae; genus Balneola. The sequence continues at coordinate 2,157,555 of OZ244140.1, forward strand.
GACTGAAAATCTCAGTTTTGCAGCTTCCGTAGCTTCTTTTGGAATGTTACTTAGAGATTCAAAATTCACTGGAAACAGTTCGTTTCAAATGGTTCAAGAACTTGCCAAGCATAGTAAAGGGAGAGATGAAAATGGGTATCGTGCTGAGTTCATTAAGATCGTTGAACTTGCTGAATTACTTTATGATGGAGAAGCAAGACGTTAATTCGATTTTCAGTATTTAATCAAGAACATCCAATTTCCAAAAGTAATTCAACTTGGAAACTGGATGTTGGGTTTTCAATATTGATTATTGATTGAGTGAATCAATCCGTCTCTGCATAACTTGCTTAGTGCGCTCATCCGTTGCCAAATCTTTGGCTTTTTTATAAGCTTCTTTGGCTTTGTTAAGGTCTTCTGCTTGTTCATAAACTTCTGCAGCAGAATAATGAGATCTCCAGTCAGCCTTCCATTCTTGTCTCATGTCAGAAGCCTCTTTCATTCCTTCTTCTTTTTTGCCATTTATTACCAGCAGCTTTGCATGTAATCCAAGTGTTTGAACACTTCTGTCAATTTGCAACGCTCTTGCTGCCCATTCCAAAGCTACATCAAGTTTATAATCGTTGTTCTGTAGATAGGTCGCTCCCTGCACCCATCCCTGCCAACCGAAAGCAGGTAATGTTCTGAATTGATTTTCAATATGAGCAAAAGTAGTTTCCATCGGGATTTCAACTTTGAACGGAACTTTCAAATGAGCCCACTTCAAAGAGATATCAACAGAAGTTGCTGTATAACCACTGAACGAGAATTTCATCCATTCATACTTGCTGTCCATTTCTTCAGGCGTTACAGAAATGCGTAACGCATCTTCGCTTTCATTATAAAAATAACTTCCCCACGCTTCACTGAAATTTGAAAAGATGATCACCCACTCTTCTTCTCCCGGAATAGTATGCATTCCATAAGAACCGGCTTTTAACTTTTGCCCGTTTATAAGTACATCATCACTTATAGTAAAAAGCGTGTTTTTATTAGCACCCGTTCTCCAAACTTCCCCATAAGGAACCAAAGATCCCCATATTTCTCTTCCTTTGATACCAACTGAGTTATATTCAAAACTAATGGTTGTAAATCCTATGGTAATACTGCGCGTTTCCTTTGGGCTTGCCTGTGGAAGTGTTAATGATACCGGTAGTTGAGCCAATACTGCCGTTGAGACAAAACACATTATTAAAAATATAGAGCTGATTATTGTTCTTTTCATCTTCAGAAATTAATTTTTGGTTTCTCTTAATCTAAGAAATCTTAAGAGATTATTTCCTATTTGAAACAATAGATGGTTCTTTTTCGTCTTAGTGAAAAAATTAACAACCATGGCACAACAGGGCAGATTTAAAAAATCCAATAACAATGATGACTTCGACTTAGACTCCTACCTCGAAGAACAAGCTCATCAAACTGCAGAACCAACTCGGCAAATTGAAGATGAGCACGAAACCTCTTTCATCAAAAATGCAGGTCTTGGGCTAGCGTTGGTATTCACCGCTTTTATGTGGTATCACGATTGGAGCCCAAAACAAGCATATGGAAGTGTTTTTGGTAACGATGAAGGAACCGTTGTAGCTACAGGTCAGTCCGGAAATCGAATAGAGATTAATATCCCTGAAATCAGAATACCTGATATTTCTATACCTGAAACCGCCGAGCTTGAACGAGCTATAAATGATGAATTTGCCCGAATAGCCGAATCAGTAAATTTACCTCCGGTAACCGACTATCTGGTTGAACTTAAAGATCTTGGCTTACTTGAGGATAATAAATTAAGTGCCTTTCAGGCCAGGCAACTACATTCTTCTGGTGTTCCTGTTTCTTATATCCAAGAAGTTGACAATGCCGGTTTCCTGGATGATCTGAACTTTGTTGCAATCTCTGAATTCTATAAGAATGATATTCCTTTGAGTTATATCAGTCAATATGAAGAAGCAGGAATTCTTGACAAAGTAAACTTTGTAGGACTGAGTGAATTTTATAAAACCGGAGTGACTATGGATTATCTAAAAACTCTTGATGCTGCAGGATATTTAGATGATCTGAGTTTTGTTTATGTAACTGAATATTATAAAGCTGGTGTAACTACTTCTTTTTTAGACAGACTTAAAGAAAAGGGTTTATATGAAGATCTAAATTTCATTGATGTAGTTGAACTTTATAAAGATGATAATAACTAATACAACAAGTAATGAGTTCTCAAAAATTTAAAAACGAATTTCAGGACAGCCAGAATGATTCTGATTTTGATCTCGATGCTTATATTGATGAACAGGCAAATGCCGGGAATCACAACTATGAGGAAAAATTTGATTCGCATCCTAGTACAAAAAGAAATCTACTGGCTTTATCACTAATTTTAATTCCTGCACTCTGGTTCTTTTTAAGTGACCCTTTTTCTCTATTCGCAGATGATATTAATACTACGATTGCCCAAAGCGGGAATACTATTGTTATAGATAGACCACAACCAATTGTTCGAACAATAACGATTCCTGCTCCTCCGTCCCCACCTACTTTTAATTCTGAAAGATTTAATTTCAATTTTAATACCGGAGTTAATGAACTTGGGATTAGTTACACAGATTATTTAGCACAGCTAAAAGAGTATGGTTATCTGGATGATTTCGGAGGAAGTGCTTCAACAAGATTATATCAGAATAATGTACCTGTAGAATATATAGATCAGTTTGGGAAAGCAGGTATTCTTAATGATTTTGGTAGCACATCCATTGTGAGGCTCTATCAAAATCAGATTCCATTTGAGTATATAGAGAGTTTCAAAAAAGCTGGAATATTAGACGATTTTGGCAGCACTTCTATTTCAAGGTTATATCAGAATCACGTTCCTCAGGAATATGTTTCAGAACTAGCTTCCGGTGGCTATTTGGATAACTTTGAAAGCACATCTATTGTGAGGTTTTATCAGAATCAGGTTCCTGCAAGCTTTCTTAAAACATTAGATGAAAAAGGGTTATTGAGCGAAATGTCATCTGAATCAGTTGTAACTGCATATAAACTTGAAGGACAATAAGATGAGTGAACAAAGATTTAAAAACGAACTAAGAGGTGGCCAAAATGATCCGGATTTTGATCTGGATTCCTATCTCGATGAAAAATCTCAATCAGAACAAGAAAAAATTGAACCTGATAAGAAACAGAGTACTCTTTCAGCATTTTTAAAAAACTCTTTTTTAGTAATTGGTTTAGCTACTTTTGCTCTGTTATATTTCAATGATTGGAGTCCGAAAAAAATCTACGCAAATATTTTTGGTGTTGAAGAGTTCCAGTCTCAACCAATTCCTTCTCCTGTTTCTAATGACGTTGTTTTACCCATTGCCCCGATTGAAGGGAATGACGTGATTGTAATTAACAAAGATGATCTTGTTAATGGTACTGCAAATATAGTGGGTTTGGAAGATTTGGCTATTTTTGAAAGTTTAGAAAGCCTTGAGTCTTTGGAGTCTCTAGAGGATTTAGCCAGTCTTGAAGGTCTTGCCGACCTTAGTAAACTGGCCGCATTGGGAGATCTGGATAATTTAGGAAATGTTAAAGTTATTCCTTCAGATGGTGACCAAAATAGTGTTTTTCCATCTTCTCTGACGAATTACATGAGTGAATTAAGCGAAGCAGGCATCTCTGACAAATATGAAAAAGAAACTATTCAGCAGTTATATCAAGCTAAAGTACCTGTTAAGGTTTTAAGCACCCTGAATAATCTCAATTTACTGGATACTATCGATATTTCTTCGCTGATTGAAGGCTATAAAATCAAAGAGAATTAAAATTATGTCAAGCCAAAGATTTAAAAATGAACTTCGTAAGAATCAAGACGACCCCGATTTTGATCTGGATTCATATATCGATGAAAAGGCTAATGCTGACACAGAAAATTATCAGCAAGAATATGCAGAACCTCCATCTTCTACCAAAAGGAATTTATTTGCTATACTTCTATTTGCTGTAGTGCCTGCTCTTTTCTTTCTCTTTACTTTCGGACCACCTATCTTCACTTTTGAAACCGGTAGCGGAAGCTCTAATGTGTCTCAAGGTCAAAATATAGTTCCATCAGCTCCTTTACCTCCGAGAATTTCAACAACACAAGGAGTTCCGTCTGCTTATTTAGATTACCTGCAAGCAGCTACAGAAGCCGGCTACACAGAATATTTTTCCTCAACCGGAATCCAAGCCATGTATAACGGCGGTGTTCCTCTTGAGTATTTGGAAAGTTTAGACCAAGCTGATTTCCTAGACGATTTCTCTTACTCTGCAGTAATAGGTCTGTACAATGGTGGTGTTCCTATCGAATATTTAGCTCAACTTAATGAAGCTGATTATCTGGATACGTTTTCCTATTCAGCTATTATCGGAATGTATAATGGTGGCGTTCCGATTTCCTATATCGATCAGTTGAAAGCAGGTGATTACCTAGATAATTTTTCATATTCTGCCATCATTGGATTATATAACGGAGGAGTTACTAATCAATATCTTGCGAGCATGGAAGCAGGAGGATACTTAAATGATTTTTCTTATTCGGCATTGATCGGTTTATACAACGGTGGTGTTACTATTGATTACTTGAACCAACTAAACGAAGCCGATTTCTTGAATGAATTCTCCTATTCTGCTATTATTGGAATGTATAATGGAGGTGTAACAACCCAATATCTGACTGAGTTAAATACAGCCGGTTTCTTAGAAACTTTCTCCTATTCAGGAATCATTGGCATGTACAATGCCGGCGTTCCCGCTAGCTTCTTACAAGAACTAGATAACCGTAGCTTGCTTACTGATATGAGCTACTCTGATGTGATCCGCACTTATAATAATGGGAATTAAAGCAATATCATCCTTTCAGCTAGTTGATGAATCAGAACCTTACGCAATCGCTAGTAATCCAGTAATTTGTTGACAATTAAGTATTAGTCATTCTGAGGATACTTCCGAAGAATCTACATATCTAGGAATAAGCCCTTTAACTAATTATGTAGACTCTCTTGTACTCTTTCCTAAGATCCTAATTGGGAAAATGACATTGAACTCCTGCTCCAAATAATTAGTCTATATAAAATACCTATAAAGAGATACAGCGATACACATTTTTCTATCAAAGCTCCGAAAAATCCTCCTTCGAAGGGTGTGGATTCTGATCGAGTAGATCAGAAGACGGAGGATGTTGTACAGTTTTCCAACTCATAAACTGCACAACATCCCTCTGATCTCACACAAGTGTTCGATCGGTCTCCCTTGGAAGGGAGATTTTTTCCACTCTTCTTCCTATTTAATCTATTCTTGTGTTGATTTATCAGACCCATCCTTGTTCCCCTGTCTGCCGAACAGGCAGGCTCCTTAACTTTAGCGAGGGAGACTTCATAAATTAACTCAGAATTTGATTAGAAAGTCCCCTTACCTTGTTTAAGGGAAGGGACAGGGATGGGTTCGCACTTTTACTTGTAACCAATAAAATTATTCAGTTACTTCAATTTTAAAAAAATTAAATCATGAAATTCATCTTAACAGCAATTCTAGTTTCAATAGCCTCTTCAATAAATGCTCAAAGTATTGATCTTTCTAATTCTGAAGTTGAACAATTTCTCTGTAAAAAATGGAGTGTAGAATATATGGAAGTTCAAGGCATGAAAGTTGAACCTAAATCCACAAACGCTTTTGACTTTTCATTTCAAAAGGATGGCGTTTATAACCTCCTGCCTCTTGACAGCGGTCCTAGACCAAAAATGCATTGGAACTACTCTGAAAAAAGTAAAAGTATACAACTTTATGAAACTGATAGATTAATGGGTAAAATTATCGTATTAGAAAATGACAGAATGGTTATCCTTTTTGAAAAAAATGAAGAAATGCCGTTTGAAAATATGAAAGGGTATTTTAAACCCACTTCAATCAACTAAAGGAGGAAGCTCCGCTTCCATTAAGGCACAGCTTCAACCAATCAATCTCAACCTATCGCAAGCGTCATACCGTGCTCAAAGTCAATCCTATTGGTAGATTTTTATGCGGGTCATAGGTCTCTTCATTTTTCCATAAACTGTAAATTAATATGAGTAGTTTTCTTGCAACAGCTATCACTCCCTGTTTCTTTGCTTGCTGACGTTCATTTAATTGCTTGTAATGAGCAGAAAGTGCCAGGTTTTTGTGAGCGGCATTTAGTGCAGGCATATACAATGCTTGGCGAATATGAACATTTCCCTTTTTGCTTAAGCGCCCTTTCTTTTGTACCGATCCGGATTGATGGATCTTCACATCCATCCCTGCATAGGCCACGAGCTGGCGTTGGTTACGAATCAGATTAAACCCATTTGTTTCCCCAAGTACAGTAGCTACAGTGAGCAAAGAAATCCCTTTTATCTGGCAAATATTATCAACTTTTGCTTGTAATGTCTGCTGACTTGCAAACAATGTGCGAAGTTCTTGCTCGATAGCTTTGATATGTGCATTGATCATAGTTATGCGCTCTTTTAGACGCACCAGCGTGGTAGTTGAAGGAATAAAAGCAGTAGTTAAGGCATGCTTTTTATTCTTGAGTCGACTTCGTTCATTCACCAGAGCTTCTCGTTCCCGAGTAAGCCCCCGAACCTGCTGCCACAAAGGGTCGGCAGGCTTCCATGGTTGTAAAGAACGCTCCAGGCCAAGCTGGCAAAGTAGCCGTGCGTCTACCCGGTCGGTTTTTGCACGTTGATTAATGCTTTTAACAAATGCTTTTGCTTTGGTTGGCAGGATAATGTATACCTGAGTCTCACACTCATGCAGCCTGTGGGCAACTAATTCATGATAGACGCCTGTAGCTTCCATGATACAATGTACGGCACTGTCAGCTGAGCAATAACGCCTAAGAAATCCTATGAGTTGTTCAATACCTGATTCGGTGTTCGAGACTTGCCCGGTGTATAGAATTTGGTGTTCAAGAGTGGTTATAAGTGAGCCAATACAAATCTCAAGGGTGTCTTTGGAGACATCAATGCCTACCGATTGTTTAATAATTTGCATACTATTCAGATCAAGGTTGAGGTTGTTGGTCTTTATTGCTTTTGAGGTGGTCGTGATACAAGATACCTTCGGTAAAAGGCTCTTTACATACCGCTGAGCATATAAAGAAGCAGAGGAAAAGCTAATATGACGCTTACAATATCCTTTGAAAGGTATTTTCCGCTTGTCGCCTTTTTCTCTCTCCAACAATCTCTTTGATTAACCGCATCAATGCAATACTAAGACTGATTAAACATACCTCTCGCTTGTGTAGCTGGATAAAACTAAACTAACTCATTTTTAGTCCGAATAATCCCCAGCCAAATCCCTAAACTGCAATTCGTACAAGTGGCTGTACAAACCATCTTTTTCTAACAACTCGTTGTGCGTTCCTTCTTCCACAATTTCGCCTTTGTCCAGTACTAGAATTCGATCTGCATTTTGGATGGTTGATAATCGATGGGCAATCACAAAGGTCGTTCTGTTTTTCATCAATCGGGTTAGGGCTTCCTGAACCTGAGCTTCTGATTCGGAATCCAGCGATGATGTGGCTTCATCCAATAACAAAATCTCGGGGTTTTTCAGAATCGCTCGGGCAATGGCTACTCTTTGGCGTTGACCACCACTCAATTTCACTCCCTTTTCTCCGATCAAAGAATCATAGTCATCGGGATGTTCTATTATAAAGTCATGAGCGTTAGCATCTTTAGCTGCTTGTATGATCTCTTCGTCCGTAGCGTCCAGCTTACCATATTTCAAATTATCTTTGATCGTAGTGCTGAACAAATGAACTTCCTGCGGTACAATGGATATATGTTCCCGAAATGATTTTATTTTCAGATCGGTAATAGATGTTCCGTCCAAAGAAATTTTTCCTTTTTGAACATCATAAAATCTTGGGATTAAATTCAGCAAGGTTGTTTTTCCGGCACCGCTGGGCCCAACCAAAGCAATGGTCTCTCCTGCTTTGGCTTTGAATGAGATACTTTTTAAAACGGGACGTTCATCTTCATACTGAAATCCGACGTTATTGAATTCAAGTTCTCCATCCACATTAGTCACTTCAATTGCATCCGGATTATCTTCTATTTCCGGGATTTCTTCCAATAGTTCAAAAATACGTTCTGAAGCTCCTGCAGCAGTATTTACTGCTGTGTATAATCTGGAAGTCTGACTGATCGATCTCGAAATGTTTAGCGCATAAATAATAAAGGCAACCAAATCACCTGCACTTAATCGTCCTTCCAATACTTCTTTTCCACCGTACCAAAAAATCACTACCAGTGTGCCCATGAACATAATTCCTACGCCCGACCAAAATAACTGAGTGAGGACTACTTTCTTACGAACCGTACCAAAAAGCTTTTCAATGGAATCTGAGTAGCGATCAACTTCATAATTCTCCCGAACAAACGCTTTAACCAATCGCACTGCTCCGAGGGCATCTTCCGCTACTGCTGTTGAATCTGCCAATTCATCCTGAATTCCACGGGACAGTCTTCTGATTTTTTGACCAAAATATCTGGTAGCAATGGTAACAAAAGGAACCGTTACAAAAATTACAGCACTCAATCTCCAGTTCAACACTACCATCAATGAAACCGAACCAATCAGCGAAAAAGTGATCGTTAATAATTGAGGTAAAGAATCTGTTAGCGCTGTTCGTATCGACCCAACATCGTTGGTAAGTCGTGAGGTGATCTCTCCTAAACGTCTCTCTGCAAAGAATTTAAACCCTAAGCGATGAAGGTGTTCATACACTTTTTTTCTAAGATCGGTTACTACACGTTCTCCCACCCATTCCAGAAAATAATTTCCGGTAAAACTGAACAGAGATTGCAGTACAAATAATCCAATCAATCCGATTGCCAATAAGTTCAACAGACTTCCATCCCCTTTTTCAAATACGGCATCCAGTAATTCCCGCAATCCTAATGGAACAGTTAACCAGATTCCTGACGCCAGTAAAACAACAACTGTCGCAAAATAGAATCTTCCTCTGTAGGGCTTACTTAACTTAAATATCTTTACCAGCGTATCTTTTAAGGAAGCGATGGAGTGGTTTTTATTTTGATCTTCTTTTTTATCGGGCATAAGTTTTATTTAAAGTCATCATAAAGCTATAACGTAATGAATTGATGCACTTACTTTTGGCTTACCCAAAAGTAACAAAAAGTCAAGGCTAAGAATTCTTGATGGGTTCATGATGCTACCGCTGAATAAATCCAATGGTCTTCTTTCTTTTGATAAATTTTAATAAACCAAGCCTGAATGGATTTATTCCTCCATTCGGAGACACTCAAACATCGATTCACTTTTCCGTCAACAATTCTAAGGCCAATTATTTCTGTACATTTGAATAAATGATAAATAATGACAAAACAGTTTGTAAATTCCCCTAAATAAATGCAAAATTAGTGCCAAGTAAACAAGATTTTTATCTAACATTTTGGTATCTACTAAAGACAGTATAATTCATCACAAAGCTATGGACAGCGAATTACTTACTTGGATTTTTTTGATTGGCGGTATCATTCTGATGTTAGCCGAATTTGTGATACCAAGCGGTATGGCATTGATTTTAGGTGCCAGTGGAATTCTTGTAGCATTGGCTCGGTTTTTTGGATTACTGGAAGATCCTATCACTGCAACTATGGCATGGATATTCACTTCAGCAGCGATTACAATTTTGGCGATGCCTTTAATAAGGAAATATTTAAAGGGGGACACTTCTTACAAATTTGCTGATGAAGATTACGAAGCCATGGATCAGATTGTCGATGTAGTGGAGCCATTAAACGAACATAACGATGAAGGCAGAATTCGTTTTCAGGGAATTTCATGGCAGGCGCGTACTTTAGAAGGTGTAGTTCCTGTAGGAACGAAAGTAAAAATTAAATATCGTGACAATACAACCTGGATCGTTGAACCTGTGGATCAAATCCAGGAACCAGCATCACAAAAACTTAAAGACAAAAATTAAAGGAAATCATGTTTTGGACTAGTATTCTTATCACTCTTGTGGTTACGTACTTCATCCTTACGCGATTATTTATCATCGTGGAAATGAGAGAAGAAGTTATTCAGGAACGACTGGGGAAATTCAAAAAGAACCTAAAACCGGGATTTCATTTTCTGGTTCCGTTTGTTGATCGACCTGCTTATAGGCGCGAAATGCGTGAGCAAGTATTGGATGTTCCCAGCCAAACATGTATCACCAAAGACAATATTGAGGTTGCAGTAGATGGTTTAGTATACATCAAAGTAATGGATGCTCACAAAGCCAGTTATGGAATCAACAATTACCAAGCTGCATCTATCAATCTTGCTCAAACTACTATGAGAAGTGAAGTCGGAAAGATCACTTTAGACGATACCTTTTCTGAACGTGAGGCTATGAATGAAAATATCGTTCGCGAAATCGATAAAGCCGCAGGACCATGGGGAATAAAAGTACTTCGATATGAAATAAAAAATATCCGTCCTTCTAATCTGATCGTAGATACTATGGAGAAACAGATGGAAGCGGAACGGGAAAAACGTGCCGAAATCACTCATTCTGAAGGATTTCGTGAAGCCAGAATTAATGAATCTGAAGGAGAACAACAAAGTCAGGTTCTGATTTCGGAAGGTGCACGTCGAAGACGTATTAACGAGGCGAAAGGTAAAGCCCAAGAGATCGAACTGATTGCAACGGCTACAGCTAACGGAATACAGCGTATTGCTGAAGCTATGAAAAAACCAGGTGGTGAGTTGGCAGTACGCACAAAACTGGTAGAGCAATACATTGAACAATTCGGATCTATACTAAAAAACTCAAATGTTTCCGTTTTACCGACAGAAACAGCCAATTTGAAAACCTTTTTTGAAGGGGTCAGCAAAGTAAGTGATCACACAAAGAGCAAAGAAATTAAAGGAGAAAACTAGTCATGGAAATCATTGAAAATATCAGTCAAGTTTTAGTTGGGCTTGTTACTCTTTTTGTAATTTTTAAGGTGATCAAATCACTTAGATTGGTTCCCAATCAGTATTCATTTATTGTGGAACGTTTAGGTAATTATCATAAAACGCTTGGACCGGGTTTTCATGCACTCGTTCCTTTTGTGGATAAAGTGGTTTATAAACAAGATCTCCGTGAAGAAACCATCGAAGTTGAACCTCAGGAATGTTTCACAAAAGATAACGTAAAAGTAGAGGTTGATGGTGTGATCTACATCAGCGTTACTGATCCGGTAAATGCAAGTTATGGTGTTACAAATTATCGCTATGCGGCCATACAACTGGCTCAAACAACTACACGTTCTGTAATCGGACTCATGGACTTAGACCAGACTTTTGAAGAGCGTGCCTTTATGAGTAAAGAAGTTGTGAAAGTGCTTAGCGAAATCGAAATGCCTTGGGGAATTAAGGTTCATCGCTACGAGATTAAAAATATTCTTACGCCGAGAACAGTTCAAAATGCAATGGAACGACAAATGACCGCTGAACGTGATCGAAGAGCTGTGATCGCTAAATCTGAAGGTGTGAAAGGCTCTAAGGTGAATGATGCGGAAGGTATCAAGGCTGAAATGGTAAATATCTCTGAAGCAGAAATGCAGCGACAAATCAACGAAGCGGAAGGTTTGGCTAATGAGATCGAATCTATTGCAACTGCAACGGCTATTTCTATTGAAAAAATAGCAGCCGCACTTTCTCAACCTATGGGGACTGAGGCTATGAAACTTCGTCTTTCGGAGAAATATCTGGGAACGCTTGCGGGTTTAGGTCAGGATAAGAATGATATTATTCTTCCAAAAGATATCTCAAGCTATGATGCGGTGATGGAAGGGCTTTCTTTGGAGGAATTTAAAGAGAAGAAAAAGTAGTTGGGAACGATCAACATCCAACAAGGAATATTCAATTTTCATTATTCAGTAGTGGATTCTAAAAATATTTTTATTGCTTGCTCATTTATGTTGGATAAAGTGGATTGGGAACCACAATCAAAAGAATCTGAATGGTATTATTTCGGTGAAGGAAAAAAATTAAAACTTAATCTAGTTCAATGAAACATTGATAAGTTCTTTTCAGATCAAACCATTTATTTAGTTACAGACAGACATAAATCGAAAGAAATCGGTATTCAAGCAGCTACAGAAGAAATAAAAAAAGCTTTGTCTGACTTCTCCGAAGTAACTCTTTGCAATAAAAATTTTGAGCGGTTTATTTCTTTCAATTCAATCGGCCTTTCAAGACAAGGTGTCTATAATTAATCTGATTCTTCACTTCAAAGTTCGATGCTCTTCTGTTCGAGGTTCCCAAGTTCAATACCCTACATACACTTCGCCTTCTTTGAGTTCTTTGATTCCATCTTTGGTGGAGAACTTAACAGGTAGTGTTTGAAAGCCTCCTCCTCTTTTTGCTTTTATTACATTAAAATGAAGATGAGGTCCGGTGGCAAACCCTGTAGCTCCGGATAATCCGATCTTATCCCCTGCCCTTACTTTTTGTCCCTTCTTTACAAGAGCTCCATCTTTCTTTAAGTGCGAATATTGAGCAAAAGTACCATCATCATGTAAAACGCTTATGAAATTAGCTTTTTCTACCAAAGAACGATCATTTCCTCCTTCTGAATAGCGTTCTTCAATTTCAACAACAACCCCCGCACGTGCAGCATATATCTCGGTTCCTAGCTCCATTTGAAAGTCTAATGAATACTTGCTATCGCCACGATGAGAAAATTTCCCTCCATACCCTTGATCAAGTCTATAACTCTCTCCTTTTTTATATGGTAATTTATAGCCAAAATTTCTGCTATGTTTTGCATAAATACTTCCCTGATAAAATGTATAGCTATACTTCATTCCCCAGGAGGCATTCTTCTTATCGATCATCAATTCTGTAATTTTAATTTCTGATTTACCCGGAATAATTACAGTAATAGGATCTCCTTCTGTAGAAACCATATTTTTCAAATTGAGATCAATTTCCAGAGTCACCGGGAATAAGTTGTCGTTTTCACCAAAAAGAGCTACCCCGTTCTTAATATCCTTCCTGTTGATTACCACAGACCCCTCTTGAGCCTTCACTGATACAGAAACAAAAAATGCCAAAAATAACAATACTATTCTCATACTTTGTTTCTGTATTTTATTAAATCTTTCTTTGTTCATTAGTAGATCAAGGGATTATATTCTTAGACATGAATACGTTATTACTTCAACTCATTTTATTGTTGGCATCAATTGAATCGGATGAATTCAATGATCCCGAACTTGCTCTGAAGATAAAAAAAGGAGATCACGAAGCCTTCAAAAAGTTTTTTGATAGATATAGTGCCTATTTGCTGAACTTTCTTATCAAAAGAGGCACTGCAAAAGAAGCTGCTAAAGATTTGGTTCAACAGGCTTTTGTAATGATCTGGGAAAAGAGAGATCAGATCGATGAAACCAAATCTTTGAGAGCTTACTTATTCAGAATTGCGTATACGCGAATGTTAAACCTGTTCCGCGATCATGCAAAATACAATGAAGAAGTAGATCCTGAACTAAATGCTAGCTCTGAAGAAGAACCTGATCCAGAAACTAATGATGTGTTAAATAAAGCTATTGAACATGCAATTTCTTCTATGCCCGATAAAAGACAGGAAGTATTCAGAATGTGTTTTATTCAGGAATTCACGTATAAAGAAGCCGCACAGGTTATGGATGTCTCTGTTAAAACTATTGAAAATCATATGGGGCTTGCTTTAAAAGACATGCGTGAATCTTTAAAAGAATATCGATAAAGTAGCTAGAGAATAAATTTGAATTCTGAAATTTGTTATTTGAATTTTAAAAGAGATTAGGGGTATTGGATTATTGATGTGTAATGAGGTCAAATGACACAAATGTCTTTAACAAAACAAAAGAGAATAGAATTATGAAATCTATAAAAAACATATCAAAACTTACTTTATTAGGTCTAAGCCTTATGGTAATATTTGCAGCCTGTTCGGCAGTGAATAATGAAGTAGAATCTTTATCTGATGAAGATATTGAATTGGCAACGCAAATTATCGGTGAATCTGTATCAGATGATAACTCCGGAATTATCAGCAGTATGTATGATGCTGTTTCAACTGTAGATAAAGATGGTATTGCTTATAACGCTAATAAAGCAAAGGAAAATCATGACGATAGAAATGGCAGAGGTCGGGAAGGAAGTTATTCCTATACTTACGACCCTACTACAGGAACTCATACGCTTGAATACAATCGAAGTGTAAATAAAGGCGATTTTGAAAAAAGCGTGTCCCTTTTAAACACTTATGTGTATACATCTCCGGAAGGTGAGTTTATTGCTCGTCCTCGAGCCAACAAAGACTCGATTGAAAGTGTTGATTTTACAGGTAGTAAATCAGGATTTGTCAACTCGAGATTTAGAAATTCGGAATTTGCCAGATTGGACACTTTTGCAATAGCAGGTTTACACAGCACAAGTTCAATTGTAAGCATTGATGGTAAACACTACGGCCAAGGAAACGCGTCCGGCACAACTAGTGACAGCGTTCTGGCTTCAAGAGATTACACAGTTAATATTGAATTCCTGAATGTTGAAATTGATAAAGACTCTGTTGAAGCTAATGGCAACCTTGAACAAGGCGTTACTGGAACACTTAACTACAGCATAGTTCTAAACAAAACTATTGGTGATGTTCTGGATAGCGAAGTGATTGAAGGAACTATAGAATTAACCGGAGACGGTACAGCGCTGTTACGTTTCAATAAAGTAGCTAAGATTGTAAGGTTCTCATTAAAAGATGGGAGAGAACAAGACTAAACTAACCCCCGAAAGTCCTGAATTGCAGGTTGCTGAAGCAACCTGCTTTTCATTTTAAATTTTGAATCATGGAAACTAAAGACCTTTTACCTGAAAATGACCCAGACTTGCTTCTTGCGAAACTGCTTGGCTCTTCTTTGTCTACAGGTGAAAACATTTCTTCTGTTCAAGACCCATTGATTCAAAAAATTATCTCTTATAGAGACAAAGAAAAAAAAGAGATAGACTCTCTAAAAAATTCCATTTCAGAAATTTGGGTAAACGTTGATGAAGAAACAAAACCTTCAAAAAATGCTACGGTCACTTCCCTATCATCAGATCGTACAATTAATGTTAGAATCTGGGCAACAGCTGCAACTGTGTTAATAGCAGCCTTTATAGGAATATTTTGGTTTACAAATTTAAGCCAACCAAAGTTGATTGCACAAAGCAACACCAAGATAGAAGTTGTTATGCTGGCTGATGGTTCCGAAATCTCACTTCGACCAAATTCATCGTTTTTTGAACTTTCAGTTACAGAAAACAAAAGAGCTTATAAATTAGATGGCGAAGCCTTTTTCATTGTAAGTAAAGATAGAGATCGACCTTTTTCAGTTGAAGCCAATAATGGAATTGTAACTGTACTAGGAACACAATTTAATGTTAGTACTTGGGGCAACGAAACTATTGTATACCTGGAAGAAGGAAGTATTCGTCTAGATGATCAGAACCGGAACTCTGTGATTCTTAGTCCAGGAGATAAAGCATTGATCTCAGAATCTTCTATTAGTACTGTTAGTAACGAAGATGGCGCTCAGTATAAAGATTGGTTGGATAACTCCATTGTACTTAAAAGTACGCCTGTATTCGAAGTTATAGAAGAACTTCAGCATCACTTTAAAATAGAAATAGATATTTCAGATCTTCAGAATAAATCTGAGTTGATAACCGGATCAATCCCTCTTACAAATTTACGATCTACTCTTGATGATTTAGGTTTAATCTTAGGTGGTACATTCAGAGAAGTTAATCCGGATAGCTTTGTATTTATTCCCTTAAATTAAGGTTGATGAAAACCTTATTTACCATATCAATAGTTCTGATTTTAGAATTACTATTTAGCACGGGGAACAGTTTCGCTCAATCAGCAACATCAAAAGAAACCTTATTAAAGGTGATCAATGATATTGAGAAAAAATCTGATATCCGGTTTTTATACAGAGAAGCATTGATCTCGAATGTAACTGTTTCTATTTCTTTAGATTCACAACAATTTTTTGAAGACTTACGCTCACAGCTTGAAAACTACAATATCGGCCTGCATGTTGATATTGACAGAAATCAAGCTCTGCTCTACAAAACAAATGGAGAAAAATCTCTATCAAGCATTCGAATCTCAGGATATATTTTAGATGCGAAAACGGGTGAACGCTTACCCAATTCAACAATTTCATGGTTTGAAAATGGAGAAATCACAGGAATTGCTTCATCAACATCAGGCACATTTAATACCTCAGTAAAAACTTCAAAGGAATCTGTAACACTTCTTTTTTCCTATGTGGGTTACGAATCAAAAAAAATCGATTTCAGCTTGAATGAGGTTTCAAATTGGGAAGATATAGCCATTCGTCTGGAGCCTACGCTTTACGGTGGAAATGAGATTGTGATCAACGGGACAGCACTTTTCTCACCTGCTGATACAATTTACAGTAGTTTGATCGAAGCCAGCTCCTTCAGCCCTTTGGGAGATAATAGTTCGATTAAATCCCTTCAATCTCTTCCCGGAGTATTAACAGGACCTGCAATTGAAGACGGATTAAATGTTCGAGGAAGTTCTTCTGATGGATTCAGGGTACTGCTTGATGGTTTAACAATGTATAATCAAAGTCATCTTTTTGGTTTACTAGACGGATTGAATGGTGATGTATTAAGATCAAGCGGATTCTTTTATGATGTTACACCTGCTCAGTTCAGAGCGCCACTTGGCGGAACCCTTACTTTTCTAACCAAAACAGGAAACCTCCAAAAATTTAACGGCTCTGCCGGATTGAGCAACACTTCCTTCAGCGGTTCTTTAGAGGGACCGATCATCAAAGGGAGATCAAGTTTTTTGCTCTCCGGTCGACATTCATATATCGATGATTTAAACTGGTTTAATAATCAAAGTGTAATTGAATACGGATTAGATATAGATCGTAATTTCGGATTTGATGCAGATACTGTACAACAGATCAAAAATCGAAATATTCGAAACGTAAATGGAAGTGCATTTTTCTATGATGTGCATGGAAAATTTTATTTTGAGACCGTTGGAGGCTCTCAAATAATTCTGAGTTCCTATTTTGGTAAGGATGAAGCCAATCAAACCTATGAAAGGAGAATTCAACAACTAGAAGAAGAATTTAATACGGATAACGAATGGTCTAATAAAATGATCAGATTGGCATACCACACTGCACTTGGTAATGATTTGAATTCCGAAAGCAGTATTGGTTTTAGTGATTATTTTTCGAGTTATTTCAAAGAAGACAATGAATTTCGCCGGCAAAATGGGAATGACAACAGAAATCCAACAATAGAGATCTTGCCATTTACATTAGGAAATGAGCTTCAGGAATTTCAGATCGATCAAAAGTTCAATAAGTCATTTAATGCAGTAAGTTGGGATTTCGGTTTTACCTATAGTGATTTTGAAGTTTTATATACAGAGATCAGTCCTAGAAACCAATCGTTCAGGAGCAGAAGAACAAGTCAACTCATTGATATCTTTAGCCAATTAGATTTTTCGCATTCTAAAGAAGCCCATTTAAATTTAGGAAGCAGAGTCTATTATTTTTCAAATGGAAAGTATTTGAAATGGTCGCCGCGATTGAAAGCTCAATTATTTCCCGAATCATCTTTTTCATTTGGACTGGGGTATAGCAGAAATTATCAGTTTATGCATCAATTAGATTTTCAAACTGTTAATAGTACAGATTTTTGGGTTATAACCAATTTTGAACAACCTCCATCATCGGTGGATTATTACACTTCGAATATAAGAGTTAAGCCAACACCAACATTCTATTTCCAAATTGAGGCCTACTATAAGCTTTTTGAAAATTTGAGGATTCACAGCTTAAGTAATCAATTTGTTTCTTCTTTCTTTGATGATGACGATACTTTCCCATTTTTATTCAATAATACCGGTGTTGGAAAAGGCATCGAACTGCTTGCAAAAAAAAGATTTCAGCAGTTTAATCTATCTTCCACATACACGCTATCATCCATTGAGCTTAAAAACCGAGTCATTAACAACGGGCTTCCTTTCCATCCTTCTTACGATCGAACCCATCAATTTTCTTTTATTGGTGATATTAACTTGAACAATGGTTTAAGCTTTTATGCATCCTGGAATTATGCAACCGGTACTCCAAATAACATGTTATTAAGAGATCAAATCGAAGAAACCCGAATTGATGATTATGCTCGATTGGATGTTTCTGTCAAGTATATAGCTGCTACCCGAGGATCTGAAAAAGTCGAACTTCTATTTTCGATATACAATGCATTAAACAAAAATAATCCCTGGTATTCTGAAATTAAACCAGGTTTACATACCTCAAAAAATCAAATAGTTCTAGGCTCTGCCACTGTTTATGATCTTGAAATACAGCCTAGTTTCAGAGTTAAGGTTTATTTTTAGAATCTAAGTCTGAAAATTGTTTTTCCTCTCTCAGATTCCAATAAAAATAAGCTCCCGTTATGAAGTCTCATAATCTGTCGAGATAAACTCAATCCAATTCCGGAACCACCTTCACCTGTATTTTTACTGGTCGTATAGAATGGTACAAAAATCTTTTCAGCGGCCGCCTTTTTTATACCGGGACCATTATCTTCAATATCAATATAAGCATGCCCTGATTCATCAATACCTCCTTTCAATCTTACTTTTGGAACTTCTGTTTCTTTCAAAACCTTGAATGCATTTTTCACCACATTGATCAGCGATTGTTCAATGAGCTGGGTATCTGCTACAACTTCTATGGTCTCGGTTTCAAACTCTGTTATCACTTCAATTCCTCTTGAAAGTGCTTCTCCTTTCATAAGGTTTTTCACCCGATCTACTGCTTCTTTCAGGTAAACTACTTCAAAATCAGGATTGGGTATTTGAGTGATATTTCGATAAGAGTCAACAAATCGCATCAAGCCCAAACTTCTTTTATTGATCGTGTGAAGAGCTTCCTTTACATCTTCAAGGGTTTCGTCTGATAAATCTTCGTTACCATTTCCTGACAGAATATTATCGGCAAGCATCGTGTTTACTGTATCCGATAAAGAAGCAATAGGTGTAATGGAATTCATGATCTCATGAGCTAACACTTGTGATAGATTCTGCCAAGCTTCCATTTCTTTTTCTTCCAACTCTGACGAAATATTGCTTAATGATATGATCTTATAAATATCCCCTTTTACTCTGAAATCAGTAGCAAAAATCGCAATCTGAGAATCTCTGTTATCAATAGAAATTCGAACTAAACTTCTTGCTCCGCTTTTTAGCTCTTTAACAGTTTCAAAAAGAGGCTGACTAATTTTTTTTAACTGTTCAACATTCCTTAATACTGCAGTACCAAGTATTTTTTTAGCTGCCGTATTTAACAGTTCTATTTCTCCTCTTTTATTGAAGGAGAAAACTCCAATCCCAATGTGCTGGACAATTGTTTGCAGGTACAAGTAGCTTTCTTCACTTTTAGCACGTTCATTTTTAAATTTCTCAATGATATTATTAAAAACAGTGTTCAGCCCTTCAAATGTTTCTCCTTTTTCTTTGCTTGAAAACGATTGAGAAAAATCGTTGTAGCTTATCGCTTCGAAAAATCTTTTGAGATTCTTGTTAGTTCCTTCCACAAATAGAATCAGGTTTACTAACTGCACAATTAATAAAACGAAAAGCAACACAAGGCTAACATAATACTCGGTATTACTAATTAAATACGCGATTATGCTCAGAATTGTGAACAAAAACAGGATCCGAAATATTACACCAAACCTGAAACTCTTAAGCATGTCGTTTAAAATTAGAGTCCATATTTATCCATTCTCCTGTAAAGAGAAGCTCTTGTTAAACCAAGTTCATCAGCAGCTTTGGAAATATTCCCATCATGTTTTTTGAGTGCTTTTCGAAGCACCATTTTTTCTACTTCTTCCAGATTGTAATCATCAAAAATAACCTGCTCTGTATCTCCGGTTTCTTGAGTAAGAAGAAAATCTCCTGGCTGTAAAGAATTAGATTCACTCATAATCACTGCTCGTTCCACAGAATGCTGGAGCTCGCGTACATTTCCGGGCCAACTGTGTTTTTCAAGCTTTGCAATAGTATCCTTTGAACAACCCATTACTTCTTTCTTGTACTTTTTGGAATAAAGATTTACAAAATGATCCGTTAAAGCTTCAATGTCTTCTTTTCTTTCCCTTAATGGTGGCAGTTGTATTTCTATGGTATTGATCCTGAATAAAAGATCTTGCCTGAAAGTTGAATCGACAACCATTTCATTTAAAGATTGATTGGTAGCACAAACCAATCGGATATCAATTTCTTTTGATTTAGCAGAACCCACTCTGTTTACTTTACGATTCTGCAAAACGGTAAGCAGTTTAGATTGAAGTGGAAATGGAAGATTTCCTATTTCGTCCAGAAAAAGAGTTCCGCCATTTGCCAGTTCGAATCGTCCTGCCTTGTCTTCTTTTGCATCCGTAAACGCTCCTTTTACATAGCCGAATAGTTCACTTTCAAAAAGAGATTCAGTGATAGCACCCATATCTACATTCATAAACACATTTTCGTGCCTTGATGATCGACGATGTAAAGCTCGGGCTATCATTTCTTTTCCAGTACCGTTTTCACCAAGAATCAATACGTTGGCATCTGTAGCAGCTACTTTTTCAATCGTGTTAAAAACGTTGATCATTGCAGGGCTTCTACCAATTATGTCCCGATAATGATGATCTATATCACTATTGATCTGTTTTTGGGTTTCTTTTAATTCTGCCACCTCCCTTTTCGAATCCGTAAGTTGCATCGCAGACATTACTGTTGTAAGTAACTTTTCATTCTTCCACGGTTTTAAAACAAAATCTGTTGCTCCTGCTTTTACCGCTTGAACGGCTTTATCAATATCACCATAAGCAGTAATAAGAATAACTGCTATGGATGGATCTATTTTTAAAATCTCCTGTAACCAAAAGAATCCTTCTTTACCGCTGCTTACATCTTCGGTAAAGTTCATGTCTAACAGAATAAGATCATACCGATTATTCTTTAATAGTGTAGGAATAGAATTCGGGTCTTTTTCAGTTTCTATGGATTTTACATGTTGCTTTAAAAATAATCGTGCTGCCTGAAGTACATCGGCATCATCATCAACTACTAAGATTTTTCCTTTTTTGGAAGTCATTTCTATTTGTTAGTTCACATCCTGTTATCAAATACTGTACCTGAAATAAATTCGATTACTGAAAACCATCCTCAATCATTTAAAGTATACTGCTAAAATTGAAGGTGTTCGATATCGAACAGTAAGTGTATCAAAATGAACAGTAAAATCCTACTAGAGTGCTAAAAGCGTTGATTTGGATTGATTTCAGTGCTTTGGCACAGTAGTTGACATTATATAGGAAAGAAAATAATCATCCTTTAAAGAGTTTAAGAACAGCCCATGGGAATGGACAAAAAAATAGAAAAGAAAACGTGGACTCCTAAAAATATAGCTCTGATCATTGTCGGCTTAGTGTTCGTAGGATTTACCATCTACAGCTTTGCATTTATGGATTTCAGATCCACACTTAACGTAGAAAAAGAGAAGCTAACAATTTCAACGGTTACTGAAGATTCTTTTCAGGAGTTCATTCAAGTGTCCGGAGTTGTTCAACCCATCCGTACAATATTTCTGGATGCACTTGAAGGTGGCGTAATCAAATCCGTAAACCTGGAATCAGGAACTACGGTGGAACGTGGAGATACCATAGCCGTTCTTACAAACTCTTCTTTGCAATTAGATGTATTGAGACAAGAGGCAAGCCTTTATGATCAGATCAACAATGTTAGAAATTCAAGGCTGAATTTGGAGCAAAATAATCTCCGCTTAAAAGAACAACTCATTAGTGTAGAGAATCAACTGAATCTTGCACAACCGGAATATGAAAGACAAAAATCGCTTTACGATAAAAATCTAACTTCGGAACAAGAGTATCAGCAAGCTAAAGAAAATTATGAGTACCAAAATAAGAGGTATGAAATAAGTTCTCAGTCTTTTAAACGAGATTCTGTTCAAACAGAAACTCAATTACGGCAACTGGATGAGTCTGAAAAAAGAATGTTTCGAAGCCTTGACGGAGTTCAGGCTATTCTTGAAAACCTAGTTGTTACTGCTCCTATAAATGGACAGCTCACTACCGTTGAGCTTCAGCAAGGTCAGTCAATAAACAGAGGCGAGAGGATTGGTCAAGTTGATATTCTGGACAGCTATAAGATCAGAGTCGGAGTTGATGAGTTCCACTTATCCAGAATCACTACCGGTTTAGAAGGCTCATTCAATTTTGCGGGACAAAACCATGAATTAATTATCACCAAAGTTTATCCCGTAATTAATAATGGTCAGTTTCAGGTTGATATGGAATTTGTAAATGAAACTCCATCCGGATTAAGAAGAGGTCAGACTGCAAGAATTCGACTTGAACTTGGAGACGCATCCAATGCATTGCTTCTTGCCAGAGGCGGTTTTTATCAAACTACGGGTGGAAATTGGGTATTTAAGTTAAATGAAGATGGAACAAAAGCTATAAAACAAGAACTCCGACTTGGCCGATTGAATCCTGAATATTATGAAATACTATCCGGCTTAGAACCCGGGGACAAAGTAATTACATCCAGCTATGATACTTTTGGAGATAATGAGGTATTGGAGTTGAAGTGAGTTTTCTAAAAAAGAAATATTACCCTATTAAAAAATCAGAAGTCTTTTCAAAAAAGCAATCAGCTGTTAGCTATCAGTTGTTAGCTTTTTCTTCTCATTTTCTACTAACTGCTTTATATAATTTCGTTAGCATTTTTTTTACTTCTATCAGTTCTTCAAGAATCTCTTTTGAATTTTCATCGCTAATAAGTTTCAAGTCGCTGGATAAAATGATTTGGTATTCAAGCTCCGAAGCAGAACCTAGAGCTACATTTAAAAAGTATCCGAATTGCGAATCGCTCCCTCTGCCGCAACCTTCTGCGATGTTGGTAGGGATTGATGATGCAGAACGTCGCATTTGGCTTGTCAAGCTATATATTTCTTCTTTCGGAAAGCTTTTTGTGAGCCCATACACTTTTAAAGCCACTTTGTGTGATTTACTCCAGACATTCAAATCTCTAAAATTCTTCATAAGTCAATTTAATTTATTGGTTAAAGCTGTTAGCTATCAGCTAAATGCTGAACGCTTTACCCTAATAAGACAAACTCAACTTAATTCCTTACAAAACTTTTAATAAAAACACATATAACTATGATACAAGCAAAAAGCCTTAAGAAAGTCTATTCAACGGAAGAAGTAGAAACTACCGCATTGAATAGTGTGAATATTGAAATCAAAGAAGGTGAATTCGTTGCCATTATGGGGCCTTCCGGTTGCGGAAAATCTACCCTGCTTAATATTATGGGTTTACTTGACAATCCCAGTGATGGCGAATATCACTTTTTAGGACATGATGTTTCTAACAGAACTGAAAGAGAACGTGCTCAGCTTCGTAAAGGTAATATTGGCTTCATCTTTCAAAGTTTTAACCTGATTGATGAACTTACTGTTTTCGAAAATGTGGAACTTCCTCTTCTTTATTTGGGAATGGATACAGCCGAACGAAAAGAAAAAGCCGAAGCCGCTCTTGAAAGAATGAGCATGATGCACCGTCGAAATCATTTCCCTCAACAACTTTCCGGTGGTCAGCAACAACGCGTTGCCATTGCCAGAGCAGTTGTAGCAAACGCTAAGCTAATACTTGCCGATGAGCCTACAGGTAATCTTGATTCAGATCACGGTAATGAAGTAATGAAGGTACTTGCAGAGCTAAATGAGCAAGGAACTACCATTGTAATGGTTACTCACTCCCCTCATGATGCTGATTACGCTATGCGTGTGATTCATTTGTTTGATGGACATGTAGTGACTGAAAATATGCAGGAAGGTTTCCACGTCTAATAATCATAAAAAAATCTGCCATGCTAAAAAATTATTTAAAGATCGCTCTTAGAAATCTATCCAAACAAAAAGGATATACATTCATTAATACAGCTGGTCTTGCAATAGGAATGGGAATCTGTTTGTTTCTGGTACTGCTCACTCAGTATGCAGTAAACATGGACAAACATCATGAAAACAGTGACCGTATTTACTTGCTGGCAGATGCTATCACCCAACAAAATGGTAATGTTTTAGATGTAGGTATTTCACCAAGCCCCTGGGGCAATCAACTAAAACAGAAATATCCTGAAATAGAAGAATCTGTAAGGCTACTGGATAATAGCGGTAACGTAAGGTATGGGGAAAAAATCCTTCGTCAGGGAATTACATACGTTGATGAAGGCATTTTTAATGTATTCACCTATCCTTTTAAGTATGGAAGCTCAGAAGGAGCTTTGAGCCGGCCAAATACCATAGTTTTAACCGAAGATATGTCCATTCGGTATTTTGCAAACGAAAACCCGGTAGGTAAAACACTTCTTGTAAATGATGAAGCGTTTGAAGTAACCGGGGTCTTAGCAAAAAAACATCCACAAAGTAGTTTTTACTACAATGCATTAGCATCTTTCAAATCTCTGGATGAAAATGACTATCCGGCAATGAATGATTGGAGATCCCATAATCTGTACACTTACTTATTGCTTCAGGAAGGAGTTAACATTGAAAACCTACAAGTTAGTTTTTCTGATTTTATTGCCAAAAATGTTGGTGAAGAATATGTGGATAGATACCGTCCTTTTTTAGCAAATTTTGAAGATCTTTACCTCTACTCTAACCTTTATGGTGAGAGATGGGATTCTTTAGATGTCTCTTATTTATATATTTTTAGTGCTATCGGACTGTTGATCTTATTCATTGCCTGTATCAATTTCATAAATCTGGCAACAGCACAGGGAATGAAAAGAGCCAGAGAAATTGGTGTACGAAAAGTATTGGGTGCTTATAAAAAGCAATTAGTATTTCAATTTATAGCAGAAGCACTAATACTTTCAGTTCTGGCAGTAATAATAGGAGTTGTATTTGTCGAGCTTGCTTTGCCTTGGTTCAATGATATAGCTGAGTGGAGCGTGACTACAAACTATCTTTCAAATCCATTCTACCTTTTTTCTATAGCCGCGATCGTTTTGTTAGTAGGAACACTGGCTGGAGCATATCCCGCATTCTTCATGTCCGCTTTTCGTCCCGTTAAAGTATTAAAAGGTGATCAGGCATCTGAAAGTGGAAAATCCTGGCTTAAAACAACTTTGGTGGTAACTCAGTTTTCTGTAGCTATTTTTCTAATTATCAGTTCTGCTTCGGTTGAAAATCAACTTTCCTTTATAAAAGACAAAGACCTTGGCTTTGAGCAAAGTGATATGTATATCTCAAGCATCCCTGGCATTAGTACAAAGCAATCTATGGAAACACTCCGGGGAGTGCTATTCAAAATCCCTGGTGTTTCTGAGGTTTCTTTCAGTTCAAATATACCGGGTGAAG
This sequence comes from Balneola sp., assembly GCA_965216175.1. Classification (GTDB taxonomy): domain Bacteria; phylum Bacteroidota; class Rhodothermia; order Balneolales; family Balneolaceae; genus Balneola. Next base: position 2,183,079 of record OZ244140.1, read on the forward strand.
AATCAGGAAGCCGAACTCAGTTGTACCCTGAAGGAGATCTTCAAGAAGGCGGTGTATTAATAAACAACTATTCTGTTGATCCTTACTTTCTTACTCAATTTGAAATCGATTTAGTTCAAGGTCGGGATTTTTCCATTGACCTTGCCTCGGACTCTATTAGTTCTATCATCATTAATGAAGCTGCTGTACGTAAATTTGGATGGGAAGAACCTATTGGGAGAACAATTAACCAACGATTTGAAGGTAAAGACCCTAAGGATTATGTGGTAGTAGGAGTTGTAAAAGACTTCCATTTTGAAACTTTACATACATCCATTCAGCCTTTGATCCTTTTCTCTGATCCTAGCCGATATTTTGACCTTTCTATAAAACTCAGGAATGCTGATCTGGAGCCGTTAACAGCACAGATAGGAGAAGTGCTAAAAACCTTCAATAATGGTATACCCACCTGGCATTATTTCTTGGAAGATGACCTTGCAGATGAATACACTACAGAAAATGTAATTGCTGAGATGCTAAGATATTTCACATTCCTAACTCTCTTTATCGCATGTTTAGGGTTATTGGGATTGGTTTCTTTCACAGTTATCAACCGGAAAAAAGAAATTGGTATCAAAAAGGTCTTAGGAGCATCTATTATCGGCTTAGTGCAAGCGTTATCCTTCAATTTTATAAAGCTGGTTTTTATAGGCTTTTTGATAGGAGCTCCTTTGGCCTACTTCCTAATAAGTGAATGGTTAAAGAGCTTTGCCTACAGTGTTGCTCCCGGAATACCAATATTCGTTGGAGCTGCTATTATTACAATGCTAATCGCATTTCTAACTATTGGATATCAAACAGTTAAAGCTGCACTCGCTAATCCGATAGAAAGCCTAAAAAACGAATAAAAGGAACTGCATTATGCTTAAGAATTACCTAAAAATTTTATTTAGAAACTTCAAATCAAACAAGTTTTATACTTTCATAAATATCATTGGTTTATCAATTGGCCTAACCTGTGTGATTTTAATTTCACTATTTGTTACCGACGAAACCAGTTTTGATACTTTTCATAAAGATAATGATCAAATATATTTTGTTGGAGTTGAAAGGACCAGTGCACAACGAACTTATGAAAGTATTATAACTCCATACCCTACTGGTAGAGTTGCTTTAGAAAACGTTCAAGCTGTAGAAATGTATGTAACAATTACTCCTGCTAATTCTGGTAGATTGAGTTTAGATGGAGAGAACTTTACCGATGAGGATAAAATAATTGCTGCGAGTGATGACTTCTTTTCGGTGTTCAATTTCCCTTTAATTAGTGGAAACCCTGAAACGGTACTTAACAAGCCAAATACTGTTGTAATCACCGAAAAAATTGCTCAAAAATACTTTGGTGATGAAAATCCTATTGGCAAACCTTTAACCATATACAGATATGGCATTCATGATTATACCATAGTTGGCGTTGCTGAAAATAGCCCAGATAATAGTTATTTAGATTTTGATGTGGTCTTTTCTATCAAAGGCTTACCATCAACCATCAGCAATATGGATTCCTGGGGGGCAAACATGTATAACACATTCGTGAAGCTTCAGAAAGGTGTTCAATGGAACCAAATCGAAAAAAGTGCAAATACAACCTTCGACACTTTTTTAGGAGAAAATAGAGCAGAATCTACTGATTTTTTTCTGCAGCCTATTTCTGAACTATATCTTTCCGAATTTGTAACGCCCAGTGGTTTCAAGGGAAACTACACCTATATATACATATTTTCGTCTATTGCCTTTATTATTTTGATACTAGCCGGTATTAACTATATGAATCTTTCTACAGCCAGAGGCATGCAAAGAGGTCGCGAAGTTGGTGTACGGAAAGTTCTTGGTGCCAATAAAATACAACTCGTTAAACAATTTTTAGGAGAATCAGTTTTACTTTCAATGTTCTCTCTAATTCTCGCTCTGTTTTTAACTGAATTAATACTCCCGAAATTCAACCTCTTTTTTGATAAATCACTCAGTATCAATCTTATTGAAAACTTTCAATTTCTGATTGGATTGTTGCTAGGAACCTTAGTTTTAGGAATTTTATCTGGTTTATATCCCTCATTGCTATTGTCAGGTTTTCAGCCATCTGATATTCTTAAAGGTCAATCTTCAAAAAAAATTGGTGGTGTAAATCCCAGAAAAGCGCTAGTGGTTTTTCAATTTAGTATTTCTACTGTTTTAATCGTAGGAACTATCGTTGTTCTGTCTCAACTCGATTATTTAATAAATAAAGATCTTGGTTTTAAAGAGGAACACGCTTTATATATACCTTTATACTCTTCAGATAACAAAGATGCATTCTTAGAAGAAATAAAGAAAAGTAGCAATGTCATCTCTGCTTCTTTTGCTAATGGGGTACCGGGAAGACTTTACTTTTCAACCGGTCAGAAATTTAATCCTCGCAAGCCAGATGAGGAATTTTTTGCTCATGTAATAGCTACTGATGAAAACTATCCCGAAGCACTGGGAATTGAACTAATAGCGGGAAGATATTTTGAAAAAGAAAGATCTAACGACTTGATAAATACCATCGTCATTAATGAATCTATGCAGAAAAAAATGGACTGGGTTTCTGCGGAAGATGCGTTGGGTGAAAGTTTAGCCAGTGGAGAAACAGTTATAGGAGTAGTTAAGGATTTTAATTTTCAATCTCTAAGAAGCGAAGTTTCACCGGTTATCATCAATTCTATAAATACCCCAAATAGTTCGTTCTCAGGTGGTGAGTTAGTGCTTGTTCGATATCAAGCTGACGCATTAGATAATTTAATTCCACATATCAGAACTTCTTGGGACAAAGTTGTTTCAGGTTCATCTATTGAAATTAATTACCTCGATCAGCAAATGGATACTTTATACGAAACCGATAAAAAACTTGGAACTGTTTTTTCGTTCTTTGCCGGAATTGGAATCCTCATATCCTGTATGGGATTATTAGGATTAACTGCTTTTTCCGCAGAACTCCGCACTAAAGAAATTGGGATACGTAAAGTATTAGGTGCTACTGTATCGAACATTATAAGTCTTTTATCTATCGATTTTATCCGATTAGTGTTGATTGGTTTTGCATTAGCCATTCCAATTTCATGGTATATAATGAGTAAATGGCTTAATGATTTTGCTTATAAAATCGACATTGGGGTTGGCGTATTTGCAATAGCTGCCAGCTTAGTCTTGGTAATTACTATAATAATTACAAGTTGGCAGTCCATAAAAGCATCATTAATGAACCCCGTTAACAGCTTAAAAAGTGAATAAATCATGCTTAAAAACTATATCAAAATAGCGTTTAGAAACTTCATTAAAAACAAAAGCTTTACAACCTTATCCATTCTAAGCTTATGTATCGCAGTTGCTTGTGTGCTAATGATCGGTTTGTATGCAAAAAAGGAATTTAGCTATGACCGTTTTCACTCTAACGCTGATAATATTTATCGCTTAACAACAAAGAGTGTAAATCAAAATACAGAGCGTACAGTCGGGTTTGTTCCTCTTCCACTTTCTGCCCATTTAACAGAAAGCTTTGCCGGTGTGAAGAATTTTGCCCGTGTTTGGGAATACCGCAGATCAATGCCTGTTTCTGTTCCCGATCAAAACAAAGTCTTTTACGAAGACAATTTTGGATGGGCTGAAGAATCCTTCTTTAGCATGTTTGACTTCGAAATTGTAGCCGGAGATAAGGAAAATCCCCTTAATGATTTCAGAAGTGTTGTTATCTCTGAATCTACAGCTGCAAAATACTTTGGAGATAACAACCCAATTGGGCAGCCTATTTATTTTCAAGGAGAAACGGATATTCCACTTTTTGTATCAGCAGTAATGAAAGACTTTCCTGAAAACAGTCATTTTCATTTCGACTTTGTCGGTAACATTAAAACTGCAGCCGAAGACTTTTGGGCAGGAGGACGTGTTGGACAAGAGTTTTTTGATCGATGGGTTAATCTTTTTGTTCCGGCTTATGTGCTGGTTGAATCAGGAACCAATCTTGAGCCTATTCTTGCAGAAGCCACCAAACAAGTAAACAATTACTTCGAAGTTCCCGGTTCTGTTTACACAATAAACGCCCAACCTATTACTGATATATACCTGACTTCAAACCTTGATGTAGGGGAATGGAAAGTGAATGGAAGTTTAAGCAATGTATTTATCGTTCTCTTCATTGGTGGTATCGTACTGCTACTAGGTTGTTTTAACTTTGTGAATCTGGTTACCGCACAGGCTGCACAAAGAGTTAAGGAAGTAGGACTTAGAAAAACGCTGGGAAGTAACCGCCAACAATTGGTGGTGCAGTTTTATTTTGAGTCTTTTATGCTGGTTGTTGCGGCTGTGCTTTTGGCTTTCGGAATAACCGAATTAATGCAACCCGCATTATCGAACTTTGTTGGTAGCACAAGTCCGTTTGCTTTATTTGCTTCCGCGCGATCAACCTCTCTGATATTTGCATTTCTTTTTCTGGTAGTACTTATCTCAGGAGCTTATCCCGCTCTTTATATCTCAAAATTCAGTGCTTCTTCCGTTCTTAAAGGTACTTTTTCAGGACAATCGGGAGAAGGTTCTCTAAGAAAAATCTTAGTCACAACTCAGTTTGCGTTAAGTGGAACTCTCATTATTTGTACGATGATTATCACTCAGCAACTGGAACATATGCAGCAAACAGATCTTGGTTTTGAAGAAGATCAAATCGTAATTATTCCAATTCATAGAGACAACGCGATAATCCCAAATTTTGATTTCTTAAAAGAAGCCTATCAACAAAACAGCAATGTTGAATCAGTAACAACTTCATCACATTTAATGCTGGCTTCCTATACCTATTCTGATACATTCAGTATGATTGGTTCTGATCAGGATTTCCGCTGGGAAAGGTATACCGTAGAAGCTGATTATCCTAAAACCTATGGACTAAATTTCATCGCGGGAAGATCATTTCGAAAAGATGCAGCCGTTGACACAAATGCCGTGATCTTAAATGAAACTGCTTTAGCTGAACTCGGACTTACTCCTGAAGAAGCTATAGGTCGTAGAATAGCAGATCGCTCAATGGGAATTGAAGGTCAAATTGTTGGAGTGGTTGAAGACTTTCATTACCAATCGTTGCATGAATCGATACAGCCTTTTGTCCTTATTCATCAACCGGATAATGTCGACTTCATTTCGGTAAAAATTAATACAGCTGATGTTGGAACTACCATCGAATTTCTGGAAGATACATGGAACCGAGTATTACCTTCTGCCTCATTTGGGTACTATTTCCTAGACAGTACTTTTGGTCAAGTTTATCAGAGAGAAAACAGACTAAATTTGGCCGTCTTTTGGTTTTCTGCAGTTGCAATATTTTTGGCCTGTTTGGGATTGTTCGGCTTATCTCTTTTCACAGCCGAAAGACGCACTAAAGAAATTGGAGTACGGAAAGTACTTGGTGCTTCTGTGATGGATATTGTGGTTCTGATTACCTCAGGATTTACAAAACTAATTGGTCTGGCTCTTATCATTGCTGTTCCTGTGGTTTACTTGATGATGAACAGCTGGCTTAATCACTTCGCCTACCGAATTGATATGAATGTTTGGGTATTTATACTCGGTATTGTTTCTGTTCTGGGGATTTCCTGGCTCACCGTAAGTTATCACTCTGTAAAAGCGGCTACAATCAATCCGGTTGATAGTTTAAAAACTGAATAAACAGATCAAATCATGCTTAAAAATTATTTCAAAATAGCTTTTCGCAGTCTTTTTAAACATAAAATGTACTCCTTTATAAATATATCGGGGCTCGCTTTAGGGGTAGCCTGCTGTGCCTTGATCTTACTCTATACCACAAATGAGTGGAGTTTTGATAAATTTCATTCAAAATCAGACCATATATATCGAGCATGGGTTTTAGAAGACTATGGGGATGGCGATATTTATTTCAATACCGTTACACCTTTTGTATTAAAGCCTACTCTTGAGCAAAGCATCCCGGAAGTTGAAAAAATAGCACGACGTTATGTCTTTAATGATCTCGTTAAGCGCTCTGAGTCAGATGAATCTTTTTCAACATCCATTCAAGCTGTAGATCCGGAGTTTTTCTCCATATTCGATTTTGAACTTCTGAAAGGTGATTCGGATCAGATCTTTTCCGGTTTGAACGAAGTTATTCTTACTCCTGAACTAGCCGAGCAATATTTCGAAAAAGAAGATCCATTACAAAAAACTTTGCTCATCATGATGGGTGGCAAATTTCAAACATTTACTGTTACCGGAATTATTGAAGAAGCACCTACCAATTCAAGCATTCAATATGGCCTTCTCATCCCAATGGAGAAAGCTAAAACCATTCTCAATCCCAATTCTTTATTAAACTGGTACAGTGTTACTCCCGAAACGTACGTGCTCTTAAATGAACAAGCTGATTTGTCTGCTGTTAAAGCCAAATTCCCTGCTATGATGCATCAGGCTCTTGGAGAAGAGTACAATGAAGGTGAATATGAGGTTGGGCTACAACCCATTACTGATATCCATCAAAACATAGAATTCCCTGTCGGAATTGCTTCAGTAAACGATCCCACTTATTCCTACATTTTGGGAGGCATTGCTCTTTTGATTCTGCTTATAGCTTGTGTGAATTTTATGACTCTTTCGATCAGTCGCTCTACATCAAGAGCCAAAGAAGTAGGAATTCGAAAAACGATCGGAGCCGAACGCCACCACTTAATGTATCAATTTTGGGGCGAAGCACTTTTAATGACTGTGTTTTCGGTAAGTATTGGAGCACTTATCTCAGAATTTCTTCTGCCCTTCTTTAATCAACTTTCAGGAACTGAGCTTTCCCTTCAATTAAGTTTGAATAGTATCATGCTGTATTCAGGACTGGCCCTTTTTGTCAGTCTGATTGCCGGAATATACCCAGCACTTGTACTCTCTAATTTTAAACCTATTGAAGTTCTTAAGGGTAAACTCCAAATGAAAGGCGATAAAAGCCTTTTCAGAAAAGGAATGGTTGTTTTCCAATTCACTATTTCCATTTTTCTGATTGCTTGTACACTAATGGTCAATAAGCAGCTCGATTTCCTTCGTTCTAAAGATCTTGGATTTCAAAAAGAACAAGTAGTAATCCTGCAAACTGATCTTCAACTTAGCCCACAAATGGGGTTCGCTGATATTACCATGGAGGCGGCACGCAAAAAAGACCTTCTTAAAAGTCAGCTATCAGGAAGTTCGAACGTACTGGATATAGCTTCTTCTGTTTATACACCCGCTCAACAAGGTTGGGTTGGTGTTGATTTTAAGGATTCAGATCAACGGACAAGAAGAATGAATATAAACTTCACTGATGCTGATTATCTGAATATGATGAGCATTGATGTAATTGAAGGTAGAGGATTTTCAAAAGAAATTACTTCTGATGACCGCAGAGCTATTATTGTAAATCAGGCACTGGTCAACGATTACGGTTGGGATAATGCCATCGGGAAAAAACTCCCCGGTAGAAATTTTGAAGATCACGAGGTCATAGGAGTTGTTGAAAACTTTAATTATCAGTCACTAAGAACATCAGTAGAACCTTTGGCGATGTCTATCAATCCCTCGCTTTTGTTAAGTGGAATTGCAAACATAGGCTTTTTTACTTCTCCCTCTCCAAGAATATCTTTGAAGATTAGTTCCGAAAACATACCGGAAACTATCAAAGAACTGGAGCAAGCCTGGGCTAATATCTCACCCGGTGTTCCCTTCAATTTTCAGTTTCTGGATAGTTCTATCCACAGCCAATATCGACAGGAAGAGAGATTACAAAAAATTGCTGCTACAGGTTCCGCCTTAGCCATAATTATTGCTTGTCTTGGACTTTTTGGATTGGCTTCACTGATGATTTCCAGAAGAGTAAAAGAAATTGGGATTAGAAAAGTACTTGGCGCATCTGCAACTAGCATTACTGTTTTAGTGAATAAAGAATTTGCGATTCTTGTACTTGTATCCGTCCTTTTAGCTGTACCGATGGCCTGGTATGCTATTGGTGTTTGGCTGGATGATTTTGCTTACAAAGCTGACATGGGTTTTTGGACGTATCTGTTAGCAGGAGGAATTGCAATTATTATTTCATGGATTACGATTAGTATCCAATCTATTAAAGCTGCACAGGTAAATCCGGTTAAGAGTCTTAAATCCGAATAAGGAAAACATTATGCTTAAAAATTATTTCAAAATTGCTTTCAGATCATTCAAAAAGAATAAAGCGTACTCTGTTATCAATATTTTTGGATTAGCAGTTGGAATTACGTCACTCATATTCATTCTTCTTTTTATACAAGATGAGTTGAGTTATGACACATTCCATGAAAATAAAGATCGAATATATAGAGTTACCGGTTCTTATGATCGTGGAGAACAAAGTAGAGTAGAAAGTGCATTAACAACTTACCAATTGGGGCCTCAAATTGATTTTCAATTTCCACAAGTCGAAAAAGCAGTTAGGATAAGCCCAAATAATAATTCAAACTTTCTTATCAATGGTGAAAACATACGTCAGGAAAATATTGTTTTTGCTGATAGTGGTTTCTTTGATGTCTTTTCATTTCCATTAATCGAAGGGGATAAAAAACATTTATTTAAAATAGCCAACGAAGCCGTTCTTACTCAATCTACCGCCCAAAAAATGTTTGGCGATGTTAACCCAATTGGTTCTGTAATAGAAATGGATGGTATTCCTATTACTATTTCTGGAATTATGAAAGACACCCCACCCAACTCTCACTTTAGTGCCGGTATGATAATTTCATCGGAAACCATACATGATCAATATCCTAGCTGGGTACGCGAAAATTGGAGTGGAACCAGTCATTACACATACTTACTTCTCGATAAAAATATATCTCCTGAAGTATTTGAGCTGGAATTAAATAAATATTGGGATAACACATTCAAAGAATATGGAGATCTCGCCCAGTATGCTGAGTTTTCCCTTCAACCATTATCAAAGATCCACCTCGAGTCTAATCTTGTTAATGAAATTCAAGCTAATGGAAATTTAACCTACGTTTATATTTTTGGTGCAATAGGATTTATTATTGTTGTAATTGCTGCCATCAATTATATGAATCTAGCTACAGCACAGTCACTTAACCGCACTAAAGAAGTAGGTATAAGAAAAGTTTTAGGAGCCGAAAAAGGACACGTAAAAAAGCAATTCTTAAGTGAGTCGCTACTTATATCTACAATAGCCTTTGTAGTAGCTCTAATTTCAGTAGAAATCATTATTCCTTTCTTCAATCAAATTACTGGTAAAAGTATTGATGTCATTTTTCCCAATGACCTCCCCCTAATCTTCGGAATTTTTGCTTCGGTACTTGTTATTGGTCTTATTTCAGGTGGTTATCCTTCATTTTGGCTATCTAGACTATCTATAATCCGAACTATTAAATCGAATAGTCTGGGGTCTAATAGAGGTGGTGAATTATTAAAAAGAGGATTAGTAACGCTTCAATTCAGTATTTCGGCAATCGTTCTGGTGAGTACCATTCTAATATCTAAACAGATTCATTTTGTTCAAAACAAAAATCTTGGAATTAATCCTGAACAAGTTCTGGTTATCCCCTTCCAAAATTCTGAAATAGCCAATCGGTTCTCAGAAATTAAAGAAGAGTTAATAAAAGAATCATGGGTTTCTAATGTTACTGCAACTAATAACCCGTTGCCTGGCAGAATTACGAACTGGAGACCCTATAGAACTAATGGTAGTGATGAAGACCTATCCATGCCAACGATTGTTGTTCATGATGATTTTCTTGAAACCATCGAAGCGGAAATTAGCAAGGGTAGAAATTTTTCAAAAGATAGAATTTCTGATCGCACAAATGCTTATTTGATAAATGAAGCGGCAGCTCGTTTTCTTAATCTTACTGATCCGGTAGGTTCTAAATTATCAGGAAGAACGTTTACAGGAAATGAATGGGGAACTAAAGATGCAGAAATTATCGGAGTGGTTAAAGATTTCCATTTTACATCACTTCACGATGAAATACAGCCCGTTGTATTTTCGCTTTCCTCAGAGCAAACAACTCCTCTTACTAATTTAGCTGTACGTGTACGTTCAGAAGATTTTGAAACCGCTATCTCCGGATTAGAAAAAACCTGGAATACGTTTTCTAATGGGGTGCCTTTTGAATATTCATTTTTACAGGATGATATTTCACTTTTATATGAGGCTGAAAAAAAGTTTCTCCAGCTATTCTCCATTTTCACAACACTAGCAATCATAATTTCTTGCCTTGGTATTCTTGGTTTAGTTGCTTTTGCTGTGAATCAAAAAATGAAAGAAATTGGCATTCGAAAAGTATTAGGGGCAAATGTTGTTGATATTATTTGGTCATTTGTTAAAAACTATTCCCAACTAATTATTATCTCAAACCTTCTTGCTTGGCCAATCGCTTATGTTCTCATAAAAGATTGGCTAGAAGATTTTGCATATCGTGTACCTATAAGCATGCTTGAGTTCGTAATAGCGGGCGCAATCATTTTTCTAATCTCAATAGGCACCATTTCATTAGTTGCTTATAAAGCCGCTCTTTTGAACCCGGTTAAAAGTCTCAAATCCGAATAAGGCCATATTATGTTTAAAAATTACATCAAAATTGCTTTAAGAAATCTGAAAAAACATAAAGGATACTCCTTTATTAACATTGCAGGTTTATCCATAGGAATAAGCCTTTGCCTTTTGATTCTCGCCTATGTGAAACATGAAATCAGTTACGATAGCTTTCATGAAAAATCAGATCGAATCGTTAGAATTAATTTAATCGATGAAGACAGCAAAAATGCGGTTACTCCATCAATGGTTGCTCCCACTCTAGACTTTATTTCCAACGATATAGATAAATGGGTTAGATTATATGAACCTACAAAATACAGTCCTGTAATTATTTCTACTGAAAATGAAAAATTTCAGGAAGAAAGCTTTCTATATGCTGATTCAAGCTTTTTCGAAATGTTTTCCTTTGAACTTTTGGCAGGGAACACTTCCACAGCGTTAAAAATGCCTCGATCTTTAGTATTAACTGAAGCAAAAGCATTAAAATTATTTGGAACTACGGATGTGCTTGGGAAAACTGTAAATGGTAAAATATTTAACACCGATTACGACTTTGAAGTTACCGGTGTGGTTAAAAATATCCCATCAAATTCTCATTTTAAATTTGATTATTTGGGTTCATTGAACACTATGCAAAACTGGTCTCAGCTATCTGATACCGAGATCAAATCTGCTAACTTTTATACTTACATATTATTAAACCCGGAAAGTACTAAAGAAAGCCTCGAAAAAAGAATTAATGAGTATTTGACTGATAACATGCCTGAGGATAGAACATTCAGCCTGGCTGCAATACCATTAGAAGATATGTATCTGCATTCAGATTTTGATTATGAAATAGCTCCGATGGGTAGTATCCAAAATGTGTATGGATTTTCATTTCTCGCCTTTCTCATCCTGATAATAGGAATCATTAATTATATCAATTTAGCTACAGCTCGTTCTGCGAGAAGAGCCTCTGAAGTTGGAATACGTAAAACATTAGGAGCTTTAAAAAGTCAGCTTATCAAGCAGTTCTATGGTGAATCAATTGTGCTTACCCTGATAGCAATATCTATAGCTGTGCTATTAGTTGAAGTATTTAAAGACCCATTCTTTAATCTAATGGGTCAAAACATACAATTTGATCTTTTTACAGATCCAAATGCACTCTTAATGCTATTTGGAATAACATTAGTTACAGCCCTTTTAGCGGGGAGCTACCCTGCTTTACTCCTCTCCTCTTATGAACCGGTAAAAGTGCTTAAGGGAATTTTCGGAAAAAACTCTTCTGACGGAATTCTCCGAAAAGGACTAGTTGTATTCCAGTTTATGATTTCAACATTTCTAATTTTAGGTACCATAATCATTTATCTGCAAACGGATTTTATTCTCAATAAAAACCTTGGTTTCAACAAAGAAGAAGTAATTGTACTTCCGGCGCGTGACCGTGAGCTTGCATCTAAACAAGATATCTTAAAATCTGAAATCTTAAAACAATCAGGTGTGGTTGGGGCTGCTTACATGTCAAATATTCCGGGAAAAACTTTTGGGGGATATTATTCGGAACATATACCAAATTCCGAATCAATCTTAACAAATGCAGGAGCAGGTGACATGGATCTTGTAAATACTTTGGGACTTGAATTAATTGCCGGAAATGGATTCCCTCAGAACCCGAATTACACAAAAGAACAGGGTTATGTGTATCTGCTGAATGAACAACTTGCCAAAGCTCATGGATGGAGCCCTGAGGAAGCCGTAGGAAAATCGTTCAATGTATTAGGAAATCGCGAAGGCGAAGTAGTGGGAGTAATTAAAGATTTCAATTTTGCTTCTTTAAGAGAACAAGTAGAGCCATTGGCGCTTTTTGTAAATGCTGATATGTATAACTACTTATTGGTGAAAGTTGCCCCAGAAAATATCTCTAACACTTTAGCTTCTTTAAGAAATGTGTGGAGCAATATAGCGCCTCATCGACCTTTCGAATACCAATTTATGGATCAACAACTAGATGAGTTGTATAAATCTGAACTAGAAACAAGAAATCTCTTGTCTCTGTTTTCCGGTCTCGCAATTTTTATTGCCTGTCTTGGTTTAGTGGGACTTTCATCCTTCATTATTGAGAAAAGAGCAAAAGAAATTGGAATACGAAAAGTACTTGGCGCCTCAGTTTCAAATATTGTAACGCTCTTATCCTCCGATTTTATAAAGCTGGTTGTAATAGGCTTTGCTGTCGCTTCGCCCATTGCATGGTTCACTATGGATAAATGGCTTCAGAACTTTGCCTTTAAAATTGATATTACCATTTCAATATTCATCTATACAGCTTTGGTTGCATTAGTTGTAACTATAGTCACGGTGAGCTGGCAATCTATCAAAGCTGCTTTAACTGATCCGGTTAAGTCACTTAAAAGCGAGTAATTATGTTTAGAAATTATTTAAAAATCACATTTAGAAATCTTTGGAAAAATAAAAGCTACTCTTTTATAAATATTGTAGGCTTGGCCTTTGGATTGGCTAGTTGTATTATAATTCTGCTCTATGTGAATAATGAGTTGAGTTATGATAAACATCACAAAAATGCTGACCGAATAGCGCGTGTGGTTTCATTCATAGATTTTTCCGGGAGTTATTTAGAACTGGCTACAACTTCTTCCCCTATGGGACCTACACTTAAGAGCGACTATGCTGATGTGGAAGATATGGTTCGTTTCCGACCAAGAGGTGAGTTTCTCGTACGTTCCAATGCTACAAATATCAAAGAAACTGACGTCATATTTAGTGATCCTTCCGTTTTTAATGTCTTCACTATTCCGGTATTACATGGGAATGCGGAAACAGCACTTTTAGAACCCTATACAATGGCTTTATCCCAGTCAAAAGCTATGAAGTATTTCGGCAAAGAAAATGTAGTTGGTGAATCTTTACTGCTGGATGGTGAACATTCTTATAAGATCAATGCCGTTTACGAAGATATGCCCTCCACCTCTCACTTCAATTTTGAGTTCCTCTTGTCGATGGAAACCATTGCAGATGAAGCAAATAATGGAGTTTGGTTAAGCAACAACTTCAGAACTTACTTACTTCTCAAAGAAGGTACCGACTTTAAATCTTTTGAAGAGAATTTTGATGCCATTAAGAAAACTTATATCGAGCCTCAGCTTATTCAATTTACAGGAAGTAATCTCGAAGAATTTGAAGAAGCAGGAAATAGTGCTAATTACGAGTTACAGCCTCTTACTGATATCCATCTCCACTCAGACTTAATTGCAGAATTCAAGCCCAATGGAAATATAAACTATGTATTTCTTTTTTCGGGGTTAGCAACTTTTATTCTTATTCTTGCCTGCATCAATTTCATGAATTTAGCGACCGCTCGTTCGGTTAAAAGAGCCAAAGAAGTTGGGATTCGTAAAACTTTAGGTTCGCTTAGAAAGCAATTGGTTACTCAGTTTTTTACAGAATCCATACTTCTATGTATTCTTTCATTTTTGATTGCACTGCTACTTGTAGAATTTACTCTTCCATTCTTTAGCAATCTATCGGGAACAAATCTTGCTGCTGATTACTTCTCCGATAGCTCATTAATCATTTCAATTATATGTACTGTTTTAGTTACAGCCTTGTTATCAGGAAGTTATCCGGCCGTAATGCTTTCAGGCTTTAAGCCAATAAAAGTACTGAAAGGAGCCTTTCAACAAAAAGAAAAAAGTAAGTTCCGAAGCGCCTTGGTAGTTTTCCAGTTCAGTGTTTCTTTAGTTGTGATTATTGGATTGCTAGTTATAAACAAGCAATTGGATTTCATTCAAAACCAATCTTTGGGATTCCATAAAGAACAAACGGTTATTATTCATGATGCCTTCACTCTACATTCTAATTTGGAAGTATATAAGGAGAGTTTATTAGATGAGAACGAGTTCAAAAGTGCTACTATTACAAGTTTTTTGCCTGTAAGTGGATTCTCAATGAATGACCAAACTTTCTGGCCAAAAGGACAAGATCCAGTGCAAGGAAATAACTCATCCATGCAGGTTTGGCGTGTTGATGAAGATTATATCCCAACGCTGGGAATGGAAATTATGGAAGGAAGAAATTTTTCTGAAGGCACCGAAACTGATGAAAACACAGTGATACTCAATGAAGCCACTGCACAGCGATTCGGTTTTGAGAATCCTATAGGAGAGACTATCACAACTTTCACACAAAATCCTGACGGCAGTTTTGATACTGAAAACCTGCGTGAATTTAAAATTATCGGTATTGTAAAAAACTTCCATTTCAGATCACTGAAAGAAAATATTAGTCCGCTTGGTCTTTTTAAGGGAAGTAGCAGAGGCAATGTCATTTTCAAAATTGATACAGAAAACGCTTCTATTGCCCTTTCCAAACTTGAAAATACTTGGGATGAAATGGCTCCGGGTCAACCTTTTAGTTACTCCTTCCTAGACGACCGATTTGATCAAATGTATAGATCGGAAAAAAGAGTCAGTAATCTTGTTTTTGCTTTTTCTGTATTGATTATTTTGATTGCTTGTCTTGGCTTATTCGGACTTTCCGCCTACAGTGCTGAACAAAGAACCAAGGAAATTGGAATAAGAAAAGTTCTCGGAGCAAGTGTGTCAGGGATCGTTTCTCTTGTATCAAGAGACTTTATCAGATTAATACTTATAAGTTTTTTAATAGCAGCTCCAATTGGTCATTTCATAATGAATCAGTGGCTTAAGGAATTTACCTACAAAACCAATATCGGATTTGATGTATTCCTGATTTCAGGGATCGGAATAGTTCTGATTGCAGCAATAACAGTAAGCTGGCAATCCATAAAAGCAGCTCTCACCAATCCGGTAAACAGCTTAAAATCAGAATAATGGAGTAAACTATGTTTAAAAATTATTTTAAAATCGCTTGGAGAAACTTAGTTCGTAATAAATCTTATGCATTGTTGAATGTACTAGGATTATCAGTTGGATTGGCCTGTTGCATACTTATAACATTGTATGTACTAAATGAGCTTTCTTACGACAAGTTTCATGATAACTATGAAGACCTGTATCGAGTAACAGAATCTGTAGATGAAGAAGGTAAATTACAAACCTATGCCAGCACATATACTGCGCTCGCTCCTGCTCTAAAAAACTACTTTCCTGAAATAGATAACATTACTCACGTATACCCTATTTCTGGATTAGTTACCGGACCTGATAACTCTAAATTTCAGGAAGATGATATTGTTCTGGCAGACTCAGCTTTCCTGACTATGTTTTCGTTTGAAATGTTACAGGGAGATAAAAACACTGCTTTAGATCGACCTTTTACTATGGTGATTACTCCATCGGTCGCCACTAAGTTTTTTGGGAATGAGAACCCGGTTGGTAAAACCCTCGCTTTTAAAGATGCACGTCAGTCTTTTGATTTTCAGATTACCGGGGTTGTTCAGGAACCACCTTCAAATTCACACATCAAGTACAAATACATCATTTCGTACGAAAGCCTGAGAAATTTAAGAAACTGGGAATACAACCAGAAGTATTACCCGCCCATGTACACCTACGCATTGGTAAAGAATCCGACTGATGTACAGAAAATGGAATCATTCATGGATCAGTTTACACTTCAATATTATGGGGAAGAAAACGGATATTCAAATGGCTTTAATTTTCAACCTGTTTCAGACATTCATCTCAGGTCAAATCTGGGAAACGAAATGTCAGCTAATTTTGACATTACTTACATCTACATATTTCTTGCTATATCTATTTTTATTCTGATTATTGCTTGTATTAATTTTATGAATTTGGCTACCGCTCGTTCCCTGAAACGTATAAAAGAAGTCGGAATGCGCAAGACATTGGGTGCTCAAAAAGGACAATTAATCCGGCAATTCTTAAGTGAAGCGATCCTTATGACGTTTATAAGTCTTGTGTTGGCTGTTTTGATGGTGGAAGCTGTAATCCCCTACTTTAATGATATGGCAGGGAAAGCTTTAGAATTTGGCATTTTCAGCAGTTGGGAATCTATCACTGTGTTAATTGGCTTGGTTGTTATCGTTGGTACGATATCCGGAAGTTATCCTGCTTTTTATCTGTCTTCATTTAAACCTATTCAGAGCCTTAAAGGAGACAAAGCTAAGCAAAGCAGTTCAAGTATTTTTTTCAGAAGAGGATTAGTAGTATTCCAATTCTTTATTTCTACTTCATTGATTTTTGGTACGATCATAATTACGAAGCAACTGGATTTCTTAAAAAACTCCCGACTTGGATTTGATAAAGAGCAAGTTCTTATGGTTCAAATGAGAGAAACCGCTGATCAAATTAATGCTAAAGCACTTAAACAGGAGATGCTTTCTGTACCTGGAGTTAAAAGTGTATCTGCGGCTTCAGGGGTCCCAGGAATTGCATCAGGAATACATGGTTTTACTGTAATTCCTAAAAGGAATGAAGCCGATTCAGCCATTTTTCAGACTTTAACTGTAGATTTTGATTACCTAAAAACTTTGGGAATAGACATTCAACAAGGACGAGATTTTTCAGAGGATTATGGAACGGATGAATCTTCTGCGTTTATCATTAATAAAACGGCTGCAAAGAAATTCGATTTTGATAATCCTCTTGGTGAAGAGCTTGTACTAAAATATTGGCTTTCCAGCGAGGTTGAAAAATCCGGACAGGTTGTTGGAGTGGTTGATGATTTTCAATATCACTCGCTTCATAAATCTATTGATCCGGTCATCATCCATGTGCTAAGTGGAACTTATTATCACGATTATATAACTATTAAATTAGGCACCAATGATTATCAGGCTACAATTGGTGAAATAGAATCCAAATGGAAAGCTTTTAACCCAAACCGCCCCATGGAATTTGCTTTTCTTGACGATACTTTTGATGCTTTATATCGATCTGAGTCACGACTGAGCCAGGTATTTAATGTATTTGCTTTAATCGCTGTCTTCATTGCGTGTCTTGGTTTATTCGGGCTTGCTTCATACAGTACTGAGCAAAGATTTAAAGAAATAGGAATCCGTAAAGTATTGGGAGCCAACATCACGAACATTCTTGGATTGCTTGGTAAAGAATTCACCGTTCTAATTTTGATAGCACTTATAATCGGTTTTCCGGTTGCTTATTTGGTCACCAACGAATGGCTCAATAATTTTGCAGCTCGTATTGATATTTCGATTTGGTTATTTTTAGGAAGTTCTCTCATCGTATTATTAATTGCCTGGGCTACTATCAGTTATCAGTCGGTCAAAGCAGCACTTATGAACCCTGTTAAATCTCTAAAAAGCGAATAATAACAAGCTATACTATGTTTAGAAATTACTTTAAAATTGCATTCAGAAATTTTAAAAAAGACAAAAGCTATGCACTTATAAATCTTACAGGACTTAGTGTTGGAATTGGAGTTTGTCTTATTATTTTCATTTTCCTTCAATTTCATATTGGGTTTGATTTATTTAATGAAAAAGCCACCAATATTTACAGAGTAACTACCGTAGGGCAAGGTCCGAACGGAGAATTGCAGCATTCAGGAAATATGGAAGGAGCTCTTGCACAAACCCTTGTAGATGAAATTCCTGAAATAGAAGCAGCGGTAAGAGCCACTCGATATGGTAAAGCACTAGTTTCTATCGGCAACGAAAATTTCTACGATGATGGTGTTCTCCGCTCTGATCCTTCCTTATTCGATATTTTCACATTTCCCTTTTCGCAAGGGAATTCGAAATCAGCACTCTCAAATAAAACGGATATTGTACTTACTGAAGCTACGGCTCAAAAGTACTTTAAAAACCAAAACCCCATTGGACAAGAAATTGTTTTAAATGAAAATAACCGATACACAGTTACAGGAATTGTAGAAAACCCTCCTGCCCAATCACACATCAACTTCTCCATGATTGTGAATATGCCTGACTCTCTCTCAGGAAGATCTGTGATGGACTGGAACTGGCTTCGATCTTTTTATACCTATGTTTTGCTTGATGAACAAGCATCTCCAAATATTGTCGAAGCCAAGATACCAGGCATTTTAGAAGGTAAAATGTTCTTAGGTGATTCTGAGTTCTATCTTCAGCCTTTAAAGGATATTCATTTAAAATCAGAATTAGGATGGGAATTACTACCCGAGCGTATTTTCAACATCAATTATATCTACCTTTTTAGTATTGTAGGGATATTTATTTTACTTATTGCCTGTGTTAACTACGTAAATCTCGCCACTGCTCGTGCAACTACTCGTTTAAAAGAGGTTGGTGTAAGAAAATCCGCCGGTGCTCAACAAGGAAATCTATTCCGACAATTCACCGGAGAAATTTTGATACTCACTTTTATATCCGCAGTGTTCTCTCTTGGTTTTGTTGAGTTAATGTTACCATATGTGAATAATTTAATGGAGCTCCAGCTCTCTTCATCTGTCATCTGGTCTCCTCTATTTTTGGGAGGATTCATCATCGCAGTTTTTCTTATCGGAATGATCTCGGGTATTTATCCAGCCTTTGTTCTTTCTTCTTTTAAGCCCGCTGATATATTTAAAGGTAATGGTAAAGTAGTTTCAAGTGAAGGACTACGAAAAGGGTTGGTGGTTTTTCAGTTTTCAATCAGCATGATTTTAATCATAAGCACACTTATCATAGATCGCCAATTAGCTTATTTTCAGGATAAGAATCTTGGACTGAATACTGAACAAGTATTGAACATTTCTCTTGAATCATCCGCAACAAGGAAAATGGGATCTGCTTTTCTTGAAAATTTATCAAAGTACTCCAATATACAATCCATTTCTGCATCGGACGGCCTCCCGGGTGAGAGTGGCAGTAATTTATATTTATACCCTTTTGAGGATAAAGAAACACCTATGTTGACTCGCTACATGAGTATAGATCCAAAATTTCTTGAAACCATGGAGATGGAATTGATCTCAGGCAGAAACTTCAACGAGTCAGATACAAAATCAGAAGTAACACCAGCTATTGTAAATGAGGTTGCTGTTAAAGAAATGGGTTGGCAGCCCGAGGAGGCAATTAACCAAAGTCTGGATAGATTTGTGATAATAGGAGTAGTTAAAGATTTTCATTACGAATCGTTTGAAGAAGAAATTCGCCCGGCTACTTTAGTTCCGATTGGAGATGAAAATCCTCAATATATTTCCGCTCGGCTCAACGCTTCAAACATTACTGAAACGATGAACTGGATACAACAAGAATGGGAAATTATGGCAGGGGCTTATCCCATGCAGTATACCTTTATGGATGATACATTCGAAAGCCTCTACCAATCAGAACAGCGTTTAGGAAATCTTTTTACAGCCTTTGCAATCATAACTATCTTTATCGCCTGCCTGGGACTTTTTGGTCTGATGGCCTTTATGGCTTCAAAACGGACCAAAGAAATTGGAATCAGGAAAGTACTAGGAGCTTCTGTGGGTAACATTGTAACCTTGCTCTCCAAAGATTTCATAAAACTTGTGGTCCTAGGTTTTTTAATCGCCATTCCTATTGCTTGGTATGCTATGAATCAATGGCTTGCAAGTTTCGCATACCGCACTGAAGTAGGACCTGATATATTTCTATTTGCAGGACTAACAGCGCTTGTAATTGCTTTGTTAACAGTTAGCTGGCAATCAATTAAAACAGCACTTTCAAACCCTACTGAATCATTAAAAAGTGAGTAAATTAAATACATGATCAAACTCAGAAACATAGACAAGTACATCGACAAACGGCTTCAAAGAAATTTTATCCTCAAAGGAATTGATCTCGATATTTCTGAAGGGGATTTTATAAGTATTATGGGACCCAGTGGTGCCGGTAAATCAACCTTACTTAATATTATTGGGTTTCTGGATGATGCCAATGATGGAGAATACTTCTTTTTGGATGATCCGGTTCATAATCTCAATGAAAAACAGAAATCAGAATACCATCGGTCTTACATTGGTTTTGTATTTCAGGCGTATCACCTGATTGATGAACTTACAGTCTACGAAAATATTGAAATGCCTCTCCTCTATCGAAAGGTAAAAGGAAGCCAGCGCAAAAGTATGGTTGCTGATATGCTGGACCGATTTAACATCGTGGCAAAAAAAGATTTGTTTCCGAATCAACTTTCAGGAGGACAGCAACAATTAGTGGGCGTTGCAAGAGCTTTAATTGGAAGTCCTAAGCTTATTCTGGCGGATGAACCAACTGGGAATCTGCATTCCGATCAAAGCAAAGAGATCATGGAAACTTTCCAAAAACTAAACAAAGAAGACGGAGTTACCATCATTCAGGTAACACACTCTGATGAAATGGCTTCATACGGAGAACGAATTATAAACCTCCAAGATGGAACTATAACTGAAACCAATCCTTATGAGGAGTAATTATCATGCATAATGTACGTGTACAATTCACTATTCCTAATGTAGAAAAAGTAGCCAATCTTGATATACATGTTAATGGTGAGCAAAGAAGCCTAAAGTTCCGAGTTGAAACATTCGATTGGGATTCCAATAATGGAAGCTCTGAAGATTTGGTTAATATCCTAAGAAACCGAATATTAAATTATGACTCAGATTGGGAAATTTATCACATCGGAACACCTCATGAGAATAGCATTCCGGTTACATTCCGCTATAATGAGAATACCCATTAAGTACCTGCTATTTTATTTCTTAAGTACCTTTATCATTATTTTTTCAGGAAATCTATATGCTCAAAAAGCTGATTCTATTGTTGTTTCAGAGATTTTTCAGTCCGCGGATGAAATCTCAACAGTTAGAACACTACTAATTCAACAACATGGAGAATTGCTTCATGCAGAATCATTTGATGGCAGAAGTCTGGATCGCCCTTTTAATATTAAATCAGCATCAAAAAGTATCATCGGGCTCTTAACAGGTATTGCTATTGAGAAAGAGCTTATCCCTTCCATTGAAGAACCCATCAAGACTTACTTTCCGAAATATTTCGAATCAAATCCGGATTCTTTAAAAGAGAATATTACCATCAAAAATTTACTCACAATGAAAACCGGGCTCCGCTCTACCAGTTCCCGAAATTATGGTGCCTGGGTTATAAGTGATAATTGGATAGAATATGCTCTTGATCAGGATTTTGTCGCTGAGATCAATGGAAGAATGGTTTACAGCACAGGTACTTCTCATTTATTATCTGTTATTATTTCTAAAGCAGCTGAAATGTCAACTAAAGAATTTGCAGAAAAATATCTATTCGGACCTATGAATATCAGAATTGGTGGCTGGGATAAAGATCCTCAAGGAAACTATATGGGAGGAAATAATATGTCGCTTAAACCTTCTGATATGCTTAAAATTGGTCAACTTTTGTTAGATGGAGGTGTATATAACGAAAGGCAACTAATATCAGAGTCATGGATTCAGGATTCTTTTAAAACTTATACTTACAGCAACTACAATCCATTTGGATATGGATATCAATTATGGAATCAGGAAATTGGAGGCCATCAAGTTTATTTTGCTTGGGGAAATGGTGGACAATATATATTTGTAATTCCGGAAATTGAAGCTGTTATAGTGATTACATCTTCTACTTTAAACACAAGCCCAAGAAGAGGTTATAAAGACACTATCTTCCCATTATTAGAGGACAAGATTATTCCATATTTAGAAGAAAAAAAATTCTGACTATTCTTTTTATTTACACTGGATTTAATCTCTATTGGCCTAAAATTTACTCCTTTTCCAGATTTAGTTTCAATAAAATCTTAACTAAATAAATAAATTTGTAACATTTACGCTACTACTTACTCTAGTATAAAGGCACAATAAGTTTTTAGGAGCAACTCTCGGGTACACTCATATATAACTAAATTAAGGTTAAATAAAATTGGTCATTTTATGATGATGGGCTACATCAATGTTTAAAAACTATATTAAGATCGCGATAAGGAATCTCCTTAAAAATAAGGTGTATTCTCTTATTAATATTCTTGGTCTTGCAATAGGTTTAGCAACCAGTTTATTGATTGTATTTTATGTTGTTGACGAATGGAGTTATGATAAATTTAACAACGATACTGACCGTTTATACCGTATTGTTCAAACAATGACTTCTGAAGAACGAACGGAAGAACAAGCTACTACTCCATTTTTGCTAGGGCCTGTGTTAGATGCTGAATTCCCAGATTTTGTAGATAAAACTGTACGGTTTTATAACATGCAGGAAACCTCTCATACTATCCGGTATAAAGAGAAAAAAATCTCCTTCAAAGAAGAGAATTTTTACTTCGTTGACTCAACTTTTTTCGACATATTTTCAATTGAAATGGTGGTTGGAAATCCACAAGAAGCGCTGAAGAATCCCGCCTCCTTAGTGATAAGTCAGGAACTGGCTGATAAATATTTTGGGGATGAAGATCCAATCGGGAAAATACTCAATTACAAAGGTGTAAGTGATCTAACAGTTACAGGGATTATGAAAAAATGGCCTGATCAGTCTCATATGAAAATTGATCTTATTGCTTCTTTCTCTACGCTGAATAATATCTATGGTGCCGATAATAAATATGATGAAAGTTGGCTTTGGAATCCAATATGGACCTATGTTAAGCTGAAGAAGAACATTTCGGTCGAATCGCTCGAGTCTCAGTTATTTACACTTCAGGAAAAATACTATCGTGCTTATTCGGGTTGGCCGGCTGATGAATCAGTGTCTCTTTCATTACAGCCTATTACTGATATACATTTACTTTCTCATCGAGATCAGGAAATGCAAACAAATAGCTATGCGGTATATCTGTACATCTTGCTTTCAGTTGCCGGATTCGTTTTGATTATAGCTTGTATTAATTTCATGAATCTATCAACAGCCAGATCGTTGGAACGTAGTCGGGAAGTAGGAATGAGGAAAGTTTTGGGAGGATATAAAAAACAGCTGTTCTACCAATTTATTGGTGAATCTTTTCTCATTTGCTTTATAGCTGTAGTTATTGGAGTGATTTTGGTTTTTGTAGCTCTCCCGTTCTTTAATGAATTGGTAAATAAAAATATCTCATTCAGTATTTTTCAAAACCCTGTCGTCATTCCCGGACTTTTACTCCTTTCCATAATCGTCGGGCTTTTTGCAGGATCTTATCCTGCATTATATCTTTCCTCTTTTGAGCCTGTAAAAGTGCTAAAAGGGTCATCAGTACAAGATAAAAAGAGCTCTTTGTTCAGAAAAGTATTGGTCACTTTTCAGTTTACCCTCTCTGTAATTCTTATTATTGGTACTGCCGTTATCTACACTCAACTTCAGTACATTCAGCAAAAAGATCTTGGCTTTGATCAAAGCTCGGTTGTTCTTTTACCAACCAAACAGAATTTGATTGCTTGGGAATTTGAGACATTTCGTGAACAAGCTTTAGCCCATTCGCAGATAGAAAACCTAACCGGGTTAGGTAAAATACTCGGTTCAGAAAAGCAAGAATTTTATCGTTTTGTTCCTGAAGGTAATGGTGATAATCAGGACGCATTGAATCTTGCCCTGCATGTTACACACGATGTCGTAGAAACCTTTGACCTGAAAATATTGGCCGGCCGATCATTCTCACGTGATTTTAGCTCCGATGAAGACAACGCCGTTTTAATCAATAGGGAAATGGTAAAAAACCTGGGATTTGAGAATCCGGAAGAAGCCTTAGGCGAAGTTTTCTATTTCTTTCCAAAAAACGAAGATAGAAAATCTTATCAGGTAATTGGAGTACTGGAAGATTTCAATTACAGTTCATTAAAAAAAGAGATCGAGCCTCTTGTTATTTCACTGGTTGAAAATACGAACTCTATTTTGGGTGTAATTGAATTTACTGCGGTAGAGATATCTCCGGGTAATCCCGGAGCAGCACTAGAACATCTGGAAACTATTTGGAAAAAAATAAATCCGGTCGATCCTTTTGAATATCAGTTTCTGGATGAACGATTGGCTGAGATATATGAAACAGAAAGCACCATGAGTTTACTATCCACTGCGTTCTCAATTTTATGTATTCTAATTGCTTGTCTTGGTTTACTGGGGCTAGCTTCCTATTCTGCACAATTAAAGAAACAGGAGATCGGAATTCGTAAAAGTCTGGGAGCTTCAGTAACCGATATAGTTAAATTGCTTTCCAAGGACTTCCTGAAATTGGTGGTATATGCAAATTTAATAGCTTGGCCTGTTACCTATTTCTTTACCTCAAGTTGGTTAGAAAATTTTACGTATAGATTTGATATGCTTACAAAATTGCCCATTATCTTTATTAGTTCTGCTTTGATAATTCTTGTAACTGCGATGATAACTGTTGGATATCATGCAATAAAAGCAGCGATGATAAATCCCGTAAATGCCATTCGTAGTGATTAAAGATTTATATGGTTAGTTTCATCTATGGCTAACAAACTTTCTTTAACAGCTTCCTATATCGCAGTTAAGTTCTATGGACTTACTCTAAACCCCAAGATCGCTGCTTTCTTCGATTCTGAAACTCTTTCTTTTTATGAACATGTGGTAACTTACTTACCTAAAAAATTAAGTTGGAACCATAAAGCTTTGCGATCCCATTTCTGGAGAAGATTCTTTGTTTGGTGGGAAGAGCTTTTGCTCCCGGGAGATCTCATGCACATCATTTCTAGAAAATTTTATATTGATCGGGCAGTACAAAAAGCGATGTTAAATGGCTATGAGCAACTTGTAATCCTTGGCTCAGGTTTTGATCATAACGGAGTATTATGTGCTTCTAAAAACATTCCTTCTTTCGAGATCGATACTCCTCCCATGATCAATCATAAAAAGAAAATGCTTAGTCAATCCGGATATAGATCTGAGCAATTATATCTATGTCCCATTGATCCAAACAATCAAAATATAAAAGAAGTATTGCTCCAAACTGGTACATTTGATACGGGTAAGAAGACAGTTTTTCTTGCAGAAGGTTTTTTTGATTATCTGTCTCTGGAGAGTGTTAAATCGATCTTGCAAAATTTAAATGAGTTCAGCCCCGATTTTAAATTGATCAGCACTTTTTTTGATCTGTCCGAATTAAATTTCTTCCACCGATTTATGTTTACCAGTGGCGTTGCAATGGTTGGTGAAACGTTGAAGCTTCCTCTAAGCAAAAAAGAATTTATTACTTTATTGGAAGAGCATAAAATTAATACTGAATCTGAGATTAGTTATTCAAAAATCGAAAGAGAATTGATCCCGAAAATGGATATTAACCTTCCTGTTCTCAAAGGGTTTTATATTCTGGAAAGCACAAACTGATTTCTAGTTGTTAAACTTTTTGCTCTTTGTTGAATCTGATTGGGAGCTATCCGCTTTTACTGGGGAACTGGAGTTCATATCGTTTTGTGAAAGTGCTACTCTTGAAATTTGAACTCTGTTTATAAAAGGTGCTCCAAACGTAAAAGTAGAATCTGTTTGTACGGAGTCTTGCGCAGTTTCAGGTTCAGGATAATCATAATAAGCAATCCCGCTTAAATTCATCATATTCTTCAATATCCAATCCTTCCTTTCTTTCACATAAGGCGAAGCAGGCTCTACTCGCATTCTCTTCGGATTAGGGAGTACCGCTGCCATACGAGCTGATTCATCGTCTTCTAAGAATTTTGCATTTTTAGCAAAAAAGTGATCCGAAGCCTCTCCAATTCCATATACACCGGGTCCAAATTCGGCGATATTTAAATACATTTCCAGCACTCTTTCCTTTCCCCACAATGCATCTATAGTAACGGCCAAAGCTGCCTCAACTCCTTTTCTGAAGAAATTTTTATCGCTGCTTAAAAACAAATTCTTTGCTACCTGTTGAGTGATGGTACTTGCACCACGAACTCGTTCTCCGCTTTCCATTTCCTGATAAGCTTCCGCAATGGCTACCAAATCTATTCCCGGATGATTCCAAAACTTTTGATCTTCAGACGCTACTACCGCCCATTTTATATTTTGGGGGATATCTTCAAAAGCAATCCATTTCTCAGAGAGACTGTATCGTTCTTTTTCCAGTTTCTCCCAATCTTCCTGAAGTGTAAATGCCGTTGCCGTAGGATTGATCCACTTCAAAGACCATATCATTACAAATACGAGTACAGCAAATCCTGCCAGGCTTATGGATGCCCATTTCATTGTTTTTTTTGTGTAAACCCAGACTTTTGAAGCGATCTCTTTTGCCTCAACTTTGTTTTCAGAAGTTTCTGTCTGTTCAAAATCATTGTATTCCATAATAACTTGTAGACCTAAACCCTGATTTTGTTCTTAGAATTAATGTTTATTTGCTATGAACAGATAATTACTTTTTTGTAGATTATAATAATGAAACTATCAGCAATTCATATTGATTCAAAAATTCTTGGTGGCACTCCTGTTTTTTCTGGAACAAGGGTACCTGTTGAAACTCTTTTCGATTACTTAGAAGAGGACATGAAAATAGAAGATTTTTTAAAAGATTACCCTTCTGTAAAAAAGTCTCATTGTGTAAAAGTTCTTGAACTTGCAGGTCAAATTATTTCCGATAAGAATTTCAAAGCGAAGTATGAAAGTACTTCTTGATGAAAATAGTCCTAAAAAGTTAGATTAATATCAAACAAACAAACAAACAATTAATCACTCCTTTCCCTTCATTGCATCAGGAAGTTTCTTAGTAGCTTTAACTCCTAATTTACGAAGCTTTTCAACTTGCCCCACTAAATTACCGGCACCTTTTGACAATCTATTCATAGCAGTATCATAACTGTCCTGCGTTTGACGAATCCGTGTCCCGATATCATCCATGCTTTCTACGAAGCCTACAAATTTATCATACAATGCTCCGCCACGATCAGCGATCTCTAAGGCGTACTTATTTTGCCTGTCACGCTTCCAAATGGTGTTTATGGTGAATAGTGTAGCCAATAAAGTTGAAGGGCTTACAATCACTATATTCTTTTCGAAGGCTTCATTGTATAAATTCGGTTCCGTTTGTAAAGCCGCTGCAAAGGCAGGTTCCACCGGAATAAACAACAACACAAAATCCGGCGTCTTATCGGCATAAATCTGAGGATAGTTTTTACCGCTCAAATCTTTGACATGTTTTCTTACCGATTTGACATGTTCTTTTAAAGATACTTTTGCTTCTACATCATCTTCTGCTGACGTGAATTGTTCAAAAGCAGTAAGCGACACTTTAGAATCCACGATCAGGAATTTTTCGTCCGGGAGCTTTACAACCACATCAGGTTGAAGTCTGCGACCCTCTTCTGTGGTTTCGCTTTGTTGAGTAAAATACTCTTCGTCTTTGCGCAATCCTGATTTTTCCAGAATGCTCGAAAGTATCACTTCGCCCCAATTGCCCTGTGCTTTGGAATCTCCTTTTAAGGCTTTAGTCAGGTTTTTAGCGTCCTCGCTCATTTGCTGATTCAACTGAACCATATTTTTGATCTGCTCCCGCAAACCCGATCGCTCCTGAGTTCCTTTTTCGTACGTCTCCTCTACTTTCTTTTTAAATTCTTCCAGTTTAAGTCCCAGCGGATTCAATATTTGATCTAAACTCTCTTTATTCTGCTTACTAAATTTCTCTGATTTTTCATCCAAGATCTTGTTAGCCAGATTTTCGAACTGAACTTTCAGCTGTTCCTGCATTTCTGCTAATTCCCCTTTTTGCTCTGCTAATTTTTCCTGCAGTCCTGAATATTCTGATTTGAGTCCCGCCAGCTGCCGATCCAGTTCTGCACTTTTATCTCTTTCTTCTTTTAGCCGCGCTTCTTTTTCCTGCTGAAGTTCTTCGAGTTTTGTTTCTGTTTCCGTCAGCTGTTCATCCAAATTGATATTTCGTTCTTCCAGACGGGAAGTCTCTGACTTTGACTTGAAATGAGCGATAAAAAATCCTGCTGTTGCTCCTAGTGCTAATGCTATGACTGCTAAAATGTAATCCATTAATTTTTTTCTCTGTTTTTAAAAGGACGAATTATCAGGCGAATCCCTTTATCGTAAGTTATGTAATTTTGCACCCAGTTAATCAAAGCAACAACTCTGTTTCTGAAACCAACCAGAGCCATAAGATGAATAAACATCCAGACCAGCCAAGCCAGTATTCCATCAAAGAAAAATTTTCCAACTTCTGCCACTGCTTTATTTCTTCCAATTGTAGCCATAGAACCTTTATCGAAATATTCAAAAGGTTTCATATCCTCTCCTTTAGCTAAACTGTTGAGGTTTTTAGCTAATAAACTTCCTTGTTGTATAGCAGTTTGAGCAACCATCGGATTGCCATCCGGGTTTTCTTCCGATTTCATCAGGCAAACATCTCCGATACAGTAGATATCATCATAGCCTTCAACCTTGTTAAACTTGTTCACGAGAATTCTTCCTCTCTCAATAGAATTTGAATCTATCCCATCAATTATATTTCCGGAAACTCCTGCCGCCCAAATCAACGTTTTTGAAGGCAATTCTTTATTATCCGTTTTTACGACAGACCCATCAAAGTCTTCAACTTTGGTCTGTAACCAGACATTAACCCCCATTTCTGTGAGATATTCTTTAGCTTTTTCTCCTGCCTTCGGATTCATCGTTCCAAGAAGTGTATTTGTTGCCTCAACCAAGTGAACATTCATTCTTCTTAAATCAAGATCAGGGTAGTCTTTTGGTAAAACGTGCTTTTTTAGCTCTGCCAAAGCCCCTGAAAGCTCTACCCCGGTAGGACCTCCGCCAACAACCACATAATTCATCAACTGTTCTCTTTCATGCAAATCACTTGTTAAAAGAGAAGCTTCACAATTTTCAAGAATTAGACTTCTAAGATTCAAAGCATCCGATACTGATTTTAGAGGCATACTTTTTTCTTCTATTACTTTATTCCCAAAGTAATTTGTCTTGCTTCCTGTCGCAATAATCAGATAATCATAATCAATAGGACCGGCCTCAGTAACCAATTTCCTGGCTTTCGAATCAATTTTTAATGCTTTGGTATTTCTAAAGTAAAATTCAGATTTTTTCCACAAAATCTTTCGGAGAGGATATGCTATAGAGTCCGGTTCCAGCCCCGATGTTGCAACCTGATACAATAGCGGCTGAAAATTGTGGTAATTATTTTTATCAATAAGTACCACTTGGTAATACTTCGAAGAAATTTGGTTCAGAATTTTTAATCCACCAAAACCACCCCCGATTACAACAACCCTCTTTAAATTTGATTCAGGAATATTAAGTGCTGACATACAGACTACATTCTATTTAAAATTTCGGGTACTCTTTTACGTACTTCTTCATTAAAGAACACACCGTTATGTCCCTGCCCTTTCAACATAAAATGTTGATCGTTTCCATCCAAGAACTTATTAAGTTTTATTGCTCTGTCAACCGGAAGCACCTGATCTTTTGCAGCATAAAAAATCGTTATCGGCTCTTCGATCTTTTGCAGCGCCAGATCTGTCCGTAATGGATATCTAACCAGGAATGAAGGTAAAAAGGGATAAGAAGCATTCTTCATATCCACCATACTGTAATACGGAGTCCAGATCATTAAACCCTTCGGATCATTTTCCGCCGCAACCTGAGCCGCTATTCCCGAACCCATGGAATAACCCAACAGAAAAATAGATGATTCATCATATTCTTTGATTATTTCGGAGTACAGAAGTTTCATATCTCCAACCAAATCATCTTCATTTTTAAGCGATCCGGTACTTTTTCCAAAACCACGATAATCAGGATACAATACATCATATCCTTCGTTCATGAATAAACTAAACTTTGCCGGACTAGTATCGTTATTTCCGGCATTTCCGTGGAAATAGATCACTAACCCCTTCGCAGAATCTTCAACTTTTGCGTGGATGGCATGAATTCGAGCATTATCCGTCGTTTCAAAAAAGCGTTCTTCGAAGTTAAAATCATAGCTATAGGAATGATCCGCAGGTAAAGGTCGGGGGATGAACAGAATAGAATTCTGAATGCTGTAAAAATAAATACACACTGCAACGTATAGAATACACAGAGTTAGCAGTGTGGTTAGAAGAGATTTTTTTGTTTTGGACATGCGAGAATTTAGGAAGCTGAAACAGAATTAAAAAGCAGGGATTGTTTAAAGTTCTTTTAAATGTTAATTGCTCAGTTACTAAGCCGAAGTAACGTCATCCTTGTAGATGTCAGATAATTCGTTGATAGAAACGGCTTTTTCTTTTGTTCATAAAGTACCTGAGGTTTTATAAGTCCCAGAGTTTCAAAAACCCACCAACCCACATCGACGTTTAGAATTATTGGCGGGAAAAGAACGCAATGGAATCTACGTCTCCGTAAGGAGCAATTATTCCGCACAGGCTCGGGTTTGAATGTTGCAAAAGGTGACTGAAGACCTTTGGAATAATTGAGTCGATGTAATGAAGTTCGTGCCAATAATTCTTGTCGACAGTTTTTGGTACTTTTGTCGGCACAAAAGTACAGCCATAAATGAGATGGATGTGATAGCGAATACGAAAGTAATGTGAAGGTACGGTCAGTTATCGTCTACGAACTACCTTAACATCTACAATTTCGATTTGCTGAAAGAGGAGAGAGATCTAGAGATATTCGTGCAATAGTAGATCTTTAGATTTTTCGGATATAAGCCTAACGGCTGATTCAACTAGAAATGACAAAGTTAAATCTTCTAATCAAACACCATTTGATGATAGCCTTTGTGCATATATGTGGTAACAACGGTTAACATCGAAAGCCCGATCTTAATCTGCTTGTTTACTTCTTCATGCTGATATTTTCTTGCCAGTAATGATTGCCCGCAAACATACAGTTCTACTCCTGCTTCTTTAAGCTCATCAATTAGTTGCAGATTGGGATTATCTAATTCGTATTTCTTTTGATATGCTTCGTTGTTTAAAATTACATCTGTCGCTCCTCCGTGAATGGCTACGGCTACATTAAGATTTTCAGCTTTCACTCCCCCAAGGCCATGAAGGTTTATCATTCTTGCTACATTGTTCAACCCAGGATTTATACTCTCTTTATCTCTTTGCAGTGTTTTAAGGTCTACAACAATTCTATATTCGATTTCTGAATCAGGATTAACTGCTCCCGCGATTTCATAAATAGTACCATAGCTTTTTATAATCGGATTTGCTCCTTTTTGAGCGGATGCGTTTACTGTAAAAATAAGAGCTATAAATATGGTAATTGGGTATTTCATAATATTAGTATTATGTACTAAGCTATGAATATTGAGTAATGGAGAGTCAATCTCATTTCTCAATACTCAAGTCTCACTACTAATTTATTAAAGTTAATTTCTTAGTTGTCACTAAATTTCGTTTTTAGAACTCCGGCTGCTTTTGTGTAACCACCGTCACCGCCATCTACAAAGTGAATATGCTGGTCTTTTCGATCCCGTACATAACAAGACATAATACTCTCTTTACTGCGATGTGTACCGAACTGAATATCTCCGTTAGATTCCATCTTACTTAAAAATTGTTCGAGCTTATCATGTTGGCTACTAACTCCGGAAATCACCGTATTTATGCGACCGTCTAGTACAAGTGTATCAGTAAGGTCTACCAATGTATTCAGATATTTTTGTCCTTCTTTATTAAAACGAAGATAAAATTTACCAACTGCTGTTGAAAAAGTTCTCTTCAAAAAAAATTTAAAATTTCTGGAACCATGTTTTATTTTCATTTCAGAATTGATTCGATCCAAAGTTGAGTTCAGGCTCATTCCTGCAACACTGATTGGACTTCGCTTTTTATGAGAGCCATAAATTTCTTCTATTTTGTCTAGTATCTTTTTATAAACAGGTCCCTGATCATCCCGATTACACGAATTCACTAATAAACATAAAATCTCATGTTGATCTTCAGGCGGTTTAATTCTATCCCATCTGCATTCCATTCCTTCAAGATTGAGGATATTCTTGAGCACTTTAGGAGATTTATATGAATCGTTTTCTCCCTTAATAATTCTTTCAACATAGTGCAGACCACCACCAAGAATGATAGGTATGGAAAGGTTTTTATTGATCCTTCCCTTTGCCAGTTTCAATCGGTATC
This sequence comes from Balneola sp., assembly GCA_965216175.1. Lineage (GTDB taxonomy): Bacteria > Bacteroidota > Rhodothermia > Balneolales > Balneolaceae > Balneola. The sequence goes on from OZ244140.1 coordinate 2,215,642, forward strand.
CTTTTTCATAAACTTCTGAGACAGGCATATTTCCAACTCTTAAAAACAGATCGAAATTATCATAGCAGTTTTGTTGATGTTCGCTCAGTGCATTCAAACAATCTTCTAAGATTTCTGAAGGCACTAATAATGTGGCTCCGTCTCCTCCAAAAAAAAATGGAATAGAAATTTTGGCATCGTGGGCAATGTTTAAAACTGCAATGATGCTTCCTGTTGCTATCAGGTTTACAATCTCGTGATTTCCTGAATCTATGGATTGAGTAGAATCCAAGATATCTGTTAACACAACATGCCAATCTGAGGGTATGTCTGCAAAAAGCTCTTCTTTCTGCATCAACTTAGAAATTGATTGTCTGTATTCTGTTAAATCAGTATAAAAATGGGAAGATCCGTTTGAATTCATTGTCCTTAAGATTAGCTAATTCGCTATCTAATACAAAAACAAATGTGTTACAACACTTCGTTCAGAAACTAAATTTGAGATGAGCAGTTACGCCAGGTTGCCCAAAATCGTTAAGATAGCTAAAACTTGCTTCAGGAATATTTTGAGACATATTTCTGGCTTTTGTAAAAGCATTGATCCCACTAAATAGCCGATTTGCAACCATCAATGTTAGCAGGGTTGGTAATTGATTTTCTGAATTTGCAATTCGGTCTCGAGTACTCTGGAAATCCATTCTGTCGTTTTCGGTTTCCCAATTCCAACGGTTTTCGGGGGTATCCGGGAGCACATTTTGCCAACGACGTGATCTGAGTTGGAAATCATTGTATTCTTCAAGATTATCAAAATTTGCTACAGCAAGTTCAAATTCACGACTTCTGTTTGAAAGTGAAACACCCGCTTTTGATCTTGCCAGAGTGCCTAAACTTCCCTCTAAACGATTTGCACGAGCATTTAGTCCAAAATATCCGGCCAACAATGCGATTTCAGAGCCTAAATGTATTTTACCTCTGGTCCAGTCGTTGTTGTCTACATATTGATGTCCAAGCCCCGGAACTACAAACGAGAGGAATAGTGCTTTTCTCGGACTTGGAAGGTTTTCTATTTCACTCCCTTTCTCTCCTTCTACAAAATCGATAGGTTGAGCAGATACATTTTGAATAACGAATATTGAAAACAAAATAATGAATAACGAAGTGGTGCTTCTTTTTAAAATCATGTTTAAAAAATCAATTCTTCTGTTCAATATTCTTTGTTCGTTATTCAATATTCTTTTTTCTTTCTCTTCCCCAATGTCGGAAAATAGAAACGCTAAATCCAATCATAAGTAAAAAAGTACCCAGCCACACAACGGAGATAAATGGCTTTTGTTCTGCAACTACTAGTATCCATTCACTTTCATATTCTTCGTCCAATCCTTCAACAGTCAGGTCTATTTCTCCGCTTTCAGGATATACTTTTGAAAAACTGAATGTAAGATCGTGCCCCGGTAATTTAACAGGAGGAGCGAACACAAAAGTCTTCCCTTCTTCATCATTATATAATGCAAATAAAGGCTCGATTAAAAACTGCTGACTGCTTGCTAAATGGGTTAACTGAATTTGAGCACGAACTCCGATATTTGTATTTGGTGGTAGCTGTGTGGTGTCTTCCATTGCATATTCTAAGAACGACATTTCAAATCCACCAACAGTTATCGTTTCACCTTTTTCAAATTTAATGGTTTGAGATTCCGGTACTTCTCCATCTCCCGGAATTACAGGATTGACATTCGCCCGGCGAGCGATCATATCATTTCGTTGCTTAATATATGAGCTGCCTGCTGCGTATAAATATATATCACTCAATAATCCCGACCGAACATCCGGATCTACCGCCCATTGCACATTATCCTGAGTGGATGTTGCAAGCATTGGATACACTTCCGGATACATATAAAACGGATCGCCACCGTCAATTGGCTCGAATAACAATTTGTAAGTCTGTTGCCCCGGGCGATTTTGGTCTGAAAGATCAAAACCGACATAAGTAACTACATATTTATTATTGACGATCTTGGGTTCTTTTAGATCCAATTGTAAAAAAAGAACGGGTTCAGTGATTGTAAAACCCATTTCGTCTTTTACAGTACCTTGTTTTACACTTTCATTATAATCCGCTATCTGTTGATCAAGCATCGGTTTGTTGTAAGCTGAGGAAGCTAGAATTCCTATCAAAAGAATTCCAAAACCAACATGAGTTACGGAACCACCGATCAGTTTTGGTTTTTTGATGCACAGTTGAATAATTACAAAGGAATTTCCTACTACAGCGAAAAAAGCTGTAAACATATACAAAATGTAATATGGGTCTCTGATCTCGCCAAAGAATACCGAAGCAATTGTAAGTGCCGAAGTAACTAACAAAGGATTTACCATCGCGGCAGACAGTGATTCCAAAGAATACTTTTTCCAAAACAGATATTGACCAAATACAGTAAATACCGCCATAATCATAGCAATCGGCATACTCCATTGATTGTAAAAACTGATCTCAGGCGGAGTAGGATTTTCGTTGAAGAGCAATCCGATAATTGGAGAACTGGTTCCTAAAATGATAACCATCCCTAAAATAAAAAGTAGAATTGCTCCCGTAAAAGTCATGAACTCCCGGGTTAGGATCTGTGATTCTTTCTCTTGGGATGGAAGTTCTTTGTATCTCCAGATGAACATTCCCAAACCAAGTCCGGTTATCACAACCATGAAGATCAGAAGTTGATTGTATAATCCAAGATCAACAAAACTATGAACGGAAGAGTCCGCTAAAATTCCCGAACGGGTTAAAAAGGTTTCATAGACTATCGCTACATATGCAAGCAACGCAAAAATGATAGATGACTTTTGAGCAACCGAACTTTTTCGTTGAATAATCATTGTATGGATACCGGCTGTTCCAATTAGCCAAGGAACTAACGAAGCATTTTCAACCGGATCCCAAGCCCAGAATCCTCCGAATGAAAGCGTTACATATGCCCAATAACCTCCAAGAAAAATGGCCGTCAACAAAGCTACGTTGGCACTTAACGTCCATGGCAAAGCCGGCCCAACCCAATCATTATACTTGCGTTTCCATAGCGCCGCCATTGCAAAGCAATACGGAATGGTCATCATCGAAAAACCAATGAATAAAAGAGGAGGATGAATCATCATCCAAGGACTTTTAAGCAAATCGTTTAAGCCACTGCCATCAGGCGGAGCAAAATCAGGATTGTTTTGAACAATTGGAATATCCGGAAAATTTTCGGCAAACGTTCTGAAAGGTGACGCACCGATTGTCATATCTCCAAATTGCCACCCAACGATCATAGAAACCAAAAACAGTTGAGTTAGAGTAAGAAAGAACATCACCGGTGCTCTGTATGGAGCTCTTGTCCAGCGAATCAGTCCCAAACCAAATAGCCATGAAAAGAAGATCCACAGCATGAAACTACCTTCTTGTCCACCATAAAAAGCTGACCAGATATATTTTGCAGAAAGATCGAGACTGGTATAATTGTAAACGTAGTAGTATTTAAACTGATGAGTGAACAACAGATATACTAAAATTACGGAAGCGGCAATCATGAATAATCCCTGAAAACCAAAGAACCAATTTCCGATCTTCAGTTTTTGTTCGTTATCCTGAGAAGCACTTTTGAAGTAATAGAAAAGAGAACCAAGCCCCGATACAAATGCCAGAGTAATTAAAAGTTTACCGACAATTCCGATCATAATCAGCCTTGAGATGCTTTTTCAAATTCAGGGGCGTCATTGTATTTAGAAGGACATTTCATCAACATCTCGTTAGCATAAAAAGTATTGCCACGCATCTCTCCGATTACAACAAGACGGTCTGCCTGTTCAAAATTATTTGGCTTTGGCTTTGAATAAACAACACGCTTACTATTTCCCTGATCGTCTTTCATATAGAACGAAAAAATCTTTGTTTCCATCGAGAAACCGTATTCCTGTGTATCGTCCAGCACTCCTGCAACATGAGCAGTTTTCATTTCGGAAGCTTTCTCAAAGTTGGTGTACGTGCTGATGCTTTCGCCAAAATTGTACATCAGCAAAGATGTAAATCCGATAATAGCTACGATTCCGATTATTAATTTAGGCTTCATGATCGTCAGTGGTATTTATTTTGGATTCAAGCGTGCGAACATTTTTGTCCACTTTTATCAGGAAAAACAGGAGAACGAACCAAATTATTAAGGTTACTCCAAGTACTACAAAAATGAGATCGTTTGAATACATGAATTGTATGAATGCGTTTGTTTGATCTATTTGTTCAGCTCCGCTCCACTTATCTCCGTAGGTGGAAGTGAGTGTATCAACGGTTGCCTGAGGTGCATCTTGTATGCGAATGTTCATTTCTTAAAACTACGAATTTTCTGTGTGATATTGAACCGTTTTATACCGGTGAACTACGTCGTATATCCAGAATGCGAGAGCAATGAAACCAATGAACGCAGGATACAGCACATAGCGTAATTCAGGTGCTGTTATTTCGCTAAAAGCAGGATTGCCTTCTGCACCGGGATGCAGGCTTTCTAATTGGCGCGGAACTACATACAGCAAAAATGGAATAGTTGTAACTGCAAAAATATTATATACCGCTGAGAGCTTGGCTCGTTTTTGTTCGTCATCAAAAGCGGAACGTAAAACGAAATAGGCGTAATAGATCATCACTGCCAATGCAGCCAGATTCATTTTAGGTTCGGCAAATGTCCACCATGTTCCCCATGTAAAACGCGCCCACAACGAACCGGTCAACAAACCACAAATTCCAAATACCACTCCTACTTTTGCTGCTGATTCGGCTTTAATATCAAAGCTGATGTTCGGAGTACTCAAATATTTTATACTGTAATAAAAACTGATAGTGAACATCGAGAACATCGCCATCCACATTGGAACGTGGAAGAAAAGATTTCGTGCTGTTTGCTCAAGAATGGGAATCTTTGGAATACTGATTAGAATTCCTCCTGCGATAACTCCGGTCATTCCTATCGCTACAATATATTTCCAAATCTTCAAGATGAATGTCTTTTTGATGATTTACTTTTTTTGAAGCTCAAATATACGAAGATGATTACTTTGATGAGCAGTTTTTACCAATGTTTTCGAATGACTTTTATCTGCCCAAAAAACACGAAATCACTAATTATAAAAATGATGCTCAGTATACTCGCTGCCCTAAGGCATGATAGCTAATGTTCATAATCTTATTCAATCAGTACACCTTATATTGAGAATAACTGGAAGTTGGATGTTCTTTGTTCTTTCGTGGTTGTTGGTATTGCAGCGGACTAAAGTCCTCGCTGGTATACTTGAAGAAATGAAGCCTTGAACAAAATCTTCTCAATTTGCCAATTTGGAAATCGAATGTTCTGAGTTGGATGTTCGTTGTTCTTCTGTTCCTTGATCAATATTCTGTACCCCGCAGCCCTAAAGGGCATGCTAGCTTATGAGCATCGTTAAAATAACAATTGGAGATTGAATGTTCACGGTTCGATATTCAATTCTTCTTTGTTATTTTCAGGTAAAAAATCAGTCAATGTCCGAATCTAAAAAAATATTAACGCTTACTCCTTCTTGGAAAAATTATTTCTGGGGATACTTTTTTGGGTTTCTTCTTCTTCCTGTTTTAGTGGGAATCATAATTCTTTGGTTAACAAATAAGAATAGAAAAAGCCTTTGCTTCGAGATCTCCAATACTTCTATCGCTGTAATACAGGATTCCGAAAAGCAGAAGCTTTATTTGGTTGATATACTTTCTACTTCTGTTGAACAATCGAAACTGCAGTCTTTATTCAATATTGGAGATATACATCTTCAGGCTAATGTTAGCACACTTGTACTTACCGGAATTGAAGAGCCAAAAGTATTCTTGGATAAAATTGATACGGCAATTGCTTATCAAAAAGAGCAATTAAAAGCTTCTGAGAAAGTTACGGCAAGAGAACCGACTCATGATCCAGGAACATTGGATAAACTGGATTATCTCACCGGACTTTGGCAACAAGGTTTAATTACTGATGAAGATTATGACAGTGAAAGAAAGAAATTCGAGTAATAAATATCTTAAGTATTAAATTTTATTTATCTTATTGCGCTATCTTCTCAATGTATCTTAATTAAAGTAATAATCTAAAAAAGAGTTTTAGTTATACATGAAAAAAAGCTTAGTGCTTATATCACTTTTACTTTTAACATTGAATGGATGTAGTCTTTTTAATGCTGATGATGAACCCGAAGTTTCTTCTCCTATTCCTGGCAAAATTGTGTTTTCCATGCCCAGTGCAGAAAATGGCACTTATCAGATTTATGTAATGAAACCCAGCGGAACCGGGCTTAAACAACTAACTCACTTTGGGGAATTCGAAGCTTTGCAACCTTCATGGAGCCCCGATGGAAGCAAGATTGTATTCACATCTTCTAAGAAAGGAACCACTGCCGGAAATGCCATTTACATTATGAATGCCGATGGTAGTGACCCACACCCTATGAAAGTATTCCCCGAACACCAAGAACTTGCCTATCCAGGACAATATCCAAAATGGAGTCCTGATGGGACAAAAATCGCTTATTCTCAATGTTTAAACTGTAGTAGTGGTGGAAATAATCATGAGATTTTTGTCTTTGACTTGGAAAAAGATTCTGTTTTTCAAATTACTGATAATCCCGCTATTGATCGATTCCCTGACTGGAATAAAATTAATGAAGTAAGTTTTCTTACTAACAGAGATTTTATAAATACTTCTACGAGACTTTTTAATAATATCTATGTCTCAAATATCACAAAAAATTCGGCAAAACAGGTTACTACCAATGGAAAGGTAAACCGACCTAATGGACATCCTATTACTAATTTAATAGCTTTTACAGAATCAAATAAAGATCGAGTTTTTATGAAAAACTTAGTAACAAATGAATTAGATAGTATAGTTACTGAGGGGTTCTTTTCTGGAACTCCACAATGGAGCAAAAATGGAACTAATTTTATCGCCTATAACAGAATTAAAGAAAGTGATATTCTCTATTTAATAAGGTTCGGTTTTAATGAGCTAACAAACCCATTGGATTCCCTAAATACCAATTTGAATTATATGAAAGGAAGGAGTTTCGATTGGTTTTATGATGAATCTCAAGAACTATAAACACCAATTCTTTTTTTAAGAAGGGTTGAATGTTTAGTGCTTATACCGAATTCAACAACCGAAAACTTTTAAACCCCTTTTACAAATAGAACCCGTTTATTATCTCCACTTAATAACTACGGAGCATAATGAATAGATTAACTAAACTTTCCCTCTTTTTGCTGTTTATCAGTTTTTCAGTAAATAGCACATCCTTTGCCCAAAAGGGTAATTTCGATCTTGCAGAGCGTTTCACTACAGAGAACATGCAAAAAATGGTGGGTAGCACTTCGGTTTTTCCCCGATGGATCGAAGACACCAATAATTTTTGGTACACTTATGAAAACCCTGATGGTAAAAATTGGTATTACGTAAATGCCGAGAGAGGAAATAAGCGTCTTCTTTTCGATCAGGAAGAGATGGCCGCTCAGCTTTCGGAAAGCTTTAGCAGAACTTTTAATTCCAAAGATCTGGATCTAAAAGGATTTAATTACGATACAGATAAAGAGCTTTTCACCTTTCATGTAGACAGTATAGAGTTTACATACAATCTAAACGGGAATCGATTAATAAAAGGCGATTCTTTGGAAAAAGCCGACAGAGATAATTGGAAAGTTTATTCTCCTGATAGTTCCCATGTGGTTTTTGCAAAACACCATAACTTGTTCATTATGGGAAAGGACGATAACGATAGTACTGCTACCCAACTTACTGAAGACGGCGAACGCTGGTTCAGTTATCAATGGAGTGATGGTGATACTTCAACTACAGAAAAACAACGACCTAGGATAAGCTGGTTCGAAGATGGAAAGAAATTCTGGGTCAAACGTCAGGATAAACGAAAAGTAGATGACCTTTGGGTAATAAATTCACTTAAAAAACGTCCTGAACTGGAAACATATAAATATTCTATGCCGGGAGAGGAAGACGTTTATGTTGATGAAATCAAAGTTTTTGATCCTTCTACCAACGAAAGTGTCACTCTGGATACCGATAAATGGGAAGATCAGTCTTTGGGCGGAGCTTATTTCAACCAAGGTGGTATTTTTGAAACGTATAAATCTGACTATTTATACATACTTCGCCGTGACAGAACCTGGAGCAAAATTGATGTACTAAAAGCTAATACTACAACCGGAGAAGTTCAGGTTTTGTTCTCTGAAGAAAGTAAGCCCTACTTCAACACACGCTATGCAAATCTTTCTATTATTGAAGAAGGAAAAGAATTTATTTGGTGGAGTGAACGCACCGGATGGGGACAGCTTTACCGCTATGACAGCAATGGAAATCTTAAAAACAAAATTACTTCCGGTCCTTGGGTAGTTGGAAATGTTATTAAAATTGATACTACCCAATCCCGTTTATTTTTTGAAGGTTATGGAAGAGAAAAAGGCCAAAACCCCTACTATTCCAATCTTTATAGTGTAAAATTTGATGGATCAGGATTCACTCATTTATCACCTGAAAATGCTACTCACTCTATTAGTGCATCAGATAAAGGAAATTACTTTGTAGATAATTACTCAAGAGTAGATTTACCTACGAAATCTGTACTAAGAGACGGTTCAGGAAAAGTTATTGCTTCACTTGAAGAAGCAAATATCTCGCAAATGGTTGAACAAGGCTGGAAAGCACCTGAATCTTTCAAAGTTAAAGCAGCTGACGGTGCTACCGATATTTACGGTGTAATGTGGAAGCCATTCGATTTCGATTCTACCAAAAAATATCCTGTGATTTCTTACGTGTATCCCGGGCCACAAACTGAACCATTCCCTGCAAACTTTACCATTGGTGGCTCCAGAGCCCGAACTTCTACTTTAGCACAAGTCGGATTTGTTGTTGTAGCGATGGGTAATCGTGGCGGAAGTCCAATTCGCTCTAAATATTATCATAATTACGGATATGGCGATATGAGAGATTATCCTTTAGCAGATAATAAATACGGAATTGAACAATTAGCCGGTAAACATTCATTTATTGATGCAAGTAAAGTTGGAACGTATGGCCACTCAGGTGGTGGATTTATGAGTACCGCACTTCTGCTTACTTATCCTGATTTTTATGATGTTGCGGTTTCATCAGCCGGAAACCATGATAATAACATTTATAATATTTGGTGGGGAGAAGTTCATAACGGTGTAAAAGAGAAAAGGAAAACCGTTACCAAAATGAACGACGACAGCACTAAAACTAAAGAAGAAGTTATTACTTTTGATGCTCCTGTGGAAACCAATATCGAACTGGCTAAAAATCTTAAAGGAAAACTGCTTCTCGTACATGGTGACATGGATAACAATGTTCATCCTGCCAACACAACCAGATTGGTGGATGCTCTTATTAAAGAAGGCAAGCGTTTTGATATGATGATGCTACCCGGAAGAAGACATGGTTTCGGGCCAATGCAACCCTACTTCGATAGAATGACTTGGTATTATTTTGCTGAGCACTTGCTTGGTGATTATCGAACCAATGTGGAATTTAATTTACCAAAAGACGAAGATTAATCAGTTTATACTGACATCACGAAACGGTAAAGACGCAAAATTTTGCGTCTTTACTTTTTTAAAGAAGAATGTAAATCTCTTAGTTCTTCAAATGAGATATCAAGTTGTTTCATATCCTTAAAAAGGTTTGGAAGTTTAATATCCAGAAATTCTTGCCTTTTAATTTCCTTTACTTTTTTAAGAGCATTTTTTGAGACAAAATACCCTACACCTCTTTTGTTGTATAGAATATCATTTTCCTGAAGCTCATGGAAAGCTCTCATAGCAGTATTCGGATTTACTTCAATCAGAACGGCTATTTCTCTTACAGATGGTACTCTTTCCTCTTCTTTCCATTTCTCAGTAAGAATATTGGAATAAAAGTGTTCCACAATCTGCTTGTAGATAGGTTTGTTTTCTGAGAATTCCATTATGCTATTTGCCTGTTTTTGAGACGCACTAAGCTCATCCATATAAAGAAACCAGAAAGACCCACTATCAGTAGCAGATTTCCAAAGCTACTATTAAAAAAAGGATTGTCAAATAGTGAAACAAATTTGCGCATCGAATGATCAATACCCGGTACAAAAGTATCTATTAAATATCCCGAAAGCATAAAAATTGCGGAAAGACTGATTAAAGAAACCAGAGTAGCCAGAAAATTATTGGCTTTAAAATATATAGCTCCAAAAAAATAGACAGAATGGCCAATAGAATAGATTATCAATTCATTAAGTGTCTGCTTGCTAAAGAATAGTGCGGGATCTTTACCCACTATTAACGAAAATGAGTACAGTGCACAAAATCCAACAATTGTGTAAGACACATAAGATACCAACCATGCTGAAACTAATTTTTCGAATGCATTAGAAGGTAACGTAAAAAATTGAGGTGCTGAACCTTTACTATTCAATTCATAAAACATGGTGCTTGCTAAACCATACCCACTGTACTTGAAAATTATAAAAGCAAAGGTCATTACATTAATTGAACCGGTTAATTGTAAATTTACTGGATCAAAATATATCATACCAACATAAGTAAGCACTAAAAGGCCCATCATCGCGCTCACACCAATCAAAATCATATTCTGTTTGATTGCCAAATACCGCTTACAAAGCAAAATAACCCTTTCAAAAGAAAAACTACTATTCATTTGTCTAGAATTCATTGCACTACTCCGTTAAATTCTTGATTGATTTCTTCCGTTTTTTGGATGATTCCATTAAATAAGAGTTCTAAATCCATCTTCCCTGTTTCCTTTTTAGAAGAAGGAATAATTGCATGAATGCCACCAAGCATTTCTTCCCCATATAGGTAATCAGCAGAAGAATTCTCTTCTATCTTTTGCATGGATAAGCGATCTGATATTGATTCCAAATCATGATTAAATACAATGCTTCCATCTTTCAGAACTAAAATATGATCTATCATTGAACCCAGATCCCGAACCTGATGAGTTGAAATAAGAATACATCTTGATTCTACATCTAATGTTGCAATAATTTTTCGAAACTGGCTCTTGGATGGAATATCAAGCCCATTGGTCGGTTCATCAAAAATGAGCAGTTCTGTTTGTGTTGCAATCGCAAATGCAATCAGAAACTTCTTGCGTTGACCAAAAGAGAGTTCCGGGAGTTTTTTAGAAGGATCAATTGTAAATTCGGAAATAACTCGCTGCATCAACTCTTTATTAAAACCAGGATAAAATGAGGCATGAATATCTACATACTTATGCCCTGTTATTTTGGGAAATTCAAACTGCTCCGGCACTATAAAAAGATTACTCAAAACATCCGGATTTCGAAATCTTGTATTTTCTCCATATAAAAGACTTTCCCCTGATTTGGGAAATAACATACCTGTAATCAAATTCAATAGCGTTGTTTTTCCAACCCCATTCAATCCCAGCAAACCATATACTTTTCCTTTTTTTAATTCCAGATTCACATCCGAAAGCAGTTGTTTTTCTTTTTTATAAGCGAAGGTAAGATTTTGTATAGAAACCATAATCTTTGAGTTAGTTATAATTACTGTACTAGTATAGTAATACACTAATTCAATTACAAATTTCTATTTTACTAAAAACAACTCTTGGTAAAACATGTAGAAATTTGAAATTACCTACTCAGCATTCACAAAATTAGATTGGTAGACTTTTTCATTTTTTGAAACTGTCATTGTCCAAATAATACCAGCTAGTATCATTATTCCACCATAGATCATGATCAGTGGTTTTACCGAAATCAACTCCAATTCAAGACATGCTGCTGCAACAACAACAGAAAAGGAATTAGCGACAGTAAATAAAAGCCATTCCGTACTGAATATCCTTCCGCGAAAAGTGTCTGTCGTTCTTTGTTGGAGTAGAATTGTACTCATAACCCAATTTGCTCCTGAAGCTGAATGAGCAAGAAAAACAAACAGGATCATAACTAGAATTCCGGAGCTCCACCCTACTACAAGGTACATTAATCCGGTTATTAAAATGCTAAAACCCATTACCATCACCCAGTCTTTTTGAGATTGAAATAACCTGCGTCCTATAATTGGTCCAACGCCAGTTCCAATTCCCCGGGCCGCATACAATAAACCAAGTCCGATACTCCCCATTTTCAGAACATCTTCACTTACAATGATGAGCAAATACACCAATCCACCCAAAAACATTGTGGATGTTCCCTTTGCTATACTGGGACGCAGAATGTGTTTATTAGAGATGAGATATTGTGCACCTTCTTTTATTCCAACAAATGGATTTTTTGTTCTGATCTTTTCTGCCGCTGATTGTTCCACCTGAGGGATAACAGCTTTATACACAAACCAGGCTGAAATAAGGTAGCTGAATGCATCCAAAATGAATACTAAATCGGTTCCCAACCATTCTGTAGCAAAGCCCCCTATGGCCATTCCTGAAGTAAATATAATACTCCAGGTTGCTGTTGAAATTACATTCGCGTCCACCAATTGTTCAGGAGTGGTCACATTCGGAATGGAAGATGTTTTAGCGGGCTCGAAAAGTGCCGAAAGCATCATTTGAAGAGAAGTAAGTGCAAAGGCTATCCAAAGTGTTTCCGGAGACCTTACTAATAAAATCCCAAGCAATGCAGCTGCTCTTGCAAAATCACAAAAGATCATCAACTTTCTACGATTAAACCTATCTGCCAAGTATCCCGCAAATGGAGAAAAAAGCGCCAAACTCAACATCTTTACAACTATGATAAATCCCAGCAGTAATTCTGAATCCGAATATTTACCTATCAGAGCATAAAGAGCCAGCAAACCGAACCAATCTCCGAAATTCGACACCGATTGACTCAACCATAGCAAGCGGAAATCTTTATTCTCTTTTATTAATTTGATGTAAGGTTTGAGGCTTTTCAAAAACTTTTCTGAAGTGATGTTGAATTTGTTGGAATCAAAATAATCATTTCTTATTCATCAAATTCATTGACAATTTGAATGAGGCTGATAGGGGTTTGGTGAGATATGCTGAACTGAGGAGATCAGAATAAATGCCTTCTTTAAAACAATCACAGGGATAAATCCCATGCCAGCTTATGGATAAGATTCTGGCACCAACATAAACATGGAATGACTTTAGCCTAACTTTCTGGTTCCAAATTCTAAATCAGCTCCATCAGCTTTCAAAAGATGAGAACACGGATAACGCAGATCGTACAGACTAGGCTGATTTAATATTATTTACTTTATACAATAATCAGTGAGTATCGGCTCCATCAGCACTATCAGCGTTCTTAAATTACTGCTTATCAAACGCCAGAATAGCATTTAAAATTAATTGAACAGAAGCTTTATAAAATTCCTGAGGAATTGTTTCAAACTCATCGCTTGCTTTGTGATAGTTTTCATGGTCTTCTACACCAAAATATACGAAAGGAACTCCCTTAGCATGAAAGGGTCCGTGATCGGAAGAATTAGTCCAGTCATTGTAGCCCAGATCTGGGGTATCGTGACCAAAAAGTAATTGCAAATCCCCCGTATTAATAGACTCAAGTACAGGTTTAGTAGCCGGATAATGGTAAGTTCCGGCGGCGTAAATCTCGCTGCTGTCGTTATTGCTAATCATATCCATATTTATATTGAGTTTTACTTTACTCAAAAGAACAGAATCTTCCACAAAAGCACGAGCGCCTTGAAGTCCCATTTCTTCGGCATCGAAAGCGGCAAAGATCAATGTGTGATTTGGTTGGTCTTTTGCAAAGTAATCAGCTAATGCTAGTAATGCAGCCGTACCGGAAGCGTCATCGTCCGCTCCGTTAAAGATCAAAGAATCTCTTATTCCTAAATGATCATAATGAGCGGTAATTACGATCATAGAATCTGACTTTCCATCTATCTGAGCAATAACGTTTATCCCCTTTACTTGCTCTTCTGTTCGTCGGTTTTCAAAAGTAAATTCATGAGTAAATGAATCCCGAAAAGGCTGAGCTCCTACTTCCTGAAAGCGAGTTACAAGGTATTCCCTGGCAATTTTATTTCCTTCCGTTCCTGTTCTTCTGCCCTCTGTTGCATCTGAAGAAATAAATCGAAGGTCTTCGATAAGTTGATTTGTATCTAATTTTGCAGCCTGCTTTTGAGAACAAGCTAATACAGGGATTATTAAAAGAAGGAGTAGTTTTTTCATGAATTGAGTGCTTTAATTATCAGCACTTAAGATTGAGTTTAATCTGACTCGAAGCAATACAAAAAAACTAGTTTTAAAAAAAGATCTCATTCAAGTTATTTCCTGGATTAGATTCATAATTCTCGTTTCATCTGTCGATAACAAAAAATATGAGTTTTGAATATCAACTGTTGTTCTGGAATTTGAAACTACTTAATAAGCATCATTTTTTTTGTAAGAACTTTACCTCCTACCTGTAAGCGGTAAATGTATAAACCACTTGAAAAATCAGACGCGTCGAAGTTAATGGAATATCTTCCCATCACTTTTGACTCATTAAGAAGTTCTGAAACTTTTCTTCCAAGTAGATCAAACACTTCTAACCGGACTCTTGCTTGTTTAGAAATAGTAAAAGTGATGGTAGTGCTCGGATTAAATGGATTCGGGTAATTATCTCCAAGCCAAATTTTATAGGTTAAATCAGTTTCTTCGTTTGAAACACTCGTATTTTCGGAATTATCAACTACTCGAAAACCAAAATGATCGTTGCCCTTAAATTGTTCGTCATAAAAGCGAGCAGCTGATTTCAATGTGGTTTTATGATAGTTCCACGAACCACCTCTTCGTATTTTTTTGTTGGATGAAGGATCAACATTAACCGGATTCTCGGCATCCCCATTATAAAAATCGGCAGAATACCAATCTTCGCACCATTCCCATACATTCCCAGCCATGTTATATACACCATATGGATTGGGATCATTCAATTTTACATCATATACATGATGAAGTGCCGGTTCATCATGTGCAAAATTCCAATTGGCACTTGTCCCATCTTCATTTACTTCACCATCCGCTGTTGCGTATGTAAAATCCTCTCCGCCTCTAGCCACATATTCCCATTGCGCTTCGGTAGGTATATCTACTGAATAATATAGCGCAAAAGCTTTAGCACCATACCATCTAATAAAGGTAGCCGGCCAGGTCATTACATCGGTCAATGTTGGAAGATTATTTGGGTAGTCCTGTAATTGTGACCATGCATCGTAATCATTTAACAACTCTGAAGTATCAAGTTCGCGAGTGGTTGATGTATAGTTGTAATAATCGGTTAGATTTTGCCAATCGAAATGAGCAGCATCTCTTGGATCCTTTACATAAAACTTTTCTCCATCAGCTTTACTCTCATCAAACCCGATATAGACGATATTCAAAGGATTTTCAGGCTCAATCACTCCAGTAAACGGATCATCGTCCCCATCTTCATTATCATGATCTTTCATCACCCTTGTTCCGCTCAAATTAAGAATCGCTTTATTTTTGTAGCTATTCGGAGCCGTAGCTGATCCCATAACCAGTAAAAATCCTTTATCAGGACCAGGTTCTGTTGATGTTTCCACAGTTATCAATCCATCCGAATAAGCACCATTTAAAAATGCCACATATTGCTGATTGGTTATTTCTGTAGTGCTAATTTTAAAAGCATTTAATGTTACTTGATGTTGATTAGCATCATATGTGTTTGGAGGTCCTAAATACTCAGATTCCGGTTCACCCATTGTAAATATTCCTCCTGGAATAGATACAAACATAGAATCTGGTAACCCCTGAGCGATAACAGATGGAGTATTTAAAAGAGCAATCATTGTTAGTACAAATCGGACTAAGTTTTTCATCATTAATTGAATGAGGTTTACATTTTTTAAAGCAGATAGGGATTAAGAAACAGCTAAGTTATTTTTCTTCTAGTATGCTTGATTTTCTTAGCTTCTTTAGGGCATAAGCCCCACCTGCTGCGGCTAATAATCCAAGCCCGCCATCAATGGGAGCTTGAGCAGGATCTCCAGGTAATCCGGGTTGTGCCTGAACAAGAGTTATCATAATTAGAACTAAAAAAACGCTAAGTATAAGTTGGATTGTGAATTTCATATTAGTATAAGTTTTGAGTTTTTAGTGCTGAGTTTTTAGTGAAGATTAAGTCAACACTAAAAACTGAATTATAAACTATTTGATAAGTGTAAGTTTTTTGATAATAACCGATTTGCCTACCCGAAGACGATATAAATACACCCCTGATGCTAATGCCCGTCCGTCGAAACGAATGGAATGCCTCCCAGCAGTTCGGGTTTCTTGGTTCAATAGTGTGACTACTTTCCGACCCAGAATATCAAACACTTCCAAAGAAACAGCAGACTGCTCTGGTAACCCAAATTGAATCGTAGTGCTTGGATTGAAAGGATTAGGATAATTCTGATTTAATTCTACTTCCGTTGGAAAGTCACGGAACCATTCATTTGTTAACACCTGCCCATTGGTTACCACTAAGGTAAACCTTTGTTCGGGCTCAGCTTGCAGAAGTTTAGGTCGAGGTAGCAGCGCCATTGCATTGATTTCCTCTCCTTGTTTGTACACCGGACCGTCCAGACTAAAGGTGTACGCATCTTCGCTTTTCATATCTGTTATTTGCTCGCGCTTGCGATCCATCAGATATACATTCCAGCCTTCGGGTAATAAAGGCGATGCCCAGCTCAATGTGAACTCCCCATTCAAATCGTTCCCATCTATGCTCACGCCCAGCTCGATGTTTTCTTCTACCACCGCCGGCAACGCTTGGATATCCATCACCGCAGACTGCTTTTTCAGCGAGGTTCCTACCGATAAGAATCCGGCTTTTAGGGGAACCAATTTGTAAGCGTCTAACGGATCTTTTGCCAGCGATGCTCCATCACCGAACATAATGATTGCTTGATTGGATTTACCATTGCCTGCTAAAGTAAGGCGAAGTTCAGAGGCCGGGGCTTGCTTCAAGTATACCGCATCTGTTGTGCTACGTACCGAATCGGTAAAGGTGATTACCGGGGCGGCCGCATTTGCTTTCACCCAAAAACCTTGCCATGGTGAAATAATTCCATCGCTTAAAGTTCCGGTTAGATTATTCCACGTAAGGTAAGCTCCGGTTCCGCTGTTGGCAGAATCGCTCCATACATACACGGTGTTGTCTACATTGGTTCGGGTCCAGCCATTGCCAGCGTCCCAATCCAATGGTGTGGCGTACGGATTTCCTACTAAGTTCCAGCCATCTCCGGCAAGACTATCGGTATTGGTAAAAGAAAGACTGGGAGTTGTTTCGCCTAAGTTTTGATAATGATTGGTGTCCAACACTTTGGGAAAGCCATCACCTTCACCGTTGTAATCGTCGTCATCAAAAACATATACAAGGAAACCAACACCGGGTGCAGGAACATCTGCTGCATCATTTGGGGCGCTCCAGCTCCGGGTGGTTTCATCCCATAGCAATACGTTTGGCGAGCCGTTGGTGGTGTTCGCACCCGTAAAGCCTTGGGTCCAAATACCAGATAGCAACGAATCGAAGGAAGCGCCATCTCCCGGAGAACTCATCATGCGCCAGCCCTCGTTGCCGGTTATTGTTAGGGTATCCACGCGCATATTTTCGACCGGACCGAATAACGAGCTCTCTACGGCGTCGCCGGTTTCGGTGCCGTCGCTTGGGGTTACCTCCATACTCAAGTATTTACCAATATCTTCCACTTGAGGTGTATAAGTTGAATCCGTTGCTCCCGAAATCAGAGTTTTACCCGTGCCCTCACTATCCTCAGAGCGGTACCATTGGTAGGTGCTTCCGCTTTCATCAGACCACCCGCTGTAGGAGTATGAACCTGCTATAGGCTCCCAAAATTTCATCGTTCCGGCAAGTGAAACATTCTCGGCAATAGGTTGTGCAAACTCTGTTGTTACCCCCGTCCCATCACTTGTAAGGGCGTTATTGTTGTAATCGGTTACCTCGCCATTGTTGTTGGTGTAGGTGAGGGTGAGGGTTCCTGAAGCTGTGTTTACATCTGCAACAGTTAGCTCAAGTTCACTATCCCCCGGCGTAGCATCGGCGATGCCCGTTACAGCAAAGGTAGTGGATGCACCATCAGTAAGAGTAAAATCTCCCGGATTGTTCCCGTAGGCTGCCACTGCCTCGCTAAAGGTTACATTGAGTTGGGTGGCGCTGGTAAATACCGCACTCGATAGCGTGGGAGCGGTGGTATCTTCCAAGTGATACTCGTTCACCTCATCTCCGCCCGAGCCCACAATAAACATCTTTGCTCCATCGGGGCTGAAGGTTACCCCTTCTATTGATGACTCCTCACTCGAAACCGAGAAGGACTGCACAAAACTCGCCGTAGATACATTAAAGCCCGTACTCAAGTGGTATTCATTCACGTCATCGCCTGTACTTCCCGAAATATACATCTTCGTGCCATCGCCATTGAAGGTCACCCCCGTGGGGCTAGTTTCCTGCCCGGCTACGGAAAATTCTCGCACATAACTCGCCGTAGATATATCATAGGCTGTACTTAGGCTATATTCTGACACGGCATCTTCACGTGGATCGGCAATAAACATCTTAGTACCGCTTGAGTTAAAAGAAATTCCTTCACCCTCTGAAGAGATCATATACATTTGATCGTAATTGGCGGTCGATACATCAAAACTAGTACTCAAATTATATTCCACTATAGCATGTGAACCATCAAGACCATCAAAATAAAATGCATGTACAAACATTTTTAACCCATCGTCATTAAAAACAATACTACTTGAATTATAAAGATTAAGACCTATATCAAATTTTTGTTCATAATTGGCCGTAGATACATCAAAACCCGTACTCAAGCTGTACTCATTGACATCCCTTCCAGTATAACCTAACACAAACATTTTGCTCCCACTTGGGTTGAAGGTAATTCCATGTGGGTTGTCATCTTGCGAGGATACCGAGAACCGTTGCTTGTAAACCGCTTCGGAAACGTCAAAGCCTGCACTTGCATTGGAAATGCTAACCCCGGTGGTATGGGAAAGCGCCTGGGCGCCCGACAAGTCAGATATTTCTCCATTATTATTAGCATAGGTTACTGTAAGTGGCCAAACAGCAGCGCTCAAGTCTGCAGTCGTTAGGCTTATATAATAATCCCCGGCCACCCCATCGCTTTGGGCGCTTACTGCGAAAGTAGTTCCATGGGCATCGGTTACTGTAAAATCTCCGGGATTGCCCCCATTGGTTTGCACCGGTGCCGAAAAGCCAAGTTGCAAGCTCGTATCACTTTCTTTGTAACCCGAACTGAGAGTGGGAGGAAGCTCCACTGAAATACCATTCAAATCAGTAGCTACATAAAAACCCATACTGTTACTAACTTCATTGTTATTATTTTCATACGATAGGGTAAGTGACCCAACCCAAGCATTTAGGTCAGCTACGCTCAATACGATCTTGGCATCTCCCACAGTACCATCTGATTGAGCACTAACAGTAAATACCGTTCCCTCACTGTCCGTGACTATAAAATCGGTTGGATTGCCCCCGTTGGTTTCCACTACCTCATCGAAAGTAACGGTAATTTGTGTTGGGGAATCCACACTTGCGGAAAGCAAAGTGGGCAATTTAATAGATCCCAAGTTCAACCCCGTTCCATCACTTGCAAGGGCGTTATTGTTGTAATCGGTTACCTCGCCATTGTTGTTGGTGTAGGTGAGGGTGAGGGTTCCAGAAGCCGCACTTACGTTCGCCACGGTCAGTTCAAGTTCACTATCCCCCGGCGTAGCATCGGCGATGCCCGTTACAGCAAAGGTAGTGGATGCACCATCAGTAAGAGTAAAATCTCCCGGATTGTTCCCGTAGGCTGCCACTGCCTCGCTAAAGGTTACATTGAGTTGGGTGGCGCTGGTAAATACCGCACTCGATAGCGTGGGAGCGGTGGTATCTTCCAAGTGATACTCGTTCACCTCATCTCCGCCCGAGCCCACAATAAACATCTTTGCTCCATCGGGGCTGAAGGTTACCCCTTCTATTGATGACTCCTCACTCGAAACCGAGAAGGACTGCACAAAACTCGCCGTAGATACATTAAAGCCCGTACTCAAGTGGTATTCATTCACGTCATCGCCTGTACTTCCCGAAATATACATCTTCGTGCCATCGCCATTGAAGGTCACCCCCGTGGGGCTAGTTTCCTGCCCGGCTACGGAAAATTCTCGCACATAACTCGCCGTAGATATATCATAGGCTGTACTTAGGCTATATTCTGACACGGCATCTTCACGTGGATCGGCAATAAACATCTTAGTACCGCTTGAGTTAAAAGAAATTCCTTCACCCTCTGAAGAGATCATATACATTTGATCGTAATTGGCGGTCGATACATCAAAACTAGTACTCAAATTATATTCCACTATAGCATGTGAACCATCAAGACCATCAAAATAAAATGCATATACAAACATTTTTAACCCATCGTCATTAAAAACAATACTATTTGGATTATAAAGATTAAGACGTATATCAAATTTTTGTTCATAATTGGCCGTAGATACATCAAAACCCGTACTCAAGCTGTACTCATTGACATCCCCTCCAGTATAACCTAACACAAACATTTTGCTCCCACTTGGGTTGAAGGTAATTCCATGTGGGTTGTCATCTTGCGAGGATACCGAGAACCGTTGCTTGTAAACCGCTTCGGAAACGTCAAAGCCTGCACTTGCATTGGAAATGCTAACCCCGGTGGTATGGGAAAGCGCCTGGGCGCCCGACAAGTCAGATATTTCTCCATTATTATTAGCATAGGTTACTGTAAGTGGCCAAACAGCAGCGCTCAAGTCTGCAGTCGTTAGGCTTATATAATAATCCCCGGCCACCCCATCGCTTTGGGCGCTTACTGCGAAAGTAGTTCCATGGGCATCGGTTACTGTAAAATCTCCGGGATTGCCCCCATTGGTTTGCACCGGTGCCGAAAAGCCAAGCTGTAAACTCATATCACTTTCTTTGTAACCCGAACTGAGGGTGGGTGAATCCGCAAATGGATTAAAAACCGCACCCTGAATAGTACTTTCTACTGCCGTACCGGTATCGGTACCATCACTGGGTGTTACTTCAAAGCTGAGATATTTTCCGTAATCGGCTGAAGTTACTACATAGGTACTTGCTGTAGCCCCCGAAATAGCCGCTTTATTGGTTCCTGCACCATCATCTGAGCGGTACCACTGGTAGGTTGTACCGCTTTCGGCGTATCCGCCGGAATAGGTGTACGAACCTGTTAAGGTTTCTCCTTCTTCTAAGGTCCCTGAAAATGAAACCGATGATGCCGTTGGTAGGGTATTGACCGTATGTGTACCTCCATCGGTAAACCCATCAGTGATGGCGTTGGTGTCTCCGTCTTCAATGCCGGTTCCACTATTATTTAAATCTATGCTGAGGGTGCCATCGCCTCTTACGGTATTAATCGTAACCGTATATGATGTACCACTCCCACTTATGGCGCTGATGGTAGCCGTAACTCCGCTCACATCCAAAGAAAAGTCACTGATGTCAACCCCAGTAACCGATTCATTAAAAATGACATCAAAATCTATGGAGACATCAGTTTCAGTTGGACTTCCACTCACTGTAATGCTGGTAACTTCAGGAGATTCCGTATCTACCGTATGGGTTGCTCCGTCAGTGTAACCAGTTTCAATGGCATTGGATGCGTCGTCTTCAATGCTGGTTCCGGAACTGTTCAAATCTATGCTCAGGGTTCCTATTCCCGAGACCGAACTCACGGTTACCGTGTAAGTATCTCCACTTCCGCTTATGGCGCTGATGGTACCCGTAACCCCGGAGCCGTCCACACTAAAATCAGAGATATCTACTCCGGTTACGCTTTCACTAAAGATTACTTCAAAATCGACTGAGGTAGCAGATGCAACCGGGCTTCCACTTACAGCAATGGAGCTAACCGTCGGGGCTTCTTCATCCCCACCCAGGGTACTTCGGAACACGGAGGCATTGTCTGAATTGGAATTTACAACCACTAAGTCAATGCCTTCATCTCCGTCAATATCTGAAGCCACAATTTTTCTTGGGGCATCCCCTGCCGTAAAATCTACTTTGGTAGCAAAAGAGCTGGAAGTAATACTGCCACTGCTTGCTGTGTTACGTAACACCGAGATGTTGTCAGAATTTGCATTATTTACTCCGAGGTCTAATTTACCGTCACCATCCAAATCCACAACTACGATTCCGGTTGGGGAACTGCCCACCGAGAAATCTACTTTGGAAGCAAAAGAACTCGAAGAAATGTTCCCACTACTCGCTGTATTATGATATACTGAAATCGAACTTGATCCGGAATTTGCTATCAGCACTTCTGCTTTACCATCACCATCCACGTCGCCGATAGCCGCAAAAGCCGGATTACCTGCTGTGGTAAAATCATCCTTCGAAGCAAACGATATTGAACCCACACTTGAGGTGTTTCTATGCACCGACATATCGTTGTCGTTGCGATTACCGGTAACCATATCGAGTTTACCATCTCCATCCAAATCACCCAGCGCTACATTGAACGGTCCGCTTCCCGTGGTAACATCTGATTTTGAGGCAAAAGAAATACTACCAACACTTGAGGTATTACGGAATACAGAAATTATAGAGGTGCCCCGATTGGCAACAGCAATATCGGGTTTTCCATCTCCATCAACATCTCCAAAAGCCATACCCCAAGGGCCTGAGGTAGCACTTAAATCAACATTGCTTGCAAAAGAAATACTTCCTGTGCTGGAGGTATTTCTATACACCGAAAGCGTATTTGTATCAAAATTTGATACTATTAAATCTTTAGAACCATCCCCATCAATGTCATATATGTCTACTCCCCTTGGGGCGCCTGAGCCAACGCTAATCGATGATGGAGTTCCAAACGAACCTGAACTGATCGAGCCGGAACTGCTCGTATTCAAGTACAACAGCACCGTATTGTCGACTCTATTTGCTACTGCCATATCGGGTTTACCGTCTCCGTCTAAATCACCAATGGCCATCGCCCAAGGCTGATCACCGGCTGTAAAATCTACCTTCGTTTCAAAAGTGTTGGTGTCTATTTGAGCCCAAGCTGTGGTGGGCATACCAATGAGCAGAAACATCATAGTTCCTACCGTTACCGTTTGCCATAGTAAACTTATTAAAGATGTTACCTTTTTATACCCCGTAAAAACCATGATGCCGTACTCCGAAATTCTATTCACGTTTTGTTTAAGACGACATCAATGTGAAGTAAAACACCTTTCAATATCGTGTCAATATCTTCCCTATTTGTATCATTTTATTAATTATTCAACATTTATAGCACTTTAGTGAGCGTTTCAAAGAAAATGCTTTGTTTTCAGTAACAACATCATGAATTTAGTAAAGGGATATCTCCTTCATTCAGAACAGCTGTTCTTTTCCAATTTCCGGATTTGATTATTTTGAATAAATCTGGATATTAAACCAAGCTTTTGGGTTAAATATTACTATAAGATTATCAGTTGATTGACGGGGTATCAGTATTAAAGAATTGGGTTCACTGGATAAGATTCGGGACTATCTTAGCTTTTTTATTCCCATTAGTTTCTTTGGCACAGGATCGAACCACGGTATCCGATTGGAGAACATCTCCAAATATCATCATTGAGACATTTGATCAGGATGACGGGCTTCCTGTTGTATCTCTTTCTGATATCGAAATTGGTGCTGACAATTATTTATATGTGGCATCCTATAGTGGATTAAGTCGTTTTGATGGAACTACTTTTGAGTTGATTACCTCAGAGGAATATCCACAATTACGATCGAATAGAATTCTACGCTTAGTTGCATCGCCCGACAGCGCAATCTGGATGTTTGATGATCGATACAATTTAAGCAGATGGAAAGCAGGCGAAATCACCGTATATGACACCCTTAACGGAACAGGCGATCGGGCTTGGGCAGATTTTAATATATCTGAATCGGGTTCGATTTGGGCAATCAATAATAAAAAAATTCGAATTTTCGAACCTAACACCCAGTCTTGGGGATTAAAGCCGCCCTTACCTTTTTCGGTTTCCGATTTTGTGCCATTAACCGATTCCACTGCCTATGTAATAAATAAGGAAGGTATTTATATATATGATGAAGGGCATATTAAAACCATCGTTACACCTGCTGCATTGCCATTTGATCAATCTGATACATCAATACAGCTTAAGCTTTTAAGCAATAATAAACTTCTTGCATATAATTATGCTCATCTATTGGTGTATGATTTGACATCTCAGCAATCCCAAACATATTCTATTAATAAAGTAGAAGGCACTGCCAAGATTTCAGTATTTGAAATTGAGCCCGATCAATTATTTATAAGCACCTATTCTGATTACTATGAACTTGATTTAAATAGCTCAGTTCTCCACAAAATTCCTAGTACAGACGGCTTTAACGTTGATTACGCAGAGTTCAATCCAATTTGGAATGGTGAACGAATCTATGTGTCTTCTGACAAAATTAAATACCGAGATGAAATCATATTTTCGGTAGGGACAAATCTGCGTATCATTCAAACTTTGCAAGATAAAGAAGGGAACTTGTGGGTAAGTACCTCTGGGCAGGGATTGAAACGCATCACTGTAAACCCCTTTCGCGTGCTTGAAAGCTCGCATGGCTTAGGCGGATTAAATGCATACAGTATTATTGAAGATAAGGACCACGCAGTTTGGATTGGAACCTTTGATTCAGGGGTAAACCGAGTAACCAATAATCGTATCGATTTTTGGTATGGGCCAAATCTCCCGAATGGCAAGTCGTTAGTTCGTTCTATGTTCGAACAAAATAATGGAAATATCCTTACCGGAATCTGGGATTGGGGCGTAAAAAGCTATGATGGAATTTCATGGTCTGAGCTGCAATTAACCGACAACACCAATAATAAGCTGCTAAAAACGGTGGAGTCATATTACGAGGAACCCTATGGAACGCTTTGGTTGGGCGGACGTAATGGTTTGATAAAAAAAACAACCTCTGATGAACATTTCGAACGAGTTTTAAGTGATCGTAACTACAGAGTTCAACGAATTCAGGTAATAGAAAGTGATTACAAAAACCGCTTATGGTTTGGAACTAATGGACATGGTTTACAAGTATTCAGAAAAAATACTTTGAATAGAGTGCCACTATTAAGTGATGAATCAAATTTATCTATCCGAGATATTTATACAGCTAGAAGAGACACCCTATGGCTAGCTACGCAAAACCACGGGCTTATTCGCGCACTTTTAGATGCTGATGGAAATATCAAATCTTACAACTCACTTTCAAAAGCCGACGGTTTACCCGATATCGGAGTTCACCGGATTCTTCGCGATCATTATGGATATTTTTGGCTACCCTCAAACCAAGGGTTATCACGTGTAAATGAACAAGCATTAAATGCCCATTTAGATAACCCAACAACCAATAAACTCTGGATACAAACCTTAACCGAAGATGATGGGCTTCCCATTCGAGAAGGAAATGGAGGTACTCAATCGAGTGGCATGGTGGCGTCGGATAGTACCATTTGGATTCCAACACAACGAGGAGTTGTTCATTTCGATCCTGCCTATTTTTTAGATTGGAACCCTTATAAATTTACTGAGATAAATGTTTCTTCGGTTGAAACTGAAGACATGTCGTATCCGCTTTATGGTAATAATTCAGTACAACTAAACTTAGGGGAACGAACCCTAAACATGACTTTTTCAATTCTGCATTTCTCTAATCCACAGAATATTTCTATAGAATACAGGATTAAAAGCCTACAAACGGGTTGGCAAAAACTCACCGATAACAGACAAATTAATTTCACTAGCATTACGCCTGGAAAGCATGTGATTGAAACAAGAATACCAGGCATTCCTGAATCAACTTATAACGGACAGTCATTTACGTTAGTTGTTCCTACTTTTTTTTATGAAGAAATTTGGTTTTTTGTATTACTGGGTTTAGGAGCAATTACAATTATAAGTTTTAGCTTTATCTTTACAATAAGAGTCGCAAATAGACGCGAACAAGTACTTAATGAAAAGGTTGAGGAAAGAACATTACTACTTAAGGAGCAAGCCAGCGAGCTGGAACGGCTCAATCGGGTGAAAACAGATTTTTTCATCAATATTACGCATGAATTAAGAACCCCTCTTACTCTAATCAAAGGACCATTAAGTTTACTCAAAAATGCATCTAACAGAGTTCATATTAATCAAAAATTACAACTCGAACTAATAGATCGAAATAGTGAGCGACTTATGGATTTAGTAGATAGACTACTCAATCTGCTACGCTTGGAAACTGAACAGGATATTGAAACTTTTGAGAAAATAGATCTACGGGATTACGTCCGCCACCAAGCCAGTCAGTATGAATCCTCTGAGGGGTTAGAAGGCAAACTGTTTGATATCCATTTACAAGGGATTAAAACTTTTGTTTATGCTGATCCCCATACTCTGGAGCTCATTATCAATAACTTAATATCGAATGCTATTAAGTACACTCAAAAAGGAGATTCAATCCAAGTAAGAGTTTATTTAGCAAATCAAAATGTTGTCTTTGAAATAGAGGATTCCGGCATAGGTATAGCGAAAGAAGATCTCCGTTTTATTTTTGATCCTTTTTACCGAGCAGGAAATGTGGATGATATAGGAGGTTCCGGAGTCGGGTTAAGTATCGTTAAGCGTTATATGGATAAGATTGGAGGAGAAATAAAAGTTATTTCTGAAAAAAATCATGGAACTAAAGTGAGCCTGATTTTCCCAAAAAATATTCCTCTATTTCCAAGTCAAAGTAAATCTGATGTTCCTACTGAAAATATTGTTTCTGAGACCATACCTAATTTTGAACAGGTATCATCAAAAAGAAATAAAATTCTCGTGGTAGAGGACAATAGTGATTTGCAAATTTTCTTCTCTGAGTTACTTGGACACTTTTACGACATAACTACAGCCAACAACGGGGAACATGCTTTGAAATTGCTGAATCAGTTTACCCCCGATTTAATTCTTTCTGATGTTATGATGCCGAAAATGGACGGTATCAGTTTGGTAAAAAATATCCGTTCATCAAAGAAACTTGAAATGGTGCCTATGATTTTATTAAGTGCCAAAAAAACAAATGAAAGTATCACAGAAGGCTTAAAAGCCGGAGCTCATGTATATTTAACTAAACCTATTGAAAATGGTGTTCTCCTTGCTCAAATAGATGCCCTGATTTCCAGAGAAAAAAGACTTTCAGTTTCCGGTAAACAAACGACTCCCAATTATGACCAAGCCTTCTTTAATAAAGTTCACGAACTAATTATCCGCCATTTATCAGATCCCACTCTTTCAGTTGATTCTATTGCTGAAGCGTTGCACATAAGTCGCTCTACTTTGTATCGAAAATGGAAACTTGTAAATGAACAAAACCTTAATGATTACATTGTACAAATTCGATTAGAAGAAACCGTCAATTTGATCAAAGAAAAAGGGTATACTTTTTCCCAAGCTTCCCGTGTATGTGGGTTTTTAAAACCGGGTTATTTTTCAACTGTTTTTAAAAAACATTACTGTATGACTCCCTCAGAATATTTCAAAAGTAACAAAAATTAAAAAATTGATTCCTATTTTTTATACACCTATGCTTTAAAATTCGTTTTTTCTGTTCTTTCCATTACTCTAACCTTATGGCTATTCAATTAATGGAGAGCTCCCAATAAACCAAATTGAGTCAATCTAGCTATAGTCTTCTTTTCACTCTTTTAAAAATTAATAAAAAGTTAGGTTTTTTTTGGAGATTGCGATATCAATTTATTACTCCAGATCTTCTTCGTTCTTTTTTTTACGCAGTTTTTTATAGGCATATGCTCCACCAGCAGCGGCAAGCAATCCGAGCCCCCCGTCAATTGGAGCCTCGGAAGGATTATCAGGAAACCCAGGTGGGCCGGGTAATCCTTGAGCTTGAAGTTCAACCATGGAAAAAACCATAACGACTCCAATTAAAAAGAAGATATTTTTAAGACGTTCAATTAGACTTTTTTTCATAATAGATTCTTTTTTATTTATTGTATTTAATTCTCTTTTTTTGTTCAAATAGCAACTTTGGCAAGCAAGCACCTTTTTATCCTCAAAGTGTATTTCTTTGAGTTCTACCTTATAGTTTCCTATTGGTCTGGGCTCATCTTCAATTGATTTACAAAAGAAGCACTCCCGGTTTTTTACAGATTTCTGAGCTGCCATTACACGTGCGTTTACCTTTTTATTATTTAATCAGTGTCATCTTTTTAACGATCACTTTACTCCCTACCGATAAGCGATATAAATACATACCTGAAGCAAGGTTATTTCCTACAAAAGAAATGTTATACCTCCCGGCAGGTTTTATTTCATTGTTAAGTAATGTTGCCACTCTTCTTCCAAGAATATCAAATACTTCAAGCCTTACTTTACTTTGAGTAGGCACCCCAAAACGAATAATTGAGCTTGGGTTAAATGGGTTTGGATAGTTTTGATATAATTCAACCTGATTCGGTATTCCAAGTTCCTCGTCAGTACCTACTGACAGGCTGGAAGTAACCTTCATAATTAGAACAGGCTGATTATCAGACTTATCCTTTTTAACCACATTATCTATCGAGAATAGCTTATTTGAAAAATCAGAAACTGACTTTCCTTTATTTACCAGTGAAAACGAATAGCTATTTAGTTCATTCATAGCAATCATTTCACCTGTTGCATTATTTTCAAGAGTAATGGTCCACTCTTCAGGTATGGTTTCAAGATCCCAACTTATTGCAAAGTCTCCTGATAGTGTGGCATCTGCATACAGTGGAATTTCAATTTCCCCATTAAAGCCCAATGGAATATTGCTTATGCTGAGCGGTTGATCTTCCACGATGCTATACAAATTGGAATAGCTTCTTGCATATGTTCCAAGATAATAACCGTCGTAGGGATCAATGCCCTCTTTTGCATCCTTTCCATTTCTGAGATGGAATTTTGAACTTCTTTCACTTTCTGAATGAACTAAATTAAGCTCAAACATAGAAGGCTGTTGCTCTTTCGATAACACTCCCTCCGCATCATCGTAATCGAAACTTAAATTAGCTGTAGCTCCGGAAGTTATTGTTCTGATGAATACAGATTCATAAGGATTGATAGAACCTGAAGACAGTATTTGATACGTTTTTTCTACTGCATTCCATCTATACACATAACTATTTGCTAACGGATCATCACGTTTAAGTGTCGATATCACTGAATCTGCTGACAATGACCACCCATAGGGATTACCCATTAATACAAACCCTTCACTGCCTGATGTTCCACTAACACCATCGTGATTTACATTTTTTGCAGTAATAGTAACATCAGTGTCAAACGGATTTCCGTAATTAATTAAAGATTTCGGCCATCCTCCATCAATATCATCCTGTCCGTCACCCAGATCATCATCCTCGAATAAATATACAAGTATACCCTGACCGGCTGCCAGTTTAGTAGTATCCAAATCTGTAGTAATAGCTACATATTTGGAACTATCCTCACTGAAAGTGAATAAAGAAGCGTCACCTGCAGGTGCGTCAGAATTTACTGCACCCTGAGTCCATACGTTGCTCAATAATTCTCCAATTGTGGTTGTAAATGGGTTTGATAATAAATACCAACCATTTTCATCAGCATTACCAGCAATTGAAGGGTCACCTTCAACAGTAAAGAAATCAAGCGATACAGAATCTACACCAACTTCGTGTTGTAGTTTTATAACTGCTGTTTCCAGACCTGATGAGGAAGACCTGTATCTCAACTTGATACTGCCGGAAGGTGTGTACTGCAACTCCTTATCTGCTGTTAGAAGAGAATCTGTTCCGCCATCATACACTCCGTTGGAGTTTTGATCAAGATACAGCGTCCCTGTCAAGGTTGACTTCGAGTTAATAGTCAATAAGGAATCATTAAAACCATCTTCCAGATCAAATAATGAATCAGCAAATGTAAACGTGCTGTCGTTATATGAAATTATATCTGTTCCATCCACGATTTGAATGTTAAAAGTAGGTTCATCATTGACCGCCATAAACTGGCTAAAAGCTGTTATTCCATTCCACGTTACTACACCAGTTGTGGAATTTGCTGAACTTGCAGAAGCAATCTCTGTCCAGGTACCCGTCGAATTAGAATCTCTCTTGTACAATTTAAGCTGACTTGGATTCGATTGCTGCGCAGCTGTGATTACCCCAGCACCGTACGTAAGTGTTAAACTGGCACTAAACGTACCCGGATCTCCAAATAAGTTGATCACAAAGTATTTTCCACCTAGACCAGATGTAAAGCCGGTTGGGAATTGATTTGGATTGCCCGAAACTTCAGTTACCTGAACATCTACAGGATTGTCAAATCCATCGGCCATACTTAAAGCAGCATTACCAATATTTGTGGTGCCAGTCTGGAAATCTGAAGTTTCTTCTACGGTACCATTACCAATAGGTGCATCAGAAGTGAACCATGCAGAAGAGTTTCCGCTGTTAAATTCTGCTTCTCTATTACTTAAACCATCAAAGGTGCTTGTACCTGTGCCTTCATTAAATTGCCAGTAGCCATAAAGCCGTGCTATATCACCACCGTAAGGTCTGTGCATATATGATCTTATTTGAGATGCTGTTCGTTCGTCTTTCCAAATTCGAACTTCATCCATAAAGCCGTACAAGTATACAAATCGATCACGCTCTCTTCCGAAATACCAATAGCTTTCGTCAACGCCTACATTTTGAACACTGTCAGAATCCTGGATAACTCCATTAATGTAAAGTTTTAAGAATCCACCGGACTCTCCTGTTAGCGCGATGTGATACCACTCATCTTTTGCCAATACATCTGAACTTTCCAAACTCACAGTTCCTGAGGGTCCTGCAAATTCTGTGAGTACAGGTGTAAGTGCAGATTTCAAATTAGAAGTAGATGCGGAAAATCCTTCGCAGCATGGTGGACCTTCTCCTCCTCCACTTGAAACCGCTTCTGGTTGGTTATGGTACGCATACACAGTATTAGTTGAAGTTATACCAAATCCAACCTCAGAATCGAGAGACATAATTCCTTGTTCAATACCTAAAGAGTCTAATTTTACCCAAGCTTCCATAGTAAACTCACTACCTAAGAGGTTACTATCGTCATAAACTTCCAGATATCTTTCGTAGGAATTATCATTATCAAAACGAAGAGCAAAACCGGCCGAATCTTGAAAAGTTTGAGTCATTACTAGAGGAGCAGGTCCTTTAGCACGGGTATAAGAAAAACCTCCACCTTCCCCTCCTGATGTCCAAGAACTGAAATTAATATCTAGGTATAAATCATCAGCTTCTACATACACTACCATGTCAGTATTTTCAATATTATCTCCAATACTACCGCTGAGTGCATTTTGGAAAGTATCAAATGACAGATTTGCTAAATTATCGGTGGTTCCTAACGCCCACATTGTTCCTGATGGCGATACTCCACCATCGAATGCAAACTCGTCTAAAATATTGAAGAGACCTCTATTATCCTTACGGGTTAACCACAAGTTATCGGTTATTCTATCCTGATTAGCCTCAAGTGCCCAATCTGCATTATCTGCCTTGGTGAATACCAAAGTACTATCATTTTTGCTCCAGATTGTTGGAGGTGGACCTGAAGTAAAGCTACCCGTTGGAGCACCGGTAGTGAAGAACTTTTCAGAACCCGGAATACCATTTAATTCAAATACCTGCACATGATACTCAGTTTCCGGATCAAGACCAGATAGCACAACTGAATTTGAAGCTCCTCCATATACGATATAGTTTCCAGTACCAATTTCATCACCACTAGTAAACACTGAATTTGGATTATATCCTGAATCATCGACAGGGGTTCCATCTACAGCGCTTCCTTCTTTTACTAGTACCATTCTTCGTGCACCGTCGCCATTCGTCCAACTAACTTTTGCTGAATAAGCCGCGATGGAACTAAAGGATACGGAACTTGCAGCAACCGTTGGCGCAACAGAGCTCCCTGCTTCGTTTGATGAAAACGCAAACACCTGATTACCACCAGAATTGCGAACAAGTGAAGCAAGATCTAAATCATTATCTCCATCAATATCTACAAGCGAATAGCTACTTCCAGCACCATCATAGAAATAAGGAGAAGCCGTTGGAAGTTCATAACCTAACTGATTTGAAAAAGAACCTGATTGATTGTATGCAAAGAGCATTTGCGAATCACCGGAATCATTATCCTCTAAGTATATTCCAAGATCTAAATCGCCATCGCCATCATAGTCAAAGGGAGTAACATCGTATGCCCAGTACGGAGAAGTCGAATACTCAACCGC
This sequence comes from Balneola sp., assembly GCA_965216175.1. GTDB lineage: Bacteria > Bacteroidota > Rhodothermia > Balneolales > Balneolaceae > Balneola. Next base: position 2,248,054 of record OZ244140.1, read on the forward strand.
TTCCGCAAAACTTCCATCCTGGTTGTTTATGAATATAGAATATGCTGCTCCTTCTTCAGAAGTAACCACAATATCCAGATATCCATCGCCATTAAAGTCACCCAGTTCTATATCTTCGGGGTCAGTGGCTACATCATAGATATTTTCGTAATCAAAACTTCTTGAGCCACCATTTAACCCGATCACCACTTTATCACTACCGGACACCACAATATCAATATCTCCGTCATTATCCACATCACCGGAAGTAATAATTGCAGGTGTTGGATAGCCCGGTCCTCCTCCAAAATTTGTTGAACCTGAGAACTCAAAATCACCCTGCCCCCAGTTTATAATGGTAATCTGCGCACCATAAATGTATCCCAAGTCGATAATTCCATCTCCATCAAAATCTTCAAAAACCAATTCTTTAGGAGCACTACTTACTACCAAAGTATCTGTTATTGTAAACGAACCACTTCCATTATTTTCAAGGAAGCGAATTTGGTTGGTTCCAATAAACGGATGAACAGCCAAGTCAATATCTCCATCCTGATCTATATCAGTAGGGTATGCTCTCTCAAAACCGCTTGGCATTGTAGATTGTGCTAAGAAACTGAATGCTCCTGCATCTTGCTCATACACATCTATTATTGAATTACTGAATCCGATAAGGTCTTCGTCTCCATCTCCATCTATATCAGTACCTAACATTCTAAATACAGAGTTGCTGAGTACCAATGAGTCCTGATAAGCCATATTTCCATTACCTGCAGTAGCAACTGTGAATGAAAAGCTATGTGGCTGGAATAAAGCTGTTCCGGCACTGCTTTCTAAATCATTTGTTAGTGTAACAGTAATCTTTTCACCAGGTATAAAATTATTTGTAGGATCTATAGTAAGCGTGGGATTGCTTAATGAAAGTCCTCTTGCTAAAATCCCTGATGATGAACCTGTTACTATTACAGAGCTATCCTGAAATGTTGTAACATCCATATTGGTACCAAAGGTAACAGTAATGTTTGAACTAACGCTTACATCCAGTCCATTAAGTGATGGTGAAGTAGAGCTAACATTAACAAGATCTCCATTCTCAAAGACATGTAGAGCACTATAACTACCTGCCGCCAAATCAAGATCGCCGTCGCCATCCATATCAGAAGCATCGATTGCATAAATAAAAGTACTACCTGCACTCGAAGTGTAAGGTAAAGTTGTAAAGTTACCTGAACCGTCATTAGTCATTATTGTGACTATGCCACCATTAGCTAAAACTAAATCAAGATCACCGTCACCTTCCATATCCATCAACTCTATATCTCTTGCAGTTTTAGAAATAGATGAAGTTGAAGAAAAATTGCCGGTGCCATCATTCAGAAATATGGTTAAACCTTCTACCGGGTCATCTTCATCATCAGTTTGAGTTGCTATTATATCCAGATCTCCGTCACCATCAATATCGCCACTTTCAAAGAATCCGGTGTAAACTCCTGTACCGGTCATATTATAAGAAGAATGACTAGCGAAGGTGCCATCTCCGTTGTTTTTAGCAACAGAGATTGTGTTGTCGTCCCAATCAGAGGTTACGATATCCAAATCATTATCCGAATCAACATCAATGAGCTGAACTCTTAAATAAGGTCCACCACCTACAGTAACTGCTGATTGAGCTGTAAAGGTACCATCGCCATCGTTTAGCAGAACATGTACGGCATCCGCATTGTAACGAGTAGCTACAATATCCGGATAACCATCAAGATTTATATCGCCAACTTCAACTCCTTCTGCATAATTTGTTGAATATGCATAATTAACAGGGGCATTGAAGCTACCAGCCTGGTCGTTGATATATACATTAATAAAGTATCCGCCCATACTACTGTTAGAACCAACCACATCCATGAAACCATCTTGATCAAAATCTGCGATAGCAATTTTGTTTATACTAGTAAAAGGCGTTGCGGTAGTATCGGAAAAAGAAAAAATACCACTACCATTGTTCAGATAAACTCCTAACCCACCAGCGCTTCCATTTTCTGCTGTTACAATATCAGCATCCCCATCATTATCAAAGTCTACATACTTCAGATCGCTGATGTTATTGGTAAAGTTTATATCAGTAGGAGTACGAAATATTTCTCCTCCCGTTGTTTCAACTGTAAATGAATATTGGTAGGGCGATGATAAGTTTATACCTGTACTCGTTGAAACATCTGTGGTAACAAATACAGTTACTGTCTCACCAATTATAAAATCAATTGTTGGGTTTAAAGTAGCAGTATTGCTGCCGCCATCGTAACTCAATGCACCGGCAACAGTTCCAGAAACAGAACCTACTGCAGTTACGCTACTTGAAGTAATTGTTCCTGATTGCACACTTTGGTTAAATGTTATATCAATGTTTGAACTGGCAGAAGCGTTTATATCATTTTCAGAAGGTGTAACAGAACTGATCTCTAAAGCTAGTCCTCCCAGAAGCACAGATATATTATCATCTACTGAATTTGCTATTGCCAGATCCATAATCCCATCGCCATTGTAATCGGCAGATGATACAGCTTTTGGGGAATCACCTGTTGAATATGTTCCATCATTTGTGAAAACACCAGTCCCATCGTTTAGAAATACTACAACATGATCAAAATCTGTGTTTACTACTGCAACGTCCAAATCCCCGTCTCCATCAATATCAAGAGCTGTCAATTCAGCGGGAGTATCTGTATTGTTTGTAAGAGTGTAGCTCGTAGCCGAACCAAATGACCCTGACCCATTATTTGCAAAATAAGCAATGTAACCATCACCAGAATTTATATTATATGAAGCAACAACATCGATATCACCGTCACCATCAAAATCACCCGTAGTTAAGCCATTTCCGGTACTACTAAATCCAGAAAAGGAGCTTGAATTATAACTATAAGTACCGTCTCCATCATTTAACACAACATTCAAAGAAGAACTTACACCCAGATAATCGGTTAACCCATCGCCGTTCAAATCTACAGGAGATGAAACTACATTTGATCCGGTACCCCATACTGATTCTGAACTGAATACTCCCGAACCATTATTAAATTGCGTGTACATAACGCCATTTGCGGAATAATACACATCCAAATCTCCGTCATTATCAATATCACCAAGAGAAATTGAACCCGGAGAAGATGTACTTGAATAGGTTGCTCTAGCAGCAAACGTACCATCTCCGTTATTCAAAAATCGTGAAAGTACGTTATCTGTTGTTGCAGACACTATAAGATCAAGGTCACCATCACTATCAAGATCTCCTACAGCAACGTCAGATGGAGCATCTCCTGCATAATAATTAACCGGTGATGCAAATGAACCATCTCCTGCTCCGATTAGTACTGCAATACTATCTGCTAATGTATTTACTACAACAAGATCAGATTCTCCATCCCCATTTACATCTGCTGACATTAACGCATTGGTCTCATTTCCTGCTGTAAAATTAGTCGCTGAACCAAAAATTTCACCTTCACCTGATGCGATTATAAAATTGGTACTACTGCCATACTGCATTGGAGTTCCTACAGCGTTAGTAACATTCGCTGAAACAATAACTGTAACTAGTTCTCCTGTTAAAAAATCATCCGTTGGGTTAATGGTAAGTGTGCTATCACCAGAATTGTAGGTGTAATTACCACCGTGCAATCCACTTAATGACCCAAATACTTTAACCGTTGTGGCATTTAATGTACCTGAATCCATTTGCTCATCAAATTTAATAGCAATATTTGTAGAAGCAGCTACATCTAATTCGCCATGTGAAGGAGATACAGAAACAATATTTCCTCCTGGGTAATTTTTAATCACAGAAACACTTCCGTCGTTATTTCCAGTTACTATATCCAAGTCACCATCGTTATCCACATCTGAAAGAGAAATATAATTCGCGTAGTTACCTGTGGTAGAGTAATTACTCTCCGTAAATGATGCTGAACCGTTGTTTATGAGTATGGAAAGATTCTGATCGTTTGCATTTGAAATAACCAAATCTATATCTCCATCTCCGTCCAAATCACCCGGTGCGATACCGGTTGGCCCATCACCTGCTCCAACACTGGATGGTGTACCTCCAAAAGCGGTTAAAAATGATGGATTTTCAGTGATTATGGTGTACTGATCATCAGACTGATCTGAAGTGATTGCGTCAATCGGGCCATTCCCATTAAAGTTTGCTAAAGCAAATAGTAACGAGGATGTTGTTACATTTGTAGTAGTATTTGCGGAAAAATTTCCTGAGCCATCATTTGTCCAGGACCAAAACTGCCCTAAACCTGAGCTTACACCAATAAGGTCTAGATCTTCATCGCCATCTATATCCCACATTTTGATTTGATCAAACGACCCGGTAGTAGAAACTCCACCACCTATGGTAAAAGTACCATCACCATCATTAGTAAAAACCTGAATACTATCTACAGCTCCACCAATAATTACATCGATTAAAACGTCTTCATCTCCGTCATTATCAATATCACCGGTTGTAAGTCCTTTTCCATTCCAGCTTTGGCTATTTGCATAATCTACTTTTGAAGCAAAAGTACCTGATCCGCTCCCATTATTTATGAAAACTGACATCATAAAGGCATTGTTATTCGATGTTACCAAGTCTATTGCTCCATCATTGTTTACGTCTTTTGCTTCAACCTGAAATGAATTAGCCGTTGTATAGTTGGTTGGCCCCGTAAATGAGCCGTCACCGTCATTAGTGAAAACTGACATCCTATTAAGAGATGGAACAAGAGTAACTATATCAACATACCCATCTTCATTTAGATCGGCAGTTATTGTCCAATCGGTAAAATTAGAACCATCTGCTGTGTAATTTTCTCTCGTCTGGAACTCAGCATTCCCTGAAGCTTCCACAGTAAACATAGTCCTGTACGGAGAAGTGATTGGGTCACCTCCGGAATCCTGAACACCGTTCGTTACAATCACTGTAATAATTTCTCCGGCAAAGAAAGAAGAATCCGGATCAAAAGTAGCTGAGTTTGAGCCGTAAGAAAAAGAACCACTATAGGTACCTCTTTGCGAACCGCTTATTATTACCGTTGATGAAGTTATGGTTGCATTATTCATAGCTTCACTGAAGTTTATGGTAATGTTAGATGTTGCGGATACATCGTCAGAATCCAAAAATGGACTTATGGATGTAACTGTTTGGGCAGAAGCAATTCCTGCAAGAAATACTAAAATTGAAACGATTGATAGTAGCTGTTTCATAATGTACCCTTAATTGTTTGTTTGAGAATTTAAAAATGGTTGAATTTTTGAAAGATTATCTTTGGCTATAAACCCGATAGCTCCTATTCTTTTAGCTTTACTTCGAAAACCCGGGGTATCATAACTGGTAATGATGACAACTTTTGCCTGTGGATTCTTTTTTAAAATTTCTTCGGTAACTACAAAACCACTCATGGTTTTAAGTTCAATATCCATTAATACAAAATCCGGCATATGGACTTTATAATTTTCTAAAGCTTGTTCACCACTCTCGTAGTCAAAAATTTCGAGAGGTTCTTTTATAGAAAGCGCAACGTAATTATGCAAAGTCCGGCGCATATCTGCGTGATCATCTACAATCATTATTTTCATTAATTAACTTTAATTTTTTGAATTGAGATAAGTATGTACCCTCAAAGCCAATAGAAAATTCAATTTTGGTGCAGAAATAACAATAGGAAGGATTCCTCAATTACATAGGTTATAATACCCATAAAGGTATAGGCACATGTACCCATACCATATCAAACACAGACTAGATCCGGTGAATCACCTTTTGTATGTATAGAGTTTACTAAGTCAAAGTAATTACTATGCTTCAACTCAGATATAGTTAGGGGGGAAAAGATTCAATAATAATTAGTGATTTCAACTCTTTTTATGTAATGAAAATAGAATTATAAAGCGCTTGAATGTTATTTATATCTCCTGCTGCAAGAACGGTGTTCTTTATAAATTTCAAGCTTCTACCGTGATCTGATGAGGTTCAAGTTATTTAATTGAGAACGTATTAGACGCTATGTGATATTCTAATCCTTATTGAGGCACCTTCTCCGAGTTTAGACTCAATTTCCATAGTTCCACCCAGTGTTTTCATTCTTTCCTTCATGCCTAAAAAGCCGAGACCTTCATTATAATTATCCTGTTTAGTACTAAAGCCTTTACCATTATCCCAAATCAGTACATTAATAGCTTTTTTATCAAGCCTTATCATAACAGAAGCTTCATCTGCTGAAGAGTGTTTTAAAATATTATGAATGGCTTCTTGTACAACTCTATAAAAACTAATTTCTTTTTCTTTGGGAAAAACATCATCTATATCCTCAATATGATAACTCCATTCTATGGAAGAAACTTGTTTAAGCTGATCGCACAAGTCAGTAATTGCATCAGTTAAACCAAATTTTTCCAAATGTATCGGTCGGAGTGCATGTGAAATATTTCTAACATCACTAATAGAGCTTACCGCACTTTTGATAATTTCATCAAGTTGTTCGTTTAGTACGTTTGAATTACTAGCTTGTTTACGAGCCAGTTCTGCTCTGTTTTTTATAACCAAAATTTGTTGCCCTAAACCATCATGCAATTCGGAAGCAATACGTCTTCTTTCCACCTCCTGAAAATCAATCAATTGCTCAGAAAACTTTTTCTGTTTTTCATTTTCTTTTTTTAATTGCTTCACTCTGTAGTAATAAACAGCAGGTCCTGAGGTCAAGAACAATAATCCAACTATTCCATAAAACCAGTTTGTTTGCCAAAAAGGAGGCTTCACAATAATCCCTAGAGTAGCTCCTTTTTCGTTCCATACACCATCTGAATTACTTGCAATTACGTTGAATGTATATTGTCCCGGAGGAATTTTAGAGTATAAAGCTTGTCTTCTGTTTCCAACATCAATCCAATTGTCATTCAGCCCTTCTAGTTTATATCTAAAACGTGTCTCTTCCGGTTTATTAAAATTAATAGCGGTGTACTTTATTTCGATGAATGATTGATCATGAGATAATTCAACAGCATTAGTCAACGGAATATCATCTTCAATACCTCTGATATTTTCTATATATACCGGAGGTTTTAGATCGTTTATTTTAACATCTCTGGTTGAAACTACGGCTACACCACCGACAGTTGGGAAATAAATATGCCCTGATGAATCCTGAATCACATTTGGTTGAAAACCTCCATTTGTTTCAATAGAAATCATTCCATCCTGTTCTCCATATGAAAATGACTTAACCGAGTTACTTTTACCGTCACAAAATGCTGTTGCAGAGGAAATTGGCATTCTGAAAATTCCCCGGTTACTACCCATCCAGAAATTTTCATTTTCATCTTTAACTAAATGCGAAACAATATTATCAAAAAGTCCATCTTTGGTAGTAATATTACAAACCTCTCCATCTTTTAGCCTGAATAGTCCGCTTCCATAGCTTCCCATCCACATTTCTCCTTCATTGCCTTCATAAATGGCTCGGATATATGGCTCATTTTTCTCATTTTTTTGCGGGACTGATTTTAGACTTATTCGTGTAATTTTCTCGTTTATGATTTTGTTTAAACCCGCAATTGTACCTATCCACAACACTCCTTTAGAGTCTTCGTAAATAGTCCTGACATCATTATTAAAAAGCCCATCTTCGACAGAAAGATGTTTATATCTTACACCATCATATTTAAATAATCCATTAAGAGCTCCAATCCACAAGTTTTGATCAGAATCTTCCACCATAGAAAAAATACCATACCCGTCAAATCCATCTTCAGAAGTAATTTCCTCGCCCGGTATTGCAAGATCAGAAGAGTTTATTCTGTACAATTCCTCAGCTCCAAACCATACTCGCTTTTGCGAATCCTCAATTATAGACCACACACACAAATTAGGTAAATGAGTATTAACTACTGAATGCGTAAGGCTTCCTTTATTCCATTCATAGATTCCTCCGCAATTAGTTGAAAATAAACTTCGTCCATCGCTTAGTTGGCTTAATGACAGCATAATATCATTTTCAAAGCCTTCTTCCTTTCCAATTGTTTTAATTATGGCCGGTTTTGCTGAAAACATCCCTTCACCTAAAGTTCCCAACCAATAACTTCCCTCGTTATCTTTAAAAATTTTCGTGTAATTAATCTCATAATCCACATTAACAGGATCAAAAACCTCAAAACGACCTCTATTCCATTTGCTTATCCCATTATAGGTAGTTACCCAAAAAGCACCATCCTGATCTATATAAAGTCTTTTTATAAAATTTGAAGTGAGACCATCATTCACATTATAAAAAGTAAGCTCCTTGTCTTCATACTTAACCAATCCATCTCTGGCTGTTGCTATATACGTTGTACCTGAATTTTTTGGAAACTCTTTTATATCTATAATTTCACTTCCAAGTATTGAATCAAATTTTTTTATAAGAACAATAGAATCGCCTAAAGTGCGCATTATTTTATCCTTGAAAGCCAAAAAAACCCCCATAGTATCGTCGAGAGCTTTGTGTACAAGTTCTTCCCCTTCAATTATTTCTTTTTCAATAAATACCTCTCCATTATAGAAATAAGGTATTCCATCAGCCAAAGCCCATAGTCTTTTTGCTTTGTCTTCGACTACCCTTTTGGGTGCTATTATCCGTCCCGTATTTTTTATTTGATGAGATCTGAATTTACCATCATGGTATTCAGTAAATCCACTTTCGGTACTTAACCATATTTTACCTGTTCCTGCCTCATGTAAACTCAAAATTCGATCAGATACCAAACCTGTTGAATTTGACCTGTTGAAATTTGTAAACGAATGCCCATCAAAGCGCACAAGTCCCCCAAAAGTAGCCAGCCAGATATACCCATCTTTGGTTTGAATAATGTCGTTTACTGAGCTTTGTGGCAAGCCATCCTTCAAACCAAATTTAGTAATTACATAATTTTCTGAATTTAGTATTTGAGAAAATGAAAAATGCGGGAACCAAGTAAACTGGAGCAATAATAATACAAAGAATAAAGGTTTTATACGTCTTGAAAACATCATAAAAGGGCTCTGGAACCATTGTAAATAAAAAAAATGGTAAAAAAAAGAGCCCCATATTCCATCCGTATCTTTTTCAAGTAAAATGTTTACTTCTATTTATTTGTAGAGTATGTCTTTTAAAAAATGAAGCGGACAAACACTCAACCGAATTATTGCGTACTGGATTAAGGCATTAAAAATGCTTGGGTAGAAATAAGTTATATAGTTGATACAACTTTATAGAATTCAGAATTTTGAACTTTGTTCAACGGCAAATTTCAGAAGAGCATGAGCTCCACTTAAATCAAGCTTGCTACAAATATTACTTCGGTGGTTTTGAACAGTTTTAATACTAATGTTTAAATCTTCAGAAATTTCCTGATTTGTTTTCATCATCGCCACCATTTTCAGCATATTTTTTTCCGAGGGGGTTAGTAAGCTTATTCCTGATTTATCAGTTGCTGAACTAGCTAATCTACTATTTCGTTTTATTAAAAAATCAGAAATTTCGGGACTTAAATAGTAATTCCCTTTCAGGACAGTTTGGATGCAGCTCATAATTTCTGAAACCGTATTTTCTTTCAAAACATATCCTTTAACACCGATATCCATTGATTTATTGAAAATAGATTCATCTTTAAACATGGTAAGAAAAATGACATCAATATTAATTGATTCCTTTTGAATTTGTTTAGCTACATCAAAACCGGAAAATTTTGGCATTTCAATATCCAGAATGGCTATTTCAGGTTCTTCATTTCGAATAAGATCAAGTGCCTGTTCACCATTTTCAGCTTCCAAAATGGTGAAACCCGTCTCTGCTTCGAGTACTTGCCTGAGTCCTTTTCGAATTAAACCGTGATCGTCTGCAATTAATAACTTATTCAACTTTTCCATTTTTCTTTAATATTTAATGGTAGGTTAATCTTTATAGTTGTGCCTTCTTTAAGTATAGAATCTATAACCATCTTTCCGTTCAGTGTTTCCATTCTTTCTTTCATTCCCAAAAACCCTAAACCATCTGAGTATTTTGTTGATGCTATAATAAATCCATTTCCATTATCCCAAATCACTGCGTTTATTGCGTCATCACTTACTCTAACAATAACTGATGCCTCGCTGGCTGAAGAATGTTTTAAAATATTATTAATAGCTTCCTGAACCACTCTATAGAAATTAATCTCTTTTTCTTTAGGTATTAAGTGATCTATATCGTCAATATGATAACTCCACTCTATTGAAGATGATTGTTGAAGCTGGTTGCAAAGGTCAGAAATTGCATCCGATAGTCCAAATTTTTCCAGGTGTATCGGACGAAGTGCATGTGAAAGATTGCGAACGTCTTCAATAGATCTGATAGCGCTGTTCATGATCTCATCCAGTTGCTTGCCAAGCTCATCCGGTTCATTAACTTGTTTACGGGCTAGTTCAGCTCGGTTCTTAATTACGAGTATCTGTTGTCCTAAACCATCATGTATTTCAGAAGCAATTTTCCTCCTTTCATTCTCTTGAGATTCTAAGAGCTGTTCTGTAAACATCTTTTTTTGCTCTGCCTCTTGTTTATGTCGTATTGTTCGTGAGCGAATAAATAAAGTAATACCTCCAAAACAGACTGACAGTAATAGTAAAATAAACCACATCCTTTGCCAGAATGGAGGAACAATAGTAACATCAACAGAAGCTCCCTCATAGTTCCAAACTCCGTCATTATTACTGGCAATAACCTGAAATGTATAATCTCCGGGAGGAATTTTTGTGTAAATGGCGTCTCTTCTTGAACCGGCTTCTACCCAAGTATCATTAAGACCTTTTAATCTGTATCTAAATCGTACTTTATCAGGATCGGTAAAGTTAATGGCTGTATAATCAAATTGAAGAAACGCTTCATCATAGTTTAGCTTCACATCTCCTACTTTCAAATTGACGCCATCGCTGTTTTTAATTCTTTCAATGTACACCGGTGGTGCTGTACTGTTTTTATGTACATCACGAGTAGATACTTTCGCCATACCTGCAACAGTAGGGAAATATATATTCTTATCAGAATCATAAATAAAACTAGGCTGAAATCCCCCATTAGTTTCAGAAGAATTCATTCCGTCTTTATGAGTGTAAGAAAAAGAGATTACTTTATCTATTTCTCCATCTGCTAATTTATTTAAGCTCTCTCTGCTTGTACGGTGAATTCCGTGATTGCTTCCCATCCAAAAGTAACCGTTTTCATCTTCAATAATATGAGATACTACGTTATCATATAAACCATTGCCAGTATTAAAATGGAAAAACTCTCCATTCTTAATTCTGAACAAACCATCCCCATAAGTTCCTATCCAAAATATACCGTCATCATCTTCGTAAATTGCTCTAACATGAGGTTGATTTATTATTTCTGAATCAGAATTAATTACTAAACTAATTTTCTGAACTTTCTTGTCTTTATAAGTATTTAACCCGCCATTCGTTCCTATCCACATTTTACCGGATGTATCTTCATAGAGTATTCTTGCATCTCTGTAATACAATCCATCTTTTTCAGTTAAATTTTCAGTGAAAGCTGTGCCGTCGTAAATATAAATTCCGGTTGTTGAAGCTACCCATATTCTATTTTTCGAATCTTCTGTAATAGCAACAACTGAATAGCCGTCGTAGCCATCCTTAGTGCCAAATAATTTTCCCGGTTTATCTAAAGATTCAGTCATATATGGATTATAGCCACCTAGCCAAATTCTTTCCTTTGAATCTTGAAATACAGACCAGTAGCAACCTGTATTTATAAAATCATGTAAACTTGACAATGTAGCTTTCCCATCCTCCCATTCATAAATTCCACCACAATTTGTCGATATCAAAATTTTTCCATCTTTAAGTTTACTGATTGAAAGTATTTTCTCATTTTGTAACCCATCTTTTTTATCGATCATGGAAACTGTTTTTTCTCTAAATCGAAAAAGACCATCTCCCTCAGTTCCTATCCAATAATTACCTTCATTATCCTGAAGAAATGATTTAGGACGTATTGCTTCTTGAGCTTTAAAGGGATTAAAAGTTTCAAAGGAAGAGCCAACGTTAGCTCCTATACCATTAACTGTTTTTACATACTGATTATAGTAGTTGTCAAATTTTAAATCTACAATAATATCATTTGCTGATCTAATTCCAGCTTTGGTTAATTCTTCGCCTACCTCGAATTCAACTATAGCATCACTGGTTACTACTAAAATATGATCCTCTTTTAATGGATGATCGTATACAAAATTAATATTCGAATCGATATCTGATATATTCTCCCAAGTTTTAACTATCGAGCCGTCATAAATTCGATATAAGGATTTTTCAATCCCGAACCATGTGCCATTTTTACTTTTGATGGCTTCTTTTCTAACAATTGAATCATTGACTATTTGAGCTTTTTCAATGCCTTCTTCACTAATAAAGAAAAAATCATCTCTTGAATATGCCCACATAGATCCATCAAAATTTTCAATAATACCAACACTTGAGCTTACTCCATCTCCAAGTTTGTACGTTTTGCATTCTTCTCCTTTTAATCTGGTTATTAAGGTATTAACATGAGCGGGAATTACCCATATTGTTCCCTCAGAATCAGCGTAAATATCTAATATCTGATCAGAAATCATACAAGAGGTGTTAGATCTATCAAATTTAGTGAAGGTGTTTCCGTCAAATCGGGCTAAACCTCCAAAAGTGGCTATCCAAATATATCCATCCTCCGTTTGAAGAATTTCATTAATAGAATTCTGAGGAAGCCCTTCTTCCATACCAAAAGATGTAACTACATAATCTTCAGAATTTGGTATTTGTGAAAATAAAAGAGGGGTACACCCTATAATAATAAATAAGAGTATTGAAAATGCTAAAAGTTGTACTCGCACTATTGATCTATTTTTAGAAAAATTTCAATGCAACTATAATAAACAAATCAGATTAATAAAATTAAGAAAAGAGATACCCGAATACCGAATACCTCTTTTCTCTATCAATCATCATTAATTATTATTTGACTACTTGGTACGTTCCTGACATTTCAAAATATCAGGAACATTGCCGCTTCAGGTATGCAAATTTAATACTCACTTTTTTTGCTTCCTTTTTGGCTTTTTTTATCGTTGTCATCATCGTCTTCGTCTTCATCGTCGTCTTCGTCATATTTATAATCGACTTTTCCGGCGTTGAAAACGGTTCCTGATATATTCAGATCACCTTTAGTACCAACTTTGATTTTATCCGCTGTAAATACGGAAAAGCTTAGATCCATTGAGTCTTTTCCTTTTAGCTTGATCTCTTTTTGTGCAGTAACATTTGCTTGCACCGCTGTCAGATATGTTTTGGCATATAATTTAACATCATAAGCAGTTATTGCTGCTCCTGAAATGTTTACATCTTCTTTTGCTTTCACATAAACTTTTTTACCTGCTTCCAGAACACTATTCTGGGCTTTTATTGAACCTTTTTTAGCGTCAAGTTTTAAATCTTTAACAGCAATCAATTTACTCGCAACTGTTATTCCCTCTGCTTTGATATCTAATTTCTCTGCAACGATATCAGGTGTATTCGAAGGGATTACAATGGCTACTTTTTTTGCATCATATTTTCCATCTGCAAACTCAACCAAAGGAATAAGGACATCACCTGAGTTGAATAAGCCATCGTTATTGAAATCTTTAAAAGGACGACCTGCAATTGATACAGTAACTGATGATGTGCCAGTAGCACCAAAAGTATCGGTAACAGTAAGCGTAACAATAACATTACCACTAATTGAGAAATCATGAGTTACGTTATCGCCTGAAGCACTATTTCCATCGCCAAAGTCCCACGCATAGGTTAATAAATCTCCATTGGCATCGCTAGAGCCTGAGCCACTAAAGACGACGCTACTACCTAATACGGCACTTCCAGCTCTTATAACTGCCTCTGGAGCAACATTCCGTACTTCTACTGAAACATTATCAGAAGAGGATGCCCCATTAACATCTGTTACGGTGAGAGAATAGGAATATGTACCTACGGCTAGTTGCACATTTGGTGAAACACCAGTGGCTATTTGAACACCATTTTGTGACCATGAATAGCTTAAGACATCCCCATCTGCATCAGAAGAACCTGAACCATTGAGAGTGACATTTGTCGTTGAGCCAGTGGCATCAAGTGTTTGATCCGACCCAGCATTTGCAACCGGAACCGTATTCACAACCGTTACATTTACATCATCCGAATCTACCTCTTCTCCATCCGTCACAGTAAGTGAAAACGTGTAACTACCATCTGCAAGATTGGTACTGAATGAAGGAGAGGTGGATACTTCACTTCCATTCAATGTCCATGAATAAGTTAAAACATCCCCATCTGCATCAGAAGAACCTGAACCATCAAGTGTTACTGAGGTAGTCTGACCTGTTGCTGTTACGGATTGATCTGAACCTGCATCGGCTACAGGAGCAGTATTAGGATTAGGCGGGTCATACGGAGGAATAATTTCGGTTGTAGTTTCAAGGATAAATTTACCCCCGGCTTCTCCACCTTGATCAAAAATGATAAATGATAAAGTATGGGATCCGTTCAATTCCAAACCGAACCGTATTGCATCGGGATCACCAAGGTCTCCATTATCCTGATATCCTACTACTTCTCCGTCCAGATAAATCCAGGAACAATCATCAGCAAGAAGTTTTAATTCGAAGCTTCCGTTTCCTTCAACAGGTAACTCATATCGTGTCCAGTTGGCTTTTCCATCAGGAAGTGGAGTAGTGCCCTGATAACCGGTTGGATAAGTATCACGTGACCATGGACTGTTTTTAGCATTTATCCAATCAGCATCAAAATTATCTAATCCATATATGCCATTCCATGCTCGTTCAAAAGTAAATTCATTGTTGTAGTGAGAAGGCAAGAGGCCCCTTGTGCTGAAAGCGGCATTATTGGTTCTGACCCATCTTGAGTCATCAATGTTTATTACATGAGGTCCAATAGCACCATCATCGGTACATTGTGAAGTACTGAAATCAGGTCTTCGATCAACTATAATGGGTTCCCAGGTTTTTATGCCGGCCTGTGAAGTATAAGTGATAATTACAGGCTCCTCAGGTTCAATTGGAGGAGGAGGATTTTCGGTGGTTTCTAAACGAAATTTACCTCCAGCTAATCCACCCCCATCATAAATAATAAAGATTAATTGATGATCTCCATCCAGTACAACACCATAATTACCCGGTGTGCTAGTTACAGCCTGATATCCAATAAGTTGAGGATTCTGACCATCTGAATCTGCCAAATATACCCAGGAACAGTTATCTGCTAACAGTTGTATTGAAAAATCTCCATTACCTGACACATTTGCTTCATACCGAGACCAATTATGCCCTGAATTTGGATCTTGTCCGAGTGTTCCTCCAGGACCTGAAGTACCGTTTATATCTTTGGTATCAGGGCTATCCATATCATTTACTGTATTTATCCAGAAAGCATCAAATGTATTTGATTCCCAAGGATGAGCGGCTCCATTTGGGCTTGGATCCCTAGTCACTTGAAAAGCTTTATGAGGATTAGACCACGATGCATTTATACCAAATGTATTCCCTTGATAACATACTGAGGAAGTCCAGTTTGGATCCGCAGTAGCTGGAAAAATCGGGTCATAAGTATCTACCGAAGAATCACTTATATAAGTATTAGTTATTATTCCATCTAATTCATTAGAGCTGGCTTCAGCTTTAATCGATGAAGCTATTTCTTCTTCTTCAACTCCCGAAACTGAAGAATCTTTACACGCACTAACTGCTAAAACAGCAATCAATACAAAAAAACCAAAACTTTGTAGATATTTCTTTCTCACATTCATCTTTGTACCTTTTTGTTATTTATTTTAAATCTCATTCAATAATTAACTATCAGTACCCAACTAGTACCCGTGATAGAAAAGAATTAGATTTGTCTTAAGAGTACATTTTCTCTCCCTGTTTATACATAGGTATTGCTACTCAATTTAATAAGCATTACTACCTATGCCTGAATTGGTATTCTGATATAAAATTGATCAAAAAAGCTCTTCTTGATATGAACAAAGGTTAGTATTTTGGAATGAGATTGATGAAATGAACTACATCATTCCAAATCTCTTTCTTCATTTTTGTTTTTCAGCATTTTATATGCATACGCACCACCGGCTACGGCAAGTAGCCCAAGCCCACCATCAACAGGAGCCTGAGCCGGATCGCCGGGAAGGCCGGGTTGAGCAGTAACAACGGCTGTTAGTGCGAATAAGATTATGAGCGAGATGATGGTAGTAATTAAATATTTCATAATGGATGGTTTTGAGCTAATAGCTTTTAGCTGTTAACGCGATCGAAGCCAGCGCTAACAGCTATCGGCTAATAGCTGATTATTTAATTAGTGTTAGTTTCTTGGTAATTATGCTATTTCCTGCCCGCAAGCGATAGATGTACATTCCACTCGCCAGATTCGAAGCATCGAAGTTCACGATATATCGTCCCGCTGGTTTTTGTTCGGCATTCAATAAAGTGGCTACTTTACGACCTAATATGTCAAACACTTCCAGCGTTACTTTTCCTGTTTGAGGAACCCCGTAAGCAATGGTGGTACTTGGATTAAACGGGTTTGGGTAATTTTGCTGTAGTTCTACCACAGTAGGAAGATCAGTCAGCGGCTCATTCGATACATTCAATGAAGGCGTAATGAGTAAACTAAATCGGTTGGAGGTTGCTTTTGATTTACCTTTTCCAAGAATGGAAGCAATAGATGGTGGAGTTAAGTAACCTCGTTGAGACACAGAATTTTGCTTCTTTACAGTTTTAACCTTGCTTTTGTCAATCGTAAAAGTATAACTCTCTTGTAATTTGGAACTGTTCTCGGTTTCACTATCATAGAGTACTACCTCCCAGCTTTCCGGAAAATTTACATCCTTCAAAGTAAACGAATGAGTTCCGACTTCGGTGCTATTAAGTTCAAGCGGAATTTCTAACGACTCTTGAATCAACGGCAGACTGTTAATGTCGACCTTAATCGTATCATCAAGAACGGATGCCAGACTTACATAATTTGGTGATAATGAACCTAGTTTGTACGCGTCAAAATTATCAATTCCAAATTCACCGGATTCCGAGAACTGAAACCATGCTTTGTTGATATAGCCTGAATCACTGGCAAGTTCGATTGAGAAATAAAATGGATTAGCTTTAACAAGCTGTTTCCCCAAAAACTGATTTGCTGAATCTTTTTTGGCTGCCTGAGGAACTGATAGAGTGGGATCTGCTCCTGTAGTTTGAACAAAAAATCCGTTAAAAGCTCCAATTTCCCCGTCACTTAAACTGCCTAATGTTCCATTCCAGGATTTCCATCCGGCTGAATTATTGTCGTACACATATACTGAGTTAGAAAGATTCGTTTTAGTAAAACTGTCCCAATCCACATCTTTTTTAAAGGGGTTTCCTAACAATGAAAAACCATTCACATTTGTATTTAGAAGAGAAGTCAGGTTTCGGTCTCCGGATGGCTCCAGTCCTTCAATGTTCATGGTTTTCGGGAAACCGGCATCGCCTTCAACTCCGGGACCATTATCATCGCTGAATACGTAGACTAAAGCTCCTGAACCTGCACCTGGGGAGTCCGCAATATCAGTTAATGCTGTAAAGTTGGTATTATCGCCAGTGGCATTATCCGTTGACCACGTATATACATTCGACACTCCATGACTTACACTTGCACCCGTAAATCCTTGCGTCCATAAATTTGCAAAAAGTGGCGAAAGCGTAGAATCCGCCACCGGACTTGCCATCAATCTCCAACCCTCTGTTCCGGTAAGCTTAGCTTGTTCCTGTGAATAGTCTTTAATTTTATATTTACGAAATAAATAACGCTCTACTTTACCCCGATCAGCAGCCGAAAGTACACTATTGTAGATGATAACCTCCGAAATATACCCATTAAAGAAGAATACACCGCTTGCCCTTTTGCCCAAAAACAGATCTCCGGTGTATGAACTGTGTGCGTTAACGCCAACCGTTGTGCTATTTCTGTTCACAGAATTGATGGCTGTGGAACTGGTGGCTCGTGCATTAAACAGATGAGCCGTTGTATCGGAGTAAGCTCCAATCGCATCTTGGTCTATAAATGTTCCTGTTTTGGGGATAAACCGCCCGCCCGCAGAGCCATTCAGATGGTATTCGAACTGCTCAGCGCCTCCGGCTAATAGAAAGTCGATCTCTGTATTCACATTGATGGATTTCGCCACAATAAACACTTCATAATCCGAATTTGTGATGCCCAGGTCGGTGGCAGAGGGTAACGTCAGAGAGTTGTCCGTGCCATCGAATAAAACGCCCGACTGATCATTGATGGCACTGTCTGCTCGTATGGGGCGATAGGAAACGGTGCCTTCAAAAGCATCCAGTGTACCAGCAAGGTTGGCCCACACCGAAATAGTATCGCCGGATTGAGTGAAGCCACGGCCGGCGTCTAAATGCAGGGCTAAGTTGGTGGTGGGGATGGATGAACTAAGCCAGTTGAAATTGGCTATGGGTTGTGGGGTTTCGTCGCCGGATTCAGGTAAACCGTTTCCGAGTACCCCTAATCTGTTGAATGTAGAAACATCACTTCCAAAACTAAGGATGGTTCCTTCATCTATAATGGCTAACCCATGATCGGTATTGGCTGCAATTGCGGTAACTCTTTTTCCTGCTATTGCGGAATTGTCTAACAAAGTTGGTTCTGTTTTATCAGCAAAAGAATTTCCTTCGATTCCTACCCGATGCGTATTTCCAAAACTGAATACTGAGCCATCTTCCATCAGTAACATGCTTGTTCGTTCTCCGGCTACTACATTGCTGATAATTTTACCAGAAATATTTGAACTGGTGATTTCGGAAGGAACATAGTTATCGGCCTTAACGCCTAACCCTAACTGTCCATCGCTCCCTTCCCCAAAACTGTACACACTATTGTCAGCCGCGAGCAATAAAAAGTGAGGAATTCCACTATTAAAACCAATTGCTCCATCTATAAAGGTTTTTCCCAAAGCACTTATGTGAGAAGCCAATATAGGTACGCTCAACGTATCTGTATTTCCATAGCCCATTTCTCCATTGCCACCCCTTCCCCAAATAAAAACACTCCCATCCGAGGCGATAAGCATACTGTGTTTTGCTCCAACCGCTATGTTTGTGATGGTTTTTCCGGATAGATTAGGATGGGTGATTTCGGTGGGCACTTTTCGGTCTACAAAATCTCCCAGCCCTAATTGACCTGCATCGTTGTTTCCCATAGCAAAGATGCTTCCATCTTCAGCCAACATTAAGGTGTGGGCGTAGCCTGTGCTCCCAGATTCACCATTTCCATTGGTAGCTATTTTAGTGATTTTTTTACCGCTCAGATTGGTGTGTTCTATTTTGGTAGGTTCGTACACATCTACGCTGTCTTCTAACCCCAGCGCGCCTCTCAAACCTTCTCCAAAGGTAAATACTTTTCCTTCTTCCGTAAGCAGAAATGATTGTCTTCCTCCGGCTGCTACATCCACAATGGTTTCGCCGGAAAGATTGGCATGGGACAGCTCTGTCGGAGTATCCACTATACGGTAAAAGCTTCTTCCTAAATGTCGATTTGTACTATTAATTGATATATCCGGAGCATCACGCCCCCCAAAACTGTAGGCTACCCCGGCGCTGTCAATTAATATACTGTGATTGCCTCCCGCTGAAAGTTGGGTGATTTTTTTTTCGCTTGTAAACGTATCTTCAATTAATCGGGGTGAATTAAGAGTAGCCTGCGAACCAACTCCATTTCTTCCATCTCGGCCTTCACCAAAGCCAAAAACGGTGCCATCCCCGGCAAGCAGTAACCCATGTACCCTCCCAGTAGAAATATCAGAAATGGTTTTGCCAAGGGTAGAGGAACTCGTGAATTCCGTAGGGAAATCCATTAAATCGAAACCGAAATCAAATGCAAAAAGATCCCCAAAAATAAATACGGTGCCATCAGAAGCTAAGAGTAAACCTGTTTCACTGGTCTTTGAAATGTTTGTGATGGTTTTGCCGGAGAGGTTGGCATGGGAAAGAGCGGTGGGCGTAAGAAGATCGCTACTTAAACTACCATGGCCCAACCCCGAGAACCGATTGCCCCAGCTAAATACGGTACCATCATCGGCCAGGGCCATGCTTGATAAAAACCCAGCCTCAATATCTATAAGGGTTTTATTCCCAAAATTTGCTTTCGGCACTTGAACAGGAAGTGTGGAGATTGCTCTTTGTCCATTACCATACTGGCCATTGCTGTTAGCACCAAACGCAAATACATAGTTGCTGTCCGAAAGCATTAAGGTGTGATCATCACCGGTAACAATTTGGGTAATTTTGTGGCCGCTCAGGTTGGTGGTGTCAATAAGGGTGGGAACCAATACTTGACTTGGTGAAGTTCCCCCGATACCGAGATACCCATTATGGTTAAGTCCCATTGCAAATACCAACCCATCGCTTGCCAGTAAATACGAGCGCTCGTTTCCAGCGGCTACCGCCACAAATTTTTTACCGCTTATATTGGTGTGGGTTATTTGGGTGGGATCTCTGCGGGCAACTACATCCCCGTGACCCAACTGCCCTTCATCATTTTTCCCAAAACTATATACGGTACTGTCTTCGGCAATAAGCAGGGTAAATTCATCAGCACTACCATTACTGGTAGCAGAGGCAATAATTTTTTTCCCTCCAAGATTGGCGTGGGTTATAGGCGCTGCAATATCAAATCGGCCGGCGTTGCCCTGCCCGGCGGTTCCGTAGGTTCCATCGCCAAAAGTATATACGGTGCCATCATCGGTAAGCACCAAACTTTGGTTTGCCCCCACCGCAATTTTAGGCGTAGTGTTTTGGGCAAGCGCCGACCCGTGAAATACAAAAAGCAGCCCGAAAAGACCGGCAGTAAGAAAGTTAGTGCGTTTGGTTTTCATAATGATGGAGTGAGGTTATTCGTACACCCAAAATCTATGAAATTGTATCTACGCAAACGTGTCAATTTTCTGTGCAAATGTTTCAAATCGAGGGCAAAGTAACTTTAAAGATGATTTTTGGGCATCTTTTTTTACCCAGGCTTTGAATGAATTAATTAGTCACTTAGAGCGGTAGCGAAGAGCCTGCACAACTAAGAACTATGATAGAAATAAAATACAGAGCAATAAACAGTTTGTATAAATTCTTCTCCACCAGCTGGCGAATCTGAATGACTTTAGTTAACCCAGCGGATGAACTCCAAACCTCTTTTCATATTTTTTTCTGAAACTGGTAGCACTTTTGTAGCCTACGGCATTAGCAAGTTCTTCCAATCTCAGGGTTTTGTTCTGGGCTACTATTACCCTTGCTGCTGTTAGACGAACTTCTCTGACAAACTCAGCAGGAGTCATTCCTGTTTCTACCTGAATATTCCTATATAAAGAACTTCTGCTTTGTGAAAACTCATCGGCAAGGCTGTCTACCGAAAGGTTCGAATCCGCAAGATTTCGCATGATAAAAGACGCTGCCTTTTCGGAAAGTCTATCTTCTTTAATTGATACTTCCTTCATAGAAAGGTCAATTTTCAATCTTTTTCTTCGATTATAGTAGGTTAACAGGTTTTTGGTTTTCAGCAATAACTGTTCAGGTTGGAAGGGTTTTGTGATATAATCAACCACACCGATTCTTAACAAATGAAGTTTATCATCTTCCAAAGCTTTTGCAGTAAGTACAATAACCGGAATATTTGCCCATTTCTTGCTTGCAAAAAGGTTTTCAATCAACTTTTGGCCACCCATTGCCGGCATCATTAAATCGGTGATGATGATATCAGGAGTATAATTGGCAAGCATATTCAAAGCTTCTTTACCATTACCCGCGCGTACAATTTCACCGACTTCGCTTAAAATATCTGCTACATAGTTCATCATATCTTCGTTGTCCTCTACTAACAGAATGCTGAACTTTTCTTCGGGTAACGATTCAGATAATAATTCAGTTTGATAAAGCAGATCTTCTTCTTCAGCTCCGAGTAATTCAACCAAAGTATACTCTTCTTCTTCAACCAAGGGCAAAGAAAGTTTAAAAAGTGAGCCTTTTTCTATATCGGAAACCGCAATAATCTCACCATTATGTAAATGAGCAAGAGTTCTGCTGAGTTCTAGCCCTACTCCCATGCCTTCAACATATTCCTCTTCTGTTCTCTTGAGCCGGTGGAAGCGCTCGAATATAATTTCCTCCTCTCCGGCAGGAATTCCGGGGCCGGAATCCAAAACAGTTAATACCAAATTACCTGATTCTGTTTTGGTTCTGATTTCAATATTACCTCCATCAGGTGTAAACTTGATAGCATTGGAAATGAGATTATTAATAATCACTTCAATCTTAGAACGATCCACATGTAAAACAGCAGATTCAGCTCCGGGATGAAAACGGAATGTATGTCCGTGATACTCTGCTAGTGAACGAAACGATTCCACCGAAATAGCGGCGAGGTTATCTGCCTTGTAATAATTCCGGTGTAGTGTAAGGTGATTTTGCTCCGATTTTGTCAGATCAATAATCTGATCCACCATATCGTGTAAACGGTTCATATTTCTCTTCACTACTGACAGATCAGATTTTGTTGATATCTGATTCAGGTCTTCTTTTCGCATTACTTTATTGATCAGACCTTCGCTAATGGTTAGTGGCGTTCTGAATTCATGCGAAATGTTAGCAAAGAATCGTTTTTGATATTCATTGGCTGTTTCCAGATCAGCCGTCCGCGCCCGAACTCTGTTCTCGAGTGTAGTAATTAAACCGGCATAGTTGTTTGCCACATTAAAGGTTAACGCAATAGGAATTCCGGTATAAGCCAATAAAATTGACAGTATAAAAAGTGTGTGACTTTGAGATCCAAAAGCCATGTATGGCAGAACATAAAGAATCCCCCCACCTACTGTTATGAGTAACCCTGTCGCAATTATCCAGATTTTATTTTCTTCGGATTCTCGCTTTGCTTCCCATAAAGAATAAATGCCATATAGAAGCGTGAATATGATTAGTACTGGGTGAAGAATGTTCAACCATCCTCTGTTTATATAAATGGATATAATTCCAATGATTATGGAGAAAACTAAAATGCAGGTAAGCGATCGCCATGGAATGGTTAAATCAAAAATTCTTCTTACCGCTATCAAAAAGAAATACACGACAAAGATGAAAGAAATAGCATAGGAAAATTCAGAAAAGTATAGGTAAGAGTAGGTCCAATCTACCATAGTATCACTTAAAGTAGTGAAGGCATGGAGTAACATAAAAAAGGTGGTTAAAGAAACAAATGTATGGTACTGCCCTTTAAATCTCACCGCTAAATAGGTATGAATCAAAACCAACAACGAAAGTAACATCAGAGCTCCGCCAAAGATAAAAGCTCTGTGCCTGCGCTGAAATATTTCATAATTCTGGTAGAGAACGAGATAAATGCCATCATTAAACCATTGCCAGGTTTTAAAATATGTTGGCATCGTATGCGCCGAATAGCGAACCAGAAAAAAGTTTGAACCTTCTTTGAGCATAATCCCGGTTTGGATTTTGGTCATATATCTGGATAGAACTTCTTCATCAGGAGACTTTGAAACATTCCCGTTATTCAGGATTTCAATTCCGTTTAACCATATTGTTATTGGCTCCTGTCCATGATACGATAATATCCACGGAAGCCCTACAATGGAGGAATCCGCTACAACTTCTGTTTCAAACCAACCATATTCATTCCATTTTGGATCGGATTTCAAGCCTTTGAAATTTGAGAGATCAACAGGAATGGTATCGGTAAGATTACGTCTCGATTTTATTTCTTCAGGGTCATCGAAAGAGAATTTCCAGCCCTCAACATCATATAGAGTTAGATTTCCATACCTGTTTGTATCAGCAATGCTGATAACCTGAGGAGTTTGCATTCGGGCATGAGCTTCATGAACTCCCAAGAAAGCAGTTAAAAAGAGTAAGAAAATTAATTTCCAATTCTTAACGGATTGGAAATACTGCGTTTCATATTTCAACAATTAGCACCCCTTTGTAAGAAAATGTATTAATCCTGAATGTATGATTACTTTTTAAAAAACAAAAAATCCAACCAAATTAATGATTGAAGTTCATCTCTTTTTTCCACATTAGCCGCAGTTTTGAATGTGCTTATGGAGACCAGCGACAAAAAGGGAAGCTAGCCCATTATTTTGCTGGAGCGGAGTGATGGAGAGATTATCAAGAGAAAGAGTTTCTTCAACGTATTCCAAGCAGGAACTTGGGATAAAGATCAACACTAATTAAAAAAAATGGTCGAGGCTTTTTCAATTTCCTCGACCATAGGTTAGTTTATAAAGTCCGTTTATTTTTATAATTCAATACTCATATTGATTGCCATAGTTTGTTGGCTGAATGGTTAAATTGAATTATTCAAAAGAGTGATGTTCAAAATGTTTATCTATTATACTGAAACTATTAATTGTCATACTTACACTATCGTATCAAATTCTTGTCATATCCTATCAATTTGAGTATCAATTAGTGTTTTGCTTTCTAAGTTTTTTATAAGCATAAACACCACCCGCTGCTGCAAGCAGAGATAGCCCGCCGTCAATGGGCGCTTGATCAGGAGGTCCTGGGAGACCCGGCTGGGCGGTAACAACGGCGGTTGCTATTAAAATGATAGTGAGTGTTAGTAAAATTGAGAGTAGAATTTTCATAATAGATAGTTTTGAGCCGTTAGCTGATTACTTAATAAGGGTTAGTTTCTTGGTAATAATCGAATTCCGGGCTTGCAGGCGATAAATGTACATACCAGATGAAAGATTACGGGCATCAAAGTTTATAGTATATCGGCCAGCCGGTTTGCGTTCTCCATTCAGAAGCGTCGCTACTTTTCTTCCGAGTAAGTCAAAGACTTCTAAGGTTACTTTTCCGGTTTCAGGAATCCCAAACGCTATACTCGTACTTGGGTTGATTGGATTGGGGTAGTTTTGTTGCAGTTCTACTTTTGAAGGCAGATCAACCAAAGGTTCGTTGCTGACAGAAGTTCCTGAGTTGATTGTAATCACAAAGCGAGAACCCGAAGTTGAGCTCTTAGTTTTGACTACTTTGGCGAGAATACTCCATGAATTGGCTGAATTCGTGCTGGTGTAGATTCATCGCTTCGCCTGCCTCTGCCGGCTGGTAGGCTCTGAATGACTTTGGCTTGGTTTTCAATGTTGAAGCTATAGGAAGAAGCTTCAGTCAGATCAACTTCTGTTCTGGTTTTTTTATCAACCAAGACGATATTCATTCCCTCAGGAAGGTTTTTGGGATTCCACGAAAGTTCAAACTCTCCAGAAAGATCAGAACCATCCATACCCAATGGAATAGATAAGGATTCTTCAAAATCTAGTGGAAGGGCATTAATGTCAAAACCTGAACCATCTTCTCCCACTGGTACAGGCAATTGCGTAAACAAGCTCAGGTAGTTAGCGTTTAATGATTGAAGTTTGTAGGTGTCATATCGATCTTTTGTTGTTGATGCGTTCTCTTGTAAGCTGACGATCGCAGATGACCGTTGGCCATTTCCTTTAAGTGTTAGGAACAAGGTTGAAGAAGGATTTTCCTTCAGGAATACTCCACCGTTACTACGAACCTGATCAGTGAATGTAAGAACAGGGTTTTCTGCATTGGATTTTACCCAAAATCCTTGCCAAGGGGCAATTTTTCCATCTCCTTGTGTGCGTAGCGGTAGCATTGTCGCTGGCTCATTGTACGCTAAGAGTATAATTACCACCTGTAACTGTTGGTACGGTAATAGTTAGCTTTGTAGCACTTGCTGAAGTTACAGTGGCTGTAGTAGCTGATCCCCCTCCTACCGGGGTAAAACGTACGGTATTGTCGGTGTTAGTTGCGTCTAACCCCAAACCATAAATAATTACAGATGTGCCTGCGGTACCGTTTAGTGGCTGTACTTGAGTAATGTCTTGAGCAAACATATCAGGAGAAAAAATCACCAGCATCAAAAAAGTAAAAATACACGCCATGATATTTTTTACCTGAATGAAGGCGCTTGCAGGATATGAGGTAAAGGAATCCGAAGTGTTCATGGCTGTGTATTTATGAGAATGAGGTTTGGTCGAAAAAAATGCAGACAAGTATTTCATTTAAAGCGAATGAAACTTATTTGTTTGGAGGTCACTTTTAGATCTTTTATACCCGAATTTTTATTAAAGAATTTCTAACGCTTAATCATAGGGAAAGGCTGGGGATTTTCGCTTATACTATCCCCTCAATTGTTTTACTTATTCTATCAAATTGGTTTTATGTGGGTATTAAAGGGTATAATTCTGTTCATTTTGTTGCACTTTTCAGTACAGCTCTTTGCTTTTCAGCAGCAGGCTAATCCATTTAGTTGGGATACTATCCCAAACCAATACCACATTCGTAACTACACCGTAAAAGATGGGTTGCCAATCAATTCTGTCAATCATATTACCCATCACTCTGATGGATACTTATATGTGGGCACTAACGATGGGTTAGCCCGTTTCGATGGAGTACGTTTTTCTGTATTCAATACAGTTAGCCATTCAGCAATGCAAAGCAACAGGATTAAATGGATTTTAAGCGAGAAGGATGGAGATCTTTGGTTTTCCGATTTCTCATCAAACCTGTATCTGTTACAAGGGAATACCATAACATGGGTTCAGGAAAAGGAAATATTTAAAGAGCTAGTAGTGATCAAAATTAGTAGTCTGAACAATGGAAATACCATTATTGATACAAAAAAGGGGCTATACGAATACAAGAATGGGCGGGGACTCAGTCAAATTCAACATGAAGTAACACAACAAGAAATCATCAACAGTTTCATTATAGATGGAACAACAATCGAGCTGTTTGTTGCAGATGGTTGGTATTCTTTAATTGATGGAGAAGCCACAAAAAGAAAGGCTGCGAAGGAGTTTCTTCTTCCTGTAGATGGAATTTCTAATTTGAAAAAAACTAGAAATGGAAACTTCTGGTTTTTAGGGCTTAATAACGAATTGCTAAAAGTTGAGGGAAATGGACAACAAGAGTTGTTCACCTATAGAGAGAAAGAACAGGTGATCTTTTGGAATTTTAAGGAACTGAATGAAAATATACTTTTGCTGAGCACAAACATTGGCTATCTGAGATTTAACAGGAGCACAGGAAAGTTTGAAGAAACGGAGCAAGTATCTGAGTCGGAGGGATATTTTAAAGACAATGCGTGGACCAGAATAGAAGACGTAACTACCACAAAATTCCAAAATAAAGTGTATATCAACGGAGATTTGATTCTTGACCCAAAGTCATCAGTGCCATTTTTAACAGCAGATCGGGAAGGCTCCATTTGGGTGGCTACAAGTAATGCAGGGCTGTTTCAAATCAGCAAAAAGAAAATGATAATTCTTGACTCGAACACCCATCCGGCCTTAAAGAATATGTACGGATTAGATACTTACAAGAATTCTTTGTGGGCAACAAGTTTTGAAAATGGAGTTTTGGCATTTAATGAAGATGGAATAACAAATTGGAATCGAGAGAACAGCAATATCAATTATACTTTTTTCCGCTCTGTTGAAGTAATCGATTCTGAAATAGCATATGCAGGAAGTTTCAACTTGTGGAAGTATGAAGATTCAATGTGGACCCGAGATTTCTCGTTCGGGGACGACAGGCGACTAATAGATGCGCTTTTGTATGACAGCCAAAACCAATTATGGGTAGGTACGGCAATAGGATTGCACTATTTTGATGGACAGAAGTACGTGCTTTATCGGGATAGCAACGGTAACTCTGTAACCGGAGTTAAAACTATTCAGGAGTTAAAACAAGGGGAATTTTTAATCGCCACAACAGGAAATGGAGTTGTGCGACTTTCACCCGAAAAAGAACGTATTCAAATTGATATAGAAGATGGTTTGAGTAGTAATCTGATTCGGGACGTTTATGTGGATTCACCGGATACATTGTGGGTTGTAAGTGAAGATAATGGTTTGAACAGAGTAATTATTTCCGAAGATTGGGAAGTGAGAGAAGTCAAACATTTTAATACAAAAGATGGGCTTTTGGGGAATTCTCTGCATCGTATTATTGAGGATTCTTTCGGCTTTATTTGGATAAACTCCAATCAAGGCATCATGCGAATTAATAAAAAAGCGCTGAATAATTATCTGGATAAAAAGCGAACAGGTTTTATTGTACAGGGCTTTACTGAAGAAGATGGGCTTGTAAATATTGAAGGAAATGGAGGAGTGCAAAATGCGGGTGTTTTAACTGAAGACGGATCACTCTTATTTCCAAATCAAGACGGACTGATTTACACTCGTCCTGAGTGGCATATTAAGAAAAAAGGTAAAGGATTGAATATTCCTGTTTTTGAAACGATTTCAATTTCAGATTCGGTAAGAAATGTCATGGATGTATCCGAGATTACCTTCTCTAAAGATGAACGAAATATACAGGTAAAATTTACACTGCCTACTTTTGCAGAAACTCACAAATTAGAACTTGAATACAAGATGGAGGGAGTAAATGAAACATGGCAGAAAACAAATAGCGATAGAATAGCTGTGTTTACAAATATTCCATCCGGTAATAACAAGCTTTCAATTCGGGGTTATTTAAAAGGATTGGATGAGTATTCTAATGCTTCCATGATTATAAATGTAAAGCCTTATTTCTACGAAACTACATGGTTTATTCTGCTTTCAATCTGTTTACTGGCAGGGATTTTTTATTCAGGATATAAAATTCTTTTGAGACAATCTAAACTCCGGGAAATGAACTTGGAAGGTCTGGTGAATGACAGGACAAAAGAATTAGTAGCTGAAAAAGAGAAAACTGAAGAAGCTCTGCAAACCATAAAAAAGTTAGATGAATCAAAATCTCAGTTCTTCACAAATTTTACTCATGAACTCAGAACACCTCTTTCTTTAATCCTAAGTCCGCTGGAAGAGATGTTAGAGAATAAGTCTATACAAACCAACGGAAATAAAGTTCCACTATCTTTAATGATGAGAAGTGCGAATCGTCTTAAAAGCCTTGTTAATCAGTTATTGGAAGTCTCTAAACTTAACTCAGGGGAAATTAGCCTTACTTTTCAAGAAGTGGATATAGTAAATAAAACCCAACATAATGCAGCCCAGTTTGAACATGCATTTGAAAAGAAAAACATTGAGTTCTACATAGATTTCAAAGAAGATGTAGATCTTGTTTTCATAGATGTAAGTGCCTGGGAGCATGTTTGTACAAATTTATTGGGTAATGCCCTCAAATTTACTCCGCAGGGAGGGAGGGTTTCTATCCGAATAAATAATGAAGATGAATATGTTAAAGTACTTTTTGAAGATTTCGGAACAGGAATAGCAAAGTCAGATCTGCCTTTTATTTTTGATCCGTATTATCAGGGAGATTCATCCATCGCAAAATCGGGTGGTACCGGTATTGGTTTGGCAATTGTGAAAGGAATGGTCGAAAAAATGGGAGGAAAGATAGCCGTTCAATCATCAAAAATAGAAGGTACAAAATTTGAGGTGAGTTTAAGAAAAGGCAAAGACCACATTTCAGAAAAGCATAAAATAGTACGTGAACCCATCGAAACCTTAGATGAAGTGAAACCCGGGTTTATTGAACCAGCCAACCAAGATGATTTAATTATTGCAAAAGGCGTTGGTGAATCAGCACCAAAAGTATTAATAGTGGAAGACAATGAAGACTTTCGCATGTATTTGTACTCGGTTATAGGCAGAAGATACAATGTACAAGTAGCGCCAAACGGGAAATTAGGACTAGATGTTTTAGAAAATTTTCATCCCGATATTATCATATCAGATATAATGATGCCTGAAATGAATGGGTATGAAATGATGAAGTCGATAAGAAGTAAAATAGCATTTAAACATGTTCCCTTTATCTTTCTTTCTGCCAAAGACAGTAACAATGAAATAGAAACCGGACTCAATATGGGAGCAGATATTTATTTGACCAAGCCTGTCCAAAACAAATTACTGCTGGCACAAATAAAGGTTTTGCTAAGAAGAGAGAATAAGCTCAAAAGTAGCGAGGATATATCAGAAAAAGCTTCAAAGAACACATTCACAGCAAAAACTACAGAGATTATTAAAAGACATCTTGGTAATCCTGATCTGAATATTGATTTGATAGCAGAAGCATTATCAATGAGTACTGCATCTCTATACAGAAAATGGAAGAAAGAAAATGATGAAACAATAAACCATATTATTAATATGCTAAGATTTGAAGAATCTCTAAAACTAATTGAAGAAGAAGACCTCAATATTTCTGAAGCCTCTTATGCGGTAGGTTTTTCAACGTTGTCTTATTACTCTAGAGCATTTAAAAAGATGTACGGTCTGCCTCCGCAAGAATATTTAAGACAGAGTAAATAAAATTTCATTATTCGAGATCTTGTCTCTCTTTCTTGCCGTGACTTAACTTCTTAAAAGCATAAGCTCCTCCGGCTGCGGCGAGTAATCCTAAACCTCCATCAATGGGAGCCTGAGCCGGGTCGCCGGGAAGCCCTGGTTGAGCCAATACCGATTCAGTAAAAATTAACAAGTTCATCAACATAACAGAACAACCAAGTCCGAATTTTTGTACCAATTGTATCATGTCTTTCTTCTTTTCTTTTTGAGTTTTTTTGGAATGTTGTATCAGGCAAATCTGACAATATTTAATATAATCAGGATCCCCAGGAATCGAATTTAGCCGAACTACTAACCCTTTAATAGGATGTTCTGTACCTTCTTTGACTTTGCAACAATTACAACAATCGTTTTCTATTGAGATGGACTTCAGTATGCTTTCAAGTGTTTTCATATTGGATATAGATGTAGGATTTAAGCCATAAGATGTTAGACTTCTCTTATGTCTCGTGTATAATGTCTTTTATTTAATAAGAGTTAATTTCTTGATCATAACTGTATTCCCCGCTCTAAGGCGATAGATATACATGCCACTCGCTAAATTGGAAGCGTCAAAATTTACAGTATAACGACCGGCTGTTTTCCGCTGCCCGCGCATTAGTGTTGCAACTTTTCTTCCCAACACATCATAGACTTCCAGAGTTACTTCCCCGTTTTCAGGAACTCCATACCCAATGGTAGTAGTAGGGTTAAATGGATTCGGATAGTTTTGAGACAGCTCTACAGAGACAGGAAGTCGCGTTTCCTCCTCTAAAGAAACTGCTTCTACGGCATTAATTTGAAGTATAAATCTACTTTCATTAGCCGATTTCGATTTCATTACTTTGGGACCTCCTCTTTGAGAAGGAATCAGGTTTCTAATATCAATAGATTTTGATCTTTTTTCATGAGATACATCAAATGTAATCTTGGCAACATCATTAAGATCATATTGCTGATCTTCTTTTTGATCAAAGAGTATGAAACTCCAGTTTTCGGGCAGTTTATTCAGTTCCCATGTTAAAGTTATTTCAGTTTTTGTTTTAGAGGTATCATTGATAATCAAATCCACATCAACAGGTAACTCCCACATTCTGGAAAGATGATCGGGCAAAGCATTTATATCTAACTGTGTATTTTCCTCGTCAACTTCCAGAGGAAAAGAGCTGAACAAACTTAAATACTCGTTGGAAAGAGGTTGAAGCTTATAAGCATCATATTGGTCTTTTTCCGGAACAGCATCTTTATAAAACAGAACAACTGCTTCTGAACTCATCTCATCACTCTTAGCTTTGAGTTTTATAGTAGAGGCTTCTGAGACTTTCATCAAAGTACCACCTGAATTTTTGGTGGAATCATTAACTGAAAATTCCGGCGAAGCTGAATGTGCTTTTATCCAAAAACCCTGCCATGGAGCTATCATCCCATTTTTTAAAGTTCCTGTAATGCCGTTCCAACTCAGATAAGAACCATTTCCGCTGTTAGCTGAATCGCTCCAAACATAGTAGGTTGCATCTATATTTTTTTTATTCCATCCGCTTTGTGCACCCCAATTAATGGAAGTTCCGTATGGGTTTCCTACCAGATTCCAACCGTCGTTAGCCATTACACCTGAATCAGTAAATGAAACTGAAGGTGAAGCTTCACCATTAAACCTACTTTCTGTGTTTATTAATTTTTTAGGAAAGCCTTCCACGTTCCCATCATTGTCGTCATCAGAATAAACAAAAGTTAAAAATCCTGTACCGGACGCAGGCACTTCATTGGCATTGGCTATTGGTTGAAAAGTTTTGGCTGATTCACTCCATCTATAAACGTTAGAATTTCCATGAGAAACGTCAGCTCCGGTAAAGCCCTGAGTCCATATAGAATCTAAGAGAGTTCCAAATGAAGCTCCTGAAACAGGAGAGCTAAGCATTCTCCACCCTTCAGTTCCTGTAATTATAAGTTCGTTGTACTTTTTTTCCTGAAATTTCGGATAGCCTGCTCCTTCTTCAATGAACCAGAAATTAGCAAAATCAAAACCTGAGAAAGAGTTTCTCTGTTTCATTTCCGCAGTGGTCAATCCTGTTCCATCAGCAGAAATAGATTGTCCGGTGGTTTCTGTGTTCCAATAAGAATTAGTAACCGTTCCGGAATTTTTTTCTCCAATTAGTCCTCCATTTCCTGAAGGAGCAGACACACTGCCAATACCGTAACTATATTCTATACTTCCGCTTATTAAACGTCCAACTAAAGCAGATGCACCATAGTTAGAACTTGTAGCAGAAGCTGATGAGTACGAATTCGAAACTATCCCATTCGATCCATTATAGTTTTCATTAGCGCCGATCAGTCCGCCGGTATGATTATATCCGGAAACACTTCCTGTTGAATAACTACTGCTTATTTCTGAATAATTAATTCCAACCAGCGCACCATTATATTGATCTCCGGTTATATCAACATCTTCCAGAATCATGTTTTTTAGAGTTGCATTATGTGTAGCGCCAAACAACCCGTTAAAGTCGGTATCGGATCTGTCAATGAACAAATTTGATATTCTGAAACCATTTCCATCAAAGGTACCTGAAAACTCATTTCCTGAACCGTTTGTACCAATTGGTTGCCAGCCATCACCTGTACTAAATGGAGCTACATCAAGGTCTATATCCGCTATCTGAACAAAATGAGCGTCCATGAAATAACGTACGCTATCTAAATGAACGGCAGTAGCAATTTTGTAAGGATTGGATTCAATACCAAAACCACCTCCAAGTAATTCTTTTAATTCCTCATAACCAGGATGAGGTGTTTGTTCATTATTTTTTAAATATGGATAGGCATAACCTTCCTGAATTCCCCAAACACCTGAAAAATCCCAACCATTAAATGATGATTGGTTTTTCATTTGACTAGTTGTGAGTCCTGCACCTCCATTTGAACTTGATTTTGTACTGGCTTCAATATCCCAAAAACTATTGGTGAATGATGTTCCTTGACTATAAGCTATAAAACCTAAAGCTGTGTTATTTACTCCCGTAACTTTTCCTGTAGAATAGCTGTTCGAGATGGTTCCTAAATATGATCTACCTGCAAAGCCTGCTACATAGTTATGGCTTGAAGTAACAGAACCTGTAGCATAACTATTATTAATAGTTGTACGGATGGTATAGCCTATAAAACCACCAATCAATTGCCCATTGTTAGCTGTTACATCAACTCCCGAATACGATTGACTAATATAGGTTAAGTTTCCGTATCCAATAAGGCCTCCAAGTTCACCTCTTCCAGAGATTGAACCCGTAGAATAGCTATTGGTTATAGTTCCTCTATCAATCCTACCAATTAGTCCGCCTCCTCTATATCCGGAAATAGTAATGCTCGCCTTGCTAGATGAACTATCAATATCGATCCTACCACTAAATCCCGTAATTCCACCGGTATCATAATTACCGGTTACAGAACCTGATACAGCAACTTTATTTATATCTGAATCAAAAATTTGCCCTGCCAAGATACCTGTATGATCTCGTCCTCTAACATCTGCACTGTCAATATTCATGTTTCTTAATGATGCATTAGAATTTATTCTCGAAAACAGTCCCACCAAATTCGTACCCGAACGATCGATAAATAGATTTAGAATCTGATGCCCATTCCCATCATAGCTACCAGTAAAATAGCTTTCGATGGGAACCCACCCTGACCCCGAATTAAATGGAGAAACATCTAAATCTATGTCTGCTGTTTGAATGTAATATAGGTCTCTGTAATAACGAACACTGTCGAGCTGCTCAGCAGTTGCAATTTGAAAAGGCTTGGATACAGTTCCGCATCCATCATCAAAGAGTTTAATATTCGATCTCTGACCTGTATCAGGATGCGGTGTTTGCTCATTATTTATTAAATAAGGGAATGAATTATTTTCATCAATATTCCAAACTGTTGAAAAATCCCATCCTGAAAAAGAAGTCTGCTGTTGTAGCTGACTAACTGAAAGTTCGGTTCCATCTGCTGAGCTTTCCTGACATAAAAACTCATTGTTCCAATAGCTGTTAGTTACAGTTCCTGCATTTTGCTCTCCTATCAATCCACCGTTTCCGGAAACTGAAAAAGCTTCACCTGCAGCATAACTGTGTTCAATAGTCCCACTAATTTGTCTTCCAACCAAACCTCCTGTTCCGTACGTAGAACTATATGCTGATGCTGTTGAATATGAATTAGAAAGCAAAGCGGTAGAGCCATCCCAGGTTTCTAAAGCTCCGAGTAGCCCTCCCGTATGGTTAGCACCCTTCACTGAACCGGTTGAATAGCTGTTTCTTACTTCCGAGAAGTTTATACCGATCAAAGCTCCCACATAATTTTTACCTGTTAGATCCGCATTTTCAATCCCAATATTTTTTATCAGAGCATTTTTTGTTGCTCCGAATAACCCAATAAAATCTGTTGTAGGTCTATTTATGAATAGATTTTGAATCTTATACCCGTCTCCATCCAAAGAACCTGAAAATTCTTCTCCAGGACTATTGGTTCCTATCGGTTGCCAGCCCTCACCTGAATTAAATGGTGCAATATCCAGATTTATACTTTGTGTCAATTTAAAATGAGCAGTTATATAATATCTAACACTATCTAATTGTTGCGGCGAACTTATCAGATATGGGTTTGCAACCGTTCCCTCTCCTCCTGAGTAACTAACAAATTTAAACTGTTTTCCGGGAGCCGGACTCTGTTCTGTATCTATCAAATAAGGATAACTGGTTGAGTCGCCCGTTACTATATCCCAAACAGAACTAAAGTCCCAACCGGCTGACGTAAAAGTGGTTTGAGTTTTAAGCTCTATAAAGGTTTTCGCAATTCCTCCTCCCAAACTGCTTGCTTGACCTGTAGCAGTTGTATCCCAAAATACATCATTAGCTACTGTTCCTGAACCATACAGCCCCACAATTCCGCCAACATTAGAAGGAGCTGAAACTGATCCAGCCGCATAGGATTTGGCTATATCACCTGAAATAAATCTCCCGATTAACCCTCCGGCACTTGAAGAACTTGCAGAAACAGTGGCTAATGAATATGAATTGCTGATTTCACCCGCACTTGTATAAGTTTCTAATAATCCTGTTAGTCCCCCGGCATGGTTTTCAGCTGTAACAGAGCCGGTACTAAAACTTTCTGAAATATGTGTGTAATTTATCCCTGTAATTACTCCTACATAATCTTTTCCTGTGACATTCGCATTCTCAAATCCCACTTTTTTGATAAATCCGTACCTGGAAACCCCAAATAAACCAACAAAATTTTCTGTGGGACGGTTTATAAAAAGGTTTTTAATTTTATATCCATTTCCATCAAAACGTCCATGAAATTCTTGCCCTGAAGAATTGATGCCAATTGGCTTCCATCCTTTTCCTGAATTGAACGGATAGATGTCCAAATCAATATTGTGCACAAGTTGATAATTAGTAACATTATTATCATCTATGTTTCTTAAATGAAAAGTGTTTTTAATTAAATAAGGATCACCTGAACTCCCGGACCCGCCTCCATATTTTTTTGTTATTTGATGCATGGGATATCCGTAATTATAGACATCTGTAATTTCCCATTTCGAGCTAAAATCCCATCCTGCTCCTGAAAAGGTAGATTCTGTATACATTTCTGAGGTGGTTTTCCCCGTAGCTTGCCCCGAACTTGTTGCTAACCCGCTTGTTTCAGTATCCCAAAAACTATTGGTAATTGTTCCTGAGTTTTGCTCTCCAACCAATCCTCCAGCTCCACCATTTGGTGCGGTTGCTGCGCCTGTTGAAAAACTATTTAGTATCGCCCCACCCTGCTGACGAGCTACTAAACCGGATGCTCCGAAATTAGATGATGTAGTTTTTGCATGAGAAAAAGAATAATTTACATTTGCGCTAGATCCGCCAAGCATTGTACCTAGTAGCCCACCAGTATGATTTCGCCCCTTCACTTCACCTGTTGAGAAAATATGCTCAACAGTTCCGTTCAAGTAACCAGCCAGAGCTCCCACGTACTCGTCACCGGTAATATCTACATCAACTAAACCGAGGTTTTTAACATTTATTGAGCCACTTCCTCCGTTGATGTGCCCAAATAAACCTACATAGTCTGTTCCTGGTCTGTTGATATAT
Organism: Balneola sp.; assembly: GCA_965216175.1. Classification (GTDB taxonomy): domain Bacteria; phylum Bacteroidota; class Rhodothermia; order Balneolales; family Balneolaceae; genus Balneola. Next base: position 2,284,649 of record OZ244140.1, read on the forward strand.
AATCCGTAAATGACATACCCATTCCCGTCAAGACTTGCTCTGTACCATGTTGGGGAATCAGCTGTTCCCATAGGTTCCCACCCCTGTCCATTATTCCAATTTTTAGTGTCTCGCGCATCAATGTCATTCATTAAAATAAAATGATTTTCAAAGGAACCATGATTACGAATCTCATTCAGCTCAGTAAGATTTGTTATCTGATAGGGATTTCCTGAGGAGCCATCGCCCCCTGCAAATTGAGCAAAAACTTCTTTCTGAATTAAGATCAGAATAAAGATCAGCATGAAATATCTGACAGCCTTACTAAACTTTTGTAGTGACTTATCTTTTCCTTTTAACCGTAAAACGTATTCTTTTTTCATTTCAGCTTTATGAATTATTAAGTGCCTATTGACTCATTTTCCTCCACAAAGCTATGTCCGTCTTTAAAAACAAACGTCTCAAAAACCTGAACAATCGTGTCAAATTTGTTCTTCTAAGATACCATAAAGACTATTTTAGTTTTTCACGGTTATATTATAACTATCATGATTTAAGTTATTTTAGAAATTCAATGGACTTTTTCTCACAAAGCCTTATACTCTTTCAGAATTAACAGGACAGATTTTTCATCAAAGTATGAGTGGCTTTTTATTGACTCCGGAATCCATTCCAATGCTGGCAAAACTGCTGCTGGCAATTATTGTAACCGGGTACATTCTTATTTTTTTTGAGAAGACCAAATCAGTAAAATGGTTTTCAAGATATTTAATCGGTTACACCCTTCTTGATATTTTAGTCTTTCTTGGTGAAGTTGTTGTATCAGATTGGGCTCTCCTGAGTTTACCGTTCCAATATCTTGCCAGTATTGCCTTCACATACTGTTATCTGCAATTTGCCTACCATTTCAAAAAAAATATCTTTAAAAAAGAACATAAGAGAGTCACTTTACTTGTAAACTATTTAACGGTTCCCGCAATTCTGTTTACTATTTATATGATGTATGATATAGGGTTCGGCGACTATACCATGATTCAGGTCTTGCTCCCTTACCCATTGTTTTTGATATGCTGGTCCGGAGTTATTTTCTACAGGAAGTATCGGGTGGCACTAAATGAACACAGTGACAGTGAACTGAATGCCACGGCTTTTAAATCTTTCTTTATTATTACAATACTTGCCATTTTTATTTCATTTTCCCCTGCTTTGAGAGCATTTGAAGTAATCGGGCATGCTTTGTTTACTGTATCTTTTTTTATTCTAAACCTGGCTGTTTTCTGCATGCTTACTGCTTCAGCGGTTAACTATCTAACAATTCGTACTACAATGCTCATAAAGCTTGTGGGGATCTCTTTAGTATTATTTGTCACAATAATTGGATTACAAGGTTTTCTGATCATACCCGGTTATGAACTCCAGAGTGGCCAGGAAATTTCCATTCTAAACCGACAAAAAATTCATTCTCAGGTTCTGCCTTATGTCTGGTTTCTTTTGGGCTCATCCGGCATTATTCTTTCTCTGTTTCCAATTTTCTTTAGCAGAACTGTACTACTTCCTCTCAGAAGATTATTAAAGGGGGTTGATGAAGTTAATAAAGGGAACCTTACTTATAGAATTGGAAATCAAGGGTATGATGAATTGGGTGTAATGAGTGAACACTTCGATACTATGACCTCTAACCTGCAAATTGCCAATATAGAACTCCAGGAATACACAGAAGGGCTTGAGGAAAAAGTGCGCGAAAGGACTGAAAAACTGCATCAGCAAACTGAAGAACTGGAACGGCTTCACAAAATGCGTTCAAAACTATTTCAGGATATTTCTCATGAATTAAGAACGCCTATTACACTAATTTCTGGGCCTATCCGACAGCTGTTGAATTCCAAAAAAGAATTTGATGAACACACTTATAAACAGCTACAACTTTCGTTTCGAAATTCGGAGCGTTTAAAAAAACTGGTAGAACAAATTATAGAGTTGAACAGATTGGAATCAGAACAAATGACTTTCCACTCTACAAAAATAAATATCTCTAAGCACCTGCAAATCCTTTGCGCTTCTTATGAAAGTTATATTACAGAGCAAGGTTTAAAACTTAATACCTCTATTCCGAAAGAAGCACTTTATGCAGAATTGGATGAAGATAAATTTGAGAAAATTATCAATAATCTTATTTCCAATGCCGCAAAATTTACCCCTGACGGAGGAATCATCAAAGTGAGTTTAGTTTCTGAAACAGATTTTTTCTCAATCAGTGTTCAGGACAACGGAATCGGAATTCCTGAAAGCGAAATACCACATATTTTTGACCGATTTAAAAGTGCATCTAAAACTAATGTTGATTATAAAGAAGGACTTGGGGTAGGGCTAGCCATAACTAAGGAATACACAGAACTCCAAAACGGAGCTATCAGTGTACAAAGTTCAGCGGGAAAGGGAAGTACATTTATAGTTCGGTTTCCAAAATCTAGTGGCCCTGAAGTTAAAGAAAACATCGACACTTTAGAGGTGATTCATGAAAAAGGGATCTCAGATTTTGAAAAAGCAAAAACAGCTATTCATGATAATCCAAAAATAAGCTCCGGAACCATTTTATTGGTAGAAGACAATCCGGATATGGCCGATTATGTTGTTTCCGTACTGGAAGAAAATCATTATCAAGTTCAGCATGCAGCAAACGGAAAAAAAGGCCTTCAAAAACTAACGAATGTTAAACCTGATTTGATTATCAGCGATATTATGATGCCGGAAATGGATGGCATGACCTTTTTGAAAAAAGTCAGAGAAATGACTGATTTTTCTGATACCCCCACTATTTTCCTTTCTGCACTTTCAGGTATTGATAAACAACTGGAAGGATTGCGACTTGGGGTAAATGATTATCTGGTGAAACCTTTTAATCCTGAAGAGCTTATTTGCCGGATTCAGAATTTAATTGAGTTCAGAAAAGTTCGGAATAAATTTACAGTCTCTGTTTCGGAAGATAAAAACCCTGATCTGGATGACGAACTTATCCAAAGGCTTACTAAGTTGGTGGAATCCAAATTAAGTAATACTCAATTTAACATGGAAGAATTATCAGCTGAAGTGGCTATGAGCAGAAGTTCTATGTACAGAGAAATTAAAAAAATTACCGGTCTCTCTGCCGGAGCTTTTGTTAAAGAAATACGTTTACAGAAAGCACGTCAAAGATTGGAAAACAATTCAGTTAAAACATTGAGTGAAATCGCAGGAGCTGTCGGGTTTTCTACTCCCAGCTATTTTACTAAACTTTATAAAAAGCGGTTTGGTAAACATCCTTCTGAATATTTAGACCGGATAAATTAAAACGCATAGTTAATTAGCTACTTTCCAATAAAAATATAAATAACATGAAAATCACACCTGATCAGCTCAAACCCGGAGATATTCTGCTTTGTGAATTCCGCCATCCCGGTTTTGAAGGATACGCAGAAGCATTCATCTCTATTCTGAAATTCCGTAATGCTAAGTCAGAAGAAGACCAAAAGAAATTCATGACTGCTGCCTTCACCATTTTGCGCGGATTGATCATTACATTTGATCAGGATATTTATACTCATGCCGCCTTCTGGGATGGAAAAGGAGTAGTCGAAGCTGGTGGAAATGGTGTTGACAGAAATCCTATTGATCATTACAAAGGAACTGAAACTGATGTATATCGTTTTGTAGAAAAAGGTAAACAAGTTCTTGGAACTCAGGAATACCCCGTTGAACCTTTACTTGCACTTGCTGATGAAATTGTGAATGAAGATCTTAATTATTCCTACAACACGGCAATTCTGATGATCTTTTTATGTATTACACGATGGGAACGAAATTCCTGGATTGAAGCTATAATGAATTTTTTAAAGTCTCATCTGCAGTCTGTTAATCCGGAACTTATCGACTTTTTATTCAAGGTAAATCATGATAAGCTGATCGAATTTTTTGAATGGATGGCCGATGAAATGATTCGTCAGGTTGTCTCTTTCCGAAACGATAACGGATTGGTTTGCTCAGAAACTGTTGCTGCAATTTTCAATCAAGCTGAACCCAAAAGTAAATACAAAATCGAAAAACCGTTATCTGCGATACAATCTGAAGCCAAAACTCAAACAGAATTTCATACTCCTTCTCTAACGGATTCAGAAAATAACTGGAATATCTTTTTTGATCATTTATCTGCGTGTGAATTTCCATTAAGTTCAGCCGCTTCCGATTGGCGTAAACATGCGGATATCATTTATACTCCACATGATATTGCTCGATCAGTGAATACTTTAAAAGTTGGCGAGCTAACATTGAAATAAAAACTCCCTATAACTTAATGATTCGGCATAACTTTTTGTTGCAATGCTGAATATTGAAGCGAGAGTGAAAACGATTTATAAAGGTTAAATCATTCTAAGTCATTTTCTTTGCTTTTCCCTTCAACTTCTTATATGCATACGCCCCTCCGGCTACTGCTAGCAATCCAAGTCCTCCATCAATAGGAGCAAGAATAGCAATGAATCATCTTTTAATTTGAATATCATTCTGTTTGGATCAGATCGATCTCCAGCTATTCTAAAAGCAGTATGATTCTTTAATATATTATTCAAAATCTCTGGAGTATATACTGTATCATTCTGAATGTAGTTTACTCCTTCCTGACTTGAGACCCATACTCTTTTCAAAAAATCTATATGTAATGAGTTGCTATGATTATTAAGTAATCCATCCTTCGTTGTAAAACTTTTTATTGTACCCTTTCCATCTATTCTCACCACTCCCGCATCGGTTGTTGTCCAAATTTCATCTGAATTTGAATCGGCAATCATCCTCCGTACTCTTAAATAAGCAGGTATTAATTCTAACGGTGTAAAAGCCGGCCCTGTAAACTGATATACCCTATAGTTATTTAATACGATGAGCTTTCCATTATAAAGTTGTGGAAGCATGTTTAAAGAATCCGCATTCCGTTCGAATTCAAATACTTTAATTTCACCTTTTTTATAAAAGTACAGGTAGTCTTTCTGATTGATTCCGCCGGTCACAAACCAAATTCCACCTGAAGGATCAGGTACTATCCATTCAAATCGGTTTGATTTTAACTGTGGAAAGTTAGAGGTGTTAAATACAGAGAATGTTTTTCCGTCAAATCGAACAAGCCCTTCATAGGTAGAAAACCATATATACCCCTCTGTATCTTGTTTAATCCAGTTTACCTCATTAATTGGAAGTCCATCATCAACAGTCCAATGTCGATGGGAAAACCAGGTATCTCTTGAGCAAAAGCAGATACTGAACAAGCCCCTATTAAAATTATAAAGCCAATCAAACCCCTTATCATATAATAAGGTAGTTTTTATGAAGCTAACAAAAAAACCCTTGCTCAACTAAATGAACAAGGGCTAATATCTTTAAATAAGATTCACGAGGGATGATTTACATCATTCCACCCATGCCTCCCATTCCCGGCATTCCGCCACCCATTCCGCCTGGCATTCCGCCACCATCATCATCATCAGATGGTTTGTCAGAAATTACAGCTTCAGTGGTTAGTAGCAATCCGGCAACAGATGCTGCGTTTTGTAGCGCCGCTCTTGTTACTTTAGTAGGATCGATTACGCCGGCTTTAATTAAGTCTTCGTACACTTCTGTACGCGCGTTGTACCCAAAAGCACCTTTTCCTTCCAATACTTTTTGAACTACAATTGCACCTTCAACGCCTGCATTATTTGCAATCGTTCTTAGTGGAGATTCTAGTGCTTTACGAACGATTTGGAAACCTACAGCTTCATCTTCGTTGATGCCTTTTAGCTTATCAAGAACTTTCATCGTTCTTAAGTAAGCAACTCCACCACCCGGAACAATTCCTTCTTCCACAGCAGCACGGGTTGCATGAAGTGCATCTTCAACGCGGTCTTTTTTCTCTTTCATTTCAACTTCAGAAGCAGCGCCGATGTACAATACTGCAACACCACCACTTAATTTAGCTAAACGCTCCTGTAGTTTTTCACGATCGTAATCAGAAGTAGTATTCTCGATCTGACCTTTGATCTGATTTACTCTAGCTTTGATGTCATCCGCTTTTCCGTTTCCACCAACAATAGTAGTATTGTCTTTGTCGATGGTTACGTTGCTTGCCTGACCTAAGAAATCAAGAGTCGCGTTTTCTAATTTGTATCCACGCTCTTCAGAGATTACAGTACCGCCTGTAAGAATTGCGATATCTTCTAACATTGCCTTTCTTCTGTCACCAAAACCGGGAGCTTTAACAGCTGCGATTTTCAGTGAACCACGAAGTTTGTTAACTACGATAGTAGCTAATGCTTCGCCTTCAATATCTTCAGCAATAATCAATAATGGTTTGCCTGACTGAACTACTTTTTCCAGAATTGGAAGAAGATCTTTCATCGTTGAGATCTTTTTGTCGAAGATCAGGATATATGGATCTTCAAGATCAGTAGTCATTTTCTCAGAATCAGTCACGAAATAAGGAGATAAATACCCACGGTCGAACTGCATACCTTCTACAGTCTCCAATGTAGTTTCAATTCCTTTTGCTTCTTCAACAGTAATAACACCTGTATTGTTGAATTTTCCATCGTCAGACATACCTACTTTTTCGTAAGCTTCTGCGATTAGAGATCCAATCTCATCATCTCCGTTAGCCGAAATAGTAGCAATTTGCTTTAACTTGTCAATGTCTTTATCGATATCGATTTTAACATCTTTCAAGCCTTCAACAATAGCTGCTACAGCTTTTTCGATTCCGGTTTTAAGATCCATTGGGTTTGCACCCGCAGTAACATTCTTTAATCCTGCAGTGATAATTGCTTGTGCAAGTACCGTTGCAGTTGTTGTTCCGTCACCGGCATTATCGTTGGTTTTGGAAGCAACCTCTTTCACCATTTGAGCTCCCATATTCTCAACTTTATCAGCGAGCTCGATTTCTTTAGCTACAGTAACACCATCTTTAGTGATCTTTGGTGCACCGAATGACTTTTCAATTACAACATTTCTTCCGCGTGGTCCCAGCGTAACTTTAACAGCATCGGCAAGTTTGTCGACACCTTTTTTTAGAGCGTCACGAGCTTCCACATCATAGTGTATTAACTTAGACATAGTGTATTCTATCTTTTAATTTTTGATTTTAATTTTCTTTGTTTGGTCTGATTAATTACGATAGGATTCCAACAATATCAGACTCACGCATAATCAGGTACTCTTCTCCGTCAAAAGTTACTTCAGTACCTGCGTATTTTCCGTAAAGAACTTTGTCGCCTTTCTTTACAGTCATATCAACTTTAGTTCCATTTTCTACTTTACCTGCACCTACAGCTATTACTGTTCCTTGCTGTGGTTTTTCTTTAGCTGTATCCGGAATGTATAGACCAGAGCTGGTTACTTCTTCAGCTGCGTCCGCTTGTACAAGTACACGATCGCCTAAAGGTTTAATACTAGCCATGTTTATGACTCCTCTTATTTTTGTTAGTAGTTAATTGAGCAAATGCTCTTTCATTGTTTCATACGCATCAATGCAACTACCGTACCAAATCATTCCATCATACCGATGCCCTCTAAATGGGCTGTCAATTTTGCATAGATGTCAGGCTCCCAATTCTCCGGGCGATGGTCAAAGTTATACCCTTCCGGTTGATGATCTCCCAAAACCGGTTTCAAAGAATTGCTGATTTTTTTTCTTCGCTGATTAAAAGCTGTACGAACTACCGTTTTTAAATTGATATCTGAACATTCTAATTTTGGTTTGTCAAAAGTTAAACGAAGAACCGAACTGGTAACTTTCGGCGGTGGGCTGAATGAGTTTGGTGATACATCAAACAAAATTTCAGGGGTGCTCATTAGTTGGGTTTGAACGGAAAGTATTCCATACGCTTTTGTCGATGTAGTGGCTACAAGACGCTCAGCAACTTCTTTCTGCATCATTAAAATTGCATCTTCAAACAAATGTCGAAATTCCAGCAAAGAAAATAAAATCGGACTGGTAATGTAATATGGCAGATTTCCAACTACATAGGTCTTTCCTTCATTAGATACTAAGTCATTCCAATCTACTTTCAGAACATCTTGTTGGTGAATAGTAATACCCTCAACTTCATTTTCTAAAACCTCGATTGCTCTCTTGTCAACTTCTATCACATGAACGTCGTCATACTTTTGAACGAGCCATTTAGTTAATGCTCCGGTTCCAGGTCCAATCTCAATAATGCGATTATTTTTTTCTGCCTTTATAGCATTCACTATTTTGTGGATAATGTTATTATCTGTTAGAAAATGTTGACCGAGACTTTTTTTGGTTTTAAATGACATTCAGTAGTACGAAGGTTATGTTTCCGGATTACTGATAAAAAAATAACAGAAGTTTAAATCTGGAAACTATTATCTGTAAATTAACGAACGCTTGCTTTACTTGTAAGCGAAACTAATATTTATTTATGAGTTTACTTGACTTAATTGGGTTAGGACAAAAAAAGAATGACATGGCTCCTTTGGTTGGCGAAAAACTGAAGAAGGAGCAGGAAAAGTATTCTTTAAAGCGTAATCCGTATTTACGAGCATTTATCTTCATCTGCTTTATAGGAATTTCAATTCTTTCATTGCCTAATGCTACCATTAACTCCGGGTTGAACTATACTATTCAACAACCTTGGAGAGCCGAAGATTTGGTGGCTCCTTACACATTTGCGATCAATAAAACAGACGCTGAGATTCAAGAAGAAGAAGAGCAGATCAAGAATAATGTTTCACCTGTTTTTAATATAGATCCTAGCGTTGAAATCGCTGTTCAAACCAAAATTGATTCTCTTTATCGAAATATACAACCTGTTATCGAGGGCTTTTACAACTGGCAAGAAAGTAAACAAAACCAGCTTTCGTCAGTATTTGACGATAGTATTCGTTTTGCACAAGAATATGCTACATCAGAAATTCAACTAACTGAAACTTCCTGGGAAGTTTTATTTGACAGCTACTATTCAGCTCTTTCAAATAACCGACCGATCAGCTCCTTTGTAGGGGTTCGAGTAAAACAGGAATTGGAATCTGTTATTGAGACTTTAATGAATGAAGGAATCATTAACAGACCCAAAGCCAGTATATCGCAAAATGAAGTCGTCGTCAGAGATGTAGTTAACAGCACCGAAAGGATTGCAACTAAAGCCAGAGTTAGGGACTTACGTGAAGCCAATGAATTTGCGCAATTTCAATTGAATAGACAGTTTAGTCAGGATATTGCTCAGCTAGGCATGGAGCTTTATAACAAAGCAATAAAACCAAACCTGATTTATAATGTTCAGGATACGCAGATTAAAATTCAGGAAGAGATCAACGAAATTTCGAAAACCAAAGGTGCAATCGCCCAGGGACAAATGATTATTCGTCGTGGTGATATTGTAACTTCACAAACGGCTAATGTATTAGAAAGCCTTTCCGAAACAAGATCTCAAAATGCATCCAATGCTGAAAAGTGGTTGCGTTTTACAGGAGGCATAATCGCTATTTTTGTTATCTCACTTGTCTTTTTCATGTATCTGTATCTATACCGAAGGCCAATCAGCTCACACAACGGATTATTCTTTTTAGTCTTTCTGACGATGGGACTCATAAGCTTGGCAAGTGCCATTTTACTTCGATATGATATCTCCAGTATTTATGTAATCCCGATTGCAATCGCCCCTATTATTCTTACAATTATTTTTGATTCACGAGTCGGAATTATTGCATCGGTAACTCTTGCTGCTTTGATTGGCATGGTAAATGGAAATGATTTTGAATTTACCATTGCTACAATTTGTGCCTGTAGCATGGGTGTTTTTTCTGTGCGGGACATCAAAGATCGTTCTCAGTTTTTCTTTACTACTCCCGGGGTGGTTTTTGTTACGTATATAATTGTGATTGGAGCATTTTCTCTTACAAAGCTGGGCGGATGGGAATCCTATTTTCAACAGATTTTATTTATTGGCATCAATGCAATATTCATCCTTTTTACTTATCCGATAATTCTACTTTTTGAGAAGCTGTTCGGTATCACTACTGATTTTACCCTTCTGGAAATGAGTGATACGAATCGTCCGTTGCTAAAAGAATTAATGAATAAAGCTCCGGGAACATTTCATCATAGTTTACAAGTAGCCAACCTTTCTGAAGCCGCTGCCGCCGCTATAAAGGCCAATTCTCTATTATGCCGAGTCGGTGCTTTATATCACGATATCGGGAAAATGATCAAGCCTTCCTACTTCGTTGAAAACCAAGGTGGAGGAACAAATGAGCACGATAAATTAAAGCCTCAAATGAGCGCTATGATTATCAAAGCGCATGTGAGCGAGGGTGTAAAAATGGCTGAGGAAAACGGTCTTCCAAAAACTATCGTCAGCTTTATTGAATCTCATCATGGAACTTCTGTAATTCGCTATTTCTACGAGAAAGCTAAAGAAGATGAGAACTTAAAAGAGATGTTGAACGAAGAACAGTTCAGATATGAAGGCCCTCTTCCATCAACAAAAGAAACGGGTATTCTTTTATTAGCCGATGGCATTGAAGCGGCTTCAAGAGCGATGAAAAATCCGAATTACACGAAGCTTGAAAACTTAGTTAATAAAATGGTTGACGATAGGGTTGCTGAAGGACAGTTAAGCCAGTGTCCGCTCACATTCAGAGACCTCAGCGTGATCAAAGAAACGTTTATCAATATTCTGGTTGGTGTTTATCACGGACGAATTGAGTATCCGGAAGAAAAGAAGGAAACAAATTCTAAAAAAGAGAATTCTACCAATAACGAATCAAATAAGAACACTGAGAAAGTAGAAGAGTCTAAAAATTAGAAGTAATGGAGAAATTTAAACGTGAGATTGATCTCTATATCCAATTTATAAAATTGGAAAAAGGTTTGTCTGAAAACTCCATTTCTTCTTATAAAAACGATATCTCACGCTACCTCCATTTTCTCGTTTTTAACAAAAAAATTAACGACCTGGGCGGAGTTACCTTAACTCATATTGAGGACTTTCTGGATTTTTTGATCGACTCTGAATGTCTTTCAACCAGTTCTTTAGCTAGAAATATTTCAAGCATAAGAGGCTTTCATGAGTTTGCCACCGTTGAAGGCTTTTCAAAAGCCAACCCTGCAGAACTTATCGAACTTCCCAAAAAAGCCAAAAAACTTCCTGAGGTTTTAGATGTAAATGAAGTGGATGCACTGCTTTCATCCCCCAATACGGAAAAAACAGCCGGCATCAGGGATAAAGCTATTTTAGAGTGTTTATATGGAACCGGTATGCGTGTAAGCGAACTTACAGGTCTCGAGTTAGATAGATTGTTTTTTGAGATCGGTTTTATCCGCGTAATTGGAAAAGGAAATAAAGAGCGCTTGGTTCCGGTTGGTGAAGTAGCCCAGGATGCCATAGAGCATTATGTTGAACATGTTCGCCCTTTGTATTTTAAGCCAAATAAAGCTGACAAAGCAAAAAACCGAGTGTTTTTAAGCCAAAGAGGTAGCGCCTTATCACGAATGAGTATTTGGAATATAGTTCAAAAAGCGGCTAAAAAAGCTGAGATCAAAAAGCCGGTTTACCCTCATATCTTTCGTCATTCTTTTGCTACACATTTGTTGGAAGGCGGAGCTGATTTACGCGCCGTTCAGGAAATGTTAGGGCATGCTTCCATTTTAACTACCGAAATTTATACACACGTCGACCGTTCATTTCTCCACCAGGTTCATAAAGAATTCCATCCAAGAGCATAATTACATGAAACACATTTTATTTCTCCTCCTACTCATTGTCCCATTTAATTTACTAGATGCACAGTCCCGATCTACTCAAATTTATGAAAACGGATTAGTTGTTTCTGCAGAAGTATATGCTTCAGAAATCGGAAATCAAATACTTCGTCAAGGTGGGAATGCCGTTGACGCTGCAGTCGCAGTTCAGTTTGCACTGGCAGTTACACTTCCGCGTGCAGGAAATATCGGTGGCGGTGGTTTTATGGTGATACACCTGTCTGATGGAACTTCTACAACACTTGATTTCAGAGAAACCGCTCCGGCACGTTCCTCCAGAAACATGTACGTTCGAAATGGAGAATTTAAACCTGAATTAAGTTGGGAAGGTATTTTGGCAGTTGGAGTTCCCGGAACTGTAGATGGAATGGTGACCGCCTTAGAAAGATATGGAAGAATGCCCTTGGAAGTAGTTCTTCAACCTGCTATTGACCTCGCAAAAAATGGGTATTACCTCTCATATTCTCAAGCAAATTCTCTGAATAATACTAAGGACACATTCTCAAAGTATGACGGCTCTAAAGAATATTTCACCAAAGAAGATGGTTCTGATTTTAACGAAGGAGATCTTTTTATTCAAAAAGATTTAGCTGAAGTCCTAAAACAAATTGCCAGATACGGACGGGATGGTTTCTATTCCGGAACCGTAGCTGATGCCATCGTAAGTGAAATGAGAAAGGAAAATGGATTAATTTCTTATTCAGACCTCAGAAACTACCGTAGTAAATGGAGGGAACCGATTACTGCCCGTTTTCAGGATTACGAACTTTCCATAATGCCGCCACCAAGCAGCGGAAGCATCGCAGTATCTCAAATTCTGGATATGATGGATGATTATTCACTTGCGGAAATTGGGCACAATTCCGCTGATTATGTTCATCTAATGGCAGAATCTATGCGTAGAGCATTTGCTGATCGCTCTTATTACTTAGGAGATCCTGATTTTTATAACGTCCCAAAACAAGACCTTCTTGATCCTAAATATAATCATTCCCGAATGATCGATTTCTCTTTGGATACAATCACACATTCCTCTGCCCTTTCTCATGGTGAATTTTCTAATAATTATGAGTCGGATGAGACCACTCATTTCTCAGTAGTTGATAAAGATGGAAATGCAGTTGCTGTTACTACTACTTTAAATGGATCCTTTGGTAGTAAAGTAGCAGTGAATGGAGCCGGTTTTCTACTTAATAATGAAATGGATGATTTTTCCGCACAACCGGGAGAACCTAATGCTTATGGATTGATTGGTGGCGAAGCTAATTCTATTCAGCCCGGAAAACGTATGCTTAGCAGCATGACTCCAACAATTGTTACAAAAGACGGAAAAGTTCGGATGGTATTAGGTGCTGCAGGTGGTCCTAGAATTATTACTGCAACCTTGCAAAGTTTCTTAAATATGGCGGTTTTTGGAATGAACGCTCAGGAAGCAATCGCAGCGAACAGAGTTCATCATCAATGGTTTCCTGATATTCTTTTTTACGAAAATTATGGCTTAAGTCCGGATACAATTCGTTTGCTCGAAGAAAAAGGACACCAACTTCGAACAATGTCTATTGCCCGGGGGCATATTATCTATGTAGAGCAAAATGGAAATAAGTCAAGTGGTATTGACCCAAGAGGCGACGGCCACGCTGCCGGATATTAGAACTATTTTCCAATTCAGTGTCGGTAATTCATAAATTTCCGGTAGTGAATTGGATGCTATATATATTTTAATACATTTTCCGCATTTACGGAATTATGAGACGCATGCCATTGCACTTTTCCGTCACTTATCACAAAGATCTGAGGAGATTCATGTCTTATCCCTACCGTTTCGGCAAAACTCATAGATAAAGATCTCTCGTTAATTACATCGATTAAATGAAAATCTAAATCATCATTCCCCAAAAGTTCAGGATTATTCAAGTTACGTAATGCAAAATAACTTACTCCACAACTTGGGCTATGCTTATATACCACTTGTTTTCGTTTATTAGATGCGAGTAATAGTTCCTCAATTTCTTCTTTAGAGGAAACCAGATTCCAAACACTGTTCTCCTCTGCAGGAGCTTCCACTCCTGTGAACGCTTTAGTTATTTTATCTAGAAAACCCATACACCTGTTTTTTGGGTAATATATTACAAATATCCTTAGTAATGGAACTTGTAGGTTAAATTTGCCATTGTAAAGAATGAATTCAAACAAAAAAAATTTGACTATGGATACAAACTTGAAAGGTTACTGGCTTGGGCACTCATCATTTAAATTTCAAAGCCAAAATGGAAGCATAATTTACATCGATCCTTTTTTAAAAGACAATCCATCCACACCAAATGAACTTAAAAATGTAACCGAAGCTGATTATATATTACTAACTCACGGTCATGAAGATCATGTCGGTGATACACTTGAGATTGCAAAAAATACTGGTTGTAAAGTTGTTGGAATGGTTGAATTGATCGGACTTTTACAGAAAAGAGGTCTGAGTGATGATCAAGCTATTGGATTCAACAAGGGCGGTACTGTTCGGTTTGATGATTTTTCGGTTACGATGGTTTCAGCAAACCATAGCTCTTCATTTGATGGGGAATATGCAGGCGATCCTGCCGGATTGATTCTTTCTTTCGAAGATGATCTTTGCATTTATCATATGGGTGATACAAATATCTTTTCAGATTTAGTTCTTTACGGAGAGCTTTATGAGCCACATGTTGTACTGGCACCAATTGGCGATCACTTCACAATGGGACCTCAAGAGGCTGCTTATGCTGTAGAAATGCTAAACCCTGAATTAGCGATACCAATCCATTACGGTACGTGGGATCCGATTGACGCCGATCCGAATGAGTTTAAGGAATCGCTAGCAGAGATCTCAGACATAGAAACACTTATACCTGGTATAGGAGAGGAATTTTTAGAAAACTAAGATTCATCATCATGCTTGGTTTTGTCCTCAAGCTCTAAGTCTATTCTATACACACCTGAATCTCTCTTTACATAGAGATTAATGACTTTCGACTCGTTTGAATGGAACATATTTAGGAGCTCATTCAGAGAAAACTCATAAATTTTCTTACGGTTTACTTCGTATAACACATCTCCTTCCAGAATACCTGCTTCATCTGCAGGAGAGCCTTCTCTTACTTTTGAAACCACGTAGTATGGAAGATTCACCAGGGGTGTGGTTATCTCCATTCCGCTTGTATTGTAAGTAAATTCTTTATTGAAATTTCCGTTTGGTTTTATCAGCATACTGGGTTCGCCGTAATTGAAAATAACATCGAAACGCTTTAGAAAATCAGCCCCAATACTTCCATTTCGTTCACCGATTGCAAGAGCTTGTTTTATGCCATCTAACTGAGGATATGATACGATTGGATCAATAAGTTCTATATTTTCAACCTGGATCTTTTTTGCTCGTCCTATTTCTCCATAAATTTCTCCGCTTAAACCCATCCCAAGAAAAGAGTACACCGTATTTGCCGGTATTTTTATGTCGCTTGAAGTATCCGGGTATAAAAACAATGTATGACTTGCTCCGGAATCAATTAACAATCTGGAACTTATCACAGATCCATCACTTTGTTTTATGGAAATATCCATGTATAACTTATTCTTATCCAGCACTAATGGTACATATGTCCACTCACCGTCCTGTTTTTTACTTTCATAGCTTTCAGAAAATGCATCCGGGTCATGAAAATATAGCCGCTCCTTTTGGTAGTTAATTTCGACAATAAAGTTTTTAAAAATATCGTACCCAATTAAGCCATTTACTTGTGTTCCCATGAAAGTGGATAAATTAAAAACACCCTCCAGAAGAAATACAATGATCTGATTCTCCCCTTCAACTCCTTTAATAAACATCTGATTGCCTTCGGATATTAAAGCAGGTATGGGACCGGAATTACCCAATCCATTTAATTGAATATCTCCTTTATACTGAATTTCAAAGCCCTGACCGGGAGCTAATTCTGTGATAATAGTTCTTCCTGCTCCGGTATCGAGTACAAATTTTAATGTATCTGAATTATTTATTCTTACATCAATAACTACCAGGTTATTAATTAGTTGAAAGGGAACTGCAACTGTACCTTTGTATGGATTTGAAATCCTTATATCACGGTCATTTCTATTCCCATCCAATGCTTGTCGGAAACAACCGGCAAACAAGAAAAACAGAATAAATAAAATTTTGTTACAGTTTAAACTCATCGTTCACTTTGATTCATGATAATAAGAATCACCTGATTTATTGTACCTCAAATCTGGATTATTACAAAATTGAAATTAATTAATCCTATCGGTTAAGCACCGTTTTTCTACAAAACACATCGGCTTGTGTAATTCGACGAATGTAAACTTTAGTTTCGACGTTTAAAATTTCGAGCCTCTTATCCAGGTATCAGAACGTTGCCAGCTTTTTTTGAATTGCTCATTAACTTCAGAATCTGAAATATCCTTCGCTTTTAGAGCTTGTTGTATTCCAAATATTGACCACCCGTTGTTTGGGTGATTTCCCAGTTCTTTTTGATATACTTTTATAGCGGAGTCATAATCCCCTGTCTCTAATAGTAAAGCTCCATACCAATGTCTTGGAGAAAATGGAATAGGCTCGGGTTCATCATATGTTAAAGCATCATAAAAACTAATTGCTTTCTCAAACGACTCTCCGGCTCCGCTCAAATCTTCCTGTTCCCAAAGAATTTCACCTTCTAAAATATATCCAACAATACTCAACAAATTTTCAGCCGAATGAAACCTAAATCTTGCCGATGAGGAACCAGCTTCCATTAAAATTTTTTCCTTCATCTCTTGCGCTTTTTCAAAATCTCCATCTTTCAAAGCCGCATAACCCTGAGCAAAATCCCACATACCTCCATGAATTGAGTGGCTTGGACGATCATCGATAGCCGGAATTTCATCAAATCGCCCAAAACGAATCAAAGTTAAAACATGGTACATGTTATTTCCTGTGAGTTTGGCGTAATCTTTTCCGGCTTGGATTGCAATTGCTCCTTGTCCGTCCATGCTTGCCGCAAAAGCTAACATATGCAGATTATGAGATGGATAGATCGCGAAACCTTCACCAACAGAGGCTTTCATATCAGAATGCCATGCCATTATATTTGCTGTTACTGCGTCTCCCCATCTTCCTATTTCATTCCATGTATGAGAAGGCATATGATTAATATGGCTTGCTCCCGGAATTGAAGTTCCGATATATTCCGCACAAGGTTCTGCCCATTCCGGGTTTTGTGTTGATTCCGTTGCGTGAATATATAAATGACAAGCTCCCGGATGCTTAATATCCTTTTCCAGAATATTTTCCAATATCGTGTGTAAACGATCTACATCTTTGTCATTTACATCTCTCGTTCCTCTTCTTGGCTCTAAAAGAAAAAGAGATTCGGCATATAAGGTCGCTATATCTAAGTCGCTAGGATATTTTTTGAAAAGTTTCTCCATCTCATTGGAATACAGAGTATCCTGAACAGCTCTTTTATCTCTGTCATAATCCTCGATATATCGCACTGAGAATGCTTTAATAAGATCTTTTTCCTTGGATGTACCGTTTTTCTCTGAAACGGTTATCGCTTCCTGAATTTTTTCAAAAGCTCGTGGCGCTTCAGAATTTGTCATTGCCCCGTTTAAATATGAACCCCAAGCCCAAGCTTCTCCCCAATAACAAACTGCACAATCAGGGTCAGCTTTTTGTGCTTCCCGAAATGATCGTGCTGCATCTACTTTTGTAAAAGCATACATCATTTGAAAGCCCTGATTAAAGTAAGCCTGAGCAGTTTCACTGTTTGATGAAATCGGATATTTGAAATCTCCCAGTGCTGTATCGTACAAAGGTATGGGTTCATCAAAAGAAGAAGGATAATTAACTTCCTGTGCAAAGGAAATTTGAGTTGCCAGTATTAAAACAAATAAAAGTCTGACTATTTTCATGATGATTCTACGTATTATGATTCCTGATTATTATAACTGCTAATCTCATTCAATAAAAGTAAATTTTTGTGTTCACAATTTGAAAGAATCTTGAATGTGTTCAAAGCATTGTTCATTTTTAAAAGAAAAAATTTATGGTTGATTTAATTGGTGTTTTTGCGTTGATCGTTGGACTGGAACTGGTTCTTGGAGTCGATAACATTCTTGTCATTACGATTCTCGTGAGTCGACTGGAAGAAAAATATCAACAAAAAGCGAGAGTAATCGGGCTCGTGCTTGCAATGGTTGCGCGAATAGTTTTACTTTTTCTTTTGCTGCAACTTACTGAGTTGACCAATCCTATTTTTATGGATTTTTCGATCCGGGATCTCATTCTGTTGGCCGGTGGATTATTTTTGCTCTATAAAGCTGTAAAAGAAATCCATCACACCATCGAATTAAAAGATGAACACGATGCCGCGGCAAATGTTAAGGATTCCTTTAGGTCCGTTATTTTCCAGATCGTGCTTTTAGATATGGTTTTCTCTGTTGATTCAGTAATAACAGCTATCGGATTAACCGATGTTGTGTGGGTTATTGTTTCTGCTGTAATACTCGCATTTGTAGTTATTCTGATCTTTGCAAAACCTATAGGCGAATTCATATTAGCTAATCCGGCTTTAAAAATTCTGGCTCTTTCCTTTTTGATCACAATTGGTATCACCATTTTTATGGAAGGGCTACACAAAGAAGTGCCAAAAGCATACATCTACTTACCTATGGGCTTTGCTTTGCTGGTTGAACTGTTACAAATGCGTTACTCAAAGAATAAAGAAGAATTCAAAGAGGATGCCTTAGATAAATTAGACTCCTGAACAATATATAGGTTAACGTTCTGGAATTTCATTACATTTTTCGATGCCTGGGTTAAGACATATACTTCAAGAGAAGCAAATCCTTTCGTACCTAAAACTAAGTGTATGTTTCTTAGTGTTTTTATTTATTCAGAATAACTTAGCTGCTCAGCAAGTTGCAAATGGTGGAATCCTAGACTTAAGTGATCATAATTTCCAGCACAAATCTATAGTCTCACTTAATGGTGAATGGGAATTCTACTGGAATGAACTACTCGACAGTTCGCAAATAAAGTCAAAAGAGAAAAAATTCCAACCATTTACTAAAACATGGAATGATGCTGATGATGAATATTCCTCATTCGGTTATGCCACATATAAACTGACTGTCTTATTACCTGAAAAATACCCGGACTTATCTCTACAAATTCCGGATTTCTATTCATCCTATGAACTATTTCTGGATGACGATCTGATCGCTGCAAATGGTAAAGTTGGAACATCCAAAGAAGACTATACTCCGAAATGGATCCCCCAAAATATTGATCTTGGGATCTCAGATAATAACAGGCTTGAACTAATCCTTCATGTTACAAACTTCCATCATCACCGCGGAGGAGCTTACGAACCTCTTCTGCTTGGAGAAAGCACATTTATTGCTCAAGTAAGAGAAAAAGAATTGGCATTTTCTTACATACTAACAGGTGCTCTTTTGATGGGGAGCTTCTTTTTTCTGGGATTATATCTGTTTGGCAAACACGAAAAAGCAATCCTCTTCTTTTCGATTTTTTGTCTTATATATAGTTATAGAATTATCGGTTTTGGAATTTATCCTCTTCACTTTCTCCTGCCCGATATCCCCTGGATAATTTATCTAAAACTCGAATACCTGACCCTCTTTCTTTCCGGCTTATTTTTTGGGATCTATACATTGCATTTATATCCGAGAGAAACTTCTAAATTGTTAGTTAACACTTTAAGCTCAGTTTCGATAGTTTTTATTTTTTCTGTACTTATTCTGCCTCCGTTGTGGTTCACTCAGCTGGTAGCACCTTATTTCGTTATTCTCATCGCATATATTTTGTATGCATTTTGGGTATATATTCAAGCAACATTTAGAAAAAGAGATGGAGCTAAGTTTGCTTTAGCCAGCACCGGAGTTGTTTTCTTTGTGTTTCTATATGAAATAATGGTTTATTTCGGAATTTTAAATAGCTCTATCACTTTTACTTTTCTTGGCTATCTATTTTTCTTTTCCTTTCAATCCTTAGTACTCACATTTCGATTTGCAACATCTTTAAAAAGAGCCATTAAGAAAGCAGAAGATGCTTCCAAAGCAAAATCTCAATTCCTGTCTACGATGAGCCATGAGATTCGAACTCCTCTTAATGCGATAATTGGCTTGTCCGGGCTACTTAAAGAAACTCCTTTGAATGCTACTCAAGATGATTACATAAAAACAGTAAAGGTAAGCGGTGAAAATCTTCTCAGTATTATTAACAACATTCTGGATTACTCTAAGATAGAATCCAGTAAAATTGAACTTCAATTATCAGAAGTTGATATTCAAGAACTCATCGAAAATGTACTCGATCTTGTTGCCCCGTTGAATATTAATACTTCTGTTGAACTTATCTATGATTTAGATAATTCTGTTCCTCCCTACCTCATTACCGATCAGATAAAACTGCAACAGGTGTTGATCAACCTGATTAATAACGCAGTAAAATTCACAGAAAAAGGAGAAGTTTTTGTTCAATTGAGGATGGAAGATCTTCCTTCAGATAATTTTTCCAAGCTGGTTGTCTCAATCAAAGACACCGGAATTGGTATTCCTAAAAATGCATTACAAAAATTATTTCAAAGTTTTTCCCAGGTTGATGCAAGTACTACACGTAAATATGGAGGAACCGGTTTAGGCCTTATTATTAGTAAACGATTGGTTGAAGCCCTAGGCGGAAAAATTACAGTGACTAGTGAAATTAATAAAGGCACTGAATTTAATTTTTATATAAAAGTTAAACCGAGTCAAAAAGTACTGGCCACTTATCAATCTGAGGTCTTACATGGAAAAAAGGTACTTGTTCTGGATGATAATGAAACAAATCTCAAGATCTTTAGCCAACAGGCGCTTTCACAAGGTTTAGAAGCAACAACAACCACAGATACCGGCTTCATCTCCCGCAACCTTGATACTCTTAATGAGTTTGACTTTATAGTTCTGGATATGCAAATGCCCAAAAAAGATGGCGTTGACGTGGCTAAAGAAATCCGATCGAAGTGGGACAAAGCAAGCATTCCTCTGGTTTTATTAAGCTCTATTCATGCTATAGAAAGCAAGAATGATCTTTTATTGTTTGATCTACAACTCACAAAACCAGTTAAGCAATCTCAACTGTTCAGGTCATTGGAAACCATTTTTACAACTTCATCAAACGATACTATATTCGATAAAAGAGCAATCTCACCTCTTCGAAAAGGACCCGATACTAAAATTTTAGTCGCAGAGGATAACGTCTTTAATCAGAAAGTATCGGAAAAAATTCTGGAACGTTTAGGCTATAAACCGGTAATAGTAGAAAACGGAAAGGAAGCTTTTGATGCCGTTTTAAGTAATAAATACGATGTAGTTTTTATGGATGTTGAAATGCCTGTTATGGACGGAATTGAAGCGACAATTAACCTAAGGGCTTCTGAACATAAACTTGAAAAAAGACCGGTAATTATTGCAATGACTGCAAACGCTTTGGCAGAAGATAAAGAAAAGTGCCTGAATGCCGGAATGGATGACTTTATTTCAAAGCCTGTAACTATCGACATGTTAAATAAAGTACTCAAAAAGTGGTTGTAAATTATTTTTGAATATAATTTTACGAATTTCTATTTAAGTCTTAACTATCATATTGAAATCCAAATCGCAAAATAAATAATACTATGCTACGCCTTTTATCTGTCCTTCTTTTAGGAGTTCTCTTTGTCCAGTGCCAATCTGAACCTTACGACTTCAATGAACAAAATTCAGCCCAAATTCTAAAGACACTAAGTTCTGATGAAATGAGAGGTCGTCAAGCTTTTACTCCGGATATTGATAAAGCTGCTGATTTCATAAGCGAACGATTTGATCAATTGCAGTTAGATCCTCTAAATACTGAATCAGATTACCGTCAAAAATTTGACGTATTATCCATCAAAGTAGCGAATGCTGATATTGAAGTAGGTGGAGCTGAGATCACTCCTGAAAATTTCTTTGTACTTGGAGACACTGCTACAATAGAATGGAGTACAACCAATAAAGTAGAAACAGTTCATATTGCAAGTGGAGATAACTTTCAGCAAAAGTTTAATGAGCTCAGAAATGGAAACCAAAATACTTTTGTATTTGTAGATCAAAGTCATGAAGCTTTATTTAGAAGATATCAGCCTTTCTTCTCGAGAGCTTCTCGCGTATTCCCGGATGAACAATCAGCTAATAAGATTTTTGTTCTGTCATCGAAATCACCAAATACTTCATTCAGCGCTTATGTAACTAAGAATGTTGAAGTCAAGGAATTAGCGAATGTAGCCGGTAAAATCGAAGGGAAACGAAAAGACGAATTTGTAGTTTTTTCAGCTCATTATGATCACATCGGAATTCGTCAGCCTTCTGAAGCCGGTGCCGATTCTATTGCCAATGGTGCAAATGATAATGCTTCAGGAACTACAGCAGTTCTGGAATTAGCAAAATATTTCAAAAGTAAAGGAACTCCCGAAAGAACTTTGATCTTTGTTGCCTTTACTGCAGAAGAAGCAGGCGGATACGGTTCTCAGTACTTTTCAAAGCAGCTTGAACCTGATCAGATCATGGCAATGTTCAATATTGAAATGATCGGTAAACCTGCTGTTGAAGGACCTAACACTGCCTGGATCACCGGATTTGAAAAATCCACTTTTGGCGAGTTACTTCAGAAAAGTGCTGAAGGAACTATCTATGAATTTTATCCTGATCCTTATCCAAATCAAAACTTATTCTACCGTTCTGATAACGCTACTTTAGCAAGATTGGGCGCTCCTGCACATACGATCAGCACAACACCGATTGATGTAGACACAGATTATCATCAGGTTTCTGATGAATTCTCAACAATTGATATAGCTCATTTAACCAACACAATAAGAGCTATATCTCAAGCGGCAGTTGGCATTGTTTCAGGGCAAGATACTCCTTCCAGAGTAGATGCTTCACAATTGAACTAGTATTTAATTGAGCGATAGATAAAATGTACTCTTTAAAATTAAACTGATATTCTTATGAAAACTTCATGCTCTTTTATCCTTATTGCGCTCTTGTCAATTTCTGTTTTAGGACAAGATTATGCTATTAAACAAATTGAAGATTCACCCCGGCATCATGAATGGGTAGAAATCCAATCGAGTGGTAGAACCATGCACAATTTCGTGGCTTACCCTGAGCGATCTGATAAAGCTCCGGTCTTCATTGTAATTCATGAAAACAGAGGATTAAATGATTGGGCAAGGAGCTTCACAGATCAATTAGCCGGAAAAGGTTTTATCGCAATTGCTCCTGACCTTATTTCTAATACAGTTGAAGGAATTGAGAAAACTAATGATTTTGAAACTTCAGATGCAGCTAGGTCTGCTATCTATGCTCTAGATGCCGAGAATGTAACTCAGGATCTGAAAGCCGTTTTGAAATATGCTAAATCAATTGAAGCAGGAAACGGTGAAGTTTATGTGATCGGTTTTTGCTGGGGTGGTTCTCAAACTTTCCGTTTTGCCACAAATGCGGGTAATGAAATTGAGGCTGCAATGGTATTTTATGGAACCGGGCCTAATGAAGCGGCTGAATATTCTTCCATTAAAGTTCCTGTATATGGATTTTATGGCGGTGCTGATAATCGAGTTAATGCTACGATTGAAGGGTCTAAAGAAGCAATGAAAACCTACAATAAAATGTATGAGTATGAAATCTATTCCGGTGCGGGACACGCTTTTATGCGTCGCGGAGACGACCCAAATGCTGAGGAAGGAGATTTAAACGTTGTAGCAAGAAATGAATCCTGGAAACGTATTCTAAAAATAGTTAATGGAAACTGATGTGAAAAGCAGAGATCAAATAGAGCTCGAAATTCATGAGGCGTTTGACGCCGTTATCAACTTTATTCGGCAACAAGATGACTCATTATTTGATCGCCCCAAAGCAGAAGGAAAGTGGAGTACCGGACAGCAATTGGATCATTTGATTAAAAGTGTAAAGCCATTGACCACGGGCATGGGGTTACCTAAGTTTTTACTTAAGATCAGATTTGGAACCCGAAACCGACCGGAAAGAACATTTGAAGAATTGGTTGCTAAATATCATAAAAAACTCAAAGAAGGCGGACAAGCCAGCCCGGCATTTATACCTCCTAAAATTTCTATTAAACAGAAAGATCAGCTTTTAGCTATTTACGAAAAGGAAAAGATTAATTTGGTTAAGGTACTACAAAAATGGTCTGAGAAGCAGTTGAGTACAAACATTGCTCCTCATCCATTGCTTGGAAAATGTACTGTTCGTGAACTGCTTTATTTTACTATTTACCACAACTTTCATCACCTAAAGAGCATAGAAGATATTCCTTAAAATTCTTTTTTCTTGAATCTTTTAGCTACAATTGATGAACCGGGTTGACATCTTAATCCGGAATAACCAAGCTTTAAAATTACAAGCGAAAATTAAAACCCTTCGCTTTTTTTGAATCTAATAGTTCCATTTGGAGGCAATTGAGCTATTCTGTTTAGATGAACATCCAATATTTTTCCGATTCTTGGATAGCCTCCAACAGTTTGACCATCTTTCATCAGAATTATAGGATTTCCACCGGGAGGCAATTGAATGATCCCCGGAATAACACCGGATGATCTCATATCAAGATTATTGATCGAAACCGGTTCCTCCAAGTCTAAACGAATACCCATCCTGTTACTTTTTGAATTGACATTAAACGAGGAAGAAAAAAACTTCTCTTGTTCCTTTTTGCTTAACCAATTCCATTCTGGTCCGGGAACGAACTCAGCAGTGATCTTGGAGCTGTAATAAGGAATCTGATCTTTAGGGAGTGTTGATTTCTTAAAATCAGAAACATTACTTGAATCTTCCCATTTTAACATATCTTCTTTTTTAAGTGTTCTCCCTTCAAAACCACCGAAATTACCTTGTGTGTACGTTGAATAGCTTCCCATTACTCTTTTAATATTCCATCTCCCTTGTATCGCTATGTAAGTCCTGCACCCTTTTTTGGCAAATCCTAGTTCCAGAATACTACCCTTCTCAACTAGCACGGAAGTATTAACTTCAACTTCATTCCCGTTAATTTTAGGAGACATTAAAGCACCTGTGATTGCAATTACCGCTCTTGAATCAAAACGATATTTACCTCCTTTTAACGTGCATTCCAAAACAGGAGATCCCTTGGAATTATCTACCAATTTATTCGCTGATAAATACGCCTCTTCATCCATTACTCCAGAAACTGGTACTCCAAATTTTCGAAATCCTTCCCGTCCACCGTCCTGAATCGTTGTAAATAATCCTCCATCCAAAACGGTAAGACTACCCATTGTTCTTCTCCATTTCTACAAACTCACTTTTAGAAACTGGGATAAATTTTACTTTATCTCCTGCTTTAAGCTGCATTGGTGGGTTTTCATCTACGCTAAAAAAAGATTGAGGAGTTTTCCCGATTATCTGCCACCCACCGGGACTTTCCAGCGAGTAAATTCCGGTCTGATTCCCTCCTATTCCTACCGAACCTTTTGGTACTGAAGTTCTAGGTGTTTTTTTTCTGGAAGCAGCAATTCGTTCATCCAAACCATCAAGAAATATAAATCCGGGTAAAAAGCCCGTCATTGCAATGGTATATTCTTTTGAAGAATGAATTGAAATGATTTCTTCTTTTGTCAATCTCGTTTTTTGTTCCATCTCCAACCAGTCTAATCCCACTTCGTAGCATACTTTTACTTCGTGAATTAACAGCTGCAATTTTACTCCCTGTACAGTCGTGTTCAGAGTAGAAAACTTTTTTTTAAGATCTATATCTGAAGAATTAAAAATTACGGTCAATGAGTCGTATGCCGGGATTATATCTATTAGTTCCTCAACTCCCGAACCTTCTAAAAGTAACGTGGTTTTATGGATGTACTCTAAAACTCCCTCTTCTATCTGTGGGCGAAGTAACCACGTTCGTTCTCCCATTCGAAAAATCGACCAGGAAATACCGTTAAGCAGCAATGACTTTGATTCCATGATTCTTTAGGAATTGATAGATATTTTTAGCGAGTTCTTGGGAACCTTTAGTATCACTGTGTAAGCAGATAGTTTCAGCTTCTATTGAAAACTGCTTTCCGGAATATGAGGTTACTTTTTCTTCTACTGTCATTTCGAATATCTGAGTAAGTACATCTTCTTTTTTACGGAGTACTGCTCCTTCTAAATCTCTTGATCTTAACCTTAGATCTTCCTCGTAAGCCCTGTCTGCGAAAACTTCCGCACAGAACTCTAATCCATTCTCCTTAACTGCATTTTCAAATTCCGACCCCGATTGGCCATACACCAATACATCCAACCCCAACTCTTTGATTGATTCTGCTACTGCATTAGCGATTTCTCTGTGTTTAGATGAAGCATTATATAAAGCTCCGTGTGGTTTAACATGGTGCAGCTTTATTCCTTCGGCTTCAGCAATTTCTTTCAAGCTTAAGATCTGATCTTTAAGACTATTTTTAAGATCTTCTTTATCCATTTCTATTTGACGCCTGCCAAAACCTCTTCTGTCAGGGTATGAAGGATGTGCTCCGACTTTCACATTATTCTTTTTAGCCAGAATTACAGTCCATCTCATACTAATTTCATTCCCGATGTGTCCGCCACACGCAATATTGCAGGATGAAATGTAAGGCATGATGGCTTTATCCAAATCCGGTCCGTCGTCGGAACGCCACTCACCAAGATCACAATTCAAATCGATACTTGTTTTCATATAAATTGAAATACACTATTCAAACTTCTGAAACCAACTAACAGAGCAACTAAGATAACAACGATTCCTAAAATATTTTGGAGATTAGAATTCACATAACCTCCCAGCAACTCTTTTTTATTTACAATATAGATCAAAAAGATGGCGACTAATGGTAAGAGTATTCCATTTGCAACCTGAGCAAATTGAATAATGCTTACCGGATTAAAACTGAGCATCGAAAAAATCACTCCTACAAACAGAATGATCATCCATACCGCTTTGAACTTCGGATGCTTCATATCTACTTCCCATCCCAAAATACCTTTTGCTGCAAATGCGGCTGCAAGCGGAGCTGTTATAGCTGAAGAAATTCCGGCAGCCACTAGTCCAAAGCCAAGAAATCCTTTTGCCCAGTTTCCAAGTAATGGTTCAAGCTGAACAGCCATATCTGCTGCGTTCTTAACCTCTGATCCCGAACTTCCGGAAGCAGCACTTGTTATAACAATACACATTGAAATAATACCGCCCAGAATAATTGCGATCATATTTTCTTTTCTGAGATCTGAAAGTTGACTGGGGCTCGAATATTTTTGTTGAACTGCTGAAGCATGAAGGAATAAGTTATATGGAACTACTGTGGTTCCGATCAGAGCCATTACTGTGAGTATTTCTTCCGGCGATGCTCTTGGAATAAATAAGCCGCGTACAATTTTAGAGAGATCCGGTCCGATCATGATTGCCGTTGCCAGGAAAACAACACTCATTACCACTACCAGACCAACCAAAAAATTCTGAATTCTTTTAAAATTACCGGAGTACAGCAACCAAAAAGCTATTCCTCCAAGTACAAGAGGCACCATCCTAAACTCAATATCTTCAATGACAATATTTATAGATGGGAGTACTTCGTTCCAACCTAAAACTGCTCCTGAGATATTTCCGCCTTCATAAGCAGCATTACCAACCACAATCGCACCCAGGACTAATGTTATTCCAAAAATTCTAATAACGGGGTTTTTAAGCTCTCCTCTAATAGCTTCTCCAAATCCTTTTTGGGTAACGAGCCCTAACCTCGCTGTCATTTCCTGAAGAACTACCGTAGCAATAACAGAGAACAATAGAGCCCAAAGCAACATATAGCCGGAATTGACACCTGCCAGTGTACACACTGTAACCGTTCCGGGGCCAATAAAAGCCGCTGTCACCAACGTACTTGGTCCAAAATATTTTTTAACTTGAAATTTCATCAGCAAGAATATAGAATGTACTCTTTACAATCCCGAATTTTGAAATAAAGAAACTATGGCTAATGCAAATAACAAAACTGTACCCACAGATCTAAGTGTGGAAGATTATCTGAATGCAATTGAGAACCCTCAGCGCAAAGAAGATTGTAAGCGTATTAATGATATAATTAAGAAAATAACCAATTTTGAACCTGTAATGTGGGGAACATCTATTATTGGTTATGGATCTTGCCATTATAAATATGAGAGTGGCCGTGAGGGAGATATGCCTATGACAGGATTTTCAAATCGAAAACAGTCTATTACTTTATACATTATTAGCAATTTTAATAAACATGAAGAGTTGTTGTCGAAATTAGGACCTTATAAAAACGGGAAATCCTGCCTTTATATTAAGCGCCTTTCTGATATTAATGTAGAGATATTGGAAGAAATGATTAAACTGGATTTTGAGTATCTAAAGGAAAAATATGGTGCTACCAGTTGATTATTTATCAATTAAAATTATCTTAGATTTGAAAAATAACAAAACATTAATCTCAGATTCTCGTCTACATCTTGACTCTGCAATCCTTAATTCTACATTGAGTATTTACTTTCTTCAATGACACTCAACGATTTTACTAAACAGACGCTGGAATTTCCCGATGACTACGAAGGGAAAGTTACAGCTACCTTGATTCGGTCTAATCAGAATATCTCTGGTCGAAAATCCGTTCTCTATATCCATGGATTCAATGACTATTTCTTTCATCCACATTTAGCAGCAGGATTCCATCAGCAGGAGTTCAACTTTTTTGCACTTGATCTTCGAAAATATGGACGTTCACTTCTACCACACCAGCACCCGAATTATTGCAGAGATGTCTCAGAGTATTATGAAGAGATCACAGAAAGCTTGGAGATCATTCAAAGAGAAAACAAGAAAGAAATAGTAGTTCTGGGACATTCTACCGGAGGGCTGATTGCAAGTATGTATGCCAATTTTGGTAACAGAAAAGAGCTTGTAACTGCTTATATATTAAACTCTCCATTCTTTGATTTCAATATTTCTAAACTTGAACGAAACCTTAATCTTTTTTTTGCCCGAATTATTTCTTTTTTTATGCCTTATGGAAACAAACGTAAGCCCTTGTCTAGTTTATACAACCGAAGCTTGCTTAAAGATCACTATGGTGAATGGGAGTTTAATCAAAAGTGGAAACCGGAACGGGGGTTCCCAGCTTATTTTAAATGGCTGATAGCAGTCAGTGATGCTCAAATGATAATTCAAACATCTTCAAATATTGAGAAACCGATCCTTGTTATGCATTCTGACAAGTCTGAACAACCAAAAAAATGGTCTCCAGAGATTCTAGACATGGATATGGTACTAAATGTAGATCACATAAAAGAAACTGGACAGAAATTAGGAAAAAAAGTTACCTTCATGGCTGTGGAAAATGCAATCCATGATATTTTTCTATCAAAAAAAGAGGTTCGTGAAAAAGCCTTTAACGAAATGATAAACTGGTTAAATAAGACGATTAAATAATCACTATGGAAAACACTATAGTTTTTGAAACTACGATCGAAGCAACAGCAGAAAAAGTATGGGAAACGCTTACTGATCCTGACAAAATTGAGCAATATATGTTTGGTTCCCGCTGCGACAGTAACTGGACTCCGGGTAGCAAAGCCAACTATTACATCAAGCAAAACGAAAAAGACGTCACGGTTGTAAAAGGGGAAGTGATTCGTTCAGTTCCTAACAAATTGTTAGAACATACTCTTTTTCCTGCGAATTCAGGTATTGAAGATACTTTAGAGAATTATCTTGTTATCATTTACGAAATGGAAGAAGATGATGGTAAAACAGAACTTACTATTACTCAAAAAGGCTATAAATATGTGGAAAATGGTCAGGAACGCTACATTGATACTCAGAAAGGCTGGAAGGCCGTACTTCCAAAATTAAAGGAAGTAGCAGAGCAATAGTGAGCTCAGAACAACCCAACAATCCTTTGCATGGAATTAAGCTCCAACAAATTGTTGAGAATCTGGTTGAATATTATGGCTGGGAGCAGTTGAGCCTTCATGTTGACATCAACTGCTTCAAAAATGATCCGAGTGTAAAATCCAGCTTAAAATTTCTCCGTAAACACCAATGGGCTCGTGATCAGGTTGAGGAACTTTGGATCGATGTATTTGCAGACAGTTGATTTTATAAATATTCCTTGAGATTTTTCTTGATCTTTGGGACATAAATCTTGCACATCCTGTTAATCAGGAGAAATCCCGGTAACACAAACTAAGAAACAGATTCTAGTTCTCGGTCATACTTCCCAATCAGTTCTCCCCAATCGTACTTCTTTACAATTGACTGATAATCAACCAGACGAATTCCCATTACATTTTCAATGGCGGTTTCCAGTCGGGCTTCTAGTTCCCCTTCTTCGTATAAGAACTCACGATCTAACTCTTCAGGCAGGTGTTCCGGATAGGCTAATCGGTTTGGCAATAGCGAGAAACAATCGCAGTACATCGCTTCTATTACGCTTCCTCCAAAAAAATCCTGATTTGACGTAACCGGCAGAATATCAACTCGCCACAACCATCTTGCATACTCTTCAAAAGTTTCTGCGTATCCCCAATGCAAAATTTCATCTTTAAGTTTTTCTTTTGCTTCATCAAAGATTGGTGGATTTACATCATTCTGTTCACCTAACACAACTAAATTGAAAGCAATATCCTTTTCTTTCAAATCAAACAGCGTTTCGAAAAATTCTTCGGGGTTTTTATCATACTCCCAGCGGTGATTCCATAAAATAGTAGCCGCCGATTGTTTTTCTTTATCCGAAGATCGAAACTCGTCAAATCTTGCGAGATCCAGCCCTAAATGTAGAACTTCACTCTTAGCTTTTATTAATTCAATATTCTCTTTTTCTCGTTTATCGGGAAATTGTTTAAGAAATTTTGGTAAGGCTTCTAAAAATGACTCTTTGTGATATTCTGAATTAAAGAAAATTTTATCAGCAGCTAAAGCTGAAATGTAATTGATAAACGAATAATGATTGTCGCGCTTCTTTTTTTTATCTCTGTCTTGCGGTGACCATGGATACGTCAATTGGTTTTCATGGAAGTACATAGCAACAGGAATCTTTGCTGACTTCTCTCTTGTCAAAGCCAAAAATGTAGTCAGATCAAGCATTGACGTTGCCAGAATAAGATTTGGAACTTCGTCCAATTCATTGAACTGTTTTGCTAGAGAAATAGCTCCGCCATGCATTCTCCATTTCCAATGTCGACCGGGAAGGCTGAGTATATTTACTTTATGATTTGAATGTTTTTGTAACCCTTCGGCCCATTGCTGATGTGAGCCTGAGAAAAACGGTTCGAGAAGTGTGATATTCATATTGATATTTTCAGTTTTCTAAAACTATTAATCTCATCGGCCAATATCGAAATTAAAATTATTCAATATTGTCGCTTATGTTCTTAAATATTGATATTCTAATGAGAATATTATAATTAAATTTAACTATGAAATTAGTATCACAAGGGGCTCAATATGCCATTTCTGCTGTAATTGCTCTTTCAAAAAAAGAACAAGGAAAAGCGGTATCCGCTTCTGATCTTGCAAAAGCTTTAGACTGTCCGGCGGCTTACTTATCTCAGTTACTTTCAAAATTGAAAAAGCCTGGAATTTTAAAATCCCAAAGAGGATTAAATGGCGGGGTTTATTTAGCTAAACCCGTTAAGGCTATTTCTGTATATGAAGTGATTGTTGCTATAGACGGAGATGCTTTTTTCAGTAACTGCTTTATGGGAATTGATGGATGTGGACACATCGAGCCCTGCCCCTTCCACAACTTTTGGGCAAACCAACGAGAAAAAATCAAACAGTGGCTTCTCGATACAAATTTTGAAGATGCCGAAAAAGCAATGTCTCAAGTTTGGTTTGATCAACAACTTAACTTCACTTCCTGAAGTCTGATATTCTTATATAACCTTAATTCAGGCTCGATATTAGGACTAATTTCCTTTCTTTTTGTAGCAACACAAACTCCTGCTTCATATAGCTGCCCCACTCTTGTTCTCCTGTCTGCCGAACAGGCAGGCTCGCTAATATCAGGGAGAGACACTCAAATAGCTCAATCAAAATAAATTTGATGATTTTTGAGCTAGCAACTTCTTGGTTTACAAGACCCCTTCCCCAAGAAAAGGGAAGGAACAGGGATGGATTAGATTTTCTTGATTTTATAATTGCATAATTCTCAAATCATTCTTAAAATCTAATATTGATATTAGAATATGATTATTAGATTATGAAATTTATATCACAAGGTACTCAATATGCTATTTCAGCGATTATTGCTATCTCTAAGCATCCATCAGATATAATTTCTGCCGCAGAACTTGCGCGATCATTAAACTGTCCTGCCGCTTACCTTTCTCAAATTCTTGCAAAACTGAAAACTCCGGGAATTCTTAAATCCCAACGTGGACTTCGAGGTGGTGTGTATCTGACAAAAGAACTGAAGGACATTTCTATTTATGAAATAGTAGCGGCGATAGATGGCGAAATCTTCTTTAACTCTTGTTTTATGGGGATTGAAGGATGCGGAAATATTCAGCCCTGCCCTTTCCATAATTTCTGGGCAACCGAAAGAGATAAAATTAAGAATTGGCTTCAGGAAACGAGTTTTGAAAATGTAGATGATCTGATGACCCAAGCTTGGTTTGAGCAGCATCTTTCATTTGTTACAGGACTAAATAAGAAATGAAAGAATCCATCAACATAAAAAGGACCACTTGTTCACATTGTGGCGAACCTGTAGATATTGAACGTGATTCTGAATTAAATTTTTGCTGCACGGGATGTGAAACCGTGTATCATTTATTATCAGATAATAATTTATGTACATATTACGATTTAGTGGATTCACCCGGAACCACTATAAAGAATAGCTTAGAAAGAAAGAGATTCGACTATTTGATTGATAAAGACGTACAGGAAAAACTGATTGATTTTAAGAATGCTGAAGTTGCTACTTCTTCTTTCAATATTCCAAATATTCATTGCACCTCCTGCGTATGGTTACTTGAAAATCTTCAAAATCTGAATGATGGAGTTCTTCAGGGAACCGTCAACTTTCTAAAACGCAAGTTAACCCTTGTTTTTGATACCCGTAAAACAGACTTACGATCTATAGTAGAACTCCTTACCACAATCGGATATGAACCTAACTTGACACTTCATCAACTCGAAGAAAAAGAGCAGCAGTCAATTCCCAGAGATCTTTGGCTAAAACTCGGAGTGGCAGGTTTTTCTTTCGGCAACATTATGCTTTTTAGCTTTCCGGAATATTTGAATATGTCCGTTTCAGATTCTGTTGATACCTTTAAAGTATTCTTTGGAGTATTAAATATTCTGTTAGCAATTCCAGTTCTCGTATATAGCTCAAGTGATTACTTAAAGTCTGCTTTTGCAGCAATAAGCCAAAAGGGTATAAATCTTGATGTTCCGATATCAATTGGAATTGTTGCCCTATTTGGAAGAAGCCTGTACGAAATCCTGAGTGGAACGGGTGCCGGATACTTTGATTCATTTGCCGGCTTTATTTTCTTTCTTTTGATTGGAAAGATTGTTCAAAAGAAAACATTTGAAGGACTTTCTTTTGACCGTGATTACAAGTCTTATCTCCCCATATCAGTATTAAAAATAGTCAACGGAATCGAACAATCTGTTTCTGTAAAGACACTTTCTGTTGGGAATGAAATAGTCCTTAGAAATAACGAGCTAATTCCCTGTGATTCAATTTTACAATCTGATTCAACCATTATTGATTATAGCTTTATCACCGGGGAATCTACACCTGTAACCAAAATGCATGGGGATCCTGTTTTTGCAGGAGGTAAGATCATGGGGGCACAAAGTAAAATGCTGGTCTCCAAAAAAGTGGTGCATAGCTACCTTACACAGCTTTGGGAAAATGATGGAATTAAATCAAACGAGCAAAGAGATCACAGTACATTAGCTGACAGAATAAGTCCTTATTTCACGATTACAGTGATTGGAATTGCAATTATTTCATGTTTAATATGGCTTTATATAGAACCTTCCAAAGCATTTACCATTTTCACTGCTGTTTTGATTGTTGCTTGCCCTTGTGCATTAGCTCTGTCGGCACCTTTTACTTTTGGCTCAGCTACAAATATTCTCTCACTTAATGGTTTTTTTCTGAAAGATATAGATGGGATTGAAAGCTTGGGAACCATTGATACTATTGTTTTTGACAAAACCGGAACGATTACTGATTCTGAAAAAGCTAATCTTACATTTATTGGATCTCCTCTTTCAGAGTTTGACAAACAACTAATCTATACGACTACCAGAAATTCGACACATCCATACAGCAAGAAAATCTGTTCCACATTAAAGGAAGAAAATATATCTGATTTAAGCCCTGACTTTATTGAGGAAGTGAGAGGAAAAGGAATTCACTCTTCCTACAAAGATTACGCTGTCCATATTGGTAGCAAAAGCTTTTTAGAGGACAGCATTGGTTCAAAAATCAATACTTCCAAAAGACCGGGATCTCATGTTCATATAGCAATCAATTATGAGTATAGAGGAAGTTTCGAGTTTAAGAATAAATTAAGAGTTGGTGTACAAGAGCTGATCGAAATATTGAGAGTTAATTATGATCTCCATCTTTTATCAGGAGATAATGAAAAAGATGCCGATCAGCTTTCCAAGTATTTTAAAGGAACGGATAACATGCACTTCAACCAATCGCCTTCTCAAAAACTCGATTTTGTGGAATCACTTTCAAACAAGAATCAAAAAGTACTTATGATCGGTGATGGATTGAACGATGCAGGGGCACTGAAAAACAGTCATTTCGGAATTGCTCTTTCTGACAAAACAAGTTCTTTCTCTCCCGCTTGCGATGCCATTCTGGATAGTAAAGAGCTCAGAAATTTTAAAACCCTCTTAGATTTCTCGAAAGACTCCATCGGTATAGTAAATGTGAGTTTCGGACTTTCCTTGGTTTATAACATTACAGGACTTTATTTCGCAATTACTGGGCATTTATCTCCTTTAGTTGCCGCAATTTTAATGCCCCTGAGCTCTATTACAATTATGGTTTTTACCACATTTGCTACCAGGTTAAAAGCCAGAAAAATGGGGTTAAAGATATGGGCGTAATTTTCTTTTTAATTCTATTTAGTATTTCAGTAGCACTGATTTTTTTGGCAGCCTTCATTTGGGCCGTTAAATCCGGGCAGTTTGATGATAAATACACGCCGTCTGTTCGCATTCTTTTCGATGAAAAAAATTCATCATCCAACAATAAAACACAAACATCTAAACGGGATTCGTAATGTCTGTAGATACCTTTCATTATGACAATAAAATAGTTCGAAATTTTGGGATCGCAACCATGATATGGGGAATCATTGGATTTCTTGTAGGATTGATAGTTGCGTTGAAGTTTATTTGGCCTGATTTTTTAGGTTTTATTCCCGAACTATCTTTTGGTCGATTAAGACCTTTACATACCAATGCAGTAATTTTTGCTTTTGCCGGTAACGCCATTTTTTATGGAGTTTATTATTCGCTACCAAGATTATGTAAAGCGTCAATGTGGAGCAAAAAACTCAGCAATATCCATTTCTGGGGATGGCAAACAATTATTCTTTCTGCGGTTGCCACACTACCATTTGGTATTACAACCAGTAAAGAATACGCTGAACTTGAATGGCCTATTGACATCGCAATTACTCTTATTTGGGTAATATTTGGCGTGAATATGATCATGACCATTATGAAGCGCCGTGAGAGACACATTTATGTTGCTATCTGGTTTTACATCGCCACTTTTGTAACCGTTGCTGTACTTCACTTGGTGAACTCTTTTGAGATTCCTGCTACTTTATTGAAAAGTTATCCTATTTATGCCGGAGTTCAGGATGCACTTGTACAGTGGTGGTACGGTCATAATGCGGTAGCATTTTTCTTAACTACACCATTCTTGGGAATCATGTATTATTTTATTCCTAAGGCTTCAAACCGACCTATATTTTCGTACAGACTTTCAATCGTTCACTTCTGGTCGTTAATATTTATCTACATTTGGGCGGGGCCCCATCACCTGTTATACACCGCTTTACCGGGTTGGGCTCAAACGCTTGGCGTTGTATTTAGTTTGATGCTTATTGCCCCATCTTGGGGAGGAATGCTAAACGGACTTTTGACACTAAGAGGTGCTTGGGACAAAGTTCGCGAAGATCCTGTTCTAAAATTCATGGTAGTTGCAATAACGGCTTATGGAATGGTAACCTTTGAAGGCCCGATGTTATCTATAGCAAACGTTAATGCCATTGCTCATTACTCTGACTATATAATTGGTCACGTACACAATGGAGCTCTACTCTGGAACGGAGGTTTAACTTTTGGGATGCTGTATTTCATAACTCCCCGAATTTATCAGACTAAACTGTTCTCAACAAAGCTTGCTAATATCCACTTCTGGTTTGCCACTATGGGAGCAATCTTCTATGTGATTCCAATGTATTGGGGTGGAATTACTCAGAGTTTAATGTGGAAAGATTTCACAGATCAAGGGTTCTTAACCTATCCTAACTTCTTGGAAACTGTTGTTCAGATTGTTCCGATGTATGCCTTGAGAGCATTTGGAGGAAGTTTATTCATTATTGGTGCTCTATTTGGAGTTTACAATCTCTTTAAAACTGCAAAAAGCGGATCTTTGTTAAGTTCCGAAAAAGTGCAGGCTCCTCAGTTACGAGAACATTTCGGAGATGAAAATGAAAGCTGGCACAGAAAGCTTGAAGGTCGACCTCTAAAGTTTACTGTACTCACTGTAATTGCCATTCTAATCGGTGGAGTTGTCGAATACATGCCTACAGCTCTTATTGATTCAAACATTCCGACTATAGAAAGTGTACAACCTTATACCGCATTAGAAGTTGAAGGTCGTGACATATACATAGCAGAAGGATGTAATAACTGCCATTCCCAAATGATCCGCCCTTTCCGCTCCGAAACTGAACGTTATGGGGAGTATTCCAAAGCCGGAGAATTTGTATACGATCATCCATTCCTCTGGGGATCAAAAAGAACGGGACCGGATCTTCATAGAATTGGTGGAAAATATCCCGATTCCTGGCATTTACGTCACTTTTACGATCCAAATTCAACTTCACCGGGATCTATCATGCCGGCTTACCCGTGGCTTTTATCCCAAAACATGGATATGAAATCTATGCCTGATAGAATCGACGCTCTTAGAACAGTCGGGGTTCCTTACTCATCTCGCTATCCTGAATATGCTATTGATGATATGAAATTCCAGGCTGAACGAATTACACAAGGTTTAAGAGAAAATGGCTTTGATGTTATTGAAGGTGTGGAGATCACATCAGATAAAAAAGTCATCGCACTAATTGCTTATCTGCAACGTCTTGGAACTGATATTTCGGGAGAAACAGATCCTTTCGAAGAACTCCCTTCGAGCAAAAAACTTTCTAACGTAATTTTGGAGGATAACTAATGTATAAAGAAGTATTACGCTCAATGGATGGTATTGAACTTTTTCCGAGTATCTCGCTCATCTTGTTCTTTTCATTCTTTTTGATCTTGATCATATACCTAATCAGAACAGGGAAAGATTTTTGGAAAGAAGCTTCAAACATTCCGCTCGATTCAGAGAAAATTTTTAATTCAAAAAATTCAGACCAATGAAAGTTTTAGATGACGAAAAAGACAAACTATTAGATCACGAATACGATGGCATTCGTGAACTCGACAATCATATGCCGGTTTGGTGGTTGTGGCTATTTTATTTCACTATCGCTTTCGGAATTGGTTATGCGCTCTATTACGAAGTTTTCGAATGGGGACCTGATCAACATGAAGAATACGAAATGGAAATGGCTGCGGCAGAAGAAAAGTATAAGTTCGATGAACAATCCTCTGCCGGAGAATCCTCTTTTACCTGGACATACAGCGAACAAGTTGAAGTGATTGAAAAAGGAAAGGAAATCTTCATGGGAATGAATAATCTGTGTTTCACATGTCATGGAAGTGCAGCTGAAGGTTTAGTTGGTCCTAATTTAACTGATGATTTCTGGATTCATGGATGTTCAGCAGAAGAAGTTGCACTAAGTATTACTGAAGGTTATCCCGATAAAGGAATGGTTGCCTATGGAAGCGGAGCGCCAATGCCCAACGAAGATGTTAATGCTTTAGTCAGCTATATCGGCTCTCTACAGGGAACAAATCCTCCTAATGCAAAAGCGATAGATGAAGCTCGTGCAAAACCTTGTAGTATAAATTAAGGAATACAATGTCGCAGGAACAAGGAAGACAAATTGGAAAAGAAGAATTTAGAGATCGGCTCGCTACGGTAAGTGAAACCGGCGGTCGAAACTGGATTCATGCCAAAAAACCAAAAGGACGATTCTACAATGCCAGATCTATTGTAGCTGTGTTTCTTTTGGCTTTCTTCTTTTCCGGCCCGTTCATCACTATTAATGGGAACCCTTTGTTGCTTATTAATATTCTTGAACGAAAATTTGTAATCTTTGGAGTTGCATTCTGGCCACAGGATCTGCATCTCCTTGTTTTTGGGATGCTTACCTTTATTATATTTATAGTTCTATTTACAGCTATTTTTGGAAGATTGTTTTGCGGATGGGCATGCCCTCAAACTATTTTTCTGGAAATGGTTTTTCGCAGAATCGAATATTGGATTGAAGGCGATTCTGCCGCTCAGATTCGTCTGAAAAAAGCACCTTGGAATGCTGAAAAAATCTTAAAGAAAGGTTCTAAACATGCCATTTTTTATACGCTGGCATTCGTTATTTCAAACCTTTTCTTAGCATACATCATTGGTAAAGATCAGCTTTTTGAGATCATCACCGATCCGCCATCAGAACACGCAGGTGGATTAGCTGCTATGATTATTTTCAGCGGAGTTTTCTATGGGGTTTTTGCGTTCATGAGAGAGCAGGTTTGCCACTTTGTTTGTCCTTATGGGCGAATGCAATCCGTTATGCTCGATAACAACTCAATAAACGTAATGTATGATTACAAAAGAGGAGAGCATCGCGCGAAAATTGCTGATCGCAATAAAGTAATTACAGGAAAAGCTACACTTGCAGATTTAGGATTACCCGAAAGTTCAGATTTCGGAGATTGTATCGAATGTACCCAATGCGTAAAAGTGTGCCCGATGGGAATTGACATCAGAAATGGAACACAACTAGAATGCGTACACTGCACAGCTTGTATCGATGCTTGTGATGCCGTAATGGATAAAATTGACAAACCCCGTGGCTTAATTCGCTATGGGTCCGAAAATAGCATCAGAAAAAAAACTAAGAAAATATTTACGGCAAGAGTAGCGGGATATTCGGGTGTTCTCATTGTATTGCTCTCTATTTTTGTAACGCTCACGAGTATGCGAACAGATTTAGAAACTACGATTCTACGTCAGCCCGGTACCCTTTATCAGGAACTTCCAAATAATATGTATAGCAACATCTATCAGGTAAAAGTTATTAATAAGACTTTTGATACAAGAGAATTCGAACTCCGATTACTTGAACCTGCCGGTGAAATGGTTTCACTTGGAACTGTAAGTACTGTTGAACCACAGAATTTATCGGAAGGGCGATTCTTGATTAAACTAAACAACGACCAACTAACCGGGCTTCAAACTACACTCACTTTTGGCGTGTATTCCGGTAATGAGCAAATTGAAACTCTAACTTCCGGATTTATTGGTCCGGCTAAATAGCATATACATGAAAAAATTTAATTGGGGAAGCGGAATTGCATTGGCTATTACCGTATTTGTAATCGGGACATTAAGCATGGTGAGCTATTTTATCAGCCTTGATTTCTTTTTGGTAACAAACGAGCATTACGAAGAAGGCGTAGAATACCAGCAAACCATAGATGAACGTAAACGCTCTGCTGATTTGAAAGATCCGGTAGTTATTGTTTTTGATGAAAAACTGGAAGCGTTAAGAGTTGTTTTTCCGAATAAATTTGTTGGAAAAGCACAGGGGTACATAAAACTCTACCGCCCGAATAATCCGGAATTGGATGGAGAAATTCCCCTCAGCGTTAATGCGAGTGGAATTCAACTTATCTCTACTTCTGGTTTAGAAAAAGGGAAATGGATTCTCAAAATAGAATGGAATTCTGATGAACAAAGTTATCTCGAAGAAAAGACAGTTGTAATCTGATATGGAACTTTGGACTGCATTGGGATTAGGATTCATTGGAAGCTTTCATTGTATTGGAATGTGTGGTCCTATTGTACTTGGTTTGCCAAGAACCAGTTCGAGTTTCTCTGCAATTACTTTAAATGCCGGAATTTATAACTCAGGTAGAATTTTGGTCTATGCACTTTTTGGATTATTAATCGGTTTTCTGGGAAAGGAAATCTCGCTGGGCGGATTTCAGAGTGCGCTTTCTATTGTGCTCGGAATTTCCATCATTGTAGGTGTTTTGTTTTCCGGTAGGCTTAAATCAAAGCCAAAACCTGCTTTATATCAGAAATTTATTTCCGGGATTAACAAAAGTTATGGAGTTCTTATCAGGAAAAACTCAAAGCCTGCTCTTTTTGGAATGGGTATTTTAAATGGATTGTTGCCCTGTGCTTTTGTGTATTCAGGATTAGCAGCAGCCGTTTTAACAGAAACTCCTTACCACAGTTTGTTATACATGGCGCTTTTCGGATTAGGGACATTACCAGCGCTACTTACCATCTATATATCCCCAAGTTTTATTTCTTTAGATCTACGCGGTAAGATTAAGACATATGTTCCATATCTGGCTTTCAGCTTAGGAGTCTTCCTTATCTTTAGAGGAGTTCTGCTTCATGATGTCGGTTTGACAAGACAACTAATGCAAAGTATTGAGCCTTTTTGCGTATTTCCCGGATCCAATTAAAATGTTGTATTTCTTCATCAAATCTTTACAAAACAGCCTTAATTTTAATCAACTTAAATAAACCTAAATCAGCAAGTCATGAATATTATAATTCTATTTCTTACAGCACTATTATCTATATCACCAGTCAATAATTCTGCAGGAGATTCTCAGGTTAATGAGATAACCGTAGAAGCAAACGACAGAATGCAATTTGATACAAAAGAAATCAAAGTAAAAGCAGGAGAGGAAATCAAATTAACGCTAAAGCATGTTGGAAAGCTTCCTAAACAAGCGATGGGACATAATTGGGTTCTACTAAAAGACGGAGTTGTTGTAAAAGATTTTGCAATGGCTGCGATGCAAGCTAAAGACAACGATTATCTTCCAAAAAATTCAAAGGATGTAATTGTTGCTACAGAATTACTTGGTGGCGGCGAGTCTGATACGATCACATTCGAAGCTCCTGAGAAGGGAACTTATACATTTATCTGTACTTTTCCCGGGCATTACGGTCTGATGCAAGGGACTTTTGTTGTTGAATAGTTCTAATCAAAAATTTCAATCAAGCCTTGGTTCTTTATTGAACCAAGGCTTTTTATTTAACATATATTTAAGTTAATACTTACATTAGGGAATGAAAAAATTACTCCTATTACCGGTATTGCTTATAGCTTTACATTTTGATTCAGAAGCTCAAGACTTGTTTGAGAAAGGCTATTTTATAAACGAGGTAGGCGAAAAGTCTAATGTTTATATAGATATATCTCCCCTTTCGGAACATCCCAACTTCATCTATTATCGAGAACAAAGAAACTCAAAAAATCGGATTGCTTCAATTGATTCTGTTAAAGAGTTCTATGTATCTGGATATAAATTTATCCGCTACAATGTTGAAATAGATCTGAACCTAAAACTAGATCAAATTGCAACTCCCAAGCCCACCAATAAGACAATATTCTTGTCTATGGAATTAGAGGGAAACTTGAGTCTCTTAAAATATCATGATGATCAAAGCACAATATTTTTTTTAAAGGTCAACGAAGAGAATCCTCAGCAACTTTATTCTATAGAATTCATCAGGCCTGATGGTTTCAAAAGTTACAATCGTATTTTCAGAGAACAGTTAAAAACCGTGCTTAACTGCAATCAAGATAATGGCAATTCTAATTTTGATATAAATTATAATCTAACTGAATTAAGAAAAATTATTATTGAAGAGAATAAATGTCTGGGGTCTGAATCAAAGACATATACAAAATCTTCTAATTTTTCTAGCAGATATTTAAATATTGGTTTTTCGATTGGAGCAATTAAATATTCTTTTTTAAGCACTAATAGTATTCAAAACTTAAAATACTCAAGTTTTGCAGACACAAAAATTCCAAACATTGGTGTTGAGGCAGAATATCTTATCCCTGCTGCAAAAAATCGCCTTTCAATTTGGGGCAGATTAGACTACCGGGTTTTTGAAGATACAGATATCTCGCAAATTGAAGGAAGAAGAGACACTTCACAACTCAATTTTCAAATGCTTGAATTGTCAGCAGGTGCGAGATGGTATATCAACAGATCCGAAGTGGTAAGACCTTTTATAGATATAAGCTTGAGCAGAGGTTTACCCATTGGAGAAGGAGTAAACGTTAATTACCAAACGAAAAGGGACTTTGATGACCCAAAATTTCCTACACATTTTGTTTTCGGAACGGGATTAGTTTTTAAGAACAGATATGTAATCGACGCAAGATTTGAATATTTGGATAAACGGTTTTCAAAAATTGATTCTCAGGAAGACGTTGATATCTCAATTTTCTCACTCCACTTTAAATATCTGATTAAAAGCTATTACAAATAATTATACATCCCAGGTATAAAAATTATGATCTTCATCCAAAGTCCATCCTGTAGTTGGATAAAGCTGGTTACCAACATGATTATCCTTTGCGGTTTCCAATATCATACCACAAGCTCCTGACTCAAGGGCTTTATTAAGATAATTATCTCCAACTCACATTAAATACGATTTTTTAAATTAAGTATTTAATTTCAGATGTAATGCTAAATGTGTCTCTGCTTTAATTGTGAAATTAATTCAATTGAATTCCTAACTGATGCTTCAAGA
Source organism: Balneola sp. (assembly GCA_965216175.1). Taxonomy (GTDB): domain Bacteria; phylum Bacteroidota; class Rhodothermia; order Balneolales; family Balneolaceae; genus Balneola. Next base: position 2,327,504 of record OZ244140.1, read on the forward strand.
GATTTAAAATCTCTATTCTGAATTATCTCTTTGGTAATTAACTTTGAACCCATCCCAACACATGTTGCTCCGGCATCAAACCATGCTTTGAGATTTTCTTGAGTTGGTAAAACACCTCCGGTAGGCATTACATTTGTCCAGGGTTGGGGGCCTTTAATCGCTTTTATAAAGCTAGCTCCGTAAGTACCACCGGGAAATAATTTTACCAATTCGCATCCAAGTTCTTCAGCTTTAGTAATTTCTGTTAACGAACCACAGCCTGGCGACCACAAAACTTTTTTACGATTACAGACAATAGCGATATCTTCTCTAAAAACTGGTGTTACAACAAAATTAGCACCAATTTGCATGTATAAAGAAGCAGCACCTGCATCAGTAACAGAACCGATTCCTAAGATCATTTCAGGAAGTTCTTTTTCTGCAAACTTATTGAGTTCTCTAAAAACTTCATGTGCATAATCACCGCGGTTAGTAAACTCCAGAACTCTGGCACCTCCGTTGTAGCAAGCTTTCAATACTTCTTTTCCAAGTTCAACATCCTCATTATAGAAAAGAGGAACTAAGCCTGTTTTTTTCATTACGCTAAAAACTTCAATTCTAGAAAATCGTGCCACTATGTACTCCAGTTTAATATTTTGTTGAAATCATAAAGTTCAGGATTATCAATATACTCTTTCGCACTTTGATAATCGTTCTCTGCCAAATAGTGAAGATTCTGAAAACAAAGCTGTGCGAATTCAGATTCTACTTCCACTAATCTAGGAATGATTTTTCCATCCGTACTATCGAATTCATTTAAATACATTGGGGTTATTTCACCTTTTGAATTGCACGTAACTATGCAACCTGAAATTCCCTCATCGAATAATTTTTTTACGCCAATACCAAGTAGGGTGCACAAAGTCAGATCAAAACCGATTGGCCTGCAGCACCTTAATTCATACCCTAAGTCTACAGGTCTACTCTTTATCGCGATGTTGATATCGGTAAGATGCTTTTTTAGTAGCTTATTGAACACATTTGCCTTACTAAAATCTCCTAAAATCGGGTGGTTATGTTCATCGTAATTTAAGTGAACACCAATTTGCTCAATTTCTTCTTTATCGAGAATATGAAAAACACCTTCACTGAGTAAAATTACGCCGTAATCAACCCTCATAATTTTTCTTTTTAGGATTGCACTAACCATTAGGCGAATGATTTTATCAACAGAAATTTTAGTTTTATTAAACATCTCGGGGATAATCACCATCGGTAAATGACAAGCAGAAGCAATACCAAGAGCCAAATGACCGGCAGATCTCCCCATGGTTGAAAGCACAAACCAATTGCTACTTGTGATGGCATCTTCATAAACCGTATTTGCGATTTTAACTCCTTCATCTTTTGCTGAATGAAACCCAAATGTTGGATTTCTTTCGGGCAATGGAAGGTCATTATCAATCGTTTTAGGAACATGAATATTCTTTACATCAAGATTACTTTTCTCTAAATAATTAGTGATCCTATTTGCCGTACCTGCAGTATCATCACCACCGATAGTTACCAAAAGCTTGATGTTATTTTTAATAAAGAAATTAACATTGAAATCTTCATTTCTTGGTTTGAATCTACTCATTATCAGAACAGAACCGCCCCTATTAAAGACCTCATCCGCTCTTTTAAAATCAAAATCAATTGTATCAGGATTTTCAGAGAATAGCCCTTTGTATCCTTCATGAATACCAAGTACTCTGTAATCAGAATTAAGAAAAACTTTAGCTACTGTACTTATTACGGCATTTATACCGGGAGCAGGCCCGCCACCACATAGTATGGCTATTGTTGGTTTCACTTGGTTATCTAAAGTTTGAGTGGTGCTTTAAAATATTTTTTAAAATTGACCCTTATCGAGAAACCCGACCTGAACCATCCCCGCTAAGCAATTTTTCTACTTCTTCAACTTTTACGAGATTTGCATCTCCTTTTATGGTGTGTTTTAGGCAAGATGATGCTACAGCAAAATCGAGTGCTTTTTGGTTATCATCACCATAGGTTAGTAATCCGTAAATCAAACCTCCCATGAATGAATCCCCGCCACCAACACGATCTACTATGTTTGTGATCTGATATTGTTTAGTAGAGTACATAGTTTTTCCATCATACATTACTCCGGCCCATGTATTGTGAGAAGCGGAAATAGATCCACGCAGAGTTGTGATTACCTTTTTTGCTTTTGGAAATTTTTTCATCATCTGTTTACACACAGAAAGAAAAGCATCGGCATTTACTTCATGACCTTGTTTGGTGATATCTAAACCCTCAGGTTTAATACCAAAATGCTTTTCAGCATCTTCTTCATTTCCAAGTATGATGTCACAATAAGAAGTAAGTTCCGTCATGATTGCTTCCGAATCTACCCCATATTTCCAAAGCTTTGCACGGTAATTTAAATCTGTGGAAATGGTAACTCCCAATTCTGAAGCAATTTTTACAGCTTCTAAACATGCATCTGCTGCTCCTTGAGAAATTGCAGGTGTTATTCCGGTCCAGTGAAATAGCTCTACTCCTTCAAAAATAGATTTCCAATCAATCATGCCGGCTTCTATCTCAGCCATAGCAGAATGAGCACGATCGTATACTACCTTACTACCCCGTGCTACTGCACCAGTCTCCAGAAAATAAATGCCCAAACGATCTCCGCCATAAATGATATGATTTGTTCCTACCCCCCTTTTGCGCATTTCCATGAATGCGCACTCACCAATATCATTTTTGGGTAATCGGGTTACAAATTCAACAGGAATACCATAATTGGCAAGCGAAACAGCTACATTAGACTCTCCGCCTCCGTAGACTACATCAAAACTACTTGCCTGAGAGAATCTTAAAAAGCCCTGAGGAGCAAGTCTTAACATTATTTCGCCAAAAGTAACTACCTTTTTCATTTTAAATCAGTTGTTGTTCTAAGGTTTAAATTCCAAGAGCTTGTCCACCACCAACCTGAATGGTTTCTGCAGTTATAAATTTAGAGTCTTTACTCGCTAAAAAGGACACAACTGATGCTACATCTTCAGGTTGTCCTAATCTTCCAAGCATTATATTATTTTTCCATGACTCGAAAACTTCGGGCTTTGTAGACTTTATCTGTGAATGAAACGGAGTATCGATAGTACCTGGAGACACCGCATTTACTCTTATTCCATATTCAGCAAGATCTTTTGCAAGCGCTCTGGTTATTGTATGAACCGCGGCTTTTGAAGTGCCATAAATTCCCGCTCCAGGCCCACCTGCATTCCATCCTGCATTAGATGTGTAATTGATGATACAAGCATAATCCGATTTTCTCAGATATGGAATAGCAGCTCTTGATACAAAAAAAGTAGAGTCTAAATTCAATGCCATTACTGATCTGTAAAAGTCAGTGGTCATATCTTCAAATCTTGATCTTCCACCTAAACCGCCGGCATTATTTATTACCACGTCGATTTTTCCATATTTATCTCCAATAGTTTTAATATTAGAGTTAACTGCATCTTCATTCGTAACATCAAAACCGTAGTATTCAGCTTTAATACCCTCTGCCGAAAGTTCTTTAACTTTATCAGCTCCGGCTGGGTCGTCGATTCCGTTAAGAATTACATTAAAACCGTCCTTTCCGAGTCTTTTAGCTACTTCGAATCCAATTCCACTTGTAGCTCCTGTAATTACGGCTACTCTTTCTTCTGATTTCATGAGCAAGTCTTTATTTAATTAGTATTTATAAAATTATTTGATTGGTTTTATTTCTCTAGCGAAATAATAGATTGACAAAACTCCCAGTGGCACAAAAACTGCGATCATGATAAAGATGGGAGTGTAAGAAACTTCTGCAATCACAGGCACCAAAAAGTTCATAATGATCACAGAAAACAAACCTACTGTACCTCCGAATCCCGCTAGCGAACCGACAGATTTTCCACTAAAAAGATCACTTGGCATTGTCTGTATATTTGAAATAACAAACTGAAATCCGAATAATACACCGGCTACAATAAGCACAAATTTAAGTGGTGTATCGGCAAACAGAATAGTAGCTACTAAACCCACGAACATCATTATTCCTCCAATGCTGATCGTTGTTTTTCGTGCTTTATCAACACTTGCGCCTTTCATCATTAGCTTACCGGCAAAATATCCTCCTGAAATACTTCCAACTGCTGCCCCTACGTAAGGAACCCAAGCGAATAGTCCTATCTCTTTCACATTAAAACCATATACATCAGCGAGATAAATTGGCATCCAACCTACAAAGAGCCACCAAATTGGCTCAATAAAAAATCTTGACATTAAGACTGCCCATGACTCTTTGTGAGATAGAATTTCTTTAGCAGTTAATCCCTTCTCATTATCTTCAGTTTCATTCTCATTTATTCTTCCTTCAAGAATAAAGGCTTTTTCTTCATCTGTAATCCAAGGGTGTTTTGAAGGAACATCTTTATTTATAATCATCCAAGGAATAACCCATACAAGACCAACTGCTCCAATAATTACGAAAGTAAGTTTCCATCCAAAAGCTACCCAAAGCATAGCAATAAGTGGAGGTGCTACTACAGAACCTAATGCTGCACCTGAATTAAACAATCCTTGAGCTGTTGCACGTTCTTTAACAGGAAACCATTCCGCATTACTCTTCACGGCACCAGGCCAGTTGCCTGCTTCACCCAGTCCAAGAACTACTCTGAAAAAGGAAAAACTTAGAATCCCTCTGGCTGCGGCATGAAACATGGTTGCTGCTCCCCAAACCGTAATTGAAATCACAAAGCCCATTCGGGTGCCGATTTTATCGAACATTTTTCCTGTAACGGACTGACCTATTGCATAAGCAATCAGAAATACGTTTAATATCAGCGCATAGTCGGCGTTATCCATTCCAAGATCCTCAGAAATTGCTGGCCACATGATAGATAATGAAGATCTATCTATATAATTGATTACGGTGGCTAAACATATGAGTGTAATAATCCACCACCTGAGTTTTTTTACTTTCATTTTCTTTTTCAATTTTTATTTAAATTTTTAAAATCTCAATCCTTATTTCCAAAGTAAGAAACGGTATTGCCACTCAGAAAATCCTCCCGAACAGGTGCAAATACATCAATCAACATACCCTCTTCGAGGCAGGTAACCCCATGTACTAGGTTTGGCTCGATATACACTCCATCGCCTTCGTTTATAATTTTCTTTTCTCCATCGATATGAAACTCGAATTTGCCTTTAGCACAATATGTAGCTTGAGTATGAAAGTGATGGTGTGGAGATCCTACGGCACCTTTATCAAACTTCACTTTTACCATCATTATTTGGTTATCCCATCCAAGCATTTTACGGGATACTCCTCCACCTAATTCTTCCCATTCCATTTCCTTGGTAATGATGTACTTTTCACTAAATCTTTTCATATCTAAAATTCTTTATAATTCTTGTAGTGTAAACGGGCCTACCCATTCCACCACGTTTTCTTGTAATTCCAATGAATGCACACTTTGACCCTCAGTATCTTGATTAGAGATGCAAAACACATAAGTTCGTTGATTGGTAAGTTCAAACTGTACTGCAGAGTACTCTTTGGTATCAGTTAATACAGATATTTGTGCTACAGAGCTAAATAAATTATGTGGTATCTCATCCGAAGGATCATATTTTCCATGTATTTCAATGACATTGGCAAAAAGTGTACTTCCGGTATTTTCTCGCCTGTAGATAAAAACAGGATCCCTTCTTAAATTGAAATTAGGATCATTGGCTCCAATTCTTCCAAAAATACCTTTATCACCTTTTTCTGTTGAACTTGTAAGAGAGTAAAAATGTGTTCCATTAAACCAGGTAATCTGTGAACCGTCACCATCCAACTCACCATTAGCTTCTTCCCATAAATGCTCATAACCATACTTTTGGCCCATTACGGGCAGGCTCTTATTAATCTCATATTCGAATGAGGTATTCATCAAATGACCCCTATTATAAAATGGAAGCTCGTACGTGGAAGAACCTTCATTTTCAATGCGAAAAAGATCGATAATTATTTCATTTTCTACATCCGGTAGAACAATCATGGCCATTGTTCTTTGCATTTCTTTTCCGGGATAAGCTTTATCTTCTTTTGCGCTTACAACCTGAAGATTAGGATCGCTTACATCAAATAAGTAAGGTGTTCCTGGATTATCTTCTGCCGTTTGTACATCTCTTTTAAATTGGGTGGTTCTATCAACTACAACAGTATTATGAGCTATAGTTTGCTTAGCCCATGTATTATTTTCTTTAAGGTAACCTCCACCATCTTTTTGTTCGATATTCACCCATCTTGCAGAACCATAATCCTGAAAAACCTCATCTCCTCCATGATAAAGTAGAAAATGCAATCTATCGAAATGTCCATGCCCCATTCCATGCTTTGCGTACTTCAGCATTAAAGTGATATCATTTGATTTTACCGAGCTCCTTAAAATTCCAATAGCTCCTTCGTCTCCATTAGCTCCGTCAGTAAGTTCAATACTCTTCTTAAAATTTGGAGTAGCAAGCCCTTTTTGAATATCCATTGCGGCAGTCAGCCCTGCATCGTTTAAAGGAACTCTACCTTGATCTTCTATTAAACTCAATAGGCTAGTATTTCTATCTCCAAAATAGTATGCCATACTTACTGCCGTAACCAATTCTCTGGAAGAAAGAGACATCCCCTTCTGGGCATCATTTATGGGAAAAAATTCTCCTGTATCGTTAGTTTGATTGACCAAAGCTGAAACTGCTTTAATTAATAAACCGTCTCTGTATTCTAAAATACCCAATTCGGGTTCTTTGTTTTGTAATGCGTTCGCAAAGATCAGAAAAGGATACATTGCATAACGTTGATAGTATGGCCCTTCGGTGTAATACCCATCCGGAGAAAACGCGTTGTCGATCTGTGCTAAAAATCCTGCTTCCTTTTGCCCTTCCAGTTGAATAAATCCACCGTCGTTGTCTTTTATTTGATCTCCGGGAACTTCAGCATCTAAACCATACAACGCCCAACTAACTAATTCGTCGTCGTCCATGACCAAACCGATCATACCAACAGCAGCATTTCCCCAGGTACTGTGATTATGAATTCGGTTAAAAAACTGAGGTGTCTCGATAGAAAGAAATTCAGCATAAGGTCTGAAAAGGTTTTGATTTAGCCTCGTTCTGGTTTCTTCGTCAAGCCAATCGTAAATAGAGCTGTAAGCCTGACTTGTATAAACCAACCAGTTTGCATCATTCAAACTTTGCCAAAAGAATTTTCCACGCGCGTATGATCTTTCAGCAGGATGCCGATCTAAAGTTGGATACATCTCTTCGTATTCCAGAAGCATCTCCAAAATAAAGTTTGCATACTTTGCATCTCCGGTTATTTGAAAAAGCAGACCTGCTTTTTGCATAGTGAAGAAGTTGGATTTATGCTTTTCGTGAGTGTATCCTCCGGCCAGATCTTTAGGTACAGGAACATTAATACCTTCGTTTATTTCCTTATCCACCTGTTGCTGAATCAACTCGAAAGTTTGATCGAATAAAGGTACATCTCCTAAATTGGCTTGAATGTTCTCAACTCCCTGCTGAGTTAAAATCAAACCATCTCTTTCTTCAACCGGTGCGCAAAAAAAGAATACTCCTAAAACTAAAATGGAAAATCTTCTCATTTCTTAACAACTCTTACATTAGAAGTTTTATACTCGTTGTTATTACTCTTTATAGACGGAGTATTTACAAGCATCAAATCTTCAATTTCTGTTATAGGCTCTCCGTTAGTAAGGTGTAAATCTATTGGAGCACTGTTTTGTATTTCAGAATCTGAAATATTCAGACGTTGCACTCCATGAAACCGAAGACTTGCTTCCGTCTTATTTCTGCTTCCGGATCCTGAATCTGAGATTGTTATATCATTAATTTCAACTATAGGCCCAAATGTACTCTCATCTGTTCCACCTCTGTAAATATTTGCTATAGCTCCTTGAACCTCAGAAAACTCAGAATTTAAAATCTTCACATTTTCTACATTATAGATTCCAAGATCTTCTGTTTCCATATCCAAATTCATTATAGAACCGGTAATGTTGTTCATTTTTGTATTGATAATATTAATGGAATCCGCAAAAGTGTGCTTATAGATCTTGAGAAAATCAAAGCTGTGATTTTTGTCCAGATCTTTTACTTCAGAATCTTCGATAACCAGCGCATAATTCTTATTCATAGAATACTTACTGGTACTCACTACATTGTTGCCAGCTAAATCAGGGGAATCTCTACCATCAATTATTACATTCTTAAGTTTTAAAGCGCCACCGTTTTCAATCTTGAAAAATGATTGTTTACCTGAGAAAATTGAAGCCTTTTCCCCCGCAGGTGTTTGAATTGTAATCGGATGATTTATGAACGCATACTTAGTCATTAAATACTCTTTTCCACTCCGGAGGTCTAAGATGTCTCCAGCTTTGCTCTTCTCAATTGCATCCAAGAGCGTATTCGTTCCGGGTTCTACAGTAATTACTTTACCTGAATTAAAAGTAGTACCACTGAAGTTTTTAGGATAATAAGAAGCCCCTGCTTCTTCTTTGGTCACCGGAAGCTTTATTTCTCCGAATCCAATCTGATCTATTAAACTTTGGTCTGGTACCCAAAGTCCATTATCATTTTTGCGAACATTATAAGGCACTTTACTGAAGCCTTTCACAAATGGTGCTTTGGCTTCTTCGTTCATAATATTTCCTTCAAATTCTATCCCGGAAACATTATCATATATAGTGAAAGGATCCAGATTAGTGGTGCTTAAAAGAATATTATACTTCATAGTAGAACCGACAGGAACCGCACTTCTTTCTTCATCGCTTCCTGCAGCTAATTGGATAAAGTCACTTTGTATAACAATGTTATTATCCATGTATGAATCTACCACCTGGTTGTATCTGTTAAGAGGTGAGTTTGGAACTCCGTTCATTATAACAAGGGCGCCTCTGAATCTATGACCGGTTAAACCATACAGGTAATTATTACGCACTGTTTGGTACTCGTTAATTATCCTGATTCCTCCTGTATTCGGCTTTCGATTACCTAGAAAGTAATTGTTCTCAACCAATGTGTGCTGGCCATGTCGCATAGTTAGCGTTCCCTGGCTTTCAAAAAAGACATTGTCTCTGAATATATTTCTACCTGACTTATTGGAGATGATCTCATGTTCTCCATTAGTTCTGTCAAAGAAATTTTTTCTTACTATTGTACGAGAATCGGTAAGAGAGTAATGGCTGGTTCCAATCCTTAAAGTTTCACCTCCATTTGAACCTAATACTTCTCTGGGTCCAAAATAATTATATTCGATAATGTGATCATTCTCACGACTTTCCTCAGTTGTTAATTTTACAGCTAAAGAAACACCACGGTTCCCTTTCCCGATCAATGAGTTATGATCAAATCTGTTTTTTTTACCATAAATAGCAACCCACGTATCTGAATCGAAACGTTCCGGGTTGGTGAAATTATCAATAACTATATTGGTAACTCTTGAGTTATTCGCTAATTCTGTTTTTCCGGTTTTAAAAGAAATAACCTCACTTGTAGGCGTATAACCATTCTTGAAAATCAAATTGGAAACCACCAAGTACTCTCCTGAAAAAGCAAGATTTGATTGACCTGATATTAGTACCTCTCCAGGTGTCTGCGCAGTCAACGTTATTGGCTTTTCTTCGGTACCTGTTCCTCTAAATCTTAGTTCAACGTCTTCCCAAACTCCATTTTTCATCACTATAGTTTCACCGGGTTGAATCTTCTCCACGGCTTTATCAAATTCAGCGATATTTGAAACCAATATTCCGTCAACTCCTAAATTGCAGCCTGCAAACAGAAGTAAGCTAAAAGCTGTTAAGGAAAAGACACTAAATTTGTTTAATAATTCTTTTTTGTATTTAATCATGATGAACTTGTAAGTCATATAACTTTACTATTGATTTTGCTCCTTCTTCTTTAGTTTGCAGGTAATTTCCTGCTACAAAGTAGTTCTCGAAATACCACTGTTGAACATTTATATCATCAAATATTATGGGTCTTTGCTTATCAAGTTGTATTTCAATTTTGCCTTCTTGTGCAATAATTTTGATCTTAGCACGGTTAAAATCGACGTCTCTCCGAAAAGACTCCCCTTTGCCATCTTCCCATGAATCTTTCATCAACAAAGCATTGCCAAGCGTATTCCATTCTTCAAGTACTTTTCTTACAACTCGTATTTCACCATTATCCCAGAATATTTTTAAAAAGGGCGGGCCTGTATTTTTTTCTAATCCTAGTGCTTTAGTCTGCTCATCGCTGGTTCTTCCCTGAATCTGAAAAAGTAATATCTTATGATAATTTCTTCCATCTTTTGTTACTTCTGTAACCTGGAAATCTGCTTCTAAAACTCCTCCTTGTTTCAACGTCCAATTCACAGAACTGCTACCTGGTTTCATTTGCTCACGAAGCATATTCTTTGTGTATTGAGCTGTAGAAGTTCCATCAACGGGGTAAGCTTCTAATACAAAAGCGCTGTCCTCAGGATCTATGTAAAAAAAAGGATTGGCAAATCTGTCCTTCTCAAAGTTAGATAGTTTCCACTCAGATGCTGTATATCCGGATGGAAGTTCTAATTTCCAATGTGTGAGATCGATTTTGTATTTGGGTTGCGCTGAAGCAACAAAAGTTAATAACAAGAGAGTAATTAAACTTAGAAAACGCATTGTATTAATGTGTAACCTCCAAGTCATAGTATTTTACATAAGCGTAAGCATCTTTATCTTTTGAAGACAAATAATTACCGGCTTTAAAATAGTTCTCAAATACTCCCCACTTTTCCATATGAATGTCATCATAAACGAAACTTTGATTATCGTTTAAGGTCACTACCATCCGTCCTTCAGATACATCCACTTCTAGTGTGAATTTGTCTGTACCAACTACTTCATCAAAATTCTTGCCTTTATCATCTCCCCAGGCATCGGTGTGCAGCATTTCTTCATACGTGGCATCCAGATTTTTAAGCACCTTAGTTTTTACTCTGATCTTACCTTCTACCCAGTATATTTTAAGAACAGGAGGTGCATTGTTATCATCTTCACCAATCAGATCACGTTGTTCGTTTGTTAAACGTCCATGAATCTGCATTATAATTGTTCGATGATAATCTCCAGTATTGTCCTGGGAAACTTCAGGTACAGATAATGTACCTCTCATATTTCCACCCTGTTTAAATGTCCAGTTGGTGCTATTACTACCTGGTACCATCTGTTCGCGGAGCTCTGTTCTTGAATAAGATGAATTAGCTGTAGACGCCTCAGGAAAAGTATAGAATACTAGTGAGCCATCTGTTGAATCATTGTAGAAATATGGCTTTAATCGGTCATCATTTGCATAATCCAAAATCTCAGGAGGTTCAACCTCTAATGGTTTACCGTCGCTCCTAGGAATAGGAAGTGTTACTTTCCAATTATTCAGATCTATATTTGGTAGGTTTGGATCATCCGGTTTGTCCTGATTATAATCATAGTCAGGATCCGAAGTAGGTCTTGTCGGTAATTCGTGTTGACATCCAAATGTAGTAACCGATGATAAACATAAGAGTAGCGTAAAACCTACTCCTATTAAATTTGATTTTAAAAACTCTTTATACATCTCTTAGTTCTCCACTAGGGTAAAGGAATCAAGTCTACTTTCAACATCAACATTATCAAAATAGATGGCTATTTGAGTGCTTGATCCGGAATTAAATGTTAGAGATTCTAAAATGTATGCACTGTCATCTGTTTGGTCACTATATGTACCCGAAACAATAGTTGCCCCTGCAATATCATTAGGATCATTTACCGGACCATTTAATACCCTAACAGTTAGCGACCCTGCCGGACTTGTTTTCATCGTATAGTAGAATGAAAGAATATAATCGGTGTCAGCTTCAACAGTAACAAGTTGGTAGCCAATTCTATCGTTTGAAGTCGGTAGTTTTGCTGCCTGAGCTCCTTCATGTACCGGGCTTTGAGTAATTTGAATTACGCCACCCAAGTCAGAATTTCTCCAGCAATCTCTGCCATCTTCATTTCCATCACCACAAGAATCAGCTCCGTCGCTGCCATCTTCGAAACCAGCTTCTAAAATAACAGGCATAAACTCAATATCCGGTTCAACCAGCTCAATAACTTCTGAGTAGGTACTATCTAATCCGTTTGCATCCGTTGCAGTTAAAGAAACTGTGTAAGATCCTTCAGCCGCATACTCATTTGAAGGTTCCTCATCAGTGGAAGTGTTCCCATCACCGAATTCCCAGAAGAATATAGTAGCACTGGTTGACTGATTGGCAAAGGTAACATCCAGATAATTAACATCGCTTTGCGAAAAAGTAAAAAATGCAGCCGGAGGCGTTTTATCTGGCAGCGAACCTGCTGAAGGTAGCTCTTCTTCACAAGCACTGCTAAACAATATTATACAAGAAACACAAAATACTAGCATAATACGGTAAGAGATTTTATTCAAATTTTTCATAATCTTTATAATTTCAATTTAAAATTATTGTTGGTAGCCAGGGTTTTGTGTCAATAACCCTTCGCTTACATTTCTTTCGGATTGTGGAATTGGCAACAACAAATCATTCGGAGAAAACGAATATCCTAATGAGCTTGCAAAAGCTCCAATCTCTTGAATTGCTAAACCCGTACGTACCAAATCATATAATCGGTGATTTTCAAAAGCTAACTCTATTCTCCGCTCAGCCATTAGTTCTTCTAAGGTAAGTGTTGCGCTTCCATCTTCTGCGAGTGTGCTTAAACCAACCCTATCTCTAACAGCATTGTACGACTGAATAGCAGAAATACTTTGTGTAGAAGAGGAACCCGCCATAATTGCTTCTGCATGCATCAGATAAACATCTGCAAGGCGTAATACTATCCAGTCATTTCCACCAAATCTTACATTAGCACTACTGGTGATGAACTTACCAACTTCTGCATTGTTATTGGGATTTCTAAGTACAGGCTCCCGCTCAGTATCGTTTGGATCAATGGCTTGTATAAAGTCATTTGTAAGATAATTCAGCCCGCTTCTTACTCCGCCAGCAGTCATTTCAAAAGAGAAATCTTGACTTTCATCCGCATCATCATTGATATAGGGGATGGCAAATATTATTTCATCATTACCTTCATTATAGAATACTTCTCTGTAATTTGGTACTAATGAGTATTCTGTTCCATTGATGAGATCTTCAAGTAATGTTTCTGCCAAGCCATAATCTTCAGTATGTAAATATACTTTAGATAAGAGTGCTTTAGCTGCTCCGGAAGTCGCTCTGCCAAAATCCGTGTTTGCTTTAGCAGGCAAAAAAGTTATAGCATCTTCCAAATCTGCAATAATTGCATCATAAACAACTTCTGCGTCATCTCTAGTAAAATAGTCCGTATCTGTTGGTTCTACTACTCTATCAACTAATGGAACATCTCCAAATCCACGTACCAAGTTGAAATGAGCCAATGCTCGGTTGAATTTTGCTTCTCCTTCAAACTGATTTCTTTTTGAAGTATTAACTACTACACCAAGATTTTCAAGTACTGTATTTGATCTGAAGATCACGTTGTAGTTAAATGCCCAATGGTTAGCAACTATACCATTTGTAGGTTCAACTTCAAAGCGCTCAAATTGAGCAAACTGCCCCTCACTTGATTTGGTTTTTGTATTGTCTGACCTCATCTCAGTAAGTGCAAACTCTCTTTCCGGAATTGCTTGCAAACCGTCATAAATAGCTATTACAGCACTTTCAACCTCATCATCGTTTCTGTAAAAACCATTCGCCCCTACCTCTGATTTAGGTGCAAGATTTAACAGATCATCACAGCCAATTGTCAAAGTAAATAGAGCAATCGGTACAATTAAATATTTCATAGTCTTTTCCATGGTCTTCATTTTAAAATTCAAGATTTACGCCGAATGAAAAGGATCGATAAATCGGTGCAGGACCTCTTTGATAACCGTATGTTAAAGGGCTATCTAATCCTCGATCTATCCCTTCTGGATTGAAGCCTTCGTAATCATCAGCCATAATGTAAATTAGATTTTGACCACTGAAATATAGTTTTGCACTTCTCATACCTAATTTATTGACATACGATAGTGGTAATGTATAAGAAAAATTCAGGTTTCTAAGTGCAACATATGAAGCGCTTTGAATATCATCACTTGTAAATATTCTTTCCTGCACTAAATCTGCGTCAGCGAACCCGTCTACGTAGTCCTGTTTACTAGAAAATTCATTTTTTATGTATTGAGAAGATATGTTTCTAACCTCTGCACCATGCGATCCTTGAAACATAAATGATAGCTGAAAATTCTTGTATCCAAAATTGTTTGCAATACTCCAAACAATATCCGGATACGGAGATCCCAGAAATGTTCTGTCATCGTTATCAATAACGCCATCTCCATTTAGATCTTTTACATAAATATCCTGAGATTGAGCATTTATTGGATAGAATGGATCTTTTATAAATTCTAATCCTATTTCTTTGGAAACAACAAATCCATAAAATGAAGAAATAGGTCGCCCTTCCATTGCGATCCATTCCGCCGGACGCTTGTCATCAACAATACTAATAAGGCCGCTAGCTCCTGCAAAGTCGACAAGTGTATTTTTGTTGTGAGTTAGTAATGCGGTTGTAGTCCATGAAAAATTTCGATTAATGATGTTTCTGGTTACTACTTCTAATTCAACCCCTTCGTTTTCTACCACTCCACGGTTTACAAGAGCAGCTCCAAATCCTGTTACAGAAGGAATTGGCTGAGGTAATAAAAGGTCTTCACTGGTTCTTTTATAATAATCGAAAGAAACATTGATTTTTCTGTTCAAGAAAGCAACATCAATTCCCGGATTAATTTCAATTAGTTTTTCCCATCCTAAGTTTGGGTTACCAATATTAATAGGATTGTATCCAATTGAGCCAAACCCTGTTGCAACAGGATTTAACAAGGCTATATAATCATATTCCCCGATTCCATTGTTATTACCGGTTACTCCATAGCTTATTCTTAATTTCAGATCACTTATAGATCTTATATTATCAAAGAAAGGTTCTTGAGATATATTCCAACCCGCTGAGGCTGCCGGAAAAAAGCCGTATTTTTTGTCAGGTCCAAACTTAGAGCTTCCATCTACTCTGGCACTAACAGATAGCAAATACTTATCATCAAAAGCGTAGTTTATCCTTGAGAAATAAGAAAGTAAAGCTTCTTCTTCCTCTGCTGTTAACCCAAAAGCAAGGTTTGCAGCCGGTACAGTTTCAATAAGATCATTTTGAAAACCAACAGCTATTAACTCACTATTTTCATAATCCCAGTGCTCATAACCAAATCCTACTACTCCGTCTATTGAATGGTCAGCAAAGTCATTGCTGTAATCAAGTGTACTTTCTAACACATAACGCCATCTTGTCGCTCCTCGTGCTCTTGATTCTGAATCTGCGGCACCGTTTCTCGATGATTCCACCCCTTCGTAATCTGTATTTTCAGTATATCTGAAATCCGCACCAACCGTTTGCTGAAACTCCAAATTGTCGGATATATCATATCTTAAATATGACTTAGCATACACTTTGGTCTCTACTTTTTGTTCATTTCGTTCCAACACCTTAGCTAATGCATTTGCATTGGATGTTGCACTAATATCTACACCTGAATTCGTTGTTGAAGGGGTACCATTTGCGAGATCATAATCATCAAACATTCTCTCCATGGCGTAATCACCGATCTCTGCGTCTGCCCATCGTCCGTTCTCTCTGAAACGGTTTACATATTGAATATTATTTTCATCCAAATACAATGGCAGCCAGGGGTTTTGACGAATAGCATCATGTACTCCTATAGGAAAACGTTGCTGAAGAGTTCTGGACGGATTTAAACGTACACCTAATTCCAGTTTCTCTCTCAATTTTGTGTTAAGGTTTACCCTGAAATTTAGTTTTCTGTAATTATCAGTGAGTAGAACCCCCTCATCATTCAGAACATTTAACGATGCTAAAAACTTGGTATTTTTAGTTCCACCTTTGGCAGTTACCGAATGGCTTACAATCGAGCCTCCGTCATACATTATGTCTGCCCAATCGGTATAAGTACCAATTTGTTGTATGTATTGCATTCTATCGGTAAGCTGTCCTTCATTATTTGTTCGAACATAGTTAGACCACGCGTCAACAGTAGTTAAATAGTCGTTTTCCGGAACAGTTTTAAATCCTACATAACTGTTATATGAAAATTGTGTGGGGCCCTCAGTTCCTTTTTTTGTGGTAACCATAATAATTCCATTTGCTCCCCTTGAACCATATATAGCAGCCGAAGATGCGTCTTTTAGCACCTCAATAGATTGAACATCATTCATATCTAAACTCGATAGATAGTCCGCATCAAATCCTACTGAAATCCCATCTACCACAATTAATGGATTTGAATCATAAGAAATTGAGCCCTGTCCACGTACTCTTATTGAAGGAGCTTCTCCGGCAGCAGGATTTGTTTGCTGAATGGTAACCCCGGCGATTTGGCCAACAAGTGCATCATCCACTCTGGAAAGAGGTATTTCATCTAATCTTTCATTGGTAACTTTAGAAATTGAGCCGGTTACATTAGACCTTTTTATTGTACCATACCCAACCACTATTAATTCGTCTAAAGCCTCCACATCAGGCTCCATTACAATATCTATAGTTTGTCTTCCTTCTACCGGAACGAGTCTTGTAATAAAGCCCACATAGGAAACTTCAAGAATTCCATCCTCTTCTACGGATATGGAATAGAATCCATCTAAATTGGTTGCAGTTCCTCGGGATGTTCCCTGAACACTAACGGTTACTCCAGAAAGTGTATCTCCTTCGGAAGAAGTAATTTGTCCCGTAACTTCTATTTGTTGTGCATTAATTGTTGCAGTATGGAGTCCCACAAATGCTGTTGTAAATAACAACATTTTCGTAAAACATTTTAACCATGTTTGTAGTTTAGGTTTCATTTTAATCGCTTTTCAGTTTAGTAATTACAGCTACTTATTAAGTATTTATTTAGATGGGATTCGTTTAAGTAGTAAAGATGTGCGATAAAGATTAAATCTAGTTATCTTTGAGCACTCTGGATACTTACAGCTAATGATATCCGACGCTTAATTGGTTCATTGCTGTAAAATCCCAAATTAGGATGGGGTAGCATTATGCTATCCCATTTTTGTTTTAAATCTATTCTTGTCCATTCATTATTTTTCTTGATGAAGGTGAATTTATCTTGTCTAAATGTGGAATTTTTTCTGTGGTGCGAACGTATTGTAAAATTTCATCCAGATGCTGACGTACAACTTCACCCGTCTTTTCAGGCTCCTGTTTCTTTATATGCTCCAGGATCATTTCATGTTCTTCAACAACATGTAAAGACCTTCCTCCTCCACACACATTGTGAGTTTTGAAATAGGTCATTATATCAGGGATTATGATCAGCATTAAAGATTTAAGTACTGAATTTTTACTAGCTTCTGCAATCTTTAAGTGAAACATAAAGTCTTCTTCAACTGCATAATAATCGTCCTTGATTTTTTTGCTGTGTTGAATCAACGCCTTTTCAATTTCTTCTATATCTTTCTGCGTTCTATTTACAGCTGCTAATTCAGCGCTGTTTTTCTCAAGTATTACTCTTGTTTCCACCAATGATTTAAAATCATTGCTTTGGAGATTCAGCATGTCTGTAATCAGGCCTTCAAGAGCGTTAAGCCCCAAACCCGCTACTACTGTTCCACTTTGAGGAAGCGCTTTCAGAATTCCGTAAAACTCCAGTTTCTTAAGAGCATTCCTTAAATATGATCTACTTACACCAAGCCTTTCACTTAGTAGTCGCTCTGATGGTAATCTGTCTCCCGGTTTTAGTTGCCCGGTTGTAATCAAATCCCGAATCTGGCGAATTATTTTGTCCTCAGGACTTTCAATTTTTATCTCAGAAAAGCTGTTTAGTAATTCCATGTATCTCGTTTCTTTTAATTGGTTAACCAATTTATCTGCATTATGGTAAAGTTGCAAAAAATTGATCTAAACATTTAAAAATTATATACGATTCTTATTTAATATAAAGCCCTACTCAATTGCAGGGCTTTAAAATTTATTGCTATTTAATTAATGTCATTCTTTTGATCTGTACAAAAGGCCCAGCTTTTAGTCGGTAAAGATAAATACCGGAAGAAAGATGGCTGGCATTAAAGGTTACGTTATGAGCTCCTGCTGCTTTTCTACCATTGAAAAGTGTAACTACTTTTTGTCCCAACATATTAAATACCTCAATAGAAACATCTGAAGCATATGGCATCGTAAATGATATCTCAGTCGAAGGATTAAATGGGTTAGGATAGTTTTGATTTAGTTTGAAGCCATCAATTGAATCATCAATTTCATTAGAAATTGTCACACCATTATTGGCGACAGAAAAATCATCAATATTTACAGATCCGTTTCCATTTTCCCAGTCATTGCTAATAAATAATACTACTTCAGTATTATCACCTGAGTCAAATGTTATGCTTTGTTCTATAAATGATCCCGTATTACTGCCACTAGCATCATTGTATTCCTGAGACTTGATAATGTATTGGCTGTCATCTATAACAGAAACCGTGCTAAAAACCGTATCATACAAAGCAACTTTTAATGTATTCCCTGCGTCTTGCTTCATAAACCAGCTAATAGTGTAGCTGGTAAAAGAATCAACACTCAGTGCCTGATACATCCATCTTCGGTTACTTGTTTCTGAAGTTCCGGTTGGCAACTTCCCACTATACTGACCACCATCTGTATTATTTGTTGTAGACATCTGAAGTACCCATGATCCATCACCAATTACCGTGTCAGCATCCGCTTCCAAAGCTTTGTTTCTCCATGATTCTCTGTTTGCATCTCTGTCAGTCGAATCTTCAAAAGCAGGATTAAGAATAATACCAGGAGCCGGAGGTTCAGGAAGCGCTTCCTTCATTGAGAAATCATCGACATTTACTGAACTTGTTCCATTTTCCCAATCGTTACTGATAAACAGTACAATTACAGTATTATCACCGGAATTAAAAGCAATGCTTTGCTCTATATATGAACCCGTATTACTTCCACTTGCATCATTGTACTCCTTAGATTCAATTATATATTGACTGTCTCCAATAACAGAAACCGTACTAAAAACTGTGTCGTAAATCGCCACAGTTAATGTATTTCCTGCTGATTGCTTCATAAACCAACTTATTTCATAATCTGTATTTGCTTCAACAGTAACTTCCTGATATAACCACCTTCGGTTACTGGTTTCTGATGTACCGGTTGGTAATTTACCACTAAACTGACCTTCTGGAGTGTTATTCGATGTTGACATCTGAAGTACCCATGAACCATCACCAATTACCGTATCAGCATCCGCTTCAAGAGCTTTATTTCTCCATGCTTCTCTGTTTGCATCTCTATCCGTAGAATCCTCAAAAGAAGGGTTCATGACTACTCCAATAGAAGGTGGATCCGGAATAGAACCAACTTTTTCTATTGAGAAATCATCTACATTCGCTGAACTTGATCCGTTTTCCCAATCGTTACTGATGAACAATACGACTTCAGTATTATCCCCGGAATTAAAAGCTATGCTTTGTTCTAGAAATGAACCGGTATTACTTCCGCTGTCATCATTATAATCCTGAGTTTTCAAGATATATTGGGAGTCACCTATCACAGAAACCGTACTAAAAACCGTGTCGTAAATCGCCACAGTTAATGTATTTCCTGCTGATTGCTTCATAAACCAACTTATTTCATAATCTGTATTTGCTTCAACAGTAACTTCCTGATATAACCACCTTCGGTTACTGGTTTCTGATGTACCCGTTGGCAACTTACCACTGTACTGTCCGCCATCTGTATTATTGGTAGTTGACATTTGTAATACCCATGATCCATCACCGGTTACTGTGTCCGCGTCTGCTTCCAGATCTTTGTTTCTCCATGCTTCTCTGTTTGCATCTCTATCCGTGGAATCCTCAAAAGCAGGATTCATTATTGCAACTTGCGCAAAAGATGTAGTACTAAGAGCTGGAATGAATATAAATGTCATAAACATCCCCATAATAGTAACTCTAGTTTTCATATTTACTCCTATATGCTATGTGATTTTAAACTTTTTGTTAACCAATAATTGGTTAACCAATTTTTGATGCACCAATTAATGAGAAAGAAATATTTTTTGCAACGCTTATTTGAAATTCTAATATCAATAAGGTGAGCTATACCTCTACAGAGAAGAAAAGTGCTATTTATTACAACAGAGAGTGTTTTTTTAAAATTTCACTCCACGTAATCTTTAAAAGGTTTTGAAAGATTTGGGTATTGCTGGTAAAAAAAATTTCCTAATAAAAGCGCTTTTTTGAGAGTGAATTAGAAAAATTTGTTATTTCATGTCCGAGAAAGGCTACTCAACATCCCAGGTATAAAAATTATGATCTTCATCCAAAGTCCATCCGGTTGCAGGATAAAGCTGGTTACCAACATGATTGTCTTTAGCTGTTTCCAGCATCATGCCACAAGCATCAGTTTCACGACAAAGTTCTTTAGATTTTTCAATAAGAGCCTTGGAAAATCCTTGACCCCGAAAGCTTGAGTCAACATAAAGATCATTCAATAACCAGAATCTTTTCATTCTTGTGGATGAAAACAATGGATAAAGTTGTACAAATCCGGTAGCTACTCCTTGTTCATTTCTAGATAAATATATAACAGACTCATTGTTTTGAATACGTTCTTCCAAAAAAGCTTTAGCTGCATCCAGGTCAGAGTGTCTCTCATAAAAAACTCGGTACGCATCAAACAATTCAGTGAGTTCTTTTAAGTCTGATAGTTTTGCCTGAGAGATATTCATTTTGTTTACTGCATTTTAAAAGTTTGCAAACCTACAACTTCATTATTCACATCCAATATCAATTTAACTCCTTCTTTTATTTCACTACCTGTATTCATATCGTAGTTATAAAATAATACTAGAAAGTAATCCATATTCAGGTTCGCTTGGTATCCGTAATAAAAGAGATTAAGTTTTTTATCGAAATTAATTTCTCTCCTAAGTGCTTTTATTTGCTCTTCAGAAATTTGATTATTTACAGTCTCTGAAAAAAATTCTCTTATTTTTTCTATTTTCTCGTTCTTTAAATTTTCTAGCAACAAATCTAATAGAAGCTTGGACTCAGTTAAAAGTGAGTCACTTATTGCAGGCAAACTTGAACTTTCTCTTTTAGGAGGGTTCTTAACGTATAATCTAATTCTATGGTAAGGATGCATGCTAAACCTATCTTCCTTCACATGGTTTGTTATCGATATAGATAAATCTAAGTTAGTTTTCTCTTGTCTATTCCATTCATCACTTCTTACGAAACTCCCACTTTCAATTTTTTCTTCATCTATACTACCCCAGCCTTCGCTTTCACCAAATTTAGAAACGAATCCTTTCTTTAAAATCTTAAATCTTTCAACGTAAAAATTTAATTCTTCTCTACTTTTAACTTTAGCTGAATCATATCCAATAAAGTTTATCTCATCCCACTCGTATAAAATATAGTCTATTGTTGAATCGCTTTCGTAGTAGAAGTAGTAGACTAATAGATTTGGAAGATTTTCCTCCTCCCTTTCATAAATAACCGGTTGAGCTATTCCTTTTCCTGATATATGATTCGCGCTATTAACAAATATTTTACTGCCTAACTTATCTTCTTGAGATATAAAATAACTGAGCTTTTTATCTACAATATCAGTTTCTATTAATTGAGAAATACCTACAGATGAGACTAAAAAGTTTATTATAATACCTACTGTTATTACTATTCCTTTCTTAGCCATAAAACTTCCTGATAATCCGTATTTCATGTTTCTATTATTAATTCCATTAATTCAGTTTCGGACTGAAATCCTTACTTGTTTACATGACCAAACCTAAGCTTTTAATTTATCCTCTTTGTTTACAATATTCCATATTACCCTATTGCTAATTTATACTCCCTACCCACCAGCTATATCTATTTCCACTCCACTCGGTTTACCTTCAATCAGCGGCATTGCCTTCCCGATCAGTTCCCGAACACCATCGATATGTAATGAATCATCGTGATCTTCTTTTGAATCCCACACTTCAAATACATGCACTACATCTTTATTATCTGATTGCTGACCTACAATGTAAATCATGCATCCTTTTGCTGTTTTCATCAAATTTGCTGCCTCTTCCAGAATAGAAGCCAACTCATCTCCTTTTCCTTTCTTAGCAGAAAAACTTCCCGATAATCCGTATTTCATATTCTTCTAATTTAAAACTTGTCAGGTCTGAAGCCCATCCTAGTTTAAGGTTCTAGTTCAAATTATTACTCTAAATTTTATTCCTAATTCTCATATTCCTAATTCAAAAACTTTTAATTCTTCATTGAATAATTCTTAATTGCTTGAGCACACTTCCTTCCGTCAATAGCTGCCGATACAATTCCGCCCGCATACCCCGCTCCTTCTCCGCAAGGAAATAAACCTTTTATTCTGATATGTTCCAATGTTTTATGATTCCTTGGAATTCTAACAGGGCTTGAGGTTCTGGATTCAGGCGCGTGTACCACAGCTTCATTGGTCAAATATCCTTTCATAGTTTTGCCAAATTCTATAAATCCATTTTTCAATGATTTGTACATAAACTCCGGAAATAATTCTTTCAGGTTTACGGATGTCAATCCGGGCGTGTAAGATGTATTTGGCAAATCTTCAGACACAATGCCTTTTGTAAAATCAATCAATCGCTGTGCAGGAACTTTCTGAGTTTTCCCGGCTAGCTCCCATGCCTTTTGTTCAATAGCTTTTTGGAACTCCATTACTTTCAACGGTCCGTATTCTTCAAATTCTTTGAAATCTTCCATTCCTAATTCAACAACAATTCCGGAATTTGCCGTTGGACGTGATCTCTGAGAACCCGACCAGCCGTTGGTGACTACTTCTCCGGGTTTTGTTGCACAAGCAGCCACAACTCCACCCGGACACATACAAAAGGAATATACACCTCTTTCATTGATCTGTTTTACAATCTTGTAAGGTGCCGGGGGTAAATACTCTCCTCGTTCATCGCAATTGTACTGAATAGAATCAATAAGTGATTGTGGGTGTTCTACCCGAACTCCGATAGCGATGGGCTTTGCCTCAATTTCGATTTCTTTATTATACAAGAGTTCAAAAATATCCCGGGCAGAATGTCCTGTTGCCAGAATCACGTGATTACAATTAAACACCTTCCCTTCCTGTGTTTTTACACCAGTTATCTGATCTTCATCCAACAAAAGATCGATAACACGAGCATTAAAATGAATCTCACCACCATGCTCTAAAATAAACTCTCTAATCTTAGCAATGATCTTCGGAAGCTTGTTGGTTCCAATATGTGGATGAGCATCTACCAAAATGTCCTTTTTTGCTCCGAACGAAACCAGTAATTCTAAAATCTGATTTACATCTCCTCTTTTTTTGGAGCGAGTGTAAAGTTTTCCATCTGAATAGGTACCGGCTCCTCCTTCTCCAAAGCAATAATTGGAATCCGAATTTACAATATGGTTTACATTGATGTTTTTAAGATCCTTAATTCTGGACTTCACATCTTTTCCGCGATCCAGAACAATTGGCTTCATACCCAACTCAACACATTTCAGTGCTGCAAATAATCCCGCTGGACCAGCTCCAATAATAATTACAACTTCTTTGTTGCTTACATTTTCAAACTTCGGAGGAGTTACTTCATCTTCCTCAAATGCCTCTCCTATAAAAACTCGTACTTTTAAATTGATCTTAACCTGTCGCTGACGTGCATCGATGGATCGTTTTAGAATTTCAATATGATTGATATCTCTTGCTTCAATTTCCGTTGTTTTAGAGATGTAAGCTCTTAATTGATCTTCTTCCCCAGCTACTTCCGGAATAACGCGAAGCTGTAATTCTTTTTGCATGAATGAATTTAACCTTTCTAAATAAAAAACCCTGATGCAAATTTGATTCCACATCAGGGTTTAAAATAACTAATTATAAATGCTATCGCTTAAGGATTTGAACCCAGTCCACGAATAGATTCAGCAAGCATCTTAACTTTATCGCTGTTTCCTGAAGCAGAAGCCATTCCTTCTACTTTATCAGCAAGATCAGTAAGAATTTTCTTTCTCATTTTTGGAGAAGCCTTTTCAGCATTCGCCAACCCTTGCCTTGCTATATCAAGTCCTGTGTTATTCAACTCTTTATCTCTTGCAAGCTGATCAACGTATGCTTTCGAAAGAGCAAATGTCTTTGGCCAAACGAACTTTGGTTGACCTTGAGCATTCAGGTAATCAAGTTTCACTGAATTTGCAGCATCAATCTCGTTCTGAGTTATATATGGATTGGCTTCTAGTTCAAAGATATCGAGTCCACGAGCAATCTCAGAACTTACAATAGCTCCGTTATACCAATATACTGACCAGCTTCCACCGTTACCCATTCTGTCTGCAGCTACAGGTCCGCGATCATGAAAAGCGATCTCAACCGGATTGTTCGGGTTCGTCCAATCGAATACAGAAATTCCACCTTGATACCAAGACTGAACCATAATTTCACGTCCGGGAACCGGAATCATTGATCCGTTATGAGCCACACAATTTTCCTGAGAAGTTTGTGGCGCAGGTAGTTTATAATATTCCTGGAATTCCATTTTACCATTTTCGATGGTGAAGATTGCATTTGCTCCCCATTCCATTGGATCTGCTTCGCGGCATTTTGGTTGTCCACCACCACCCCATTCGTCAGTAAACAATACTTTTTTACCATCGTTGCTAAAAGTTGCTGAATGCCAATATGAAAAATTAGAATCAGCTACAGCATCAATACGAGTGGGATTCACAGGATCAGAGATATCTAAAAGAAGTCCGTATCCTTCACAAGCACCACCTGCTAAACCAATTTCAGGAAATAAGGTGATATCATGACATTGAGTTGGTCCACCCCGACCTTCTTCATCATCGCCACCGCCACCAAACATTTGTGCTACAATAGCTGGTAGCCTTTCGCGCAATGCTGCACTGTCGGCAGCTGTAGGCTTTCCTTTTACTCCCAATGCATTTGACATTAATTGTGTAACAAACTGATCAGGAACTACAGTTTCTTGTCCATTAAATTCGATAATAAATGCACCTGAAGCTCGAGCTTTTTCGATCTCAATTGCGTCAGCAGGAGACATTCCATGAGTTGGCGGTTCTTCAAGATTCTCAAAAATTCTCGGAGAACTTACAATTGCAGCTGCTTCAGGATTTGCAAGTGGTACCTTTATTACTTCAATTCTGAATAAAGCAGAATTAGGGTCTTCCTCAGGTGAAACATCGGAACAACCCGGCAATTCACCTTCAGGACGAACAGAAGCAGACCCTGATACGTATACATAAACGTTTTCGTCATCGTTAGGATCTTTAAGAACTGAATGTGTATGTGAGCCTCTGCAAGTTTGAACATTTGCTATATACTTTGGCTCTTCAATATTACTAATATCAAAAATTCTGATACCTCGAAGTCGCTCATCACTAACAGCTTGCTTGACGCCTTCAGTACCACAATCCAAACGGCCACTTAGCCCTTCACCTGAAACGAACATTATATCTCCATAAACAGAAACATCACTTTGTGAAGCAGGGCATAAATATTCTTTGACCAGTACCGGATTAGCAGGATCAGAAATGTCCCAAACTAAAACACCATTATAGTTTCCTTGAATGGCATACTTTCCTTTGAAAGCCAAATCAGAGTTTGTAACTCCTAAAAAATCTTTTGGGGGAGGAGTACTTGATAATTTATTTAAGTTCCAAAGCGCTTCTTCAGCATCAAATAATCCTGCATTTAATCCTACACGTGGATCAGGAGACGGATTATTGACATTGGTTAATGGTGAAACTGTTGGTGTTGAATATGATACATCTTCCATCACAGCGGATGAGGAAGAACATGCATAAGCAACTAATACGGTTACAGCTATTGCAAACATCGAAAGATATTTTAGCAATTTTTGTGTTGTAGTAGATTTTATTTTCATAATTATTCTGCTTTATTTTTCTGATAGTTAGTAATTCAATTTTCTTAAGAGCCTGTCGGTAATTGGCTTAGCATTAATTTCATTCGTTCAATTTCGGTAATTTGGTCTACATTTATATCCGTTGATAGCCTGAATGCTTGTTCGTCTTGTGCAGCTCCATCTGTACTTATTAGAGTTTTAACCATAGATACTGCTCCCTGATGATGCTGAATCATATACGTTAAAAACAAGCGATCGAATTCAGTTCCTCTAGCTTCACTTAATTCTACTAGTTGTTCCTGAC
Source organism: Balneola sp. (assembly GCA_965216175.1). Lineage (GTDB taxonomy): Bacteria > Bacteroidota > Rhodothermia > Balneolales > Balneolaceae > Balneola. Next base: position 2,353,914 of record OZ244140.1, read on the forward strand.
TCAACATTCCTGCCATATTCATATGATTCGAATGATCCATTCCAATCCCATGAATCATCAAATTTAATCCATCTATGTGTACTTCCGGCACCGGTTGGTCTCGGTCTCTTAACCACGTTTGCATAGAAGCGATTTCATCCTTCTGTGCATTAATAATTCGAGCAGCTAATGTTTGCACCTGAGGACTTGCTCCATTTTCAGGTGCTAAACGGGACATTATTAACGCTTGAGCGTGGTGACCAATCATACCGGTCATAAATTTCACATCTGCATCTGTAAAATTCATTTTAGAGCGTTTAATTTCTGCCCAATACAGTTCTTCGAGTTCTTCTTTGGTGGGTTTATTATTCTCTTCTTCAGAAACGGGTTCAGAATTACTATTGGTTGTGTTTTGAGTAGATGAACAGGCACTGAAAAGTAGTGTTGAAAATATCAGTACAATAAAAATATTTGTCTTATTCGCCAACGGCATACTTAATTTAATTTTCTTTTGAATGGCTTCTTTTAAAGTATGTAGATTAATCATTAGTGCTGTAAAAGACAAAATTAAAGCTTTTACAAACTCGTATTGTGGAAGCTGAAAATATCCATAAGTTTTTCTATGATCTGAATTAATATTACACCGCCATTGTTATTTCACTAACAAACAAAAATTATTACTATGAAATTTATCTCATTCTTAGCAGCATTTACATTTTTCTCGGTATCTATCTCTGCACAACTCACCAACTCTGCGGACATTTATAAAACAAATAAAGGTGATTTGAGTGTTCACCCAATTAATCATGGAACGGTTGCTTTCAATTTTGATGGGAAGACAGTTTTTGTAGATCCATATGGTGGAGCTGATAAATTTTCAGAATTTAATTCGCCTGATATTATACTAATCACAGATATACATGGTGATCATCTTAATCCAGAAACCATTTCTGGCTTAGATACCCAAAACACTACTTTTGTTGTCCCCCAAGCTGTTGCTGACCGTATGGATGAATCCATGAAAGAGCAACTCGTTGTGATTGGTAATCAAGAATCAACCACTCAAATGGGAATGAAAATAACTGGAGTGGCAATGTATAACCTACCCGATGATGAATCGTCCCGACATAAAAAAGGCCGTGGAAATGGTTATATCATACAATTCGGTGATAAAAAAGTCTATCTATCCGGCGATACTGAGGATATTCCCGAAATGAGAAATCTTGAAAACATTGATATCGCTTTTGTTTGTATGAATTTGCCCTATACGATGGATATTTATCAGGCTACCAGTGCAGTTATCGAATTCTCGCCAGTAGTAATGTATCCCTACCATCACCGTGGACAAGGTATTCAAAGATTTAAAGAACTACTTTCTGTAGGAAATCCGGAAGTAGATGTAGTATTAAAAGATTGGTATCCCAAAAACTGATTTCCGCTTCAACAACTTTAAGAATTTTAATTCAATAATTTTATTTATATGCTGAACTTCGAATACCAAAATCCAACAAAAATTATCTTCGGAAAAAATCAGATCTCCAAACTTTCTTCTGAAATTACTGAAGGCTCAAAAATACTTATGGTATACGGAGGCGGAAGTATTAAAAAGAACGGAGTCTATGATCAGGTATCAGAAGCATTGCAGGATTATGATGTCACAGAATTTGGTGGAGTACCTGCAAATCCTGAGTATTCAGTATTACTTGAAGCTTTAGAAATCATCAAAACAAAAGATATAGACTTTATTCTGGCAGTTGGTGGCGGATCCGTGATTGACGGGGTTAAATTCCTTTCCGGAGCTGCTACTTTTGATGGTGATGAGCCTTGGGATATTCTCGCAAAAGGAATCAAAACTGAGAAGGGAATGCCATTCGGAACGGTACTTACTCTCCCAGCAACCGGTTCAGAAATGAATTCAGGCTCAGTAATTACAAGAAAGGAAATAAAGGAAAAAAGGACTATGGGTGGACCGGGATTATTTCCACAGTTCTCAATTCTAGATCCTCAGGTTATTCATTCTATACCAAAACGCCAGATTGCCAACGGATTAGTTGACTCGTTCTCGCATGTTATAGAACAGTATATGACCTATCCTGTTGCTGCAAAACTTCAGGATCGTATAGCGGAAAGCGTTATGCAAACTCTTATTGAAGTAGCACCTAAAATTATGGAAAATCCATCTGATTATGACGCCGCCTCTGACTTTATGTGGAGTTGTACAATGGCTCTGAATGGTCTGTTGAGAGTAGGAACTCCAAACGATTGGTCAACGCATATGATGGCGCACGAGCTAACTGCTTTATACGGAATCGACCATGCACGAACTCTCGCTATTATACATCCAAGCCAAATGAAATATAATTTAGATGATAAAAAAGAAAAACTAGCTCAATATGCTGAAAGAGTTTGGGGAATAACTGATGGTACTCTAAAGGAAAAAGCAGAAGCCGGAATTCAAAAAACAGAAGATTATTTTCATTCTCTAGAAATAGATACAAAGCTTTCTGATTACACTGATAATTACGAAGACACTTCATCCATTATTAAAGAACGGTTTGAAGAAAGAGGCTGGAAAGGATTGGGAGAACGTCAGAACATCACGCCGGATGATGCGAAAAAAATTGTAGAAATGAGTTATTAATAACGATATTAAACTTTTATTAATTTCAAAATACATCAATCCATGGCAGAGCCAAAAGTTTATGACGCCAAGCCTCAACTAGTAGAGCTGGAAACAGAAAAAAACTATGCTTGGTGTGCTTGTGGCCAATCTTCAAATCAACCTTGGTGTGACGGTTCTCATAAAGGCTCAGGCATTACCCCTACTGTTTTTCAGGTAGATGAAAGCAAAGTTTATGCTATGTGTAACTGTAAACAATCCAATACCCCTCAATTCTGTGATGGCACTCATAAAACCGTTAAGTAGTAAAATTGAGTAACTTTTAAGATTATTTATGCCTGTTAAGTTAAAAAAGACGTAATTTCGCACAATTTTTTGAGCCGAGAGTGATTATATATCTTTACGCTTAATTCATCTGCAAAATTATTACATGAGGGAACTGTTACTAATTAGTCTTTTTATCGGAGTTTTTAACATTGTAGCCGATGCACAAATTGTTACCGTTACAGACAACACAACGGGGCTCCCAATAGAATTTGTGACTTTATTTGACACTAGAAATAATATCTCTGCAATCACTGATTACGAAGGCAGAGTAGAAGTAGAGCCATTTAAGAATTCTAAAAAAATCTCATTTAAATATATCGGTTACAAAGAAAAAGTGATGAGCTTTTCTGAAATAAAGAAACAGAAGTTTATGATCTCTCTTTTTCCTTCAGATCTTTCTCTCAATGAAGTTGTTGTATCTGCATCTCACTGGAAACAGGAAACAAGAGAAGTACCACTTAAAGTTACCTCAATCAGTCCTGAAAGTGTCCAGCTTCAAAACCCTCAAACTGCTGCCGACCTTTTAACTGTTTCAGGAGAAGTTTTCGTTCAAAAAAGCCAGCTTGGTGGAGGGAGTCCAATGATCAGGGGCTTTGCAACAAACAGAGTTCTTATAGCTGTAGATGGTGTACGAATGAATACCGCTATTTTCAGAAGTGGAAACGTACATAATGTGATTTCATTAGACCCATTTGCAATTCAAAACACGGAGATTATATTTGGCCCCGGCTCGGTTATTTATGGAAGTGATGCAATCGGAGGTGTAATGAGCTTCTATACTTCAAAACCCATCTTTTCTACAAATGATGATTTATATGCTCGAGGTAATTCAACAGCTAGAACCTCATCAGCAAATAATGAACGCACAGTCCATATTGATGTAAATCTAGGTCGTGAAAAATTTGCCTCGCTCTCCAGTATCAGTTATTCGGATTTTGAAGATTTAAAAATCGGCTCTTTTGGCCCAAATGAATACCTGAGAAGGTTTAATGTCGCTCAGTATCAAAACGAGGATTCAGTAATCATAAACTCTGATCCTGAAGTTTTGACTCCTACTCGCTTTAATCAATTGAATTTAATGCAAAAGCTCCGATACGCACCAAATGAGGATTGGGATATTAATTTCGGATTTCATTACTCTGAGTCGTCTGACCTGGATCGTTTCGATCGTTTAACTTTAACAAACAGCAATGGCGATCCTAGATATGCTGAATGGTATTATGGTCCTCAAATATGGCAAATGAACAATCTGAACATACTAAAAAAATCTGATGGTCCGCTATTTGATCAGGCAAGCTTAACAATTTCTCAGCAGTATTTTAGAGAGAGTAGACATACACGTAGATTTCAATCAGACCAACGCGTTTCCCGTGAAGAAAATGTAGATGTATTTACTACAAACCTTGATCTGGAAAGAAATGTTAATTCAAGGAATAGAATTTTCTATGGTGGAGAAATTGTACTGAATGATATTTCATCTTTTGGATTTACCGAAGATCTAGACAATAATTCCACTTCTCAAACCTCTACCAGATATCCTGATGGTTCCGACTGGAATTCTTTTTCAGGTTACATTAGCCATCGATTAAAGCTTTCTGAAAAAATTAACCTCCAATCAGGTGTCAGATATAGCCATTTCTTTTTGGATGCTACATTTGATCAAACATTTTACCCTGTTCCCTTCAATGATATTTCCATAAATGAAGGTGCTTTTACAGGAAGTCTCGGTTTAGCTTATTCAGTTAATGAGACATTATTGATCAATGCTAATCTATCAACTGGTTACAGAGCCCCAAATATTGATGACGCTGCTAAAGTTTTTGATTCCGAACCCGGTTCTGTCGTAGTCCCAAATTCAAATTTGAAACCGGAATATGCATACAATGCTGATCTTGGTTTTGGTAAAATACTTAGTGAAGTAGTTAAAGTTGAATTAACAGCATATTACACTATTTTAAATGATGCTTTAATCAGAAGAGACTTTACAATTAATGGCCAGGATAGTATCCAATATGATGGTCGCCTAAGCAAAGTGCAGGCTATTCAAAACTCGGCTCAAGCAAGAGTATATGGGATACAAGCGGGTTTAAATCTCGAACTTCCTTCAGGTTTAGGAATATCAAGTAAAATCAATATTCAGAAAGGTGAAGAAGAGCAGGAAGACGGAACTATGGCTCCTTTAAGGCATGCAGCTCCAACTTTTGGAGAAACACATGTAAGTTACACATATAATAAACTTGAGTTGGATATTTATGCTGAATACAACGGAGAACTTTCTAATTCAAATTTAGCCCCATCAGAAAAAGACAAGGAATATCTTTACGCTAAAGATGACAATGGAGATCCATATTCACCTCGTTGGTATACATTGAATCTAAATTCATCCTATCAATTCAATGAAACAGTAAAAGTAAGTGGAGGTGTCGATAATATTACAGACCAAAGATACAGACCCTATTCATCCGGCATTGCCGCACCAGGCAGGAATTTCTTTGTAGCAGTAAGAGCTAATTTCTAGTTTAAATATTTAATCTATTTAGTAACTCATCCCATTTATTAAAAACCACATCTGCCAACTCTTTTTCTTCTTTATCAGGATTGGAGACGTACCAAGCTACTTTCCATCCTGCTGCTTTTCCTCCCTTCACATCCGAAGAAAGAGAGTCTCCAACATATAAGATTTCTGAACGGTCTAATCCAACCAATGCTGTACTATGATTAAAGATTTTAGGATGAGGTTTCATTACTCCCACTTCTTCTGAAATAACGATCTGGCTTACCATTTCTTCAAAACCAAACTGTCCGATCTTCATCCATTGTGTTTCTGCAAAGCCATTCGTTATTAAACCAACACTATAATTTGCTCGTATTTTATTAAAAGCTTCTTTAGCTCCATCTATCCATTCCCAATGATTTCGATAGTATTCCATATACAATTTACCTACCTCCTCGTAAAGTGAGCCATCAATTCCTAGTTCAATTAATGTCTCTTCAAATCTCCTGCGGTGTAAAATATGACGATCGATTTCTCCTCTTCCGTATTCTTCCCACAATCCTTTATTAATTGAATGATAGGTATTGATCAGAGCTTCTAGCGAAATGTCATTAAATTCTTCGAAATGACTGTGAATATCTTTGAGCCCGTTTTGTTCTGCCTTTTTGTGATCAAGAAGTGTGTCATCTAAGTCAAAGTAGATGAATTTTGGGTTTAGATCTGACAATGGAATAGTTTTTGATTAATGTTGATTTGAATGAACCAAAATAAATTTAAGCTCGTATGCGGGCTTAAGTTAAACAACTAAATACAAAATCATGAAAGGTAAATTAATAATAGGGCTTGTTGTTGTAGGCTTACTCGTATTTTTTGGAATAAGCGTAAACAACGGATTGGTAGAAAAGGAAGAAGCAGTTGAGGGAGCTTGGGCTCAGGTTGAAAATCAATATCAACGAAGAGCAGATCTGATACCAAATTTGGTTAATACCGTAAAAGGAGCAGCTAATTTTGAGCAAGAGACATTAACTTCTGTAATTGAAGCCAGAAGCAAAGCAACTTCAGTTAATATTAGTGCCGGTGATTTAAGCGACCCAGCTAAATTTCAACAATTTCAGCAAGCACAGGGTGAATTGAGTGGTGCTTTATCACGCTTATTGGTTTCTGTTGAGCGCTATCCTGAATTAAAAGCGAATGCTAATTTCAGAGACTTACAAAGCCAGTTAGAGGGAACTGAAAACCGTATCGCAACGGAAAGAAAGAGATTTAATGACACTGCTCAGAGATATAACAGTTCTATCAGAAAGTTCCCTACAAGCATTTTTGCTTCCATAGGTGGATTTGACAGAAAAGCCTATTTCGAAGCAGATCAAGGTGCTGAAAATGCTCCTAACGTAGATTTTGGTAGTTAATTAAAAGACACAAAAATCAAGACACAAGATTTAAGGAATTCTCAATCTTAAATCTTGTGTCTTACATCTCACATCCATCATATGAAAGATTTCCTAAACGAAGATCAAGAGAAAACAATCATCCGTGCGATTCGGGAAGCTGAGACTTCTTCTTCGGGAGAAATTCGTGTTCACCTTGAAGCTAAGTGTGAAAATGAAGATCCCATTGAGCGCGCTAAAGAAGTATTTACTGAACTCAATATGCATGAAACAGAACTTCGAAATGGTACTATCATTTATGTAGCAACGGATGATCATAAAATTGCAATTTGGGGTGATGAAGGAATTCATTCAAAAGTAGGACAAAATTTCTGGAATGACGAACTAGACCTATTGACCCGATATTTTATGGCTGATGATTACGAAACAGGATTAAGAGAAGCCGTTTTAAAGATAGGAGAAAAGTTAAGAGAATTCTTCCCCTATCAGGGTGAAGACGATATCAATGAATTATCAGATGATATAAGTTATGGAGATGATAAAGATGCGTAAATCAATTCTGTTAATAATTGCACTTTTTGTATCACTGAATCTTTCCGGACAAGACATTCTCCCTGATAACCCTCGTGGGTTTGTTAATGACTATGCCAATATGCTTTCCGGATCGGAAGTAAACCGACTGGAACAAAAACTTAGAAATTATCGTGATTCAACCTCCAATGTTTTTGCAATTGCTACTATTGAATCGCTTCAGGGAAACTCCATTGAAGAAGTTGCAAATGTAACGTTTTCCAAATGGAAACTTTGGGAGGGTCAGGCAGGTGAAAGAGATAATGGAGTTCTACTCCTTATTTCTGAAGGCGATCGTGCATTCAGAATTGAAGTTGGGTACGGACTTGAAGGCGCTATTCCTGATGTAATGGCGAACAGAATTCTCAATGATATACTTACTCCTAACTTTCAACAGGGCAATATTTACGGAGGAATTGACCGAGCTACCGATGCAATGATACAACTTGCCGCTGGAGAGTTTGAAGGATTTCCTGAACGTAGCAAATCTGACAGTGAAGGAGGAAGTTTTCCTTTGGAAGTAATTATTTTCATCGTCGTAATCATCTTTGTTTTGATAAGACGTGGCAGAGGTGGAAATCATGGTGGAGGGAAACGAACTCTAAGTGGCTCTGATGTACTTCTTTGGGGCTTGCTCGCAAGTGGCGGACCGCGCAGAGGCGGAGGTTCTTCATTTGGTGGAGGATTTGGCTCCGGTGGTGGCGGAAGTTTCGGCGGCTTTGGCGGAGGCGGTGGGTTTGGTTCTGGTGGCGGTGGTGCCAGTGGCGGTTGGTGATCCGCTTCGAGGAATTAAGAATTAGGATAAAATATTCTGTCATTTCGAAGGAACGTAAAGACTGAGAAATCTAAACTTTGAAAGCGATTTTAGATTTCTCCCTCTGGTCGAAATAACAGAAACTAATTCTTAATTGAATAATTCTTAATTCAAAAGAGCTTGTTCTAAGTCAGCGATAATATCATCCGCACTTTCTATTCCAACAGATAATCTCACCAAACCATCTGAAATACCTGCATCACAACGGAGTTGTTCATCAACCACAGAGTGTGTCATTGAAGCCGGGTGTTGAATCAAAGTATCCACTGTTCCTAAACTTACAGCAAGTGTGCAAAGTCTTACGCTATTCATCATAGACTTTCCAGCTTCAAAACCGTCTTTTAGTTCAAAAGAGATTACACCTCCAAAACCATTAGTCATTATTGAATTAGCAAGATTGTGTTGAGCATGAGATTCTAATCCCGGATACCAAACTGTTTCAACACTTGGGTGAGATTCTAAAAATCTAGCAACTTTCATCGCATTCGAAGAATGTTTTTCCATTCTTAACGCAAGTGTCTTTACACCATTTAGTGTTATCCAAGCATCCATTGGACCAGAAATTCCGCCCAGGTTTTTTCTGAATAAGAGCGTTCCACTTTCTTCCAGTAACTCTTGCTTCGCTACCATTGCGCCACCAATTATAGTTCCGTGTCCGCCCATATATTTTGTAGTAGAATGCACCACAACATCGGCACCTAACGTAAGTGGTTGCATGTGATAAGGTGTTGCGAATGTATTATCAACCATGACCAATGCGCCATGTTTATGAGCCAATTCCGACAAAGCTTCAATATCACTAACTTTCATTGTTGGATTCGCAATACTTTCTAAATATACAAGTGCTGTATTCGGATTTTTCTTCAATTCCATTTCCAGCAAAAACAAGTCTGTCATATCAATAAAAGAAGTACTCATCCCCAACATTTCGGTTTCTTCTTTTAAAAACTGACTTGTGCAACCATATAGAGCATCTTGTGCTATAATATGTTTTCCTTTGGCAATACTAATAATTCCGGTTGTGATGGCTGCCATCCCACTTCCAAAAGCTACACCTGAATATGATTCGCGGTTTTCCATTCCATACGTTTCTAACTCACAAATTGCACGTTCTAAATGCTCAACTGTAGGATTTCCAAGTCTTGAATAAATATGAGACGCTCCTCCTTCTTCATGAGCAAAAGCTTTTGATCCCGCTTCTACATTCTTGAATACAAAAGTCGAAGTTTGATAAATCGGTGTGGTGTGAGAGCCGTATTGATCTTTTTTTCCGGAACCTGCATGTACGGCACTGGATTCAAATGAAAGTGGTTTTACTTTTATGTCTATCATAATACTGGTATCGCTGTTTCGTCTTTAATAGTGTTAAGTACAATATTAGTATGTAGCCGCTGTACGTCCGGTAAAGTGGTAAGCTTAGTTCTCATCAACTGTTCATAATCTTTGGTGTCTTTTGCTACTACATGAAGCAGAAAATCTCCTTCTCCGGTAGTGTTGTAGCAAGCTAGAATTTCCGGTATTGCTTTAACTGCAGAAGTAAATTCTTTCATAAGATTTAACTGATGAGCACTAAGAGTAACCGTTACAAAAACCGTGAGCCCTTTATCAACAGCTTCACGATTTATCTTTGCGGAATATCCTTCGATAACTCCTTCTCTCTCTAAGCGCTTTACACGTTCAAGAGTTGGTGTTGTAGTTAATCCTATTCTTGAAGCAAGTTCATTATTAGCAATTCTCCCTTCCTTCTGGAGAATATCTACTATTTTAAGATCTGTTGAATCCAGCTTCATAACATTAATTAGTTGATTAAACCTAATATTTAACTAATTATTAAATATAATGCCATTAATAATAAATTCCGAAGCATATTATTCTTTAAATAGACTGATTTTAGAATAATAACCTAAAAATAAAGCCCTTCAAGAATTAACCTGAGGGGCTTTTAGATGTAGAGTAAAGTTCAGCAGATCATACTAATTGATCTACTTCCTTGGTTTCCAAACCTTTACCTTCCGGTGAAGTCGGAGTGGCATCCATATATTCATCCAATGTAAACTCATCTACCTGTATGGCGTCATTTCTTGCTGCTTCCGCTTTTTCAACCATCTCTGCTTCTACTTTTGTGATAATGTTTCTATCTAAAGCCGGTTTAAGCAAGTTGAGGAATGAATCTTTTGGAAGCTCACGTTTTTTCATTGCTACGTAGATTTTCTTATATATAGGATTAGCTTCTGTAATCAAATTCAGAGCATTTTCGTATCTGCCAACAGCCTCATTTGGATCAGTAGGTATATACATTCCATCTGTCATGCGATCACGCGTTGCGCCGGGCTCTTGCATTGCCTGAGCAACTCTGTGCCCTAAATCATCCGATGGATACGTTCCTATCGGATTTAATCTCGACCAAACACCTGCTAAGCGAAATGCCCAACTTAAACCGGGAACTTTGATTTCTCTTAGAATGCCGTCAAAAGCTTCTTGTATTCTATAGAAAACGTAATCCATTGACCATTTAAAAAAGTCCAGATCCTCTTTTCTTCTGCCTTCAGCTTCAAATCTTTTAAGTGTAGCAGTTCCTAAGTACATAAAGCTTAGAATATCAGCATAACGACCTGCAATCTTCTCTTTCATTTTCAAGCCACCGCCGTATGATCCTAAAGCGATATCCGCTAAAAAAGCAAATGAAGCAGAAGCCCATGCCATTTTGCGATAATATTTGGCTGCCGGACCGCTAACGGGTGATCCTGCTAAGCGACCTCTCGTTATGCTAAGCACAATGGAGCGAGCTTTATTTCGTCCAACATGTCCGATATGAGCCCAAAAATTATCGTCAAAGCCTTTAACGTCTTTATCCATCAAAGCATTGATCTCATTCAAGGCATAAGGGTGACAACGAATAGCTCCCTGTCCAAAGATCATCAATGTTCTGGTAAGAATATTAGCTCCTTCAACAGTAATTGCTATTGGTAGAGATATATAACCGTGAGCAAAGACATTACGAGGTCCACGCGAAATTCCCGCTCCACCAACTATATCCATTGCATCATTTATAATTTCGCGAGTGTGTTCCGTAAAATTATATTTTGCAATAGCTGTTACAACGGCTGGTTTTTCACCCTGATCTAAGCCTCCTGTAGTATACTTTCTGGCGGCTTCCATAAAATAGGTGTAGCCACCGATGCGAGCCATTGGTTCTTCAATACCTTCGAATTTCCCTATATTTAAACCAAATTGTTTTCTAATTGCTGCATAGGCACCAACAACTCGTGTAGATAACTTAGCTCCCGCTAAACTTGAAGCAGGAAGCGATATTCCTCTACCAACTGCCAATGATTCCATCAACATTCTCCAGCCGTTTCCTGCTCCTTCTTTTCCACCAATAATTGCATCGATCGGAACAACAACGTCTTTACCATGGGTAGGACAGTTATAGAATGGTACTCCCAAAGGATCATGCCGTTTACCTAGCATAACTCCTTCAGTATCTGATGGGATTAAAGCACATGTTATTCCTAAATCCTCACCTTTTCCTAGCAAATTTTCAGGATCGTTAAGTTTAAATGCTAATCCTAACACTGTTGAAATTGCAGCCAGCGTGATGTAGCGTTTATTCCAATTCAATCTCAGATAAAGCTCTCCATCCTCTCCTTTAAAAACTTCACCGTGAGAAGTCATTCCCCCTGCATCAGAACCTGCATTTGGTTCTGTAAGTGCAAAACATGGCATTTCAACACCGGCAGCTAACCTCGGCAAGTAATAATCTTTTTGTTTTTGAGTTCCGTAGTGATTCAATAATTCAGCAGGACCTAGAGAATTAGGTACCATTACTGTTGTTCCAAGCGGGCCGCATCTGGAAGAAAGTTTTGCAACAATTGCGGAATGTGCCGTAGCAGAGAATTCCAATCCACCGTATTTTTTTGGAATGATCAGCCCAAAAAACCCTTCTTTGCGCAGATAATCCCAGGTTTCTTCTGTAAAATCTTTTCTTACAAAAACATCCCAATCATTGGTCATTTCACACACTTTTTCTACCGGACCATCTAAAAATTCCTGTTCTTCTTTGGTTAAGTCAGGGTATGGCTGCTCCAGAGTTCTTTTAAAATTTGGTTTGCCTGAAAAAAGCTCTCCCTCAATCCATACATTACCGGCTTCAATAGCTGTTTGCTCTGTTTGCGAAATTGTGGGAAGAAAATTAAGCGCATCCAATAATTTCATAATTGGGCCACTAAGCAGTACTCGCCTTATCGGCTTGATATTAAATACTAATACAGGAACAGTGTAAACAATAAACAACCACTGTGGTGCATCTAAGCCAACTAGCCCAGCGTAACCCGCAATTGCCCACAACCAAAGAGGAGCCCCGGTATAGGCAAAGCCGATAGCTATTAGTACACTTGCAGTGATTGAAGCCCAAAGCGGGACTTCGCTAAAAAATCCGAATAATTCTAATAATGCTTCCATAATGTTCTCCGATAATTAAGAAACTTGAGTTCTGACCAAAAATCCTTCCACAATATGTTGAATGGATTCTTCAATAAAATGTTCTTTGTTGATTCTGCTGTCCAATCTTTGATTTAATACTACTGATATTACTCCGTGAAGCTGAGCCCAAATTGAATAAGCTGCAGTTAATGGATCATCTTCCTCCATTAATTCTTCCTGCACTCCAGATTCAATTACTTTAACTAAAAGTTCATAGCATCTACGGGCTCTGCGAAATTTTTCCTTAGGATATCTCGCCATTGCATCCGACTTAACCATGTAAATAATCTGGTACTTTTCCGGATGATTAAGCGCGAAATCAGTATAACCTTTGATAATTGATTCGAATCGAGTGATTATATCTGACTGTTCATCAACCCGTTCTTCAATTGATGCACTAAGAGCTTCAACCGATTCTTCGATTAATGTGTGCAAAAGATGATCTTTGTTATCAAAGTGCAGGTAGATACTTGTCGCAGAAACACCCACTTCTTTTGCAATTCCTCGCATTGAAAGAGACGTATGACCATCGTTATATAAAAGATGGCGACTGATATTTAATATTTTTTCCCTTAAAAGGGGTTCTTTTTCGCTCATTTTAAAATTGGTTAACAGTGTTAACTTAACGAAGTTAACTAATCTGAGGCGAAAATCAAGTGTAAGAATATTAAAATTTCATTTTACTTCTTTTCACCCCGTCAAATCTCAGAACTATTTATATATCATCTTTGAACCAATGCCGGACTTAATGAATACAGTGTCAGGAAAAATTGCTTTCATCTTATTTTTTATTCTGAGTCTATCAGTAGAAATAAATGCTCATCCCTGGGGAGGCTTAGTAATTGATAATGAAGGCAATATTTACTTCACGTTTATTTGCCCTATTGAGGATGATAACCATTATGCTTGTGTTTGGAAGATCACTCCTTCTAAAGAGATGCAACATGTTCTAAAAGCTCAACTGTCGCCCAGCGATATTATACTTTCGAGAAATCTAAACAGAGATGTCATTGCCGCTGAAAGAAGTGGACAAAATCCCCGACACAGAAATAAGCTTTGGAAAATTGAACCCACTGATAATCAACTTCTAATTCCGACTACATCTGATCAGAGTCAGTTTCACATTCAATCAATTGCTGTGAACAAGAAACTAGAAGTATACTTTGCTAACGGTACCGATATTTTTTTTCGGGATAGTTTAGACCAGGTTCAAAAATTAAATGATCAAAGTTTTGAACGTATAGGTTTAACTGCTTGGGGACCAGATGAGGAACTTTATTTTATGTCAAGCGATGATATTTATATCTACGATGGGATTGAATATAAATTACTTATCTCAGGTTTAAGGAAAAGTAATCCTGAAGACATTCCTTTTTCAGGTGCGAATATATTTTTTGATATGGCTGTAGATAAAGACAGAAATGTATATCTGGCATATTATGGGAACAGAGAAATTATCAAAATATCGCCAAACGGAACCAGTGAAGTTATTCTAAAATCTGAAAAACCGTGGTCGCCTCACGGAATTGATACCTTTAACGGAGACATTTATGTACTGGAATCAACTATTGGTGACGGAAAATGGTGGAGGTTTTGGGAAGAAGATCCTGGCATTGTACCAAGGGTGAGAAAGATCTCAGCTAATGGAACTGTTAGTACAGTTTATAATTATATGCAGTGATTTACAATTTAAATGAGATAAATTTTATCAATTTTCCTTTTTCTAAATGCATCTTCTCATAATAGGTTTTGATTGACAACTCAGAATCTTCGGGGCATTCTTTATGCACATCGCCGATGTCTCTTAACAATTGTAAGTTTTGTTCTTCAATAACTTCTTTAGTGAACTCATAAAGTTCAGTGCTGTCTGTTTTTAAGTTGATGGTTGCCCCCGATTTTAATAAAGGCCGATATAATTCCAAAAACTTTGGTGAAGTGAGTTTCTTTCTGTCTTTCTTTAGCTGCGGGTCCGGAAATAAAATCCAGATATCAGAAATTTCTTTCTCTCCAAAAAACTGATCTAAATGGTCTATATATGCTCTGAAAAAACGAACATTATCTAAGTTTTGATCAAGAGCGTGCTGTGCCCCAACCCACAAACGATTTCCTTTAATATCAAAACCGATGAAGTTTTTATCCGGATAAAGTTCCGCTAGTCCGGTTGAATATTCACCCTTACCACATGCAAGTTCCAAGACAATTGGATTGTCATTCTCAAAAATTTTAGCATTCCACGAACCTTTTGGGAATGGATTTTTACTGTTGTAGTCATGCCAGTCAAACGTATTCTCGAATGACCGGACTTCTTCCATCCTTTTTTCCTTAATCTTTGGCATATCAGGGAGCTAGTCTTTTAATAGTCCAGTTAGTTTCAGTTTTCTCGCACTTGATCCGATCATGCAAACGGCTTCTTCTTCCCTGCCAAAACTCTATTGAATTTGGTTCTACTTTATATCCGCCCCAGCTTTCAGGCATTGGTATATTTCCGGTAGCATACTGTGTATGTAATTCCTCGAATCGTTTCTCCAACACAGATCTGTTTTCTATTTCCTGACTTTGATCTGATGCCAATGCACCTATCTGGCTTTTAGTTGGTCGGGTTTTAAAGTACTCTTCGCTTTCCTCTCGACTCATTCTTTGAACCATTCCATCAATTCGAACTTGTCGCTCTAATTCTTTCCATAAAAAGCAAAGTGATACGTTTGGGTTTCCATCCATTTCTTTGCCTTTAGAGCTGTTATAATTTGTATAGAAAATAAATTTTCCATTTTCTATTCCCTTTAAAAGAACAATTCTGGAATGAGGTTTATGATCTTCATCTACCGTAGCAAGAGTCATTGCATTTGGCTCCGGCAGTTTTGTTTGGATAGACTCGTTCAACCAACTCTTAAATTGAGATATTGGATCTTTATCCACATCGTTCTCATCCAGCGAGCTCTGTGAATAGTCTTCTCTTAGTTTTTGAATGTCTTTAGTCTTCATTTAGAAATAGCTTGGTTCGTTGCCTTTTTTCCATTTAATGTTACAACCCATACTTGGCTTTTGAGGTTCGTATGTTGCCTCTTTATTTAGCATCATATCTGTAGCATCTCTCATATCTTTTCCGGTTATAGGCTTTCCGTTCCCCGGTCTACTGTCATCGAATTGCCCTCTGTAAAAAAGTTTTGACTCTGCATTAAACAAAAAGAAATCAGGAGTACATGCAGCTTTATATGCTTTTGCTACTTCTTGGCTTTCATCGTACAAATAAGGATATGGAAATTGATGCTGATCGGATAGTTTTTTCATTAATTCCGGAGAATCCTGAGGATAATTCTCTACATCATTTGAACTAATTGCCACACATTCAATTCCTTTTTCTTTGTATTCATTTGCGAATTCAACTAAAGCCTCATTCAAGTGCTTCACAAATGGGCAGTGATTACAAATAAACATAACTAACAATCCGTTTTCAAACTTCATATCATTCAAAGAAACCATACTTCCTTCTGTATTCGGAAGTTTAAAATCAGGTGCTTTTGTTCCTATTTCCAACATTGTTGATAAAGTAGCTGACATTTTCTTAGATCCTTGATTATCTTTAATTCAAATTAAAATCAGGTTATGCAACCCACTACAAAGATATTAAATGATAGAGACAAAATTTTGTTTGAGAAAGCTCTCAAATTCTATTTCTTTGCTCGCCAAATTGATGCCAAGCGTTTATCAAAAGATGTAAGTGATAGGTTACACTATTCCGGTTCAGTGGCTTATTCTCTTATAATAACTTACGCAAAAACAAACTCGCTGAAAATAGAGTACATGGATTTTATGAATCAGGAATTAAAACTCATGCTTGGGTCAAAACAATCTCTTTATGATCCGCTTCAGATTAAGCCATCAGAAATTGATGATATTGAATTGATGAAAGAAACCAAACTTTCTTTTTTTGATGAGGATGAAAATGTTGATTCTCAACTTATATATTATCCAGAGCAGAATGCGCTAGAGCTTAAAAAAGTTTAGACAAAAAAAAACCCGATATCCTTTAAAATATGAGAAGAATGATCATGTTTAAAAAGCTACTCTCCGTTGTTAGGATATCGGGAAGCTACAATGATTTAGACGAGCCAAATACCCGAAAGTTTCTAATTCGATGAATATTTTAATCTTATCATGTAAATAATTGCAATTGATCACCAGACGACCTCTTGAAATGCTCTATTGTAAGTTTGGATGAACTTTTATTCAACCCCAGTCTTTTTGTTTGAACCGAAAATAAATCTCTGATTTGATCTGCATAATTCCCTTCTCCTCTCATTCTTTTTCCAAATTCAGCAGAATATAATTCACCACCTCTCATATCTTTTATTTTGTTTAAAACTTTATCTTTTCTGTCAGGAAAATTTTGTCCCAACCAATCCTGAAAAAGATCTTTTACTTTAAAAGGCAATCTAACAATGATATAGCTTGCGCGGATTGCACCTGCATCGGTTGCCGATTTCAAAATATCAGCACATTCATGATCTGTTAATCCCGGAATGATAGGAGCTACATTTACGCCAACAGGTATTCCGGCATTCGAAAGCTTTTCGATGGCTTTCAGTCGTCTATATGGTCTTGAAGTTCTGGGTTCCATAACCTCAGTAATCTTATTATCCAAAGAGGTTACCGAAATAGTAGTGCTCACACAGCTATATTCATTTAGCTCCTTCAGTAAATCTATATCACGTGTTATAAGATGGTTCTTGGTTATAATTCCCACAGGATTTCTAAATTCAGCGAAGACTTCAAGACACTTTCTCGTAAGCAGTAATCCTCTTTCTATAGGTTGATAGCAATCTGTTATTCCACTCATTGCCACTACTTGTGGTTTCCATTTTGGAGATTGAAACTGTTTCCTTAATAATTTTGGAGCTTCATATTTGACCATGATCTTAGTTTCAAAATCCAGCCCAACCGAAAATCCCAAATATTCATGAAAAGGACGTGCATAACAATAAATACAGCCGTGTTCACATCCACGGTACACATTCAATCCAGCATCGAAAGGAATATCAGGACTTTTATTAAATGAGATAATTTCTTTTGCATGGTCTGCAAAGAGTTTGGTTTTCGGATTTGGTTTTTCACCTGTTTCCTCATCCAGGTCAAAATCAATATAGTTTCCCTCAAACCGGTTGATTGGATTGTCGGATGAACCTCGACCTTTTATTTTTTGATGAAATTGATTCATAGATACACATGTTTTACACATATAATTTACAGATATTCGAATCAACTACAAATAAAAAAGCCTTTGCTTTTACAAAGGCTTTAAACTTTTTTAATTATAGGATTACTTTATCAGAGTCATCCTTTTTGTAATAATATTATTGTCGGTCTGCAATCTATAAATATAGATACCACTAGACAAAAAAGAAGCATCGAAACTAACTGAATGAATACCAGATTCTTTATTCTCATTAATTAATGTAGCTACTTTTCTTCCTAATAAATCAAAAACAACTAATTCAACAAAACCCCTTTCCAAAATATTAAAAGTTATTACTGTCTCTGGATTAAAGGGATTTGGATAATTCGATAAACCATTCTCCTTAATTATGCTATCTGTATAAGAACTTTCATCAGTTTTAATATTTGATTGACTTTGTTTAGAATTCAGATAAAGCTCTAAATTATTAAGCTCTTCATTGCGTGTATTTGAGATATTCTTAGACTTGCTCAATTCGGATGCTTTGTTAAAAAATATTTCTGCTCGTTCTGGATTCCCATTCTCTGTAGCAATGTAAGATGACAAAATATTAGCATGATATAAATCCTCCGATTCTGCCAAATCACCTTTTATTATTGCGTTTAGTTTTAGTAATGAAAGCTCATATTTTTTTAAGAAAAAGGATGTTTTAGCTGATTCTATTTGAAGTAATATTTTTATGTCCTTACTGGAAAAAATTTTCTCGAAGTTTTCTAAACGGCTTAACCAGTTTTCATTATTTGATTTTTGAATTAACAAGCTATAATTACGTATTGCCTGCTTTATAATCTCTTGATCACTTGAATTTATAATCAAATCATTTAGCGTTTTTTCAGCAATAACATAATTCTTATCATTTATAAGCCTTATTGCAACTTGAATTTTGTCTGATTCATCTGCTTTTCTATTATTTGATAATATAATTTGCTCAATTACATCTTCATCTTTTTCGAAACCTGCACTAGGATTCGGATCTGTGGTTAAGTAAGGAGAGTAATACACAGTACCGCTTCCACTTATAGTTGGAGCTACACCTCCACTTCCACTCACAGGTTTCCAATAATTACCTGTTGCATATACTGTTGCTGAGGAACTTGATGTATACACGTGTTTCCATCCACTTGCATTTTGATTTAGTATTCTATTGTCATCAGCATAATTACTATTTCCGGCATTTATAGTTGCTTGATAGCCTGATTGAAATCCATATTTTCCACCTATTATACTGTTCTCACCTGTATAGTTTGGATAAGATGAAGCACTTAAAACTACTGTACTGTAACTACCTGCTTTTATTCCCGTGTCACTAAAACCTTTTATAAAGTTATCGAAAATATTTACATATGAGTTATAAGTACTAATTCCAGAACCAGTTACATCCTCGATAGTATTGTCATATATAAATACATCATTTGAATTGCTTATATAAATTCCATGTGCATAACCAGTAAAATTTGAAATTGTATTGTTATATATTTCGATATGATTATTAGTACTATATATATTTATTCCCCCGCCTCCGTACTTATGAACATTTTGAATTACGCTATTCCGTATGTCACCCTCTGAGCCTGAGTTAAAAGTAATACCGCTCCATGTGTCATCATCTAAAGTCACGAACTTTACATCATTGATATCAATCTCTCCATTCACACTAATTGAGCTTCCTTGATCCATCAATAAAGTAACACCAGAACCTAAGGTTAACTTTGCGCCCGAGTTAACAACCAAATTTCCAGATATAAGCTTTGATTCATTAATTGTGGTATTAGTGGCAATTGTATAATTCGTTATTTCCGGTAGCGCTCTTAGTACTGCCTTGTAAGCATTAATTCGACCATACCCTATATATTTATTGTACTTTCTTACTCCATCAGGATGGTTAAAAGTAGATGAGCCCGGAGGGACTACTATATTGTCGTAATCTGTAGAAGATGTAATAATGTCATAAATATCACTTACCCCCAAATTTGGATTAACTGATAACAAAATCCCTACCAATGAAGTGACTAAAGGAGCAGCTTCAGAAGTTGCTCCCCAAGTTAAACCATAATCATTTGTTAAATATGCTCCTCTAGCTCTAAACATTCTTGCGCTTGGGGCAGCTACATCTGTAAATGCATTTTTTGGACTAGAAATAGGATCATTACTTAACCCGTGGTTATAAAACCATTCATTTTGAGTCCCATAAAACTGAAATCTAAAACGCTCTTCATATTGAAAAGGATCTATGGACTGTGTTACATCTAATGAGCCATCATCATCGGTAATTTGTGTAGCAGTAACAGCAATGACTTGATAAGCAGAATCTGGGAAATTATATGAAGCTGGATATGGTACAAAAATTTGGTTTGGAGAAGATTGACCACAAGCTGCATAATTAACCGTTGTTGTATTCGCAGTTGCACTTACTAAAACTATGTCAAGCTCCAATAATTCCTCGATTAAATCTCTTCTAGAAGTGTAATTTGGTCCACACCAACTCATATTAATAACATCTGGTCTTAGATTGATTGCCAAATCTCTCATATATTCCAAACCTGAGTTACCAAAATAAGATGTTACAATATTAAAATTACCACCTAAGCTAGCTACGCCTTCGCCATTATCAGTTTTTGCCGCAGCGATGGCTGCAATTCTCGGACCATGTGAATAATTAGGGCTAACATATTTTCGGTCATTTTGGGCAGCAAGTATTTTTCCATCTAGTTCTTCGTGTACTCCTCCAGCGCTATTGTTTGTCCATTGATCATTAATTCCTAGAATAATATCTGTACTTCCATTTGTAATATCGAAAACTTTATCAGCTTTCATTAATTTTAGACTCCATTGCAGATCATAGTATGGATCATTTGGGAAATTACTAGTACTCTGTACAATTTCAGGGGGTTCTATGTAACGAATATTCAAATATTTAAGCTTATTTTTTATATATTGATATGATTGCAAATCATTAAATACCAATCTATATTTTTTTGTTAAGTCATTTACAATTACCCTCTTCCCTTTTTTACTATATCTTACAGTGTCATTCAGAGTAGCTTCAGGATAAACCCGCTCCAATTTTTGTAAACCATTATGAGTTTCTAGTTCTGAAAACAATACTTTAAGTTCTGAAAACTTTTCTTGAATATTTCTACTCTTTATATTTCTTGACTGGTTGATATTTTCAGTTATATGTTGTTGAAATGCTACGTAAAAGATTTTGGCAAAATACTCTCCTTGTTCGTTTACGTATACATCATCCGAAGTGTGAATACCTGGTCCTTCTATCTTTGTTAAAGTACTTTCTTGAGCAGATACTTGAAACGAAACACACAGTACACTGATTATAGTAAAACATAATTTTTTCATTTGAATTTCCTCTTTAGTTTAAGTATTGTACAACTAACCTAAGTATATATATATATATAAGATGCAAGTAAAATTATTTCTTCAAATATTTCTGCTTTTAATCCCTGTATTTTTATTTGGATCTCAAAATACTTTAGCCCAAACATGGCAGTCTTTGAATGGTCCTTTAGAGTCGGATATTAGAGATATTGTTATTAAAAATGATACAATTTATGTGGTTTCTTGGCCGAATGGATTTTTCAAAAAAGAAGTGAATTCGGATCAATGGTTGTATTCTGAAATTGTGGAAGGTGTTGGAGCTTTTAGACAAGGAATAGAGGGTGCATTAAGCTTTCAAGTAGACATGGAAGGAAGATATTATGTCGGCGGTAACGGCTTTATATCATTTGGAGATAATCAAACCTATAGTCATTTTTATACTTCAACTGATTATGGAAAAACATGGAATGAATTTCGTTCTGGAATTGAATTTTCAGGTACAGTAGCTGACATCGAATTACTACCATCTAAAGATATGCTTATATCTGGTGCTGGTGGAATTTTTAAACTGAGTAATCAAACAGATAGCTTTGCAAATGTTGCACCCTCTTTTGTTAGCTATAGTTTATTTGAAAAAGAAGACACTCTTTGGTCTGGAAATTATGACGGCGCTAAATACTCAGTAGATATGGGAGATTCATGGGTTCCAAATGGACCAGACTCTCTTCGTATTTTTTCTATGACTAACCAACAAGACAAGTATTTTTTTGGTTCTAACCAAGGATTATATACTTCAACTGGTATTGAAGAAGAATGGAGCTTAGTTAGCAACGTAGATTCAACTTCTATACTTTCGCTATTTACTTATAATAATCAAATACTTATTGCAACAAATATAGGAATCTTCGTTCTTGATCAAAGTCTCACGAATGCACAACCGATATTCCCCGAACTTACTCCCCAAAAAATACGAGTTATAAACGCTCATAACAACGAACTTTTCTTAGGTACAAATAAAGGGCTTTATCGTTGTAGTTTAGAAAATAGTTCTTGTGAACTGGATGGTGTACCCAATTCAACTATTCAAAGCTTAGCCACTCAAAACGATACGTTATTGGTTAATTCTTTACGTGAAGTTTACCGCTATTTTACTACTGAAGAACGATGGGATACAACAAGTATCTCGGTAGATTTAAGAAGGGTAATCCCTCATCTTAAAGATTCCATTTATGCCATAGAAACCCGTCTTTTTTATAAATGTTCTTTTGCTACTCAGCAATGTACTGATACTCAAGTAACAGAGCCCAGTGAAGCTTTATTAGATATCGTTGCAACTACAAGTAAAATATTCACTTTCTCAACTCAAAGAGTCTATCAATCTAATAATAAAGGAGATTCTTGGATTTCAATTTTGGAAGATTCACCAAGAACTTTTTATGGTTTATCAACTTTTGCTGATTCTTTATTGTTTGTTAGTGGAGCTACCAGTTTAAAATATTCTATTGAAACACAATCATCTGATACACTAAGTAAGCCAGTTTCATTAGTAACAGAAAATGGAACTTTATATAGTGCTGCGGGAGGAATTCATAAAAGCACCGACTTTGGTGAAACTTGGATAGAAATTCTTAGTCCCTCTGATTACTTACCAGATGGTATTATTCGTGAAATCCTTTTTGACGAAAATTCCGAAAAATTATACGTACTCACTACAGTTGGAAGAGTATATCTTACCGAAAACGGAGGGTTAGATTGGGGAGTGAATGAAGAAATGTATCCAATTTATATTGAATCTGCAGAAATTGGAACTAACGGTATTATATACTTAGGAACAGGGAAAGCGGGTTTATTCGCTAATACCCATCCTTTAAATCCTCCAATTACAATCGATAATGAGCTTGAAGCAACTCAGATTCCCAATAATTTTAAGCTCCTAGCTAGCTATCCGAATCCGTTTAACCCTACTACCACTATTTCTTTTGAATTGAATTCAGCAAAGAAAATTACCCTCAATGTATTCAACATTCTTGGGCAACAAGTTACGAACTATGATTTAGGATTAAGACAGGCAGGCGTTCAAAATTTTAAACTAGATTTATCTGATCAGGCGAGCGGTGTTTATATTATTCGTATTCAATCTGGTTCTGAAATCCGATCTGGCAAAATTACACTCATTAAATAGAAAAAGCCCTTGCTTTCACAAAGGCTTTAAAATGAATCTAGTCGGGTTAGCTTTGTTAAAATTTCTATTCCTAATTCTCTAGTGTGAAAGAATACAACCCCTTGTTTGTACCAAAGTACAGCACTTCTTTTCCATTTTGGATGATGCCAGAAGCATAAATTATATTCCCATCGCGTGAGCTACGGGTGAAAGAGTTAATAATATTTCCGGATTGTATGGTTTCCCAAGACTCGCCTCTGTTTTCTGATTTAAGAATAGCAGCAAGATTTGCACCTACGATAACTTCATCTTTTGATTCTATATTTACTATTCCATCCATCACTGTAGCTTCTGAATTCTCAATTATAGAATGAATATCCCAATTTTCTCCTCTGTCATAACTGATCAAAAATATAGGAGTGAATATTGCAGTACTACCTCCAGCGATAATAATTTCAGGATCATTTTGTTCAATATTTACAAAGGAACTTGTCGCAAGAGTTGGATTATCCCAACTTTCCCATGAGGAGTCCCAGCTTCTTCCCCCGTCTCTACTTAAACCAACGGTCCCAAAAGGAGAAGTTCTTGCTGCTATCAGAGTATCACTTCCTTCAATAGATGCATCCATAGTTGTAGGCGTCCAGTCATTATTTCCACCATAGCCATTTCTGTAAGGTTGCCAGTTAGTACCTGCATCATCTGTCTTATATAGATTATCTAAATCCTGGTTTTCAAAATCAGCTGCTAATAGCCAACTGTTTTCATCTAAAATAGAAAAGGTTCGAACTGTTGCTGAGTCGTAAAAAATAGCACGCATACTTGTTTCGGAACCCAAATTTAACTGATAAAATCCGGAATCGGTTCCTGCAAAAAGAGAAGTCCCATTTGATTCTAGTTTGTACAAGGCTCGCTCAGAAAGTACCTCTTGTTCAAAATTTCCGCTTAAGTCTAAACTAGTCTCTTGCTGTTTTGTTGAGCAACTCGATAGTAAAAAACATATAAGTAATATAATTAAATAGTTAAAATGTAAAACATTATTAAACAATACATTCATAATGTAACAATTCCCTTTTTATCTTCTGTTGTTTGTACATGAGGCTAATACCCATGTAATAATTTTAATTAAACTTAGGAGATTAGATATCTCAATTTAAAGTATACCTCAAGATAGCATGGCTTATTGCAATTGGCTTTTTTATAGCCTGCGATGATCAAAGCATTGTTCAAAATACCCCCCAAGCGGATAATCAAGAAAAACAACACATTAAATCAAAAAGGACCGCTTTGTACAAAGCGGTCCTTTTTAGTATTGAAAAAATTACGTGGTAAGATATTTATACTCTCTTAATATTACTCCTCTGAATCATACACTTTCTTACCGCCAACCCATGTCTCCAGCACCTCAATTTGCCAAATCTCACTTGCTGAGGTTTCAAAATAATCGGTATCTATGAGAATAAAATCTGCCCATTTACCTGATTCAATAGTACCAAGAACTTCTTCCTGATGTGCTGCATAGGCGGCATCTAAAGTAAACGCTCTTAATGCTTCTTCTCTGGTTAATGCTTCATTTGGATACCAACCTCCATCAGGATTTCCATCATGATCCATTCTGGTAACTGCAGAGTATAATCCGAAAAATGGATTTGAATGCTCTACAGGGAAATCTGAACCAGCTGCAACAACGGTTCCTTGTTCTAAAAATGTTTTCCAGGCATAACCACCTTTAATTCTCTGAGGACCAACTCTGTCTTCGGCCATATTTTTATCGCTTGTAGCGTGTGTAGGTTGCATAGAAGCAATAATATCTAGTTCTTTAAATCTTGGAATATCATCTAAAGCAACTATTTGAGCATGCTCCACTCTGTTTCTTAATTCTTTTGCTTCATGCTCGTTCTGAGCTTTCTCTAGTGCATCCAGTACTTGTCGGTTTCCTGCGTCTCCAATTGCATGGATATTTGCTTGATATCCTTTACCAACTACTTTAGAAACCGCTGCATCCATTTCTTCCTGTTCCATAAACAAAAGTCCAACATTTCCCGGATCATCAGAATATGGCCGAAGCATAGCAGCTCCTCTGCTTCCCAAGGCTCCATCAGAGTATAATTTTACACTTCTCAATGCGAGCATATCATCCGCATAAGAATTGACAGGTCCATTTTTTGACAATTCATCAAATGTGTTTCCTGATCCTGAAATCATTCCATAAATTCTTGTTTTAGCGTCTCCTTGATCAGCAAATTCTTTGTACAAATCCCATGCGGCAACGCTTACACCGGCATCATGAACAGACGTAATTCCCATTTTTGCCATTTGTTCATATGCTTTTTCTAAGGCGAGTCTTTGCTCCTTTTCAGTTGGTGCGGGGATTTCGGATTCTACATAACCCTGAGCTGCATCAATAAAAACGCCCGTAGCTTTTCCGCTACCATCTCTTATAATTTTTCCGCCTTGTGGATCCGGAGTGTCTTTACTCACACCCGCCATTCTCAATGCCATTGAATTACCCCATCCGGCATGTCCATCAACTCTGCTTAACCAAACAGGGCGACCTGAAACTACTTTGTCAATATCTGCTGCAGTCGGAAATTCATTTTCTGCCCAAAGAGTTTGATTCCATCCTCTTCCCTGAATCCATTCAAGGTCAGGGTTGGCTTCTGCATATTTTTTAAGTGTGTCTAATGTAGCTTCTAAAGTATTTATTCCCATTAAATCTACATTCAATTGCTGAAAGCCTAAACCCATTACATGGCCATGAGCATCAATTAAACCAGGCAACATTGTTTTCCCATTCCCATCCATAATTGTTGCATTAGGGTATTTCTCTTCAAGCGTTGATTTACTTACTTCCAGAAACTTGCCGTCGCGAATAGCTACAGATTTAAATTCTATTAACTCATCGCCGATAATGGAATATCCATTTATATTTTCAAAAACAGTAGTATCGTTGGCTGAGCTACAAGCGGTTACAAGAATTGTTAAACTTAATAGCAGAATGTTTATAAACTTCATATAATCTATATTAAAATGTTTTTGGCAATATACTAATTGAAAAGCGATTCCTTAAATAAGAAGCGAAGCTTTTACAAGCTTTGCTTTATTGAAATTTAGTTATATAAATCATGAAATCATTACTCTCCATTTGTTTTCTTTTTATCGCGTTTCAAAACGCCCGTGGAGAGATTATGATCAATGATAATCTTGATAGCTTAAAAATAGAACACCGATTACAGAAAGGTCTTAAACTTGCGAATACACTCATTCAAATTGTAGAGTACTATCACAATGTAAATATAGACAGTTCTGTATATTACGCAAACCAACTAGGAGCCATATCTGACTCTTTAGATTTCCTTGATGGAAAGTTAGCTGCAACAACCAGCTTAATAAATGCTGATTTTGTACGGGGAGCTTATGCTCAAGGAATCGAAAAAGCTCTCCCTTATTCAAAGATCGAGACAAATACCCTTTCTTATCATTTTGCAAACTTGCTTCTGGCAACGGGCAATTGCTACGGTTCATTGGGGCTTTACACAGCCGGAATTGAGCATTATCTAAGAGCCCGAAAGATATTTTCTGAACTTGGTAATCTTGAAAAATTAACCACGATCTCAAATAACCTTGGAGCTTATTATATAAGGATTGGTAATTTTGAAGATGCTTTAGAGGTGTTTAGCAATATGAAAGCATCAAATAAAGATGATCCTTTAAATGTTACTCTTAAAGTAAATCTGGGGTTTATTTATTTGGGATTAGAAGATTATGAAACGGCTGAAAATCACTTTTTAAGTGTATTGGAATTGGATAATAGCGCGATTGAGACCAGAGGAAAAGCGATTTCCAGTTATAAACTTGGAAACCTTTATACTGAAAAAGAGTCCTTCGAAAAAGCCCTCATATACTATGATAAATCATTAAAATATTATTCTGAACTTGAGAATGAAGCTCAAACTATGAATCCCCTGAATGGTATTGCTGAGGTTTATTTCTTATTAGGTAATAACGACAAAGCAAAAGAAATGGCGCTGAAATCGGAATCTATCGGTGATAAAACTCACACCCTTCTTGAGCTTAATCAGGTTGTTAATTTACTCTCAAATATTTACGAAAAAGAAAGGGACTACAAAAAGGCTTATGAATATTCGCAGAAAAACTTATCCCTGAAAGATAGCCTTAACCTTAGCCAGAGAAATCAAGAAATTCAGGTAATGGAAGCGGAATATGAATTCGAGCGTCGTGAAGAAGTGTTAAAAACAGAACAGAGCACACGCCTTAAAAGACAACGATTAATTACCGGAGGGATGTCTTCTTTTTTTGCATTGAGCCTCATTTTTATATTTATAGTATATAAAAGCAAAAAAGATAAAGACCGCGCAAACTTCAGGCTTGAAAAGCTAAATCAAGATCTTGAAGAAACAAATAAAATAAAAAATCAGTTGTTTTCAATCATTGCCCATGATCTAAGAAATCCCTTAACCTCTCTTTATGGATTGGTTACTTTATTGGAAATGAAGGCAGCGGACCCGAAAGAGCTTGAAAAACTAATCCCAGATCTCGCTTCGCAATTCAAACACACTTCTACTTTATTAAATAACTTACTTAATTGGGCAAAGAGTCAAATGGAGGGATACAAAGTACTTCCTGTAAAATTTGATATTAATGATGTATTTAGAACCAACATCGAACTGCTGAATAAAAGATTTAAAGAAAAAGATATCTCTATTTCCTATGATGATAATAAATCAGAAATGGTGTATGCCGATAAAAATATGATAGATCTTGTAGTTCTGAACCTTCTTTCAAACGCTTTAAAGTATAGTGACAAAGAAGATTCTGTTACAATTGCTACTTCTGCGACTGATGATATGCTAAAAATTGAAGTAAAAGATACCGGAATGGGCATTCCTAAAAATAAAATCGATCTATTATTTACAAATTCTTTCTACTCTACTTCAGGTACTAGAAATGAAGCCGGTACCGGTTTAGGTTTAATGCTTTGTAAGGAATTTGTTGAGCGAAATAATGGAAAGATCTGGATTGAAAGTGAATTTGGAAAAGGAAGCAGTTTCTATTTTACATTACCCATTTCATAATAAGTCTAATTTAGAATATCCTGCTAAAAACTTTCCTTTATATATGCAGGTGCTACATCAAGTTTTTATATTTCATTCTTACTGAAAAAAGCAACGTTTCTGATAATTTGATTAGTAGTTTTACGCTCCGGATCGCTTCCTAATTTTAACTCACCGGAAACTTTCTCAACTCTATAAAAAAACTCGCCTGCATGAAAATTTTGAGTAATTAATTCATTTATGTGGATTAATTTTTTCGGTTAAACCTCGATCCCTGTCTCTTTTTGAAATTCTCTCTCTACGGTTATTTCTAAACTTTCTTCGAACTCAAACCCTCCACCCGGTGGTGTCCAAATATATTTATTCTTTATAGGTGAAAATAATTCTACTAGGATGAGTGAATCAGCCTCAACTAGTAATGCGAAAAGAAATCTATATTCCAAGTCTGAAATGTTAAAGGCACATCAGGCATTTAGTAAGCCCAACCACAGCACTCTGCTATCTATTTTACCAACATTAATTTACCTGTTTCTACTCCGCCCTCAACTATTATGCGGTAAATGTACACACCACTCGACCAATCATCTGCCTGAACGCGCTGCACATGCCGCCCGCGACTTTGTTCACCGTCAAAAACAGTTTCAACCAGTTTGCCGAGCATATCAAAAATCTCGAGTTTAACCCTCGAATTCTGAGGTAGCTTGTATGATATATTCGTGGAGGCGTTGAATGGATTTGGATAGTTTTGTTCCAGTTCAACGGTTCTGTTCTCTTCTAATGCATCGCCGTTCAACGGGATCACAATAGGACTTGGAACATTAACCCCATTATGGGCAATCCGGATTTCACCTGAATTGTTCTGAGCAAACCTGGGAAGATATCTCACTAGGATCTCCTGACTTTGCCCCGGTTCAATATTCAAAAATATTGAGCTGCTGTTCAATGAAAAGGATCCGGTTGCTGAAAATAACTCAACCCGACCTACTAGTACGTTTTCTGAACTAATATCATTAGTTATCACAATGGTAGTATCAAACCGATTTTTGACATTAGTCACTCCAAAGTCAATCTCAGAATCATCCACTTGAACAATGGACTGCTCACCCAGCAGCGCAAAACAACCACCACCGAGCGGCCAGCCCGTATCTGCAAAGATTCCGCACATTACGGGTCCCGGTGAGTGTATGGCAAAGGCATTATCGATCTGAGGGCGCATCAGTGCATTTTCAGTATTTGTAAAAGTAGCAAGGTCCAGATGTGAGAAACTGGAGCCACCTTGCCAGGACTGCGGTGCATAAATAGGTACCGGAAGATCCTCATAGGCTTCATTAGCCTGATTACCAATAAAAAACAAACCACTGCTGTTTCCTGTTACAGCATTATAGAGTGCATTGGATGGGTTAGGGTAGATATTTTCATTTAGTACAGATTGACTAAATCCATCTTCAATAAATGTATCGTAAACAAAAGGAATAACAGGATCATCACCCAGGCCCCACTCTGCGACCTGATTATCAGGATCACCACTCATAGAACCGGTGAATCCGAGACCGTGGCCAATCTCATGGATGACTACAGTCACAAAATCTATCAATCCACTAGGCGTATTTGCATCCGTTTCAAAATACCACGATCTGAAAGCTGAATTCATATTCACCACAATATCATGCTCAACACCAAATTGGTTTCCGGAAAGAAGATCTTCACGTTCAATTGCACTTGCCTGCGCAATTGGGTACCAGACATCGTTTATTGGGTAAATAAGAGTGGGGCCTGCACTGCCTAGGGTATTGCCCTCCAAAGCCGTCCAGTTTGCTTCAATTTTTATTGGTATTGCTGAATCAATATGAAATTCCCAGATAGACATTGCGTACTCAAATGCGCTACGGGCTTGCTGAGGCCAATTCCCAACATAGTCAACCTGAATTGAAGCCACCTTTGCACGGGAATCACTTTTTTTAAGAAAAGCATCTACACCTTTGTAGTAGAAAACATCCCTAAATGTTGGTTCAAAGGTGCAGATCTGCTCTTGATCTGGGGCAAGTCTCGCCAGTAGACTAGGATCAGTGCCCGTGATATTGTTTTGAGCCTGAGTAGGTGCTAATCCCAGCAAGATCAGTATTTGAAGTGTCAACAATATATTTATAGCATTTTGCATAATGTAATAGATACGATACCCGACAGTTCGTAACCAACCGATGCGGGATAATAGGTTTGAATAAAATTAGGAGCTGAAGTAGCTAAGGGTTAATGTTTGGTTTGATTTCCAGTGCAATGTATTAATCAAACAACTCAAGGGCGTCTCTTTTCAATTAAATTAAAACTTATTTCGTTTCCCTGCCACAGGCCTTTTTAATTTAGCATTCCTATCCAGAAATATTACTCTGATTCTATTTTTTCCCAAAACTCATTTTTTATGTAATCCGGAGTAACCTTAAGTTCTTTTATCTCCTCTTTAGATTTGAATGCTAAGCTTTTTAGAATTTGCTCTTCTTTTGTGTATTCAGGATCCCCTCCTAAAGCTAATTCACCTGATATTTTCTCTACTCGATAATAAAATTCTACTACATGAAAGTTATCTAAAATAAGTTCTTCTAAATGTAGCAATTCTTTCACTTGAACAGTTAATGAAGTCTCTTCAAAAAACTCTCTTTTAACAGTTCCACGAAGTTTCTCTCCAAATTTAATTCCACCACCGGGAGGTATCCAGATCATTTCTTTAGAAATTGGAGAGAGTAATTCAGCCAAAAGAATTTTCTGGTTTTCAATCAGCAAACCACAAGCTCTAACTCTTATCTTGTTCTCGTAATCCGTCAATTATTTGGCTATTTTTTTCTTGGGTGCTTTTAGAGATCGATAAAGGTTATTCGACTTCGAATATTTTAAACTGGCTTTTACAAAATCAACAAAAAGCGGATGTGGGTTATTAACGGTGCTCTTCAATTCCGGATGAAACTGAACTCCCACAAACCATGGATGATCAGGGATTTCAACGATCTCAACTAAATCTCGTTCAGGATTCATACCCACTAATGAAAGGCCGCCTTCAACAAGCTTATATCTCAAATTATTATTTACTTCGTACCGATGTCTGTGACGCTCAAATACCGACTCTTCTCCATACGCGTTATAAGCCTTAGACCCTTTATTCAATTTACAAGCGTATTTTCCTAATCTCATGGTCCCGCCCATATTCTCGATATCTTTTTGATCGTGCATAATATCGATTATTGGGTATTCACAATTTTCCTCAAACTCTGCACTGTTAGCATCATCCCAGCCACATACATTTTGGGCATATTCAATAACCGCACATTGCATTCCTAAACAAATTCCAAAAAAAGGAACTCCTTGTGTTCTGGCATATTCAACAGCTACTAATTTTCCATCTATTCCTCTGCCTCCGAATCCCGGAGCTACTAATACCCCCGAAACTCCTTCAAGTTTCGATGCTATATTTTCTTTAGTCAGATCATCAGATTGTACCCATCTTACATTTACTTTGCAATCGTTAACAGCTCCTCCATGTATAAAAGCTTCCACAATGGACTTATAGGAATCATGGTGTTCCACATATTTACCCACCAACGCAATCTCAATGGTGCCTGAAGGTGCGCAAACAGCTTCCACAAATCCTATCCAATTATCTAAATTGTAATCTGTGGTTTCTAATTGAAGTTTTTCGATTACTCTTTTATCAAGTCCTTCTTCTTTCATCAATAGAGGAACTTCATAAATACTTTTTGCATCCAAAGAAGCTATTACATCTTCGAGATCAACATTGCAAAATCGAGCTACCTTACTTCTTATCGAATTGTCAAGGGTGTGTTCTGATCTGCAAACAATGATGTCAGGTTGTAAGCCACTTTCAGAAAGGGTTTTTACTGAATGTTGGGTAGGCTTAGTTTTTAGCTCTCCAGCTGCAGCTAAATACGGGACTAAAGTTAAGTGAATTGAAAGTGTATTCTTTCTTCCAACATTGTATTTAAGTTGACGAACAGCTTCGATATATGGCAAACTTTCAATGTCACCGACTGTTCCTCCTATTTCCACTATTACAACATCATATTTTCCTGACTTGCCCAATTCAAGAACATGAGACTGAATTTCATCCGTAATATGTGGAATTACCTGAACTGTTTTTCCTAAGTAAGCTCCTTGTCGTTCTTTTGTAATCACATCATAGTAAATACGCCCTGTAGTTACATTATTAGACTGAGAGGTCTCAATATCTAAAAACCGTTCATAATGCCCCAGATCTAAATCTGTTTCAGCTCCGTCATCAGTTACATAAACCTCGCCATGCTCATACGGATTCATTGTCCCCGGATCTACATTGATATATGGATCCAGTTTTTGGACAGTTACTTTTAAACCTTGTGCGACGAGAAGTCTTCCTAGTGATGCACAAATTATTCCTTTACCCAGAGACGATGTAACACCTCCGGTAACAAAAATATACTTAGTTGACATGCGAAGATTGAGTGAGGTTGATGGATGGAAAAGATAGTATTCTAATGAACGCTATTCAACGTGACTTTGAAACTAATTATAGATTACATCAATTCTTTTCGGAAAAATTCATCTGCAACCCGTTTAAGAACATCAGGTTTGTCTGAGAAAATACCCTTTGCTCCATGCTTAATTAAAGACAGCATCTCTTCTTTTTTATTTACAGTATAAATAAAATATGGAATTCTCGAATTATTTAACTCACTTATCCATTTTTCCGAGAGCTGTTTTTTACTACAATTAAAAGCATCTACTTCATATTCTTCAATAAGTGTTGCCGGCGTTTTATTTGAAGATTGCTTTTTTTCGTATAAAAGTGCTGTTTTGATATCTTTAGAATATTTATTCACTCTTTCAATTGCTCTGTAATCAAAGCTTGAAAGGATAACTTGTTCTTCCATTTCAAGATCTTTCAACATCTCTATTATAATCTGTACAACTCCACCTTTTTCAATATCTGAGACAGCTTCTGTTTTTATTTCAATATTTACCAGAATTTTACCTTTGCTAAATTCTAATACTTCCAGAAGTGTCGGAATCTTTTCTTCCTTAAACTTTTTATCAAACCAAGAACCAGCATCTAATTCTTGTAATTCAGTAAGCGTAAAATCTTGTGTGAGCCCCTTTCCATTCGTTTTTTTATTAAGCTTTTCATCATGAAATACTATTGGAATCCTATCCTTTGTCAGAAGTACATCTAACTCAATCATATCGGCTTTCAGCTCTAATGCCCCTTTAAACGCCGACATAGTATTCTCCGGATAATATGCACTTGCTCCTCTATGTGCTATCACATAACAATTTTTGCTAAAATCCATCATTAAATTTTTTATGTGAATTTTATCTGTTTTGAGTCAACATCTTGTACATAGATACATAAAGTGTACTACTTCTCTGTGTAAATAAAACACTGAATTGAATGAGATAAATATTCATTACTTAGTAATTGGTAAAAATTAGCTCCTAAGATAACAATTGAAAGCTATTGAATATTTAATTCTGAAAAGTAATAACTCTTTTAATGGCTCTGTTTATAAGAAAATTAAAATTCTCCCGGCGCGAAAAAAGATTATATCCTGCAAACAATCCGGATATAACGGATATACTTCCAAGAATACTTATCACTGTTGCCAACCACGAAGGGTTAATGAGTTCAATAGCAGAAAGTATGATAACTGCTGTGCCTAAAATTACTTGCACCGTTGCTGACAATAACTTAAACGCACCAATTGACCCAAACTTTACATTTGAAGGCGATACCTTATACGAACTTACAGAACGTATATTCAACCCAGGTTCTAGTTCTTTGTTAGCCAAAGAATTATTCTCTTTGTGTTCTTTATTCATGTCCTTACCTTTTACTAACCACTCTTATTGTTTGAATCTAATAAAATCAGAGATCACATTTAAATTAAAATGAGTAAATCAGAAAATATTTTTATATACGGACGCAACCCAATTCTAGAAGCGCTAACCAACCGCCCTAACGAAGTTGAAAAAGTCTTTCTTAAAAACTCTTTACAACTTAACTCGATAGAGGGACTATCAAATTTAATTTCAAAAAACTCAATTGCAGTTTCTAAAGTTCCTCAAATAAAAATACAGAACTTAGTTGGAAGAGTGAATGATCAGGGAATTGTTGCATTATTAAGTCAAATAAAATATACCGATTTCTTTGAATGGGTTGCTGAACTTGATTTAACGTCGAATCCAGCTGTTATTTTTTTAGACGGAATTGAAGACCCTCATAATTTTGGAGCTATTCTCAGAACTGCTGCTGCTTCAGGGATATCTGCTGTAGTTGTGCCAACTCAAAGGCAATCTCCTGTTAATGCAACCGTCTTCAAAACATCATCTGGTACAGCAGGTAGAATACCGATTATAAGAGTACATGATATCAATCAAGGACTTAAGGATCTTGAATTAGCGGGGTTTGAGGTTTATGCTTTAGAAGGAGGTTCGGGATCTAGTTACTGGGAAACAGAATTCAGTAAGCCTACAGCTTTTCTAATTGGAAATGAGGGTGACGGCATTAGTGCAAATACTTTGAAACGGGCATCTAACACATTGAACATACCAATGGTAAATAATGTAGAGTCCCTGAATGCGTCTGTTTCTGCCGCTTTAATTTGTTATGAATGGGCCAGGAAAAGAACCTGAAATTTTATATAAAAAAGCAGACAAATAAGTCTGCTTTTTAAATATCTAGCGCGTTTAAGCTATGTTAGCTACCACATCTGATTCAGAAAAAAAGTAGGCTGCTTCAATTTTTCCGTTCTCTACCGAGTCTGAACCATGGATGATATTCTCACCAAGGCTATCTGCAAAATCAGCACGAATTGTACCTTTGTCTGCTTCTTCAGGATTAGTAGCACCGATCAATGTTCTAAAGTCAACTACTGCATTTTCTTTCTCAAGAATCATTGGAACACAAGCTCCACTGCTCATGAATTCACAAAGTTCACCATAAAAAGGTCTTTCCTTATGTACTGCGTAAAAGCCCCCTGCAGTATCAGCTGTTAACCTTGTCATTTTCATCGCTAAAATTTTAAATCCTGCTTGTTGAATTCTTTGGGTTACTTCGCCGATAAGTTCTTTACGAACACAATCAGGTTTAAGAATCGTCAATGTTCTTTCTATTGCCATTATATTTGTTTGTGAAATTATGTTTTTTGTAACAACCTCTTTGAAAAACTCTCTTCAAATTGGTATTTAAAGATAAGATTTCGCACAGTAATTATCGAACATTAAAGTATGTTCGAATTGAATAATATTTATGCAACATGTTTATGAACATAGCTTTAATTGGACTTATAATTTAAAAGCAAGTCCGACCCAGTTATGGCCCTTTATTTCTGATACAAACAAGTTTCTAAAAAAAGCAGGACAGTTCTCTGTTAAGAAAGAACCATTCTCAAGAGACAACACCAAAGGTTTTTTAGAACTTACCTCTGCCAAAATAAGCGCAAATGCGGCATGGATAGAAGATCCTTTTACTTGGGAAAAACCTTACAAATTTGGGACAACCCGCAAATATAAAGCTAGTGTATTAAATACTTTAAGCTTTTTTGTTAATCTAATTCCAACTGCTTCAGGAACCAAACTTACGATTGAACTTGAAATATCTACCAATCGAAAATTCTATAGGTATTTGCTTAATCAGTATATCGAAAGGGTCATAAAAAGAAGAATAACCAAATTTGTAGCCGACTGCGATTATTCTGCATTTCAACAAACACTGCCATATGAAAATACACCCTCTGCAAAATTGATCCGTGGTGCAACTCAACGAATTTC
Organism: Balneola sp.; assembly: GCA_965216175.1. Classification (GTDB taxonomy): domain Bacteria; phylum Bacteroidota; class Rhodothermia; order Balneolales; family Balneolaceae; genus Balneola. Next base: position 2,390,196 of record OZ244140.1, read on the forward strand.
TGAAATTGAGTCCTCTCTACTAGAAAAAACTCGTCGCCAGAGAATCATCAAACATTTGATTAGGTATTTGACTCATGCTGAAGACGAAGACCTTAAAACGATTCATCCTTACAGACTTGCAGAATATTGGGGCGAAAAAAAATACTCTGTTCTTAACGTATTTCTTAATGCGGCAAAACTTGGCTTACTTGATTTTAGATGGGATGTTTTTTGCCCCAGTTGTAAAAATACCCGCCAAAGTTTTCGGAGAATGAGAGACATTCACTCCGATCTTCATTGTGAAGAATGTGACTGTAATTACTCCATAGATTTTAATGAAAATCTGCATTTGGTTTTTAATCCAAATCCATTGATCCGGAAAATCTCTAACAATGTATATTGTTATGGTGGTCCCCAAAATACTCCCCAAAGAGTTACCCAGCATTATTTAAAACCAGGCCAAGAAAAATATCTTAACGTAAGTTTAGAAGAAGGAACATATCTTTTCAAAACTTCAGCAAATGATGGTTTTTTAAGATTACATCTCAGAAAAGATGTTGGCGACACTGCTACTATTTTTATAACAAATGAAGATTTTGATGAACAAGAAGCTACTGTATCCATTGAGCCAAACCTGACCATTGTAAATGAATCAGATCATGAAATAGTATGCTATATTGAAAGAGAAAACTGGCGGCAAGAAGCAATCTATGCTACTGAAGTGACTTCTTCTCATGATTTCAGAACTCTTTTTGCTCAGGAAACTCTCAAAGACGGAGAAAAAGTCCAGGCTTCCAATGTAACCATCTTATTTACTGATTTGATGAATTCAACTGACCTGTATTTACAGGAAGGTGACGAATTCGCGATTGGTCAACTTATGAGTCACTTTAAAATAATTCAACAAATCGTAGCCGAGGAACGTGGCGGAATTGTTAAAACCATCGGTGATTCAGTGATGGCAGTCTTCAAAGAGCCGGTATCAGCTCTCAAATCTGTTGAAAGGATTCAACAGATTTTTTCTTCATCCACAGCTATGGGCGAATCTTTTAAGCTTAAAGCCGGAATTCATTTGGGGAATTGCACCGCAGTAAATCTTAATGACAGAATAGACTATTTCGGTACTACCGTAAATGTTGCTTCAAGATTGGTAGATGTAGCTGAAGAAAAGGAAATAGTTGTTTCAGAGCCCTTCTATAATTTCGGAGACACTGATCTGTATCTGGCAAATAACAGGAAAAGTCTGTTTATAAAAAGTGGTGAAAAAGAACTAAAGGGATTTGATAAAGAAGTCTTTAAGGTGAAACAGATAAGCATGGAAAGAACTTCCTTAAGATTGGTTATATAGACTTATTGTTTCCGTTACAATAGTTTGCAGTCATTCTTTTATATTAAATTAAAAAATGACTGCAAAAAAACATCACCCTTCAATCAAAGATTCAACTTTGCCTATGAAAGCAAAGAAAAACATTGCTCTGATCGCTCATGATCATCGAAAAATGGATTTGTTAGATTGGGCCGAATTCAACAGTGATCTTTTGAAAAATCATAATTTATTTGGAACCGGAACTACGGGATCTTTAGTTGCCGAAAAATTAAACCTACCCGTCTATACTTTTAAAAGTGGTCCTTTAGGTGGTGATCTCCAGATTGGAACAGCCATTGTGGAAAATGAAATTGATATGATGATCTTTTTTTGGGATCCGCTTCAGGCTCAACCTCATGATGTTGATGTAAAAGCGTTACAGCGAATCGCAATTGTGTACAACATACCCATTGCTTGTAACAGATCTTCAGCTGATTTTTTAGTTACATCTCCATTAATGAATACACATTATGATCGATTTATAGTGGATTATAGTCAGCGGTTCAAAAAAGATATTAACGACTAACTCTGTTTGTTATAGGCAGATGTCAATTAGCCGATGAACTGCTTATTTTATATCGTGTTTTAAATAAATGGTAAAACTAATTTTATAATTTTCATATCCTTGAATAGACTTCAACACGAAAAAAGCCCCTATCTTCTTCAACATAAAACTAACCCCGTTGATTGGTTTCCCTGGGGTGATGAAGCTTTTGAAAAAGCAAAAGAAGAGAATAAACCTATATTTCTTTCTATTGGCTATGCGACGTGTCATTGGTGTCATGTTATGGAACATGAGAGTTTTGAAGATGAAGAGATTGCAAAACTAATGAACGATACTTTCATTAATATTAAAGTGGATCGAGAAGAACGCCCTGATATTGACAGTACCTATATGACCGTTTGCCAAATGGTAACGGGGCAAGGTGGTTGGCCTTTGACGATAATAATGACACCGGAGAAAAAACCTTTTTTTGCAGGAACGTATATTCCTAAAGAAGCGAAATTTCAACGAATCGGACTAAGACAATTGATTCCCGGAATTGCGGGTATGTGGAAATATGAACCTGAAAAAGTAACTAAAGCCACAGAAAGCATTCAGGATGGCTTTAATCGATCATTGGAATTCGAACCGGGAATGTTCCCAGGTTTGGAAGCTGTAGATTTTGCTTCAGAACAACTCGCTAAAAGATATGACGATGAGTTCGGAGGCTTCGGTACTGCTCCAAAATTTCCCTCTCCCCACAATCTTAGTTTTTTACTACGGAAGTGGTACGCAACTGGAGAAAATCGCTTTAAAGACGTTGTTGAACATACTCTTTTAAAAATGAGACTGGGAGGAATTTGGGATCATGTTGGGCTGGGTTTTCATCGATACTCAACAGATGAAAAATGGCTACTTCCCCATTTTGAAAAAATGTTATATGATCAGGCTTTATTAATGATCGCTTATACCGAAGGTTGGCAGGTTACTGGCAATCCTTTATTTAAACAAACAGTCTATGAAATTGCTGAATATGTATTCCTAAAACTTACTTCAAAAGAAGGAGGCTTCTTTTCAGCTGAGGATGCAGATTCTGATGGCGAAGAAGGGAAGTTTTATGTGTGGGAATCTAACCAGATTAAAGAAGTTTTAGCCGATCAAGATGCAGTATTTTTTAAATCAAAGTTTAACTTTGAAAATCAAGGAAATTTTGAAGATGAAGCTTCCAAAGAATTAACCGGAAAAAATATTCCTCATTTGAGTTCAATTCTTTCAGAACAAGACCAAGAAAGATTTAATGGGCTCCGTAGTATTTTATTTGAAGACCGGCAAAAAAGAACTCATCCTCTTTTAGATGATAAAATTCTGACCGACTGGAATGCATTAATGATAACCGCTCTGGCAAAAGCCGGAAATGTTTTTGGGGAAGAAAAATTCATAACTGCTGCTTCAGATGCGTTCTGGTTTATAGAGAGGAATCTTTTTGTAGATGAGGAACTTTACCATCGGTATAAAGAAGAAGAGACTGCTATCCCCGCTTTCGCGGATGATTATTCCTTTTTACTCAGCGCATCGATTGAACTTTATGAGGCCACCTTCGATCTAAGATATCTTAAAAGCTCTATTGATATTTCAAGACAATTTATTTCAAAGTTCTGGGATAAAAACCATGGGGGGTTCTTTCTAACTAATTTAGATTCTGAAGAATTATTAGGCAGACAAAAACAAATTTATGATGGTGCAATTCCCTCCTCAAACTCTGTGGCAATGCTTAGCTTGATTAAACTGAGCAGATTGACCGGCGATACCAGTTTTGAAAATTACGCCAACTCTATCGGAGAATATTTTTCTACTGATCTAATTCGTTCGGGTTCAAGCATTACGCATGGCTTACAAGCAATTCAGTATCTAAATAATCAACCTAAAGAAATTGTTCTCGTCAGTAACTCAAAATTAGATCAGAAAAAACGAACCGGTTTTGCAGAAATTTTTTCTCCCTTTAAGGTTACCCTTTTGAAAATTGAGGACGATTCTGAACTCAGCAGAATTGCAGGTTATACTTCTGAAATGAATTCCATAAATAATGAGCTCACTTTTTACTATTGCTCTGATTTTAATTGTGAGAAGCCTTTTACTGATGAAAATCATTTTCAAAACCTTTTGAAATCAAATTCTTTAGTTTAATTTGTAGGTAACGTTTCAATCCAGTTTGGAACTCAACTCGTAATCTCTATCAGGAACAAGACAGTATGTTGTTTTTTCTAATATCAGCAATAGGTAAGTTTTTAAATCAGGATAACGCCAGAGATAAGGACTTGCTCAAGCGAATAGCCAGGAAAGATCCTGTTGCACTTTCGCTTTTGTATGATCAGTATAATCGGCTTTTATTCGGTCTGCTTTTATCCATCCTTAAAAAGAGAACAGAAGCAGAAGATTTATTGCAAGATGTATTCAGCAATATTTGGGAAAAAGCAGATCAATATGATCCAGATAGAGGAACAGGCTACACATGGATTGTTTCGTTAACAAGAAATAAAGGAATAGATCGATTGCGTTCTAAAGTTTATAAAGAACAAAAGAAGCAGTCTACAAGTTTGGACGACGATAATGTTTACTATCCACTATTTTCTAAAGAGAATAATCCCTTACAGGATACCATTTTATCAGATAGAGCTGAGATGGTAAGAAAAGCATTAGAGAAAATTTCCGAAAAACAACGAAAAGTGATTCAAATTTCATACTTCGATGGATTGAGTCAATCTGAGATTTCTGAAGAATATGACATTCCTTTGGGGACAGTAAAAACAAGAATGCGTGACGGCATGATGAAACTTAGAGACATATTATCGGGAGGCGAATAATGAACAATCAAGAAAACACACTATTTGAAGAGCTTTGTGTTGGATACGTATTAAACTCCATCACATCGCAAGAGCAACAAGAGTTTAAAAAACTGCTTGATAATGCTAGTGAAGAACAGCAGCAACTTTATCAGGATATGCAAAGTATTGCTTCAGAAATGGCTTTGCTTGCTTATAATGAAGGACCATCAGAAAAGGTGAAAGAACAATTATTAGAAATGGCTTGGGCCTCTGTTCGCTCAAGAGAATCAGAAGCTAATGTTCACTATTTATCGCGATACAGAATTTCTGCTGCTGCTGCTGTTATCTTTTTAGTGAGTTCACTTGGTTTATTCTTTTTCAACCAAAACTTAGAAGGAGACCTTCAGCTACAAAAAGAAATTGTTGTTCAAAAAGAATCCACTATCCGTTTATTAGAAACTGAGGTTGAACGAAAATCAGAATTACTCGCAGTTTTAGAATCAAGAGATGTTGACTTAATTTTAATGGATGGATTAGAAGTTAATCCCGACGGATTTGGCAAAGTAGTTTGGGATAAAGATAAGGGACAAGCATTGTTACAAGTTGCCAATATGCCCAGAGTTCCAACTGCTAAAGAATATCAATTGTGGTTTGTGATAAACAACCAACCTTTTAGTGCCGGAGTGTTTGCAGTTAATGACCCTTCCAGAGATAATTTCTTCAAAATTCAAGAATTGAACCAGTCGGCAAGTCAAGGTGCCTTTGCAATTACCCTTGAACCTGAAGGCGGATCTCCTCAACCTACTGGAGACATGTACATGCTTGGTGCTCTATAGACATAAAGTTAGATAAAGTATTTTACGTAAAGCTCTTTCATCAATTTGGAAGAGCTTTTTTATGTCCTTTAAAAAATTCTCTTTTTTTTACCAATCCAAAACCAGACAGTACTCGTATTTAATATAGAATTTAGCGATAGAGATAAGGAGTTGTAGCTTGATAGCACAACTCCTTTTTTAATAAAAAGATATATCGAAGCAATCTGAACGCAAATTCTTTTCGTAATGTTGAATAAGTATAATTTTAACTAAACTTACGAAAAATGAAAAAACTAACGCTACCAACATTGGTAACTGTTTTTTGCTTGTTAGTATTTGGGGCAGTTCAAACTGCACATGCACAAGCAACAACAGTGTTTGAAACTACACTAAGTGGGAGTAATGAAGTACCCACAGTAACTACCGCAGCTAACGGAAACATTACTGCTACTTTAACCGGAAACGAACTAACTGTAGAAGGTTCTTTTGAAGGACTTAGCAGCGCATATCAGGCATCTCATTTGCATACTGCAATGGCAGGAAGTGCTGGAGACGTTGCTGTTTCATTAACTGCTACAGTTGACGCAGATGGATTAGGTGGTACATATACAACCGCTGATAACACATTTACTCTCACTACCGAACAGGTAGCTGCTTTAGAAACCAGAGGAGTCTATGTAAATATTCACTCTGAAAATTTTGCAGCGGGAGAACTTAGAGGACAGTTAGCTCCTCAGGCAGATGTTGTATTCAGAACCAATCTATCAGGAGCTCAGGAAGTACCTGTCGCTAAAACAAGTGCAAGCGGTGCTTTAATCTTTGAATTAAATGGAGACTCGTTATTTGTTTCCGGTTCGTTCAGTGGATTATCAAGTAACTATGCTGCTTCTCATTTGCATACTGCTATGGCAGGAAGTGCTGGAGATGTCGCAGTTGCGCTAACCGCACAAGTTGATGCAAACAATACTTCTGCAGTTTATTTAGCTTCAGATAATAGGTTTGAATTAACTACGGATCAAAAAACTGCACTTATGAATCGTGGTATTTACGCAAATATTCACTCAGCAAATTTTGCAGCCGGGGAACTTAGAGGTCAAGTTACACCTCCTGTTACTGCTTCTTTCTTTGCCACATTATCAGGAAGTGCCGAGGTACCTTCAATCAGTAGTGATGCAGCCGGAGCAGTTGTAGTTGAATTAACTACGGATGACTCTCTAGTTGTAACGGGTACGTTTGCAAACTTAACCGGAAACTTTGATGCTTCTGTTGCAGGTGGATCACATTTACATGCAGGACATGCTGGTACAGCCGGAATGGTTGACATTCTTATCAATGCTGATGTAGATTTAGATCTTAAAGGCGGTGCCTACTTAGCTTCAGATAATAAATTTGCTGTTGACGCGAGCCAAATCCAAACTTTAATGGACCGAGGATATTATGTTAATATCCATACCACTGTATTTGCAGCTGGTGAACTTAGAGGGCAGGTTCTTGGTGACGCTTCTGCTTATTTTAAAACTACTTTAAGCGGAATTCATGAACAACCAACACCCGTAGTTACTGACGCTTTTGGTAAAGTAAATGTAGAGGTTACCGGAGACAGAGCTATTGTGTCTGGTGGATTTGATGCACTTTCAAGTGCTTATTTATTCTCACATTTACATATTGCAGGAGTAACAGCTAGTGGAGATGTTGCCGTAACCCTTAATGCTACTGTATCAAACGATACAACCGGCGTTTATGAAATTTCGAATAACACTTACACATTAACAGAAGCTCAGCTTGACTCTTTATATGCTCAAGGCCTTTATGTGAATGTGCATTCTGAAACTGAAGGTAGCGGAGAATTAAGAGGTCAGCTTTTATTCGGAGATAACTTATTTCCTTCTCAAAACATGCTATTAACACCAGCTGATGAAGCTATGGTAAATGTTACAGGTGATGCTTCAACCAACTTTGAAACAACTTGGTCTGCAAGTACCGATGCTAACGGTGATAATTTAACTTATACGTGGCAAGCAGCTACAGATTCAGCATTTACAAATATATTCGTTAACGCGAATGTAGGATCGAATCTAAATTATCAAATTACTTTTGGTGATCTTGATACTGTTTTAGTTGACCTCGGAATTGAATCCGGTGCTTCAGCTAAAATCTATCACAGAGTTGTAGCGTCCGATGGTAGTAATGAGACTAATAGTGATTCAAGAACTGCTACTTTAGAAAGAGGTACGCTTACTTCCAATGAAGATGATGGTTTAACTACTCCAAACACATTTGGATTAGATCAAAACTATCCGAATCCTTTTAACCCAAGTACTCAAATCAGTTTCTCTTTAGACGAAGCTGCACCAACACAACTGATTGTGTACAATATGCTTGGACAAAAAGTAGCTACTTTAGTCAATCAAAAGTTGAATGCAGGTGAACATACCTTCAATTTTGAAGCGGATAACTTGTCTTCAGGTATTTATATCTATAGACTGCAATCTGCAAATCAAAGCATTACAAAAAGAATGACACTTATTAAGTAATAATTACTTAATCAAACTAAAAAGGGAATCCTGTGAACAGGATTCCCTTTTTTATTTTCATAGTTTTTAACGACTAATTTCCCGACATCATTTTAAACATGAGTTCAGTAACTCCAATCAGATTTACTCCAGCAGGGATTTGAACCATAGCTTTTGCAATACTTGACTCAGATATAGTATCTACTTCCATTACCTTTTCAGTGCCTTTTTTCCCGGTTACTTCAATAAGCATTGGAAAGTTTTTACCTGAAAATACGGCATCCCTTGAAATTCTATTTACTGCTTTGTCTGCATCTGCTGGTAAATTTTTCCAAGGCTCAGCCAACATTCCCCAATTAATATCGATATTAGGAGTTAGCCATACAGACATTTTTGTGTCGTTTTCTGAACTACTTATAAGTAGCTCGTAAGTTTCATATCCGTTAATTGTACGAGTGTTCTCAGTATATTCATAGTTCATATTATCTTTTTGAGAACTTCCTTTAGAAGAATCTCCTCCCCAGGAAAGAAGCATTTTAAATAAGCCTTCAACTTCAGACTTTGTTACTTGTAATGCGTCATTATCTTCCATCAATACAACAAAATCTTTTTTGTCATTTCGAATAAGCATTCCTTTTGAATTAAAAGCATCAGCCAAATTTACGTCCTCTTCACCCCTTAAAAAAATCCGATCGGATGTAACGTACATGTTCAATTTATTTACTTCTCTAACTCCGTTTTCTTCCCCATAAAGATTCATGGTTATTTGACCTTGGAACTGAGCCTGAACTCCACTGCTTAATGCACCAAAAAATAGAATCCCTAAAACGGTTAATATTTTTTTCATTTTCATAGTTTTTCCTGAATAGTTAATTATTGAAAAGGTAAACGAACTGCATGTCCAGATGTTACGCAGAAATTAGATCTTCCATTCCTACATTTACTTTTTTGATCCAACCACCGGCAACTACATCATCGCCTTCATAGCAGACGATGGCTTGCCCTGGTGTAATTGCCTCTCTTCCTGTTGGAAAGTGAACTTTGATTTCATCATCTCCCAACTGCGTTAGATAACCCAAAGCGCCGTCATCATTATATCTGATAGCTCCTGTTATTTCCATTTCTGAAGTTGGAATCTTGTCATACTTAACCAAGTTGATTTCTTTAGCAGTAAGCGTTGAGCTGATCAAATCATTTTTCTCACCTACAGTAATAGTATTAGTAACAGCGTTGATATTTGTTACATACACCGGTACACCCATAGGCAAATTCAATCCTCTTCTTTGCCCAATGGTATAAAATGGATAACCTTCGTGTTCTCCAAGAATGTTTCCTTCCTTATCAACGAACTTCCCTCCTTCCATTCTTTTTTCTAGTCCGGGAACTTTGTCCTTCAAAAATCTTCTGTAGTCATCATCGGGGACAAAACAGATCTCATAAGAATCCGGCTTGTTTGCCACATTCAATAATCCATGATCTTCGGCAATTTGACGAATTTCCGGTTTAGAAAAACCACCAAGTGGAAAAATCGTTCTTTCTAAATGTTTTTGAGCCACTCCCCATAAGGCGTAAGATTGATCCTTTTTTGGATCCAATCCTCTTGATAAAATATGCCGTCCGTTTTCTTCCCGAACTTTTGCGTAATGGCCCGTTGCGATGAAATCACACCCTAAATTGTCAGCTCTTTTTAATAAAGCAGCCCACTTGATATGAGTATTGCAAAGCACACAAGGATTTGGCGTTCTTCCGTCCAAGTAATCGCCCACAAACCGGTCTATAACCCAATCACCGAACTCTTCCCTGATATCTACGATGAAGTGCTTAAAACCATGATTTACGGCGATGTGGCGAGCATCGTTCATAGACTCTACCGTGCAACAACCTGTTTCTTTGCCATTATCACCACCGCTTCGGTGATAATCCCAGGTTTTCATGGTAATTCCGATTACTTCGTATCCTTGTTCTCTTAGCATTACAGCCGCTACAGATGAATCTACACCACCACTCATTGCTACAAGAACTCTTCCTTTTTTACTCATTTGAAGATGTGAGTTTCTCTTTGGATTTTTATGAGATCAAAGATACGGTTTTTCATCACTGATTGCGATGATTGGTTTTTTTAAGCTGATAATGTTTTTCAATGACAGATATAGAGCCTGAATTATAGGTCTGTCATTTAAGATCATATCTTAAGTCATATATAGGTAAGGCTTCCACGGTTCCTGAACGCCCCCATTTATATCTCTGAAAAAAGTAATGGGAATAGGTCGGTAGGGCTCACTCAATAAAGGCATTTGTGCTTCTTTTGGTGTTCTATTTCCTTTCTTAACATTGCATTTATCACATGCAGTAGTAAGATTTTCCCAAACATCTTTACCGCCTCTGCTTTTAGGAAATACATGATCGATGGTCAACTTAGACTTTTTTTCGCAGTACTGGCATCTAAAATTATCACGCCTCATTACGTTTCTTCGTGTCAAAACTACTTTCGTATATGGCAAACTGATATATCTGCGAAGCCTTATTACAGAAGGGAAATCAAATTGTTGACGTGTAGTTCTCAGTTTCTTTGCAGGATCGTCATGCAAAAGCTCTGCTTTTTCTAAGAAAATAAGCTTCATTGACCTTTGTAATGAACATACACTCAAAGGTTGATAATCTTGATTAAGAACTAATACGTTTGCGTTCATCTGCATTCAATTTTTGGTTCAAATTGTTACTGTATTTCTTTCATGGAGAATGCATACATGAATCCAAGTTCTACCTTTAACGATAGAAAGACTTAGTATGATATATTTATTCATAAATTACAAATAAGCTTCTGTTACTTTTTTACAGATTAAAATGATTCTAATTCACAATTAAATAATCTAATTTTTATATTTGTAAGCGCTTTTTTAAAGAATTGAATAACAAACTAACTATATGTCCGAAATTAAAGACGCCCTCACAAAAGAATATTACAAAGAACCTGCTCCCCTTCCTCAAGACGACTCTCCTTTTGCTTCCATGATGGAAAGATTTCGATATGCTTCGGAAATCCTTGACTTAGATGAAGGTATGTTCAAATATTTATCTACTCCTGAAAAAGTAGTTATAGTAGCTATCCCCGTTACGATGGATGACGGCAGAATCGAAGTTTTTGATGGATACAGAGTTATTCATAACAGCATTTTAGGACCTTCTAAAGGAGGCATCCGTTATGCTGAAGATGTACATCTAGATGAAGTTAAAGCGCTTGCAGCCTGGATGACCTGGAAATGTGCCTGTGTTAATGTTCCTTTCGGAGGAGCCAAAGGTGGAGTTCGAGTTAATCCAAAAGAACTTTCTCAGAATGAACTAGAGCGTTTGACGAGACGCTATACTTCAAATATGATCGATGTTTTTGGTCCCGACAGAGATATTCCTGCTCCGGATATGAATACTAATGAGCAAACCATGGCTTGGATCATGGACACTTACAGTATGAAAAGTAAGCGAAATGAAACAGCGGTTGTTACAGGAAAACCGATCATATTAGGTGGGTCAAAAGGTAGGCGAGAAGCAACTGGAAGAGGTGTTATTACAACAGCACTGGCTGCAATGAATAAGCTCAGAATTTCTCCAAGTGATGCCACTGTTGTAGTTCAAGGGTTTGGAAACGTTGGTTCAGTTTCTGCTCAATTAATTTATGAGCAGGGAGCTCAGGTAATAGCGATCAGTGATGTAAGCGGAGGTTATTTTAACAAAGAGGGAATTGATATACCTGCAGCAATTCAGTATTCCCAAACAAATGGATTTTCATTAGAAGGTTTTGATGGAGCAGAACCAATAAGCAATGAAGAACTCCTTGAGCTCGAATGTGATGTACTAATCCCGGCAGCTAAAGAAGATCAAATTAACAAGAAAAACGCACCAAATATAAAGGCAAAAATCATTGCCGAAGGTGCAAACGGTCCGGTTACAGCAAATGCAGATGCCATTTTAGATGAAAAAGGCATTATGGTAGTTCCCGATATACTTGCTAATGCCGGAGGTGTAACCGTTTCTTACTTTGAGTGGGTGCAAGACAGGCACGGTTACTTTTGGACTGAAGAACGTGTAAATCGTCGACTAAACAGAATGATGAGAGAAGCATTCGATAACTTGTTTATGGTTAGCGAAAAGTATAGTATTACCTTAAGACAGGCGGCGTATGTGTATGCGATTGATCGTGTAGCAACAACGCTTAAACTACGTGGCATTTACGCATAATGATTAATGAGCTATAAAAGAAAACTTGTTCTAAAATCTACTTACGAAGATCTGAATAAACTGGAAGGCTTCCTGAACGACCTTCAATCAGACCTAAAATTTAACGATGAATTCTATGCTCGCCTAATGCTGACCGTAAGTGAAGCAGCTACCAATGGTGTTGTGCATGGTAACGAACTAGATCCCTCAAAAAAAGTTACTCTTAATGCTACGTATGATGGCGCCAAACTGATCATCACTACCCAAGATGAGGGTACAGGTTTTGAGCCTGAAGAAGTTCCCAATCCTTTAGCTGAAGAAAATCTTTTAAAAACCAGCGGTCGTGGTGTATTTCTTATGGGAGAATACGCAGATCAAGTAGATTATCAGGACGAAGGAAGGAAATTGATACTAGGTTTTAATCTCGAGTCATAGTTGATCAGTTAACTCTTCTAAGTAAATCTCCGCTCAATCTTAAAAGCTCAGTTTCTGCATTTTTTGCTTCGATTTGTGCTAAAATCAATCGATTTTCAGCATTTAACAAACTGAGTTGCGCTTCTCGCAGTTCTACGGAATTAATTGTTCCAAGTCGAAATCTTTCCAGGGCTATTTCCTGGCTTTGCTTTGTATACTGCAAGTTCTCCTGTTCCAGTTCGATCAAAGAAAGAGCATCAATATACTGCTCATACACCTGTTGAGTCTCTGAGTTTATTGCCAACCTGAGGTCTTCGTATTCTAACTGTTGGTTTTTTAATCGAATTTGAGCGTTCTGTGTTCTTCTATTCTTGTTAAATCCATCAAATAAATTAATTCTTGCTGTAATACCGTAATTAAAGCCGGAAGTTTTAGAAAAATCAACAAAGCCCGTACTTGTCTCAGTTTTGTTGTAACCGTAACCACCATTTACATCAACTTGTGGAAACCAATCTCCTTTTAACTCATCAATTTCTTTACTTGCAACCCGTTCATTCAGTCGCGTTATCATCAATGATTTATTTTCCTCATTCGCTTTCTCTAAAAGCACTTTCAGGCTCATTATCTCTCCCATTTCGATCTTTGATTCTACATCAAAATCATCAAATGAAGTATCAGATAAGATTTGATTTACAATAATCTTGCTTTGCTTAAGCGTAGTCCCTGAGCGTATTAAAGCTGCTCGGTCAGCATTATAATCTGCACGTGCTTGTAACAAATCATACTCTGATCCTGAACCCAGATCTTTTTTTGTTTCTGCTATTCTGATACGTTCTTCAGATATTTGAACCGTATTTTGAAGCACTATTTGAGCTTTTTGCTGAGCTACAATTTGATAATAGGCACTTATCAGATCCGCCAATAAATTTTCGATTTCTAATCGAGCTTGCTCGTCACCGATATCAGCTTCTAAACTTAAGCGATCCTTTGTTGCGAACATCGTCAAGCCATCAAAAACTGTCCAGGTTGCATCTATACCATAATTATAATTGGTAGTTTCAGCTCCTTTATCATTTCTATCCGGAATTGTATTAGTTGAATACTGTGTCTCATTATCTTCAATTCTTTTGGAGATAGTACCATCAGCAGTTACAACCGGAAGGAAGCCTGCATTACCAAGAGAGTTATTATTAGAGGCGATCCGAGCTTCATTTTTAGCAATACGAATAGCAAAATTTTTCTCTAATCCTTTTTGAATAGCTTCCTCTATACGAAGTGTATCCTGAGCCGAAACATTCATAACTGAAAATAAAATCCCGACTAAAACTAAAAACGATTTTTTGTAACCTGATCTCATCATGCCATTTCTGTTTCAAGTTCTTTTTCTGCTTTTTTGATCATCTCATTACTAATCATGTCGTCTTTTGATTTTTCAGGAGACAGATATGAATACATTGCCGGAATTACATAAAGTGTTAAAAGACTTCCGATAATCAGGCCTCCAATTACTGCAATACCCATAGATGTTCTACTCTCAGCACCCGCACCAAGTGCTAAAGCAATTGGTAGAATCCCCAATACAGTAGAAATACTTGTCATCAAAATTGGTCGAAAGCGAGAAGCTGATGCATCCATTATTGCCTCCCTGATGGAAAGGCCTTGAATCTGTCTTTGATTTGCAAATTCTACTATTAATATTCCATTTTTAGTAACAAGTCCGATCAACATTATCATCCCAATCTGGCTAAAAATATTCAGTGTTTGTCCAAAGTACCACATACTTACTAATGCTCCTGATAATGCCAGTGGAACTGTAAGCATAATTGTGAAAGGATCTCTAAAGCTTTCAAATTGAGCAGAGAGTACTAAGTACACTAACAAAAGTGCTAAAAAGAAGATGAATAATAAGCTTGATGAACTTTCAACAAAATCTCTGGACGGACCTGATAAACTGGTTGAAAACGAGTCATCCAAAACATTGGCAGCAATCACCTCCATGGCATCAATCCCATCAAGTATTGTCTTACCGGGAGCTAGTGCACCGGAAATCGTTGCTGAAGCGTATCTATTGTATCGATATAATTGCGGAGGACTACTTTGTTCAGCCACCTTTACCAAATTGTCTAATTGTATAAGCCTTCCTGAAGAATTCCGAACATACAAGCTCGTTAGATCAACCGGCTCGTTTCTGTTTTTTCTTTCTACTTGTCCGATCACCTGATACTGTTTCCCATTCATGATAAAGAAGTCAAAGCGTTGCCCACTTAATGAAAACTGTAGCGTCTGTGCAATATCACGTACAGAAACTCCCAGATCCTGAGCTCTTTCTCTATCAATTTCTACCTGTAGCTCCGGCTTATTGAATTTCAAATCCACATCCTGATAGGTAAAAGTGGGGTCATTTCTTACGGCTTCCAAAAAATCAGGAATCGCATTCTTTAGTCGTTCAAAATCTTGATTCTGTAGCACGAATTGAACGGGCAAACCTCCCCTGCTACTTCCAATTGTTTGCTCTTGAGATACAAAAGTCTGAGCTCCGCTCAATAGCTTTACTTTCTCTGTCAAATCATCTGCAACTTGGTTTTGTGAGCGTTCCCTCAACTCAGGATCTTTCAAAATAGAAAAAGCAAAACCTGAGTTTACCGAACTTGAAGCTCCGAATCCCGGCGAAGTAACAGAGATCACGGATTTTGTTTCCGGAATGCTATCTTGAACCAAGCTTACCAATCGATCCATATAGTTATCCATGTACTCGTATGAAGCACCTTCCGGAGCTTGAGCAAACATTCTAACTCGGCTTCTGTCTTCCAAAGGAGCTGTTTCCTGTGGAAGTGTGCTCATTAGTAAAAAAATCAATCCACCACTAGCTATAATGGTTAATGGTGCCAGCCATCTCCTTTTCATAAATGATTCTAATGAGCTTTTATAAGCTTTATTCATACGAACAAAGAAAGGTTCGGTAGCTGCATAAAACCGATTTTTCTTCTCTCGTTTCTTCAGCAATTTGGTTGACAACATTGGGGTCAATGAAAGTGCCACGAACGAAGATATTATTACCGCTCCGGCAATTACAACTCCGAATTCCCTAAATAAACGACCGGTTATTCCACCCAAAAATAAAATGGGCATAAATACGGAAACTAACGCCGCTGTAGTTGCAATCACAGCAAAGAAAATTTCTTTAGAACCTAATATTCCCGCCATCATTGGTTCTTGACCACCCTCTATTTTAGCATAGATATTTTCTAAAACAACAATGGCATCATCAACCACCAAACCGATGGCTAATACAATTGCCAGCAAGGTCAATACATTGATTGAAAAACCTGCTAAATACATAACAAAGAAAGAACCGATCAAAGCAATAGGAATTACCAACACAGGGATTATCGTAGTTCTCCAATCTCTCAAAAACAGAAAAATCACTGCAATCACTAAAAAGAACGCTACGAAAATGGTTTGTTTTACCTCATCGATTGAAGCACGAACGTAGGTTGTTGAATCAAATCCAATGGCAGTTTCGATATCCGCAGGAAGATCTTTTTCAATGTTTTCGGCTCTTTTATAAAACTCGTCTGCAATATCGATCTGATTGGCACCAGGTTGAGGGATTAATACCACACCAACCATGGGGACACCGTCTCTTTTTAAAATCGTGCGTTCATTCTGAGGACCTAATTCTGCATATCCAAGGTCTCGTAATTTTATAGTACTGCCTGCGGTTTTCTTTACGATCAGGTCATTGAATTCGTCTACATTTGTAATACGCCCCATAGTACGAACAGTAAGCTCCGTCAAATTACCTTCAATTCTCCCTGACGGTAATTCTACATTTTCACTGGTTAGAGCGTTACGCACATCAATCGGAGTCAAGTTATAGGCTGCCAATTTCATCGGGTCTAGCCACAATCTCATGGAGTAGGTTTTATCTCCCCAAATCTGGACGTTACTTACTCCCGGAATTGTTTGAACTCGCTCTTTAAAATAGTTTTCAGCCACTTCAGAAAGTTGAAGCAGGTTTCTGGAATCACTTTTAATATTAAAGAATAAAATAGGTCGTGCATCAGCATCAGCTTTTGAAACAATAGGCGGATCGGCATCGGGAGGGATATTTCCTACTGCTCTTGATACTCTGGAACGAACGTCGTTTGTAGCCGTTTCCAAATCCACATCAAGATCAAATTCAACAGTAACCGTACTTCTACCTTCACGGCTCACAGATGTTAGATTCTTAATCCCTGCAATTCCGTTGATTTGATCCTCAAGGGGTTCCGTAATTTGTGACTCAATAACTTCCGCATTTGCCCCAATGTAACTCGTACTCACTGTAACTATGGGCGGATCAACAGCAGGATATTCACGAATCGGAAGGTAATTGAAGCCAATAATTCCAAAGAGAACAATGACAATCGTGAAAACGGTAGCTAAAACAGGTCTTCGTATACTCAGCGACGATAAACTCATATTATTCTCCGTTTACATTCTTAACAGATACTGCCATTTGAGGCCTCACTTGAAGTAGTCCTGTTGTAAGAACAGTATCTCCAACTTCAACTCCCTCAGTGATTTGCACTTTGGATTCATTTCTCAAACCGGTGACTACGCTCTGAGGTTGAACTACTCCATTTTTCAATAAGAATACTTTTTGTCCTTGTAATTCCGGAACCAAAGAAATAGTTGGAATCATTTTAGCATTTTCGATCGTCTGCAAAGTCAGTTCCAGATCGGCAAATGCACCGGGAAGTAATTTCCCATCAGGATTAGTACTTCTTGCTCTTACTTGCAAAGTTCTTGTATCTGTGTCAATTCTAGGCTCCTTAGCATATACTTCAGCAATTAGCTCTTCATCTATTCCCTGAACTGTAAAGGTTACTTTATTACCAACTTCTATTTGTGATGCGTAACGCTCCGGAATTGAAAAATCAATCTTAATCGGATCAATATCCTGTAATGTAGCAATTCTTGAATTTGGGGTGATATAGCTTCCATCACTTACATATTTCAATCCAAGCTTTCCTGTAAAAGGAGCTCTGATTTCAGTTTTTTCGATTTGAGCGTTTATCAAAGAAACTTCAGCTCGTAGAACATTTACTTCATTCAAAGTAGCATCATATTCTTCCTGACTTATGCCACCCTTTTCCAATAGTTGTTCTTGTCGTTTCTCGCGATCTTCCGCTAAATTCAATCGGAAATCAGCCCGTTTCAACTGCGCCTTTAATTCGCTGTCGTTGATCTTGACTAGTAATTCTCCCTTGTTAACATCCTCTCCTTCTCGCAGATATATTTCCTGTATTAAACCAGAAGTCTCACTCGCCAATTCTACCTCGTCATTTGAAGTGAGTGTACCGGTCGTAAATATCTTATCCTCAATTACATCCGGATTTACTACATATACATCAACATTAAGAAGAGCAGTACTATTGGAATTATTCTGGGAAGAAGTTTCTGAAGCTTCCAGATAGTCTTTAACCTTGGGAAAAGCTAAAAGCCCAATTACTAAAATTATTGCTACAATGCTTACTACTCGTTTCATTCAGTCATCCTTTCTTGTTAATCAGATAAAGATAACTGTATTATTTGGACAAGCATTCTTTAGCAATGCAAAGCCTTGTAAAACCCTTGACCTAATTTATAAGTAATCCCTTCCAATAAATCCTTTTAAAACTTCCGGAACCCTTACTTTCCCGTTCTCTTCTTGATAGGCTTCCAGAATTGCTGAAACCACTCTGGGAAGTGCCAAAGCAGAGCCGTTCAGAGTATGCGCCATTTCGGTATTCTTTTCCCCTTTTCGATAGCGAAGCTGCATTCTTCTGGCTTGGAAACTCTCGAAATTTGAGCAAGAACTTACTTCCAACCATCTCTGTTGACCAGGGCTCCAAACCTCAAGATCATATTTCTTGCTTTGCGTAAAGCCCATATCTCCTGTACACATTAATAGCGTTCGGTACGGAAGTTCCAGAGCTTGCAGTAATTTCTCAGAATGTTCACGGAGACTTTCCAGTTCGTCGTACGATGTTTCGGGTTTTACTATCTTTACAAGCTCTACTTTATCGAATTGATGCAGACGATTTAATCCGCGAACATCTTTTCCATAAGAACCAGCCTCTCTTCTCCAGCACGGAGTATAACACACATATTTTACCGGAAGATCACTTTCTGGAAGAATTTCGTCTCTATGAAAATTAGTAACCGGTACTTCCGCCGTTGGGATGGCAAAGAATTCATCTCTCGGAATTACATACATCATATCTTCCTTGTCAGGAATTTGACCCGTTCCACGAGCTGAATCTTCATTCACGAAATACGGAGCCTGCATTTCTGTATACCCGACATTACCCGCTTCATTTATAAAGTAATTGATCAACGCTCTTTGAAGCTGCGCGACCGGTCCTACATAAAAAGGGAAACCTGCACCGGTAACTTTTACACCTCGTTCAAAATCTACCCAGCCGTATCGCTCAGTAATTTCCCAGTGAGGCTTTCTCCATTCTTCCTTGTTAGGTTCACCCCAGGCAGCAAATGTTTCGTTGTCATTTTCTGTAGCGCCAACCGGAACGGATGGATGAGCAACATTCGGAATTCTGAGCAACATATTTTCCCGTTCTTCTGCCAGAATTTTTAACTCGTCTTCAAGCTCTTTAACATCTTCTTTAATTTTTGTTGTCTCAGCAATAATTGCTTGAGCTTCTTCCTTTTTCCCTTGTCCCATCAACGCTCCAATCTGCTTTGCTTTAGCATTGCTTTCAGTTCTTATAGCATCAACTTTTTGGACCAAAGCTCTCCACTGCTCATCCTTTTCTATTACTTCATCAACAAGAGAATTTGATTTCTCTCCCTTATTAAGCATTCCTTTTTTTACAGCTTCTTTGTTTTCTTTAATGAAATTGATGTCTAACATTCGATCGGTTGCTTTAAAATTTAAGCTTAAAGATAAGACCAATTCTCCTCTTCTTGAACCCCCTTTTCAAATTTCATTCTATCAATTTAAAGTTCTTTATGGATGTTGATTACCTAATTTTTTTAGGATATTATCAATCTTACAAATAAATATTAGGATTTTAAGTACTATGAGCCATTTATTAGATGATATCGATATTTCAATACTCAATCACCTTCAAGAAAACGGTAGAGCACAACGCAATCAAATTGCAGAACTTGTAGGTCTTTCTGTTCCATCGGTTTCAGAAAGAATGCGAAAACTGGAAGAGCGTGGGCTTATAACCGATTACAATGCGATACTGAACTCTAAAGAATTTCATTTCGATATCACAGCTTTCATGTTTGTTGAGGTGGATGGTTCTGATAATTATCCAAGTTTTGTAGAAGAAGCCCAGAAAGAAAAAGAGATTTTAGAATGCCATTCTATAACCGGCGACGGCTCGCATTTCCTGAAGGTAAGAACAAAGAACACTTCTTCTTTTGAACGGCTACTTTCTCGTATCCAAGCTTGGAGAGGCGTTCACAAAACTCGATCAAATTTAGTTCTTTCAAGTTTTAAGGAAACAAGAGTACTTCCAATAGAACAAGCTACTGAGATTATTAAGTAACATAAATTTGTATTGCAAGATGATCCTTTAGGTACCGAATAAGAAGCTATGTAATTAATTGACGGTAAATCACTAAACCATATCAAAACTTAAGATAGGGGCATCCTTGTAGATGTTAGATGTTTCGATGACAAAAATTGGGTTGTCATCCTTGAAGATGTCAAATAATTAGTTGACTTGATATAGTTGAGAGGTCATCTCGTGGCGTATGCCCGAGATCTGGATTAAACTATTTGCTTCTCTCTTCGAATAGCTTCGTACATGTTTTGGTGCACTTCGTAGTACAACAAAAAGTGAGTTCGGTGTGTGGAAGAAAATAAGGAGCCTTCGCTCTTTTTGTGGCTGAATGTTCTGATTAATTAATTGCCTGTCACACCCGTATATAGAACAGATCTTCTGGAATTGGATTAAAATATACACGTAGCCTTCTTTCATATCCAAGTAAGACTATCTCAGAGCAATTCCTTACAGAATTAGTTGAGACATAAATAAAGTTTCTCTGCTATCGTATATATCCAGATTCCGGCATTCGCTGCGGCATGACGTTGTTTGTGTTTTGTAACATTTAAAAACTAATGGTCAACAAATTATCTGATATCTACATGGATGACCTGATAGTTTAATCTGGGCAAAATTGTCAACAAATCTCCTAACAACAGCTATATAAAATTTCTTAAGATTAGCCTTACTTACTAGCACATTAATCATTAAATTTACGTCAAAATGACAGTTAAAAAACAAATTTAATGGATCGCGAAGTATTTCAGGAACAGTTTGGGTTATTAGGCACTTCTCAGGAAATGCGACATGTTATTGATAAGATCATGCAAGTCGCAAAAACGGACATCAGTGTACTTTTACAGGGAGAAAGTGGCGTTGGTAAAGATGTAACCGCAAGAGCAATTCATGCACTCAGTGAGCGAAAAAGAAATAATTTGATTATCGTAAACTGTGGTGCTATTCCCGAAGGAATTATTGAAAGTGAACTTTTTGGCCACGAAAAAGGAGCATTTACCGGAGCTAATGAAAGCCGAGAAGGTTATTTCGAAAAAGCCAATGGTGGAACTATTTTTCTTGATGAAATTGGAGACACTCCAAAAAATGTACAGGTAAAACTTCTCCGCGTGCTCGAAAATGGAGAATATTTCAGAGTGGGTTCAAGTAAAGTACAAACTACTGATGTAAGAGTAATAGCGGCAACAAATCATAACCTTTGGAAATTGGTGCAAGACGGGACATTCCGTGAAGATCTTTATTATCGATTAGACACTGTCCAGATTCATCTTCCTGCGCTCAGGGAACGACAAGAAGATGTAGTTCCTATATTTCGAAAATTTGTTCAAGAATTTTCTGCTAAATATGACTCAGTATTTAAAGGCTTTTCTGATGACGCCAGAGAATTACTTATTTCTTACCGATGGCCTGGGAATATCCGGGAGCTTAAGAATGTTGCTGAACAATTGGTGGTGCTTGAAAAATCTCAGTTTATTGATGTTGAGCGATTACAAAAATATTTAAAAGGAAGACAACGACAGGGATCTCCTGATAATCTTCCTATGGTTTCAAATGGTGAAGAAAAGAAGTCAAGTTCTCAAAGTGACTTTGAACACAGAGACAGGGAGTTAGTATATCGTGCTTTGGTAGAACTACGAACAGATATTTCTGACGTTAAAAAAATGCTTGCCAACTTCATGTATTCAACTATGTCCAGCAAAGACATCAAAGCTTTGCCTCCTGCTATGCAGAGTAACATGGACGATTCTGACTTCTCAGAAATGAAAATAAACATCAACGAGCACGCAACACTTGGAATGAAAGAAATGCCCGGTGAGGAGACCGATGATGAGAATGAAGTTCTTGAAAGCGAAGAATCAGCATTGGTGAATTTCTTTGGTGGAGAAGAAATTCCTTCGATTGAATCAACAGAACAATTTCTGATCAAGCAGGCGTTGGATAAATATGACGGAAATCGTCGTAGAGCCTCAGAGACTTTAGGGATAAGCGAGCGTACTCTTTATAGAAAATTAGATCAATACGGCCTTGCGTAAACTTATTCTGATATCTTTATTTGCAATAGTTGCTTTTTCAAGCTGTTTGAAGTACAGTTTTACCGGAGCATCTATACCACCAGGAGTTAATTCAATTTATATCCCCTTTTTCCCTGACCAGTCAAGAAGTGGTTTAGGTGATCTAAGTGATAGACTTAACAGAACTCTAATTGATCGATTTATAAATCAAAGTAAATTACAACTAGCCGGATCTGCAGAAGAAGCAGATGCTATTCTAGACGGATCTATTACAAGCTACAGTAACCGCCCTTTTAGTATTGGAGGGAATGAACAGGCAAATCAAAATCAAGTTCAAATAATGGTTAATGCGAGCTTTATTTATACAGATAATGATGCTCCTGAATGGGACAAGGCTTTTAACGGTAATTTTACATTTGATCCCACCGAAGATCCGATAGCAGGGGAAAGAAATGCAGCAGACGAAGCATTAGAACAAATAGCAAACAACATGTTTAACGACGCGGTAAGTAATTGGTAAACTTTTTGAATCTAACATCGGCTAAGTGTATTATTGCATTCTAAAATAATGGTAAAATTACCCTTTAACATACCGCAATCTCTTCGTTCCTTTAATGAACGCTTTGAAAAGAATCCCAAAACAGGGATCACTAAACTCAGCAGGCATTTAAAGAAACGTGGCCCTGATGCTGTCGGACATTTTTTACTCGCATGGTTTTATCATTTAAATGATCAAAATTCATTGGCCATTAAAGAAGCCTTGAAAGCAAAGACGTACGCTCCGGGCAGTCCTTTGATGGAACATTTACATTATTTTCTGGTTCATCCCGAAAAATTTGAAGCGGCAGTACCTGTTCAGGCATATTCTTCATCTAAGAAACTAAATCATTCCAATCGTAAATCCCCGATACTGAATCTGGATAAGTTAATTGAGATGCTGGAAGCGGTAGAATCAAATAGAATTCGTATCCCCGACGATGATGAGCCCTTTGATGATACCAATCTCGCACAAGAAGCCGAGCAGGTTGACGATATTATCTCAGAAACACTTGCAAAAATTCATGTATTGCAAGGCAAGAAAAAACAGGCTATTGAAATGTATAATCAGCTTAAGGAAATCAATCCTGATAAAGTTGAGCATTTCCAGAGAGAGATCGATAAGCTAAGATAGATTATTACCGTTAATGGTACAGGAAAAGTAACCATAGAACACTACTCTTTGATTGAGTACCGCTTTTTATCAACTATCCTTTACGAAAGGATTGTTCCCTTTTTCATGAGCCACAGTAGTAGCGGGTCCGTGACCGGGATAAACTTTGGTATTTTCCGGAAGTGTATAGAGTTTTTCTTTGATTGATTTTTCGAGTACTTCAAAATCACCCTGATATAGATCGGTTCTTCCTATGCTTTCTCTAAACAATGCATCACCGGCGATAACAAAATCTTCTTCCTCAAAATATAAAGAAGTGTGATCCGGTGAGTGTCCCGGTGTGTACAAACATTTGAATTTGAATGTCCCGATTTCAAAGTCCTCATCTTTAGGCAAAGATTCTGGAGTAAAAGAAAACCCAACCTGATTCAAACCAAACATCGTTGCCTGACTGCCAAAATTCTCCCATAAGAAGAGATCATCGGTATTTACATACACTTTCACATCAAAATCTTTTAGCACTCTTTGTAAGCCTAATACATGATCCACGTGAGAATGTGTGAGAACGATAGCAGAAAGTTCCAATCCTGAGATTGTTTTTTTAAAGCTCTGATATTCTGTTTCGTTTGAAAAACCGGGATCTATAAGTATAGCCAATCCTGAGTTGCTTAAAAGATAGGTATTCTCTGCAAAGGGCCCGACTTCAAAAATTTTAATATCCATAACTACATATAAAAAAAGGATGCGACCAATTACGGTGCATCCTTACATTCAAAAAAATAAATCTACTTCTTTTTGGCGTCGTACATGCGCTTAAAGCGATCAACACGACCAGCTTTTGCAGAAAAAGTAGTGTCTTTAGTATAAAATGGGTGATTTTTAGAATCTACCTCACTTTTATAAATGCCATCTTTCGCGTTCATAGTACTTCTGGTTGTAACCTCAGTACCGTCGCTCATGACAACTGTAATTTCTTTGTAATCTGGGTGAATTCCGTTTTTCATAATACTGGCTGTTTCGAATTTTTCAAAGGTTGTAAATATAAGACTATATCAGGGCGAATTCAATCTTTTATATATCAAAATCTTCGTAGTCATCTTCTTCACTCATTCCTCCAATTGAAGAAAACATAGACCCGAGCATATCTGTATATAATGCCTGTTCGTCTATATCCTGCTTACTTAATAATGAATTTTGATGCATAGCTTCTAAAACTAGATCCATCCATCCATAGAGTTCATCTTTATCAACATCTTTAATATGTTTTTTTACAAGTTCCTTAAGACCTGATACCTTTTCTAATTCTTTTTTATAGTCTTTTGTAGATATCACATCAGGAAGATTTATCTCATTGCCATTCGCAAACCAATCTGTGATAGGCTTATACATTTCCTTTACATTCTCAGCTTTACTTTGTGGATCGGGAAAAGTCTTTTTAAATGTCTTATTGATCGCTTTACCAATTATGTGTTTTGCAACACTGATGGCTCCTTCCTGTTCTCCTTCATATACAAGTTCAAGTTTTCCGGTTAACGCAGGTATCATATGGAAGATATCAGCTATTCGAATTTGAGAAGCTTTTTCATTATTTAAAACAGCTCTTCTTTCTGCTGATGAAATAACTTGCTCCATTGCAGTAATTGTCATTCGGGTTGAAACTCCACTTTTCTGATCAATATATTCTGAATCTCTTGCTTCAAATGCAGTTTGTTCGATAATATTTCTGTACACATTTGCGACCTGAACCTGTATGGATTCATCCCTCTCCTGCCATGCCTCCTGCTTAGTAATCTCCAATCCCGTTTCAATTTCTTTTGGATAATGGGTAATTATTTGAGCATCAATTCTATCCTTTAAAGGTGTGATGATATTTCCACGATTGGTATAATCTTCCGGGTTTGCAGAAAATGCCATGTATATATCAATTGGCATTCTGATATTAAATCCCCGAATTTGAATATCTCTTTCCTGCATTATATTAAGTAGCGCAACTTGAATTCTGGGTTGCAAATCAGGCAGCTCATTGATTACAAAAATTCCACGATTTGTGCGTGGTATCAATCCGTAGTTAATTACATTTTCGTCAGCAAGATCTAATTTTTTTGTGGCTGCTTTAATTGGATCAATATCGCCAATCAAATCAGCAACAGTAGTATCCGGGGTAGCTAACTTTTCTCCATATCTGAACGACCTATGAAGCCAAGATATCTCAGTTTCATCTCCATTCTCTTCAATCGCTTTCTTAGCAAATTTTGAAATAGGATTTAATGGATCATCATTTATTGCCGATCCATTAACAACCGGAATAAACTCATCCAATAGAGTACTAAGACTACGTAAAATTCTTGTCTTCGCCTGCCCTCTTAATCCTAACAGAATCATATCATGCCTCGAAAAAATAGCATGCTGAATTTGTGGTAAAACTGTTTTATCGTAGCCTAGTATTCCTGGGAATAAAGCTTCTCCACTTTTTAACTTTTGAATTAAATTTTTTCTTAGCTCTTCTTTAACAGAAAGAGATTTCCAACCTTTATTCTTTAATTCTCCAAGAGTAGTGATACTATCATGTTGTTCGATCATAAATGTCCTATTTACTATTTAACTGAGTTAAATAATTCTTCATTCACCAAATTGAGAATTAATTGATAAGATTTGTAATTGCTTTCGCTTTAAGTAAAGTTTCGTTCCATTCTTCTTCCGGATTTGAATCTGAAGTAATTGCTCCACCAACCGGAAAAATTAGTTTTTCATTTTTAATTATTGCAGTTCTTATCACCACACTGAAATCAAAATCATCTTCCGGAGTAAAGTATCCAATTGCTCCCGAATAAATACCTCGTTTATAATCCTCAATTTCTTCAATTGCTTTCATGGCTGCAATTTTTGGTGCTCCGGTCATAGATCCCATTGGGAAACAAGCCTTCAATATATCTATTGATGAGCTACTTTGATTACTTTCTGCTTCAATTGTTGAAACCATTTGATGTATAGTTTCAAAAGTTTGAATTTCAAATAGCTTTGAAACCACTACCGAATTTTTTTTTGCGATCTTATTTAAGTCATTTCTCACAAGATCCACGATCATAAGATTTTCTGCTTTATCTTTCTCTGAGTTAATTAACTTATTCTTTGTTTTCTCATCATTTTCTTTGTCTCTTGAAATTGTCCCTTTGATAGGTTGAGAGCTAATTTTATTGCCCTTCCTGGAGATAAACCTTTCCGGTGATGATGAACATATCTGTAGATCTCCACATGTTATATAAGCACCAAAAGGAACAGGACCTACTAGTCTCATATCCTGGTAAAGATCCCATGGATTTCCCTCGAAGTTAAACTCAATTGGATGCGAAATATTAACTTCATAGATCTCGCCTTCATTAATAAGATGCTTTGCCTTTGCTATCTTTTCAAAATAGTCCGTCTTTAGTATTTGTTTAGATTTTTCAAGTTTTATTCGCCCTCTAAATTCGGATTTTCTGAGGTCTTCAGGAATTCTACCTTTATGAACTATGAAATCTTTCTCAGAATTAATTTCAACTAAGATTTTCGGTACAAAAAAGAATATGTCAGGTACTTCTATTAATTCTTTATTAGTTGAATAAAGTAATTCTGTATAATTCTTTAAGTCATAGCTTATAAATCCAAAACACCATTCTTTATTCTGATCTCTAAATTTTTCTAACGCGTCCCAAGGATTACCTTTGTATTTAGTCTCTTTGCCATTTTTGTTTATCGTTATATTATTTCCTTTTGCATTAAAAGTTATAACCGGAGATGCTGCAAAGAACGTTTTTTTACTGGCTGGATGATGATCCATTTGAGATTCCAGAACAAATACATTGCTGGTTTTGCTAAAGAATCTAACTAAAGATGATATGAATGCGTGTTTTTTAGACATAAAAATAATGCGTCCGATTATAAGGCTTATCCATCATTTATTTGAACGTTTTCTTATTATAAAGCAGATAAAAAATTTATGATTTATAAACACTTTCTCAAACCAATTATCTTCAAAAAAGATGCCGAAGAAGCGCACGAACTTGCTCTTAAAATGGCTTCATTTACGAATCACTCTTCAACCTTACAATTACTTACAAGATTAGTATTTGGGGGGAATTCCGGATTTGAACAAAAATTATGGGGACTTACATTTAAAAATCCAATCGGCTTGGCAGCCGGTTTTGACAAAAATGGAACCACTCCTTATGCTATGGAATCATTGGGTTTTGGGTTTGTTGAAATTGGTAGTATAACCGCCAGACCTTCTTTGGGGAATCCGAAACCTCGCGCTTTTCGTCTTCCAAAAGATCATTCTCTAATAAATAGAATGGGATTAAACAATGAAGGTGCTGATGTTATCACAAAACGATTAGCCTCATATGATCTTGATATTCCTTTAGGAGTAAATATTGCAAAAACAAATGACGCAACAATACATGGTAACCTTGCCATTTCTGATTATTTAGAAAGTTATGCAAAGGCACAAAATGTTGCTGATTATATCACGGTAAATATTTCATGCCCAAATACCGGAGAAGGGAAAACTTTTGAGGATCCGCAAGCATTAACTGATTTACTGAAAGAACTAAACCTCTCAGAATCTAACATACCTACACTAGTCAAGTTTTCAGTTGATACAGACAAAACAACTTTAATTAAGTTGGTTGAAATTTGTGAAAAATACTTTGTTGCCGGATATGTAGCTACAAATACATCCTCTACGCGGAATAATCTACTTACTGATTCTAAAACTTTGAAGATGATTGGAAATGGTGGATTGAGTGGAGCTGCAATTGCTGAAAAAAGCACCCAAACTATTTCCTGGTTATATGAAATACTTCAAGGCCGGAAACCTATAATTGGAGTAGGTGGTATTGATAGTATTGATACAGCAAAAAAAAAGATAGATGCAGGAGCAAATCTTCTACAAATTTATAGCGGGATGGTGTATGAAGGTCCTGGATTAGTAAAAAAGCTTCGAAATAATATTCAGATCGCTAGCGTATAGGAAACTTAAATACACATTGTACTTCTACTGCTTCACCATTGCTTAAAACAGGTTCAAAAGTTAACTCATTAGAAACAGCCTTGTTAAAAGCTTTAACTAATTCCTGATCTTCTAACTCGGATATAATTGAAAAACTATCAACAATTCCTCTTTGTGTTATAGATAATTCATACAAAACTTCATTAACTTCTGATTCAATGTCACCAACCTTAGCAAGAAATGACTCAAGCCCCCCTCTAATTTTAGGTACGCCTTCTAATTCAGAACATAAATTCATTGTGGATTCAGGGGCTATTTCTGCTTCCTGATTATCTATAGGAACAACTTCTTCCTCAATCGGTTTTTCAAGTTCCTGCTTCAGAGCTCTAACCTGAGAGATAAGTTTTGAATTCCTAAAATTCAGCATAAATAAATTGATATTTATTCTGCTTTTTTCCCAATGCTCTCCGTAATAAGGAAACAGTTCTCTGATATCAGGTTCAGAAAAAGTTGAGTCTATTAATTCTTGAAATTCGGATCGTTGTATATCAGAAAGAGATGTATCCTGTATCTGTGTTCTTGCTTCTTTTTTTCTCTTTTCAAACTCTACCTTTTCTTCTTTCCAACTGATAAGAGAGTCTATATAGCTCGTATAATTTTTTAGGTAAACAGAATCTTTTTTGGCAATCCTGATATATGATTGAATAGCATTAAATAATATAGGCGCAGCTTCAGTTTCTTTAACATTTTCCAATGCCAGTTCGCTACTTCTATCTGCAAACTCAATTAAAGTTAACGAAGTATCATTTTTCAGATAGTAATACTGTTCTGACAAACTCAGATCTACAAGATTAGTATCAGCGGCAAGTTCAAAATCAAATTTTTCAGCGAGCCTTAATGTATAACGTGAACCAGGAAATTTTTCGGCTAAATTTGTAGCTACCTTCCTAGCTTCTTCAACGTCTCCGCGTGCACTTAAAATTTCTGAAAGAGAATAATAAGCAACCGCTATTTCTTCACTGTTCTCATGATTTCTTATTATATCTCTAAAATAAATGGCAGCACTGTCTGGCATATTTAGAGATATAAAAAATAAATTCCCAAGCTCATACTTCAAATTCGCAATTTCATTTTTTACTTCAACTTTTCGCTCTTCGGTAAATGGCACTTCTGATAAGTCTATAGAAGCATCAATAGTTGAAACTTGGGTATTATTTACGACTGTATTCCCTTCTGTATTTTCCGAATTGTTTGATGTACCGGCAGATCGAATTAATTCTCTGACTCTCCAGTTATCTGTTAAAGGACGACCTCCCCAGATAGCCTGAAACTGTGACCTTAAATTATCTTGTTGTGTTGGGTTGTTTACATTTAAAAATCCATTTGACTGACTCGATGAATTGTTTTCTGAATTGTTTGTAATATTGACTAATGTATTTCTTTGTGCCTCCTGATCTTTTCTGGCATCCTCAATTTCTTTGACCTTCTCTCTTTTTATCTTTGCAAGAAGAGAATCGAACGCTGGTTTCGATAAATTAGAAACCCACAAAAGACTATCTTTATAATGAATTTCATTTTTTAACTTAGCATATTCTCCGAATGATATTGCCAGTTCAGTGGCGTCAAAACTCTCCGGAAGTTTTTGTAAAGATGCATTTTGCTTTGATGAGGTATCGTAATAGGCGGCTGCCATTTCAAAGTCGTTATATCCAAATCTATATATTTCTGCCAAACCGTAATATGAGAGTGCTTTTATTTCCTTAGAAGGCTGATCAATCGAATTATTAATAATTTTTTTATAGATATTTTCAGCTTCCTTTAAATCCTCTTTGTTTTGATAGGTTTTTGCTATTTCATAATCTAATTCAGATTTGAACTCGGTATTTTTGTCATCCTTAACCATTTTTGAGAAAGTATCTAAAGCAGTTTTATCATCGCCAAGTATTCTAGCTGTTTCTGCCTTTTTTCTCAAAGCTAAGTATTGAAGATTGTAGTCATGGTAATACTTTTCAACTGTGCTGAATGCTTGGTAAGCTTCTCTATATTGCCCTTCTCTTTCATTGAGTTGTCCTAATAGGAAATATCCTCTTTCCTGAAGTCTATCTGAATTAAGATTCGGAAGGGCTTGATTTAACTGGGTAATTGCATCTAGCCAATTCCCTTGCATAACATAATACTCTGCAAGTATAGTCCTTAAATCTGCTTGTTTTTTACTATTCCATTTTCCCTCAAGATTCTCTAGAGATTCTAAAATATATTGTATACCCTGTCCATAAAGTTCCATTTCTAGCAATACACGACTTCTCCATAAAATGGATTCCTGAACCAGAGATTCATCTTGAGTGGTTACAACTAATTCCTGAAATTTTTGATCAGCTGAAAAATATTCTTTTTTAAAAAAATAAGATTTCCCTATCAGATTAAGCGAATTATCGACCCACTTTGAATCTCCATGTTTTCGAAGAATCTCTGCTCCTTTTTCAATGGCTTTATCAAAGTCCTGAATACCGGCATTGATAGGCACTTCATGTATTCTTATCGGTTGTTGAGGGTTGTAAGAAACTTTAGAGTTTTTGACTTTCTCATAACCTTCCTGGTAACTGTTTTTAGCATTATAATAAGTGTTGTAGTAAGCAGTGAAATTACCCCACCCGGATTTCAAGCCCGTACTACAGCTAAGAAACAGGAAACAAATAAATATTAAAAAGAGGTTTTTTCGCATCTTGGAATTTAAAAAATCTAACGCTAAACTGAGTTCCTTATTCTATTGTACTTACTTTAATCATATTTGTACTTCCCCGTTTTGCGATAGGAATCCCGGTTGTTAATATTGCTCTATCCCCTTTTTTTACGAAGCCTTTTTCCTGAAGAAATTCTTCCATTAACTTTACACCTTGATCCGTATCAAAAATTTTCTCTACTCTCACCGAGTATACTCCCCAAACTAAATTTAACTGTCTTCTTACTTTTTGGCTTTCAGTAAAAGCTATAATTGGTGCTTTAGGTCTGAATTTTGCAATTCTTCTTGCAGTACTTCCAGAATTAGTAAGTGTTCCGATAACTTTTGCTTCTACGTTTTCTGCTATACTTACACATGAGTATGAAAGACTTTCTACAACTTGTTTTTCTCTCCATTCAGGTTTATCAAAGGCCAGGCTATTATACAGATTTAAACGATTCTCCTCTACTTTCCTGCATATTTTGTCCATTACATTCACTGCTTCCATAGGATATTTACCAGCAGCAGTTTCACCGGAAAGCATTACAGCGTCAGTTCCATCTAATACAGCATTAGCAACATCAGAACTCTCAGCTCTTGTAGGTCTTGGATTGTTAATCATCGAATCTAACATTTGCGTAGCTGTAATTACAGGTTTACCTGCCATTCTGCATTTTTCAATCAATGTTTTTTGCACTATAGGGACTTGTTCAGTGGGTATTTCAATACCCAGATCTCCACGTGCTACCATAATTCCATCACATTCTTCTATGATTTCATCAATTACCTCAAGCGCTTCAGGTTTTTCAATTTTTGCAATAATTGAAGCCTGACTACCGGCTGCTCTAACCCGAGAAACAATATCTCGTATATCTTTAGCCGATCGAACAAATGATAATGCTATTATGTCTACATCTTGTTTTATACCGAATTCTAAATCTTTTATATCTTTTTCTGTAAGAGCCGGTATAGATATTTTAACATTAGGCAGGTTGACACCTTTTCTGGACTTGAGCAAACCTCCAACAATTACCTTTGCTTTAAGTTCATTCTCAGATTTAGAGATAATTTCAAATTCCAATAGTCCATCATCTAACAAGATAGTATTCCCTACTTCAGCTTCTTTTACAAGATTTGAATAATCAATAGGTATTTTTGTAGGAGTACCTTCGATTTCTTCACCCGTTATAGATATAGTACTACCAGTTTTTAAAACCTGTCCGCCGTTTCGCATGGTACCTACTCTGATCTTAGGTCCTTGTAAATCCATCAAGACCGGAACACTATATTTATGAGTTTTTGCGACTTTTCTAATAAATTTGATGACTTTTTCATGATCTTTGTGTGAACCATGTGAAAAATTAACTCTAGCTACATTCATACCATGAAGCAACAGCTGCTCAATTTTAGCTTCTGTATTACAGCTAGGGCCTATTGTACATACTATTTTGGTTCTTCTTCGTGTAGATATCATTCTTAATATTTGGAATAACTTTTTTAGTTATACTAAAGATAACCGAAATGTTGTTATCATTTCACATTGTTTTTATTGATTATTATTTTAATAGCATGAATTACTTTACTCATAATTATTTTTTATTCCTTTTTGGCGCTATAATTCTTTTTTTAACAGGCGCTTGTAATAATTCATACGTTGATGAAGTTGATCGGGGAGGCGGTTATAAATATCGCCCCGGCTATCCTGAGTTACGAGTTGTTGCTTCAAGTTATATTGATGAAGATGACAAAGGGTACATTAATGTAGCAAGCGAAATAGTGTACGGTAGTTTAGTCTATAGAAAAGAAGATTCTCTTTTTGTAGCTGATGCAACTATAGACTATCAGATTATTGATGTTGACAATCCTTTAAATATACTTGGAAATAAACAGTTCCCGATTACAGTTTCTGATCGAACTAATAGGCTTACCTATGACCAAAGCACGTATAAAATTGAGAATGACTTTCAATTGAAACCCGGAAACTATGAAGTTATTACCACCTTAATTGATAATACCACTGGAAGGCAAACTACCCGAACTTCAGAAGTATTTATTCCGGATTTAAAGAATGAAGAAAACAATATCACAAATATTAGAATATTTACAAAAAGCACGAAAGAGAATGCTGAATATATACCAGTTACTACATACGACGTACAAAGTGATATTGATTCCCTGAAGTTTATATTTCAGATCACTAATTCGAACATTAGTGACCCACTTACAATTAATACAAAGCTTTTCAGGTTTGAATCTGACACTACCATTGCAAGACCAATGAACTATAGCAATTACAGTACCAGTAGTATTCAAAATAAAGGAATTGATTATTCAGAAAGGACAGAAATAAACTCAAATCGTCGAACATTGACTACTCCAGGGAATGTTTTGATAGAATTTAAATTTCCTAAGTTAGAACGCGGAAACTATAGATTTGAGGTTACATCGAATCTTAATGAAGAGAATGAATTATTTAAAGCTAGAGAATTCTCGATAAAAAGCCCTAATTACCCTTCTTTAAGTGACGCCAGAGAATTAGCCAAACCATTGTACTACCTGATGCGAGAGAAAAAGTATAAAGAACTAATGGCAATTGAAGATCCTGTTGAGATGAAAAAAGCCATTGATAGATTTTGGCTTTCAAATATTAAAAACTCAAGGATAGCAAAAAGTGTAGTTGAACTATTTTATGAAAGAGTAGAAGAAGCTAATAAGCAATTCTCTAATTTCAAAGAAGGTTGGAAAACGGATCAAGGGATGATCTACATCCTTTTTGGTCCACCTTGGTATATTGATTCTTCATTAAATAATACCGCTTGGAGATATTCGTACAATTCTTCTGATCCGGAAAGGAATTTCTTTTTTAGAAGTCCTAAGTTAAAAAATAAATACTTCCCATTTGACAATTATCTACTTCAGAGATCAACAGCATACCACAATGTTCAATACAAACAGATAGAACTATGGTTAACGGGTTTGATACTTACTGCAGATCTATAAAGATAAAACAACTTCCATTGTATTAACTCTTAGAAAAAAGGGCTTTTAGCTTTAGAAATTTCCACATTCAAAGATTCATTAAACCTGTTCTCAATTTGAGTTGTATTTGAAGAGTCTCTAGGGTTTATCAAAATATCTGCGTTAGTAACAAAAATCTCTTCTACATCTAACTTTGTAGTGATTACTAAAACTGAATTTTCGTTACTAAGAGTTACTGCTTCTGAACTAAATTCCTTAAAAAAGCTTGATGAAGACCTAAAAATAAAATCCCTGGAATTGTAGGTACCTTTGATAACAATAGAGTATGTATTTGAAGAGTCAAAAAAGTCACTATCAGTGATAGCTGATTGTCTGCTTACCGGATTTATAGTAACGTTGTATCTGTTAAAGTTATTAATTCCGTCAAACCCTAGACCTACTGAAAATACTAATTGATCACCGGTTGTTTCTTCATAATAACCAAAAATAAGAGCTGGGATATCTTCTGACTTTTTTACTACAATAGAATCTTCTGTAATTATTGAAAAGCCGTCTACAAGAAATTTAAGCTCATTTACAATCAAAGAATCTGAACCTTTAACTATAAGTTGATTTATGTTGTCAACATTATAAAGGCTATTGACTCTCTTTTCAACTTCAATACCTTGTGTTTTTAAACAAGAAAGTAATAGTAGGGGTATTAAAGAAATAAAATATGCTTTTTTCATTTTATAAAATTCAAATTTTTTGATATAAAAAAAGCCACATTATAAATAATGTGGCTTTTTTAAATTTAGGGGCAATTATTTTGCCATGAAAATTCTAGTAGAATCTTGGTTTGCAGCAACTTTAACACCTGCTGCTCCATCTAATTCTAATAATAAGAGAACTTCATCAGCAGCAAAACTACCAGTAAGATCACCAACACTAAATGGTAGAGCAGGAGCTCCGCCATTCCCTAGATCGGAATCCGGAATAGTAAATGTATCTGAACACTGATAATCTATTCCACCAGCAACAACAGCAACTGAAGGAGCAGCGGTGCCTGTTACATCTGTAACAGTTGCGTTTACGTCAGAACCTGTATTCCAGTTACCAAGTGCTGGTAAGGTTAATACATCTTCTACTACATATCTGGTACCACCTGCTGTACTATCACTAACAATAGTTACAGTAGCTGCACCATTAGCATCAATAACAACATCGAATAGTGCTTCACTTCCGTTCCCGCCATTAGCCGCAACATTATTATATGTGCCAGCAGTACGCAGAGGGTCTGCAGCACTAACGGAATCAACTTCTGTTATTTCCCCAAACTCAGGTACACTAACATTATAAGTAGCTCCGTTTCCTGAACCACCATTAGCAGAAACTCCGGTGTAAGTACCGAAAGCTCTAGATGAATCAAATGCTGTAGCAGCTACAGCTGCTTCATCCATAGTAGTTACTACAAAGTTAATATTGATATCAGTGCGAGCTTCACCAGCTGCAATTGTTACAGGTGAAGGAGTAGCAAAGCTATAGTCAGTTGTAGCACGTGCGGTAGAACCACCAGCAGCACCAAAAGCTACAGACATGTCAGAAGAGGCAACTCCATTTTTTGAGAGTAATTGTAGCTCCACAGTGGTAGCCATGTTACTACATCCCAGATTGTTGTTCTCTTCTAATACACCAAATGCTAATTGATTTGGTCCATCATACGTTTTTTCTACATCGCCTTTATCGAACAAACTATCACAGCCTATTGCTAGAACTGGGATCAAAAACAATGCAATTAATGTTCTTTTTTTCATAATTGTATAGTAAGAAATTTAAAATTTATTTGTTTGTTAGTTAGAAGACACTGCATAACCAGGATTCTCAACCAACAAAGAATTAATATTTTGTTCACCGGTTCCGAATGGAGCTAATATTCTGTAAGCATTAGCTCTCATCTTAATATCACCTGTGTTATCAAGAATATTTCTTCCTAGTCTCTTAAGATCCCAGAATCTATGACCTTCACCAACAAGCTCTCTTACTCTTTCGTCAAGAATTTCATCTTCAAAAGCAGTTATACTAACAAGTGCTGCAGCTGGTGTAGCTCCTGCATTTCTAGCTGTTTTAAGAGTGGTTAGAGGTCCGTTTCCTGCTGCCGGACTGTTAGCAGCTTTTGCAGCAGCTTCAGCCCAAATCAAGTACATCTCAGAAATACGAACTAATGTTACGTCATCTACTAAATTGCCTTTCCAACCATTCCATTTGGTAAGAGCAGCAGCAGCAGAGTTAACGCTTCCGCAAGTCGAAGCAGTTGCACCCGTAGTTTGAGCAGTTAAGCAACTTTCAAACCAACCAGAAAGTCTGTAATCAGCAGCATCATATCTATCCAAAACTAACTGAGTAGGTATTTGAGCTACCCACTGATCGGAAGTATATGCTGCCAAACCACTGTTCACATTGCTTCCGGCAATAGCTTCAGTAGAAGGATTAACATCCAGTTCCCAAATAGCTTCTGAGTTTGGACCTTTGAACATAGTTCCAACACCAGCTTCAGTACTTACAAGGCTTGCACCACTATTAGTGATAGCTGCTTGAGCAGCCGTGCTGGCAGCAGACCAGTTACCGGCGTAAAGTTCAACTCTAGCTCTGATCGCATCTACCAATGCTTCTGTAGGATATCTGTTATCAGTTCTACCCGCCAAAAGAGTTTTAGCTTCAGCTAAATCTTCTCTGATAAAAGTATAAACTTCTGCAACTGTATTTCTTGGAAGTTCAACAGCATCAGAAACATCTAATGTTGCGTCTTCTCTAATCATTACAGCTAAGTTCCAGTTTGCTTCCGGACCATTTGAGGTGTTACCAGGCTCATAACCATAAGTTCTGGCCATATTGTGATAAACATAAGCACGGATAGCGAGAGCTTCTCCTCTATACTGTTCTCTGAGTTCATCACTAATTACATCGTCAGGTATTTCATTAATTATAATGTTAGCATCCTGAATAATGTCGAAAGAAGCTCCAAAAACACCTAAATGAGCAGTACCACTGGTACCAACCGCATTGTTCAACCCTTGAAAACGAGTTGAACCGGGTCTGTTAAATGTTTCATCAGCAAGAGCTCCTGGCCCAATTAAGTACTGAGTTGTGTAACCAAAGTTACCTAGTACTTTGTCATACATAGAGGTTCTTAAACCATTAATACCAGCAGGGGTACTAAGTGCGGTTTCAAATGAAATCGCAGTTGATGGTTCAACGTCCTCTAAAATTTCCGTACATGCTGTGAAACCTGCTACAAGCAGAACCAGCATTACTTTTTTTAATATCATTGATTTTTTCATGTTATAAATATCTTTATACGTTAAGTATTAAAAGCTTATGTCGATACCGCCATAAATTTGCTTTTCAGTAGGGTACGAAGCAGTAGTAACATTTGTATAAATATCAAATGGACTGAAAGCAACTTCCGGATCATAATATGGCCAAGCTGTCCAGGTAGCTAAGTTAATAGCAGAAGCGTAAAGTCTTACGTTTCTAATACCTAAATTACTAATCAAACTAGTTGGCAGGTTATAACTTAAAGAAACATTCTTTAGTCGTATATAACTAGCGTTATAAATAGATTGAGTACCAACCGTTACACGGTAGTTATCAGTTTCGGCATAGTCATTCCCGCCTTCAATTGCACGAGGATAGTGAGTTAAATCACCTGGTGTTTGCCATCTGTCTAATACTTCAGTAGTAAGATTCATCAAGAAATCTGGAGTTCTTGTAAAGTAATAATCAGTACTAGGGAATGCCCACTGACCAAAGCTGAACTGGAAGAAAGCATCTAAAGAAAGGCCTTTATAGCTCAATGTATTACCAAATCCACCAACGGCATCAGCAACACCATCCTTGTATTCAATATTATCTTCCGTTTGTGGAGTATAAGTAATCTCTCCATTTTGATCTAACCACATAGGACGACCATCTGCAGGGTTTACTCCGGCCCATCTTGGAACTTGGATCAAACCAATTGGCTTACCAATTTGTAGCGACTGAAAGCTACTACTTGGACCTATATCCTCGCCTTCCGGTAATTCAAGTATTTCATTACGAACAAACGCAATGTTGAATCTAGATGTCCAATTGAAATCTCTGTTAGTGTAATTGGTGCTACTTAGCTCCAATTCAAGACCTTCATTCTGGATTTTACCAATATTTTCAGTAATAGAACCGAAACCACTATCAGTAGGTAATGGACGACCAAACAATAGGTTGTCGCTTTGTTGCTGATAAACGTCAACAGAACCTCTGAATCGGTTATTAAACATAGCGAAGTCAAGACCTACGTTAATCTCGTTCTTTTGCTCCCATGTAAGAGCACCATTAGCCAATTGAGTAGGAGCAATGGCAGTTGACCCATCGTAAGTACCTGCAATTGAAAATAAACCTAGAGAGTTGAAGTTACCAATTGCTGAGTTACCAGTCTGTCCGTAACCAACACGCAATTTCAAGTCATCAAGTACATCAACACCATCAAAGAATGATTCTTCACTTACTTGCCATGCACCAGATACTGACGGGAAGAATGCCCATCTTTCATCAGCACCAAATCTTGAGTGCCCATCGTAACGACCAGTGAATGAAAAGAAGTACTTACTGTCATAGTTGTACTTTAAATTAGTAAAGTAACTACCAACTCGGTACTCAGTGTTACTACCTGCAGCAGTAATCGGAGTAGAAGTTGAGTTCAATACAGAAAAGAAAGGACCTGAAATATTATCGCCACGAGTAGCTTGTGTTTCAGAGTAAACTCTTTTGTACTCAGCACCCACTAAACCTGAAACGTTGTGAACTTCGTCAAATGTTCTTACGCCATTTACAACGATGTTAGTTTGAGTATTTAAAAGGTTACGATTTGCAAAAGTAATAAAACCGTTCTGAGTTGGAGCGGCAATCGCTGAACGATACTGCTCATCTTGTGTATTTCTGTAATCAACAGAAGCTGTAACCTTTGCATTTAACCAATCATTGATCTTGTAAAGGAAGTTTGCACTACCAATTACCTGAGATACAACAACGTTTCTATCAACTTCATTATCAACCACAGCTGGATTTGTTGAAAGACCGAAACGAGTATTT
This sequence comes from Balneola sp., assembly GCA_965216175.1. Taxonomy (GTDB): domain Bacteria; phylum Bacteroidota; class Rhodothermia; order Balneolales; family Balneolaceae; genus Balneola. Next base: position 2,429,313 of record OZ244140.1, read on the forward strand.
GGATTATAAGAACCATCAGCTAAATAAGGGAAACTCATTGGAGCCTCAAACATTGCTTGTGACGGAGGGCAATTAATAAAGTTACCATCTTGACAAACACCAAACTGAGTAGCACGACTTACAGAAATATTCATTCCTGTGCTTAAGTCACTATTGATTTGATGATCAAGTCTTGTTCTTATATTAGTTCTTACAAAATCAGAACCATATGCAGTACCTTCAGTATCTTCAAAACCACCTGACAGGTAATAACGAGTTGTTTGGTTACCACCAGAAACTGAAAGATCATACTTTTCTGTTATACCTTCTGAGAAGATAAAATCCTGCCAGTCTGTATTAGTAAGAGTTGGGTTCGCAGGATCAGAATCCGGATCAGCACCAAAGAAACTTAGGAAGAAAGACCGGTAATCTTCTTCAAATGGTGTGTAATCACCAGCTTCAAATGTACGTGTATCCCCAGCGAATGGACTGGTATATCCTTCAGTTGGATCAATACCAAAATTTAATGCAGAAGCCTCACCCATATACTCAACGTATTGGTCAGAATTAATATAGTCTACATTTCTTGCAAGGCTTCTTACACCTCTTTCAACTTTTGCGTTTACTCTAGTTGCACCACTTGTACCACTTTTTGTTGTAATAATTACAACACCAGAAGCAGCCTGTGAACCATAAATAGCAGCAGCAGCAGCATCCTTTAACACCTCTAATGACTCAATGTCATTTGGGTTAATAGCATTTAAAGGAGTTGTACTTGTTAAACCAGAAGTATTCCCAAGATCGATTTGAACACCATCTACAATATATAGAGGCTCAGAAACGGCGTTAATAGAACCGTTACCACGAATCTGTACTTTAAAAGCAGCACCCGGGTTACCTGAAGTAGCACTTACAGTTACACCAGCAGCACGACCTTGCAGAATAGATTGTGTATTCTGAAGGGATACATCTTGAATATCCTTAGAAGTTACACTAGAAATTGAACCTGTTAATTCTCTTTTAGGAGTAATTGCGTAACCAGAAACAACCAACTCATCTAGACCAATGGCTGTAGCTTCTAAATTAGCATTTAACAGAACTTCTGATGAACCAACTTGAACATCAAGGGTTAGAGATTTGAAACCAACGAAAGAGAAGGTCACTTTGTAATCGCCTGAAGGAACACCAGTCAAACGATATTTTCCGTCAGCATCTGTTGCAATACCGCGGTTTATTTCTTCAATTAATACAGTTGCACCAGGGATTGTTTCACCTGTACCTGCATCTGTAACTGTACCGTAGATTACACCTTGGGCATTAATGCCGATCGATATAACCATAACATACAGTAACATAGATAGTAGCTTTTTAAACATGTTAATCTAATTTAGTTATTGTTGTAGCTTTTATTTTCTCCTGTTTAGTATAATTACTTAACAGACACTGTAAATTGCTTAATTAAAAAAAGTAAAGCAAATAAATCCTTTACTTTTTTTTAACAAATATTTTACACCTTTTGGCTAACGATTAGGACAGCTACTCTAAAAAGTTTTTTAGTTGGTATCCACCATGAGTTTATAAGATCAGAATTCTCTCTACTGATTATAGGTATGAACAAAAAAAAGCTCTATCAAATTAATGATAGAGCTTTTTTGTTTTGTGGCGGGGACAGGATTCGAACCTGCGACCTTCGGGTTATGAGCCCGACGAGCTACCAGCTGCTCCACCCCGCGATATTGAGTATAAATATACGATTAATTCAGGATGACTATCAACCTTTATTTTGAGTTTTTTGCAATGCTTGTCTGTCAATTTTTTATCTTCCTTCAAACTTAAATAAAAGATTATGATAACATCCAAAGAAGCGATTGAATTAGAAGATAAATACGGAGCTCACAACTACCATCCGCTACCTGTAGTATTGGAAAAAGGTAAAGGAGTATATGTATGGGACCCGGAGGGTAATAAATACTTTGATTTTTTATCGGCTTATTCGGCAGTTAACCAGGGGCATTGCCATCCAAAGATTACGAAATCTCTTATAGATCAAGCTCAAACTTTGACCCTTACCTCACGAGCGTTCTATAATAATGTATTGGGTGAGTATGAGAAATATATGAGCCACTATTTTGGCTTTGATAAAGTGCTTCCAATGAATACCGGAGCTGAAGGCGTGGAGACCGCAATCAAGGTTTGTAGAAAATGGGCTTACGAGAAAAAGGGAATTCCTGAGAACGAAGCTCAAATAATTGTTTGTGAGAATAATTTTCATGGCAGAACCACTACGGTTATTTCTTTTTCTAACGATCCTGACGCAAAAAAGAACTTTGGTCCGTATACACCAGGCTTCATCAAAATACCTTATAACGATCTCGATGCACTTGAACAAGCACTTCAACATCGCAATGTAGCCGGATTCTTAGTTGAACCTATTCAAGGTGAAGCAGGAGTTGTTGTACCAAATGATAATTTTATATCTGAATCTGCTCGTCTTTGTAAAGAAACCGACACCTTATTTATTGCTGATGAAATTCAAACCGGTATTGCTCGAACAGGTGGTTTACTTGCTGTTTGCGGAGATTGTGATTGTTCAGGACATTGTGAGCGTAAATCAACTTATACCAAACCTGATATCCTTATATTAGGAAAAGCACTTTCAGGTGGAGCATATCCGGTCTCTGCTATTCTTGCAGATGACGAAGTTATGGATGTTATAAAGCCAGGCCAACATGGTTCAACGTATGGAGGAAATCCTTTAGGTTGTAAAGTAGCAATGACTGCTCTTGAGGTTGTAGACGAAGAACATCTGGCACAAAATGCGCGAGAACTTGGGAAATTATTTCGTTCAGAAATGAATAAGCTTACTGAGTCCACTGATCTTTTTGTAAAGGTTCGTGGTAAAGGTCTTCTGAATGCCGTTATCATTAACGATACACCTGACAGCGACACAGCTTGGAGGTTTTGTTTAGCCCTTAAAGACAATGGATTATTAGCCAAACCCACGCACGGAAATATCATTCGATTTGCTCCTCCATTAGTTATGACAGAATCTGAGCTGATGGAATGTGTGTCTATAATCACTAAAACTGTTTCTGAGTTCAAAAAGTAAAAACGCAAATACACTTTTTTGTTTGAGCAATAATCATCTATTTGCTAGCTTCATCAATTAATAGAATTTTTAACTTATTTAATTGATTGATGGCTAAAGCAACTACTATTGAACCTGCACAAGTAAGGCAGGTTTTGGGGAAACATTTACTCACTGACGGTTTTGATATGGTACTAGATCTTGAAAAAAGTGAAGGTGCCTATCTTCATGATTCAAAATCTGGAAAAAAGTATCTTGACTTCTTTACCTTTTTTGCATCCAACCCGTTGGGGATGAATCATCCTAAAATTGCCGGGGATGCTGACTTTGTTGCGATGCTTGGTAAAACCGCCATCAACAAGCCTTCTAATTCAGATGTATACACGGAAGAACTCGCAGGCTTTATGAAATCTTTCAGCAGAGTTGCTGTTCCAGAGCATCTTCCACACTCCTTTTTTATCTCCGGTGGTGCTTTGGCGGTAGAAAATGCAATGAAAGTTGCATTCGACTGGAAAGTTCAGAAAAACTTCCAAAAAGGATATCGTCACGAAGTCGGGCATAAAGTATTGCACTTCGAAAAAGCTTTTCACGGGCGATCAGGTTATACTCTTTCTGTAACTAATACCGTTCCTAACAAAGTAAAGTACTTTCCCAAGTTTGACTGGCCACGAGTAATTAGCCCTGCAAACATTTATCCGGAAACCCCAGAATCTTTAAAATCTGTAACCACTGAAGAAAAACTAGCTATTGCACAGGCTGAGCGTTTCTTTGAGCTGTACAGGGATGACATTGCTTGTATTTTGATCGAACCCATTCAGGGTGAAGGCGGTGATCGTCATTTCAGACTCGAGTTTCATCAAGCACTACGTGATCTTGCAGATAAGCATGAAGCACTCCTTATATATGATGAAGTTCAAACCGGGGTTGGAATGACCGGTAAATTCTGGGCTCATGAACATTATGTAAAACCTGATATTCTTGCTTTCGGAAAAAAAGCTCAGGTTTGTGGAATATTAGCCGGGCCACGTGTTGACGAAGTTGAGACCAATTGTTTCCAGGTTTCATCCCGAATTAATTCTACCTGGGGTGGAAATTTAGTGGATATGGTTCGATTTGGAAGAATTCTGGATATCATAGAGGAAGATAATCTTGTATCCAACGCAGCTAAAGTAGGCGAACATCTGCTTTCTAAACTTCAGAAAATGACAGATATGCACGAACATCTTTCCAATCCCCGTGGTAAAGGATTATTTTGTGCGATCGATCTTCCTGATTCACATTCCAGAGACGCTGTTATTAGCCATTGTATTGAAAATGGATTAATGATTCTTGCATGTGGACCAAATACCGTTCGCTTTCGTCCACCTTTGAACATTACAGCAGAACAAATAGACGAAGGGTTGGATATTCTTGAAAAGGCTTATAAATCAGCTTTGGGTAAGTGTCCTGTGGCTGGTTAGAAAAACTAAGACTTTTTAAGATGTGTATGGACTCGATTAATCGCGTCCATACACATTCATACACATGAGGTTCAAGCACAGGTTTCGTTTTTCTGGTTCTATGTATTTCCTATTCGCATCACTCGTTTGAACTCTTTCACTCTATTACGACTAATAGAAAACTCCCTCTTTTTTGGAGTTTTTAGTTCCACTAAATAGCTGCCGTTTTCCCAAGGTGAATAACTTTCAATGTAGTTTACATTTATGATCACACCCCTGCTGATCCGAATAAATTTGTTTGAATCCAGTTCGGCTTCTAACTTCGAAATTGTTTTTGAGATTCTTAATTCTTTTGATGCTGTGATCGCCCAATATTTTCGATCTCTTATTTCTATAAAACAGATCTCCTCAGCATTAACCGGCTTCATTACCGCTTCATGCTCCCCAACTAATCTGTCAAGTGGACTCTCTTGTCTTTTTCCTACTCTTGCTGCATTAAATCCATTCATCAAAATAACGAGCAGTCCAACTAAAGAACCAAATACAGTGTAAACTATATAAAGAGATAGCGAAAATAGATATTCATTCAGCAACACTTCTGAATTGAATGAAAAGCCATTCCTTATAATATATCGTATAGTTTGAGTAATTGGATTAACTAAGAAAAATATCAACCCAAAAAACGGAATGAATTTTAACAAATCGGAAGACAGTTTATTCTCCCCGGGTTGTTTAATCTCTACCTTAAAAAATACTGTATATACTTCCATCGATTTAAGAATAAGAAAAGTATATAGTGCTTCGATCATAAATTGATCGATAAGCGAAAAATATAGAAACTCAAATACGGATATGCCCTCCAGATAAAATTGAGAAGGACTAAATCCGTAACCCAATAGATAATAGACCAGCAAGCCAATGGTAGTTGAAAAAACTACCGTCTTCCATGTCGCAAATTTGGGATTTTTATTTTTTTCATTAGCCATTTTATAAGGTTAGAATTTTCGGGCAGAATAAACAACCATTCGTACCTAAAATCCTTCCAGCCAGACATAATGAGTACTTAATATTTGTGTACTGGTGTATTGTACTCTGAAAAAAATGCAATACATATCTCTTTACCTAAGCTACGGATTGGTAGCTGTACTCGTACTTTTCATCAATCATAAAACTTCATTGTGGCAAACTGACCGTGTTATCGAATTTGAAAAACCCTGGAAAGAATTCGGCTATGTATTTTTGAGTGGATTAGGAGTAATAGCCATCGGACAAATTTATATAGCAGGAATCAGATTACCATCAAGCATTCAAGTTTTAGAAGCTATAAACCAGATTCTAATTTTCTCTCCTGCTATTCTGTTACTGATACTGCGACATAAATCTTTTGACAGTGCGTGGATAAATGTAGAAAATGCACATCTGAAGATACTTACGGGACTAGGATTTGCTCTCTCAGCTATTCTAGTTTATAGTGCAGTCGGAAGCGACAGATCATTTTTTGAAATTTTGATTGGAACGTACTCACCTAAAAATTTTCCCCATCTGATTCAGGTTTTGTGTGAGGATATTCTGATCGCGATGCTTTTTATTCGACTAAAAAAAGCTACTTCGCTTAACATTGCTCTTGTTGTAGTAGCAAGTTTATTCGCTGCGGGACATATACCCGCAATGATCTCGAAAGGATTTCCTTTAGAAGAATTTTATAGTCTTTTCTTAGATACCGGGCTTGGATTCTTTTTGATCTACACCATCAATAAAACCAAAGACATCTTGTGGTTCTGGATGGTACACTTTGCTATGGATATGATGCAGTTTTATGCTTAAACCAACTGATGGCTTTCAGGCTGAATAACTACTTCATTCATTACAGATCCTGAAGGTTGGTTAACTCCGTAAAATACTGCTTCAGCCACTTCTTCAGGAGAAAGCATCATCTCTTTCTTCACTTTCATATCAACACGATCATCTTCCCAGAATGCCGTATCCACTCCACCTAAATAGAACAGAGAGTATTTTGTTTTGCCACGACGTTGTTCTTCGATCAGAGCCTTCACAAATCCCTGGATGGCAAATTTAGAAGCCGAATATACCGATGAATTTTTCATCACATATTTACCCATTGTACCCGGAAAGAAAACCATATTGTTCGTTTCATTAGTATTCATATGTTTCATCACGGTTTGGGTAACCAGGAAAGTTCCGTACACGTTTACATTGATGACTTCTTGAGCATCTTTAGGATCAATATCCATAAACGGTTTTATGATTCCCTGACCAAAAGCATTGATCAGCACATCAATTTTACCCAAGTTATCTTCAATTTCCTGAGCCATATTAGATACCGAAGTTTCATCTGTAGCCTCAACCTCAATAGCAAAAGCCTCTCCTCCGCTATCATTGATCTCTTTAGCTACTTCTTCTGCTTTGGATTTATTTCGCGCAGCAAGAATTACTTTAGCTCCTTCTTTAGCGAATCTTTTCGCGGATGCAGACCCAATTCCGCCTGAGCCACCTACGATGAGTACGATTTTGTCTTTCATAATTAGTTATCTGTCTTTCTTGATGAATAGTCAGATAAGTAAATGAAAACGGGCTGGGTTTTCGTTCCAAATTAAAGACAAATGATAAAATCCATCGATGAATTTTGGAAACAAATTGGTCGTTTCGACATACCCTTTAATCACCTCCCGCAGCGGAGAAGCTAAAAAAAATAAGGGGCTGAAGTAGCTAAGACCTGAGTAAGGTACTAAATTAGTTACTATGTACACACGAAAAAGTAGATTAACATATCGCCAACAAAGCCGCCTGATAGAGCATTTTGTAGCAGGCACAACAGCCCGAGCTGCTTCCGAGTTAATAGGCGTTCAAGCAAACACGTCCATTCGTTTTTATATGCGACTACGCCAACTCATTGCAAGTAAACTTCCCAGCTATGAATTATTTGGAGAAGTAGAAGCTGATGAGAGTTATTTTGGAGGCAAGCGCAAAGGGAAAAGAGGACGTGGATCAGGTGGTAAAGTAGCTGTATTTGGATTACTTAAGCGAGGAGGAAAAGTATATACAGCGATTATACCGAATGCAAAGACAGAAACATTATTACCTATTATTGAAGAAAAAGTACGCCCCGATAGCATTGTGTATACCGATACCTTTCGATCCTATAATGCCTTGGATGTGTCCGCCTTTCATCATCAACGTATTAATCATTCGGAGCTCTTTGCAGACCACCAAAATCACATTAATGGCATAGAGAACTTTTGGAACCAAGCGAAGCGTCATATGCGCAAGTTTAACGGCATCAAATCGGATAATTTTTACTGGTTTCTTAAAGAGTGCGAATGGCGCTTCAATGGAGGCAACCATTTACAGCTTCTAAAACAATTAAAATCATGGTATAAGCATGCCAAACATTAACCCTTAGCTACTTCAGCCCCAAAAATAATATTGACACAAATTCTTAAGTCTTGTGTCTTAAATCTTTCCTCTATTTTTCCATAATTCCCGGAAGAGCTCCTTCGTAGATTGCAGACATTTCGTGCACATCCAGCTCTCCAACGCCTTCAATGACCAATTTTTTACCTACAACCTGACCCAGATCAATAATCGGGACATCTGCTTTTTTGAAATGAGCCAGCGCAGTTTTTAAATCATCTTGGCTGATGGTAATCAAAATCCCGGATTGAGCTTCACTGAAAAGAACCTCGAGTCGATTACCGCTTAAAGAACCAATATTAATATTCGCTCCTTTTTTGCCATAAATAGCCATTTCTGCTAGTGTGATCGCTAACCCGCCATCTGAAATATCATGAGCTGCAGTAATAAACCCTGCTTTGATTGCATCAAGCAAAGCCTCCTGTAGTTTTACTTCGAAAGGAATATCCAATTCCGGAGCATCGCCTGTAGTTAGGTTATGAATCTTTTTAAGATATTCCGTTCCGCCAAGCCCTTTTCTGTCAGCGCCGATGTACAGAACAACATCTCCGTCCTCTTTGAATGCAGGAGTAGTGGTGTGTTTTTCCACATCTTCAATCAAACCCAACATCCCGATAATTGGCGACGGGAAAATTGCGCTGTTTGGGTTTTCATTGTAGAAGCTCACATTTCCACCGGTTACGGGTGTGTTGAGAGCTTTGCAAGCATCTCCCATTCCGCCCAGAGCTTCCTTAAATGTCCAGTAAACTTCCGGCTTATACGGGTTTCCGAAGTTCAGGCAGTTTGTGATTGCTAAAGGCTTACCTCCTGAACACACTACATTTCTAGCAGATTCTATTACTGCAATTTGACCACCACGACGAGGGTTCAAATACACGTATCTGCCGTTGCAATCTGTTTTTGCTACTAATCCTCGGTTCGTTCCTTTTACACGAATCACACCTGAATCTGAGGCTCCCGGAGATGTTACGGTATTGGTTCTCACTGTCGTATCGTATTGCTCATGCACCCATCTTTTAGAAGCTACATTTACAGAACTCAATAGTGTTTTGATCGTTTCTTCATGATCGGTTGGGTGGTCCAGACTATCAATATCAAAATTTTGAACTTCATCAAGATAAGCGGGTTTTTTAGTTTCACGGATGTACTGAGGAGCTCCACCACCAAGTACTAAATGCTCAGCAAACATATCGCCTTTTACTTCTCCATCTTTCATATAGGTAACTTTGTCGGTGTCTACTACTTCACCGATTACCACGCCATGAAGATCCCATTTTTCGTAGACGTCAATCACTTCCTGCTCACGTCCTTTTTTAGCAACAATCAACATCCGCTCCTGACTTTCTGAAAGCAGTAATTCGTAGGCTGTCATTCCATCTTCTCGTGCCGGAACTTTATCCAGATCGATTAACATTCCTTGACCACCTTTGGCTGTCATTTCGGAAGTGGAACAAGCAATTCCTGCAGCTCCCATATCCTGCATTCCAACTACAGCACCTGTTTTCAAAACTTCAAGACTCGCTTCCAACAATAATTTCTCAGTAAATGGATCTCCAACTTGTACGCTAGGTCTTTTTGCTTCACTTGCTTCGCTGATTTCTTCAGATGCAAACGTCGCCCCGTGTATTCCGTCTCTACCTGTACTTGCTCCTACGATGATCACCGGATTTCCGATTCCTTCAGAAATGGCTGACACCGTTTTTCCGGCTTCAACCAAACCAATGCTCATGGCATTAACTAGCGGATTTCCTTCATAACTTTCATCAAAATATACTTCTCCACCAATAACAGGAATTCCGAATGAGTTTCCGTAGTCACCAATCCCGCGAACAACACCATCCAGTAGATAACGAACTCTTGGGTTTTCTAGACTTCCGAATCGCAACGAATTCAAACTTGCTACAGGACGAGCACCCATGGTAAAAATATCTCTGTGAATTCCTCCCACTCCTGTTGCTGCTCCCTGATAGGGCTCAATAGCAGACGGATGATTATGGCTTTCAATTTTAAATGCACATCCCAAACCATCTCCGATGTCAACAAGTCCGGCATTTTCCTCTCCGGCTGCTACTAACATATGCTCACCTTCACGAGGTAACTTTTTTAATTCTATGATGGAGTTTTTGTATGAGCAATGCTCACTCCACATTACGGAATATACGCCCAATTCAGTGAACGTAGGAACCCGACCTAAGCGGGTTTTTATCATTTCAAATTCTTCTTCGTTTAATCCGTGTTCGAGGGCAAGTTCAAGATTTACTTCCGGTTCTTTTACGATAGCGTCAGCCATGAATGTAGTTAGCTTGGGAGTTTGAATTTGAGGAAATTTTTATATCAATCTATAGAAGCTTAAAGGTACAAGGTTTTTAAAAGAATTAAGAATGAAAAATTAGCGATTAGGAATTTTTGATGATTCGCCGCGGACTCAAGTCCTTGCTTGTTTACCAGACTAAACTTACATCACTATTTAGAATCTGTTCATGTAACCAGAGAGAAATTCATTCCGAATGTTTAAGGCTACTCTGTTTTTACACGGACTAAAGTCCTCGTCTTGTGTACTGAACAAGATTTAGCCAAATGAAATTTTAAACATGCATGCAATTCGATAACTATTCTTTAGAAGTTTCTAAGGTGCGACCGTAAACGATCACCTTGTTAAAGGTTAATCAAATTAAATAAGGAGGACTTTTAAGTCGGCCAGCTATTTGCCTTTCAGCCGCGGACTGAAGTCCTTGCTTGTTTACCAGACTAAACTTGCATCACTATTTAGAATCTGTTTATGTTTACCAGAGAGGAATTCATTCCGAATGTTAAGGCTACTCTGTTTTTACACGGACTAAAGTCCTCGTCCTGTTTACCTGAATCGCAATCAAAGTAAATCAGCAATCGAATCGGCTAAATCAGTGATCAATTCTGCACTTTAAACGAGGCCACGTAATAATCGATGTCAACCTTCAGTTCTTTACCTGAACTTGGTATAGCATTCCAGCCGGTTGTTGGTTTTAACATAACTTCTTTTCCATCTACATAAACCTTTACCGGCATATTGAAATTTGATACCGCGTTATTCCACCTGTATACCAGCTTGTTTTCCCTGAAAAAGTATTCCAGCACAGGAACTCGATAATCCCTGAGATATTGATCAAAAACAGATTGCAGATCTTTGCCGGATTTTTCAATGATGAAGTTCTCTATCTGTTCAGTTGTTACTGTTTGGTGGTAAAATTCCTTGTTCAACCCTCTGAGAATTTCTCTCCACAATTCATCATTACCGATAATCTGACGAATGGTGTGAAGCATATTCCCTCCTTTGTAATACATATCGGAGGAACCTTCGTAATTCACGTTATAGATCCCGATAATAGGTCGGTCGTTTTGAATTGATAATCGTACTCCTCGAGCATATTCTCTGGCAGCTTGTTTTCCGAAATGATATTCCAGAAATAAATATTCCGAATAATGAGTAAAGCTTTCATGAATCCACATATCAGCTACATCTTTATAGGTGATGTTGTTGGCAAACCACTCATGACCCGATTCATGTACAATGATAAAATCGAATTTCAAACCCCAACCTGTGCTACTTAAATCTCTTCCTAAATATCCATTTTCATAACCGTTTCCATAAGTCACTGAGCTTTGATGTTCCATTCCCAGATAGGGAGCTTCCACCAGCTTGTAACTGTCTTCATAAAAAGGATACGGACCGAACCAATATTCAAAAGCTTCGATTGTTCTGGGAGCGTCAGCAAATTGTTTTGTGGCTTTTTCGAGATTATAACTTAGTACATAGAAATCCATGTCCAGCTCTCCATTTTCTCCTTCGTAGATTTGCTCAAAATGCACATAGTCTCCAATATTTATATTCACTCCGTAATTGTTGATTGGATTACTTACAAACCAATGCCAGGTTTTGGTGCCGTCGTTATTATCTACTTCCTTTCTTAGTCTTCCGTTAGAAACATTCATCAAATCATCCCGGACGGTAATACTCATTAACATACTATCGGGTTCATCGTATGCGTGATCTTTATTTGGCCACCACAAACTTGCACCAATTCCTTGATTCGAAGACGCCACAAATGGATTTTCATTTTTATCTCTTGTCCACGAAATTCCTCCATCCCAGGGAGCACGAATTGCCTTTTTTGGTTTACCGGAAAAATGAACCACTACTTCATTAATTGCTCCTACTGATTGATTGGTTGAAGTCTCGGCAAAAAAAGCATTTCCTTCTCTTTCAAAAGTTAGCACTTTTCCATCCTGTGTTATCTTAGAAATCTCCATTGGTTCCTGAAGATCAATCTGCATAATATTGGTTGTGATTGAATCTACTCGGTACTGAATGGTATTGATTCCGGAAAAAGTACTGTCTTCCATATTAACACTCATATCCAAGTGATAGTAAGTTACATCCCACCAAGAACGTTCGGTGCTAATAGTACCTCTTAAGGTATCCTGACGGGTAAATTCAGGCTGACGCCCAAATAGTTGAGCATACGCGAAATCCGCGGTCAGTAGTGTTAACACCAAAAGTATAAATATTTTTTTCATTTTACGTTCTTATTAAAGTAATCCCAGATTAATTGAGTCCTAATATATATTATGTTTCTAGTTAGACTTTAACTTAAGACTCTATCCAATTTTAACCAATCAGTAGAAGTTAAATTCTGTCTAAGCTAAGCTCCGCATATATTATTATTGCAATTTTTATATAAATGGAATATTTGACTTTAATCTGAATTTAGTCCCTAAAGCTAACATAATCCTCTAAAAGCACTTTATATATACATAATGTACACAATTACGAAATTACAGAATATATACCTTTATTCGATACTCACATTATTTACTAATTAAATATATAATTGAATGAAAAAACATTTACAAAATTTACTGCTTTCAACAACAGCAGTTTTATTACTAACTATGGGGACTACTTTTTCGGTTCAAGCTCAAGAGCTTAACACCGTTTGGGAACGTACATCCAGAACAGGTGCTTCGGAGACTTTACCGAGTTGGTTTACGGTAGGCTCCGTTAGGGGAATGGCATACGGAACAGTGGACGGCAATGCTCGGGTATACGCCGCCGACAGAGCAAACTCAACCATCCAAGTGATGGATGCGGCTACAGGAGCTGATGTTACTTTAGCCACTGCCTTTGATCTATCCGGAGTATCGGGTGGTACACTTGGCATTAACGATATTGAAGTTTCTGAGGATGGAGTTATTTTTCTTGGAAATCTTGCTTCAGCTAGTTCTCCATTTAGATTATACTGGTGGACGCAAGAAGGTGGGGCATATGCTGATTCAGTAACTATTCCTGTAGGTGGAAGAGTTGGAGATAAATTTACCGTAGTAGGTTCATTAGCCGACAATACAATTGAAGTATGGATGGCTACTGCAGATGTAGACCCGGGAGTTGTGTATGTAGCAACTACGACTGATCAAGGTGCAACATGGAATGTTGAGAATATTACCTTATCAGGTACAGCTTCATATACGGGTACAAGCCCGGATGTTACTCCTCTTGCTTTAGGAAGAACTTCAGATTTTTATGTTGGTGGAAACAGTTCTGCGCCCGCTAGATATACCAGCGCCGGAGCTTATGTTGCGAGCAGTGCGTTTGCTTCTGCTTCCAGAAATGGCATGGAAGCCTTTACCTATGACAGTAAAGATCATTTGGCTGTATACACTTATCGCCCGGATGGGGTAGCAGGTGGAAACAAAACCGGACAAGTTTATATTTATGATGTATCGGATGCCACAGCTCCTACCATCGTAAATCAATCTCCGTTAATGGGAGACGATGCGGATTCATTTAGTTCTATTCACGGAGAAGCGGAAATTTCTTTAAATGGTGACGGCACTTACAATGTGTATGCTTTAGAAGGTGTTAACGGATTAGCTTCATTTACAAATGCTGAACCTCCTGTTATCGATGATCCCTCTAACATATTCTTCTCAGAATACATTGAAGGTTCCGGTAACAATAAGGCTCTAGAAATCTTGAACAACACTGATTCCACAGTTGTTTTAGCTAATTACCAAATTGCTCAAACTAGCAATGGTAGCGATTGGACATTTTTCCATGAATTTGCCGGTGATGCTTCTATTGCGGCAGGTGGAACTTATGTACTTATTACAAACCAAGTTGATACTGAGCTTTTTGCTGCTGAAGATGCGGATGAAGTATTAGGGTTTCCAAGTCCAATTCATTTCAATGGTGACGATGCAAGAGCTCTTATCCACATCGACTCACAAAGTGGAGATACCACCTGGCTTGACTTATTTGGTGAAGCAAATCTTGACCCAGGCAGTGCTTGGCCGGTAGCAGGTGTTGCAAATGCAACAAAAGAGTTCACATTGGTTCGTAAGGCTACGGTTACTACTGGTAATACAACTCCATTAGGTTCTTTTGGAACTAACTATGATAATAGTGAGTGGATCATAAAAAGTCAGAATGTATTCACTAACCTTGGATTAACTACTGAAGCTCAGGCAGCACTTGCCGGAGATTATTACATTCCTCAACGTAGCGATGATGCTGAAGGGTTTATTTCACTACATCAAGCTATCCATTATGTGAATACTGACGGGTTATCTTCATCAACAAATCTAATCATCACGGATGATTTATCTAACAATCTTGTTGAGAGCGCCGCGCTTAGATTAAACAGGGATGACTTTAGTGAAGGGAATAACCTAACGATCAAACCTGCTGCTGGAAAACAAGTAACGGTACAAGTTGATGATTTCCGGTTTGTAGATACACGATATGTTACAATTGACGGATCTAATAATGGAACTGATACGCGTGATCTTACTTTTGAAAAATCCGGAACAGGCAGCGGTTTCCTGAAACTAGTGAGCTACAATCGATTTGTTGATGTAAAAAACATCAATCTTACTTATGCGGATGATAATGGTCTTGGTACTTACGCTGTACTCATCAACAGAAGAGAAGCGAGTACTGAAACAGGCCGAGCAGAAAACGTTACTTTTAAAAACGTTAAAATTGGAACTGCTGACAAGCCTTTCCGTGATGCCTTTTGGTTATTTGGATCTACAAGCAATGAGAATTTTTTCCATCTCAACGTTTCTTTACTCGGTGGAGAAGCTCATGTTGGACGAAGCTTCTTTCGTAGTCAAACTCATACCAATACAGTTATTTCAGGTAATAAAATCTTTTCTTATGGATCCGAAACCGGAGACAACCAAGTAGTAAACCTAAATACACCAATTGATACATTTACTTTCACAAGTAATGAAATAGTATTTGCGGATGCTGCTGGAACTGAAGACAGAACTTATATTGGCTTAAACGCTACTAATACTTTAGTCGAATCAGTTAATATTTCAAATAATACGTTTTCAAATGCGGGTTTTGCTGGAACAGGAACAAACAATAGCTTTATTGCTTTCTATCATAATGGAAGTTCAAGTAGTGCAAACTTCGAGTTCCTTCATAACTCAGTGAACTTTACAGATAATGCACAAACCGGTACCGTTCCACAAGCGGCAATAGCTCGATCAGCTTCTGGCTCAGCAAGTGCTACAGTTCAAGCATTCAATAATATTTTTGTAAATACACAAGATGGTGACAGCTCCTATGTTTATGATTGGGATGGAAATACATTATTTACTAATTCTAATAATATTGTTGTTAGTGCTGGTGCATCTGTTGCTAATTTTGATGATGAAGTTTATGCTACACTTTCTGCATTCTCTGACTCCCTAGGATTAGACAATCTTTCGTCTGAAGCAGAAGTAAACTTTGTTTCCGGTACTGATCTTAGATTAACGGGAAGTTCTATCGGTAACAACGAACTTGCTGGAATTCCTATCGCTTCGGTTACAACTGATATTGATGGGACAACCAGAAGCTCAACAGCACCTTATAAAGGAGCTTTTGAAGGCGACGTTGCGCTAGTAACTGATATTGAAATCACTATTGATGCCTTCAGTGTATTAACACCGGCTGATGGTTCTAGCTTTGATTTAGGTACTGACTCTGAAGCTGAGATCGAGTTCATTTGGGAAGAAGCAGAATCAAATGCAGAAGTTACTTATGTATTCATGCTGGACTCTGTTGATGCTGATTTCTCTACCCCTCTGTTCTTAAGTCCATCAGATGATGATGGTTCTTCAGCTATAATAACAGGAAGTTATGGTGTTATAGATTCAACTCTTAAAGAGCTGGGAGTACTTGAAGGTGAAAGTATTGACCTTAAATGGACAGTAATGGCTGTGGCTTCAGACTCTACCAGAATGGCAGAGAATTCGAATGATATTTCGTTCACAAGAATGATTAGTGTATCTAACGAACCGGAAGATACTCCTATAACATTTAAGCTTGAACAAAACTATCCGAATCCTTTCAACCCATCATCAACAATACAGTTTTCATTGCCTGAGGAAGGAAACGTACGACTTGATGTATTTACTATCACCGGTCAATTAGTGACCACCTTGGTAAATAATAGAATGGTATCTGGAAAACATTCCGTTACATTCGATGGAAGTAATCTCGCGAGTGGAGTTTATGTTTACCGAATAGTGACTGGAAACTTTGTACAAACAAAACGAATGACCTTGATTAAGTAAACAAATCAATAATATTCTACAGTTAATAGCCCTGCCTAACAGCAGGGCTATTTTTATTTCTAATTGTTTCTGCGTTAACCTTTACACGCTGCTTTAAAATAAGCCCTATACAATTATTCGATTAATCCATTTATATTTAGAAGAAATGAAATCCTGAATTTTCAATAATTTCAAAACCATGCCAACTAATGCCCATCCGTCATTTCCTAATAACGAAGCTGAAGTAATCAGACAGGCTTGTATAAAAGCTGCGAAAGAAGGATTTATGGACGCTTCCATAAGCGGATTGTGTACAGAAGGAGCAATCGAAGCCGCAATAAGCGCTATTCAAAATCTGGATCTTTCAAAAGTAGTTAAGAAAACCGAAGGTTCATGAAACGAGCTATTATTGGCTTTCATCAGGATGAAAAAGAAGACTGGGTAGCTGAACTGGAATGTGGGCATCAACAACACGTTCGTCATAATCCGCCGTGGCAAATTCGGGAATGGGTAATCACTGAGACGGGGCGACAAAGTAAAGTAGGTCATTCGCTGAGTTGTAAAGAATGTGATAAAGACCGTTAATTTTCCGGACATAAAAAAGACAATCCCTATTACAGAATTGCCTTTTTATAGTTAATGTCTTCTTTTGATTTCAACTCAGATTATTCTTTTTTTATTTTTTTTGGCTCGCTTATTTGTTTCATCAAATCGTCATTCCATTCACCTTCAACTTCTACAATACCAGCTGCTCCGAAAGACATTGCCTCAATTAAGTTGTGATTTACATATGCATAAGTACCCGGTTGTCTAAATTCATAAAGCATGGGGACAGCTGTCCCTCCCGGAATTGCCCAAGTCTCGTAGTTTGTAGAGGGTCTATCGCTAAAAGAACCGCCAGCCCAAACAAGATCGGCATGACCACCAATTAAATGCATTCTAGTATCCCTATTAGCTTGCGCAGATATAAAAAGAACCTTGTCCCCCACTTCTGCTCTAAGTGCATTCTCACCAGTTAATGAGCCTTCTGCGCCATTAAATACAATGTGAGATGGAGTTAATGATCTAAATGCTTCCATCATGTCACCGAATCCTTCAGAAGGGAAATCATATTCTTTATAATCTCCACTCTCATCAGTTGGGATATAATAATCTTGTTCTACAACGTAAAATGCTTTATCAAATGTAACTGGTTTGCCTAAGTCATCAGTTAATCCTTCTCTTGGAAGTACCATAATAACTCCGTTCATACCAGAAACTACATGCAAGGGAACCATTATACCGCCCGGTGCACAGTGATAGACAAAGGTTCCTGATTTGGTTGCCTTAAATCTCATCGTAACTTCTTCGCCCGGATTTATAATAGTTAAATCGCCACCGCCCATTGCACCTGTAGCAGCATGGAAGTCTATATTGTGCTGTAAGCTATTACTTTCCGGATTGATTAAAGTAAGTTCTACATAATCGTTCTCATGTACTACAATCATCGGCCCGGGAACAGAACCATCAAAAGTCATAGCCCAAATAAATACTCCAGGAGCTATTTCGAGTTTTTTCTCTTCAATAATTAATTCAATTTCAACCACAACAGGCTCTTTTGATCCCACTTGGTCAAATTCTGGTAAAAATGGAGGAGCAACCATTTCTTGTTTAATACGCTTTAAATTATCTGCGTTATCCTGTGCATTAATCCCGAAAGTAAACCCAAGAGTTACTACCGCAATCATTAATACGGGGATTTTTTTAAGAATATTTACTGAGTTTTTCATTGTTCTATATTTAAGAATTAAGACAATTTTATCTTATTTATGCCTGAATCATTAGATTCGTTTTAAATTTACCCATGAATTATGAATTTAAGATGAAGATGTCTTAAATATAAAATCCTACAGATTTATACTACTTCTCATTCCACCTCCACACTCAATGCATAGGAGATTTATTGTCTTTACGATGTTTTAAGTTCGGCATTAACCTGATTTATTAATGTAGCTCAAATTCTTTTCCAATGCAGTACAAGAAACACTACTCCGCCAGAAATTAACATAATCTTCCAAAGAATATGTCTTCAGGTTTTAACTCTGAAATCACATTTTAATTCATTCTCGCTTCAAGCTTCAGTGCCTTTGGGAATAAAATGTTATTCTCAAGATGAACATGCTTGTGCAAGTCTTTTTGAAAACCTTCCAGGTTCTGAAATAATACTCTGTAAGATGCACAAGCACCTTCAGGCGGAGTAAAATTATTGGTAAGAGATTCGATCTCAGCCATTAATTCGCCTGCTTTTTCGTGCTCTGATTCTAAAATTTCTACCAGCGTTTCTTTCACCGAACCGGACTTCCGGTGTTGCACCAAATCTTTTATCTGTGGAAACAAATCTTCTTCCTCTTTTTCCAGATGATCTACTAACTCGTAACTAAGTAGCTTCACTTTCTCAAAGATCTCTAAAAGCTCGGGATGATTTTCACCATGAACTCTAGCTACTTTTTCAGCATAGAAATTTAGCTCTGGCAACATCTTTCGAACAAAACTATGGTGATTTTGAACTATATAATCTGCAAGGAAATCTAAGCTCCAGTCATTGTAGTTGTGTTGATCGGCATTTGGCTGAGATAAAATGCTAAGATCTTTCAAAACCTCATCCATTTCAATGTTCTTGGCTTTGCATACGCTGGCAAGAGTTTTCTTACCTCCGCAACAAAAATCCAGTCCTTTTGCTCTGAATATTTGTGCCGCCCGATAATCATCGGTTACTATTTGTCCTACTGTTTGTTGTGCTAGATCTTTCATTGATTTCTTTATTTAAAAGTTATAAGACTATTTTATCTTATTTATGTAAATTTTATATGAATTTATTCATTTATTTTTAATTCCAGTTAAAACTTCCGTCAGCCATTAACCTAAATTTATTTTGCTTCCCTTCTTTTGCAATCTCGCTTAACGTAGTTCGCTCTAACATTCCCTGAATGGATGCTCTTGTATCGATCCAGCTTTCATGCAATGGGCAAGGAGTTGCTGATCCGCAACCGGGTAAACCCAAGGCACACTGAGTAAACAGTTCAGGGCCATCAATTGCAATTACCATATCTAGTAAAGTAGCGTCTCTCCCCTTCGTAGTTAAACGAATTCCACCCTTGGGTCCTTTATACGATTCCATTAGCGATTCCGCTGTAAGTTGCTGAAGAATCTTTGTTAGAAAGTGAAAAGAAATATCAAGTGTACCACTCATTTCTTTAATGGAAATAAATTCCTCTTTACTTTTGGATGCAAGGTAAATGGAAGCTCTCAACCCGTACACGCAAGATTTTGATAGCAGCATATTCTTATTTAAGAGTTAATTGTCTTAAATATACTTCCCTTTAAATACGAAAGCAATATTAGTTTTGTTCGAGATAAATATAGATTTGGGTAAAACCTCTTCTATAGATTTTCTGGTTTTTTTTAAACAAATTACTGTCAATCATTTCTGAGGTATTAGGGTTGCCGGAGGGAGAATACCTCTTAATTAAAAATTGGGGATTATGAAAAAGCTACTGAAAGTACTAGGGGGATTACTGGGTGTTGTTGTGATTGGAATAAGCGGATTACTCATTTATGTAAGTACAGCATTACCAAATGTTGAGCCTGCTCCCGATCTAAAAATAGAACTCACAGATGATCGTATACAAAGCGGTGAATATCTCGCAAATACGATCTATGCTTGTATGGACTGCCATTCAGATAAAGATTACAGCAAATTTGCGCTAACTATGAAAGAAGGCTCACTAGGCAAAGGTGGAGGTTTATTTGGTACAGAAATGGGTCTCCCCGGTAATTATTATGCCAAAAATTTAACTCCATATAATTTAGGTGATTGGACTGATGGTGAAATTTTCAGAGCCGTAACTACTGGTGTCAATAAAGATGGTAAAGCTTTATTCCCGATAATGCCTTATCCCAATTATGGAAATACAGATCGGGAAGACATTTATGATATCATTGCCTATTTAAGAACTTTAGAACCGATTGAATACGATGTGCCTGAATCTTCCTCAGATTTTCCAATGAATTTTATTATAAATACTATTCCTTCAGATCCTGAATTTTCCACAAAGCCTGATCCTTCCGACAAAATAGCTTATGGCAAATATTTAGTAACTGATGCCAGTTGTGCAGATTGTCATACTCCAATGGACAAAGGAGCCCCTATTGCAGGAATGAACTTCGCCGGCGGAATGGACTTTCCATTGCCCACAGGAGGCGTTGCAACTTCTGCAAATATAACTCCTGATATTACTACAGGAATAGGGAGCTGGACGGAAGAGGTATTTATTACCCGATTCAAAAACTTTCAAGACTCGACCAATGTGATTAATACAAATTTAGTAAAACCCGGAGATTTCAATACCGAAATGCCTTGGCGATTTTACAGTAATATGAGCGAAGAAGAACTAAGTGCTATTTATGCGTATTTAAAAACTCAGGCACCGGTAAAAAATCAGATTGTTAAGTTTAGGAGGGAGTGATTATTAATTTGGATTCAAAACTTAAATGAGGCTCTTATTCCATTATATTGAAATCCTAGCCTGTACATACCTACACAGCGGACATAGTTTTTAATCGCATATCCTCTTCTCTTCGTCTGAAATAAAAAGAGTTTCTACCACATAATAATATATGACAGATATTATAGTTTCATCCTGTTCTATAGAATTCAAATACTGGGTAGCCAATGTGATACTTATTACTGTAGTTATTAATCCTCTAAATGAAGTTCCCGTCAATTTCATAAGTCATCTTCTAACTAGAGTTTTATCTGAAGACCGATTCTTTGAGCTCCAAAACCAAATCCTTTATTTTGCAACCTCAGATAGATAGGTTCCCACAAAAAACTAACCCTCTTTTCTCTTCCAGCTTTCCTTGAGCCAAATCTAAGATTTAGAGCTCCTTCCATTCCAAAAACACTTTCGGAAAATTCTTCGATTCGATCATTATTTGAGTTAGGATCGTCGAAAGCTCTGTCTCCTTGAAAATGATGATAGGTACCTGATGCTCTGTACCCTAATTCTATTTTTAACATTCTTCTCTGCTTATTTTGCCACATAATTCGATGAAAACTGACTCCAAAGTTCAAATATGAATCAAACTCTACTTCTCCATTAAGTCCCCCTCCTCTTTCTTCCAGATCATTCGGTCCCACACTGATTCCGTACCTAAAAAACGTCCCTAACTGACCGAAACTAAAATATTTACCTATTTCTGCACCGACCGTGATATATCCGTTTACATTAAACTCAAAAGGATCCTCAAAATTGGCTTCTTCTATATAGCTTGGAAGTAATACGAAATCAAAAGAAGCTTGTGGAACTAAATACACTCCTGTTGTATCCTGACTAGTTGCTTTTATTGAAACAGCAAAGCAAAAAATAATTGTACAGTATGTTTTTAATGATTTCATATTTCCCTTTCTCATTTACGGTTTGTTATTTGAAATTTATTGGCAAGCCAGTGACTAATCTCTAAGATGCCATGGCTGATAAGCAATAAGCTGCCTGCTTGTTTGGACAAATATTTTATCTGAGGATGCCGCGACGTGCCAGAAAAATGTACCATCCGGCACAGGCTCGCGGTGTACTACCTTGCCGGTAGAATCTTGTACAATTACTAGTTCACTGTTACGAACGTGATATACATATCCATCCATATACACAATATTTGCTGTCCCACTTGATTCGAAAGTTACACTCCAAGCTATCTCTCCATTACTTTTTTCTATAGCTTGTAATGAACCCTGAGTATTTACATAAATTCTTTGCTCATTAGTAATCATTTGGTAAGTCGAAAATCCGGGTCTTTCCCAAATCGTCTCTCCGGTTTCCGCATCAATAGCAAACACCCTGCTTGGATTTCCTAAATACGTACCTGCATATACAACTCCGTTTTCTACGATTGGAGCTGACCAAACAAACCCCCCCTCATTTGTTTCAAAAGTCCATAGACTATCACCGTTTGATGCTTCAAATGCTCTTATTTTACCTTTAGTAAGCGCTCCATGTATCGTTTTCCCTTGACTCAAAAATAATTTATTTTCGAATCCGTTAATTCCAAAAGATGCAAATGGTACATCAAAGCTATATTTTAAAGATCCGTCTGGATTAATTATGTAAGCATCCAATGTATCTCCAACCATTAAAAGCTTTTCTTTTAAGGTATTATTGCCTCCTAAATCATACAGTGAATACCCATCGTTTATTAATAAGTCGCCGCTGTTCTTATCCCAAGCAACAAGATGATTATTATGAACAGAAACGATCATTTGATTATTCTCAAGAAGCCATCTCCCTTGCAATGCTCCTTCACCTTCAATTTCTCCTTCCCAGATAACAAAACCTGTTTCACGGTTCAGTGCAATTAAACTTTTAGCTCCGGTTATAATTATAAGATCTGAATCTAAAACTAACGGCGCTGCGCTTGGCACACCAGCAACTACATATTGATGATTCCATATTTTCTGCAGCCCTAATTCATCATTATTTATTGGGTTTTCTTTGCAAGATGATGACCAAATGAGCAAGGCGAAAATATATATTATTGATTTCATTTTTTTGCAATTAGAAAAGATGGCTTAATAAAACAGCCATCTTTTTTGTTAATATTTATATACCAAGCCTTTGGAATAATGCTTTCAGCCAAATTCTAACGTCTTCCATAGCAGGATTCAGATCTCCTTCAGAAAATCCTTTAGCTGACCCGTTATCCTTTAGGTCATAAGCTCGTTCGAGATTCCTTAGTTCAAAGTGGTTATAACCACCGTCATGAGGTACATCACTATTATATTGATTGTAATCATCATTGAAAGTATGATTTTTGTCCCACAACACGCTTTTAGTAGTTACTACGCCATCATTTTTATCTGGTACTGGATAGAAATAATCAGTCTGTATAAACTCGCCACCCGGGTTAGAAGAACAAACTCTGCCATAGGGGAGTTGTTCTATATCTAGAAAACCCTCAAAACCAGGCAACGGGCCTTCCTCCCCTCCAGCATCACATTCAGGAATATATTCCGTTATTGTGTGTTTAACCAAATTATTGGAATTAATAATTTTACTCCAAATGTTATCAATTTGATCTAACTCTTGCTTCGCTGTCTTCCAAAGTTCACGATATCTTCTCTCTCGTTTAAAATTATCTTCGTGTGGTTGGCATTTATTCCAAAGGTCAAACCATCTAAGACCAGCTCTACATGTGAGATTTCTACCATAATGATAATTAAACGAAATATGGTACAAGTCTTCATGTAGTTGAAAATATTTGGTCCTCAGATTACTGAACTGTTTAGTCATTTCAACCTCATCCTTTAACAGAGGATCTCCTTCAAAAATCTGACCAGCTATTCTAATGGGTGTTTTATTTTTCTCTGCTCCAATTACCGATAAATAATTAGGAGGATGTAAGGTTATATTATTTTTTGGATACCCATTTATTCTTTTAATTACCTCACCTTCAGGACCTATT
The DNA here is from genome assembly GCA_965216175.1 of Balneola sp. Classification (GTDB taxonomy): domain Bacteria; phylum Bacteroidota; class Rhodothermia; order Balneolales; family Balneolaceae; genus Balneola. The sequence continues at coordinate 2,453,334 of OZ244140.1, forward strand.
TGCGTATGTACATTATGTTCAACTATTTCATTAGTGTAACCTAATGCAGAGTCTCTTGCCGTAACGAGGAAACTTGGAATGGAATCGATGGTAGCAGAAATATTCGTTCCTTTAAACCAGTCCAAATATTTTACAGCAGAACCCACAGTGCTAATCTCTTTATCGAGTGCTGCCTTTATTTTATTTCTCATTGTGGTAAGCCTTTCATCGATAAAGGTTTGGTTAGGATTTGTAGCAAGAGTACCCTGAGAGGGACCTCCAATTGAAACTACAGCTACAATATTGAAACCTGTTGCTTTAAGTGCCGGATATAAATCTCTGGCTACAAGACCTCCAAGACTATGACTGATTATAATCCAATTGTCATTCAGACTTCTTTTACCTCCATCCAGCATTTCGGAAATAAAATCACCTAACAATTTTTCCCTCGCTTGTTCTGTCAGTAACTCTTCTGTTTCATATCCCAATGCAACAAAATCGTCTAATATAGAAGTTTCTCCTGTAGTCCACTCTTGTGGCACTCCACTAACCTCAGTCCATTTTTCGGGACTGCCCTGAAAACCATGTATAAATACACCAATTTTATCCTGAGCAGTTCCATTTATGCCTATTAAGCTACTTATAATAAATGCTGATATAATCTTTAACGTTTTCATTGTAATACCTCGTCATTTAAAATTACTTTGATATTTTGTCTTACCATTTTTGTTCTTCCAACTATACCCCAACTATTATTAATAGTACCAAATTGAAGTCTTTCCTCACTTGAAAGAACAGCAAGACCTTTATGAAAACTGAAATTGCTTCTTGTTACAGATTTATATTCACCATTGGGTTTAATAGTAGCGTATACAAGGATGTTTCCATTTCTTAAATCCTGTACATATCGCTCTTTTGCAATACCATCTGTTCTTAGATCAATACTTGATTCTTTAGAATAACCGACATAAAATTCGCCAATCCTTTCAAATTGTATTCCTTCATCCACAAGCTGTTGAAGACTATTTTTCACAGACTGACTTGTTTCCGCTTCTTGCGCTTTTAGTGAATCGAAAACTGCTGGATCTATCCAATATTTTTCTTTGTCAATTGGATAACTGAATATCAGTTCGCCCGATTTAGAATAATAGTCAAGGCTCCCATTCTCCATTACCGTTTTTACAACGGGGTCGTAATCATTGGATCTAGCAGGCATTATATCTTTAAAATCATTGAAAGCTTCTTCAGGCATGTTCATTTCACCATCGCCCTCCAAAAACTCTGAGACCGAGCTCATGTATCCGTCTTCGTCAAAGGCGAGCACTTCGCGGGTTCGCTCATAATCCACCAACAGTTCTCCTCCTTCGTTGAGTTTACCTTTTTCGAATCCGGCGGAAATGTCATCCGGCCAAATACGGGAAAAAGTAGTTACGGTCTGGTCGTACGACTCTGCGTATTTTACATTGATGTTTAAATCTTCAATGATTGGTTTCTCTTCAGAAGTATCAAAAGAACCCGTAGCTTGCTTACAAGCAAATGAAAGCAATATTCCCACTCCGAGTAGCAAAATTACTCCCCGAAATTGTTTTATTGAGTTTAGTTCTGATTTCATCGTATTTTTGTTTTGTTATGGTAATTCCACCGAGCAATCAGTGGGGTTATTGTTAAGGTGGAAGGCAGGCTGCAATCCTGTCTTTCACCATTTTTTGCAGTTTGTTCTGCAAAACTTTTCTTTTTTCAACCCTGACAGGATTATGACTTTGATACTCATATTAATATGAAGTATTGGAATCCTGTCAGGGTTATTTGGTTTATTTAATCAGCATAATTTTTTGGGTTCTGTATTTTGTGGTTCCATCTCTTTCTCTGTCTAGTTTTGCACGTACTATATACATACCGCTGGCAAACCCATTCATATTGAATTCCTGAGCATGTTCACCGCTTAAAAATTCTTGCTCTCCGGTTTCCATCACTCGTCTGCCTAACACATCATAAATCTGCCAACTTATAGTAGCATCTTCTAACAGTATAAAAGGAATGGTAGTAGTAGGATTAAATGGATTTGGGTAATTATTTCTCAGTTCAAAGCCATCCGGAATTTCTATTTCCCATGTTCTTTCATCCGTATAAGTGACTCCCCCATCAGGTGATTGAAAACTAGAAATAAATGTGTATGAACCATTTACTAGTAAAGGGAATGAAAAGCTGAATACGTTCTCATCTTCTGTGATCAACACTCCATTTTGAAAACTTCCATCGGGCAGCTTGGCAATAACTTTTACGGAGGCAAAATCAAAATCGCTATTAGGTGTCACTTCAACTCTCACTGCTTTAAAATCGTACTCAATAGCAGCGATTAAAATATCTTTTACTCTGTTCACTTCCGGCAGTACCGAATTCGTACGAATAATCGGATTCCAATTTGATAATGAGTTGCCTCCTATGCTCATATCAGCTAAAGAAACCCATGCATTACTATTGGTATTATCATTGAAAAAAGAAGCGTTTTGAGATCCTTCATCCATCCCGATAGCAACAAAATTATTGTCATCTTCGTCATTACTTAAAATGATAATAAGGCTATCAGTTACTGCCGATAAATCATCGTAGAATGATAACAGTGAAAAAGCTTCTGCTATCAACTTTCCTGCTTCTCTCTCACTATCAATTGCTAAAGTTGGAATTATTTTTGAATCAGGTCGACCATTCTTGAATGTGAAAATATCTATCTCAAAATCTCTGGGTTCGTTTCCATCTATTCCTGATCCTTCTAATTCAGATTTAAAAACTGTTCGAATCACAAGCTCTTTTAGCCAGTAACTGGTTTTTGCAGGAGGAAAAACGACTCCTATTTTTTGATCGTGACTATTTAACGTTAAATAAGAAGCGTTTCGATAAAATTGATCAGGGCTTCCATCTCCGTACCCAGTATTTACCAACCTTCCTGAATACTCCCCCTCTGCAAGAAAGCTAAATGTAGAATTTTCTGTTGATGCGGGCTCTTCAACATAAGATACTAAGGCTTGAATGCTGCCATGATTAAATCTATCTGCGAACGAAGTAATGAAAGGGGCATTTGAGTTTCGAATATTTATTTCTGATGTCCCGGGATATTGCTCAAATGAACTTATCAAGGTATTCGGTGAGCTTTCATCAATATGAATGGTGAGTTCTTTTGTAAGCGGAAAGTTTAAAGGGATGTGAACCAAGCTTTCAAATTGTGTTTTAAAAGCGTTGGGTAATTGTGTGGATTCAATAACTGATGATAAAATTTGTGCTTTACGATCCTGATGCCCATACCCGAACTCAGATCGAATGGTGTAATCATTTATTGTCAATGCTACTCCCCAATTGTGAAAGAACTCATTAAAACTAAATGGAGAGTTCGACTCGACAACATCTTTATAGACATTATACCCGATTTCAGGATTTTGAACCAGCTCTTTTAGGTATTGAGTACCCAACTGTTCAACCAGATAATGTGTCCAAAGAGATGCTCTCGAATAATCAGGAAGTGGGTTTTCGAAATTCCAACTCAATAATCCACGTAACGGAAATTTTTGATAACCCTCTTCACTTCTTGGTTTAAAGCCGCAGATAATTTCAACCGCTTCAGAAAAACCTTCATTTATGAATACTAGTTCGGGTTCTTCTCCTTCATACCCGGCATGAATTAAGTGCTGACTTTCATGTGCAAACGTTGAAACCGCCCTTTCTACATTAATTGAATCATTAAAGAAGATTGTTGGATATAGATCTAAATAGATCAAATCCATCTCATTGGAAAACACAAACTCAAAAAGATTTACGGGATCAAAAAACCCTGCCACAAAACTCCCTGTCTCCTCAAAGTTATCCTGTATATCAAGAAGTAGCACATCCAGAACTTCATCGCCATCTACATTAGGGAAATCACCCACATATTCATTCAAAATTTGCAAGACACCCTTTTCGGTATCTATCGAATTAGTTGATGTAGAATTAAACAGTAGTTCTTGAAATCCATTTAATACAGTTTGAAAACCTTGTGTAGCATTCAATGTGTCGTGAGCTGATTTCTGAATCCATATATTAACCTGGGAGTGTTCAAAAATCAGAACTGCATTGGTAGTTGCCCATGTATTTCCTGTTAATATATTTCTTACGAAGAATTCTTTTTCATCTCCAATATCAAAATGTACTACCTCTTGTTTTCTTCTTTCAATATTGTGTTTAAGTCGTCTGCTTTTTTCCCGAATATTCCGGTACTCAGGTAGGGCGAGTAATTCTGAGGTATATCCTTTTTTATAGAACTCAGAAGTATTAAAAGAAGCTTTTGTCTTACTCAGGTAATTAATGTCAAAAGAAACCGCTTGGCCGTAAGATTCCTGTGCTAATAACCCAATAAAAATTATTAGCACTGAACGAACAAAACAACTTGAAAGATTTCTCAACGAAACCATAAGCACCCCATTCTTTAACCAAGCTCATGAACCATAAGCTTAATCGTAAATCTAGGTTATTATAAACTTAGAGATACGCTATTAACATGAGGGAGCTAAAGAGGATTTGTTACACACTGACTAGAAATTATTTCTCACCCAACAAACTTCAGCATAAAAAAGATCACTACACCGGTAATGGACACATACAACCAGATGGGAAAAGTCCAACGGGAGACTTTGCGATGCTTTTGAAATTTTCCGGTAAGAGCTAGGTAGAAACTGGTAAGCACCAGAGGCACCACAAAAGCAGAAAGTGCAATATGGGTGATCAGAATAAAGAAGTAGACATATTGAATGATACCTTCCGTCATGAACTTTGTGTCGCCCTGAAAGTGATGATAGATCACATAACTCGTCAAAAATAAAGCAGAAGCTATAAAAGCCGAGGTCATAAATTTCATGTGTCTGCTGAAGTTCCGCTTCCGGATTTCATTCAGTCCCAATAATAGAAAAATAGTACTTAAAGAATTAAAGGCTGCATTAAGAGCCGGCAGATATGGAACCCAGAAATAAGAGTTTGCTGCACCTTCTTTCCAATAGATCAACCACACTAAAAATAAGAGTGCGGCTAAGCTGACACCAACTATAACTTGAAAAGCAGTTTTCGCACTTACTTGTTCTAAGATCTTCGCCTGATTGGGAATATTGACTTTCTCTGACATCCTGAATTTTTGCTTTTATTTTTTAAACTGAGCAAAGTTACGTAAAGCATAACAAATGTTTAAAGTTTTTCGATTTTGAGCAAGAAACTTTCGGAAATGTATGGTATCTTTTCACGGCTTTAACAAAGCTACGGTTTGATTCGGCGAACTTTTATTTAGATTTATTTTAAATAACACAATCTTCCGCTTCCATCCTTCATATAGATGGAAAATATCGGTAGATTTGCGCCGCTTCAATTACAGGTAATTAAGCAATGATCCGCTAACTAAATTAAGCAATCTTTATGGCGCAGATTTTCCCCAAGTGGACAAATCAAGTTCCTCGAAAAATTTTGATCGGTCTTATAGTTGTTGCTAACGCACTGATCTTCTCAGTTTGGTACTTTTTCTCTCCAAATTATACCGATGTTGGATATGCTCCGGAACAGCCTGTTCCTTACAGCCACAAACTTCATGTTGATAAACTTGGTCTTGACTGCCAGTATTGCCACACCGGAGTTTTTGATTCCAAGCAGGCAAACATCCCGGCAACTCAAACTTGTATGAACTGCCACAATCAAATTAAAACAGACAGCGAGAAATTAGCTCCTATCAGAGAAAGCTGGGAAACCGGACAACCTGTTGAATGGGTTCGGGTTCATAATTTAGCTGATTACGCCTATTTCAATCACTCTGCACACGTAACTGTTGGTGTAGCTTGTGAAAGTTGCCACGGACGTGTAGATAAAATGGAAGTTGTATATCAGGCAGAGCCTTTAAGTATGGGATGGTGTTTAGATTGCCATCGCGAACCTGAAAAAGTATTAAGACCTGTAGAAGAAGTTACTACTATGGGCTACAAAGCTGAAAACCAAGCTGAATTAGGCGCAGAGTTGGTGAAGAAAAACAATGTAAGTCCTCCTGAATATTGCCAGGGCTGCCACTACTAATTACGGATTTTAGAACTTTATACATCATCTAATGAGCGAAGTTAAACAAAACACCTACTGGAAAAGCTTAAACGAATTAGCGAAGAACCAGGAATATCAAAAATTTGTTGATCGTGAGTTCCCTGAAAATGCCACTGAGTTATCGGATGGTTTTTCTCGTCGTGGATTCCTCGCAATTATGGGATCGGCTGTTTTACTTGCAAGCTGTGATTTTGCTCGCCGACCTGTCCAAAAGATTTTACCGTATTCAAAGCAGCCCGAAGATATTGTACCGGGCATCCCGCTTTTTTATGCTTCATCTATCCCTTTTCAGGGAAGTTTAACCGGCTTAGTAGTTGAGAACCATGAAGGCCGCCCTACTAAAGTTGAAGGAAATGAAATGCATCCGGCCAGTCATGGCGGAACAAGTATTTTCCATCAGGCTTCTGTATTAGGAATGTATGATCCTGACAGATCTAAGAAAGTTTTAAGAAAAGGCATTGATTCTACCGTTAATGATTTTGTTGATTTTGCTAAGAAGCATTTTGCTGATACAAACAAACGAATTGCCTTTATTTCTGAAGCCAGCTCCTCTCCTACTTTATTAGGATTAAAAGCTCAGGCTTTGAACAAATTTAATAATGCTGACTGGGTTACTTACGAATCTTTCGGTGAATCAAATGCTTTAGAAGGAACAGAAAGAGCATTTGGACAAAGAGTTCGTGCCCATTTCGATTTCAGCAAAGCAAATGTTTTTGTTTCTTTGGATGATGATGTACTTAACGGTACACACCCTAACAGTGTTGAATACGGAAAGCAATTAAGTGCTGCGCGTAAAGTTACCAGCAATGCAGATTCTATGAATCGTATTTATGCTGTAGAGAATGGATATACGCTCACCGGTTCATATGCTGATCACCGACTCAGATTAAAAGCCAGCGAAATCGACGCTTTTGCTCATGCATTAGCAGCAGCTCTTTCAAGCAGAGTTTCAGGATTAAGTGCTTTTAGTGGATATTCAAATCAGTTCAGCGATCATAAATGGATTGCTACTCTGGCTGACGATTTAGTTGCAAACCGTGGTGCGTCTGTTGTTTCTGTTGGAAATAATCATTCAGCTAACGCACACGCTGTTGTAGCTGCTATTAATAAAGCACTCGGTAATGACGGCAGTACGGTTAATTACCTTGAAGTTCCACATCTGGATGAAGAAAGCACTTCCGCTTTCAATTCAACTGTAGATAAAATGAACAACGGGGAATATGATACCGTTGTAATGCTTGGAACTAATCCGGTATTCTCAGCTCAGAATAGAAATTTTGAAAATGCTTTAAGTAATGTTGAGGAAGTAATTCATCTTTCTGATTATGTAGATGAAACTTCAAAAAAAGCTTCTTGGCATATTAATAGTGCGTTTTATTTGGAGTCTTGGGGCGACGGTCATTCTTATGGCGGTGTTCGTTCTGTGATTCAACCTCAGATCCAGCCTCTATATAATGGACTGAGTAATATTGAAGTAATGAATATTATCGTGAACGGTGCAATGACTCCAGGATACGATCTTGTTCAAAGCACTTGGAAAAATATTTACGGCTCAAACTTTGAATCTCGATGGGCTACACTACTTCATGATGGAGTAGATACCAATTCAGGATTCACAAAAGCTAATGTTCGTCTTTCAGGCAGTTTCAGTCCTGATACAAGCAAAGACAATGCAATTTCAGGAATGGAAATTACTGTTAGAGCTGATTCGACTTTGCATGATGGTCGTTTTGCAAACATCGCTTGGTTACAGGAATTACCTGATCCAATGACGAAGATCACTTGGGATAACGTTGCGGCAATGAGTCCTGCAACTGCTGCTGAATTAGATGTTGAAAATGAAGATGTGGTTGAAATCACATCAAATGGACAAACCATTAAGATCGCAGCCTGGATTCAACCGGGACACGCTGACAACAGTATTTCTTTAACTGTTGGTTACGGTCGTGAAGGAATCGGACGTGTTGCTAACCGTTATATTGATTACACAACCGGCGGTGTGGATACTTATCCTTTGATGGGAAGTGAACTTTCTGCTGAAGCAACGGTTTCTAAAACCGGCGACACTTACGAAATTGCCTGTGTACAAGATCACCACAGCCTTGAAGGTCGTGACATGTACCGCATGGCTACATTAGAAGAATATAAATCGAATCCGGATTACGCTTCTTTTGAAAGCGTACATACATATCCGGTGCCGGGAATGAAAGAAGCAGCTGAAAAAGGCGAAGATGTGCCTATTTCTCTGTTTGATGAACAAACATATCCTGACAGCGAACCACAATGGGGAATGGCAATTGATCTTAACTCTTGCTTTGGTTGCGGAGTTTGTGTGATTGCTTGCCAATCTGAAAATAATATCCCTGTTATCGGTAAGAAAGAAGTGAATCGCGGTCGTGAAATGCACTGGATTCGTACTGACAGATATTATGTTGGAGAAGATGCTGATGCTCCAATGACAGCTCATCAGCCTGTTCCTTGTATGCACTGTGAAGCGGCTCCATGTGAGCAAGTTTGTCCTGTTGCGGCAACTACGCACAGTCCTGACGGAATGAACCAAATGACATATAACCGTTGCATCGGAACACGTTATTGCGCAAATAACTGCCCTTACAAAGTTCGTCGTTTCAACTTCTTCAACTTCCCTAAAGAGTTTTTAACTACAGGTGCAGAGCCGGATATTATCCAAATGGCAATGAACCCTGAAGTAACCGTACGTTTCCGTGGTGTTATGGAGAAATGTACATACTGTGTTCAAAGAGTTAACCGAGCTAAGATCGAAGCTAAAAAAGAAACCGGTTCACCAAAACCGGCAGAAGGTGCTGTTAAAACAGCTTGTCAGCAAGCTTGTCCTGCAGATGCGATCTATTTCGGTGATCTGACAAACGAAAATAGTGAAGTTGCTAAAATGAAGAGAAATGAGCGTAATTATCAGATGCTAGAAGAACTGAATACGCGCCCAAGAACTTCATATATGGCGAAATTAAGAAATCCAAACCCAGCTTTGGCATAAGAATTTAATCAGGAAGAATTCCAAACATGAGTAAATACGATTACGTACCGGAACCCGCTCTTGTGAAAGGCAATCATGATTTTGCCAGCCTCACACGATTGGTTACTGATATAAACTTAAGACCTACTCCAAAAGGCTGGTATCTGGCCATGATTGGAGCAAACAGCTTGTTGGCAATTCTCGGAATCGCTGTAGGCTACCTGATCTGGGAAGGAACCGGAGTCTGGGGACTTAATAATCCTGTTGGTTGGGGTTGGGCAATTATTAACTTTGTTTGGTGGGTTGGTATTGGACACGCCGGAACATTGATTTCTGCCGTTTTATTCCTCTTCAGGCAAGATTGGCGTACTGCCATTAACCGTTTTGCCGAAGCAATGACAATTTTTGCCGTTATGTGTGCCGGGGTTTTTCCTGCCATTCACGTTGGGCGTATTTGGGTAATTTACTGGGTATTCCCGGTTCCTAACCAAATGGATATGTGGCCTAACTTTAACTCTCCTCTTTTATGGGATGTGTTTGCTGTTTCCACTTATTTCACGGTTTCCTTTTTATTCTGGTATGTTGGTCTTGTTCCTGACCTTGCAACAATCCGTGACAGAGCTACTGATAAAATCAGAAAATATGCTTACGGAATTTTCTCACTGGGTTGGACCGGAAGTAACCGCCACTGGTGGAATTATGAAAAAGCGTATATGATCCTTGCAGGATTAGCGACGCCTCTTGTACTTTCTGTTCACACAATTGTATCCTTTGACTTCGCCGTTTCACTTATTCCGGGATGGCACACAACTATTTTCCCTCCTTATTTCGTAGCAGGAGCGATTTTCTCCGGTTTTGCGATGGTATTAACTTTGATGATCGTAGCCAGAAAAATCTACGGTATGAAAGACATCATGACTGACGACCACATGGAAAAAATGAACATTGTAATTATGGTTACAGGTTCTATGGTTGGTTTCGCATACATGATGGAGTTCTTCGTAGCTTGGTATAGTGGCGTTGAATATGAAAAAGCAATTTTCTTACTAAGAGCAACCGGTCCTTATGCATGGGCATATTGGGCAATGATGACTTGTAATGTGTTATCTCCTCAATTCTTCTGGTTCAAGAAATTACGCAGAAGCGTAGGTTTCACCTTCTTTATTTCGATTGTAGTAAACATCGGTATGTGGTTTGAGCGTATGGTAATTACGGTTACTTCGCTTGCAAACGATTATCTCCCTTCTTCATGGGATTACTACTCACCAACTATTTGGGATGTGTTAACTTATGTAGGAACCTTCGGATTATTCTTTACGATGTTCCTGCTCTTCCTGAGATTCTTACCAATGATCGCATTGGCAGAAGTTAAAATGATAATCCCTCAAGCAGATCCTCATAATTATGATGAGAATCAGGATTACAAAGCTCCGAAAGTTGAAATTCCAACACCTAAAGCTGTGGAGGCATAACAATGAGTGCACCAGCTAAAAAGAAAATTGAAGATCAGCCTAAATTGCACGGCATTTTAGGTGAGTTCCGTAATCCGAAAGCTTTATATGATATTGCCGCTCTTACGGTAAAATCCGGATACAGTAAGTTTGATACATACAGCCCATTTCCAATTCATGGGATGGACAAAGCGATGAATCTAAAAAAATCTAAACTTGGTTGGATCGTGATCATACATGGTTTAATCGGCTTTACGGGTGCTATTTCCATGATGTACTATATGTCTGTTATGGATTACCCAATGAACATCAGTGGTAAACCATTTTTTAATGCTCCGGCTTGGGTACCGATCACTTTTGAGCTTACCGTTCTGCTTTCTGCATTCGGTGCCGTGTTTGGTATGTTTTTCCTAAACGGACTTCCAAAATTGAACAATCCTCTTTTTAACGTTGACCGCTTCAAAAAAGCTACCGATGACGGTTTCTTTATTTGTATTGAAGCTGAAGACTCTCTCTTTGAAACAGAAAAAGTGAAAGAACTTTTCAAAGAAGCAGGTGCAACACATATCGAGGAAGTATATGACTAACAAGAAAGAAATAACTTCTTTAATGACTGCAAAGAATATCGTTAAGATCGCTTGTCTTAGTGGAGCAGCTTTGGTTTTTGCTTCATGTCGTGGACAAATTTCTGAGAAACAGCCTATTCATCCGAATATGAATATGGATCAGCAACCGCGAATGGAAGCTCAGGAAGTGAATAAGTTTTTCGAAGATAATCGCTCCATGCGTCAGCCTGTTGAAGGCACCATCGCCAGAGGTCTTAAAAAAGAAGATGTTGCCTATTACCAAGGCGTTGATGCAAATGACGAGTGGATTAGTGACATCCCGGTTAAAGTAACGAAAGAATTACTTTACAGAGGTCAGGATCGTTACGATATATATTGCTCAGTATGCCATGGCGGAACAGGTGCAGGTGATGGAATTATCATGACCGGAAATTACGGCTATGTTCCTGCTCCAACCTATCATCAAGATCGTTTGAGAGAAGCTCCCGATGGAGAAATCTACTCAGCAATCTACAACGGTGTTAGAACGATGCCTTCTTACGCTACTCAAATTAAAGTTGAAGACCGTTGGGCAATTGTTGCTTACATAAGAGCCTTACAAGCCAGCCAAAACGTTGACGAAAACACTATCAAGCAATACGATGTTGATCTGGCCGAACTACAAAATGAATTTAAAGCAGAACAAGAGCGCTTAGCTGCACTTGCTGAAGCGCGAAAGCCGGAAAAAGAAGCTGAAGCCACTCCTGAAATGGGTAAAAAGTTGGTAGGTCAATATGCTTGCGGTACTTGTCATAATGAGGACGGTTCTGAAGGAGGAATCGGGCCAACATGGAAGGGATTATTTGGAAGTGTAACGGAAGGTGTAAACCAAGACGGTGAAACAATTACCATTACTAAAGATGAAGCATATATCCGTGAATCTATTGTTGCTCCCGGCGCAAAAAAGACGGAAGGTTACGAGCAAGGAGTTATGGCTCCTTACGATTATTTATCTGAAACAGAAATTGAATCACTGGTTCTATACATCAAATCACTGAGTGATAACTAAGAAAATAGCTTAATACATTACAATGAGTCATAAGCCAACTATTACCGATTCTCTCGAATTTCCTCAGGATAGCATGATTCCTCGAGCTGCCTTTGGATTAGGATTTGCAGGATTGATCGCCAGTTTTATCGGTGCTTACTTCAATGCCGATCAGTTTTACTTTTCGTACATCGTGAGCTTTACCTTTTATGCAGGAATTTCTCTTTCAGCATTGATTACTATTATGTTGCACCATGTAACTAAGGCTACTTGGGGAACTGTATTCAAACGTATTTTTGAAGTATTCTCTTCGAACATCTGGGTCTGGGCTATCTTTTTTATCCCGATCGTTCTTGGAATGCATAACCTCTACCACTGGACGCATCCTGAATTATTCGACAAAGCCAGTGCTGAATTTGATAAGATCTTATACGGTAAATCCGCTTACCTGAACCAAACGTTCTTTATTGTTCGCCAGGTTATTTATTTTGCAATCTGGGGATTCTTAGGTCATAAATTGTACAAAGCTTCTGTAGAGCTTGACAAAACTGGAGATTGGGGTGTTACCACATTAATGAGAAAGATAAGTGCACCGGGAATACCATTGTTTGCACTATCTGTCGCTTTTGCTAGTTTTGACTGGTTGATGTCACTTGATCCGCACTGGTTCTCAACTATGTTTGGTGTGTACTTCTTTGCAATCAACTTTCAGGCATTTTGGCCGGTAATGATCCTATTGGTTTTCTTCCTTCAAAGACAAGGAATTTTGAAAGATACGATCAAGCAAGTTCATATCTATGATCTTGGTGCTTGGTTCTTTGCTTTCACTGTATTTTATGCCTACATCGCATTCAGTCAGTTTTTATTGATCTATTACGCTAACCTTCCTGAAGAAACGCTTTGGTTCTATAATAGATTGGAAGGCGGGTATGAATATATCGCATACGGATTATTGATCTTCCGTTTTGCACTACCATTTTTACTTCTTATCAATAGAGAAGCTAAACGCAGCCGTTTTATGCTCGGACTGGTTTCTGTGATTGTATTGGTAATGCACTTTTTAGAAATTTATTGGATCTCAATGCCGGCTAATCATTCAGGAGATGCGCATGGTCTTCACTTTAGCTGGATTGATATCGCCACATTCTTAGGATTGGGTGGAATCTTTTTTGGACTGTTCTTTAACAAATTCAAAAAAGAAAGTATGATCCCACAAAATGATCCTAAAATGGATGAATGTTTATCAAAATCTTATCATCATTAATTGCTGAACTATGTCGACTAAGCACAGCGCAGAATTTAAAGCACAAACAGCTCTTGAAGCCATCTCCCTTCCACTTGGAGAATTAGATGCATTTGCAAAAAAGAAGGGTGTATCAAAAGATGAAGTTGTTGATTGGGTATCTGCATTAAAAGAAAAATCTGCAGATCTATTCACAGATGGAGCAGGCTCACATGGCGGGCATCATGCTTCCGGTGAGAACGTAAATCTTGAAACAGAAGATGAATTACTTTCAGCGGCTGTTGCTCATGGTGTAAATGATGATAATCTGAATTACAACAAACTATTTTTCTGGACTACTTTCGGAACAGGACTGGTTATCGTGATCATTGTTGGACTCATTCAATTTGCTGAAGCTAGCTGGTTTAATGCTCAGAAAGAAGCTTCGATCAATAGTGAGTATTCCAAAATAAAAGAATTGAAAGCTAAAGATGCAGAAACACTGAACAGCTTCGGTGTTGTTGATCTTGAGAACGGAACGTACAGAATACCTATTGATCAAGCTATTAATAACATAGCTGAAAACTAATTTATGAGACGCTTTGCACTGTTAGCATGTATTTTTTCTGCAGTGCTTCAACTTCCATCCCGAAGTTTTGCCCAAAGTAGTAACACGGGTACTTCGCAAGCGCTGCAAGACGTAGGCATTGATGAGAAATTAGGAGATTTTATCCCTCTCGATGCAAAATTTTCCACCGTTGAAGGTGACAGCATCCGTTTAGGCGATTTACTTGAGGATGGGAAACCCATTATTTTGAATCCACTTTATTATGATTGCCCCATGTTGTGCGGTTTGGTTGTTGATGGAGTAATTGACGTTGTTGATGATCTGGCTTGGCAACCCGGAAAGGATTATTTGGTGATCTCGTTTAGTATTGATCCTCTGGAAGATCATGAACTCGCAAAAGAATATCGTGGACGTTATATCAGTAAACTTACAAATACGAATGCTGAAGAAGGCTGGTACTTTCTAACCGGAAAGCAATCTCAGATAGATAAAGTAATTAGCTCTATCGGGTTCAAGTATAATGAGGTTCAGGGAACCGGCGAGTATGCACACAGTGCTGCCATCATTATGCTAAGTCCTGAAGGAAAAATTACCCGCTATTTGTATGGTATTAAATACGACGAATTCGATACAAGAAATGCACTATATGAATCTGCAGATGGAAAGATTGGAAGTACAGTTGAAAAAATTCTAATGTACTGCTATCAATACGATCCTGATTCTAACAGCTATGTACCCGTAGCTTTCAATATTATGAAAATTGGGGGCTTGGCTACTCTAATAATTCTCGGTATATTTCTGTCCCTTTTATGGGTACGGGAAAGACGTAAAAAACAATCACAAAACTTCGATATTAAATAATGGGCAGACTATTCGATTTCATGCTTCCTGAGGCTAAATCACCCACAGCCGAAAGCACCGACGCCTTATTTCATTTTATTAACGAAGTGAGTCTCGTTCTGTTGATCGGGATCACTTTCGCTCTCATTTATTTTGCGATTAAATATCGTAGAAAATCAGAGAATGATGAAACTCCGGTAATTACTCATAACAATACGCTGGAAATTACATGGTCAGTTGTTCCCCTTCTGGTTTGTTTTGTGATTTTTGGCTGGGGTTACTCCGGATGGCTTAATCTAAAATCAGTTCCTGATAATGCCTATGAAATTCAGGTTTCAGGATATAAATGGGGCTGGAACGCCAAATATGATAATGGTGCACAAACACTCAACGAAATTCATGTGCCGGAAGGCAGGCCTGTCAAAATAGTTCTTCAGTCTTCTGATGTACTTCACTCTTTCTTTGTACCTGACTACCGTGTTAAACATGATGTTGTTCCGGGCAGATATACCTACGTTTGGTTTGAAGCTACCGAAGTTGGAGAATCTCAGGTTTTCTGTACAGAATATTGCGGAACCGGCCATTCTGATATGCTTGCAAAAATAATTGTGCATTCAGAAGAAGATTTTGAAACCTGGTTAGAAAAAAATGGTGGCGGCGTTTCAGGAACACCTGTTGAACAAGGGCAACAGCTCGTACAACTTCAAGGTTGTATAACCTGCCACTCTGAAGACGGCTCTGAAAAAATTGGTCCTACCTTCAAAGGTTTATGGGAAAGTGAAGAAACCCTAACTGACGGCTCTACTGTTTCTGTAGATGAAAACTACATCCGTGAGTCCATTCTTAATCCTGCTGCTAAAATCGTAGAAGGTTATGGAAATGTGATGACGCCATATGAAGGCAGAATCTCTGACGAAGAAATCACCAATATCATCGAATATCTAAAAACGCTTAAGTGATATGGCAACTGCTGAAGTATCAAATAAAAAAACTTTAAAAGTTCAGCGCTTTAAACCCTCTGATAATCCTACTAATACCTACCTCACAGATGAAAAAGGTGTTTGGGCATGGATGACAACCGTAGATCATAAGAAGATCGGAATCATGTACTTGGTTTCTGTTGCTTTCTTTTT
Organism: Balneola sp.; assembly: GCA_965216175.1. Taxonomy (GTDB): domain Bacteria; phylum Bacteroidota; class Rhodothermia; order Balneolales; family Balneolaceae; genus Balneola. The sequence continues at coordinate 2,469,208 of OZ244140.1, forward strand.
TGCTGTTGGTGGAGCTCTAGCACTGTTACTAAGAACCGAACTATTGACACCTGCTAAGACCTTTATTGAAGCAGATGCCTATAACCAACTATTTACCCTTCACGGTGCCATTATGGTATTTTTCGTGTTGGTTCCTTCTATACCTGCTGCACTCGGTAACTTTATTATGCCGATGCAGCTTGGAGCAAAGGATGTTGCTTTCCCGAAGCTGAACCTTGCCAGTTTCTACATTTATGTAATTGGTGCAATTTTCACCTTCATCGCACTAGCTTTAAACGGATTAGATACCGGTTGGACGTTCTACACTCCTTACAGTACACAATCCACAACAAGTGTGATTTGGGTTACGATGGGTGTATTTATACTTGGTTTCTCGTCTATCCTGACCGGAACAAACTTTATTACCACCATTCACAAAATGAGAGCTCCGGGAATTACCTGGGGTAAACTTCCTTTGAATGTATGGGCATTGTACGCTACTTCAATTATTCAGGTATTGGCTACTCCGGTACTTGCAATTACAGTGCTTCTTTTAACCATGGAAAGATGGTTAGGATTTGGAATTTTTGATCCTGCTCTTGGTGGCGATCCGGTTCTTTTTCAGCATTTCTTCTGGTTCTATTCTCACCCCGCAGTATATATTATGATCGTACCGGGATTCGGAATTATCTCAGAAGTAATCTCAACTTTTTCTAAGAAAACAGTATTCGGTTACTGGGCGATTGCACTTTCATCATTAGCAATTGCATTTATCGGTTTCCTTGTTTGGGGACACCATATGTTTACATCCGGGCAGTCTGCAGTAGCAACTACCGTTTTCTCATTCCTGACTTTCTTAGTGGGAATCCCAACGGGTATTAAGATTTTTAACTGGATTGCAACACTCTACAAAGGCTCCATCAAAATGGATACGCCGATGATTTACGTGTTCATATTCTTATTCCTGTTCTCCATCGGTGGATTTACAGGAATTATGCTTGGTGCACTTTCTGTAGATATTCACTTACATGATACCTACTACGTGGTAGCTCATTTCCATTACGTGATGATGGGTGGAACATTGATAGCATTACTTGCCGGACTCCACTTCTGGTGGCCAAAAATGACCGGAAAGCTTTACAATGAACGTCTTGCTAAAATAGCATCCGGATTTATTTTTGTAGGATTCAATGTGACTTTCCTTCCTCAGTTTGTGATGGGAGCTCAAGGAATGCCAAGAAGATATTATAACTATGTAGATCAGTTTACTGCATTCCATCAAACATCTACTATTGGTTCTTACTTACTTGGTGTTGGATTCCTGATCATCTTGTATTACCTAATGCATTCATTGTTCAAAGGACAAAAATCTCCGGCTAATCCTTGGGGAAGCCGCGGCTTGGAATGGCAGGCAACTTCACCGCCGGACTTCCATAACTTTGATCATACTCCGGTTGTAATTCACGGTCCATACGACTACCACCAACCAATGGAAGAATTCCAGCTTGGATTAGCTGTTGATGGCAACGGTCACGATCCTGAATCAGCAAAGAAAGTTGTTGATGAAGAACGCGAAGATTGGAAAAACTACAGTTTAGGCTAACAAAGAAATTAACTAATAAAACACACACGGAAATCTAAATGTCAAATCATTCACAGGCACATCCTGCTCATCTTCAGCACCACTTTGTGGATTCTGATCAGCAGTTTGATGCAGCAAAAATGGGGATGTGGGTATTTATCGTTAATGAGATTTTATTCTTTGGCGGTTTATTTTGTGCTTACATCGTATTCAGAGCTTGGTATCCTGATTTATTTACACAGGCTGCTACAGAGTTAAACACAGTTTGGGGAGCAATTAACACCCTTGTTTTAATCGGTAGTAGTTTAACGGTTGCAATGGCCATTCGTTCTGCTCAAAAGAATCAGATCAAAGGGCTAAAAATAAATCTGTTAATCACTATTGCCTTAGCATGTGTGTTCTTGCTGATTAAATATTTTGAGTACTCTCACAAGTTACATATTGGTATTTGGCCAGGTGCTGAATTATATACTTACGAAGGAATTGACCACCCGTTGGCACACGTTTTCTTTAGTATTTACTACGTGATGACAGGCATTCACGCAATCCATATTATTGTTGGTATTGGCTTGATGATCTGGATTTACCTCCGGGCAAAGAAAAATGAATTCGGTAGCGAATATTACACTCCGGTTGAGATGGTTGGTCTGTATTGGCATTTAGTTGATGTCATCTGGATCTTCCTATTCCCACTACTTTACTTAATAGAATGATATTATCTGAGGACTGAACAATGAGCGAACACAATCACGAACATCACGTTTCTTCTGCCGGTCAACTTTGGGCGATCGGTATTGCACTTACAATTCTTACCATCTTAACGGTTGGGCTTTCTTATGTAGAAATTCCTGCTCCTTTTGATGTAATCACCGCATTAACGATTGCATTCGGTAAGGCTTTCTTGGTAGCTGCTTTCTTTATGAATCTCTACTGGGATACAAAATTCAATTCCATGCTTCTTATCGGGGCATTTGTATTTTTCTTCCTGATGGTAGGCGTTACTCTACTCGATACACTCTATCGTAATGATGTGATTCCATCTTTCTAGAAGAACACAAACTACATTTAAAGCCCGATTCATTAAGTTGAGTCGGGCTTTCTTTTTGGGTCACAGATTACGCTGATTTATTTCTGATTTCCGCTGAATCAACTCGTTCTTAGATTATTACTTTCAGCGCCAATCAGTGATCCAAAATCCCCTTTCTTATTTGAGGTAAACTTCCTTAGTTTATTCAGAATAAATCATCTTAAGTATTGAAACGAAAACCCTTAATTACCATTCTTCTAGCACTTTCCTGTGTAGCCAGTGCTGTTATATTGGTGGTAACTCCTGCTCATAAATCAATAAACTACAGTGCTGCTGATAATTTAGATTCTCTGATTAACTCAACACTCCGAGAAGAACCGTTGATCGGATCAAATTTTAGAAGATATAACATAAAAGTAGATTCCACTTTTACCAGAACAGTATACAGAGTCCCTGTTCATCCCTCCTTTTCCAAAACGATGTTCCATTATTCTTTACACAAAACACTTGCAAGATACGAAATCGAATCTCCTGCAAGGGTTGTTTTTCCGGAAAGAGATATGAATATTTATATTTATGAAAATGGGACTATAAAAAGTACCATACGATTGATTTCTACTGAACCAAAAGCCGAGAGTGAATAATGGCTAAAAATATAACTCCTGCTCTTTTAAAGAGACTTCAACTAAAAGAGTTTACACAGCCTGATATTATTCAGACAAAACACCCGATGTTTTTATGTCATGGCTTTGGAGCACTTGGTTCTCTGATGAAGCCATCCCCCCTTCACGATCCTTGTATGTTGATGAGAGAGCACGGAGTGATCGCATTCGCGCCAAATGTCGTTCCATACGCCTCCATCGAAACAAGAGCCAAAAACTGGGTTCGTCTTATCAAAAAAGTCTGCGACGATCATGGTTTTGAGAAAGTAAACGTCGTTGCCCATAGTATGGGTGGTTTGGATATGCGTTTTGCCCTTACTCATTTAGGAATTGCTGATAATGTAGCATCACTCACCACTCTGGCAACTCCACATCACGGGACTTTCCTCGCAGACTTAATTTTAAAAACTCCGGAGATCATCACCGAGAAATTAAGCGATGTCGTAGATTGGTTCGGGAACAGCGTGTATCCCAATGAAAAAAGTCAGGTGCTCAGTTCTGTAGAACAACTATGCAGAAAGTATATTCAGGAAGAATTCAATCCGAATACTCCCGATGTAGACGGTTTTCCTTATTTCTCATACAGCGCTGCTGTGGGCAAAGGGACTGATTTTTCGATCAATCCGGTATTTATGTTCCAAAACACGCAGATCTTTGCAAAAGAAGAGATCAATGACTCTTTCGTCTCCGTAAAAAGTGCCCAGTGGGGAGAACATCTGGGAACCGTTCCGCTATCTCATATGCACCAGATTAATGTTCAGGTTAGCAAAGAATTCAAACCCATTTATAAAGATTTCTGGGTTGAAGTTTTGAAAATGCTGACGGAGAAAGGGTTTTAGGGAATATTCAATGATGAATGCTGAAATGTAAACTAGCTGAAAATCGAATTTACTAAATGCGACTCTCTACCGAAATACAAACATTTTTAGAAAAAAGTACTACCAAATCATTCCTAATAATTGCCAATGAATTTGTCAAATTATTGGAGGAAGAACAGATTGAAGAGGATAATTTTGTGTCTCGTGCTCATGATAAACTAATTGAGTTATACAGTGCTGGTCAAAAATTAGAACAAATTGGATTGAAATATTCAAACCATCAATCAGACTTTGAACATCTCGATCCTGAGTACTTTTTAGAGAGAAATAAATCTATAATTTCATTGCTCGGAAAAGATACATTTTATTGGGAAGTATTTGACCCAACCTATTCAGAATCCGATGGAAATCCAGATGGAGGATGGAAAATAAGTGACAAAGAAGCTAGTCAAGGTTGGCTTGTAGATGATTTTGCAGATATATATAGAGACCTTAAAACCGGACTGGAGCAAATGAAAATTGGTACTGATGAAGCAATTGAAGATGCTCTATGGGATATGAAATGGAGTTTTATCAATCATTGGGGTGATCATTGTATTAGCGCAATGAGATATCTGCACTTTCTTCATTATGAAGGAAAATTGGTAATGTAAACCATTTGAGGAGAGTTCCTGTTTCCTTCCCATACTTAACTAATTCTATAAATTAAGACAGGTGTTACCTCGTTCCCTAGCTCTGCTGCAGAATGCAAACCGGAAGCCTGTCTGCCGACATAGGCAGGCTCCTGCTTCCATCTCTCTAAATGATTAATCAGTATCTATGAAATTAAAAGTATTCATTTCTTATTTTTTGCTTCAAGTTGTCTTTGTTTTAGCAAAATCTTCTTTTACCTACTTAGAAATTGATTCGGTAATTTCTTTAGAAGTTGAATATCTCAATTTAATCCTGATAGTTTTACTCACTCTATTCCTTACTTTTAAAACTCTTGATAAATCAAAACTGCTATCATTTTGGCTGTTTTCATTTCTTGGTTTCTTAGCTCCACATGTTATTCATTACATCTACTGGTTTTTTTCTGAGCCTTACTCAGTTCGAGAATCTGATTGGTTAGTAGGCTTAATGTGGCTTGGATATTTATCTGCTTTAAATTTTCTTTCTATCTTGATAAGCAGTTTGATTGTTCTATTAGCTAAGAGGTTTTTCTTCAAGCCTGAAATATAAATTCCTCCTTCGAAGGAGGTGGTTCTGATCGAACAGATCAGAAGACGGAGGATGTTTTTAACTCAGGTGCAAAAAACATCCCTCAGATCAAGTCGAGAACCGTCGACTTAATCATCTCCCTTCGAAGGGAGATTTGGACACTGTCATTGCTGTAGATGTCATTTAATTCGTAGACAGTTTTAATATTAATTGTTGAAATAAACTATGACCTTAGAATTACAGACGGAAAAATGAATTGATTTTGAGCGTCTCCGCAGGAGAAATAATTCCTTCAGGCGAGAAGTTTTAATTATATAAACAGTTAGAAGACCTTTGGAATTATTTAGCGATGGATCAATGAATGCGTCTGTAATTCTTAGTCTTGATCTTTTGTTACTTTTGCATCAAGGCAAAAGTAAGAGATACTAATACAGATCCTGTCCAAAGGACTCCTACGGAGAATCAAGTTCAGAATAACAATCTGAATCAGCGAAAATCAGAAAGATCAATGTAATCAGTGATCATAAATCAATCTAGACCGTGATCCCCAAACTCCTTCAGCAAATTATAATCCGTAAGATCATATTGAATAGGAGTAATTGTAGCTTTGCCTTCATTCAGAAAATGAATATCAGAATCATTTCCTTCATCAAGTAACTCAAATTCTCCGGTAAGCCAGTAATAAGCACGATTAAACGGATCTACACGATCGTCATATTCTTCCACATAACGGCTGTCTGCCATTCGGCTCCATTCAATACCTTTGAATTCACCCTCAGGAGCATTCACGTTTAGAGTCACTCCTTTGGGAAGTCCTTTATCCAATACAAATTTAACTACCCGACGTGCCGCTTCTTTAGCTCCGGTCAAGTCTGCTTTTTCGGGATAAGCAGTACAACTCACTGCAATTGACGGATATCCCAAAATAGTACCTTCCGTCGCTGCACTTACGGTTCCTGAATACAAAATATTAATTCCGGCATTACTTCCGTGATTGATTCCGCTCAAAACCAGATCCGGTTTTCTATCTAATAAATTGCCATGAGCCAGTTTCACACAGTCAGCAGGTGTTCCATTCACTGCAAAGCCTTTGTATTTCTTTGCTAGGGTCATCTCATTAGCCCGTAAGGGCACAGACATAGTGATAGCATGCCCTACAGCACTTTGTTGGCGATCGGGCGCTACAACTACAACCTCGCCAAATTCGGATGCAACTTCGGCTAGCGCTTTTATTCCTGGTGAGAATATTCCATCGTCGTTACAAACTAAAATCAAAGGTTTGGAATTACTCATGAGCCTCCGCCATACTGCTCTTCTTTGTTGGGAAAATCTTGTGATTTTACATCAGAAATATATTGCTGAACGGCATCGGTCATAGTAGAATGCATATCTGCATAGCGACGCAAAAACCGAGGATTAAATCCTTTGTTCAATCCTAGCATGTCATGAAGAACAAGAACCTGTCCATCACAACCTCCTCCGGCTCCAATTCCTATAGTCGGTATATCAAGTTCTTTAGAAACTCGTTTTGCTAGTTTTGCAGGAATTTTCTCAAGTACTAAAGAAAAACAGCCTGCTTCTTGTAGTAGTTTTGCATCATTGATCAAGTCCTGAGCTTCTTCTTCATCCGTTGCCCGAACTTTATAGGTTCCGAATTTATAAATACTTTGAGGTGTCAAACCCAGATGTCCCATTACCGGAATTCCTGCATCTACAATTTTTTTCACTGTATCAATAATCGGCTTTCCGCCTTCCATTTTAATAGCATGTGCCCCGGCTTCCTTCATCATCCGACCCGCATTGATCAATGCTTCTTTTGCAGTAACCTGATAACTCATAAATGGCATATCAGCAATTACCAAAGCTCGTTCAGCTCCACGTACCACACAAGAAGTATGGTAAATCATATGTTCAAGCGTCATAGGAACAGTGGTATCAAAACCTGCCATTACGTTACTTGCTGAATCTCCCACTAAAATAATTTCAATACCGGCCTGGTCTACAATCTGTGCCATGGTAAAATCATAGGCGGTCAGCATAGAGATCTTCTCTCCTTGCTGTTTCATATCCACTACAGTTTGAGTAGTAATTTTTGCGGGACGGTCAGAAGTATTGGTACTCATATATATTTTATTGTTTTGGAACTACTGCTGCTGAAGCTTCTAATTCGCATGCTACTTCGCCATCAACGGTGGCTACTCCTGTCATCGTAACAAAATTACGCCTCATTTGCCCCAAAGTAACTTCTATTTTTAACTGATCTCCCGGAACAACTTGTCTTCTGAATTTTGCATTCTTGATCCCTGTAAAAACCATGATTGAGTTTTCCGGATCTTCCACCTTCTGGGTCATCAATAGAATAGCCCCGGCCTGTGCAAGCGCTTCAACCTGAAGCACACCCGGCATAATTGGTTGCCCGGGAAAATGTCCGTTAAAAAATTCTTCGTTGGCAGTCACATTTTTAATAGCTGTGATCTTTTCTTCCGTAGTTTCCAACACTCTGTCTACCAATAAAAATGGATAGCGGTGCGGTAGTATTTTCTTAATGTCTTCTATATACATGTGTGATCTTAATTATTTGAGCGGGTGAATATACACTTATTGAACAACTCCTACATAAACATAAGCAATTCCACCCGTTAACTTTATTGCTTTGCATGTCGAGAAAGACTCAGAATTATTCATCAATTTTAAAAACTTGTCTCCTGCAGGGAAAGTAGCACTTGTTCTGGGCAAATAAGTATATGCCTCTCGGTTACCACTTAACAATCCCCCAACAGCCGGCATAATATGCTGACTGTACAGATTATACGGCAATCTCAGTAATCCTTTGGGTTGACCAAATTCCAATACAACTACACGTCCACCCGGTTTTACTACTCTCGCCAGTTCTTTAAGCGCAGTTACAGGCTCATCTACATTTCTAATTCCGAATGCAATGCTTGAGATATCAAATCGATTATCTTCATAAGGTAGATCCATAGCATCGGCAACTTCAAAATCGATCTCAAGACCTTCTTCTTTTGCTTTGGCGGGTGCAGGTTCAATCATCGGGGCACAAAAATCGGTTCCCATAACGTAGCCGGTATTACCTACTGCTTTCTTAAATTCTATGGCAAGATCTCCGGTTCCGGTAGCACAATCTAAAACATGATCCCCTTCTTTGGCTTCACTTTCCAGAATGGCTTTCTTTCTCCAGGCATGATGCACACCAAAAGACAACACCGTATTCACGCGGTCGTAGTCGCTGGCAATATCTGCAAACATGGATCTTACTTTTTCACTCATAATTTCTATCGATGATAATTGCGGGTCTGGTAATAAAACCAAGAGTTCCGGTCAATGGTTTCAAGCTTTAGAAGATAAGGAAGATTATGAATAGAAATGGATTGAGTTTTTTGAGTAATTACCAGCTCTCAACAAATTGCTTGTTGTCATCCCAATGATCAAATCACCAGAATTAGAAATCCAGATGACTCACCACATTCAACTCAATCGCCTCAAAAACTCCGCTATTCCATTTAAGATGATTAATAGCCCCGTTCTGATGATCAATCTTATGCATATTTTGAAGCCCTAAACCCAGCCATTCTGAAAGTAATATCCTGATCAATCTTCCATGAAGCATAAATACAATGTGCTCATCTTCACTCAATGTCAAAACTTCGTTTATTTTCGAATTCGATCTTTCAAATACTTCAATGGGGCTCTCTCCTTTTTCCGGAGATACTTTTAAGCTTCCTCCGGCCCAACTGTTGTGAAGAACTTTCAAATCCTCTTTTACTTCCTCAATCAGTTTCCCCTCTAAAGTTCCAAAATCCATTTCATCCAATTCCGCATAGCTCTCGGGTGTTAGGACAAAGTGTTTACAAATTGGTTCCGCTGATTCTTTAGCCCTATTTAAACTACTAGTGATGACTTTTGTAATTGAACGATCTTTAAGAAACTCAGCAATTCGGACAGCTTGAACTCTCCCAATGCCATTTAGTGATGCATTAATTCCCCTTCCTTGCATGCGATGGGATTTATTGTAAGGAGTTTCTCCATGACGAACTAGATAAATATGTTTCATAAACGGAACTTGCTATCAAATAAAAGGCTACTTCTTTTTTTTCTTCCGGGTTTTATGATAATTCACCGTTTTCAGCAAAGAGTCCTGCATGTCTTTGATATTTCCGGAATACAATCCCTCTTTCATTCCATATCGAATTAAAAGCATATTCAAAATTCTGTCTTCCCGGGATGCCTTGGCGCTGCTTTTCTTAGATTGTATCCACTTTATTAACATTTTCAATAAGCCAACTTTAAATAAAAAGAAAAGAAAAAGTCCTATCCACATCGCTGTTTGCTCTCCTTGCATTGACACATATATCAATGATGCAGCTGCAGCCACATATAGAAATCCGTCGAAATCAAATAATTGTGCAAGAGGATTAAGCAATGGCGTAACAATTGCACTTGTGTTGAAATACAATATCATAAACGTTACCAAAGAGATTGCTCCCGATAAAAGCGCATCAACACCGAGTAATATCATGGTCAGATACAACATCAAAGAAGCTCCATTAGGACTGCTAACCCAATGATCTGCTCTCTTAATGATCCTTTCCAGATCATGTTTTTTTAATAATCCCGGAATATATTTCTCGATATTCTGGCTGGTAGTATGATACCAATTTCCGTTTGAGGTAGTAATCCCATCCGGGAGTTCTACCATGTTCCATTCAAATTTGCCTGCTTTTCTGCTCATTCTTTGAATATACCTTAAACAAAAACCGATTTCATGCCTGAGCTACTGTTGCAATAAAAATTTTACTCACATTTGCTTTATCAAGTTCAGAAACCAATTCGAAAGCAGTAGCTCCTGTGGTAAATACATCATCTACAATAATTATATTTTTCGACTCAATTTTTTCCGGCAATACTACTTTAAATGCATTGGCAATATTTTCTCTTCTTTTACCAAGGGAGAAACCTGTCTGAGTTTTTGTGTTCTTAGTTCGTGAAACAACCCCTTTTCTAATAATGTTATAGTTCAAAACTTCCGACATGCCCTTTGCAATATAGAATGCTTGGTTAAAACCTCTTATTCTTCTCTTTTTATCGTGTAAGGGAACCGGAAGTATAATTGTATTGTCAGGTTCAAAATCCACTAACATGTTCTTTGCTTTAATTCCCTTTCCTAAGAGTGTACCCAAATCTTCGCCTACTCCTGTAAGTCGATGGTATTTTAGCTTGTGTAACAGGTCTTGTAAATATCCACCTTTGTCAAATTTCCACAATGCAAATCTTCCTTCTACTGATTCCGGTAAATTAATCCGATCTGATTTGCTCATGATTGCACTTTCAAATCGATCATTAGCACATTCACTACAAATAAAGCCCTGACTTTTAAATAACGACATCCCGCAAATTGTACATACTTTCGGGAACATCAACTCCGAAATTGAACTCCTTATGTAGTTAAACGCCTCCATAAAAAAATTTCATTTTAATTAACAATTATTGCTTTTGCAGTCTACTTTAATTACTTAGTTTGCTTCAACAATTACAAAAGGAATTTATAAACCTGATTTGCCATGTCTTTGGGTAACGATCTGTCGACCATACGGAAGGAAAAAAATCTCAGCCTTGAAGATATTTTTGAGGTAACCAAGATTCCGGTTCACACCTTAAAATCTATTGAGAATGATACTCTGTTAAAGAGTTCCAGCGAAAGTAAAACCTATTTGAGAAGCTTTGTACGTTCTTATGCCAAAGCATTAAAGATACCTGATGCTCATATTTTGGCTGCTTTAGATTCTACAGAAGCAGATATTTATGATAGCGATCTCATCAAACTTAGAAACCCGGATACCGCAGCAGAAGAATACAGTGTTAAAAGGGATAAAGTTGAAGTAGACAGCCCGAAAACCATAGATCTGGATAGTTTAAAAGCGGATACCTATCAAGAAGAAATAGACTCAAACGAAGAAGAGGTATCACCTAAAGAAAAACCAATACCATCTTCATCGGCATATAAGCCAACAGTTGATTCTGTGAACTGGGCTGATATGAGTAAAAAAGTTTATGCTTCCCCCGCTAACTCTAAAATTGGTTTAATAGTAATCCTGATCCTAATTGTTGGTGGATTAGGCACCGTTACATACTTTTTTGGAGGCGGTCTTCTAACTATGTTTTCTTCCGAAGAATCAACCAATACTTCTTCATTAGACGACAATAATCAGCCATCTCAAGAAGAGATCACTCCAATAATCAGTGATTCCTCCTCTACAGAAACTCAGAATCCGGATGAGGATATTTCTCCGGTTACGGAACCTTCTACTAATTTACCGGAAACTTTAACGGTTACTTTATATGCCGCTTATGATAAACTTGAACCTGTTCGCGTAACAAGTGATTTCAATAACAGAACGAACCCTTTCTGGATGGATCAAGGTGAAGCTTACTACTTTGATTTCAGAGACAGTTTGCAGGTACGTGGTCAATATTCTAGATTTTTACTTATGTATAACGGAAATGTGATCAATAACCCGCGGCAAAACCATTTTGATCCTGATTTAGATGCCATCGTACTAACAAGAGAGGTTTTGAGTGCTCCTGAATATCAGCAAAACGCAGAAGCTTCTTTTCCTCCAAATCTGGGAGTTGCCGCGCCTGACAGTGTTGTATACCGAATTCGATTTTAGAGATCTATGAATAAAGATCAAGCTCAACAACGGGTAAAGGAGCTGAAAGATCTGCTCCGGCAAGCGAATAAAGCTTACTATAATGACGCTCAACCTTTTATGAGCGACAAAGAATTTGATGAAAGACTCAAGGAATTGGAAGCAATTGAGGATGAATTTGATATTCAGGACCCCAATTCTCCTACAAAAAGAGTTGGCGGAGAAACTTCTTCAACGTTTGAGACCGTAAAGCATCCCGTACCACTTCTCAGTTTAGACAACACGTATAATGAAGAAGAACTCAACGATTTTGATAAGCGTGTTCAAAAGAATCTTGAACATTCGGATTATGAATATCTTGTTGAATTAAAGTTTGACGGTGCTTCTTTACGACTTCGATATGAAAACGGTGATCTTGTATTGGGTGCTACACGCGGCGACGGTCAAAAGGGAGATGATATAACCAGAAATGTTCGAACCATTCGTAATATTCCTCTCAAGCTCACTGGAGATTTCCCGGCTGTAGTTGAAGTTCGTGGAGAGGCTTTTATGGAGCGGGAAGCTTTTGCGCGTTTGAATCAAAAAAGAGAAGAAGAGGGTTTGTCAACGTTTGCCAATCCTCGAAATTCCACTGCAGGGTCTCTGAAAATGCAGGACCCCAAAGCGGTTTCTCAACGGCCAATTCGTTTCTTTGCATTTGATTTGTTGTTTGATGAAGAAGACAATTCACTCACTCAATGGAAGAAAAATGAGTTAATGAAAGAGTTCGGTTTACCTGTGAATGAATACCCGAAAGTTTGCACAACTATCTCTGAAGTTCATGAAGTGATAAAAGAATGGGATGAACTTCGTCATAAATTACCCTACGAAACCGACGGCGTAGTTATCAAGATCAATCAAACACATTTGAGAGATCAACTCGGAAGCACATCTAAATTTCCAAGATGGGCAATTGCTTATAAATTTGAAGCGGAACAAGCTACTACCGAAATAAATGACATTACACTTCAGGTTGGTAGGCTTGGAACAATCACACCAGTTGCAGAACTGGAGCCTGTTTTACTTGCCGGAACTACCGTAAAAAGAGCTTCTCTGCACAATGAAGATGAAATACACCGGAAAGATATTCGAATCGGAGATACGGTTGTTGTAGAAAAAGCCGGCGAGATCATTCCTCAGGTAATCAGTGTGGTAAATCCGAATCGTAAAGACCGCTCACAGGAATTCGAGTTCCCAAAAACCTGCCCTGCTTGTGATGCACAACTTATCAAATACGAAGGGGAAGTTGCATGGCGATGTATCAACCCCGAATGCCCTCCACAAGTTCGAATAAAAATTGAACATTTTGCAGCGCGTGATGCTTTGGATATTGAAGGTTTAGGGGAATCAGTGGTTGGTCAACTAGTATCTGAAAACATGATATCTAATTATGCGGATCTATATGATCTCTCAGTCGAGGAAATTATTCCTTTAGAGCGTATGGCAGAAAAAAGCGCTCAGAATTTAATTGATGGAATTGCTTCCAGCAAAAACCAACCATTTGAAAAAGTTTTATATGCATTGGGAATTCGGTTTGTAGGCAAAACAGTGGCTAAAGATCTTGCAGAAGCATTTAAAAATTTAGAAAATCTTCGTTCTGCTTCTGAAGATGAATTACTTGCTGTTGATTCGATAGGGCCGCGTATTGCAGAATCTGTACAGGAATTCTTTTCAAACGACATCAACAGGAAAATAGTAGATCGCTTAGCTGAAGCTGGATTGCAGTTTGAAGCTGATGAAAAAGAACTGGCTTCTAATATTCTGGAAACAAAGAAAATTGTGATCACGGGAACACTTCCTACTCTTTCCAGAAATGAAGCTAAAGAGCTTATCGAAAAGCATGGAGGCAAAACGGCTTCTTCAGTCAGTAAAAATACAGATTTCGTACTTGCAGGAGAATCGGCCGGAAGCAAGCTTACAAAAGCTACAGAACTTGGAGTTCCTGTGATAGATGAAGAAAAGTTTCTAGAAATGATTAATTAGGAACAAAAACTGTTATGTCTTTTTATTCCTAATTCTCTATTCTTGTATTCCTAATTCTATCATTTCAATTTATTATCTTCTTGAAAAATTAAACTCTGCCGCCAATGGAACTCAACCCTCTGGATACCGAACAGATCGGTTTAAAAACGCTCGAAAAACATCTCATTCGTTCTAAAAGTGAGGTTTCTCTTCGTATTGGACTTCCCAAAGAGATGTCTAACGATGAGCGGAGAATATCGCTGACACCAGGCGGAGTATCCATCCTTAGAGGAAACGGCCATGAAATTTTTATTGAAAAAGGAGCCGGTGATGAAGCGAATTTCTCTGATCGGGATTATGCAGATGCCGGAGCTGAAATAGCATATACTCCTGAGGATGTATTTAAAAAATCTGAGTTGATACTAAAAGTAGCCCCTCTCACTAATGATGAACTTGAATATTTGGATAATAATCAATCCATCATCTCTGCATTGCATATAGGAACTCAGCGAGAAAATTATTTCCGGGAATTACTTGCAAAATCAGTAACCGGAATTGCCTACGAGTTTATTTGTGACAGCGATAAAGAATTCCCGATCGTAAGAATGATGCACGAAATAACAGGATCTTTGGCGGTACAAAAAGCTGCTCATTATTTGGAAAATCAGGGCTTGGGACAAGGAATTATGCTTGGCGGTATTTCGGGAGTTCCTCCGGCAACCGTCGTTATTTTAGGAGCCGGAATCACTGGAGAATATGCAGCTCGAACTGCTTTAGGATACGGAGCTCAAGTTTTTGTAATGGATACCAACCTGAATGCTCTACGAAGATTAGAAAATGCACTGGACAGACGGATTATTACTGCGGTAGCAAATGAGCAATACCTGAGTTCGGCGTTAAAGTTTGCAGATGTTATCATTGGCGCTGCTATGGCTGAAGGTGACCGCTCTCCATGCTGGGTTACTGAAGATATGGTAATGGGGATGAAGCCAGGAAGTGTAATTGTAGATACTGTAATTGATCAGGGTGGATGTATTGCAACAAGTCGTGCAACTACACACTCGAATCCAATTTACAAAGCATTTGATGTAACTCATTATTGCGTTCCGAATATGCCTTCAGATGTTGCCCGAACTGCCACTTATGCATTGAATAACGTATTGGTACCTTATATTTTAGCAATCGGTGATGCCGGTGGAGTAAAAGAATGTCTTTGGGATAATACTGCTCTGAGAAGTGGAACTTATGCCTACAAAAAGCATCTCACCAAAAAATCGTTGTCGAAAATGTTTGGAATGGATTATCGTGAAATTGAAATGCTTATTGCTTCTAAAATATAATTCTGTCATTTCGAACGTATGTGAGAAATCTTAAAATTTCTTTGATAGCAATCTTTAGATATCTCGCTCCGCTCGATATGACAAACGAACCCAAAATCAATCACCAATAACTTTAAACTGCTTTGTCTGAGTTATCCGAATCCAATTATAAACGCATAGTCATCATCAACTGGTTGTTGAGTGTACCAATGATGGTGCTTTTTGCCTGGCCGTATTATTACGCCGCTAAACTGGTTGGAATGGACGAAAGCTTTCGATACATCGGAGCATTTATGTTTGCTCTTCCTTTTATGATCACCATTCTGCACGGACATGTAACTATGGCTTTGGGCTCAGCCCATCGTCAACATTACTACGACTGGTTGCGCGAGCATTCGTTTAGCTTTGGATTGTTTTTTTTTCCGTTTCTTGTTTCCACTAGATTTAGAATGATCTTGCTGGTAATCAGCCTGGCCTTTTTGCCTGTTGGGTATTTGTTGGGGTTGTGATATAGAATTATATCTTAAAAGGGTTAAAACCCTTTCTAGCATATGTATGAGACTAAACAAAGAACATAAACCAGAAGGGACTTTAATCCCGTAACTTCTTAGTTATCTTCTTCAATTCATCCTCATAAGAAATCTCTTTATGATGCTCCTCCTGATTATAAATATACTTTCTCACCGGTATTATATCCCTTTCACTTACAGAAAATATCCCATATCCAACCTGCCATTCAAACTTATCATCAAGGATAATGTTCTTATTGATCCAAAATGAAGATTCCCCTTTAATTAATTTTATAATTTCAGCTGGATTTTGACTTGGCTTCAACCGAAAAAGACAATGAATATGATCTTCAACTCCGTTTATGATATCAAGTTGAATTCCTTTCTCTATAGAATATTCTTTTATATGTTCAAAAAGTTTAAATCGAAAAGATTTACCTAAAATCCTTTTCCGATCTTTAGTACTCCAAACAGCATGCAGCCATATTATTGATAGATTTCTAGGCATTCTTTGCCATTTTACTTCAAGGGTTAAAAACCTTGCTTGCTTATGCACAAAATTTCACAAAGAACATAAGCAAGCATGGACTTTAGTCCTGCAAAATTAAGTTAACCTCTTGATAAGATACCTAGAGTTAAAGCTCCTTTTTACTTATGTACGAAATTACACAAAGAACATAATCAAGAAGGGACTTTAGTCCCACTTGCATAAAAACTTACAATGTAATTATTTAAATAGCCTTCCCTACTTTAATCTCCTCTACCACACTAGGATCTAACAAAGTCGAAGTATCTCCCAAGTTGTCCATATCCTTCGATGCAATTTTTCTCAGAATACGTCTCATGATCTTGCCGGAACGTGTTTTTGGTAACCCCGAAACAATCTGAATTTGATCCGGCTTGGCAATAGGACCGATGATTTTCACAACCAGATCCAACAATTCCTTTTTGAATGTGGCGGTATCTTTTATTTCTCCGTCACAAATCATAAATGCATACACGCCCTGACCTTTAATATCATGTGGATAACCAACTACCGCTGTTTCAACTACTTTTTCATGTTCATCAAGTGCGTTTTCAATTTCAGCAGTTCCCAAACGGTGCCCGGAAACATTCAAGACGTCATCTACACGACCGGTAATTCTGTAATATCCATCCTCATCACGTCGACAACCATCGCCCGTAAAATAATATCCTTTATAGGCAGAGAAGTATGTTTGTTTGTAACGTTCATGATCTCCGTAAACTGTTCTTGCAACAGATGGCCACGGATGTTTGATACACAGATTTCCTTCTACATCATTGCCCTCAATTTCCTTTCCGTTCTCATCCATCAACACAGGAAATACTCCCGGTAATGGAAGTGTTGCAAAGCCCGGTTTTGTAGGTGTAATCCCTCCCAATGGCGTGATCATAATCCCTCCTGTTTCCGTCTGCCACCAGGTATCAACTATAGAACAATTTCCATTTCCAATATGCTCGTCATACCAATGCCACGCTTCTTCGTTAATCGGTTCACCCACTGATCCAAGAATTTTAAGCGAACTCAGATCGTATTTCTTTACAAAATCTAGGTCGTACGACATTAGAGCTCTGATTGCTGTTGGTGCCGTATAAAAGTGAGTCACTTTATATTTCTCAACCACTTCCCAGAATCGCCCCGCGTCCGGATAAGTCGGAGTACCTTCGAAAATAATTCCTGTAGTTCCGGTAAAAAGTGGACCATAAATAATATAACTGTGTCCTGTGATCCAGCCTGCATCAGCGGTGCACCAATACACATCGTCTGCCCCAACCTGAAATACATTGCGGAACGAATAGCTGGTGTATACCATATATCCACCACAAGTGTGAACTACGCCTTTTGGCTTACCGGTTGAACCGGATGTGTAAAGAATAAAAAGCGGGTCTTCTGCATCCATTTCAACTGCTTCGTGTTTTTTAGAAGCATTCCTAATCAAATTATGCCACCACTCGTCACGTCCTTCTACCCAATCAATATCTCTGTTGGTACGTTGACAAACGATTACACTTTCAATGGAAGGGCTTGTTTTCAATGCTTCATCTGAAATATCCTTCAGCGGAACATGCTTATCTCCTCTTCTCAATCCGTCATTAGTGATCAACATCTTAGCATCACAATCATTAATTCGATCACTAAGAGATTGTGCTGAAAACCCCGCAAATACAATGGAATGAACCGCTCCGATTCGTGCACAAGCAAGAGCTGCAATAACTAACTCAGGAGTCATCGCCATATAAATACAAACTCTGTCTCCTTTTTTAACCCCTTTACTTTCCAGCACATTGCTGAATCGGCAAACATCTTCGTGTAATTGCTTGAAAGTAATCGTTCTGCGAAAGGAATCGGGATGATTCGGCTCAAAAATAAATGCAGTCTTATTCCCGATCGTGTTCAAATGTCGGTCAAGCGCATTCTCAGTGATGTTGAGTTTTCCACCTTCAAACCATTTAATATCAGCTGTTTCAAAACCACCCGATTGAACTTGATCCCACCGCTTGCGCCAGTAAAAGGTTCCGGCTTCATGCTCCCAAAAAGCCAACCGGTCTTTTTCACTTTCTTTAAAGGTTTTTTTGTATTCATCGAACGATTTGATATTTAGCCACATTCTACACGTTGTTTAGATTTATAATTGCATTGATGTTGTCGCTTTTTCGGCGGATAATCAAGTTCAATTACTGTTAAAAAAATAAAAGATTTAAAACCCATTAATTGATAATACCCTTAAAGCCACCTGAATCTTTTCATTAAACTATTATCCCAAAACATCCAATGCATTTTAAACAATTTAGGAGACCAAATTTGGATACCTTGAGAAGTTAAAAGAAGTTCTAAAGATTATTCTTGAAACAATGGGATACCACCTACAATCTTTGAAAGCATTATAGAAACCCATATTTTTAAGATTACCTAGATGATAATAAGACATCAATTCTGTGTCACATGAAATTTTGTTACAAAAAAAATATTTTAAAATTTTTTCTGTTTTTGACTCTAATTTTGGTTACTTGTCAGATTTCGTTACACGCACAAAATACCGATATTTCCACACAATCTATTCTCAAAAAGTCAATTTCTACTCAAAAGTCGGGAATGATTGTGCTCGGAAGTTGGGCAACATTGAATATTATTTCGGGTTCAGTTGGGTTTTTCAGTTCATCAGAAAGTGTTAAATATTTTCATCAGATGAATACTGCATGGAATATTGTGAATCTTAGTATAGCAGGATTTGGGTATCATGGGGCTTCCAGATTAGATCCAAATCTTGGATACACAGAAGCATTAGAGAAAATGCGAAGCTTCGATAAAATTTTACTTATTAATGCCGGATTAGACTTAGCATATATTGGAGCCGGTGCTTGGCTGTGGAAACGTGGAATAAATAAAAGTTCAGATCGCCAGATCGGTTATGGGAAGTCTGTTATACTTCAAGGGAGTTTTTTACTATTGTTTGATACCGCTTTGTATCTAATTCATAACAAAAACACCCAAAAAATACTCCATTTAACTGAACAGCTGTCTTTTACAGGAAATGGATTTATACTACAATTCTAGTTATTCGTTGGATTTTCTTTTAAAACAATGGTGCAATCGGCTTAGAATTCTATGCTTCTTTGTACGTACGTTTGAACTGGACATTTCAAATTCCTCACTAGCCTCATCTGTACTTGTGTCGGGCTTATCGATAAAATGCTCAATGAACACTCGCGATTTTTCCTGCAATTCTTCTAGGCATTTTTTTAGTATTTCTTGCCTTTCTTTATCTAATAGCTTCTGAAATTGCTGTTCAGGAACAACCTGAGTGTTTAAAGACTCTTCATCGTATTTAAATTTATGCCGTTTTTTTATGTATCGCAGGTATTCATGGCGGCAGGATTTAATTAGATAACTAAAGAAGTATTTAGGTTCTTTAATTTTATCTTTTCTTACTTGCTCAAACACATCAACAAACGCTTGTTGAACGCACTCATTTGCATCATTTGAATCAGCTCCCATAGTCACTATAAGATAGTCCTCAAGTCTGGAAACTACTTCTGAAACTAGCTCAGCTGCTTTTGTATCGTCACCGTTCTGCAGAGCTTCCACCAACTCTGAATAATCAACTCTAGATTTTGTCAAGTTAGACTTCGATAGTTAAAATTTTAACCTAGACACGAAGGAATAAGTGTATTGTTTTAGGTGAATATAAAACTATGTGTGTGACTTCAAAAACCTTTTTTTACCACATTAAAAGGCGATTGATTTCTAAATATTAACTTTCTCTAATATTTTTTTGGATGTAAAAAAATATTAGCCCTAGATTAATTGTGTAACAAAAAATACGTAAACAACTCTTGTTGTCATGCAAAATTTTGCTCAACTCTAAACTAGAATTTTAAGAAACTTTGTAACAAACCAGTTTTCACAGACTCTTGTACTTAACCTATAATCTATCAAATAATTTATATCATGAAATCATTTAAATCTCTCTTTACCCTACTTGCTATCGCTTCTTTATCTTTTGCTTGCGCTTCCGTAACCGATGCCAGCTTAATCGATGACACCAACGAGCCTACCGTGCAAACCAACGCTCCGGCGGATGCAGTATTCGGCACCGGCAATGACTCACAGCCTATCATCACTAAACCTAAAATGTGATCCCTCTCCGATCGCTATCACTAACATCTATTATTAACACAATTTATTTATACATCATGAAATCATTTAAATCTCTCTTTACCCTACTTGCTATCGCTTCTTTGTCTTTTGCTTGCGCTTCCGTAACCGATGCCAGCTTAATCGATGACACCAACGAGCCTACCGTACAAACCAACGCTCCGGCGGATGCAGTATTCGGCACCGGCAATGACTCACAGCCTATCATCACTAAACCTAAAATGTGATCCCTCTCCGATCGCTATCACTAACATCTATTATTAACACAATTTATTTATACATCATGAAATCATTTAAATCTCTCTTTACCCTACTTGCTATCGCTTCTTTATCTTTTGCTTGCGCTTCCGTAACCGATGCCAGCTTAATCGATGACACCAACGAGCCTACCGTGCAAACCAACGCTCCGGCGGATGCAGTATTCGGCACCGGCAATGACTCACAGCCTATCATCACTAAACCTAAAATGTGATCCCTCTCCGATCGCTATCACTAACATCTATTATTAACACAATTTATTTATACATCATGAAATCATTTAAATCTCTCTTTACCCTACTTGCTATCGCTTCTTTATCTTTTGCTTGCGCTTCCGTAACCGATGCCAGCTTAATCGATGACACCAACGAGCCTACCGTACAAACCAACGCTCCGGCGGATGCAGTATTCGGCACCGGCAATGACTCACAGCCTATCATCACTAAACCTAAAATGTGATCCCTCTCCGATCGCTATCACTAACATCTATTATTAACACAATTTATTTATACATCATGAAATCATTTAAATCTCTCTTTACCCTACTTGCTATCGCTTCTTTATCTTTTGCTTGCGCTTCCGTAACCGATGCCAGCTTAATCGATGACACCAACGAGCCTACCGTACAAACCAACGCTCCGGCGGATGCAGTATTCGGCACCGGCAATGACTCACAGCCTATCATCACTAAACCTAAAATGTGATCCCTCTCCGATCGCTATCACTAACATCTATTATTAACACAATTTATTTATACATCATGAAATCATTTAAATCTCTCTTTACCCTACTTGCTATCGCTTCTTTGTCTTTTGCTTGCGCTTCCGTAACCGATGCCAGCTTAATCGATGACACCAACGAGCCTACCGTACAAACCAACGCTCCGGCGGATGCAGTATTCGGCACCGGCAATGACTCACAGCCTATCATCACTAAACCTAAAATGTGATCCCTCTCCGATCGCTATCACTAACATCTATTATTAACACAATTTATTTATACATCATGAAATCATTTAAATCTCTCTTTACCCTACTTGCTATCGCTTCTTTATCTTTTGCTTGCGCTTCCGTAACCGATGCCAGCTTAATCGATGACACCAACGAGCCTACCGTACAAACCAACGCTCCGGCGGATGCAGTATTCGGCACCGGCAATGACTCACAGCCTATCATCACTAAACCTAAAATGTGATTTAATTTTCTGTTTATTGTTATTGAGGAGCATTATAATACGACTCTAAAATCAGGCCAATGCTCTTAGTACTATTATTTATAAATTTTTTATTACCTAATGATCCGGTTGATCCGTCTGTAACAATAGCGAATCAAGCAAATTTATATATCTCTAATATATCGGATAATGAACAGGCAGACATTAATTTTTGGGGACTAAACGAGCTCTACTCTTCTAATTGCGGAATCAATAAGAATGTCAGCAGGATAATCTCGCAGTCCAATTCTATAATTCTTCGTAAAATTTTCTCCGAGTACGAATGTGATTCATCACTCTCTGAAGATTCACTTAAATTTGAACGGTTTAAATCCTATGCTTTAAAAACAGGATCTGTTCCAATAGCTGTTCATTATATTTCACAATCTGAAGCCAGAAAAGAACTTGAAAAATTTCTTACTGAGTATTTGGAACTATGGGAGGAGAATATTTCTGAGAAACAGAGTAGTATTATTTTTTCGATATTAAATCGAGAAAATATTTCGCTTGAAGATCTTCCCGAATCGGAAAAACAATTCATTATTTATTCTCTTTTATTTAGCGATGAAATACTATCCTTCTTTAATAGGACAGAATTACAATTAGTATCAGAATATCTTAATAGTGAGCTCAAAACTCTTAAGGGAAATTCCAGTTTTAATAGCTCATTTTTACACTTTAATCTACTTAAGATTGCCTATGAATCTAATAATTTTAAGTTTACCAGCTCCTTATTTGAAGGACTAATGAACTCTATTTATTATCCTAATTCTGAAAAAAAAGTAGGCGCATTTAGTGGTTTTGATTATTCTTTAATTGTTAGTAGAAACTACTCTGAATCTCTCTATTTGCAACGAAATGTTCTTTTACCTTTAGCAGAATATTATAAATTAAAGCCAAGAGTAGACTATATCTTACTACAGCAAGGATATAATTTTTTTCAACTTGGAAAATATGAAAGTGCTAAAGCCATTTTAGAGGGATTATATAATGACCCCAACTCTAATATTCCTAAATCACAATTATACAATAACTTATCCCTCTGTTATCAAAGGTTAGGGCAAAAAAATAAATATACTTCGTTTTTATTGCGGGCTATTCAGGAAGCTGAAAAAAATGAGACTACAGACCCAGAGTTTTATAAGGTAAAACTAGGTCTTTATCGTAATCTATTTGTTTATTATAACTCCATCGGTGATACAAAATCAGCTTTGCCATTTATTGACAAAGCTATGGAGCTCTCCATTGAAAATAATAATGCTTATGAAACAGCAACTATTCATTTTTATTTAGGAAATTATTATTGGGATGAAAAAGGAGATTATATTACAGCTCTGGAGAAGTTTGAATTAGCTGAGGAAGTCTACAAAAAAACCGGCAGCACTACTTTTAATTTAGCACTCTTAATAGATAAGGCAGATATACTAATTAGTATAGATTCTCTAGGAGAAGCAAAATCAGTATTGAAAGCAGCGAGAGATATAGCCTCCAGAAGCTCCGACACTCCTAAATTTATTGAGACTTTGATTTTCGAATCTGAAATTGCTTCTGCAGAAAACAATCTATCCGAACTCGGATCTATTTTAAATGAAATCAAGATCTATTCTTTAGAGGACTTAGAGTTTGAAGTACTAGTCAGGTATCACAATATATATGCCGAGTATTTGCATAAGCAAGGAAAGAATAGAGCTGCTTATGCATATTACAAACCAAAACTGGATCAAATCATAAGCAGAGCTCAAGGGAGTGTTGACGCAGAAACCGGATTTTGGACCGTTGAAAAAGAATACCTGGATGCATTTGAGATAATGATATCAATACTTCGCAAACTGGGTAATGATAAAGAGTCAATTACATATCTGGATAAGCTAAAAACTATCAATGACGCTTCTTTATATAATAACATTCTTTTAAAAGCTGCTAAGCTTACAGAACAAGAGCTTACTGAGGAAAAAAAACTCACAACTGAAATTCAATCTTTAAGGAGTAGATATTTAAGCGCCGATGAGGATATGAAATCTGCTCTTAAAACAGAAATAGATAAGTTGTCTGCTCAGAAACAACTTTTAGTAAATAAAGTATCTCAATCAAAAAATAAAGAGGAAATAATTCCAGTTTGGATGATCCAGCAACAGATTTCAACTAAGGAACTAGTTCTACATTTTACTGAACTCAATGACCAATTATATGTAAGTAGAATTACAAAAAACTCTGCATCTATAACTGGTTTAGATCTCACTCCAGAAATTAGTCGATTATTAAATAGCAGTGCAAATGGTTTAGCTGTTGGTCAAACCTCATTAACAAGCTTATATGATATTTTCGAGTTTCTTAGATTGGATGAAATCCCTGATGATGTTGCTCAAATTACAGTAATTCCTGATAATGAGTTATATCGACTCCCGTTAGATATCTTGCCTACTAAACCACCTAACTCCTCTTCTAGTTTTGGAAGTACCCGCTATATGATTGAGGATTATAGTTTCAAATATTTTACTTCACTACAGGATTACGCAAAAAATAATAGAAATTATTCCTCCTCTTTGAGCAATGACTTTTCCGCTTTTGCGATATCATACTTTGATGATTTTACCGAGAAACCTCTACCCTCACTCCCATATGCGACTCAGGAAGTTCGTGAAATTAAAAATGTACTTACAGAGTTTGAAAAGAAAAAAGTTTTCGCCGGTAACACTGCTACTGAACAAGCTTTTCAGGAACAATTAGCGACTTCCAGAATATTACATGTAGCTACTCATAGCGAAGTATCTGTTCAAGATCCTCTTTTTTCAACAATTTATTTGAAGTCATCAAAATCAAATGGAAACAGAGGCGATGCTTTATATGCATATGAACTCTTTGACAACCAGCTTAAAAATGAGCTCATCATGCTTAACTCTTGTAGTTCAGGAAATGGAAATTATCTACAAGGAACTGGAATTATGGGTATAAGCAGGGCTTTACGCTTTGCTGGTTCAAAAAGTCTGGCTTTGAACTTATGGGAGGTTAATGATAAAATTGCCTCTGAGTTTGCTACCTCTTTTTATTCCTACATGAATAAAGGACTGTCCAAAAGTGCCGCAATGAGATTAGCAAAAATCGATCAACTTAAAACAGGAAGCGCTGATCCTCATTATTGGGGAGCATATACGTTGATAGGTAATCCAAGTCCGATCATAAAAAAACCTTCTAAATCAGAAATTCTTTTACCCTTAATGATAGTTGTTGGTTTATTGATAGGATATAAGGTTAGAATTAAAGATGCTAGTTAAAAACCGATTATAAGAGAAGAAGAAAGTATTCTCTTACAATCGGGCTAAAATAATATTCTCCTTATCAATCCATTGAATTTAAAGCTTTTATATAGCTCTTTGCAACTCGGCTGTATTGTCCATCTAATTCATAAGTACTTTGGAAAGCTGATTCAGCTTCTGTAAGATTATCTAGCTGAAAATGTGCATTTGCCAACAACCAGTATCCCTTCTCTAAAATACTGTTTGAAATTCCACTTTGATTTGTAACTGTTTTAAAGTTAGAAGCGGCTTCGCGATATTCACCTAAATTATAATGTATAGAACCCAACGTGATTGAAAATTCTGCTATTAGTGTAGGATCTTCTTCAGTTTCAAGCTCATTACTTAGTATATCTTTTGCTTCAGAAGTGTTTCCATCTGCTGCCAATTGGATAGCTCTCTTTATTGTTTCATTAGTAATATTTGCAGAAACCCCGTCTTCACTACGCACAATATCCAGCCCAATTTCATTAATTGGAGAGAGTGGACTTGAGTTATCAGATGAGTAATTCAAGACACCTAAAACCCCTACAATTATTATTGCCGCAGCGGCAGAAGCATAAGTTGCAATTTTTCTGATTTGTTTAGAGACTGAAGGCTTATTGACTTTTCGTTTTTCTTCAATAACTGCTTTTAGATTGGCTACACTCTTCATATAATCCAGATAATAATTGTCCTGAATTAATTCCGCCCATAGATCATCTATTTGCTCCTCAGATAGCCGTCCATTCAAATAGAGGTCTATTTTTCTCTCGAGTTCTTTGTTTAAATTATTTTGAATCATTGTTGTTTACCTTTTTAAATGCTGAAATATATTTGTTTACATTCAAAAACTTTTTCATTCAACATGGTTTTGTACCGTATGTTGGGAAAGCTCTTTATTTTTCCCTTTCGAATACAAGAGCATACAAATCATTGTTTGTTACAGCAGTTACCTAAATAAAACATTAGAAAATCTTAACAAATAAAATGTTATTTAAATCCTTTTTCAATAAAATACTTTATCCTTAAGGAAGATAAGTCTTAAGATCATCCAAATCATACTATGTTTAAAAATATTCCAGTCATTGCATTTCTCTCAACAATATTATTATTAATATCTTGCTCAACTAATGATTCAAACACAATGTCGATTTCGGGGAGTATCGATTATGTCGGGGATGCAACGATTAAAGTCGCTACCATTCCGTTACACTATAAGTACTCACCCGTACAAGAATTTATTGTAACACCTAACAAAGAAGGGACTTTTGATGTAAGTGTCCCAATTTTACCAGATGATCAACACCTACTTTTCTCTATCGATGACGAATCTTTTCTTTTGATTGTAGATGGTGATGATAATTTAAACTTAAGTATCAGCCGATCATCTTTCCCTCTTGATGTAGGCATTACATCCAAAAATTTATCCGATTACAAATCCTATCAAGAATACCTAAAAGAAACTGACGGAATGGATAAAAAAATCGAGAAAGAAATGAACAATTATAAAGACAGACTTGATAATACTGCCATAGAAATGAATCAGGAAAAGATTTCAATCGCCGAAGAATATCTTTATGGAACGGCGTACGAAAATCTTATTGCAAAGGCTAAAGGTGAGCTTCTAGTAAATAGAATAAAATCTATCGAATATCGATTAGACCAAAATGGGTTTGATGCAAGTTCAGAGAGAGAAAAGACCTTACAACAAGCAAAAACTGATGGTTTCTTCACTTTAGAATCTTTAGAATCGCAGCGAGCAGGAATTCGTGATGTAACACATTATTATGCTCGAACTTTTGGAATTTATGACAGCGTGACTCAAACTTATGGCAAAGAATTAGCAGAATATGATATCAAAAGACTTGCTTATGAAGAGTTAAATAGAAAACGTTTGGAGGTACTTGACCAAATTGAAAGCAAGAAAGCCCTTGCTTATGCCAAGCTATTTCTAGTTGCAGAAAGAATTGGAGAACTTGAACTAAAAGTTGCCGAACCAAGCTATACAGAATACATCAGTAATTATTCGGAATTTAATGAGTACACTGAATTTTTGACTTATTTCTATAATGAAATCAAATCAGTTTCTCCCGGTGAGCCTGCTGTTCCTTTTTCTTTAGTTGATCAAAATGGGAAAACGCATACTTTAGAAGAGTATAAAGGCAAGTACGTTCTTCTTGATTTTTGGGCAGGTTGGTGCCAACCATGTTTGGATGAATTTCCTGCTATGCGAGAAATTTATAATGATTTTAGTCGCAAAAATTTTGAAATTCTTGGAATTTCAACTGAAGTAGATAAATCCATCTGGGAAATAGATATCTCAAGATTTGAAAATCCATGGCCTCAACTATATGGCGGAAATGGCTTTGATCAAGAAACTTTTAGAGCGTATAAAGGCGGTGGTATTCCATTCTACATTCTGATTGGACCGGATGGAAATATAGTTCGCTATAATGACATAAGAGCTACATTTAACTTAAGAGAAGTTTTAAACGACCTTATCAATGAATAAAAGATCACTCCTCATATCAGGATTTATTGCACTAACATTTATTATTACGAATTCTTGTACCGAAGCCACAAAAGAAAAAAAAGAAACAGCCTTTACTGATAAACAACTTGGACAAATGCTGGTAATTGGCTTCAAGGGAAGTAGTATACACGCAGAAAGTCCTATCGTTCAGGATATAAAACAGAGAAATATCGGAGGAATGATTTTATACAACTACGATCATTTAGGTGATTCTATTGGAAGAAACATTGAATCACCCGATCAATTGCTTAAGCTGAATAGTGCGTTAGTTGGCTATTCTATGAATCCACCAATTATTGCCATAGGACAAGACGGAAGTAAGGAATCTCCTCTTTACAATCTTTACCCTGATTGGAAAAGAATTTTTAGTAATCCGATATTACCGGATTCATTAGAAATTGTTGAGATAGCGAGGAAATTTGCTCAGGAATTTATGGTATTAGGACTGAATACGAACCTTCATCCAAGGCTCGATCTTAACATAAAAACTACGAATGCTTCAAGTCCGGGTTTGATATCCTCAGATCCTCAAAAAGTTGTATCAACTTCAAAAATAATTCTTGATGAGTATGACACAGAAAAGCTTTTAAGTGTCCCTAAATATTTTCCGGGATATACTCCGGATTATGATCAGGCAGATTCTGTAAATGACATAACAGCGATCTGGTCGGATGATTTTTTAATTCCCTATAAAGAGCTTTTCCAATCAAGAACCATTAGAGCCATTCAAACGTCACATAGTTTAAATGGAAATATAGATCCTGAGTGGCCAGGCACATTTTCGTCACATACTATCAATGAATTACTTAGGGATTCTCTGGGGTTTGGAGGAGTAGTTTTTTCAGATGATCTTCAGAAACCCATCATTAGTACTCATTATAATCTTGAAACTGTTATTGAGCGCTCTATCAATGCAGGCGTTGACATCTTGGTATTTGGAAATAATTTTGAATATGATGAAGATATAGCAAAGAAAGCAATAGCAACCATGCAAAAGTTATTGGATGAAGGAAAAATAAAGCCTGAAATGATTGAAGCTGCACTTGCAAGAGTAGACAAATTAAAACAAGATGTTATTGCAGAGCTCTGCACATGCCTGAACTAACCAACTCAGAAGTTATTAGTAAAACTGCTGATTTTGCCCGAGGCAGATTAGAAGGCGAAGGCTCCGGACATGATTGGTGGCATATTTTACGAGTGTGGAACATGGCTAAAGAGTTGGCTCATAAGGTTGATGAGCCTGTCCAAGTCTTTACAGTTGAATTAGCTTCTCTCCTGCATGATATAGCCGATCACAAGTTTCATGACGGAGATGCAACTGTAGGTCCCAGAGTTGCTCGTGAATGGTTAGAATCCATCAATATGGATAAAGAAATAATTCATCATGTTTCAGAAATAATAACAGATCTTTCTTTTAAAGGGGCTGATGTAGAAACACCGATGAAAACAATTGAAGGTAAAATCGTTCAGGATGCTGACCGCTTGGATGCTATTGGCGCCATCGGAATTGCACGAGCTTTTGCTTACGGTGGGCATAAGTCGCGAGAGCTTTACAATCCTGAGAAAGAACCAACAATGCATTCAAGTTTTGAAGCCTACAAGAAAGATACCGGACATACCATCAATCATTTCCACGAAAAGCTTTTTCTGTTAAAAAACCGAATGAATACAAATTCTGCTAAAGAAATCGCTGAAGAACGGCACAAGTTTATGGAGCTTTATGTATCCAGGTTTTTAAAAGAATGGGACGGAAAGATCTGATCATTCGTACATTTTCACTTTATTAGTGATAACCTTTTGGTTATTGACTCACCAAAAGCTTCTAATCTATAAAAATATATCCCACTGGATAGTGCTGTAGCATTCCATATAATATTATACCGCCCTTGTGATTTATTTTCATTCACTAAAACAGACACTACTCTTCCTGTTATATCATAAACCTTTAGTGTTACCTGGCCGGATTTATTGATAGCATAGCTTATTGTTGTTGATGGATTAAAGGGGTTGGGATAATTTTGATTCATAGATATTGAGTTTGGCAGAGTACTTATTTGTTCCTCTTCATTGCTAACAATTACATCATTATTAGCAATACCGGGCGTGCCGTGCTCAATTGAAGCAGCCCAATTTTCTCCTTTGGAATTATCGAAACCAGGATTTGTAAGTGACAATGTAGCTCCTAATCCATCTGCTTCAAGAGGCCATGGAGCTTTGTCGTTATAAGTAAGTTGATCTATAATTTCATCTGATTCATTAAACAAGCGTACCAGTTCTCCATCACCGGATAAGCCAAAATCTATATCTCCGATTTTGTTTTGAACATTGCGGAAAAGCGCAGAAAACGTACTATCATTTTTTGTTAGTACTAAATAAGAATCTACATTTAAAACTGTTCCTGATGGAAAAATAAACTTATGAGCATCATCCGAATCTGAAAAATACCATCCAGATATATCCATGTTTTGATTAGAGTTATTATAAATTTCTACCCAATCTTCAGGATTAAAATCATCAGAAGATCTGTAGTTTATCTCATTAATTACAATACCTGTATTATTTATTTCATTTCTTTTAAAACGTGCAGTAAGCGATGTGTTTTCTGTAATCACAACATCTTTTGAATTTTCTGAACCACTCAATGCTCCATTCCAGCCAATAAAAGTATATCCAGGATTTGCTACGGCTTTAACATTAGCCGGAATGGAATTGTAAATTAGTCCATATTCTAATTCATCAGATTGCACACCTTCAATAAAAACTTTTCCTGCTTCCACAGGTTCTACTAAAGTCTGCAAACTATTCAAGCGAATCAGGTCAAAGTGATCTTTTAAATGTAATTTAGCATAGTATTTCCTTTCACTGATGAATTCTTCGATAACTCCTAGATGTTTTTCCCAATCCATATTTCTACCAAGTCGAAAGGATTTTTCCCACCGCTCCATATGTCTTGGAATTTCTGATTCTATCAATTGAGCTGTACTATCTATAAAACTCATCATTCTTGACGGCTCAAAGGTAGTGTGAATGTGCATGCTGTACCGCTGAACAAATTTGTTCCTGAAATCTTGATTTGTGATCAAACTTCGGAATAAAAAGGTTGCCCAGTCAGGATTTTCATAATTAGTACCAGAAGTAGTTGTGAGTTTATGAAGCATATTGGTATCGTATACTCCTCTTGAATGGCTACCCATTGACATATCTACATCATATAAAAGCCACTTCCATTTTTCCCCGGTTATTTGTGGGCGCCAAAAAATTATATTATTAGCAGGCCAGTCTCCATTTGCCCAGTATATCTGTGCTATTTGATAGTCGATGAACTGATCGATATCCATTTGATCAGAAACCCACTCATAATTTTCAGAAATAGTAAGATCATTGGTTTCCATAAAATCGATCATAGCATCATAATGATCTGAAGAACCCTCTTTTACATTTGCACTACCCGAGAGAATATCAATCTCGTTTTCATTGAATCCGTAATTTGATTCCAAAAAATCTTCGTTCTGTTTTTCCCGAAGCATATGTATTCCCCAATATTCTCCGTTTATGAACGCCGCAACCGGTTTGAAAGCCTGATAGCCCAGATCCATTCTATCTCTAACCATAGCTTGAGTTGCTGCATTTCTTATCATAGCTCGATACCAGTCTTGTCCCCCACTTCTTAGTGCGAGCCGATCAAACGAAAGTATTGGCTTGTCCTGAAAAACTTGATATTCAAGCTTACTTGCTCCGTATTCGCTTCTGAAATATATATCTAAAGACTTTTGGTCGTATAAGCGAGTACACCCCCCTCCTATTTTAACACCTGCTTTGATCGAAAATCCTTTGTCTCTTTCCTTCTCAAAAAACTCCATGTGCACCGGTCTTTCCCAATCCTGATTCCAGTTCTTTGGAGTGCTTCTGCAATATCCTGGAATTCCATTTGTTCCTTCTACATAAATACCTCTCTCATCTGAAAATAAGTTATCCGGATCTGTTGTTATTGCCAACACAGATAACTCAGTAGATTCATTGATGAAAAAAGTCTTGAATATCTCGCTTGTATCAGTATAATCGGGTGAGTAACTAGCTAATCTTAAAACCGAAGTCTCATATAACACTAGTGAATCTGCATTTAAAAGATTAGAAGTATCAGGTATAGATCCATTTAATGTATAATATACTTTGAGCGTATCCGGAAACGTCTGAACGTTTACTATCACTGAGTCCGTATAAAACCCGCTCTTTTTATCTACTGTAATAGATTGGGCATTTATCTGTGGTAAAGTCACTACTAAAATCCAAATAAATGATATGAAGATCCTTAGAGCTCTAATTTTTTTGTTCATAAAGAGCAAGTATATTTTAAACAACTAATCTTAAGTTATCTGTATTGATATTTTTTGAACTAATAATATATATAAACTAATGTATACGAACGACTTCTATATACAAGCCTTTACATCTGCCAAAGAAACTATCCATACATTAATGGTTAATACTGATAATCAAGTATTCAACACTCCTCCGGCAGAAGGAAAATGGTGCATTAGTGAGATCATTAGTCATCTCATACAAACCGATAAGGAATATTTAACTGTACTCGAGAATAAAATTCTTGGTGACACTTCGGATTTAAAAAAAGGAACCGGGCCATATACTCATCCCATCCATCTTCGCTGGTTCATTAAAATTGTAAGCCCGGAATTCAAAATGGCTGTACCTACGCTTCCACCTTTTGAGCCAAAAGCCATAAAAGATCTGGATAAATCTCTACTGCTTGAAGAATTTGAAGTTATTCAAAACCGATATCTAACTCTCCTTGAAAAAGCTGACAAAGAAAATCTACATCTTGGAAAGATAAAAGTGGGCAATCCTATTTATCCGTTTGTGAAAATGAGTGTGAGTGCATGTTTGGCTGTAAATGAAGCTCATCAAAGAAGACATTTTCAACAAATTGAAAGAATTTTAGCTCAATCCTGACGATTCCTTTTTTTCTCCGGATATCTGTCATAAGGAAATAAGAATAATCCATAAGGTTCATGACCTTTTTTGCCTGCATCCTGATGATGCCGTTGATGAGCTCTTCGCACCAATTTCATAAACCAGTTGTCAGTCTTAAATGGAATGAAACGCTTGTGCGTGAATAGATCATGGATAATAAAATAGAGTAATCCGTACAACGCAATTCCGGTACCTAATCCAAAGTGTGCAGAAACAAACATGGTTTCGGCTCCGATAATCATCAACCACATTGAAATCCCTGCAAATATAAGAGAAAAAATGTCATTCCATTCAAAAATACCGTGATTCGGAGTGTGGTGTGATTCATGAATATCCCATAAAACTCCATGAAATAGCCATCGATGAGCGCAATAGGAGACGATTTCCATTCCTACAAAGCCGAGAAAAATACATACTGCTAAGATCATTGATCCTATTTGAATTCCTGTAATTGTTAGTTTCAGTCAAACTAATCAACATTGAGTAAATATCATTCAAAAAACACAAAATTTATATAAATGATTTTGTCTTGACGTAGTTTTATACATATAATACACATATACATTATATGTAAAGAAATCTCCAAATGAAGAGCATAGAAGCACAAAAGAGTACCCCCGATAACGCACGAACAGGACAACTGGAACTAGCCCGGAAAATGGAAACAGGATTTCCTTCGCCAGCTTCTGACCACTTAGAAAAAGCGTTGAACTTAGAAGATTTGGTGGTTTTCCACCCATCCGCAACATTCTATGTAAGAGCTCAGGGAAATGCAATGGCTCGCTCGGGAATACATAACAAAGACATTTTAATTGTTGATCGCTCTATCACTGCGAAACATGGTCATATTATTATTACCTCTATTGATGAAGAACCTTCCATTAGAAGATTTGTTTGCCAGGGTTCCCGTGTTTTTCTGGTTTCAGATGAAGCTCAACTTAAGCCGATTGCTATTACCAGAGAAACTGACTGGACCATTTGGGGAGTGGTTACCCATGTAATTCATAAATTCAAAATCGGCGAAGAAACGTGAAATCAACTGTTTTTAACAACTCCCCTACTGCCTACGCAATGGTAGATTGTAATAACTTTTACGCTTCCTGCGAACGTGTTTTCGACCCTACATTAGCCGGTAAACCTATTGCGATTTTATCGAACAATGACGGTTGCGTAATTGCAAGATCTCAGGAAGCTAAAGATATAGGAGTACCGATGGGAGCTCCTGAATTCAAATACAGGGAATTCTTCAAAGAACATAATGTGGTCATAAAATCGTCTAATTACGCTCTTTATGGAGAAATGTCAGATCGGGTAATGGATATTCTGAATCAATTATCCCACAATATTGAAGTATATAGTATTGACGAAGCTTTTGCTCTGGTTTCTACAAATATTTTTGAGGATCTAACCGAATATGGACTTTATATTAAGAATACTATTCAGAAATGGACGGGGCTCCCTGTTTCGGTAGGCATAGCTTCAAGTAAAACACTAGCTAAAGTTGCCAATGGCATTGCTAAGAAAAAAACTCAATTCAACGGTGTTCTTGCTTTTTCAAAAGATGATGAAATTGATAACCATTTAGAAACAATCCCAATTCAAAAAATCTGGGGTATTGGAAATGGAATGACCGTTCGCTTAAATCGGTATAACATCAACACGGCGTTAGATCTGAAGCGAACCATCAGTAATAAAAAATGGGTAAAAAAGAATCTACATGTCACCGGTTTACGAACAGTTTTAGAACTCAACGGCATGCCTTGTATACAAATGGGCGAAGCGCTTGATAAACGAAAAGGAATTTTAACCTCCCGAATGTTTGGCAAGCCTATTTATGAATTGGAACATTTACAGGAGGCAGTATCGACTTATGTATCACGGGCTGCAGAAAAACTACGAGCTCAAGAATCGGTAGCTTCTCTTCTTCATGTTACTTTGATTGGAGATAAATATTCGAACTTAAAAGGTCAGTATAAATATTCTGCAGGAACATCATTGAAAGTTCCTACCGCACATACTCCAACTTTGATCCATTTAGCAAAAGCACTCGTCAATCATCTTTATATGGAAAACACCAAGTACAAAAAAGCCGGTGTCAGCTTAACAGGAATTGTACCAAATACAGAAGTTCAGATGGATCTTTTTGATCCGCACTTATATACACAACAACAGTTTAAATTGATGAAATGCTTGGATCATATCAACTCGAAATTTGGACGAAATAAAGCCGCTTTTGCATCAACGGGATTGCATAAAGAAAAAGATCATCGAAATAAGTGGTTAATGAATCAGAACTATCTAAGCAATCGTTATACCACGCGTTGGGATGAACTTATGGTCGCCAAAACTAACTAACCCGCTTGCGAGCAGAATACAATAGGTTGCTTCTTAACATGCAACCTGTTGCCAACCAATCTCCACGAATAGCCCTAAAAGACGCGATTGCTTCGCAATTATAATACATTTAGCTAGATTTAGGTTATCTCTTTTCGAAAATGAAAGCTTTTTATACCGAGCTAAGATTGTAGTTATTTCCAATACGAGTTTCTAACAACATCTCCTTGCGTAATTCGATCGACCACACTCATTCCTTTTGTGACTTCACCAAAGATGGTATAACGACCATTTAAATGAGGTCCCCAAACATGCATAAAGAAATACTGACTACCTTCTGTATCAGGTCCGGAACTGGCTACTCCGGCTTTTCCTCTGTAATAATGTGCAGCACTCGCCTCGGTAGGAACCGTATAATCGGGTCCTCCAAAACCACGTCCGGTTTCCACATCACCACCTTGAATAACGAAATTTGGTACTACACGATGAAAAGCGACACCACTATAATCTCCGTTTCTAATAAGGCTATCCATTCCTGAAATAGTAGCCGGAGCTGTTAATACATCGAGTGTGATCTCGATATCTCCTTTTTTGGTATCAAGAACCCAAATAGGGTTTGGACCAAGATCAGCAAGACGATCCCAATCTGGAGTTCTAAATGTGACAGGAGCCAGTGAATCTTCAATAAATGACCATTCCTGAGCAATTATGGTTTCTTTCAATTCATTACCAGCATTCTGGTATAATTGTGTAATAACTTCTTCAGAGCGCTCTTCAAATCTGTTTTTTAGAACCGATGTCACAGATCTGAATACATCACTGTCATCTTCAACTGATTTATTTTCAAGCAACATTAGCAGTGTTTCGAAGTCATTTTCATTAAGTACGTTTTCATCCGAATAAAGTGCCTGCATTAAAAAAGTTCTTTCTCCTTTTTCCAGAGCAGAAAACAAAACTTCATTTACTGTTTCATTTCTTTCCTGTGATTTCAGTTCGTCATCAGTATTTGCCCATAAATTATTTAATTCGGTAAGAAGAGTGCTATAAAGCAAACCATCTGACGTATCGATATCCGCAATCATATAGTCGAAGACTTTTGATTCATCCCACACTTTTTTCAAAGCTGCATATCGCAAAGGTTGTAAATAGGGATCTTCAGTTCCAATGGTAAGCAAATCCTTAATATATTTCTTGGCATTCGGGGAGGTATTGAAACCTGCAAGCCTAACATGATCTTCCACTCCAATATTTAAAGCAGTTTCGTTGAGTATAGAATTATCGAGTTGCTCAGCATAACTCTCTTTTCTGGAAATAGTCCTTAAAGCCTGAATGACTACATTCGGATTTTTATGATAAAGAAACGCGTTTAAAGCCACCGGAGCGTAAGTGTCATTTTTCTCATTCTGTGCAATACCCTGAATCATTTCAATAGCTAGTTGGACATCCATGCTAATATAATCCTTATCAACAAAATGATGGAAAACCAGACCTGAATGATTATTCATCAACAAAGCAGCAATGTATCTGTCCGGTCCAATTTCCTCCGGATAAAAATTCTTCCATAATTCTATCATTTTATCGATGGCTTCTTTACCAAGCTTTTGTTTCTCAGTATTGCTCCTGTTTCTATAAAAACCATACAAATATGCCTGGCTGGCTTTCGAATTAGTTGAAGTTAAAGCTCTTTCAACAATCTCGACCTGTTGCTCCGTAGTAGTTTCAACATTTCCTGTTAAACGTCCTATTGCGTAAGCCAGTTGAAATTCCATTTCCAGATTTGGGGGCACAGGCTCTTCAAGCAATAACTCAAGTGAACGAGTATTTCCCTTCTCTCCTAAAACAGAAACCAATCCCATATTAGAAGCATCACTAGCTATGAAAAGCTTGTTAAGTTGCTCAATATGCGCTTCAGAAAGTTCCTGCAACCAAAGAGAAGCCCATGCTTCTTTCAAATTTGCCTTAGATATTTCTTCAATAAGTCTGTCAATATCTGAGACAGGAGTATTGATTAAAGCTTGCCAGGCTTGTGCTTTAACACGCTCATCTTCATGTGATGTAAAACTAAAAATTGCATCTGCATCTCTTTGAAATACAGCTTCATACAAATCGGGATATTCCTGAGTTAGCAATCTTCCGGCTTCTTTTTTAGCAGGATCACAAGCCATTATCAAGAGGATGGCTAAAAAAAGAAAAATATTTTTATACATGAATTGCACACATTTTTTTGTTGACACTCATTAAAGAACTCCGTTTATTACACATACTTTACACATTAAGTAATATTACACTATGGATAATGCGCATTTAACCAGAAAACAGCAGGAATTTTTTAACTATATCGTTGAATATAAAAAAGAACACGATGTTTGGCCTACTTATCGTGAAATAGCTGAACATTTTGATTATCGTTCACCGAATAGTGTAACACAGAATATTCAAGCTCTTCTCAAAAAAGGATTTCTGATTAAGCGCAACGACGAAGAATACGATCTTCCATCTGAAAAGAAAAAGAATCTATTAGAAGAATATGACGATCAGGATGGAATCCCGATTCGTGGGCTCATTGCAGCGGGATATTTACAAGAAGCGGTTGAAGCCGATCTTGGTAAAATTACACTTTCCTCCCTTTTTCCTAATCTGGATCAACTATTTGCACTACGAGTCTCCGGTTTCAGTATGAAAGATGTAGATATTTATGATGGTGACTTAGTGGTTCTTATGGACACAGATGTTAAGAACGGTGATATCGGTGCGGTGCTTTATAATGGAGAAACCAGTCTCAAAAAGATTTATTGGGATAACAACGGGTTGCGACTTGAAGCAGCCAATGAAAGTTATGACGATATTCTTGTTGAACCGGATGTATTTGAAGAAGTACGAATTATTGGAAAATATATTGGTCACATAAATCGTCAAGGATTTCAGAGAGCAACTGCAAAAGTAGCTTAATTTAATTTTGAGTTACTTTTTTCCTTCTATAATGTCCGTCAAATACTGTAGCCCAGGTTTTGCCATAATCAGATGATTGTTCCCATACCTGGTTTACATAGTCATTAGATTTTTTATAGAAGCTTAATTTATTCTGCACCTCTTTACCCTCTCTGTTTAAAGTTAATGCTGTGTAATACATTGCTTGGTCTTCTTTATTATAAGTCCCCGAAAACTCAATTGGTATACCACCACTATCAATCCATTTTTGGTTCCACTCTTTGGTAAAGGGATTAAAATAGTTAAAGCTTTTTCCTGAATATCCCGGTGAAGCACTTGTCCAGTTTTCCATAATTACACAACTATTTAAAATCAGCTCTATTTTCGAATTTCCGACTACTTGATCATCAGCATTTTTTACTTCCCACTCTCCTACCCAAAAGTCAAATTGGCGATGCTGTTCAGAGGCACATGGATTTGCTTGCTGTGCACTTATACTGAATGAAAAGGCTAATACGATGAGAAAGAAAAAAAATGATTTCATCTTAATTTGACTAGATTAATAATTGCTCTTGACCAAATCTACATCAAAAACCTGAAAGCTTAATATCTACTTGTTTAAATCCTATCGGATTATTCAATTCTCAGGATCTAATTTATTACTGAAGACTTTTTTCTTTGTAACTAGAGGGGCTAAGTCCTGTATGTCTTTTAAATGCGAGACTGAATGTAGTTTTGTTATTAAATCCTGACTCTCTTGCAATCCCGAACATATTAAGGTGCTGGGATCTGTCCTCGAGTAATTTTTGAGATTGCTTGATTCGATATTCGTTTACAAAGAATGAAAAAGAAGTATTTAGTTCATCATTAATAACCTGCGACACATGATGTTTCGACTCATTAACAGCAATTGCAAGATCAATAAGTTTAAGATCACTTTTGAGATATACCTTGTCTTTTTCCATTAAGAGAGTAAGCTTCTCTTTCAATTCTTTAGCACTTTGTTCAGTTAATCCTGAATTGGAGTATTTTTCTTTTTCTAAATGTTCATCAATACTTCCTGACATAACCTCCGGAGACATATAACCGAAATATCCAATACCGTAGATAAAGAAACTCATGGCTACAGATATAGCATAATCATAACTAAGGTTATAACTGAACAGATAAACCATCACATAATACGAAGCAAAACTCAGCACAAAACCCAAAAAAGAATATTGCAGAACTCTTATCCAGCGGGAAGCAGAATCTGCTACTTTTTCCAAGTCTCTCTCTGATATCAATCTAAAAACTAACACTATATATAATAACAAATGCAGAACCATCACAATCGGGGCATAGCTATTGATATATACCTCCCAGCTTAGTAAAAACCCATTCTCAAAAACAAAGAAATCTCTATTGATTAACATATCAACCTTCACTGCCCCGGTTTGTAGATAATAGGGCAGTTGTATTATCAGATAGATTAGAAAAGGAAATAAATGGAAAACATCCTTTATACTAAGTTTATGTACATCGAAAAAGACTTTAACATAAAAATAAAATAGAGGTCCGAATAAAAAAGGAAAAGTAGTCGAAATTCTATTTATATGAGGAAAGATAAACCGATAGCCCGTCCAAAAAGCTACGTAATCGATTAATGACACTGAGAAGAGTAACACTATGATACCTAAAATAAAACGAGCTTGTTGCTTCGCTTTTAGAAATAATATTACTGCTAAAAAAATACCCTGAGCCGCCGCCAGTAGAAATATAATCGTCCAGTTATCTAGTGATGGTTCGGGCATTAGTTTAGATTAAGAAGATCTCTTTACCGTCTTAAGCTTTCCATTAGCATCTTTTCTGGCTTCATGAAGCTGAGAATCTTTGATCCAGGCACGTCCGCCATCATGTTGCAATCGTTTAGTATTCTTATATTTAAAAGCTTGTTGGTGTAGAGATGGTAATTTGCTCATTGTTTATTCTGTTTGATTAAAAGACGATTTAATTTAACAGTTCAAATATTAAAGAACAGATAGTTTTTTGCTTTGTTTTATGGCAACAATCACTTATCTTTGTAAGCTCTAAAATAATCCAAAAAAAGAAATTAAATCCCATGTACGCTATAGTAGAAATCGGCGGACATCAATATAAAGTAGCTGAGAAAGACGTTCTTTTTGTTGATAAGCAAAATTCAGATTCTGATTCCGTTACTTTTGACAATGTTCTTTTACTTAAAGATGACAAAGGCGCTGTAAAAGTTGGCAAGCCTGTTGTTGAAGGTGCATCTGTAACCGCTACCGTTCTCGAAACTGTTAAATCTGATAAAGTTCTTGTATTCAAGAAGAAAAGAAGAAAAGGATACCAGAAATTGAACGGTCACAGACAAGTGATGTCACAGATTCAGATTGAATCGATATCAGCTTCCGGAAGCACTAAAAAAGCTGCTGCTAAATCAGCACCTAAAAAAGAAGAAACTAAAACTGAAGCAAAAGCTGAGAAAGCACCTGCTTCTGATCTATCATCTCACACTGTTGCAGAATTGAAAGCAATGGCTTCCGACAGAGGACTATCAGGTTACTCTAGTATGAAGAAAGCTGAGTTAATAGAGCTATTAAGTTAATTTTAATTCCTAATACCTAAGTACAATGGCACATAAGAAAGGTCAAGGTTCTACTAGAAACGGACGAGATTCAGAAAGTAAACGTTTAGGCGTTAAGAAATTTGGTGGCGAGTTTGTTCGCTCAGGAAATATTCTTATGCGTCAAAGAGGTACAAAATTTCACCCAGGTCTTAATGTTAAGCGCGGTGGTGATGATACTCTTTTCGCAATATCTGATGGTCATGTTAACTTCTCCATCAAATCAGGTGGCAGAAAGTTCATTAACGTAGAGCCTCTAAGCTAATTATTAGCACGAAAATTTAAGCCCCGTTCATATTTATGTGCGGGGCTTTTTTTATATCTTCTGTTATGAAAGATCTCATAATTCCGGGAAACGGATTACCCATTCGAACAATTTACTGCATTGGAAGAAACTATACGGAACATGCAAAAGAATTAAATAATCCGGTTCCCTCCTCCCCTT
This sequence comes from Balneola sp., assembly GCA_965216175.1. Taxonomy (GTDB): domain Bacteria; phylum Bacteroidota; class Rhodothermia; order Balneolales; family Balneolaceae; genus Balneola. Next base: position 2,510,251 of record OZ244140.1, read on the forward strand.
TAGTTTTTATCAAACCACAGAACGCTATTTGTTTCGATGAAGCAGAAGTAGTAATCCCTGCACAAAGTAACGACGTACATCACGAAGTTGAGTTGGTAGTCGCTATTTCAAAGACCGGAAAGAATATCGATCTTGAAAATGTAACTCACCACATATCGGGAATTGGCATCGGTATTGATTTTACGGCAAGAGATATCCAACAAAAAGCTAAAGAAGCCGGGCATCCATGGACTGTTGCAAAAGGATTCGATAACTTTGCTCCAATAAGTTCATTTGTTCCAACTGATAAAATTGAAAACCTGAATAATATTAAACTTCAACTTTCAGTTAACGGAACAAAACGACAATTTGGGAATACTTCTGAAATGATCTTTTCTATTAGCGAGCTTATTAGTTATCTGTCGGGGATTTTTACGCTAGTGCCCGGCGATCTCATTTTTACAGGAACCCCAAGTGGTGTTTCAGCCGTAAGTCATGGAGATAAGCTTTTTGCAGAATTAGGCGATAATCTGGCAACACTTTCAGTCTCGATAAAATAGTTTTGAAAAAAATAATTTTTGTTTTTCTTTTTCTGTTCACTGTTACTGATAGCAAAAGTCAGGATTCCACTTACATTTGGCCTACTAACTCCGGGCGTTTTTTAAGTTCTACTTTTGGCGAGACCAGATCTGCACATTTCCACGCAGGATTAGATATAAAAACCTGGGGAAGAGAGGGGTATAAAGTATATGCAACAAAAGATGGGGTCCTAAGCCGGTTACTAATCACCAACAAAGGATATGGAAAAGCAATTTACCTTAAACACGAAGATGGTTTTTATACAGTCTATGCTCACCTTCAAAGATTTAATAAAGATTTCCAAGCTATTGCCGACTCTGTTAGACTACTAGACTATTCTTATACTTTTGAAGAGTTTCTAGAACCTGAAAATATCCAAGTTAAAAAAGGTGATGTCATAGGCTATACAGGATCAACCGGAGTAGGTCCGCCTCATTTGCACTATGAAATTCGAAATGCCGACAATCAACCTTTAAATCCTCTTTCATTTGATTTCTCTATTGAAGATACTTTAAGCCCTGTTTTCTCTTCAGTACTAGTTGAACCGCTTGAAATAAATTCAAGAGTTTCGAACTCTGTCTATCCTAAAACAATAAGACCAATAGCGACCAAAAACGACACAACTTATTTTGATACTGTTGCCGTCAATGGTAAAGTCGGTTTTTCTCCATATGTCTACGACAGAGCCAACGACGTTTACAACAAATATGCCGTTTATGAGCTAGCTCTGTTATTTAATGGTGACACACTATATCATGAACTATTGGATAGTTTTGATTTCTCAGAAACCGATGCCATGTTTTTTAATAGAGTGCCTGAACTAAATTCTGATCGCCGTAAATTTCAAAGACTATTCCCGGCTAATCAATTTCTAAATCCATTCATTGTTAGTACAAATTTCAAAAGAACCTTATCGCCAGGTTTATACTATATAATTGCTAAAGATTATTATGGCAACCGCTCTGTTGCTGAGATCCCGATAAAAAAAGCTACCGATAGTTCAACCCATGCAATCAAAAACTCTTTTGAAAAATGGAACTATGATTGGGTCTCTATTGATGAAAGTACGAATGTAAATTTGAAAGATTTTTCTGAAGGAGTTTTGTGGGATTCTACAGCACAACATCGTATCCTTAATTATGGTGAATCCAGCATCAAAACTCTGGCAAGAATAGAACCTGAAAAATCTTATTCAATTATATCACCAAACCAAGCCATCAGATTGTTCGTTGAGCCCAATTCATTCTTTGATACCTTAAGTATTGTTCAGGAAACTATTGTTCAACCTGATTCAATTTCGTTTATACTAAAATCTCCCGACACAATTTACAGGAAACCTATTCGAATTCAATTGTATTTAGGTAAATATTTAAATGAAAAAAAGAATTTAAATTTATATAGCGTCACAGAAAATGGGAGACGAAATTTTATTGACTCTTGGATTACGGGGTCAACAATAAATGCTCTTATTGACTCTCCTGGAAACTTTACAGTATTGAGTGATACGTTAGCACCTGTTATATCTGATCCCCAAAAAATCAAACTTGGGGATGGTCAGAATTCATATTCTATTTTTACCACCGATGATCTTTCTGGAATTGATTATAAAACTGCACTTTTTATGATAGACGGAGTCAGGGGTATAGCTGAGTATGATTATGAAAATGACTCTTTCTTGTTTTACCTTCCAAAAATAAACGTAAGTAAAGGATCATCTATATATTTCGAAGTGAAGGATAAAGCAGGAAATTATTCAAAGAAAAATTTCCTGCTTAGAAATTAAATAAATGCGATACAGCTGATTTCAACTAGCACGCTTTTTGGTAAAGTTTGTACAGCTACTGTTTCTCGAGCAGGTGGCTCTGCTTTAAAATAACTGCCGTATACTTCATTAACACTTCCAAAATCTCCCATGTCATCTAAAAATATAGAACACTTTATTACTTTAGAAAAGTTAGTACCTGCTTCGTTTAGAACAGCTTCTAAATTTTTCATTACTTGTTTTGCCTGATCCGTTGCATTATCTCCTACTATTTCCATTGTTTTTGGATCCAATGGTATTTGCCCGGAACAATATAAAACTCCATTATGGACAATAGCTTGGCTGTAAGGGCCTATTGCAGCAGGAGCCAGTTCTGTAGAAATTACTTTTTTCATAAATCTTTTTTCTCTTAGTTTTATTCTAATTATACACCTTCTTTTTTGCGGAAAGCGCTTTATATAGTTATTTTGTTAACTTATTAAAACCTTATGAAACCAACCACTATCAATTTCACTGATATGAAAAAGAATTTATTCAAACTTCTTTCTTTCTTAGTTCTCTCTACTTTAATAATTAGTTGTGGAGAAAAAACTAACCCTTTAATTAAAAAAGGACAGGATGGGATAAAGGCTCAAGATTATGATGCTGCAATCTCATCTTTAAACCAAGCAATTTTAGAAGATTCTACAAACGCTGATGCGTATTACTACAGAGGTGTTGCTTACGCTGAAATGGCTGAAGCAAATTCAAATGTTTCTGCTCGTAAAGACAGCTATATAAAAATGAGAGAAAGCCTCGAAATGGCGAACAAACTGTATCTTGCACAGGGTGCTAAATCTCTCCAATCAGTTGAATCTGAGTTGCTAATGAATAGAAAATGGGGAAAAGAGCACAATCAAGGAGTTCAATATGCGACTCAAGATGCTTCTCTGTCTACTGTTGATGAGCCATTTGAGTTAGCTGAAGATCACTTCGAAAACGCTATTACTATCAACCCGGATAGCTTAATAAGCTTAGAAGTACTAGCGGATGTATACCGTATAAATAATAAACCTGAAAAAAGCCTCCAAGCGTTCAAAGAATTAAAGCAAAAAAGTGACACATCTGAGGCATATGTTTACGATCGTATAGGAGCTTTATATCTACTTGAAGAACGGTACGAGGAAGCAAAAGACATCTTGATGGAAGGAATTGAAATGTATCCCGATTCGGTATTTCTGGTTCAAAAATTAGCTGATACTTATATGAATCTTGGAAATAATCAGGAATCTATTAAAGTGATTGAATCTCTTATTGAAAGAGATCCTCAAAATCCGCAATACCATTTAGTATTGGGTACACAGGTTTATATTATGGCCAGCGAAATTGACGACAAAGTTTCTGCGGAATATGACAAAATTTTCGAATTAGAAAGAGAACTTAGAAATCTTAACGGTGCTGAAAAACGTGCTACTGAAAAGAAGATTGCCGACTCGAGAAAAGAGATTGCTCAAGAATCTGCACGTTCTGATGAATTAACAGAACGAGCAATTAATGAATTAAAACTTGTTATTGAGCTTCGCCCTGAAGACGCTACTACTTTCAACTCTTTAGGTATTATTTATCAAAATAGAGCTTCTTCTCTTTTTGATAAGCGAAACGCTACCACCGATAATGATGAAGCAGCAAGAATTGATACTGAAGCAAAAGAAAAACTTCGCACTGCAATGGGCTACTATGAAAAGGCAACCGAATTAGAGCCTGAAAATCAGGAATACTGGAAGTCACTTTTTCAAGTTTATACTCTCTTAGGTATGAACGACAAAGCTGAAGCGGCCATGGAAAAAGCGGGGATGTAAATTTTACACCCAAATTATTATTATTATATGAAAATCAAACTATTTACCCGATATGCAAGCTTTGTTCTTGCAATCGGGTTTTTTATTTCTTGTACAGGTTCTAAGTTTTCAGCAAATAAATTAATTGAAGAAGGTTCTTATGAACAAGCGTTAACTGAAATTTCTGCTGAGCTGGAAAAAAAACCTACCTCCTCCTTATATTTTCAAAAAGGAAGGGTTCATGGTTTAATTTCAGAAGAAGAACCAGTAGGGCAGCGTAGAACAGATTATTTAGATATGGTTGTTGCATTTGATTCTGCCAAGGTTCTAAGTTCAGAGAATGATTCATCTACCCTAAAGATGATCGATAGTCTAACATCTTACTACTGGGATAAGGAGCAAAAAAATGGCTTGCTATCTTATGAAGCTGATAATAATAGCCAGCTAGAATTAGCTATTAACCATTTTCAAAATGCTATTTCAATTAATCCAAATAAAATTGAAGCCTATAAATCTCTATCCATTGCATTTTATAATAACGACCAAATTGACCAAGCGATTTCAACACTGCAAGAGGCTGAGTCGATTGGAAGTTCTGATTTAGAGATCTATGAAAGTCTAGGATTTCTATACTTAGAGATTGGAAACCCTGAATTATCCGTAGCCAATTATGAAAAAGCGAATCAAAACCCCTTAAAGAATAAAAATATAGCGTTTGGACTTGTCAATGCCTACATAAGTCAGGATATGACTACTCAAGCAATCTCTTTTTTAGAGAAGTTGACTCTGGAATATCCTAATGAATCCAAATTACATAATGTATATGGTACACAACTATACATTCAGGTATCTGCTCTATTTGATGAATTTAAAAGTTCTTATGCAAACAATGATACAAGCTCTGTCAATAATTTCAGAGTTGAAATTGAGGGTGTTTCCGAGAAATCTGAAAATCAGTTAATTGAAGCCTATAAGATGGATGATTCAAATATTGAATACATCGAAAGTTTAGCTGTGTTTTATAACAACATGTCAGGAAATTACTTTTCTGTACATTCTGTAGCTTTTGATAGTCATAAGCAATCCATTAAAGACAAAGCACTATCTTTAACTGATTTTGCTATCACATACTACAAGCAACTAGCTGATTCAAGCAACCAAAATGAAGCTTATACAGAAAAAATCGAAAATTTAACTTCACTTAAAGAAAGTTGGACAAACCAATAATGCGTTTCAATACAAAAACAATTCATGCTGGCCAAAAGAACGAAGAGACTTCAGGAGCTGTAATGCCTCCGATCTTCCAAACTTCAACTTATGCACAGTCCGCTCCAAATGTTCATCAGGGATATGACTATGCCAGAGTTGGAAACCCAACCCGAACTGCTCTTGAAAAAATGATTGCAGGACTTGAGGGAACAGAATCTTGCGCTTGTTTTGCTAGTGGTGTTGCGGCTATGGATGCTCTGCTCAAAATGTATCGTCCCGGTGATCATATTATTGCTTCTGATGATTTGTATGGTGGATCATATCGATTATTTACGTCCGTATTTGAACCCTATGGAATTGAGTTTTCCTTTATTGATATGACGGATTTAGATTTGGTCCGAAATACCGTAAAACCAAACACAAAAATGTTTTGGATCGAGACTCCAACTAATCCATTACTTAGAGTTGTTGATATCAAAAAACTCTCTGATATTGCTCATGAAAGTAATGCCTTAGCTATAGTAGATAATACTTTTGCTTCTCCTTATTTACAGCGCCCTGCTCAGCTTGGCGCAGATGCAGTACTTCATTCTGCCACAAAGTATTTAGGTGGTCATTCAGATGTGATACATGGAGCTGTTGCAACATCGAATAAAGAAATTTTAGACAACCTTTTATTTCAGGTAAAATCTACCGGAGCTGTACCCGGTCCCATGGATTGCTACTTAGTTTTAAGAGGCATAAAAACTCTTTCGGTTCGGGTTGAAAGAGCTGTAGATAATGCTAAAAAAATTGCCACTTTTTTAGATTCTCACTCTAAAGTTAGTGAAGTACATTATCCTGGATTACCCTCTCATCCTCAGCATGAACTTGCAAAAAAACAAATGGATGATTTTGGCGGAATGGTTTCCTTTTCTTTAAAAGATGATTCTATAGAAGCCGCTTCAAAGTTCATGGCAAGTACAACAATTTTTACTCTTGCAGAAAGTTTAGGGGGAGTTGAATCTCTTATAAGCCACCCGGCTTCAATGACTCATGGATCTATTCCAAAAGAGCATAGAGAAAAAGCTGGATTGAAAGATTCTCTTATAAGGATATCTGTAGGTATCGAAGATATTGAGGATCTTCTTCAGGATTTAGAACAAGCTTTTTAACAAAACCTTTTTTCCTTTTTTTGTAATTTTAAAGCGTAAAAAAGCGCTTTTTAAGAATTTTTAAAATTAAGATATTTATCATGCGAGATGTAGTAATTGTTGAAGCAAAAAGAACTCCAATTGGAGCATTTGGTGGAAGTTTAGCATCATTTACCGCTCCTGAGCTTGGGAGCACAGCTATTATTGAACTATTAAAAGCATCAGGCATTGCTCCGGATGAAGTTCAGGAAGTAGTGATGGGTAATGTTTTAACGGCAGGCATAGGACAAGCACCAGCCAGACAAGCTGCATTAAAGGCAGGCCTTTCTCAAAAAACACCAAGTACAACTGTCAATAAAGTATGTGCTTCCGGCATGAAGGCTATTATGATAGCCGCTGATCAAGTTCGGCTTGGAGATGCTGATGTTGTAGTTGCGGGAGGTATGGAAAGCATGAGCAATGTGCCCTATTACTTACCTAAACATAGATACGGATCTAAGTATGGTCATGTACAAACAGAAGATGGCATTTTAAAAGACGGACTTTGGGATGTTTATAATGATTATGCAATGGGTAACGCTGCCGAAGTTTGCGCTAAAGAGTGTAATATTAGCCGAGAAGAACAAGATGATTTCGCAGTAGAATCTTATAAAAGAGCGCAGAATGCTTACGAAAACGGTTATTTTAACAATGAACTAATTAAAATTAAAGTAACTGATCGAAGAGGAAACGTAACTATTGTTGATAAAGATGAAGAAGTAGGAAGAGTAAATTTTGAAAAGATACCTACTTTACGGCCTGTTTTTGATAAAGAAGGAACTGTTACAGCAGCCAATGCCTCGAGCATTAATGATGGCGCTGCAGCAGTATTAGTAATGAGTGCTGACAAAGCCAAAGAATTAGGATTAACTCCTATTGCAAAGATATTAAGCCATGGAAGTGCTGCTAAAGCACCGGAATGGTTTACAACTGCGCCTTCTGATGCTATTCCTATAGCACTTAAAAAAGCTGGTTTATCTACAAAAGAAATTGACCTTTATGAAATTAATGAAGCATTTTCTGTTGTATCTATTGCAAATAATCAAATATTAGAACTTGATCCTGAAAAAGTAAATATAAATGGCGGCGCTGTAAGCATAGGACATCCTATTGGATGTTCAGGTGCTCGAATTGTAGTTACTTTACTTCATGCACTTAAAAGAACAGGCGGCAAATATGGCTGTGCTGGTATTTGTAATGGCGGCGGAGGGGCTTCTGCCCTTGTTGTGGAGATGATCTGAAGATAATTTGTTAAAAGAAGCTTTTTTAAAAAAGCTTCTTTTTTGTTTGACATTATAGCTCAACACACATATTATCTATCAGACTTATAACAAACCCTATTAGATCGTAATACAGCTACTATTTATTCTCATTCAAAAAACGAATAACTATTACACCCTCAGGGAAACCTGCTTCACATAAAAGTCTAAAAACTGATCTTTCTATTTCAAACAGCTACTATTTGAGCGCTACGTGCGTTAATTAATTTCCAGAACTATCTATAGTAATTAATGAAGATCAAACTTCTACTTTTTTGTGGGCTGTTTGTTTTGTTTTGCTCTTTTTCGCTTCAAGCGCAAAGAGTAACCATAACATCAGATACGGATTCATTTACCGATTATGAATTGGTGAATAACTCTGGAAAAATTCTACCTCCTTACCAATTATTAGTTCCGATAATAAATGGACAACCTTCACTTAGGATACTCGAACAAAGTGTAAGCCAAATTGATAGAATACTTTCTAACGATGAAACAACTGCCGCTTTTATCTCTTCAGATTCTATTGAAGTTGTAGAAATTGCGAATACAGGCACATACAGAGGAGCTCAAAAAGCTCAAGTTCTATTCCACAGAGCTCGTTATGGAGTAAACTCAACTAAAATTACTACCAAACTTAAGGTCAGAGTCTACAAGGATAATTCTACTGTTAGCTCCAAACTTCAAAAAACTAATTTTGATGATTCTCCACTAGCAATCGGAGATTGGTATAAAATCCCATTTTCTGAGAATAACATTTATCAGATAGACTCTGAATACTTATCCAATTTGGGATTAGATATCGACAATCTAGATCCAAGTAAAATCCAACTTTGGAGAAACGACGGATATCAATTACCTGAAAGAAATAATGCCCCTCGCTCAACTTTCAATCAAATACCTATACTTATTGAAGGGGAAGATGATGGAAAATTTGACTCTCAGGATAGAATCTTATTCTATGGTAATAGCCCACACAAAGTAGTTAGAAATCAAAGTATCTTTGTACATAGCTTACATCCTTATTCAAATTTAAACTATGTTTTTTTAACCGTTGGAGATCAAAATGGGTTAAGACTCAGTCCGGTTAATAATTCAATAAATGGTACTTCAGTTGTTTCTAGTTTTACTGACTTTGTTTGGAAAGATGAAGAGCTTACTAAGCCTGAAGATAAATTTAAATCAGGAAGGTTTTGGCTTGGCCAATCTATACCATCTATCCAAAGCAATAGTATTGTATCAATTCTAAAAGACACTTTAGTTGGTGTTTCCTCACCTCTATCTGTAAGAATAAATGCTAAATTATATGCAAGATCTGAAGCTACAACTTCAATAGAAGTACAAATGAATGGAGTAGATGTTGACGAAAGAACTATATTCTCTCTATCAGATGGATATAATGGTAGCGAAGGTGACGCTGCTAAACCGTTTACGATACTTGAACAAGTTAGTGTACCTCTCAATAATGGTATTGTTGATGTAACAGCAAAAGTATCCCATCGGCAACAAAACAGTATCTCTTTTGTTGATTGGATTAGACTTTCTTTTGAACGCTCCTTAATTGCTGAATCGAATAGGCTGTTATTCTACACTTTGAATAACGAAGACCCGAGAGAAGAGGTAACTTACAGGTTGCAAAACTTTACTGGTAACCCTTACATCTTAGATATTACTGATCCTGTTAATCCAGCTTTGCTTAGTTATACTAACAGCGGCAATAATATAAATCTGGACTATTATCAAAATGATGGACGAACTATTATTGCACAATCAGTTTTTCCAAAACCGGCGAGCGGACAAAGAGTTGTTAATCAGAATATTCGCGGTACTAATCTATTTCCCGATTATATTGTTGTTACTTCCGAAGAGCTTTTTGATGAAGCTAGTAACCTTGCTCAATATCGTGAGAGCCAAGGGTTAGTACCTTTTGTGGTTACTCAAAATCAGATATTAAATGAATTTTCCGGTGGGGTTAAAGATCCCACTGCAATACGCGATTTCGTTAAGTTTTTATGGGACAAATCTATAAGCAACAATGAACAAAAGCCTGAATACCTACTTCTCTTTGGTGATACTTCTTACGACACGAAAAATATTATCAAAAATGCATTAACCAATCATGTTTTAACTTATCAAAGTGAGCAATCTACGGTTAGAGCAACTGGCAGTGGAGGCGGAACTTTTGGTACTGATGATTATTTCGCTTACATGGATAGCCTTGAAGGTAATTTTGGTGGAGGAAATACCGAAGACTCTTTTTTAATGGATATTGGGGTTGGCAGAATTACAGCTCAAAATTCTCGAGAAGCTTCTGATTTTGTAAACAAGATCAAACGATATGAAGCCCAATCCAACTCTGGAGATTGGCAAAACCTTTTTACTTTTGCAGCAGATGATGACTTTCCTGAACCGTTACGTAACAGAGATCTTCATACCATAAATGCTGATGTTTCTGCTGAAATGATGACCCTAAATGAGCCGGGGATTAGGCTTAAAAAAATCTATGAATTTTCTTATCAACCTGAAATCACAGGCGCAGGAAGACAAATGCCTGAGGCTACTAATGATTTTATCAGCGCCGTTAACAATGGAACGTTAGTTATTAATTATTCAGGTCATGGAAATGAACAAACACTATCTGATGAAGAATTGTTTTTATCACAATACATCAGCAATTTTACGAATACGGATAAACTCTGTGTCTTGATAACTGCAACTTGTCAATTCGGGCGTTATGATGACACTAGTGACCAATCAGGAGCTGAGCGATTTGTAAGTGCTAATAATGGAGGGGCAATTGCTGCGTTTACTACAACCAGAGTAGTATATACAAACTCATCAATCAGTTCTAATAATAATTTTGGGTTAAATGTTGCTCTGTCTCAAAGGCTATCTGAAAGAAATCTAGATGGATCTCCAAAGCGTTTAGGGGATATCATGCGTGAAACTAAAAACTCTGTTGTAGGTTCCGGCACATCCCGAATTGGTTCTTCAACAAACAATAAGAAATTTGTATTAATTGGTGATCCCGCCACAATATTTAAACTACCGTCTCGAAAAGCTACGATCACTAACATCAACTCTGTGGATGTTTTGAATCAAGACACAACGATAACAATTAAAGCCCTTGATCAAGTAACATTATCCGGAAGAGTCGAAAACGCTTCAGGTCAAGTTGATAATACATTTAATGGTCAGGCTACTATTTCTGTCTTTGATTCCCGTCGTTCAGTAAGTTTGCCTGAACGGGAGTGGAATTGTGTGTTGAACGGTAACTGTGCTTATGAAGTAGAAACTGACATTCTATTTAAGGGAAAAGTCTCAGTAGAAGATGGGACGTTTTCTCAAACATTTATTATTCCGAAGGATATAAGCAATTCAGATCAAAGAGGAAGAATTGTTTTATATGCTAATGGAGAAGAGCAGTATGCCGGGGGATCTTACACTGATCTAATTTTTGATGGTGTAAACCAAACTGCAGTTAATGATGGAACCGGACCAGCTTTGAACATTTTTTTGGATAACGAAAAATTCGTGAACGGGAATCTTGTGAGCGACTCACCAACATTAATTATAGAACTTGATGACAATTCAGGTATTAACACAACAGGAACAGGAGTAGGACATGAAATAATTGCTACAATCGATACAAAACCAACCCAAACATTTATCCTCAATGATTTTTATGAGGGAAACTTAAATGATTTTACAGGAGGACGTATCGAGTATCCTCTGGATCAATTACCAGAGGGTAGTTATACGCTGAAAGTTAGAGCATGGGATGTGCATAATAATCCGAATGAAAAGGAAATCTTTTTTGAGGTAGCACCCCAAAATGAGTTATCGGTTCGTAATATTTACAATTATCCGAATCCGATGAACAATAAAACTCAATTTACGTTCGAACATAATCAGCCGGGAAATCCGTTAAACGTATCTATTAAAATTTATACTCTTAGCGGAAAACCGATACAACATATTACGCAAGAATCACTTATTACATCTAGTTCTTATGCCAATATTCCATGGAATGGCCGTGACAGGGATAATGATCGCCTGGGCAACGGTACTTATATTTATGTGCTTCGGGTTACAGCAGAAACCCCGGAAGGAAAACAATCAATCGAAAAAATCGAAAAGCTCGTAATCATTAGATAACGAGCATTAAAAATCAATTTAATACGTTATATTTATTCTTAGTAAAAACTCATTTATGATATGAAAAGGACATCTTTATTACTTTTTACAGCTATTATTCTATCTCTTTCCCCCTCTTTAAATGCTCAAGTTGGTATTACTGGAGTACCTTTCCTCCAAATTGAACCAGATTCAAGAGGAGCGGGCATGGGAAATACCGGAGTAGCACTTGCAGACAATGCAGCTGCTTTATTTTGGAATCCTGCGGGACTTGCTTTCCAAAGAGATAATCAAGCAAGCATTACACATTCAAACTGGTTGGCAAACTTCGGAGTTAATGATCTTTTCTATGATTACGTTGTAGTTAAACAGTATGTTGAAGGAATCGGAACGCTGGGAGGACATATAACTTATCTTAATTTGGGTGAACAAGCTCAAACCGGGGAATCTTCTGAAATCATTTCCCGATTCAATAGTTATGAACTTGCTCTTGGATTTTCTTATGGAACAGAAGTTAATCGAAACCTCGCATTAGGAACCAGCCTAAGGCTCATTTATTCAAGTTTAGCAAGTGGAACAAGTGTGTCCCAACAAAAAGTAAATCCAGGTTCAAGTGTTGGTGTAGATTTAGCAATGCTTTATAGATCAAATCCTTTTCCAATAGGAGCTTCTGATGCTATTGCCAGTTTTGGTATTAATCTTTCTAATCTAGGTCCCGGAATTCAATACTCTGATAATGCTCAGAAAGATCCGATCCCAACTATTTTACGATTTGGACCGGCTATAAATATTGGTCTTGATGAAGATCGTTTAAATGAAGTTACTGTAGCTGTTGATGTCACAAAAGTAATGGCAAGGCAAGAAGCCAGAGCAGTAAATGATTCTACATTTGAATTCAGAACAGTAAGTCCTATTCGAGCATTGGTAGAGTCTTGGGATACTTATCGCCCTCTAGACCCAAATACAGGGCAGCGAACCAATGTTAGCTTATTAGAACAGTTTATGATTGGTGTTGGAGCAGAGTATTGGTATGATCAACAATTTGCTATCCGAGCAGGCTATTATTACGAAGATCCAAAAAACGGAGACCGTGAATATATAACTTTTGGAGCCGGCCTCAGGTTAAACCAATTTGGTGTCGACTTTAGCTACATAAAAACACTTGAGTCACAAAGTCCTTTAGCCAACACCTTACGATTTAGCATTCTCTTGAACTATTAATATTCATGCCTGCTATTAATTTATTCCTAAGGAAGAATATGTTTTTGTTAAGCATATTCTTCTTTTTGTCGACTTCTTTAAACGGTCAAGATTTACGACCTAAACTAAACCATCAGATAGCAATATCCGGAAATAGTTTTTCATCAGTACCTACAACCGGCACTCTTGATGTAGTAGCTATTATGGTAGAGTTTCAACCCGATAGCAATGATTTAACATCAGGTACAGGCGTTTTCAATGGTGGCCTTCCCTACTTAGAAAATGAACCTACAAATATTGACCCGCTTCCTCACAATAGGAACTACTTTGAATCTCATCTTGAGTTCGTAAAGAATTATTATGAGCAGTCTTCCGATGATCAACTAACTATTGATTACCGTGTACTTCCGAATGTTTACCGTTTGGATAAAGAAATGAAAGAGTACTCCCCAACCGGAAAAACCTTTACTAATGAAAAATTAGCTAAATTCATTGTTGATTCATGGAATAAGGTTGAAGAACAAGGAGGTTTTGATGCGACGGGTCTGGACCCTGAAAATACCGCTTTTATTATCTTCCATGCAGGAATTGGACGTGATATAGAACTTGTAGGTACAAGTTTAGACATTACTCCCCAAGACATACCTTCCATTATTTTAAAGAAAAGAGATTTGGCTGAACTACTAGATCAGCCAACCTTTAATGGTATACCTGTTAATAATGGAGATTTCAGAATTACAAACTCTCTGATTATACCGAGAACTGAATCCCGCAGAGGACTGGATATTCAGGAGAATGAATTTGTATTTCCTTTATCAATCAATGGATTATTGTGTGCTTCGCTCGGAAATCATTTAGGACTTCCTGATCTTTTTAATACCGAAACAGGCGACTCAGGAATTGGTCGATTTGGACTTATGGATGGAGCTAGTTTTTTTTCTTATCAAGGGTTATTTCCGCCGGAGCCCTCAGCATGGGAAAAAATGTATTTGGGTTGGGTAACACCGTTTGAAATTACTACAGAAACAACAGGAGATATTTCTCTAACAGAATCAAGTGCAAATGATTTAAATAATATAGCTCGCTTTAACATCTCTGATTCTGAGTATTTCTTACTTGAAAACAGACATAGAGATCCTCAAAATGATGGAGTTACATTAACGATTAGGAAAGAAGACGGTTCCGAGGTTCAACAAACTTTTTTTAATGACAACGATACTTTTGTATTTCAAGAACAGGAGTTTGACAACTTATTTGAGAAAGGCGTACTTATAGATGTCAGTGATTTTGATTGGAGTTTACCGGGTGGATTTGATATAGGCGAAGATAATATAAAAGGCACTTCTGATGATCGAATATTGAATGGTGGTATTCTGATATGGCATATTGACGAGCCCCTAATCGAAAAGAAATTATCAGAAAACATTGGAGTGAATAGTAATCCAGATCGAAGAGGAGTTGATTTAGAAGAAGCTGAAGGCTCTCAAGATATAGGAAAACCAATTGATGGACTCTTAGATAACAGTGCCGCTTTTGGAATTCCTTTCGATTTTTGGTGGAAGGGTAATAACTTTACCGTAATTACTCAGGGAAATGAAATTTCTTACTATGAAAATCAATTTACACCTCAAACATTTCCCAATACTAATAGTAATTCCGGCGCCCGAACATTTGTTAGGTTTTTTAACTTTTCGGAAAACCTCCCCACTGCTACTTTTAATATTGAATCCTTTGATGATCTGAATCTTGGGTTCCAAAAAATTCTCTCTGCTTCCAACTCTTCAATGGAATACTTTACTGAAGCCAATGACTATCATGATTTTTATCCCCTTTCAATTGGATGGCATACTCCCGATTCTGACAGCTTCCTGATTATTCCCGGCAAAGAAAATATATCTGCATTCAGGTTAAGCGACTCTGCTGATTCTCTTTATGAAATTCAAAGCTCAAGTAATCAGCAACCATATATACAAGAAAACTTGGTCACGGCTTTAAACCCAATTACCGCTCAAAATTTTTTGATAACAGCATTTAATTGGAATAATATTACTGAGGAATTTGATCTTACATGGCAAGCAGATACAACTGCTAACAACGCATTTATTAGTTCTCAGAATGGAGATTCTTTATTCTTAGATTTTACTACTATCGCACTTTCCCCTTCATTAGGTTCGAACCTACCAAAAAGATCTAGTGATAGCTTTAGATCAGAAATAAATAATAATTCTCATGCTTCAATAAACGCTCAAGTTGTTACATTTACTGATAATGAGATTATTGATTTTATTTCATCATCTTCTAACCGTTTATTTGTAGGTATCATTAAGGGAGGGGCAAAAAATCTTTACTATATTTTTGAAGACGATGCTTTTATAATAGCCGACCCTGATAATACTAACCCATTTACTACAATATTTTCTGAATATGCAGCTGAATGGCCTGCTATTAGCCGGGATTTTGAAATATTCAGAGTTGACCGAACCAATAATATGCTTGTAGGTTATAATAAAAATGGTGCCATTCTCAATAATATGCCGGTAACTGCACCGGAGAATGTAAAATTTATTGGAACTCCACTTTTGGCTGACATCACCGGTGATAACGTTCAGGATATTATAGTTACAGGTCAAGATGAGTATTCTCTCAACATATATGGATACGAAAAGAATGGAGACTTAATTGAAGGGTTTCCGTTGTTTGCCGGTGAAGTTGTAAACCAAAGTTTTCAGCCAATCCATCCAATATTTATTAACGATGTTTTATATGTCGTAAGTCATACAGGTCAGATAAATGGGTGGAGATTCAGAAATTTGACAAGTTCGGAATGGTCTTCCAGATACGGTAATTCCCCGTTTAACAAGGTATCAGCAGTAGTAGATATTGATCAGCCTGACGGCCAGCAAGATAGATTTACAATATTGAACGAATCAGAAACTTATAATTGGCCCAATCCGGCAGATGATATTACAAATTTAAGATTTCAAGTTGAGTCTGCCGGTCAAGTAGAAGTCAATATTATTTCTCAGAGCGGAAAACTCATTTTTAACAATACCTATCAAGTAAATGGAGGAGCTCCGGAGGAAATTTCTCTTAATACATCAACTTGGGGTAGCGGTGCTTACTTTGCAATGATCAAGGCAACTGTAAATGGTAAATCAAACTCGAAATTAGTTAAAATTGCGGTGGTTCATTAATGAAAATACACCTTCTGTTTTTAGTTTTTTTTATATCCGCAATTACAAGCGCTGTTTCTGCCCAAACCAGCCCATTGTACTATGAGTATTCGTTTAATCATTTGGAATGGTTTACTGTAGAAAGTGATCATTTCCTGATTCACTTTCAGGAAGGTAACAGTCGCTCTGCAAAAGTTACCGCAAAGATTGCGGAAGAGATTTATACCCCGATAACAGAGCTTTATGAGCATGAACCCGACGAAAAAGTAAGTATTGTACTTAAAGACAGAGAGGATTATTCGAATGGAGCCGCGTACTTCTTTGACAATAAGATCGATATTTGGGTACCTGCCTTAGATACTCCTCTCAGAGGTTCGCACAATTGGTTGAGAAATGTAATTACTCATGAGTTTACGCACATCGTACAAATTCAAAAAGCGATGAAAAGAAAACGCAAGTTTCCTATCTCATATGTTCAATGGTTAAGTTATGAAAATGTTCGTCGCCCGGATGTTCTTTATGGCTTTCCAAACGGAATAGCTACTTTGCCATTTGCATCGATAAATGTACCTGCCTGGCTTGCTGAAGGAACAGCACAATATCAACGTCAAGGCTTGTTTTATGAAACCTGGGATTCTCACCGAGATATGATCCTGCGTACACGAATACTTTCTGACACTTATTTTTCTTTGGAAGAAATGGGTACATTTTCATCTAAAACCAGCATCGAAAGAGAAACTGTTTACAATCAAGGCTTTGCTTTTGTGATCTATTTGGTTGACCGCTTTGGCGAATCAGTGCTACGAGACATTACTGAAGCTCTCGCAACCAAAGGTTTGTATAATGTTGCTGACGCAATAGAAATTGCAACTGGGTTTCCAGGAAATGAAATCTTTGACGACTGGATAACAGAACGAAAGGCGTTCTATACTCATGCTGTACAAGACATTAAAGCTACCAAAAGTAATTATATTGAGGAAAAAGGTTTTTTCAATTTCTATCCTAAAACTTCTCCCGATGGAACACTGCTTGCTTATCTCTCAAATAAAGGTCGTGATTATGGATTAGCTTCCTTGTATTTGACGAAGAATGAAGAAACAAAAGAAATTGCAATGGTTTCTAATCGATTATTCGATGATCATCAACAGCATGCAACAGCTACAGAAAAGCCACTAATTCCATTTATATCAACTTCTTATTCTTTTTCTGGCGATAATAAAAAAATAGCCTATTCAGTAAACAAAAATACCAAATTTGGAGAGTCCTACCGAGACATTTTTATTTTTGATATTGAATCTGAAGAACATGAAAGGCTTACTGATGGAGCTCGTATTGAATCTCCGGTTTGGAGCCCAACCACTTCTGAAATACTTGCCATTCAGTATAACAAAGGAACTCAAAATTTGGTACTGATAAACCAAAACTCCAAAGAGATCAAACCTCTTACATCGTTCAAAAATGGCGAAACCATCTATACACCCGAATGGTCTCCAAATGGAAAACATGTATATTTTGCATTTGCTGATCGAGGAAATCGATCAGTTAAAAAACTTGACCTGGATTCGAAAGCAATTACAACTTTAGCAGGCACGGAATTTATTGATGCTCGTGATCCTGTAATTTCACCTGATGGAACAACTCTTTACTATTCGAGTGATGAAGACGGCATCTTCAATATTTATGCTATGAATCTGGAAACGGAATTTGTAAGCAAACGGACAAATGTAGTAGGCGGTGCTTTCATGCCTTTTATTGACACCGATGGTTCTCTCTTGTATTCAGAATATGAGACAGACGGTTATAAGATCAAGAAAGCTACCAATATTTCTAATGCTTCTATTCAGGGAAATTATCAACCTGATTATTCCAATGAAGATGCTAAAATGGTTGTTCAAACCGATGAATTTAATTCTCTAAATGATTTTGATGACAGTGATATCACTGAATTCACCACACTGGAAAAAGCAATAGCTGATACTGGGTCTTATAACTTTTCTGTAGAAAATAATTCTGAAATTGAGGAATACACTTACCGTGAGTATGAAGATACCTTTACAAAGTTTTCATTCTTTCCGGTACTCAGATTTGATAACTACTCAAAATTAAATGGCAATAACGGAACTCTTTTAAAAAATGGTAAGCTCGGAAAGTTTGGTGAAAATTTACTACGAGACGTAAAGCCCGGTTTGTATTTCACTTCAAGAGACGTTCTTGATAAACTGAGCATTTTTGGAGGCGCCATGTTTGGTGTGGGCTCAAGACCCGCCGAAAGTATAGGAGGCTTCTTTAAGCCAGACAGGTTATTCGAGCTTGATCGTGATCTGTTTCTTATTGCAGAATACCGAGGCTTACCTTTTATAAAAAGATCGTGGTCGCCCACCGTTTCTTTAGAACTTTACAACTTGCGCCGTAATGTTCAAGACGGACTTCAAATAGAAGAATTTGCTTGTACATCATGCGCTGAACAGGATACTGTAAATGTGGATATTGCCTATCAAATTTGGGAAGCTAATTTATTCTTTAGAAGTAAACTAAGCCGCCGTTCTTTGCTTGAGTTAGGAATCGGTTACAGCCCTTACAGAGTAGAAACAGATAATTTTTATTCTAACGAATTACAAGCTTTTGTTACAGGGTCCTCTTCAGAATACTTTAAAGGAACCATTCTTTCTGCATCATATACTGTTGATTATTATGATTTTACTACTGATGCAGACATAGCCCCTATTGGTTTAAAAGGTTATTTGCGTTATCAGTACCAACCCGGCAAGTTACTCGAAGAATACAATATAGAAGATGGGGCACTGGTACCTATCTTTAAAAGCTCTAAAAATCATTCTACGGAATTACATTTAAGATATGGGTTTAAACTCCCATCAGGGCAAGCATTTCAAGCCAGGGCAAGGGGTTTCGCATACTTTAATAATCCGAATGATTCCTTTTATACTGATTATATCGGTGGCTTTCTTGGCATGAGAAGTTATCCCTACTTCGCTCTTGGAGGAGATAGAACTGCGTTTACTTCATTATCTTATTTTGCGCCGATTTTTAAAAGAATCACAAAGCAAGTTGGGCCTTATACACTTGATAAGCTTTACGCTCGTGTTTTCTTAGAAGCAGGAAATGCTTGGAACTCTCCTTTTGGAACTGATAACACATTAAAATCTGGAATTGGAACCGAACTTAGATTAGCGATGAACGGATATTATCTATTTCCACTGAAATTGTTCGTAAGCGCATCATACGGATTTAACGAATTTCAACTTACTTTGCCTGACGATTTTGTAACAGGTTCCAGTAATAATACCGTTACATATGGCCGTGAACTACTATTCCATTTCGGATTAACTTTTGACTTTGAGTTATTATGAAAAAACTGGTCTTTTTTAATTTCTTTGTCTTTGTATTATCTGCTTCTGTTTTTGCTCAATTAAAATCTGATATAGCCGGTAATATCATCAAGCAATCAGAGGAACAAATACATGCTCCTTTAACAGTAAAAGACTTCTCTTTTCAGCCAACAAATTCTAACAATGGAATTTCCGGTGTTTTAAGAACTCAACCGGGCGCAGCTTTTTTTTCTTCAGCGATTATCCCCGGGTCTGCACAGGCTGCAAATGGTAAGTGGATACGTGCCGGAGCATATCTAGCCGTTGAAGCATTCAGTATTTTCTATTATGTAAATCGAAATAATACTGCTAAAGATCAGGAAAGAAGATATCAAGCCTACGCAAATAGCGAGTGGAGTGTAGTTGCTTATTCTCAATGGTTAGTTAATTATTACGACAATAATCCCGGTCTTTCTAATCCCAGATTAGAAGAGCTTCGAAATATGGTCTCAGGATTATCACCCGATTTTACTAATACTACTAATGACTGGGACAGGGTTAACATTAAACTCGTTCAAGAAATTGAAAGAAATACAGAATTAATTTGCCCAAACTGTAACGGAGGTAATTTTTCTCATGTTTTACCGGCTTATGGATCTCAACAATATTATGAATTAATTAGTAAATACTATCAGTTTGAAGGTGGATGGTCAGATTTCTACGCTCAAAATGTTGTTGATAACAACCCGGATTACAATTATCAATATGATATAAAAGGAGCTTTTGCCTCTGATTTATTTTTACAAGGTGCAAGCAGAGCCGATCAATTCAATACTAATTACAGAAGAGCGGGGAACATTTTAAACTTATTAGTGATAAACCATGTAGTCTCAGCCTTTGATGCACTCTTTTCTGTTAAGTTAAAAAATGCACAACTTCAGGCATCGGCAGATATGATGCGAGCTGATTCGTTTTCGTTAACCTTGCACTTTTAACATCGCTTATAATGCTGTATTTTTGGAATATGCTAAAAAGGATATTCACCAGTAGAAAATTTTACTTAAGTTTGTTAGGGATAATTCTTTTAGGAATTTCCACTCTGTTTCTTTTTGATAAAGTAATTATGCCTAATTACACAAATTATTATGAAGGATTGACGGTACCTGATCTTACTCGCACTACACTAGAAGAAGCTCAAACCCGACTTACAAGTATTGGGTTACGGTATGAAGTTGCCGATCGTAGGGCGAATTCAGCTTTTCCTGCCAATTATGTGATTGATCAACAACCCACAGCAAATACAATTGTTAAACCAAACAGAAAAATTTATCTCACAGTAAATACAGAAGTAAAACCTGTTGTAGAAGTTCCCAATGTCGTAAGTCTATCTATAAGAAATGCCCAAATTCAGCTACAAAACTATGGCCTTGAAGTAGGGTCAACAAGTTATGAGTCATCCAGATTTAAAAATGTGGTTTTACGCCAATCTATACCTCAAGGTGATACAGTTGCAAAAGGAACGACTATCGATCTTGTTGTCAGCGATGGTCTAGGCGATAAAATTGTTCGAATTCCTGAAATTATAGGATTAAGACTTCCTCAGGCTCAACTTAAATTAAGAGAGGCAGGATTGAGACTTGGGGAGATAAGATTTCGTCCCATTAAAGATGTAGTACCAAACACTGTATTAGAATTTTCTCCGAGAGTGGCCGAAATTATAGAAGGTGAAACAATTGATCTTGTAATTTCAGAACGCTTTGAAGCAATTGAACCTGAAGAAGGTGGCGTGGTAAATATAGATTCTACCGGAACTCCTATTCCTCAACAAATTCCTAAATCCAACTAAATCTAAATGGACTTTCAACTCCCTATCCTTGCCCCATCAATTCTAGCTGCCGATTTTACTCAACTGGGAAGCGATATCAATGATTGTGTTGAAGGTGGAGTTACCTGGATTCATTGTGATATCATGGACGGACATTTTGTACCAAATATCAGTTACGGACCGAGCATTGTTAAAGCTGCAAAAAAAGCAGCGCCGGAAGCTTTTATGGATGTCCATTTAATGATCGAAAATCCGGATAAATTCACCGAAGATTATGTGCAAGCAGGCGCCGATCTAATTTCTGTTCATTACGAAGCATGCCCACATTTGCATCGATCTATCCAGAATATTAAAAAACACGGCATTATGGCGGGAGTGGTAATAAATCCTGCAACTTCACTTTATAACATCGAACCGATTCTTGAATATGTGGATCTTGTTTTGATCATGAGTGTGAATCCGGGATTCGGCGGACAAAGTTTTATAGAATCAAGCTATGAAAAACTCCAGGAACTGGCTGATTTACGTGAAGCTGGTGGACATGGATTCCTGATCGAAATTGATGGTGGTGTTTCTCTTAAGAATATTGAAAAAGTTGCAGAAGCAGGAGCTGATGTACTTGTGGCCGGAAGTAGTGTTTTTAAAGCGGATGATATCTCGGCAAGAGTGCGGGAATTAATGGGTAAGCTTGGTAGCTGATAGCTGATAGCTGATAGCTGATAGCTGATAGCTGATAGCTGATAGCGAGCTTATTTTTTCTTATCTTACGAATCTAATTTTCATCTAATTCATTAAATCCATCGAAGACGAACGTACTCTTTTAGAACAAGTCGTAGATATTTCTGATACAGATCCGGTTTCCTTATTCGGATTACACGATAAAAACATCCAAATATTGGATAAATCTTTTCCTGATGTCAGGATAAATGCTCGCGGAAACCGTGTTAAGGTTACCGGACCTAGCGAAGAAGTCGACTTGGTAAAAAATATTATTGAAGGCATGATCGGAGTAGCTTCCAGAAAAGGAGCTGTATCTGAGAATGAAGTTAAAACGCTCATCACGCTTAAAAGCGGAGAACATAGAGCAAGAGCGCCACTTCCTAAAAACATCAGTGAAGGCGATCTCATTTTATATACTTACGACGGAATTCCCGTTCACGCCAAAACTCCAGGACAGAAACGTATAGTTACTACTTCTAACGAAAGTGATATTCTGTTTTCTATTGGTCCTGCCGGAACCGGTAAAACGTACACCTCTGTTGCACTAGCTGTAAAAGCGCTGAAAGAGCAGAGAATTAAAAAGATTATTTTAGCCCGCCCGGCAGTTGAAGCAGGTGAAAGTCTTGGTTTTTTACCCGGTGATCTCAAAGAAAAAATAGATCCATATTTACGTCCATTATATGATGCTTTGGAAGACATGATCGAAACTGACAAACTGGATTTATATCTCACAAAAAATATTATCGAGATCGCCCCTCTTGCTTACATGCGTGGAAGAACATTAAATAATGCTTTCGTGATTCTGGATGAAGCTCAAAATGCTACTAATGCCCAGATGAAAATGTTCTTAACCAGAATCGGATTCAATAGCCGAGCAATCATTACCGGTGACGTAACTCAGACTGATCTTCCCAGAAAACAAGAATCAGGATTAATTACTGTTCAGAATATTCTAAAAGATGTGGAAGGAATCGATTTTGTGTATTTGCATGAAGAAGATGTGGTTCGCCATAAACTAGTCAAGGATATCATCAAGGCTTACGAAAAGTTTGAATCTTAATAGTTATAAGTTAATAGTGACTGAGTGATTAGTTTAAATTATATATGAAAAGCAAAACCGGCACTTACGTCGCAGCACTTTACGAAGGTACTTTCTCCGTTGGGTTAGATAAAAAATTCAACCGTATTTCGAGAGATGATAAACCTGCAAAAGGTGCGCTCAAGATTTCCTTAAATCCTTTTTTGGTTTCTACTCAGGAGCGGAAGTTTCTTTTTGATTGTGGAATTGGTGAATTTGGCGAAGATACCGGACCTCATGTAATCCGTGAAAATTTAGATGCTCACAATCTCACCGAGTTTGATATTACGGATGTGGTTTGTAGTCATTTACATTACGATCACATCGGCGGACTTGCTAACAAGGAAAATGGATATTGGGAACTTACTTTTCCGGAAGCCAAAATTTGGGTTTCCAAAAAAGGCTGGGAAAAAGTAATGAACAAAGAAGTGTATTACGATGAAGAGAAAACGGAATTCGTTTCATTTATTGATGCCAAAGCAGATCTTCATTTTCTGGAGGAGCAAGATGAGGCCTATCCCGAATTGAAAGTTGAGAAAATTGGTGGTCATACGGAATTTCATCAAGTGCTTTTGTTTGATGACGGAAACGAGAAATTTATGCAAGCCGGAGATGTGATTGCTACCCGAAGTCAGGTTAACAGAAAGTTTGCTGCAAAATATGATTTCGACCCTAAAACAAGTCAACAGCAAAGAGAGCGTTTGGCAAAACTGGCTTTTGATGAAGGTTATACTATTTTAGGCTACCATGACGACAGCACTCCAATTATTAAACTTACCGGTTACGACGATAAAACCGGTTACACTACTGAAGCAATAGATTCTTATGTCTCTGCCTGATTCAATTACTACAATAAAAAAATATTTAACTGAACACGGCTTTCCTGAAAAGATTGAAGCTGTAGTAATTCTTGGTTCAGGTCTCGGCGATTTCGGAAATGAAATTCAGAATCAAATGGTTATTCCATATTCAGAAATTCCAAACTTTCCGCAATCTACCGTGCAAGGACACTCCGGAGCATTAATTTTTGGAGAAGTGGAAGGAAAAACTACCTTGGCTTTTTCAGGTCGATTCCATTTCTACGAAGGATATGGATTTGATAAAGCGGTAATTCCCGTTCACATTGCATACGCTTTTAATGCGGATAAACTACTGGTTTCTAACGCAGCCGGAGGAATTAATTTAGATTTCCGTGTTGGTGATTTAATGGTGATTGAAGATATCATCAAGCAGAATATGGATTTGAAAGCAGCTCCGTCTTCTAAGAAATGGTCGCTTGATCTTTATCCCGTTGCAGACCGGGTTCAGAAAATTGCTGTAGAAGTTGGAGTTACTACCAAGCGAGGAACTTACTTATATGTAAAAGGTCCTAATTACGAAACCAAAGCTGAAATTAAAGCTTACCGATCGCTTGGTGGAGATGCAGTGGGGATGAGTACGGCTCCTGAGCTCATGGAAGCAGCTAGATTAGGAATAAAATCTGCAGCCGTTTCATTAATCACAAATGCCGCAGCCGGAGTTACCGATCAAAAATTAGATCACGCCGAAGTAAAAGAAGCCGCCGAAATGAAAAAGGCTGAATTTGCTGAGTTAGTGAAGGGTTTGGTTAAGGAATTTTGAATGATTTTTAATTAAATGGATAACTTTTTGATAGCGGAGGATGTTTTCACAATTCTTTTTGCCGTTACATGCTTTGTCGCTATTTCAGAAACTTTGCTTATTACTTATTGGAATAGATTCTATTTTGAACTGGGCATCCCAATTTTCAAGTACAGTGCTAAGTATGACCCAAATACAATCAAGATTAAAGAAGAAAGACTCAATAAAATTGAAGATAATAAGAGCTTAGCGAAAATTGATTTTAGAAAGTATTCGGAAAATGTATTTATGTTTCGCGAATCTTATAGCCAAAAAAGTAAAAATACGAGAGGTGGCTATACTCTTTTAGTACGCGGCATGCTTTATATTGATGATGAAGATTGTCAAATCACAGTTTATGGAATTCTTAATACCTACCCGATTCTATTTCTAATCTTCTCAGCTTTTTATGCTTTTTCAGATTCAATTTATGGGATATCATTTTTTATTTTTGTTTTAGGCTTTGAAGTCCTCGTCTATTTTATTCAGCTAAAAAGATATAAAAGCATAGCTCGAAGAGTAGCGTTGATACAAAAAGAAAACTAATCCTAAGACTCCTTGTTTGACGAAATATCGACTTTGCTAAATAATTGATCTAGGAATTAAGTTCAACTCTCCACATATCCTGAATCAAGTTCAGGATTGTAGAAGTTAGATAATTCGTTGACAAAATTAACTAGTTATATTTTGTTATGCGAAGAACAACCAACGACACCACTCTTACCCGTAATTACCTACGGAAGTACCAGTTTCTGATCCGGGAATACGAACTGGTAAAAGCCAAAAACCATCCACGGTTTCGGTTTGTAAGCGATTTCTACGCCGCCCATCAAACCAATAAACAAACTTTTTTGAAGTACTATAACCGGTTTAAAACCACCGGAGATCTTGCCTCTGTACTCCCGGGAAAGCGAGGACCTCGGTGGAAATCCAGGCGAACGCCAGGCTTTATTGAACATAAAGTGCTCGCCGAGCGCGCCAAGGGCTGCAATCGCTACGAGATTTTTAATATCTTAGTCCCGTTACTACAAACGCATACCCCCAAACCCTCCACCATTTATGCCATTTGCAGGCGCAATGGGGTTAACCGGTTAACCAAGTCCATGAAACACAGTAAGCAACGCATTATTAAAACCAAAGCCGGAGAGCTTGGACACATAGATACCCATTATTTAGCTAAAGGCATTATTACCGGAGATACTTCTCGGTATTATTTGCTGGGGCTGATTGATTCCTGCACGCGCCTGGCATGGGTAGAGATTATTCGAGACTTATCAGCGCTCACAGTGATGTTTGCTACCCTTAAGTCGCTGAATATGCTTACTCAAGAGTATCAAGTGAAGTTTGCAGAAATACTAAGCGATAATGGGCCGGAGTTCGGGCGCAAAACCACCAAAGCAGCTACGAAAGCGAATCATGCTTTTGAACGCTTATTGCAGGAAATGCAGATCAAGCACCGCTATATTCGTCCGTATCGTCCACAAACCAATGGAAAAATTGAACGCTTCTGGAAAACTCTGGAAGAAGATGTATTTGCTGAGATGTGTTTCGATAATTACGAACATCTGCAACAAGAGCTTACCGAATATCTATATTATTATAACCACGAGCGTCCCCATCAAGGAATTGGTGGACAAACTCCCGCTCTATACAACCAAAACTGTCAACGAATTACATAACATCTACAAGGATGACGTCAGACCTCGTCATGATGAACAGTTATCACCAATCTCTTTAAAAGCCTGAACACAACCCTAAGATTCCTTGTCTGACGAAATATTGGACTTAATTTCATCGAAACTTTGAGTTCGCTCCTATGCTTTGAAAGTTACGGAATGAATTCCTTGCTTGTGTACCTGACAAGATTTTTCCAAAAAATAGTAATCTTTTCAAGTATGCCAGAGAGGACTTTAGTCCGAACACTTGGAAATTTTAGATACTTGAACCTATCACAATTGATATCGGAATCAGACAAAAGTGGGACCTAAAACTGATCTTTAGATTTCTCACATCCGTTGAAATGACAGCTCAGAGACCTCACTTCGATATTCAACATTCAATAAACTCCTCCACCCTCTCCCACCACTCTTCTTAAAACATCAAAATAGCCTCTGAATTGAATGTGGAAAACTTTTTTCACATTCATAAACAAATTTCTTGACACATATTATAAATTTAGGGTACATTGTGGGGTGAAGTGGGAGATAGTGGGGACTACTCTTAAATCACACATTTTAGCAATCTTCAACACCTGTGAGGGAATCGTGCCTAGTTTTAAAGGACAATACGAGCATTCTATAGACGATAAAGGTCGTGTAGCCTTCCCTGCCAAACTACGCAAAAATCTCAATCCGGACGCACAAGAAAGATTCACTATCGTGCGCGGACAATCTGAAGAATGCCTCTATCTATACCCCGAAAATGAATGGCAAGCTGTGGAAGAAAAGCTTTCTAAAGTAAATTCTTTCAGTAAAAAGGGCCGTTTAGTTAAAAGATATTTGCTGCGTTTTGCCGAAGATCTATCCCTCGACAAGCAAAACCGCATCGCCCTCCCCTCCGATCATATCGAATATTCTGCTATAGATTCTAAAGTAGTTTTTATCGGAATGGGCGAACATATAGAAATTTGGTCCCCAGCTAAATTAGAAGAAGCCGACGCTAATGTAAGCGCAGATTCTATTGAAGAGATCTTCGAGCAAGTGCTCGGAGGAGAAATTGAAACCGATGGAGCTTGAGATGACAACATATCACGAGCACATACCGGTAATGCTGAACGAATGCATGGAAGGTTTAATCACTGATGAAAATGCACTATATATAGATGCAACTCTAGGTGGTGGCGGACATTCTAAAGAAATTCTATCTCGTTTAGGTGAGAATGCTACACTTTATGCTATCGATCAGGATGATGAGGCTATTGCTGCGGCAACTGCGCGCATTGGCGATGATGAACGATTTAAAACGATAAAAGGCAATTTCGGCTATCTGTCAACACTTCTACCTCCCCCTGTAAAAGGTCAGGTAGCCGGAATCCTACTTGATTTGGGTGTTTCAACACATCAGATCAAAGAAGCAGAACGTGGATTTAGTTTTCAGGAAGACGGTCCATTAGATATGAGAATGGGAAATCTTTCAGGCGTTTCTGCATATCAGGTAGTGAACAATTATGATTACGAAACACTTCGCGATGTAATCTTCCATTATGGAGAAGAACGCGCCAGTCGGCAGATCGCTAAAGAAATTATCAATAACAGACCTATTGAAACAACAGGACAACTTGCTTCTATTATAAAAGAGCTTGTGCCTGCTAAATTTGCTGTTAAATCTTTGGCGAGAGTTTTTCAAGGAATTAGAATTGAAGTAAACCGTGAGTTGGATGTACTAAAAGATGTACTCACTCAATCTCTGGAAGTATTGAAACCAGGTGGTCGCATTGTAGTGATGTCTTATCACTCTTTGGAAGACCGCATTGTTAAAAGATTCTTTAAAGCCGGAAATCTGGATGGAAAGCTCGAAAAAGATTTCTACGGCAATGTAATTTCCCCGCTAAAAGCTGTCAATCGACAGATCATAACCCCTTCGCCCGAAGAGGTTGCTAAAAACCCGGCCGCACGGAGCGCTAAACTCCGGATAGCCGAGAAAACCGAGGGAGGTAGTCAATGATCGTGCAATCCCCACTAAAACAGCGCGAAACACGACCAAACCTCCGTAAAGTACCTTTACCTGACATAGAATCCCCATCTTCATCCCCCAAAGGAAAAAGAACATCAGGTAAAAAGACAGGAAAGTCGGTAAAAAGAACTATCCGTGATATTAAGCCATGGAAGGTTATTCTTGCTACTATAACTATTGGTATTTTCGGGTTCCTTTATCTAACTCACGTTTTTGCTACGCAAAAGATGTTGGAAGAAGTTCAGAAACTCGAAAGCGAATACAATAAAGTGCGTACTCAACATGATGCACTCAAATTACAGTACGATCGAATGGTTGGTCCTGCTGAAATCTACGAGAAAGCAGAAAAAGCCGGTTTTATAAATGGTGGCCCTGCTGATAAACTTATCGAGGTTAAAAAGTAGATGACAGAGAAAACCGCCATATTAAGCAGGATGTTCTTGGTGTTCGGACTATTGTTGCTAATACCTTGTGTGTTGGCCTTTCAGCTAGTTCGTATCAATTACTTTGAAGGTGAAGAGCTTCGTTTGCTTTGGAGTAAACAAGCTATTGACTCCATTCCTATCCCCGCTCAGCGTGGAAACATTTATGATGCTAATGGAACTTTACTTGCTACTAATGCGGCCAATTATCTGATTGCTCTAGATCCAAAAGTGAAAGATGCTCATGGAAAATCAGTATCAAATGAACAGATCAATGAGCTTTGTTCTGTTTTAGCTAAAGAAACAAACAATTCTGCTTCTTACTTTAGAAAGAGAATTTCTGAAGCCCCTTCAAATTCTCAATATATAGTTCTTGCTAAGAATCTATCTCCTATTTCCAGAGATGCTATTCGTGAATTAGACATAAAAGGTGTCATTATTGAAGAAAGTTTCAGCAGGAAGTACACTTTTGGTTCATTGGCAGCTCATTCTCTCGGTTTTGTAAATCATAATATGGATGGGAAAACCGGGTTGGAAGCCTATTATGATGAAGATCTTAAAGGAGAAAATGGAGTTCAGCAAGTTCGCCGAGATCCACGAAATCAGATATCTGCATATATAGGAGCTCCGAAAAAACTTCCTGAAAATGGGAGATCAATCCATACGACCATTGATTCTTATATTCAGGCTATTCTCGAAGATGAATTAAAGAAAGGAGTGGACAAACATCTTGCGGAATACGGCACAGGGATCATTATCGATCCAAAAACAGGCGCTATTAAAGCATTAGCTAATTACCCGACTTACGATCCGAATTATCCCGGTAGTGACGAAAATGAAAATCGTAGAAATTTCGCTATTTCTGATATGGTAGAGCCGGGTTCTACTTTTAAGTTAGTGACTGCCATAGCCGCTGTAGAGCAGAATAAAGTAGATTTTGAGGAAATATTTGAAACTCCGGAATCCGGAGAAGTTGTGATACATGGATTAACACTTCGTGATCATGATCCTCTTGGAAATATGACCTTTCAGGAAGTGATTCAAAAATCTTCTAATGTAGCCACTGCTGAAATTGCAATGCGCCTGAAACCACAAGTTTTTTATCAGTATGCCAGAAATCTTGGTTTTGGGTCAGAAACGAATATCGATCTATCCGGTGAAGTGGCAGGGATTTTAAACAAGCCTTATGATTGGAGTATGGTGAGTTTGCCATGGATGAGTCACGGTTATGAAATATTGGCAACTCCGCTTCAGATTGCGCAGGCTTACGCCGCTTTCGCAAATGAAGGTTTATTGATGCGACCTTATTTAGTTGACAGAGTCGAAGATCAAAACGGAAATATAGTACTTGATAATAAGCCCGTTGAAATCCGAAGAGTTGCACGAAAGAAAACTCTTCAAAAAATTCTACCAATTTTTGAGAGCGTAGTTACAGATTCCGGAACAGGCGAATGGGCTCAAATTGACGGACTGAGAATAGCCGGAAAAACAGGCACTGCTAAGAAAGTATATAAGGGAAGATATTCTAATAAATATTTGGCTTCATTTGTTGGTTTCTTTCCCGCTGAAGACCCAAAATATGTTTGTTTGATCATGCTTAATGAACCTAAAACAAGTGGTTATGGAGGCTTTACGGCGGGGCCAATTTTCAGAGAAACAGCCAAGCGAATTGCCGGGCTTGATGGTGATATTCAGCGAAGTATGTCTCCAAAAGAACAACCGGAACTTATTACAAAAGTTCCTTCTCTTATTGGAATAAGCAAAGAACGTAGTGAAGAACTGCTCAAAAAATTTAATCTCTCTTTTAAGACCGAAGGTAAATCAGGGTATGTAATTGCTCAGAATATTGAACCGGGAACTCCAATTCTTAATGATGAGGGAATTATTCTCACTTTATCGGAAACCTATTTACCTGTTGACAGTTCGAAGGTGAAAGAGGGTTTTGCTGAAGTTCCCGAGCTTCGTGGAATGAGCATGAGACAAGCAACGAAAATTTTATCTGAACTAGGGCTCAAAGCTGCATCCTATCGCTCCGGAACAATAGAAAGACAATTTCCAAAAGCCGGAGATATGATGAGGCTTGGAACCGCAGTCACTATCAGAGGCAAAGCAAAACCATTAGAACTTGTAACTAAAAAGGAAAGCGATTGACCACGCATGAACTCATAGAATTTATTAATCCATTAAATACTTCCCGATATAAACCGGAAGGTGAGATTGGTGCGCTCGTTCAAAATTCAAGACAAGTTGAAGATGGCTCCGTTTTTATTGCCATACGTGGTACTGAAGTTGACGGCCATATGTTTTTAGAAGATGCCATTCATCGCGGAGCAAAAGTGTTGATCTGTGAAGAATCGTACTACACAGATGCAAAGGTTTGTGTGATCGAGGTAGAGAATACTCGTTCTTTGATTGGTCCTCTGGCACAGAAAATGGCTGGTAATCCCGGAAATGAACTTAAAATCATTGGCATTACAGGAACGAACGGAAAAACTACTACTGCAACGTTAGTGTATCAAACGCTAAGTGCGCTGGGTGAGAAAGTTTCCCTTTTAGGCACGGTAGAGAAAAAAATTCTGGATAAATCTTTAGATAGCAGACTTACTACCGCTGATCCAATTGAACTTGCCGCTGATATGAATGCAATGGTTGAGGCAGGATCGAAATACTTGGTAATGGAAGTCTCCTCTCATGCTTTACATCAGGAAAGAGTGGGTGGTTTTAATTTTACCGTTGCTGCATTTACGAATCTTTCTCAAGATCATCTGGATTATCATTCTACCATAGAAGAGTATGCTGCTGCTAAAAAAATTCTTTTTGACGGACTTACGGCTCAGTCATCTGCTATAATAAATATGGACGATGAACAGGGTTCTTTTGTGATCAGCGATACTAAAGCTAAGATTTTTAAACTTTCATTTAATGATAATGCTAAGATTATAGAAAACTCTCCTTCTGGATTAAAAATTTCTGTGAACGGCATTGAGCTATCTTCCAGTTTAGTTGGTGATTTTAACGCATACAATCTTGCGGAAGCCTTTCAGATTTGTACAGAATTAGGTTTTGATGGAAATAAAGTCGCTTCAGCTTTATCAAGCGTAAAAGGTGCTCCCGGAAGAATGGAAGCAGTAACCTCTGATCAATCCTCTGATCTTCCGAAAGTTATAGTTGATTATGCTCATACGCCTGATGCTCTTAAAAATGTATTGAAGACCTTAGTCGAAATGAGATCTCAGAACCAGTTTATTTATTGTGTTTTTGGCGCAGGTGGAGACAGAGATTCAAGCAAAAGACCTGAAATGGCAAAGGCAGCTTTGTTATATGCTGATGAAATTATAGTTACAAGTGATAATCCCAGAACGGAAAACCCTGATCTTATTATAGCTGATATTTTGCAGGGATTCGAAAGTACTGAAAACGTAATGAGTATCACTTCACGTAGGGATGCCATTTATAAAGCAGTTGAACTGGCTTCATCCAATGATATTATTCTTATCGCCGGAAAAGGTCACGAAGATTATCAGGAAGTAAATGGAGAAAGACATTCATTTGATGATCGATTAATTGCAAAAGAAGCTCTTGAAGTTAAAGCCAAAGGAGGATTCTGATGTTATACGAATTATTCTCATGGCTTGAAGCAGCTTACGAATTTCCAGGAGCCGGTGCTTTTGAATACATTTCCACACGTACCGGTTTAGCTGCTGTTACTTCTGTAATTATCAGTCTCATTGTTGGAAGACGAATTATACTGTGGTTGAGTAAAATGCAGCTCAAAGAAGTTATACGAGACGATGTAGGACTTGATCACCATAAAGCAAAAGTTGGTACACCATCTATGGGTGGTGTCATCATAATTTTAGCGGTTATAATTCCTTCCATACTGTTCATGAAAATGGATAGCGTATATGCATGGTTGATCGTATTTGTTGTACTTGCATTAGGCTTAGTTGGTTTTATTGATGATTACATAAAAGTAGTTCGAAAAGATAAAAGCGGTTTAGCAGGTCGATTCAAAATTGTAGGACAAGTTGCTGTCGGAATTGTTGTTGGTGCTGTTTTGTATTTCCACCCTGATTTTGCAGATGTTAACACACTTTCTACTGTTCCATTTTTGAAAAATGTAAATATCGATTACGCTGTCTTTGGTGAGCACCTTGGCTGGATCATATATATTCCGGTTGCTGTATTTGTGATCACTGCTGTTAGCAATGCAACCAATTTAACTGACGGTTTAGACGGATTAGCATCCGGAGTTTCAGCAATTTGTGGTTTTGTTTTTGCGATTTTCGCTTACGTTTCCGGCCGAACCGATCTTTCCGGTTACTTGGATATCATGTATTTGCCGGGAGTTGGCGAACTTACAATATTTTGTGCAGCGCTGATTGGAGGCTGTATGGGATTCTTGTGGTACAACACTAATCCCGCTTCTGTTTTTATGGGTGACACCGGTTCATTGGCTCTTGGTGGAGCTTTTGGGGCTTTGGGGTTAATGCTTCATAAAGAACTTCTTCTGCCCTTTATTTGCGGTGTGTTTTTCTTTGAAACGCTTTCTGTAATCATTCAAACTACCTATTTCAAATATACGAAGAGAAAGTATGGTGAAGGAAAAAGAGTGTTTTTAATGACTCCAATCCATCATCACTTTGAAAAGAAAGGCTGGTCAGAGCAAAAAATCGTTGTTCGATTTTGGATCATCACTGTAATGCTGGGAATCTTAAGCCTTCTAACTCTGAAGATCAGGTAATGGATGTAGCTAATAAACATATCGTTGTTATTGGTGCAGCCCGAAGCGGGATAGCCGCTGCTCTACTCCTTAAGAAAAAAGGCGCTCATATTTTTGTCTCAGATTTTGGAGTTATTAAAGAAGATTGGAAGCAAAAATTAGTTCAAGCTAAAATCGGGTTCGAAGAAAATGGACATTCTGAAAAAGCAAAAGATGCTGATTTCGTTGTTTTAAGTCCCGGAGTACCTACTGAGTCTCCTATCATCCAATACTATTTGAATGAAGGAAAGAAAGTATACTCTGAAATTGAAGCTGCAAGCTGGTTTACTGATAACAGAATTGTAGCGACCACCGGTAGTAATGGAAAAACAACAGTTACAAACTGGCTGGATCATGTTTGGGAGACAGCAAAGAAAGATCATTCTGTTTCCGGAAATATAGGAGTGGCTTTTTCAGATGTGGTGGATAATACGAACGGCGACTTCATTCTTGAAATCAGCAGCTTTCAACTTGATCACATAGACACGTTCAAACCGAATATAAGTTTACTTCTGAATGTAACTCCTGATCATTTGAACAGATACGGTAACAATTTCGAAGCATACGCTGCTTCTAAGTTCAGAATAACAGAAAATCAGAATGGAAAAGATTGGTTCATCTTCAATTATGATGATCCAATTATTAAAAGCCATGTGGAGTCACTTCAGAAAAAAGAAGACGCTCCAAAACTTTGGGCTTTTTCATACCTCAATGAAGTACCGGAAGGTGCTTTTGTACGCGACGAAAATATCATCTTCAAATTCAATAACAAGGAAGAAAAGCTTATGTCAGTTTATGAAGTAGGCCTCGCCGGGAATCACAACTTGAATAACGGCTTAGCAACAGCATTAGCTGCTCGCGCCGCTGAAATCAAAAATGAGGCGATTCGTGAAAGCTTGAAATCGTTCATGGGCGTCGAACATCGTCTTGAAAAAGTCTGTGACGTAGATGGAGTGAAATACATCAACGATAGTAAAGCAACCAATGTAAATGCCGTCTGGTTTGCTCTTGATAGCTTTAATGTTCCTGTAACACTGATCCTTGGCGGTCGCGATAAAGGAAATGACTACAGCGAGATCGTAGATCAGATCAAAGAAAAAGTACATACGATCATAGCTATTGGTGAATCAAAAGACAGAGTAGAAGAACAACTTGGCGATGTAGCTCCGAATTTTGTAAAAGTAGAAAGTATGATGAAAGCGGTTCGTGCTGCTCAGAAAGTAGCCAAACGCGGTGAGGTTGTATTACTAAGCCCGGCTTGTGCTTCCTTTGATATGTTTGATGACTACGAACACCGCGGAAAAGTATTTAAAGAAGAAGTTTACAAATTATGAGTGAAGAAGTAACAAAGAAACAAAGTAACAGAGTATTACAGCCCACATTAGGCTGCTCTGCTACTTTGTGCCTTTGTCATTTTGCAACTAATTAAATGATATACACGAGTCCACATAGCAATCTTTCTAATATCATCGGCACTAGCCCGGAAGATATTGACAATCGTACGCAAGGCAGCGATCGCTTTTTGCTGATGGCCGTTGTTGCGCTGATGATGTTTGGTGTACTTGCCGTGTATTCATCCATTGCTTACTTCGCAGAATCGAAATCTACTACCGCTTTTACTTTAGTAACTGGACATATTATTAAACTTGGAATTGCTTTTGTAGTGATGCTGATCGCTTCAAAAATAAATTATCACACACTGGCAAAATTCAGTCGGTTAGGAATGGTGATAAGCTGGGTGCTTCTGGTCGCAGTACTCATGTTTGGAACTGAACAATTTGGCGCAAAAAGATGGCTTAATCTTGGAGGATTTACCTTCCAGCCTTCTACTGTAGCAACTGTAGCTCTTTTACTTCATGTATGTGTTCTGCTTTCGGAAAAACAGGAATATGTTAAAGATTTCAAGCGGAGTTTTGTCCCGATTATGGTTTGGGTTAGTATTACTTGTGCACTAATTGGTGTTCAGGATTTCAGCAGTGCCGGAATTCTATTCGGAATTTGCTTGATTGTAATGTTTATCGGACGAGCAAGCACACTGCAATTAGGGACACTAGTTTTGATCGGGATCTTTGGTGGGATGTTGCTTCTTAATCAGTCAGAAAATCGACAGAGCCGGATTGATGACTACATCACACAAGTAAAGAATATTGAAAGCACTAAAATCCTACCCGGATCCGGTTATCAAGCGCAACAAGCTCATATCGCTATTGCAAAAGGTGAGATGTTCGGAGTTGGAATCGGAAAGAGTTCACAACGTGACTTCCTCCCTGCTCCTTATAATGATTTCATTTTTGCAATAATCGCAGAAGAATATGGTATTTTTGGTGCTATGAGTTTAATACTCATTTTCACCCTGATTTTATTCAGAGGAGTAGTTTTCATCTCAAAAAATGCGGAAGACACATTAGGTTCTCTTCTTGCTATAGGATGTACACTCACTATTGTTTTATATGGATTTGTAAATGCAGCTGTGGCAAGTGGATTGTTACCTGTAACGGGACTTCCTATGCCTTTTGTAAGCTATGGCGGTACAAGTATGCTTTTTGCAGGATTGATGGTTGGTATACTTTTGAATATTTCAAAGCATCACAAAGATCGGAGGACCATGTATTATGGATAATCCGAGAATTTTAATAGCAGCAGGTGGAACGGGCGGACATGTATATCCGGCCATAGCTATTGCGGATGCTTTAAAGGCTGAAAATTCTGAAACTCAGGTTCTATTTGTTGGAACCAAAGATCATATGGAATGGAAAGCTGTTCCAAAAGCCGGATATAAGATCAAAAGCGTTTGGATAAGTGGTTTTCACAGAAGACTTACTCTCAAAAACCTTGTCTTCCCTTTGAAACTTGTGACGAGCATTGTTCAAAGTTTTGGAATCGTGAGTTCGTTCAAGCCTCAGGTTATGGTTTCCTGTGGTGGATATGCTGCCGGACCGGTTGGCTGGGTTGCAGGTAAACGTGGAGTTAAGATCGTAATTCAGGAGCAAAACAGTTTTCCGGGAGTTACTAACCGAATGCTTGCAAAATTTGCTTCAAAAATATTTACTGCATTCAAGGAAGCCGCTAATTATTTGCCTGCTGAAAAGATTATTGAATCAGGAAATCCAACCAGAAACACTTTAGATAAGATTGAGAAACAAATCGGGTTGGAATCTTTTGATTTCGATAACTCAAAGCCTGTATTGATGATTCTTGGTGGAAGTGGCGGAGCTAAATCGATTAATGAAGCTGTAAAAAAGAACCTGGATAAACTTTCTGATCTACAGGTTATCTGGCAATGCGGAAGCAGATACATTGATGCCTTAATAAAAGAAGTGGATCTTGAAAAGAACAAAAACATTCGGCTTACCGCTTTCATTGATAATATGCCTGAAGCGTATGCGGCAGCTGATTTGATCGTAAGCCGTGCCGGAGCCAGTTCTTGTTCAGAATTTATGATGACGGGAAAACCAAGTGTATTGATTCCGTCTCCAAATGTGGCCGGAGATCATCAAACACAAAATGCACTGAGTATGGTAGATGCAGGAGCTTCTGAATTATTGAAAGATACAGATGCTGTGAACGCACTGCCTGAATTAGTGCATTCATTGATAAAAGATCAGGAAAAATTACAGGCAATGAATATAGCGGCATTGGCACTGGCAAAGCCCGATGCTGCAAAAATGATCGCAAGAGAAATTTTAGAACTAGCAAAATCTCAGAATAGTTGATGGAAAATAGAATTCAAACACAACCCGTATTTGGACGAACCAAACATATTCATATGGTTGGGATCGGTGGAATTGGTATGAGTGGGATGGCTGAGATCCTAATTCAAAGAGGATATAAAGTTACGGGTTCTGATGGAGCCTCGAACGAAACAACCGATCGTCTTAAAGATCTTGGTGCTACAATATATCATGGACATGCTCCTGAAAATATTGAAGGTGCTGACGTGGTCGTTTATACAAGTGCTGTTAAAGCCGATGAAAACGATGAAACCAAAGCCGCTATAGAAAATCGTATTCCAACCATCAAACGTGCTGAAATGCTTGCCGAGTTAATGAAGATGAAATTTGGCATCGGCGTTGCAGGAACGCATGGTAAAACGACAACTACAACCATGATCGGACATGTCGCTCAGGATGGAAATTATGATCCTACGATCATGGTAGGTGGTAAAGTTCACAGTTTTGATAAAACGAATGCGGTTGTTGGAAAAGGCGATGTGATCATTGTTGAAGCTGATGAATTTGATAGAACATTCCTACGCCTCACTCCTTCTATTGCCATCATTACGAATATTGAAGCCGAGCACCTCGATATTTATGATGATCTGGAAGATGTAAAAGGTGCATTTATTGATTACGCAAACAAAGTTCCATTTTACGGAGCAGTAATCGTTTGTCTAGATGATCCAAATGTACGCAGCATTCTTCCTGACCTCGAAAGACGAATTATTTCTTACGGATTAAGTCCACAGGCTCAGGTTCGTGCAGTAGATGTTCAAATGAATCAGTTTACCAGCACATTCATGGTAATGAATAATGATAAGAAACTCGGCGTGATCACTCTAAAATCACCCGGCGATCATAATGTAAACAACGCACTGGCTGCCGTAGCAACGGGAATTGAATTGAATATTGATTTTAAGCTTATCAAAAAGGGTCTTGAGCGGTATCAAGGTGTTTTCAGAAGGTTTCAAAAGAAAGCGGAAGAGCAAGGTGTGATGGTGATAGACGATTATGCCCATCATCCTACAGAGGTAGCAGCCACATTAAACGCTGCCCGTAAAGGATGGCCGGATCGTAGAGTTGTTGCTGTTTTTCAGCCTCACTTATATTCAAGAACTCAGGATTTATACAAAGAATTTGGACTTTCTTTTTCTGACGCGGAAGTATTGATTATTACGGATGTATACCCCTCGCGTGAAAAACCCATTGAAGGAGTTACCGGGAAATTGATCTCTGATACAGCTGAAAAATATGGGCATAAGAATGTGATCTATGTAGAAGACAAAGCTGATGTAACCGATATACTTAAAGAAATTTCAAAAGCCGGAGATATCATCATCACCATGGGTGCCGGTGATATTTACAAATACGGCGAAGACTTTGTTAAGGAATTAGAATCAGGAAATTATAAACCTAAAGTTAGTTAGTAAATAAGTGACAAAACCAGTAACAAATAGCACTACTAAAAAAGGGAAAATACTTCCTTGGGCAACAGCCATTATGTTGGTTGCAGGGGCTGCTGTGCTTGCTGCCGTCTACTGGAACAAAAATGTTACTGTTGATGAAGTTTCATTTTTCGGAAATGTAATGACGGATACTGAACGGCTTTTAGAAAAAGCTGATGTACAAATGGGGGTTCATCCGGATAGTCTGGATTTGGCAGTGATCATCGAAAGAATTGAACAAATTGACTATGTAAAAAAAGCCACTCCTTATGTGGAACCAAGTGGAGAACTGAACATACAGATCGTTGAACGAAGCCCAATCGCGCTGTTAATTTATGATGGAAACAAGGTATATGTGGATATTGAAGGAGTAAAACTTCCCATCGTTGACGGTAAAACTTTTGACCTGCCTTTGGTATATGGGTTTGATGTATCGAACAAAAATGACACGCTCAGATCTGACGCTTTCAATCAAATTAGTGCTTTTCTGATGGATGCCCGAGCAAACAAATTTGGATGGATGACCATCAGCGAAGTGGCATACAATGCAGAAGAAGGTGTAGTAGCATTAAGTCAGGAGAACGGTGTTAAGCTTTTATTCGGAAATAATGATTTCCGAATAAAATTAGAAAACTGGGAAGCTTTTTATACCGAAGTAATTCGTGTAAAAGGCATTCAAGTTATGCAACAGGTGGATTTGAGATTCACTAATCAAGTTGTAACAAGGGAAGGGTAATTAGTATGAAATTTAGCAATCAACAAACAAAGCGGTATCAATAATGTCTGAACAAGAAAATATCATGGTCGGTCTCGATATTGGGACTACAAAAATTTGCGCAATCGTTGCTTCCATCGAGCACGAAAGAATAAATATCCTTGGGGTTGGTAAAGCTCCCAGCGATGGATTAAATCGTGGCGTGGTTGTTAATATTGATAAGACCGTAAATGCAATCAAAGACGCTATCGCGCAAGCAGAACTTGCTTCCGGAATTCAGGTTAACTCTGTGAATGTAGGTATTGCCGGCGATCACATCAGAAGTATGAGAAGCAAAGGTGTGATTACCATCAATAATAGAGATAATGAAATTACAGCTCATGATGTGGAACGTCTTTTAGAAGACTGCCAGCGCATTATGTTACCAACTGATCAGCAAATTTTGCATGTAATTCCACAAGAGTTTGTGGTTGATGGACAAGACGGAATCAGCGACCCGGTTGGAATGAGCGGTATGCGCATGGAAGCAGAAGTTCACATCATTACCGGTTTGGTTTCTGCAGCTAAAAATATGTATCGCTGTGTAGAACGTGCCGGTTACCAAGTGGCGGATTTAATTCTAGAACCTTTAGCTTCTTCTTACTCCGTATTGGATGAAGAAGAAAAAGAAGCAGGTGTGGTTTTAGTCGATATTGGAGGAGGAACTACAGACGTAGCCATCTTTCAGGACAACACAATCAGGCATACAGCAGTCGTAGCAATTGCAGGACAGAAAGTGACGGATGATATTCGCTTGGGTTTAAGTGTTCTTGACGATCAAGCTGAAATGCTTAAAAGAAAACATGGCGGAAGCTATGCTGATATGATCGAAGAAGACGAAGTTATTACCGTTCCTGGAATTGCCGGACGACCACCAAAAGAAATTACAAAAAGCATTCTTTCCAAGATTATACAGGCTAGAATGGAAGAAATAATAGAAATCGTAGGGATTGAGATCAAACGCAGTGGTTACTCCG
Source organism: Balneola sp. (assembly GCA_965216175.1). Taxonomy (GTDB): domain Bacteria; phylum Bacteroidota; class Rhodothermia; order Balneolales; family Balneolaceae; genus Balneola. Next base: position 2,550,873 of record OZ244140.1, read on the forward strand.
AAGCACTTAGTGCCGGAGTAGTGCTTACAGGCGGTGGATCTTTGATCAAGAATATATGTCCACTGGCCAGTGAGATCTTGGGAATAGATGCCAAGATCGGAATTCCATTAGGAATTACAGGTGGCTTAGTGGAAGAAGTAAACAGCCCAATTTACGCTACAGGTGTTGGTCTTGTTGTTCATGCTCTTAAAACCGGTATGGGTAACAATCAAACAATGATGCCATCATCACAAAAAGGCGGAAAAAATATGGAACAGGTGATGAATAAAATCGCCGACCGTATGAAAAGTTGGTTCAAAGAACTTTAGTAAATAGCAATCATCTACAAAAAAACAATCCAGTAAATAAATACAAAACAAGGAGTAATCATGGCTAACCATAATACTCGATTCTTTTTCGACGAACAAAGCCAGGAAAACGCAAAGATCAAAGTGGTCGGCGTTGGCGGCGGCGGCGGAAACGCAATCAATAATATGATAAATATGGGTCTCGACAGTGTGGAATATATCGCACTAAATACCGATGCCCAGGCACTTAAAAACAGTCAGGCTGATGTCAAAATTCAGGTTGGAACCTCACTTACTAACGGTTTGGGAGCAGGTGCTCGCCCGGAAGTGGGCAGAGAAGCGGTTGAAGAAAACCGTCACGAAATAGAAGAAGCCATCGAAACTGCAGATATGATTTTCGTAACTGCGGGAATGGGTGGCGGAACCGGAACCGGAGGCGCTCCTGTAGTTGCAGGAATGGCCAAACGGAAGGGAATTCTTACCGTAGGAATTATTACCACTCCATTCGATTGTGAGGGTAAGATCCGTAAGAAATTTGCATTGGAAGGCATCACAGAACTCAAAAAGAACTGCGATACAGTAATTGTGATTCCAAACGAGCGACTTCTGGACATAGCCGATGAAAATACCACATTAATGGACGCTTTCGCTCTTGCAAACGAAGTTTTGTACAACGCAACACGCGGTATCAGCGACCTGATTCTAATGCCCGGCTTAATCAATCTTGATTTCGCGGATGTTAGAACTACCATGACTGATGGTGGAGCTGCAATTATGGGATCCTCCACAGCGGAAGGCCCTGACAGAGCTGAAATTGCTGCACGTTCTGCTATTAATTCTCCTCTTCTAGATGGAGTGAGTATTCGCGGAGCTCGTAGCGTTCTCGTTAATATTAGTGCGGGATCTGCTCTTGGGATGCGTGAAACAACTACTGCAACCAGCATTGTTCAACAAGAAGCCGGCGATAATGCAGAGATCATACTTGGTACTGTTCTGGATGAAACGTTCACGGATGAGATCAGAGTTACAGTAATTGCTACCGGTTTTGATCTTTCAGAAGATCGTACTACAGCAAAAGTAGCTCCTAAAGCAACTTCAGCGTTAAACACCGCTGCTGAAAATGCATTGAATAATCAGCAAGTAAAACCTCAGGGCGCCCCAAGCAGAATTGCTCGCACTCCAAGTGATTACTACAAAGGTGAAGGAAATCTAAAGAAACTGGATACTCCTTCTTACCTGCGCCGTGACCTTTCTGTTCGACATGAAGAGCAAGAAACTGAGCAGGAAGAAGAAAATTATCGTGCTGAAGAAAAGGAAACTACACGCAGTAGGGATAACATCGCTCCGTTCCAAAGCAGAACAGAACGAATTCCGAAAGAAGACTCTGATCAGCCCGCATTTTTGCGCAAGATTATGGACTAATATTTTGTAGCTGATTCATTGAATCGCCTTGGGAAAGGTCTTTTCAGGAATCAAAGATTTTTACTGGATTATAGTTGCTGCTCGCTTTTTGTGAGACGGCTATAGATTGCTAACAATAAGAGAAGCCTCCGGATAAGGGGCTTCTTTTTTATTATCACAGATTTTGATCGCTGATTTCCCTGATGAGTGTGATTTTCGTTGATTGAATTCTGCATTCAACTGATTATTTTGATGAGAATGCCTTTCTTTTCGAGTTGAATGAGAGCTCAGCTCGAAAGACCGAGAAATCTAAGATATTCCGAATCTAATACTGATATCTTTAGATTTCTCCCTCTGGTCGAAATGTCAGAAGCGTTGTTTATAGATGATATAAATACTTCAAACTATTGCTTCTAAACTCAGAAAGTATTTTATTTAGAAAAATTAGAAAACTATGGAACAGTTTGAATTTAAAATAGATACCTCCACCATTTGGATGAAAGCTATTCATGCTTTAGGATTTATTCTTCTAGGATATACTATCGGAGTTACATTGTTTGTTTATAAATCAGGTGAACCTATTGACTGGATGAGTACGTTTATTTTAACTGTTAATAGTCTAGTCTTTGCTTTTTTTCCGGGTTTTGCAAAACTGCCTGAACTCTACTTCAACGAAACAGGTATCTATCTTAAAAATTATGCTTTTCATTGGGGAGAGAGAAAAGAGATAAGCTGGGACAAGATTTCCAGCATCCATGTTGATAGACATCAACTTTCCATAAAAAACAACATCGGCTCCTCTGAGAAGATAAAGCTACCTCTCCACACCAAAGAGCAGATAAAAAATCTAAAATCTTATCTCCAAGAAATTACTTCTCAAAAAGAAATTGAGTATTTGGGATAATCTCATCCTATAAACCGATCCTGAAGGATCTCCTTGTATAAGGTCTGAAATGAACCAAACTTTTAACGAGTGGGGCGTTCACATCCCGCTAAAAAAACATCTTCAATAAGTCATTCCTCCAGTTTGCAACTTTGTCTCTCTGCAACTTCCCAAACTCTGTCACTTCTTAATCCCCAACCACACATTTCTTCTTTCCACCTCTTTTCTTCCTGCATTTTCATCGATAGTAGTTTGGAGTCTTTTTGAAGCTTCCAGTTTTACTTCGAAAGTCATGCTTTTGCCCCAACGTTCAATTACTACTTTGATCACATCACCGGGCTTATGATTAGCTAAAATATCATCCACATTTTCTACTGAGCTGAGATTAGTTCCGGCTATTGAAATAAACACATCTTCAGATTCAATTCCTGCTTTATAAACCGGACTTCCAACCGTCGCATTGCCCGTCATTTTCCATTCATCATCTCTTTTTCTGATGTTTTCTCCAAGACTGGCTTTATTCGGTTCAGCTAATTCAAGCTTCACTCCTACTTTTGTGAATAGAGACTTATAATCAGGGAGTTTGCTGTCGAAGATATAATTGATGAAGTAGTTATTGGCGAATACATCACCTGCATATTCAGCTAACTCAACTTGCAAATCCTTAACGGTGTATGGAACTTCTGTCTTGCCGTATTTCATCCAAACCTGCTTCATAAAATCATCGAGGTTTAAGCCCTTATCTAGCGTTCTGAGGGAAAGATCTAGTCCCAATCCAAGCACGCTTCCATACGTGTAGTATGACACAAATGTATTGGAGCGATTCACCGGATCTACCGAACGTGCCGCATCTACAAACGGAGCCTGATAGCTCATTTCAATCGGATTAAAGTAGTTTCTTCCGGGTGTATTAATCACATAATTCAGTCCACCGTCCAAACCTTCCACATACTGTTTCGGAGTTCTGATGTCAGCTCTGGCAAGCGTCAATCCGGTATAATAGCTTGTAAATCCTTCAGCAAACCACAACTCACCACTCATATTCGCTTCTTCAAAATCGAAAGGTTCCAGACTTGCCGGACGAATTCGCTCTACATTCCAAGCATGAAAAAATTCATGGGAAATTGTTCCGATACTGGTTTCACCCAAAGGTCTATCTAATGGCTTAGAACTCACCACATACGTAGAATTTCTATGCTCCATTCCATCGCCACTTGCGTTCGGCATGTAGCAGGATAAAAACGTGTACTCGCCGTAATCAAACTCAGGATATTCACCATAGATTTCAGCCTGTGCTTTTACGATTGCCATCACTTTTGCGAAATATTCATCTACTTCTTTATCTGATGCCGGAGTGTGAAGTGCCAATCTGATATTCTGTCCATCTACTTTTTCTTCCCTGAAATGCTGGTCTGCAATTTCAGTCGGACTGTCTAAAAAATACTGAAGGTCTTTAGCGTAATAGGTATCCCCTTCCACATGTTTTAGCTGAGTAGCCACTTTCCAATTCAGGTCGTCTCTTTTGTTGAAGGTGATGTGGATCGGACGGTATTCATAATCTCTTGCCCATGCGAAAGTCGCCGGCATATTCATATGTGCGTGTGTTTCGTCAATTCCTGTGTAAGTTCCACCGCCACGATTTGCATACAGCGTATACGAAAATTTCACCGTGCCATCATGTCCACTTATGTTCCATTGATGCGGATTTGGTCGGGTGATTTCCAATTCATTCCCCATCCCGTCCACAGCCTTCACTTTGTATACATTCTTGGCAAATTCATGAAGTGCATATCTCCCCGGAGAGGTTCTACTCATTCTTACTTCCAGCACTTTATTCTCAATATTGGGAAAAGTGATCGATATTTCTGCTTCATGATGAACGGCGTTTTCGAAGGAAATTTCGTACTGATTATGGGTTTGTGCAGAAGCCACATTCGTGGCGAATATTGAATATCCAACAAGGAATATCGAATAATGAAGTGTTAGAATCTTTCTCATGATGTATTTTTTTGAATTGAACGCCTGAAGATGGGAAAAGAACCTTGAACATCCAATATGAACACGGAACATTGACTTTTTTTATAATCTTTTTGTGTACATGCGTCCATTTGCGAGGGATTCAGCAGAGCAAATCCTGACGCAATCTCCATATTATAGCTAGTTAAAAGAGATTGCTTTCTTCGCCTTAGTGAGAATTTTACTCCTCGCAAAAGGTTCTCCTCTTAAAGGCGGACTAAAGTCCTCGGCTTGTGTACTTGAGGAAATTACAATAAATGATTCAAATCTTGTCCAGTTAGCCAGCAAGGAACCTGTCTGCCGAAGGTAGGTTTACTCCGTAGCTTAATGGAAGTCAGAGACTTCCTGAACTTTTAATTTAAATCACCGCTATCACGACTTTGTCATTTCGAATGGATGTGAGAAATCTAGAAATAGTTCCTAGTGCTGACCTTTAGATTTCTCAGTCGACAAGCTCCTTCGAAATGACAAAAATATAAATCTAGCTGTCATCCTGAGGATACTTCCGAAGGATCTTCACAAATAATGAACCGATTCTCTTCTTCATTTCTGACTTGATGTAAAAGTACATAATTAAAAGAAACAACGACTTAAAGAAGAAAATTTCTACTTAATGGATAGTTAATCAATAGAGAATTGATAAGGAGATCTACCAATGCCAACGTTTCCAAACTCTCTTACAACTTCCCCCCCTACAACAGTGGTATCTTGTAAATCAATTACTTCTTCTTGATATACTCCAGATAATCCTCCAAATAATAAGAAATTACCTGAATTTAACTTATCCCCGTCATTATTTACTAACTCCCATTCTTCTTCGAGAGTTATCGTTTGATTAGAGTCAATAATAACACTCTCTTCAGCAAGAGCATAAATATCCGAATTATGAAATCGCCATATTATAGCTGTATCTTTAGACGAAATAAAGAATTCACGAAATAAATAGTTATATGTACCTCCCATTTTCAAACCTATCTTTTCCGATGTAATATTAGAAATCTTGAGCTGTAAAATTACTGTATCTGATTCTATATTCTTGACATCTAAAGCAATCTTAAAAGGAGCATCGTTAGGAAGGTTTGGATACCGGTCCGGATTGTATCTGTCTATTTCTGAATCCGTATCAAATAAACCACAACTTAATGTTACACATAGAAAAATTAATAGTAGTCTAAAATTCATTTGTTTTTGTTTATAAGGAACTTAAGCTACTAACAATACAGAAATATGGTTTTAATTCCAATTCCAACCAGTGATTTGAGACCCTTCGGCGTATTGATCTCTAAACCTTTGATAGATTTGGGCCGCTCAAGGTGACAGCTAAATTATTAGTGAAGTCCAATTAGAATGAAAAACTCGAACATAAGCTAGCAAGGACTTTAGTCCTGCTAATTTTGATAACTTCTTAGCTTATTGGATAGTTAATCAATAGAGAATTGATAAGGAGATCTACCAATGCCAACGTTTCCAAACTCTCTTACAACTTCCCCCCCTACAACAGTCGTATCTTGTAAATCAACAACTTCTTCTTGATCTACATCCACTAAGCCTCCAAATAATAAGAAATCACCTGAATTTAATTTATCCCCATCATTTTTTACTAACTCCCATTCTTCTTCGAGGATTATAGTTTCATTCGCTTCTAAAATAAGACTTGCAGTCGCTAACGCATATGTATTAGATTTATAAGACTGCCAGATAATAGAAGTATCTACGTCCGTAATATAAAATTCACGAAAAATATAGTCATTTGCTCCCCCTCCCATATTTAAACCAATCCTTTCCAATGTAACATTTGTGATCTTGAGTTGTAATGTTACATTACCTGATCTTATTTCCTTCATACCTAATACAATCTTAAAAGGGGCATCGTTTGGAACACTCTTAAACCTATTCGGATGGTATTTTTCTAATTCGGAATCTGAATTAAATAATCCACAACTTAATGTTACACATAGAAAAATTAATAGTAGTCTAAAATTCATTTGTTTTTGTTTATAAGCAACTTAAGCTACTAACAATACAGAAATATGGTTTTAATTCCAATTCCAACCAGGGATTTGAGACCCTTCGGCGTGTTGATCTCTAAACCTTTGATAGATTTGGGCCGCTCAGGGTGACTGCTTAGGTCTGACTTTTGCCTTGATGCAAAAGTAACAAAAGATCAAGACTAAGAATTACGAACGAGTTCATTGAACTTTCGCTGAATAATTCCAAAGGTCTACTTTCTAACGATACAGCTAAATTAATTCTAGCCAGAAGGAATTATTCTTCCTTCGGAAACGCTCAAATTCAAACTCACTATTTCGTTCGTAATTCTAAGGTCGTTTTAGAAATCGAAACAGGAACGTGACAGGAAAACTATTATTCAAATCTTAACCAATAGAAAAGCCTCCAACATAAGTTAGCAAGGACTTTAGTCCTGCTAAATTTGATAATTTCTCAGCTTAATGGAAGTCAGAGACTTCCTGAACTTTCAATTTTAAGTCACCGCTGCCGCTAAAGACTTAAAATATCTTTCGAAAAGATTGATTCATATTTAGTACCAATTGTTACTACTCGAATTCATCAGGTAAGATATCTAACTTATATTTTTGAATTATTCTAGAAACTTTATCGGAACCATGTCGTTGGTTGTTCTTCGCATAACAAAATATAACTAGTTAATTTTGTCAACGAATTATCTGACATCTACAGGGATGACAGCTAGATATGTATTTCTAAAGTCGGTTTTAGAGTACCGAAACAATATCGGTAGGAAGGAATGAAACTTTCAATATTCTCTGTTAAATCAACTTACTAAAAATAGATTAGAGAACCATTCCTTACTGAAACATATATGTCATTAAATGGAACTAAGTAATTTTTACTTTCTCCTTTATAAATTGTTTCTAAATCTTTATCAATTTCGTAATAATGAAAAGTTTTGTTAATTCTTCTTTTATTAAAATCATTTTTATTTGATTCTGTATAATATCGATCCTCATATATGATCCAATACTTATCATCTCCAAAAGGATGGAGTCCTGCAAGTACAGTATGTAATTTAGTATCAATCATACTTACATCTCCTACCTCTAAATCATCTTCATCTAATTTTATTGTTTGAAAGCTATCAAATTTAAGAATAGATAAAAGATTCAAATCACTATCAAAAACACCAATATATGGTAAAAACAGAAATGCCTGAAGATAGTAGCTATTAGACCCATTAGAAGACACCAGATTAAAATTAAAAATTTTGTTGACATCTTCATTTTTGTTAACTGTTTTTCCTCCTTTATAACCTTGATTCTTAAAGCTAGAATTAATCACTCTAAATGTAGTTTCATTTCGGAAGCTATAAGTATTTATTATCAGGCTATCCTGTGACTTTCTATCCGAATAAAAGTTCAAGTAGATGGGCATGTTTCTTATAGCTTCTAATCCGATATTCCCATAAACATCAGTTACTTCGCTAATCCTATTTCTCTGTATAAGCAATACCTTGCCATTTGATTTAATTAATCTAATACCATTATCAATTTGATCTGGTCCTCTTCCTGACTCTGCTATTATTTCTGAAGTATAATTATCTTTTCTCCTTGATATTTTTATGATCTTTTGATCAGTTTGTGAGAAAATCAATCCCATATCATTATTAATTTGCACGAGATCAAAAGATTCGCCTGTTAGGAAACTATTTTCTATTACTTCAAAATTACGATTAAAAGTAGAATCTTGTTGATTACCTAAATTTCTTTCAATCAATTTTACTCTTGCATCAAAATCTCGAAAAGGGTTTTGATTGTAACTCCCTATATCCTCTAAACCACAGTTAAAGATAAAAAATAGCAACAGTATTACCGCTGCTATTTTTTCCCTTTTGCATTTCATTATTTTCAAATTTAACCTGACGTAACAGTGTGATTACAATGACCTCCAAGATAACTGCAATCACATCCAGTTATTTCATCATCTTGATTTCTTTCAAACTCACAACTTTCACAAGGGTCACCCTCACATGAATGTGATTCACTTGGAATAGTGCTTTGGAAAAAATTTATAAAAGAAGCACTTTGAGTGTTGTCAAGAAAAGAATCTATATTTACCAAAGCAAGAGCATAGCAACTTTTACCTTCAGCATTTCCTTTAACATGTAACTCTTTAAGCCCTTTGTAATCCAGTTTGTAAAAATTGAAATCATAGACTTCTCTTTTTTCGTTAGGAACTCTCATAAAATCTAATAATTCATTTTCACTCATTGAAAAATCCGCCGGTGAAACTTCTTGAAAAGCTGTACTAGAGTAATCGTTTATTAACGCGTAATCCTCTTCTGTAAGGTTATTATTATTACTTGTTGTATAAAATGAAGCATATGCAACTGTTGCAATCACAAAAAAAGAAGTGATTAATAGAATTGGATTTTTTAAATATTTCATATCTATATAAGTGTATTATAATTAACATATATAATTATATGATCAATTATAACAATATCAATTATCTCACTTTTTTTAACTCGTTTTTACAAAAAAATGCGTTCCTAACCCTCCAACCACGAATACGGATAACTTGGATCGTCTAATCTCATCGCTTCTTCGGTGACATACATAGGCTTGAAGGTATCAATCATCACAGCATATTCATCGGTTTCTTCAGCGCCGATGCTGGCTTCTGCTTTACCGGGATGCGGTCCGTGCGGAATTCCTCCCGGATGAAGCGTAATGCTGGCATAATCCATTCCTTTTCGGCTCATGAAATCACCTTCTACGTAATACAACATCTCATCTGAATCTACATTGGAGTGATTATATGGCGCCGGAATGGCATCAGGATGATAATCGAATTTTCTAGGACAAAAACTGCACACTACATAATTGTGTCCACGGAACGTCTGGTGCACCGGTGGTGGTTGGTGAACTCGTCCCGTAATCGGCTCAAAATCTTTGATATTGAAGATCCACGGATACAAATATCCATCCCAGCCTACTACATCCAGCGGATGATGATCAAAAGTGTAATGATGCATTCTTCCGCCTTTCTTGATCCGAACTTCAAACTCTCCCTTTTCTTCAAAAAATAGTTGCTCTTGCGGAAGTCTGAAATCACGTTCGCAAAATGGTGAGTTTTCCATGAACTGCCCCATTTCCGATAAATATCGTTTTGGGAAGTCAATCGGTCCTGTAGAATCTACGGTCAGCACACGGTTCTTGTCCGTATCAAAATTCATTTGATAAGTCGTTCCCCGAGGAATATAAATGTAATCTCCGTATCCGAAATCCAGTCGCCCAAAATTGGTTTGTAGGTGTCCCGTTCCTTCATGAATGAATAACAATTCATCATGCTCTCCATTGCGGTAGAAATAATTCATTGCATCGGTTGGACGCATAACTCCAATCTGAAGATCATTATTGAACATCAGCACTTTACGTCCGGTAATGGCATCTCCACCCGTTGGAATATCTTTGGTCTTCAAATGACGATGACGAAGCGTTTGATCGTCCGCCGCTTTAACTTCGATCTTTGCTCCTTGTTCGATCTTAGTAACTCTGGTCGGCATGTGATAGTGATACAACAACGAACTGTTGCCGTGAAAGCCTTCAGCTCCGAAAAGCTCTTCGGTAAATAATTCTCCGTCCGGTCTGCGAAAAACCGTATGACGTTTATGCGGGATAGTTCCTAATGCGTGGTAATACATGGCTCAATTTTGAATGTTTAATTATGAATTTCGAATTAACTACCATTCAAAATTCATAATCCATAATTAATAATTCGTTTAGAGATTCCCTCTTAGTTCCTGTTCACGTTCTATGGCCTCGAAAAGAGCTTTGAAGTTTCCTTTTCCGAATCCACGAGCTCCTTTTCGCTGAATGATCTCATAAAATAAGGTCGGGCGATCTACAACCGGTTTCGTAAAGATCTGAAGCAGATAACCTTCATCATCGCGATCTACTAAAATTCCAAGGTCCGCTAATACATCAATCGGTTCATCGATCTTGCCCACTCTTTCCTCCAGCTCTTCGTAGTAAGTGGTTGGTACTTTCAGAAAGTCCACTCCTCTGTCCCGAAGTTTGGTTACTGTATCTATAATATCCGCAGTAAGTAAAGCGACGTGCTGAACACCCGGTCCTTCAAAGAAGTCCAGATATTCTTCAATTTGAGATTTTTTAACTCCATCAGCTGGCTCATTGATCGGAAATTTAATCATTCCACGTCCACCGGCCATAACCTTACTCATTAATGCGGTGTATTCGGTAGAAATATCTTTGTCATCAAAACTTAAATACTGAGTAAAACCCAGCACATCTCTGTAAAAAGCTACCCAGGTGTCCATTTCACCCAATTCTACATTTCCTACACAGTGATCTACAAACTGTACCCCAACCGGATCAGTATCAATCAGCCCTTTTTTGGCTGAAAATTTCGGAAAGAAAATGCCATCGTATTCACTTCGGTTTATAAAAGAATGAATTACATCACCATACGTTTTGATAGCTGCTTTTCGAATGGTGCCGTTTTCATCAGAAATAGAATGCGGTTCCTCTACAACAACTGCTCCTCTTTTCACGCTTTCTTTAAACGCTCGATCCACATTTTCCACGTGCATGGCAATATCTCTGATTCCATCGCCATGTTTATGCACAAATTCTGAAATGGGTGACTTACTACTTAGCGGAGCTGTGATCACAAACCGAATATTACCTTGCTCCAAATAATAGGAAGAACGATCTCGAACTCCGGTTTCTAATCCGGAATAAGCTTTAAGCTGGAATCCAAAAGTTGTGATGTAATAATGCGCTGTTTGCTTGGCATTGCTTACATAATGTTCTACATAATCTACATCTTGCAAACCAAGATGATCATCAAATTCTTCTTCTACTGTTCTTTCTAGTACGTTGTCTTGATCTTTCATTGTTATCTCTTTACAAACTGTTCAGGTTGGCATTCAACAGTACTGCAAAAATTAGTTGCTGTAGCTCTTGAATGAAATTTCTGGTCTACCCAACTACTATTATTACCCGTTTATTGAAAAATTAATGACTGCTTTTAGCATCTAAATAGATAATTATACTACTTGAGTAGAATTATTGTTGTTGCCAGGCACGTCATTTTTGATCCATTATATCTCCGGATATCTAAACTTAGAATTGATGTTTATTTATTTTACTCTATAAAAGTATAAAAGGAAATGAATAAACAAAAATCAATAGTCTGCTTTTATTATATTCTTAGGAATGTAATTCTTTTAAAGCATGTTATGCTACTGAACTAAAAAAGCGCTTACACCATGGAAACACAACAGCAATTAGATGACTTTCAAGCCCGAATTGACGCGGGAGAAAAAATTGAACCTAAGGATTGGATGCCAGAGCGTTACAGAGATCAGATCGTTCGAATGGGAAGTCAACATGCACATTCCGAAATTGTGGGTATGCTTCCTGAAGGAAATTGGATATCGAGAGCACCTTCATTAAAAAGAAAATTAGTGCTTTTAGCTAAGGTTCAGGATGAAGCCGGTCATGGTCTTTATTTATACAGTGCTATTGAAACACTTGGTGTTAGAAGAAGCGAACTTATTGATCAATATTTATACGGTAGCGCTAAATATTCCAGCATTTTTAATTACCCAACGCTTAGTTATGCTGATGTTTGTGTAATTGGCTGGTTAGTGGATGGAGCAGCTATTGTAAATCAGACTAAGCTTGCGCAATCCAGCTATGGGCCATATGCTCGTGCAAATCTGAGAATTTGCAAGGAAGAAAGCTTCCACAAAAAACAAGGCTATGAAATGGTTGCTAAACTTGCTGCAGGAACTCCTGAGCAACGCAAAATGGTACAGAATGCCGTTGATCGTTTTTGGTGGCCAACTTTGATGATGTTTGGTCCAAATGATTCTAATTCTCCAAACAGTGCTGAATTGCTTAAATGGCAAGTTAAACTGAATACGAATGATGAACTTCGTCAGCATTTTGTTGATCGTGTAGTAATGGAAGCTGAAGCTGTAGATTTAACGCTTCCCGATCCTGATTTGAAATTCAATGATGAAACGGGGCACTGGGAATTCGGTGAAATTCCGTGGGATGAGTTTTGGGATGTGGTAAAAGGAAATGGAGTCATGAATCGTGAGCGCATTAAATCGCGAAGAAAAGCGCATGAAGATGGCGTATGGGTTCGGGAAGCAGCACAAGCTTACGCCAGAAAGAAAAAATTAAGCCGTGAAAAGGCTTCATAAATAAATTTAAACATAGAATTGTCATTTCGAAGGAGCTTGTCGACTGAGAAATCTAAAGTAAGCTTTAATAAATATTTTTAGATTTCTCGCATCCGCTCAAAATGACAAAATCAGAATTAATGAGCGAAAATAACGAAAAAGATTGGCCTCTGTGGGAGGTTTTTTATCAGCCTAAAAATGGTAAACCTTACGAGCACGCCGGAAGTTTACACGCTTCTGATGCTGAAAATGCTTTGCAAAATGCCCGGGATGTTTATGCCCGAAGAAATGAAGGAATTGGAATCTGGGTGGTTCCCTCTAATCAGATCACAGCTTCTACGCCGGAAGATATGGGTTCATTTTTTGATCCCGCTTCTGATAAGCCATATAGACATCCGCAATTTTATAGTGTTCCTAGAGCCGTCAAAAAAAGAAAGTAATTTGTTAATTGTTATTGGCGAATTGGTAAACCCAAATCACTAATAACCAACAACTATCACATGAGTACAACAAAAGAATTATCTCTGAAAGAATCGAAAGTTACTTACTTATTAAGACTAGCTGATGACCGGCTTATTCTTGGACAAAGGATGTCAGAATGGTGCGGGCATGGACCAGTTTTGGAAGAAGACCTTGCTCTGGCAAATATGGCACTTGATCTTATCGGACACGCTTCTTCTCTTTACGCTTATGCTGCAGAAGTTGAGGGTGAAGGAAATGATGAAGATCATTTTGCTTACTTCAGAGATGATTACGATTTCACCAATCTTCAATTATGCGAATTACCAAAAGGAGATTTTGCATTTACTATTGCTCGTCAGTTTATATTTAGTTCATTCAGTTATTTTCAGTATGAAAAATTGAAAGATTCCAAAGATGAGCAATTCGCGGGAATGATCAACAAACACCTGAAAGAGATCAAATATCATTTAAGACATTCCAGAGATTGGGTACTTAAACTTGGTGACGGAACTGAGGAAAGTAAAAAACGAATGCAAGAAGCTTTCGATGAACTCTGGATGTATGTAGGAGAATTATTTTTCATTGATGGTGTTGATGAAATGATGCTAGCAGAAGGAAATGGAGCTGATCTTTTATCATTTAAAGATGAATGGAAAAAACTAGTTGAAGACACATTAACTGAAGCAACTTTAACTGTTCCTGATTGGAATCAATTTATGATGACCGGAAGCCGAAATGGAATGCACACAGAACATTTGGGACCTATGTTAGCTCAAATGCAGTTTTTAAGACGTTCTCATCCTGACGCTGATTGGAAGTAAGAATAGTATTGAAAACGAAAACCCTACATACCGAAGAGCAGATTTGGGAATTTATCCGCGAGGTAACTGATCCTGAAATTCCTGTGCTCAATATTATTGAGATGGGAATAGCCCGAGGTGTAGACATTGATGAGCAAGGCAAAGTTCTGGTAAGAATTACTCCAACCTATTCCGGCTGCCCGGCCATGAATGCCATTGAGAAAATGGTGAGGGAAAAGCTGGAAGAGAAAAACATAGAAAACTTTGAAGTAAAACTAGATTTCTCGGAAGCGTGGACTACCGACTGGATGACAGAAGAAGCCAAAGCTAAACTCAAAGATTACGGCATTGCTCCGCCTGAAAAGACAGTCGCAGATAATGATTTCTTAAAGAGTTTATCAGGAACTAAGATTGTACCCTGTCCTTTTTGCGATTCTTTTGAAACTGAATTACAAAGTCAGTTTGGCTCTACCGCTTGCAAATCTCAATATTTTTGTAATTCTTGTCACCAACCCTTTGAACATTTTAAATGTATATGAAAACTCTGATTTCTTTTACTTTTTTGTTTCTGATTACTTCATCAGTTTCAGCTCAGGATTCAACCCAAACGAAATGGGAAGTACCAGCACTTAAACCAATCTCCTTCAACTATATTGAAAACTCTAGTAATTCCATTGTCTTAAGGGTTCCCTCTCAATCGTTAAAAGTAAATCATTTTTTAAAAGGAGCCGGATATTTACTTCAAGGACTAAAATTTAGCTCAGCCATTGATCAATTCAACGCAGTCGCTCCTTTTGATTTCAGAGCTTATGAACCGATGGATTTCAGTTCTTACTCCCATTCAATACAGAATAATTATTTACTAGCACAACCAATTCAGCCTATAAAATGAGTCCACAGTTTATTGAAACCAAGTTAGAAGAAGGTGTTCTTACGATAGTATTAAACCGACCTGATGTATTGAACAGCTTCAATTACGGAATGGCAGAAGAAGTACAAGCTGCATTCAAAGAAGCTGAGTCTAATGATGAAATCCGGTGTGTTCTTTTAACAGCAAATGGAAAAGCTTTTTGTGCGGGACAAGATCTTAAAGAAGTAACTGAGATAGCGAAAGATCCTGATAGAGAATTGGGCGAAGTTGTCCATCATACATATAACCCGATTATTCGAGCAATCAGAACATTAGAAAAACCAGTTGTTTGTGCAGTTAATGGAACAGCTGCCGGAGCCGGAGCTAACATCGCTTTGGCTTGTGATATGGTATTTGCAGCGGAAGAAGCTAAATTCATTCAATCGTTCTCGAATATTGGATTAATACCTGATAGCGGCGGAACTTATATTTTACCAAGGCTAGTCGGGTTGGCAAGAGCAACCGAGCTCACCTTTACCGGCCGACCTGTCAAATCTCCTGAGGCTGTTGAAATGGGAATGATCTTTAAATCAGTTCCGGCGGATGAATTAATGAAAGAAGCCATGGCTCTTTGCAAGAAATTTGCAAAAATGCCTACTCGCGGATATGGACTCACAAAAAAAGGATTTAATGCAGGTCTTAATAATGATCTTGAAACACAATTAAATCTGGAAGCAGATCTACAAGCTGAGGCAGGAAGTACCGAAGATTATAATGAAGGAGTTGCTGCTTTTTTGGGAAAGAGAAAGCCTGAATTTAAAGGGAAGTAATTTTTTAGAATTAGTATTCAAGCTTTTCAACAAGATTTTTGAATGGGGTATTTTGTAGCCCGTTGTAAAGTCGAAAATCTGCGGTTATCAATCTGCCTTCATAAGCTAGTGCCGATGCCAAATACAATCCATCGTAATAGGAAAAGCTAAACTTAGAAGCTACATCAAAAGCTTTTTCCTCAATCTGATTAAGTGGAATTTTAAAGTAAGGCAGTTTTGTAAAGTAAGATTTCTTAGTAATAGCCTCATCGTAGCCAAGCTCTTTCATTCGAACTCTTTTAGTAAGGATAGCAGAAATTTCAATATCAAATATTTCCGGTTCAAAGAATTCTGTAATATTATTTAATAAATCTGAAGCTTGATCGGTTCCATTTTCATTAAGAACCCACTTTATTGCTACTGAAGCATCAATAATCAGAGGTTTATCTATCACGGTCTTCCCTGATTAAATCTACGCTATCAGAAAAAACTCTACCTTCAGCTTTATACTTTTCAATAGACTCTCTCATAAATATTTTAGTTTGTTCAAAATCTACACTCCCATGCATTTCTAATATGGTTTTAAGCTCTGCTTGTAAAGAACGATTATTGTTCTCTGCTCTTTTTTTAAGATTTTTAAGCGTTTTTTCATCGATATTTCGTATAAGTACATCAGGCATACTTCTCTTATTTGTTAACTGATATCATTATGATATCAAATTTATTTTAACTTTACAATTTCGGGATCATATTCCAGCACAGATTTCTTACTTTATACTTGATAAAAAAAGAGGATTAATCAAAAATAGGCTAATGAAATACATTCTGATTCTTGAAGAAGTTGCTCTTTTTGTGTTAACCATCTTCTTGTTCCCTTTTTTTACCAATCTTCCTTGGTACTTTTATGCCGGTTTCTTTTTTACTCCCGATATTTCTTTTCTGGGATATGCAGCAAGTCCCAAAATCGGGTCAATATTTTATAATATCTTTCATCACAAAGGTATTTGGCTATTGTGTGGCTTGATTGGTTATTTTACTAATCTCGAATGGTTGTTAGGAATAGGAGTTGTTTATTTCGGACACTCTGCTTTTGATCGCATTTTCGGATATGGATTAAAGCATTTTGACAGCTTTCAGAATACACATTTAGGAAAAATTGGAAATCAAATTTCGCATTAATAAACATGAGTAATATTTTAAATAAAGATACAGTCATAGGAATTATTGGTGCCGGAACAATGGGTGCTGGAATTGCACAAATTGCGTCTTCAAATGGGCATGAGGTATTTCTATATGACGCTTATGCTGAACAGCTTCCGAAAGCCAAAGCAGGTTTAGAAAAAATTCTGAATCGACAAGTCGAAAAAGGTAGAATGAGTCAGGAGAAAGTGGACGGGATTTTATCTCGCATTCATTTCGTGGATGATATCACTAAGTTTGGGAAATGCGGGTTCGTAATTGAAGCCATCGTAGAAAACATAGATATCAAGAAAGATGCATTCCAAAGATTAGAAGGAATTGTATCTAAAGATTGTGTACTTGCTTCAAATACTTCTTCCCTTTCCATTGCATCGATCTCATCAGCACTAAAAAAACCGGAACGATTTTTAGGCGTTCATTTTTTCAATCCTGCTCCGCTGATGCAATTGGTTGAAATTATTCCAAGTGTGGCAACAGATACTGAACTGGCTCAATCTACCAAAGAATTTATCTCTGATTGGGGCAAGATCACTGTAATGGCAAAAGACACTCCGGGATTTATTGTAAACCGTGTAGCCCGTCCTTTTTATTCGGAAGCACTTCGAATTTTGGAAGAAGGAGTCGCTGACGTTCCAACTATCGACTGGGCGATGAAAGAATTAGGCGGGTTTAGAATGGGACCGTTTGAACTCATGGACCTGATCGGACATGATGTGAATTACGAAGTGACATCAAGTGTATTCAAAGAGTTTTATTACGATCCGAGATTTAAACCTTCTTTTACCCAAAAGCGACTGGTTGAAGCCGGTTGGCTAGGCAGAAAATCCGGTAAAGGTTTTTATAATTACGGAGAAGATGCTAAAAACTCTGATCCGAATAAAGACAAAGAATTAGGCGAAGAAATCCTTCACAGAATATTGGTAATGCTCATCAATGAAGCCTTTGATGCTGTATTTATGAACATTGGCTCTGCTGAAGATGTAGATCTTGCTATGCAAAACGGTGTGAACTATCCCAAGGGATTGCTTGTCTGGGCGGAAGAAATCGGATTGGAAAAAGTGCTTGGAAGAATAACAGCTTTGTATGATGAATATCAGGAAGATCGTTATCGACCAAATCCGTTATTGAAAAGAAAGGTTAGACAGAATCAGTGATCAGAATTCAGGAGTTCAGAATTACGCACGAGCGTTGCTGAATTCTGAACTCCTGATTACTGACAGACTAATATCAACATGAGTAAAGACTTCAAAAACATAATTCAGTCCATGATGAAAAAGGATTCTTTTTCTCAATGGATGGGAATTGAGATCCTGGAATCCGAACCTGGCTATGTAAAATTGTCGATGACCGTTCGGGAAGAAATGGTGAATGGATTTGGAATCTGTCATGGTGGAATTACTTTCTCTTTTGCTGATAGTGCATTTGCTTTTGCTTCAAATTCCCGGGGATCAATATCAGTTGCCTTAGAAAACAACATCAACTACACCAAGAAAGTAGAAGTCGGTGATCAGTTAATCGCTGAAACGGAAGAAATTCAAAATGGACGAACAATTGGTGTTTACAAGGTCAAGATTATCAATCAGAATGATGATTTGGTTGCGGATTTTAGGGGAACTGTTTTTAGGACTGGGAGACATTAAAAATAGACTTGAGATATAGGATGTAAGATTTAAGACATGCACAATTACAAGAAACTTGATGTATGGAATAAAGCAGTGGATTTTGCCACTCAAATTTATTCTGTGACTAAAAACTTTCCCAAAGATGAGCTATATGGCCTTACTTCACAACTAAGAAGAGCTTCAGTTTCTATCAGTTCAAATATATCAGAAGGAGCCGGAAGAAACTCTGATAAAGAATTTCGACAATTTTTAAATATCTCTTTTGGTTCTTGTTCAGAAATTGAAACTCAACTAATCATTAGCTATAAATTGGGTTATCTTTCTGAAGATTATTTTGCCTCTTTAACCGAAGAAGTGATTAGTATTCAAAAAATTCTATATAAACTAATTCAAAAATTTTCTTAAGTCTTAAATCTTAAATCATATGTCAAAAAGCGAAGCTTTTATTATCGACGGAATCAGAACTCCAATTGGAAAGTTAAAAGGATCGCTCTCTTCAATCAGAGCTGATGATCTTGCTGCAATTCCCATCAAAGAACTGTTAAAAAGAAATCCTGAATTAGACCCTAAATCAGTTGAGGATGTAATTTTTGGTTGTGCAAACCAAGCCGGTGAAGATAACAGAAATGTAGCTCGAATGGCTGGGTTACTAGCCGGACTTCCGGTTTCTGTTCCTGGCGAAACGGTAAACAGATTGTGTGCTTCAGGAATGAGCGCAACAATTCGTGCTTTTCATGCAATAAAAGCCGGTGAGGGTGACGTCTTCATCACCGGAGGTGTAGAACATATGACTCGTGGCCCGATAGTTTTAGGAAAAGGAAACTCCCCTTTCTCGGGAACCAATGAAATGCACGATTCCACTTTTGGATGGAGATTTGTAAATCCGAAAATGCACGATATGCATGGAACAGATGGCATGGGAATGACTGCCGAAAATGTAGTGGAAATACATAAAATCTCTCGGGAAGATCAGGATAAGTTCGCAGCTTGGAGTCAACAGAAAGCCGGAGCTGCCCGAGATTCGGGAAGATTGGCTAAAGAAATTGTGAAAGTGGAAATCCCTCAAGGAAAAGGTGATCCTATTATTTTTGAGCATGATGAATTCATGCGTCCGGATACTACTGCTGAAATTCTTGGAAAACTCCGACCTGCCTTTCGTAAAGACGGATCTGTAACCGCCGGAAATGCTTCCGGGCTAAATGACGGAGCCGGAGCTTTATTGATTGCTTCTAGTGTTGCAGTCGAAAAATATGGATTCAAACCAAAAACTCGAATTATGGCTTCCGCAGTTTCGGGAATTGAGCCAAGAATTATGGGATTAGGACCTGTGGAAGCAACTCAAAAAGCCCTTAAACGCGCCGAACTTTCTTTATCAGATATGGACATTATCGAACTAAATGAAGCTTTCGCGGGTCAATCGCTTGGTGTTACCAGAAAACTAGGTTTAGAAGACAACGATTCAAGACTGAATCCTAACGGTGGAGCAATTGCAATTGGACACCCATTAGGAATGACCGGGCAACGACTTCTTCAAACGGCTACCATAGAACTCCATGAAAAAGAAAACGCTAAATATGCGCTTTGTACGCTCTGCGTAGGAGTTGGACAAGGTTTTGCTGTTATTTTGGAGAAGATTGGTGTTTAAGAGATTAAGTTACTGAGTTATTAAGTCTACGTTATGTATAAACTATCTGAGCTAGAATCTTGGAAATCTGCCAGACAATTAAGGATTTTAATTTCTGAATTGATAAAAAATTTCCCTGCTGATGAGAAATTCAGATTAAAAGATCAGATAATTAGATCTTCAAGATCAATACCGGCAAATATTGCAGAAGGATTTGGTCGATTTCACTACCAAGAAAATATTCAGTTTTGCAGAATTGCACGTGGCTCATTGTATGAAACATTAGAACATTTGATGTGTGCTAAAGATGAAGGATTTATAAATGATGAACAATTCAAGAATACAAATGAACAAATTTTGGAATGTTTAAAGATCTTAAATGGATATGTTCAATATCTAAAAAAAGCTAAGAAATCAACCTAATCACTCAATAACTTAATCTCTAAAAACCGAGCCGTATGGCGATCTACTCATACAAAGGATATAAACCCGTAATACACGAAAGTGCTTACATCCATCCGCTTGCGGCAGTAACCGGCAATGTAATTATTGGAAAAGATGTGTACATAGGTCCCGGAGCTGCAATTCGGGGAGATTGGGGAAAAATTATAATTGAAGATGGTTGCAATGTTCAGGAAAATTGTACCATTCATATGTTTCCCGGAGTTACTGTTGTTTTAGAGGAAGGAGCACATGTCGGACACGGAGCTATCATTCATGGTTCTCATCTCGGGAAAAATTGTTTGGTTGGGATGAATGCCGTTGTAATGGATAATGTGAAAATCGGAGCCGGATGTATAGTCGGGGCTTTAGCTTTTATCAAAGAAGGAACAGAGATTCCGGATCGAAAAGTGGTTGTTGGAAATCCTGCAAAAATTGTGAAAGATGTTTCTGACGAAATGTTAAAATGGAAAACAGAAGGAACGGGTTGGTACCAACGACTACCTCAAAATTTACATGAAACCTTGAAAGAATGTGAACCGTTAAGAGAAGTTCCTGAGGATAGAAAAGATCAGGAATCAGAATATAAAACTTGGGGTACAAAAAAAGATAACTAATGGGATTTTTTGATAACAAGATAAATAACGCACCTCCTCACAAGCTTCATCCGGAAATCTTACACTGGCGTGAAGGCGATGAAATTGAAAACATAGATTTTCAAAAAATGTCTCATAAAAATAAGTTTAGAACTGTTGTTATGCGTATTGATGGGGTTATCCCAATGACAACTTACCTTTATAAAAGTCTTACAAGTGATGGATTTATAATTGTTGAAGATAAAGAGTCTAAACACCTTCAAAAAATACCTTTTGGAAAATTCTTAAAGAAAGCAAATAACATGAGCTTAAAAAGTAGATGGGTAGAACAAGAATTAAAGGACTCCAAAGAATACATGGAACTTATAGATAATTTTCAGCAAGCGTATATTGAATTAGAAGAATCTGATAAATCGAAATTATTAGAATAATGGGAATATTTAACAGAAAGAAAAACTTGCCTCCTCATAAAATCCATCCTGATGTTTTGCACTGGAAAGAAGGTGATGAGCTGGTCTATATGATAGTTGTTCTAAATGGTCCTTTTGAAATTAATATAGATTCATACGAGGAAAAAAATAAAAAACACGGTTTTTATAAGAGCATGACTTCCGAAGGTTATATCATCATTGAAGAAAAAGAATCCGGAAATCTAAATAAATATGAGTTTCGAAAGTTTATAAAAGCTGCTAAAAACATAAGTTTTCAGAATCGTGTAATTTCATTGGAGATTAAAGAATCTAAAAATTACATGGAACTAATTGATTCATTTCAAAAAGCATATTCTGAACTTCAGGAATCAGACAAACCAAAATCGCTAGAATAAATGGGATTTTTTAAAAACGATAAAAAGGGAAAACCACCTCATACTTGGTACCCGGAAATATTACACTGGCGGGAAGGTGACACTATTTATTGCTGGAATGTTATGTCTGCCCTTGGTAGCAATAAAAAATCAATGGCGCAAATACATCGATACATTCCGGAAGGTGGAGGTTTTGCTAAAACTCACTTTAAATTCAGTGGTGTAAATTCAAATGGGAAAATTTTTGTAGAAGATAACGATGGTAATATTCTTGAATTTCAATTCTACCGATTTATAAGGAAATCTGAAAATGAAAGTTTGGCTAATAGGATGGCCCAAGATCGTCTAAAAGGAACAGAAGACTATATGGAGTTGATGGAAAATTTCCAACAAGCTTATGAAGAATTAGCTGAATCTGAAAGCCCAAAACTAATAGACTAAATGAGATTTTTTGAAAACGATAAAAAAGGAAGACCGCCTCATACTTGGTATCCGGATATTTTACACTGGCGAGAAAGTGATCAGGTTTATTGTTGGAATATTGCCAAAGCTATTGGATACATGAAAGCCAGAAGTGCAGACTATTCTAAGTATGCCCAAGTTGTTGGGTTTGACTATAATTATGGCAAAGCAACTTTTAAGTTTAAATCTGTTGATGAAACAGGAAAGATTTACCTTGAAGACGAGGATGGTTTGTTGGTAGAGTTCGAGTTTTATAAATTTATCAGAGCCGCCAAAAATGAGAGCTTGGTAAGCAGAAAAGTAGAACAAAATCAAAAGAATTCTGAAAACTACATGGAGCTCATGGAAAATTTTCAACATGCTTTTGATGAACTTCAAGAAAGTGATAGTCACCCCAAGAGACTAGGTCAACTAAATAAAGAAAACTCGTGACTCGTTCTTCTTTTTAATTCATTAACTTTAAGCTAATGAGCTACAGAAATTCTGAAATATGGCAATTAGCAAGGGAACAATCGAATAGAATTCATTATATGAGTTTGAAACTTCCTAAATTTGAACTCTATGAAACGGGTAGCCAAATCAGAAGATCTTCAAAGTCAGTTCGTTCCAATATTGTTGAAGGCTATGGCAGAAGAAGTTATAATAGAGGATATATTCGCTTTCTGATTTTTTCTTTAGCTTCAAACGATGAAACTCGAGATCATTTAGATTCATTATTTGAAACTGAATCATTAAAAAACAAAGAGCTTTATCTTGAACTAATCGAGCTCAATGACAAACTTGGCAAGAAGTTAAACCTTTTTATCCAATCCGTTCAAAAATCTCAAAATCAATAACCAACAACGAGAAACGAGAAACGAGAAACGAGAAACGAGAAACGAGAAACGAGAAACGAGAAACGAAATATGAGTAACGATATCAAAGTACAAAGCCACATACAGGGCAAATGGCTAACAGAAGGGACAGAAACCGATCTAATTAGTGCCATAAATGAACAACCCATCGCTCAACTTGTAGAAGCTGATATCGATTACAAATCAGCACTGGAATACGGGCGCAGCGTTGGAGGACCAGCTCTTCGAAAGCTCACAATTCATGAACGTGCTTTTAAAATTAAATTCCTCGCCGCTTATTTGATGGAGCGAAAAGAAGAACATTACAAACTTTCTTCCCATACCGGAGCTACAAGAAAAGATTCCTGGATTGATATTGAAGGTGGATATGGATCTATGTTTGTGCTTTCAAGTAAAGCTCGTCGTGAATTATCAGATCTCCCCTTCCACGTTGAAGGTGGAACTGAACGACTTTCCCGAGGCGGAACTTTTGTGGGGCAACATATTTGTGTTCCAAAACATGGAATTGCGGTTCACATCAACGCATTCAATTTCCCGGTTTGGGGAATGGTTGAAAAACTTGCGCCAGCAATTATGGCGGGACAGCCATGTATCATAAAGCCTTCACCCATTGGTTCTTACCTAGCTTACGAAGTTTTTAAAGATATTATTGAATCTAAAATTCTTCCTGAAGGTAGCGTTCAATTTATTGCCGCAGATAAACCAGGAGATCTTTTAGATCATCTGAATAGTCAGGATTCGGTTTCATTCACAGGATCAGCAACTACTGGAAAAAAGCTAAAATCCCATCCTAATATTGTCGCTAATTCAGTTCAGTTCAATATGGAAGCTGATTCATTGAATGCATGCATTCTCGGTCCGGATGTCACTCCGGATATGGAAGAATTCAATCTCTTTGTAAAAGAAGTCGGGATGGAAATGACCGTAAAAACCGGGCAAAAGTGTACCGCTATCCGTAGAACTATTGTTCCAAAAGAACGAGTTGAAGATGTTTCAGAAGCTTTAAAAAAGTTTCTTTCTAAAACAACCATCGGAGATCCAACTCAGAAAGAAACGCGAATGGGTCCGCTAGCTTCCAGTTTACAATCTCAGCGATTTGATGAACAACTTGCGGTTCTGGAAGATGTAACGGATACTATTTTTTCAAATGGAACTCATGAAGGAGCATTCACCAGCCCAAGAGTTTTGGTTTGTCATCAACCTATGACAGTTGATAAAGTTCACGAGGTGGAAGCCTTTGGTCCGATGACTACCATTATGCCTTACGATTCTACAGAAGAAGCTATTCAATTAGCTAATAAGTCAGATGGTTCGCTAGTTGCTTCTTTATTTACTGCGGATGATAATATAGCAGCAGAAATTACTTTAGGTTGCGCTCCTTATCATGGACGATTTATGGTGATCAACAAAGATTCTGCGGGCGAATCTACGGGACATGGTTCTCCAATGCCACACATGGTTCACGGTGGTCCCGGACGAGCCGGAGGTGGCGAAGAACTTGGTGGAGCCAGAGCGGTACTTCATAATATGCAACGAATTGCCTTACAAGGTTCACCAACAACTTTAATGAATATTGTTCAGCAACACATCAAGGGTGCTGAAACTAAGGAAGCTCCTAAACATCCATTCCAGATGTATTTCGAGGAGCTGGAAGTGGGGCAATCGTTGCTTTCTGATGTCCGAAAAGTTAAAGATCAGGATGTGGAAGATTTTGCGAACCTTTCAGGTGATCACTTTTATGCTCATACAGATCCAGACGCAGCTTCCAGATCATTATTCGGTAAAATTGTAGCTCATGGATATTTCGTTCTTTCTGCTGCCGCCGGACAGTTTGTTCATCCTGATGAAGGACCCGTGCTTTTAAATTATGGTTTAGAGAATCTCGCATTCCTAGCACCAGTTGCTCCAGGAGACACAATCCAAACTAAACTCATTGTAAAAAGAAAAACGGTTCGCCAACAACGAGAAGTTGATCTGTTTCCTTTTGGAGTAGTTTTCTGGGATGTAGAAGTGAAAAATCAGGAAGATGTTTTAGTTGCTGAATACACAATCTTAACTTTAGTGAAGAGAAAGAATAAATTGGACATTGATTTGGTTTGATTAATGATCAGTAATCTGAATTCAGAAGTTCAGAATTGATTTTTTTTGTAAGGAATTGCTTTGAATTGGTCTTACTTAGATAACTCTTAAAAAATTTTTATCTATGAAACCAGCACGAACATTTAAAGATCTTTTAGTTTGGCAGAAAGCGCATAAATTTGTTCTTGAAAGCTATGCTTATTCGAAAGGTTTCCCTAAAGAAGAACTTTATGGACTTACTTCACAATATCGAAGAGCTTCTGTTTCCATCGCAGCAAATATCGCTGAAGGGTTTAAAAAAAGAGGACAAAAAGATAAAGCAAGATTTATGAATATTGCTCAAGGCTCATTGGAAGAATGCAGATATTACCTTATACTCGCACAAGATTTGGGTTATGGCTCTACAGAAAAGCTAAACGAACTTCTTGAAGAAGTAAGTAAAATGCTTTCAAGTTATGGTCGATCCATTCTAAACTCCTGAACTCCTGAACTCCTGAACTCCTGAAAAATATGTCAAAAGACGGTAACGTAGAATTATCTATAAATAACAATATCGGTACCATTGAGTTCTCTCATCCAAAAGGAAATTCTCTACCCGGAGCAATTCTTAGAAAATTGGCTTCCACTATTGATGAGGCCGGAGAAAATTCCGACATCAAAGTAATTGTGATCAAAAGTTCGGGAGAAGGGGCATTTTGCGCAGGCGCTTCTTTTGATGAATTAATGGCTATTGAAGATTTCGAAACCGGGAAACAATTTTTCATGGGCTTTGCTTTGGTTTTAAATGCAATGCGTCAATCTTCTAAGCTGATTATTGTTCGAGTTCACGGGAAAACCGTTGGCGGTGGCGTTGGAATTGCATCGGCCGGTGATTACACTTTTGCAAAAAAAGGAGCTTCGGTTAAACTCAGTGAGTTGGCTTTAGGAATTGGTCCTTTTGTTGTCGGTCCTGCAGTAGAACGTTCAGTTGGAACATCCGCTTTTTCATCAATGGCAGTAGACGCTACAACATGGTACGACTCAACCTGGGCAACCCAAAAAGGATTGTTCAATAAAGAGTTTGATACAACTGAAGAACTGGATGAGGCTGTTTCAGACCTTGCTGAACAACTTGCAAAAAGTAGCCCTGAAGCTATGACCGATCTAAAGCATGTATTATGGAAAGGAACTCAAGACTGGGATGAATTGCTTCAACAACGAGCAGAGGTTAGCGGCAGATTGGTTTTGTCTGATTACACCAAAAATTTCATTAAGAAATTTAAGTCTAAGTAATCGGTAGATCTTTTCTAGGAATATTTATCTGAAAATAAGATCCTTCTTTATACTGATAAGTTATTTCTGAATTCAGTTGGGTAACAAGTGAATTGATAAGAGTCATGCCAAGAGCAGAACTCGATGAGTTTAAAATTTCTACAGGCGCGCCTACTCCATTATCTTGAACTATAATTTGATGGTGTTTTTCAAAAGTATGGAAAAAAATATGAATTTCACCTTCTTCTCTATCTTTAAAAGCATGTTTATAGCTATTCGTGATTAATTCATTAATAATTAATCCACAGGGAATTCCCATATTCACATTTACAAAAGTATGATCTGTTTCGGTTTTAACAGTGATATTTTTAGAAGTTTTATGCAAAGTTGAAACAATACCCTCAACCAGTTCTTCTAAAAATTTACCGAAATCAATTCTTGCTAAATCTTTATTCTGATATAAATTCTCATGCACTTTAGACATTGCAAGCACTCTAAGTTTACTTTCCTCAAGAGCCTGTTTAGCCTGACCTTCTTTCAAATCCCAGCTTTGCATTTCCAGTAATCCGGATACAACTGCCAGATTATTTTTAACTCTGTGATGTATCTCTTTTATTAACACTTCTTTTTCATCCAATGCTTCCTGGAGGTCGCTGGTTTGAGCATTTACTAAGTGCTGTAATTTCTTTTTCTCAAGTACTTCAACTCTAACTTTTATATAGAAAGCGATGGTTGATAATACTAGAATTATTAATCCTAAATAGAACCAGATTGTATTCCAAAATGGCTTATTAATTTGAAATGATATTTTTGCTGGGTCAGAACTCCATCTTGAATTGGTTGATTTTACTGCTACTTCAAAAGTATAATTACCGTGTTTTAAATTGAAGTAATTTGCCTGACTAATATTGTAGCCGGTATTCCATGATTCTTCCAATCCGATTAATCTGTATCTATATAAAAGGCGATTAGGATCCTTGAACTCTACTCCAGTGAACTTTATTTCTACATTGTTTTGTTCGTAAGAAAATTCAAAAGGTGTTTCTTTTTTTGAATTCTGATCATAAACAAGTTCTCCCCCATTGGTTAATGATCGTATAAAAATAGCCGGTGGTTCATCTCCTGTTATAAAATCTGAACTTTCTCGTCGTTTAAATGTAACTAACCCATTATCTGAAGTTCCGAACCAAAGTCTTCCTTCCTCATCGATCTCACTCGCGGATCCATTAAATTCAATTCCTTTTCCATATTCAATTAATGGAAAGTGAATAGATTTCATCTCATCAGAATCATCCCATTGATGAAAACTATAATAATTTAAACCACCATTTGTACCTTGCCATAGTCCGCCCAATGCATCGAACTGTAAGAACATAGTTTCCGAAAAGTACATTTCATTTAGCTTAAAGCTACTTGCCAATTTTGAGTTCTCATCATCATTTTGATCTGTCAGAACTGAAATTCCTTTATTAGTGCCTACCCATATATTGCCAATTCTATCTTCTGTAATCTCAGTTATACTTTTACCTTCAACACCGTTTTCAGAATTATATCTTCTAATTGAATTTTTATGAAGGTTAATTATTCCATCCTCCGTGCCAAGCCAAATATCTCCAATCTGATCCTTGTATATTGTGTTTATATATTCCTGATCTTCAGATTCACTTTCTAAATGTATGGATTTAACCCTTTTCCAATCATATTTAAAAAGTCCATTTTCTGTTCCTATCAATATTTCATCTTCAATTACTAATAAATCTCTTGGATATGAATCGCTAATTTCTTTAGGCAATTCAATTATATTAAATCTTCCATTCTTAAAACTGAGAAGCTCATAATTATCTGTTAATAGTAGCAGATGACCGTCTTTAAGTTGATCAATTTCCCATACCATTGGGTTTACTAGGTTGGCTGGAAACTTATAGTTTGTGAACTCATCATTTTTAAAGCTAGACAGCCCCATTTCTGTAGTAAACCAAAGTGTTCCATTCTTTTCTTTATAAATTTCGAAAACTTCCTTAGCCCCCAGCCCCGAATCTTTATCAAAAATATTGATTC
This sequence comes from Balneola sp., assembly GCA_965216175.1. Lineage (GTDB taxonomy): Bacteria > Bacteroidota > Rhodothermia > Balneolales > Balneolaceae > Balneola. Next base: position 2,579,567 of record OZ244140.1, read on the forward strand.
TGGAATCTTTAAATAGGACTACTCCATTTCCATCTGTAATAACCCAAACTTCTCCATTTGGGCTTTTTACGAGGTTGTTTATGTAGTTATTTTGGAGCCCATTATCCTTTGTTATATGCGTAAAACCCTCTCTGTCAGTGTGCCAATAAAGACCATTTTCTTCAGTTCCTATCCAAATTTTCCCTTCACTATCTCCTGAGACAGAAAAAACAAAACCCAGAGACTTACCATCCACCTCTGATATCTTCCTGTTCTGATAGTCAGAGCTTATCACATTTACTCCATAACTTGAAGCCACCCATACGTCGCCATTTTCAGCTTCATAAACTTGATAAGCAGCATAGCCATTTAAACCGTTTTCTTCATCCAAGGAATAGATAAGGTTTAATTGATTATCTAAAACTACCAACCCTTCTTGAGTACTCAGCCATGTATTATTCTTCGAGTCAAAATAGATCTGCCAAACAGTTTTATCTTCCAGTCCCTTAGTTGGAGCAAATCTTTCAAGCTTATTCGATTTTGAGTCAAACTTGAAAACGCCCTCCTCTTCTGTGGCAAATAAAACATCTCCGTATTTATTTTCTGTAATAAATGTGACCGGAATATCGCTCAACCTTGTAAATTCCGAAGTGTAAATGAGCGTATCTTTTTTAAATAGTCCTACTCCTCCTACCGAAGTTGAAACCCATAAATTGTTTTTAGAATCTACAAATACATCATAGATATAGTCATCCCGTAATCCATGATTGGAATCATAATGGGTAAAGGTTCTGCCGTCAGACTTTACTAAACCGGAGATTGTTGCAAACCAAACGAAGCCTTGTTCATCATAGGCTACATCAAAAACCTGCCCCGTCGGCATACCTTCATTTACAGAATACGTTTTAACATCGTATTTCTGAGCAAAGCTCTGCGACATTAAAAACAATCCTAATAACCCCAGGAGTATATTTCTTCTTCTTACCCTCATTTTCTAAAACTCTGTAAAGATGAGGATTTAATTACTGTTTTAAAATTACAATTTCTCCATATTTCACATCCTGAGACAGCGTAAAAATAACTCGCCATTTTTGTTGGCTGAATTGTATTATCTCTTATATCTAAATTAAAAATATTTTCAATGAAACGAATCATACTTACCTTTCTTCTTGGTACTCTTTTAGTCTCACTTCAAGCCCAGGATAAGTGGGATGTTGCTAATCCTGACCTTGGAGAATCCACCAAACACTCATTTACAACTTCGGAGGGGACCTGGATGAATCTGGATGTTAGCCCTGATGGCAAACACATCGTCTTCGATTTATTAGGGGATATTTTCATTTTGCCCGTTAAAGGAGGAAAAGCCAAATTACTCCGTGGTGGCCATCCTTTTGAAGTGCAACCACGTTTCAGCCCAAACGGTAAGCACATTTCTTTTACCAGCGATGCAGGTGGAGCCGATAATATCTGGATGATGGATACAGATGGGAAAAATGCAATGCAGATAACTGAAGAGAATTTTCGATTATTGAACAACAGTACCTGGATGCCGGATGGGGAATATATCATTGCAAAAAAACACTTCTCATCCTCTCGCTCTTTGGGAGCCGGTGAAATCTGGATGTATCATAAATCAGGTGGTTCCGGAATCCAACTTGTTGAAAAGAAAAATGAACAACAAGATATTGGCGAACCTTCTGTTTCTCCCGATGGCCGATATATCTACTACAGTGAAGACAACCATCCCGGTGGATTCTTTCAATACAATAAAGATCCGAATAGTCAGATCTATGTTATTCGGCGTTACGATACTAAAGAAGGTGATATAGAAACGATAACAGGTGGAAACGGTGGGGCGGCTCGCCCTCAAATCTCGCCTGATGGGAAACATTTGGCTTTTGTTCGTAGAGTTAGAACAAAGAGTGTGCTTTATCTTCGTGATCTGTCATCAGGAAAAGAATGGCCTGTTTATGAAAATCTGAGCAAAGATCAACAAGAAGCCTGGGCTATATTTGGTGTCTATACAAATTTCAACTGGATGCCGAATGGTAAAGAAATTATCATTTGGGCAAATGGAAAGATCAATAAGATCAACATTGATTCAAAAAAGGTAACTAATATCCCTTTTGAAGCAGAATCAAGCCACACCATTTATAATGCCGCCCGCTTTAAACAAGAAGTAGCTCCAAATAAATTTACTGCAAAAGCAATCCGAACTGCTAGAACTTCGCCTGATGGAAAAACACTAGCTTTCAGTGCCGCGGGATATCTTTGGACAAAAGCCCTGCCAAACGGTACCCCAAAAAGGTTGACCAAAGAATCAGATTTTGAGTTTGAACCTGCTTTTTCTCCTGATGGAAAGTTATTGGCGTACGTAAGCTGGAGTGACGAAAATATGGGTGCTTTGAATGTGGTAAATCTTTTGACAAAGGATCTCTATAAGCGACCAACTGTTATAACCAAAGAAAAAGGAATTTACAGAGAACCTGCATTCTCTCCGGATGGCAAAACAATCGTATACCGAAAAGAAAGTGGCAATGGCCAACAAGGATTTGTCCACACCTTGGAGCCTGGAATTTACACAATTCCGGTACAAGGTGGAGACCCGAAAATGATTCATGATTCAGGTTCATTTCCGAGATTCAGTGCTTCCGGAGACAGAATTTTCTTTCAGGGTGGTGGATATATCTTTGGTGCTATAAATAAATCATACAATAGTATTGATCTGAATGGCGAAGATCAGAAAACTCATTTCACTTCCAGCTATGGGCATGAATTTGTTCCAAGTCCCGATAACAAATGGATAGCATTTTCTAATTTGTATAAAGTCTATATAGCCCCTATGACTTCGCCTGGTAAAACCATTGAATTATCTCCGTCTACAAAATCAATCCCGGTTTCATTAGTAGCTTCTGAAGGCGGTTATCATATGCACTGGTCATCAGATAGTAAAAAACTTATGTGGACGTTAGGAGAAGAATATTTCAATGTTGATCTCAAAAATCACTTCAAGTTTGTTGATGGAGCACCGGACGAACTGGCAGAACCTCCTAAAGAAGGAATTAATATCGGTCTTGAAATGAAGACTTATGTTCCTGAAGGTACTATTGCTTTTACTAATGCCCGAATTATTACAATGAATGGGGATAAAGTCATTGAAAACGGAACCATCGTTGTAGAAGGAAATAAGATCAAAGCTATTGGAGCAGATATTTCCATACCTAATAATGCAAAAATTATCGACGCTTCCGAAAAAACTATTATGCCGGGAATTGTGGATGTACATGGGCACTTGGGAAATTTCAGATTGGGATTAAGTCCTCAACAACAATGGGAATACTTTGCTAATCTTGCTTATGGAGTAACTACTTCGCACGATCCTTCTTCTAATTCTGAAATGGTATTCTCACATTCTGAAGCAATAAAAGCTGGAAATATGATTGGACCGAGAGTCTATTCCACCGGTGTAATTATATACGGTGCCGATGGATCATTTAAAGCAACTGTAAATAATTATGAAGATGCACTTTTTGCTCTAAAACGAACCAAAGCATTTGGTGCTTTTTCTGTTAAGAGCTACAATCAGCCCAGAAGAGAACAGCGTCAGCAAATTATGAAAGCAGCAAAAGAACTTGAAATGATGGTTGTTCCTGAAGGTGGCTCATTCTTCTTTCATAATATGAGTATGATCCTGGACGGACATACAGGCATTGAACATAATATCCCGGTTGTTCCTCTTTATAAAGATGTTCGGGAACTGTGGAGTAATAGTTCAACCGGATATACACCAACTCATATTGTTAATTATGGCAGCATGAGTGGAGAGTACTATTTCTATCAAAAGAATAATGTTTGGGAAAACAAGAAGCTCCTTACATTCACTCCAAGAAGTGTAATCGATCCACGTTCACGACACAGAACAATGATTCCGGATGAAGAATACGAAAACGGACACATCAAGACCGCTCAATCGTCTAAATTGCTAACAGATGCCGGTGTAAAAGTTAACCTTGGCGCACATGGTCAGCTTCAGGGACTTGGAGCTCACTGGGAGCTCTGGATGATGAGCCAAGGTGGAATGACCAATATGGAAGCCCTTAGAGTTGCTACTTTAAACGGAGCTCATTATCTCGGTTTAGATGATGACATTGGATCACTTGAAGTTGGTAAGTTGGCAGATCTGATAGTGCTTGATAAGAATCCTTTACAAGACATACGAAATACAAATTCTGTGCACTACACCATGGTGAATGGTCGATTATTTGATGCTTCAACTATGAATGAAGTAGGAAATCAAACTAAAAAAAGGCTCCCATTTTGGTGGGAAAGAAACAGCTACGGAGAAGAATTTGACTGGCATGCTATTTCCTTGGAAGCTGCAGGATTGCAGTGTACTTGTTTCGGAGATCAGTAATTGAATTTACTAATACTAGATTAGGAACGACCTTCATTTTAGAAGGTCGTTCCTAATAATGAAATCATGGAAACCTGTAAAAACTGCGGAACTGAATTTGAGGGGAATTTTTGTCCGAATTGTGGACAGAGGCCAAATAATGGCCGTATAGTATTTCGAGAATCAGTTCGGGATGTTTTGGAGCATTACTTCGATTTTGATGCTCCACTTTTCAGAACAATCAGTGGATTAATAACAAGTCCGGGCAAAGTTGTTAAAGAATACATCAAAGGAAGAAGGAAGTCTTATTCACACCCCTTCAGGTATTTTATACTTGTATTAGCTATTTACTTGATTATAAAAAATCTTATCGACTTCGATCCTATAAAAACTTTTAGTGAAGTTATGGGAGCCAGAAAAATGCCCAATCCTAATGCCCTCTCTACCAGAGGATCTAATTTCTTCTCCAATCATATTAATGCTTTTCTCCTGATATATGCGTTCACAATTGCTGTTTTTGCAAAATTATTTAACCGAAAGTCTGGTTTCTACTTCGTTGAATATCTGAGCCTTGGTTTCTTTATAGTAGCTCAGTATATGTTCTTTTCTATCTTTATAACTCTATCTACAATAATATCTCCTTATTTTTTTCTCTTAAATTATTTTCTGATCCTGGTATACCCATCCTATGTATTAATTCATTTTCATGAAGGGAAAATACTTTCTCGGATATTCAAGGCATTCACAGTTTCCGTCCTGGCCTGGCTTTTATATGCTTTTATGGGGCAAAGCAGTGCCATTCTGATAGTTCTTATATTTGGCTTATGAAAGCAAGTGAAATGATGTCGGTACTCAGTTTTCTTTTTTAAAAGTGAGATTAAACAAAGTGCCTGATCCTTCTTCTTTATCAACAAATTTAGTTTCACCATCTAACTGAGCTGTTAGAGTTTTTATAAGTGTAAAACCAAGAGAATCTGACTCCTTTTCAGTTTTATCTTTAAGACCTTTTCCATTATCAGAAATCTCAACATTAATAATTCCACCAATATTTTTTGCCTTTATAATGATCTTACCTTTCTTCTGATCTGTAAATGCATGTTTATAGGCATTTACTAAAACTTCATTAATTAGCAGAGAACATGGAATTGCTTGATTTATGTTAAGAGAAACACCTTCTATTTCCGATATAATATCAATCTCTTTTTCTGAGCTCTCATATGTATTTTTTATGGTCACTACTAAATCATTGATATATTTATCATACTCAATATACGCCAAAGAATCACTGCTATAGAGCTTTTCATGGATTAAAGCTATAGATTGTACTCTTAGCTGACTGTCAGAAAGAGCTTTGTGAATTTCATCACTATCGGTCTGCAGAACTTGTAACTGCAAAAGCCCCGAGATAACAGCCAGATTATTTTTTACCCGGTGATGAATTTCTGCCAGCATTACATTCTTTTCTTCTAACGACTTTTTTATTTCCTGCTCGGCTCGTTTTAACTCCGAAATATCTCTTACCACAAGTACTTTCCCTTTTTTGTTGCCCTCCTCGATCAAATCGGACTCTGAAAAAAGAACAGGTACTTTATTATTTCTTACTGTTTCAAGTTGGTATTCTTGAGTTCTTCCTTCTTTTTTCTCTCCTTCTGGATCGAGCAGATTAAAAAAGCTAAATATCGATTTACCGATTAGTTCTTCTTTATTTAGCTCAAGCATTGTAGCTCCGGCATCATTTAATCTTCGAACAATATTTGAATCATCAATTACAAAAATCCCTTCACTAATAGATTCCATTACATTATCTAAATAAGTGCTGGAAATAGTTTGCTCTTCTAAATTTTGAGCCATTGTATTAAACGCTTCCGCTACGTAACTAAACTCATCATTAGTTTCTATTTCTATTCTTTGATTTAGGTTACCTTCACCTAGTTTTTTTACAGAGTAAGTAAGAGATTGTAAAGGTTGAATTATTGACCGATATAAATACAAAGCTATAAATACACCAATAAGAAGCGTTATTAATGTTGCGGAATAGTTAAATATTCTTCCTCTTTTTAATTGAGCATCTAGATTATTTACAACTTGCTCTTGTTGTTTTATTGCAAGATTTCTGATCTCTTCAAACTTTGGGATAATATTATTCAGAAAATAAGGGGCTATAGAAGAAAGAAACAGAACATTCGATTGCTCTTTAAAATCGTCTGCCATTTCAAGCCATTCTTTGGATAAATTTTCATAAAGCAGAACCCTTTGCTTAAGCTCGTACACCTCATTGAGCAAAACAGGTTTATCTTTCAATATTTCCTGTAGTAAAATAGAGGAGCTGTAAAAAACACTTATACTTTCACTATAGCCCTCTTCAGATCTTGCTGACAAAGGAATATCTCGAACATCTTCTATCTCGTCTTTTGTAGATCTTATCTCATGAATTAAATTCAGATAAATCAGTGTTTGATGAAGGCTAACTTCCATTTGATTTGTATAATCAATAACAGTTGTAGCGTTCTTACTTTCCTGAAACTGCTTGTTATTGATTTCGGTGTAATAGAATTCCCAAACTAAACCTACAGCAATTAGCAATACAGCCAGCAGCAAAAAATTAGATATGATTTTACGCTCTAATGTCAAAATAAGGTGACCCGATTTCATATTTCCCGAAGTTATCTAAACCCAAGGCTAATAACCATTTCTGGATGTTATAATATCCTCATGTAACAAATGGGTCAGTAATTACTCAAATATATAATCCTATCCTTTATTTTTGTAACAGTTGGTAAAACTGATTCCATTAAACCAACATTATAGGGTACGGGAATATCTGGCATTGTAATTCTTTCTATTGGAGCATCAAGATCGGTAAATCCTTCCTTCGCTAATACTGCAGAAATTTCAGCACCAAAACCAGCCGTTTTATTATCCTCATGAACAATTAAACACTTATTTGTTTTTGATACTGATCTTAAACAAGCTTCTTTATCCCATGGCATTAATGTTCTCAAGTCAATGATATCTGCAGAAATACCCGCTTCTTCAGCCGCTTTCTCACAGCGTTCACACATTGCGCCCCAAGTAATAATGGTCAGTTCATCTCCTTCACTCAAAAGCTTTGCTTTTCCAAAAGGAACAACAAATTCATCTCCCGGATAAGGTTTACGTGCATACTTAGCGTCTAAGAGGTTTCGGTGCTCAAAGAATATAGTTGGGTTATTAGATCGCATCGCTGATCTTAAAAGCCCTACAGCGTCCTCAGCATTACTTGGCATGGCTACTTGCCAACCAATAGCGTGGGTAAAAAATACTTCATTGCTCATACTGTGCCATGGATCTCCACATTTTGCAAATCCACCCGGCATTCTAACCACGATTGGAGCTGCAAATCTGTTTGCTGTTCGCCATCTTGTAGTTCCACAATTATTCAATTGCTCAGTCGCAGGATCAGCGTATTTTCTGAATTGAATCTCAGCAACAGGCATTAAACCTGCATAAGCCATTCCAACTGAACGACCAATAATTCCTTCTTCCGATAAACTGGTATCAAAAACTCGTTCTTCCCCAAACTTAGATTGAAGATCCATTGTAGCGGCATGAACCCCACCTTTAAGACCTACATCTTCTCCAAAAACCAATAGCTTTTCATTGGTTTCTAATTCATAAGCAAGCGTTCTTCTAATAGCCTCTACAATATTAATTCTTTGCTTTTCAGGTGTCGGTGTCTCACTTTCCTCAGGAAATTCATGCCCTTCAACAGCTAGACCTCCTATTGTTTGCAATTCTTCAGCAAAAGCATGCTTTTCAGTTTCTGAACTATCTGGTTCAGGTCTGGCAAGAGCTGTTTTCGCAGTTTCTTCTATTGTTTCTTTAGCCTTTTTCTCAAGATTCCCCCACACTCTTTCTGTAAGAGTTTTTGGAACAAGATAATCCTTTAAAGTATCCAGAGGGTCATTTTGCTTTTCCTCCTCTACTAGCTTTTCCGGCTTATAAGCTTGATTATCCTGATAGGAATGTCCATTTAGTCGGGGAACTTTCAGACGGATCATAGTTGGGCCTTTTCTATCCCGAACCGAGCTTACCGCCTCTTCCATCAGTTTTGAAGCTTCTTCAGGATCAGTTCCATCTCCTTCAATGATTCTTAGATTTTTGAAAGACTGGAGATTATCGGTGATTACACCACCCGGAGTTTGAAACTCACTGGTAACTGAAATACCATACCCATTGTCCTCAATATAAAAAAGAACAGGTAAATTTTGAGTAGTTGCTATTGTCAATGCTGACCAGAATCCGTTTGTAGCTACAGATCCATCACCGCCTAGAATTACAGCAATTGCTCCATCGTATTCCTTTTCTTTTAAAACAGTTCTTCTGTATTCAACAGCCTGCGCCCACCCAATCGCGGGTGTGTATTGCGACCCTACGTCACCTGCCATTGGTAAAACTTTTACCCCATCTATATCAGGACGATTACAAACAACGCCAATATCTCTACCATCACTGTAACTCCCTGATTTCCCCATAGGGGCAGCCATTGCATCCTCCAGATCCAAACCTAAAGAAAGTAAAAGTGGTCTTGACCGATAATAAGCACTGGCGGCATCGTTTTTATTTGTAAGAAGTTTCCCTAATAATATCTGTCCCAACTCATGTCCACGAGCAGAAAACTGATATAAAACATCTTTATTAGGAACCAATTCTGTTTCTTCTTTTTCATCCATAGCTCTGGATGTCAACATTAACTGAGCAACATCCCGCCAATCTACATTAGACTTATTTTTAGCCTTTTTCTTTTTATTAGCCATGTACTGTCTAAACTCCTAACTATTAAGCATTACTTTTTTGAAGGATTCTTCAAAATGATTCATTTCTTCTTCTATACCGATGGTAATTCGTACACAATTGGGCAAACCAAAAGCATTTATTCTTCGAAGAATTACTCCAAGCTCTAACATCTTTTGCGTAAAATCAATCGCTTCTTCTTCTGACGAATGTATCATCATAACTGAATTAGAAATCGATTTTTCATATTCAACATTATGCTCATCAAAAAAACGGTACAGTCTTTCTTTTCCCGCATTCACTACATCTATGCTTTTTTGCAAAAATTCATTGTCATTATAAGCTGCCAATGCCGCTGCTTGACCTAATGTGGTAGGTTCAAAGGTTAATTTCGTTTTAAGCAGATTGTTAATTATTTCTTCATTTGCAATTCCGTACCCAACTCGAAAACCTGCTAGACCATAGGCTTTCGAGAAAGTCCGCATTACAATAACATTATCATGATTGTATTCTAATGCTTTGGGATAATCTTCGATACCTTGGGCAAATTCATAATAAGCTTCGTCCGCAATTACCAAGATATGTTTCGGAACCTGCTCCATCAACCATTCATATTCTTCTTTATTGATGTAAGTGCCGGTAGGATTATTTGGATTGGCTATATAAATCATTTTTGTATGATCATCAATAGCACTAACAATTGCTTTCACATCATAACGGTAATCCTTTGTCATTGGAATCTTTTTCAAATGGATTCCTCTAACTCCCGCCTGCACAAAAAATCCAACGAATGTTGCTTCGGCAGTAATTGCATTTTGTTTGTTCAGAAAGAATGTCCTGCAGAGCATTGAAATTAAACTTTCAGAACCGGATGTTAATATCACATTCTCAGCTCTAACATTGTTCCGTTCAGCTATTGCTGCTCTAAGTTTTCTTGCAATTGGATCCGGATAATCCTGAATTTCCTGAAAAGCTTCCAAAATTGCATCTTTAACTTTTGGGCTGCATCCCAACCTGTTTTCATTGGAAGCTAGCTTTGCAATTTTTTCAGGATTATAAGCTTCTTGAACTTCAACGATTGTTTTTCCAGCTATATACCTGTTTAACTGTTCGATGTTTTTTGGTACCAAAGGCTGCAAATTTTTATCGCTCATGAAGTGTTTAAATATTTGATTAAATAGACTAAAAGATATCCAGAAAAAAGCGCTTTTTCTAACGCTCCTTGAGTATTAAAAGTAATTGTTTTGTAACCAAAGAGCATTGCTTAACTTGATAAAAAATAAAAAAACTATATGAAAACAATTATCGTAACCGGTGCCAGTAAGGGAATTGGCTTTCAAACCTGCCTTCAACTTTTAAACTCAGGCAACAGAGTAATTGCAATTGCGCGCTCTAAAGACAAACTGACAAGACTTCAAGAAAACGCGAAGTCGAATGATTTGGAGACTCTTTCAGCGGATATAACTACGCAAAAAGGATTAAAAGAAATTACTAAACTTATTTCTTCCAACGGTGATATAGATGGTCTGATCAATAACGCAGGAATGGTGCTCAACAAACCATTTATGGAAACAACTGATCAGGAATGGAGTACTGTTTTTGATGTAAATCTTTTTGCCCCTGTTAGAATTATAAAAAAACTTAAGCCATATTTAAAAAGGGGATCACATATTGTAAATATAGGCAGCATGGGTGGATTTCAGGGAAGTGACAAGTTTCCGGGACTAGCTGCATACTCAACAGCTAAAGGTGCACTGGCTATTCTGTCTGAATCCTTAAATGCAGAATTTTCTAAAGACGCCATTGCAGTAAATTGCTTATGTTTAGGTGCTGTGCAAACCCAAATGCTGGAAAAAGCCTTTCCCGGTTATGAAGCACCTGTACAACCTTCAGAAATGGGGAAGTTCATTGCAGATTTCACTTTAACGGGACATCAATTTATGAATGGAAGGGTTCTTCCTATTTCTTTAAATAATCCCGAATAGCCTTGGATTAGCTCTTTGAGAATCACTAAATTTGTGCAACTTAATATTTTATCAAATGAAGAAAGCTTCTTTAGTTTTTACCTTACTTTTTATTATTTCAGCATTTTCCATTAACCCACTGAAAGCTCAAACAGTAGAACTTCTTGCAGGTAATACTCTCAATGGCGCTGTTCAGGGTACTATTCTTGGAGGTGCTTCAATGGCCTTATCAAATTCTGATGATTTTGCAGCTCTAAGAGTAGGAGTTGGAATGGGTACTCTCTACGGAATTGGAATGGGTGCTTACGATATATCAGCTGGAGAAGGTCAGGAAGTTTTGGTGTCAGGCTTATTCAATGACGGAAATAATAGCAGCATTATCGTTCTTTTGGATACCTTTTACGGAGCAGCATTAGGCTCTGTAGTTGTTGTTGCTGTAGCTTTAGTGGCTAACGAAAAAATTACTACCGGCCTTCAGTATGGAGCAGGAATTGGTGCTTGGGCAGGTTTTGGATTTGGGATTTTTGATACCTTTGTATTAGCTGAGCGAACTTTTGCTCCTATTGCTATCGCTAACCCCTCAACAAATGCAAGCGGACTTATCGGCTTAAATTTCGAAAATAATTCTAGTTTTGGTTTTATTAATCCAACTCTTATTTCAACTAAACAAGTTGAAGATTTTGGATTGGCTTCAAAAATAAAACCAGCAGTTGAAATGGTAAACTTCAGGTTTAATTTTTAAATATAGGATATTATTAAATAGGTACTTGCTTTTAATTAAAAAAAAACTAATTAGAAGAATGAAAAAGTATTTATACATACCATTACTTGGTTCTAGCATATTCTTAATTTGGTTATCTCTGCCATCACTAAGTTTTGAAAATGAAGCCTCATTGGAATTTTCGTTTGAAATAGAACATATTGATGAAAGAAAACTAGATGAAAAATTTGTTGACAGAGATATAATCAACTCGTTGCTTTCATCAAATTTACCCAGCTCAGATAAAAATTCCTTCTTATTGTTATTCATTTCGGAAGCAAATAGCTGTGGAAACTGTCTAAATGAAGTCAATGATTATATTGAGATTTCTAAAAAGATCAACTCAAAATTAGATTTTTATACCGCTTTAATTTATCACAGTGAAGATTCTTTGCAAGCAAAGAGGTTTTCTAATGCTTCTAATTTTGAAAAGGAGGTAGATTATCTAACTATTACTAATTCAAGTAATATAATGGAAATGAAACTTGCCTATTTGTTACCTCGCTACTATGTCAAAAACTCACTTTACTTAATAGATCTCAAAAATAATATCCTATTTCATGGATTCATTCTTCCTTCCGGTAAAACAACAAAATTAGATGTTAAAGAAATTGCATTCAGCAATGCAATTAAAACATATACCAGTAAATAACATGGAGAACTCTTATGAATAAAAATAAAATAAGTAGCATAGTTTTTGCACTAAGTCTCATTTTTTTTATCGCATCTACATCAATAGATAATAAAGAAGATGACCCTGCTGCAAACTGCTTTCACTGTGGAAGTCTTACTGCTTGTGAAGTTGGTGGTCAAGCCTTTGGTTGGACTGGATGTTGGTATAATCCTCAATATCAACCACCACATAACTGCAATGTTTTTGGTTCAAGTGAATGCGGTGGAACCACGCCTGGCGAAGGTGACTAATTTTTAATAAATGCAGTTGATTATTTAATACTAATCAACTGCATAATTTTTATTTTATGAAAATTTTAATTGCTTTATTTACATATGTAATAGTGTTTAACACTACTAGATTACCAGCATTCCAGTTAACATTCGAAGAAGTCTTAACAATTGGTGAAAAAGATAGTGATAACTCCGCCTTCCTTTTTAGCGGTATTACAAATTTAAAAGTTTTAGATAATAACAACATCATCGTATCTGATGTTAGTGATAATTCTATTAGAGTTTTTAATGAAACGGGTGAGTTCTTAAGAAGAATTGGACGAAGAGGAAGAGGTCCTGGAGAATTTCAACACATAACCTCTATTTTTTTGGATTCTGAAAATAGAATTCAAGTCTTAGATAGATTCCAAAATCGTATTTCAATTTTTGAAAAAAATGGAACTTTTCAAAAATCTATTAAATTGAATAGTGTCCCCGTTGGAACATCGATTTTTGTTTCACAAATTGATCATTCAAAAAATTATTTAATTGGTTATCGAGACTATCGAAATATCAGTAATACTTATCTCCTACATAAATTTGACTCAACATTTAGTACTCAACTAAATAAGTATATTGATGTATTTAAACACTTTTACAATGTTGATGATAAAATGGAAGTTCAAATATCACAACGCCCCGCGTATTTATTTACTAGTTTTTTAGAAAACTATTTAGCTATGGTACCTGATGTGTATACGGGGACTATAGTGGTTTTTGATAAGAATTCATCTAAAGTAAAACTCATAGGTGAAAAGATTTCAGAATACGTGAAACAATATAATTGGAATAATAGAGAACAAATTCGATCAACTGGAGAAACAGGATTTGCAAGCTCATCGAGTCAGTCTGGAAGATTTTTTTATAAACAAAAAGGCGGGACTTTTGGTCTTTTGGCGAACGACAGATTTCTTCTTCACTTCTATGCAATAAACTCTGGACAAGAAATACAACCATTTCTCAAAGTTTATAATAGAAATCTTGAACTTATTGAAACTTTAAACCTTCAAAACGAATCTGAGTTATTTATTGATCAAAATAGAATTTCAGGTATACCTCACTTTCTTGACAAAAACAACCGTTTATATATTTCAGACCATTTATATAACGATACTTATCCAGCAATAAGAGTTTTCGAAATTAATTTAGATGAACTAGACAAAAATTAATCAGTAGCCACTTCAGACTCTGAAAGCTTCTTAATCACCAATCTGACTGTATTCATGTGTCCGGAAAGTGAATGATGCAACCCATCAGCGATATAATTCCAAGCTTCAGGACCTTCTTTACCCATTCTTCTTCCGAGTGAATCTATAATTACTCCATCTTTTCCGGCAACTAATTGCCTTACCTGTTGAAGGTCTTCTTCAAAAATAGAATACTCATATAACGGATTTTCAGTAAGTAATTCATTTATTACTGGAGTTGGCGTAATCCAGATTATCGGATTTTTCACATATTCACCAACTATATTTTGAATAGATTCAAGATTCTCCCAAGTTTCTGATAGAGGAACTATCGTTCTTCCGGGAACAATGTTTAGTCGCTGGGCGTCATACGTTCCCAGAGCAACAAAAACCCAATCCGGTTCATGAACAAGAATATCTCTATCTAATCTTCTTAATGCTTCTGAGGATGTCTGCTCCCCTACTCCTGCATTTATGAAAGTAAAATCAGCTTTCTCAACCGAAAGCTCCAGAACTTGCTTTAAAATTTCAAACCAGCCTTGTCCGTCTTCAGTAATTGAATCACCAATTACCGCAATAGTTTCTGAACCATCGAGAGGTAAAGAGTTCATGCAATCAATAATTTCATCTTCTTTCAATAACTCAAATGCTCCTTGCTTTGCATTCTGAGAAATGTTTTCTCGAAAGCTTTTCAATTCTTCTTCAGACAGTCCCAATAAAATTGCTTCTGCTTTTCTATCTGTTTTTCCAGGTAGCAAAGGAAAGCGTTTATCTAAATGAAAAAAAGGAATAGTGAATTGTTCTAAAATCGCTTTTATTTCTTCTGAAGTCTTAGCCATAATACGTATTCAAGTCTTGAATTAATTTTGATATTCCTGAGGTAGCTGTTTCTTTAATATGATTCCATCCTTCAAATGAAAAAAGTTCAGGATTTGAAGGATCAATTAAGTATTTCTTACAATTATCTGATGCGTAATGAATCAGACTCGCTGCCGGATAAACAACTAATGATGTACCTATCACAACTAAAATATCCGCTTGTTCAACCAATTTGGCTGCATCTTCAAGTTTAGGTACCATTTCCCCAAACCAAACAATATGTGGTCTTAGTTGTCCGCCATCACTTGCTAAATCTCCTAACCTGATCGGTTTATCCCCAATATCCAAAATTAGGTTTTCATTATTAACACTTCTTGCTTTTGTTAGCTCTCCATGCAAGTGAAGAACTTTGGTTGAACCACCTCGTTCATGCAGATCATCTACGTTTTGAGTGATAACCTGAACATCGAATTCAGATTCAAGCTCAACTAAACCAATGTGTGCTTTATTCGGCTGCGCTTTGCACGACTGACTTCTTCTAAGATTATAGAAGTTCAAAACCTGTTCAGGATCACGAATCCATCCTTCCGGCGTAGCAACTTTATTGATATCGTAACCTTCCCAAAGCCCACCTGAATCCCGGAAGGTAGAAAGACCGCTTTCGGCACTTATTCCTGCACCAGATAAAACAACAAGTTTTCTTTTAGTCGGCATGTACCGCTTGAAGGTTAAACCAAGAGCTCTCAATCTGATAATCTTCAACTACTGAAGCCTGGCCTCCATGTTTAAACAAACACATTGTACTATTCACTTCATCTTGAAGAGTTTTAATTGCATTTTGAATCAGGTCTTTGTTAAAACCTTGCTCACCAAGATTTATCGTAAATTCCATAGATATAATTCTACCTAAGGCTTTTCCCAGGTCTACCAATTTTCGTTGCGGCATCTTTGTATCGATCTCAAAGTTTAAAGCTTCCTTGAAATAATCAGATGATTTAATAGTAAGTTCATAGCTGCTCAAAAAATCATAAAGATTTGAGCTTTTAACTCTCCTCATCATTTTCATTACTGATTCAGAAATTTGCTGATATAAAATGTCGTTGGAACCCTCAAAAATTTGAAATGGTCTGCTATCAACCACTGATCTTCCAGCGATGTGATCCAGACGGTATCCTTTTGCCCCAGTTAATTGAAGCAATGATTGTGAAGCACGCTGCATAAAATCTGTAACTACTGATTTGATCGCATTCGCTTCTAAATCCATTTTTGCGGTATTTTGCTCCAACGAAATATTGCTACCTGTAAAATTACACATGGCAGAGCATACTGTAAAATAAGACTGTAGCTCTGAAATTCTATTCTTTACCTGATCATAGTTGAAAAGACTTTGACCTCCAACAAATCTATCTTTACAGTGATTAACTGCTTCATCCATCATTCTTTTCAAGAAACCCATTCCCATTCCTGGAAATTGTAATCTGCTTCTATGCAAGAGATCAAGCATCATTGTAATTCCGGTACTCGATGGCTCAAGTCTGTGAGATTCGTCTACTTTTATGTCAATCTCATTCTTACCATATGGAAGCATATAAAGCCCTAAGTTATTATAGTACTCTTTTACTTCAACGCCTCCGTTTCTTGTATCATGTATGAAAAAAGAAATATCCCTACTCAAATTTCCATTTTTATCTAAACCTCTGGCAGTCATTAACCAATAATCTGCCATTCCTGTCAAACCTGCCCAATGTTTTAAACCTTTAACCTGATAAGAATCGCCGTCCTTCGTAAAGGATGTCTGCATTTTTAACGCATCTGAACCATAATCAGGTTCGGTAATCATCAAACCACCCATTTTTTTGGAGTGTATTACGCGATCATAAATTTCTATTTTTGCTTTTTCAGAACCGTAATTAGCTATCGGTTGAAGAAATAATGCACCATTAATACCCATCATTAAAGATAAGGGAAGAGATTCATAAGAACTTGCTTCCAACATAGCTAAAGCCTCTGAAGTGTGTCCTCCAAAGCCATCATATTTTGATGGAATAAAAGCTGCTAAAGGAGCTAATTCCATAATTTTATTAAAAGTATCCGGCTTAATTCCTCTTACCAAACTTTCTTCGTGCTTCTCTTCTTCTGTTGAGAACAGAGTAGCTAATCTCTGTTTGTATTCATTTAAAAATTCTTGAAAATTAAAATTCATTCTATCAGATTTGTCTTTTCTACAAAATAGTAGCAACTAAATATACGATTAATTAACGGGTTTTACTGCTTGTTTAACATAAAAAAACCTCATCTCTAGCAGAGATGAGGTTTAGGGTAAAAAAAAAGAAGGCGATGACCTACTCTACCACAAGTGCAGTACCATCGGCGCTGCAGGGCTTAACGTCCGTGTTCGGGATGGGAACGGGTGGAACCCCTGCGCTAGAATCACCTTCAAGGCCGGTGAGTCCGGTATGTTGGACTCAAATTCAATAAAAAAGTTCTTTGACATGTTCCGGGACGCCCGCATAGGCCTCCCAGATTAAGAAAAAGTAAAACAATGAGGATACTACTTGTTTGGTGCACCACCAAGCCGGTGGTGCAAACCATATAAACAAAGCCAATGGCCTAATTAGTACGGCTCGGCTAAACATGTCACCATGCGTACACCTGCCGCCTATCTACCCGGTCGTCTTCCGGGAGGCTCATAGGGAATACTTATCTTGGAGCGTGCTTCGCGCTTAGATGCGTTCAGCGGCTTATCACTTCCGAACATAGCTACCCTGCGATGCATGCGACCACACAACAGGTACACTAGCGGTTCGTCCACTCCGGTCCTCTCGTACTAGGAGCAGCCCTCCTCAGTATTCCAACGCCCACAGCAGATAGAGACCGAACTGTCTCACGACGTTCTGAACCCAGCTCGCGTACCGCTTTAATTGGCGAACAGCCAAACCCTTGGGACCTTCTCCAGCCCCAGGATGCGATGAGCCGACATCGAGGTGCCAAACCTCCCCGTCGATATGAACTCTTGGGGGAGATAAGCCTGTTATCCCCGGAGTACCTTTTATCCTTTGAGCGATGGCCCTTCCATGCGGTGCCACCGGATCACTAAACCCCACTTTCGTGCCTGCTCGACCTGTATGTCTCGCAGTCAAGCACCCTTATGCTTTTACACTCTACGCACGATTGCCATCCGTGCTGAGGGTACCTTTGGGAGCCTCCGTTACTCTTTAGGAGGCGACCGCCCCAGTCAAACTACCCACCATACACTGTTCCCCCGGAAGGGTTAGACTTCACCTGTGGCAAGGGCGGTATTTCAAGGGTGACTCCACAACGCCTGGCGACGCCGCTTCAAAGTCTCCCGCCTATCCTACACATGCGACAGCTAAAGCCAATGTAAAGTTGTAGTAAAGGTTCACGGGGTCTTTTCGTCCCGCTGCGGGTAATCGGCGTCATCACCGATACCACAATTTCACCGAGCTCATGGCCGAGACAGTGCCCAAGTCGTTACACCATTCGTGCAGGTCGGAACTTACCCGACAAGGAATTTCGCTACCTTAGGACCGTTATAGTTACGGCCGCCGTTTACTGGGGCTTCAGTCAAGGGCTTCGCCGAAGCTAACCCCCTTCTTTAACCTTCCAGCACCGGGCAGGTGTCAGTCCCTATACATCGCCTTACGGCTTAGCAGAGACATGTGTTTTTGGTAAACAGTCGCTTGGGCCTTTTCACTGCGCCCTGACATAGTCAGGGGATCCTTCTCCCGAAGTTACGGATCGAATTTGCCTAGTTCCTTAGCCATGAATTACTCGAGCACCTGAGGATACTCTCCTCACCCACCTGTGTCGGTTTGGGGTACGAGCGAAGACAACAAACTACGACGCTTTTCTTGGCAGCATGATTACCTCCACTATCTCTTCATCGTGAGAATCCGAGTACTGTCGGGGTTCAGCCTTAATGGGAGGCGGATTTGCCTGCCCCCCGGCCTACGCCCTTTAACGTGCATTCGTCAGCACGCGGGAGTGTCACTTCTGCGTCACGCCTTAGCCATACGTTGGCTTCGGTAGCGGAATATTTAACCGCTTTGCCATCGGCTTCCCCGGCCTCACCGGGTACACCTTAGGTCTCGACTAACCCTGATCCGATTAGCGTTGATCAGGAACCCTTGGGTTTACGGTGGACGGGTTTTTCACCCGTCTTATCGTTACTCATGCCTACATTTTCGCTTCCAGCCGCTCCACGGCCCCTCGCGGGCGCTGCTTCTGCGCTGACTGGAATGCTCCCCTACCGATCGTTAAATCCCACAGCTTCGGTATCCGACTTATGCCCGATTATTATCGACGCCGAGTCGCTTGACTAGTGAGCTATTACGCACTCTTTAAAGGAATGGCTGCTTCTAAGCCAACCTCCTAGTTGTCTAAGCAACTCAACTTTCTTTGATCAACTTAGTCGGAATTTAGGGACCTTAGCTGGTGGTCTGGGTTGTTCCCCTCTCGCGACAGGACGTTATCACCCTGCCACTGACTGCTTGATGGCTCTGCGCTGGTATTCGGAGTTTGTCTAGGGTTGGTACCCGGTGAAGGGCCCTAGCCTAATCAGTGCTCTACCTCCAGGCAGACAAAATCAAACGCTATACCTAAATATATTTCGGGGAGTACGAGCTATCTCCAAGTTTGATTGGCCTTTCACCCCTATCCACAGTTCATCCGAAGACTTTTCAACGTCAACCGGTTCGGGCCTCCACGGTGTCTTACCACCGCTTCACCCTGACCATGGATAGATCACTTGGTTTCGCGTCTGCCCCGCTGTACTGCACGCCCTATTCAGACTCGCTTTCGCTACGGCTCCACCCCTTAGGGGCTTAACCTCGCACAACAGGAGCAACTCGTAGGCTCATTATACAAAAGGCACGCCGTCACTGCATAAATGCAGCTCCGACCGCTTGTAAGCACACGGTTTCAGGTACTATTTCACTCGCCTTCTCGGCGTTCTTTTCACCTTTCCCTCACGGTACTGGTTCACTATCGGTCATGCAGATGTATTTAGCCTTACCGGATGGTGCCGGCTGGTTCACGCAAGATTTCACCGGTCTCGCGCTACTCAGGATACCCGCCTTCAAATAATCGGTACACCTACAGGGCTTTCACCTTCTGTGGCGCTGCTTTCCAGACAGCTTCGATTTAAGATTACTTGAATTACGCAGGTCCTACTACCCCGCACCCCGTAGGATGCGGTTTGGGCTGTTCCGCGTTCGCTCGCCACTACTTGCGGAATCACTTGATTGTTTTCTCTTCCTCCGGGTACTTAGATGTTTCAGTTCCCCGGGTATGCCTCCTCGAAAGGATACCCTAATAAATTAGAGTGGGTTGCCCCATTCGGAAATCCGCGGATCACAGTTCTTTTGCAACTCCCCGCAGCTTATCGCAGCTTTACACGTCCTTCTTCGCCTCTGCATGCCTAGGCATCCACCGTGTGCCCTTAATTGCTTATTTTATATGGCTTGCACTACCTCTCGGCGGTACAAGGAACATACTCAATTGCTTGAGCTATTACTCTTGTGGGCTGCACGTGTACTACCACGTACAGCTACCCTAGGCGCATGTTATCTCCATCCGTTTAAAAAACGGACAAATCAAACATACTATATGAGCTGACAATTATTCGATTGCCGCTCTTTATACATTGTTATACTTTTTCACCATGTCAAAGAACTGCCCGTAGCACGGGCGAGCTGTATTTTTTACCATCACTTCCTTTAGCCTCGAAAGACCGCCGGAAACAATTATTACATTCTTTCAATAAAACCGATGTGACTTTCCGGGGTTTACACCCTCTCATATCTTACTTCAATCTCACATC
This sequence comes from Balneola sp., assembly GCA_965216175.1. GTDB lineage: Bacteria > Bacteroidota > Rhodothermia > Balneolales > Balneolaceae > Balneola. The sequence goes on from OZ244140.1 coordinate 2,600,229, forward strand.
TTTACTTCAATTTCGTGGAGCTACAGGGATTCGAACCCTGGACCCCTGCCTTGCAAAGGCAGTGCTCTAGCCAGCTGAGCTATAGCCCCTCTTCCTTGGTCTAGAAAAGTGGGCTTGGGAGGACTTGAACCTCCGACCTCACGCTTATCAGGCGTGCGCTCTAACCACCTGAGCTACAAGCCCCAACATTACTCGGGGATTGCCCTGGCGCCGAACGCCGGCCACAGGCCTCCTCCGCTGCTCTGCTTTCCTTCATCGTTGCAGCATAGGACAGATTGTTTGTAACGAACTACTTATGGTAGTTGTGTAGGTTCATCGCTTGCCGGTGTATATATACCCGGCTAGCAAGGCTCTCCTTGAAAGGAGGTGATCCAGCCGCACCTTCCGGTACGGCTACCTTGTTACGACTTAGCGCCAGTTACCAGGCTTACCCTAGGCACCCCTTATTGGGGCGACATCAGGTACTCCTGACTTCCATCGCTTGACGGGCGGTGTGTACAAGGCCCGGGAACGTATTCACCGCGTCATTGCTGATACGCGATTACTAGCGATTCCAACTTCACGGAGTCGAGTTGCAGACTCCGATCCGAACTGAGAATGGTTTTAAAGATTTGCGCCCTATTGCTAGGTGGCGACCTTCTGTACCATCCATTGTAGCACGTGTGCAGCCCTGGACGTAAGGGCCATGATGACTTGACGTCGTCCCCACCTTCCTCACTACTTGCGTAGGCAGTCTGGCTAGAGTCCCCACCATTATGTGCTGGTAACTAACCACAGGGGTTGCGCTCGTTGCGGGACTTAACCCAACACCTCACGGCACGAGCTGACGACAGCCATGCAGCACCTTCTATAGCGTCTCATAGAGAACCCTCTGTTTCCAGAGGTAGCGCTGTAGATTTAGCCCAGGTAAGGTTCCTCGCGTTGCATCGAATTAAGCCACATGCTCCACCGCTTGTGCGGGCCCCCGTCAATTCCTTTGAGTTTCATCGTTGCCGACGTACTCCCCAGGTGGCATACTTAATGCGTTAACTGCAGCACTGGCCCCGAAAGACCAACACCTAGTATGCATCGTTTACAGCGTGGACTACCAGGGTATCTAATCCTGTTCGCTCCCCACGCTTTCGTGCCTCAGCGTCAGTTGTAGACCAGTAAGCCGCCTTCGCCACTGATGTTCTTCGTAATATCTATGCATTTCACCGCTACACTACGAATTCCACTTACCTCTTCTACACTCAAGACGCCCAGTATCCAAGGCCATTTTACCGTTAAGCGGCAAGATTTCACCCCAGACTTAGACGCCCGCCTACGCACCCTTTACACCCAATGATTCCGGACAACGCTTGCACCCTCCGTATTACCGCGGCTGCTGGCACGGAGTTAGCCGGTGCTTATTCAAGGAGTACCGTCACTACAAGTCGAAACTCGTACGTTCTTCCTCCTTAAAAGCCGTTTACAACCCATAGGGCCTTCATCCGGCACGCGGCGTGGCTGCGTCAGGCTTTCGCCCATTGCGCAAGATTCCTCACTGCTGCCTCCCGTAGGAGTCTGGGCCGTGTCTCAGTCCCAGTGTGGGGGATCATCCTCTCAGACCCCCTAGCTATCATCGCCTTGGTGAGCCGTTACCTCACCAACTAACTAATAGCACGCAGCCCCCTCTTTAACCAATCGAAATTTTTAACAACCAGGATCATGCGATCCAGTTGCTTTATGCGGTATTAGCATCCCTTTCGGAATGTTATCCCCCAGTTAAAGGCAGGTTAGCTACGCGTTACTCACCCGTCCGCCAGTCTCCAGAAAGAGCAAGCTCCTTCCTTCTCCTTCGACTTGCATGTGTTAAGCCCGCCGCCAGCGTTCGTCCTGAGCCAGGATCAAACTCTCCATTGTAAAAAATTTAACTTTATATACTCTGTGAGCCGACCCTACACTCCATCATTCAAAAGAATAACTTCATAAAGCTCGCACAAACAATCTGTCTTATGCTTCAATAATTTCCAAAGAACTACGCCACAAATTTCGTTTTTGTGACAGAAACCAAAGATAAGGGAAGTTTATATTTTATGCCAATTTTATTTTAAAAAACTTTCACTTTTTTTGGCATCATGCGTTTCCTTATCAAATTCAACGCATAAAAAAAGAAGTGCCTGATAACTTATCGAACACTTCCTCAATATTTCGGGAAGAAGTTACTTTGTTTCTTCGCTATTCTCTTCTGCGGAAGAATCATCTTCTGCTTTTTTTACTTCTTCAACTTCAGAAACAACTTCTTCCTGCTTCTTTTCTTTTGTTTCTGTTGTTGACGCATCTTCTGTACTTGTAGGAGTGTTGGATTTACCAGCTCTTCTAGTACGCTTCTTCTTAGTAGTGTTTTCACCCTCAGGGGCAATATCATTGAAATCAACTAATTCGATAATTGCCATTTCAGCAGCATCACCTTGTCGGTATCCGGATTTGATAACTCGAGTGTAACCACCCGGGCGATCTCCTACCTTAGGTCCGATTTCAGTAAAGAGTTGAGTTACTGCATCCTTATTCTGTAAAGAAGAAAAAACTTCTTTTCTGTTGTGATGAGAATCTACCTTAGCTCTTGTAATAAGAGGCTCAACAAATCCTCTAAGTTCTTTAGCTTTTGCTACAGTAGTAGTGATTCTATGCTCTTTGATAAGAGCCATAGACAAAGCACGAAGTGTTGCTTTTCTATGAGCCGCTGTACGGCTTAATTTTCTACCTTTTACTCTATGGCGCATTGTTTAATCCTCTACCGCTTAGTCTAAAAATTTTGATACATCCATTCCGAACTGAAGATTTTTCTCTTCAATTACTTCTTGAAGCTCAGTTAGAGACTTCTTACCGAAGTTACGGAATTTTAAAAGATCTTGTTCATCACGTGCAACTAGTTCACCAATAGAGTTGATGTTAGCAGACTTCAAACAATTATAAGCACGAACACTTAAGTTAAGATCTTCGATACTTGTACGAAGTAAGTTTGCTACACGTTGTTTTTCAGCATCCACTTCTTCTTCCTCCTGAGTGAATTGCTCTTCAATTTTTTCAGTGATGAATTTTTCGATATGCTCTTTAAGAATCTTACCAGCTATAGTAAGAGCTTCTTTTGCATTAACTGATCCATCAGTTTCAACATCCATTACAAGTTTTTCGTAATCGGTTCTTTGACCAACACGAACATTCTCAACGTCAAACTTAACTGACTTAATAGGAGTGAAAATAGCATCGATTGGAATCACATTCACATCGTCATCTTCAACAGTCATTTCTTCTGCAGGAACGTAACCACGACCTCTTCCTACACGAAGTTCGATTTCCAACTCAGCATCATCTGCTAAATGAGCGATAACCAAGTCCGGATTCAATACTTCATACTCAGCAGTAGCATCAGCAATATCTTTAGCCGTCAATGTTGATCCACTTTTCTTAGAAATGTGAATCACACCACTGCTTTGTTCAACTTGCTTGAAACGAACTTGCTTGAAGTTCAAAATGATTTCGTATACATCTTCCTTAACGCCTTTGATGCTTGAATACTCATGATCAACACCATTGATCTTAACCGCATTAATAGCGATACCGGGAAGTGATGAAAGAAGCACTCTTCTGAAAGAGTTACCAATTGTTACACCAAATCCTCTTTCAAGGGGTTGTAGTACAAACGTACCAAAGCTGTCATCGTCTTTAACAACGTCTAAGCTGTCTGGCATTTGGATACTGTAATTACTCATATCGAATAAAAATTTTAAAATTACTTAGAATAAAGCTCAACAATAAGCTGAACATTTATGTTTTCAGGTATTTCTTCCATTGTAGGAACGTATAACATTTTACCTGTTCGGGATTTAACGTCAGTTTCAACCCACTTGTATCTATTTCTAGATGCACCATCAAGGGCATCTTCAACTACTTCAAGATTTCTTGATTTAGGTCTCATAGAAATCACATCATTTGGCTTAACAGCATAAGAAGGAATATTCAAAACTCCACCGTTTACAACGATGTGCTTATGTGCGACCAATTGACGAGCTTGTCTTCTGGTTTTAGCAAATCCCATTCTGAATACGGTGTTATCTAATCTACCTTCCAATAATTGAAGTAGAATTTCACCGGTTACACCTTCTTTAGCACTGGCTGTTTCGTACAGATTACGGAATTGCTTTTCAAGCAAACCATAAGTGTATTTTGCCTTTTGCTTTTCTTCAAGCTGAATAGCGTATTCTGATTTTCTGTTAAAACGAGATCTACCATGCTGTCCCGGACCGTATGGTTTACGTTCTAATGCTTTACTAGGTCCAAAGATTGCTTCTTTGAATCGTCTAGCTTTTTTCTGTTTTGGGCCTCTATATCTTGCCATTATAAATAGACTTACTGATTAAACTCTTCTACGTTTCGGTGGGCGACATCCATTGTGTGGGATCGGTGTTCTGTCTTTGATTGAAGACACATCCAAACCTGCACTTGACATCGCTCTAACAGCTGCTTCACGACCAGAACCTGGTCCTTTTACGAAAACTTCAACTTTTCGAAGTCCCATTTCATAAGCTGCTTTTGCTGCAGTTTCAGCACTTAACTGAGCTGCATATGGAGTATTTTTTCTTGAGCCTCTAAAGCCTTCTTTACCAGCAGAAGACCATGAGAGAACATTTCCATCTGCATCTGTAATTGTTACGATTACATTGTTAAAGGTAGCTTTAACAAAAGCCATTCCATTGGGATCAGAAACCTGCTTCTTCTTTTTTCTTTTAGAAGCCGCCGCTGAAGATTTTGATTGATTCTTAGCCATAATTAAACTCTGTTATTTACTTCGTTACTTTCTTTTTACCAGCAACTGTACGCTTTTTACCTTTTCTGGTACGCGCATTAGTTTGTGTACGCTGCCCTCTTACCGGCAGACTCTTACGATGACGAACACCACGGTAACTACCGATCTCGATCAGTCGCCTGATGTTAGCATTAACTTCGCTACGTAACGCACCTTCTACTTTGAATTCATCATCAAGGATCTGACGTAACTCAACTACTTGAGCTTCATCCCAATCTTCAATTTTTGTATCCGGATCAATTCCTACTCTTTCAAGCAACTGCTTTGAAGTAGTTAATCCAATACCGTGAATATAAGTAAGGCCAATAACGCCTCGTTTTTGTTTTGGTAAGTCAATTCCAGCAATACGTGCCATATATAAATGCTATTATATTAACCTTGACGCTGCTTATGGCGCGGGTTTTTCTTGTTAATTACGTACAAACGACCTTTACGTCTTACGATCTTGTCATCTGAACTTCTTTTCTTTACTGAAGATCTTGTTTTCATATCTACCTTATTTGTATCTGTAAGTGATTCTACCCTTACTAAGATCATACGGAGACATTTCTACCGCCACACGATCGCCAGGTAATATTTTTATGTAATACATTCTCATTTTTCCTGAAACATGCGCAAGCAACTCATGTCCATTGTCTAGTTCTACCCTGAATTGGGCGTTAGGCAATGCTTCTAAAATTACTCCGTCTTGTTTAATGGGCTCTTGTTTAGCCATGTGTCATTATTTTTTCATGTTTCTGTGAGAGCTCAGCAATATAATCAAAAGTACTGAGAATTTCAGCTTTTCCTTCCCGAACTACAATATCGTGTTCGAAATGAGCTGCCAGGCTCCCATCGGCTGTACAAACTGTCCAACCGTCATTCAATGTTTTTACTCTCCATGATCCCATTGTTATCATAGGTTCAATTGCGAGAGTCATTCCTTCTCTTAGTCGTTCACCTTTTCCTTTTCTGCCAAAATTTGGCACCGATGGATCTTCGTGAAGGGATTTCCCAATCCCATGTCCAACTAAATCTTTAACAACTCCAAATCCATTACTTTCATTATGAACTTGAATTGCATTTGCGACATCACCCATTTTATTGCCGTGTGTCGCCTTTTCAATTCCTTTATACAATGATTCGAGAGTACTTCTCAACAATCGAATCGCTTCGTCATCACATTCACCAACTGCAAATGTGAAAGCATGATCACCAAAATATCCGTTTAGTTCAACACCACAATCAACGGATACAATATCGCCTTCTTCAAGCTCCCTGCTTCCCGGTATTCCATGAACAACTTCATCATTTACTGATATACAAAGTGTACCTGGAAACTCATTCCCTTTGGGTCCGTACCCTTTGAAGGCTGGTCGAGCATTATGCTTTGCAATATAGTCTTCCGCAATCAGATCCATTTTTCCGGTTTGTATTCCCGGTTCTATCACTTTACCAACTTCAGCGAGTGTACGTGAGACAAGTAGCGCACTTTCACGCATCTTGTCTATCTCATTTTCACTCTTCAGGTAAATCATCTTTAAGCTCTTCTTCTGCCTTTTATTTTTCCGGTCTTCATGAATCCGTCGTAATGACGCATCATGAGGTGACTCTCAATTTGTTGAAGTGTATCTAATGCCACACCAACAATAATTAAAAGGCTAGTTCCTCCATAGAACAGTGCAAAGCCTGGAGTAACTCCAAGTAAGTTTGTTGCTATTGCAGGAAGAATCGCTACTAATGATAAGAATATAGAACCCGGTAGGGTGATCTTAGTCAAAATATTATCAATGAACTCTACAGTTGCTTTACCCGGGCGTACACCAGGAATAAAACCACCTTGTCTTTTCATAGTATCTGCCATTTCCTTTGGGTTGATGGCGATAGCTGTATAGAAAAATGTGAAAAACACACAGATGAAAAAGAAAATGATTGAATACGTCCAGCCTGTGAAATCAGCAGACCATGCAGTCATAAATTGTACGGTTTCATTTTCAGGGAAAAATTGTCCGATTGTACTCGGAATAAACATAATTGATTGGGCGAAGATAATCGGCATTACACCTGCAGCATTAACTTTTAGTGGTAAATACTGAGTGGTCCCGCCATACACTTTACGTCCAACAACTCTTTTCGCATACTGAACAGGAATCTTACGAACTCCCTGAGTCAACATTACAACAGCTGCTATTACAACAATCAGCGCTGCCAATTCAATAATTACAAGAATTAAATTACTTTTAGTGGTTACTTCGTTATAGAAGTTAGCAGGAAGTATCGCAATGATACCAATCATAATGATCAGTGAAATACCATTTCCGATTCCCCTATCTGTAATTCTCTCCCCTAACCACATCACAAATACTGTACCTGCAGTTAGAACGATCATTGCTGTTAATGTAAAAGCAAATTCGTTAACTATAATCGCTTGTGGCGCGGTTGCAATCAGATTGATCGAGAATGCAATGGCCTGAAAAGCAGTAATAATTACGGTTCCGTATCTAGTAAGCTGTGTGATCTTACGTCGACCTTCTTCCCCTTCACGTTGAAGTTTCTGAAAGTAAGGTACTATTGCACCTGCAAGCTGGATAATAATTGAAGCCGTAATGTAAGGCATAATACCCAGTGCAAAAACACCAGCTCTTGAAAAGGCACCTCCAACAAAGAGATCAAACAGACCTAATAAACTTGAAGCATCACCTGCTCCTGCTATTAGCGCAGAGGCATCAACTCCCGGAAGAGTAATGTAACTACCAATTCTGTAAACCATTAATATACCGATGGTGTAAAGAATTCTATTCTTTAGATCCTCGATTTTGAAAATATTGCGGAAGTTTTCTATAAGACTCATTAGCCCTTAGGTCCGATAATTGTTTTAGATTACGTTTACTTTTCCACCAGCTTTTTCAATCAACTCAATAGCTGATTTACTTGCAGCGTGAACTTCTATTTCAACTTTTACTGAGATTTCGCCTCTGGCTAGAAGTTTAACTCTATCATTCTTATGAGCTAAACCTGCATTTACTAAATCTGCAACAGTTATAGTTGTGTCTAATTTACCTGCTTCAATAAACTCGCCAATTGTTTGAACATTTAATGGTCGAGTTTCTTTTCTGTTAGGATTAGTAAATCCAAACTTAGGTATTCTTCTTTGAAGTGGCATCTGACCACCTTCAAACCAAGCACGTCTTTTGAAACCTGAGCGAGACTTTTGTCCGTTATGTCCACGACCTGATTGTTCGCCGTGACCAGAACCTTCACCGCGACCTACGCGCTTTCTGTTCTTATTATTCGGAGCCGGAGCTTTTAAATTATGTAGATCCATGATCAAAATTAGTTAGGTATTAACCTTCAAATACTTTGTTTAGTGAAACGCCTCTTCTTCTAGCAACTTCAACCGGATCGGTTAATTCGCTAAGAGCTTTAAAAGCAGCTTTTACCATGTTGTGTGGGTTAGAAGATCCCTGAGATTTTGACAGAATGTTATGCACACCTGCAACGTCCAGCAAATTCTTAACCGCTCCACCTGCAATTACACCGGTACCATCTGATGCAGGGCGTAATAATACTTTTCCTGCTCCAGCTTTTCCAACTACCGGATGGTAGATACTTTTAGTTTTAGTTAAAGGTACGCGGATCAAATTCTTTTTTGCGTTGTCAAATCCTTTTTGAATAGCATCTGAAACTTCATTTGCTTTTCCAAGTCCATGACCACATACACCGTTACCATCACCAACTACTACGATAGCGTTAAAACTAAATCTACGTCCACCTTTTACTACTTTAGATACACGGTTAACGTGAACTAACTTTTCTTCAAGGTTAAGATTCGCAGCTGGTACAGATTGTTTTCTTCTTACTTTAGGCATTGTTTAAACCGTTCGATTAAAACTGAAGACCACCATCGCGAGCGCCATCGGCAGCTGCTTTGATGATTCCATGATATTTGTATCCACTTCTGTCGAATACAACTTTAGTAATTCCTTTTTCCTGAGCAAGCTTAGCAATATCTTCGCCTGCTTTCTTAGCATTATCTACACCTTTCTTAACTTCAGTAGCTGCTAAAGTAGCACCTTCCATGTCGTCAATGATCTGCAGATATGTGTTGCTGTTGCTTTTGTAAACACATAGTCTCGGGCGTTCAGCAGTTCCACGAATAGTAGAACTGATTCTTCGTCTGATTTTATTTCTACGTGCTGTTTTCTTTTGAGACTTATTCATATCAAAATTCCTTATTTAGCAGCTGATTTACCGGCTTTACGTCTGATCTGCTCACCATAGTAACGGATACCCTTTCCTTTGTACGGTTCCGGCTTTCTGAAAGAGCGAATTTTAGCAGAAACCTGACCAACTAATTCTTTATCAATTCCTGATATCACAAGAATTGGTTGTTTGCTGGTTTTAGTGTCCACTTCAATCGTAATTCCTTCCGGTGGCACAAAAAAGATTGGGTGAGAGTAACCAAGGTTAAGTTCCAATAAGTTGCCATTCATGGCAGCTCTGAAACCTACACCGTAGATCTCTAATTTCTTTGCATATCCTTCTGTAACTCCAACAACCATATTGTTAATTAAAGCACGATATAAACCATGAAGAGCTCTGTCTTCTTTTATATCACTTGCTCTTTTTACAATAACTTCGTTTTCGTTCTTCTCAACCGAAATATTTGGGTGAATTTTTAGCGTACTGGTTCCTTTATCACCTTTTACGGTAATTAAGTTGTCAGCACCAATGCTAAAGTCAACCTTATCGGTTAGTTGTACAGGTAATTTTCCTATTCGAGACATAATCTAAACTCTGTTTTAATAAATGGTGCAAAGTATCTCGCCGCCAACTTTCAGCTTGCGAGCTTCTTTATCTGTCATCACACCTTTCGAAGTAGAAAGTATCACTACTCCTAAACCGTTTTGTGAACGAGGTACATCAGCTGAGCCTTTGTATACTCGTAAACCCGGCTTTGAATAGCGCTTCAAGTCGCGGATAACTGGATGGCCATAAGAATCGTATTTTAAGAACATTCTTATCACACCTTGTTTTCCATCTTCAATATTGATGAATTTTGAGATATAGCCTTTATCAACTAAGATTTTAGCCATTGCTCTTTTCAGCTTTGAAGCTGGTACATCAACTTTACGATGCCCTGCAGTTTGGGCATTTCGAATACGTGTTAAAAAATCTGCTATTGGATCGTTCATTTCTCTTCAGATATAATGTTTACCAGCTGGCCTTTCTAACGCCTGGAATCTTACCAGCCAAAGCCAATTCACGGAATTTAATTCTAGACACTCCATAGCGACCAACGTAACCACGGCTACGTCCGGTTATGCTACAGCGGTTTCTAACACGAGTAGGACTTGCGTTTCTAGGCAGCTTCTGCAACCCTTCATAATCGCCAGCTTCTTTCAAAGCTTTCCTTTTCTCGGCGTATTTTTCTACCGTTTTTTTACGTTTTTCGTTACGTGCTATCCAAGCTTTCTTAGCCATAATAGAGTATCTCTTAGTTTCTTTTTTTGAATGGCATACCGAAATGCTTCAGCAAAGCGTATGCTTCTTCGTCAGTTTCTGCGGAGGTCACAAATGTTACATCCATTCCATGGAGTTTTGAAACCTTGTCCGTATCAATTTCCGGGAAAATCGTGTGTTCTTTGATTCCCATGGTATAGTTACCACGTCCATCAAAGCTTTTGTCAGGAACACCTTGAAAGTCACGGGTTCTTGGCAGTGCCAAATTAACCAGACGATCCAGGAATTCAAACATGATTCTACCGCGCAAAGTTACTTTACAACCGATTGGCATTCCTTCTCTTAACTTAAAGTTAGAGATAGACTTTTTAGCCTTGGTTTTAACCGGCATTTGACCAGTAATTTGCGCAATGTTATCAACAACAGTATCAAGTACTTTTTTGTCTTGAATTGCTTCCCCTACTCCTACATTGATCACGATTTTTTGAAGTTTAGGTATGCCCATTTTGCTGGCATAGCTAAATTCTTCGGTCAATTTCGAAGTAATTTCTTCTTTGTATTGTGTGTATAGTCTTGCTTCAGCCATGTTTATTTCACACTAATTTATTTATCCAAAATTTCGCCACTGGCCTTAGCATAACGAACCCAACGGCCACCGCCATCTTCTTCAATTCGCTTGCGACCAATTCTTGTTGGCTCGTTTGTGTTGGGATCTATTACCTGTACATTTGAAATATGTACAGAAGCTTCCCTTTTAAGACGACCACCTTGCTGGTTTTCCTGAGATGGTTTGTCGTGGTGTGTTTTCATGTTTATACCTTCAACAAGAACTCTGCCTTTGTCGGGATATACCATTAATACACGGCCTGATTCACCAATGTCCTTACCAGCGAGAATTTTAACTTCGTCGCCTTTCTTTACGTGCAATTTCTTTTGTTTGTTAAACCTTCGTGGCATTACTGTAACCTCTTTAAAGTACTTCCGGAGCAAGTGATACGATCTTCATGAAACTCTTCTCGCGTAATTCGCGAGCAACAGGTCCAAAAATACGTGTACCAACCGGCTCTTGGTCTTTATTAATTACTACCGCAGCATTTTCATCGAATCTGATGTAACTACCATCTTTTCTGCGATATTCTTTTTTAGTTCTAACTATTACGGCTTTAATAACGTCACCTTTTTTAACGTTACCGCCCGGTATTGCAGTTTTTACTGAAGCTGAGATCAAATCTCCAACTCTTGCATATCTACGTCTGGAATCTCCCAGAACTTTAATACACATCACCTTTTTAGCTCCGCTATTATCTGCTACCTGTAATACTGTTTGCGTTTGTACCATCGTTTTCTAAGTCCTTATTTAGCTTTTTCTACGACTGATACCAGGCGCCATGTTTTGCGCTTGGAAAGAGGACGGGTCGACATAATGTGAACCTTGTCTCCTATATTCGCTTCATTGTTTTCGTCATGTGCCATGTACTTCGTAGTCTTTGTGATAAACTTGCCATAAATAGCATGTTTAATCTGGCGATCTACAGCAACAGTGATGCTTTTATCCATCTTGCTGCTAACAACACGGCCTGTTCGTTCTCTTCGTTGTGCTCTTTCTAATTCTGCCATAATGATCTTAACGCTTATTCAGCACTATTTTTTTCATTAATAATAGTTCTTAACCGAGCAACTTCACGTCTGTGATTTGTGATACGAGCAGGATTTTCAAGCTGCCCAGTTACCGATTTAGAAAACTTCAATTTTTGTAGTGCTTCTGATTCGTCTTTAAGACGTGCACTTAATTCAGTAATAGATAAATCTCTTAGTTCATGCGCTTTCATCAGATGCCTCTTATTTACCTACGTAGTCTCTACGAACTACGAATTTTGTTTTAATTGGAAGCTTGTGAGATGCACGACGCATTGCTTCACGAGCTCTTTCTTCAGTTACACCGGCAATTTCAAATAAAATTCTGCCTGGCTTAACAACTGCCACCCAATGATCCAAAGCACCTTTACCTTTACCCATACGAGTTTCAGCTGGTTTACTAGTCATCGGTTGATCCGGAAAAATTCGGATAAATGTCTGCCCGTCACGCTGCAAAGAACGTGCAATAGCAATACGGCAAGCCTCGATCTGACGAGACGTAATAAACTTAGGTTCCATGGCTTTTAACGCAAAGTCACCAAAATTAATCTGATGTCCGCGATTAGCATTTCCCTTAAGATTAGCGCGATGTACTCTACGGCGTTTTACTCTTTTTGGCTCTAACATCGTTATCTATTAGCTGTGTTAATTATTCTGTCTACTTCGGTTTCTACTACGACGGCGGTTATTTCTTTTGCCGCGATCGTCTCCACCTCTTCGGCCTCTTTTTGAAGATTCAGCTTCCTTAGCTGCTTGAGCTCCAGGACTTAAATCAACATCACCGATAATTTCACCTTTGAAGATCCAAACACTCACACCAATTGAACCGTAAATGGTATTTGCTGTAGTATTCCAATAATCAATATCCGCACGAATTGTGTGTAACGGAATCTGACCTTCCTTGTACTGCTCGGTTCGTGCCATTTCTGCACCACCTAAACGACCAGCACATCTTACTTTAATTCCTTTTGCTCCCATTCTCATTGCAGAAGCAATTGCAGTTTTCATCGCTCTTCTAAAAGATACACGACTTGTTAACTGCTGACCTATATTTTGTGCAACTAAACTCGCATCAAGCTCTGGTCTTTTAATTTCACTTACATTGATCTGAACTTCTTTACTAGTAATTTTCTTTAGCTCTTCACGAAGCAATTCAATTTGCTCACCACCTTTCCCGATGATAACACCAGGACGGCTTGTTCTAAGTGTTAAAAGAATTCTTTTCGGAGTTCTTTCAATGATAACATTTGACAGGCCACCATTGCGAAGTCGAGCACGTAAATACTCACGAAGCTTTTCATCTTCCATGATCAAGTTAGGCTGGTTATCATCTGAATACCAGTTTGAATCCCATCCCTTGATGATGCCTAGTCTAAAACCTGTTGGATTTGTCTTTTGTCCCAAGTTATTGCCCGTTTAGTTTTTTACAGTTTCTTCTTCACGCTTTGCTACAACAACTGTGATGTGGCAACTACGTTTATTAATTCGATGAGCTCTTCCCATTGGAGCCGGCTGAATTCTCTTCAGAGTAACTCCTTCGTCTACATATATAGTTTTCACTACAAGGTTCTCATCATCAAAGCGCTCTTCTTGAAATTTATCACGAAGGTTTGCTGCTGCTGATTTAATCACTTTCGCAACTTCAGCGGCTGAACCTTTCTTTGTGAATTCAAGTCTCTTAAGAGCTTTGTCAACTTGAGATCCTCTTACTGCATCAGCAAGTAATCTAACTTTACGAGGAGCTCTTCTTAAATGTCTTTGCACTGCGCGTGCTTCTAAAACTGGTGTATCCATTTCTAAATTACCTATTTAGCCTTTTTCATTGGGTGTCCACGGAAAGTTCTTGTAGCCGCGAACTCGCCAAGCTTATGTCCTACCATTTCATCTGTAATAAATACAGGGATGAATTGTTTGCCATTATGTACTGCAATCGTAAGACCAATAAAGTCTGGTGTTACTAAAGAAGATCGAGACCAAGTCTTGATCACTTTTTTGCTACTAGCTTCGTTTGCAGCGTCAATTTTGCGCTGAAGCTTGTAATCTACAAAAGGCCCTTTTTTTAATGAACGTGGCATACTTTATATCTTTATTTCTTAGCTTTTCTTCTTCTAACAATGTACTTAGAAGACAACTTCTTACGGTTTCTTGTTTTCTTACCTTTGGCCATTTGTCCCCAAGGTGAACGCGGATGTCCACCAGAAGATTTACCTTCACCACCACCCATCGGGTGATCAACCGGGTTCATTGCAACACCACGAGTTTGAGGACGACGACCTAACCAACGGCTACGCCCTGCTTTACCTTTCGTTGTGTTCATATGATCAGGATTACTAGTAGTACCAACTGTGGCCATACAAGTACCTAAAATCAATCTCACTTCACCAGACGGAAGCTTAATACTTACATACTTTTCTTGCTTACCAAGTAGTTGAGCAACTGTACCTGCACCTCTACAAAGAATTCCACCTCTACCAGGTTCTAATTCAATGTTATGAATGAATGTACCAGGAGGCATAAATCTCAATTGAAGAGCATTTCCCATATCCGGTTCTACTCTTTCACCTGAGATGATAGTATCTCCAACTTTCAATCCATTAGGAGCAATAATATATCTTTTCTCACCATCAGCATAAGCTAAAAGAGCAATACGAGCAGTTCTGTTCGGATCATACTCTACAGTTTGAACTTTAGCCGGTATATCGAATTTGTTTCTTTTAAAGTCGATTATACGGTACTTACGCTTGTGTCCACCACCTCTATGACGAGATGTTTTTCTACCGTGGTGATTACGTCCACCGGATTGATGCTTACCAGCAGTCAAGCTCTTTTGAGGAGATGAAACTGTAACATCATCAAATACCGGGGCAATTCTATGCCTCGTACCCGGAGTGTTTGGTTTTAATTTCTTTGTTGCCATAACTATTCAGATCTATACTTCTTCAAAGAAGTCTATTTCGCCTTCTCTTAATGTTACGATTGCCTTCTTCCAGGTTTTAGTTCTTCCACCCTGATAACCACCTTTTGTAAATCTGCCCTTAGGCTTAGATGGCATAATCATAGTGTTAACTTTAGCAACTTTTACGCCCGGATAAGTTGCTTCAATAGCAGCTTTGATCTCAGGTTTTTTTGCTTTTTGAGCAACTTCAAAAGTTACCTTACCGCTTTCTTCCTGTATGCGGCTTAATTTCTCAGTAATTACCGGTCTGATTAGGATACTCATGCTGCAGCCTCTTCAGTTTTAGGTTGAATTGTTTCTTCAAGAATTGATACTGCACTTTCTTGAATAACAACCATATCTGCATTTAGAATTTGGTATGTGTTAGGCTTTCTTGCCTCAACTACAGTCACACCAAGAATGTTTCTGGCAGATTTAAATATATTTGTATCAGTTTCAGCAGTAAGTATTAAAACTTTCTTACCGTCTAATTTGAACGCTGAAAGCATGTTTGCAACCTCTGCTGTTTTCGGAGCTTCAAATGTGAAGTCTTTTACAACAGTAATTGCTTCTTTCGATGCTTTAACCGAAAGTGCTGACTTGCGAGCCAACTGAATTACTTTCTTATTCAACTTGAAACTGTAGTCACGTGGTTGAGGACCGAACATTGTACCACCGCCTCTTAAAATCGGAGATTTAACATCACCGCGACGAGCGTTACCGGTTCCTTTTTGACGATACATTTTCTTTGTACTACCGGTTACTTCACTACGACCTTTAGTCTTGTGAGTTCCCTGACGTTTGTTTGCCATATGGCGACGTACATCTTCGTACAAAGCAGTTTCATTAGGCTCAATCGCAAAGATTGAATCACTAAGTTCAGCTTTCTTACTTGTTTTGCTTCCGTCTATTTTAAAAATATCTAATTTCATAATCTCAGTATGCTGACGGTTTCGATAATAATTCTACGTATCCACCATTAGGACCAGGAATAGCTCCGGTAACCAAAACTAAGTTTGATTCGGCGATGATCTTAGCAATACTCAGATTCTTCACCTTAACTCTTGAGTTACCATGCTGACCACCCATCTTCATTCCCTTGAATACACGAGCAGGGTCAGATGCTCCACCAATAGAACCGGGAGCTCTTAATCTGTTATGCTGGCCGTGAGTTGCATCACCAACTCCACTAAAGTTGTGACGCTTAATAACACCGGTGAAACCTTTTCCTTTTGAAGTACCTGCAACATCAATTACTTCTCCAACCTGGAAAACATCTTCAGCATTTAGCTCGTCACCAATAGTAAGTCCTTCAGGTAAAAAATCTCTGAATTCTTTAACCATTGCTTTGGTTTCTGAACCTGCTTTGTCAAAATGTCCTTTTACAGACTTAGATACGTTCTTTGCTTTTCTATCAAAACAAGAAAGTTGAACAGCATTGTAGCCATCAGTCTCTTCTGTTTTGATTTGGGTTATTACAGAGGCTGGAACTTCAACAACGGTAACAGGTATACTGTTTCCGCGACTGTCAAAGACGCTTGTCATCCCAATTTTTTTTCCTACCAAACCACTCATCGTGTCTGATCCTTTCTGTTAAACTTTAATTTCTACATCTACACCTGATGGAAGCTCAAGCTTCATCAAAGCGTCTACTGTTTGTGAACCTGTTGAAAGAATATCGATCAAACGTTTGTGAGATCTGTATTCAAACTGCTCGCGAGATTTTTTATCTACGAACACAGATTTGTTAACAGTAATTATACTTTTGCGCGTTGGTAACGGGATTGGACCCGATACAACTGCTCCGGTTGATTTCACAGTCTGAATAATCTTTTCAGCTGATTTGTCGATCAAGTTATGATCGTATGATTTCAACTTTATTCTGATTTTTTGTTGTGTTGCCACGGATCAGAACCTCTTTAGTCTAAAATTTTAGTTACCACACCAGCACCTACAGTACGTCCACCTTCGCGGATCGCAAAACGCAGGCCTTCTTCCATCGCTACCGGCTGAATGAGTGTCACGGAGAGCTTTACATTGTCTCCCGGCATCACCATTTCTACCCCACCAGGAAGTTCGCAAGAACCTGTTACATCCGTCGTACGGAAGTAAAACTGTGGGCGGTAACCTTTGAAGAATGGCGTGTGTCGTCCACCTTCATCTTTACTCAATACATACACCTCACACTCAAACTGCTTATGTGGAGTAATTGTACCCGGCTTACATAGCACCATTCCGCGCTGTAAGTCTTCTTTTGCAATTCCTCGTAGAAGAATTCCCGCGTTATCACCCGCCTGACCTTGGTCAAGGAGTCTACGGAACATCTCAATACCGGTTACTACACTCTTCATCGGTGCTTCTACAATTCCTACAATCTCAATCTCATCGTTCAGCTTCAACACGCCACGCTCGATACGTCCTGTTGCTACGGTTCCACGCCCCGTGATACTGAATACATCCTCTACCGGCATTAGGAACGGCTTGTCTACATCACGCTCAGGTGTTGGAATCGTGTCATCTACAGCTTGCATAAGCTCAATCACTTTCTCTTCCCATTGAGCTTCTCCGTTAAGAGCTCCTAAGGCAGATCCCTGAATCACAGGTATCTCATCACCATCAAATTCGTACGCAGAAAGCAACTCTCTTATTTCCAGCTCTACTAGTTCTAGCAATTCTTCGTCATCCACAAGATCAACCTTGTTCATGAACACTACAATCTGAGGTACACCAACCTGACGAGCTAACAAAATGTGCTCACGTGTTTGGGGCATAGGACCATCTGTTGCCGCTACCACTACGATAGCTCCATCCATTTGCGCCGCACCTGTTACCATGTTCTTTACGTAATCGGCGTGACCCGGGCAATCCACATGCGCGTAGTGACGCGCTTCTGTTTCATACTCTACGTGAGCCGTTGCAATGGTAATACCACGCTCTCTTTCTTCCGGAGCGTTGTCAATTTGATCAAATGCCTGCGCTACTCCACCGTATGTCTTCGCCATTACGGTCGTTATTGCCGCCGTTAGCGTAGTTTTACCGTGATCTACGTGTCCAATCGTTCCCACATTTACATGCGGCTTGGTGCGTTGAAAGGTCTCTTTTGCCATGTCTTTGTCTTGTTTAAATTAAATTCTTTATGATTGACTTTCGATAATTTCCTGAGCAATCTTTTCAGGAACTGCTGTGTATTCTTCAAACTCCATTGAGTACACTGCACGACCCTGAGTCAGGGATCTAACATCAGTAGAGTATCCAAACATTTCTGAAAGAGGAACATTTGCTTTAACAACTGAACCGTCTTTGTTTGTATCCATACTTTGGATAATTCCACGACGACTGTTAAGGTCACCGATAACATCACCCATATATTCTTCCGGTGTAGTAACTTCTACTTTCATAACCGGCTCAAGTAATTGAGGCTTCGCTTTTTTTGCTGAATTTCTAAATCCAAGCTTAGCAGCCAGCTCAAAACTCAATTGATCAGAATCCACATCGTGATATGAACCATCAAATAATCTTACACCAACATTTTGAACTGCATAGTTGGCTTGAATACCATTTTCTAATGCCGCTTTAAATCCTTTCTGTACTGATGGGATAAATTCTCTTGGAATATTACCACCTACAATCTCATTGATGAACATGAATCCATCTTCTTCAGAAATACGATCTTTTTTACCATCATAATCAGCAAAATGCTCAATAGGAGCGATCTCAAACTGAATGTCAGCAAATTTACCACGACCACCTGATTGCTTTTTGTAAAGTTCTCTGTGCTCAACCGGCTTTGAAATAGTTTCTCTGTAAGAAACCTGAGGAGCACCTACATTTGCTTCAACTTTAAACTCACGCTTGAGTCGATCAACAATAATCTCAAGGTGAAGTTCACCCATTCCAGCAATGGTAGTCTGACCAGTTTCATCGTCAGTTCTAACCTGAAAAGTAGGATCTTCTTCTGCAAGTTTTTGAAGACCTGTAGAAAGCTTCTCGCTATCCGCTTTAGTTTTAGGTTCTACAGCCAGTTTAATAACAGGCTCAGGGAATGTAATTTGCTCAAGAATAACAGGATCATCTAAATCGCAAAGCGTATCACCGGTGTAAACTTCTTTAACACCCACAACAGCCACAATATCACCAGCCTGAGCTACATCAATATCTTTCTTAGAGTTTGCATGCATCTCAAGCAAACGACCAACTCTTTCTTTCTTTCCTGTTGAAGAGTTCAATACATATGAACCTTTTTCAAGTGTACCTGAGTAAACTCTTGCAAAAGTCAACTTACCTACATAAGGATCTGTCATGATCTTAAATGCAAGCGCAGAAAAAGGAGCGTCAACATCCGCTTCTCTTGTAACTTCTTCTTCTGTGTGAGGCCTAATACCTTTTACAGCATGAACATCTAAAGGAGAAGGCATGAATGAAATTACTCTATCCAACATCGCCTGCACACCTTTATTCTTCAAAGCAGTTCCACACATTACAGGAGTAATGTCTTTAGCGATGGTAGCTTTTCTGATGGCGGCAAGAATTTCATCCTCTGAAATCTCTTCTTCCATCAAATACTTTTCCATCAAGGATTCATCATGATCCGCAATAGCTTCGATCAACTGAACTCTATATTCAGCAGCTTTAGTTGCTAATTCTACAGGAATATCAATCTCGTCGTATTTAGCACCAAGAGATTCATCATCCCATACAATTCCTCTCATGTTGATCAGATCAACAACGCCCTTAAAATTCTCTTCAGATCCAATTGGAATCTGTATAGGAATAGGGTTTGCGTTTAACTTCTCATCAAGCTGAGAAACAACATTATAAAAATCTGCACCTGTACGATCCATTTTATTAACGAATGCCATACAAGGAACTTTGTATTTGTTAGCTTGACGCCAAACAGTCTCAGATTGAGGCTGAACAGCACCTACAGAACAAAGCACAAATACCGCACCATCAAGTACACGTAATGAACGCTCTACTTCTACAGTAAAGTCAACGTGACCTGGAGTGTCAATAATATTGATACGGTGATCTTTCCAAATACAGTGAGTAGCAGCAGATGTAATAGTAATACCACGCTCCTGCTCTTGCTCCATCCAGTCCATAGTTGCAGCACCATCGTGCACCTCACCAATACGGTGACTACGACCTGTGTAAAAAAGAATACGCTCAGTAACAGTAGTTTTCCCGGCGTCAATATGAGCCATAATACCAATGTTACGCGTTCTGCGCATCTTGTCGATAACTGCGGATTTATTTTCTTTTACTTCTGCCATGATAATCTTGAAATACTTTTAAAATCTAAAATGAGCGAATGCTTTGTTTGCTTCTGCCATACGGTGAACTTCGTCTTTCTTTCGGACAGCTCCACCTTCATTATTGGAAGCATCCATCAACTCACGCGATAACCTCAGTGACATTGACTTATCGTTACGAGAGCGCGACGCTCTTATTAACCATCTCATACCTAGCGCAACGCCTCTTTCCTGACGAACTTCCATTGGCACTTGGTAAGTAGCCCCACCAACTCTGCGAGACTTAACTTCCACAACAGGAGTTGCATTCTGCATAGCTGATTTAAAAATGTCAATACCGGTTTCTCCGGTTTTCTCTTCAATAATTTCAAATGCTTGATAAACAATCTTTCGAGCAACGTTCTTTTTTCCGTCTCTCATCAAATTGTTAACAAAACGTGTAATTAGCTTATCCTCAAAAATTGGATCCGGCTGTACATCTCGTTTTTCTGCTGTCTTTCTACGCATCGTCGGTCAATCTAAAATTCTAGTTTTACCCTCTTGGGCGTTTAGTTCCGTACAAACTACGGCTTTGAGTTCTTCCGTCTACACCGGCAGTATCAAGCGTACCACGTATAATATGGTAACGAACACCAGGTAAATCCTTTACACGTCCGCCACGAATCAAGACAATACTATGCTCTTGTAAATTGTGACCTTCGCCCGGAATGTATGCTGAGACTTCAATTCCATTTGTCAAACGAACACGAGCTACTTTACGCAGTGCTGAGTTTGGTTTTTTAGGGGTAGTAGTATAAACACGAGTACAAACGCCACGCTTTTGCGGGCACCCCTGCATTGCAGGAGCAGTTGTCTTGCGTATCTTGCTTTTTCTACCTTTTCGAATAAGTTGTTGTATAGTTGGCACGGTTCAAATTGTTTGGTTATTGCCATCAAATCTAGAGCTTGCAAATATAGAGCTTTTTTCGGGACTTCTAAAAATAATTCCGAATATTATTTCTAAAACTTTTCACAAAGTGTCAAAGACTATCAATTTAAAGGATGGAACACATTTTTTCTTTTAATAAATTTATGCAATGATACATAACTATATATCAATTTATTTTTTAAAACTTCCTACTTAAACACCAACCGTTTCGAAGCGCTTCAATTAGAAGGCATCCGGACAGAGAGGGATTTACTTAATTTTTCGCTCTTCCATTTTCTTATGAAATAATAACCTTACTATACTGTTAGCTAAGCTGAATTTTGACATTATTACTTATATCAAGCTTCATGAAGTTTTACTCTATGGACAAATTGTTTTAAATCTTAATTCTTCGAGGCTTAGCTTGGTCATAATCAAAATTAGATTTAAGAATTCATTAAATGAACTACAGAAAAGAAGATGATCCCGAGCGAATTAAGCATATTGATTGCTACTGGGAATCTCATGATATGGCAAACAAGACATTGTATGTATACCCGTCATTGCCCGAGCCTTACATAAACTTATATTTTCCGATATCTTCCAAAGTAAACCCACTGATAAAAGGAATTTCTTCAAATGCTGATTTTTTTAAAATGAAGTCTAAATTGTTTGGTGTTCGGTTGTTTCTTAGAGGATATTATCAGCTTCAATTAGCGCCGTGTTCAGAAATAAATAACAACATTCTAAATTTGAATGATATTTCCGGTAGCGAGGAAATCGAACTATCTGAAAACCTGTTGAAAGCGGATAGTTTCAAAAAGAGGATCTTACTGTTTCAAAACTACTTTAAACTAAAATGTGAACAGGCTCTGAGTACCAAGCAAAATAACATAGCTGATGCATTTCAATTCCTTGTAAAGAATTACAAAAATACTGGTGTTATTCAACATTATGCGAAAGAGAATAAACTTTCACCGCGAACAATTACCCGTTGGTTTTCTTCCGATTTGGGTATAAGTCCAAAAAAAGTTGTTCGGATTAGTCAATTTCATAAGGCCTTGGAAGGTCTGCATTCCGAAAAAGAATCCGGTTTTTATTTTGACTGTGGTTATTACGACCAATCTCATTTTATTCGGGAATTCAAAAAGTTTACCGGTATCAGCCCCAAAAAATATTTATCCATCGTGTCTGATTTGTACAATTAAAGGTTATCTACTATCCATAATATGGTAGAGCAGGAAATTTCATACTGCTAAGTATTCAACTGCTAACGGATTGTGGAAGTGGAAAAAGAAAGAAAAATATTGGGTGTCAAGCGTGGTGTCGCCTATTTAATCGATTGCTTTGTAATATTTTTGTTTGCGCTCCTGCTTTTCGGTGCTTCTTCAGGCATAAATAGCATTTGGCCTTTCTACCATTATCTTGAAAACTCTTATGTATTAAGACATTTGGTGAGCTTTTCTACCCTTACTTTGCCGGCTCTGGTTTATTTCATAGGTATGGAACATTCCCGAAACAAAGCTTCCATTGGTAAAATAGCTTTGAAACTAAGAGTACAACATATAAAACAGGACATTCCCAAAGTTAAAAACCTCATTATTAGAAATGCGTTTAAGCTTCTGCCCTGGGAAATTGCACATCTAACTTACCTATTAAACCCGGAGTTTTTTCTTACAGGTGAAATTTCAAATCTTGGAATTATAATAGGATTGAGCATTTCTTACGGGCTGATTTTTATTTATGCCGGAATGGTTTTTTTGCGAACTGATGGGCGTAGTATACACGAACTGTTGAGTAATACCTATGTGACCAGAAAAGAATCCACAAATTTAGATTTATGAAACAACTCGTACAAATTCCATCCATACTTTTTTTAGCTGTAGTACTGATTAACTGCGTGCATGGACAAGGCCCTAAGAACTCAACCACCCGTTTATTAGCTTCCAGCGCATTTTTTGATGTTGGATACTCACTACAAAGCTATGATCAAAAATTTACTTCTTTAGCTTCTGGCTCGAAACAACATTCTAACGATAACAACATCAATCTTGGTTTTGGTGGTACCGTATATTTTGAAAAGTGGGTGTATGGTGGTGAAGGTAGCATTCAGCTAAGTGATAATATCAGTTTCAACTCTTCTGAATATCACAGAAGCTCAGGTTTGGGATTAGTTCACGCCGGTTATATTATTCAAAAAAATAAACGAATGATTCTTTATCCCAGTTTAGGTTTTGGTATTAACGGTACTCAATTAAAATCCAATGACAATACTTATACCTCAGTTTCCTACCTATTAACTAAACTGGGTTTCCATACCGATTTCTTCTTGCGACCGAATCATCAAAATGGTGGGATCTTAGTTGGGCTTTCACTTAGTTACCGTATATATATTACCGACCCTGTATGGAATATAGATAAAGGATTTGAGTCGGATAATAATCAGGGGTCACAATTTCCTCCGATTAGCAACAGTAAAATTGACTTTTCGATTAAAATAGGCTGGGGTGTAAAAAGAGAATTTTAGAATAGCAGAAAGGCATTTTAAAATATTTTACTCAAAATATATTTTATATTTAAATAAAACGTAACATATTTTATGTAAAACATAAAATTATACTATGAATCTCTCCCGAAATAGAATTCTTTATTACTCTAATATTCTCGCATCTGATACTTTTTTGGGGGGCATCGATACCTGCTCCCATTTAACAACAAGTAGAGAGGCCCCTAGTAAATTATGAATCACAAAGAATTGGATTATAAACTTGACAAGTTATTGCACCAATCGTCTTGAGAAGATCAGATAAAAATATAATTTCGCTCGTCATTCCTGTGTTTAATGAGGAAGAAGTAATTAGTCTATTAGTAGAGGAAATTGAAAAATTTAGAAAAATAAGATCCGAAAAAATTGAAGTAATATTGATTAATGATGGAAGTAAGGATAATACTAAGTTAATATTGGTTGAGTTACTCCAGGGATTAACAGGCTATAAAATCATAAATTTTTCTAGAAATTTTGGGCATCAAATAGCAGTAACCGCTGGTTTAGATTATGCGAAAGGAGATGCGGCGATCATTCTTGATGCTGATTTGCAAGATCCATTACATGTAGCTGGTAAAATGATTGCTAAATGGAAAGAAGGATATGATGTTATATATGGACTTAGAAAAAAAAGAAAGGGAGAGGGATTATTTAAAAAATTTACTGCAAAGTTTTTCTATCGTTTTTTTCGGTGGATTACAGATTTAGATATTCCTTTAGATACAGGAGATTTCCGGCTAATCGACCGAAAGGTAATTGCTGATTACCAAAAGCTTACAGAAAAAGAACCGTTTGTTAGAGGTTTGATTACTTGGTTAGGCTATAATCAGATTGGGATTGAATATGAGAGGGATCAAAGAGCTGCTGGAAAAACAAAATACCCGATTTCAAAAATGTTTCGATTAGCTATGAGGGCTATAACCTCTTTTACAGATAAACCGCTAAGATTAGCTACTAAGATGGGGTTGTGGATTTTTCTGGGCACTTCAATCGGAATACTATGGATAATTATAGTACGTCTGTTTTTTGAGTCAGCGGTTGTTCCTGGATGGGCCTCGGTATTATTGGTAATTTTTTTAATAGGTGGAATTCAGATGCTTTTCATGGGGATAATAGGAACATATTTAGCTAGGGTATACGAAGAAGTGCGGAACAGGCCACGATATCTTGTAAGTAATGCTCAAGAATTCGAAAGCAAATCATCTGATGTTAGATAAAAGAAAGAAAGACATATTTCCAATCAATTGCACGCTCTATCAACTATTAGCATTAACAGGAGTTATAGCTTGTATTTATTTTATATTCTCAATTTTTTCAGAAGGATTTTATCAACAGGATGAAGCTGCTCATTATTTAAACATGCGGAGGTTTTGGTACGATCCGAATATTATTCTTGGTAATTGGGCTAAACCAGGATATAAACTCATCACTGCGCCTGTAGCGTTGCTTGGAAGAGATGCATTAATCATTTTTAATAGTCTTATATCTGCATTTTGTTGTTATGTAGCATATAGACTATCTGAAGAGGTTGGTGCAAAAGCACCAGTCTTAGCAGTACTCTTATTATTTCTTCAACCTTTTTGGTTACAATTATCTTTTAGAAATTATTCAGAACTATTATCAGCTTTGATATTAGCAATAGCAATATTATATCAATACCGGAATAAATATTGGATAGCTGCTTTGTGTTTGTCTTATTTAGTTTTAATTAGACAAGAAGCTTATTTACTGTTTATTTTTTACGGGTTTTATCTTCTTATAAATAGAAAATACAAACCGCTGTTGTTGTTATTTATTTTTCCATTATTTCATAATTTCTGGGGTATGTATGTTACTGGAGATCCTTTATACTTAATTAATAGTGTTTTAGGATTTAGCAGTACAGCTCAGGATGCTTACCCAAGACAAGGTTTTATACATTATTTTAAAATGTCTTTAACAATATTTGGAGGACCCTCATTAACTTTCTTTCTTGTTTACTTAGTGACTAATTTCTTAAATAAGCAAAAGAAATGGCATTGGTTTATTTTAGGCCCCTTGCTAATTTACTTTCTTGCGCATGTACTTTTTAGCATACAGTACTTTAAGATTGGCCCATCAACTGGTGGAAACCTAAGATACTTAATTGTCATTTCTCCACTCGTAGCGGTACTTGGAGGCTTAGCACTAGAAAGACTACAACAATTTAAAACTTTAAGCAGTAAGAAAGGCGTGCTTTTAACTGTCCTTATTTTTTCGTTTTTAGTAGCTGTTTCTCTTAGTTACAAACATAATAATATTATGCTGACAAATGAGCGTGATTTTCTTCCTTTAATTACTGTAATATTAAGTACATTATTAATTATTATTCCACTAAGCCTAAGAAAAAAAATTTATGTAACTCTCGTTATCGCCGTTATATCAGGCTACTTAGTTGTAGAGCCTTTTCCTCGTTCTTATGAAGATCAGTTAGTTGCTAAATATGTGGAAACAGCAAAAGAACGGAACTTAGATCGTTTTCCAATTTTAGCAAACCACACGATGTTTTATTATTTCTGGGGAAAAACCCAAGAAGAATTCGAAAATGGTGCAGAGAGAATATCAAAAAAAACAATAGAGAATTCTCTTCCGGGAACTATAATTATTTGGGATTCCCACTATTCTTACCGACCAAAACTACGTAATAATCAAGTACCTCATACTTTCTTCTTAGATCGTCCACAGAAGTTTCCACAATATTACAATCCTGTTTCTACACCTGATCGGAGATTCGCAATTTTCACCTTTCAAAAAGCAAATCTTTAAGTATCAGGGGTTTATTTTATCCGATGTTAAAATGCTAGTTCTTAGCTGAGCTTTCACTTAGTTACCGTACAAATATTACCAATTCTATATGGAATAATAATAAAGAGCACAAGCCGATTAATAATCAAGAACCACAATTCCCTCCGGTTGGCAATAGCAAAATTGGTTTTTCTACTAAAATAGGCTGGGGTATAAAAAGAGTTTTTTGAAGGAAATCAAAAAATCATTTTAAAATATTTTACCCGATAAATATTTTTATTTAAAATAAAACGTAACATATTTTATATAAAACGTAAAATATAATATGAATCTCTCCCGAAATAAAATTCTCTACTATTCCGATCTTCTTGCTACAGGTGTCTATTACCTGATACTCTTTCTATTTTTGGTATTTCTTGCTTTTATAGCAAGTAGCTATTTCATTCCGGAAGCACTTGCACCTGTTACCCTCAATAATCCATTCAATCCCGGATATGGAACGGTTGGGCTTCAGCTTCATCCAAGTGTAAAAAACGTTCCGGAAAATGCTTTTCAACTTTCTGATCTGAACGGTGCAATGCTTGCCTGGATGATTATTAGGCAGGCGTTCTTTGTCTGGATTACCATTCTGATCATCAAAAGGATAAAAAAAGTGATAAAATCGGTGGAGGCATTAAAAACCTTTTATCAGGAGAACATTAAGCACTTTAAACAAATCGCAAAGCTCGCTTTTGTTGGATTTGTCTTTAGCTGCTTCAACTTTAGTTATATCGATGGCGACTTTTCGTTCAGGCTAAAAATTATCTGGGGACCACTCATTTTATCTATGCTCTGCCTCCTTCTTACCGAAATATTTAAAGAAGGAAAACAATTACTGGAAGACAAAAACTCGATTATATGATTACGGTACACATCGACGTCATGCTGGCCAAACGAAAAATGATGCTCAAAGAACTATCAGCAGCTGTGGGAATTTCTGAAACGAATCTATCACTTTTAAAAACCGGTAAAGCGAAAGGAGTTCGGTTCAATACGCTTTCAGCTATATGTGAAGCGCTCGACTGTCAACCCGGCGATATTCTGGAATACAAAAAGGAGAGCTGATGAATAAAGTTTCACTACTTATCTGTTGTGGTTTTATAATACAAACAGCGGCGTTTGCTCAGCGGCAGTATGCAGACACATTGTATAACCCTGTAATTGAAAATCCTGAATATCCTATAGGAGAAGTTCGGATTATTTATATAGATGAAGGTCATTATAACTTTCATACCAAAGATGGCAGATATAAACCATTTGCTACTTTGCTCGCCAGAGATGGTTATCAAGTGCAATCTTTTTCTGAAAAATTTAGCCGGGAATCTCTGAAACCAGTTGATATTCTGGTGATCTCTAATGCGCTTCATGAATCCAATGCAGGAAATTGGAATAAACCGAATCCCTCAGCTTTTACCGATGAAGAAATTGCTGCACTTAACGATTGGGTTACAAGTGGCGGAAGTCTCTTTTTGTTAGCCGATCATATGCCGATGGCGGGTGCTGCACAAGAGCTCGCAAAAACATTTGGCTACATATTTTACAACGGTTTTGCCACCGATACTACAAAAACCGGATCAGACTTGTTTACCCGAGGTGACTGCACACTGATATCCTCTGTAATCACTAATGGACGGAATAATGCCGAACGTGTCGATTCTGTTCGCAGCTTTACAGGGCAGGCTTTCGAAATTCCCGAAGGCGCTACTCCTATTCTGGCCACATGGGAAAATTGGGTAAGCTACCAAACCGAAGTACCTTGGCAAATTGACGAAACCACTCCTGTACTGGATGCGAGTAATTGGTATCAGGGTGCTTATCAAAATTACGGAAAGGGACGATTGGTTGTATTTGGAGAAGCAGCCATGTTTTCGGCCCAAATTGCAGAAGTTAATGATCGATCTTTCAAAGCCGGCATGAACAGGGAAAACGCCAGGTACAATCATCAATTGCTGTTGAATATAATTCACTGGCTTGATCAAACGCCTACTAAATAAACACGTCATGATTAGCGAACTCATTTCCACCATTCTTCAGCTTTTCGTTTTTACACTCATACCATTTCTGGCTTATATAATTAGCAAACGTAAAGCAAAAGGGGTTTTCGAATATATCGGTCTTAAAAAATCGAATCGTAAAGCCAATATGTGGGCGGTTATCACCAGCCTGATTTTTTTCATCCCTCCACTATTGTTAGTGATTTTCAATAACTCTTTTTTTGAAATTATGAACAACTCTGAAAGCATGACCGGAAAATTCAGAGAAATGGGATTCGGAGCAGAAGCATTATTCCTGATCATTATTATAGCTGTCTTTAAGACCTCACTGGCTGAGGAAATTTTATTCCGCGGATTCGTTGCCAAGAGATTGATTGCCATTACCAGCTATAAAACAGGGAATATTTTGCAGACTCTGATTTTTGGTGCCATCCACACCGCTCTGTTTTTGACCATCAGCAGTAATGTATTTTTTTTGGCTTTTATTTTTGTATTCCCCGCACTGGGAGCTTATGTATCAGTCTATATAAATGAGAAGCTGGCTGATGGAAGCATTATTCCTGGCTGGATATCTCATGGGTTAGCAAATGTGCTGTCCTATTCAATCATCGGATTTCTCGTTTAACCCCAATTAAAATAGCTCATGAAAAAAGTTTACACACTCACTGAATGGACTCTTAGCATCATTTTAGGAACCACATTCCTGATAGCTGCCAGTGGAAAATTTTCTTTTGAAGGAAACATGTATGAAAATTTTATACGATGGGGATACAATGGAGCATTATTGATTGTCGTAGGCATCATGGAAGGATTGGGAGGTATTTTTCTTTTCATACCCCGGGCTCGAAGCTATGGTGCGTATCTCCTGATTGTAGCAATGATTGGCGCATCGGTTACCCATATCGTTCAAATTGAAGAACTGGGATGGCCGGTATTCCCGATAAGTTTGATTTTAGCTCTATGTGCTATTCTTTATATCAGACAAAAATTGTTAGCAAAAGTTTCTGTAAACCAACAATCTAATTAGAAGATGGAAGATTCTACCGCTTCAGAAAGAAAGTTTATCCCGATTTGGTTAAAAGTTTTGATTGCGCTTTTAGCTATATATATATCCATGCTCATTGCTATTTATTTAGGAGAGATGGTAGAGCCGGACTTTATAATTAGCCGTTACACCTTGCAGGCACTGGTACTATCATCATTAATCATTGCTTCCTTATTGGTTTTAAGAAATGTCGTAGATCATCAACTTCCAAAATCTATTGGAATCGGCAATTTATCTGATGGACTTAAAAAATTCTTTCTTGGGTTAGGGCTTTTCCTTATTCCCATAACTCTAACAATTACTCTTACAGTGGTATTTGGTTGGGGGAACGTCACTTTTAACAGTATTAATCTCTCCGTTCTGGGGTCCGGGATTTTAACTGTTATGCTATTTGAAGCTCTGCCTGAGGAATTAATTTTCAGAGGATATATCTATACGCACTTAACTACCGATTTTGCGAAATGGAAAGCTTCACTGATTACCGTTTTGCTCTTTGTTATTTCGCCCGTTATACTGGTTTCGATTCAACGCTTGCTGAATATTAATGTAACGATAGGTGGGGCTTCTTCTATCACCCTATCTTATATCCT
Source organism: Balneola sp. (assembly GCA_965216175.1). Lineage (GTDB taxonomy): Bacteria > Bacteroidota > Rhodothermia > Balneolales > Balneolaceae > Balneola. The sequence continues at coordinate 2,630,204 of OZ244140.1, forward strand.
CTCTTTAATTTTCTTTGGTATTTTTGTTCAATATCTGAGAGTGCTGACAAACAGTGTCTGGACCGGAGTAGGGTTTCATCTGTTTTTCGTTTACATCAATAGGCTTATAGGAACTTCATCAGAAAATCTGATACAGTTAAGTGATGTCACAGATGAAACTCCTATGCAGATTATTCTGGGTATTTCTATGCTGGCTGTTTTAGCCGGATTGTTTCTTTACCCAAAAATTTCAAAACAGAAACTGGGCTGGAAAGAAAAAACTGAACTTACTGCACACCCAACTGAATAATATGATGGAAATTTAAATCCCTTCCCCAGAGTTGGGTTGGCACCTAAAATGAAAAAGCAAGAATAGCATTATGAAATCAAAGAATAAAAACGTTCAAGTTTTTCTTGAAGAGGTTATGAGGAATGATCCTGAGCGGCATCATTCTCTGACCGAAATGCGCGATATCATTTTTGATTTTTATCCCGAAACCAAAGAAAAAATGATGTACGGCGGGATCGGCTTCTTTCTGGAAGACGAAATGTACAGCGGTCTATTTGTGAATAAAAATCACATTACACTTGAGTTTTCGAAAGGATTTCTAATGAATGACCCGGACGATGTTCTTGAAGGAAGTGGAAAATACCGAAGGAATCTGAAAATCAAAACCCATGAAGATATTAAGAATAAGGATGTAATCTTTTTTGTAAAACAGGCTATATAACATTTCACATTAGTATGGAGAAGATATGGATTCAATTTCACCCGATACTTTTGTTAACGATATGAGCGAAACCGTCAAATTCTATCCAAGCATCGGATTTGAAACGATTATGACAGTTCCTGAAGAGGGGGACTTTGTATGGGTTATGATGTCCCGTGGAAACGTAAGTTTTATGTTTCAGACCTTCGAAAGTTTAGGTTCTGAATTGCCAGAAATATCAGGAGAGGACGGCGGTTCACTGCTACTTTATATCCAGCTAACCGACGTGCAAACATTTTATGACCAGATCAAGGATAAAGCAAATATTGTCAAAGACCTTGAAGAAACCTTTTACGGGGCAACCGAATTTGCAATTCGTGACCTCAACAACTACGTGCTTACGTTTGCTGAATATGAAAAGTGAGGATCAGGATTATGGACATACCAAAAATAATATATGCGCTTGTTCTTATGGTTGCTGTGATGCCATTTGATGCCAATGCTCAGCCTAACTGGGAAAACCTGCTGGACGATTTCATCCAAACCGGTATGCAAAGTTGGTTGGTTCCGGGTTTGTCGATAGTCATCGTCAGCGAAGGCGAAATTATTTTTATTAAAGGATATGGTTTCTCCAATCTAAGTACGAAGGAAAAGGTCACCCCTGAAACCGTTTTCCCTGTCGGCTCGCTTACCAAAACATTTACATCCGCAGCAATCGGTCTGCTGGTTGATGAAAAGGGGTTGAATTGGGACGACCCGATAAAAGATCATATCCCAAATTTTCATGTGCAGGATGAAGATATCGTACATCGAGTAACGGTACGTGACCTTTTGACGCATCGCACAGGCCTTGCCAACTATAATCTAAGCTGGTTTGCCGGCGGATATGACAGAGAACATATCAATAGATCGGTTTCTTTTTTTGGTTTGCAAAACGGTTTCCGTTCCCGATTCGAATACAACAATATCATGTACGCCTATGCCGCTGAGCTGATCAGACAGAAAAAGAATATCAGCTGGGATGAGTTTGTAGCCGATGCCCTTTTTGATCCTCTCAACATGGATGCCTCTTCAACAAATTTTGAGGAATTGCAGAACGCCGAAAGTAAAGCTACCGGCTACATTTTATCGGACGGGAATGTCAAAGAAATACCCTACAGAAATCTGGACAACATCGGTCCATCAGGCTCCATTAATTCAAGTGTCCGTGATCTCGCAAAATGGGTCATGCTCCATCTTAACAAGGGAGAATTTGATCATAGGAAACTTCTGGACCCGGCAACTATTTCTGAGATGCATAACCCGCAAATGATTATACCCCGGCAGGAAGTAAGCCTGTTTTTCCCTGAAGCAAAATTTACCCACTATGGCCTGGGCTGGTTTGTTCATGATTATAAGAGTGAAGTGGTGGTCGAACATTCCGGAAATATTGACGGAATGAGCGCTCATATTGCCCTGCTCCCGAATCGAAATATCGGCGTAGCTATTCTGACAAATCTTAACGCTAATTTTCTGCCCTTTGCTATTAAAAACAGGATATTCGATATCGTTTTAGAGGAGTCCGAATTTGACTGGAATCAGGCTTTTAAGCAGTCATTTGGCGGTTTTATGAAAATGAGAGATCAGTTTTTTAATACTCCCCTTTCGGTAGAAAATGAATTGCTACCCAGCCTCGATCTGGATAATTATGCAGGTCATTATCATTCGCAAACGGGCGAAACCATAGAAATAAAGCTACGTGAGAAAAGCCTGATATTGAGTTATGGAAAGAGTTCAGGCGTTCTTGAACATAAAAACTTCAACACCTTTTTGGTTGAATGGGAAAATCCAATGATTAAAGACGCTTTCGGTCCGACTGCACTTACATTTCAATTAACCAAAGCAGGAGCTATTGATAAACTGAATGCGGATGGAATCGGTAATTTTTTAAAAATGGAGAATGACTAAGGTGATAAAAAAAATAATTCTACCGACACTTTTCATATTCATTGTATTTGTATATCTGAATAATACAACTTATCTGGCAGATCCCATTGGCTCGGAACCCGTATTGCTTGCGCATAGAGGATTGGCACAAGATTTTAGTCGTGAAGGATTGAACAACGAAACGTGTACTGCAGCACGGATGATCCCCACCGGTCATTCCTATCTGGAGAATACCATACCATCCATGCGGGAAGCATTTGCCCGCGGTGCCGATGTGGTGGAGTTCGATGTCCATAAAACCACAGATGACCACTTTGCTGTATTTCACGACTGGACACTCGATTGCCGGACTGAAGCTTTCGGGATTACCCATACGTTCACTCTGGACAGTCTTAAGCAGCTCGACATTGGTTACAGCTACACGGCGGATGGAGGAAAAACTTACCCATTTCGCGGCACGGGTGTGGGTATGATGCCGTCTTTGGAAGCCGTGCTCGATAGTTTTCCCGACAAAGAGTTTCTGATTGATATTAAAAGTCAGGTTCCTTCACATGGAGTCTTGCTTGCGGACCATCTTGCTAAACTTCCTGATGAGAGACAAAAGCAGATTATGGTATATGGGGGAGGAAACGCCGTTAATGAAATCAGGGAACAACTTCCAAACATTCAAACCATATGGCCGAGAAGGCTAAAACAATGTCTAATCAAGTATGCGGCTTTGGGCTGGACAGGCTACATGCCAGAAGATTGCGAACGAAGTGTGATTACCGTTCCTACAAACTATGCGCATTGGCTGTGGGGATGGCCGGATCGATTTCTTCACCGCATGGAAACTGCGGGAAGCCGGGTATTTGTAATCGGGGATTACCATGGCGAAGGACACTCAACCGGATTCGATGATCCCGACCGGCTCTCAGAATTTACAGATGATTACTCCGGTGGTATTTGGACGGACCGGATTGATCTTATCGGACCGCTAGTAAAATAAAAATCAAAAAAAGTAGAAATGATAGATATGAATATGACTAAAAAGATTGGCATTTGTGCTCATAGTTATGAAGGAGGCTCATTATGTTTTATAACTGCTTGTAGAGAGGGCGCTAAAATAATGGGGGCGCACATGCATCCGAATATTGTTATGAGTGCAATACCCATGGGATTAAGTATGCCAGCTTGGGAGGCTAATAATTATGAAGAAGTTGCTATCCATTTGCAGAACGGTGTTGATCAAATAGCAAAAGGAGGTGCAGAATTTTTTATTTGCCCTGATAACACCGCACATATAGTTCTTGAAAAAATAATTTCATCCCTTCCTATTCCCGGACTTCATATCGCTGATGTTGTATCTCAGGAAATTAAATCCAACGGATGGAGAAAAGTTGGTCTCTTGGGTACGAAGTGGACGATGTCAGGCAATGTTTACCGTAATATTCTAAAAGAGAATAATCTATCCGTAATAATTCCTGATACATCCACAAGAGCAAAAATTAACAACGCCATATTTGAAGAACTTTGCCAGGGTATTTTCAGCCAAAATACAATAGCCTTGTTTATAGATGCGATTGATAATCTAAAAAAAGACGGAGCGGAATGTGTCATCCTCGGATGTACCGAAATTCCATTAATAATAAACGCTGAAAATTCATCCCTTCCGGTGTTGGATTCCACAAGATTGCTTGCTGAATATGCGGTAAAGTATGCAGTTTCTAAAACTAAAATTCCAAGTACAGCATGGATAAAGAAATTTGACTAAAACAGAAATGATGAAAAGTTAAATAATGGATTATGAAAACTAAATTAAGTGACTCACAAAATAAACTCTGGACACTTGCAAAGCAGATCAACGATTGCTGGCACAAGGGTAATCCTTCAGAACTGAGCCACTTTTTCCATCAAGAAGTGGTATTCAACAGCCCTGATTTTGTGCATCAAATTAAAGGGAAGGATGACTGTGTACAGACGTATTTCGATTTTCTGGAAAACTCTGAAGTGTTGTTGTATAACACCAGCAACCCAAAAGTCGAGATGTTTGCTTCTACTGGAATTATAGCTTATGACTTCGAAATGAAGTACAAGCAAAATGATAAAGTACATCACGAAATCGGAACGGACATTCTGGTTTTCCAAAAAACTGAGAATTCCTGGAAGGTAATCTGGAGAGGTCTGAGTAATTTGAAAAATAAAACCAAGAAATAAGTTAATGCTCTTTACCACTTTATTAATTCTTTTACTGTTCATAATCAACAACTTCCGGTTTGTATCAATTCTTCTAAAAAACCCATTTGTATTCATTTTTTTCAACAGATATTTTGGATTGGAACTGAATAACAAACCCTGATTTACTTGTCTATTTCAAAACTTCCTAGCTTAAACGCCAAACGTCTCAAAGCGCTTCAATTAGAATGCTTCCGTACTGAGCGTTATTTGCTGATTTTTTTCCGCGTCGTTATCTGGACAGAAGCAATGTCCAAAAGATCAACCATCTAATGGGTTCAGGTAAGGAAGTTACCGTTGATAGAAAAGTAATTAACAAACTGGAAGTGGGATTCAAAAGAACTAAACAGTTGGAAATGATTAAAAGACATTACTAACATACTTTAGATTATTACGTCTTTTAAATACAAATTATGACGTCCATGTAACACAAATTTTGAAACTTATTATACTTTATATAGTAGCAAGCACAAATATTTACTACTTAAAACTCTTGCGATTGTGGAATTTAGTTTAATAAGCATTATAGCTGTTATTGGAGTTACTCAAGGCTTATTTATTAGCTTAAATCTCATCTTAACCAAAAAGAACAAATTCCCATCTCCTCAATTTTTATTGGGATTAATTATTTTATTCTTAAGCTTTCATTGTATTGACTCTATACTTACTGACACCAAGTTATTCTATTCTTTCCCTCATTTTTTTGGTTTAAAAGATCCTTTCATTCTTTTGTATGGTCCACTTATTTTCTTCTATATTTTGAGTTTGGTCAAACCTAACTTTCAGTTTAAGAAACATCACCTTTTACACCTTTTGCCGTTTATATTTTTCTTCATCAGAATAGCTCCACTATATTTTCAGAGTGCTGCTTATAAACAAAGGTTATTAGACTTAATGTATTCGGATTATACAGCCGTTCGTGATCTTGAAATTAATGGCTTATTCAATCTTCATATTTTTATTTATCTGATTTTGGCATTGGCCATTTTGTTTAAGTCTTATCTTTCGCGCAAGGATAAAGTTTTGTTTTTGGAAAGAAAGGATCTGAAACATTTAACCATAATGATGTCAATCATTCTTGTAGTTTTTTCTTTGAATATGATAAGATTTTGGTTCTCATATAGTGCGGAGACGGTACTCTGGGTTCCCTTTTTGGTTGCAATTCTCTTTTTAATTATTGGATATCGTTCATTACAAATTGAACAGGTAATAACAACCAGACCGGAACCATTCTTAGTTAATCAAATTTCTCAATTCAACTTAATCATCAAACAACTTGATCACGAAGTACTTACAAACAAATTGTATTGTGATCCTTCCCTAAATCTAAATAATCTCGCCCATAAACTTGATACAAACAGACAGTACCTTTCAAGCGCAATCAATAAAATTAAGGGATTAAGTTTCAGTAAATACATAAATAAATATCGTGTAGAAGAAGCAAAAAAATTACTCTCTTCTAAAAACTATCAGCATTTCGGACTCGAGAAAATAGCCCAGGATTCGGGTTTCAATTCTCTTTCAACTTTTCAGCGAGCCTTTAAAGATATTGAAGGTATAAGCCCCTCAAAATATCGCACTAAATAAGTCAATTTATCAATTGACTTATTTTAGCCGAACAAGTTTCCACATATTCTCTAATATTGTGATATCAGTTAAAAAAATAGCCTATGAGAATTTTAGAAATATTATTTATCGCACTTTTAAGCATTCAACTTTTAGTCTTGATGACCGGTGTGCTAAAGGAAACTTTAATCAGAAAATGGTTTTGGATTATCCCTTTGATTGTGCTGAGTTTGCATCTTTTTATAGAAGGTTATAGATGGCAAATGTTTCCCAGTTACTTTCTTTCTTTGATGCTTTTACTGAGCCTTTTTAGCAAAAAAGAGCCCGGTAAATTAGTACGGACGTTAAGAAATACAGGTCTTATTCTGTTATTAATTCTTACTGTTGCCCTTCCTGCAGTGCTACCCGTTTTAAGTTTTTCAAACGATAGTGATGCTTATGGAGTAGGTGTTAACGAAATGCAGGTGTTTGATAAAAGCAGAGAAGAAATACTCACAAAAAACCCAGACGACTTTCGGGAAGTTTCTGTTCGTTTATTTTATCCTTCAACGGAAAAAAATACAGGTTACACCAACTATACTCCCAATTTTGAAAAAGTGAAAAAAGCCTATGAAAAAAAACTGGGCTGGCCTCCCTTTCTCTTAGAGTACCTGAAGTATTTCAAAATTGAAGCTGGTGAGAATGCAGAGTTGGTTACATCAGAAAAATTTCCGCTTGTAATCTATTCTCATGGCCTAACAAATAATTATACAGAAGCAACAGGTCGAATGGCGAAACTTGCGGGAAGAGGTTATGTAGTCGTAGCTATAAATCATACGTATAGCAGTGATTATGCAATATTGTCGAATGGAGAAATGGTAGGCTACAAAGCGTTATCTCAACTTGGAGATCCAATAGAAAAAATAGATAGCGTAAAAACAATTTTAGCTAATCAATGGGTGGATGATGCTAAATCTGTAATCAAAAAATTACGCCAGTCCAAGTACTCAGAATCGATTGACTTCAACTCTATTGGACTTGTGGGATTTTCAGCCGGTGGTACTATGGCAACCTTAGGAAGTCATACAATGGATAATGTTAAAGCCGCTATAAATCTTGATGGTACTCCACGGGGTTTGAACTCCGAACTAAAACCTCTGAGTCCCCAGCTTTTCATGTTTAGTGAGCCTATTTATTACAGCGATGCTCAAATTAATGCATGGGGAATTACCCGAGAAATGATTGATGCACCTTTGAGACTTATTGATGATCGGTCTAAGGAGATTCTATCTGAAGCACCAGAAAAAAGTTATATAGTTAGAATTCCGGGAACACTTCATTCAAACTTTATCGAATATCCGTTGATATCACCATTGAGTAGTATTTTGGAAATTGGAGGCTCCATAGATTCGTGGAAATGTTACCGAATGATCAATGAAATGATTTATGCTTTTTTGGATGAAAAATTAAAAAATAAACCTACTGAATTCCCCAAATTTCAGGATGTATCGATTACTGAAAATTAGCAGATGATTTTATTATGATGCTACAATATGCAAAGAGAAGTGGTATTTTCCAGATATTATTCAGCCTTAGATGAGTATCTTAAATTGTATATGAACCGGGAAATGACATTGGAAGAAACAACCAGAAAAATTATAGCTGAGTTGATGAATAACCAGCCTTGACCTAATTACCATAAACCAAGTAAGAATATGAAAAGTGTACTGATACTTTTTTGCCTGATTATAATACATCTTCTGTTAATTTCAACTATTGCTAAAAGTCAATCCCACCCTTTTATATTCAATATTGATAAAAGTGTTGAAGGTCAATATTCAGGAGATGGGCTAACTTGGATTTTAGATACAAAAGTGGGCTCACAATTCATTCTTTTTGGAGAACAACATGGCGTAAGTGGTATTTCCAAGTTTGTCCATTTTATTTACGATTCTTTAAGTGGACATGGTTATAACAATCTGGTTTTAGAAATAGATAGATGGACTGCTTCTACTTTAGAGTCAAGAGGAATTGATGACTTCATCAATAATTACCCTCATTCACTTGCCTTCGATTATAATGGAGATTTAAGACTAATATCTTCAAATCTTGAAAAAGAGAATGATAATCTTTGGGGGGTTGATCAAATAATTACCGCTATTCACCCTTTTCAAAGACTCGATGAAATTGCTCCTAACTTTAATGCAAGCCGACTAAGTCGGGGAGCATTCCTAAAATCAAGCTTGAAAGCTGGTGAATATCTAAGAGAAGAACACTTTAGGGATTTGGATAGAATAAAAGAAAGCTATGGAGATAATATATCTGCCGAAGCAACCTTAATTCTTACGGATCTCAGAAAATCAATGGATATCTACACAAAATGGAGGGCTGGTGCAAGTGGCGAAATTTCAAAAATGATATCTCCTGAAATTAGAGAAAGGTTAATGAAAAGCCGACTTGATTTCTACCTCGGCTCTAGTTCTTTAGATGAAAGCAAAGCTAAAGCAATATTTAAAATGGGTGGTGCGCATACCATGTATGGAATCGGTCCTAATGGAGTTGAAACTTTAGGTGAACATGCAAAAAAAATTGCAGTAAGTAATAATATGAAAACATTATCAATTGGTATTCGCCGATACAATAAAGAATCTGTATTCCCTCCCATTGATTATTTTGATGATTCCAATATTATTCTGATTGACAATTCAGAGTATCTTAAAGCAAAAGCAGTTGACTCTACCCTTTCTTCGCTGGCTAAATATGACGACCAATTCGATGCCCTTATTTATCTAAAAGATGCACCAAGAGCATCTAAAACTATTATTTATTCTAAGGAAAAAAAGTTTGAACAAAATCTATTAATTAAAATTGGCCTGTTAGGTATTTTTGCTATTCTAATTTTAACCTCTGGAGTTTTACTATTTTTTCTAAAAAAGTATAAAAATTTGGTGGGATTTAAAGCTCAAAAAAAAGATGTAGTTACTCTCTTCTTATTCAGTCTATTCACTAATGGAATTCTATGGCTTCAGGTATATTTCTTCCTCAGCTATCCAGGTTTAAAAGCAACAATTCTTCCTAGTGCTTTCAGTTCGTTTTTGTTTTTAGGTTTATCAATTGTTGCTTTTTATTTGATCTTTCGAGGTTATTTATCTTGGTCTGAAAAAAGGTGGAACTTGGTATTCAGATCTTACTTTTCTTTTCTAACTATTCTATCACTTTTTTTAACCTTAATGATGTATTGGTTGAATATTGGTGGAATGCTTAGTTGATCAGATAAATCAGCTACTACTGAATTGATGTTTACTCCAAATGTCAGAATCAAATCGAAAACTCAATTTGGATTTAATGCATGGCAAGAAACCGATGAAAATGATGATATCGAATTAAGCGATGGTCTTGGCTGGGGATTGTTAGAATCGCCTCATGGATATGGAGTAACAGTCATATTTTTTCAAACCCGGTTTGTATTCAGTTTGTTCAAAAGATATTTTGTCTTCGACTAATAAAAAACTGATTTACTTGTCTATTTCAAAACTACCTGGCTTAAGTACAAAAAGACTCGAAGCTCTTCAATCCGAAGGAGTCCGGACTGAGCGTGATTTGCTGAATTTTTTCCCGCGTCGTTATCTGGACAGAAGTAATGTCCAAAAAATCAAGCACCTCATGGGTTCAGGAGAAGAAGTCACTGTTGTGGGGAAAGTGGTAAACCTTCAGGAAGTGGGCTTCAAGAGAAGTAAACGTCTCGAAGTAGCTATCAACGACGGAACCGGCATCGTAAAAGGTGTTTGGTTTCGCGGGGCTTCTTATTTTAAGAAAGTATTTAAAGAAGGTGAGCTGGTTGCTTTTTTTGGTGTGGCAAAGCGATACGGTAAGTCTATTTCTATTGCTCATCCAGAAGTAGATAAACTTTCTGAAGCGGGAGATGTGAGTAACTTCTCTAAAATTGTTCCGATTTATCCAAGCAATAAAGAATTCAGCAAAACAAAACTCACCAATAAAATTGTAGCCGGCTGGATTGAAACGCTTCTGAATCAAATTAATATAAAAGAGTATCTACCTGAATCGCTCGTTGAAGAAATGAAATTTCCATCCAGGACGGAAGCATATCGTATGATTCATTTTCCTGAAGATCACTCAGAGCATAAACGAGCGTTGAATCGCTTTAAATTTGAAGAACTGTTTCTGTTTGAAATGAGTATGGAAAAAATTCATCATACGGTCGAAGAACGAAAGAGTGGTCATGTATTTTCAGAAACCGGAAATTATACATCCAAATATTTTAACGAGCTTCTTCCCTTTGAATTAACGGCCGGACAAAAATCATCCCTAACAGATATTAAAAAGGATGTTCGTTCCGGAAAACAAATGAATCGCCTTATACAGGGAGATGTGGGGGCCGGAAAAACCATTGTCGCAATCGGAGCAATGCTAATGGCTTTGGATAATGGGTTCCAAACTGCATTCCTAGCTCCTACTGAAATTCTTGCCGAACAACATTATCGAACACTGGATGAGCACTTAAAAGGACTAGACATTAATGTTCGCCTTTTAGTTGGTGGACAGAAATCCAAATTACGCATGGATGTGCTTACTGATTTGGAAGGCGGTGGTTGCCAGATCGTGGTTGGAACTCATGCTATCATTCAGGAAGATGTGCGATTTCATAAATTGGGTCTAGCTGTTATTGATGAACAGCATCGTTTCGGTGTTAAACAACGTGCTGAACTTCTAAATAAAGGATTTCATCCACATATATTAGTAATGAGTGCCACACCCATCCCCCGTTCTTTGGCGATGACCGTTTATGCTGATTTAGATATCTCCGTAATAAAAGGACTTCCTGCCGGAAGAAAACCCATCAAAACGGCTATTCGTGGAAGCAAGAAAAGAGAAGGTGTGTATGATTTTGCAGAATCTGAGGTTAAAGATGGTGGACAAGTTTATGTGATTTATCCATTGGTAGAAGAATCGGAAGCTCTTGACTTGAAGGATGCTACTGCCGGATTTGAAAAGATTCAGAAGCGATTTCCTGATTTTAGCATTGGCTTACTTCATGGACGGATGAAGTCAGTAGAGAAAGATGCAGTGATGAAAGCTTTCGTTAATAATGATATTCAGATTTTGGTTTCTACTACGGTAATTGAAGTGGGCGTTGATGTAGCCAATGCTTCGGTAATGATTATTGAACATGCAGAACGATTCGGGTTGTCTCAGTTACATCAACTAAGAGGAAGAATCGGCCGTGGTGAACGTCAGAGTTATTGTATTTTGATGCCGGACGTAAAGGTGAGTAAAGCCGGAGCTTTTCGCCTCAAAACCATGGAAGAAACCAACGACGGATTTAAAATTGCGGAGGCTGATTTAAAACTTCGAGGTCCCGGCGATTTTCTGGGAACCAAACAAAGTGGTCTGCCGGATTTTAAAGTTGCCGACATTGTAGAAGATCAATTCATCTTAGCGCAAGCCAAAGAAAAAGCACATGATCTGATTACTAGAGATCCTGATTTGAATTTGTCAGAACATCAAAATCTAAAAAAAATCTTCGTCCCCTATCACAAAGAAAAAGCTGAGTTTTATGGGATGGGGTAAAGATGGCGATATATCTATCACCTTTGAACTGAAAACTCAGTCATCACCAAAAAATTGTCGCTAATTAAATAAAACCATCTGCGAGGAACGAAGTAGCAGTTGATCACTATATCTCCAAATATATTTTGTTGGGTTTATCTAAATAAAAATCCTCAATATCGTACAGAAAGAAGTACATTCTTTGATGGGGAATAAATTTGGGTACTTATTAATAGCTTCTCTGCTGGCCATGATGTTTCATGCAAGAGAAACGGTAGCTCAAACTATTGCACCAGGTTTTACTCACCAAGTGTGGACTGTTGACGAAGGCTTACCAATAAATTCATTAAACGATATTACGGTTACTGACGATGGCATTGTATGGATAAGCACCCATAACGGTATGGTTCGTTTGATGATCTTACTCATTCAGAAGGAAATCTATTTAGCGTTTTGAATAAGGGAAATAATGCTGTTTTTTCTTCAAATAGCTTGTATAAACTGCTGAAAATGAATGGTTCTGAGTTTCTCGCTTTAGAAAACTCACAAGGAGAGTTTCAATCTATCGTCAGATATAAAGCGGGAAAATTTGAGCAGGCTGTTTCTAGTGATAAGGTGTCATTTCCTTACGACTATGCTCATCTTGATGATAACCAAACTTTTTGGGCTCTCCAGGACGGGAAAATATACTCTTTAACCGAAGGTGCCTGGAAGGATGAATTCCCTTCGTTAACATTAGATTTAAAAGGCTATGTAACATTTCAGGTTCGGTCTAAAAATAATATTTGGATACTACAGAAGGAAAAAGGAGAACTGTATCATATTGAAAATGGGAAGTCCAAAAAAGTTGGCGAAAACCAAGGGCTAACTTCTGATGTAATAAGCGCGTTTGAGGTTACTAAAAATGGAAAATTTGGGTTTTAACCAGCAACGAAATTGAAATTATTGAGAATGGAAGAGCTGAGTTTTTACATAAGAAACTGCCTTCATTTATTAATGGCAAAGGCTCTCTTTATGAAATCTCTCCACATTTTTGATTTAACATTCTAAATTATTTGGGAGAAATACTCTTTTAGCTTTTGTAGCTCTAAAGACGAAGATATTATGTTTTTCGGAGTAATTTAAAAACTTGAAATATGATTTTTTATTAAACATATTACGGCATAAAGTAAGTAAGGCTCAATTATATGGTAGCTCTATCTGATCCAAAAAAAGATGCTCAAATTTGCGAAATTTGCAAAACGAAAGAAGGAACGGAACGACCTATTGGAAGAGTATTAGTTGAACTTAAAGAAGTTGAAATAGAAAGCAAGATATTAACACTTTGTCAGGTTTGTCATAAAAATAAAATAAACCTGATGAATCAAAAGAATAGAACAAAAAAATCTTCCGGGAACAAGTGGATAGATAAGCTAAGAAATAATGGGTTTGTTTTTAGCTTATAATAACGAGTTTTTTTGATCAAACAAGTTAAAGAGTTTTACTGTAGATAAGGTTATACTAAATGTGGGTAGTTTAACTAAAGTTTATCTACAAAATCTTACTAGGACAAATAATGTGATCCAAAATCAATAAAATCGAATTAGATTCACATTAATATATAATTGGGGTTATTTTTTATGAGTATCAAGAAAACATCGTGTGACTTCTGTCACTGCGAAGAAGGTAAGCCAAGACCTATTGGACAATATAATGTTGTACTTACTAAGGCAATTGTTAAAGGCGAATCTGTGTATGCTTGTCAGTCTTGCTTGGTTAATAACAGAGAAATTTTTTCTAACAAACAAGTAGATGTTATGGACTTGTCGGAAACAGAATTAAACCCCTCTTTATTACAAAGACTTAAAGATAAATTATCTAAATCGTAACGTAGTTAGAAAATATATTTTTGTTTCATAATTCTTATTGTAGAATTTTAAATCCAATCAAACCCTGACTTATCATGCCCGTTTTTATTTTAGAACTCGTGTAGATGTCGGGTTTTTTTACTTTCTTAAGCAGTGTTTTTTCTGCATAAAAACATATAACCGGATATTATACTTCCGTAGATAAATATTTGAATAAAACCCGTCTACAAAATATCTACAAGCTAATACATACTTTAGAAAATGAGCTATTATCTCTTAACCCACAGGTCTGGTAGATTTCTATTGGAAGTTTAATAACCACACTTTCTGTACCGCAAGGTAAATCAGTATTTCTGCCAACCAATTTTTTTATTCTAAACACCCGCTTTCTTCTTTTCTTCTCTTTTGCGTTCGTTGTGATCTAAGAATTTCTTCCGAACTCTGAGGCTTTCAGGTGTTACTTCAAGAAGCTCATCGTTTCCAATAAACTCAATACATTCTTCCAAACTCATTTTTTTGGCTTGAGATATCTTAATAGAATCTGCCGTAATAGAAGCACGGTGGTTAGTTAATGCTTTTTTCTTAGCCACATTAACTACCATATCATCGCTTCGATTGTTTGTACCTACAACCATACCCATGTACACAGAATCTCCGGGTTCAACAAAGAATGTTCCTCGATCCTGCACACCTTCTAAAGCATAACCAGTCACATCTCCTTTTTCTAAAGAAATCAAAGCACCACGGGTTCTTCCCGGGATTTCTCCCGCGTAAGGCTCGTACCCATCAAACTGCTGATGCATGATTCCTGTACCGCGAGTTTCTGTCAACATTTCACCACGGAAACCAATCAATCCTCGAGAAGGCACACGAAATTCAATTCTGTTGTTTTCTCCTTCTTGACTCATCCCCTGCATAATACCCTTACGCTTCTGAAGATTATCAATCACTTTGTTACTGTAATCCGTTTGTACATCAACTATTACTTCTTCAACCGGTTCATGAACCACATCATCAATTTCCTGAAATAGCACTTCCGGTCTTGATACTGAAAACTCAAAACCTTCTCTTCTCATTGTCTCAATAAGAATTGCCATTTGTAACTCTCCACGGCCTGATACTTTAAACACATCCGGGCTATCTGTTGCTTCAACACGCATCGCCACGTTAGTTCTTACTTCTCTCTCCAAACGATCTTTAATTTGATTTGAGGTTACAAACTTACCTTCTAAACCAGCAAAGGGAGAGTTGTTAACTCGGAAATACATTGCAATGGTTGGTTTATCAAGATCTACATACGCAATTGGAGTAGGATCACTAGCTGCTGTTAACGTATCTCCGATATTCACGGAATCATATCCTGCTAAAGCAACTATATCACCGGCAAAACCTTCTTCTATAGGCTCGCGTTGTAATCCGTTAAAACTAAATAATTTAGTAGCACGACCTTTCATTTTTTGATCGCCTTTACCACTTACCAGAGCAACTTCCTGATTTAGTTTAACAGTCCCTTGCTCAATTCGTCCTACTGCAATACGGCCTACATAATCATTCCAGTCTATGCTACTTACTAACATTTTGAACGTCTCATCTACTGGCTGAGCCGGAGCAGGAACATGAGATACAATCGTATCCATCAATGGAGCTAAGCTTTCGCTTTCTTCTTCTAACTCATGCTTTGCGATTCCGTCTCTCGCTATTGCGTAAAGTACAGGAAAGTCCAATTGTTCATTAGTAGCATCTAACATTACAAATAAGTCAAAAATCTCATCTAATACGGCATCTGGACGTGCATCTTTACGATCAATTTTATTGATCAAAACTATCGGTTTGTATCCAAGGCTAAGTGATTTCCTAAGTACAAATTTTGTTTGAGGAAGTGGGCCTTCAGCAGCATCTACTAATAGGATCACTCCATTTACCATTTTCAGAATTCGTTCAACTTCTCCTCCAAAATCAGCGTGACCCGGAGTATCCACAATATTGATCTTAGTTCCCTTCCAGTTTACTGCTGTATTTTTTGAACTAATTGTAATTCCGCGCTCTCTTTCGAGGTCTCCGGAATCCATTACACGATCTTCAACTTCCTGGTTCTCTCTGAATGTTCCACTCTGTTTTAGAATTTGATCTACGAGTGTAGTCTTACCATGATCTACATGAGCGATGATGGCGATATTTCTTAAGTCTTTTGACATTGTGTTGATAAAAATGATAATTAAAGCTTACCCGGTTTTCCGAAAACCAGCAAGCCTTAAAGATACAGCTATTTTTGACAAATAATGATTATGAAATACTTATTTGTTTAAGCTATCAGTATTTATTTCTCAACCTCTCTATCAGCCAGATTCCAGAAATGATTTTATTACGTATATTTGAGCTTAAACCAGCACCTATTCCTCATGACTATCTTTGCACATATATCTGTTTTTATATCCCTTATATTAGGTCTTGCAGTAGTTCATTTATTAAGTGGCTTTTCCTTAATTCTAGATACAAGAAAAGAATCCAGAACATATTGGGTACATCTGGTTTGGACGTTCAACATGCTTTTAACGGTTGTTCTTGTGTGGCTAAGCAGTTTCGTTTTGTCCCCTCTTTCCGAAATAAGTGTACTTCATTTTCTAAACCTGTTGGCTTATTCCATAATTACTTACCTCATGAGTGGCTTATTATATCCCGTGCAAGGCGAGGAAGTAACCGATTTCAGAGAACATTTTGATACAAACTACAAACGATTCTCTTTTTTAGGGATACTCTTTGTAATTGTAGATGCTACTGATGGATTGTTAGAACACTTTGAAGCCGGTATTCCATTAGATGTTGGTCAGTTTACTACCCTTAGTGTTTGGCTTGTTCTCTTTATTTGTTCACTTTTTATTGAAAGCAAATACTTCAAAGCCTTCGTATCAGTTGTTTATTCGGTCGGATTGCTCGGCTGGCTTGTCAGTTTAATTGATACTGGAGTACTCTCCTGGTAATTGGATGTGAAACCTCTATTCATTCTCTTTTTAGCGTAATTAGAGAACATGCTAACCTATTATGATTTGTTTTAAATAAGTATCATTAAATTCTATTTTTCTTTTTTATGATGGATAAAAACAACATCCATGTTTCATAGTCATATATTAAAATCAATACTTGGTATAATTGTTGGATAATTCATACATTAATAAAATAATCATAATTTATGACGGATATAAACAACATTAACTGGATCACAATGAGTGATTCTGCTATTATTGAAGCTCTTGGGGCGTTTATTCGCCACCATCGGTTAGAGCAGAATATCACGCAAGCAGATTTAGCCCAGAAAGCGAGTGTCAACCGGTCTACCCTCAGCGAGTTTGAACGAGGAACCCGAGTAAACTTGATTACTTTCATTCAATTACTTCGTGCACTCGATCTGTTACATGTATTTGATGCCTTTACTATTCAAAAGCAAATAAGCCCTCTAGAGCTTGCAAAAAAAAATAAAGAAAATCGTCAACGTGCATCCAAGAGTAGTTCGCTAGTTTCGGAATCAGGAGTAGATTGGTAATGGTTACCACAGCTTTTATAAATATCTGGGGAGAACGAGTCGGGGCTGTAGCATGGGATCAAAAATCGGCTATTGGTTCTTTTGAATTCGAACCGGCTTTTTTAGAGAAAGATCAGAACCTGTCTCCTATTAAACTCCCAATTAAAAATGCACAGAAAAGGATTTTTACTTTTCCAGAATTAAAAGGGTCTGATACTTTTAAAGGACTACCCGGTTTGCTTGCCGATACTCTTCCTGACCATTATGGAAATGCGTTGCTCAATACATGGTTGACTGCACGAGGTCGCCCAACCGATAGCTTAAACCCGGTTGAAACACTGTGCTTTATTGGCAAGAGAGGAATGGGAGCGCTAGAAATAGAACCGGCTCATGGAGGGTCAGGAAGTGTATCAAAGAATCTAGAGATAGAAACACTCATTCACATTGTTGAAAAGATCTTAACCAAGAAAAAAAACTTCTCCTTGAAAGCTGGTACTAAAGAGGAAAAAGCTTTTTATGATATCCTTAAAATAGGAACTTCTGCCGGTGGAGCACGAGCCAAAGCAGTCGTCGCCTTTAATAAAAACACTGAAGAAATTCGTAGCGGTCAGTTTTTTGCTCCTGAAGGTTTTGAACATTGGCTTATAAAATTCGATGGCGTTACCGATAAACAATTCGGTTCCTCCAATGGTTATGGAAGAGTAGAGATGGCTTATTACGAAATGGCAAAAGATGCCGGATTGGAAATGATGGAATCTAAATTATTGGAAGAGCAAGACCGAGCGCACTTCATGACGAAGCGCTTTGACCGGGATAAAAATGGCGACAAAATTCATGTGCAAACTTTCTGTGCCATTCGCCATTTCGACTTCAATGATATTCTGGTTTATAGCTATGAACAATTATTTGAAACCATGCGTATGCTTCGTCTTCCGTATCCTCAAGCGGAACAAATGTATAGAAGAATGGCTTTTAATGTTATGAGCAGAAATTGTGACGACCACACCAAAAACTTTGCTTTTATGCTGGAAAAGGATGGAGTCTGGAAACTTGCACCCGCTTATGATGTTTGTCACGCTTATCGTCCGGACAGCGAGTGGGTCAACCAACATTCCCTCAGCGTGAATGGTAAACGATCTGGTATTACTCGTAAAGATCTACTAGACGTAGCTTATCAAATGAATGTAAAAAAAGCTCCTAAAATTCTGGATGAAATTCTGGAAGTAGTTTCTGACTGGGAAAAATATGCAAAAGATCAATCTGTAGAGCCAGTGTTGATGGACGCGATATATAAAACACTAGTTCTCATTTAAGAAGATTATGACTCCAGTAATAAAAATACTTCCCTCTAAAAAACTTATAGGAATGAGAATCAAAACTTCTCTTTCTGATTACCAAGTCCCACAGCTTTGGCAACAGTTCATGCCTCGTGTTAAAGAAATAAAAGACAAGATTAGTACTGAGAAATATTCTATTCAGATTTACAGCGAACAGTTTAGCTATTCGGATTTCAATCCTGAAATTGTATTTACTTACTGGGCAGCAACTGAAGTAGCTGATCTTGTTTTAGTACCTGAAGGAATGGAAACTCTGGAATTAAGAGGCGGCAAATACGCTGTTTTTACTCACAAAGGCCCCATGAGTACTTTTCAAGACACAATGAATTACATTCATCAGAGATGGTTTCCTAAATCACAATATCAGTTGGATCATCGACCACACTTTGAGATATTGGATGAAAGATATCTTGGGCCTCAAAACCCCGAATCTGAGGAAGAAGTGTGGGTACCTGTTAAATAACTAATCTCTTTCCAGTATGGCATTCTTTGTGGGTCTGATGCCGCCTTCAATTTCTTGGGAATATACAGCGGTAAAAGTAGCTCCGAATAGGACAATCATAGATGAATAAAATATCCATGTCAATAGAATAACAAGGGAACCGGCCGCTCCATATACACTCCCAAAAGAACTTACTCCTAGATAGAACCCAATCATATATTTTCCAATCCCAAAAAATACGGTTGTTATTAAAGCTCCCAACCAAACATTTTTCCATTTTACATCTGCATCGGGTATTATTTTAAATAAGCAGGCAAATACAACAGTAGTAACAAATATAGAAATCCCAAAATTAATAACTGTGGCAACATAAAACTCTGATTCAGAAAAAATTTCTATGACTTTGGAGTCAAAAAAATTCAGTGAAGCCTCTATCACTAATGAAACCAGAAGCAAAAATCCAACACTCACTGCCATTGCCAGAGAAAGCAGGCGGTTTTTTAATACTCTGTATAAATTTTTATCGGGTTTTGCTTTGATTCCCCACACTTTATTAATGCCATCCTGAAGAGAAACAAATACTGTAGTAGCACTAATAATCAGAGTAACAAAACCAATTATACGTGCAAGAATGGAATCACTCGCTTCGTTCACGTTCCTGAGAATTTTATCTATTGCCTCAGCGCTTTGCTGCCCAAAAAAAGTATTGAATTGCTGAAGCAGGCTATCCCTTACTATTTGATCTTCATACGCTGCGCCTGCAATATATATGGTGATTATCAGTATTGCAGGTAATGAAAAAATTAGATAAAAAGCGATTGAGGAGCTATAATTCATAGCATCCTGAATGCCGTATTCCGATATTGTTTTCTTGAATATTTTCCAGTACTTCATCATCTATTATACAATTAAAGCATCTAAATCATTCAAAAAAGATCCTATTCTAGATACGATCTACAGCTAATTTATATCGTGGATCTTCCACTACATTCACATCAATAATCGCTTCAGCATTTTCGAGTAAGGCTATACAATCTTTGCTAAGGTGTTGTAGATGAACTTTCTTTCCAACTTTAGCATAACGTTCAGTAATTCTATTCAATGCTTCAATTGCCGACATATCTACTACACGGCTTTCTGCAAAGTCGATGATAACTTCCTCCGGATCATTCAACACATCAAATTTTTCATTGAATATTGTTACTGATCCAAAGAAAAGAGGTCCATAAATTTCATAGTGCTTAACACCATTTTCGTCGATATGCTTTCTTGCACGAATTCTTTTCGCATTATCCCAAGCAAAAACCAGGGCTGCAATGATTACACCCACAATTACAGCGAGTGCGAGATTATGTAAGAAGACTGTAACCAAGGTCACGAGTACCATTACGAAAATATCTGAATTTGGCATTCTTGTTACAGTTCGTAAGCTCGCCCATTCAAACGTTCCTATAGAAACCATAATCATCAATCCGGTAAGAGCTGCCATTGGTAACCTTTCGATCAATCCGGATCCAAACATAATGAACACTAATAACATTACAGCCGCTACAATTCCCGATAAACGAGCTCTGGCACCTGCAGAAGTATTGATCAAGCTTTGGCCGATCATTGCACAACCTCCCATTCCTGAGAAGAATCCTGATAAAATATTTGCAGCACCCTGAGCTACTGCTTCTTTATTTCCACGACCTCTTGTTTCGGTGATCTCATCAATGATATTCAAGGTCAGTAAACTTTCAATCAAACCAACTCCGGCCATTATTAAAGCGTAAGGAAAAATCAGTTTTAAAGTTTCAAGAGTAAAAGGAATAGCCGGGATATGAAAAGGAGGAAAACCACCTTTTATAGAAGCAATATCCCCAACAGTTTTTGTATCTATATTGAAAGTTACTACAACTCCAAAAATCACCAATATGGCTACTAATGAAGCCGGTATTGCTTTGCTTAGCTTCGGAAGCCCCCAAATTATTAACATCGTTAATGCAACCAATCCCAATAAAACATACAATGTTGTTCCGGTTAACCAATCACCTGCCGGGTTTTTAAATTGATCTAACTGCGACATAAAAATGATTACTGCCAATCCATTTACGAATCCAAAGATCACAGGATGAGGTACAAGCCTCATTAACTTTCCTAACTTCAGCATTCCTGCAGTTACCTGGATCAATCCTGCTAATACTACTGTAGCAAAAATATACTCTACTCCATGAGACTGAGCTAAAGTAACCAACACAACGGCTACAGCACCTGTGGCTCCTGAAATCATTCCCGGTCGGCCTCCAAAAATGGACGTCACTAATCCCATTACAAAAGCTGCGTACAATCCTGTGAGTGGGGAAAGACCAGCGATAAGAGCAAATGCCACCGCTTCAGGAACCAGCGCAAGGGAAACAGTAACCCCGGAGAGAATTTCTGTTTTATAATTTACCGGTTCCGAGAAGTCGAATAGGTTGAGTAGTCTTTTCATTCCTGATGTTAATAGACGGATTTTCCGAGGCTTTCACCGGATATCCTGATGATGAATCGTTTCTTTTTGAGCTTTATAACTTACGGACTTTATCAATCAGGTATGAAAAATAAGTGATAATTAATACTCGAATATTCTAAACCACTGGAAGCGTTTTTATGAGGAGATAAAGTGGATTTTATAAATAAAAAAAGAAGCGAATTACTTCGCTCCTTAATATTTTCTTTTAATTAAGTACCAGCTTTGTGCAACAATGCTTCAACATAAACTAGTTTGCTCTTCTGTACAGTTTCTCTGTTTGAGGAACTCCATTGATCATCCAGTCCGGTGCTTCTGCCCCTTTCAAATGATGATCAAAGTATTGCTTCATTCTTATCTGAAAATCAACTTGATTTGCTTCAACTCCTAAATGATGCCCTTCTCCGGGATAGGATAAAAAGATCACTTCTTTACCTAGTCTTCTGGCAGCGTTAAAAAACTCCAGCCCTTGAGACCAATCTACAGCGCCATCTTCGGTTCCATGTAAAATCATAAATGGAGTGTCAATTTTGGGAGCATGATACATCGGGTTTTCTCTTTGATAAACCTCTCGAGCTGACCATGGAGTTACGCCTCTACCCATTCTAACTTGCCCTATTTCCATTATTCCGTGATGGTTTGTTCCTGAGCTTCCATAAATGTTATTGTAAAAGCTCTCCAAATTAGTAGGAGGGGCACCTGTAACAATAGTTTTGAACATGTTTGTTTGAGTAAGTATGAAAGAAGTTTGATATCCGGCCCAGCTATGTCCCTGTAAGCCAATGTTCTCAGGATCTGCGACACCTTCGTCAATTACTGCATTTGCAGCAGCTGTTATTCCATCTAAAGAACTTGTTCCCGGCCTTCCTTCTTCAAATAAAATATCAGGCATAAACACTGCGTATCCGTTGCTTGCA
This sequence comes from Balneola sp., assembly GCA_965216175.1. Classification (GTDB taxonomy): domain Bacteria; phylum Bacteroidota; class Rhodothermia; order Balneolales; family Balneolaceae; genus Balneola. The sequence goes on from OZ244140.1 coordinate 2,652,697, forward strand.
TATGTCGACATATGAGGTCGGTCATCGTAAGTTGGCATGGAATACTGGTGATGGCGATCCGACATCTTTTCGTAGAAATATATAATCATCGGATACTTTTGACCTTTTTCATAGTTTGCAGGAAGTGTTAAAGTTCCTTGAACTTTCTGGCCTTTACCATTTTCAAAAGTGATCAACTTTCTTGTTCCCCAAGCATATTCAGATTGTTGAGGATTTGCGTTTGTAACTTTTTTAAGGTTTTTGAATGAAGTGTTGGTTGAATAGTAATCCGGGAATTTTACGAAAGTTTGACGTGTCAAGATAACCTTATCCGAATCTTCAGCCTTAATTGCTCTTCCAAAACTTGCATCTTCAAAAAGTAGAGACTTAGGATTATTACCGATTTTAAGTGAATAAAATCCGTCTTTTTTAGTCCACTCCCCAAAAGCAGTTAACAACAACTCTTTGTCTGTGTTTATATAGTCATCGTTTTCTAAACTGGCATACCTAAATATGATATTATTTTTTTCGCCTATCCCTTTAGTTATGTTAGTAGCTTCTGAACCATCGAGTGAAAGCATCCATAAATCATACTTATGGTTAACAATTACGCTTTTTCCATCTAAAGTCCAACCAGCAATTCCATATGGTGGGTTTTCATGCGGATAAATATGCTCTACATTTGAAAATTGAACCGGAGAATTCTTTGTAAGATCAATTCTTTTATTTTTTTCAAGATCAAACAATACTAAAGATGCTTGATCTCCATTCATTTTCTGATATAAATAATAACGTCCATTTGGAGAGTATCCTAAAGTTCGCTTGATATTCTCAGCAAAAATTGATCTCTCACCTTTTTTTATGTTGACCCTGTATAGGTCAGCAGGAGAAACTCCCCAATTTACATCATTCATATAAGGTTTTTCGTCTCTACCAACCATAAACTCACCATTCTCAGAGATATTCACATCTCTCATGTCTTCATCCGACAGTTGTACAAATAAGTTCTTTTCAGGATGATAAGCTGATGTGTAGGTAAAGTTAATATCTCTGTTATATCTACGCATCTGTACTGTTTGAATACGATCATCTTTCCAGTGCCAAACATCCACATTGGCAACTGTATCCTTGCTTAATTTCATTTTCTCTTCCTGATCTCTTATCCCAAAAAGCACCGTTTTTCCATTCTCCGTCCAAGAAAGACTCCCGTCTTCACTAATTATCATGCCTTCAGGAAAGTCGGAATTGCTCTGTGAGTTAAGTATTTTTAAAATCGGAGTTTTAGATATATTGTCTACTGTTAGCAGGGAGTTATTTCTGTAAGTAAAACCATCTTCCGTAATGCCAAATAAAACTGCCAGCTTATTTCCCTTTGAAGCCCACTCGTTTTCTTCAGATATTTTATCATCCCATGTTAAATTTTCATAGGTTGCAGAATCTGTATGAATTGGGCTAATTGCACCAGTTTTTAAATCATATATATATAACCCATTTCCAGCCATTTCATTGGCATCAACCACATAGGCAAGTTTTGTAGATCGTTTATTAGCTACAAATTCTGCCACATTTCCCACATTTATCACGTTGCTTTCTTTGAGATTGTGGATAATCAGATCACTTCCTTTATGCTTAGTATCATCATCGTCCGGTTTTTTTCTATGAACAAGCCATGTGTTCCCGTCTTCAGTAAAAGAAATAGCATTTGCTCTATTCACTTTTATTTTTTCACCTGATGATAGATTCAGGAGTTCTGCAGTATTAAATATCGGTTTCTTGGACTTACTTAACTTTTTTCTTGTTTCCGAATCAGGTGTAATCAGATAAGCTACCCATTTATTATCGCTTGAAAATACAGCATTATTAGCATTCGGAATTTTATAGCTCGAGGAGTTATTCAAAGATTGAACAGTCAGGGTATCATCTCCCCCATTCGGACGTAATGCATAAGCCATCCAGTTTCCGTTATCCGATAACTCAGTACCTACAATCCTTGACCACTGTTTGTAATCCTTTATTGTTAATACTTTATTTTGTGCAACCGTAAAGGTTCCGGAAAAGAATGTGAGCATTCCCAGAACAATGATGTACTTTTTCATAGTTAATTGATTATTTATGATTAAGAAAACTTGAAGATCAATCTTTGTAGAAATCAAATAATCTTTGAATTGCAGATAAGAAACAAACCGAACATGTTAATGTTTACAAAATCTAAGCTCAAGACATGCTTTCGGGCTATCTTTATTTGATTTCTATGTTGACAACATCTAAAAATTAGCAGAAAAATGTTAACATCTCTAAAATTCGAACTACATTTAGAGCCTAAATCAAATACTAAAAAACTATGGTACACGGAACTCACAATGCTGTTAATGACGATAGAAATGAGCTCATTAAAATCTCAATTAACGGGAAGCTTTTTGACAGAAAAGATGCTAAAATTTCTGTTTTTGACAGTGGTTATTTAGTAGGCGACGGCATTTGGGAAGCGTTTCGTTTGCATAAAGGAGTATTGGTTTTTCTCGATGAACACCTGAACCGTCTTTGGCAAGCCTCTGCAACAGTTGGAATGAAACTGCCTTTTTCTAAGGAAAAACTCATAGAAGATGTTTGGCATGTACTGGATGCAAATGATATGAAAGATCATGTTCATGTGCGTGTAATGGTTACCAGAGGAATCAAGAAGACGCCCTCTCAGGATCCCAGACTTACAATATCAGGACCAAATGTTGTGATTATTGCAGAGCACAAGAAAGCTTCCGATACCACCAAAGAAGAGGGAATCACTCTGTTTACCAGCACTATCCGCCGAGGTTCACCGGATTATTTGGATCCAAGATTGAATTGTCACAGTAAACTACATGAGGTTCAGGCATTAATTCAAGCTATACAAGCAGGAGCTGATGAGGCGTTGATGCTTGATGTTCATGGTTTCGTTTCAACCTGCAATGCTACCAATTTTTTTATTATTAAAGACGATGAAGTGTGGACTTCAACCGGTCAGTATTGTATGAACGGAATTACCAGAGGAAAGGTAATCGAAGCCTGCAACAAGTTTGGCATCGTTTGTCATCAGAAAAACTTTTCATTATTCGATGTTTATGGCGCAGATGAAGCTTTTGTAACCGGCACTTTTGGAGGGTTGACACCTGTTACTAACATTGATGGAAGAACTATAGGAAAAGGGGAATATGGACCGTCAACTAAGAAACTAAGTGATTTTTATAATCAGCTTATTGAAGCAGAAGTAAACACGAAAAAAGTATGATTAAACAAGATAAAACAACTCGAATTTGTTTGTGGTCAGGTCCGCGAAACATCTCTACTGCTTTGATGTATTCCTTTGCCCAAAGATCAGATACTAAAGTTTTTGACGAACCACTCTATGGCTTTTACTTGAGCAATACGAATGCATCTCAATATCATCCAGGTGCAGAACAAATTATCTCTTCTATGGAATGTAATGGTTCAAAAGTGGTTGAAATGATGATCAATACACAAGAACAACCGGTAGTGTTTTTCAAGAATATGACTCATCACCTCTTAGATCTGGATAGAAGTTTTATGAAGGATATGGTTAATGTTATACTCACACGCAACCCGGAAGAAATGCTTCCATCTTTTGATAAAGTAATAGAAAACCCTTCAATGAAGGATGTTGGATATCAAGATCATTTGGAACTCTTAGATTTTTTTGAAAATGAGAACATAGAACCAATTGTACTTGATGCCACTATTTTTCTCAAAAACCCTGAGCGCATACTTAAGAAATTGTGTTCTGAAATTTCTATCCCTTTTGAAAAAAATATGTTGAGATGGGAAAAAGGTGCCAGAGCGGAAGATGGAGTTTGGGCTCCTTACTGGTATGGAAATATTCATAATTCCACTGGTTTTAAGAAATATCAGCCTAAAACAGATCCTTTTCCTGAAAACCTTACTAGTTTATTGAAACAAAGCGAACCTATCTACCAAAAGCTTAGAGACAAGGCATTGCAATAAAAAAAGCCTTTCGGTATTTGAAAGGCTTCTAGTTTAAATATTAATAGATCGATCAATTAATCTTTAGTCATCTTATCAATCGTTTTAGCAGCCCACTCTTTTCCCCCCAAACCAAAAGCTAAGCCGAGTGCTAAACAAACAGATCCAAATAACAATAAAAATGCATTTGATACCAACTCATCACCGATATTAAGTTGAGATAGAGACAGGGAAACTACAAAAAAGATGATCGCGTATTTTGCAATAGCTCCAACAACTGTTGCATTTTCGACGCCTACATTTGACAAATAGGTAGTTACAACCTGAGCAATGAATCCTGCAAGGAAAACCCCAAATATTAGTGCGAGTACTGCTACAATTACATTAGGTATGTACAATATTATCTGATTAACTAACTCAGACGCTACTCCTAATCCCAATGTGTTTAAACCTGCCAATATTACTATTAACATAATGAGCCAATAAATAATACCACCTAAAATGTCTATTGCAGATTTTTCGCTTCCGCCATCTTTTAAAAATTTATCTATTTTAGCTTTTTCAGTTACTACATCTAAGCGAATTAATTTTAGCAATCTTATTGCCGCAGTTTTTATCAACTTAGCAATAATCCAACCTATAATAAGAATCAGTAGTGCTCCAATAATATTGGGTAAAAACGCTGCTAATTCATTGAAAAAGGTCTCGTATGATTGCATCAAGACTCCTTTAATTTCTTCAAACATATCCTGTACCTCGTAAGTTAGTTTTTTTTGGTTAGCTCATATAACCCAAAAAGTATGTAAAAAACTAATTTGGCATTTAAAAGACGTTGAAAACTAACACCTAAATTCCTTTTCTTAACCCTAAGAGTCTATTTGTAGCACTCCTTTGATTATTAAGAATATTAAGATCTAATGAAGAATTGGCAAACTTTACATCTTCTGAAGAATAAAAAGCAGTTGGATCATTTTTCTCTATTATAGATACAACCTCATTCCAACGTCTTCTTTTGAGTATTGTGAAGATAATATTTACCGGACCAAATCCTCCTTGTCCATCAATACTGGTTATAGTGAAACCTGCTTCTTTTAAACTGTTGATGAGCTCTTCTTTCTTATTCTGGGTAATAATTCGAACGATTATAGTCCCAACTTTAACTTTACCTTCAATATACATACCTACAAAAGTACCTACTGAAAACCCACCTGCATAAGCAATATAATTAACCCAGTGATTGAGATTTTTGAGCAATTCAGCTACAACAAAGGCCCAAATCAAGACTTCAAAAAAACCTAAAAATGCAGCTTTGAATTTGAAGCCGCGGGAAACCATTACAATACGGAGTGTACCGAGGCTTACATCCATTATGCGAGCCAAAAAAATACCGGTGGGAATTAGAAAAGCTAAGGAGAGTTCAAACATATTGATAAAATTAAAAAAGGTTCCCGAAATGAATCGAGAACCTTACTTTACATTGGCTTGCGGAGAGGGAGGGATTCGAACCCTCGTTACATGTTTCCATATAAACTCCCTTAGCAGGGGAGCGCTTTCAGCCACTCAGCCACCTCTCCTTTACAAGGGCAACAAATATACGTTAGTTCCAAGGCGGAATCAACGTTTGTTGACAGATTAATTTTTTGAATCCAATACATAAATTTGAGCCAGGTTTCTGCCTTCCTGAGCAAAGTCTAAACCGTAGCCAAGCACAAATTTTGTAGGGATTTCAAAACCTACATAATCTATCTGCACATCATATTTTGTTGCGTCTTTTTTGTGAAGTAAAGTCACTACAGAAACCGAAGCGGGATCATAACTATTCATTCGGTCCACAATATACTTCATGGATAAACCGGTGTCGATAATATCTTCTACCAAAACTACGTGGCGACCTTTTACTTTAGCATCAATTTCTTTCAACTCCGTTACCTCACCTGAAGATACTTTCTCGTCTCCATAGCTGGATAGTTTCATGAAATCAACCTCGCAAGGAATTGAAACGCTACGCATAATATCAGCTAGAAAAATAAAAGCGCCGTTTAAGATCCCGATAAAAATTGGGCGCTTGCCCTCGAAATCCTTGTCTAATTTTTTCCCGAGTAATGAGACTCTGGCCTCAATCTCTTCTTTAGTTATAAAAACTTTAAATGTATCGCCGTTACAATCAACGGTTTTTGGTAAATAAAAACTCATGCATTCTTTTTTGAAGTTATCGAAAGATATTGCTTTGTAGATTCGGTTGCTTTAGAAATTTCCGAAATTGTTCCAGTGCGCCTATTCTTTCCGTCAAAAATAATTGCGTAAATAGTACCATCTGTGCCGGTTAATACCAAAGATTTTTCTTTTTGGCTTGATGGAACCTTTCTATTGGTTAAATGATCGGAAATTTTTTGTGTTCCGGACATACCCAGAGGCTGTATTTTATCTCCGGCATTCCACGTTCTTATCGTAAGTGGGAATTTCAAATTTTCGATATCCAAATATAAATCAGATTGGATTTCAGAACTTATACCGACTTCTAAATATCCTACTTTTATACCATCTAGAAGTTGGGTTTTGGTCAATACCTGTTGTTTAAACCTTTCTACGTTGGTTGAAGCTGTAATATATCCCCTGTCTTTAATCAGTTTTAATGATGAAGATATTTCAAGCTCTGAACCGGTTTCAGCAAACATTAAATTATATGCTTCTTCAATAATACCTTTCGAAATTTTGTGAGAATACTGTTCAATAAATTTCTTCATCACGGAATGTCCAACTGATTTATCCAAGCTCATTACTTCTTGAATATTCAATTTGTTATCTGTGAAAGATTTTCCTGAGAGTGCATTGAGAGCATTTTCATTCATGCGTCCAAACTCTTGCAGTTTTAAAATGTTTTCTTCCCATCCCGGAAATAGATTATTCATCTTCTCTGAAAGCTCTTGCCTGATAAAGTTTCTGGCGTATTTTGATTCCAAATTACTTTGATCCGTTCTGTACGGAATTGAGTTATTAACACAATAGTGTTCGAGTTCTTCTTTTGTAACATTGACCAGAGGTCGGAATATTTTACCATCCCATTCGCTCATTCCAGTCCATGTATTTGGTCCTGAGCCTCTGAATATCTTTTGAATTATTGTCTCAATCTGATCATTTTTATGATGAGCTACTACAATTGCATCGGCTTTTATTTCTGAAGCGAGTTCATCAAAAACTCTATATCGTTCTTTTCTTGCCCAATTCTGGAAGTTTTTATTTTCAGAGTCATCAGCGTTTAGTCGTACTGCGCAACATTCAAATCCCCACTCAAAAGATAATCCTTCAACCAACTCCTGATCTTTGTCTGATTCTTCCCCTCTTAATCCATAATTGATATGTACTACAAATACATCGGAGTTTAAACTTTTAAGCGCAAATAGAAGTGCCATAGAATCCATACCGCCACTTACTCCCAGAACAAATTTTGGTTTATCAGAAAAATGTTTAGTTATTTTTTCTGATACTGCTTTCTCAATCAATGCGGATTCTGATTTGTTCATATGAGAAAGTATCTACTCCTAGATCTTTATTCAACACCTGTAATGCGCCAAGCTCATTCATCCCCAAAAATTTCTTTTTGTCAGTTTCCGGTTTTCCCTCTATTTCCAATGTGATCCATTCTCCATATCCTTGAAGTTTCGGATTTACCTCTTTTACTAAATCTAAACTGGAGTTAACCCATCTTTGATAATTGTATTCGATTCTGGTGAGCAGATCGCAAAGAAGTTGCTCTCTTGATTCGTCTTTTCCTGTGTATGATTTTAATGCTGTGGCGGTATTTTTAAGTTCGCCTTGAAAGTTTTCCTGATTTACATTTAGCCCTATTCCTACGATCACTTTCTCAACTTTATTACCACTATAAATAACTTCAGTAAGTAGTCCCGCAATTTTTTTACCGTCACAAATCACATCATTTGGCCACTTGATATCGATAGAATAATTATCATAGAATTTACAAATCACATCTTCTATAGCTGAAGCACAAGCAAGTGTCAACAAAGTAATCCGGTCAACCTGTGAGGGTGTAAATACCAAACTAAATGTAAGATTTTTACCCGCCTCAGAGATCCAGGCTTTGTTATGCTGACCTTTCCCCGCTGCCTGTTCTTCGGCAAGAATAACCGTTCCTGGAACCATCTCATCTAATTCTTTGGCATAATTATTTGTGGAATCTATTTTCTCAAGAGAGATAAAATTCCAACCCAACCATGTTGTAGTTAATTGTTTTTGAAAAAGCGTAGAATTGAACAAATGTATTTATTATAAGTTAAACTTCGGCCAGCTTACTCTTAAGAATATCAATCTTTGTTATCGGAGTTGGATCTATTTCGTTCAAAAGCGCCAGATACATACTAACCCAATCAGCTAGTTGAACCAGAGAGAACAATCTTTCTAAACGGGTTTTTCCAATAGTAGAAATTTCAATTACTGAAAGAGCTTGATCCATAACCAGTTCTTTTACAATTTCCATTCTCTTTTTAACACGAGGGTTATCTTCTTTGTCTTGCAAAATTACTACTGATAATCTACCTGCCAAGTGAGCAAGATGTTCCCATCCCACAATTTCATTGTGGTTCATTTCAGGAATCAAATTCCCATAAACCAGCATTTTAGCATTTTCTTCAATTTGTCCCCGCCAGCGTAAATTTACCGGCTCCATCATAAGCGCATCACTATAGATCAGTGGCAGCGAGCCATTTAATTCTTCAGCTAGTGCCAAAGCATCGTTATCAGAAAAATCCTGATATTTTGATACACCTTCTTTTAATAACCTATAAGTTTCTTCTAAAACATGATCATCCTCATCCAGATATCCGAGAGTTTGAAATATTCTAAACAACGGCACAAAACTATACGCTAATGCGGCTCTTGGTGGCATACCTCCAGGAATTTGCACATAATCAAATCCATGTTCTATGGCTAGTTTTTTTATCCTTCCTCCCGATGTAACCGCGATTATTTGCGCACCTTCTTCCAATGCTGATCCAAGGGCAGATAAGGTTTCTTCTGTATTTCCCGAAAAGCTACAAGCAATAAATAAACTATTTTCATTGATATAATTGGGAACCTCATAGTGTCTGTTTACTTGTACAGGATAAGGACATGACTTCAAAGAATAAGCACGGGTTAAATCAGCTCCAATTGCAGAACCTCCCATGCCTGCAAAACAAATGTTTTTTACTTTCTCAGAATCAACAGATAGCTCTATATCTTCTGTTAGTTTCATCACTTCTTTCCAATGATTGGGAAAGTCGCACATCAATCCCCACATGTCATCAGAATCAACTTTAGTGATCAAATCCCTAGTAATTTTCATTAATGATTTCTCCAGTCTTCAAATATTCCTTTAATTTGAGTTGTGTTTGATGCTTTCAAAAAAGAATCCGCCAAAGATTCAAACTCATCATCTTCATGGCTTATAAGTTCTTCTTTAACTCTGGGAATAGCATTAGAAATCATGCTCAAGTTTGTTATTCCCAGCCCAACCAGTCCGCATGCTCCAAGTACATCTCCCGCTAATTCACCACACACGGCCAGCTCTGTTTTTGTCTTTTTAGCAGCGTCTGCTGTAATTTTAATCAAGCTCCAAATAGATGGGTGTTGTTGCTGATACAATGAACAGATTCTTTCGTTACCTCTGTCTACAGCAAGTGTATATTGAGTAAGATCGTTAGTTCCAATGCTCATAAAATCTATGTGTTTAGCAAGATGTTCTGCGTTTAATGCTGCGCTTGGCACTTCAATCATTATACCTAGCTCAATTTCCGGATCGACTTCTTTACCTTTTGCCTTTAGCTCTGCTTGTAGATCATTAATAAGAGTCTTTAATCTTATAATTTCTTCCTCCACAGAGATCATAGGTACTAAAATTTTTACTCTTCCTTTATTTTTACCTGCGCAAATCAGGAGTGCACGTAATTGCTGGTTTAGCAACTCCTTTTCATCCAATAACATTCTTATGCCTCTCCAACCCAAAAATGGATTCGATTCCTCAGGAAGTTTCGTATTCAGTTTATCTCCCCCTACATCAAATAACCGAAACGTAACCTTTCCACTTACTGAAGCCAGTACTGTCTCATAAAACTCTGCCTGCTCTTCGAAACTCAGATTATTGCTGAATAACAATCCTTCGGTTCTAAGTAAGCCGATATCATTGGCATTATATTTTTTGAGTTGTCCCAATTCAGACTTGAACTCAATATTTGCATGCAAACTAAATGAAGTTCCTGACTTTGTTTCTGAAGGTTCAGAGATGTTTTTAAGTAACCGTTTCTGAGCTCTTTTAAGCTTTTTAAGTTTGGATTTATATTCAGATAAAAGCTCATCTTCAGGGTCAAGGATAAGCTGACCTTCTCTCCCGTCTAAAATAGCTTTACCTGATAAAATTTTTGAAGTGGCATTCTTCATGCTCACTATGCAAGGAATTTCCAAAGATTGTGCTATCAAAGCAGCATGAGAAGTTATCCCCCCTTTTTCCATCACCAAACCACTCAATCCTTTCTCATGAAAAGAAACTAACTCTGTTGGACTGATTTCTTTGGTAACCAGAATTGTTCCCTTTTTGATACTAAGATCGCTGCCGTCTTCACAAATAGTATCTATGAAGCGATCTCTAAGGTTTTCTAAATCAACAATTCTCTGTCGGAAAAGCTCAGACCCACTTTCCTTCAATCGCTCGATAAAATCACAAAATGTTCTGTATACTGCATAGTCGCTTGAAAGAAGCTCTTCGCTTACAATTTTATGGACTCTTTTCTCAACTTCTGCATCTAATAAGATCTGTTTCTGAGTTTCGATGATCGCTGCAGAGTCGGCATCTAAATACGATAACATTTCAGATAGCTCCTCAATTAATATCTCGCGACTGTCTTTAAAATAATTGAGATGCTCTTCTATTTCAGACTCAAGAATTGATTGAGGCAACACTTTTCGCCTTTTATTTTCAAGGCAAACCACATTACCTATTGCAATACCTGAACTTGCTGAAATTCCCTGAAAGATCTTTCGCTTTATAACATTCTTACTACTCATCCGTGAAGCCAAATTTATTATCAATCAACTCAACAATTGTCTTCATCCCTTCTTTTTCATCCGGACCATCAAACTCTAATTCCAATTCAGAACCATGTTCTGCTGCTAAGGTCATTACTCCCAGAATACTTTTCCCATTAACTTTGTATCCGTACATATGGATAAAAAAATCAGACTTAAACTTACTCGCAGTTTTAACTAAAGCTGCAGATGGTCGGGCATGCAAACCGGAGGAATTCTTAATAGTAATTTTCTTTCTAATCATAGCAAATGAGTTATCTAAGCGAAAATGAGTATAATTTCAATAATTTCCCAAGCTTTAAGTCTTTTTTTAAATATAGAATTAACCTTTCACTTAATCTTTCTTAAATTCAGCTCTATTTAAAAACTTAGTTATTCCTATGTCTGTAACAGAAAAAGACGTTCAATACATTGCCAACCTTGCCCGACTTCAGGTTACTGAAGAAGAGGCGAAATCATATGCTAAAGATATGAGCAGCATATTAGAGTATATGGACCTTTTAAATGAAGTTGATACTTCTGATGTAAAACCTTTAGAGCACGTAATCGACTTAGATAGCCGCTTTAGAAAAGATGAAGCAAAAAAACCTTTATCTCATGAAGACGCTCTCAAAAATGCCCCTGACGCCGATTCAGATTATTTCCGCGTACCAAAAGTAATTGAGTGATACTATGACTAATTCTAATGACAAAAAAAATAGTGAGGGTTTTTTCTATAACCTTTCGGAAGTAAAGCAGCATATAATTGCTTTAGCCGTATTATTTTTAGTTCCTTTTATACTTTTTACAGCCACTACTATAGGCGGGAAAGAATTTCAAAGGCACGATATAACACAGTGGCGAGCAGGCGCAGAGTCTGTAATTGAATACAGAGAAGAATATGGCAAAGAGCCGCTTTGGGTTGAAAACATGTATATGGGGATGCCTGCTTATGTTGTTTCTGTAAAAAAAAGTGTTCCTCATATAGATTATATATCTCGGTTTTTTAATAAAATTTACCCTGCTTTCCCATACTGGATAATGCTTACAGGAATGTACTTCCTATTAATCATTATGGGATTCAGGCCTCTAACTGCAGTTTTTGGGAGCCTTATCTTTTCTCTAACCACTTATTTCCCGATTATTATTGGAGCAGGACACACTTCTAAATTTGTTGCTCTAGCTTTTGCTCCTTGGGTTTTGGCAGGTTATTGGAAACTAACTAGGTCAAAAAATAGACTTTTGGGGCTTTTAGTTTTCACAGTTGCGATGGCACTTGAAGTGCGTGCTGGGCATCCTCAGATTACTTATTATTTTATGTATCTGTTAGGAATTTTATGGGTTTCAGATTCATGGATTCAAATCAAAGAGAAGAGCTACTCTAATTTTGCGATTATAACAGGGTTATTATTAGTTGGAGGAGTTATAGGTGTTTTAGGACATGCACAAAACTTTTTGACTCTACAAGAATATTCTGCTTTTAGTATAAGAGGGGGATCTGCGCTAGATGGAACTTCTGGATTAAGCACAGGATATGCTTTTGCCTGGTCTCAAGGAATAAAAGAATCACTTACTCTCTTTGTACCTGAAATTTTTGGTGGAGCTTCACCGACTTACTTTGGGCCTAAGTCTATAACGTCAGGTCCACATTACTTTGGAGCGTTAATGCTTCCATTTTTATTAATAGCCCTATTTAAAGAAAAGAGCAGAACAATGTTTGTATTCTTTGGAGTTGGCTCACTTGCTGTTCTTTTTTCATGGGGTGAAAACTTTGCATTACTTAACGAGTTGGCGTTTGATTACATTCCATTTTTCAACAAATTTCGTGCACCTGAAACTTGGTTAGTACTAGCTGCATTCTGCTACAGTGTTGTTTCGGTTTATGGCTTTGAATGGTTTTTTAATTTCATAAAATCAAAATCTCCAAAGCTTAAAGAATTGCAAATTCCTTTAGGTGGTACAGCTTTGATCTTTGTTTTGTTTTTTATACAGGTTAAAACTATGGATTACTCAAGACCCGGTGAAATTGATAACATTGCTCAACAAATAGCTCAACAGAACCAAGTAAGTCCAAGCAATCCACAGGTACAGCAACAAGCAGCAAACTACGTGCAACAGAATTTTATTCCTGATCGAAAAGAAGGAGGTAACCGTGATGTTTTAAGGTTTGGATTACTATTGATAGTTGCTGGAAGTATTATTTGGTTTTCACTAAAGCAAAAAATGTCTATCGCTTTGGCCTCTATGGGATTTATATTTCTTGCAGGCTTTGATATGATTAGTATTGGTAAGAGATATATTCCTGAACGAGTTATTGTAAATGGTAATATTGATTCTGAACGATATCTGAATTCACAAAAAAGGGACGTTGATCAATTTATTATTGATAATATTTACTCAGAAAATGGTGCCTATGAATATCGTGTATTTCCTTTACTCGAGGGAGCATATCAAAACGCTGTGCCATCTTATTTTTACCCCACAATCGGAGGGTATACAGGAGCCAAACTAAGTATTGTTTCTGACCTTCAAGCTAACGGTGGTCCAATTTATAAAGGTGATGCCGGCCTGAATCTAGACCTTCTTGGGGCGTTAAATATTAAATATATTACATATCAACCCAACTTAAGAATTCCTGAATTAAACCAGGTTTACACCGGAAATTCTGTTACTGTTTATGAAAATCAAAAACTCTTACCCAAAGCTTTCTTTGTAGATTCATTGGTTTATGCTTCTTCCCCTCGTGAAGCTTATGATTTTATCGACCGACCGAATATTAATTTTTCCAATGTTGCGGTAGTCGAGACTTCAAAAAATATTGATATCGAGATAGACTCTACTTCAACTGTAGATGTTACCAATTATACAGGCGCCGAAATGTCATTAGCAATTAATCGAAATAAGCCAGGATTTTTAGTATTGAGCGAAATCTATTACCCGGCAGGGTGGGTTGCCACTTTGGATGGTACAGAAATCCAGATTCATAAAACGAATTACGTGCTACGTGGTTTTGAAATCCCTGCTGGAAATCATGAATTAAAATTAGAGTTTAAACCTCGTTCCTATACTATTGGAGTTGCTTTAACTTGGGTTTCTTTAATGGCCCAAATAGCATTGGCTATTATTTTAGGATTTACTTATTTCAGGAAAATTCAGTCAATTGATTAAACGGACTAATAAAACGCTACTACTTTTCGCATACTATTGGCCTCCTGCAAGTGGACCCGGGGTTCAAAGGTGGTTGAAATTTGTGAAATACTTACCTGAAAAAAATTGGAATATAATAGTTGTAACTCCTCAAAATGGTAGCTATCCAAATATTGATGAATCTCTTCTCCTAGATGTACCAGAAAATGTTAGAGTCATCAAAACCTCGACCATTGAACCTTTTCGCTTATTCAATATCCTTAGCGGTAAATCAAATCAGGGTAATTCTACAAGTGTTGGCATGGGTGATATTAAAGGAGAGAAGTCCTTTATAAAAACCATTGGAGCATTTATACGGGCAAACTTATTTATTCCTGATGCAAGAAAAGGTTGGGTAAGATTTGCGGAAATAAAAGGTGCATCATTGATTAAGAAACACCATATCGATCTCGTGATTACTACCGGGCCTCCTCACAGTGCCCATTTAATTGGGCAAAAACTTAAGAAAAGATTTAACATTCCATGGATTGCTGATTTCCGTGATCCATGGACAACTATCTATTACAACAAATTTCTTCCTAAATCAGAATCCTCAAAAAAGAAAGATAAAAATCTTGAAAACAGAGTTTTAGAAGAGGCTGATTATGTTATTGTAGTTAGTGATGGGCTAAAAAGGGAATTTATAAACCGAACATCCAACATTAAAGTAATTCCAAATGGTTTTGACTCAGAAGATTTTGATCAGCTATTAAAGAATAAAGCACTCGTAAATGAAAAATTTACTCTGAGCTATGTAGGTAACTTTAAAGTGAATCAAAATATTGAATATTTATGGAAGGCCATCTCAGAACTTTCTAATTCAAACAAAGATTTTCAATCTAATTTTAATTTGTCGTTCACTGGAAATGTTCATGAAGAGGTTTTAGAATCATTAATAGAAAATGACATCTTAAATATGGTTGAAGTTTTTCCTTTTGTTGAACACTCTGAAGCAATACAAAAAATGATTGATGCGGATGCACTCCTTTTTGTAATCCCTGATTCAGAGGAGAACGATAAAATAATTACAGGTAAGATATTTGAATACCTTGCTTCAAAAACACCACTCTTGTCTATCGGACCTGAATCTGGAGATGCATCCTCTATTCTTAAGGAATGTAATAGATCAAAAATGATTGATTATTCAAATAAAGAAGAAATAAAAAATCGCCTCAAATACCTATTTGAGCAATGGAAATATGGTAACAAAGCATCAAATTCGTTAGAAATCTCTGATGAACATATCCGATTTTCAAGATCAAATTTAACTCAAGAACTTACTAAGATTCTACACTCTGCCTCAAATGAAAATCATTAATGAAAACCTTGTTGATTTTGAAAAACAGTCTTCTTTTTATGGTAAGCTAAACTTAATTGCTACAGTAAAGAGCTTTCAGTTGCAAGAAATAAGAGCCCGATATATAACCTCAAAAAAATCCGGTTATAGTAACTCGGGGAGTGTTGAGCGACGAAAGCCTGCAATAGGAGGAGTTGTTTCTTTGGTCTTAGAAAATGGAACCCTTATTGCAGAATCTGTACTTGCTCGCTTAAAAGAACCTCGAGGTATTGATATTTGTGATCGCTTTTTAGCTGTCTCATCAGACAAAAAAGTATTTATAATTAAAAATAATGGTGATTTGAAGGAGCTTTCCGACGAATGGTTTTCTTATATACATACTGTTCAATTTTCCCCTGAAAATAGCAACCTGCTTCTTGTTTCTTCCTCCGGATTTGATTTAATCCTTGAGTATGATCATACAACAAATATCAAAACTTTTGAATGGTTAGCTTGGGAGAATGGGTTTAATAAGTCTATCGATCCCAAAACGGGAGAAACAGTTTATCTAACTCGCTCTAAAAAAGAATATGAACAATACCTTCTTAAAAACCAATCATCTATACTTATTACAGAGCCCTCAAATCAGGATTTACCAACAGCGAAGCGAGCTGCCTTCATTAATTCAGTTACTTATGATTCAAACAAGAAACTATTGGCTACTTTTTTTCATGAGGGCAAAGTCTATAAAATTGATCGGTTTACTGGAGTATCAGAACCGATAATTTCTGGTCTCAAAAATCCTCATGGAGGGCATTCTATAGAAAATAAAATCGTTGCTACAAGTACAGCTTCCGGAGAATTAATAATCCAAGATGAATCACAAAAAAGGATTATTAACTTTTCCGCTTTGGATGGGAAGCCACAAGAATTATCAGGTCTCGAATGGGTTCAAAATACGGTCACCTACAAAAATCTTTTTATTTCAATTGATTCTAATCGAACCAATTTTGTTATTATAGATCCTGATAATCGGAAATACGATATAATTCCATATAACAAAGATTGGGCTATTCAGGATTTTATAGTTGGAGAGATTTCCGATGACCAAAAAAAAAGACTTTCCCTATTCAAATAAACCATCGAATTAGCTCGAACGCTTCTGCATACTCAACATTAATTTGAATACCTCTCATCTTTGCCAAACCGAAAAAAAATTCTTCATCCACATAAGGACGAAATTGTTGACTCTTATACTCGGAAATTGCATTCAACTTTCTTTCAATGTGTTCTCTTTTTAATTTAATATGAAAGCTGTTTTCGAAACAAAGGTTATTCCACGGAAGTTCATAACCTAATAATTTATGGTGTTTGAAGGCCCTGATCCCTTCTTCATAAATTACATGATGATCCTGATGTATATCATTTGAATTGGGAAGCATAACTACATCAGGAGCCAATTTTCTCTTAAGCTTAATTAATTCCTCAAGTATTTCTTGTCGATATTTTGGAAACTCTCTAACCGGAAAATCATAGGTAATAATGTGATCATCGTTAATACCTAAATGTTTTACAGCCTTACTTAGCTCATCATATAATTGATTTTCTTTGTATCCTTGAGGCATGGACTTATTACAAGGAGAAAATGCTGTATAATATACTTCTATACCTTCTTCAGTAAATCTTTTGATACTACCTCCACAAGAAAATTCACCATCATCTGCATGAGGAGCTATAACTAGAACTTTTTTTATCCCTGAAATCATTGTCTTTATTAATTAGAGTATATTGAATCAAGAATAGTGAATTTAATTGTGAATTATTAGCTCCAGTTTTAATGATACAAGGTAAAATTGAAGATTCTATTTTAGATTTATTCGAAAGTTGGAAAAGGCAAGGTTAACATATAGTTCTAATAATATTGACCAATTTTCCCGAAAAACACTAACTAAGAAACTTAATGAAGAACTAAATTCTGTAGCTCTATGAACCATGTATTAACGATTGTCGGCGCTCGACCTCAATTTGTAAAAGCAGCTGTAGTTTCGAATGCACTTTCAAAAGCAGGTATTTCTGAACAAATCATTCATACCGGTCAACATTATGATGATGCCATGAGTACGGTATTTTGGAAAGAATTAGGAATACCCGCACCCAGCATAAATCTGGGAGTAGGCTCAGAAACACACGGAAAGCAAACTGGAATCATGCTCCAAAAAATTGAAGCATTTATTTTAAATGCTGATCAAAAGCCTTCCGTATTGTTAGTTTATGGAGATACTAATTCAACTTTAGCGGGAGCTATAGTAGCTTCAAAGCTCCATATTCCTGTAGTTCATGTAGAATCAGGGTTACGTAGTTTTAATAAAGAAATGCCTGAAGAAATCAATCGCATCATGACAGATCATGTTTCTGATTTATTGTTTTGTTCTTCAAATATCGGAGTAAAGCAATTAGAAAAAGAAGGAATAACCGAAGGTGTTCATAATGTTGGAGATGTTATGTATGATGCTGTACTAACGTTCTCTAAAATTGCATCGGAAAAGATCTCTCTTTCTGATATAACAGATTTACAAAGTGATGATTTCGCTTTAGCAACTATACATCGTCCTTCAAATACGGACAAGCTAAATAATCTCCGTTCTATTTTATCTGCTTTTTCAGAGATGAATATTCCTATTATTTGGCCAGTGCATCCACGAAATAAATCCAGACTTAAAGATCAGATTATTCCTGATAACTTAAAACTGATTGATCCGGTTTCATATTTTGAAATGATGGTCCTTTTAAAAAACTGTTCCAAAGTATTTACAGATTCAGGTGGCCTACAGAAGGAAGCTTATTGGATGAAAAAAAAGTGCATCACTCTTCGTAACGAAACGGAATGGGTAGAAACCCTAGATTCAAATTGGAATTCTTTAGTTGGTCCCGATACAAAAAAAATTATTGCTGCCTATGGCTCTGAACCCACTTCTAAGTGGCAAAAATTATATGGCGATGGAAATGCTTCTGAGAAAATTGCACTAGTGATCGAGAATTTTCTTAACTAGACTCTAACTTTTTGTAAAATTCTATAAACGGCTTTATCGTAGAGTTCCAATTAAAATCTTTTTCAACAGCTTTTTTACCATTGATCCCATATTTTACTGCTGCTTCTTTGTTAGCTAACAAATATAATATTTGTTCAGCAAGATCCTCAGCATTTCCTGACTCAAATACTCTTCCTGCATCGTTTTCTGTTAACATCCGTTCCAGAGAAGTGCAATTTGATGTGATTACAGGTAGCTCTTCAGACATATAATATCCAAGTTTATGAGGAATTGATGCATCGGTCTGTACAGATCTTACATGAGGAATTATTCCTATATCAGCTCGATTTACATAACTTCTAATATTCTCTTGATCTTGCCAGCCTTCAAATTGAACAAACTTTGATAATTGATTTTCCTTTACTTGAACTTCTAATTCCTGGCGGTTTCTTCCATCACCTACCAAAACCAGTAAACAATCAGGACACTTTTCTTTAACAAATTTCATTGAATCAACAGCTGTCGACAACCCTCTATGAAGATCGAATCCGCCTGAGTAAAGAATAACTTTTTTTCCTTCGAATTTCGATATTACGTCTTCTTTTATAGGGAATGACCTGAATGAATCAATATTTGGTGTATTTGGTGTTACTACTAGTTTATCCTTAGAAAACCCTTCATCCAAATACCGTTTATTCATTTCCTGAATAACTGTAATAATTAAATCTGCATTTTTCAGCCATTCCCTTTCAAGTTTTTCCCATTTCTTTATTGAAATAAGTACGCTCCCCGGAAAACGAGTACTCCAGGCATATTGTGTAAGTGCCTGAACATAATTTTCATGAAGATCTATTGCTAAGGGAATATTCATTTTTTTCTTGATCAAAATCCCTGCTTTTCCCAAATAAAGATCATGAACGTGGACAGCATCATAAGGGAATTTTCTGAACAATTTTACAGCGTAATGGGCTAATATATGAGAGTAAATATTCATAAAGCCAACTGCACCCCGCAGTTTTTTTCTAAGCCATGCTGGCATTTTTATACGAACTACTCTTGCACCATCATGAAAATCTATTGCACTTCTCACATCAGCTCCAATTGATAGAACGGTAACCTCAAAACCAGCTTTCACTAAAGAATTCACTTCATTTTCAACACGTTGATCTTTTGGGTAATTATGATCCAGCAACATTAATATATGCATGCTATAATGATATTGATTTTTTAAATAGTTCCAGTTCTTCAGGGTTAAGGAGGCGGTGGTTATGCCATAAAAGAACAAATTCGCCACCCAGCTTAGTTAGTTGATTGTGATAGTGAATAATTTTTCCTTCGGCTTCAGCGAAGCTCAAATTCATATAGTTAATATCAAGCAATGAACATTCCATAACAATTAAAGGATGCAATAATAAACCTAATTTGCTTTTTGTTTCCCAATCAAATGCATGAAAAGCAAATGCAACTCCGGCTCTAAAACCTGATCGGTCTGCATAGCCAAGAGTATAGTCATGCTTTATACCCGCCAAAAAAAGACTATTTGGAGTTGATTTCCAATCCCATCTAAGGTAGTGCTTTCTACACGAAGAGATATTTTGATTTACACCGATTTCCCTACAAACAGTTCGAAGCTTATCAACTTCCTTTTTCAACAGAGAACTATGGTTCAATGTATTGTAACTTGGGTGTATTCCAATTGTGTGGTTAGCAGTTCCTACTTTCCGAATTATTTCTTTTATAGCACTATGCTCAATGTCATATAAAACATCATGATTAGGATGATTGCTCCCGGTGACAAAAAAGAATGTACTATTTATTTTTTTGTGCTTTAATATTCCCAAGAGCTTATCAAAGTTATTGAAGGGGTCTAAATGATATTCCCCTCTTTTAACTTTTAAATATAACTTAATTCTTTGTTTAGCGATGCTTGGCTGCTTACGAAGTATAAGGTCGCCTGCCACCCGTTTTACTAACCTCTGAAAAGTATAATTCAGATATTCAAACGGTTGATCCACATCGTGCGAAATATGTTTTCTATATTCAAGTCGTATGTTAAACTCTTCAAGCGATGTGATATTAAAAAGCTTCATTGCTAAAACTGTAAACCACTCCTGAATTACAGGTCGGTCTATCAAGCCATTTATGTTCAAAAAAGATGTTGTTCCAATATCTCTGCTGTGTTTATCCTTTTTAGAAAAAAGCAGATCCGAATAGCCTGTCATCACAAAAAAAGCCATCCCTAATATATCTACAGGAAGAGAATTATTTTCTTTTGAAGTAAAAAACCATGCGGGAAGCTGCGCAAGATTATCATCAAACAAGCCCGTTTCAAAATTCTCTGTTATTGGGGCTTTTTCAATCTTATTTTTATAAAAATTTTCGAAAAATATATCGGGTAATTCTACCTTCAAATTTTCATTTTCAATTACAAAATTCTTTAATGAATCATCAAAATTAATGTTGTAATCAATGCTTAAAAAATCTTTACAGAAAACATCGATGATATATGTTTTTTCTTTACTAAAGTTAGAATTAGTATTGAATTCTAAAAACAAACTCATCAGTTTAGTATGTTTATCAGCTTTTTGGCTAGATACACAGGAACATATTTTTTACTCATGCACTGGATGTTATGGAAGTGTACTTGCTTGGCACCAAAAGAGCTAAAATAATATTCTATTGGTTCAATACTTGATCCTTCAAAATCAAATGTATTCTGTCTTTTATGAGCTTCCTTGATTGCGTTCCAAAGCAAAAAACTAACAGAGCCCGGTATTTCAGATAAATGGTCAAAACCCCCTGCCAGATAATAAGAGGTATCATCATCATGAATTATTAATTGAGCCGCATGTAAATTTCCTTTATTGTCTATAGCTCCTAATATTTGAGCTCTATTTTTTTTTAACGCTGCATCATACAAACTTCCCAAAAGCTCTTTTGTGTAAGGTGGTTTTTTCCCCTGTCTTTGAAATGTTAACTCAATCATCTTAAATAATTCATCAACTCCAACTGTATTACTAATATTAAGAATTTCTTCTGCCCTTCTAATATCTCTTCTCACAGAACTTTTAAGTTCATTCCATAGATTTTCCGGATCATAAGGATACTCGAACCGGAAAGTTGTTCTAGAGTTTTGCTCAAATCCTTTCCATGTAAATGGAAGGTGATTCGTAATTTCGATATTCAAATTATAGTTGAATTTATCAAACTTTGGTAGCTTGTCTATTAACTTTAATAGCGTTGATCTTTGATTACTGTGGATAGTTTCTTGTTTTTCACTTACTTGTTTAATCCAAGGTCCTAATTTCTGAGTCAGAATTGGCATCTCAACTATAGTCAACCCCTTTACTTTTCTACTTACAATTGGCCATCTTGCATAAACTTGGTCGCCTTTTTTTATTGTCACATCTTCCCATTGTCCTGGTGCAACAATGTTTAACCACCAAGGTTGCATAAATATATTACCGGGTAATTTATGTGGCGTTACATCATTCATTCTTTATCGTATTCTTTATTTCATTTAACAAACTATCATCGGAAGGTTTTGAGTACTCGAATTTTTCAGGAATCAAACTCTCAATATCTCTTAACTCATTTTCTATACCAAACTCTTTTGTAATAAAATTTAAGGTCTTATGTGGATTAGTGCTAATCTCTTCATAACTAACCTTCAGATACCTACTTTTTGTTTCTAAAAGGTCTTTCTCAATTATTGATTCAATTTCATCAATCTGCCAACTTATTTTTTCAATTTCTGAAAGTTTGTTTTTTTCTTCCCAACCCTCTGGGTTTACACTCCACCAATCTTCCTTCGGGATATTATTCTTTTGTCTGGCTCGAACAATTGAGTGAATCACATCAGACTTATTTCTAGTAACCCAAATAAATTTCGACTGAGGAAATGAATCTTTCAATGCTCTTATTCTTAAAGAGTGGTACGTATTTTTTGATATAAATAACTTTAGGGGTTCTGTTAAAGATGAAATCGTTTTTCGAAATGCAATGCGCTTTTTTTTATCAAGGTCTTTACAATAAGGATTGCTTTTGGGGAAAAATTGATAAAAAAAGGCACCACCTTCATGCGGGTCACTTGCTTCCTTTGTTTTCCCATACTCTGAAGTAAATGAAACTGGGTGCAGCTCTGCTTCATAAGCAAAGCGCTCAAATTTACGGGTTATAAGAGCAATTCTATATCTTTTGGCTACTCTATTTGTTAGATATGAAGATTTAAACGATTTACACATTACTTGATATACTAAAGTAGTTCCTGACCGAGGGACGCCAATTATCCAAATCGGTTTAAAATCAGTTTTTATTCTCGAAGTGGACCTTACTATTAGTTCAATAGATCTAAGAAGAATACTCTGTATTGAGATAGCAAGTCCATTAAACCTCATGAGAACCAGAAAGTTGTGTTAAAAAGAAATGATGATTTCTATATCTGTAAGAGTGAGTGACTATATAACCCGATTGTTTCAACATTTTCTCGATCTCAGAAACTGAAATATTATTAATACCAATTTCCCAATGGTGGTGTTTTGATTGAATTCTTTTTCTTTTTCTACTTATGTTGATTGTCTTCTTTCCAAAGATAGGGAGCCAAATTTCAGCCCATAAATAAGTTTTATGTCCATAAGGAACGCTAAAAATCAGTTCTGGAACTTTTTTACTCGCTAGCTTTGTCCAAACTTCGAATACCTTATCAATTGGAATATGCTCAAAAATCTCGAATGCAATATACATGTC
Organism: Balneola sp.; assembly: GCA_965216175.1. GTDB lineage: Bacteria > Bacteroidota > Rhodothermia > Balneolales > Balneolaceae > Balneola. Next base: position 2,675,941 of record OZ244140.1, read on the forward strand.
TGCATTCGGAAGATCATACTTTGTAATATCCGCTACAATATCCGGAGATTTGTTCTCGTCAATATCTATTGTTTTTACATTATATCCTTTTCTCTTCAAATACTCAGCAGTAAGTCCACTTCCAACTCCTACTTCCATAATCAATTGTTCTTTTGAAATCTCAGATTTATTCAGAACCAAGTCTAATTGATTCCAATAAAGTATCCAATGACTAGGAGTTTCTAGTTTATAAATCCATTCGTGAGAATATTGAACTTCTTTCTGGTCCATCTTTGCTTAACAGTCTATTGAAAAATTGCTTTCCATATTAATAAATCCAATAAAAGATACTTAACTTAAAGGGTTTCTAATTCATAGCCCTTATATTGTATGATACAAAAATTCGACTATGTTAACTTGTAGGAATTTATTTTTTACTCTTCAATCTATCTGGAAGTTTGGGCATCATAATTAATCAAAGTTTACGAAACGCGGGTATTTCCTACATTGGAATTGGGTTAGGATTTATATCTTCAATACTTTTATTTCCAAATATTTTAGATACAGAAAAGTTTGGATTAACCAGATCGTTACTGGCAATTTCTATAATTAGTGTACAACTGGTAAATCTAGGGCTTCCAAATGCTTTGATAAAATTCTTTCCTGACCTGTCAGAAAAAGACAATAGATCTGAAGGTTTGCTATGGGTCTTTATGATTCCACCTTTAGTTGGTTTTATCGTTTTTTGCTTAGTACTTCTTGTATTTCAGAATGAAGTTCTCAGCTTATATTCCTCTTCCTCTTTATTGTCTGAATACTATTTTTATATTCTTCCGCTCGTTGCTTTCTTAGCTTCATTTGCACTATTAAATTCTTTTGTAAAAGCTTCTTTAAACACCGTTTTTGCTTCTTTTCTTCAAGATATTTTTCTCAGGCTGATAATAATTTTGGATCTCGGACTTTATTTCTTTGAGCTGATATCATTCGATGGTTTTATGCTTATTTTTGTAGGTAATTATGGGTTGCAATATATTCTATTACTTTTATACGCTTTAAAAAATAAATACTTATGCTTCTCCCTGACTCTATCCCCGTTTACCCCTTCAAAAATAAAAGAGTTATCCCGATACAGTGTATTCGCCTTCTTTAGTGGTTTCACAATGATTCTTGTCGGCAACATAGATCTTTTAATGGTCGATGTGTTTAAGGGGCTTGAGCAAACTGGAATATATGCTGTGGCTCTTTACGTAGGTGCTGTTATTGCTATCCCAAAAAGAACTATTACTAAAATATCTTTTCCAATAATCGCCAAGTCATTTAAAGAAAATGACTTGGCGAATATCAGCAATATTTATAAGCAATCGTCACTAAATCAATTTCTCATTGGAATACTTATTTATATAGGTGTACTGGCAAATATGGATAATTTATACTCAATGCTACCTGACACTTTCGAAAAAGGAAGCATTGTAATTATTATTATCGGGCTTGCTAACTTATTTGACATGATTACGGGTGCAAACGGACAAATTATAATTTCATCTAAATATTACAAATTCGACTTCATTGCTTCATTTATTCTGATGACTTCCGCAATTATCCTTAATTTGATTCTAATTCCTGAATATGGAATAGCTGGTGCCGCCACGGCAACTGCTTCTTCTATCTTTTTGTTCAATTTTGTGAAGGTTATCTATGTATGGATCAAATTCAATATGCAGCCCTTTAGCTTAAATACACTTGGCATAATCGTTCTTGGATTATCAGTGCTCTATCTATCTTCATTTTTACCAAAACTTTCTTCCATTTACCTAGATATTCCGGTTCGGTCACTTTTAATGGCTACACTGTATTTGGGCTCAGTTTGGTTTTTTAATCTTTCTGATGAAGTAAATACCTTGATGAAGAATTTCTTCATCAAATTAAAAGGTGGTTAAACTTCTATTTATTAGCTAAGAAAAGTTCATCCTCTACCCTTATCTTAAACCGAATTTTTAAGAGAACTAACTAATGGCAAAAGCTAAGTACACTACTCATCTTGGAATGGTTGATATTCTTCCTGATGAATCTCCAAAATGGAGAGCATTGGAAAATATCATTCACGAAGAAGCAGCACGATTTAATTTTGAAGAGATCCGAACCCCAATAATGGAGCAAACCGAACTCATTAAAAGAGGAATTGGGCAGCTTACGGATATAGTTACTAAAGAAATCTTTGCTTTCACTAAAGGAGATAGCAACTATGTGCTTCGTCCGGAATTAACTGCTCCGGTTGTAAGATCTTTTGTTCAGAATCATCTTGATCAAAGAGGCGGCTCACAAAAACTTTATTATATCGGTCCAATGTTCCGTGCCGAAAGACCTCAAAAAGGACGTCAACGCCAATTCCATCAGTTTGGAGTAGAAGTTATTGGTAGCGATAATCCGGTTGCAGATGTAGAGTGCATTGCATTTATGATCAGGATCTACCAAAGAATAGGTATCAAAAATTTCAACTTAAGACTGAATTCCGTTGGTGATCCGGAAAGCCGTGAAAATTATAAATCAGTTTTAAAAGAGTATCTCCAACCTCATTTTGATAAGCTGAGTGAACTCTCTCAAAAACGCTTGGAAAAAAATCCAATGAGAATTCTGGATTCGAAGGAAAAAGAAGATCAGGAGTTTATCAAAAATGCTCCGGTTATTAGTGATCACTTAAACGATGAATCAAAGGAACATTTTGAGCAAGTTTGTGAAATGCTCAAATCTCTGGATATTGAGTTCACTCTGGATCCACTTTTGGTTCGTGGAATGGATTATTACACACGTACGGCATTTGAGCTTACCAGCCCCGACCTTGGCTCTCAGGATGCTCTTGCCGGTGGCGGTCGTTATGATCTCTTGGTAGAAGAAATCGGAGGAAAACCAACTCCTGCTGTAGGATTTGCTGCAGGAATGGAACGTCTTTTTATTGCTTGTGAAGAATTAAATATCACATTGGCAGAACCAAAATCAGTTGATGTATTTATTGTCAGCCTTGGATCGGAAGCAAGAAAATGGGCTTTAAAAACACTACCAAAACTTCGTTTAAATCGTATCTCTGCAACTATGGATTATCTTGATCGCTCTATGCGCGCTCAAATGAAAGACGCAAACCGGGAAAATGCTTATTATTCTCTGATAGTTGGAGATAACGAATTAGCAGAAGGAAAGTTTACACTTCGTAATATGAAAGAAAGCGAAGAAGCTCAACTTACACTGGACGAGATCATTTCTAAACTTTCTCAATAAAATCAAACGTTGAATTAGCAAAAAGAGTTATTCCAACTTATAATCCTAAAAGACAATTAAACTAATTTTTATAGATGTCTGAATATATAGCTGTAGGACTCGCAAGCGTTCTGGCTCTGGGTATTTCTGCTCAATGGCTGGCTTGGCGTACAAAACTACCCGCAATTTTATTACTGCTCGGATTTGGAATAATAGCCGGTCCGGTTACAGGCTTACTTGATCCGGATAAACTCATGGGTGATTTACTCAGCCCATTTGTTTCAATTTCCGTAGCAATCATACTTTTTGAAGGCGGATTAAGTTTAAAAATGTCCGAATTCAAGAAAATTGGCGGAACTGTAATTAAATTAATTACGATCGGAGTTCTTATAACCTGGACTTTATCCTCGTTGGCTGCACTGTACATTCTGGATCTTGGTATTGAATTATCCGTTCTTTTCGGTGCAATTTTAATTGTAACAGGTCCAACTGTAATTGTACCGTTATTACGGCAAGTTCGTCCTACTGAAACCGCAGGTTCGGTTGTAAAATGGGAAGGAATTGTGAATGATCCCATTGGTGCGATGATGGCTGTGCTTGTATTTGAAGTGATCATCTCAGGTGGGTTTTCGAATATTGATGGTCACGCCGGCTTAGTAATAGTACAAACCTTGGCTTATGGAACTTTCTTCGGAGCGATTGGCGCAGGAATCATGTATTTCACGCTTAAAAAACACTGGATTCCGGATTACTTGCAAAACCCTGTCACTTTAATGGTTGTAATTGGCATGTTTGTGATCTCAAATCACCTGCAGCACGAGTCTGGTCTTTTAACGGTAACAGTAATGGGCATAATTCTGGCGAATCAAAAATCTGCCCGGATTAAGCACATCATTGAGTTTAAAGAAAACCTACAAGTATTATTAATATCTGCTCTTTTCATTCTATTAGCATCTCGCTTAAAAATTGATGCCCTCGAATATTTTAACTGGAATGCAGCTCTATTTCTGGTAGTTTTAATTTTGGTGATTCGACCTTTAGCAATTTATTTCTCAACGCTAGGTTCAAATCTCAAATGGGGTGAAAAAGCTTTTGTAGCATGGATGGCACCAAGAGGAATTGTAGCAGCTGCAATTTCAGCTGTTTTTGCACTCCGTTTAGAACAAGAAGGGTATGCTGAAGCCGGCCAATTGGTTCCCTATACATTCATCGTGATTATTGCTACTGTTACTATTTACGGGCTGTCAGCAAGCCCAATGGCTAGGCTTTTAGGAGTTGCAAAGGCCGCTCCGAATGGAGTTATTATTGTAGGAGCTCATAATTGGGCCAGAATGATGGCACATGCAATTAGAGAATTAGGATTCAAAGTTATTGTTGCTGACTCAAACTGGGAAAATATTTCAAAAGCCAGAAAATCAGGATTGCAAACATACTATGGTAATATTTTATCTGAGTACGCAATGGATGAAATTAATTTGGAAGGAATTGGAAAAACATTGGCGTTAACACCTAACGATGAAGTAAATTCACTAACTGCCATTCAATTTGCTGAACATTTCGGAAATTCTCAGGTCTTTCAACTTGCCCCTCTTTCAAGTGCAAGCAAAAAAGAGATTGAGTCCAATGATTCTTTAGGTGGACGAACACTGTTCTCAAAAGAAATGAACTATGATAAGATTGGTGACTTCCTCAATAATGGTGCAGGTATCCGAAAAACACCAATTACTCAAGAATTTTCCTATGAAGATTATAAGCAAAAGTATAAGGATGAAGCTCTTCTTCTTTTTGTTGCCTCAGGTGCCGACTCTATTGAACCATTTTCACTAGATAATCCACCATCTCCACAAGCAGGAGATACAGTTGTTGCTTTGGTATCTGATGAAGCTGACTCTAAAAACCCTTCAGATAATGAGACAGATACTGAACTAGATCCTAACCTTCCTGATTAATGTTTTCTGAACAACAAGTACACTCTTTCTCACAAAGAAATACTCCGTTTTATTTTTATAATCTTGAGTTACTTTCACAGACTTTGGAACAAATAAAACTTCACGGAGTTTCCAATGGTTATCATATACATTATGCACTGAAAGCAAATTCTCATCCAAAGATCCTGAGCTTTATCCTAAACTCAGGATTAAGTGCTGATTGTGTAAGCGGAGGAGAGGTGCAAAGAGCATTAGATTGTGGATTTTCGCCTGATCAAATTGCTTTTGCAGGAGTGGGAAAACGAGATCAGGAAATAGAGCTGGGGCTAAAAAATGATATTTTTTGTTTTAATGTCGAATCGGTTCAGGAACTTAAAGTTATTAATGAATTAGCAATCAAATTTAATAGGGTGGCTAATATTGCTCTACGCTTGAATCCGAATGTTGATGCTAAAACTCATAAATACATTACAACCGGACTCAGTGAAAATAAATTTGGGATCAATGAAGAAGATCTTCCTCAAATTTTCGAATTATTACCCAAACTATCCGGTATAAAATTGATAGGTATACATTTTCATATTGGATCTCAAATTGAAGATATAGAACCTTTTACCAGATTATGTTCGCGAGCAAATGAACTTAATCACCGTTTCGAAACTGAAGGATTTAAGCTGGATATTATTAATGTTGGTGGAGGATTTGGAATTAATTATACAGATCCTGATGGCGGTGGTATTCCGGACTTTGAACACTTTTTTGGAACTTTCAAAAAGCATATCAAACTTAAAGAACACCAACATCTGCACTTCGAACTTGGAAGATCGGTAATAGGACAATCGGGTAGTTTAATAACCAGAGCCCTCTTCACAAAAACCGGGCGACAAAAGAATTTTGTAATAGTTGATGCAGGTATGACAGAATTAATCAGACCTGCTCTGTATCAGGCCAAGCATGAAATTCAGCTGATATCAGAAAATAAAGATCGCAAAAAAAGCTATTATGATGTCGTTGGTCCTATTTGTGAAAGCTCAGATACATTCCGAACAAATCTGGAATTACCCGAAATTACAAGAGGTGATTTACTCGCAATTAGAAGCTGTGGAGCTTATGGCGAGGTCATGAAAAGTCAATACAACTTAAGACACGATATCGGGACAGTTTTTTCGGATGATTAGTTTTTCAACTTCCCCGCTATAAACCCCGTCGTCCAGGCTGCCTGAAAATTAAACCCGCCGGTCACACCATCTATATCCAATACTTCTCCTGCGAAGTAAATTTTGGATACTTTCTTACTTTGCATCGTTTTGATATCAATATCCTGAAGACTTATTCCACCACACGTTACAAATTCTTCTTTGAAGGTTGTTTTTCCGCTTACTGAATATTCATCGTTCATCAAAATATGAACCAATCGATTGATGTTCTTCTTACCCATATTTTGCCAAATCATGTTCTCTCCTACTTCTACTTTTTCGATCAAGAACTCCCAAAGTCTGCCCGGTAACTCAAATGGATTTACATTGTGAATTCTCTTCTTTCCGTGTTCATTAGCTACATTTTTTAAAACTTCGCGGATTTCCTGTTCGGTTAATTCCCCCGTCCAGTTTATCAAAGTTTTAAACTTGTAATTCATCTCGTTCAGTTCTCTCGCACCAAAAGACGATAGTTTCAGTATCGCCGGACCGCTCATTCCCCAATGGGTTATCAGCAACGGCCCTTCACTCTTCAGTTTCGATCTCATGATCTTTACAGACACCGGATCAGCAACTACTCCCATCAGTTCCGTAATAGATTCTTGAGGCATATTGAAAGTGAAAAGGGATGGAACCGGTTCTTCAATCTCATGTCCCAGATCGGTTAGCCATTTAAAACCCTGTATTCTGGGGCTTCCGCCTGTTGCCACGATCACTCTATCAACTTCTTTGGATTCTCCATTTTTAAAACCAAGAACTAAACCTTCTTTGCTTTCTTTTAAGGTTTTGATGGCCGACTTTGTTTTAATCCCAATCCCCAATCTATGGACTTCCTTCATCAAACAATCTATAATCGTTTGGGAAGAATCCGTAGTTGGAAACATCCGTCCGTCAGCTTCGGTCTTCAGCTCAACCCCATGTTCGTTGAACCAGAAGATTGTGTCCGTTGGCGAAAAAATCCCAAATGCTTTTCTAAGCGGTTTTTCTCCTCTTGGATAATACTTTACAAGTTCATGAATTTTAAAACAATGGTGAGTGACATTACATCTCCCTCCACCTGAGATACGAACTTTTGAAAGCAGCTTATCAGTTTTTTCATAAATCGTAACCTGAGCATCAGGATGATGATGTTTTGCTGATATAGCACTAAAAAAACCTGCAGCCCCTCCTCCAATTACAGCAACTTTCATTTTTTTGTTTGTAAGATAACAGTTCTTTAACTCATCATTTAATTTTAAGAAATTTAATCCCGTTTTAAGAATGCAATCCGATTTTATAACCCTTATTTTCTAAGCTTAATAAATATTGGAATGGATTTACACGTATTAAAATTTGGCGGTACCTCAATGAATGACCACCAAACCTGGAAGAAGGTTTTGGAGATCATCAAAAATTATGAATACCCGGTAGTAATTGTTTCTGCTACTGCAAGAACTACCCGACAACTTGTAGAAGCCGGGTTACTTGCGGGTAACAAAAAACTGGATGAGGCTTTAGAGGTTTCAAGTTCTATCAAAGACCGTCATCTCACAATCGTTAAAGATTTTTTGGAAGAAAACCCACATTCCAAGAATAGGCTGATCTTAGAAAGTTGTGAGAAAAAGCTGGATGAGAAAATTGGATTACTCAATAAGTTTTTGACGTATACTGATAAAGCCGGAGAACTCACTCCTGCCATGAAAGATGCAATCGCTTCCATTGGCGAACAAATTTCTTCCTACTTACTTGCTCAATGCGGACTAGCTACCGATCAACTTACTCAGTTTGTGGATGCTAAAAAACTCATTAAAACTGATAGTAATTATGGAAATGCTCATCCAAATCTTGGATTGATAAATCAAAAAATTGGTTCCCTTGAAACTATTCTTGACGGCGGTTTTACCCCTGTAATTGGCGGCTTTTATGGAGAAGCTCCCGATGGGACCACTACAACACTCGGATTTGAAGGATCGGACTATTCAGCCAGTCTTATAGGTGGAGCTCTTCATTCAAAAAGTATTGAAATCTGGACAGATGTGAGCGGTGTGTTTACAAGTGATCCACGATTTATTTCTGATGCTAAACCCATCCCCGAATTGAGTTATTTTGATGCTACTGAAATGGCTTACTTCGGATCTAAAGTATTGCATCCATCAACGCTTAAGCCTGCGCAAGAAAGGAATATTCCCGTTTTTGTAAAAAATATGTTCCAACCTAAAGATGTTGGAACAAAAATAGTTCGTGAATCTAACTATGAGCGGAATGCACTCGCAATTTCTTTTAAAGATAATATTGCTTTGTTAACAGTGAGTGCCTACGAAACTGTGATGGGATATAATTTTCTGACCAAAGTTTTTAATGTGCTCGAGAAAAACCGCCTGGCAGTTGATGCTGTAAACACAACAGAAGCATCCGTTACCATCGCTCTTTCTGATTCGAAAAAACTAGATGAGATCACCAAGACATTTATTGAAATCGGAACTGTCGAACTTGAAAGATCAAAAGGATTGATCAGTATTATTGGTTATCAGGCTTCTTCTTCAAAAGAGTTAAATGACGATATCTTCGTGCCAATAAAAGATATTCATCTCGATATGATCTCATTTACAAAGCAGAAAAGAATTCTGAATATCGCTTTAGATCAAGAATTGATGATTGAAACAGCCCAAAAAATTCACTCTCATTTGTTTTCTTAAAAAGAGATTGTTGACTGCAGTTAAGAGGAAGACTTTGGATGACCCGTTATATCTAGTTTCTTAGATCTTTCTTTCCAATTTGCTTTCGCTAATTTTTGCATGTCTTCCGTGATATCAATTTCGTCAACAATTTCTAATCCGAGCAAGGTTTCCACTAAATCTTCCATCGTTACAATACCGGAAAGCCCCCCGTATTCGTCAACAATAGCAGCGATATGCTCCTGCTTTTCAATTATTTTTTCAAACAATACATTTAGTTTCGCATTCTCAGGAAAAATAAAAATATCACGTTGTATTTCTTTAAGCGTTAAATCTCCATTTCCTTTCGATAATTCTCTGTACATATCATTTTTTAAAACATATCCGATTATGTCTTCTTCGTTTTTATCAAAAATCGGGAATCTTGAAAAATTTAGATTACTCTCGTTCTCCAGAATTTCTTTAATCTTTTTTTTGTGATGAAATCTCTTCACTACCACTCTTGGCGTCATAATTTTATTTGCCTGCAAAGAACTGAATCGGATTAAATTTTTAAAAATTTTGGATTCTCCCTCTTCAAAAACGCCTTCTTCCACACCAATTTCAGTCATTACAGAGAACTCTTCCCTACTTAGCGTTTCCTTATTTTCATCATTGGCCAGCACTTTTGTAATCCCTTTCGACATTATCACAAGTGGGTATGTAATTAGAATTAAAAAACTAATGATCTGTGCTGCGAATCCCGATAATTCTTTCCAATAATTAGCACCTAGTGTTTTTGGAATAATCTCTGACAACACCAATATGACTAATGTTAAAACTGCAGATGTTAAACTAACATAAGCATTCCCAAATACTACTTGTGCCTGAGCGCCCACGCCAGCCGCACCGACAGTATGCGCTATAGTGTTTAAACTTAAAATTGCCGAAAGTGGTCGATCAATATCACTTTTTAATTCTACCAATAATTTCCCTGCTCTTGTACCCTCCTGTTTTTTAAGAGCGATGAACGAAGGAGTTACTGACAATAACACTGCTTCCAGAATAGAACAAAGAAATGAAACGCCAACGGCTAAAAAAAGATAAATGATCAATAAAGTCATTTTGTTGCTGGGTATTAAGGATTATAAATTCTACACACATACTAACCGAATTTTGAAGAATACTCAAAGTTTAAATCATACTCATATTCTTACTTATTTAATACATATTTTATAAAGATTAAAACATTCATTTTTTTAACACTCATTTGCTACAACTAGAAAAAATATCTCTCGCTCTTGGCGATCGTGATCTTCTCGATGAAATAACTGTACTTATAAATCCCGGAGAACGAATCGGTTTAGTTGGTCCAAACGGAGCAGGTAAATCTACGCTTCTCAAAATCATCATGGGAATTCAGAAAAAGGATTCCGGATCCATTTCTATTTCGAACGAGGAAACACTCGGCTACCTTCCACAAGATGGGGTAGATCCCGATTTTGAACTAACCGTTGTCGAAGAAATAGAAACTGCTTTTGCTGAAATTTTTGAACTAGAAGAAGAAGTAAACGAACTACAACATGAGCTGGCTGAAATCGATCATAATTCTAAAGAATATGATATGCTCATGGAAAAATATGGGCTGCTCCAAACAAAGTTAGAAGCTTCCGGATTATACACGCTCCGCTCAGATGTAGAAAAAATACTCATGGGACTCGGGTTCAAAGAATCTGATTTTGAACGAAACACTTCAGAGTTTAGCGGTGGCTGGTTGATGCGTATTGCTCTGGCAAAATTGTTGTTGAAAAAACCAACGTATTTACTTCTTGATGAGCCTACCAATCACTTAGATATTGAATCTCTGCAATGGATGGAGAACTTTCTGAATTCTTATGATGGAGCTGTAATCGTTGTTTCTCATGACCGGACTTTCTTAGACACCATCACCAATCGAACGCTCGCCATCCGAAACGGCTCGATGAAAGATTATTCAGGAAATTATTCTTTTTACGAAAAGAAATGGGCGGAAGAACGAGAGTTATTGATTAATGCTCAGAAGAATCAACAAAAGGAACTCAAAGAAACCGAAGAATTTATTGATCGTTTTAGATACAAGGCTTCTAAAGCACGTCAGGTTCAGAGTCGTGTTAAACAATTAGAAAAAGTTGAGCGTATTGAAGTTGAAGATGAGCTCGCAAATGTATCTTTCAGCTTCCCGGAACCGCAGCGGAGTGGCCAAGTAGTAATGCGTCTTGAGAACATCAAAAAAAGCTACGGCGATAATGTGGTTTTTGATGGTTTGGATTATGAAATTGAACGAGGCGATAAAATTGCGGTAGTTGGTCCCAATGGAGCGGGAAAGTCAACAATGATTCGAATTTTAGCGGGTTTTGAACCTATTCAGGGTGGTAATCGGGAAGAAGGTCACAAAGTAACTACTAACTATTTCGCACAGCATCAGGCCGAAGATCTGGACCTTAAAAAGGATGCATTAGAAGTGATGATGAGTGCCGGATCAGATGAAAAAGAAAGCCGATTACGTTCTATTTTGGGAAGTTTTCTTTTCCGTGGCGATGATGTTTTCAAAAAAGTAAAAGTACTTTCCGGTGGGGAAAAAAGTCGATTAGCTTTGGCGAAAATGTTACTCTCTCCTGCTAATTTCCTCATTTTTGATGAGCCTACCAATCACCTGGACATGAGCAGTAAAAACATCTTGCAACAAGCCATTCAGCAATATGAAGGTACTTGCGTCATTGTATCTCATGATCGGGCTTTTCTCGATCCTATTGTAGATAAAGTGCTGGAAGTTCAAAAAAATAAAATTCGAACTTATCTTGGTAACGTCTCCTATTTTCTGGATAAGAAAAAAGAGGAAGCCGAAGCTGAAAAAAACCAAAGCACTCAACAGGAATCAAAGGCTTCTGTTTCGGAAGATGGCACCCTTTCCCGAAAAGAACAGCGAAGAATTGAAGCGGAACGGAGAAACAAGCTCAGTAAAGAATTGAATCCGGTCAAAAAGAAGATAGAACAAGTCGAAAAAGATATCGAAAAAACGGAGATCAGAAAAAATGAAATTGAAGCCTTAATGGCCGAAGTAGATTTCTATGAAGATGCCGAAAAGGTTAAAAAAACCTCATTAGAATATGAACAACTAAAAATGGATCTTACAGCGCATTATTCTAAATGGGAAGAATACGCAAATAGAATCGAAGCAATTGAACAAGGAGTAGAATGAATTTATTAAAAAAAAATCACTTGTTACTTTTTATAGTATTGAGTGCTTTCATGGCGTGTAAATCTAGTGAAAAAGCGTCGCCCTCTCCAACTCCGATACCGGAAGATCCAATCCCGGAAATGTTGAATGGTTCAGAGCCGGAGCAAGCCAAATTACAGAAAAAAATTCTAGTAACAATTAACGAACGCGTTAGATATTCCTTTAGCAAAGTTGATCAAAACTGGACAGGGAAAGTTATTCAATTCAGTTCCAATGATCCTGATACCAGAGAAGTAGAACGAACATTAGAAGTATACCCTGAATTCGGATGGGAAGATTTTGAAGACATGGTTAGTTATCTCAAAGTTTTTAACCTTCCAGATCAAACGGTTATAAAAAATAGAAAGCCGGGACCTATTACTCCTCAATCCCGTTCTTATCAATTTACAGTTTTAGAGAATGATTCAACCCGTTCCTACCAATATTATAATCCGGAAGGAGAAGCCTCAGAACACTGGCAATCTCAAAACGTTGTTATCTTTGGAAGCTATTTAGTAACAGAAATGAAAGTTGCACAAGAAGAATAGTATATCCGAATACCTTATCAAACAATGAATTAAATTGATTTTTGTTTAGTTTTTGAGAAACATAACCGAAATATAAATACTAAAATATCAATCCGTGATATCACAGAAAGACCAAGACCTTGCAACGCTAATTCTAGAACACAGCACTCAGCTTAAGAAAGGTGAGAATGTGATGGTTCAGCTTATCGGTTTAAATGGAATTAATTTACTGCGTGCTTTAGTAGAACAGATCCGTGATAAAGGGTCAAATCCATTTGTACAGATTGAAGACACTGAAACACAACGATTGTTGGTAGAAAAAGGCGATACGGAGTTCTGGAAGAATCAAGCCTCCGTGGATCAACTTCCTCTTATGAAACAAATGGACGTATTTATAGGCATTCGAGCGTCAGAAAATATTTACGAGAACTCTCAAGCTAGTAAAGATGCAAATAAAGCTTATTCCGAGAATTTTTTGAAACCTGTTCATTTTGATGAGCGTGTGAATAACACCAAATGGTGCATTATGCGCTACCCTTCTCCTGCTTTTGCTATGAATGCAAAGTTACCAACCCGTGAGTTTACTAAATTTTATTACGACGCTTGTTTAGTAGATTATGCTAAGCTGAAATCAGCCATGGAACCGTTGGAAAAAAGATTGAGAGCCACTGACGAAATTCACTTGAAAGGCGAAGGGACTGATATCAAATTTTCGGTAAAAGGACAAAATTGGGTTCCTTGTTTTGGCGCACATAACATCCCTGATGGCGAAATTTTTACTTCCCCTATTTTGGATTCTGTAAATGGTCATATCACTTATGCACCGTCCGTATATCAGGGAAAGCCTTTTGAATTTGTAAAATTGGTCGTTGAAAACGGAGTTGTTATAGATTTTGATTCTTCAAACAATGAAGCATTGAAAGACATCTTAGATACAGATAGAGGAGCCCGTAGATTTGGAGAATTCAGTTTTGGGACAAATCCCGTGATCGAAAAACCTATGTATGATATTTTATTTGATGAGAAAATTTATGGTTCTAATCATCTTACCCTTGGTAAAGATTATGAAATTGCTCCAAATGGAAACTCCAGCAATATTCACTGGGATTTAGTCTGTATTGGCGCCGATGTTTTTCTGGACGGTGAGTTGATCAGGAAAGGACGTGAATTTGTAAAAGATGATTTGAAAGGGCTAAATCCGAGTGAATTACTAAAGTAGAAATGTGCATTACTGAAGAACAGAACAAATCCTTTTTCATAGAAGCAGTGAAGATTATGGAAAAGGTTAAGTTCTTCGTGCAAACAAAATAAAACACCCACATTGAAAAAAACCATTCTCATATATGGTATTTCGCTAGCAGTTCTCGTTTTCCTGCTCGAATATTTTGAGTATCGGTTTTTTATTCGTGAATTGTCCACGGAGCTTTTCGTATTTATTATCGCTCTAACTTTTACAGGGTTGGGACTTTGGGTTGGAAAAAAACTCACCGCTCAGAAAAAAATCAAAGAATCTCCATTTCAGCAAAACAAAAAAGCGCTGGAATATCTTCGAATCAGCGAAAGAGAATTAGAGGTTTTGGAGCTTGTTGCCCGGGGCCTTTCCAATAAACAGATATCCGATAAACTTTTCGTTTCTATAAACACTACCAAAACTCATCTTTCCCATGTCTATGAAAAGCTGAATGTAAAACGCAGAACACAAGCGGTTGAAAAAGCTAAGTCATTAAAGTTAATTGAATGACAGTTTTGATTACTTAGAGGCGCTCAGATTTCAAGCTCTATGAGCGCCATTACAATTATCTATTGCAGCATAGAAACTCTTTCTGACATGAGTTGTTCTAATAAATAGAAATATATAGATAATTAAAATAATCAGAGAATAAATGAATCATTCAGAAGAATTTAAAATCGGTAGTATTAACTTAAAAAACAGATTTGTGATGGGGCCCATGACAAGAAATCGTTCCGGCAAAGGTAATACACCGACTGACCTGATGAAAACCTATTACCAGCAAAGGACTTCCGCAGGTCTCATTTTGACGGAAGCCACACAAATATCCCCTCAGGGAATTGGATATCCAATGACACCGGGAATTTATACAGATGAGCAAGTTGAAGGATGGAAGAATATTACAGATGCAGTTCATAAAGACGGAACAGCTATATTTTTACAGTTATGGCATGTTGGAAGAGTTTCTCATTCTGATTTTCATGACGGAGATCTTCCGGTGGCTCCAAGCGCAATTCCTGCAAAGGGTCAGGCATTTACCCCAACAGGACTTAAAGATTTTGAAACTCCAAGAGCGCTTGAAACGGATGAAATTCCGGGAATAGTTGACGATTATGAACAAGGAGCCAAAAACGCCAAAAAAGCAGGCTTTGATGGAGTAGAAATTCACGCTGCTAACGATTATTTGATTAATCAGTTTTTAGAA
Organism: Balneola sp.; assembly: GCA_965216175.1. Lineage (GTDB taxonomy): Bacteria > Bacteroidota > Rhodothermia > Balneolales > Balneolaceae > Balneola. The sequence goes on from OZ244140.1 coordinate 2,691,144, forward strand.
GACGGTACAAATAAACGTGATGATCAATACGGTGGCTCTATCGAAAACAGAGCTCGATTATTATTTGAAATACTGGGCAGAACCATGCAAGTATGGGATTCAAAAAAGATTGGGATAAGATTATCGCCAAACGGATCTGCTTACGGAGGCTACGATTCAAATCCTCAGGAAACCTACGAATATGTACTTGAAAAGCTGAATGAGTACGATTTAGCTTATGTACATTTTGTGGAAGAATCTAAGCCTGATGGAGAAGAATTTGAGCACTATCCTGAAAACGTAATTGATGCATACGGACATTTATATGACGGAAATATCATCATTTGTGGTGGAATGGATAAAGATCTGGGAGAAGACTTGCTTAAGCAGAATAAAGCAGATCTAATTGCCTATGCAAGAAAGTACATTTCAAATCCTGATCTGCCTACTCGTTTTGAAGAAGACATTGACCTTACACCAGCAGATAACGACACTTTTTATGGTGGTGCAGAAGAAGGATATACAGATTATGAGTTTGCAAAAGCTCCTACTGTGTAAGCTAAGTTTTCTATAATTATTTAAACCCGAAGTCGTAAAATCCTTCGGGTTTTTTTGTGTGTATGAAGGAATCTCCCTTCCAAGGGAGACAGATTTCACGCTAGTGTGAAATCAGAGGGATGTTGTGAAGTTTTTGAGTTGGTAAACCTCACGACATCCTCCGTCCGACCTCCCCCACAAAATCTCTGAACGAGATTTTGAGCCCTCTTTTAAGGGGGATTTCGATGCTTTTCATAATTTTTTGTAAGGAATTGTAGATGAGCTTGTCTTACTTGGTATGGGAAGAAATGCCATCATACCGTACGATCCAAGATTAAGGCGAATAGCCAGAGAACTAAGAAATAATTCTACACTTGGTGAAGTGTTACTTTGGAAGCAGATTAAGAGTAGAAAGCTAGGAGTGGAATTCCATCGACAAGTTCCCATTAATCATTTCATTGTAGATTTCTACTGTCACGAAATTCAGCTCGCCATCGAAGTTGATGGAAGTATTCATAACAGTCTACAACAAAAAGCCAAAGACGTTGAACGCCAATACAGATTGGAGCAACTTGGAGTGAGATTTCTCAGAATTAGAGATACAAATGTAAAAAAGAACATGGCTTCCGTTATTGGGTTTCTGAGCCACAGAATTGAAGAATTAACTCAGTAAAAGCTAAACCGAAGCAATCTCTAGATTCCGGGCACTGATTGTAAGATTGCTTTGTCGAACAAAATCTCCTCTTCAAATGAACTCTCACTCCTCGCAAAGACACTAAAATCTCCCTTCCAAGGGAGACAGATTTCACGCTAGTGTGAAATCAGAGGGATGTCGTGAAGTTTTTGAGTTGGTAAACCTCACGACATCCCTCTGATCTGTTCGATCAGAATCCACCTCCTTCGAAGGAGGATTCTAGTACGTGCTAAATAATTGAGCCTTCTCAAAATTCCATCCTCCAAAACTCCTTAACTCTCCGTACCTTTGGGTTCTTTCTCAAAGTCATTCTGAGGATACCTCCGAAGAATCTACACATACAAATCACTGTGCAGATTCTTCGCTTTCGCTCTGGATGACTTAGAATATCTAATAAAAAACAATACAGCAGTGAGCGATCAAAAAATAATTTTTTCGATGGTGGGCGTAAGCAAAGTCCACAAACCAAATAAAACCGTTTTAAAAGATATCTACCTTTCCTTTTTTTATGGAGCTAAGATTGGGGTTCTTGGATTAAACGGTGCAGGTAAATCAACCTTATTACGATTGATCGCAGGAGTAGATCAGGATTACCAGGGAGAAATCAGTTCTCAAAAGGGAATTACATTTGGGTATTTAGAGCAAGAGCCAAAGCTGGACCCTGAAAAAACCGTTAAAGAAATCGTAGAAGAAGGCGTTCAGGAAACGGTTGATTTGCTCAAAGAATACGAAGATATAAACGCAGCTTTTGGTGATCCGGATGCAGACTTTGATGCTCTCATCGCCAAACAAGCCAAACTTCAAGAAAAGATTGATCAAATTGATGCTTGGGACTTGGATGCGAAATTAAATCAAGCCATGGATGCTCTTCGTTGCCCTCCGGGTGATACTTCTGTGAAAGTACTTTCCGGTGGGGAAGCACGTCGTGTGGCATTGTGTAGATTATTACTCAAAAAGCCCGATGTATTGCTGTTGGATGAGCCTACGAACCATTTGGATGCAGAATCAGTGGGTTGGTTAGAACAGCATTTGGCGCGCTACGAAGGAACTGTAATCGCCGTGACGCATGATCGTTATTTCTTAGATAATGTTGCCGGATGGATTTTGGAACTAGATCGCGGAGAAGGAATTCCATTCAAAGGAAATTATACGTCATGGCTGGAGCAGAAATCAGAGCGACTCCGTCAGGAAGAGAAACAGGAATCCAATCGGCAGAAAACACTGCAGCAGGAATTGGAATGGATTCGTCAAAATCCGAAAGGACGAAGAGCAAAGAGCAAAGCCCGTATTAATTCTTATGAGGAATTATTGGCGAAAGATAATGAAAAGCGAAATGATGATATGCAAATCGTGATACCTGCCGGACCACGTCTTGGAACGAAGGTAATTGTAGCGGAAGGAGTCTCCAAGGGATATGATGACAAACTACTTGTTGAAGATATGGAATTTCAACTTCCTCCCGGTGGCATCGTTGGTGTGATCGGGCCAAATGGTGCAGGTAAAACTACACTGTTCAAAATGATCATCGGTGAAGAGAAGCCTGATAAAGGGAATCTTGAAATCGGCGAAACGGTAGAGCTTGGATATGTAGATCAAAAACGCCCGTTAGATCCGAATAAAACAATTTGGGAAGAAATTTCCGGTGGACATGAAATTCTGAAATTGGGAAACCGGGAAATCAATTCTCGTGCTTATGTGGCTAGATTTAACTTCAGTGGAAGTGATCAGCAGAAGAAAACGAGTCAAATTTCAGGTGGAGAACGCAACAGAGTTCATTTGGCAAAAATGCTGAAAGAAGGCGCAAATGTATTGCTACTTGATGAGCCTACAAATGATCTGGATGTAAACACGCTTCGGGCTTTAGAAGAAGCATTGCTTGAATTTGCAGGTTGTGCGGTTGTTATTTCCCATGATAGATGGTTCCTCGATAGAGTTGCTACTCATATTCTCGCTTTTGAAGGAAACAGCCAAACATATTGGTTTGAAGGCAACTACGAAGAATATGAATCGCATCGTAAAGAACGCTTAGGAATTTCTGAAGACCAGCCACAGCGAATCCATTACAAGAAGCTGACGAGGTAAACACAATTTTACTTTGTTTATTAAGAAAAAAATTCAGGATTAGATAAATAATCTTTAGTTTGAAAGCTTACAAAGAATTCAATTTTAAAACGTTCATGAAGAGAATAATCGTTGGAGTAATTTCCTTTCTAACTTTGTCATTAAGCTTTTTAGCTTGCAGTTCCACCTCAGATATTTACCTGGATCAGGAATATAGAAAAGGGTCATTAAATAATGACTTTGTAGTTTTGCCTTTAAAAAGTAGTTGGGTACCTGATGCTACTACATCCAATATTGGAGGACAGGAAGAAGAATATTTTTATTCAAGTCTGCAGCCTTCTTTTTCCTTAAATACACCAAATAAAGTAGAGATCATCAATTCCGACAGTGAACTTGAGTCTCCTACTTTTAAGCGTACTACTCTTAAAAATGAAAAAGTATCAATTCGCGTTAACCTACCACCTGACGAACTTCTTAATTCTTTCGAAGAACAATATGTTTACTTTTTTGAGAGCTATGGTTTTAAAGTAAACGAAGCTCAAAGTGGTGGAACAAGCTATGCCGGACATGAAGAAATTACTGTTTCATATTCCTTATACTTTGAAACTGAATTTTTCCTTCTGGATAAAAAAACAAGAAAAGTAATCTCTTGGGGAAAAATTGCCGATAAAACTTCTATTGAAAACAAGAAGCCTGTTTATAATGACTATGTAAAGCTGATTTCCAAAGTTAGCACTCGCATTCTAAAAGAAGGTCCTTTTCTAACTCAGTAATACTTGATTGAATTTCATTAATTTTACATCAGAAATGCTGTATGAATAGCATGTACCAGTGTTTAAATTGAGTAAGAAATAGTTAAAACCTGAGTAATTTAAAACCTTCAACTTTACTGGTATTATAATTTATTGCATAAAGTGCATCATTAATTACTGTTATTCCTCTTGTTCTTTGGGTAAGTATAAAAGAACCGAAATAAGATTTTCCATCATCAGAATACACATCTATGAAAGAATGCATTTGATGGAATAGTGGGTTTTCATGATCCTTCATGCTTTTTCTTGTGTATTGTAAAAACAAATGCCCATTGTTCAGTGCAGCACCTTGTAACATAAGTGGTGGGCTCGGAGCGCGAACTCCCGTTTCTGAAACCGTTGATTTAGGGAAATCCAATCGATCAATGGTTTGGAAAGTTTTGGTATTTTCCCCTTTGGTGTTGTAGAAGAAAATGAAGCTAGCATAGCTTGATAGATACATAAATTCTGATGGGTTACTTGATTCAAGCAAAATACCTCCAAATGAAAGCATATTTTTCATTTGGTCATTTGTTAATTCTCCAAATTCCATTCTTAAAGAGTCATTAGCATCATATAATCGAAAAAGATTGGTTGAAATGCCCAAAGTAATTGTACTATGTTTAGGTAAAGCTAATACCCGCGAAACGTGGTGTTTATAAGAAATAGGTTTGTATGCTTCACCTGTTTGTTTGGAAAGTACTTTAGTTTTGAATGTATTTGCATCCACAGCGTATATTTTTTCATCTGTAATTGAAATATCAGTAATTTGATTAAAGTCTTCTGGTCCACGGCCTATATTTTTGCCATATTGGTTAATAAATTTTCCATTTTTTGTGAATCGCTTAATTTTCATATCCGCATAGTCCACCACATAGAGGGTATCGTTAAAGTTTTTTACAAGCATCGGATTAAAAAGAGAATCAGATAAATCGTTTTCCAATGGTACCTTTTCTAACTCATAATCCAACCAAGTTCTTTCTGTGACATTTTCAATGAATTGTGGTTCAATGCCCGTATTAAGTTTTAAAAACTCTGCCTCTTGGTTTCCCGTAATTTTGTTGAATAGTAAAACAAGAAAAACAACAGTTAGAATTATCGCTAGCGATCGTAAAATCCATTTAATCATAATAGTAGATATAAAATATAGTAAATATAAATGAAGGGCATTATGCCCTTCATATTAAAATTGGGTCTAGTGAAGCAAACGTCTTAAATGGGATCTTTTTTAAGAAGTGTCAGCAGTACTTTATATAAGTTAGTATTTCTGTGATTAAATCTAAATTCAGTTTCTTTTAGGTGCAGCAAAAAGGTGTGCTTTGGGACTCCATTAAATTGAGTAAGCCTTCGTTTAGCAAAGCTCCAAAACGATTCAATACCATTAATGTGAGCACTCCCTCTAGCAAACTCATCGACTCCATGATGTACCCGATAATGCTTATCATAGCCTACATCAACAAGTCCATCGTATCCTCTCCATCCGTCAGAATGAATGACACTTTCTGGAGCTACTTTACCTCTAATAATACCTTGAAGTACTTTTTTAGAAGCATTGGGAACAATTTCGGTATACTCTTTCCCTTTGCGTTTGAACACACCAAAGACAATCGTTTTTCCACCAGCTCCCCGTCCTCGTTTACCTGGAATGCGTTTGGCTCCAAAGTATGATTCGTCCACTTCGATCACTCCTTGCAGTGGGAATTGAGCTATAGACCAACGCAGAATCCTTGCTCTTATCTTTTGATAGATGTCAGTAACGGATCGTCGGGATAGACCGGTAAGTTGAGCCGTATCTGTGGCTGTAAAGTCCATAGAAAAATAGCGTAGGAGCTGTCGAAATTTAGCTTCTGATATTTTTGAACGTTTATAATACTTGTTATTCATTGCATAGCAATATCTTATAAAGATTTTTTATATGCTATGCTTCACTAGACCCTAAAATTTAACCTCCTTCTCCCGGATCTTCTTGAAATTCTCCATAGCACATGGTGCCAGTTGGACCTTGAGAACCCGGACAAAAGGTATATTGACATGCTTCTATAGTAGGGGTTCCACATAAATCAGTGCATAAATCTTGGCAGTCGTTCATTGAGCGAGCAGTTGCGGTTTCAGCTGGTACAGCAAAAAATAGTGCCGCAGTTAAGAGCAAACCACCCAATAATGACTTGTCAATTATATTAAATGACTTCATAATTTTCTTTTTTTTAATTGATATTAATGAACTTATATAAATAAGTTATCGGATTATAATTCTTCTTTTTTTTTTGCAAATTTAAATTACTAATTAACATCTAGTTAAAGTTATATCAATTCTAAAAATACCCCATTTGGGTGATTTATTAGCAAAAGCATTCTGAGCATTTTACATCCGTCAACTCACTATCGAGTGAAAAATTAACGGAGTGCAAAATGCTTTCAAAAAAAATACTAATACTAGGGCTTGGTACGCTTGTCTTATCCTGTGCTACTGTACAGCAACAGATTGGTAAAGTAGCTTTAAAGTTCATGACCAAAAAAGAAGCTGATTTCAAGAATATAGCTGCGATTGGTCAATATCAGGTTAACGCTTATGCTTCCGATGTAGGAATTACCACTTTAGGAACGGAAGACTGGGAAGAAGGTGAGAATCTGGTTGGGGTTCAATTGGTAAAACCGGAAGGAGCCGTTGGTGTAATCGCTTTAGATGGAACGGTTTCTGTGAACGGCGTTGAAGCTAAAAGTTATGGCGGTGGTGCATATTATGCCCGATTCGAAGCTAATGACAAAACGGCTAAAACTGTAACAATGACGAGTTCCAATGGTGAAACCACAGAATTCGAAATATCACCACTTCCATCCATTAAAATCACATCGATAAATGGCAGTACAGAAACTCCAACTGTAGATCTAAATTCACCGCTTGTCATTGAATTGGAATACGACAGAGCTGCTGAAGGAAAACGCGTTACCATTTCTTTGATAACAAGTGCTGTTGGGGCCAAAGGGTTTGCGAATTTTCAAACTGCTATCATTGACGGAAAAATAACCGTTCCGGCAGATGCTTTTAAGCACAAGCATATTACCGGCGGTGGCCCTACCGGAAAAGATGTTACCAATTGGGTAAAAGGAGTAAATCATTTACAAGTAACTATTCTTGAAACTGATAGAAATAATTCCGGACAGCCATTCCCTTATTTTAGAAAGGACATGCGTTCTTACGATACCGTTCCTGTAACAGTTACCGGAAATACTGATGGCAGAACATGGGTTAAGATCGATGGCAATTCAGAAGAAAATTCCGGTAAGTTCCAATATACCGCAAACAGCTCGAATGCCTGGTATGCTCGACCTCTGGATTCCAATATTAAACGAATCGGCATCTCATCACTTAGCGTCTCGGGAACTCTATATAAGAAAGAAGTGGAGTCTTCAGAGCGAGATAATTATGCTACGGGATTCAGAGAGATCACTACCACAACTACTACTTTTCAATTTCCTGAGTTGGATGATCAATATTGGAATCAATTTCTTGAGAACATATACAGCGATCTCACAAACATGCTCAGGAATGATTATGGAGCTTCAATCGTAAATGTAGACGAGATCACTTCCAACTCCATTTATAATGAGTTTTATACTCCCCAGGATGAGAACAGCAAAGAATATATTGCCAAGAATCTCAGAAATACAAAAAGACTGATTCCTAATTCTTTAGGTGAAATTCTCAGCGATAGAACAACGGCATTAATAGCTGATGATGGTACTTCATCCAGGTTAATGAGAGACATGAACATGGATGCTTTCATGGATGTCGTAATAAACTATCAGGTTGCAGGCGGTAAGGATAACACTATTGTCTTGCTACCAAATGTGAACTACAGAATTTCGGGACAGACTTTGGGGTTTGATGGAATTTCTACTGTTTGGTTCAGCGGAAGCATTCAGGGTCCCGGAGTTTCATTTAGTGAATCAGAGTTTTCTGATCTGAACGCCTTAAATAGAATTGGCCAAAAAGACGTGATCGTAAAATTGATCAAACAGTCTATTCAGGAACTTTCAGCCGAACAGAATAAATTCGGATACCAAACTGTCTGGAAGACAGCACTCGAAAACTAGCTAAAGTTTAGTTAGTAATTAGTTGATACACTAAACACTTAAAAAGCCCTGCAGGAATGTGGGGCTTTTTTAATGCTTACTTAATTTCACCTCATGTCATATCTCAAAAAAGAAATGAACGTTCCGGCAAAAGTCAGTATGATAAAGATTCCCAGAAGCCCAAAATCTAATACACTTTTAGACAACGTTGCCCCGGCAGTTAGTACCGGTGCGGAATACTGAGGCATTTCACTGGTATCTAAAGTTTGGTCATCTCGTCCAAAATCTATTTTTACTCCTGAGTCCGAATCCACATTTATGCTGAATCCACCCCGAGACCCACTTTCAGCTTGTTTTTTTTGTGTAAACTCAGTGAATTTATCTCGATAATCACGCATACTTTCTTCATAGCGGGACTTCATGTCTATATCAGTTCCCGCAATGTTCATTGCTGCCAATCTAAATGAAGAAGCAGGAGAAATTCTTGCTAAGCTGAAAGCTACTCTCTCCTGAAGTTTTTTCTGATTCATAGTTTCTTCAATCAGCTTTCTATTATTATCGGTGATATCAATTTGTATCTGCTTTCTGGCTGCATCATCTTCTTCCAACCAATCCCATTCTTTTTCATCTCGGTATGCCTGCCGCTCTGCATCTTCCATACCTTCCATCTCTCGCGAACGTTTTCTCCATGTTTCTGAAATTGTTGAAGAATATTCATCCCATCGTTCTTTTTGATAAGCTTCTTGTTTCGCTTCTAACTGAGCAATAGATTCTATTTCAACAAGCTGACCGGAAGCCATCACGCTCATTCTTGGTAAGATCAACACACCGCCGATCCAAATTACTAAAAGAAGTAGAAATGACAGCGACGATTTTCTGGTGATGGAAGAAACCAGCAAACCAACCCCAATGAAAAAAGTGATATATAAAACGGACAATCCGATAAAACTGGAAACACTTGCCCAGTCTCCTCCCGAAATAGGAACTCCCATCAACATAGTAATAAGCAAGGCAATCAGAATCGGTATCAGTAAAGGAATAATTAGCCCAATCCATACACCCACAAACTTAGATATGAGGTAGCTTGCTCTGGAAACAGAATTAGCAAAAGCCAGCTTAAGAGTGCCATTTTCTCTTTCGCCGTTGATGGCATCATAAGTAAATAAAATGGCAAATAGTGACAGCACAACCTGAACAATAAAAGTTAGATCAATGAATCTGAATAGTGCAAATAGTGTCTCGTCAGAATATGGACTCCGCGTCAGCTTTACATCCTGGAAATCGGATATTCTTGAAACTCGACCAACATCAAAGTGTAAACCTGATACAAAAACCTGCATTGGATTTGGCTTTCTGTGTACCTGATTTCGAACACTGCCCCAGTTTGTAGCTTGTGCAATATCCTGACGTGCAATTTGCTGATTGGCTTCATACTGAGCAACCGCTGTATGATATTCTTGAACACCAATGTAAACACTGGTTAGAATCAGAGTAGAGCATACTAAAAAAGTAGCTGCAAATTTCGGACTCAGTATTATATTTTTAAGTTCCTTTTCGATCAATAGTTTAATCATGATAAAATCCTTGAGTCGTTTAAATTAACGGAGATCGTATTTCAGGAAGGCAAAGAAAGCACCTCCAAAGAAAACGATGTTGAATAAAATCAGCAGTCCCAGATCAAATATACTTTTGCTCGCCGCTGTAGAAAGTGTGGCTGTTTGGAATTGAAATTCAGGTAGCTCTGAAGCATCAATGGTTTCAGGTTCTTCTCCACTGTCATCATTGGTAGAAATAATCATCCTGAAACCTGACATTCCGCCCGTTCCTGTTTTTTCAGTCATGAAATTATTATACACTTGCTGATAATCCTGAGCTGAATCCATATATCTGTTTTGAAGTCCCAACGAAGTTCCGGCTAATTCGGTAGTAGCAAGGCTAAACACCGATGTCGGGGAAATCCTGGAAAGCGCCAAAGCTAAACGCTCTTGCTGCCTTCGTTTATTGATGTACTGCTCATTGATCTTTTCTTCAAATATTTCCGTTTTCTTGGCTCGTTCGTCAGAAAGTTGATTCATGAATTTTGAAAATTCCTGCATAACCTGCTGAGGTTCAGTGCCTTCAGGAACTGAAAAATCTGCCATTTTAGGACGGTCATCAGCAAATAATTGAAATCTATATCTGTTTTTTTCTGATGTGATTTCATCCACATTAGGAACTTCCACCATTCTACCAGAGATTAAAACAGAAGCTCTGGGGGTGATCAATACCGCGAATATCCACACTACCAACCCGATCAGGAATGAGGTAGATGGTTTGTTGGTCATTGCAGAAATCCCGACTGTTAAAGCCAGAAATAATCCGAAATAGGCTAGTCCGGAAAGAAGTATCAATCCCAATCTAAGCCATTCATCTCCGGAAAGGTTGACTCCAAGAACCGGTAACAAGGCACACCCGATCAAAAGTGGAATAATAAGCGCTATGGAAAGTCCCACAAAAGATCCCGCTAGTTTTCCTGCTATGAAAGAAGCTCTGGAAATCGAGTGTGAGAAGCAGAGTTTTAGTGTGCCACTAACTTTCTCTCCGTTGATGGCATCATAAGCAAAGATGATTGCAAACAAAGAAAGGATTACACCAAAAATAAATTCCAAATCCATAAACCTGAAAATAGCAAAGATCGGTTCGTCATTGAATCGAGTGTTTTGTGCAGAAAGTTCTCCACGACCTTTTACCTCAATATCTCTACCGATATCATTAGAAATTCCGGTAACTAAAGCCATTAGTGGCTGAGGCGATAACATGATGCTGTGATTTACAGAAATCCATTCAGTATTCGCTGCAATCTGATTATAGTTCTCCTGCTTAGCTGCTTCATACTGGGCTTTTCCTGACAGATAATTTTGTGCTCCCATAAAGAAAGACAAAATGATCAATATCGAACATACCGCAAAACTAATGGTAAAACGACTGCTTTGCAGGATCTCTTTGAGTTCTTTTATAAATATTAATTTAAACATGGCTCTTAGTTTAGGTCATTTACAAGTACACCGGATGAATCTTGCTCGTCCATATATCCGGCCATATACTCCACATAAAGTTGCTCAAGATTTACACCTTTGAGTTCGGCATGTGTTCTTTGTGCAACCAATTCACCATTATTTAAAATGCCCACATGATCAGATATCTCTTTTGCTCTGAAAATATCGTGAGTGCTCATTAGGATCGCTTTCCCTTCATCTCTAAGTTCACCGATAAGCTTGGTAAATTCTTTCCCGGCTTTGGGATCTAAACCTGAAGTAGGTTCGTCCAAAAGAATAGCAGGAGCATTTTTCAGGATGGCTATTGCGATACCACATTTTTGGCGCATTCCTTTTGAGAAATCCCTCAACTTTTTATCAAATGCTTCAGATTGTAATCCAACTCTTGTCAACGCGGTTTCATAGTCGGCTCTCTTGTAATTATTTTTTCCTCCTAAGCGAACAAAGAAATCCACATTCTGCATAGCGGTAAAATTAGGATAGAGCTGAACATTTTCCGATACAAAAGCGACGTTCTTTTTTGCTTCAAGAGGGTCTAAATTCGAATCAATCCCATTGATAAATGCATTACCGCTCGTTGGTTGAATAAAGTCCAGAAAAATATTTATCGTCGTTGTTTTTCCCGCTCCGTTACCACCCAGCATTGCAAAGATCTCGCCCGGCATTACCTTGATGTTCAGATTATCTAAAGCCTTTACGCCGTCTTCGTAGACCTTCGTGAGACTACGGGCTTCCAGTAAAGGCGCTTGTTTGATTGTGTCGTTCATTGTTTCCATAGATTTAGCTTTTTGATTATTTCCTTGATAATTTGATTCCGAAAAACACTAAACCGCCTACCAACCCAATAATGAGGAATAAGATCAGCGAAGTACCCAGAATGCTAGCTTCTGCATTGATCTGTACTGTGAATGTCTTGTCTTCGGCATTTACTGGTTGATTGTCGGATAGTGAAGTCGATCGCAATCTGGTTTCGTATTTCCCGACGCTTACATTTTCAGGTGGAGTTAGCGTAAGTGTTACGGTTTTCTCCTCTCGAATTCCTAGTTCCGAAATAATTATGGGGTCAATCTCTTTTTCCCACTGAAATGGAGCGTCCAATTCAAATTCAATATTATCCAGTCGCCTTGACCCTTCGTTTACAACCGTAAACGTAAAATTGACAGGTTGTCCTTCTTCAGCAGTGTTAAAAAGCTGAGGTGCCTTTATAGACAACTTCCCAACTCCTTTCGGAATCATCTCCAGTTTCACATATCCAACATCCAAAACTTTTACCTCCTCCTCTGTCCAGAACTCACTTCTGCGATTACTTATCTGAACGGCCTTGTCTTGTGGAACTGCCATCACAAAGAAATCTATGGGTTCATCCATAACTACATTTTCAGTGGGTCTGTCGGGCAGTGAAATGTTCAGATTTGTTTGACGGGTATTGTTGCTTTCTGTGAATTTTATCTGACTAATTCTGCCTTGTGCTCCAACTTCACTGAAATACCGAGCTACTGATTGAGGCAGATTCACAACTTCCAATTTATAGGTGTCATCCGTTCCACTGAACAACTCAAGCCCGAGACCGAAAGTGGCATCACTTCCCAGTTCAATTTCTTGAGAAAACCGCTCCGATTGTATCAATACTTTGTTGGCACTCGCGTCTTTTTGTAGAAATACCTTAGGGTTTCTGGATGAACCGTTTCCGTAGATAATGTTCACCGTGGCTTCATCCACATCTTGTAGCAATTCAAACTCGACTGTTGTTGGGCTTCCGGATCTTAATTCAGAAAGCTTGATTTCGTAAGGGCTACTGATAATGGCTCCGTCATCATTTCCCAGTGACACATACACATTATGGATTACATCAGGTTGAAGAGAACGAAATAATTCGTCTTCCATATTTACTATCTGAGCAAATTCTGCGGTAGCTCCGGATGTGTTAGCGAGAGTTACCCTAACTTTTTTCTTCCCATTTTCTTCCTGTGACTTTACAGCATTCACGATGCTTACGAATTGTTGCTCAAACAGTAGTACTAATAAAGATTGCTGGTAATTTACTTCTGCATCCAGAAAAGTATTTTTAGCTTGTTCGAAAGCTTCTCGTGAAATGAGATCTTTTTTAAAAAGTTCTTCTGAGCGATTCATTTCGCTAAGCGCACGTTCATACGAGCTTTTTGCTCTTTTCAATCCCAAGAGAGGATAACTGTCATCGCGAGCATTTGGGAATGGAGTTTGTGCCGATGCAACTTCAGGTATTAATAATCCAATCCCTAATACCATCAATAGTAAGTAAAGTAATTTATCCATCGGTTCTAAAACTTACATTTCCATTAGCTTTAGGCTTCTTAATCGTGATTTTAATCTCATCATCAGATTTAGAAAACGTAAAAGTAATATCAGCTCCTGTTTCAATTACATCGATCATCATTTTTGCATCTTCAGCATCCTCAGGTTTTTGGTCATTGATTGAAGAAATACTGAAACCTGCTAGATCAAGTTCTTTAAATTCTTCAGGTAGCAACGGTTCCATGACACGTTGAATAATGACTTTTTCATTATTGTCTGAAAGTATTAATCCCAATTCCGGAATAACGGTTGATGGCCCATCGCCCGACATTTCCATACTCATGACCATTCTGTTTCCACCCTCTCCTGGTTTTGGTATATCTCCTTTTGTTTTTCGAAGGATGAATCGGTCATTTCCTCTTCGAACACCAATCTTTACTTCCTCATCCTTAGGAACAGATTCATACAATTCACGAAGTTCAGTGATGGTTTTAGTTCTTTTCCCATTCATCATAATGATTAGATCTCCCTGCTCAAGTTTATCACCGGGTTCACTTGAATTACCTAATCGCACTCTTACTTTAATTTCCCCATCTTCTTCTACGAGCATCGCCTGAAACTCTTGAAGCATCAAGGATGTGGCGGCATCAAAACTCATTGTTCTTCTTTCCTGAGCTTTCGACGGAATAGCTATTAATATCGAAGTGATAATAAATAAAGGTATCAGGCATAGTCTTTTCATAGATATTTCTTTTGTTTGAATTGTTGGGAGGAATATTCGAAACTGAATACTATGTGTTGTTAAGCACTCGCAAAATGTTTGTTAAGGATGTTAAATCGGAGTTAAATCTTTTGGGATGAACTCAAAAGCCCCTAATTTCTGCTATGCAAAAAAAATGGACTATATATAGTTTTCTTGGAATCATGATGGTAGCACTGGTTACTCTGGCAGTGCTCCAATATCATTGGTTGGGAAGTGTGAGCGATGCTGAAAAGAAACGTTTGCAAGAAAATCTAGATGCTTCTACCGAAAATTTTGTTTCAGACTTAAACAGAGATTTAAGCTCTTTAAATCAAGCTTTTAAAATTCAGATAAGTAATAATAATGAAGTTCAAATTGAGGGATTGCTGGAGAAATCTTATTTAAACTGGCTTTCAAACACTGAATATCCTCAACTGATAGACTCTTTATTTTTTGTACAAGATGTATATGGAAATGACCCGGTTGTTAATTTATTTGCAACTGATCCTGTGAGACTTACAACAATTGAAAAACCAAAACATCTTGCCCAATGGATTGACAAACAAAATTCAACAAAAAAGCACGCTTCAAGCAGTATTGATCTTTTAAGATCACCTGATTTCGGAGAACCTACCTTAATTGCAGTTCCTGTTCAGTTACTTGATCTGATAACTATTGAGAATGAAAATTCCGGAAAAAATATGCAGGTCAGCCTTAATATTGATCAGGGGGATGATGTGGTTCTTTTACAACTGGATGACAATGTGATCAAAAATCAGATAATTCCCGAAATTGCAAAAACCTATTTTTCTGATTCATATAAAGATCAATATAATCTTAGTATTGTGAAAGAAGAAGCTGATGAAGATAAAATGGAGTCGATCTACTTTACTACATCTGAAGACGATGTAATTCCAAATCCTGACTTTAAGAAAAAACTAAGAAACTTTGATTTTACTAGTGTTTTCGTCATTCAATCAGAAAATAATATTAGTGACATGAATCCGCTTTTTAAAAATCTCGAAGCCTTTCCGGGAAAACTTCAAAGTATCAAAATCGAGAATGAAAGTTCGGCCAAAGGTTTTGCGATGAGCAGTGAGTCATCACAAATGAGATTTCGATCAGCTACAAAAGATTCTGTATTTACAGTAAAAAAAGATACTACTATCAATACCTCTTTTTCTGCAGACTTTACAACAGCAGGGTGGCAATTCTGGTTAAGTTTTAAAGAGGGATCATTAGATTCTTTTGTAAATAAAGCCAAAAATCGAAATCTGATTATCAGCTTCGGCATATTATTGATCTTAGGATTTTGCGTTGGAATGATCGTTTTATTTTCAAAACGATCACAAGATCTTGCCGAAAAGCAGATGCTTTTTGTTGCAGGAGTTTCTCATGAATTACGAACTCCATTAACAGTTATTCGTTCGGCTGCTGAAAACCTGAATGAAGGAGTAGTACAAACTGAAGAGCGCAAAAAGGAATATGTCCGCCTAATGTTGAAGGAAGGTCGGCGACTCAGTGATATGGTGGATCAGATCATGGAATTTTCAGGTATTCAGTCCGGAAAAAAAATCTACCAATTTTCTGACTTTGAGATCAAAGATTTTATAGAAGAAGTAAACTCAGAATGCAGAACTCTCCTGGAAGAGCAAGGTATGACTCTGGAATATTCTATCCATGCTTCAACAGGTTCCATCTTTGCAGATCGAGACGCTTTATTTTTAGCCGTTGGGAATCTGATTCAAAACGCCATCAAGTTCAGCAATGGCTCGAAACTGATTTCCTTAAAAGTCGATGATGTTGAATTCCGATCCAAAAATGCTATTCGTTTTCAGATTATTGATCATGGGATTGGAATTCCTGAAGAAGAGCAAAAACAGATATTCGAACCTTTCTTCAGAGGTAAAAAATCAGTAGAAGATCAGGTAAAAGGAAATGGGATTGGTTTAAGTTTAGTACAAAAAGTTGCTAAAGCACATCATGGAGATATTCAACTAAAAAGTAAACAAGATCATGGTTCTATATTTTCATTAATTATTCCTCAAACCGGAAATATTTAACATGCCTAAGATACTTATTATTGAGGATGAACAGGGTCTTGTAATGACTTTACAAGATAGGTTGATAGACGAAAGTTACGAGGTAGACTCAGCCACTGATGGAGAGGACGGATTTCGGAAAGCTAAATCTAATGATTATGATGTGATCATTTTGGATTTGATGTTACCAAAAAAATCCGGACTGGATGTATGCAGAGATCTGCGACAAGCAAGAGTTGAAACTCCCATAGTTATGCTCACAGCCAAAGGCCAGGTTATAGATAAAGTGCTTGGATTAAAACTTGGAGCTAACGACTACATGCAAAAACCCTTCGAAATGATGGAGTTATTAGCCCGAATTGAAGTGCAATTGCGAAAGAAAAATTCAGCAAAGAAAACCTCTGACATTGGAATAGTTACTATTGGAGATACAGAGATCAATTTTCAGACTATTGAAATAAAGAAATCAGGTGAAACGATCAGCCTTTCATCTAAAGAATTTCAATTGCTTAAGTTTATGGTAGAAAATGAAGGCGTGATACTTTCCAGAGACCAGTTATTGAACGAAGTTTGGGGGTACGATGCTCTTCCATCTACCAGAACAGTTGATGTGCATGTTGCCTGGCTTCGCCAAAAGCTGGAAGAAGACAGCCGCTATCCTAAGCACATTCTTACCGTTCATGGATTTGGGTATAAGTTTTTAGCTTAGTTAAGCTGGTTTTTTTTCCAAAACAACGCAAATCAATATTCATCATTCGTTCATCTTTGCCGTATATTAGTATTTCATCAAGACTTCTATTTCGATTTATACATGACATACCTTTCTACAGAAAATCTGGGTAAAAAATACGGACTCAAACTTTTGTTTGAAGAACTGACCTTCGGCATCTCAAAAGGAGATAAAACTGCACTTATTGCACAAAACGGAGTTGGTAAATCTACTCTTTTGAAAATTCTTGCCGGTAAAGAAACTCCGGATTCGGGTAAAGTAATGATCCGAAATGGCATCAAAGTGAGTATGCTGGAACAGGAACCTGAACTTGACGACACTATGACTATCAACCAATTCATCGCTCACGGCGACAATGAAATGGTTAAGGTGGTTCAGCAGTATGATAAAGCCGTAGCTGCACAGGCTGAGAATTATAATGAAAAGACTCAGGAAGCTTTCGACAAAGCCTTGGCTAAAATGGACGCTGCAAACGCCTGGGATTATGAACAGCGATTACATCAGATATTAAGTGTACTAAATATTCATGATCTTGGTCAATCCATAAGCTCGCTTTCGGGTGGCCAAAGAAAGCGCGTGGCTTTAGCTTTTGTATTATTAGATGATCCTGACCTTCTTATTCTGGATGAGCCGACCAACCATTTGGATGTAGAAATGATCGAATGGCTAGAAGCATATCTCACCAAAAGCGCGATGACTTTATTAATGGTTACTCACGATAGATATTTTCTTGATCGTGTATGTAATCACATCTTAGAAATTGAAGACGGGCAGCTTTATCATCACAAAGGGAATTACGAATATTTTCTGCAGAAAAAAGCGGAACGGGAAGAAGTTTATGCTACTGAGATCGCCAAAGCCGGCAAGTTGATGAAAAAAGAGCAGGAATGGATGCGTCGCCAGCCCAAAGCTCGTACTACAAAATCGAAATCCAGAATCGATGCTTTTCATCAAACCGAAAAGAAAGCAAAATCAGGAAAAGTTAAACAGGAAGTAAAGCTGGAAGTGGATATGTCTCGCATCGGCGGGCAGGTTCTCGAACTCGTAAAGGTAAGTAAGAGTTTTGATGATCTCGTTATTCTGAAGGATTTCGAATATTCGTTCAACAAAGGAGAGCGAATTGGGATTATTGGAAAAAATGGCGTTGGTAAAAGTACGTTTCTAAAAATCATTACGGGTGAAGAACCCATTGATTCCGGCGAAGTAAACACTGGTCAGACTATTGTTTACGGACATTACAAGCAATCCGGTATCGAGATCAAAGAAAAAGAGCGAGTCATTGACGTGATAAAGGAAATTGCGGAAGTAATCGTATTAGCAAACGGAGATACTATTTCTGTTTCTCAATTTCTTGAACATTTTATGTTTGATTCCAAAATGCAATACACACCTGTTTCGAAATTGAGTGGTGGTGAAAAACGTCGGCTTGGCTTGATGATGGTCCTGATCAAAAATCCGAACTTCCTGATTCTGGATGAGCCTACGAATGATCTTGATCTGATCACATTAGAAAAGTTGGAAGACTTCCTTTCCAATTTTGGTGGTTGTCTGATCATCGTTTCTCATGATCGCTATTTTATGGACAATCTTGTTGAACATTTCTTTGTGTTTGAAGGCGATGGAGTGGTAAACGACTTCAACGGTACTTATTCGGAATACAGAGCTTTGAAATCCGAACAAGAAAATAATCAAAAAGTCAGTTCATCAGAAAAAACTAAATCCGAACATCCAAAACCCTCCAATTCCAATCCTGAAAAGCTCAGTTATAAAGAGAAGAAGGAATATCAAAAACTGGAAAAAGAAATCGTAGCCTTAGAAAAGAAAAAATCGGCTATAGAAACCCAAATGAGTAATCTTGATCTGGAATACGAAAAAGTGCAGGAGCTTTCAGAAACCTTTGCCACAATTAAAGAAGAACTGGAAGAAAAAGAGTTAATGTGGTTGGAGCTAGCTGAACGAGCGGACTGAATACTGAAAATATAACAACTAGCTCTTTTACAAATAATGTCCTTTCTTTAGCTCATATTATTTCAAAACTAACAATCCCGAATAATTTTGAGCATTAAAGAAAAATTCGCCGATCCTGACATCAGAAAAAGAATTGTTCAGGGTCTTATTCTCACTTTCATTATATCTGTAATCGCTGTTTTCTTTTCAGACGGATTCGTTCAGGAAAACGGTCACTTTGGGTTTTGGTCAATAACTCCTCCTCTTTTGGCGATCTTTTTAGCATTTTATACAGGAGAAGTTGCCAGCTCTTTATTTCTTGGAATATGTTTAGGAGCAGCAATATCAGGAAAGGTGAATGTAGTTCAAGACTTTCTCATTCCTTCAATCGGAACAGAAAGCTTTGCACTTATTCTCTTAGTTTATCTTTGGGCCTTGGGGGGATTGATTGGTATCTGGACACGAACAGGTGGAGCAGAAAAATTTGCGCGTTGGGCAAGCGAGAAAATGGTTAAAGGACCTGTTTCAGCAAAACTATTTACCTGGTTTATGGGAATCGTTTTTCACCAGGGTGGAACCATAAGTACTATTTTGACCGGAGCTACGGTGCGCCCTATCGCTGATAAACACAAAGTTTCTCACGAAGAACTTTCTTATGTAGTAGATTCAACCGCTTCTCCCATTGCAACGCTTATTCCATTCAACGTGTGGCCTATTTACGTGGCAGGGTTGGTAATTGGAACCAATGCGATTTTTGAAACTACTCAGGATGGAATCAGCTTTTTTCTTTCCTCAATTCCTTTCAATTTCTATGCGATCTTTTCCATTATTCTAACGCTTCTTTTTTCTTGGGAAAAACTTCCCTGGATTCCTGGTAAACAGATGAGAGAAGCTATTCGTCGTTCCAGAGAAGAAGGTAAACTAGATCGTGACGGAGCTACACCGATGGCTGCGGATGAACTTACCGAGCAAAATATTCCGGAAGGTTATAAACCGGGTTTGATTGACTTTTTTGGTCCCATAGGAACGTTACTCGGAGTAGCCATCATCCCTTTTTTCTACACTTTCTTTGTTCTGGATATGGGAGATGATTCTTCTCTTCTAATTGCTGAAGCATTCGTTCTGGCAGTTCTTGCTGGAATCGGAATTGCAGTCGCCAAAGGGATGAAATTACAAGATGCGATCGATGGATTTGTAGATGGATGTAAAGGTGTAACCATTGGAGCAATTATTCTGGCTTTTGCTGTTACGTTAAAAGAAGTGGCTGATGCTGTCGGAACAGCTGCATACGTTGTAGATATTGTAGGTGGAGTTATCAATCCGATCATTCTTCCGGGATTATTGATGGTTTTCTGTATGATCATTGCCTTTTCAACAGGAACTTCCTGGGGAACATACGCAGTGGTATTTCCGGTAGCTGTTCCACTGGCTTGGGCTATTGTTCCTGATCCTTTTTTCCTAACTCTTTGTTTCTCAGCAGTGATTGGCGGTTCTGTTTTTGGAGATCAATGTTCACCCATTTCTGATACAACAATACTATCCTCACTCGCCACTGGTTGCGATCTTATGGATCATGTAAAAACTCAATTTCCGCTAGCTATGGTAGCCGGTAGTTTGGCTATCATAATGTATTCAGCATTGGTGTTCTTCTTTGTTTGATAACTAAAAAGAACAGTTTACTGCAAATATGATACGAGCTACTGCATAGGCATTTTAGGACGAGCAAACTTATTTATACTTATTCAAAAAAGTATAAAGCCATAGCATGTCTAATCCACTTGTTTCATTAATCGTCCTTAGTATTTCTTTAATAAATTGTAGCTCTGCACCTGATCAGGATCAAGTAACTGACTTTTCATCACCTCCAGTAGAATTTAATCATCCTCCGGAGGTTAAAAACGTAAACACTTCCTTCAACTCAGATTCTACTGAAATAACTATAACCTTTACAGGAATAGATCAGGAAAGTGATCCTCTCGACATCGAGTTATATCAAATATTTCCAAATGGAGAAGAAGCTTTAATTTCTGAAAATTATCTAAGCGGTGATATTGGGAGCATATCAAGTTCAGATTCTCCAAAAAAAATACACTGGAATATTAAAGCAGACCCTTCTTACGCAGACTATAACGAGTTTAGATTAAAAATTGTAGCAACTGATGATTTTACGAAAGATATCTCTGAACTCATTGATTTGGTTAATTCGTCAAGAATAAAAAATGATATACAGAATCTTCAAGGGGTTCGGCATTATTCAGGAAACCCAACTGGACTAGAAAACACCCGAAAATATATCCGTGATAAATTTAGAGATCATAACATTGAGCAGTCTGACCAAATTTTTTCGAATAGAGGCACAAATGGAATTAATATTATTGGAAGTATAACGGGACAGAAAACTGAAAACGATTACTATATTATTGATGGACATTATGATACAATCCCGTCAACTCCAGGAGCTGATGATAACGCATCAGGTACAGCAGGTATGTTAGAAGCCATGAGAGTTTTATCTCAGTTTAACTTTAAGAAAGGGATACGATTTATTGGGTTTGATATGGAAGAACTTGGATTGATTGGCAGCAGATATTACGCTCGAAATATCTCTAATGGGGAAAACATTCTTGGCATGATAAACTTTGAAATGATCGGATATACTTGCAAAAACGAGCCTGAATGCAGAGATTTTGTAAACGCTGATTCCTCCATCTATAATATCAGAAGTAGCTTTGCTACTGAAATGAGTGATACGTTCTTACAGATCGGTCGCTCTTATGTACCACAATTAAAGATCACTCCGGTTTTGGACAATGGAGATCCTAATTTTCGAAGAAGTGACCACGCTCCATTCTGGGATATCGGTGTTGATGCTTTATTTATAGCTGATGGAGCCAATTTTAGAAACCCTCATTATCATCAACCTACTGATAAACTGATAACGCTGGATATAGATTTTGTAACGAACATAGTTAAGACTGCAGTTGGCACTATCGCTACCATGGCGGATTTCAATCATTCGGGGAGTTCTGTTAGCGAACTAATTCAGATAAACTAATCAATCCTGCCATTGAGTTGATCCTGGAGTTCTTTCCAGTTTGGAAGAAATAATGTCATAAAATTTTTGAACCGTTGATTATGAAGACGTTCCAGTAAATGAACCATTTCATGAACTACAACATATTCCAGTAGCTCAGGAGATTTCTTAGCCAACTCTAAGCTCAACCAAATACGGCGAGCTCGAATATTACATGTTCCCCATCTGGTTCTCATTTTTTTAACTCCAAACTCTGTAACCGAAACATTCATGATCGACTCCCATTTCTCAATAAGTTTTGGGATCTCTTGTTTTAGATGGTGCCTGTAAAAATCATCCAGAAGTCGCTTTTTTCTCGCCTTCCCCAGTGGAGCTCTGGAATGTAAAATGATCTTATCGCCAATAATTTCCACCTTCATTTTCTTTGCACGGATCTTTAATTCCAACTGATAATAATCCCCGGCAAAGGAGATTTTGTCTCCGGCTATAAATTTATCTTCGGAAACCGAAATAGGATGTATTAATGCTTTTGATCGATGCTTTTGAATCCAGCTCTCTTTTGAGAGTAAAAACTCCATCAATTCTTTGTCGGAAACCACAAAAGGACAAGACACGCGAACGTCTCTGGTTATTTGATTCACTCGCAGTCGAATCGTTTTTATTCGTTTGCGAGTTACCTGTACAGGAACCCCGTTCACATCTAATGTATATGACTGACTTTCTTTTTTATTTCTGAACATACCTTTCGTAGTATCTGCTTGTACCTCAATATATTACACGAAAAATAATAAAACCCTTTTTATTAAAATGAAGTTTCAATTAGTAAAAATTATTGGAAGCAGGAGCATGGGAGACAGGATTTAAAATTAGTCATTTCGCTACATATGCACAGAATCTGGATTGTTTTAAAAACTTAGCCTTTGTTTACGATCTAGATCCCTGGCATTCGCCGAGGGATTGTAGATGTTATGTAATTCGTTGACAGTTTTGGTTGTATAGAGCGGGAGTTTGTCCACCAATTCCTTGATGGGGACGCTCGTGGTTATAATAATATAGATATTCGGTAAGCTCTTGTTGCAGATGTTCGTAATTATCGAAACACATCTCAGCAAATACATCTTCTTCCAGAGTTTTCCAGAAGCGTTCAATTTTTCCATTGGTTTGTGGACGATACGGACGAATATAGCGGTGCTTGATCTGCATTTCCTGCAATAAGCGTTCAAAAGCATGATTCGCTTTCGTAGCTGCTTTGGTGGTTTTGCGCCCGAACTCCGGCCCATTATCGCTTAGTATTTCTGCAAACTTCACTTGATACTCTTGAGTAAGCATATTCAGCGACTTAAGGGTAGCAAACATCACTGTGAGCGCTGATAAGTCTCGAATAATCTCTACCCATGCCAGGCGCGTGCAGGAATCAATCAGCCCCAGCAAATAATACCGAGAAGTATCTCCGGTAATAATGCCTTTAGCTAAATAATGGGTATCTATGTGTCCAAGCTCTCCGGCTTTGGTTTTAATAATGCGTTGCTTACTGTGTTTCATGGACTTGGTTAACCGGTTAACCCCATTGCGCCTGCAAATGGCATAAATGGTGGAGGGTTTGGGGGTATGCGTTTGTAGTAACGGGACTAAGATATTAAAAATCTCGTAGCGATTGCAGCCCTTGGCGCGCTCGGCGAGCACTTTATGTTCAATAAAGCCTGGCGTTCGCCTGGATTTCCACCGAGGTCCTCGCTTTCCCGGGAGTACAGAGGCAAGATCTCCGGTGGTTTTAAACCGGTTATAGTACTTCAAAAAAGTTTGTTTATTGGTTTGATGGGCGGCGTAGAAATCGCTTACAAACCGAAACCGTGGATGGTTTTTGGCTTTTACCAGTTCGTATTCCCGGATCAGAAACTGGTACTTCCGTAGGTAATTACGGGTAAGAGTGGTGTCGTTGGTTGTTCTTCGCATAACAAAATATAACTAGTTAATTTTGTCAACGAATTATCTAACTTCTACAGGGATGACTATATTCCTAGATTTTTGTTTAATTGCCATGCCTTGTTCAAGCGTCTCGCATTTTTGCTGTAACCCCACTCAAGCGCGACACTTGTTTGCCGAAAAAACAGCCTTGCAGGACTTGCTAGTAAATGCCTTTATCTACATTCAGACAAAGATGCAGGAGTCAAGCTGAAATATGTCTGTGGAAAAAAAGAGACCTTTAAACTCTGTTCCAAGCTCTTTCTCTCAGTACTGTTACTCTTTTGAACTTGAAGAAATGCTCACCAATTTCCAGTTGTCACTCACTTTCGACCAAACCTGAGTCCCACCTCCGGCAGCTCTGATCTCCTGACCTCCATTTAGTACGATTTTCTGTTTGTACTGATTTATCAAAATTGCGGTATTGTGATCAAGAGCAGTAATCTTTACGTTCGTAAATTCTAGGCTATCACTGCTTTCTATCATTTGAAAAACAGGATGTACCGATTCTTTGAACTCTTCGAATGATTCCCAAACTGTACCATCAGCATTGAGGCCTGTGAAATTTTTCTGGTCAAAGTGATCGAAATAGGAATCCCAATCCTGCTTTTTGGTGGATTCAACCAAACTTTCAAATGACTTCTTTACTTCAGTTTTGATCCGATTCTTTTCGGATTCGCTTAATTTTATATCTTGTTGACCACAAGACATCAGAGATGATAGCGCCAGAACAAGCATTAGTACATTTTTAACAACCATAGGGATATGTGTGATTACTGAATTTATGCTTTAATGCAAGTCTAAGACTTAAGATATCTTTGGGATATTATTAAATGCGAATTGGCCATAGCTATTTTGGATCGTTACAACTGTTAATAGTAGTAGAATTATTCCTTTGATCATTCTTAGTAGTGAATCAAGTTTGTTAACATAATAATATCCGACCAAGGATTTTCCTTACCCATTCGGATAACATCGGTGAAACTAATCTAAAATGCTAATAAGCAATTTTTCAAAATCCAGATCCCTGGCATTCGCCGAGGGATGACCTTTTCACCAAAATCTAGTTTAGATGTAAGCTCTCCACCAATCACTAATCACCAATCAAAAATCCTACAACGGTAAATTATCGTGTTTCTTTTTGGGAACCGTGTCTACTTTATTCTGTGACATCTCTAACGCATTGATCAGTTTTGCTCGGGTTTCTTCCGGCTTGATCACATCATCAATAAATCCACGGGCAGCAGCTCTGTATGGATGTGCAAATTCTTCTGCATATTCCGCTTCCAGCTGCTTTTGCTTGGCTTCCGGGTTGTCCGCAGCCATAATCTCTCTTCTGAAAATGATCTCAACAGCTCCCTTACTACCCATTACCGCAATTTCGGATGTTGGCCACGCTACGTTGTAATCGGCACGTATATGCTTGGAGTTCATTACATCATATGCTCCGCCGTACGCTTTTCTTGTAATTACTGTCATCTTAGGAACAGTTGCTTCACAAAACGCATACAACAGTTTCGCTCCGTCTTTAATAATTCCGCCCCATTCCTGATCGGTACCAGGCAAGAATCCGGGAACATCTTCAAATACAACTAACGGAATATTAAAGGCATCACAAAAACGAACAAATCGAGCTCCCTTTTTGGAAGAATTAATATCTAACACGCCCGCCATCGCCAGTGGTTGATTGGCAACTATACCTATACTTCTTCCTCCTAAACGTGCAAAGCCAACGACAATATTTTCGGCAAATTCTTTGTGTACCTCGTAGAAACTTTCCTTATCAACAATTCCTTCAATTACATCCTTGATATCGTAAGGTTTGTTTGGATTTTGAGGCACAATATCATGCAGTGCTTTTGCTTTGGCAGAATCCGGTTCTTTGGATTCTATCATCGGCACTTTTTCTTCACAATTTTGTGGCACATACGACATCAACGTTCTGATATCCTGCAAACAAACCGCATCGTTTGGAGTAGCAAAATGAGCCACACCCGATTTTGAGTTGTGCGTCATCGCACCCCCTAATTCTTCGGAAGTCACTTCTTCATGCGTAACTGTTTTCACTACATTAGGACCGGTTACAAACATGTAGCTGGTATTTTCAACCATATAAATAAAATCGGTAAGCGCCGGGCTATAAACCGCTCCGCCCGCACAAGGTCCCATAATTGCTGATATCTGTGGAATAACGCCGGAAGCCATACTGTTTCTCCAGAACACTTCTGCATATCCACCAAGAGAGGAAACACCTTCCTGAATTCTTGCGCCACCTGAGTCATTCAACCCGATTACTGGAACACCGTTTTTCAAAGCCAAGTCCATCACTTTGCAAATTTTCTCGGCGTGAGTTTCAGATAGTGATCCTCCAAAAACCGTGAAATCCTGACTAAACACATACACAGGCTTTCCATGAATTTTTCCGTGTCCTGTAACCACACCATCACCCAGAAACTGCTGTTCATCAAGCCCAAAAGCTGTACTTCTATGTGTTACAAAAGCGTCGATCTCATTAAAAGAACCTTTATCAAGCAACAGATCTACACGCTCACGAGCGGTAAGTTTCCCTTTTTCATGTTGCTTCTCTATTCGTGATTTACCACCACCTAATTTAGATTGCTCGCGTAGTTCTTCAAGACGTTCTACTTTGTCGTTCTTTTCCATAGTTAGTTAATCAAGATTTATACTCTTTAAAATAAGTTTGCAGGGCGTCAATAAACCCTATCGCTTCTTCTGAAAACATGTCCACATATTCTTTACTGAATATTTCTGTTTCAGCATATTCAGAAGCCTGTTTCCAGTTTTCCAATGATTCAATTTTCTGAACAGCAGCATGATATTCTTTATTATTTCCGTTAAATAAAGCTTTTGACCATTCTACTTCTTTTTCATGAAGATAACCGTTTAGCGGGATTTCATTCGAAGTTTCTTCAGGAGCCTCAATGAACAACTCATCATCTTCGTCTTCAACATATAATGAATCATTGATGCTAGCTTCTTCAGGCTCCTCTTCCCTTTTACCCATCATTACTTCCATCTGGTCTTCACTCAAAAACTGTGCCCACATTGGTTTTTCTTCCTCATCTGTAGCATCAATTTCATTCAACTCTTGTGGAACTTCATCTTCAATCTCTTTTTGCTCTTCATGCTCTTCAGGGATTTTAGCTACGGGATCTTCAATTAATTCATCCTCTACAATCAGCTCTTCCCCTTCTTCTTCAGTTTCGTACACTACTCCTTCAAATGAGTCTTTAGCCTGATCCAGAATAGAAGAGATATTGGTTCTGAATTGCTCTCTTTCTTCATCTTTTGTAGGTTCTTCTTCTGGCTCTGAATCCGAGTCGACAGTAACCATCTCATCATGTGCATCTTCTTCCTCTGATGAGAAAAAGGCATTCAAAGATTCTGCTTCATTTAGGTTATTTACTTCCACGACACCTTCTTCAGCAATATCGCCCAATATCTCATTGATATCCGGCTCTGAATCCTGAACCTGAAACGCACTTGCAATATTTTCTTCATTAATCTCTTCTTCTTCAACGGATTGTTCAACTTCTTCTGATACTACATGAGGATCACTTTCTTCCTGAAGAACTTCTTGTTCTTCCGTTTCCACTGAGGTGAAATCTATTTTTTCTAACGATAGCATTTCCACAAAGGTACTTTGAGTAACCGCTACATCTATTTGGGCAAAAACGTTGGCTACACTTACAAGTCCTTTATCTTTAAAAAAGATTTCCAGCAACTTCGGATCCAGCTTGCCACCAAAAAGAGTAAACAGTAATTCCAGTTTTTGGGCCCAGTTCTCAGCGGTATAATTTGCCACTATTCTGGCATCAAGATTAGCAATCAGCTTTTCGCATCGCTCCAGAGATAACTCATTCAATTGCTTCTTTTCCATATATAATGGAATTGCCTTCCCAAAATGTCTGTAAATTGTCAATCGCGCACATCGCTTGCTGATTTCTTCAAAGGAAAGCATCGTCTCATCTCTGAATAAATATAAAGCCATATATTTTCTGGGCTCCACAAATACTGAAATGATATCGTTTATTGTATTCTGGAGAATCTCATATACTTTATCGTGAGGAATTACAGAGCAGCTTACAATAGTAGAACGAAAATCTTCCCAACTGCTCTTAAACAGATCGTTATCCAAATCTATCCATTCAGATTGCGGCTTTTGAAAATCAGCCAGTACTTTATCCTCAAGCAGTAAACGAACTCTTTCAACGATATAAGAAGGAATACCGGCTTTAAGAAGTTGCTGCGGGCTGTACGATGACTGATCTTTTTTGATCAACCCAACCAACTGATCTGTAATTTGGTCAATGACCTTTTGCATGTATTTGATATAAATTTTGTGTTCGAAAATAAAGCCTACAAAGTGGCATTACAACACGAATCTTTAACTGATAGTATATTTTTGCAATATACTTTCTACCTTCGGACATGATAAGTCTTTCAGTCTCGAATCTTACTAGAAAATATAACCGAAAAATCGTTTTAGATAACATTCAGTTTGAACATTTTTCAGGCACATTAGGTATTTCAGGATCAAACGGAAGCGGGAAGTCAACGCTCATGAAATGTCTTGCCGGTTTGCTTCGGCCTAATTCCGGCAGTATCAATTGGAAATTGAAAGATGAGCCTTTATCTCAGACTGAATTGAAATACTATACCGGATTTTCTGCGCCTTATATTTCTTTATATGAGGAACTTACGGTACTGGAAAACCTTGAGTTTCTGGCTGAAGTAAGTCACACCAATCTGAATAAAACTCAAATTCAGGAATTGTTGTCAAAAACTGAAACCACGAAGCTAAAAGACAAATTATATAAATCTCTTTCTACCGGACAACAACAACGGGTAAAACTGGCTTCGTCTTTGGTTCGGAATCCAAAAGTCCTTTTTTGGGATGAACCGGGATCAAATTTAGATTCCGATGGACACTCCCTCGTAAAAAGTATTCTTGCAGAACAAAAAGAAAAAGGGGCTTTGATTTTTCTAGCTTCGAATGATCCGAATGAAATAGCTCTTTGTGATAGTCTGATTTCTCTTTAAAGTTTAGATCCTGATTTAAATTCTATATTCAAATAATAATTTTGAAATTCTTTTGATGGAATTATGTTAGAAGATATAATTAAGCTCAAAATTTATGGTGTTAATTAGAAATATTTCTGTTTGTTTATTGGCCATTCTTAGTCTTCTATTTGTTTCGACAAACCTTAATGCCCAGAATTCTAATACTTCTAGACAAGCTGTATATGTTGAACTTGGGGGAGCCGGATATGTGTATTCTTTTAATTATGAATACTACTTTAACAACAAGTTTTCTCTTCGGATTGGAGGAATGTTTTTACGGTATACAGAAATAGAAAGAAATAGAAATGAAAACAGATACCAAGGTATTATTGTACCTGTAATAGCTAACAGGTTTTTTGGAAAGAACTCCCATAAATTTGAATTGGGAGCAGGATTTTTACTTCAGGATTTCAGAGTTGAAAACGACCTGCCTGACCGCACCGAAAGATTCATTGGCATTTTTGATACTAATACAGGCGGCATAGGATTAGCCGGAGTTATAGGTTATCGTTATCAACCTCTTGAGGAAGGCTTTCTATTCCGTCTTTCACTTTCATTAGATGCAGCTCCGGGTTTTGACTATGATCTAAGCGGAGCATTTGGACTAAGCGTTGGCTTTATTTTTTAAATCTCCGATTCAAAATTTATAATTCTTCTTTTTTAATTCCGTAAAGCAAATCACTTAGCAAAAATCTGGCTTTTATCTCCAAACGCTTTGAATTCTAAAGCATTTCCACTGGGATCTAAAAAGAACATCGTTGCTTGTTCGCCCGGCTCTCCTTTAAATCTTACATAGGGTTCTATCACAAATTCGATTCCGGCTGTTTTTACTTTTTCAGCTAACGCTTCCCATTCTTCCATTTCCAGGATTACTCCGAAATGACGTACAGGAACGCCTTTTCCATCAACTGCTCCTTTTGCTGATTCTTTAGCTTCATCAGGACTTAGATGTGCCACTACCTGATGTCCCCACATGTTAAAATCAATCCAGTGATCAGAAGTTCTTCCTGTTGTACAGCCTAACAGTTCAGTATAAAAAGCATGGGTTTCTTCCAGATTTTTAACCGGAAACGCTAAATGAAAAGGGGGAATGTTTTTACTCATATCTATTGTTTTTAAAGCCACAAAGACTCTAAAACACAAATTTTGTGGTTTTATGGCTTGGTGGCAGTTACATTTAATCCAATTTACTAAATATAATATTTCCGCAAAGCTCCAATTCAACATAAAACAGTATCTCAATACTTATACTTTTGTGATTCTATGTTTTAGTGGCTTTTTTAAATTTCAATATTCATAATCAATCATTCAACATTTTCAATAATGGATTCAAAAAAAGTAGAGTTTACAGGATCAACCGGGGAAACTTTATCCGCAAAAATTGATCTGCCGGAAGCAAACCCAAAAGCATTTGCATTATTTGCTCATTGCTTTACCTGTTCTAAAGATCTGAAAGCAGTGGGAAATATCACCACAGCTTTAGCTGAAATTGGAATTGCTACTTTACGATTCGACTTTACCGGCCTCGGACAAAGCTCAGGTGATTTCGCCGACACAAATTTTTCCAGTAATGTGGATGATCTTGTAAAGGCTTATGAATACATGGAAAAAGAGTTTGAAGCCCCTTCAATCTTGATCGGGCATTCTTTGGGAGGCGCAGCTGTACTTCAGGCCTCTCATAAAATGGATGCCGTAAAAGCCGTGGCTACTATTGCCGCACCTGCAGAACCTGCTCATGTTAAAGACAATTTTGAAATGAGTCTGGACGAAATTGAAGAAAAAGGGGAAGCAAAAGTAACTTTAGCAGGCCGACCCTTCACCATCAAGAAACAATTTATTGACGATCTTGAAGAAGCCAGAATGAAAGACTTTATTCATAATCTTGGAAAAGCTTTAATTGTGTTTCACTCTCCCATCGATAATACCGTTGGAATTGATAATGCCTCAAAGATCTTTACAGCTGCCAAGCACCCGAAGAGTTTTATATCTCTGGATAAAGCAGATCACTTGCTTTCAGACAAAGAAGACAGCATGTATGTAGGAAAGGTTTTAGGAACCTGGGCAGAGAAATATATATAGTATTAATCCTCCTTAAAAAGAAGGTTTTTACTCATCCATCTCCCTAAGCTTCATTTCTGAAAGCTCCAGATTTACCTTTGATGAAATATTAGCTGCAATATCTTTGTTTTTTTTCTTCACTTTCAGCGTTCGAACTGTCAGATCATCGCCGGGCAATTCTGTTAAAGCTCGGGCATTTTTTCCATGAATGATCAGCTTTGAAGAAAAGAACCCCTTTTTGAATTCCATCATATCGAGCTCTGAAAATGGAATTTCAATGGTAGCCAAGTCTGATTTATAAGCACCCATTACAGCATCTTTTTTCTGAAATTCGATGAACAATTTTTGGCCTTTCACGCTCAGAATTCCTTCCACTAACATAAACCCGCCGTTCAATTGATCGATCACAAATGGTAAACTACGCATATTTTTTGCTGTTTTTTATTGACTTAACTATCGTAATATTTATTATTAAAAAGGTACAAAAAATCTGTAAGGAGTACCCTATGAAACTGTCTAACTGTACGGTTAAGAGAAACATACTAATCATATTGAGGGCTTTGCTCTCAATGTCCTTCCAGGGGTGAAAGATGGAATATTCTTTTACCCTATTTTTTTATAAAATATTGATTAAGGTTTTTGGTTTAGTTGATAAAGTGCTAACGCTCTGCTATTCTAACTATATGAAATTCTTACTTGTATTTATTTCAATATTGCTGCCTTCCCTCGCATTCGCGCAAACGGCAAACTTTCAGGACGATTTTTCCGATCAGGATATCTCTGATTGGTCAGGTGATAATTCAGATTTTGCCTTTGTAACCGAATTTGGCAATGTTCTCCTTCAGCAAGATGCTCCCGCTGCGGGCTCTTCTCAACTTAGCATTCCATCTACAAATGCTATTGGATTTTGGGAGTTTTTTGTTCGTCTGGATGGTTTCAATCCATCTAATGGAAACAAAACTGAATTCTATTTAATGAGTGATACTCAGGATTTAGATCAAGCCCTAAACGGATATATGCTACAAGCCGGTGAAGATGGCGGCGGAGATGTTTTACGATTGTTTAAAATTACAGCGGGCGTAAAAGACGGAGAAGTACTCACCGGAACTACTGACATTTCTGGCGGTGGTAATTATAGAGTTCGGGTAAACCGTGATGCTTCAGGAAATTGGTCTTTAGAAGTAGCAAATTCTTATTCAGCTCCAACGGTTCAGGAAGCAACCGGAACAGATAACACCTACACTTCCACTTCCTTTTTTGGATTTAAGAATACGTACACTTCTACAAGGGCCGATAAATTCTTCTTTGACTTTAAAATTGAAGTCCCTCCTATTGAGGTTACAAATGCTTTCATCAATAACTCCACTTCTGTACATGTAGATTTCAGCAAAAACTACGACCCGGCAACTCTCCAGAATTCTGATTTCACTATTAATCCCGGTAACATTAATCCTTCGGGAATTAACCAACCTTCAGGTTCTTCTGTTGAACTAATTTTTACGAATGATTTACCCAGCGGATCTCTCGATCTTGATGTTACTTCCATAGAAGATTTCGACAACCAAACCACGCTGGCTGACACAACTATTAATCTATTCAAATTTGATGCATATCAAACCGGAGATATTGTTATCAATGAGTTTTTGAAAGACCCACCCGGAACATTGGAAGAATACGTGGAGTTGAAAAATACTTCATCCAGATTGCTAAACCTTAAGGATTGGGAACTTGGCGACAATGGATCTTTAAGTATCCTTTCCAATCAGGATGTTGCCATTTTACCGGACAGTTTCCTGGTAGTTACTTCCGATACTTCAGCTTTAGGGGCCGTTTTCGGAAATATAGCTGCTATCCAAGTCTCGTTGCCTGCATTTAATAATACAACTGATCAAGTTCGCTTGTATGATGAAAATGGAATCACTATTGATTCTCTGCAATACACGCCCGAGTGGGGCGGTGATAATGTAGCTTTGGAAAGAAGAAGCGCAATAACTTCCTCTGTATTTATTGAAAACTGGGGAGATTCTCCCAACACGAATGCCGGAACCGCGGGTAAGGAAAATGAAATAGCTCAGGATAATCAGGCACCTCAAATCTTAAATTTCTCTGCTCCTGATGCTGAAAGCATTCTCATCACTTTTAGTGAGACGTTAGATTCAGTTGAAGCAAAAAACACAGCTAATTATTCAATCCTACCAAATATTTCTATTTCAAACATAGAGTATAATCGAGATCGCATTGCACTAAACCTTAGTTCATCTTTACAAACCAGTGTTGATTATGAGCTAACAGTAAATAATCAACAGGATATTTTTGGGAATACTTTGACGGAGCAAGTAATAACTGTCCGGTTTATTGAATTTACTCCTGCAGAAATTGGAGATGTAATTATCAATGAATTTCTTAAAGATCCCGATAACGATTTACCTGAATATGTAGAACTCAGAAATACGTCCTCAAAATTTATCAACCTACAGAATTGGATGATTGGTGATAACAGCTCAATCAATACTCTTACAACTCAAAATTTTACCTTATTGCCCGATAGTTTTGTAGTGGTTACTTCGGATACAGCAGCCTTAAAAAATATTTTTGGAGAAGTATATGCTCTTCAAACATCGCTGCCATCTCTAAATAATACTACGGATCAAATCCGTCTTTTAAATAACAATTCAACTACTCTCGATTCTTTGGAATACACTCCGGAATGGGGCGGCGATGATGTAGCTCTTGAACGAAGAGAAGCGGATGTTGCGTCAGTTTTCAGAGAAAATTGGGGAGATTCACCGAATCCATTAACAGGGACTCCGGGGAAACAAAACGAAGTGCAACAGGATAATACTGCGCCTGTTCTTGAAAACTCATTTGCCGTTAATGATACTCGCATTACATTGGTTTATAACGAACGAGTAGCATCTTCCTCCGCACAAAATACCGATAATTATTCCATAACTCCCTCTTTAACAATCGCATCTATTTCTGTTAACGAAAATGAAGTAATTCTAAATTTTAGTACAAATCTGCAAAACGAAACCACTTATTCCATCACTATTAACAATCAGCAGGATATATTTGGGAATACATTGGCTGAAACATCCATTGATGTACGTTATTTAGAATTCTCTGCTTCAGAGCCTTCAGACATTGTTATCAATGAAATTCTCTATCAGAAAGTAAATGAAAATACTCCTGAGTTTATTGAGCTTTTCAATCGTTCTGATAACAATTTCGATCTCAGTAACTGGACGATCTCCGACGCTGCAAACAACACAGCTACTCTGCCCGAAGGCACTTCGCTAGAATCAGGCTCATATTTGGTATTAACTGATCGAATGGCTTTTGCATCTACATTATCTAACGGACTTTTTCTCTCCGGATTTCCTTCTCTGAATGATAATGGAGATGGTATTATACTTAAAACGGAAAGTGAAGTAACTATCGACAGTCTGTTTTATACCGAACAATTTGGTGGAAATGAAGATGGAATTTCCGCAGAAAAACAAGATCCGAACGGTGCTTCTAATGATGCAAATAACTGGAGTAGCAATACTTCTCAATCAGGAAATAGTGCCGGAGTTGAAAATTCTATTTTTGAATTAGATACCGAAAACCCTGAACTGATCTTTGCTAATCTTCAGCAAGATGGAAATGTGTTTGTGGCATTTTCAGAGTTTATAGATCCAACCAATACTACCATTTCTGTTGGCGGACAGAGTACAACGATTCTCACTTTTGATGAAAATAATGCCAATCAACTTGTGGTAAACGGCAACGGAATTGAAACGGCTACTCAAGTTGATCTTTCAGTTTCGAATTTGAGTGATATCGTTGGAAATAGTCTGACTTCAGGAACTATTCAGGTTTCTCAACCAATTACAAAAGGCTCAGTAGTAATCAATGAAATTTTGTACGACCCACTTTCTGACAGTGAGGATAATCTTCCCGATCAAACCGAGTACATCGAACTCTACAACACACAGGACTATGCTATTTCTCTGGAAGAAATATTTCTGAATGATGCTCCGGATGAAGACAATGAAGTGAATCGACTTGATCCCATTTCTTCTTTGTTCAAATGGATTCCACCCAAAGGGTATTTTCTCATTTTTTCTGAAGATCAGACTTTTTCTTTTGCTGAAAGCCAGTTGGCGGAATATTTCGGATTAGAATCTCAATCAGATCAGTTTACCATGCAGATAGATCGTTCCAGTTTAAGTTTATCCGCCTCCGGCGATGCGATATTTATTACGGATAGTTCTGGTACTACCATTGATTCCGTGTTTTATGATGAAAGCTGGCAAAATCCCAACCGAGTAAGTGTGGATGGTGTGGCATTGGAAAAAATCAATCCAACCGGGCCAAGTAATGCTGAAACCAATTGGAGTTCAAGTACGGATGTAAGCGGAGGAACGCCTAATCAGGAAAATTCGATTTTTCAAGAGCAAAGTGCTACTCCGGCTAATGTTGGGATATCATTTTCGCCAAATCCTTTCTCTCCCGATGATGATGGTTTTGAAGATTTCTTATCTATAAATTACACGTTGGATGAAGCGGATTATTTGCTCCGAATAAGAATTTACGATCGCTATGGACGAGAAGTTCGTGAGCTTGTTGATGGCAAACCTGCAGGATTTTCCGGAAATTTAATTTGGGATGGATTAACCGATGAAGGCAACAAAAACAGAGTGGGAATTTATATCGTTTTGTTTGAAGCCTATAACAGCGCTGCCGGAAATGATCGAAACTTCAAAGAAACTGTGGTTATTGCGAGGAAGTTTTAGAGGAATTGGGAATAGGTTAATATGTGAATTAGGAATAAGTATTTACCTATACCTAATTCTCGTATTCCTAATTATCAGTTAATCAAATAATTCAGCTTCAACCCACCAAACCAATTAATTCCCGGTGCTGGTTGGTAAAACCTATTTCCGAACGCGTTTATATCGTAACCAAGGCTGTACTGTTGATCTAAGAGATTATCTACACCGGCGTAAATATCCAGATCAAATCTTTGCCCCAAAGTTTGTTTAAAACCGACTCTGCCTTTTACCAAGTGATATGGATCAGAGTAAACAGTGTTCCCACCGGTTAATGGAATTTCATCTGTAAAGTTGTACGAAAGCTGACCATATAAACCAGGGGTTGTTCTGGCTAACAAAGATGTAAAGATGGTATGAGGAGCAACTCCCGGTAATCGGTTATCGGAAAAATCATCTCCGCCTTTCACATAGTTATCATATTTGAAATTATGGAAGGTGTAGGAACTCTGGATTTCTAGTCGGTTTAAAAACTTATTCTCATTATTGATGGCAATCCAGTTTGTAGAAAATTCAAATCCGGTTTGATTGGTACTTCCTGCATTTGCGAATGCTAATGTTCCGTCACGCTGCGACTCAGTGAGTACAATACTTTCCTTCAACTTGAAATAGAAGATAGCCAAATCATAACTGAAAGAACCATTTTTAGTATTTCCACGAGTTCCAATTTCATAATTGATGCCTTTTTCAGGTTCTAGGTTTTCATTTAGCTCGCCATCATTAGTTCGGAATTCTTCCAAAGTTGGTGGAGAAAATCCGGCACTTACACTTGCATGGACTGTAGTGAAATTATTTAATCGTTTTGCAATAGCTACTCTTGGTAAAAATGCAGTCTCAAAATTCTTTGAAACCAGATTCGGATCTACACCGCCTTCTTTAGTTGCTACTCTGTTTACATCGTAGTTTACTCTGTTCACACTTATTCCTGCATTAATGAACACTTGTCCGGGAAGATCCAGCTCTCCCGTTAAATATACACTTCTGTTTTTGATCTCGATCTCATCTTCAAAATTCAGAGTATCTCTTACTCCTCCGTCATTTTCATAATTTCGCGCATTGTTATTTCCAAAATGATTTTCAGCGCCTAGCTTTAGCTTAAGATCGGTTTCACCAAAAGTATTTTTATACTGAACCCAAGGACGACTACCCCAGCTTTTTCTGCTCTCACTTTTGTAATCGAAATTGAAAGGATTTTCGAATTTACTGATGTTAGCAAATATGTTTGTCCCCCCCGACCAATGCTCCGACCAGTCACTTTCCACATTGGCGCCAATAATAAAATCTTCCTGATCGATCGAGGCGTTTTGTTCCACGCTCCCAAACCTTGCCTGAGTTGGATCATCACGAAACTGCTCCAGCGTTAGTCCGCCCGGAATTCCGTAATTTAAATTCGAATACAATGTAGAAATGCTCACCAATGTATTCGAAGGAGTAAATACTTTTATTCCTGTTTCAAAAGTCTGTCTTTCAAAAAATGACTGATCTCTATATCCATCAGAAACCTGAGAGGAATACTTGTATTGAGTGATCATGTACTCATTTCTGGTATTGTATTCTGCTCCGTATTTGAATAAACCGAAATCGCCAACTGAAGCATCTACGATTCGCTCTGTTTGTGGATTTTTCGGAAAGCTGTTTATCAACAAAACACCTCCGGTTCCCGCTCCATACATACTCCCAGCCGGACCTTTTATCACCTCAACCTGCTTGATATTCTGATTGTTCAATAAATTAAGTGGAGTACTTCCCGATGGCAGCGTCAGAGGAAAGTCATTCCAGTATACTTTCACATTTCTAACTCCGAATGGCGAACGAATTGCACTTCCTCTGATGGAAATCCTGTAGCTTCCCGGAGCCCGTTCATCCATTTTTACTCCGGCAACTGTATTCAGACCATACACTAAAGATTGATCGCTAAGTCCGTTAATACGAGCATTATCTAAATAAGAGATTGAACCCGGTGTTTCCATGATACTTCGGTTTCCACTAAACCCCACAACAGTAATTTCGTCAAGTTTCGCTTTTAGTGTATCAGGCTTGTCCTGCCCAAAAACATTAAATGCGAATGAAGCAATGAGGCAGGTGAAAAAAAATTGTAGATGAATTTTTCTAATCAAAAAAATAAGATTCTATATTAAGGAACAACTTTTGCTGATATTAATGTACGTAATGATATCAGCAAAAGATTTATCCGCTTAAGATAGATGGACTTGAGTCAAAACTCTATTACATTTCCATCACATTCAGTAATAACTTTTAAAACCGCACAGTGAGTACCAGTAAGAACGCACCCATTGGAATTTTCGACTCCGGTATCGGAGGATTAACCGTTGCAAAAGCTGTAGCTAAAGCTTTACCAAACGAGGATATTATCTATTTTGGTGATACAGCAAGGGTTCCCTACGGAATTAAATCGGAAGAAACAGTAAGAGAATACGCTCTGGAGATCACAGATTTTTTACTGTCAAAGGGAGTTAAAATGATTCTGATTGCTTGTAATACAGTTTCTGCTTCCGCAAAAAGGGAGATCCTTCAAGCTACCGGTTCGTTACCGGTTTTAGATGTGATTACCTCCGGAACTGAAATGGCGCTTGCTCAAAAGCCGAATGACCATATTGGAGTAATAGGTACTTTGGCAACAGTAAATTCGAAAGCTTATGAAAAATCGATTCATGCTTTAGACTCCGGTATAAAAGTGACTCAACAAGCCTGCCCACTCCTCGTTCCTTTGGCGGAAGAAGGCTGGATTGACAATGAAGTTGCCTTAAAAACCTTACAAAGCTATTTAGCGGTATTCGATACCTCTGACATCAATTCACTGATCTTAGGTTGTACTCACTATCCGTTATTTAAAAAGGCTATCCCTTCCGTATTGAAATCTGATAACATAAAAATCATTGATTCTGCTGACTCTATTGCCCATACCGCAAAAAAAACTTTATCTGAGCTTCATCTTCTGAATGCTGATGGAGGCGATTTCCGGTGTTTCGTTAGTGATCGCCCACAGCGCTTTCAGGAATTAGCTGAACGATTTTTAGGTCGTAAAATATCTGATGTTGTTGTAACGCATCTTTAAAACTAGTTAATCACTTTCTTATCTTGAATGTTCATCTTTTGAATATTCTACAGAACCATTTACGCAATTTGACGGCAACTTTATTCAGAAGCCTTATATTTAAACACAAATTTTCTGCGCTATTTTGTGCAGATCAATATTAAATACAATTCTCTTATGAAAAGATTATTCCAATCATTTTTTACGCTGATAATTCTTGTTTCAGTATCCGGCGTAGTTACTGCCCAAAACGGGTTAGAGCTTTACGCTAAAATGGGCGAGCGTGGCTTTGTTAACTTTGAAGGCTCCAGCCTAAATTGGCTACCCGGAAATCTTGGGTATATGGAAACTGAAAAAGCAGATAACGGCAGTACCGTTTTCTATAAAGTAGATCCAAAGTCACAAAAAAGAACACTTCTTTTTGATAACAAAACCACAGATGCATTGATCAGCCAATTCAATGATATGGCTAGTTCAGACATCTCAGAATTACCTTTCGATCGTTTTGAATTTGTAATGGACGACAAAGCCATCTTCTTTACTCAGGATAAAGTTGATTATGTATTTAATCTGAAAGACAGAAAACTACGCCAGCTATACAAACCCGAAGTGGAGCGACCTCTTTATACTGATGAGCTGATGCGTGGAATGGAAAGAAGTCAGCTTTGGAATGGTACTTATTCTCATGATTACACCAAGTTTGCATATATTAAAGAGTACGATATCTATGTTGTCGACACCGAAACTAAAGAAGAAAAACGCCTTACGTACGGCAGTGAAGAAAAAATGAATGGTCGTCCGAGTTGGGTATATCCGGAAGAATTCGGACAACGTGATGCCTATTGGTTCTCTCCTGATAATTCAAAAATTTCATATCTGCAATATCAGGAAAAAGATGTACACCAATTTCCTATTGTTCATGAACTGACTTTCGAAGCCGGACTTGAGCAAATGCGCTATCCTAAAGCCGGAGAAACCAATCCAACGGTCAATCTTTTTATTGTTGATATTGCAACAGGAGATATCGAACAAGTGCCTACAAACAGTGATCCCGATACGTACATCGTTCGTCCGATCTGGAGAAATGATGGCAGTGAACTAACATTCCGTCGTTTGAACAGGAAACAGGATCATCTTGAACTGCTTGCTTATGATATCAAGACCAAAGAAGTACGTACAATACTTGAAGAAAAAGAAGATGCGTATATCAATCTTCATGATAATTTTATTCAGTTAGATGATAACAAGACATTTATCTGGACTTCTGAAGTAAGCGGATACAACCATATTTATCACTATGATTTCAGCGGTGCTTTGATCAATCAAATTACAAAAGGAGATTTCCCGGTTGGTAATATTGAGAATGTAGATCAAGATGATAAGAAAATTTATTTCACTGCTTACCAAAATATGGGATTAGACAGTTATTTCTATTCTATTGGCATGAATGGAAAGAGTATGAAAAAACTTTCTAATGGCGACGGCCGACATAGTGTAAGCATGAATGACGCGGGCGAGTATTATGTATGCACTCACTCTTCTTTTGACTCTCCATATGAAGCGAATCTTTATGACGACAACGGAAAAATGATTCGTAACGTAATGAAAGCAGATGTCAGCAAAGTAAAGGATGCCGGACTTGAAAAACCGGAATTTACAACGATGATGGCTGCTGATGGAAAAACAGAACTTCCTGTTCTTGTTTATAAACCGAAAGATTTTGATCCGTCTAAAAAATATCCTGTTTTACTTCCGCTTTATGGTGGTCCGGGCTATCAGGATGTAACAAACACCTACAAAACTAACGATGGCTATCAAAGAATGGCACAGCTAGGGTTTATTGTAGTTCGTGCAAATTACAGAGGTTCAGGAAATCGAGGAAAAGAGTTTCAGACACTTCATTATGGAAGGCTCGGAACCTTAGAAATTGATGATTATGCCGCAGTAATTGAACAGATCACCGAGCGTGATTATGCCGATGGAGATCGAGTTGGAGTATATGGTCATTCTTATGGTGGTTATGCTACTTCTCTGCTAATGCTACGTTACCCTGACATCTTCCATGTTGGCGTTTCAGGCGCTCCCGTGACAGATTGGAGAAGTTATGACACTATTTACACGGAACGCTATATGAACACACCTCAGGCCAAT
Organism: Balneola sp.; assembly: GCA_965216175.1. Taxonomy (GTDB): domain Bacteria; phylum Bacteroidota; class Rhodothermia; order Balneolales; family Balneolaceae; genus Balneola. The sequence goes on from OZ244140.1 coordinate 2,732,209, forward strand.
AAGGAAGGATACGATGTTGGCTCAGCTATGACATACGCAGATCAATTAAAAGGAAAACTTTTACTCATTCATGGCTCGGTTGATAATAACGTACATCCTGCAAATACAACAATGTTGGTTGATGCTCTTATCAAAGCTGATAAAAACTTTGACTTGATGATGTATCCCGGAAACAGACACGGAATAAGAGGTGCTCATGGTCGTCATTATCAAAAGCTTCGCCTCCAGCATTTGATCTCAAACCTAAATCCTGATATTAAAGGACAAGGTGAAGTTGATTTTGATCTGATTTGGGAGAATTGATTCCTATCTAAAAGCCAATAATCCTGCCAGAGCTTAAAACTCTGGCAGGATTATTATCATAAAGGAATTTTTAAAAAAGAAAACCTTTCCCAATCATAGCAACCAGCACCAGCCTCAATCTAAGCGCCCCGCTTAGACTTCTTTAAAAGAAAAAGAGTAATCCCAACAAAAAGCTCCCGGCATTTCTGAACGGGGCTTTCCAATTTCAAAATTCGAAGTTCATCTGGCCCTACCAAAGAAACCTGATGGAAAACTATTATCTAACCGATTAAATAATTGATACAAAACTTAACGTTGAAAAAAAGATAAAATGTGATTAAGTACCATAAATCATTAATTCTATATGAGTAAAAAAAATCAACTATTATTGTTTGCCTTAAACCTGATACTATTTTCACATTTTTTATGCGGTGATATTATTGGTCAAGAAAAGCCATCTGTAACCTTCAAAAAAGTTTCAACCATTAAAGGCGATGATGAAAACTTTATTCGCTCCCCGATAGAAATATTTGCCCACAATGATCTTGTATATATAGCTGATATGTCAGATATGAAAATTAAAGTTTTTAAAGTGAGCGGGGAGTTTGTACGATCTTTTGGTAACAGGGGAAGAGGGCCGGGAGAGTTTCAGCATTTTACTAAGCTTTGGCTCAACCAAGATAACAATCTTGTAGTAGTGGATTTTTTTAATAGTAAAATGGCATTTTTCAACACAACAGGAGAATTTATATCTGAAAAAAAATTCAATAGTGGTAAAATTCAATGGCCCAGACATTTTGAAATAGTAAATGAAGAACAAACGTTGGTTAAGTATTCAATAAAACCGGACTCGAAGAAAGTTTTTCATATTTGGGACAAGAACTTTACTAGTATCGATTATGAATTTTCATTACCTGAGGATTTAGAATATGATGGTTTTGTGAGGGAAGTAACTTTAGCACTGCGCCCAGGAGCCTCCACCATTCTGAATGGACAGTTATTTCATGCGCCTTACTTTTATGAAGGTAAAATCTATACAACAGAATTATCAAAAGAAAATACTCCAAGAATATGGACTGCCCTTGAAGGATATGCTACGGAAGGTGCTTCTTACCGAGAATTGAGAACTAATGAAGCTCTGCAAAATGATGATCAGGAAAGAGTCTATGATTACCAAATTAATTCAAGTGGCCGAAGCATTGCCTATAGATTATATAATGGTACAAACGCTTTGTTTACTACCAAAAATGGTCACATTGCGCACCTATTCGAAATAACAGATGGAGATCAAAAGAGGCAAGGCGTACAGGTTTTCTCATCAACAGGAGAAGTATTGGGACATACATTTTACAATTCAAAAACTATCCGTGATGACTTATATACCTTGATTAAAGATTACCCAAAAACTATGGATGAGAAAAACAGAGTGTATTCATTTAATTACCAAGGAGAGGACCCGGTAATTAATGTTTACCAATTGAGTGTAAACTGATGTTCAACAAAAAACCCCAACCATTTCTAATCGGGGTTTCACTTCAATGTTCGAAGTTCATCTGTTCGATGTTCCTCTTATTTCATATCCACCGTTTTAAATTCTTTGAACGGGCTGAAATTAGCCTCTTCCATCTTTTGTTGATAAGCAGGCCAGTCTTCGGTAAAGAAAGCATTGATCTTAGTGATCGCTTTTTCCACTTCTTCTTCTGCCAATCTTACCAGATTTTGCTCAGTTTTCCCCGGTCCATCGTAATCGTTACCTAAATAACGGAATGGAGCAAAAATAGCTTGCATCGTAGTTGGCTCAGGATTTCTCGTTATGCCTTGTCGATCATCCGGTTCTCCAAATACCATATTCATAAGATCTTCGATCTTTTTCTTGATCTCCTTATTCGCTTCATTGATCTCTTTCAACTCTTCCTTATCACGGGTATCCGCTTTGGCAAGAGCTTCATGAGTTTCTACGATTTCTTCTGCATCAATCAATTGATCGGTAGCTTCACCAAGCTTAGCACTTAATTGAGAAATATCATCTCTTAACTGAGCTGATTTTCTAAGTGCGGCCATTGTGACTTCAATTCTTGGATCACTCATCACTTTTACTGTAGTCGAGTCAGAAAAATCACCGTAGGTAAACTTCACTTTATAGGTGCCGGGAAGAACATCTCCACCAGAAGGTTCAGGGGCATTTGGTCTTGCTTTACGGCGACTTGCTCCACGTAAACCTGCTCTATCCATTCCCCAAGAAGTTCGATTAATTCCATCATGCTCAGGAGTTCGATCAAAAGTTCTGATCTTTTCACCAGACATGTTGAAAACTTCTATCGTGACTTTTTCCTTTTTGTCTGATTTTTTCATTTCCTTTTCGTCACCTTCTCCATCCTTCTTCAACATTTCGCTGTTTACAGAATAGGTAAGTCGAGCTCCATTAGGACGGTTATCCCCGGAAAAAACTCCGTCAGCTGAAAAACGCATTCCTCGAGCTTGGCGCCAGTTTGCCTGATAAGCATCAGGAGCCGGAAATACTCGGATTGCTTTTTCAAGTTGATCTGCTCCGTTTTTTGCAAGATCTCTCAAAGGACGAATATCATCTAATACCCAAAAAGCACGGCCAAATGTTCCGATTACAAGATCATGCTCACGTGGATGAATTACCATATCATAAGTGGATACGGTTGGGTATCCGTTGGTCCATTTCGTCCAGTTTTTACCTCCATCAACGGTAACATATAAACCAAGTTCAGTTCCAACAAACATCAACTTTGGTTCCATTGGATCCTGAACGAAAGATAGTGCATATCCTTCCATGCCTTTATCTTTGGCTATGTTGGTCCATTTTTTGCCATAATCATTAGTGTGCATTACATACGTTCCCCAATCATCTCGCCGATAATTGTTTATTACAGCTACTGCTTCCCCGGCATTAAATTTTGACGCCTTTACCTGAGATACCCAGCTTCCTGAAGGAACACCTTTCACATTTTTAGTAAGATCTGTCCAACTTTCGCCACCATTTCTGGTGATGTGAATTTTTCCGTCATCGGTACCAACCCAAATCAATCCGTCTTCAAGAGGACTTGGTTCAATAGAAAGAATAGTAGTAAAGTTTTCAGCACCAGTAGCATCCTTTGTAATACCACCGCTTTCATGTTGCTGCTGTTTGGTCGTATCATTGGTTGTAAGATCAGGAGATATAATAGTCCAGGATTCTCCACGGTCAGTACTTTTGTGAACGTGTTGTGAGCCAAAATAAATGGTCTTATCATCAAAATGGTCGAAATTAACTGCTGAATTCCAGTTAAACCGTAATTCATCTCCGTCAGGGTGAGTTGGTCGAACAAAACGACCGGTTCCTGTTTCAAGATCGACTCGTCCAATATTTCCTTGCTGTGACATTGCAAAAACGTAACGATCATCACTTTGGTCCATAGTTACATCAAAACCATCACCAAAGTAAAGTTCTTCCCAATAGGCATTTCTGATTCCACCGGATCTCCACACATAGGCAGGACCTTGCCATGAACCGTTATCCTGCATTCCTCCATAAATGTTATAAGGAATTCTATTATCTACATTTACGTGATAAAATTGACCTACAGGAATATTATTAATAAATCTCCAACTATCTCCACCATCATAGGTAATATTTAAACCTCCGTCATTTCCATCGATCATAAAACCTGGATTATCATGGCTTAACCAAAATGCATGATGGTCAGGATGTACCCAGTTGTAGTATGGATAGAGACTTTCAAATGAACGAGCCCCATCTGTACTTTTAGAAATGTACGTGTAAATACTATACACCGTGTTTTCATTAAAAGGGTCAACGTAGATTTCAGCGTAATAAAATGGTCGGTTACCAACTTCTCCGTCTTTTTCTACGGTTTGGCGAAGCTCCCAGGAATAGCCTCCATCATCAGAACGATAAATTGCATTTTCTTTTGATTCCACATGTGCATAAACAACATCTGTATTACTTGGAGCAATGGCGATTCCCATTCTTCCAAGTTCACCCTCCGGAAATCCATCATCAGAAGTAACTTCTTCCCAGTTTTCTCCACCATCAATAGTCATGTATAAACCCGACCCTTCACCACCTGATTCAAAGAACCATGGCCATCTTCTAAACTCCCACATCGCAGCAAAAATCTTGTTTGGGTTGCTCGGATCCATAACCATATCACCGATACCGGTTCTTGTATTTATATACAGAATTTTTTCCCAGGTTTTACCACCGTCAGTAGTTTTAAAAACTCCTCGATCTTCTGTATCACCCCATGCAGAGCCCTGAGCTCCAACATAAACGACATCAGGGTTTTCAGGATGAACAATAACACGGTGAATATTTCGTGTTCCTTCTAAACCCATTAATTCGAACGAGCGGCCGCCGTCAATACTTTTATAAACACCCGCGCCGCTGCTTTGGCTGTTTCTTGGATTTCCTTCTCCTGTACCAACCCAGATAATACTTGGGTTTTTTTGATGGATATCTATTGCACCAATTGATGCTGCACCGTACTCGTCAAAAATGGGTTCCCATTTAATTCCACCACTTTCTGACTTCCATACTCCGCCTGAAGCAGAACCTACATACATTATATCGTTATTGGCTTGTACTACATCGATAGCGGTAATTCTACCACTCATCCCGGCCGGTCCAACATTTCTTGGCTCCATACCTTTCAGAAGATCCATGTCCAGTTGCTGTGCCTGTACTGTAGAGCTTCCAATTATCATAGATAAAACCATTACAAAGCTAATCGTAAATAATTTTTTCATATTTCTTTTTTTTTAGTTGTTATAAAAAAGGGCAGCACATGGCTACCCTTTAAATTAGTGAAGTATTTTTTAGTCGTTGCCGTCTAGAATTTCATCTATTCTGGCACGAGCATCTTCAAAATGATTTTTTGTATCTCTATTTAAAGATCTACCTGCTAACGCACTGTTAATATCTCTTTTGAGAATTTCGAGTTCGTTTCTTACAACAGGACGAATATCAGATTGGCTCACATCTACAGATCGAGCAAAGAATCCTGAAGGTTCGCTATTCAGAAGGTTATCCATCGCCTCTAAATATGCTCTTTGTAAATGACGTCTGTGGATGTCAGTATTATTTTTTCCTCTGGCTTCAGACCAAACTCCGTTTCTCACCTCATCCATCATTTCAGTTAACGTGTAAGTATTACCACTGGCACGTGTTTCAGCTTCTACCAAACGACCTAATCGATCAGGACGCATTAAGTTGTTCAACACTCCTGCTTGTGCTCCACGGAATGTTTCAACAGCAGTAGATTGGTTAACCCTATCAAGAATATCTTTGTTGAATGCCCATGTTGGACTTGAGAATGCATGCTTATTCAAGAAATCCATTGCTCTTCGTTGGTCTGATTCAGACACAACTTCGTAAACAACTCCATCTTGTTCATACGTTTTGTACGTTTGATACACACCACCTACATATGTAGTTACGTGTCCCATATAACGTCTCCACTGGCCAAGAACATTAGAATATAATTCTGAAAGATCAGAGAACTCTTCGCCGTCTTTTTCTACCCAGTCGATTAGATTTTCAGTAATTACCTGAAGGTTAGCTAAACCAAGTTCACTAGCTTCCATAGCATCATCTCCGATAGCTTCTGTTTGTGAACGAGGATCTGCACCGTTTGAGTAACCAAACCAATACAAAGGATCATCTCCATTATCTACGATCCATTCATTAAGCTTTTCATTTTCATCATCAGGACTTTCGATATCCGGGAACCAAGTATAACCCCACTTGATCGACCATTTGTCGTACTCACCAATTTGTGGGTAATATTGAGTTACTCCGTCACCAGGCTGTGCAATATAATTGAATCGCGCATAATCCATGATTGAAGGCGCTGTTCCGTGAGTTGAAGTAAATTCAGGATCACGCAATTGCTCAACAGTATATCCAGGACTTGAACCCATGTTATGTGGCAAACCTAAAGTATGACCGACTTCATGAGCCATTACGAAACGAAGCATGTCACCCATAATCTGGTCAGACATTTTAACGTTTCTTGCATCAGGATTTGATGCCGCAGTTTGAATGAAGTACCAGTTTCTCAACAAGTTTTGAATATTGTGGTACCAAAGAATATCACTTTCCAGAATTTGACCTGTTCTTGGATCATGAACATGTGGTCCCTGTGCATTCTGAATTGGGTTTGTGATGTAGCGCATTACAGAATAACGTACATCTTCCGGTGAAAACTCAGGATCTTCTTCCGGAGTAGGAGCTTCTTTACCTATAATAGCATTTTTAAAACCAGCCGCTTCAAAAGCAACTTGCCAGTCTTCAATACCTTTAATCAAATGACTTCTCCATTTTTCTGGAGTAGCAGGATCTAAATAATATATAATAGGATCAACCGGCTCTACTAATTCGCCTCTTAAATACGCGGCTTTATCTTTCGGCACTAACTGATAACGTGTAATAAAGCGATTTGTAGCAGCTCTGTGTTCTTCTGAACTGTAATCATATTGGCCAATAGAAAAATAACCAACTCGCTGATCCCAATTTCTTGGCTGAGCAGGCTCTTCAGGAAGAAGAATCATAGATTGATTCATTTCCAAGGAGATAGTATTTGTAGATCCGTTATCCGGTGGACTTGCTGCATCGTAAGTTAATACATGTCTTACTTCAATGTTCTCCGGGTAGCTGGAAACTTTTTCAACAAATGAACGACTTCCGTCTAATCTTCGAACCTGAAAGTTTCTTCGTTGAAACCCACTTAAGCCACTTATTAGAGCAACATCTGAAGTATAAAGGCTTGTTACATCTACTACAATACCTGTTGTATCTTCATTATTAGCCTCGATTTTGAAAGAATAAACAACAGGCTCAAAGTTATTATTCTTTACAGATTTATAAATCGGGTCATCTTCATTTGCAACACTAGAATACGAAACATGACGAAGAAGAATGTTGTTATCTTTTCTTTGCCATCTAACAACTTGTTGGCCTCGAGCTTTTTGACCTGCACCACCAAAACTTAAGTTTTGCACAGAACCTGCTACACGACTTACGAGTAACATTTCTCTTTCCAACATTTCGTTTGGAATCTCGAAGTAATACTTGTCTTCTACTTTATGCACATCAAACAAACCTTCGTCTGTTTTTGCATCTTTTGTAATTACTTCACTGAATTTTTTCAGATCACCTTTCTTGGCAGGTGGTTTTTTTGTTGCTGCTGAGGAACTCCCTGATTTTGTAGCTGCCCCGGAAGACTTACAACCGGAAACAATGAGCACAAAACATAGAGAAAGGGCAAAAAAACGACCCATTAACTTGATACCGTAGTTCATTTCTTAATTATTTATTTAAAATTTCAAAAGTAAGATAAGGTGAGACTAAGATAGGAGGTAATCAAGTGGAAATTTACAACTGGTGTAAAAAGAATTTAACCAGATAAAGTCAACGTAATGGAGAATTTACTCTCTAAAATTTTAATCGTGTTTCATTTTACTCATTTTTCAGCTTATCAAGCTACCTCAAATATTGCCTGAACCATGCACCGGTATGATCTACTAGTTCTTTAAAAGTGGGTGGAAAGAATTCATCTTCGAACGGATGTGCTGCACCAAATGTGTGTCCTGCTTTTGCTATAAGCCTTAATTCTTTTTCTTTTGATCCACAAGCTATTTCTAATTCTTCTGAATTTGATTGGTGAACATCTTCATCTTCTCTGCCATGAATAAACAGACTAGGTATTACAAGTTCTTTCACTCTCCTAAGTGCTATTAATCTGTCAGCATTCGCTTTCGTATCTTCATACCAAATCTTATCTACTTTCATATCCTGACCGGTACGACTGTTTTTATAGATCGTGTGCCCTTTTTCCTCCCAATCTGATACTTCTTTTTCACTAAACCGGTCTAAGTAATCTGCAACAGCTGCCCATGTTACCAAACACTTAATAGATTCGTATTCTGCCGCTGCTGCAACCGCTGTATGTCCACCTCTTGAATGCCCAACAATACCTATTGAATCAGTATTCAAATGAGAATGAGAGTCACTAATCTCCCCTTTCTGAAGTGCTTTTATAATCAATCCAACTTCATCCAGATCTTTAGAGAGTGTAGATTTTTGGAAAAGGTCTAATCGCTCATAGTTAGTTCTTCCGTTTCCAATTCCATTATGTGAGAAGTTAATTGCAAGAACTCCAAATCCATGCCTTGCCATATCTTCACAGGCATCTGGAAATGGACCCCAATCTTTAAATCCTTTAAAGCCATGTAGAAATATGATGACGGGGAAGTCTTTTCTCGTACCACTTATTGGTGAATAGAGATCGTATTTTATTGGAAGTTCTTCTTCCGTTAAAATTTGACCTGATGAGATTGACAGATTATCATATTCCATTGTAGCTAGTTCTTTTTAAAATCTAAAGTTTCTAATTTTACGAGCTCCCGAATGTTATTTACTTCTTTTTGTCTCAGGTAACGCCACCTACCCATTTTAACTCCTTTCAAATTCAGGCCCGCGTATTCAATACGTTTAAGTTTAGTGACCTCCGTTCCAAAATGTTCCACCATTCTGCGGATTAACCGGTTCCTTCCTTCAAAAACAGAAATTTGAAAAATCTTGGGCGCATCCATAAACCGTTTTACATTGTTTCCTTTGGCTTCTCCATCTTCTAAAGGAATTCCCGTTTTGAACATACCTAACTCTTCATCCGACAAGATTCGTTCCGTCTCTACTTCGTAAGTCTTTCTGACACTATAACTTGGATGCATTAATCGATGCGCCAGGTCTCCATCATTAGTCAAAATCAATAATCCGGTAGTATTTCTGTCTAATCTTCCAACAGGGTATACCCTTGCTCCCGTTGCATTTTCAACCTCGTCCAGCACAGTATTTCTACCTTTTTCATCATCCGTGGTTGTGATGGTATTTTTTGGTTTGTTTAAAAGCAGATATACAAATGGCTCTAGTTGAAGTTTTTGACCGTCAACTTCGATCAAATCCTGGCGACGAACTTTAGTACCCATCTCGGTAATAGTAGTGCCATTTACTTTCACTAATCCATCAGCGATATATTTATCAGCTTCCCTTCGGCTACATAAACCCGCATGTGCAATGAATTTATTAATTCGGATTTCTTCTTCTTGTGAATAATTCTGATCTACAAGATTTGGCGAAGTACCTGACTTTTTTTTCTTAGTGCTACCCTTATTTCCTTTGGCTGGTCCTCGCCCTGACTTTCTATTCATTATTCCTCTTCATTTTTTAAATCATTTTCTTGTTCATCTTCTTCATCTTGACCATTCTCTTCTTTAAAACCTAGAGAGTTATTCTGTGAATCCTCTTCCTGATCTGTATCTTCTTTAATTTCTATTGAACCATCTTCCTCTTCTTCCATGATCATAGACTGCTCTAATAATAATTGACGATGCTCGGCCATATCATCGTCTTTAAGAATCTCATCTATTTCTCTAGGCTTCGGTAATTCATCTACAGAATTAATTCCAAAATGGCGCAAAAAGTGTGATGTTGTAGTATAAAGCAATGGTTTACCTGGACTATCTGATCTTCCGGAAACTTCGATCAATGCTTTCTCCATTAATTGACGTAAAATATATCCTGAATCAACGCCTCTAATCTGATCTACTTCAGGTTTTGTGATCGGTTGTTTATATGCCACAATTGCTAAGCTTTCAATTGCCGATTGAGATAGTTTCCTATATGCGTTTTCATGCTGAAAAATACTCAACCAGTAGTGAAATTTCTTCTGGGTTACGAATGTATATCCCTTAGCAATTCTTTCAATTCTGAAACTACGTCCATTCTCATCATATCGTGCATTAAGTTTATCTACAAAATCGCTCACTGTATCTTCAGATATTTCAATCTGCTCTTCATTTTCAACAATGATAGATTTAATCTTTTGGCCCGAAAGCGGTTCTTCACTAGCAAAAATCAATGCTTCTATTACCGAAGATAATCTCGTTCCGTCTACAAATTGATAATCGTTTTTCATTTAATTAACCACTAACCACAGAGGGCACAAAGTTATTGAGGATTCTTTTTTTCGATATAATTCTATGAGCTAATCACTCGCTTAATTCCAAATTTAAGATACTTAACATTGAAGTTTATTATAAACCCAACTTGAAATCTCCCATTTTCAAATAACTCAATATTTGTGCCATATGAATGTTACTGATTTCATCAACAACTAGTTTATCTTCAACCAACAAATCTATTCTATATCCACAATCTAATTCAAGCCTTTTGAATTTAACAGGCATTGACTTTTCTTTTTCTACTTTCAATCCTTTTTCAGCTAAAGCATAAAATAAACATGCTTGATAAGCAGTCTCTAAAAGTCTTGGCCCTAGTTCTTTATGTACCTCTATTGCTTCACCAATAATCATTTTAGATAACTTGTTAAGTTCTTCCATAGTAAATTCTGTGGTTAATCACTCCAAATCCTTAACTATAAAAAAACCATCGTCTCCTTGTGCCTGATACAAAGGCATTAAAATATACCCATCTGTCTGAGCTTCAATTCTGCCCATTTTATCGTTAGCCAGCCAATCTCCTTTTTTAACCCTATCGAAATTTTTAAATCCTTTTCGCATCAAAAAATCATCATCTTTTTCGATAATATGCTTGTAAATAAATTCTACTTTCTTTGGGAGGCCTTCCGTTTGCTGTGCCAGAAAATCATGATAAGGATTATAATCCGGAATATCGGAAATATCTAAACATCCTGAAGCGATCAATAGCGAGTAAATTCCTGCTGTTGCATTAAACTCTGCGCTTTCGCTAAAATGCATTCCGGCTTCAAATGCGAATCCAATATTCCCAGTGTTTTGAATGTATTTCAATGCCGTACCATGAAGTGCCTTTTCGATTCCGAATATCAACGGCACATTTAGTTTACTAAGCAGATCCACATTTTTCTTTTCTCTGGAACTGATTGCAAACAATCCTGTTTCTGCTGAAAAAGTATGAAGATCTGCAAAAATTACAGGTTGGCATTTATTCTCATCAAGTATGATAGGATCTATTATTTCCAATACTGCTTTTGTCTCTCTACGTTCGGCAGTCAGAACATCATCCATTGAAGTTCTCCTAATTTTGTCCAATATGGATGTAAACCAAATACGATTCATGTCTTCATCAATAAATCGCTCTCCTTTACTTAAAGCTTCAAGATTGCCTCTTATCCCAATAAAAGTACCTTTAAATTTCTTTCCTAATCCTTCAATTTTTTCAAGAACATGCTCAATAGCTTTGATGCTTGTTGGCTCATTTCCGTGAATTCCGGCAAGCGCTATTATAGTAGGCCCGGCTTTTTGTCCTTCAATTTTTCCGATTATACGATCTTTATACAAAATCGAGTTTATTTTCCCTGATTTATTTTCAGCCAATATTTCCAATCAACCTTCCTTTTTATCCTTGTTTTCTTTTGCAAGCGCTTTGATCAATCTTCTACTGATATTTAAAAAATTATCTTCTGTAATAATTCCAACTAAGCGACTATTCTTCACTACAGGTAAACACCCAATTTGTTGATCCTGCATAATTTCCATTGCTTCAATGATTGAAGCCTCCGGATGAATCGTAATTGGGTTATCAATCATAATATCTTCAATAGCATGACTTTTGTATTCACCTTCCTCATTAACGGCTTTTGAATATTCTCTTAACACCATCCGCATTGAAACCAATCCAACTAAATGTTTTTGGTCATCCTCAATGGGGATGTATCTGATTCTTCTCCAATCCAATAAGTTTGAAGCAAATTCAATCAGATCATCTTTACGTGCTGTAAACAAATCCGTTGTCATAAATTCTTCAACAAGCAACGTCGAAGGTTTCCAGAAAGCAACATCTTCTACTCTGGCTAATCCCCATTTATGAACAGGTTCTCCCTTCTGCTGATTTTTTGCCATTGCGCCGGTTATAGTCGACAGTGTCTGTTCACGGTTGTTTTCTTTGATTAGTTTTCCATAGGATTTTACCACCCAATATGCTCCTGTTTGAGCGCTTTCTACACGATCTTCGATCACACTTAAATAAGTATCAATATCTGATTTAGTGATATTTACTTTTTCAAGCCCGGCTCGTGCTATGGGTAACAGTTCTTCTTTGATAAGATCACGAGCGGTTACTTTTCTGTCGTCAGTCCAGATAAACTTAGTATCTAAGCCCATTTTTGAAGCCGCAAAAAAGTTCAATCGAGCGTTGTCAAAATCCAACACTTTGGTTATATCCGGGTAAGCATCTTCCATCCCGTTCATCAATCCTAACCAGAAAGCAGTATTCGCAATTTCATCTACAACAGTTGGTCCTGATGGGAGTACCCGATTCTCAATTCTTAAATGGGGTTTTCCTCCTCCGATTCCATAGCAAGGTCTGTTCCATCTATAAACTGTTCCGTTATGAACGTTCAAAGCCATCAATTTTGGAGGAACACCATTCTTTAACATTTCCTCGGCATTTTCTTCCAGATTAGAACTCAACAAAACTCTATATCTTGAAATATCTTCTTTATAAATATCTAAAATACTTCCCTTCAACCAATCTGACCCAAACGTAACTCTTGGAAGCGTATCTCTTAAATGATCTCCAACTCCACGAGTATCTACTGATTGATGAAAAAGGGCGATGCGTGTTTCAGCCCATAATCGCTTTCCCAGCAAAATTGGAGAATTTACAGCGCTCGCTAAAACCGGACCCGCTATTGCTTGAGCAATATTATATTTAGAAACAAACTCATTGGGTTTAATCTGCAAATGTACCTGAAAGCCTGTATTACAACCTTCCAAAAGTGGCGTGTCAAACTTCATGAGAAGTTCGTCCATTCCCTGAATTCGAATCTCATATTCTTTCCCGCGCATATTATCAATTGCGTCGCATAGTGCTTTATAGCGAGGAAGTGGTGTTAGGTTTTCTATAGCTACATCAGACTTGCGAATAGTTGGTAAAATCCCGGTTAACAGAACATCACCGCCTAATCCTTGAACCGTTTTGCGAACATATTCTACTTCTCTCTGCAGGTTCTCTTCTAACTTTGACAAGCAATTATCTTTGAATTCAAGTGGTTCAAGATTGATCTCAATATTGAACTTGGCGATCTCGGTGGTGTAATTTCCCTCGCCCAGCGCATCCATCACCTCCATCGCATTGGGCATGGCTTTTCCATGTTCGTCAATGAGACAAAGTTCCTGCTCCGCACCTATTCTTATTACGTCGGTTTCAAACCAGTCATCTTCCAGCATTTTCTCAAGAGCACGTGCATCTTTCAGCACATTCTTCATGAACTTTTGAACATCCTCATTACTCTTTGCAAGTTTTACTCTTTCTTCGCCCATACTTTCTTCGCTTAAGTTTATTGCAGCCCCTAAATACTAACTTTATTAGCCGTTATGCAAGTTTAATAAGTAATTAAGTTTTTAGTAAACCCTCGTTCAATCCTGACAGGTTAGTTCATTGCGTCTTTGTAGTTAAATTTTATCATTCGAAACATGACGGGTTTAAATAATTAATTAAATGATTATATTGACTATAAGTCAAATTCTAAAGCATGAATAAATTAATTCTCCCTACCTTCTTATTATTATTTGCTAGTTGTGATTGGACGATAACTGATGATGACCCACCCGTGGAATTTGTCACGGAGATTCTTGAAGTAAAAGTATCGCCCAACCCGGTAAAACTTGGTGAAATGGTCACTTTTACGTGCGTGGTTAAAGACAGTACCGATCCTAATTTAGAATTCAATTGGGCTGTTTCCGGTTATCAAGGAGTAATGAAAACACTAGAAAACACAATTACTATTGAAGCCAGAACTTTAGGCGCAAATGGTGGATCCATAGTTATATTTGATACGGATGGGGATGACAACTCTGTTACCACTACTTTTGAGTATCAGGTGATAGAATGAGTTCTTTTGAAGCTAAGCTATATTTTTGGTCTGAATAGAAAAGATATGAAAACACTCGCTTTTTTATTACTGTTATTATTTACCAACTGTAGTTGGGTGATTAATGAAGAAGAACCACCCGTGGAATTTGTCACGGAAATTCTTGAAGTAAAAATATCTCCCAACCCGGTAAAACTGGGAGATATGGTCACATTTACATGCATAGTTAAAGATAGTACCAATGCTAATTTAGAGTTTATTTGGTTCTTATCTGGTTATCAAAATTCTATTCGTACTAGGGATAATCATATTACCATTGAAGCTAGAGTACTTGGTAAAAATTCAGATACGTTATTAATAACGAGTGACTCTCTTGGATCGAAAACTAATGTAACGGCTAACTTCGAATACAGTGTTGTAGAGTAAAATAAAATTTAGAAGGTTGTAACAAAATTATTATGAATAAATATATATGGGGCTTCATTGGAATTTCTTGTTTCTTATTTCATGGTCTGGTCTTCGGGCAAGTCCAATTCAACAACTACCCGGACAATAAAAAGAATACCCGGTTTGGAAGTTCTGATCGTTTTAACATTGTTCGACCGAGCTTATCAATTCGTAGTTTTGACTCTGACGGTTTTGCTGATCAGGGAGATTATAGAAGGGGATTAAAACAAATTCTTGAACTGATTTATGGAACTAATCCTAATTCAGAATTACAAGCATATTCTTAAATGCTCAGAATCTAGTTTTCAGCTCAAATCCAAGTACCCGTGAAAATTATGAACTAAATGGAACAATACTTGAATCTCTCGCATATGAATCTTTGGTGAGTTATATACTCAAAAAAACGAACACAAGCTCTGTATACAATAACATTGTAAATACCACAGATCTTAGAGATTTTACTAGTGTATACACAACGTTTAAAACCCGCCTTACTACCATCGATTTGTATTTTGATAGGAATCTTCCAAATAGCGAGGGTAAAGACGGAGTTAAGTACGCCAAACTTATTGCCAGTATGGCACGCGTTTGGGATTTATAAACAGAGGTATTAAAGCTTCCGGGGCTAAAGTGGGTTCATTTACCAACAGAAGAGAATTCTATTAGATGCACCAAACTACAGGTGTAAACTCAAATGATATTGAAGATAATTACTGGGCAGAAGGTCCCTTTTACTTTAATTATTCCTTGTATGAAATAATCCCTTTTTGGCATACTTTACGTGGCACTGGTAATTTATATACTTATTTCAACGGAATAAAATATAATGAAGACCCTTTTCATAGTATCAATAAAAACAAACCATTGCTATGGCTTGCTGAATTAGCAACTCCGGAAGGCATGACTGCACCTTTGGATGACGGTAAGCAACAACGTATGCTTTCATCTTCTATGCTAAAATGGAGTGCTGATTATGGACTTGAAGAAACCGGTAAGAAATTCAGCTATATAAATTCTAAATCAGGCTCTAGTAATGATTTCAAGTTATTGGAACTTGCAATTCCCAGAGCAAGCACTTCTACCTCTCCTCCTCTTTTCTATGGAAATGATAATCCAACCGTTTCGATGGATAGCTACAAAACTGCTCAGGTAGTAAGATCCAATGATTTGAACACTTTTGTCCTTATGAATGGCGAGAAAAGTTATGCAAAAACTTCTGGTGAAGGTCATGAACAACCTGACCAGCTACAACTACTATTTTATAAGGGGACTGAATCCTTTCTCATGGATGCAGGATATGATAGAGGTCAAGTAAAACATAATGATAAAAGAAATAGATACAACGTGCATAATGTGATGACTATGAATTATTCCTATAGAGATGTTGCTGCTATAGGTGGTTATTTATTTGGTAAGAAGAAAAGGAACTATTCTTTCTTATGTTTCTATAGGAATCTTTATTCTTATTGCAGGATTCCTGCTTTCTCTAATTGATATCAATTCCACAACAGGTCGGTTATATATCTGGCAAATAAGCCTTCAAATGCTGAAAGACAATTTTCTCACGGGTATTGGAATCGGAAATTTTGGGAATGAATTTTTGGATTATCAGGGACGATTGCTGACAGAAAATCCTGACTTTCCATTTTCAAAAGCTGCATTTATCAGAAGCCCGCACAATGAATTTCTTCAAGGTTTTATAGAAGGAGGAATTATTGGCGGAGGAATATTTATTGCTATAACCATTTCTCACTTTGTGAATTTGTTCAGCAATTTAAAGAACGGTAAAAGTGAAGACGATTTGATTCTATTGGGGTTGAGTGCAATACTTGTAGTACATGCATTGATCGACAGTATCTTTCATTTCACGCCTCAATTAGTCCTTTTCTTTTTTTTAGTTGGTTTGTCTAATAGAAAAAAGATTTTTCAAATTAAACTTAAGACGTACATAACTACCCCCTTTTTAATTGTGCTAATGATTTTTTCGTCTTTTGCAGTTTATAAAAATATTCTGGGAAGATACTACTGGAAAAAAGGGATTGATTATTCTAAAACAGCTATGTTCTCATTGTCCATCCCATACTTTGAAAAAAGTTTAAAATATATTGAATATGGAGAGTTGTATTTCCATTATGGGGCGGCACTTGTACATAATAATAATTCCAGGCGTGGTTTATAATCAGGCTGGTAAATTTAAAAAAGCTTTAGAAAAAGCTGATAGAGTACTTTTTTATTATCCGGATTTATTAGCTCCTCATTTACTTAAAGCAGAAAGTTACTACAGATTAGGCGGGTTTGATAATTCTAAGATTGAATTACTAAAGTGTATCAATGAAGAAACTGATATTAAATCACTAGACACTAAACAAATATCGAGAGATGCCTCCGTTCTTTGGGATGACTACGGCTATTAACCCTAAAAACTCTGTGCCCTCTGTGGTTAACATCACCGAATTGCTTCCACATTTATATTTACCCGAACAACATTTGTACTGATGTCAGACTCGGATTCGTACACTTCCATTACCTTACCTAATAATCTTTCCATGAAATTCCCTCCTTTTTCTGTAGGCAACTTCACCATAACCTCCCACAAATAATATTGATTCATCCAGGCAATAGCACCAGGTGAAGGCCCTAATGAATCAAAATCCGGAACCACTCTTTCTACAACCGACTTTAATTTAAATGCAGATACCCGAACCTGACTTTCATTTTTACCTTTCAACACAAATTTAACCAATCTGGAATACGGCGGATAATTCAGCGTCTTTCTGAAGTCCAGCTCAGATTTTGCAAATCCGTCGTAATCGTGTTTCTGAGCAAATTTCAATGCTTCGTTTTCCGGTTGACGAGTTTGAATAAATACTTTCCCCGGCTTACTTCCTCTCCCGGATCTTCCTGCAACTTGGCTTAGTAGTTGGAACATTCTTTCAGAAGATTGAAAAGATGGAAAAGCTAACTCAGTATCTGCATCGGTTACTCCTACAACCGTTACATTTGGAAAGTCTAAGCCTTTGGCAACCAATTGGGTTCCGATCAGAATATCAGCCTCACCAGCACCGAATGAATCTAATATTTTTTCGTGCGCTCCTTTACGTGATGTTGAATCTCGATCAAATCGAAGTACTTTAGCTTCGGGGAATAATTCTTCAAGCTGCTCTTCAATCTTTTGAGTCCCTGATCCTTGCTCGGATAAAAACTCAGAGCCACATTTTTCACAGTTGGTATCTGCTTTTCTTGAATATCCCGAATAGTGACAAATCAATTGATTTTTTCTTTTGTGATAGGTGAGACTTACCGAACATTCAGGGCTTTGAGGAATATGCCCACAAGTTTCGCACTGTAAGTAATTTGCAAACCCGCGACGATTGTAAAGCAGAATAATTTGTTCATTTTTATCCAGTGCTTCCTGAATTGCCATAAATAAGGGAACCGCCAATTCACCTTTCATCGCTCCGGTGTATTGTTTCAGGTCCAGAATTTCTACTTCCGGGAGTTTAGCTTCTTCATGCCTTTTGGTGAGTAATTCTAAGTCGGCTTTCCCTTTTGAAGTCATTTCCAGAGCTTGCATACTTGGAGTTGCAGATCCCATTATAACTACTGACTTTGTCATGCTGGCTCTCATAATTGCTACTTCTCTGGCATGATATCTTGGCGCCGGATCAATCTGTTTATAGGAATTATCATGCTCTTCATCTAAAATTATAATCCCAAGATTCTGAACGGGTGAAAAAATCGCTGATCTTGGGCCTATAGCTATTTTCTTATCTCCTGATTGAAGTTTTCTCCACGAATCAAGTCTTTCTCTTTGTGTCATTCTGCTATGAAGCACTGCTATTTCCTCCCCAAATATCCTGTAAAATCGTGCAACTGTTTGAGGAGTCAGCGCTATTTCCGGAACCAATACAATTCCACCTTTCCCGTTTTCCAACACTTGTTTTAATGCATGTATGTATACTTCTGTTTTACCGCTTCCTGTAATTCCTTTCAGTAAAAAGTTGGAAAATTTATTTTCAGCAATACTTCTAGCTATTATTTCGAAAGCGGATTTTTGTTCTTCGTTCAATTGTTTTATTGAATCTGGTTCAAAGTCCAGATCAAGCCTTTCCGGCTTCGATTTAACTTCTACAGGCTGAATCCAGTTTTCTTCTTTCAGCTTATTGATGGTATAAGAAGTGATTCCAAGCTTTTCCGTATCTGAATTTCTGATTGGAGTCTTTTCTTCCGTAAACACCTCCAATGCTTCTATCCATTTATAACTTTTCTCTTGTTCTTTTAAAAACTCCTTAGCTGATTCTGTATTTTTTTTATCTGACCAATCCCAGGCTCTTTCGGTTTTGGTCGTAACTTTGATGTCGGGTTCTTCCCAAACTTCCAAAGCACCTGACTTCAAAAGTTTTTTAAAAACCTTATTTAAAGAGGTTCCCTTATACTTCTTTTTTGCAGAATCAAGAGTCAGAGATTCATCAGCTTTAACATCATTAAGTATTTCAATTTCAGCCGCTGTCCTTAGTCCCAAGCCTTCTGATTCACCTACTTTTAATCTCTTTCTGGATATAAAATTCAATCCTGCAGGGAGCGCTGCCTGTATCACTTCTCCCCAGCTACAGAAATAAAAACGATGAATCCATTCTGTGAGCTTAAGCATTTCCTGAGATAAGATCGGCTTAGAATCCAGAACCTTTCTTATTGCTTTCGTTTTGAATTCGGGTTTTTTGTCATGAAGTTGAACAACAACTCCTATGGCAAAATGAGATCGAAACGGAACCCAAACACGAACTCCAGCTTCTATTTCTTTTCGAAATTGAGTTGGTACTTCATAAGTAAATGACTGCCGAACAGCGGTTGGAAATACTATTTCTGCAAAAATTGGCAAGGGTTCAGCACTTTGTTTTAAGAAATTAAACGGGCTGAAAGCTTATCTATTTAATTAACTGAAATCAACTATTAGATGGTTAACAGAAAATAAATAATGATGATCAAAATTGGCAGCGTAAACACAAGTCCACTTTTCGAATAGGTATATCTTTCACTTCTCATAACTGCCTCCTTTCTCATTCTTGTTTTCTTTAGTACACATTACTATTATATCCCTTAACTATTAAATACATGAAAATGTTTCCTCTTTTGCACCGCATGAACATGTGAACTCTTTGAACAGAGGAACAGAGGAACAGAGGAACAGAGGAACAGAGGAACAGAGGAACAGAGGAACAGAGGAACAGAGGAACAGAGGAAATTATATTTTTTCATTTTAATTCAAATTCTTTTTTGCTGTTTGGATGCTTTTTACAAAAATCGATATAAGCTCATTACATTCAATAATTGTCATTTTTACCAATTCATTCTTCAGCAGGGGCTTTTTATAGATGATTTTCAAGTTCATAAAAGTTTCTCTTAGCTCTTTTACTCCAATTTTCATTTTATGAATAAAATCTCTTCTTGATTCTGCACTCTGAGCCTCAGAATGGTGAAAAGCCGGTGCAGTTCCACATCTCACCAATTGTTTTGCAAAATGTATTCCTGCATAATTCTTTGGTAGTTTCTCAACAATAGTTAAAATTGATACAGAAAAGTCCAATAATCTATTTTGTAAATCATGCTTATTTTTGTTCATAGCATTCGAAGTTCCTTGTTCAAAGTTCTACTGTTCATTATTCCTCACCCCAGCCACCCTTCTCTATCCAGGCTTCTGTATTGTATCGCTTCTGCTATGTGGTTCGATTGGATGTTCTCGGAATGATCTAAATCTGATATAGTTCTGGATACTTTCAGAATTCGATCGTACGCTCGTGCGGAAAGTCCTAATGAAGTAATCGCTTTCTTTAAGATTTCTGAACTTGCTTCATCCAGCTTGCACACTTTCCGAACCATTCTTGTATTCATTTGAGCATTTGAATACACCGATTTTAATCCAAAGAATCGCTTAGTCTGAACATTCCTGGCTTTAACTACTCGGCTTCTTATATCTTCTGATGATTCTCCTTTCGCTTTTCCAGAAAGCTCATCGTAACTCACTTTATTCACTTCTATATGTAAATCGATTCGGTCTAAAAGTGGTCCGCTTATTTTACCCAGATATCGTTGCATTGCCAGCGAAGAAGCACCGTTCATGTCCTGAGCATCATACCAATCACCAGACGGCGAAGGATTCATGGAAGCAACCAACATCACTCTGCTTGGATAAGTCACGCTCATTCTGGCTCTGGAAATAGAAACGAAACCATCTTCTAACGGCTGACGCATTACTTCCAACGCACTTCGTTTGAATTCAGGAAGTTCATCCAGAAACAGAACTCCGTTATGTGACATTGAAATTTCCCCCGGCATGGGGATACTTCCTCCTCCCACCAAAGCTACATCAGAAACAGTATGATGCGGAGCCCGAAACGGCCGTGAAGTGATCAGCGCTTTTCCTCCATCCAGAATCCCCGACACAGAATGGATTTTTGTAGTTTCCAACGCTTCTTCTAAAGAAAGTGGTGGCAGAATTGTTGGAATTCGTCTTGCCATCATTGTTTTACCGGAGCCGGGAGGGCCGACCATAATAGCATTATGTCCACCGGCCGCGGCAATTTCTAATCCTCTTTTCACATTTTCTTGCCCACGAACATCACAGAAATCCATGATCTTAGATTGTCCGTTTTGGTTGAAATAAGATTTCACATCTACTTCTAATGGATCCATAGATCCTCGATTTTCCAGCCAGTCTTTTACCTGATTTACATGATCGAATGCAAATATTTCAATTCCTTCCACAACTGCTGCTTCGGCTCCATTTTCTTTGGGAACTACCAAATATTTAAATCCCTGCTTCTTTGCTTCTACTGCAACCGGAAGCACTCCTTTAATTGGACGAATTTTTCCATCCAAAGATAATTCCCCCAACATCACGGTTTCTTCCAGCTTCTCTGTATAGATCTGTCCCGACATTCGAAGCAATCCAATCGCGATTGGAAGGTCAAAAGCATTTCCTTCTTTGGGCAAATCTGCCGGGGCAAGATTTACCGTAATTCTTCCCAATGGATAATAAGAGCCAGTGTTTCGGATCGCTGCTTCAACACGGTCTCGGGATTCGCTCACAGCTCTGTCCGGCAATCCTACCAAAAAGAACTTTGGCATTCCATTAGTATGGTGAGTTTCTACGTCTATGATGCGCGCATCAACACCTACGGTGGATGCACAAAATACTCTGGCTAGCATATTATTATTCCGAATCTTTTTTTATTGTTATGCGTAGTAAGACAAGTTCGGAAGCTATTCCTTACAAAAATTTTCATAAATCACACATACCATGAAGAAAGAAGAAGCAAAATCAAAGGCTAAGCGCGTGTATGAAGAGATTCAAGGCGGAGTGAATGAAGTGATAAGTTCAATCCGCGAATTGATCAAGGAAGGAAGTGCCCGAAAATTGATCATCAAGAACAAAGAAGGCGAAGTTGTATTCCAAACCCAACTGGCTTTTGGCGTAGGTGGCGCTGCTTTGGTTGGTGCAATGGCTCCTGTTATTTCTGCGATTGGGATGTTCGCCATGTTCATCAACGACTACCAGATCTTAGTAGAAAAAGAAGTAGATCCTGAAGATGACGATTATTCAGTGGATGCCGAAGTTATCGAAATCACCGAAGATGATGACGAGGAAGAAGAAAATACTGAAGAAGCTAAAGCTGAGGAAAAAGAAGGGAAGGAAGAAAAAACCGTAGGCAAAAAAAAGAAGAAATAAATTCAGATTAGCTAATACGTGATCGGAATACTTATAATTTTAGGAGCCTCCTGGCTCCTTTTATTTTTCTTCGAAAAAAAGAATCTCTCTGTTCTTGGGTTCACTCCCCTATCTAAAAGAATCCTGCAGTTACTACTTGGTTTTGGGTTCATTGTTGTTCTTCATAGTTTTTTAATTCTGGCCGAGACATTTATTCTCAAAATCGAATGGGAATTCAATAAAAATTTTGAGCTTTCTTACTTAGCTCGCTCACTTTGGTATCATACTAAATCTGCATTAACCGAAGATCTGATTTTTCGGGGAGCTATACTTTATATTCTTGCAGGTAGATTCTCTAATAGAGTTGCAATCCTGACATCCGCCATTATTTTCGGGATTTATCATTGGTTTTCCTATGGAATGTTTGGTTCTGGTATCGTTCCGATGGTTTACATCTTTATTATTACTGGAACTACAGGAGCTGTTTGGGCTTATTCTTATTTTAAAACAAATTCTATCTTTCTCGCATTAGGATTTCACATCGCCTGGAATTTTTGTTCTACTCTTTTTCTGGATAATCAGCCTTTCGGTGAACTACTTCTTTATCAATCTTCTATGATTCCAATAGCAAATGAATGGCTGAATTTGGTTTTTCAATTCGCTAAAGGATTAGCTCCAAGTATTCTTACCTACTTTTTTGTTCGCTACCTATACAATGAGAGTAAAAATATAGATTAATGATGATGCTTTTCTTTTAGTCTTAGAACAAGCGCCTTCTTCTAATCTCGTGATTCAGATCCAACGCCTTACTTTTTGCTGATATTCTTTATACTCATCTCCGAATAATTGAATTAAGATCTCTTCTTCGGGTTTTATTTGATAGGTATTCATATACCAGATAAATATCGGGATCATCAGAAAAGAATAACCACTCCCGAAATACATTGCACAGGCAATTAACACTATCAGCAATCCAAAATACATCGGGTTTCTGG
Source organism: Balneola sp. (assembly GCA_965216175.1). Lineage (GTDB taxonomy): Bacteria > Bacteroidota > Rhodothermia > Balneolales > Balneolaceae > Balneola. The sequence goes on from OZ244140.1 coordinate 2,755,539, forward strand.
TATATTTATAAACCCCATTTTTAACTACTGATGAAGAGTTTTCCGGTTTATGAGGGTTGACTGTAGTTTTACTAACGGAAAATTGAACAACTCCCAAGATTCCTAAAATAACTCCAATCGATCCCAAAGAATAAACTATCCATCGGTTAACAGAAAACTCGAGAATCTCCATCGATATTTGGTTAGAAATAACCCACATCAACAATGCAGTTACCCCAAATACCAAAACAGGTGGGATTTTAAGTCTCATTTCGGTTTAACTGTACTAAGTTCTACGCTTTCAAAATGCATATTTCATTAGTAGATTTTCGCCTTTAGAATTAGTTTCTATAGTATACAGATGATCATCATCAACAGCTATAGATTCGTTATTAATATAATTATCCAACAAATAGCTGAACTCATACTCACCAAAATCTTCGCTGTATACATCAAGGAACTTATAACCCTTCTTCCCATTATGATGTCTTGCCGAATAAAAAAATCCGTTTTCTATCGCAATAGCCATGCTACCATAAATTGCTTCATCAGTAAAACCTGCCCCGTTACTAAATGACATATAGTTTTCAGTAGTTTCATAACTATCAATCATTTCTTTAGAATATATCAATGACCCGTTCTCAAGACTATATTTCTTTATAACAGGTTCCGAATACCCCGCCATGTAGAGATTATTTCCCGACACTTTTAGCTGCGCAGTAAACATCATAGGATTATCAACTTGCTTACTAGATTGAATCCTCTTCAGAATATTACCTTTTGAATCAATCAAATGATAAAGGCTGTCTGTTGCGAAAGTAGATGCTATCAAATATTCATCACTATTAATTATTTCAACCAATTCTATAAGTGGGAATCCCGAAACCTTCAAATCGTTCAAAAATTTACCCTCCAGAGAATAGAGTGTAAGTTTTTTTAACCCATTATCAATGAATGCTATCTTTCCATCTTTTTCATCAAAACGTCGAACTAGACCTAGTTCACCCGGACCTCTTCCCTCAGGAATCTCAAACGTATTTAGGATTCTAAGGTCATTATCAGTTTGAACTATAGTGCGGCTTGTTCTATCCAAAAAAACCAATCCTTTTTTCACCTTTACTAATACTCTTGGAGTAAATAAACCCAAAGAATCGAGATTTAATGAATCTAAAGTATTTAGGTCTTTTATTTCTCTCTGTTCAATCTGTTGCGGTTCAGTAAAGGTAAATAGTCCATTGCCTAAGTCTGATTTTTTCTCTGAACAACTAATCAGAAATAAGCCTATTAATAGTAATTGTACTATTCTCATATGTAGAAGTTTTTGAAATTTCTATTCTCTTAAAGCTTAATATTATAAAATCTAAAGCTAATCTGATTCTTTTTTCCTAAAAGGCATCCAAAACAGACCTTTCACCTTTTGATCTTCTTCGTCATCAAAATCATCTAATCCAATATTTATGGAATGTGGATCTTCGTTAATATTAAAGGTTTTACAAATTCTGTCCCAAAAAGAAAATAATGATGTATAGTTGGAGTCAGTTTCTGATTGTTTTCGGGAATGATGCACTTTATGCATTGCAGGGGTGACTATAAATATCCTCAAAAACTTATCTAGTTTTTCCGGAACGCCGATATTAGCATGATGAAATTGTACTACGATCACCAACATAATTTCGTATACCAAAAGCTCCCAAATATGTAATCCAATCAGCAGAATGATTCCGGTTCTTAGTATAGATGAGAAGATGATCTCTCCCGTATGAAATCGATTAGCCGTTGTTACATCCATATTCGGATCGGAATGGTGAACACGATGGAATTTCCAGAAAAAAGGAATTCTGTGATTCATCACATGCCAGAAATAGGTCCAGGTATCCATCAACAAAACAGCACCGATTACATGTGGCCAATAGGGCAAATTAAGCCAATTAAGAATTCCGAAATTATTTGTAGTAGCCCAGTTTGAAGCCCACAACCAAATTCCTACAAAAACCAACGATGTTACAGCTGCATTAACCAGCCCCAAGGATGCGTTCCTGAACAGGTGTTTCCATCTCAATTTTCCTTTATCCTTGAAAAAATCAAAGAATGGATGTGCATGCTCATACAAGAGTAGTAATACCAATCCTGAAACCGCTACAATAGTCTGAGTCTGTTCTAAAAGATTTAATAGAGCTTGCATATTGCTTAGTTAGATGAGTCGCTTTTCTCGAAACCCGATTCTATAAGATCGTTATATCCACCCAGATTATGGACTTTTTCAAAGCCTCTCTCTTTCATTAGTTGTGCAGCTTTTCCACTTCGGTTACCTGATGCACAATACAGGTAGTAGGTTTTGCTCTTGTCGAGAGAATCTAACTTTTCTTCAAACTCTCCTGATGAAAAATTATATCCTACGCGTGCATCCTTTAAATTTCCATTATCATATTCACCTTTGGTGCGAACATCGATAATAACACCTTCGGTTTCTACTCTGTTTTCAACAGCTTGCTCGGGTGAAATGGAATGAAGCTCTCTTTCTTTTTGGAAATATATCAAAGCATAAGTTCCTGCTAAAATTACTCCCACCAAAAGGATCGGAATTATTTTTTTCATCATAAGTTATTATTTAGAGTTAAATGTTCATATAAATGATATAAGCTCCCATAAAAAGAAGAAAGATTGCAAATCCTCTTTTTAGTTTTTCACCGGATATCCTTGAACCGATTGCCTTACCTGCAAAACTACCTACCGCACCAATTAAACTAAAAATCAGAACTAACTCCCAATTTATTGACAAGTTTAAATCCTCAAGCACATCTATGTATTTAAAGAATCCGCTAAAACTTTTCATGGCAATAATTACTAAACTGGTTCCTATAGCCAAATGCATGGGTAAACCACCTAATAAAACCAAGGCAGGAACAATCAGAAACCCTCCGCCTACGCCTACAAGTCCGGTTAATACTCCTACAAAAAGTCCTTCTATAGCAATAATCCACCATCGTTGGTTTTTCTCAGAGTCGACGGTCTCGCTTTCTACTTTTTTGTTTCTGAACATTAAACCTGCTGCAAGTAACATCACTACAGCAAATAAAATAAGCTGAAAGGTTCCTGATACAAATCCGGCAATTATTGCCCCTCCGTACGTCCCTGCCATCCCGGGTAAACCAAAAAGAATTACGCTTCGCCAATGTACTTCTTTTTTAAAAGCATACGGAATTGCCCCTGCAAAACTGATCGAACCAACTATTCCTAAAGATTCAGCAATTGCCACTTTTTCCTGTTCACCAGCTAAGTAAATCAAAACGGGAACCGTAAGAATTGATCCTCCTGAACCCATCAAGCCTAAGGAAAGGCCTACAAGCAACGCTCCAATCCAGGCTAAGATCATCAAGCTACCTCGTCGGACTTCCGGTTCTTGAAAAAGTCATCCACCCAAACTACATCAAAGCCTTCTTTCTTTAACAGCGATACAGAATAAGATGCCCGTTGACCACTTCCGCAATGAACAGCTAATGTTTTGTCTTTGGGCAGTTTATCCAGATTTGCAGCCAAACGTGTATGTGCAATGTTGATAGCATTCGGAACATTCCCCTCTGCATATTCTGTTGCTTTTCTTACATCAAGAACCTGAACATTGGATTCTTCTACGAGTTTATTTAGTCCATCAAAATCTGTTCTTTTTATCGATGTTTTTTCTCCATCCCAATTTTCAAGATCTGTTATAGTTGCAAAACCTTTGCAGTTATCCAATCCAACGCGAACCAAATCACGCATTGCTTCTTCCAGATTTAATTCATCTATGATCAAATAAAACTCATCTTCCCCATCTACAAAAGAACCGGCTATGGTATTAAAATTCTTATCAAATGAAGCCATGATAGAATCCTTCAAATGATCTTTCATAAACTCATGCTTTTTCCGGCTATCAATAATCGTGGCATTATCATTTGCAACTTCTTCTATGGAAACTCTTTCCGGCATAGAGATTGGGCTTCCTAAAATAGCCGGTCCTATTTTGTTCAGTTTCTTCATTCGTGCAAAATAAAGAGGAGGTTCCGGCTGTCCATCTAAAATAAACTCAACGAAATTATCTTCATTCTTAGCTGCTTTAAATGCAGGACTAAAACGAGTTTCGTACCCTACCGTAGATTCAGGAACAGCTCCTAAGGCTTTGCCACAAGCACTTCCTGAACCATGCGCCGGCCACACTTGCAGATATTCGGGAAGCTTTTTGAATTCTTCTACTGATTTATATAAGGATTCTGCTGATGGTCGCATCGCTCCTTTTTCTCCCGCGGCTGTTTCTAGTAAATCTGGTCGCCCTACATCTCCTACAAATACAAAGTCACCCGTTAATATCCCCATTGGTTCATCGGTGGCTGCACCATCGGTAACCAAAAAACTAACCGATTCGGGAGTGTGTCCCGGAGTGTGAACCACATCAAACTTTATATTGCCTATTGAAAAAGTGTCGCCATCTTTTACCAATTCAAATTTGTAATCACTTCCTTTCAGCCATTCATATTTCCAATTCTCGTCTCCTTCATCAGAAGCAATAACTTTTACTCCTTTTTCAGCGAACTCTTTTAGTCCTGATACGTAATCGGCATGGATGTGAGTGTCTGCAGCATGCGTAATTTTCAATCCTTCCGAAGAAGCAATTTTTTCATACTGATCGATATCTCTCATGGGATCTATCACAACCGCGTCTCCACTTTTTTGGCAACCGATTATGTATGCGTACTGAGCTAGTTTTTTGTCGAATATTTGTTTGAAATACATATCTCTTCATTTTTCTTTTTAAAATTCTAATGAGGCAATTCGGGTCTTAATTTTCCATATACCCAGGTACCAAATACAGCGCTTACTATGGGTACTATGATAATGCTGTAGCCTGCTCCAGCAAGAGTGAACAAAGGTCCCGGACAGGCTCCTGTTAATGCCCATCCAAAACCGAATAGCGTACCGCCTACTAAATATCTGGTAATTTGCTTTGGATCCTTAGGAGGGATTGTTATCGCATTTCCTTCCACGTCTTTGACATTCCAATTTTTTATGATTTGGATAGAAATCATAGCTACCAAAACTCCTAAGCCGATTATTCCATACATGTGGAAAGAATCGAATCGGAACATTTCCTGAATTCTAAACCAGGAAACTACTTCTGATTTGATCAATACGATTCCAAAGAAAATTCCTGCTAATAAATACTTTATATAATTCTTCATGATTTCGATAATTAAAATAGAACCGGGTAAACCAGATATGTTATGATTAAACCGCCTGCAAAAAATCCGATTACAGCCAGTAGCGATGCCAGTTGAAGATCGGCCAGTCCACTTATTGCGTGTCCGGATGTACATCCTCCTGCGTACTTGGCACCGAAACCAACTAAAAATCCTCCTACTACCATCAAGGTGATTCCCTGAATACTTGCCAGGTTTTCCCAATTAAATACATCAGAAGGTAACATTCCGGAGTAATCTGAAATACCCAGATTTTTTAAATCCGCTACAGTTTGAGACGATATATTTATCGCTTCGGGATTACTTAAGAGCCAACCTCCGATAAAACCTCCCAGCACAGTTCCAACAACAAAAACCATGTTCCATTTACCTGATTTCTTCCAATCGTATTTAAAAAATTCAATGTCTCCGGGAACACAAGCAGCACAGGCATGTCTCAAATTTGCGGAAACTCCGAAAAGTTTACCACCTGCTATTAATAACATCGGTACTATTAGTCCAATTAAAGGCCCTGCTACATACCATGGCCAAGGTTGTCTTAAAAATTCGATCAATTCCATTAATATCTTTTGGTTTAACTTTGTGTGATTAAGATCGGCTTTTTGTAAGTCACACTATGTAACATTAGTTACAAACTGTCTATCAAGTTTATAAAATAGAAATCTTATTTCTCTCAATCTCGATTTTGCCTTCGTTTTCGAGTTGTTTTAAAAGGCGGGATACAACAACTCTGGAAGTATTCAGGTGTAAGGCAATTTGTTCATGAGACATCTTAATCTCATAGGATTTTGTAGCCTGTTTCTTATCTAAAAGATATTTGTATAAACGCTCATATAATTTGAGGAAGGTGATACTGTCTATGGTTTCCAGAAGTTCATCAAACCTAATCTGATATGAACTAAAAACATACTTTCTGAATGATTTATAGTTTTGAATCCATTGATCCAGGTAATTCATGGGAACCATCCACAAAATGGAATCGTCCTCCGCTGTTACTTTAAAATCATTCTTTTTTCCTTCTATACAACAAGCCAGCGACATAGCACATGTTTCGCCACCTTCTAAGTAATAGAGTAGGATTTCGTTTCCATCCTTATCCTGACGCACTACACTTAACAATCCTTCAATAACAAAAGGCATGTACATAGATGTACTTCCGGGTGTAATTACAATTCCTCCCGATTCTGCCTTTTTTGAGACTCCGACTTTCTGAATTTCTTCAATTAAAGCTTGCTCAATTCCTGCTTCTTTTAGAATTACCTGAAGAGCTTCTTTCATGAATGTCTATTTCCAGTGCTCTTCAGCGATCGCTTCTTTGCTAAGTTCGTTACTTAAATAATGTTCAGCATCTAATGCTGCTTTGCATCCTGTTCCCGCAGCAGTTACAGCCTGTCGGTAGAAAGAATCCATGGCATCTCCACAAGCAAAAATACCCGGAAGATCTGTTTTTGTAGTTTGCCCTTTAGTTTGAATGTATCCTACGTCATCCATAGAAATCACGTCTTTAAAAAGATCTGTATTTGGTTTATGACCAATAGCGATAAATACTCCGGTCACATCATCCAATGTTGTAACTTCGCCTGTATTTCTATTTTTTATATTTACTCCCTGTACTACTTGTTCTCCAAGAATTTCTTCAATCTCACTATCCCACATGAATTCGATTTTTTCGCTTTCAAAAGCTCGGGCTTGCATCGCTTTGGATGCACGCAATTCATCTCTTCTGTGAACAACAGTAACTTTGCTTGCAAATTTAGTCAAGAAAGTAGCTTCTTCCATCGCTGTATCACCACCTCCAACAATTACCACATGTTCATTTCTAAAGAAAGCACCGTCACAAGTTGCACAAGCTGAAACACCTTTTCCGCGCAATCTTGTCTCACTTTCTAAACCCAACCACATTGCTGAAGCTCCTGTAGAAATAATAATAGTATGTGCTTTGATCTCTGTTTTCTCATCAATCACCATTTTGTATGGTTGAGATTCAAAATCGATATCAGTTACAAATCCGTATCGGCAATCCGCACCAAATTTAGTTGCTTGTTGGCGGAAATCGTCCATCATTTGTGGTCCCATAACTCCGTCAGGATATCCAGGAAAATTTTCGACATCGGTTGTAGTCATAAGTTGTCCTCCGGGCTCCGGTCCTTCAAATACGATCGGACTTAGATCAGCTCTTGCAGCATATAAGGCGGCTGTTAATCCTGCAGGACCACTTCCTACAATTACTACTTTAAACGTTTTTCCGGCGATGTCTTCCATTGTAAATGATGTCTTAATTTTTTGATCAGTTCAAAAGTACAAAAAATAGAGCTCCTAATTGCTCGAATGTTTCTATATAGGATATAGCTTTTATCTTATTTCGCTAAGAAAGCGCTTCTACATCTATTTGCACTATCCTTTCATTTCATTATGTTATGAAACACTAAATTGTGGAGGCCTCATTGATCGTTGCAGTAATTAAGGAAACTTCTGAACATGAACATAGAGTTGCTTTAAGCCCTGAAGTAGCTTCTCAGTTGCTTAAGCATGACCTTGAAGTATGGGTTGAATCGAATGCCGGGCTCGCTTCAAATTTTTTAAATAAAGCTTATGAAGAATCCGGCGCTAAGATAATCTCTTCCAAAGATGAATTACTTTCTCAAGCAGATATTCTTCTTGCGGTTCAAACGCCTGCTGATGAAGATCTTGCCAAGCTAAAAAAAGGAGCTGTTTTAATTTGTTTTATCTGGGGAATCCAGAATCCGGAATTAATTGGAAAACTAAAAGAACTAAGTATTTCTTCTTTAGGGATGGATGCCATTCCAAGAATTTCAAGAGCTCAGAACATGGATGCTCTTTCATCTATGAGTTCAATTGCCGGTTACAAAGCTTCTTTAATTGCAGCAAATGAACTGGACAAATACTTTCCGATGATGATGACCGCAGCCGGCACTATTCCGCCATCTAAAGCACTGATACTTGGTGCCGGAGTTGCCGGATTACAAGCCATCGCTACTTGCCGCAAATTAGGCGCTGTTGTAGAAGCTTTTGATGTACGATCTGCAGTTAAAGAGCAAGTTCAAAGCTTAGGTGCTAAATTTATCGAAGTTGAATTATCTGATGAAGAAACTGAAACTAAAGGTGGCTATGCTAAAGAATTGACTGATGAGGATAAATTGAAACAAAGAGAACTTATCCATCAGCATGCAAAAAAATCTGATGTCATAATTACAACAGCTTTGATTCCCGGACGTCCTGCACCGCTTCTTATTACCAAAGAAATGGTCGCAGATATGAAACCCGGCTCTGTCATTGTTGATCTGGCTGCTGAAAATGGTGGGAATTGCGAGCTTACAAAAGCAGGCACTACTCAAATTGTTAATGAAGTAAAGATCATTGGACCGATCAATCTTCCAAGCCAATTAGCTAACCACGCAAGTATTTTATATGCCAAAAATATGCTTGCGCTTTTAAACTTATTAATTGAAGAAGGAAAACCTAATTTCAACTTTGATGACGAAATTATTCTGAATACAACCATTACCCACAACGGCGAAATTATTTCTCCATTAATTAAGAATAACTGAATTACGAATTAGGAATAGCTTGCATATTCCTAATTCAAATATTCCTAATTCATTCAATATGTCTATACTCATTTTTTCATTATTCATTTTCGTGCTAGCCTGTTTTATCGGCTTTGAGTTGATTTCGAAAGTGCCTCCAACTTTACATACTCCACTGATGTCCGGAGCAAATGCAATTTCCGGGATTACCATCGTCGGGGCATTGATAGTTTCAGGGTCAGATGGTGGTTTGATGACCCAAATTCTTGGCGTTGTTGCAATAATTTTTGCAACTATAAATGTTGTAGGTGGCTTTATGGTAACTGATAGAATGCTCGAGATGTTTAAGAAAAAAGGAGATAAAAAATGAGCCAGTTTCTCCCCGAATATATCGCTTCCTATTTACCAGACACTATTCAACTGATCTATCTTGTTGCAACAGCTTTCTTCATTCGCGGATTGAAACTCCTCGGTTCGCCTGCAACTGCAAGAAAAGGAAATCAACTTGCTGCAATTGGTATGTTGACCGGAATTATTGTCACTCTGTTTGATCAACAAATTGTTTCATTTGAATGGATCATTGCAGGAGTACTTGTTGGTGGTTTGATTGGTGTTGTACTTGCCAAAAAAGTCGCTATGACTGCCATGCCTGAATTAGTTGCAGTATTTAATGGCTTTGGTGGTGGTGCTTCGGCCTTAGTGGCTTGGGGAGAACTAAGCCGATACAGTGATCCCGCATTAATAAGTTCACCAGGATTAGTTACTACTGGCTTAAGCATTTTCATTGGGGCACTTACTTTAACCGGTAGCTTTGTTGCCTTTGGAAAACTCAAGGGCTTCATTTCAGGCAATGCGATTACTTTCCCCGGATTGAATATTATAAATATTGGTTCTATGATCGGAGTAGTGGCACTGATCGGAGTTTTTACTTTTGATCCTGCGAATCAAACTATTTTTTGGATTATACTTGGCTTATCATTACTAATAGGAATCACTTCGGTAATCCCAATCGGTGGTGCTGATATGCCCGTTGTTATTTCACTTCTCAATTCTTATTCAGGCCTTGCTGCATCAATGGCAGGCTTTGTTCTTGGCAATAACTTACTGATCGTTTCAGGAGCTTTGGTTGGCGCTGCAGGATTGATCCTTACACAGATTATGTGTAAAGCTATGAACAGATCGCTCTTTAATGTTGTATTCGGAAGTTTTGGAGGTGATAGCTCAGTATCCGGAAGTACAGGTTCAGATGGTGATAAAACTGTTCGTGAAACTTCTGCTTCTGATCTTGCTATTCAAGTTGCCTATGCTTCAAAAGTAGTGATTGTTCCGGGGTATGGACTAGCGGTTGCTCAAGCTCAACATATGATTAAAGAAGTGGCTACAAAACTAGAAGAACGAGGCGTTCAAGTTAAATATGGAATTCACCCCGTGGCCGGAAGAATGCCCGGTCATATGAATGTGTTGCTCGCCGAAGCCGATGTACCATATGATCAGCTTTATGATATGGATCAGATAAATCCTGAATTTGCAACTACAGATGTAGTGCTTGTTATTGGAGCAAACGATGTAGTAAATCCGATGGCGAAAACTTCACCCGGAAGCCCTATTTATGGCATGCCAATTCTTAATGTTGATGAAGCAAAACGAACCGTTGTGTTTAAACGAAGTTTGAGTTTTGGGTACGCTGGTATTGATAACCCGCTATTTTACACAGAAAAAAATCAAATGTTTTTCGGAGACGCCAAGAAAAGCTTACAAGCATTAAATGAGGCATTAAATGAAGTTTAGTGAGTAATTATTGATCTCTTTTTTTAACTTCAGGCTAATTCTTGTCAAAAAAAATTAACCACTCATTATTCTTGAAAACTCTTTTCCTTTTCCCTGCTCTTTTACTTCTTATTCTAATCACAAACTGTAATAAAGATAATGGTTGTGATCTTTCACCAAACTTAAATGTAAGCAGTACTCAGCTACAGAAAGACATAGACAGTTTAGATACCTATCTGGCAGATAGCTCAATTGTTGCTCAGGTAGATTCATCAGGACTTAGATTTGTAATCAATGACCCGGGAAGTGATGTTACTCCCGAACTTTGCAATAATGTATTTGTAACTTATGAAGGTCGCTTTCTTAACGGAGACATTGTCGACTCAAGTGATAACGCTATTGGATTTCCGTTGAGTTCTTTAATTACAGGATGGCAGCTTGGAATTCCAAAAATTGGCGAAGGCGGCTCCATTACACTTTACATACCATCGGTTTACGCATACGGCTCTTCGGGAGTGGGACCTATCCCACCCAATACGAATTTAATTTTTGATATAACTCTGGTTGCTGTTCGGTGATCAGGAGTTAGCTAAAAAAGATTTAAACCTATCCTATTTATTGGCTAGGTTTTTTATTATTCCGCCCATAAACCATTTTTATTTTTTGTTGATATGAAATCTATCTCATTTTTCTTCTTTTCGATCTTTGTTTTTTCTTTTTCTTTGAATTGCTCGGGAATTGTTGAAAATACTCCCGGTGTTTCTTTAGAACTTGCAGAATACCGAAAATCCAAATTATCAGATATTAGGTATGAACTTGCCTTAGATATTCCTTCCGAAAAAGAAGAGTCTATTTCAGGTAATATCTCAATAGATTTCAATCTCAAAGAAAACCTGATCGACCTTCCTTTAGATTTCAAAGAAGAGAACGACCATATTCTTTCACTTACTGTAAATGGAACAGAAACGAATATAATTTTTGAGAAAGAACATATTCTCTTGCCGGTTTCTCTATTAAAAAGTGGTTCTAATAAAATTGAGATTGGTTTCATTGCGGGAGATAACTCGCTGAATCGAAAAGACGAATTTCTATATACTCTTTTTGTTCCTGACAGAGCAAGAACTGCTTTTCCACTGTTCGATCAACCAAATCTAAAAGCAAGGTATTTACTTACATTAAAAACTCCGCTGGGATGGGAAGCTATTTCTAATGCTCCTGTAAAAAGCATGGTATCCTCAGAGAATGAAACTACTTGGGAATTTGAAGAATCGGATCTCATAAGCAGTTACTTATTTTCATTTGTGGCAGGCGAATTTGAACGCGTCACCAAAACGATCAATGATCGTGAAATGACTATGCTTCATCGTGAAACCGATCAGGAAAAAGTGGAACGGAACCTGAATGATATTTTTCAACTTCATGCGTCTTCGCTCACCTGGTTGGAAGAGTATACCGGAATAAAATATCCGTTTAAGAAATTTGATTTCGCATTGATTCCAAGCTTTCAATATGGTGGAATGGAACATGTGGGAGCTATCCAATATAGAGCCTCAAGTCTTTTTTTAGATGAATCACCTTCTGACACTCGCTTGCTGAGCAGAGCCAGCCTAATAGCACATGAAACAGCCCATATGTGGTTTGGAGATCTTGTTACTATGAACTGGTTTAATGATGTTTGGACAAAAGAAGTTTTTGCTAATTTTATGGCATCAAAAATTGTGAATCCCGATTTTCCTGATATTGATCACGAGTTAAATTTTTTGGTCCGCCATTATCCTTCTGCTTATTCGGTTGATCGTACCGAAGGAGCTAATCCTATTCGTCAGCAGCTTCCGAACTTGAATGAAGCCGGAACTATGTATGGAGCAATAATTTACAATAAAGCTCCCATAATGATGAGACAGCTCGAAATGCTGGTTGGTGAAGAGTCTTTTCAAAAAGGTCTCCGTGAATACTTAACGACCTTTAGTTTTGATAACGCTACCTGGCCGGACCTTATATCTATTCTGGATCAAAAAACTAATACTGATCTCAATTTATGGAGTAACGTTTGGGTAAACACTGCAGGCAGGCCTAATTTTGAGTATAAGCCAATCAAAGCTGTTTATGGAAAAACCGAAATGAAGTACAACACATTAGTACAGAAAGATCCAAAGGGAGAAAATCGGTTATGGCTTCAAAAACTTAACGTATTTGCTCTACAGGCTGATAGCATTATTTACAGATACGATGTAGATGTAACAGACAGAGAAAATTTTGTACGTTTGAATAAAGTTGAAGCCTTATCAACGCTTTTGAACTCAACCGGTATTGGTTATGGGTTCTTTCCTCTCGACAACAATTCTTTCAAGCACTGGCAATATATGAAAGATATAGAACGAGGTTCATTGTTGATCAATGCCTATGAGAACGTACTTGAAGGAGTCGCTGATCCGATATTTTATCTGGAGATGTTATTGAAAATTGTTCCGGAAGAAGAAAATCAATTGATCTTAAATCTATCTTTAGGACATATCAATTCTATCTACTGGAACCTGCTAAGTGAAGAGTCTCGCATTGAGTTAAGCTCGGAAATTGAAGAATTATTATGGAATCAAATGATCGAGCAAAACGAATCCAGCACAAAAAAAATCTTCTTTAATAACTACCGTAATCTTGCCCTCTCTAATGAAGCGCTTTCTAAACTTTATTCAATCTGGAACAAAGAAAATACTATTGAAGGGTTAACTCTTTCAGAAAATGATTTTATCGAACTCGCATCCTCACTGGCTATAAAGTTACCTGAGCAAAGTGAATATATCACTTCACAGCAACTGGATAGGATTCAAAATACAGACCGAAAACAAAGATTTGAGTTTTTAATCCCATCGCTTTCAAATGACCAGAATGTAAGAGATAAGTTTTTTGATTCACTCAAAAATGAAGAGCAGAGAGAAACAGAATCCTGGGTATTATCAGCTTTAGGTAATCTTCATCATCCTCTTCGGATGGGAAATTCTGAAAAATATATCTTACCAAGTTTGGAACTTCTACAAGAAATTCAACAAACCGGGGACATCTTTTTCCCTGCAGGGTGGACCAGCAGAACACTTAGAAATTATAGTTCAACATCAGCTGTAAAAACAGTTCGTGATTTCCTAAAATCTAACCCCGATTATAATTATCAGTTGCGTTTAAAAATCTTACAGGCAGCGGATCCAATGTTTCGTGCAAATGAGATTAAGGCGAAATATTAACTCAGTTCTTCTGGTACTCTATCGGATTTATAACTTTGCATTGCTTTTAAAAAACAAATTGTGGCCGAAACTCCACAAATCGTAAATACAAAAAACATTGCTTGAGAAGGTCCTTTTGATCCTGTAAAAATATTATCCATAAGCCAGCCCGTAGCCGGTGGACCAATTCCGAAACCTACAATACTAATTACAAATAAATAGATCGATCCGGCAACACCACGCATTTTTGAATCAACAAAATCCTGAATAAGTGCCGCAGCAACCCCATTGTATGAAGAAGAAATAACGTTAGCGCTCCCGATCAACATCAAACCAAGAAAAGCACTTTCAGCAAATAACCCAAAATAGTAAAGAGGAAGTCCGGCAAGCGCTGCCACTATTCCCAATACAAATCTTTTTTCATCGCCAAACTTGATCGCCAATTTATCTGCAGCCCAACCTGAAAGATTTACACTCACTCCGGTTGCAAACATAAACCATCCATACTTACTAATAAGATTTGATGCTGAGAATACGTCCGTTAAAATGGTTCCAATAAATGCCAGAATAGTATATCCACTTAAAGCTAGTAAGGAAAATCCCATCAAGTGATATCTCACTGTTCTTTTTTTTAGAATAAATAGCAAAACTTCTAAAAAACTCTGACCCTGAATAGTTGAATCATTTGAATTTTTCCTTTTGGGTTCTTTAAGCAGGAAAAAGGCTAAAAGAGCTAGTCCAATTCCCGGTAAACCAACTATCTTTAATGCCACTCTCCAATCATATGTTTGAGCTATAGACCCTCCAATTAAAAAAGAAAGTCCCACACCAATAAATATTCCCGAAGCATAGACTGAAAAGACTCTTGCTCGATGCATTGGGCTGAAATAATCAGCTAGTAAGGAATATACCGAAGGACTTAATGCAGACTGGCTGATTCCGATTGCAAATCTAGCCGAAACCAAGAAGGCAAAAGAGTTGGCAAAACCACTCGCAAAAGTCATTAAACTCCAGATTACCAAACCCGATAAAATAATATACTTTCTGGAAAATTGATCAGCCAATCTCCCCATAAATATTCCGCAAAAGGCATAAACCAACGAAAAAGCCGGACCGTATAAAATCCCAACCTGAGTGTTTGAAAAATTTAATTCAGCACTTATCTGAGATGCCAGCACAGCGATGATCTGTCGGTCTATAAAACTACAAATATAGATCAACATCAGAATGAAGAGTGCAGAAATTGCGTACAGTTCCGATCGTTTATATTTATGGAAGAAATTCATTACAGGAATTTAGAAACTATATTACACATAAGTTCCTTATCTGTAGTACAATCTTTAAGTTTAGAACTTGAACTCGAATAAGAGTCATTCCACTGCGAATGACTGCGCAGGAATGGCGCTAGAGTTTATCCTATGTGATATTTAAAATCGAACACAGTTTTTAAAAAATAATTTTATTCATGCCGAAACTCCCAAGAAAAACTAAAAAGCAGAAAGAACGAGCTCAAGAAATTCTTAAAGAGCTTTATACGTATTACCCGAATCCTGAATGTGAGCTTGATCATCGCAATCCTTTTGAGCTTTTGATCGCTACCATTTTAAGTGCACAATGCACCGATGTTCGTGTCAATAAAGTAACTCCGGCTCTTTTTGAAACGTATCCGACTCCGGAATTGATGTCAGAAGCTCCACTGGAAGAATTAGAAGAATTGGTTCGAACAACGGGTTTCTTTAGAAATAAAGCCAAATCATTGAAAGAAACTTCTACTATTCTTACCGAAGAGTTTGATGGAGAAGTCCCCCAAAATATGGATGATCTCTTAAAACTTCGTGGCGCCGCACGTAAAACGGCAAATGTGGTTCTGGGAAATGCCTTTGGAATCAATGAAGGCGTTGTGGTAGATACGCACGTTAAACGATTCTCAAATCGATTCGGATTAACTAAACATGAAAAGAATGCGGATAAGATCGAGCGTGATCTGATGGCGTTATTCCCTCAGGAAAACTGGACCGATCTTTCTCATTTGATGATCCACCACGGCCGAGGACCCTGCAAAGCTCGAATTTCTTCTGCACCTGATCATCCTCTTTGTGAGGAATATGGTATTAATTGTAAATGCCGGAAGATGCGGGAAGAAGAAAAAGCTTCCTGAAACTATACGATAAATTCTCAAAATT
Source organism: Balneola sp. (assembly GCA_965216175.1). Lineage (GTDB taxonomy): Bacteria > Bacteroidota > Rhodothermia > Balneolales > Balneolaceae > Balneola. The sequence continues at coordinate 2,771,462 of OZ244140.1, forward strand.
AAGGTTGAATTGTAAAGCAAATCCGCCTTATATTTAAATCGTTTCAGAAATGAAATTTTATTGAAAAGCGAGAGTAGCTCAGCTGGTAGAGCACGACCTTGCCAAGGTCGGGGTCGCGGGTTCGAATCCCGTCTCCCGCTCATTTATAAAGGCAATCAAAGTTAATTTGGTTGCCTTTTTTTATTTTATAGTATGGAAGCCCATCTAACTTATATCATATACAGCGAAACTAAAAACCGTTATTATATTGGTTCAACTTCTGTTGGTATTGATTTAAGATTGGAACGACACAATCAAGGCGGAACCAGATCAACGAAATCAGGGCTTCCCTGGATTCTGAAATATGCTAAAAATTTTGATTCAAAAACTGAAGCTTTGAAATGGGAGCGGTTTATCAAAAAGCAAAAAAGCAGAGTGTTCATTGAGAAGCTCATCAACTCCCAAGAAAATGAATACTCTAAATAGCTCGACTGGTAGAGCATCCCGGGCCTTTGGGACCAAGGTCAGGGTCGCGGGTTCCCCCGAAAAGTCGGGGCGTCTCCCGCTCAATTGAAAAGCCTTTTTTATTCTATCATATATTCTATTGGATTAGACATATATACGCTAGGTTCAACTATATCAAGCGAATTATTCCAATCATAAGAAAAATTACCATACCCATAGATAGTATATGTTTCATTAGCTCTTACTTTCCTGTTATAATTTGAATCGAATTTCCAGGTAGCGGTATGTACGAGTTGTTTTCCGGGCTCTATTGGTACAACTACACCTAGAAGATCTATAGTTCCATCATATTCCAACCATATGATGGTAGAATCAGAATCTAACACTACAAAAATATATGGTTGTCCAAGTTCATAGCCACCAAAAACTAATGGTCTTGTGCTATCCGATTTATTCTCTAAATATAATTTCAATTCCAAACTATTCCCTACTTCCTCATACTCCACTGTTAACTCATATGGGGCCGGAGCTTGGTCAAAATAATACCATTCTTGTATAACAGGATCATCATCAGAAGAACCTGTTACACAGTTGGTAAAAAGAAATAATGCTAAGAAAAGTTTTTTCATATTATAATCCACAAGGATCAGTTGGTGTACAACCAGACAGAGTAACTGTTACTGGATGTATGTCTTCATCTGAATCTGAAGAATCAGTAACGATAAGCTTTAATGTAAAATCAGTATCATTAGTGATGTTAATAGTTTGGCTAGAACCTGTGCCCAAATTAGTATAGCTACTACTCCCACTCCATTTAATTTTCCATTGATAACTAACACTACCATCTTGATCTTGAACATTTGCATACCAAGTTTCGTTTCCGGTAGATTGAACAAGACCCAAACCTGTAATATATACAGAAATTGGAGCGTCGCTAGCATCAAAAGATCCTAAATCTTGCTCTAAACCTGCAATAGGACTAAAGGCCGATTTTTGTTCACTAGCCCTAACTCCATATAATATCCCTACTAACTCAACATCACCTGCTGGTGTATCGTAGTCAAAAAATACGGGAGAGCCACTATCACCAAATGATGCTTTCATACCAGAGACGAAATATGAACATTTTAAGCCTTTATGATTTCCAAAAAAGCTTTCTTCCACAACACAAGTGTTACTTACAAAACCATGAGTCCATCCCGCTGAAACACCTATTTTGTTTAAAGGCATATTCATCAATATTGTTTTATCCTGTGAAATAACTCGGAATTCACTAGGACTACTGGTTAATAAAGTGGTTGAACCTGCCGTCTATTAATACCCAACCCATTTGTTTAAAATTTGACTACTAATATGTTTATGTAACACACAACGTTAAAGTTGTATATCAACAAAACTATAAGCATGTAGTTAAAGGAGACATTATCTAAATATTTGTTACAGTTTTATTTTTTATAAGAATCTATATTTATTCTCCATTCTTCAAATAAGAAACCTATTTTCCTGCTCCAAAAAAGCATTAGAAATTATTTAATTAAAAAAACCCTTCAGTTTTCTGAAGGGTTTTTTTAATTGCGTGAATTTATGGAAAGTAAACTACCTCAAATCAAATCGATCCAAGTTCATCACTTTATCCCAAGCTTTTACAAAGTCGTTTACGAACTTCTCTTCTGAATCGCTTGTACCGTAGACTTCTGCAATTGCTCTTAGTTCTGAGTTTGAACCAAAAATCAGATCGGCACGAGTACCGCTCCATTTAACATCTCCGGTTTTCCTGTCGCTACCGGCAAAAACATTTTGCTTATCGGTAGTTGCTTGCCATGTTGTATTCATGTTCAATAAATTCTTAAAGAAATCATTGGTCAGTGTTCCTTCTTTATTAGTGAACACTCCTTTTTTAGAGCCGTCATAATTGGCACCAAGAACACGCATTCCACCAACCAGCACGGTCATTTCAGGCGCAGTGAGTGTCATAAGTTGTGCTTTATCTACTAACATTTCTTCAGCGGTTGTTTCATGCTTTGGAGCAAAGTAATTGCGGAATCCATCAGCAGCCGGTTCCAACCATGCAAAAGATTCTACATCCGTTTGTTCAGCTGTAGCGTCGGTTCTTCCCGGAGTAAACGGAACAGAGATATCATGTCCGGCATTATTTGCTGCTTTCTCAATTGCAGCACATCCGCCTAAAACAATTAAGTCTGCCATAGAAACTTCTTTAGAAAAATCACTTTTGATTCCTTCTAAAACTTCTAACACTTTAGCCAATTGTTCAGGATTATTTACTTCCCAATCTTTCTGTGGTGCTAAACGAACTCTTGCGCCGTTAGCTCCACCTCGTTTATCTGATCCACGAAAAGTTGACGCCGAAGCCCAGGCTGTTGAAATTAATTCTGAAACAGATAATCCGGAATCAAGAATCGTAGATTTTAGCTTTTCGATATCGCTTGCGTTGATTAATTCATGGTCAACTTCAGGAATCGGATCTTGCCACAGCAATTCTTCTTCAGGAACTTCTTCCCCTAATAATAATGATTTCGGCCCCATGTCTCTGTGAACCAATTTATACCAAGCTCGGGCAAAAGCGTCAGCAAATTCATCCGGATTTTCATAAAATCTTCTGGAAATTTTTTCATAAGCCGGATCTTCTTTAAGCGAAAGATCAGTAGTCAACATAAATGGTGCATGCTTTTTATCAGCATCATGTGCATCAGGAACGGTTCCTTCTCCACCACCATCAACCGGTCTCCATTGCCAGGCGCCTGCGGGACTTTTATATTTTTCCCATTCGTACTTGAACATATTCTCGAAATAGAGGTTTGTCCACTCAGTTGGTTTTTGAGTCCAAGCACCTTCTAAACCACTGGTAATTGTATCAGCACCTTTTCCTGTTCCGTGTGTACTTTTCCATCCCATTCCTTGTTCTTCGATACTTGCAGCTTCAGGTTCTGATCCTAAATGGTCTTCCGGTGCTGCTCCGTGAGTTTTACCGAAAGTATGTCCACCGGCAATTAATGCAACAGTTTCTTCATCATTCATTGCCATTCTTGCAAATGTTTGTCTGATAAAAGCCGCAGCTTTTAAAGGATCTGGTTCACCATCCGGACCTTCAGGATTTACATAGATCAATCCCATATGATCCGCACCAAGTGGTTTTTCAAGATCTCCATCTTCATTATGGCGTTTATTACCTAACCACTCGCCTTCAGCTCCCCAATAAACATCTTCCGCAGGTTCCCAGGTATCTACTCGACCACCGCCAAAACCGAAAGTCTCAAAACCCATTGATTCAAGCGCAACATTTCCTGCAAGAATCATTAAATCTCCCCAGGATAATTTACATCCGTATTTTTGCTTGATCGGCCACAACAGTAAACGAGCTTTGTCTAGGTTTACATTGTCAGGCCAGCTATTCAATGGAGCAAAACGCTGTGTTCCTGCACCGCCGCCGCCGCGACCATCAGTAACTCGATACGTTCCTGCACTATGCCATGCCATGCGAATCATTAGCGGTCCGTAATGTCCAAAATCTGCCGGCCACCATTCTTGCGAATCTGTCATTAATTCGGTTAAGTCTTTTTTGACCTCTTTCAGGTCCAGTTTTTTAAATTCTTCTGCATAATCAAAATCTTCACCCATGGGGTCCGACTTTGAAGAATGCTGTCTGAGAATATTCAAATTTAATTTGTTCGGCCACCAGTCCCGATTTCTGGTTCCTCCTCCGGCATCTTTGCTCATCGAGCCATTATGAAATGGGCACTTACTTACATCATTTGCGTTATATGTTCCGGAGCTGTCGTTCTTCTTATCTTCCATATCTAAATTTGATTTCTGTTCTTTTCTTTCCAACAAATTATTAAATCATTTAATTCTATTTGATAGATATTCACATTAGCCCTAATATTATTTCTATATGAGGTGTGCTAAACAATGTAACTAATTCGTAAAGCGCTAGTTCACTTGAAGTTTGAACGAAAGGTAAGGAAGTAGCGGAGTTTGATCTACTCTTTGAAGGGTGCTAAAAGCAAAATTAAATATATTTCTCCTGTTGTACACATTGATTGCCCCAATTTCACTATCAATAGTAAGTGTTGAGCTTAGATCTATTGAGCGTCCTAAAGAAACATCTAATCTGTGATAATATGGAAGCCTTTCTCCATAAGGTCTGTTGAATAATATTCTTGCTGTACCAGGGTCAACTGCCGGATCTTCAAAAGGACCATCAATATTCAAATCATATCCAAAAATCTGTGTATAGGGTTTCCCACTCCCAAACTCCCAACTTGAGTTAAACTTAAAGCCAAAAAAATTCAATCCTAATATAGTATTTAGCTTATGTCTTTGATCCTGTGAAGGAGAATAGCTAAATATTGAATCTTGAATCCAAGCACCCAGATCACCTGAGACAGCTTCATATTCTACCTTTGAATAGCCATAGCTCACTGAAGCAAATAAAGGAGTTTTATTATAACTGAGAATTATATCAAAACCATAGGTAAACCCATCAGCTAATGCTGTTTCAATTTCTGTTCTAGCTTGTGGAGTCCATTTAGAAACGGCTATATTTGAGTGTTTTTTTGTATACCCTTCAATATTCATTTTCAGATATCGCCATCGTTCTTTATATCCGATAATCGCATGAATTGCACTTGGATAAGGATCTCCTACCTCAACAGGTTTCAGGATGGTAAAGATTGTTCCAACATCCCGTTCATCACTTATTCCAGAAAATATCTGCACGTAATTTCCACCTGCTAAACTTATCTCACGTCTATCTGTGCCATCTGGATTGTAAGAAACCCGAATTCTAGGTTCTATAGTTGGAGAATCATACGTGCTGATCTGGGTTACAAAACCCGGCTTAATAATTAGCTTCGAATTAGCGTTCCATTCAGCTTCTGTATACATGTTTAGTATTGGTATATTTTCTTCAAAAGAACTTACAGATGTAAATCTTTCTGACAAAGTGGTCTTATACGTATCTATTGTAAACCCGAATCCATAATTAAATCTTAATCCGAAAAACTTTTCCACTCGGTCTGTGCTCAAGTGAAATTTGCTTATCGAAGAATATCTTTCTGTTTTCTCTGCAGACCCTTCCTTATTCTCATAATTTGTATATCCTGCGGTAAACTCAATAGGAAAATTATATCCTTCGTCAAATCCAAGACAGCGTGCTCCTAGAACTGTATTTTTCCATGAACTATTGATATTCCTAAAAGGCACTATTTCCCCACTATCAGATGTCCGTATCCCTGTAATACTACAAGCAATGTTATCTGCTCGTATAAAATATCGGGCAATAATATCACTGAATTCTAAAGGAATTTCTTCTCCTGTCAGTGTCGGTCCGTATTTATCTATAACTGATTTCCTCGCTAGTAAGAAAAAAGACTGTTTATCCTTCTCAAGAGGCCCTTCCATAAATAGTGTTCCCATATAAGGACTTACTGCAGCGCTTGATTTAAACTCCTTCATATTTCCAGGTCTTAGTCTCACATCCAGAATGGCAGAAGTTACTCCAGAATATTCAGCTCCAAATCCACCGGCATATAAATCAGCACTTTGTACAATTTCTTCTGGAAAAGCCGAAAACAGATTTGAAATATGAAAAGGTTTAATAATAGGAAGATTGTCCACCAAAGACTTATTTTGAACCGGAGTTCCACCTCGTATAAATAGATCTCCACCTCTATCTCCGCTTGAAACTACCCCAGGAATTGTTTTCAGATATGAAGCTAAATCTCCATCTACACCTGGTGTTGGAATCCTTGATACATCTTCAATACTAATTCTTCTTATACCCACTTCGCCCGTAGTAATATATCTTTGCCTCTCAACGGTAAGCTCTCCTACATCTCCAATCTCTGCCTTTAGGCCAACTCGTAAAACCTTTGTTTGATCAGATTCTAACAAAATTGGAACTGAATATGTTTTAAAGCCCACATAAGTAATTTTCAAAGAGTATTCTGTGTTAGAAATAATATCTCTTATTTCGCAGAGGCCGTCTTCATTTGTAATACAATAAGATACTGGTTCTGTCCTTAGATCTTGATCAATTTCATACAGCAAAGCATTAGCACCCAGTAGTGGACTTCCATCTTCTTCAGAAATCACAATAACTCTCAGTACTGAATTATCCTGAGAGCATAGCTCTGATATAGGAGCAAATAAACAAATTGATACTGCTATTATCTGTAATAAGATAGGTTTTAACCTTGTTGCTGACCCCGATTTATATAAGCTTAAAAACTTTCTCAAAACGTTATCTCCAATGTATCTATGTCGAATGCACCAAAACGCTTTGAGCTTTCTATAATATCAAACTGCTCTGGTAATATAGCTTCTCGTAATCCTTTGCTATGATGAATTATGGTAACAACTAGATTTTCCGGAAAATCATTACATCCATCTCGTACAGCTCCACTGGGTGTGAATGTGAATGATAAAGGAGCATCAGGATTGTTCTCATCTGCATACAAAGTTCTTGACCTGTCATAAAATGCTTGAAAAAAATTTAAACCTATAAACGGTAATTCTTCTACTACCGTGGGGCCAATAACATATCCAATACTTCCTCCATTAAGGTTTCCAAATTCTACTGTTACCGGAGTTTCGCAATCACGAACATCGGGGGAAATTGTAAAAGTAGCTTTACTAGGTGTTTTTGTTTCTAACTCTACACTCCTTCCATCGGATCGTTCTATTCTAAGTCGATACTCGGTATCAGGAAGAAGGTTATCAACCTGAAAGTTGTGTAGATACATCCCTTCATACTCAGAACGCAGACTTGTAAGATCTTTAGATGTGTTAGCGTTTATATTTTGTAAGATGACCCTAGCATCTATGTTCTCGGTTGCTTCCAAAGTGAACGGGGCGGTAATATCTCTTACCCTGATAAAATTTGTATTCTTCTCAACATTTAAAACCCCATATATAGTGTACAGTTCATCGTCACCCAACGGTTCTAGTGTATTATCGCAGGAACTTATAAAAAAACCTGATAAAAGAAGGAGAGTCAATAATTTTTTCAAAGCTTATCCATTGTTATTTAGTTATCTCATTATAATTTTTATACTTAAATTTTTTCAAGAAATCAATTAGCGAGTATTTATTTAAATTGTACTTTGCCTTGTTCGGTTAATTCATTTGCAGCTTAATGGATAAGTATGGAAGCAGAGGAGTCTGATCTACTCTTTCAAATGTTAGAATATCAAAGTTTAAAATATTATTACGATCATAAGTATTTATTGCTCCAATCTCGCTTTCTAATAGTAATAAAGGTCCGATCTTAAATGAGCGACCTAATGAAACATCTAATCTATGATAATAGGGTAACCGACCTGCAAAAGGTTTTTCATACAATATTCGACTACTTCCCGGGTCAACTTCCGGATCTTGAAACAGCGGACTAAGATTAAAATCATACCCCAAAATTTCTGAAAAAGGTCTCCCTGAACCTAACTCCCATGAGGAACTAAAATCAAAACCGAAAAACTCATAAGATATAATGGTATTTAACTTATGCCTTTGATCATGAAAAGGTGAGTAGCTAAATACTTCATTCCCTAACCATGCTCCCAGATCATCTGTATCAGCACTATAGGTGATTTTAGACCATCCATAGCTAATAGCCACAAATAATTTTCTCCCTTTATATTGAGTATTAATATCAAATCCATAAATCAATCCTTTAGCAAAAGCTGTTTCCAATTCGATTCCGGATCTAGGATTCCATTTCGATACAGGCACATTCTTCTCTTTTTTTATATAGCCTTCAACATTAAACTCGATTAAATTTCTCCGCTCATTATACCCAACTATGCCATGCAAAGATGATGGCGTTGGATCCCCTTCCTCTATAGGTTTTAGTACTGTAAAAACTGTTCCAATGTCCCGTTCGTCACTTATTCCTGAAACAGTTTGAGAATATCTACCAACAGCCAAACTTACTTCGCGATGCCCCAAATCATCAATTTTGTATGAAAATCTAGCTCTGGGTTCAAATGTAGCCGGACTTATTAAACTTATTTGAGTAGCAAAGCCAACTTGAGCTATCAATTGTTCATTTATATCAAATTCACTTGATCCGTACGCATTTACAATAGGTACTTTCCGATCTAAAGATTCAAAGGAACTAAACTTCTCTGATAACTCTGTTTTATAGTTATTAAAAGTGATGCCAAATCCGAAATCCACTTTTGTTCCAAAAGCTTCTTCCTGACGATCGGTGCTTAAATAGAGTTTATTTACAGATGAACTTCTAAAGGTTTCTGAATCACTGCCTTCTCTATTTTCAAAACTTGTATATCCAAAAGTTACTTCAACCGGAAAATCATTTAATTCATCATAACCCAGACAGTTACCCCCAATTACGGTGTTTTTCCAGGAGCCATTAACTCTAAGGCTCGGCACAATTTCTCCTGAATCATATGTTTGTATTCCGGTAATATTACAACTGATATTGTCTGTTTGGATCGAATACCTACCAATAAAATCACTGAATTCGATATTGACTTCTTCACCGATTAATTCAGGTGCAAAGCGGTCTATTTCAGATTTTCTACCCATAAAAAAGAAAGACTGGCGATCTTTTTCTAATGGACCTTCGATGAATATAGAATTCATATAAGGGCTAGCTGCCGCACTTCCACTAAATTCTTTCATATTTCCGGGTCTAAAACTTACATCTAACACGGCAGAAGTTGCTCCTGAATGTTCAGCGCCAAAGCCACCTGCATACAGGTCTACACTCTGGATAACTTGTTCAGGAAATGCTGAAAACAGATTGGAAATATGAAAAGGTTTTACAATCAAAAGATTATCAATCAATATCCTGTTTTGATCAGGAGCTCCACCTCTGATATACACATCTCCTCCTCGGTCGCCGTTTGTTATCACACCGGGAATTGTCTGGAGATACGTAGCCAGATCACCATCTACACCTACTGCCGGTATCCTGCTAATATCATTCTGGCTTATTCTTCTAATTCCTACTTCGCCCGTACTGATATAACGCTGACTTTCAACAGTTACTTCTCCAATTTCTCCCGTTACGGGCCTTAGGCTAATTCTTAAAACTTTCCTTTCGTCCTGCTCAAGAACAATAATTTCTTCATATATACTAAATCCTATATAAGTAACTTTCAGCACCCATTCTTTTGAGGATGTAAGATCTCTGATTTCACAAAATCCATCTTTATCTGTTATGCAATATGAGTACGGTTCTTCTTTTTCTGTGTCTTGATTATCTTCAAAAATCAAAACATTTGCTCCGGGGAGAGGAATGCCATCTTCTTCTGAATTTACGATTGTTCTCAAAACAGAATTATTTTGAGCACTCACTGTAAATGGCAGTACTCCCAAGGTGATCAAAATCGGAAAACACATAAAGAGCTCAAGTCTTTTCAACCTAACCTCCTTTAGCTGAAGAAGACGTATCGAAAGGAATGACAAGTGTATCTATATAAACAGCTCCAAAGAGTTCTATGCTTTCGAGCGGATCAAAATCAGGATTATTTAATTTCTCTTGCAAGCCTTCACTATAATACACGTAGGTAATGTATAGTTTATCAATGCCTAACTCATTGCACTCTATTTCCGGATTTAGATCGGGACTATATTCAATTGGTTTGAATGTAGTTGTTAGCGGACTTCTTGGATTATTGACATCAGAATCTACTACTGCCCTAACAAATGAATAAAAAATTCTAAAAAAATCACCTCTCCTTGGATCAATTATATCAGGTTTAAGAACATACTCAATAAGTCCACCGTTGATATTTCCGAACTCAACTTCTAATTGAGTTTTACAATCCCTATTGGCTGGAGATATTGATTTAGTTGTAATACTAGGTGTTCTTATTCTAAGCTTTCTGCTTCTGCCATCAGATCGAACTATTTTTAACTCGTAGCCTGTATCAGGGAGAATATTCTGAACTATGAAATTATGATGATAAACACCATTCTGTCGAAACCGCTCTCTTGTTAACGTTTCAACTACATTTATTTCTAAGTTTTCTAGTGTAACTTCTGCATCGATCTTTTCTGTATCCTCTAAAGTAAAAGGTGCCTTCAAATCTCTGATCCTGATCACATTTCTCGACTTCCCCAACTCTAAAACACCATATACTGAGTACAACCCTGTATCTTCGTCTACAGGGTTTACAGTATTGTCACAAGAACCTATATATCCAAATGAGAGAATTAATATGATTAGCAGTTTTTTCAATACATTACGATGAAGTTTAATTTATCTTTGGATGTTATTATAAATATTTAACTTAAAATATTAAAAATAATCCTTTTTACTAATTTACTTGAAGTTTAAAAGATAAGTAAGGAAGTAGCGGAGTTTGATCTACACGTTGGAGAGTGGTTAGATCAAAATTGAACACATTGTTTCGATCGTATACATTAATAACTCCAACTTCGGTTTCAAGAGACCAAAAATTAGGGGTTGAAAAAACTCGCCCTAAAGAAACATCTAATCTATGATAATATGGAAGCCTTTCGCCATAAGGCCTGCTGTATAAAATTCTTGTTTTTCCCGGATCATTTATAGGGTTTTCAGCTGGTCCGCTCACATTTTCATCGAACCCAAAAATTTGAGTATATGGCTTACCTGTTCCAAACTCCCAACTAGTATTTAGGGAGATTCCTAGAAAATCATAAGAAGCTATGATATTTAGCTTGTGACGCTGATCGTGTACCGGAGAATAACTGAATATAGATTCCTGAATCCAAGCCCCCAGATCTCCTGAAGTTGCTTCGTAATTTACTTTGGACCATCCGTAACTGATAGATGTAAATAGAGCACCTTTGTTAAATCTAGTATTGATATCAAAACCGAAAGTAAGTCCGTCTGCCAAAGCGGTTTCAATAGCCGTTTTTGCTTCTGATGTCCATTTTGAGACGGATATATTTTTATGCTTTTTGACGTATCCTTCAATATTGAATTTGAAAAAATCACCCCTTTGTTGATATCCAATAATTCCATGAATCGCACTAGGCAGGGTTTCTTCGATCTTTACAGGCTTTAATATGGTGAATACTGTACCAATATCTCTTTCATCATTTATCCCTGATAGTAATTGTGTGTACCGTCCGCCCGCAAAGCTTATTTCTTTTTTATTTGTTTCGTCAGGCCTAAAAGATATCCGAAGTCTAGGTTCGAAAGAACCAGCGTTACTTGAACCTATTTGAGTTGCAAAGCCTGGCTGTATTTTAAGTTTTTTGGTTGGTTCCCATTCAGTTGCAGTGTAAACTTTTACTACAGTAATATTTCTCTCAAAAGAATCTATAGAAGTAAACCTTTCGGACAGAATTGTCTTATAGTTATTAAAGCTTATACCAAATCCATAATTAAACTTTAACCCTAGAATTTCATCTTTTCTGTCAGTGTTGAAATACAATTTATTAACTGAAGATAGTCTTTGATTCGCGCTTTTAGTCCCTTCCTTGTTTTCATAGTTTGTATAGCCAATAGTAAACTCAACCGGGAAATTATATAACCCATCAAAACCAAGACATCTGGTACCCAATACCGTATTTTTCCAGGTGCTGTTAATTCCACGATTTGGCGCTATTTCTCCAGTATCATAAGTTCTTATACCTGTTACATTACAAGTAATATTGTCCCCTTGGATCGAATATCTAGCTAAAATATCACTAAACTCAATATTTATATCTTCTCCGATTATCGATTTAGAAAAACGATCGATTGTAGATTGCCTTCCAAGAATAAGTAATGATTGTTTGTCTTTTTTAATTGGTCCTTCAAAAAAAAACGATCCTAAATAAGGACTAGCTGAAATATTTGCTTTATACTCTCTCATATTCCCGGGTCTTAGATTCACATCTATTACAGCAGAAGTAGCTCCTGAATATTCAGCTCCGAAACCTCCGGCATACAGATCTACACTTTGGATGATTTCATCAGGGAAAGCCGAAAAAAGATTTGAGATGTGAAATGGTTTGATAATTTGCAGGTTATCAACCAAGGTTTGATTTTGATCAGGTGTTCCACCTCGTATAAAAAGATCTCCTCCTCGGTCACCATTAGATATTACCCCCGGAACGGTTTGTAAATAGGAAGCCAAATCTCCATCTACACCCGGAGTTGGAATCCTTCTTACATCATCAGAACTTATCCTACGTATAGCCACTTCTCCTGTTGTAATATATCTTTGTCTTTCAACAGTAACTTCATTTATTTCACCAATCTCTGGTTTTAAAACTATTCTGGAAATCCTTCTTTCTTCCTCCTCAAGCTTAATCGTTTCTGAAAATATTTTAAACCCTACAAAAGTAACTTTAAGTATATATTCTTTTTGGGACTCCAAGCCTCGTATTTCACAAAAACCATCTTTATCAGTAACGCAATAAAAAAGAGGATCAGTCTCTTCCTGATTTTGATCAATGTTATAAATAAGAGCATTTGTTCCGGGTAGGGGCGTTCCATCTTCTTCTGAAATTACAACTAATCGTAGTACCTGATTTTGTTGAGCCAAAGAATTCACTGAGAACAACCCAAAAATAATAGCAAAAATATAGACTTTGATTAACTTCCCTTTCATAGATTTTATATCCCATCTTTTCATTATTTAGCTCCCATTGCTGTATCAAATTCGATTGCGAATTGATCCGCATAGAGTGCTCCAAATCGGATAGTGCTCTCAAGTACATCGAACTCACTTCTCGATATATTTTCTTGTAACCCTTTGCTGTAATAAATAAATGTTACATAGTATTTATTAAAGTTTAATTCTCTGCATTCTTCAAAATCCGGGGTACCGGGGCCATCACCTGGGACAAAAGTTACTGAAAGAGGTTCTTGAGGATTGTTTTCATCTGGTTTAAATACGCGTATGTTTTCCTTGTAAAAAGCCTCAAAAAAAAGAGGCTCATCTAAGTTCATTCTTCTGCTACTTAACACATATTCAATACTTGCACCATTTAAATTGCTAAGTTCGAAAGTAATTGGTGTTTTACAATTTCTGGCTTCAGGGGTAATACTCTTTACAGCTAAAGAAGGTGTTTTTGTTTGAAGTTCCAGCAATCTTCCATCTGATTTCTCAATTTTTAATCGATACTCTGTGTTCGGGACAACTTCATCTACCTCAAAGTTATGTTGAAATACCCCTTTATACTGTGTTCTCGTATTTCTAAGAATTTGTGAGGAACCGGAATCTAAATCTTCCAATACTACACTGGCATCTATTTCTTTTGTAGCCTCTACCGCAAATGGGGCTTTTAGATCTCTAACCCTTATATAGTTTTTTTTGTTGTTGAGATCTAAAACTCCATAAACCGAATACGATCCCAAGTTTTTATCAACAGGTTCAAGAGAATTATCACAAGAAAGAGAAAAAAAAATACTAAGCTAAGAACGTTTCTTACTGTGGTTTCTATTTGAATATTACAGCTTTTCATTTGCTAATTTTCCCAGAATTTGTATCGAACTTTACCACTATCGTATCAGAGTAAAAAGCCCCAAAACGAGCTGTACTTGATAAAATATCAAAAGGATCATTCGCTACCTTTTCTTGCAAACCTTTGCTGTAATAAATATATGTTATTACATATCTGTCAAACATTAAATCGCTGCATTTTTTTAATGGCCTTGGTATACCTAAATTAGTATTGAGAACTTTCCCGGGTATAAAATCAAAAAATAATGGTTCCGTTGGCTCTTCATCATTTGCAAGCAATGTTCCACTTTTTTTTAAATAAAAAGCTTCTAAAAAACTTATACCTCTCGACTCATCTCCTTTTACAGCAACGGTATCTAATACATAATCCATGTTACCCCCATTGGTATTCCCGAAATTGATAAACGTTTCAGTGAAACAATCTCTGTTGTCAGGGGATATTGATTTTGTAAGTATGCTTGGGGTTTTTGCTACAAATTCTAACCCTTCTCCTGCTGCGTTTTTTACTGTTAAACGATATTCTGTGTCAGGAAATATTCTACCTACTTCAAAATTATGCTGAAAAACTCCATTAAATTGAGTTTTTATGTCTTCAAGTCTTTCTGTGGAGTTGGAGTCTAGGTTTTGTAGAATAACTTCAGCATCTAGTTCTTTTGTAGCTTCGGCTGTAAATGGAATTTTAAGATCTCTTACCCTTATATAATTAGGGGCTTCATTGATATCCAAAACCCCATATATTGAATATGTTCCTGTTTCCTGATCAACCGGTTCAAGAGAGTTGTCACATGAACAGAGAATCAACAGCAAGATAAATACACAACCTGATATAATTTTGTTCTGTTTCATGAAACTGGTATAAAAAAGTAATTTTCAAACTAATTTTATCAATCTCTTAAATCAACTAAGATTTTACTTATTTATTTTTGATCAAAGTTCCGTTTCTTCTTTCATGCAAAATGAGAACTCGATCCCTAAACATATCCTGCCTGTAGTTGTATTTTCTCAATTTGCAGGTACTTCTCTCTGGTTTGCAGGAAATGCAGTTGTTCCGGATCTCATAGAAGAACTCAATCTACTTGAAATGTTTGTTGGGTTTATCACAATGGCAGTTCAATCCGGATTTATAATTGGAACACTAGCCTTTGCGGTTTTAAGTGTCGCTGATCGATTTTCCCCTATAAAGGTATTTTTAACGTGTGCAATTCTTGGAGCCCTTGCCAACTTTCTCACTATCTTTAGTTCCAGTTTTACTGAGGTGATGTTTGCACGTTTAGTTACTGGTTTTTTCCTTGCAGGAATTTATCCTGTGGGAATGAAAATTGCTTCTGATTGGCATAAGGAAGGCCTGGGAAAAGCTTTGGGATATCTGGTTGGGGCTTTGGTTTTGGGTACTGCATTTCCCCACTTTCTTAAATATTTGGGCGACGACTTACCCTGGAGATTTGTAATTATAGGAACCTCTGTTCTTTCTGCTATTGGCGCACTGATACTTTTCCTTACGGTAAGTGATGGGCCTTTTCGAGTGAAAAGAAGCTCCTTCAAGCCTTCTATGTTTTTCAGTTTGTTTAAGAACAAAAACTTCCGCTCTGCTGCCTTCGGGTATTTTGGACATATGTGGGAGTTGTATACATTTTGGGCATTTGTTCCAACCTTACTTGCCTTCTACATAATTTCTAATCCACAGTCGTTCATTAATATTCCGTTGTGGTCTTTTGTAATTATTGGAGTAGGTGGAATCAGCTGTACCATCGGTGGATATATTTCACTTAAAAAAGGAAGTAAATTTGTGTCTAAAATTTCACTTTTTGTTTCAGGATTTTGTTCTTTATTGATTCCATTTGTATTCAATGCTCACATCGGGATATTCCTGCTCTTACTTTTAGTCTGGGGAATTTTTGTAATTCCTGATTCTCCACAATTCTCAACTTTGGTAGCTCAATCATCAGAAAGCTCTTACATCGCAACGGGACTTACTATAGTAAATAGCATTGGTTTTGCTATCACTATCGTCAGTATTCAACTTGTAAACCTGATGTGGGCAGAGTTTCAAAATCCACTTGTTTTTTTAGTGATTTTGATTGGTCCGGTTATAGGATTTTTCTCTATTTCTAAATTTAAAATTTCCTGAGAATTGGAATTTCTAAAGCTCATTTTATGTTGAGATACTGAATCAAATTTAAAACTTAAACGAGATATTTTATGCCTAATAAAAAAGCATCAGCCGTATGGAACGGTAATTTAAAAGAAGGAAGTGGAACCATTAACTCTGAAAGTGGGGTGTTGGATAAAGCGGCATTTTCATTTGCATCCAGATTTGAAGATAAAGAGCAAACAAACCCAGAAGAGTTAATTGGAGCCGCACATGCAGGCTGTTATTCTATGGCCCTCTCTAATGAACTGCACAGTGCCGGTCATGATTCAAAAAGTGTGGATACTAAAGCTACAGTTACTTTAGACATGGTAGATGGCAACCCCACTATTACAACTATTAAGCTGACTGCAGTCGCAGATGTTCCGGGTTTAAGTGATAGTGAATTTCAAAAAATTGCTACTGCAACTAAAGATGCCTGCCCGGTTTCCCGAGCACTTTCAGGAGTAGAAATTGAGTTAGATGCATCTTTAGCCTGACTCTTTTTTACTTAAATTTGCACACTTTAAGTCATTCCAATGGGAATGGCTTTTTTTTTGGCCTTTAGAATGCTATAATATTTTGGGTTCAAGAATTCTAATATACATCTACGTTGGTTATACATTGTCGGGTTTTATTTGTAGCTCTGGTGTTGAGCATAACTTTCAGTATTTCTGGAAGCAATACACTGTGTTTTGCTAAATCAACTTCTTTCTTTTATCCGCCTGCTCAGGATACCCTTAAAGTTCGAGATCTATTAAAAACTGCCCAGGATCAACTATATAAAGGCGACATCAACCTTGCCATAAAAAATATTGAATCTGCCGAAAGTTTGTCAGACTCTCTGAACTATGAATATGGGATGGCTCTAGTTGAAGTCCGTAAAGCTGATGTATTTATATATACTCAAAAAATTGATACCGCTGTAATAATATTACAAAGAGCCATTGATAATTTCCCGGAAAGCCGCGCACGCCCCCATTTCTATAATCAGCTTGCTGCCGCTTATAGTTATAAAGGTCAACCTATTCAATCAATAGAGAATTATACTAAAGCATTAGATTTCGTTTACCTGATGACTGATGATCGACAAGATCACACTAAAGCTGCGATACTTGTAAACATGGCATCCGCCTATCAAAAACTTGGCGACAAGGCTAATACTTTTAGTAATTATCTGGAGGGGCTAAAGTTCGCTGAATCCAGCAAAGACACCGTTTTTACGGTAATTACTTTAAATAATCTTGGAGACGCTTATAACACTTATCTCGATTTTGATAAAGCAGATTACTATTTAGAAAAAGCAATGGAGCTTGCTTTGGAGAAAGATTATAAAAGTGAGTTGCTTAGAATTTATTTGAATTTAGGAAATACTAAAACCAGTTTGGATGAGATTGATGAAGCGTTGAATTATTATGACAAAGCTTTAGCACTCAATAAAATAGTTCGACCTGATACTCCTCCGTTCCAGATAACTTATAATCTTGGAAATCTGTATCTAAAAAAGATGGACTTCAAGAAAGCGAAAGATTTCTATGAAGAGTCTTTAGGTTATTGCGAAGCTCTCAACATTCCACAAGGAGCCTATTATAATTATCGTGGATTAGGAGATCTTTACAGTAAATTTTCTCAGCCAAACACAGCTATAGAATATTATTCAAAAGCGTTGGATGTTGCTACAAAATTGAACCTGAATCAATTTGTATTAGAGTTGAATGAGAAAATGTATATCTCCTACAAGCAGACCGGTTCCATCGATAAAGCATTATCTCATTTGGAAACATTCAAAGCTTTATCAGACAGTATTTCAAAGATTGAAGCTGAAAACACACTTTCTGAACTTGAAAGCAAAATTGAGCTGGATCGACAAACTCAGATCAATCGTTTATTAGAAGAGAAGCAAACGGAACAAGAAAGTCTGCTTAGATTGGGGCAGCGTCTGAATATTTCAGCTGTAGTTGTAATAATTATCATCCTGCTATTTCTATACTTCATATTTAAAACAGGTAGAGAAAGAAAAAAAATAAACGGTATTCTTAATGAGCAAAAAGAAGAGCTCGAACAACTCAATCAAACGAAAGACAAACTTTTTGCCATTGTTGCTCATGATTTGAGATCTCCTATGGCTTCCATGCAAGGAATTTTATATCTGATAAACAGTAGCGACATGTCTCCAAAAGAGATCAAAGAACTTGCGCTGAGTCTTGAACCTACACTTCAAAAAAATGTCGATACGTTAGATGATCTTCTAGCATGGGCAAGAAAGCAAATGTCAGGAATCAGCATCGACCTCAAACACACCGATAGCTATCCAATTGTAGAAGATGTGATATCGAAACAAGTATTTCAATTTGAAGCTAAACAAATAAAAGTAGAATCGTTGCTTGACAAGAACACCTTTATTTTTGTTGATGAAAATGCATTTAGATTGATCATTCGAAATCTACTTGCCAACAGTATAAAGTTTACTGAGTCAGGCGGTACTATAACTTTTGATTCAACATATGAAGATCACCATGTGATTTTCTCTATTACAGATACGGGCATTGGTATTCCCGAATCACTCCAAAAAAATATTTTTGAAGACAATGCTGCTACCAGGCAAGGAACAAATAAAGAAGTTGGAACCGGTTTTGGCTTAAGTTTATGCAAAGAATTCGTACTAAGAATGAATGGAGATATTTACTACGAAAGCACTGAAGGGGAAGGCACTACCTTCTTTGTAAAACTACCAAAATATGGATCTTAAAATCCCCTTCAGATAAAAAACTAAGTAAAGGCACATCCTAATTCAAAATTAAGCGTTTCATTTCTTATCTTAAGGCTTCTCAAGAATCATCCAAATTCGGAGTTTTTAATGAGCGACAAACCTCGCGAGTATTGTGGAATTTTTGGCATCTTTGATCATGAAGAAGCTGCATTAACCACATATTACGGTCTGCATTCTCTTCAGCACCGCGGGCAGGAATCTGCCGGAATTGTTACCAGTCTCTATGACGAAGACAAAGAACGCATGGTAATGCCTTCTTACAAAGATTTTGGTTTAGTGCTGAGTGTTTTTGATAAGCCCAAGATCATGAATAAGATCTTGAAGGGGCGCTCAGCAATTGGTCATAATCGATATTCGACTTCCGGTTCTTCTAAAAACCCGGCAAATATCCAGCCATTCAGAGTGCATTACAGAAATGGAAATCTTGCCATTGGGCATAACGGAAATCTTTCTAACGCCAAGCAAATACGCTCTCGCTTTAGAAAAGAAGGGGTTTTATTTCAGAGTACTTCTGATACAGAACTGATTCTTCATTTGATCTCGCATAGTTTAAAACAAGAGCAAATGGGGCAGATTATGGATGCTCTCCATCAAATTGAAGGCGCTTATTGTTTGGTAATTCTTACAGATGACAAACTCATCGGCGTTCGTGACCCAAATGGGTTTCGTCCTTTAGCACTGGGTAAAAAAGACGGGAAATTCTGTCTTGCCAGCGAAACCTGTGCTTTCGATATCAATAATGCAGAATATGTTCGTGATATTGAGCCTGGTGAAGTTGTAGTTATTGATCAGGAAGCTTCAGATACAGGAGAAGTAAAATCATATTTTATTGAACCTAAAGAAGGTACCAAAACCAGCCAGTGTATTTTTGAGTATGTATATTTCTCCAGACCTGACAGTATGATCTTTGGGGAAATGGTCGATAAGATCAGAAGGAATTTAGGCCAAGCTCTGGCTAAAGAACATCCTATTAATGAAGTAGTTACCATTAAGGATTCTAAAAAGACGCCGGTAATTATTTCTGTTCCCGATTCAAGTAATACAGCAGCTATTGGGTATGCGAATGAGAATCAAAAAATGGGGCACGAATGTAAATATGATATCGGATTGATCCGTAATCACTATGTTGGAAGAACATTTATTTCTCCGGGACAAAAATCACGAGAGCAGAAAGTTCGAACCAAATTCAATCCTGTTCGCGGAGTTATTGAAGGTCGTTCTGTTATTATTGTTGATGATTCGATAGTTCGCGGAACTACTTCCCGGTTGTTGGTGGATATGATCAAAGCTTGTAATCCTACAGAAATTCATTTCTTAGTAAGCTCTCCACCAATTATCAGCCCTTGTTATTACGGAATGGATTTCCCTAGTCCGGAAGAACTTATAGCCAATAAATTTGATCGAAATGTAGAAAAAATCGCAAAAGAGATCGGTGTCGATAGTTTGAGATATTTATCAGCAGACGGACTTGTAAATGCTGTTAAGGAAGCTAATCCTTCCGGTCACGACTATTGCACAGCTTGTTTTACAAGCAAATATCCTGTACCAGTAAATTTTGGAGTTGAAAAAGAAGAGAATGAGCTTGTTTAACGGTAAAGCTAAATTCATTACCAGTGCTACGAAACTTGAAGAGTGTCCTCCCGATAAATACCCGGAGGTTTGTTTTGCAGGTCGATCAAATGTCGGAAAATCTTCTCTGATCAATGCAATCGTAAATCGGAAAAATATTGCCCGAACGTCAAATGTACCTGGCAAAACGCAGCAAATGAATTATTACCAAATTGGCGAAGATTTCTTCTTGGTTGATCTGCCCGGTTATGGATTTGCAAAAGCTCCTCGTAAGGAACGTGACCGTTGGGGGCGAAGTATACGTAAGTACCTTTCAGAAAGAGAAAGTTTGAGATTAATCCTTTCTGTTGTAGATGCCCGGCATGAACCTTCCGGTTTGGATCAGGATTTTTTCTACTGGCTGGCATCAAACGAAATGCCTTTTTGCGTGTTGATGTCAAAAGCCGATAAACTTTCTAATAATAAGCTGGCACAATCTAAAAAAGCGGTGAAAGATATTCTTACAGAAATGAATATCGAAGTTCCCATTTTAGAATACTCAGCAAGTTCACGAAAAGGGATTCCTGAGATCCAAAAACTTATTCAAGATTTCATAGTAGACTAACTCACTTACTCACACTCACTTATTTAAACATGTCATTCAAAGTACTTTTACTCGATAGCGTAGATCCAGTTTGCGCTCAGGTTTTTAATTCAAGAAACATTCATGCAGATCAACCCGGAAAACTTACTCAGGAAGAACTTTTTGATCGTATAGGCGATTATGATGGAATGGTAGTCAGAAGTGCTACAACCGTCACTCCCGAGTTGTTAGAAAAAGCAACAAACATGAAGGTGATTGGTCGCGCCGGAGTTGGAGTAGATAACATCGACATCAAGGCGGCAACCACCAAAGGAGTTTTGGTAATGAATACTCCTGATGGAAATACGATCTCCACTGCTGAGCATACTTGTGGAATGATCATCGCTCTTGCCCGGAATATCACTACTGCAGTTGCAACTGTAAAAGGTGGTGGCTGGGATCGGAAAAAGTATATGGGCACAGAAGTTCATGGAAAAAAGCTGGGAATTGTAGGGCTTGGCAAGATTGGATCAGAAGTTGCAAAAAGAATGCAGGCTTTTGGTATGGAAGTTCTGGCTTACGATCCATTTTCAACTAAAGAGCATGCTGCTGAAATGGGCATCGAGTTAGTGGATATCGACAGCCTACTGGGATCTGTAGATTTTCTATCAGTACATACTCCGTTAACTGAGAAAACGAAAGGTTTAGTTTCTCTGAAAAATGCAGCCAAGCTAAAAAAAGGAATTAGATTAGTTAATTGCGCGCGGGGTGGAATTTATGAAGAAGCTGATCTCGCTAAACTTATTGATGAAGGATTTGTTGGTGGAATTGCATTAGATGTGTATTCGCAGGAACCACCAAGTGAAGACCTTTACAAAGTATTGGAACATCCGGGCATTATCTGTACTCCACACCTAGGAGCATCAACTGAAGAAGCTCAGGAAAAAGTAGCTGAACAAATAGCTGCCCAAATGGCCGATGCGTTGGAAAACAAAAATTACAAAGGCAGCTTGAATGGTAAATCCATTTCGCTCCTCACTAATGCTGAAGTTCAGCCTTATCTGAAATTGGCTGAAAAACTGGGAGTCATGGCTGTTCAACTTTCTCCTGAACACGCTAGCAGTCTTGAATTTGAATATTCCGGTGATTGTGCAAAATTTGCCGATGTATTGACCGATGGAATTTTGAAAGGAATGCTTTCTAATTATGTGGAAGATTCTGTAAATCTGATCAATGCGCGATATTTTGCCGATGAACGTGGTTTCTCCATTAAAGAAGTACTTTCATCCAAGGGAAAAACATTCAGCGATGTTGTTACCATCAAGTTTGATAAAGGTGCTGAATACCGCAGTATTTCTGCTGCTGTTTTTGGTGACAACGATTATCGGATTGTTCAAATTGACAAATATGGTGTCGAGCTCCGTTTAGAAGGCGATATTATTTTGTATCAAAATCAGGATGTGCCTGGAATGTTGGCTTCTGTAAGTGGAGCACTTGCAGCACAAGGAATAAACATCGGTGCACTTGGCTTGGGCAGAACAGAAAAAGGCTCGAATGCTATTACTGCCTTAACTATCGATAAGAAACTGGAAGAAACTGAACTGGAAGTCATCAATAAACTTGAAGGCATTCAGCATGTTAGATACGTGAGTTTTCCTTGATTCTATGTTTATTGATATTCAAACATATAAGGTGTTTAAAATATCAAAGACCATTAACATGAAAATAAAACAATGAATGAGCGTAAAATAATTTTCGCTTGGTATAAAAGATTTGAAAAAATAAATAAGGGCACATTACGACTACATTCAATATTATCTTTACTTTTGGTTTTTGTCCTTATATGGTTTGTTGGAATAGATATAGTGCAAGAATATGATGCACACACTACAGAAATGAAACTTTTCGGTATTGACCGTTTTTTTAATTTTGCTCCTTACATATATAAATTTGCAGTTATTTTTTTTGTCTATTGGATGTACTGGACGCTATTTAGGGTTTACCTATGGATTTATGATGGTTTTACTCACAAGATTGAAAAATAATATTCCAATTATTATAATTTCTTAGTTAATTAAACACACCCCTAAATCCCCTCTCAAGAGGGGACTTTATTACTATCAGCGGGAATCATAAAATCAGTGATCAAAATCACCTGCTTCAAATCTCTTTCTTAGCCTTTCCTCGTTCACTCTTTTAAAATCTGAAAGTTTTTCTTCTGAAAGTGATGCAACTGTCATTTCTCGTTTTCCTAACGCTCCCTGGGTTTTAGCTAGCTTCCATCCAGCCACTGCCATAGCAGCTCTTGCTTTTGAGGCTGCACAATATGTTGATAAAACTGCTTCCTTCTTTGCTATCGAATGTAACTTTTTGAAGGTTTCAGAAGTCCATAGCTCTTGGTTTACTTCCGGCGAAAAGGCATCATGAAAAAAGAAATCAGTTTGAATATCGTCTGCATCAAAATCCTCAAACTTCCCGATAAAAAGGTTCAACGTTACATCAATTTCGGCCAACGGCTTTATTACATTCATTCCTTCTTTTAAAACTGAAAACACATTTTTCAATACAGGGTCTAGTTCTCCGAATTCTGAAAAAGAGGCAAAGTTAAATTTTTCTGCTTCTTCGGCAGTTACCGGAAAGGCTTCTACGCTATAAAAGTGTACTTCTGAACTACAAGTATTTGAAAGGTAGTAATCCAACAAAAGAAGAAAGTTTAGTCCCGTTCCAAAACCGGTTTCAAAAATAGTAATCTTCTCTTTTTCGCTTAAAGCATTTGGAACCCGGGGAGTTTCAAAGAAAACATGCTTGCTTTCAGAAAAAGATCCGTTGGGATTATGATAATACTGATTGTATTTATTCGAAAAAAGTGTGGAAGAACCGTCTTTGGTTATGTGATGATCAGGACGATCACTCATTCTTCCGTATCTGTACGGTTCCATATCCTGTTTTAGCAGTAATCTCCGCCCCACCATTACCAAGTGTACCAATTACCTGGCTTTTCTTTTTATCACCTTTAAAGTTAAGGCCCGCGCCAATCTCTACTTTTGTGCCATTTGCATTGATGTTTGCATTTACACCAGCCGGTAGCGAAATATCTATTTGTCCTGCTCCGTTTCTGGCCTGAATATCTCCTCCAACACTAATGAACTGAAGATTTATATTTCCGCCACTTGAAAAAGCATTTGTGCTTCCTGAAAGTTTCGTGCCTTTAACGTTTCCACCTGAAGTTCTCATCTCCAAATCACCTTCAAAATTGATTGCAGATACATGTCCTCCCAAAGATTTTAAGGAAGCGTCTCCTTTTGAGTCTGTAATTCTGATGTGGCCACCTTCGGTAAAAGCGGTTATATCACCGGAAAGATCTTTTAAAGTAATATGTCCGCCGGAGGTTTTGAACTCAACATCACCCTGAAAATTTGTTGCTTCGATATGACCTCCGTTTGTAAAAGAAGTAATATCAAAATTGGAAGGAATATAAATGGTTGTTTGTAGCTGGATATTAGAATCGCTGCTCTTATTATTAACTACTTTGAATTCCGCTCCTGAATCATTCTTATTAGATACAACAGATACCATTTCTTT
The DNA here is from genome assembly GCA_965216175.1 of Balneola sp. Lineage (GTDB taxonomy): Bacteria > Bacteroidota > Rhodothermia > Balneolales > Balneolaceae > Balneola. The sequence continues at coordinate 2,795,947 of OZ244140.1, forward strand.
CAATAGCTCTCTTGCTGCTATATCTCCAGATGCTTTTACTGAAATAGAAGCTTTTGGACTATCACTACCTACTATCACTAAAGAGCCGGAAGTTAATTGAACAGAAACTTCATCAAGCCCTGAAACATCAAATTCATTTGTAAAAGCATAAACCCCAGGTGATACATCGTTCCACTCGCCCGGTGTACCTTTATATTCTTTTTTAAGCATTACTAAACCTTCAGCCATATCCACATTGATGGAGAAGCTATCATCTTCCAATTCACTCAAAGCAGCATTCAGTTCGGTCATGATCTCATTTTTTGCATCTTCCGGGATCAAAGCAGCTAAGTTTTTAAGTTTTTCTAGTCCTTCCAATGATCTCAAATTTTCAAGTTCTTTGAGATCTTCCATTTTAGCGAGCTCTTCAACATCAATTACTGTTATCCTTTGTGTTCGGGCTGCTGATCTTTCAGTAGATGTGGATGTTTGCCTCGCTGTATATTCTTCGTTTCCATGCGAGTGCTCATTATCATCAGCCTTTGACGTGATAATAACAGCTACCAGCAACAAGAACAGGCCTGCAACAATTATTTCCCAAGATCTATTTTTCATATTTTTCTATTAGAATGCGACAAACATTCCCTACGCTCACTTTAATCTAAAGTTACAGATTTGCTCACTAAGTATATATATTATTCCTCTAACTAATTTCATTCAACAAAAGCATGAGTCTTCATCAGCAAATAAAAAAACTTACCAAGAGTCTTCATCAGCAAATGATCGCCACCAGACGATATTTGCATCAACACCCTGAGATAAGTTATAAGGAATTTGAAACTACAAAGTTCATCAAATCTAAATTGGATGAACTTGGAATTTCTTATGAAAGTCCGCTCGAAACCGGCTGTGTGGGAATAATTAGAGGTGGAATAAAATCTGACCGTGTTATTGCACTTCGTGCTGACATCGATGCTTTGGCAATGACTGAGGAAGGAGATTTTAAGAAAGATTTCTTTTCAAAAAATGAAGGAGCAGCCCATTGCTGTGGCCATGATGCGCATACTTCTAACTTGCTGGGCGTTGCTAAAATATTGACAGAGCTGAAAGATAAAATTGAAGGAACTGTACTTCTTATTTTTCAACCTGGTGAGGAGAAACTTCCCGGCGGCGGAAAACTATTGTGTGATACCGGTTTTCTTCAATCCAAAAATATTGATGCTATTTACGGATTGCACACATCCCCGAGCCATAAGCCGGGAACTGTTGCTACCAAATCCGGAGAATTCATGGCTAGCCCGGATGAAATTGATATCGTAATTACGGGCAAAGGCGGACATGCTGCTCGTGCTCATGAAGCTGTTGATCCGATCATAATGGCTTCTCAATTCATCAGTGCCGCCCAAACTATTGTAAGTCGCTCTGTAGATCCAACTGAATCAGCTGTTGTTACTATAGGAAAAATTGAAGGCGGAACGGCTCATAATATCATCCCCGAAAAAGTACAGATGTTCGGAACTGTTCGAACATTCAGCAAAGAAACTAAAGATTTGATAGAGCAAAGACTTCATGCTTTGCTTAAGGGAATTACTGAAGCTCATGGAGGCAGTTATTCCTTGAAATACCGAAGAGGTTATCCTGCAGTAATTAATTCAGAAATTGAGACCGCAAATGTTCTTGGATCAACTAAAGAATTATTTGGCGAAAGTGCTGCACTAGAAGTGGAACGACCAAGTATGGCAGGAGAGGATTTCGGGTTCTATCAGGAAATCTTTCCGGGAGCTTTCTTTTTTGTTGGTAGCGGAAGTGAAGACTCTGAATCAACGTATGTTTGGCATCATCCAAAATACAATGTGGATGATCGATTCTTTTTAACTGCTGCCCCACTAATGGCTGCTTTAGTTTTTGAAGGATAATGTCTCTACCAAATCGTTCTTATTGGGAAAATGAACTGTATGATCAAAAATATGACCTGATAGTAATTGGAGCGGGACTTACCGGACTTTCTGCAGCCTATTTTTTTAAAGAAGAACATCAAGATGCAAATGTATTAGTTTTGGATCGTGGGTTCTATCCTATTGGAGCGAGTACCAGAAATGCAGGATTTGCGTGCATCGGAAGTGTAGGGGAATTGATGGCTGATCTGGAAATTGAATCTGAGAATACGGTAAAACAAAGAATCACAGATCGTTATGAAGGATTGATGTTACTTCGAGAAACTTTAGGCGATGAGAATATCGAATATGATGCCTGTGGTGGTTGGGAAATATTCACCGATTCTGATGAATTTATCCGTTTGAAAGATTCAGTCTCGATGTTAAACAACTGGATGGAAAAAACTACCGGAGAAAAGGAAGTTTTCGAGATTGGTACTTATTTAGAAAACCCATCTTTCTTTAATCGGGTTGAGGGGCAACTGCATCCTGGTAAAATGATAAAAACGCTCCATCAAAAATGTATCCGATCCGGAATTGAATTCAGATGGAATGCTGAAGTAGAAAACTTGAATACAGAGATGAATCAAGTAATTCTCAAAAATGATCATATATTCAAATCTGATCATCTTATAATAGCTACCAATGCATTTGCAGGTAAACTTCTTCCTAAAACAGATATAAAACCAGGTCGAGGTTATGTTTTTATCACCAAAAAAATTTCAACGATGGATTGGAAAGGAACCTTCCATTATAACAAAGGATATGTCTATTTCAGAAATGTTGGTGAAAACAGAATTTTAATCGGCGGTGGTCGAAATGTAGCTCGTAAAGAGGAGACCACTTCAGAATTCGGCCTTAATGAAAGCATTAAAGAATATCTCACTAATTTTGCGGATGAAGTCCTTCATCTTGAAAAAGGTTGGTCGATTGAGCAGGAATGGTCCGGAATTATGGGATTTACAGATTCCAAATCTTATATCTTAGAAGAAGTTGGAGATAATTGTGTGTTAGCTGCAGGATTAAGCGGCATGGGTGTTGCGTTAGGGATGAATTTAGGGAAGAAGGCTGCTGACTTAGTTTAGTTCATTATGTAAATGCTTTTGTAAGGACGTATTGCAATACGTCCTTACTTTATCTCTTTTCAAACTCCTTATACAACTCTACAAATTCACTGAGCATCATAGCAGTGGCTCCCCAAAGTGGAACGGGATGAACATCCCATAACGGAATGCTGTAATCAAGATCTCGTAGTTTCCAATCTTCAACTTTTGAGAATTCTCCGTTTACTAATTTCGAAATTGGTACCGTGAAAATTTCATCCACCTCATTAGGGTTTGCGCAAAATTCTTGCTCTTCTCTGATAAAGCCAACTACCGGAGTTACCATATTTTCAGAATGATTTACATACAACGCAGTAAGATTTCCAATTACTTCTACATTTTCAGGTTTTAATCCTGTTTCTTCATGAGCTTCACGAAGTGCCGTTTCCTCAATGCTCTCATCTCCTTCCCTTCCGCCACCGGGGAAACTTAACTGACCTCCATGTTTTATTCCCGTTGCCCTTAAAGTGAACATAATTTCGGGCTCTTCTTTCCATGTAACGATAGGTATTAACACACTACTGTTTCTGAAATTATCAGTATTAGGGGTGTATGTCATTTCGTTTTTACGTTCAACTTTTGGTGCCGGGCGCATTATATTTTGAGCATCTTTACCGGGTAGATCAGAACGTAACCGATGTTCCAGATAGAATTGAAATTTTTTCATGAAGAGAATGTATGAAATTGAACATAAAATTTGTTCTTAATTAACGGTTTTTAAAGAAGTGCAACTGTCCGTACTTTCCTTCTCTTTAAAAATTGAACGTTCTCTAACACAGCACATGAATAAAAAATATAATGTTTACGGTATCGGTAATGCTCTTGTTGATATCGATTTCGAAGTAAGCCAGAGTTTTCTCACTGAACATGAGATCAAAAAAGGCTTAATGACTTTGGTAGACGAAGAAACTCAAACGAGATTGATCAAAGCTATTAACCACGAAAACTCGAATAGAAAATCCGGGGGCTCAGCTGCAAATACAGTTATGGCTGTTTCTCAATTTGGAGGGAAAGCATTCTATTCATGTAAGGTTGCTGATGATGAATTTGGGAATTTCTATCTGGAAGATCTGGCTGAAGCCGGTATTTCAACTAATCTGGATGGCATGAATAGACAAGAAGGAATAACAGGAAAATGCCTTGTTATGATCACGGATGATGCCGACCGAACCATGAATACTTTTCTGGGAATAACGACTTCACTTTCAACAGATGAAGTAAGTGAAGATGCTATTAAAGAATCAGAATATATTTATTTGGAAGGTTATTTAGTAGCTTCTCCAACCGCTTTTGAGGCAATGAAATTGACAAAAAAACTTGCGGAAAAACATGGAGTAAAAACTTCCATAACGCTTTCTGATCCATCTATTGTAGAAGGATTTAAAGGCTTATTTCATGAAGTAATAGGAAATTCTGTGGATCTTTTATTTTGCAATGAAGATGAAGCTTTAAAATTTACCGACAGTTCCAACATCAGTGTTGCCAGAGAAGAACTTAAGAAAGTTGCCAAGCGATTTGTAATTACTCAAGGCAAAAACGGAGCTATGATTTTTGATGGTGATACTTTTATTGATATCGAGCCTTATGAAGTAAGTGCTGTCGATACCAATGGAGCCGGTGATATGTTTGCAGGAGCATTTTTATATGGAATCACAAATGGTCATTCTTATGCAGGCTCAGGTAAGCTCGCTAGTTTAGCGTCTTCTAAAATAGTGTCACAATATGGTCCAAGACTGAATATGAAAGCAATCAAAGAAATTCAAAATCAAACATTATGAGCGGAATAGAATTATTAGGTTGGGCAGGATTTGGCATTTTGATCGGAGCATGGATTCCTCAAACCTGGCAAACGATCAAAATGGGAAAAACAGATATCAGTTTGGCTTTTATTCTGATGTATGTGTCTTCCAGTTTGTTATTGACAGTTTACTCCATTTTAACAGATGATCTTATTTTTACCGTTCTGAATGCGATGCTATCTGTTGGAAGTGCCATCAATCTTTATTACAAATTAAATCCTCGAAAAGAAGAGCTTTTGGATGGATAAACTAATTCTTGCTTCCAGAAATAAGAACAAGATCGAAGAGATGAAAGAGCTTGTTGCTCATCTTGGGATTGAAGTGTTTTCTGCCCTCGATTTTCCTGACCTAGAAGAAGTAGAAGAAGATAAACCTACTTTAGAAGGCAATGCACTGAAAAAAGCCCGCTATGTAAATAAACAAACCGGAATTCCTGCTCTTTCTGATGATACCGGATTAGAAGTAGAAGCTTTAGACGGAGCTCCCGGGGTTTACTCAGCCAGATACGCCGGAGAAGATGCCACCTATCAGGATAACGTCTTAAAACTGCTTGCTGCCTTGCAGGGAAAATCGAATAGAAAAGCTCAGTTCCGTACCGTTGTTGCTTTGGTTGATGGAGACAAAGAATACACTTTTGAAGGAGTGTGCCAAGGTTCCATTATTGAAGAGCAACAAGGCTCAAAAGGCTTTGGATATGATCCGATATTTATGCCGGAAGACTTCGCAGAAACCTTTGCCCAAATGGATGCTTCTATTAAAAATTTAATAAGTCATAGAGGCAAAGCTGTTCAAAAGTTTGTGGAATTTTTGGAAGATTGATCATTCGCTTTTTAGACTTTTAACCGGATTAGCGAGTGCGGCTTTTATAGACTGCCAACTTACTGTTAACCAGCTTACTAAAATTGCCGCAATACCAGCCAATACAAAAACCCACCACTTTAATGTGATTCTGTAAGCAAAATCAGAAAGCCAATGATCCATTGCCCACCATGAAATAGGAATAGCTATTAATATCCCGATAATAACCAATCTTGTGAAGTCTTTGGTGAGAAGTAGTACAAGATTTTGAACCGTTGCTCCAAGTACTTTTCGTACACCTATTTCTTTTGCCCTTTGTTCTGCAGTAAATGCGGAAAGCCCGAATAACCCGAGACAAGAAATTATTATCGCAATGATTGAAAAATATTTAGATAGATCCCCTATACGTTGCTCACTTCTGTATAGAGCCGCATACTCCTGATCCATAAAATCATAATCAAATGGATATCTGGGATTGAACTCCTTATATAATCTTCCCACTTCTGCAATAGTTTGTTGAATATTTTCATTAGATATTCGGATATATCCATTGATACTAGGCGACCCAATGAGTCTGAAAAATAAGGGCTCAACTTCTTGATGAAGAGACTGGAAATTGAAATTTTTCACAACCCCTATTACCTCTGTTTCCTCATCCCAAAGCGTTATAAATGATCCTACCGGTTCATCGAGTCCCATAGTTTTAACTGCAGATTCGTTTATGACAATCTTTGCTGAATCTGTTCCAAATTCTTTGGAATGGGATCTTCCGGCAACCACTTCGAATCCCATTGTTTCTATTAAACCATAATCAGCACCGATATTCTCAAACAGTATATCAACATCCGGTTGCTTGTTAGGCCAACTTAATCCTGAAGTATTTGAGTTTCTACCAAGAAAACTAGAAGTAGCATTCGAAATGTTAATCACTCCAGAGACTTCTTTCACTTTCTGTTGGAAAATATCCCAACTCCCATTTCTTAAATCACCTTCAATATTAAATGAAATAAGATTTTCTTTTTCATATCCAAGATTCTTACCCTGTACAAATTGAATTTGCAGATATACAATAAGAGAAGAAATAATAAGTACAACAGACATTGTAAACTGAAATACGACCAATCCTTTTCTTGCAAAAACCTCTCCCCATTTGGATTTCAACTTTCCTTTTAACGTCTCTACTGGTTCAAAGGAAGAAAGATAAAATGCCGGATAACTACCTGCCGCCAATCCTGTGACCAACCCGATCACTAACAAACTAAGTAGAAACGTGGGACTCAAATAATCTAACGTTATTGACTTTGCCGTAATGCTATTGAACAATGGAAGAGCGAATTGTACAACTAAAACGGAAACTATAAGCGAAAAAAAAGTAATAATCATAGATTCGCCAATAAATTGATTTATCAGAGAGTTTTTAGTAGCACCAATTGATTTCCGCACTCCAATTTCTTTGGCTCTTTTTCCTGCTTTTGCAGTACTCAAGTTCATAAAATTGATACAAGCGATAATCAATATGAATATTGCCACTAATGAGAAAAGCCGCACATAATCAATGCGCCCACCAACTAATTGAGCATTTTCAAAGCTTCCATATAAATACCTATCAGCATATGGATATACAAAAAGATCCACATTAGAATCATCATCGTCTTTTTCTTTAATAAAGCTTTGTATTTTTGCATTTAGAGTCGCTACGTTCACGTTATCGCTTAGCTTTACAACTGTCCTTGGTCCATTATTTCCCCAACTAGTTGCCCAATCATTATTTTTCAACCAATCTTCAAATGGAAGTACATAATCAAATCGAATGGAAGCATTTTCAGGGATGTTTTTAAACACACCTGTTACGGTGTGTAAATCATCGCCGTTAATAGTGATTGACTTACCTACCGGGTTCTCATTAGGAAAATACTTTGAAGCCAGTTCTTCAGAAACTGCAACTGAATTTGGTGCATTGATAAGTTCATCGATATTACCACTGATCAAAGGAAGAGAAAATATGTGGAAAAAATCTGGCCGGGCATAAATCCCACTTTCTTTAAGAGACTTCTCTTCTTTGGTAAAAAGAAAATTTACATTCCACGTATAGGTAGCGGCATATTCTATTTCTGGAATTTCTTCCTTTAATGCTGGTGCTAAAATCCCTGGTGTTGAAATGGTAGTTCCAATATTATCAGAATAATGTTGGTGTTCCATTACCTGATAAATTTTATCCGTCTCCTCATAAACACGATCATAATTTAGTTCATCAAGTACCCAAAGCATTATGAGGATACTACAAGCCATACCAATAGAAAGTCCAACTACATTAATAAAGAATGAGCTTTTATATTTGCTGAAGCTTCTGAATGTGGTTTTGAAATAGTTGCTGAACATCTAATACCTAATTTAATTACGAATTAAAAATTAGACGCAGAAAACTATGATTCGTTACAAACGACAGTTTTTCTTGATAAAGCCGCTCAGGAATTTTTGTAATCCTAAAAGACCTCAATGCTAAAGCCTATACTGGATTCTGATCGAGCAGATCAGAAGGCGGAGTTCCTTTGGCTAAGCTTCAAAATCATTATCTATTTTTCGTATTATCAGTTATGAAAAAATTTCTGATCATCTTTCTTCTAGTGAATGGTTTAGTTGCCTGCACCAACTACGAACCTCCAAATAAATATGTAGATGTGTTCATTGGCACAGGCGGACACGGGCATACATATCCGGGAGCAACACTTCCATTTGGGATGATACAACCAAGTCCGGTTAACGGAACTCCCGGCTGGGATTGGGTTTCCGGTTATCATTATTCCGATAGTATTATCACCGGATTTGCTCAAACGCACCTAAGCGGAACGGGAATTGGTGATCTGAATGATATTCTCATCATGCCAACCAATCGAAAAGTATTGCTGTCCGATTCTGCAAAATATGAAAGCAAACGAAGTTACGCCTCCAAATTTTCCCATGATCGCGAAAAAGGCTCGACCGGTTATTACAGTGTTTTTCTGGATGATTATAAAGTCAATGCTGAAATGACAGCTACAGAACGAGTAGCCATGTACAGATTCACATATGAATACGGTGATCCTCAGTTCCTGAATCTGGATCTGGGTTACAGTTTGAATTGGGATTCATTTACTGAGGGATATTTCAAAATTAATGGCAAAGGGGAAACTAAAAAATTGATTGGTTATCGCAGATCATCAGGCTGGGCAAATGATCAGCATGTTTACTTTGCGATGGAATTTTCAGAAGATTTTATGATCACTGATTCTGCTGATTATAAAGGCTCTACTTCTTTTGGTCTATTGAAATTCGAAAACAAAGGAAGAGAAATTCTTGCTAAAATAGCAATCTCTGCCAATAGTGAAGAAGGTGCGTTAGCTAATCTTGAAACTTTAGAAGGTTGGGATTTCGACGAAACTAAACTTTTTGCTGAAATGAAATGGGATAAAGAACTCAGCAAAATTCAGGTTCAGGGTGATGAAGAAAAGAAAACCATTTTTTATACTGCTCTTTATCATTCCAAACTTGCACCGGTTTTATTTTCTGATGCTGATGAGAGTAAAACAGAATACACCATTTATTCTTTGTGGGACACTTTTCGAGCACAGCATCCATTACTCACCATCACTAATCCGGATCGTGTAAACGATATGATCCGAACTATGCTGGACTTTTATAAAGAGAACGGATTGCTACCCGTTTGGGAACTTCATGGAAACGAAACCAATACCATGACCGGCTATCACGCTATTCCTGTAATTGTGGATGCCTACGCAAAAGGCTTTCAAGATTACGATGCTGAACTTGCCTTTGAAGCCATGAAAGCAAGTGCAATGCAGAATCAACGAGGAACTGATCTATATCGTGAGTACCGTTATATCCCTTCAGAAGAAGAAAATGAATCGGTGACTAAAACACTTGAATATGCTTTTGATGACTGGGCGATTGCACAAATGGCTTTTATGCTGGAAAAAGAAGCAGAATATGAGCATTTCATTGTGCGATCAGGATTCTGGCAAAATGTGTATGATGAACAAACCAAGTTCATGCGCGGTAAAACCAAAGAAGGAAAATGGGTTGAACCATTTGATCCGAAGCGATCTGTTCATCGGGTAAATACCGATTATACGGAAGGAAACGCCTGGCAACACAGTTGGTTTGTACCTCACCAGGTCGATAAGCTGATTGAATTTATGGGTGGCGATGATGCTTTTACAGAACGACTGGATTCCCTATTCAATCAGGATTCCAACATCACCGGAGAAAATACTTCCCCGGATATTTCAGGATTAATCGGTCAATATGCGCACGGAAATGAACCCAGTCATCACATTGGATATTTGTACAATTATGCAGGAAAACCGTGGAAATCACAGGAAATTCTGCACGAAATTATGAACACTCAATATTCGACTGCCGTTGATGGTCTCAGCGGAAACGAAGACTGTGGTCAAATGTCGGCATGGTATGTTTTCTCTGCAATGGGATTTTATCCCGTTAATCCTGCGTCAGGCAATTATGTAATCGGAACTCCACAGTTTAAAAAAGTTCAGATAACCGTATCCGACACAAAGACTTTTACAATAATTGCTAATGAGGTTTCCAATGAAAATATTTACATTCAGTCAGTATCTTTAAATGGGGAACCTTTGGAGAGAAGCTATATTTCCCATAAAGAAATTATGGCAGGCGGTGAGTTGGTCTTTGAAATGGGATCTTCACCGAATAAAAACTGGGCAACACAAACAGAACAAAGACCAATTAACTAATGAAGAGATTCCTGCTTTTCGCAATGGCTTTAAGCATTGCATGTGCTCCACCAAAATCAGAAAAAGAACGATTAGCTGAACAAGTAAAACAAGAATTCTTACACGCTTGGAATGGCTATAAACAACATGCTTGGGGAGATGATGCACTCAAACCGTTGTCAAAATCTTCTAAAAACTGGTATGATGCATCTTTATTGATGACTCCCGTGGATGCCTTTGATACCATGTTATTGATGGGATTAGATGAAGAAGCCGCTGAAGCTAAAGAATTGATATTTTCTGAATTAACTTTTGATCATGATTTCTTTGTATCCAATTTTGAGATCACTATTCGTTTACTCGGAGGTCTTCTTTCAGCTTACGAAATGGATGGGGATAAACGGTTTTTAGAACTAGCAGAAGATCTTGGAAGAAGATTACTCCCGGCTTTTGATTCCGCAACCGGAATGACTTATGGACGGGTTAATCTCAAAACCGGTGAAACCAAATGGCAGGTTAACAACCCTGCTGAAATTGGAACTTTGATGATCGAGTTCGGAACACTTACCAAGCATACTCAGGATTCAGTGTTTTACAACAACGCCAAAAAAGCGATGATGGGTTTATATGAACGTCGTTCTGAAATTGGTTTAGTAGGAACTACCATAGATGTAGAAACCGGAGAATGGCAAAATAAAGAAGCTCACATTTCCGGAATGATTGATTCTTATTACGAATATGCGTTGAAATCATGGTTGTTATTTGGGGATGAAGACTTCAAAAAAATCTGGAAAGCTCACGAACCCGCTTTAGAAAAATATCTTCTCGATGAAGTAGCAACGGGAACTTGGTACGGCAGGGCAAATATGGATACCGGTGAGAGAACTGCAACTACATATGGAGCATTAGATGCTTTTATGCCGGGAGTTTTAGTACTTGCCGGAGACATCGAAACTGCTGAGAAAGTTCAGGAATCCAACTTTAAAATGTGGCAATTACATGGCATTGAACCCGAAGGTTTGGACTATGTGAATATGGAAGTAAAATGGGCGGGCTACCCTTTGCGACCTGAAAATATTGAATCAGCTTATTATCTCTATAAAGCCACTGGTGATGAAAAATATCTGGAAATGGGAAAAGTGATGTTTCAGAGTCTCGTCAAATATTGTAAGACAGAACATGGATACGCTGCTTTAGCTGATGTAACTACCAAAGAAAAAAGCGACGATATGGAAAGCTTCTTTTTAGCTGAAACCCTGAAATATGCCTACCTCCTTTTTGCTGATGACAAAGTTTTTGACCTCGATAAACATGTGTTTAATACAGAAGCGCATCCCATGAGGATAGATTAACCATTATGCTAAATCGAAAACAGTTTTTAAAAACCGGTCTTCTTGGAGCTCTTCCACTAGCTGGGATTGGATGCTCTGAAACCAAAAAATTTATTGGAACTAAACCAATCGTAATTGCAACATGGGATACTTCTATTGATGCGAATGCTGCTGCCTGGAAAATTCTGGAAAATAACGGTTATGCTTTAGACGCTGTGGAAACCGGAGTTCAGGTTGAAGAAGACGATCCGAAAAATATGTCGGTTGGGTATGGTGGACGACCTGATAGACAAGGAAATGTAACTCTGGACGCCTGCATTATGGATGACAATGGTGAATGTGGAGCGGTAGTTTTTCTTCAGAATTATAAAAATCCGATTTCCGTAGCCCGAAAAGTAATGGAAGAAACTCCTCATATTATGCTTGCCGGTGAAGGAGCTCAGCAATTTGCAAAAGATCAGGGATTTGAAGAAATGAACCTACTCACTCCCAAAGCAAAAGAAGCCTGGGAAAAATGGTTAGAAAACGGGGAATACGAGCCTCAAGTAAATATAGAAAACCATGATACCATTGGAATGCTGGCGCTTGATGCTGAAGGGAGGCTTTCCGGGGCATGTACAACCAGCGGAGCTGCCTGGAAAATGCATGGTCGTGTTGGAGATTCTCCTATTATAGGGGCCGGACTTTTCGTAGATCCCGAGATCGGAGCAGCTTGTGCTACCGGACTTGGAGAAGAAGTGGTTAAAACCGCAGGAAGTGCGTTGATCGTTGAAATGATGAGACAAGGTCACTCCCCTGAAGAAGCATGCAAAATTGCTGTGGACAGAATCATTTCCCGTAATAAAAGAAACGGCTATAGTTTAGAAAACACCCAAGTCGGCTACCTCGCCCTCAACAAAGACGGAGCATTCGGAGCTTACAGTATCCAAGAGGGATTTAATTATGCGGTTTATAATGCCGATGGAAATCGGAAGATGGAATCGGGGTTTAGGGTTTGAGTATCTAAAGCTTTCAATAAGCTCTTAACTTACTGTTAATTTATGTTCTTTAGTCAAATCCCATTTATTATTAGCTTTTTCAAGAAAAATATACCAAGTAGAACCACAAAGTGGTCCACAGTTTATACTAACAAAGATTAGTGCTTTATCTTTCTGGTTATTAATACCTATTCTGGAAAATGAAACAACAGATGTAATCTCAGGATACTTCTCTCTAAAATCTAGCCAACCAAATGAAGCATTAATGGTTTTGAAAAAGTTATCAGTAGCGAGCAGTTGATACTTCAAATCTGTTTCAAAACGATCTTGGACTAAAAAAACCGAACTATTCTTTTTAAGAAAATCTTCAATTAAATCTTTTGGTAACTCAATGTCCCAATCCTCTTTCAGTTTTGCAATACGAGTATCATTTAGAGAAAAATCGCTTCGGATGAAGGTAGAATCTAGAATAGCAATATTAATACTTTCACTTTTGAAACCTTCTTCCTCAGAAAAACTATTTAAAAAAGCACTGTAAATGATAAACTCTTCATTAAGAATATCAGATGGTGTCTTATCACAGGTTAAGAGCAATAATATGAGTAAAAATATTAGGTTAAATTTCATGCATTGAATTGTTCAAATAATTTTATCGTAATTAATGAAGAATGGCCTCCTAATAAAACCTGCTTCTTAATATCTTTGCAGATCCTTCGGAAGTGTCCTCAGGATGACCGATATGTTAAGTAAAACATCACCAATTCCTCATTAAATATTCGTTATTCAATATTCCTATTTCTCTTCCTCCGCCCACTTCTCCGGATCATCCACTACTTCCGCAAAGTCGATTTCATTTCCGTTTTTAGAAATTGTTGCTTCGTATTCTACAGGCTCATCACTATCTCTCATTAATAATTGAGACGCCAGTTTGTTGGTAATGTTTTGTTGAAGTACTCTTTTCAACGGACGTGCGCCGTACACCGGATCATAACCGCGAACAGCTAACCAGTCTTTCACATTATCCGGAACATGTAGCGTGACTTTATTCTTTGACAATAACTGATGTACTCTTTTAAGTTGTATATCAACAATAGAACGAATGTGTTCTCTGCCAAGCGGATGAAATACAATGGTGTCATCCACACGATTTAAGAATTCCGGTCTAATCGTTTTCTTTAGTTGATCGATGAGTTGATTTTGAAGATCAGCATATTTTTCTTCGCTAAGTTCTCCACCTGATTTTTCCATCTCATTCACAATCAAATGCGAACCAATATTGCTGGTCATGATAATAATCGTATTTTTAAAATCTACGGTCACTCCTTTGTTGTCGGTTAATCTTCCATCATCCAACACCTGAAGTAAAATGTTGAATACATCCGGATGTGCTTTTTCGATTTCATCCAGTAAAACAACCGAATACGGATGACGACGTACAGCTTCTGTCAATTGTCCGCCTTCATCATAACCGACATATCCCGGAGGAGCTCCCACCAATCTGCTTACAGAATGCTTTTCCATATACTCACTCATGTCAATACGAATCATGGCATTCTGATCATTGAACAGAAACTCAGCAAGCGTTCTTGCCAATTCCGTTTTACCAACACCTGTTGATCCTAAGAAAAAGAATGAACCAATTGGTTTCTCTTCATCCTGTAAACCTGCACGAGATCTGCGAACAGCGTCAGAAACCGCTTCAATTGCAATATCCTGACCAATCACTCTCTTGTGAAGTTCATCTTCCAGTTTCAGTAATTTTTGGCGTTCGCTTTGCAGCATTTTCTTAACCGGAATACCTGTCCAACGTGCAACAATATCTGCGATATCTTCGGCATCTACTTCTTCTTTGAGTAGTGCTTTGGTATCCTGCATCTCGTCCAGCTTTGTTTTCGCTATTTCAAGGTCTTTCTCTAACTGTGTGATGGTGCCATATCGGAGCTCTGCGACCTTTTCGTAGTTCCCCTGACGCTCTGCCTTATCAGCTTCGTTTCGGGTTGTCTCAATAGCTTGTTTGAGTTCTCTGGCTTTTTGGATGGTATCTCTCTCCTGCTCCCATTGAACTCGCATAGTGCTTCTTTGCTCTTCAAGATCAGCCAGTTCTTTTTCGATTCCTTTGATCTTGCCTTTGTCTTTCTCTCGCTTCAAAGCTTCTCTTTCGATTTCCAGCTGACGAATTTGTCGCTCGATGGCGTCTAATTCTTCCGGCAAAGAATCAATCTGTAGTCGTAATCTTGAAGCCGCTTCATCAATTAAGTCAATGGCTTTGTCCGGCAAAAACCGATCGGCTATATAGCGATGCGAAAGTTCCGCCGCCGCGACAATAGCAGCATCGGTAATTCGCACACCGTGATGAACTTCGTATCGCTCTTGTAATCCACGTAGAATTGAAACAGTATCTTCAATAGACGGTTCGCCAACTAGTACGGTTTGAAGTCGTCGTTCAAGTGCTTTGTCTTTTTCGATATATTTTCTGTATTCATCCAGCGTAGTCGCGCCAATGGCATGCATTTCACCACGAGCAAGCGCAGGCTTTAAAATATTTGCCGCATCCATTGCTCCCTCTGTAGCTCCGGCACCAACCAGCGTATGAATCTCATCAATAAACAGAATTAATTCTCCATCAGAATC
Organism: Balneola sp.; assembly: GCA_965216175.1. Lineage (GTDB taxonomy): Bacteria > Bacteroidota > Rhodothermia > Balneolales > Balneolaceae > Balneola. The sequence goes on from OZ244140.1 coordinate 2,811,247, forward strand.
TGTGATTTCTTTTACAACAGCTTTCAATCGTTCTTCAAATTCTCCACGAAATTTTGTTCCGGCAACCAACGATCCCATATCCAACGCCATGATGCGTTTGGACTTCAGTCCTTCGGGAACATCACCTCTAACTATTCTGAGTGCCATCCCTTCGGCAATGGCTGTTTTACCTACACCGGGTTCACCAATTAAAACCGGATTATTTTTTGTTCGGCGGGTTAGAATCTGCATCACACGACGAATTTCCTGATCACGTCCGATAACCGGATCTAGTTTGTTCTTCTCCGCTAATTCATTCAGATCACGAGCGTACTTTTTCAACGCTCCATATCTGCTTTCCGCATTTGGATCGTCTACTGTTTGATTTCCACGAACATCCGTCAACACTTTAAGAATATTTTCTTTAGTCACTCCCTGATCTTTAAGTAGCGACCCAATCGGTCCTTTGGTTTCAGTAAACCCTATCAAAATGTGTTCAGAGCTTATGTACTCATCTCCTAAAGCAGTGGCTTCTTTTTGAGCTTTATCAAACGCTTCTTTGGATGTGGTTGAGAGATACTGTCCTGAAACAGATGCTCCCTGAATTTTTGGGAGCCTCCCCAGTTCAGCATCTACTACTTCTTCAACAGCTCTTAGATTTGCACCCAATTTATTAAGTAGATTTACTACAACATTCTCTCCATCAATCAAAAAAGCTTTTAAAATATGAGCCGGTTCCAACGCCTGGTTGTTTCCTGTTTGTGCCAACTCCAATGCTTTTTGAATAGACTCTTGAGCCTTTAACGTATATTTATTCAAATTCATAATCTCTGTCCTCTTTTGTTATTTCAAAACTTATAAGTCCAAAATCGTGCCAAAAGGTGGGACTGACGGAATTGCATATTATTTCTATTTAAGATTCTGTAGTCTTACTTTAAATAGTTATTGTGTTTAAAAACCAATTAAGTGATCTAACTTATCTCTCTATGAAGACATTTCTTACTATTCTTGTATGCGCAAGTTTTCTTTGTACTTCAAAATTATATTCTCAATCCAGCATTGGTTTTAGCGACTCTACAGATTTTAAATATTTGATTAATTACACTCTTCCTGATTGGGGGTACTCTAATTTTAGCATCGCTTCGGGTAACATCGACCTAAGTGGTGGATTCAGATTCATAGATCAGGAAATTGGATCCCCTTTTTTCACTTCTTCTGAATCTGATCTCTTTTCGAGTACAGCCGATATTGGTATTTCACCTCAATACGAATTGTACCGAGAAAATGAAAAACGAACAATTTCACTGATTACATCAACCGGTTTTTTCTTCGGTTTAAATAAAAATACCTCGGACGAAACGTTCACAGGCACTGAACGAAAGACTGAGCAACTGGGAAATAATCAATCTTTCATCTATGATATTGATTTTGAAGGAAATTCATATATCAACGATAACTTATTTGTTCTTTCTGACCTGGATGCCAACCTAGAATACCTTTGGCGTAATTCTGAATCCAAAGTAAATAATGAAACTACAAATCAAGGTTCTTTTACAGTAAGATTGATTGACTTCAGACCAACCATTGGGTTAGGCTTTGGTAGGATCAGAAACGTAACACCTACAATTCGCGCAATTCGTTTAAATGAACGGTACAAAACATTGACTAGTAGTTCTTTTTCTGATGATGAAATAGAAGCAACAGCTAACACCTTTACAAAAGTTCAGGGATATCAGAAAACTAAAGATCGATTTTTAAAGGATTTTTGGAGCGATATAAATGACAATGTAAACGGAAGTCTCGATCAGCTTAACACTTATGATCTTTTTTATCTTAATGATATTTTTAGTGAAAATCTGGGAAGTAGATTTGAAGGATATGAGACTTCACTAAGTGTTGATTACATTTATTTTAGCCGACTTACAAAAGATGAAGATAAATTCAATAACTCAGAATCCAGAAATTTCACAATTTTTAGACAAACTCATCTTAATCTAAATCTTGATTGGTTTAAAAATTTGGATCTAAGTCATCAACTTGGTTTAAATTTTGAGAATAAATTGATCTTACCCTTGGAAAGGACTGATCCTGAAGAATGGATAAATCAATTATCAGTAAATGGCCAGTGGCTTTGGAATTTTGCAGATAGGTTCCAGGTTGTCACAGATTTTGAAAATACTTTTTCAGCAATAAAAACAAAAAGAGATACTGATGAAAAATTCCGAACCATAACATCAATAGCCAGAACAAACTTATTCTATTTTATTGAAAACAGGATCGCTCTTAATGCCGGTGTTTTGTTAGGTTACGGGGATCGTTATCGCAAATTTGATGTTATCTCAGTAACGGATAAACAATTTATTTGGCGCTTAAATGGTGGTATAAACTATTACTTTAACAGGAATTTATACTAAAAAAGCCAATTCCGTATCAGGGAATTGGCTTTGGTTTTTCGGGGTACAATAAATAGGATATTACTCTAACTCGAATGCGATGAATTGGTTCCCATTTTCTCGAATTATTTTTAGGAGTACAACTTCGTCGCCTTTTTTCTGTAATTTTTCGAGTTCATCATAAAACTCAGAACTTGTTTCAACTTTCTTATTCTTTACAGAAGTTATTACATCTCCTCGGCGCAACCCTCTTTCAAATGCATTGCTTGACTCCTTGATTCGATTCACCACAACTCCTTCATCAGAACCATCCAATTCCAGTTGACGTCTGATCGTCGCATCCAACTCACTAACTGTAAAACCTAGTTTTTCTTCCATGGTTTCAGCTTTTTTAGTATCGGTGTTGTTAGAAGTTAAATCATCCGGTCTTTTTCCCAGTGTAACAGAGACTTCTTTTTCTTCACCTTCACGAATCACAGTAAATTCTACTTTATCTCCGGGCATAAAACTTGATACTTTAGTTCTGAATGCCAGAGCTCCGTTGGTAAGCTTCTCGCCATCAATTGAGACGATTACATCCTGAACTTTTAAACCCGCCTCATCTGCAGCTGAGCCTTCTACTACCTGTGATATCAAAACGCCACGGGTTCCTTCTTCCAAATCCAACGCTTTAGCCATTGTCTGGTCAACTTCTGCAGGCAGAATACCTAAATATCCACGCGAAACCTTTCCATCATCAATCAGGTCATCCATAATTCTTTTGGCAAGATTGATAGGAATCGCAAATCCAATTCCGTCGTTTCCGCCAGAACGTGATGCAATCGCTGAGTTAATCCCCACCAATTCACCATTCATATCAATCATCGCTCCACCTGAATTTCCCGGATTGATAGCAGCATCTGTCTGTATAAAATCCTCAAAGCCAGCTCCGCTATCGATTAATCCAATTGATCGACTTTTAGCTGATACAATTCCAAATGAAACGGTATGAGCTAAATTTTGACTTAATGGGCTTCCAATTGCTAGAACAAAAGCTCCAACCTTAAGTGTTTCACTATCCCCGATTTTAACAGCAGGCAAATTGTCCATGTCAACTTTTACTACAGCAATATCGGTCGCGGGATCGGTTCCTATTAATTCTGCTTCAACTTCATCCCCATTAAAAAGCTGAACTTTAATCTCATCTACATTTTCAATTACATGGTTATTCGTCAAAATGTAACCATCCTCAGAAACAATAACTCCTGATCCTAAACCTCTTTGGGTATATTCTCTGGTCTCCGGATCTTGTTGACTATTCGGATTACCAAAAAACTGAGAAAATGGATTTCTCATTATTCGTTGTTCCTGTACTTTTTCAGTGGTGATCATCACAACGGCCGGATTTGTTTTTTCAGCGATATCAACGATCGCATTGTTTAAATCCAACAACGAACTAACCGGCCTGTTCTCGGCAGATGTTACGCTGTTATCAGTAGTATATTCGGGCAAACTTCGGTTCGAATTATTTCCTGTCCATGCGTTCATTCCCAATAAAAGAATCATCGCAGCTGCCACACCAAAGATGTTTCTTACAGTAGTATTCATAGGTCTCTTAATTTTTAGTTTTTGTTATCAACCGATCTTACAACGATGCGTTTCCTGAAAATTGTATATGCTTTACATCTTGTAACGGAAAAGCTCAGGCTGCAATCAAACAACCTGAGCATCAACTACCTATTAATCAGGGATTGAGACTATTTTATCTCAATTTGTCTTTTGATTTTCTCTTCTTGCTTTTGGATGGTAATATTGAGCAGACCATCGGTATATGTTGCGTTGATGGTTTCTTCATTAATGCTATCCGGTAAATAAAACGAACGGGTAAATGTTCCATAAGAACTTTCTACACGGTGATAATTTTTACCTTCTTCTTCATTTTCAAATTTACGCTCACCACTGATTGTTAAGCGTCCGTTTTCAAGATCGATACTTATAGCATCTTTCTTTAAACCCGGTAATTCTGCAGAAATCTCAAATTGAGTTTCACTTTCTGCGATATCTACATTTGGCATGAAACTGTCTTGACGATAATTCATCCCATTATTTGTGTTGAACATTTCATCAACGATGTCATTGAATCTTCTTGAAAATAAGTCGGTACTTGGTCTTGAATATTTGATAAGTGACATAACTTTTTCACCTCTTGTTTTTATTATTGGTTTATCAAGTTCACTGGGATAAATACAAGAGAAATGCCAAATAGAATTTTAGATGGAGGGCTGTCAGTGCGACAAACCAATAATGTAATTTTTTCAGAGCTTATTTTTGTCTTCGCAAAAACTGTCAGAGTGAATTTGACGGGAAGTCAGTGGATGACATTTTTGGCAGAAGGAGATGTCCCCTGCTATTCATCGCAACAACCCTTGTCAATGGTAAGTTTTGATGAAGTTGAATTAATTAAACAGGCTAATTTTATTCTGGTCTAAAAACAATTTTATATTTCACGATACGGTCATACCCATCTTCAATACTTCTTTCCCGTTCATAAAAGTATCCATTTCTAATAATAGGCAGATCAGACCCAAACCCAGGACTTCTATTTTCCTTCTCGCCTTTAAAAGTAAACGACGCTTTAAGCTTTCCTTCTTCATCTAAAACCCACCAATTAAATGTTGAATCACTCTCTGTTATAGTAGCAATCCAAATTTGATTATTGTCTGCCAATGTTCTGTGAATTACAGGCCATTTTTCAGGAACTTCCTTTCCTTCGATTATTTTCATTCTTTGCTCCGAAATATTCAATTTCGAAACTTCCAGAGAGATAGCAGCATGTGGGTAATAAATTCCTTTATTGTAATTACCATCACGATCCCTGATTTTTAGAAAGAAGTCTTCCGTCCAAACATCTACTATATTGTTTCCCGATAAAGCGACTTGAGAGCTTTTATTAAAAGGCATAGCCCAAGATACAATAAATGGAGGTCCTCCTTTGGCTCCTAAATTATGTTCATAGTAATTATATCTTTTCTGGGTAAAAAGAGTATCCGGTAAGATCTGTCCTTCCACAGAAACCGGTAAATAATAAATTCTTTTCAGGCTGTCTTTTGGCGAATTATTTTTGAAGCTCAAAAAAATCTTATTTGTATCTGCAACAAATATCTTGGATGCTCTTAACAATTTCATATAATTCTTATTCAAACTATCTCTCTTAAGAACTGCATCGTACAATAGTGAATAGTCATCAAGAGAATAAACAACAAATTTTTGAAGTCTGGGGCCTAATGCGTAGAGCTTGTTGTTATAGATTTGCATTGATCCAATAGCCTCTACTTCGCCGGGACCTCTTCCTTCATTCATGAATTTTGTTATATAACTTCCATCCGGATTAAACACATATATAGCCACAGTTCCCGGAAGTGACCCTACAATATATACTCTATTATTATCATCAACTGCAACCTCGCCCGTATATCCTTCTATATATACTTCTGAATTGCTTTCAAATACGGTTTCTCGGATAAGTTCTACTATATCTACTTGCTGTTGATCTTTAAATGAAAATACTGATAGGTTTTCTAAGCCTTTGATATGTTCCGGTATTATAAAGCTCTCTGTCGTAGCAACACTTTTGTCTCCTCCCAATGAGCAAGAGATGAGAAGAAAAAATACTAAGGGTATAAGAATGAAATATAAACGATTCACAAATTATCCTTCAAATCATTAAACTAAAATCCTTCAAAACTAAAATTATATGCTACTATCACCTTGCCTCCAATATCCTCATCTTCTTTTTCTGAGTATAATTTTCCTTTCTTAACAAAAATAATAGGCTCGTCAGCAGGCCAATCGAATGTGGCTTTTATCTTGCCCGATTTCTCAAGTATATCCCACTCATGTTTAGATTTATCATCAATAATCTTGGATATCCATATTCTTCCTTCATCATCTACCAATAGATTGTCTAAAGCGGGCCAGGTTTCAGGGTAGTCGGCACTTTTAACTACACTATGCAAATTTGGATGAAAAGCATTTAAAACCTCTTGTTCTTCAAGAGGATCATTATCGAAAGGATGATAAAATGCCTTCTCATATTCCAAATCAGAATTGAGAATCTTTATCAGTATTTCTTTTGTATCAACATAATAAATAGATGATGATGCCACAGTCATCAGAACTTTTGGAGTAAATGGTAATCTAATTCCCGCCAAGCCTCCACTCTTTAATCTTCCATTATGTCCTGCATGAGGATATTGTTCAAGAACTTTTTTATACGATATTATTTTTCCCTCATAATCAATTTGATAATACCCATAATTAACTTTTTCATCCTCTAACAATAATGCAATTAATAGAGTTTTCTCACTAAAAGGAACAACAGATACGGGTCTATTAAACTTGATCCCTTCTAGTTTCTTCAGATCATACTTAGCATCAAAGTTGATAATTTTTTGGAGCTCATAATTATTGATGGAGAAAATACTTAACCTGAATAAGTTTGAATCAAACACGAAAATTTTATCCGCTAAAACATACACTGATGTAATACTTAAAAACTCACCTGGGCCTCTTCCTTTACGTCCAATATCAGTTATTTTTGAACCCTCCGAATTATAAACTGAAATTAAATTCTGGGCTCTTATTGCTCTATAAAATCTACCGTTTTCATCTACTGCGTTTAACGGACCAAAACCCATTGTTGGAGGGAGAAGAGCGGGATATATCTCCCCGAATCTTACTGTTTCTTTAAAAGTTATTTTTTCAGTGGGCTCAGAATCTGAATCGAATACACTTAAAGATTCCAGATTTCGAATTTCTTCTGGGACATTTTCCAGAGAAAGGGTTTTACTTTTCTGAGCATTATCTTGTGAGCAACTAATGCATAGAATTACAATTGCAACACATGTTATCACCCCTTTGTATTTCATATTTTTGTTATTTAACGGCTTAAACCACTATAAAGCAAAAAGATAAAACTATCAACTAAAGCTTAAACGAAAAGCAATTCTCTTGTAATCATAATTAAACCGACAACACATAACAAAATTGAAGTGTAGAAGATAAATTTTTGGAGAGTAGTTATATCTTGAGGCTATTGTTTCTAGAGCTTGAAATGATATGCTATTCTTGAAATTGACGAAGTAGTGACCTATAATGCTACATAGAATCAATTACTCATAACTCGAAATGCCCTCCAAATCTTCCCAAAAGTTGGGGTAAGAAACAGCCGCACATTCAGCATCAAGAATATTGGATTCAGATTTACCTTTCAGAGAAAGAACAGCCGAAGCCATTGCAATTCTGTGATCATGGAAGCTTTTAAAGGTTGCTGAATCGAATTTAAATTCGGGATTACCATAAATTTCTAATCCATCTTCTTTTTCTTCGAAACTTGCATCTACCGCTTTCAGCATTTCAGAAATTGCCATAATGCGATCTGTTTCTTTATGACGAAGTTCTTCAGCGCCGGAAATAACAGAAATGCCTTCGGCAAAAGTCATTGCAACTGCCAGAATTGGAAGCTCATCTATACAATTTGGAATTTTATTTTTAGGAATATTGATTGCTCTCAGATTTGAAGATTGTACGATAATATCCCCAACCGATTCTGCACCTTCCATACGTTCATTCTCAATCGTAATATTAGCTCCCATTTCCTGCAAAATTCCGAGTAATGCATTTCTGGTTGGATTTAAACCGGTAGCTTCAAGTCGAATCTCTGAATTTGGAATAATGCATCCAGCAACTAACCAAAATGAAGCGGCAGAAAAATCTCCCGGAACAGTATAACTTTGATTTGGAATTTCGTCTTTTAAAGAGGATGAAATAATTTTTTTACCATCTTTCTCTTCAACTTTTAATTGAAGTAATCGCTCTGTATGATCCCGGCTTGGAATAGTTTCCATAACTCTTGTAGATTCTTCTCCAAATAATCCTGCCAGTAAAATACACGACTTTAGCTGAGCACTCGGAATTGGCAGCTCAAAATCCATTGGCTTTAATTTCTCATCCCTTGTAATCATTAATGGAGCATAGGCGCTGTTTCTTGCTAAAATATAAGCTCCCATTTTCTCCAGCGGTTCTATAATTCTGGTCATTGTCCGTGATGTAAGCGATGAATCGCCGCACATTCGTACTTGTTTGCCTGAACCTACAATCACACCTGCCAGTAATCGCATTGCCGTTCCTGAATTCCCACAATCCAGATCATCCTTTGGAGCAACAATCCCACTTCTTCCTGTTCCTTTGATTGAAATCGAATCTGATGTTCTGGTTATTTCGGCTCCCAATGCTTCCACACAATCCAACGTACTCTGAGGGTCTTGCGCCGGTGAGTAATTATTAATGATAGAAGTTCCTTCGTGCAGTAATGAAAAAATTGCGGCTCTTTGAGATATGGATTTATCCGGGGGAGGAGAAAGAATTCCTTTAAGTGAAGCTGTGGGGGTTACTTTTTTGATCATTTATAGTAGCGACTAATTTTTCTATGTTTGAAAGTAGAAAATTGTGGAAAACTGTAGATAAAGATAGTCATTCTGAGCATTCTTGCGAAGAATCTTCACTTATATTCACATCAATTTAGGTGAATGTGCAGATCCATCTGGAATATCTCTGAATAACCTTTATTTAACCTTATTATTCCGTAGAATCCAATAAAGCCTGAGCTTGCTTTGCGCCTTCGGTGTCAGGGTAGCTTTCAATAATTCCATTCAGGATACTGATTGCATCTCCTCTGTTTCCCAATCTTATATGACATTCAGCGGTATTGTAAAGTGCTTTTGAAACCCAAATTTCAAAAGCTTCAAACAACACTCTAACTTTTGAATAATTTTCAATCGCTGCTTCATAGTTGCCCTGATCCTGTTCAATTTTCCCAAGATAATACTGAGCTTCAGCGCCGCTTATTGTGGTACTTTCATCAGCAACAGGTCCCAGCAAAACTTTGGCATCTTCAAACCTACTTTCATTCACAGCTACTTTACCCAATCCAACCTTAGCTGCAGGATTATTAGGATTTACTTTTAACGCTTCTTCAAATTCTGTTTTTGCCAATCCTGTATTCCCTTCTGCTAAACTCGCTGATCCCATCCCCACATATGCTTCTTGTTGGAATCTTGATCCTTTTTCGAGAAGCAATTCAAAATAATCGTGAGAAGTATCATACTCCCTTTTTTCAGAATAGAGATTTCCCAAAATTATCAATGCTGATGGAGTTTGATCATCATTCGGAAACTCATCTACAACAGTTTGATATGAATTTATAGCCTTATCAATTTGCCCGATTTGACGGTAAGAATCTCCTAAATTAGAATACGCCTCAGGAGTTAAATTATCTGAGTTCGTAATTCGTAGATATTGGCGAAATTCTTTGATCGCTCCTTCATAATCACCGGTTTGATATATGGTCTCTGCCTGTCGATATCTCAATCTATCTGCCGTTCCGCTACTTGGATTGTTACTTAGAAAGTCTTCCAATACTGCAGAACTGCTATCTACTCCTGTTGAAGAAAGTTGTGAATATTGAATCCCGTTTACAGCGTCGATGATATAGCTGCTTCTTGGATAATTCTCCAAAACATTTTTATAAGCTTCAATTGCCCGCTCATATTCACCGGCATTGTAATACGAATCCCCGATGTTATACTGAGAACGAGCCGCCCATTCTGTTCCCGGATATTTGCTGATCACAGTTTGGAATTCTTCAATAGCCTGAGAGTAATTATCAGAATTCAAATATATATAAGCGATGTTATACTGGGCTTGCTCTTTTAGCCTGCTAAACGGATAAATACGTAGCACTCGTCTGAAAGTAGTTACTGCTTCAAAAGTTCTTCCTGATCGGTAATAACTATTCCCGACCTGAAACATCGCATAATCTCCGCCGGGTTCTGCTCCAATTGCTTTGTTATAAAAACTGATTGCTTCCCGATATTTTCCCTGAGCATAATAAGCATCACCAATTCTTAATTGAGTATCAGTATCATAAGGAAAAAGCGCTATTGGTGGTGGGTTATAATCATTTAAGAAAGCTTCTAGAGGAGCTACTGCTTTGTCATATTCTCCGGTTACAAAATAACTCCAGCCTAAAGAATATCTTGCAGCGCCAATTAATTCATCGTCGGGATAATTTCTGATAAAAATAGCAAAACGCTGTGCAGCATCTCTATATTGACGAAGTTTGTAATAACTGTCTGCGCTCCAAAACAAAGCTTCTGCTCCAATATCTGATGTGGGAGTTTCTGCATAAACTGATTCGAAAATTGGCTGGGCTTGTTCATAAGCTTGATTTCTATATAAAATCCACGCTTTTTGAAATCTCGCTTGTCGCCTCAACGAAGGATCTATGTCTGCAATCTTTTCCGCTTCTTCAAAGGCTAGAGTTGCTCTGGTAAATTCATTATTGGCAAAATAAGATTCTCCCAAAAGTGTATATACCTTTCCGGGATCTTCCAGGTTTTTTTGATTTCTGATAAGTGTCAATAAAGTCTCAATAGCATCTCCATATTGACCGGATTCAAAAGATGATACAGCCCATTCATAAAAGGCTTTTTCTACCCATAAACCTGTTTTGTATTTTTCCCCGAATTCTGAAAAAGTATTCAGTGAATTCTCGTATTGCCCGCCAAGCTTTTGATTGATAGCTTCATAATAAAGTGCTTTTCTTGAAAGCTCATCATCTCCTTTCGACGCTTTTTCGAATGAGTCAGCTGCCCAGTGATAGATATTTTGTTTATGATATAACCAACCTAATCCATAGTGTGCACTTCGTTCTCTACTTGTTCCTTTTGTGAGATTCAGATATTGTAAATAAGCTTTAGATGATTCTTTGAAATTCCCCAAAAAATTATAGCTCTCTGCGATAAGAAAAATCGCTTTCTCCTTAGATTCATCGTCCAAATATAACATAGCCGCTTTAAGTGCTTCTATTGATTCTTCATATCTTCCTTGTTGATAATAGGATTCACCAAGCGCCGTTCCCACTCTTCTCGTAATCGGATCATTGGGGTAACGCTCTTTCAAAAGTTCAAAAGCTATAGAAGAGGAATCATATTTATTTTCTGATAGATATAATCGCCCGCGAGCATACAGTGCCTTTGGAGCCCATTCACTTTCAGGATAAGAATCCGCCAGATCGAGAAAATATTTTCTTGCAGCTTCATTATCATCATTTTCAGCTGCTGCTTCAGCCACCCAGTATTCTGTTTCCGCCGCCGCAGTATTTGTATTGTAGGTTTTTAAAGAATTCTGATAATATTCGATTGCTCCATCATAGTCTCCTTTATTTGAAAAGCGATGACCCAAATCTTTAAATAATACCTTTGATAGATCATGTTTGGGATGTTGCCTGATAAAGCTTTGATAAAAATACTCAATAGATGTGGAATCGATCGCTGTATTTGCTCTTGCGATGTAGTAATCTGCAAACAGGATTGCTTCAGAACCCGGGTTCGATTCTTTATACTCTTCAAGTTTTTTGAGAGATTCTTCAAAAAATCCTTTTTCAAACAGCTCTACACCTTGCTGGAAATTCTTCGATGTTGGATATTGAATCTGTTGCGCTGAGAGCGAAGAAGAGATTATAATGAAAAGAAAAAGTAAGCTGCTTTGAACCAAAAGGCGCATTTATCGCTAAAATATAATTTTGTGTTTATTCCTTATATGTCAAGATAGCGAATAAGTTCGTCTGCACGCTCAGAAAAATTATTTTCCATACTCTCGCTTCTTTCTTCCGACACTATCACATACCCAAATCGTCTTAATGCCGCACTAACAACCGATGAATCTTCAAGATTTAGCTTCACAGAAACTCTTATTGAATCCAACTCATCATTGGGCTGCTGAACTGCCACTCCCAAAATTTTGGCATTTTCTGTCTCTATGATACGTACGATGTCAGATAATGTGTAATCCATTTGTTCCAGCTCAATAGTAATTACTGAACCATAAGAAGACAGATTAAAAATTTCACCCAGCGCATTTAATACTTCTCTTTTGCGAACCAATCCTAAAAAGTTCTTCTCTCCATCCACAACCGGAAGTACATAAAGTTCATGAGCAAACATTTTTCGTGTAGTTTCAAAAAGATGTTGAGATTTAGGCACCCAAACAACTTCTTCAAGAGGCAGCTCTGAAAGTGAAACATTCTCATCAACTACTTCAGCGAGTGTTTCTATAGTGATCATTCCCAGAACTTTATTCTCTTCATCAACAACAATAAATTTATTGATGTGCAAAAGATCCAACTTAGCCAGAGCCAGAGAAACCGGATCAGTAATTCTGAGTGGTGCTATTTCGGTATTTAAAATCTCATTAACTAACATGATTATATAACTTCTCCGTTAGTGCCTATAGTATTTAACAAATGTGAAAGTTGCTCAAAGTCCTTTTCAGCCATGCTGAATGTAAGCTCTACATCACTACCTTCATAAACTTCTTTATCAACATTTGCGTTCTCATGAATAAATGCCACGGCTTTATATTTACTCATAGGAATTTGGAGCGTATGATCTACATATTCACTTTCGATCATAGCTTCGATCTTTGATTCTAATTCGTCTAATCCTACACTTTGTTCTGCAGAAACAAAAATCGCATCCGGATAATCAGATCTCATTTCTCTTATCTGGTTTGAATCCATCATATCTACTTTGTTAAGAACTAATATCGTTCTTGTGTTTGTGGCATTAAGTTCTTCCAGTGTTGTATCTACTACTTCTTTGTACTCATGGGCCATTTTAGATGAGCCATCAATTACGTGTAGCAACACATCAGCTTCTCTCACCTCATCCAATGTAGATTTAAAACTTTCTACCAAATTGTGTGGAAGCTTTCTTATAAAACCTACAGTATCGGAAAGTAAAATAGTGTGATTTTCCAATTCGTGGCGACGAACGGTAGAATCTAGCGTTGCAAACAACCTGTTTTCAGCTAGTACATTCGTTTCAGTTAGTGCATTCATCAGCGTTGACTTCCCGGCGTTAGTATATCCGACAAGAGATACACGTTGCATTCCTTCTCGTCCTTTACGCTGGGTTGTTCGCTGTTTGTCGAGCTTAGTTAGCTTATCTTTCAACGTAGCAATACGCTGACCAATTATTCTTCTATCTGTCTCGATCTGAGTTTCACCCGGACCTTTTGTTCCGATCCCACCTTTTTGTCGGGAAAGGTGAGTCCAGTACCGAGTCAATCGTGGAAGTAAATACTGAAGTTGTGCGAGCTCAACCTGAGTTTTAGCAGCTGCCGTTTTAGCACGTCCGGCAAAAATATCAAGAATCAAAGCACTTCTATCCAAAATCTTTGCATCAGTACCCGATTCTATATTCCGCACCTGGGTAGGAGTGAGGTCGTCATCGAAGATAATGGTGTCGATACCCAGTTCACCTTTTAATCTCTTAAGCTCCTGGAGCTTTCCTTTACCTACAAAGGTAGTAATATCGGGGTTTGTTTTATTCTGAAGTACTTTTTCAACAGTAATTCCTCCAGCGGTATCTGCAAGAAGAGCAAGTTCTTCAAGATATTCCTCTGCCTGAAACTTTGTTGTATCCGGCCCATACAGCCCAACCAGCATTACTCGTTCTTTCTCAATGTCAGAATTTTTTACGTCGTCTAACAATATTCTCTTTTTTCTCTTTTATTCGTTTTGTAAGCTTTTCAAATCAATATCAGGCAATTCCTGTCCTTCAAATCGGTTTTTCAACTTTAAAGATACGATTTTTTCGAATCTCTTTCTTTTACCATCCGGCACATAAATTTTCAATTGTTTGAACCCTTCCGTCAAACTTTTATCTAATTCTGAATAAGAAAATGAATACTCAACGCCTCCTTTTTCTTCCTTCTCTACCTGATCTAAAATTTGAAACCAAGGAATTGTTTGAGATGGTTCATTGATATTTTTTACGATACCATAATCCGTTATATAATGTTTTGAAGCAAGATAGCTTGAAATAAACCACATACTGCCAATCCAGAAATAACATATGAAAGTAGGGTATCTCGATATATCTTCAATTATAAAAGTTGTAACACTAAGCACCCCTATCAATCCAAGAAATACTGTTGCGAATAATGGATAGCCCCCCAACTTACCGGCACGCCAACTCATGCGTACTTTCCGAAGGCGAAATTTATTCATTACCGAATATCCTGCCATAAGCGTAGATGCTATCGTAAATAAAACGATCACACCTTGAAAAAATATGGACAGTATTTCCTTCAACTAATTTACCGTTTCAGCTTTATAAAAAATTGATACCAATGACTCAGTTATTAATAACAAAAATCCTGCCAACATAAACCAATGCCAAATTTCTTTTCCAAATCCACTGGTTCTGATTTCACTCGTAATTTCTGCTGAAGTTAATGAGCCTGCATCAACAATATTTATGTTCCCATTACTCTCTGTTTCAACTGAATTCGGCTGTGAAAATTGCGATTCGCTTTGTATGAGGTTCATCGCTGAAATTACTGATTTTTCTCCATCAGTAATTTCAATCCATCCTGGTTCCCAGTCGTATCCTTGATAGTCAATTAAAATCGAACCCCCTAAATTTTGAGCGTTAACTTCAATAGTTTCGTCATTGTATATCAGTTTAGCGTTTTGTGGATCAACTTTTCCTTTCCATTCAAAAGCTGAACCCAGGCTATGATTACTGAGTCCACCTTCTTCTAAAGATCCAGCATATAAAATAGATCGATAATATGTTGGAGCATATAACGCTTTGACAGGAAAATTTGACCATCCGGGATTATTGCCAATAGTATAAATTAGCAACCTTCCTTCTCCATATTTCTTTTCTCGAAGTAAAGGATCACCGCTGTTCATTTCGATAAGATTTAAACCCAGTCCGGAAGTGCTTCCTCTCAACTTCATATAATAGTAAATGTCGGGAACAGTAAATCGGAGTTCTTCACTTTCGTCTTTTGCAAAAAGTCCCTTGAAAATTGGATGGTCTTCTAACAATTCTGAGGCTTTTGCTACCGAATTGAATGAAGTATAATCACCTCGAACACCAATAATTTCACCTGCATTAAACAGATCTAAAAAAAGATTATAATTACGAATGTTTGCTTTTGCTGAAGGAAAGAAGACTATTCCTTTTCCATTCTGAACAAACTCCTGAAACAATGTGAAAGAGTATTCCGGAATCTGATCAAGCTCCTCCAAAATAATCGCGTCAAAATTTTCGAGCCTGGTATTAACTATTTCATCAGGAGATATCTTCTCATAGCTTATCTGACTTTCATCACCTCCCTGAGCATCCAGAATAACTGAAGTATAGGATACACTGTTTAGATTATCTGGTTCGGGGCTAATCCAAAGTATATTCCTTTTATCAGGAATTTGAACAGAAAAAAAGTATTCATTATCCAGAGAAAAATCATCTCCTTCAATACTTGCAAATCCAGTTACAGATCCGCTTTTCTCGGGATTTATGTTGAATGAAAAGCTTTGAATTTCACCCGGATCCATATTCAACACATACTGACCAACTGTTTCACCTTCAACTGATAATGACAAGAATTGATTAACTGCGATTACCTCTCCTTGATTTTGAACTCCTACCTCAATTGTAAACGGAATCCCTTTCCCAACCATTGATGAACTTGTACTGATTTCAGTGATAAACGTATTTTGCACATTTACATCTTCTACATTCAAAATGCTCATCGCAAAACCTTCGCTCTCTTGCTTAAAGTTTTCTGAAACTAAAGCACTGGTTCTGAAACTATTATCATTAATAATGTATAGTTTTTTATTCTGATAAGGAGTTTCTTTAAGCGCTTCAAAAAGAGTACCCAATCGTTCTTTTATAAACGATCCTGTTTTGGTTATTTCTATTTCTGATACTCTTTTATTAATCTGAGATGCTGTTTGAACAGAGCTATTAAGTGGTTCACCATTCGTGGTCTGGATTAAAAAACGATCATTCTCTTCCCCTGCTTCAACAATACTTTTTATAACTTCTTTTGCCTGATCTAATAATGGTCCTTTAGATCCTATTCTACTCATGCTGATGCTGTTATCCACTAAAATCGCATATAAAGCAGGTTGGTTGGTTTCAGCATTTAGGTTTAAAGAAGGTGGTAAAAAAGGTCTTGCAAGAACCATCGCTAAACAAGCAATAGCCAATAACCTGATCGCTAACAGCAGCAACCTTTTAATTTTAATTTTCCTGATTGTAGTTTTCTGAAGCTCTTTAAAAAAAGCGATAGTTGAGAATTGTACTCTCTTAGGTTTTCGCAGATTTAATAAATGTATAACCAGTGGCAGGCCTACTGCAACCAACGCAAATAAAAAAATGGGATTTAGAAAACTCATTTAGCTTAAAAAAATGTTACTTTTCTTATGATAGGCAAGGAACTTTTTGCAAAAAAGAGGCTTAGCCTTTACAAATTCAATATTCAAAAAAAGATGGTATAAATCCATTTATGCAACGAGTACTTAAGCAACTAATTACAACCTTTATTGTTTTGTCACTTTGGTCCTGCTCTGCTATCGATGAACAACCTTGGACTTCTTTAGTTCCTTCAGAATCTAGTTTCCTTATAATACCAAAAGAAGACGTTACTATTTCTAATATTAGAGAAACTCGTTACGCATCAATTCTTGAGGATATTACGGCCGGATCAATAAATCAAGTTTCCAGTTTTAATGAGTCTTTATTATCGAATATTTCGCTTAAAGGAATCAGCCTTTTCCCGTCCTCTTCCACTGATGCAGAATTGCTATGGATCACCAATTCTTCTACTTCTATAGAATCCTGGGTCACTGATTTTTATCATCCTCTAACTCAAAATTACTATTCTCTAAACGGCACCAAAATTCATAAAATCGAATTGCAAAGTAAAGCTATTCTATATGTTGCTCAGATACATGACTGGCTTTTCTTTTCAAGCTCCAGTTTAGCTGTTGAATCTTCGATCAGAGCTTATTCAGGAGCTTCATCTGCAATGAAGATACCGACCGACCCTTATCCCGGCCAGTTCATAATAAACACTCCTAAACTCGATGATTGGACTGAACAATTTGTAAATGTAACATTCAGACCTTCTCTTGTAAACTCTTTTAAAGGAAGTAACTCTGCCTCTTTAACATTTTCGCAAGATGGAGACTCCTTAAATAGCACCATTGAGCTAAGCGGGAAGATCACACTAACAGATAGTTCGAGATCAACTTTAGTGGATGCTATTTCATCAAAAAACTCACCCATAATTCTCGATAGATATATAGCAAGTAATGCTGCAGCGTTTGCACTATTTAGACTCCCTCCGAAAACAATTCCTCAAAAAATTGATGGAAGAGTTACAAAGCTTGATTCTCTTCTTTTGAACTCCAGCTCTGAATATACTTCGATAGCTTCATCATTAGATTCTCAGTTTGCTTTTGAAGCTTTTTCAGAATCAGGTTTATCATCTGCGGGAGAGTACTTATTTATGAGAAAACTTAGAAGTGTTTCATCGCTCAGGAATAAGCTGAATGAATTATCGGACAAGGGATTTATCACAAGATCAGGGATTTCTTATTTCGCAAGTAGCTCAGTTTTATCAAAGCTTATTGGTTCTGAAATAAGCCCTTTTACTGATTTCTATATCTCTTTTTCGCGAGATGTAGTGGTTATTTCAAATCGTAGAGGACTTTCTGAAAGCGTTGAATCTGACAGAGCTAGAAGAAGAGTTATGTATTATAACGATGATTACTCAGACCTAAGAAAACAACTCCCTGTTGAAATAAGTGGTTTTGTTTGGGCTGAAGCAGAAAATTTCAAAAAATTTATCCAACCATATCTATTAACCGAGAATGCCGCTTTAAGCCTCTTAAGCCAATTCGATATAACTCATATTACTTTACAACGGTTAAATCAGTCCTCGGTAGATTTTGCGCTTCGTACCAAGAATAAATCCGGGTCTACTCAACCCTATCAGGAACTATGGGTTACGTCTCTTTCAAATAACGACCTTACCGGCTCTCCAATACTTGGGGACATTATAGGTAGTAGCAGCAAAGAAATTATATATGCCACAGAAGATGGAAAAATTTCTGCTGTTGCTTCGGATGGAACTCTGGTATTACAAGCTTCCACTGGTGGGAGTATTCCTGTTGGCAGCCCGGTTCTTTATGATTGGTATGGAAACAATCAACCTGTAATTATGATTGGAGCAGGAACAAAGATCTTTGCATGGAATCAAAATGGAAATCTCCTTCCTAAGTTTCCTATTGAATTAGATCAACAAATTACCGCTCCCATTGTAGTAACCGATGTAAGGAGAAATGGAATTCCTGAAGTAGTTGCTGCTACTGAAGATCGACTTGTTCATGTTATTGACGGGCGAGGAGAAAATGTTTCAGGATGGCCTCAAACAGTAAATACGGTGATTACTTCTAAACCGGTTTTTGCTCAAGTAGACGGAACCTGGTCTATATGGGCATTTTCGCAAAATATTTTGCATGGTTGGTTAAGAAATGGCGCCAGTCGTCCTGGTTATCCACAATTTATCAATGCCGGGTTTAATGGATCTCCTTTAATTTATGAAAGTTCTATTTATGGAGCCGGATCGGATGGTGTTCTCTACTCTATAGGGAAAAACCCAAGCTTCAGCGACTCTCTTGGAACTTTTGTACGAATGGATTCTATTTCTATTAAATCACTTTACGTAACAAATAATGAATTGCTTTCAGTAACAAATGAAGAGAATGTTTTACTTAAAGACAGCACCAAATTTTATCGTGAAGATCTGATACTTGCTCAAAGCAGAAACGGCTCCATATTCGGATTTAATTTATTGGGTGATCTAAGATTTACAGAAAATTTAGGGCAACCGGCTTCAACTACTTTTGAGCCACAGTTAATTGATATCGATTCTGACAAGAATGATAATCTGCTTGCTCTCGCTGAATTTGGACGTTTATTTGCCTGGGAAGTACTAACAGGTGAACGCTTTTATGATTTACCAACTTCAGGGATGAAATACCCGATTATAATTGATTTGAATGGCGATGGTCAAAATGAGCTTATCGCCCAAACTAGAGAAGGCTTACGTTGCTGGACAATTTTAAGACAGAATTAAAAATTCTAAATTGAGAATGAGTTCCTGTCATATCGAGCAGAGCGAGATATCTAAAAAGAATTCTTAACAACATTATTTAGATTTCTCAGTCGACAGGCTCCTTCGAAATTGTAGATGTTATGTAATTCATTGACAGTTTTGTTTTAGATTAAAGAGTCATCCTCCGGCGAAAGCAGAGGATCTCAATCGTTGACAAAGCTGAGGGATGAATCAATGGTATCAGATTTCTTCCTCAATAAGTAGCTTCTGAAAATCAGTTCTTTTTATTTAGTTTATATTCTATTTTTGTCATTGAACCAGTCTGCCGACAGGCAGGTTACCTGACATCTACAGAAATGACAAATATGATTGCTAGTTTCCAGTGATATCCGCCAGCGCTTCTTCCAGTTCTTCGAATCTGAATTCAAAATCGTAGATTTGCAACTTCTTTGGTTGCATTCTAATGCTCCCTGTTATAGGCTGAGCAGCCTCTCCAAAAGCAATATCGAGAGCAAACTTTGGAACACGAAAGAATGAAGGTCGGTTCATAACTTCTCCTAGAGTTTCCGATACTTCATTCATTGTGGCCGGATTTGGTGAACATACATTATAAGCTCCTGTAAGTTCTTCTATTTCGATTGGAAAGATAAGCGTCTTAACCAGATCTGTTCTGTGTATCCAGCTCATATATTGTTTTCCATCACCTATCGGTCCTCCAACAAAAAACTTGAACGGCGGGATCATTTTTTCGAGTGCTCCGCCCCCTTCTTCAAAAACAATTCCTATTCTTGGGTTCACAACCCGAACTCCAAACTCAGCAGCTTTTTGCGATTCTGCTTCCCAATCCACACAAACTTCTGCAAGAAAGTCATCTGCAGGTTTAGCATCTTCCGTTAGAATCGTATCTCCCCTGTCTCCATAAATACCGGACGCAGAAGCTGAGATAAATACAGAAGGTCTATTTTCAGCTTTTTCCATTGCACTAACCAATGACCGCGTTGCATTTATTCTGCTTTCATATATTCTTTTTTTTACTTCTTCATTCCAACGCTGACCAAAGATATTTTCACCGGCAAGATTGATCACAACATCACAGTGTTCCATTTCTACGATCAGATCATCCTCCCAACTAATAAACCGTTGGTTAGACGCTGCTTCATCCTCATACTTCTTAGGACTTCTGGTAACGATAACCAGATTGTGTCCTTCTTTGAGAAAAGTTTCCCGAAGTTCCTGTCCGATAAATCCTGTACCGCCTGTAATGAGTATGTTCATATTCTGTTTAATTAAGATTTATCAAGCTAAACCTTAAAATTCTAATATTCGTTTGTTAGTCCCAATTCCAGCATTATTCCCAAGTTGAATCCTTCCATCTTCTAAAACTTTCAATCCGGAATATGGATCATTAGAAATTAATAAATTTCCATCCAGATCGGCATATTCACAAAATAGTGCCAAAACTCCACCCGCTGTAATAGCTAACGAACTTTCAATCATACAGCCTATCATTACCTTTAAGCCTAGTTCTTGAGCTTGCCTAATGGTTCTCTTTGCCTTTACCAAACTCCCAATCTTCATCAGTTTTATATTGATGATATGAAATGCTTCTGCGATTTCGATAAGAGGCTCAGTTCCGGTAAAACTTTCATCAGCCATTAGCGGTAATGGCGACCATTCTTTTAGTTCATTCAACTCTTTTTTCATGGAAGAATGCATAGGTTGTTCTACAATTTCAATTCCATTCTTCTCTAGATATTCGATTTCTCTTTTTGCTTGATCAACTGTTTTCCATCCTTCGTTTGCGTCAACCCTAAGAGGTTTGTCAGTAATTTTTCGAATACCTTCAATAATATCATGATCATGATCAGTTCCCAATTTTATCTTATACAACGGGTATTGATCTGCTTCTTTAATTTTACGTTGTATTACGGAAACTTCATCAAGACCAATGGTAAATGAAGTTAACGGACCAACGGATGAGCTAGCTCCCCATAACTTCCATAATGGCTGATTCTGAGACCTAGCCAACCAATCCAACCATGCCATTTCGATTGCTGCTTTTGCGGACTGAGGATCACTAGCTTTAGAGTTTTCAGAAATAAATTGTTCCAGCTCCTTCTCTGATTCTATAGAATCTAATCCTTCAAAAGGGAATGTTTCAAAAAACTGAATTACTGTTTCGGCTGTTTCGTTATATCTGGTATTTGGTCCCGCTTCACCACAACCTTCAATTCCATCTTTATCTATGGTAAGGAACACATTCTTTACTGAGGCTTTTGAACCACGAGCTATTGTAAATACATTTTTAAGATGTAGTTCTTTTACTTCCCAAGAAGAATTAAAGTGTGACATATCCTAACTCTTGCATCAATACCATATAAATATACATAGCGCATGAAGTAGGTATCATTGCGTCAAACCGATCGAAAAAACCTCCATGCCCCGGAAGTAAATTTGAAGAGTCTTTAACCCCTGCTTTTCTTTTGATCTTACTTTCTATAAGATCTCCAATCGGACCAAAAATCCCTATCAAAACTATTAAAGGCAGTCCATTTATCATTGTTATTGGTGAGGTAAAAGGAAGAGTATATATTGAAATAGCCAACCCAACAGCGCATCCTATAAATCCAAACAAAAAACCTTCGACCGTTTTTTTAGGACTAATAGCAGATGCTAAAGGTCTTTTACCAAAGTTCTTACCGCCAAAGTAGGCGAAAACATCGCCTCCCCAAATCATCAAAACTAATGACAAAGCAAGTGCAAAACCCTGCTCATTTGTCCCCATTCCTCGAATTAACATTAAACACAAAAATCCTACTGGGGCATAAATCCCCGCAAAGAAGGTAGAAGTTAAATGGTTGAAACCTTCACTTTTAGTATTGAAAGTTTGTACGGCTATAAAGACAAGAAAAAGGGCCAATCCTATTTCGAATGCAAAGCTTAAATATGGAAACACCATTACATACAAGCCAATAGCCAATGGAAAAATAAAATCAGTACCTGTACCTGCTTTTTTGAGCAATTTGATCATTTCAAATTGGGTGAACAATCCGATTGTAATAATTATTAAATCGAACGTCCAGCTTTCGTACCACATTACAGCAATGAAGAATACACCCGCCGGAACTGCAAATAATACTCTTTTCAAGAGTTCATTCAAGAATCTTCTCCCTCAGGCTCCAAACCCTTTTCAGAATCATCTAATTCTTCCAATGCTTCTCGAGCTTGTTTCTCAAATTCATTTGGCACATATAGATAAGCGAAGGACATATCACCAACACTTAAGCTGTATGAAGAGTCTTGCTTGGATAAAATATTTGAGGGAATCTTTAAACTGGATAAATAGCTTTTTGCAAGCTCCACTTCCAATTTAGTGCTTCGCTCCAATACGCATACCCAGTTTTCGATGTTATTCGGCTTGGGATCGCTAAACATGTTCTGGTGCGGGTTTAATTTCTGATCTTGTTTTCTTCATTAAATATAAAACAGAAGGAGTAACTATAAAACTTAATCCAATTAATAACCATGGAAGTTCAGAATCGGGGCTTGGAGTACTTTCTAATATCTCAGGATTAATACCTGAAGCTATTACAATACCACCGTTATTTATTAAATGTCCTAACATTGCAGGATATAAGCTGTTGGATGTCCAAGTTACATAAGCGAGTAAAAGCCCTAAGAACATTCTAGGTAAAAAACCCATGATATCTAAATGAAACATGGAAAAGATAATACTTGTAACAACTATTGCAGTTACAACCTTTGTTGACTTTTCAAATGCACGAAACATGTAACCTCTAAAAAGAAGTTCTTCACAAATAGAAGGCGTAATCCCAATAAAAATGAATCCTAGTAAAATTCCATTTTCAGATTGAAGTAGCTTACCTATTAATTCAGCAGATTGATCAGCAATTTGCTTCATAAAATCACTAACCGGAACAAATGAATTAACCCATCCCAAAAATAAAACTATTGGGAAAGCTACTACAAAAAGGATCGCAGTTAATGAGAGTTGAGTGAGAAAGTTTTCCCCGGTTTGTAATCGCAAAAAGGCTTTATACTTTTTGACCTTTCGGTGTAATTTTACTCCGAGAAAAGCTCCTCCGGCAATCATTGTAAATTGAGCAACAGTATTAGCAAGCATCAACAGATCTGCACGCTCTGATAACGACTCCATTATAGCTGCTGGGTCTGTTAAATTATCCGATGTACTGAAAATTAGTATTACCTGTAGTATTGCCCCAAATAATTGAAATGTAATTGCAGTTATAAAAACCCATACCAAAGCCATTGCCCAGTGGGAAAAGCCGTTACGCTCAACCCAAGGCTCAATAGTTTCTTCGTAAAAAGTATTTTGCTCTGCAGATGAAAAATTGTGTTCTGTCATGAATTGGTCTTATTCCTCTTCTGAAGCAAAAATCTTTGCTCCGATCATTCCTGAAAGAAGATTTACAAAACCCAATACACCTGCATTAATTGCAATTCCTTTGAGGATACCACCTATACTATTTTGGTCCTCAAAGCCTTGTTCCATACTCATAATTATTTCATCTTTCTGAGCATCCGGAATTTGATCATTCATCTCGAAAGCTCCAATCATAGTCTCCGCGAATCGTTCAGTCAGCGTTGGGTCTACAAAGTTCCAAATTTGACCCAAAACTCCGGCTATAAGTGCCGCAATGATTCCTGTAAATAAACCTATTAAAGCTCCGGTTCCAATAGGAAAAGTTACATCATAAGCTTTAGCATAACTTCTAGTGGCAAGTATACCTCCAATTAATCCAATCAAACAAGTTACCGGAATTGTTAGTCCGGAAATCATCATTATTCCCATGGAAGGTTCTGAACCTGCTACGTAATATAACAACCCTAAACCTACTACCGTGGTAACTACAGCAACAATAATTGCTGCTTGAATTACCGATGGCCAATAACTTGGTTTTATTTCTTCATTTTCCATTTTAATCCTCTGTATTTAGTTTTTTAAAAAATTCATTGGAGAGTATCAATGCTGAACTCAACCCAAATAATGCCCCTAGAAAAAGTCTGGACTCATTGGTATTCGTCCAAACCTGGAATAGGTTACCCAAAACATCTATTAAATTTAAAATAATAGTACCAATCAAGAATCTGAAATAATATCTTGATTTTATATTCATTAATTTTGCGATAAGAGGTATTAAAGTCCACCCGATCAAAAAAAAACTATAAATACCTAAACATCTGGAGCAGACCGCCATTTGACTTCCATTTATAAAAAATGACCTTTCCGGATCTTGATGACAAAGCAGATGAAATACATCAAATTGCCAGCTTATAAACGGGATCGATACATTACCGAATAACCCCGGTCCGAGTGCTGTTCCTACTAAAAAAAGCGCCCCTGAAAATACCAGAAAGTATAAAGTTCGATTCTGAAATTGAAGCGTCTGATTCACGATCAGATATTTTGTTCGATCTTTTCCAAAAACTCTTTGGGGGCTCTGCATGGTCGTCTGGAGTCAGCATCCATAAAACATAAAGAAACCTCTCCTAAAACATGAACTTTATCCGAGTTTTTAGTCAAAACTTCGTAGAAAGTCTGAAGTCTAACGCTTGGAATATCATATACCATCACTTTTATTTCCATCTCTACATCATAATGGATAGGCTGCTTGTATTCCAGTTCAGAGTGTATAACAGGCAGCATCACACCCTTATCTTCTAACTCCCTGTAAGAAAAGCCGAAACTCCGAATCATTTCCGTTCTTGCTACTTCGAAATACTCCAAGTATCTGCCGTAATAAACGTACCCCATTTTATCCGTTTCCCCATATCGGCTTCTCAACTTATGAGAGTATTTGATAAGAGGTTCTTTATCTGGAAATAAAATGGACACTACTTAACTACATCAAAAGCACCGATAGAAGAATACTTCTCGATACGTTTTTCAACAAGTTTTGCAGCACTCATTTTTTTTAGAGATTTCAAACTTTTTATAATCTGTTTCTTTACAGATTCAGCTGATTCATCCGGATTTCGATGAGCGCCTCCTAGAGGTTCTGGAATCACGCCATCAATTACTTTTAGATCATCTAGATCTTTAGCAGTTAGCTTCAATACAGCCGCTGCTTGCTCTTTATAATCCCATGTTTTCCAAAGAATAGAAGAACAAGACTCAGGTGAAATAACAGAGTACCACGTATTTTCCATCATAAATACTTCGTTGCCCATTCCTATACCGATTGCTCCGCCACTGGCACCTTCGCCAATCACAATTGTAATTAATGGAACTTTAAGAAGAGCCATCATTTTAAGATTTCTGGCTATAGCTTCTGCCTGTCCTCTTTCTTCAGCTTCCAATCCCGGAAACGCACCAGGAGTATCTAAAAAAGTTATAATCGGAACCCTAAATTTTTCAGCAAGCTTCATCAACCGGTATGCTTTGCGGTATCCCTCCGGATTAGCCATACCAAAATTTCTATATGTTCTGCTCGCGGTATCCCGACCTTTTTGATGTCCGATCACCATCACTGACTGCCCATCAATCCGCCCTAATCCTGCTACAATAGCTTTATCATCTGCATGATATCTATCACCGTGTAATTCTACAAAATCTTCAACAAATCGATCGATGTAATCTAATGTATAAGGCCGATTGGGATGGCGGGCAAGTTGCACTCGTTGCCATCTTGTTAGATCTGTAAATATAGATTTACGTAGTTCATCAACTTTTTTGTTAAGACTGGCTATTTCTTTTTTGAGAATACCATCTCCTACAGTAGAAAGATTTTCCAGTTCTTCGATCTTTTTTTCGAGATCTGCTATGGGTTGTTCAAAATCAAGATATTGCATGTAGTGTCCTTTAAAATTCTTTTTTAAATATAACCAATCAAACTAAGAAGGTCAGGCTAAATCACGTTAAAGTGCTCTGAATATACTTCTGAATTTCAACGCCCAAACTCTCCAAATTGCTTCTCTTACAATTGCTTTAGACATTTTAGAAACACCTTCTTGACGCTCTTTAAACACAATGGAAACTTCTTTAAGTTTAAAACCTGCTTTCCAGGCACGGAAGTGAAGCTCTATCTGAAAAGCATAACCATTCGATTTTATACGTTTAAGTGGAATCGCTTCTATAACGCTTCTTCTTAAGCATTTAAAACCAGCTGTTGTATCAAAAATAGGAAGTCCGGTAATAGTTCTGGCATATATATTTGCTGCATAAGAGAGTATCAATCTGCTTAACGGCCAGTTTATTATGCTGATACCTTTACAGTATCTGGAACCAACAGCTACGTCACACTCGTTATTATGAACGGCGTGAATGAGCTTTAAAGCATCTTCGGGTCTATGAGAAAAATCCGCATCCATTTCAAGGATATATTCATAGGTATCATTCAATGCGAACTCAAATCCTCTTACGTAAGCTGTACCCAGTCCTTGTTTCGATTCTCGCTCAATTAAATGAACTCTATTCGGATATTCTTTTTGTTTAATTTTAACATTTTCAGCGGTTCCATCAGGCGAGCCGTCATCAACAATTAAAACATCTAATGGAAAATCTAAAACCATCACTCTGTCTATCATCCTAACGATGTTTGTGGATTCATTATAAGTAGGTATGATAATCAACGCCTTTTTTTCCATCATTGCCCCTTTCCTTTTATGATGGTGATAATTGTATTAATGAGAATTTTAGCATCCATTTTTAAGGAAATATTTTCAATATAAAACAGGTCATATTTGGTCTTTTCTCGCACAGTATCCAGAGATCCTCCATATTTCCATTTCACTTGCGCCCATCCTGTAATCCCCGGCCTAACTCTGAGACGTCGAGTGTATAGCGGGATTTGAGATGAAAATTGCTTCACAAAATGTGGACGCTCAGGTCGTGGCCCAACCAAACTCATATCTCCCTTTAGAACGTTCCAAAATTGTGGTATTTCGTCGATTCTTAATTTTCTCAACCAATATCCTACTTTAGTTACTCTGGGATCATTTTCTTTTGCCCAAGTCGGTCCGGTTTCATCTTCCGCATTCATCCGCATAGTTCGAAATTTCAGGATAGTAAAATTTTTACTGTTCTTGCCAACCCTTGTTTGCTTAAATATTGCTTCTCCATCAGAATTTAGTTTAATGATTACTGAGACAATAAGTATAAAAGGGGCTGCCAAGACCAATGCAATAATTGAGACTATAATATCTAAAAGTCGCTTAGCAGTTTTTTCCCATAATGGCATTGGTTCGGGAGAAACCTCTACAAGAGGCATTCCAAATATTTGATTTGTTTTATTTAATCCACTTACTAATTGATAGAAATCCGGTAATAACTTCAAAGTAACATCAGGGAAATCAACTTTAGAGATAACACTTACGAGGTCTTGCCGTCTTTCAGGTTCAAGAGCAACCAAAACGTCCTGTATTTGATGATCATCGATTATGCTTCTTATCTGATCAAGGTGCCCAATTACTTCGCTTTGAGATATTCCAGTTTCGGGATCAGGCATCTTTCCATTCACTTGAATAAATCCCAGAACTTGCATCCCTAAGGTTTTATTTCTAATTAGATCATCAAAAGCAGTTTTTGCTGCATCCCCGGTTCCAATAATTACTGTTTTATGAAGCCCCTTACCTCTACGAGCATAAAATCGCTGAATAGTCCGAATTAAGAATCTATTAAATGCTACCAAAACTATAGTAGTACCCCAATAAAAAACTGTAAGAGTTTTTTGTTCCTCAACTGAAACTGTATTTCCTACTAACCCAATAAAGAATAAAAATAACACTCCAACTGTCGTAGCTTTAAATACAGTAATGAACTCATCCAATCTGGATACTAAATACAACCGTTTGTATAGTCCCATTACAATAAATATGAACATCCAATATAAACTTACCATAATACCGGCATTCGCAAAATTTAACCCGGCATCTTTCAATATCATGTTCAATTCTTCGCCATGGTACCAATGGAATACAAACCAGCTTGCCAAAAGGATTAAAAAATCCAGCAAACTAGTAAAAATAACTTCGTTATATCTTTTTAAATTGTTCACCTAAAAGGTTTATTCTTTAACTTTGAATGAGGTAAAATACACATTTAACAATCTCCTTCATAAATAATAAAATCAAATCTGATTTGTATACTTTAAAAAAAGAAAGCACTTCAACAAAAGCCCGTTTAGGGGAATTTAAAACTGATCACGGTATTATTGAAACTCCGATTTTTATGCCTGTCGGCACCTTGGGAACAGTAAAAGGAGTCTCTCAAAAAGCTCTGGTTGAAAAAATTCGTGCTCAAATTATACTGGGAAATACCTATCATTTATATCTTAGGCCGGGTAATCAAATCATGAAAGAAGCGGGCGGACTACATCAATTTATGAATTGGAACAAGCCAATCCTGACTGATTCGGGAGGATATCAAATTTTCTCATTATCTGATAACAGAAAACTGGATGAAGAAGGTGCTCATTTCAAAAGTCATATTGATGGATCTAAGCATTTATTCACTCCTGAGAATGTTGTTGATACCCAAAGAATTCTGGGATCTGATATTATGATGTTACTTGACGAATGCCCACCATATCCAAGTACATACGATTATGCAAAAAACTCGATGGGACTTACTCATCGCTGGGCTAAAAGAGGCCGGAAACATTTTTTAAACACACAATCTCTTTACGGACATAACCAAAATCAATTTGGTATTATTCAAGGGAGCACTTACAAAGATCTTCGAATTGAATCAACTGAGTTTATTACAGAGCTCGATTTTGAAGGTATTGCTATTGGAGGATTGAGCGTTGGAGAGCCTATTCCTTTGATGTACGAGATGACGGATCTTAATACAGATTACATCCCCAAAAATAAGGTTCGTTATCTTATGGGTGTTGGAACTCCGGGAAATTTATTGGAATGCGTTGCTCGTGGAATTGATATGTTCGATTGTGTCATGCCTACAAGAAATGCCCGAAATGGCACTATTTTCACTCGGAATGGAAAAGTAAATATCAGAAATGCTCAATGGAAAAACCATCATAAATTACTTGATGAAGATTTCCCGTCAGAACTTTGCAATACCTATACAATGGCATATATCCATCACCTTATCAAGCATAATGAAATCTTTGGCTTGGTTCTAGCCTCTGTTCATAATCTTACATTTTACCTTTGGCTTATGGATGAAATCAGAAAACATATTTCTAATGATACATTTGCCGATTGGTATCCCAACATGGTTAAACAAGTGGAACAAAAATTATAAGCTCAAATTGATCACACTTGACTTACCTAAAATAATATTTTGAGATTTGATCAGGAATTTAATGTCAAAATTATAGCTACGAAGAGAAGTTAATATCTCAAAGATATCTTTATATGATAACGATCTAACGTCAAATACTATACTAGCTTTATCACCTAGCGTCTTTTTTGAATCCAAAATACTTTCTTGCATCAAGCTACTAGTCATATTATGAGTGGGAATGATTTCTTTTGTAATATTTTCTTTGTGAAAAAGGGTTTCAACGTCCTTTTCGTCCGACACAATGATAATCTTAGAAATGCTTTCATTTGTTCGCTTTTTTCTACGATAAAGCCCTATTAAGTATTGTATAAAAACCCGTAAATAAAAAACTGATTTTACTAAAGATACGATAATAAAATTTTGACCTGACTCATAGTGTTTTTTATAAAACAAGTAAATGCCTTGATTTAACTTTTTTACGTGTTTTAAGCTTACTTCTTTATCGCTCTCACCTTTAAAATGAAGAATTGTCGATTTAGGAATATAATTTACAGACTGGTTTATTTTTTCAACTCGGAAGCATATATCATCATCTTCACCGTACATAAAAAAATCTTCGTCAAAACCTTGAAGTTCTTTTAAGACAGATGATCTCCAAAACATTCCTGCCCCACTGATAATCGGTACTTTATTTGTTTCGTACTCGTCAAGCCATCCTAAATACCTTTTACCAAATATTTTAGATTGTGGAAGAAGAATATCTAAACCTAAAACTCTGAATAGTGCCGAACTTAATGTTGGTACTGACCGTTTACTTTCAGGTGCAAAACTTCCAGTTGGATTAATGATTCTATACCCTGATACAGCACAATCTAAATGTGAGTCCATGTACTTTTTCATCACTTCTAAGCAATTTTCCTGTATAATAGTATCAGGATTAATCAATAATGAATACTTTCCTTGTGCTCTGTGAACTCCTTGGTTATTAGCTTTTGCGAAACCTTGATTAGCTTGGTTTGCAATGATCTTTATATCATAGGGTAGTGCTGATAAATATTCTATCGAACCGTCATTTGAGTAATTATCTATAACAAATATTTCTACTTTCAGATTCTGAGCTGCTTTTTGTATTGAGTGTAGTAACAATCCTACATATTCTTTAACCTGATAGTTAACAACAATTATGGAAATATCAGGAACTGAATCTTCCATTAAAGACCTAACTTATTTAGTAAGTAGTCTAATTTTGCTTTCAACCCTAAGCCGTATCCAAATCTGTTTGCAGTTCCTCTCCACATATGATCGATGTAATCGGATATCCTAAAGAATTCCAATCGGTAACCATTGTCACTCGCATCTGTAAAGTTATGCAGTGTAGGCTGGCCATGATGTATAAACGGTTTTAACGAAGAATAAATTTGAGCATCAAGCAACATGTAGGGGGTTAATAGAATTTCGTTACCTACTTCTGATTTATATCCTCTTTTATTTGCTTTAATTATCTCTCCAACACCATAAATATTTTCTTTTGAAGTGATGGACTGATACATCTGCTCCAAAAAACCGCTACTTTTTGTCTCTGTATCACTGTCGAGAAAAAAAATATATCTTGTAGTTATGTATTTTTTTACCGCAAGATCCATTGCGGGACCATGAAAGATATTTGACTCTAGAAATACGCTTTCAAGTTGATCAAATTCTTCAGAAAGTTTATTTATCAAGCTTTGAGATGCGTTGTTATCTTTCGAACCATTATCAATAATCAGAAGTCTTTCGCTGGGATAAGCTTTTTTAAAAGAATTTACTGCAGTTTCTAAAAGATCCGGTGTTTGAAAATTAATAATTACTGTAGTTATATCCATTATCTAACTATAACAACTTTCCCAACACCTTTCGAGTTACCATTTTTATCGATGGCAACAACATAATAAATTCCAGAACCAAGTTTTCCACCATTAAAATCTCGGCCATCCCATGATACCCTACCACCTGATGTTTCAAATACATTAACTACTGTACCATCTACTCCTAAAACTTTTACTGAAGTTTCATCACTTAAACCCTCAATTAACAACTGTGAATCTCCATCATAATTGAATGGATTAGGATAAACTTTAAGATCTTTCATTTCAACAACAGCTTTCTTTGGAACGTCTTGATAACTTAACAAACCTACATCTGTAGCAATGAATACTTCTCCCGTTACATCATTTATGGCAATTGATTTTATGCTATTAGAAAATAATGGACTGTTATCTTTTGTAAAGCGTTTAATGATCCGGCTTCCCTCAGCATTCAAAACCCATATACCTTCATTTGAACTTCCAATCCATTTTTCGTTTGCAGCATTTACAGCCATGGAAGTGGCGTTAACATCTCTTAGAAGAAATCTTGAAACAGCTGAAGTGTCTTCATTGATTAACCATTGGGCATTGCGTTCTTGTGTGCTCCCTTCAACAATAAGTTCCGGAAATATAAACCTTGCGATCCCTCTTGATGTACCGATCCAAACTTCTCCGTTTTTGTCTTCTATCAAAGTATTTACCTTATTGTCAGGTAAGTTCCCACTATTCGACCCAGACTGAAGTTTAATTCCAATATCATCTTGTGGATCGGAAGAATTCCCGGTATTTATAACTATTAAGCCAGTTCCGCTTGCTTGAGCATTCTGAATTGGAATCCATTTCTGATCAAATGAATCAATAAATAAACCTTCATAGAGATCTGAACTATTTGCAGCATTTGATTCATCGAAAGCTTGCCAATCATTTTCACCTGGTGTTTGCCTATAAAGTGGAGTATCACCATATCTACTAACTATCCATACATCATCTTGACTATCAGTTTCTAATCCCGATATAACCGGATAAAGATCACTATCCTGTGACCACCCTCTTAGTGTTGAGTTTGTTTCATCGAAGATTTTAATGATCCCTGAATCTTTTTCATATCTAACTACACCTGTACCCCAACTTCCGAAATAGTAAAAATCTTCTGTCTTAGTTGTTCTAAAGGCTTGCCTATATATATTAGCGCTCAATTCGGGAGTTATCAATTCATTGAAATTACTCCATTCATTATTATCAAATATATAAAAACCCCGTCCTTTATCAATTTCTGCACTACCGGAAGACTTTTGAGTTGAACCTGAAATTAAGATCGAACCGTCAAAATTCAATCCGTCAAAGAAATTTCCGAATGGACCTTCTGGAATAATATATGTCGCAGTTTTGTCCTCTAAATCAAGCTCACCTATTCCATTGTTTCTTGTTCCAAAGATAACATTGTTTCCAGAATTAGTATTTTTTAAAAGACTAGATCCGACATTATTCTCCAAGGATAATTGAAAAAAGGAATCCATATCTTCTTTGTAATAAAGTGCATCTTCCGAAATTGCAATAAGTTTTGACTCATCAGCAAAATAATCAAGTATCACGTTCGATGAAAAATCATTGGTAGCAAACCAGTTATTATTTTCAAACCTATAATTCTCAGAGGCGCTCGAGGCGTAAAAATCAACCTCTGATACTCCAACAGAATAGATAGCTGAATTTATGAACCCATTAGTTTCATTATAATTAAGCCATTCATCACTATCGTAATTTCCATCAATAAACGAATACGCAATACCCTCATCTGTCCCTATATATAGTGTGTCATTATTTTCAGCAAAATCATATACTGCAATACCTGAATTAGAGGTTCCAAATTTTATATAAGAATCTCTTACAAAAAATGTGTTCAAATTAAATTCCACCAATCCAAAATTGGTTGCAACGAATAGCGATTCATTAGTTATAAAAAAATCATTAATCGCTTTTTGTGAAAATGTAATATTTCTTGCTATATCATTTATTCTAGTTACACTGTAATCTTTAGCATCGATTACATCTATCTCACCTGTAATATAGCCTATGATAATTCTTTCGTTTATAGCATCATAAATAATGGCACTGCCATCCAAACGCGTAAGTCCATCTATCGGAGTTAAGCTTTTAACGGTTTCACCTTGATCCGTAATTAAAACTCCGCCATCCGTACTAGTCCACAATCTACCTTCATTATCTGTTTCAATCTCTGTAACATTTCTAAATGAAGTATAAGCCTTCCAATCTGAATTAGATTGGGCATTGGATAAATGAGATGCAGACAAAGCAATTATAAGTAACAAAAATCTTTTCATAAGCTAATAATATAAACTTTTAACGAGAGACTTGTGATTTTCATACATATAAAAAAACCTCATCTCTAGCAGAGATGAGGTTTAGGGTAAAAAAAAAAGAAGGCGATGACCTACTCTACCACAAGTGCAGTACCATCGGCGCTGCAGGGCTTAACGTCCGTGTTCGGGATGGGAACGGGTGGAACCCCTGCGCTAGAATCACCTTCAAGGCCGGTGAGTCCGGTATGTTGGACTCAAATTCAATAAAAAAGTTCTTTGACATGTTCCGGGACGCCCGCATAGGCCTCCCAGATTAAGAAAAAGTAAAACAATGAGGATACTACTTGTTTGGTGCACCACCAAGCCGGTGGTGCAAACCATATAAACAAAGCCAATGGCCTAATTAGTACGGCTCGGCTAAACATGTCACCATGCGTACACCTGCCGCCTATCTACCCGGTCGTCTTCCGGGAGGCTCATAGGGAATACTTATCTTGGAGCGTGCTTCGCGCTTAGATGCGTTCAGCGGCTTATCACTTCCGAACATAGCTACCCTGCGATGCATGCGACCACACAACAGGTACACTAGCGGTTCGTCCACTCCGGTCCTCTCGTACTAGGAGCAGCCCTCCTCAGTATTCCAACGCCCACAGCAGATAGAGACCGAACTGTCTCACGACGTTCTGAACCCAGCTCGCGTACCGCTTTAATTGGCGAACAGCCAAACCCTTGGGACCTTCTCCAGCCCCAGGATGCGATGAGCCGACATCGAGGTGCCAAACCTCCCCGTCGATATGAACTCTTGGGGGAGATAAGCCTGTTATCCCCGGAGTACCTTTTATCCTTTGAGCGATGGCCCTTCCATGCGGTGCCACCGGATCACTAAACCCCACTTTCGTGCCTGCTCGACCTGTATGTCTCGCAGTCAAGCACCCTTATGCTTTTACACTCTACGCACGATTGCCATCCGTGCTGAGGGTACCTTTGGGAGCCTCCGTTACTCTTTAGGAGGCGACCGCCCCAGTCAAACTACCCACCATACACTGTTCCCCCGGAAGGGTTAGACTTCACCTGTGGCAAGGGCGGTATTTCAAGGGTGACTCCACAACGCCTGGCGACGCCGCTTCAAAGTCTCCCGCCTATCCTACACATGCGACAGCTAAAGCCAATGTAAAGTTGTAGTAAAGGTTCACGGGGTCTTTTCGTCCCGCTGCGGGTAATCGGCGTCATCACCGATACCACAATTTCACCGAGCTCATGGCCGAGACAGTGCCCAAGTCGTTACACCATTCGTGCAGGTCGGAACTTACCCGACAAGGAATTTCGCTACCTTAGGACCGTTATAGTTACGGCCGCCGTTTACTGGGGCTTCAGTCAAGGGCTTCGCCGAAGCTAACCCCCTTCTTTAACCTTCCAGCACCGGGCAGGTGTCAGTCCCTATACATCGCCTTACGGCTTAGCAGAGACATGTGTTTTTGGTAAACAGTCGCTTGGGCCTTTTCACTGCGCCCTGACATAGTCAGGGGATCCTTCTCCCGAAGTTACGGATCGAATTTGCCTAGTTCCTTAGCCATGAATTACTCGAGCACCTGAGGATACTCTCCTCACCCACCTGTGTCGGTTTGGGGTACGAGCGAAGACAACAAACTACGACGCTTTTCTTGGCAGCATGATTACCTCCACTATCTCTTCATCGTGAGAATCCGAGTACTGTCGGGGTTCAGCCTTAATGGGAGGCGGATTTGCCTGCCCCCCGGCCTACGCCCTTTAACGTGCATTCGTCAGCACGCGGGAGTGTCACTTCTGCGTCACGCCTTAGCCATACGTTGGCTTCGGTAGCGGAATATTTAACCGCTTTGCCATCGGCTTCCCCGGCCTCACCGGGTACACCTTAGGTCTCGACTAACCCTGATCCGATTAGCGTTGATCAGGAACCCTTGGGTTTACGGTGGACGGGTTTTTCACCCGTCTTATCGTTACTCATGCCTACATTTTCGCTTCCAGCCGCTCCACGGCCCCTCGCGGGCGCTGCTTCTGCGCTGACTGGAATGCTCCCCTACCGATCGTTAAATCCCACAGCTTCGGTATCCGACTTATGCCCGATTATTATCGACGCCGAGTCGCTTGACTAGTGAGCTATTACGCACTCTTTAAAGGAATGGCTGCTTCTAAGCCAACCTCCTAGTTGTCTAAGCAACTCAACTTTCTTTGATCAACTTAGTCGGAATTTAGGGACCTTAGCTGGTGGTCTGGGTTGTTCCCCTCTCGCGACAGGACGTTATCACCCTGCCACTGACTGCTTGATGGCTCTGCGCTGGTATTCGGAGTTTGTCTAGGGTTGGTACCCGGTGAAGGGCCCTAGCCTAATCAGTGCTCTACCTCCAGGCAGACAAAATCAAACGCTATACCTAAATATATTTCGGGGAGTACGAGCTATCTCCAAGTTTGATTGGCCTTTCACCCCTATCCACAGTTCATCCGAAGACTTTTCAACGTCAACCGGTTCGGGCCTCCACGGTGTCTTACCACCGCTTCACCCTGACCATGGATAGATCACTTGGTTTCGCGTCTGCCCCGCTGTACTGCACGCCCTATTCAGACTCGCTTTCGCTACGGCTCCACCCCTTAGGGGCTTAACCTCGCACAACAGGAGCAACTCGTAGGCTCATTATACAAAAGGCACGCCGTCACTGCATAAATGCAGCTCCGACCGCTTGTAAGCACACGGTTTCAGGTACTATTTCACTCGCCTTCTCGGCGTTCTTTTCACCTTTCCCTCACGGTACTGGTTCACTATCGGTCATGCAGATGTATTTAGCCTTACCGGATGGTGCCGGCTGGTTCACGCAAGATTTCACCGGTCTCGCGCTACTCAGGATACCCGCCTTCAAATAATCGGTACACCTACAGGGCTTTCACCTTCTGTGGCGCTGCTTTCCAGACAGCTTCGATTTAAGATTACTTGAATTACGCAGGTCCTACTACCCCGCACCCCGTAGGATGCGGTTTGGGCTGTTCCGCGTTCGCTCGCCACTACTTGCGGAATCACTTGATTGTTTTCTCTTCCTCCGGGTACTTAGATGTTTCAGTTCCCCGGGTATGCCTCCTCGAAAGGATACCCTAATAAATTAGAGTGGGTTGCCCCATTCGGAAATCCGCGGATCACAGTTCTTTTGCAACTCCCCGCAGCTTATCGCAGCTTTACACGTCCTTCTTCGCCTCTGCATGCCTAGGCATCCACCGTGTGCCCTTAATTGCTTATTTTATATGGCTTGCACTACCTCTCGGCGGTACAAGGAACATACTCAATTGCTTGAGCTATTACTCTTGTGGGCTGCACGTGTACTACCACGTACAGCTACCCTAGGCGCATGTTATCTCCATCCGTTTAAAAAACGGACAAATCAAACATACTATATGAGCTGACAATTATTCGATTGCCGCTCTTTATACATTGTTATACTTTTTCACCATGTCAAAGAACTGCCCGTAGCACGGGCGAGCTGTATTTTTTACCATCACTTCCTTTAGCCTCGAAAGACCGCCGGAAACAATTATTACATTCTTTCAATAAAACCGATGTGACTTTCCGGGGTTTACACCCTCTCATATCTTACTTCAATCTCACATCTTTACTTCAATTTCGTGGAGCTACAGGGATTCGAACCCTGGACCCCTGCCTTGCAAA
The DNA here is from genome assembly GCA_965216175.1 of Balneola sp. Taxonomy (GTDB): domain Bacteria; phylum Bacteroidota; class Rhodothermia; order Balneolales; family Balneolaceae; genus Balneola. Next base: position 2,848,725 of record OZ244140.1, read on the forward strand.
GGCAGTGCTCTAGCCAGCTGAGCTATAGCCCCTCTTCCTTGGTCTAGAAAAGTGGGCTTGGGAGGACTTGAACCTCCGACCTCACGCTTATCAGGCGTGCGCTCTAACCACCTGAGCTACAAGCCCCAACATTACTCGGGGATTGCCCTGGCGCCGAACGCCGGCCACAGGCCTCCTCCGCTGCTCTGCTTTCCTTCATCGTTGCAGCATAGGACAGATTGTTTGTAACGAACTACTTATGGTAGTTGTGTAGGTTCATCGCTTGCCGGTGTATATATACCCGGCTAGCAAGGCTCTCCTTGAAAGGAGGTGATCCAGCCGCACCTTCCGGTACGGCTACCTTGTTACGACTTAGCGCCAGTTACCAGGCTTACCCTAGGCACCCCTTATTGGGGCGACATCAGGTACTCCTGACTTCCATCGCTTGACGGGCGGTGTGTACAAGGCCCGGGAACGTATTCACCGCGTCATTGCTGATACGCGATTACTAGCGATTCCAACTTCACGGAGTCGAGTTGCAGACTCCGATCCGAACTGAGAATGGTTTTAAAGATTTGCGCCCTATTGCTAGGTGGCGACCTTCTGTACCATCCATTGTAGCACGTGTGCAGCCCTGGACGTAAGGGCCATGATGACTTGACGTCGTCCCCACCTTCCTCACTACTTGCGTAGGCAGTCTGGCTAGAGTCCCCACCATTATGTGCTGGTAACTAACCACAGGGGTTGCGCTCGTTGCGGGACTTAACCCAACACCTCACGGCACGAGCTGACGACAGCCATGCAGCACCTTCTATAGCGTCTCATAGAGAACCCTCTGTTTCCAGAGGTAGCGCTGTAGATTTAGCCCAGGTAAGGTTCCTCGCGTTGCATCGAATTAAGCCACATGCTCCACCGCTTGTGCGGGCCCCCGTCAATTCCTTTGAGTTTCATCGTTGCCGACGTACTCCCCAGGTGGCATACTTAATGCGTTAACTGCAGCACTGGCCCCGAAAGACCAACACCTAGTATGCATCGTTTACAGCGTGGACTACCAGGGTATCTAATCCTGTTCGCTCCCCACGCTTTCGTGCCTCAGCGTCAGTTGTAGACCAGTAAGCCGCCTTCGCCACTGATGTTCTTCGTAATATCTATGCATTTCACCGCTACACTACGAATTCCACTTACCTCTTCTACACTCAAGACGCCCAGTATCCAAGGCCATTTTACCGTTAAGCGGCAAGATTTCACCCCAGACTTAGACGCCCGCCTACGCACCCTTTACACCCAATGATTCCGGACAACGCTTGCACCCTCCGTATTACCGCGGCTGCTGGCACGGAGTTAGCCGGTGCTTATTCAAGGAGTACCGTCACTACAAGTCGAAACTCGTACGTTCTTCCTCCTTAAAAGCCGTTTACAACCCATAGGGCCTTCATCCGGCACGCGGCGTGGCTGCGTCAGGCTTTCGCCCATTGCGCAAGATTCCTCACTGCTGCCTCCCGTAGGAGTCTGGGCCGTGTCTCAGTCCCAGTGTGGGGGATCATCCTCTCAGACCCCCTAGCTATCATCGCCTTGGTGAGCCGTTACCTCACCAACTAACTAATAGCACGCAGCCCCCTCTTTAACCAATCGAAATTTTTAACAACCAGGATCATGCGATCCAGTTGCTTTATGCGGTATTAGCATCCCTTTCGGAATGTTATCCCCCAGTTAAAGGCAGGTTAGCTACGCGTTACTCACCCGTCCGCCAGTCTCCAGAAAGAGCAAGCTCCTTCCTTCTCCTTCGACTTGCATGTGTTAAGCCCGCCGCCAGCGTTCGTCCTGAGCCAGGATCAAACTCTCCATTGTAAAAAATTTAACTTTATATACTCTGTGAGCCGACCCTACACTCCATCATTCAAAAGAATAACTTCATAAAGCTCGCACAAACAATCTGTCTTATGCTTCAATAATTTCCAAAGAACTTACCTTTCAGAGATAAAAAAAGCTGACCTAAACGTGTTGTTGGATCAGCATTTTTGTTCCCTTGAAAGGATTATAAAGGTACGGGATTTCTCCCCTTTAGGGCAAGTTTTATTTCAATATTTTTTCTCTTTTTTTCTACTTCTTTTCTCAGGTACGTATAGAGCTCAATAGAGCCTCTTTCACCTATAATTGTATGTGATTTTCAGTATTTACTTGGCACATTAATAGAAATATTTACTATCAAAACCGGGGCTTCAAATTCTTGAGGTCGAAAAATTGAGAATACGAGTAAGAAATAGGAACAAAAGTCGTTTAATTTGTTCTTTTTTGTGAAAACGAAAAAACGAAAATTCTAATCAGAAATATACTTTTTAGTTACCTACCCTAATCAAAGCAAATGATTCTAAAAACCCATCCGTAAATTCATAAACACTCTTAGCATCTCGTCTTACCTATGAAACTTATTTTTGTGTTAATACAAACTATTCTTCTCAGGATCTTCTTCAAAATCCTGAAATAATTTTACTCCTAAATAGAATAAAGGGGTATCAAACAACGCAAAGAAAAATTTGAAGGGATAAGAATTGAGAATATTCTAAATAGTAAGCCAAGAAAAAATTTGCATCTATGCATCTATGCATCTATGCATCTATGCATCTATGATGATACTATATTTTTGTTAACTTCAATAAATGAATAGTAATATGAAAACTAGTTTTAATAACAAGATGCGAATTTTGATCGGTAGTTTTCTTTTTATATTTCTTATGATTGTAAATATCGATATAGAAATGAATGAACAAGAAGCATCAGATTTAAATCCTTTAGGAATAGAGGCGGTAATTTACCCTAATGAAGCTATAGCTCAAACCTCTTGTACTTTTAGTTGCCTGAGAGATTTAGAATCTTGTTCAGGTCAAAATTGTAGTAATAAATGGATTTGTGCTTCAGGTTGTGGTACATGCTCCTTCGAATGAATAAAATTTGGGGAATATACAACAGGTAAGTGCAACAATTCTAGCCCTGGAGAAGGGTAAGTACTTACTAGAGTTTTTTTAACATGAATAAAATAAGTATTCAAAATAAATGAAGTTAAAATTACAATGTATTATATCTAAATTTTTATTGATTTTATTTATTGGTTGTAATACAGATAGACCTGCCTCAATACATACATCTGTAACTCTATCAAATGTTGATGACACTTTATATGTAAATAAAGCTCATAAAATATCTGGTTCTAATGAATTATTAAATCCGTTGTATATTCTAAATGTAAACGACGATTACATTATTATTACCGAGCAGCTTAAAAATAATTTTATAAAAATTTTCTCTATACCTAATTTTGATATTTCATATTCTTGGGGAACATTTGGAAGAGGACCAGATGAGTTTATGACCTTTCCAACAGAAATAGGCACCGTCAATAACCAAGTCTATTTATTTGAAATAGTTTCTCAAAAAATGAGATTCTACAATGTCAGTGATAGTGGCTTAATTTTATCAAAAGATGAAGAGCTACTTTTTGATGGACAAGTTGCTCCCCTTAATAGAATTAGAAGGATTAACGAAAAACTATATTTTTCAGATTTTGGGACAGATATTGGAACAGATGCTGATGAAACTAATAATGAACATATAGCACTCCAGCCTAATAACGAAAACCCTATATTTACTTTTGGTTTATATCCGGAAACAGAATTAACGGGATATGATAGATATGCTACTTATTTTAAAACCAATTGGGTTAAACCTAATGGAGAATCATTTGTAACAACATATATTTCAGGAGAAAACAGAATAAAGATCTATGATGATAATGGTCAACTAAAACATAGTATCTCGATTCAAGACCCAACCTTAGAAAAAGATTCTTTAAATAAAGGGGACCAATTCTTGTATAGAACTACGGCATGGGCATCAAATGAATACATTTATTTTTTAGGTCTTTACGAATCAAATGAAAAGATATATTACGATAACCCGGACCCATCATTACGAACCTCCATTGAAGTTTGGGATTGGAAGGGTAATCTAGTTCATAGAAATAGTTTTGATAGGTTTATTATGAATTTTACAGTTAGTGAAAAGCATGGTAAAATCTACGGCTTTTCACCTTTAGCTCTCGATACAATATTTGAGTACAATCTTTCACTTGAAATTAAGGCTAATTAATACAAACTATTCCTCTCCGGATCTTCTTCAAAATCCTTAAATAATTTTACTCCTAAATAGAATAATGGGGTATCAAACAGTGCAAAGAAAAACTTAAAGAGGTAGGAGTTGAAAATCAGAATAAAAACCGCTCCTAAAGAATTCACATTTGCTCCAAGATTTCCGGCAAAATATAGAATCATTAAAATGGCTGTGGAATCTACTAATTGACTAAACATTGTGGATGCGTTATTCCGTAGCCATAAATGCTTTCCATTGGTTTTCTTTTTCCAGAAATGAAACAGACGAACATCAACGGATTGAGCCGTCAAATAAGCGATCATACTGGCAATGGTATTTCCTATCATAAATTCATATACACCTTCGAAAAGATCCAGCCCACCACTCACTCCATAAGTATTGGGAAGCCAATGATTGATTGTCATCAGCAACAGCATAAAGAAGTTCATAAAAAACCCAACCCAGACTACAAGTTGAGCTTTCTTTCTTCCAAATAATTCAGAAATTAAATCCGTTGCCAGAAATGTAAATGGATAGGCGATCACCCCTGCGGGGACACTCATTGTATATAAACTTCCATCCCGCACCAATGATGGAGTGATAGATTGTAGCCATTCCGGCAAATTAAGACTGAAAATAGTGACAAATTTTGTAGTACCAATCACATTTCCCAGAACCAAAGCAGTTAGGAAAATTGCCGAAAGAGAAAGAAACAGTACGTCCCGCTGATGACTATGACTCATAGATTATTCATTTAGTTCTAATAAAAGAAACGCTGCTAACATTTGCATATTTAATTCGTAGGGAGCTGAACTGTTTACTTGAACAAATAGTTTAATAAGCATAAATAATCATTATGACTGCAGAACAAATAAACGATAAAATTGAACTTTGTGAAGCTGCTATTGATCTCACTTTAGCCAATGGAAAATTCACTATCACACAACTCTCTGAAGCAACCGAGAAATCTGCTTCTCAAATCTATTCACTTTTTCCAAACAAAAAAGCCATCATCGAATATTATTACCCATCTCTAGTGATTCGTTATTCAGCAATGATAGAAGAGATTGAGGATTTTGAATCGTACACCATAAGCGAAAAGATCTCGAATTTCATTTTTACTCTATTTGATATGATGGACGAACGAAGAGAATTTGTAGAAGATACTTTTGATAAGATGGTTTTTAAAAAAGGATGTGATTCTGATTTTCATCATGAGGTAACAACCTTGTTCAAACACTTTTTTACTACGGATGGAAGAATTGCGGTGAGTGCCGGGTTTGTGATGAAGGATTATTTCTACGAATTCATTGCTAAAGAATATCTCCACATTGTAAAATTTTGGTTGAAAGATGAAAGTGATGGTAAAGAACGCACATTTGCCTTAACTGATAAGCTTACCGGATTTGTGGAAGAACTCATATATAATAAGGTCATTGATAAAGGATTTGATTTGGCAAAGTATTTAATAAGTCATGCAGGACTTGCTAAAAACATTCCTCTTTTTGGGGAATGGATTACGGGTTGGTTTACCGAAAAAGAAGAGGAAAGTAACAATGAGTGACTTTCCATCATCAAAGCTAGAGCGAGGCACTATCATTGCCAAAACAGGCATCAAAGTTGGAAAGAATTATGCCCAACGTTATCTGAAAAATAAGATCTCAGGCAAACAAGATGACGACGGAAAATTCCATTCCGATAATGCTAAAGAAGTTTTTAAGGAATTTACTAAGCTTCGGGGAACAGCTTTAAAGATTGCTCAGGGAATGAGCATGGATCAGGGTTTTTTACCCGAAGAATTTACAGAGGTAATGAGTCAGGCTCAGTACTCTGTTCCTCCTATTAATAAGGCTCTGGTTCGCTCTATAATTAAGAAAGAATTGGGAAATTATCCCGAACAGCTTTTTGCTTCTTTTGAATCAGAAGCTTTTGCGGCAGCTTCCATCGGACAAGTTCACAGAGCAGAATTAAAAGACGGAAGGAAAGTCGCTATCAAAATTCAGTATCCCAATGTCAGGGAGACGATTGGTTCTGATCTGGCGATGGGAAAAACGATTGCAAAGAGATTCATCAAGAAAGGAGCTAACATCGATCCGTATTTTGATGAAATAAAAACCACTCTTTTGCTTGAAACTGATTATAAGCATGAAGGAGAACAAATTGACCTTTTTAACAATCGATTTTCAAGTTTAAATATTGAGATTCCCGAATGGATTCAGGAGTTTTCTTCTGATAAAGTACTTTGTATGACTTTTCTTGAAGGAAGGCATCTGGGTGAGTTTGTTAAAGAGAATCCATTGCAAGAGGAAAGGAATCACTTTGGGCAACTATTATGGGATTTTTTCCATGAGCAAATTAAAGGAAATGATTACATCCATGCGGATACTCATCCTGGGAATTTCCTTTTTACTCAGGATAAAAAACTTGGCGTAATTGATTTTGGCTGTGTAAAAAAGTTCCCTAAAGAATTTTTTTCAGACTATTTACAACTACTGCCAACACATTTGCGGGATAATGAAGAAGAAATCAGAGCATTATTTGAAAAATTGGAAGTCCTAAAGCCGGATTCTAAAAACGGCGATATTGAACAAGAATATTTTGAGTTTGCTAAAAACTATGGGATGGCATTCGCGAAACCTTACAAAGAAGATGTTTTCGATTTTGGTGATCCTGACTATGAACAAATGATTCGTCATTTCACGAAAGAAGCACCTCTTTCGAATGAACCTCGTGGAAATAAACACTTCATATATACCACCAAGGTTCACGTGGGTTTGTATAACATTCTTATCAAACTAAAAGCGCAGATTGATACTTCAACTAGCAAACAGGTATTAAGAGATGTTTTGGATGATGGGACTTTGTTTGGGTGAGTTTACCATAAAATAAACCAATCCCTTCCCTTTTGAAAAGGAACTCATTGATTATCTTCGAAATTGGTTGATGAGTTTGAGGCAGCATACCTCTTTAAATGAACAAATTAATTATCAGCCTTTAATTTACATTAGTATGTATTACTTGCTCTATCGCTTCGTATTTCCTACTATCTGTTAAATTGAAACTAATCGGGGGAATCTTTGCAGCAACTTAGAATGCCAGTTCTTGCAATTATCCTTGCAGGAGTATCTTTCTCCTCGTTTTTTATTTATCAGATTGAATCTCAAAAAAGAGTTTTGGAAACTGAGGCAATTGAGCTCTCCAAAGTTAAGTACGGTCTCTTCAATGTGGACGTATGGACCGAAGAATTAACCCGAATCATTATAAAGAGGGTAAATGAATTTGAATTATCCGAATCCAAAGAGTCTGAGCTCAGAAAAAAGATTGCCGAGTTTTTGGAGATAGCTATTGCAGAACTTGAAGAGGGTTTTGAAGAGGAAAATAAAGGTAGTGTTGGTGGATTTCTAAAACGAGGCGTCGCATCCGTTACAGATGTTTTTGGGTTGATGAGAGAAAAAACTCCGGAGATAACTGAAAGTATCATCATTTTTATACGCGATCCGGAAAACAAAGAGCTTGCTAAAGATTTTCTGATTGAAAAGATGCAGGAATACTCAGATAGTACCTTTTCAGAAATTGATTACTCTATATATAATAAGATTCTTTCTAAGCATAATGCTTCAGAAAAAAGACAAGCCATCGATATCATTAAAGAAAAAGTCGATAATTTAAACCGTAAAAGAACTCGATATTCCATCATTTTATTTGGAATTATTGGCTTGCTGGCATTAATGATTCCGCTTTCAAGTAATTTTATGAAAGCAGAGTTTACAATACTCACTTTTATTTGCGGCGTTTTACTTGCAGTGGGTATTTTAATTCCAATGATCAATATTGACGCTCGAATTTCACGGATGGAGTTTGAACTTATGGGCGAATCCATCATTTTCATCGATCAAGTTCTTTATTTCAAAAGTAAAAGTATCCTCGAAGTTGTCTGGGTGATGATCACTAATAAAAAAGTAGATGTAATGGCTGTTGGAGTCCTCGTATTTTCCTTCAGTGTATTGTTCCCGGTCTCGAAGCTTTTAGGTTCCCTCGTTCATGTTTATTCTGAAAAACTGAAAGATAATACTGTTATAAAATTTCTGGTTTTCAAAACTGCAAAGTGGTCAATGGCTGATGTAATGGTTGTAGCTATTTTTATGGCATATATTGGGTTTACCGGTATTATTTCTGAACAACTTTCCAGTTTGGAGAATATCGTTTTAAACGTAGATATAATGACCACGAATGCTTCCAGCTTACAAATTGGATTTTTCTTGTTTACTTCTTTTGCGGTTCTGAGCTTATTGGTTTCACATAAATTACAGTACCAGGAAGAGGATTAAGAATAAGTGAATTAGGAATTCTAAATTTTGAATTATGAATGAAGGGTTAAAAAAATTCTTGTTAATAGTTATTATTTTGATTCCGGTGCATTAGGGTATACCGCTATTCAAATGTCTGTTGCTGATTCTTCTGAAACTTATCCTCTCACCGGAAATATTCTATGGTAATTAAGAATTCAAAATTTAGAATTCCTAATTCACTTAGCTAATACTTCAAACTCATGCTCAAGGCGTTCTCCTTTTTCGTCCACTAAAACTAAAGTGTGTTTTCCGGGTTTTGGGGATAATGCCAGTTGATGAAAGGTCTCGGTTTCTCCCAAGAAAGTATCATCTAAATGCCAGAATATTTTTGTCTGCTGATCACGATGTGCAATTTCAAAAACAGTTTTTCCCATTGAGCCATCTATTTCTTTAGGTACATATATAATGGATGAATTAAACGGATAAATCAATCTCATAGTCAGTTGATCTTCTTCACCACAATTCGACGCCAAATGCGGAAGATCTTTGTAATCAGAATAAGCTCTTTTATAATACCATTCCTGAACGGGAGGTAATACAAACCAATTCTTAGCTTTCAATTCTGAAAGATCGGCACAACTGCTGTTCATTCTCTGAGTTTCCGAACTATTTACATATACCAATTGATGATAAGGACATACTTTGGTTTCCATTCCTGTTTTTGGAACCGATTCCGGCTTTGCAACCGGACAATAACTTCCGGCTCTGTGTCCACTTAATTCACAAACTAAAATCTCTTCCATTTCATAAATGGGTTCGTTAAACCAATCCGATTGTGGAAGCACATCAAAAACATCGAATAGAATCGGACCGGCAGCTTTTAAACCCGTTAACTCCGGGCGACCTTCGCCATCAGCATTCCCAACCCAAACTGCTACTACAAATTCTGGTGTAACTCCAATCGCCCATCCATCTCGATAACCGAAACTGGTTCCTGTTTTCCAAGCTACTTTTCGTGCATTTTGAAACCTTCTCCAGCTTGCTTCCTGATTTGGACGATTCACTTCGAGCATTGCCTGAAATGTACTCCAGATTACCCCTTCATTAATGGTCACAGATTGCTGTGATTCGTTTGATTTTCGATAATCAGCTTCTACTTTTTGGGAAAAGCTAATCGGCTCGTAGTTGTTTTTTATTTCTGTACTTGCGTCATACTTATTTAATTGATGGGCCAGTGATCCGTACACAGAAGCAATATCCCAGAGTGTGATCTCCGCGCCACCAAGGATAAGAGATAATCCATAGTGCTCAGGATTTTTAGTAATGGTAGTTATTCCTAATTCTTTCAAATAATGATGAAATTTCGGAACCCCAAACTCTTGCAACATATATACAGCCGGTACATTCAGTGATCTAGAAAGAGCTTCTGAAGCAGGGACCGCTCCATCATAGCTTCTGTTATAATTCTGTGGAGAATAATCGGAGAACTTTGAGGGAATATCCGGCACTAAAGTGTTTGGTAACATTTCTCCTTCATTCATTTTCATCAGATAAAGCAGTGGTTTCAAAATACTGCCGGAGCTTCTCGGAGCAGTGATCACATCTACACTTTGTCCGTGCTGACGAGAATATCCTTTGGTATTTCCCACATATGAAATGACTTCTCCGCTTTTAACATCCAGCACTAACACGGATGCATTTTGAATTCCGTTGGCTTTCAGTTTTTCATGATTCCGATCTACAACCCTATTCACTTTTTTCTGCAGATTTAAATCCAGTGAGGTCCGGGTCTTCTTACCTCTTAAATCTCCCGAATAGAATTTTGAAACCAAATGCGGAGCTTCATTCGGTAACGCTAAAGGTTTTTGCGGTAATGGCTCCAGTACAGACAAATCATAAGTAAGTGAATCTATTTTTTTACTTTCTAATAGTCTTTTTAAAAGACGATCTCGTTTTGCCTTAAGTGCAACGCTGTTTCTTCCAGGGTGAATGAGCGCCGGACTATTAGGAAGTACTGCAAGAGTGGCTGTTTCTGCCCAGGAAAGATCCGTAGGCTTTCTTCCAAAGTATCTCCAGGAAGCCGCTTCCAGTCCAACTACATTACCTCCGAATGGAGCATGAGCTGCATAAAGAGATAATATTTCATCTTTTGAGTAACTAAATTTAAGTCGGGTAGCCTGAATCATTTCTTTAAGCTTTTCCAAAACGGTCCGATCCGGATTTCCTTTTGCCAATCGTATAACCTGCATACTCAACGTACTGGCTCCGCTTACAACTTCTCCCGCGTTATAATTTTGTTTTATCGCTCGCGCAATGGCAATCGGATCTACTCCGAAGTGAGACTCAAAATTGCGATCTTCAAATTCTATGATAGCAGTTTTAAATTTGCGGGGAACTTCATCTGATATAGGAAACCTCCATTGCTCATCATCCGCAATCTTAGCGCCGATCAAGACTCCGTTTCGATTTTCCAATACGGTGGAATAGGATGCGTTGAACAGCGGGTTTGGAAGGGAGAAGTAGAAACTAATTATTGATAGAACAACAAAAAGTAATAACACACCCCTAAATCCCCTCTCAAGAGGGGATTTTTTATCGAGTTTTTCTTTATTTCTAAACCATTTTATCATTCAATATTCCTTTTTGGATATTCAATATTCATCTACTCTACCGGAATTATATTCACCCACATCCCTGCTGTTCGGGCGCTTATGGTTTCATCATACATAGCCGTAGTATTTATGGAAGGAAGGTAGAATTTCCCCGCATAGCTCGCATTTAACTGCACCCGGAAAGTTCTGGATCTGTTGGCTCCAAGATCAAAATACGTATAGATGCGATCGTCCCGAATATCCTGATATTCAAAACTTGCCGTTGGCTCTGCAAAAGAAGCATCGTCCATTCGGGTATTTCTGATTTCCCAACCGGAAGGAAAGATCTGACTCAATGCCATTTCTTCGTAATCGCCTCGCAATCCCGGATTAGAAACTGTTACTTCGGCAATGAAGTCACTTCCTTGTTCAATCTGATTTGGGTCAATGGCATCACCATCGAGATCGGTAAATTTCACGGTTTGTCTTAAGCTGTTTGAGTTAGTGATGTCATCTCCTAATAAAGGAGTTCCCTGAAGAATCAATCGGGCAAATAAGGTGCCTTCCGAATTGTTCTTGAAAATCAGTTTATTCTCGTTCAATTCACTCATTTTAAGATCTATTTGAGTTATGAAAGCTCTTGAATCCACTTTTCCTTCTCTTCTTCCATTTAATAGGTAAGAAGCCTGAATATCCCCGGAAACATTGGTTTGTTCCAGAAATTTTGAAACGGCTATCAATCCATAGGCGGTCGTTTGTGTACTCAACCATCGTTGCGAACTAAGCTGCCTCGAAACTTCCTGAGCCATTAACGAAGCTTCTTCTTTGCGTCCCAACAAACTTAAGGTCTCCAGTATCATCGCCTGATCACGAGTCGAAGATCCATAACTTCTGGAAAGTTCTCGATAGTCTTTAACTTCGGTTGATGTTCCTTCCACCACAGCATTTCCGGCTTCCGGTTGTCCTGCCAACACATAAGCTGCTGCCAATCGCCATCTTGCCTCATTTGAAAGATCTGTTTTTTCTCTAAGCCTGTTCATAGATCCCAGATCTGCAGAATTCGCAAGCGCCAGCGTATAAAGTCGATATGCCTGAATCAGATCAGAGCGTCTGTAATCATCATTTTCTGTCCAGCTTCGTGCTCTTTGACGTTGAAAACGATTGATCCTGTTCATCAAATTCGAAGATACGTAATATCCTTTTTTCTGAGCTTCCAGTAAGAAATGATATCCGTAACTGGTTCCCCACGCATTCGGATCTTCTCTTCCCGGCCAGTATGCCAATCCTCCACTTGAGGTCATAAACTTTTCGATGCGCTTAATGGCACCGTTTATGTTTTTTTGGATATCAGCCGCTCGTTCAGAATTAATTTCCATTACATCTGCTACAAATAATTGTGGAAATGCTGCCGATGTGGTTTGTTCAATACATCCGTGCGGATATCGAATCAGATAGTTGAGCCTTCTTCCAAAATCTATAGGCGGAATTCTGGATATTTCCAATGTTGCGGAATTAGTTCCTTCCATTCCCTGCGGATCAAAGATCACTTCCCAATCGCTGTCTTCCTCAACGGCTTTTGACTTTATATCTACAAAAGGCTGATTCGGATTTCGAACTGCGATCTCTATTTCATGATAAGCACTTTCATTTCCACTGGTAACTTCAACACGAACTTTACCTACACCAATTGCCGGTTTAGTTTTGAGTTTGAAGGTCACCAAATCATCCCCCGGCTCTGAAAATTTCATGGAAGTAGTAGAAGAACTTTCTATCACTTCGAACAAATCGTTGGTTTCAACTTTTATCTGAACGTCTTTAACAGATTCTTTCATGGCAAAAACATTCACCGGAAGATCCACTGTTTCTCCGGGGCCAAGCACTCTGGGCAAAGTTGCCAACACCATCACCGGTTTACGCACAGGCGTAGTTGTTTCTGCTTCTCCATACGCGCCGTCTTGTCCTGCAACTATCATCGTGCGAACTGATCCTACGTAATTAGGAATCCCAATTTCGTGTTTGTTCGTTTTTCCTTTCTCCAGATAAAACGGTCCTAAAAATCTAACCATAGGTTTAAAACGATTCGCTTCATTTAACGGATCTTCAGAGGCTTTCAATTCTCCATCTCCACCGATAGCCAAAATTCTGGATAACGAACCGGTATAAACATCGCTTACATCCCCGAATATATCCCAGGTTTTAATTCCCAAAGCTTCTCTGGCATAAAACAGATCGTGAGGTTGAGGAATTTTGAAATTCGTCAGATCCAGTAATCCTTCATCAACTACAGCTACTGTGTAAGTCATAGCTTTTTTATTGATTTCTGAAACTTCGATGATGGCTTTGGTTTCAGGTTTTAGCTCTTCAGGAAGTTTTACAACCGGTTTTAAGATCGTTGTAGGATCTTCTACTTCGATTGGAATCACTCCGTACATTCTGATTGGCAAGTCATTTTCAGTTTGTCCGTGGGACTGAACATGCATTACATTCGCGAAGATATTCGGGCTCATTTCTCCGGTGGTTTTAAATGTGTATTCCGTGCTTCCTGCTGAGGCTTCTATCCATCTTGTAGAAACTATTTTTGACCCTGTTTCTAAACTCACCAGAATCTTACTGCCTTCGCTGCTTGGAATGTTAAGCGTTACGTTTTCACCTACTTCATATTTTTCCTTATCGGAACTAAAAGTCAATCTTGCCGGACTTACTCCCGATCCTCTGCCTCCATACCAACTGAAGTACACAATTTTACTCGATGAGTGTCCACCTGATTTATCTTTTACCCGAACCAGATAACGACCTCCTCTTTCTCTGTTCGTCATATTAATAGCGAAAGAACCGGCTCCTTCTGCATTGGTTGTTAATTTTCCGGATTTAACCTTGCTTACATTCTCTCTTTCAAAATAATTACTGAGATCTTCGCGACTTCGCTCCCACCACCATCTCCAGCGAATATTGAACACTTCGTATTCCAATTCCTGATTTGGAACTTTGCCACCGTCTTTATCTAATGAAACCACGTCAAAAATATGATCTTCATTTCTGGACAGCCAGTTGCTGTATCTGCCGTCTTTCATATCCGGAGTTTTTAATCCGATCATTGTTTCAAACGGATAATAATAGGTGGATGAACGTCCAACGCTGAAATTCCCTGATGGTTCAAATACTCTTGTTTTTAAATTCACACGCACTCTACCCGGACCTTCTTTCAATTTTTTCAATTCGTGATCCAGTTCTGCTTCTCCTTCTCTATCTAGATTTCCGTCAAAGATTGTGGTTGGGGAATTTGAAAATGACACCGATTCATCAGAAAAAGAGTACGCCGGATATTTTGAGAAAGTGGGAGTTGATGTCGTCAGGCTCATTTCCACATCTGCTTTCAGATTTCGGGCAATTGCTCCGTGCAGCCATCTGGAAGAAAGAGTCGCATTCAAATTTCTGTCCTCCGCTGAAATTGATTCCTCCTCGTAATCTACTTCTACTTTAAGACGGTTCGGTTTTACCGTTTCAATTTTGATGGTTTTGTTGAAAGTAAGTCCACCAACTTTTGCACTTAGATTCCAGTTTCCGGTGGGATCTTGTTTATCAGTTGATCCTTCATACACATAAAATCCATTAAGTGACGAAGTGAATGTTTTGCGATCGGCTAATTGACCCGACGGATTTCTAAGCTCGAAACTTATGGGATGATCTTCGGGAAGCACATCATTTCCATCTTCCAGAATAAAGGAAACGTGCAGCGTATCACCGGGACGCCAAACTCCTCGTTCCCCGTATAAAAACCCTTTTACTCCTTTTTGAACCGTTGCCCCTGACACATCAAAATCACTCACAGAAAGTGAAGTACCATCATCCAGTCGTAAATATCCTTTTTGAGAACCTACAGATGCCGTTAAATAATACGGTTGACGCTCGGCTTCTAGTTCAACTTTACCATTCTTATCTGTAATTCCGGAAGCAACTTCCTGTTGTTGAAGATCAAATAATTGAATGTTCACTCCCTGCTTCAGTCCTGTGGTTTTCAGATCTGTAACAAACACCTGAACTTTCCCCTGATCTGCTTTTTTTGCGATAATCCCAAGATCAGAAGACAGTACATTTCGAGCCTTATTTCTCTGATTGTAATAATAGGAAATATGACATGGGTTATCTCTTTCTTGCCAGTTATATCCGGCCGGGTATCTTCGACCATTATAATTATTCCAATACTTCGCTTCGTCTTCATTATTTAGCGTCCAGGAGCGGTTGGTTAGATTTGTGCTTGTCTCGGAATCATTTTCACCACATTCATAAACTGCCTGATGCTTTCGGAATCCCATTTCAATCTGGTATAATGCTCCGGGTTCTGGATTAATAATTTCAGAAAGATCCAGCGCGTAATTATTCCAGCTTCCTGTTTCCACTGTTCCCAATGCTGATAACGGAATAGCCGCGCCAAAAACCTGTCGCCCAACCCGCTCAATTCTCCATTGATTACTTTCTCCAAGACGGTGATCCTGTAAGTACTGCCCGATATTATTTTCAAATATTCTGATAACACGAACATCAACAGCGCCTAAGCTTACCGCTTTAAAAGGAAACAACAAATTCTCTGAATTCGGGATAATGGTTCCTTTGCCTAGTAATTCCAGTTGGGGTTTGGGCTGATTGAATTGAATTTGACGTGTTATCTCGGTATCCAATCGTTTGCCGGACTCATTCTTTACAGCCGAGCTAATTGTTAATGTCTTTTCACCGGTTCGTCTTTGTCGTGGACTAATAACTAATTTATTTCCATTAATAAGAAGATTCAGACTTCCCATGTTTTCAATCCGAATCAATCCATTCAGATTTTGAGTGGCGTCCAGTTTATCAGAAAAGGTAAGCTCTACTCTTGGATTGGAATCTGTAAAAACCCGAGTGGAAAGTAATTCAAAAACCGCATTTTCCAGGATCTCAATATTTTGACTTCCTTTTGTACTTGTACCGATGGGCGCTCCATCCCAACTAAGCTTTAATTCGCTTTGCTCATCACTTCTTACAATCCCATTTATTTCAAAATTATGTGTAGTTCCCGATGCGTTCTGACTCCAATCAATAGTTAACCCTTCATTGCCTTTTTGCTCTGCACTTAATACACGCTTCATATTTTTCAGCCAGGCTTTATCAGCAGTGTAAATAGTGCCTGCCAATCTCATCTCTTTTGATGAAACACTTTCCAATTCTCCTAAAACTACTTCCAGTTCCTGTGCGGTTGTGTGCACCTTAAATGAGAATACGGTATTTGCTTCGGGGACATCTGCTACTTTGTTCAGATTAAAAGATACTTTGTACTCCTGATCTTGTTGAAGTGGATCGTTAGGGGTAAAAATGATCACCTTTTCATTCACCAATTTTGCTTGACCTCTTACATTCGGATCCAGATCAAACAACACTAAAGATTGAATATCTTTTACGAGTGATGGATTAGACAAAGTAACTGCGATCTCACCGTGCGAACTTATTTCTCCTGATGTGTAGCCCTCAATGAAATCCGTAAATTTTTCCGGATCAGAAAGTTCTTTTATCGGCTCGTTATTTGAACAAGCAATAAACAGCGTGACAATTAGAAATAAGTATTGTAAGCATCGGCGATGGTTAAGCATAGCAAGAATAAATTTGGTTTTAAAAAGATGGGTCTAATTTTACTACTTCAGGTTCCCGAAAAAGTTCTGGAAGGTCAAATTATTAAATTGGTAGGTGAAATTTTGATAAGTGATAAAGTGATGAGTAAATACAAGCTCCTTATCCATATTCAAGACTGGCTGTTCTTCGGTTCAGAATTCACTTTATCAAAGCTATTCTAACAACTCTTTGTTACATTTTGTATATTTAAACTTGCTCAACAATGATTTGAGCATTTGATCTTTGAAAATTGAATTATAACGCCAAACGAACGAGGTGGAACATTGTCTTTTGAACAATATGACCTGAGTCCTGATTTATTGAACGGGCTGGTCGATACACGAATTGAAAAGCCAACCCCTCTCCAGCAAGAAGTTATTCCTCAGGCCTTAGAAGGCAAGCATTTGCTTGTTAAGAATGAAAACGAGGATAACGCAGCATTTTTGATCCCTGCATTGCAGAAGTTGATAGCGAACGGAGAGGTAAATGGCACGCGAATATTAATTTTAACACCGTCTACAGAACGAGCTAAAGCGATTGATGAAATGATTTGGGCGATGGGGTATCATGCACAAGTGAGCAGTACTTCATTATCCATGAAAGGTGACAAAGTCGCACAAGAACAAGCCGTAATAGATGGAGCTCCTGTGATTGTAGCCAATCCGGGGCGATTAGTTGACATACTGGAAAAAACCAAAAAAACCTTCAGCGATCTCGAATGTGTTGTGATCGATGAAGCGCATAATATGGAAAACTTTAGCCTGGTGGGCAGGGTGAAGTCTATCTTTGAATTTATTGAGAACCAACCTCAGGTACTCATTTTTTCCGGAACTATGAATAACGCTACCAAGCAGCTCGCTGAAAATGCTCTTAAAAATCCTGAGCTGATCGGATTTCAATCTACAGATATAGAAGAGAAAGTGGTTGAAGCAGCTGAAATCGATGAAGAAGAAGTGATGGAAAAGCTCGAAAATGCTTCTGTAAAAGTGGTCCTGAATCCTGAAAATAATTCCGAGGAAAAAAACTCCTCAGAGGATGAAGCTAAAAAAGAAGCTAAAAAAACATCCGAAAAGAAAACCGAACCGGTAAAAGCTGCCACATTAGATCAGGATGCAGTGAATAAAAAACTGGAAAATGCTTCTGTAAAAGTGGTCCTGAATCCTGAGAAGAAAGAAGTTGAAAGCAAGGACGAGACAGAAGAAACTCCTAAAGAAAAGTTGAAAGAAGCTTCCGTATCTGTAGTGCTTAAAAAAGATCAGGAAGACACTCCTGGTTCCGTATCCAAAAACCTGGAACAAGTATACATCAATGTACCACCAAGAATGAAGATCTCTACATTGATGGCTCATCTTGAAAATAGTAAGGTTGAGCGAATTGTTATTTTTACCGCTTCGAAACGAACAGCTGATCGTCTGTTTAGGATTATTCTCAAGAAGAACTGGGGCATTGTCAGTGTTGACGAAAGCATTAACAAAGACACCTTTGATGAACGGTTCCAGAAATTTACTTCCAATGAAATGAAAATTCTTGTAGTTGGTGGGTTGTCAGCTACAGATATCAATCTTGATCAAGTGACTCAAGTCATCAATTATGACGTTCCTAGCGATGTTGATGAATATCGTTACCGTGCTGAATTAGTTGGCTCAGGTAAAGCAACTCAAATCGTGTCTTTGGTTTCTAAAATGGATCGCGAAGATATCGAAAAGATCACTAATGAAGTTGGCTACGCCCCTGAAGAAATAAAGCTTCCTGAAGAAGTCAAAAATAAGAAAAAAGGAAAAAGTTCCGGCAGTAAAAGCAAAAAACAGAATAGTTCTCACAGTAAAACACGCCGAGGTAGTTCGAATAATAACCGAACTAAAAAGAAAAAAGAAACTGCCGATAATAACTATGGATTGCCCAGACCAAGCTATGATGGCCTTTCAGGTGGACGCGAGGGTGAGCGATCCGGCGGTGTATTCGGTTGGGTAAAAAAACTATTTAATTAAAAATTTAACGCAGAGTAATCTGTTATTAATTTGTACCCCTAAAGCCTCTCGTGATTGATTTCCGAGGGGCTTTTTTTGTTTGTAACTTGAGTTCAACCTAAGAATAGATTCGTAAACAACTAAGAAACGTTTATTTAGTATCTCAGTCCCGAAAACGTAAAAAATTTATTCCATGTTCTGCGATCGATAGTCGTTTTGCCTTACTTTTGTACCGACAAAAGTAACAAAAACTCCTGGCTATGAACACTAGTCGGCGTGAGGAACAGTGTTGCTGAATAAATCTTATGGTCTTCGTTCTTCACTGATAGTTTTCAATATTGAGCCCGTAGAGATTTATTCGTCCATTCGGACACGCAAACCTATTCACTCACTTTCTCCGACCACCGTTCAAAAGCCAAATAACTGGAAGCATTTTATACGAACATCATCGGTATCTAGTCAATAAAATTGTATGTCTTATATCGAACTCAGGTTTGTAATTATTTACCTCACTATCTGTCGGGCTTTGCACGGCTGATGGGTTCTCTGATCTAGTCCAATCTCGCCTCATCCCAAACTCCATCACCCTGTCTATGCAGGCAGGCCCGCTTCCAGCGAAATGATGGATGAGCCTGGGCTTAGTTATTAATTCTCCACTTAAACCTCCAAGGTCTGTTATGGAAATGAAACCAATAGGATTCAAAAGCTAAAGACCTTGGAGGTTTTGAACTTAATTTCAATTTTCAGATTGTACTTAACTTCTGATTTTGTTAGTCTAAGCCAAATCCAAATTCGGCTTTATGACGCTTCAGGAATACGTTGATAATTTAAACAAACAATACCGTACAGGCAGAGCAAGGGAACACAGCTATCGCTCCGATTTGCAAACCTTGCTCAGTACGCTGTTGCCTCAAATTTTAGTAACTAACGAACCTTCCCGAAGTGAAGTAGGTGCGCCAGATTATATTCTTACCAAAGGGAACATTCCGGTTGGTTATATAGAAGCAAAAGATATTGACGACGGCGATTTGGATGGAAAAAAGAAAAACAAAGAACAGTTCAGTCGCTATAAATCCGGATTGCCAAATTTAGTATTTACGGATTATCTGGATTTCCATTTCTACAAAGATGGCGAACTTACCACTACCGTTCGAATTGCAGAAGCTGTAGATGGAGTAATTGTAGCCAAATCCGAAAATTTTGAAACCTTTGAACATCTGATCAAAGATTTTGCTCAGCAGGTAAGCCAAACCATACGCTCCTCAGCAAGGCTTTCTAAAATGATGGCTGGTAAAGCACGGATTCTTGCAGATGTAATCGAAAAGGCACTGAATGTGGATGAAGAATCCCAAAAAAATCAGGTGAACTCTGCCGCTAATAATACCTTGCGTGAACAGCTTACGGCATTCCAAAATGTGTTGATTTCAGATATAAAACCGAAAGAGTTTGGCGACATTTATGCACAGACCATTGCTTATGGAATGTTTGCAGCTCGACTGCATGATCCTACTTTAGAAACCTTCTCCCGACAAGAAGCTGCCGAACTGATTCCAAAATCCAATCCCTTTTTGCGGAAGTTATTCCAATACATTGCAGGCTACGATTTAGACGATCGTATCATTTGGATTGTAGATGGATTGGCGGATATTTTCCGGGCAACCGATGTGGATGGATTGTTAAAGAATTTTGGGAAATCCACCCAACAGAACGATCCCATTATTCACTTTTATGAAACTTTTTTGGCCGAATACGATCCCAAACTGCGTAAAAGTCGTGGAGTGTGGTACACGCCCGAGCCGGTAGTAAATTTTATAGTTCGTGCTGTTGATGATATTCTGAAAGATGAGTTTGGATTAAAAGACGGACTGGCTGACACCTCTAAAACCAAAATAAAAGTAAAAGTACCTACACACGACAAACGCCATAAAGAAGGTATGGTGGAAGAAGAACGGGAAGTACACCGGGTACAGATTTTAGATCCTGCCGCAGGAACCGGAACTTTCTTAGCGGAAGTGATCAAACAAATTTACGCCAAGTTTGAAGGACAACAAGGCATTTGGACCAAATATGTAGAACAGCATTTAATCCCCCGATTAAACGGCTTTGAAATTTTGATGGCAAGTTATGCCATGGCACATTTGAAATTAGATTTACTCCTGCAAGAAACCGGCTACAATGCCTCGGCCTCTGGTGCCACAAACCAGCGCTTTAAGATTTACCTTACTAACTCTCTGGAAGAACACCACCCTGATTCGGGAACCCTCTTTGCCAACTGGCTGAGTGAAGAAGCCAACGAAGCCAATCACATAAAACGCGATACGCCCGTAATGGTAGTGATGGGAAACCCGCCATATTCGGTGAGTAGTTCGAATAAAGGTGAGTGGATTCAGAATTTAATTACTGACTACAAAAAAGGGCTAAATGAGAAAAAGCTAAACCTTGACGATGATTACATAAAGTTCATCAGGTATGGACAGTATCTGATTGAAAAAAATGGAGAGGGAGTTTTAGCTTTTATTTCTAATAATAGTTTTATAGATGGTATCACGCATAGAAAGATGAGAGCTTTTTTATCTGAGACTTTTGATAAAATTTATATTCTAGATTTGCATGGTAATTCAAAAAAGAAAGAAATTTCTCCTGATGGTTCAAAAGATGAAAATGTATTTGACATAATGCAAGGAGTTTCAATAAACCTATTCATTAAGAAAAGTGAACTAACCACCTTTGCTGAAATAAAACAGTATGATTTATATGGTAAGAGAGAGCAAAAATACGACCTACTTAGTCAAACAAGATTTTCAAAAATACGCTGGAATAAGTTGACTCCAGAATCTCCTTATTTTTTCTTTACACCTATTGATACCGATAATAAACTCTATGATAAAGGTTTTAAAACTTCCGATTTATTTGGAACATATAGTACTGGAATCGAAACAAAATGTGATGACATCTCAATACAACTTAAAGAGAATGAAATAAAAACTGTGTTAATTGATTTTCAATCTTTATCAAGTGAAGATCTTTTAAAAAAATATAAAAGAGCACCTTCATCTGGTTGGAATTATAATGATGCAATAAATGATATAATAGATGGAAATCCCGAAATTTTAGATATTTCATACAGACCCTTCGATATAAGAAAAACAATCTATACTGGTAATTCTAGTGGTTTTATGGGCAGACCTAGATCAGAAATTATGGGTCATTTGATTAAGGATAATATTTCCCTTTGTGTTGCTCGGATAAACAGAGATTATTCAGGGACTTTTTATTTAACAAAAGGTATAACTGATAAGAGCATTGTATCTTCGCTTGACAATATTTATATGCTCCCCCTCTACCTCTATCCCGAAGAAAGCGGTCAGCAAACGTTGGACGGCAAACCCGAGCGAGTTCCCAATTTAGACAAGAAGATTCTTAAAGATATTGAGAAGAAGCTGGGATTAAAGTTTGTGGCGGAGAAGGAAGATACAGAAGGAACCTTCGCCCCAATCGACTTACTCGATTACATTTATGCGGTGTTGCATTCGCCGGCATACCGTGAGAAATACAAAGAGTTTCTGAAAATTGACTTTCCAAGAGTTCCCTATCCCGAAAACCAAGCCAAGTTCTGGGAACTGGTGAAGCTTGGTGGTGAACTTCGCCAAATTCATTTACTGGAAGCTGAGATTGTTGAGAAGTTTATTACGACTTATCCGGTAGATGGGGATAATATGGTTCGCAATAAAATTACAAAAACACAGCCTGGGTTTGTATCAGATGAAGGCAAAGAACTAGGCAAAGTTTGGATTAATAAAGATCAATATTTCGATAACGTTCCAGAAACAGCTTGGGAGTTTTATATCGGTGGCTATCAACCTGCTCAAAAATGGTTAAAAGATCGGCGAGACAGAGAACTTAGTATTGATGATATCCGACACTATCAGAAAATTATCGTCGCTCTTACCGAAACCAATCGGTTAATGAAAGAGATTGATAAGGTTGGGGTGGTTAAAAAAGATTAAATATATGTGCAATAAATGTGCATTGTTTTGTATGTGCAATCTTTGTACATTTATGTATGTTCGATTATGATATAAATAGAACCATAGAAGCCCTCCTTTATCTTTGTGAAAAACTAAACGGTTCCACAAAACACCAGCTTAGTAAGTTGCTTTACTTTGCCGATAAGCATCATTTAAAAGAATTCGGGCGTACTATAACAGGCGATAGATATACAAAAATGGAATATGGTCCTGTCCCATCCGAAACGTACAATCACTTACGCTATTCTAAGTTCATCAATGATATTTTTGACGTTGAAGGATATCATGTAAAAGGTAAACGTGATTCAGACAAAGACGAGTTAAGCGAATCTGATCGAAAGGCTCTCGATTTTTCTATCCAGGAATATGGAACACTCAGTTTTGGAGAATTAACGGATGTAAGCCATGATGCTACTTGGGAAGCAGCTAAAGATAATGCCAAAATTTCATTTGATGACTTTCTTCTCACTTTTGATGAACCTGTTCAAAAAGAAATCAAAAGTTACTTAGCCGGTGAATAATGAATTGGCGGGTTTATCTGGTTCAAAATTGTCCTGAAATAACCCCTCCTAAAGCAAAGTATCTGGTGGTGTTCGATTTTGAGTCTGATGTGAGAGGGTTTTTAATAAATTCAAATATCCATCCCATTCTTCAAAAGTCACACATGCGTCCTTGTGTTGCTGATATACCTGTAGCAACCAATGAGTTTTTGTCCCATGACTCTTTCATCAACTGCTCAAAATTAATAAAACTGGATGCAGGTCATTTAAACGACCTAAAAGGACATACATGTCCCGAAACCAGAGTAAATATTTTAAAAGCTGTTACAGCCTGCCCGGTCCTTAGCCTGGCTCAAAAGAAAGTCATCTTAGAAATTCCGAAATAGCAGCATCTACCATCTGTCGGGCCAGCCAACGGCCGGCAGGCCCGCTTGCAGCGGAATTATGGATAGTTCTGGGCTTAGTTAGTAATTCTCCTCTTAAACCTCTAAGGTCTGTTATGGAAACGAAACCAATAGGATTTAAAAGCTAAAGACCTTGGAGGTTTTGAACTTAACAATCGCACGTAGCGAAATGATGGATAAATAAAGCATAAGACTAATTTATAACATCTCAGTGATATCCTTTTTTCTCACTTTAAATTTTGGTTTATTAATCACTTTAATTAAACCAATTTATATGTCGCCAAAGTCTATTTTAAAGTGGGATGATCTGGAAGAGCTTTCCCCTTCTTACGCCCTTGTTGCTAATGTTGATCTTGTAATTATTCGATACGGTGAAGAAGTTTCCGTTCTTTTTGGTAGATGTCATCATCGTGGGGCATTGTTGGCTGACGGTCATATTGATGGAGAAAACCTGATCTGTGGGGTTCATGGATGGGATTATCGCTATGATACCGGTATCAGCGAATATAATAATGAAGAATCTCTTCACCGATTTAAATCCTGGGTAGACGATGGTCAGGTTTGGGTAGATGAAGAAGAAATTGCCGACTGGGAAAAGGATAATCCACAACCTTATCAACGTGATCAGTATTTAGGCAATTATCAGGATATTCATGGAACGGATGACGAACCTTTTAATGGAGAAATCCAGAGACTTGCCAAAAATCGAATGAAAGAAGGTGCACATGGCAGTGTGGAGGCTATGGGCGTGAGCCGACAGGAACTTCCTGTTTGGGATGATATTCAGTTTCAAACGGCTCAACTTTCTCCCTCTCCCCAGTTCGAGGATGTTGAAGTGAACACTAAATTAGTTATAGGTCCGAAGGCAAAAAAACCACTTGTGCTGGATATTCCTCTCTTTGTTTCTGATATGAGTTTCGGAGCGTTGTCAGAAGAAGCAAAAATTGCTTTGGCAAAAGGAGCTGAAATGGCAGGAACCGGAATTTGTTCAGGTGAAGGCGGAATGCTTCCCGATGAACAAGCTGAGAATTCACGCTATTTTTATGAGCTCGCTTCTGCAAAGTTTGGCTTTTCCATGGATAAACTTACCAAGGTTCAGGCTTTCCATTTTAAAGGAGGTCAAGGAGCAAAAACGGGAGTTGGCGGACATCTTCCAGGAGAAAAAGTAAAAGGAAAAATCGCAGAAGTTAGAGGTTTAGAAGAGGGAAAATCTGCAATTTCGCCTCCCAAATTTGATGATATGTCGACCCCTGAGGATTTCAAAAAAATGGGTGATAAAGTCCGTGAGCTGACCGGAGGAATCCCGATTGGGTTTAAACTTTCCGCTAATCATATTGAAGAAAACATTCAGTTTGCTCTGGATGCGGGAGCCGATTATATCATTTTGGATGGACGTGGTGGTGGAACCGGTGCTGCACCAACAGTACTTCGAAATCATATTTCTATTCCAACAATTCCTGCTTTGGCAAAAGCACGAAAATATTTAGACGAGAAAGGAGTCGGTCCTGACGAAGTTACCTTAATCGTAACCGGAGGATTGCGAACTGCTCCCGATTTTGCAAAAGCATTGGCCTTAGGCGCCGATGGTATTGCTGTTTCAAATGCGGCGATTCAGGCAATCGGGTGCCTGGGAATGCGCGCCTGTCATACCAATAATTGTCCCGTTGGAATCGCATCTATGAAAGATCATTTGCGAGCCCGTTTCGAAATTGATAAATCAGCTGCCAGGTTGGATAACTTTTTCCATGGAACAACCGAGCTTATGAAAATTCTGGCAAGAGCTTGTGGTCATACTTCTTTCACAGAATTCTCACCATACGACTTAGTAACCTGGAAAAAAGATATGCATCACTTATCAGGTGTAGAATATGCAGGAATTATCAAATAATAAATACTAACTACGACTATGAAGTTTTTAACGATTACAGGTTTTCTGTTAGCCTTTTCTTTTCAAGCCAATGCTCAAAATTACCGAACTCTTGATGCTCAATCATGGCCGGAATCAGATAAAGATTCTGCCATGTATACCGTTAAAGGTGAACGTCACGGAATAAGCTTTTTTAAGCAACACAGACATGAAGAAGTAATTTATGAAGCCGGTGAGTATCTGACTTTTGATGGTTATCACACAGTGGATGTGATGTATGTCTGGTATCAAAAGTGGGCTGAAATGTATCCAGAAATTGTAGATTTGTATCAAGTAGCCACAAGTTTTGAAGGGCGACCGATTTTGCAAATGACCATCACCAATAAAGAAACAGGGAAAGACACCGACAAACCCGCTGCATATTTTGAAGGGGGTCGGCATAGTGGAGAAATTACAAGTAGTGAATCCATTCTTTGGCTAACCAAACATTTGCTGGAAAATTATGGTAAAGATGATGCCATCACACATTTGATCGATACCAAAGCCATTTATCTACGACCTCAAAACAATCCTGATGGCTCAAATCTTTATCTACATACAGCACAAAGAAACAGAAGCTCTGTCCGGCCACATGATAATGATCGGGATGGTTTATTAGATGAAGATTCTGAAGAAGATCTTGATGGTGATGGTGTTATATATCAGATTCGAAAAAAAGCCACAGAAGATGAAATGGATAAGGCTAATTATGTAATTGATGATCGTGATCCAAAAGGTCGGCTCATGAAAAGAGTACTGGAAGGAAAAGGTAAATGGTTTGTGTATTCGGAAGGAATTGATAATGACGGAGACGGTGATTTTAATGAAGACGGCATTGGTGGTTTAGATCTTCACAGAAACTATGTTGAAAACTGGCGACCTGATGTTGGAAAAGATGCCACCGGCAGAGGGTACACTCAATACGGAGCAGGAGAATTCCCTTTAAGCGAACCTGAATCACGCTCTGTGGTTATGTGGATGTTAACGCATCCGAATATTTCCGTTGTAAATTCTATGGATACCAGAGTTCCGATGCACCTACGTCCACCCTCAACTTCAAAAAGTGAAGAACGTATGTATCCTGCTGATCTTAAATTGTATGAGAAATATGACAAAATGGGCTTGGAGATCACTAACTATCCATGGGCGGGTGACGTCTATGAAACGTATATGACTCGTTATCCTACCAACAGAGTTACCGGTGATCCTTCCACACCTTCTCCGCTATTTGGTCATGGTCCTGATTTTGGATATTTCTATTTCGGTTCAATCTGGTATGGGGATGAACTCTGGAATAATGGAGCCATGGAAGATTATAATGGTGATGGTGTTTACGATGATTTTGATGGAATCACTTGGGATGACCGAGAGAACAATGGAAATGGTTTTCGGGAATGGGAACCGTTTGATCATCCTACTTTAGGAGAGGTTGAGATCGGGGGTTTTCATCCTAAATTTTTTAGCCAAAACGGACCGGGTTGGCAGCTTGAAGGTTGGGCTAAAAAACAAGCTTTGTTTAATTTAGCAATGGCAATGGAGCTACCACAAATTGAATTGAGCGATGTTACCGTAGAAAAGAAAAAAGACAACAAGTATAAAATTACTGTAAAATGGAAAAACTCAGGCAATCTTCCTGTTGCGCTTGAGCAAGCTAAATTGGTTAAAATAGTTCAGGAAGACAGAATCCAGCTTATTTTTGACGAGGAACTTTCTAAAGGATTTAAAGATGCCCAAGTTAAGATTCTAAACCCATCTACCTACAATAAAACAATCAAAGCAGGATATACCAATGCAGGTGAAAGCAAGTCTGCTTCATTTGAAATTCAACTAAATGGAATTGACGGAGCAAAGGCAACGTTGAAAATTTTGTCAACAAGAGGTGGTTACATTGAAAAAGAGGTAGTGATTGGGACACCT
This sequence comes from Balneola sp., assembly GCA_965216175.1. Classification (GTDB taxonomy): domain Bacteria; phylum Bacteroidota; class Rhodothermia; order Balneolales; family Balneolaceae; genus Balneola. The sequence goes on from OZ244140.1 coordinate 2,876,086, forward strand.
GAAGAAACTAAAGATTAATAAAATGAAATTTTCAGCTGAATTTTCAACTAAAGAATTAAACGAATCTCAATTAGTGCTCCAACATGCCGTGCAATTTATTGCTGCTTCCGGTAAGTATCTGCTTCCCGAAAAAGACGATGACAGCCATACAAACATGAGTTGGGATGCTAAAACAAATACTTTTTATGGAGGTTCAATAAATGAACGTGCAAGAGTTGGGCTTCATGTTCCATCTCTTAGTTTAAAAGTGTCGGGACCTACGGGAATTGAATTAGCCTCTCTTTCTCTACCCGGAAAGAAAAAACAAGAAGGGTTGCTATGGTTACAACAAGCACTTCAGCTTAAACAGATAGATTCATCTTCCCTTCAACTTAAAATGCATTACGACATTCCCGAACATCCGACTGATAACGCAAAACCCTTTCCCAAAATTGATGCTCAAGTTCTCGATGAGCTGTCGAATCACAGAACTATTGCTGACCAAATTTGTAATGAGATTTTTTCTCAACATGCAAAAACTTCTCCGGCAAAAACCTGGCCACATCATTTCGATCACGGAGTGTATGTTCCTTTTGAGTTTGATACAAAGGGAAATGCAATTCGATCATTCAGTGTAGGCTATGCAGTTGCTGATTCGGTTGTTAATGAACCCTACTTTTATGTAACCCAATGGAAGAAAGATGGCAAAATAGATTATTCTGATGCACCAAAACTTGAATATGGAGAATGGCTGCCTGAGAAATTAAAAGGAGTGGCTCTGAGTCTTTCTGATATTTTAGAAATGGAAGATCAGGAAGAAGGGATACAGATTTTTCTAGATAAGACTCTTGGATTTAGTGTTTAAAAAAGTTCTTAAATATTTCTTCATGGGTATCCTAGTAATTATTCTTTTGAACTTCGTCACATGGTTTTTTATTGGAAGAAATTCGATACTCTTAAAAGCTTCAACACACTTTAATTACTCTTGTTTAAGCCAAAGAGTAGATTCTTTGCATGTGCTCCCTTCCTATTTTCAAGATTAAAAAACTCCTTGGCTTGATACTTTTGGAGATTTCCCTTTAAAATATCAGAAATGTTAATTGATTCTATTAAGGTTAGAAGAAGTGATAATGCTATACTAGTCCCAAAAATTGATTCATTATTTGTTGAAGATGTGTTGCATTTCGCTGTTTGGATCAACAGGAAATACCCCTTTTTTTCAGAGGTTTCCGCTGCGGAATCTATTTATGGTTTTGGGACTGATTATACAGGTCATTGGATTTGGTTTTTCAGCTGGCATGAAACGCCTTACATAGGTGGTGGTTGTAGCTAGTCTGTCTTTTTTTCAAAGCCTCAATTTAAACGGCCTTGTAATCGGATGCGGATAAGTGAGTTTATTCATCTTCGAGAACAAGATGTTTCTCAGGCTTACTTTGTTAAAATTCTCATATTGCTTTTAGACCTTTAACATCTTGTAGAAGATGAATAGTGAACCCGCTTCCGATTACTAGCCTTGATTTTTTGTTACTTTTGGATCAAGACAAAAGTAAGATCAATTAAACTAGGTATAACCGTCCAAACGGGACGCTTGAACTAGACTTGAGGTTCACTGTACGAAGCTATAAAAAAGAAAGAAGCAAATAGCTTAATCCAAATCTCGGGCATGCGCCGCGAGATGACTTCTCAAATCTGTCAAACTATCAAGGAATTATGTGACTTCTACAGGGATGACCTAATTCTGAGTTTGTATCAATGTTTTCATGAGCCAGTGATCTTCTCCAATAACTCATTCAATGTTTCCATCTCTTTGTCTGATAGACTATCAAAAACAGTATCCAGATTTTTCAATTTAGTATCGATGGTGGACAGCAAGTATTTACCATCCCCGCTGATGAACACCTGAACTTTTCTACCATCATGGGGACAGGGCTTTTTTGTAACCAATCCTTTTGATACCAATCGGTCTACAATTCTCGAAGTGTCCGACATCTTATCAATCATCTTTTCACAAATATCATTGGTCGACATGGGATCACCTTTAGCTCCGCGCAAAATTCTCAAAATATTGAATTGCTGTTGAGTAATCTCAAACTGGTCCAGGAATTCTTTGATCTCATTCTTGAGCCAACCTGAGGTCAATAACAAATTAATTCGAAGCCGGTGCTGTTCATTTATAAATGTATCTTGCTTTATTTCTGATTCGGTATATTCACTCATTATTTTGCCCTCTCGTATTGTTTTGGCCAATCTAAATCTATTCTAAGTTCTTTTGCTGCTTGAAGCGGAAAATAGGGAGTTCGTAAAAACTCACGTGCCAATATTACTAAATCTGCCTGACCTGTTCTAACTATGTGTTCCGCTTGTGATGGAGTTGTTATTAAACCCACGGCTCCTGTTCTAATCTTTGCCTCTTTCTTAATTCTAGCTGCAAACTCTGTTTGATAGCCCGCTCCTCCTACAATTTTCTGATCAGGAGAAATCCCTCCGGAAGATACATCGATCAAATTTATTCCTTTATTTTTCAGCATTTTTGAAAGTTCTACGCTTTCCTCTATTGTCCAGGAATTTTCATTGTCCATCCAGTCAGTAGCTGATATTCTTACAAAAACAGGGAAATTATCGGGAAGTACACTTTTAACTTCATCCACTATCTCCAGCAAAAAATGAGCTCTGTTTTCTAGCTTTCCCCCGTAGTCATCTTTTCTGTGATTAGAAATTGGAGACAGAAATTCATGTGCCAAATAACCATGAGCAGCATGAAGTTCAATGACTTCAAATCCCGCTTTTACCGCTCTTTGAGCAGCAGACTTGAAATCCTCGATCACATTCTTTATTTCCTCAATAGAAAGTTCATGCGGAACAGGATCATTCTTCGAATACGGAATAGCTGATGGTGCTACAATTTGCCAACCTTTCTCAGAATCTGGTGCTAAGTATTCATTTCCTTCCCACGGCTTATTTTTGGAAGCCTTTCTTCCGGCATGTGCAAGTTGTATTCCCGGAACTGAGCCCTGTTCTGCAATAAACTTTGTGATCTCTTTTAATTTAGAAATATGATCATCTTTCCAAATTCCCAGATCAGCGTAGGAAATTCTACCTTCCGGAGAAACCGCCGCAGCTTCACTCATTACAATTCCGGCCCCACCTACAGCTCTGCTTCCCAAATGAACCAAATGCCAGTTAGTGGCAAATCCATCTTCCGAAGAATACTGGCACATGGGCGAAACCATGATCCGGCTTTTTACCGTTTTGTCATTGAAATTAATTGAATCAAAAAGTCTGCTCATAAATTTTTCCTTACATAAAAAAGTCGGGCTATAAAATAACCCGACTAAGATAAACAATTCAACGATGTTTAAACATCGAGTAATTTAGTTACGCTTCTACTGCTTCCAATGACTTCGCTTCAGGAAAGTCTACCGGGATTTCAGTAGCGTTATGAATCAGATTTGTAAACGTCACGCTAAGTACTACAGCAAGAAAGTCTACTAAGTCTTTTTCTTCATAACCTAATGCAAAAAATGCATCTCGGCTTTCCTGAGAAATTTTACCAGCAGTTTTAGCAGTTTCAGCTCCAAGTCTACTCAGTGTTCTCAGCTTTTCATCTTCAATACTTCCATCTCTTAATTTAAGAGTATCTTCGTCAGATAATCCGTTTTGCTTTGCAATGGCAGTATGAGCAGCTAAGCAATAGTTGCATCCGTTCACTTCTGACACAGCTAACTTAATGGCTTCTTTCTCTTTCATTGAAAAAGTTTTTCCTGTTGAAGAATCGAAATCCATATAACTTTTCAATACATCACCATTATATCCGATAGTAGCGTAGATGTTTGGAACCATTCCTAATTGCTTTTCAAGGTTCTCAAAGATTGCCTTTGCGTTATCATTAACTTGATCTTTAGTAGGTACGTTTAATGCTTTCATAGTATTTATTTGTGTTTTAAATTAATTTCTACACCAAACTAACGGTTAAACATTAATGTTACAACATTGAATTGATAGATGTTACCTATATACTTCATTTGGTCGTGTGGATTTAGACTCTGCATAGAGATAAAACAACAAATCCCGTCATCCCTGTAGATGTCATTTAATTTGTTGATAGTTCAAGATGAATTGTTCGAAGAAAAATTCGCCCTTAGTATTTAAGACGGAGAAGAGCACATGATCCGAATGCGTCTGCGAAGCCTGCCGGCAGACAGGCTGGAATAATCCTTTCTGGTGAGGAGCGTAATAATTTTGTCAGAATGCACGAAGACCTTTAGGATTATTCAGCACAGGATCAGTGAGCCCGTCTTAAGTACTTCGGCTTGACCTTTTGTTACTTTTGTATCAAGACAAAAGTAAGCCCTAATCCTTTTCCGGTTGCAAGCAGGACTAAAGTCCTTACTGGTTTATGTACAAGTTTAACACAAGAACATAAGCTAGAAGGGGATTTATCCCCGGGTTTCTAATACCCATCGAGTAATTTATAAATGTTAATGTACTTTTGTACCTACAAAAGTACCAAAAGCTCCCGACAAGAATTATTGGCGCGAATTATATTACACACGGCAGAATTGGCATTAGTTTTTTCCTTTCTTCTCACATCACTCCAAAAAATCTACCACCGATTTCAGGATGGGATTACGGCTTTCCTCTTTCCAGATAGCCGAAAGCGTAGTTCTTTGGGGGATTTTTTCCAGATCAATGAATTTTATATTCAGATTAAAGCCTTCCTTTAAAGAGCTGGGCACGATTCCTATTCCCAATTCATTTTCCACTAGTCGGAATATTGTATTGGCATGAACCGATTCATGTGCCACCTTCGGAGTAAATCCCTGATCCTCAAAAATACTCATGATCTTATCATAATAGCCGTGACTGTATTGGCTGGAAAAAAGGATAAAGCTTTCGTCCTTTAAATCTGAAATACTTTTAAAGTTTGAAGACGAGATCGAGTGTGACTTTGGCATAACCAGACAAAAGGTTTCTTCGAAAACATCTTTCTTTATCAATCCCTCCGGCAATCGCATAGTTCGTATGAAGCCTAAGTCCAATTGATCGTTTCTGATTTTATCAACCTGATCCTGATTGGTAAGCTCGGTAAGCACAAAATGAATTCCCGGAGATTCCTTGTTTATTTTTTTGAGCAGAGTCGGTATCACACTTTGCATGGCCGAACCAACAAAACCAATTCTGATCTCTCCTTCATCTCCCTGTGCAATGTGCTGGATGTTATCCTTTATATATCCCAAATGATCAAACAGAAACTGAGATTCTTTCAGCAGATACTCACCGGCTTTTGTAAGAGACACATTTCTCTTATCTCTTTTGAATAATTCTGCTCCTACGTATTCTTCCAATTGTTTTATTTGTCGGCTAAGTGCCGGTTGAGTGATAAACAATTTTTCAGCAGCTTTTCTGAAGTGCAGTTCTTTAGCCACTGTCTGGAAATAATTAAGATGCCTGAATTCTATCTGATTACTCATAAGCATCAATATATGCATATAAAGTATTTCAAAACATCACTTCAAAAATCTATTTTATTAATCAATAAAGCCATTTCGTGGAGAGGCCGAAATCTGTAACTAAGCTAAAGACTTCATTTTTTTCATTTAGCAAAATCCAGATTCCCGTTTTCACTAGAATGACAATGAGGAAGGTTTATATCGAACTCATTTTAATTAATAGATTAATTATGAATATGTTTAATCTCGGTATTGATACCATTACCATTCAAAACGTGATCGATATTTGCGAAGGCAAACTGTCCATCCAATTAAATAAGGAAGCCAGAGCGAAGGTTGTTGCCAGCGCTGATAATGTTTCCCAAATCGTAGAAAGCGGTGAAGTGGTATATGGAGTGAATACCGGGTTCGGGCCGCTTTGCAACACCATCATTTCAAAAGAAAACACAGCTAAGCTTCAGGATAATATTTTAAGAAGTCATAGTGTCGGAGTTGGAAATGCTATTGATCTTAAGATCGCTAAAGCCATGATGATTTTAAAGGCTCATAATCTGAGTGTGGGTTTTTCCGGGATTCGTGAAGCAACCTTAGACCGAATTATCTTCTTCATCGAGAACGACATTATTCCCGAAGTACCTGAACAGGGATCCGTCGGAGCTTCCGGAGATCTTGCTCCGCTTGCCCATTTATTTTTACCTCTGATCGGATTGGGTAAGGTTCATTATAAAGGTGAATGGAAAGAAACTCCTGAAGTGTATAACGAATTGGGATTAGAGCCCATCAATCTTAAAGCCAAAGAAGGATTGGCATTAATAAACGGTACTCAGTTCATTGCAGCTCATGCAGTTTGGGGAGTTTATAATTTACATCACTGCTTAAATTCCGCAGATATCATCGGAGCAATGAGTTTGGAGGGAGTTTTAGGAAGTGATAGCCCTTTTGATGAACGGCTTCATGAAGTTCGACCTTTTGACGGTTCACGACTGGTTGCTCACCGACTACGAGCGTTACTTCACAATTCAGAAATGGTGGAATCGCATGCAGATTGCGGAAGAGTTCAGGATCCCTATTCCATTCGTTGCATGCCTCAGGTTCACGGTTCCAGTAGAAATGCGTGGCTTCATGTTAAGCAAATGGTTGATATTGAGATCAACTCAGTAACCGATAATCCGATTATTCTTTCGGCAGAGGAATCTATCAGTGGCGGAAACTTCCATGGACAACCATTGGCAATGCCTTGCGATTATCTGACTCTGGCTGCACATGAAGTTGGTAATATTTCTGATCGTCGTTCTTATCTGATATTAAGTGGAGAACATCCCGGTTTACCAAAACTTCTGATGAGTGATATTGGATTGAATTCGGGGTTTATGATTCCTCAATATACTTCCGCAGCCTTAGTAAGTGAAAATAAGGCACTCTGTTTCCCTGCTTCCGCAGATAGTATCCCAACTTCTCTTGGACAGGAAGATCATGTGAGCATGGGTTCCATCAGTTCCAGAAAATTAAACCAGGTTATCGATAATGTAGAGAAAATTCTTGCTGTTGAATTAGTAAGTGCAGCACAGGCTTTTGATTTCAGAAAGCCTATGAAATCAGGTCCGATTTTAGACGCTTGCCATAAATTAGTTCGGGAGCATATCGATCACGCTGATGAAGACCGGGTTTTTGCCAGCGACATTAATAAAGCACTGGAACTAATTCAATCGCATACTATCACACATAAAGCAGAAGAGATCGCAAATAAATTAAACATAGACTTAAACGGATCATACGATGAACAATTCCGAGTTTCTTAAAAAATACGTTCAACATCCTAATTATAAAATACCGACCGGAACCCAGTTAAATGCTAAATCCTGGCAAACAGAAGCACCGCTTAGAATGTTGCTCAACAACCTGCACGAAGATGTTGCCGAAGATCCTGCAAACCTCATTGTGTATGGAGGAAATGGTCAGGCTGCACGTGATCGCAAATCACTTGAAAAGATTGTGGAGTGTTTACTGGATCTTGATGAGAATCACAGTTTATTAATTCAATCTGGAAAACCGGTGGGGATTGTTCGCACACATCCTGAAGCGCCTAGAGTTTTGATCGCCAACAGTAACCTGGTTCCGAAATGGGCAACATGGGATCACTTCAACGAATTGAAAGAACGCGGGTTGATGATGTACGGTCAGATGACAGCCGGCTCTTGGATCTACATCGGAACGCAGGGAATTCTTCAGGGAACCTATGAGACTTTTGTAGCTTGCGGAGAAAAACATTTTGATGGCGACCTTCGTGGCAGACTTTTGGTCACCGGCGGACTCGGAGGAATGGGAGGAGCTCAACCACTGGCAGCAACCATGGCGGGAGCTACTTTTTTAGGTGTGGATATTGATTCGGCTCGCATCGAAAAACGCATCAAAACCCGTTACATTGATAAAATGACTCATTCTTATGAAGAAGCTATTGAATGGGTCACCGAAGCTAAAGCGAACAAAAAAAATCTTTCAGTGGGTTTGGTTGGCGATATCGGAGATGTATTGGAAAGATTGATCGAAGATGGAATAACACCCGATATTTTAACAGATCAAACATCAGCTCATGATCCAATCAACGGATATGTGCCTCATGGAATTTCGCTGAAAAAAGCTCAGGAACTTAGAAAATCTGACTCAAAATCCTATGAAAAGAAATCCATTGAAAGCATGGCGCGACACGTTCGTCATATGCTGACCTTACAAGATCGTGGAGCCATCACTTTTGATTATGGAAATAATCTCCGTGCTTATGCTCAGAAAGGCGGTGTTGAAAACGCTTTCGACTTTCCGGGATTTGTTCCAGCTTATATTCGTCCACTTTTCTGTGAAGGAAAAGGGCCTTTCAGGTGGGCAGCTCTTTCCGGAGATCCTGAAGATATTTATGTAACCGATCAGGCTTTGAAAGAAGCTTTTCCTGAAAATCACAATCTCATAAAATGGTTAGATGAAGCCAGAGAAAAAGTAGCATTTCAAGGATTACCATGTAGAATTTGCTGGCTGGGAATGGGCGAACGCGAGAAAGCAGGATTGATCTTTAACGACCTGGTTAGAACCGGAAAAGTAAAAGCACCAATTGTAATTGGACGCGATCATTTGGATTGTGGCTCGGTTGCATCCCCAAACAGAGAAACGGAAGGAATGAAAGATGGCACGGATGCTGTAAGTGATTGGCCACTCTTAAATCTGATGAGCAACGCAACCGGTGGAGCAACCTGGATCAGTTTTCATCACGGTGGAGGTGTTGGAATGGGATACAGCCAACATGCCGGAATGGTAGTGTTAGCTGACGGAACCGACCGCGCCGAAGCATGTATTCGCCGGGTGTTGTATAATGATCCTGCAATGGGAATATTTCGCCATCATGATGCTGGATATGAGAAAGCAACGGAAGTTGGGAATGAACATGATTTGATTATTTAAACTCTAAAAATCATGCCATATTCAGACCTCCTCTGTCTCCTCCTTCAAAAGGAGGAGAACCTTTTAACTCAATTCATTCCAAATTTTAAACAACGAGTCCTTCCCCTTATTAAAGGGAAGAAAGATGGGGTCAAAACATATAATTAAACTAGTTGTGCAGATCCTTCTCCCGAGCATTCGGGATCAGGATGACCAGAAAAAATATTATGAATAAAAAAACACTATACGGTCCATTTACACAACTTCTCACAATGAGTGGATTACCAATGAAAGGTCCGTTGAAAGATGAACAACTGGAAGTTTTATCAGATGCAGGGATTGTGGTTGAAAATGGAAAAGTTCTGGATCTCGGAAGTTATTCTGAACTGGAAAATATTCATTCAGACGCCACAAAGAAGTTCAATAACACCCCGGAACAAGTCGCTCTGCCCTCGTTTGTAGATTGTCATACTCATATTTGCTGGGGTGGAAATCGGGTGAATGATTATTCTATGCGAGTAGCCGGAAAAACCTATTTAGAAATTGCAGCCTCAGGCGGTGGAATTTCTGACACGGTTACCGAAACCAGAAAAGCTTCAGAAGACGAATTAATTGAGCTGATTCTGAAAAGAGCTCAGCTACATTTGAAAAGAGGAATTACAACTATCGAAGTGAAATCCGGTTATGGATTAAATCTGGATGATGAACTTAAAATGCTCCGAGCAATCAAGAAAGCAAATGAGAAAACTCCTGCTAAATTGATTCCTACATTTTTGGGAGCTCATATCAAGCCCAAAGATTTTGATGGAAGCCATGCTGAGTATCTGGATTATTTGCTGGATGAAGTTGTCCCTGTTATCGCAAAAGAAAAGCTAGCCACACGTGCCGATATATTTGTGGAAGAAGGTGCTTTTGATATCGATGTGGCTCGAATTTATGCTAAGAATTTAAAATTGAAAGGCTTTGATGTAACTATGCATGTGGATCAGTTTCATCCCGGTGGATCAAAGTTAGCCATTGAAGAAGGTTGTGTATCTGCTGATCATTTGGAGTTTACTGATGATGAATCGTGTGAACTTTTTGGAAAATTCGAGACCGTTGCCGTTGCTCTTCCGGGGGCTTCTCTTGGGTTGGGTATGCAATTCACTCCTTGTCGAAAATTATTGGATAACAACGCTTGTGTTGCCATAGCTACCGACTGGAATCCCGGTTCTGCTCCTATGGGAGATCTGATCACTCAAGCTTCAATTTTGGGAGCATCAGAAAAATTAACCATTGCTGAAACACTAGCAGGAATTACATTCAGATCTGCTCATGCTTTACGAATTGAATCGGGAGTTATTAAAAAGGGAACAGATGCTACATTCACGGTTTTTGAAACCAATGATTTCAGAAATATCTTCTATCAACAAGGTCAGCTTAAACCATCGGCAACCGTAATTAACCAAGAAACCTTTGAGTTTTAGTTCGAAATTATATCATCCAAGTAACTCTGAAAATTGGTCAGGAAGGATTGATTCTCGATCTGATTTCGATCAATTCAGATTTCATCAAGTAGCGCAATGTCTGGACTTGAATAATATCAGTCCCAAGAATCAAACAATACTTCTTGGTTTCGCTTCTGATATTGGCGTTCAAAGAAACGGAGGAAGAATCGGAGCTTCCAAAGGACCGGAGCATTTCAGAAGCTCAATCGGTTCGCTTTGTTGGCATGGAGGTACAGATGGCTTTGTGGATGCCGGAAATATCATTCCTGAAAATGAAGATCTGGAAACCGGTCATGCTGAGCTTGGAAAAGCCGTTCACCATATTTTAGAAACCGAAAATACGCCTTTTGTAATCGGCGGTGGACACGAAACCGCATTTGGACATTTTCTGGGAATTTCTTCTTTTCTGAAACAGCATAATCCGAAAGCTAAACTCGGCATTCTGAATATTGATGCTCATTTTGATCTTCGTCCATATAATGGCATTCCTCATTCGGGCTCTCCTTTTCTTCAAGCTCATGAACATGCTGAACAGATCGATCTGGATCTGAAATATTTTGTGTATGGGATCAATCAGGATAACAACACAAAATCCCTTTTTAATGAAGCAGATGAACTTGGGACTGAATTCTGTCTGAATACGGAGATTTTCAATAATGAGAAAAAGAGTTTAGAAAAAGTTCAGGAATTCATTGATGGTCGAGACTTCATTTACTTAACCATTTGTCTGGATGTTTTTGAAGCAGCAATTGCTCCCGGTGTTAGTGCTCCGGCATGGAATGGTTTGAAGGTAAATCATGCATTAAATCTGATTAATTTGGTCAAGGATTCCGGCAAACTCATTTCTGCTGATATCTGTGAATTAAATCCAACGTTTGATGTAAACGGACAAACTGCAAAAACTGCCGGCAGTTTGTTTAGCTCCATTTGAAACTCTTCCAAAGTTTGATGGGCAAAAGTTTATTAGATATAAATTAACAACTTTGGAAGAGTTATTTCGAAGATTAGAACCAATTTACCCCCGCAGCCCTGAAGGGCTTGCTAGTATAAACTTTATTTAAGAAGGACTTCTGCTTTCACAAAGAAATAGATCTATAAAGAAAGAATAATCTAATCAGTCAATTTATCCGGCAATTTCTCTTCCAAAATCTCAACTGGAACTTCCAACTCAGGCACTCTTGGAAAAGAAGCCTTTTTCTTTTTTGATACGCGAAGTGCTACCACATTTCCAATCAGAATCATGACGGCTCCACTCAAACTAATAGCTGACCAAGTATAGTCTTCTAAAAAAGTAGAAATGGTCAGTGCAATTACCGGCGCAATGAGTGAAACATACGCTGCTTTGCTTGCTCCGATATTTCCAATCAATGTCATAAATGCTCCGAATGCAATTACTGAACCAAATATCGCCAGATATAAAAGTGATAACACATAACTTTGTGAAGCTTCAAAGCTGATCTCTTTGCCTAATATCACAGCTATCAAAAACATGGCCAGCGACCCGTAAATCATCCCGAAAGCATTGGATTGAATAACCGGAATCCCTGCTTTTTGATTTCTGGCTGAGGTGATATTTCCCAATGAAGCCAGATAGGTACCTCCTACTGCAAAAGCCAATCCGATCATTTTTCCATCAGTAAACGAGAAATTTGAAAGATCTTTCCAAAAAACTAATCCTGTTCCGATCAGCCCCAGAAAACCGCCGATAATCACTTTATTTTCAAACGGAGTTTTAAGAAAAATTCTCCCATTCAGAATATTCAGAAAAACAAGAAGAGAGAAAATCAAACCAACCAATCCACTGGTCAGGTACAATTCAGAATTGTAAACCAGCCAGTAGTTGAAGCCGAAAATCAATAACCCCTGAAGCAAAATAAACCCGTGTTCTTTTTGGGTGAATTTGAGTTTCATCCTCCACAAAGCACAAATTACCAACATCAAAACGCCACCAATTCCAAAGCGATATGAAACTGAAAGCATAGGATCTACATTACCAACCTGAAATTTGATCACATACCAGGTCGAACCCCAGATCAAGACAGGTGTTATAAAAAGAAGTGCGTTTTTCATGGATCAAATAATACTACCGGAAAAGTTTAAATGGAATAGAAGTATGAATTTTTACTTCTAGATGATAACTTTTCCAAAGTTGGATTAACCTGACTTCAAATATTTGCCTAAATCAACTTTGGAAAAGTTGAAAGATATCATCAAGAAGCTTTTATTTCGTGAGCTCCCATAAAATTTTCAATGCCGCCAAAAAGCTCTAACGTTTTATCCCGATTCAAAAAAGTATCTTCTTTATTTACATAGTGGGTAAAGGAAGAAAAAGGATATACTGAAAATTCTTTCTCGAACTTATGATGAGCAGGGTTTTGATGAATATAAACTACCAGCTTTCTGAAATAATCGTCAGTTGTGACTTCTTTTCTTTTAAAATTTTTCTGAAAAAGACTGCCAATTCTTCCTGTTTGTTTATTAATTGACTGTGTGTATGAACTGAAAAAATTAGACAAGTGCTTGGATGGGCTTCTTAACTTTTTAGTTTTTAAATTTCCACTTTCGTACAGCTTTTCCTGTCCTTCTTTTGAACGAACACTTATTAGTAAATGAAAGTGATTGTTCATCAAACAAAACGCATATGTTTCAAATACATGGAAACAATGCTGTCTATATTTAAAGAGAAAAAATTCATAATTCTCGGGTGAGTAAAAAAGCTGTTCCTTATTGTTTCCCCTATTATAAATATGGTAATAGTGATTTGATAATAATTCCATTGTAACTTTTCCAAAGTTTAAAATGGTAATAAACAAAAAAATTTACTCTCATAACTTTGGAAAAGTTTTACCTCCCGCTTTAGAAACCTACCCAACACAGCCCACACATCTTGTAGTATGCGGCATGTACTCCAATCTTCCAAAAGGGATTTCATGCCTGCATTTTGTGCACTTACCAAAATCTTTATCACCTGATCTTTCTAATGCCTTTTCCGAGCGTTGAAGAAGCTTCCTTTTCTCTCTTAAAGATGCCTCATTGATCGTTTTATTATTTATAGCATCCATTCTTGAAATTCGACCAATTGAAGCATCAAGTGGAATTGGCTTTATTAGTTCTTCAAGTTCTATTATATCATCATTTAAAGATTCTATTTTAGAATTGATGATTTCAATTAATTGATCTTTTTCTTTTAACGTCATTACACAAGTTCTGCATCCTTCTTTGTTTTTGCAAACTCATCGAAAACCAAGCAATTCATCCGTTTTTTTAGTTTATTTACAAGATTTAAATTTTGGGTGGGGTAAATATGGATTTTCGCAATCTTATTGCTGAACTGAAACGACGGAATGTTATTCGCGTCGCCACCGCCTATGCTATTGCGGGATGGTTAATTATCCAGATTTGCGCCACAACATTTCCCTTTCTAAATCTTCCGGAGTGGCTGATCACTGCCGTTATTATTTTTGTACTGATAGGCTTTCCACTCTCAATTATTTTTGCCTGGGCATTTGAACTAACTCCTGAAGGTCTAAAAAAATCTCAGGAAGTGGATATCACTGAATCCGTTACCAACCGCACCGGCAAAAAACTTAATGGGGTAATAATCACCGTTCTTTCTATGGCTGTGATCTTCTTGTTAGTGGAACGAGTATTTTTTGCAGAAGCTGCTTTTATAGAAAACCAATCTGAACTTGCTGAGTTCCAAACTGCTTCCATTGCAGTGCTCCCATTTGTTAACATGAGCGGCGATGAAGACAACGAATATTTCTCTGATGGTCTTTCTGAAGAGTTACTGAATGCACTTGCTAAAGTAAATGAAATGAAAGTAGCCGGACGTACTTCTTCATTCAAGTTCAAAGGGAAGAATGAAGATTTGAAAATTGTCGGAGAGCAACTCGGTGTTGGTCATATTCTAGAAGGTAGTGTTAGAAAGTCAGGCGGTCGGGTTCGGATTACTGCTCAGTTGATAAAAGTAGATGACGGTTTTCATATGTGGTCAGAGACTTTTGATCGCGAACTTACAGCGACTAACATCTTCGAAATTCAAGAAGAAATTTCTCGCACCGTTCTCAATGAACTAAAAGTTCATTTATTACCTGAAGATGAATCAGAGCTGGACAATATGCCCACAACTGATGTTGAAGGATACTCAATGTATCTGAAAGCAAATCAACTTGTAGTAAACCGTGATATTGATGAAATAAATATCGCTATCGACCTCTACAAACAAGCGCTCAAGATCGATCCATTTTTTGCTGAAGCGCATGCCCGATTAGCCATTGCATACGATCTCCAGGCGTATTATGGGAATATATCCCGGGAACAAGAAATTGAAAACATGTCTCCTCATGTTGAACAAGCTCTCTCACTGGATGACAATTTAGGAGAGGCTTATGCAGCTTTAGGTTTATTATATGATAATAAATCTGATTTTGTGGAGGCAGAAAAAGCCTATTTGAAAAGTCTGGAATTAAATCCCAATCTGTCAGATGTATACAATTGGCTGGGCAATTTATATTCGGATGATCTGAATGAGTTTCAGAAAGGAAATGATCTTTATAAGAGAATGTATAAAGTGGATCCTCTCTCACCTTTATCAATATATAACCGCGCAAGAGCCAGTATGAACGAAGACAAATACGAAGAGGCTCTTTCATTTCACGAAAAAAATAGAAAAACCAATCCTGAATTTGTTCCTACATACTTAGGGCTGGCATTTCTGAAATCAGATCCTCACTACGGTCGGCTTGACGAAGCTTTTATGGCGGTTCATAAAGCCTACCAGCTCGACAATAATTTTACCCGCTCTTTAAATATTATGGTAACGCGGGCTTTGGAACTTGATTTGGAACCTGTTGCAAGACATTACATGGATATACTTAAGCGGAATTATCCTGAAAGCTTAGATTACTTAAGCCGAGCCGGTACATTTGCTTCTTACACTGATGATTACTCTTATGTAGAGGAAGATATGCTGCCAAATGTTGAGCGATCTGACTGGGTGCCTAATCCCACAGGCTTTTATTGGACCATGACAGATTATGCTATCTATAAAAAAGAACCTCAAATTGCTTTAGATTGGTTCGCCAAATTTGATTCCGCTTTTTTGAATCCTGAAAATCTGGTACTAAACTTACAAAATGCCTGGCATACTCTACCTCTTCGCACACTTTATGAATATACAGGTGAGATCGAAAAAGCAAACTTATTGTTAGATCAGTTCTGTGAATTTAGTAAAGCTAACATAGACACTTACCCTCAAAAAGAAGAAGGTAATTGGTATTTGTTTGATCAGGTTACTTGCCTTTTGGAAAAAGAAAAAATTGATGAAGTGATACCAATTATGACCACACTTTATTTAGAAAGAAATAACCGTGGTGGTGAATTCAGGTGGCTCAAAAAAGATGAGAAATTTCAAAAAGCTATGAAATATCCTGAGTTCAAAAAGATTATGGACGTCGTATTTGCTGATCTGAAGATTCAGAGAGAAAGCCTGATCACCTATCTCAAAGAAGAAGGAGATTGGAAAGAAGAATGGGGTAATTAAATTAAGAATGACTCAATCAAGAACAAAAAATTATTGATTATGAATTTTGAATGTGACTTGCTCAATTCAAAATTCATAATTCAACATTCAACATTATTGAAATGAACATTTCAAATTTAATAGAAGAGCTAAAGCGGCGTAATGTCTTTAAAGTGGCAACGGCTTATGCTATTGCCGGATGGTTGATTATTCAGATAGTTGCTACTGTTTCTCCACAACTTGGCTTTCCTGAATGGGTTCCATCTTTCTTTACCGTGCTTGTTCTAATTGGCTTTCCTCTCTCCCTAATTTTTGCATGGGCGTTCGAACTTACACCTGAGGGTTTAAAAAAATCTCAGGAAGTTGATATCACAGAATCAGTAACCAGCAGAACCGGTAAAAAACTAAATGGTATTATTATCACGATACTTTCCATGGGTGTGATCTTCCTTCTTGTAGAAAGAGTCTTTTTTGCAGAAGCTGCTTTCATTGAAAATCAGAGTGATTTAGCTGATGTAAAAACAGCTTCTATTGCGGTCCTCCCTTTTGTAAATATGAGTGACGATAAATCCAACGAGTATTTCTCTGATGGACTTTCGGAAGAGCTTTTAAATGGATTGGCGAAGCTGGAAGATGTTCAGGTAGCGGGTCGTACTTCATCTTTTCAGTTTAAAGGAACCAATCCTGACTTACGAGATGTGGGAACTCAACTTGGAGTAAAACATATTTTGGAAGGCAGTGTGCGTAAATCAGGAAACAGAGTGCGTATTACTGCTCAACTCATTCAGGCTGATAATGGGTTTCATTTGTGGAGTGAAACCTACGACAGAGAACTTACCGCCAATGAAGTGTTTGATATTCAGGAAGAAATTACTCGAATGGTGGTTAAAGAACTAAAGATCCGATTGCTCCCTGAAGAAGAAACAGTATTGGATGAACGCCCAACTCAAGATATAGAAGCGTATAATGCCTATCTCGCTGCTACACAGTTAGAGATTACAGGAGATTTGGCGGATTTAGAACGAGCAATCGAAAAATATAAAGAAGCGATTCGTATAGACCAAACGTTCTCACTCGCTTACGCCAGACTCGCATATGCTTATGGTGATTTGAACTGGAAAGGAAATCTATCTCTCGAAGAAATGAAAGTATTAATGAGGGAGAATATTGACAGATCGTTGCTCATTAATGGTAATGAAGGTAAGGCTTATGAAGCCCTTGGGTATTATTATCTGAATATCGAAGATAATCAAAAAGCGCTGGAAACGTATGAGCGTGCCATCGAATTACTTCCCGGAGATTCAGAAGTATTGGTAGGATATCATGATGTGCTACATGAGTTTGAAAGACATTCTGAATCTCATAAGATCTTAGAAAAAGCATACCAAATTGATCCTTTAAATCCTGATATCGCAACCCATTTAGGAGGGCATTATGTAGCTTTGGAAGAATCAGAAAAGGGATTAGCGCTTTTTGATAAAGTATTGGAGAGATACCCCGATTACTCAGAAGTAAAGCTTAGAAAAGCCGGTGCTTTGGCTGGAATCGGGGTTGGTGAAATTGGGAAAGCATTCATTAATACCTTTGAACTATATAAGGAAGATTCCACTAATGTAGATCTTATAGTTAGTCTTCACGGCCTTTCAGAAAGTTTAGATCTTGAGAAAGTTCAGGAATTTTTCATTACAAAAATGAGTGAACTTTATCCTAATAATCAACAATACTATTTCATGTTTGCTAATTACTATTCAGAGCATGGTAAAATAGATGAGGTTCTTGAACTTATTGAAACAGGGAGAGGAATTTTTTCCGAAGTCTTCAATAGAGAAATTGACACTTTCCGGGCAAGAATTGCATATCTCCAAGGAGATAAAAAAGAGGCTTTTCGCATGTTCCAAGAGACTAATCCCGGCGTACTGGAAGAGGAGGTAATAATTACTGATAATGATAAATTGAATGATGTTGCAGGATATCTATCCTATGCAAAACCTGTTGGAGCGGATAACACAGAACGGTTTAAATATCTAACAAAAGTTTATTGTGATAATGTCTACAAAGAGTACGAAAGTGCTGAAATTGAGGCTGTAAGAAAATATAGAAGTTGGCCAGTAGGTGAATGTGAGTTCTATAAAGGAAATACTGAGAAGTACATTGAGATGATGCGGGAACAGTACTACGACTTTAAAATCAAAGGTGGCTTTCCCAATTTTTTCAGGCATTCAAGAAATGCTAGTTCCTTAAATGGAAACCCGAAATATGATGAATTAAGGAAATCAATTCTCGAAGATATACATACAATGAGAGCTGAAGTGATAACGTACCTCAAAGAAAAAGGCGAGTGGAAAGAAGAATGGGAAATAGAACAGAATTAGAAATTATGAATTTTGAATGTGATTAACACAATTCAAAATTTATAATTCAGAATTATAAAAATGAACATTTCGAATTTTATAGAAGAACTAAAGCGGCGGAACATCTTACGGGTTGTAACAGCTTATGCTATTGCCGGTTGGTTAATTATTCAGATCTGTGCTACAACATTCCCTTATCTCAACTTTCCCGATTGGATCATTACCACTGTAATAATCATAGTTATTGCAGGGTTCCCTTTTGCACCTTTTTTTGCCTGGATTTTTGAGTGGACACCGGATGGAATCAAAAAATCTGAAGATGTAGAGATCAATGAATCGGTAACAGCAACTACAAGCAAGAAACTGAATACCATTATCATAAGTGTTCTTTCTTTAGCACTTATTTTTGTTGTGGTTGAGCGTGTTTTTTTTGCAAAGGTATCTTTCATTGAAGAAATGAAAGAAATAGAATTTCAAAGCGCCTCTATTGCCATCATTCCGTTTTCTGATCTCTCTCCGGAAGGAAATCAAGAATACTTCTCGGACGGTCTTTCGGAAGAAATGCTCAATGGACTCGCTAAAATTGAAGACCTGAAAGTAGCAGGGCGAATGTCTTCCTATAAATTCAAAGGCCAAGAAGATGATCTGGACGGAATTGTTAAGGAACTTAAAGTGGCGCATATATTGGAAGGATCGGTTCGAAAATCAGGAAATCAAATACGAATTACAGCCAAGCTGATGGACGCTAAGAATGGGCTTAATCTTTGGTCAGAAAGTTATGACAGAGAATTAACAGCAGAAAATATTTTCCAAATTCAGGAAGACATTTCTAAACAAGTACTTCAGGAACTGAAAGTACGATTATTACCCCAAGAACGTGCATATTTTGAAGCCAGACCTACTAAGGATATAGAAGCTTATAATCTCTACCTGGAAGCAACCCAGCTTGAACATAATCGAAAAGCTTCTGAATTAGAAGAAGCTATTGAAAAGTATAAAAAAGCCATTACTTTGGATCCTACTTTTGCTGAAGCCTATGCTCGAATTGCTTTTGTGTATGCTTTACTTCATGAATATGGAAACCTACCTCAATCAGAACTTATTCCATTGATGAGAGAAAATATTGATCAGGCTTTATTATTAGATGGGAATCTGGGTAGAGCCTATCATTCTCTGGCATATCTTTATCGTTATACCGGTGAGTACGAAAAAGCATTAACAGCCAGTGAACGAGCTATTGAATTAATGCCTAACGATTCAAGAGCATATACAGCATACAGAAATTCATTATTTTTTACCCGTAAATACGAAGGGATTCCGGCTGCTATGAAGAAAGCTTACGAGATCGACCCTCTTGATCCCGGAACTGCAAATATGTATGCTAGACGTCTTGTTTTTGATGAGGAGTTCGAAGAAGCTGAATCCATTTTTGATCAGATAATCAGAAACTATCCTGATTTTGGACCAGCGTATGTAGAAAAAGGACAGATGTATAGGGATGCACCTTATGGGCGGATTGATAAGGCATTTGAGTTAGTTCATCAGAGTTATCAAAAAAACAGAGACGATCTGAATTTGATAAACGAACTTATGAATATCAGTATGGATGTAGAACTATTGCCCTATGCTGGATTTCTAGTTGATCAGATGTTGGAATTATATCCTAATAACACAAGCACAATAATAAGGCGTCTAGAATATTTAATTTTTAAGGGTGAATTTGATCAGGCTGAAGAAGTCTACGAATCTGCTTTATTAAGTATTGCAGAAGATAGGGTTTCTGAGATTTCAAGATTCAAAGCCCAAATTTTGGAAATGACTAAGCGATATGATGAACTTGAAATATTTCTGAAGTCAAATGTTCCGGAGTTATTTAATGAAACTCCTGATCTATCTTCTGTTCCAACAGGAGCAATAAATTCATATCAAATAATTCTTTTAGATAATGGAGAAGGTGAAAAAGCAAACTATCTGGCAGAAAGAGTTTGTGAACGTGTGGATGCATTCATCGAGGAATCAGGAAAAGAGGTGTATGGGGTAGATGAATATGGAGCCTTAATTGTATGTGCTCTCTCACAAAGAAATAGTGAAAAATTAAGTGAATATGTGGAAAAACTTTACTTTGAGCTGAATTCTAAATCGGGCTGGCCTGAACAGTTTAAAATTAGTGCCGGAACAAGACTTATTGGCTCGCAACCTGAAATAATCAATATTCAAAACCGGATTTATAATGATCTAGATTTGATGAAGGGTAATATGATAAAATACCTTAAAGGCGAAGGCGAATGGAAGGAAGAATGGGAAATAGAACAGAATTAGAAATTATGAATTTTGAATGTGATTAACACAATTCAAAATTTATAATTAAGAATTCAGAATTCAGAATTATAAAAATGAACATTTCGAAATTTATAGAAGAATTAAAGCGGCGTAATGTCTTTAAAGTAGCCGTTGCGTATGCGATAGCCGGATGGTTGATTATTCAGATTGTGACCGTAATTGAAGCTCCTCTAAATATTCCCGATTGGTTTGATACTGTTGTAATTGTGTTCGTTGGCATCGGATTTCCACTGGCTCTTATTTTTGCATGGGCTTTTGAATTGACTCCGGAAGGAATCAAAAAATCAAAAGAAGTAGAGATTACTGAATCTGTTACGGATCGAACCGGAAAGAAGCTTAATGGCGTTATCATTTCTGTGCTTTCAATAGCTTTATTCTTCGTTGTTGTTGAAAGAATATTTTTTGCCAAAGCCTCCATTTTAGAAGATGCAGAACTAAGTACTGAAATTGAAACAGCTTCAATCGCTGTTCTTCCCTTTGTGAATATGAGTAGCGATGAAGAAAACGAATACTTTTCGGACGGTCTTTCTGAAGAACTCCTCAATGCACTTGCCAAGGTAAATGAAATGAAAGTTGCCGGACGAACTTCATCTTTCAAATTCAAAGGGCAGAATGAAAACTTAACTGAGATAGGCGGCGAGCTTGGTGTGGCAAATATTTTGGAAGGCAGTGTTCGTAAATCCGGAAACAGGCTCCGTATTACTGCTCAGCTTATTCGGGTTTCGGATGGCTTTCATATGTGGAGTGAGACCTACGATCGTGAATTTACCGTCGATAATATCTTTGATATTCAGGAAGAAATTTCTCGTCATGTAATGGAAGAACTCAAAGTACGATTACTTCCTGAAGAAGAAGCTCAACTTACCGAACGGCCTACCCAAGACATTGAAGCTTACAACGCCTATTTAGCAGCTACACAAGTTGGGGCAACCCGAAGAGCTGCCGATCTGGAAAAAGCGATTGAGTTGTATCAACAAGCGATTAGAATAGATCCAACCTATGCAGAGGCTTATGCCAAGCTTGCTTTTACTTACAGGCTACTGCACGAATTTGGAGATTTACCTCTTGAAGAAATGAAAGAGCTGATGAAGGAAAATATTGACAAAGCGATGAGCCTGAATACAAATCTGGCTTCTGCATATCATGCGCAAAAGAATTTAAATGATATGAATTTTGATTACGAAAGTGCACTGAAAAATGCCCGAAAAGCTTATGAATTAGCTCCTAACGACGCTACAATTGTAAACAGTCTCTACATAGCATTAGGAAATGATGAACTGGAACAGAAATACAGAATGCTAAAAAAAGCTTATCGGCTTGATCCAATAAGCGCACCAATTGCTACTAATTATTCAAATTACCTGATTCAACAGGAAAATAGGTTTGAAGAAGCATCGAAAATTTTGGATGGTATCATTGCACGATACCCTGATTATGCGCCCGCATATGAGAAAAAAGCATGGTTATTAAGAGATACACCTTACGGTGAATTAGATACTGCTTTTGAATTTGCATATAAAGCCTATCAGAAAAACCCGGAAGAAATAAACTTAATGTTTTTGGTCAGTAACATCGCCCGTGATGTCGATTTAATACCCATTACCTACGAGATGGCAGACCGGATGATTGAACTTTATCCGAATAATAATGCCGGATTCAGAAATAAATTACAAAGCCTCCTTTATGAAGGTGAATTTGAAAAGGCTGAGGAGATTTTAGATCAATTCAAAGAGCTATATGGTGAACAAGTAAAACAGTTTTTTGTTAGTCAGGAATCTTACATAGCATATCAAAGAGAAGAGTATGAAAAAGGATTAGATCTTTTTGAATTTGGCTATGAAGATTTTTTTAACGAACCAACGCAGATCGAAAATGTTGTTCAAGAAACTAGAGCCCGTTTCTATATAATATTTTTAGATAAGCTAGGAAGAACAGAAGAAGCTCAGCAATGGCGAAAGCAGATCAACATCTATATGATGAATGAAATTTCTTCTATGAGTGATGAAGAAGAATACAACAAACTCGATAAACAAATTAACCTTCATTTAGTTAACTCTGACTTCGAAGCGCTTTCTGAAACTTTAGAAAAACTTCATTTCGAATTCAACTCAAAAGCGAACTGGCCGGGCATTTTCCAAACTGAGATAGTGTTTTTCCCGTTTAAAGAATCGGAATACTACCAACCTTTGAGAAATAAAATTGATGCTGATCTCGCTGAAATGCGGGTAAATATTATTGCGTTTCTAAAAGCCGAAGGCGAGTGGAAAGAAGAATGGGAAACAAAGAATTAGTAATTATTGATTATGGATTTTGAACGTGGTTGGTAATTCAAAATCCATAATTAAGAATTCAAAATTATTGAAATGAATATTTCCAATTTTATAGAAGAACTTAAGCGTCGAAATGTATTTCGAATAGCAACGGCGTATGCTGTTTCTTCTTGGTTGCTCATTCAAATTTCAGCTACTGTTTTTCCATTTATCGGGGTTTCTTCATTTTGGGTAACCACCATTATTGTGATACTCAGTATTGGCTTTCCTTTTTCTTTAGTAATAGGATGGATCTTCGAATACACCCCTGATGGACTAAAGAAATCAGATGAAGTAGATATCACAGAGTCCGTTACCGCAGCAACCAGCAAAAGATTGAATGTGATTATTATTTCAGTCTTATCCTTTGCCGTACTCTTCTTACTTGTTGAACGCATCTTTTTTGCCAGAGCAAACATCTTAGAAAGCGAGGGGTATTCTGTTCAAAGAGCATCTATAGCTGTTTTGCCTTTTGTTGATATGAGTCCTGATAAAGATCAGGAATATTTTTCGGATGGATTGTCAGAAGAACTACTCAATGTAATGGCAAAAGTTGAAGGTCTGCAGGTGGCGGGACGAACTTCCTCCTTTCAGTATAAAGGGCAGAATTTGGATCTAAGATTAATTGGTGATCAACTTGGCGTTGAACATGTACTCGAAGGAAGTGTGCGGAAATCAGGGGATCAAATCAGAATAACAGCTCAATTAATTAAGGCTGATAATGGTTTTCATCTGTGGTCAGAAACCTATGATAAAATCTATTCAGCTGATAACCTTTTCACTATTCAAGACGAGATTTCTTATGAAGTTCTGGAACAGCTCAAAATCAGATTACTTCCGGAAACAAAAACTCAGATCACTAAGAATCTTACCAGTAACACCGATGCTTATGATTTATACTTAAAAGCGAATCAACTATTGGTGAACCGACGACCTGATGAAATTGAACAAGCTATTCAACTTTTCGAGCAGGTGATTCAATTAGATCCCGAATTTGCAGTCGCTTATGCCAAACTTGCCATCGCTTATGATCTGTTAAGTGCTTTTGGAAGTATAAATAGGGATGAAGTCATCAAAAAAATGAGAAGTAACATTGATCGTGCACTTCTTATTGATGGAGAATTAGGTTGGGCTTATGCCGCGCTGGGTCAATATTACTGGCATACCAATGAATTAGAAAATGCAGAAATTGCTCTCAAAAAAGCAAACGAATTAATACCTGGGAATCCGGAAATCATGCTTTGGTATTCCGCCGTTATTCCGGACGAGGATCGCCTGGAACAGTTAATTATTCAAGCTTACGAAGCAGATCCGTATTCCCCATTGACCATAGATGCTAGAGCACGACTTCATTATCATGTGGATGAATTTGCAGAGGCTTTCGCTCTGATGGAAAAGAACATTGAAATAAATCCTGAGTTTTCAGCCGGACTAAGTTTGAAAGCTTTTTTCATTAAAGATCAACCTTTTGGCAAACTGGATGAATCATTTATTCTGGGTTATCAAGCTTATCTAAAAGAACCCGGCAACCTAAATGTGCTAAACACATTAGCCTATGTATCTTATGATCTGGGTTTTCTTTTTGTGTTTGATCAGATTGCAGAAGATATGGAAAAGCAGTTTCCAGATAATTATGGCTATCTCACCTTGAACTATTCTCAGCTACATATGAAAGGTGAATACAAAGAGATGTTAAAACTGATGGAGAAAATTCATGAAGTTACCTTGACTTCCCCCTCCGCTCCCGAATATTTACTAAACTATCTTGAAATTTATATGAACGCAGGATGGTACGCGCAAGCTAAAGAGTTTGTAGAAAAGAACCATCCGGAAATCTTAGATATGGATTCCGAGTACCCAGAATTCTATTCAGAAGAAATAGCCTGGTTAAGTATTCTTTATGAAGAACTGGGAGAAAAAGAACGTGCAGATCATTTGGCTGAAGTAGCTTGTAAAAAAGTAGAAGAAGGATTTAAGTTTGATGGAGATATAGAAAAAGAAACGGCTCAAACACTATTCAGCTATTTAGATTGTATAGCCCTAAAAAAAGACGCAAAAACGCTTTTAGGCTTGGTTGAGAAGATTCACTTTGAACGTAAAGCCAAAGCAAATCTATTCACATTTATGGATCGAAATCCGATTTATAATTTTACCCGATCCTCTCCTGAATATGTGGAACTGCGAGAACGAATGGAACAGGATATTGAACAAATGAGACAAGAAGCCATAAATTGGCTGAAGGTTAACAACTACTGGAAAAAGGAATGGGAAGTATTTCGAACATCTTATTAATGGGAATAAATACTAAAACCTGAATTGTATGGGAAACGAGCAAATAAAAATTACTCCCCAATCTTTGTCACTTCGAGTGAATACGAGAAGTCTAAAAAATTTATCTCTGTCGAGTAGTTCTTTAGATGGCTCAAATCCGCCGGACTGGTTGGTTCGACATTACAGATCAAGAATCTTAATCCGTGAGAAACTAAATGATGTACACACTTAAAAAATTACGCAGGCTTTATCTCACAAAAGTTGCAGTGATTTTTACAATTGCCACTTTTCTTCTAAATCAGGCAGTGGAAGCTTTGGTAGTTGCAGAAGTATTTCCGGTGTGGTCGCTTCGTTTTTCGTTGATCGCTACGGCAATTTCCTTCCCTTTTGTAATGTATATCGCGTATGTAATCATCTACAAAAAACATAATCCCGAAAAGGAATCATTTGAAGATCGTATCCTTAATTTTTGGTTGCTCATCTTTTCCATATTAGTTCTGGGCTACGCAATCATTGAACGCTTTTATCAACACTAGACATTATGCTTCGTTTCTTCCGAAATATCCGCAAAAAACTCATCGAACAAGAGAATATTCGAAAGTATTTCTTTTATGCTATCGGGGAGATCTTTCTTGTAGTCATCGGAATTTTGATTGCCCTTCAAATCAATAACTGGAATGAACACAGAAAGGACAGGGTATTTGAGCATCGTATGCTAACTGAACTGAAAATATCTTTGGAAAGTGATATTAATAACTTCAGGTTTTTTGAAAGGATAATTTCAGATTGGGAGAAGTCAATATTATATCTTGCTGATGCCTCAAATGTTGAAGATAAATCAACTCTTGATATAGACAGCGTGCGGTATCATCTTGATGATGTATGGGGTTTTGGCGTTTATGTAGCTTACAATACAGGACCCTATGAAGCTTTAAAGTCTAGCGGATTAGATAAGATCTCGAACGATTCCTTGAGGAATGAAATTGCAAAGCTTTACAGCTTCACACTCCCCTCATTGGATATATGGGTGAATGAGATCATTCGAGGCTCAATCACAGAAAAATTTGAATTATTTGACCTCCTTTTTGACGTGCAGGTCACCAGGGATGGCCAGGACCTAAACAAAGAGTTGATCGTTGAAGATCTTCTCTTTCTAGACTCCCCTGTATTCTCAGATATTCTAAATAAATCTTCTAATACTACTAATAGTACTAAAACTCCGTTAGCGCAGAACAGAATTCGGATGGAAGAACTTTTAGCTATGATCGAAAAAGAAATTGACCACCAATTAAAATAGAAATATGCTCTGCTTCTTCCGTAATAGCTTTACTCAGTCATTCCTTCGAAAACAGGAATCTGGATCTGTATTAAAAGCTGTTTCCATAAATCCAGATCCCCTGCACTCGCCGGGGGATGACCGCTTCGTTTTTAATATAATAGGTTATCATGCTTAGACTCTTCCGTCAAATCCGGAAAAAACTTATGGAACAAAATAAAGTTCGCACCTACCTCCTATATGCGATTGGAGAAATAGCATTAGTAATGATAGGCATCTTGCTTGCCCTGCAAGTAAATAACTGGAATCAGAACAGAATAGAGCAGGAACTGTTGCAAAATTATTATGAAAGGATAATTGAAGAAATAGAATCTGATATTCCTGTGAAACAAGATTTCTTGATAAAGAACCAACAAATTATTGACCTCAATAAAAAAACACTGAATCTGCTCAATTCGGGAACCCCTGATTCATTAAATGAACTCAAAAATACACTTGGAGCCCTATCTACGGCATGGAGCCTGAAACTATCATATCCGGTTCTTAATGAATTTAAAAACAGCGGATACCTCTCAAAAGTCCCGAATACAGATTTAAAGCAGAAGTTTTTTGTACTTAATACTATTATTGAGTTTACCAATACAATAGACACTTATATTGTGGACCAATACCTGAATTCAATCGAACCTTTCATTATAAGATCATTCAATTATCAGGCTGTTGCCTTGAAAAGATATCAAGACTTACTTATACCTGGAGGACCTCCCATAGATTATACCCAGTTCAACGAAAACCTAGAGTTGTGGAATATCGTCACTTTTAAACTTGAAACATCAGAACTTTACAAGGAATACATACAAGGTTTAATAGATGAACAGAGATCCTTGGTTGATTTACTTGAGAGGGAGCTTAAATAGATGCTCCACTTCCTCCGAAATATCCGCAAAAAACTCATTATTCAAGAAAATGTTCGAAAGTACCTCCTTTATGCCGTTGGGGAAATTTTACTTGTTGTAATTGGGATTTTGATTGACTTGCAAATTAATAACTGGAATGAGGCTAAGAAAGAACAAAAGAGAGAAATAGCTTATCTCGAACGATTAAGTGAAAACCTAACCGGAGATTTGAGAAATCTTGATCTTAATATCGAATTCTACACTCAAGTATTTAATTATGGTCAGCTCGCACTTGCGTATAGTGAGGGTAATACTATTGATGATGCTGCGAATTGGGATATTCTGGTTGCGTTATTCCACTCAAGCCAAATTTGGCCTCTGATACCCTCGCCCACAACTTATGAAGAGCTTAAAAGTGCGGGTGAACTTTCATTGATAAGAAGCATAGATTTAAGGAATGATTTAGTGTTTTATTATGGGGGAGGAATAGACAGGTATAACCAAACAATAGGTATTAACCCACCTTATAGAAAGATGGTTCGTGGTTTAATTCCCACCCAAACGCAGAATTACCTGTGGGAACATTGCCATATTACAGATGGTGATACACAAATTTTAACAGGTTGTGACTCCGCTCTTTCTGAAGAAAAAGCAAAAGAAGTAATTGAATTTCTTGTTAAACAACCCGAACTAATGAGCGAACTTCGGTTTTATATGTCTAGTATCAAAGTTGGACTCGATCCATTGCTTGAACAAAAAAAATTGTGTGAAAAAATGCTCCGTGAAATTGCTTTAACACTGAAAGAGTAATAAGATCATTGGATTAAAACAGTTTTCTTTACAAGCATTAATCCTAGACAGCTATGAACCCAGGTTTTTCTTAAAATCACTCTTTTAAAATTTCATCTACTTTCATCAATTTTCCCTTGATCATAGTATGAGTGATCGTTTTCATATTTGATATATCTTCTGATGGATTGGAATCCATAATGATCAAGTTTGCAAACTTTCCTTTTTCCAAAGTTCCGAAATCATTTCCTCTTCTCATGGATTCGGCGCCATTCTTAGTAGCCATCACTATTAGATCTTCGGGAGCTATTCCCGCCGATTGCATCGCTTCCATTTCTTCATAAATCGAAATTCCGTGGAGCGTACCCGGATTTCCCGCATCTGTACCAACAACAATTTTTACACCTTCATCATATAGTCTTTTCAAGTTTCTAAGCTGTTGCTCACTTACTCTATCTGTTTCAGAATCATATTGTCGTAATCTGTTTTTTACATTGTCCGTTAATCGAGGGTGATCTTTAAACTGTGATGCCGTTTCCATAAGCTCTCTGGTTTTTGCATCCACACAACCATTTGGGTCATTGATCTTAAAAGCTTCAATATCAGCAGCAGCTCGTCTGGCAACAGTATACCCGCTTCCAACAACTAACGTTGGGTTATAATAGGTTCCGTTTTCTTTAGCTAAACGGATAAACTCCTCGTCTACATCTGTATTCTCCACGCTATGGACAAGCAATCTTGTGCCATTTTTAAGTGCCGCCTTAGCTTGATCTAAAGTAGTTGCATGAGCAATCATTTGATTTCCTTTCTTTTTGATTTCAGCTGATGCTGCTTCTATATAACTCATATATTCCGCATCATTAGAGCGAATTTGCCAGAACTTGATTCCTGTACTTCCCAGATCTGATAAATACTGAACGGTTTTAACACCGGCTTCTTCTGAATTCAAATGAACAAGTACTTTATCAGAAGGTAAGTCAAAGGGAGCACCTGATGCTGGAGTAAGTAAAGGTCCTGCTGCTGCTACGTGTGGAGCTTTGGGGTTTTTCTCCGCTTCTTCCTGAAGATCAATAGACCAACTCATTCCACCAACATCATACACCGCAGTAATTCCTGAACACAAATAAGAATCGTAATATCGCTGAGGATTTTGTCTCTGATAAGCAGTGACTTCAGATATTGGATAGGTTTCATTTAGATCTAGCGCATCAGGTCGGCTGTCAAAAAATGCCGTTTGAAAAAAATGCATGTGGGCATCTACCAGTCCGGGAGTAACATATTTACCTGAAGCATCTATAACTTTTGCTTCACTTGGAATCGAACAGCTACTTTCTTCGCCTATACAATCTATAACTCCAGCTTTGGTAACAATTACCCCGTTAGCAATTGAATCTCCATTGCCATCAAAAATCGTAGCTCCTTTTATTGCCGTAATATCACTTTCTTCATGAACTCCGATACAAGCCATCATTAGAGAACATAAAACTATTGGTAATAGAGTTTGAGCTTTCATTTTGAACATGGCAGTTAGTTATTTTATTAGTAGATGTGATAATTAAGTTTAAATTTATTTCAAACCCAATTAAATTCTGTAAAGTAAATGGAGGTTAAAATGGTAATAAAAAAACTGACCGCAAAGCAAACAGTGCTTTTGGGGTGGCTATTTATACTAACCGGTCTTCCGTTTATTTTGATTTCTCTTGAAGCTCTCCCCATTGATGAAGCAACAATTCATGCGCCCAAATGGGTTATAGGAATTTGTGGATTTATTTTCTCTCTTTCAGGGGTTATGGTACTTTTAGGAGAAAAATCTCCTGTCAATAATTTGCTTGGAGGTGTACTAGTTCTTTCTTTTGGTTTAGTAGGTGGATGGGTCGCCCTTTTTGGTGATGCTTCAGGATTTTCAGGAGGACTGGGAATCCTTACAAATGATCAGAATGTTGCTATCGCTCGCTTTGTATTTGGTTCCGGAGCAGTACTTTGTTTTGCTATAGCGTTCTATGCAATAAAATTGCAATTCAGACCAAATAACAATCCTAAAGAATAGCTCTGAAAAAAGCGAATGCGATCATAGCAGCTACAGTAACTTTTATCATAGTTCCGGTTAGAAAACCAATAAATGAACCCCAAGCTGACTTCAATGCTATGTTAACATCTTGCTTGTAGATCATCTCACCTACAAAAGCACCAACTAACGTCCCTAAAAAGAAACCTAATGGCGGGAAAAAAAGCATTCCAAGAATCATACCAATGGTACTGCCTGTTACTCCATAAACTGTACCACCGAATTTTTTTGTGGTATAAGCTGGTAAAGCATTTTCCAGAATCAATATTGTAACTACAACTACCCCCCAAGCAATCAAAAAGAAGTTGCTGAATTGAGCAACACCACTAAAATGAATTACTAAAAGTCCGGCATAGCTAAATGGAAGTCCTGGGATTACGGGAAGAAAAGCGCCCGCCAGTCCAGCAAAGATCAAAATAGTCCCAATTGAAATCCAAAGTAATTCCATAGTTCATTTTTTAAATAATTGAAATTACGTACGCGTTTAATGCATTAAAGTTGCATCAACTGTTTTGCTTACGATCAACGATTTGATTATTTGCATCAATAAATCCCTCATATCTTGCAAGTTGAATTAATGTGGTTGAAAGTAATTGATCTAAATTAATTGCAGAAGATCTTAACCATTTATGCGTGTCTCTGTCGTCAGGATATTTTTCTATACAATCATCCGTATAAGAAGTAAAATCTCTTACTACTTCAAGAATATCCAATAGTTTATTTGGACATTCACATTCAATCATATCCGCATGTTTTTTTAATTCTTCTACAGCTTCCGTGCTTATTTGAAGTCCATCTTCAACAGTAATATTCATGTAATTTATTTTAAA
The DNA here is from genome assembly GCA_965216175.1 of Balneola sp. Lineage (GTDB taxonomy): Bacteria > Bacteroidota > Rhodothermia > Balneolales > Balneolaceae > Balneola. The sequence continues at coordinate 2,907,079 of OZ244140.1, forward strand.
GATTTAAAGGTAGCAGCCAATAGGGTTTTATGATCAACTTTTTGCCTCTTAGTTTCTGGCTAGGCATTTCTTGGAATTTAAAATCTTGAGAAACAAGTTCATAACTTGATTCTGAAAGAATTATATCTACCATTAATTTTTTTGTTAGCTCTTCAATTCTTGAAGCTGTATTGACAGCGTCACCCACAATAGTAGTTTGGGTAAAATATTTTGTTTCAATTTTACAATAAGCAGCTACTCCCGTGTGTATCCCCATTCCTACCGCTATTACTGATTCCTCTTTAAAATAACGAGTGGAATTTATTTCATTCAATTTTTTTCGGATCCCGATAGCCGCTTTGCAAGCCTGATATGTATGGTTTTCTAAATCATTTATAAATCCAAAATGAGCTAAAAAACCATCTCCTGTAAACCGATCAACCACTCCTGCATGCTCCTCCACAACTTCCCCCAGGACTGCCAGTACAGAATTTGCAAATTCTACTGCATCTATAGCATCACGCTCGTCAAATAAATATGTGAAATTTCGAATATCACAGAAAAAAATAGTTCCTTTTTTTTTAACAGGATCAGATATCATAAGCAAAATTTACTGAGTCATAAATGTTTTAATCAAAATAACGATTGCTACTCTCAGTTACTCTCATTAATACAACAGTCATTTTCTTGCACTCAACCTGCGGTTTAGCTATCATCACTAACTTTATGAATTTTTCGACTAACATTAATTAATTTAATTTTCTTATGGCAAATGAGACAAGCGGCGGTGCTTCTTCATTAACCGCTAACGACTTTTTTGGACACCCAAGAGGTCTATCTACCCTTTTCTTTACTGAACTATGGGAGCGTTTTAGTTATTATGGAATGCGCGCGCTCTTGGTTTTATTTATGACATCCGAAGCTATTGGTGATAATCCCGGTATGGGATTTGGAGTTGGCGAAGCCACTGCTATCTACGGTATTTACACGTTCTTTGTATATGTACTTTCATTGCCCGGTGGTTGGGTAGCCGATAACATTTGGGGGCAAAAAAAAGCTGTTTTCGTTGGTGGTTGTATAATTGCTGCCGGACACTTTAGTATGGCCGTTCCAACTACTACTTTTTTCTTTATTGGTCTCGCACTTATTGTAATAGGTACCGGATTGCTAAAGCCAAATGTAAGCTCCATGGTTGGAGATATATATCCGGAAGGTGGCGCACGACGTGATGCAGGTTTCTCGATATTCTATATGGGAATTAATCTTGGAGCCATCTTAGGCCCATTGCTATGTGGTTTATTAGGTGAAGGTTATAACTGGCACTGGGGATTTTCGCTAGCAGGTTTTGGAATGTTGTTGGGATTGATCTCATACAAAGTTGGTGATAAGTACCTGATGGGTGCGGGAGAACTAAGTGAGAGTTTTACAAAAGAAGAAGTAAGTCGAAAGAGTAAGATCTTTTATACCATTAGCTCTATTTTAATCGCAGTTGTAGTAGTCTTTGGATTTCTTCAAAGTTCTGGCGCAATCGATGTAGCTTTAGAAGCATTGGCTCAAAATCTGGGTATCGTTGCTGTAATCATTACTTTTATCTTTTTTGGATATATCATCTTTTTTGGTGGACATAATACCGAAGAGAAAAAGAAACTTGGGGTAATCTTTTGGTTATTTATCTTAGCCTCTCTTTTCTGGAGTGGGTTCGAGCAAGCCGGTTCATCCTTAAACTTATTTGCAGCTGATTTAACAGATCGTTCTGTTGGTCCCAGCTCTTTCCTTGGTGGCTTTGGAGCTTTAATCGTGACTTTTCTACTTGCACTACCGATTGGATATTATGTGCTGAAAGCAATTAGACGTGAAGATCTTTGGAGCGTAGCAAAAATTGCTTTAATAGGTTCTGCTGTTGGATTACTTGCCTTTTTATATTGGGTATTTAGTCAGATTGGAAACGGATGGGAAATTCCTGCAAGTACCCTTCAGCTTATCAATCCAACATTTATCGTGATCTTTGCTCCTATCTTTGGATTCTTATGGACATGGTTAGCATCACGGAATGCAAATCCTTCTATTCCTTTGAAGTTTGCACTTGGTTTGTTTGGACTTGCTGCAGGATTTTTTGTGCTTGCGTGGGGATCAGCAAATGCATCCTCTACTGAATTGGTTTCTCCGGCTTGGCTGATCGTAACTTATTTCCTACATACTGTTGGTGAGCTTTGCTTGTCTCCGGTAGGTCTTTCTTCAATGACAAAACTAGCTCCGAAAACACGAGTAAGTCAAATGATGGGTATCTGGTTTGTAGCTGCGGCTTTGGGTAACTTGATGGCCGGACTAATGGCTGGTCAGCTTGAAACACTTGCTCCTTCAGGTCTCTTTCAAAGTGTAGCTCTTGTTGTTGGCGGAGGTGGAATTGTAGCCCTTCTTGCTGCTCCTTCCGTTCGTAAATTGATGGGTGATGTAGAATAGTTTCTTAAGAGATTAAAAAATAAAAGCCTTCTTTCTTAATTGAGAGAAGGCTTTTTTGCTTTTGCAAACTACTCATCCATCTCACGGGCTTTGCACAGCTGATGGAACTTCCCCCAACAAAGAATCCATCATCCCGCTTTCAGCGAAATGATGGAATGAGATTCGTAGATTTCAATCTACAATCAATGATTGACCTCTCCCCCTGTTGCAGGAGCCTGCCTGTTCGGGAGACAGGGAGACTGAGAAGGTCAAAAAACCAACTTGCCACATGTCTCGGTGTATGCCCTAGATCTGGATCTGTCTTAATTGTAAGCCAAATACATCTGACGGATAACCCGTCTGATGTATTGTTAATATGGTCATGAACTGAATAATTTATCTAAGTCCATCAAAATCTCTTAGCAATACCAATAGTTAAAAACAGATCATCTCCATCCGAGTAAATAAAGCCGGCATCAAGTTGAAAAGAAGGATTCAGGAAATGAACCATTCCTGCTTCAATCAAATCGCTGGAAAAGTTCTCATCGAAAGTAACTGCATAGCCAAAATATGCTGCCGTATTATCATTTACCGAAAATCCGGGAGTAATGTTAAAATTGAATGATCCATTATTCAGCCCATCCACAAAATCTCCGTATCCAAAATTGGAATTTATTCCCCAGGTATCATTGATAGAGTAATCTCCCAAAATCATAAAACGGGTTAAATAATATTCGTAATCATTATTAAAAAATGGAAGGTTGGTTCGGCTGTACAATGAAAGATTAAGCTTCTCTTCCGCAAAAGACCCTAAACTATATTTTAAAGCTAATGATTGTACAGCAACTCTTGGCTTATCAACTCCATCAATAAACAAAAGAGATCCCACATTAAATTGTATTTCAAGATCATCACTTAATCCCGTTCTTAAAAACACTTGCCCAATATCAGAAAAATCACTGCTGATTGACGCTCCGGATTCAAGATATACGATCTTAGCAGGAACAGTGAAAGTTCCAAACCCGGCTCCGGGTCTGTCTGCAGAAATCCGCTGTCCGAAAGTCACTGATGATGTTAATCCGATTAAAATTAAAAGTGCAAAAAGTTGATTATTCATAGTAGATGATTAAGCTTATATTTGAAAAATGAATGATACAAAGAAGATAAATTCAATCATACAAAAATCACCTATTGCTGCAATTGCAACTCCAGTTGGCGAAGGAGGAATTGCTGTGATCCGCGTTTCAGGGAAAGATGCCATTTCTAAAGTTAATGAAGCTTTTCAGGGAAAAGATCTTACCTCATTAAATTCGCATACCGTACATTTTGGCAAGATCATGGACAAGAAAGGATTTCCTGTTGATGAGGTTTTAGTGACTCTTTTTCATTCCCCAAAATCTTATACCGGAGAAGAAACAATAGAAATTTCCTGCCATGGTGGAGTATTGGTTACCCAAAAAGTGCTGGAAACTATTTTGAACGTCGGAATCAAACTAGCGGAAGCAGGAGAGTTTACGCAACGAGCTTTCCTAAACGGTAAACTAGACCTTGATCAAGCTGAAGCCGTAGCCGACATTATTCACGCAAAAAGTATAAAAGCCGTAGATGCCGCTCATCAGCAATTAGAAGGAAAGTTGGGTGATCATGTTCGAACATTCCGTCAGCAGATCATCGATGCTACCGCAATGATTGAACTTGAATTAGATTTCATTGAAGAGGATGTAGAGTTTGCCAATAAAGAACAGCTTCAGAAATTACTGGAAGATGTTGACCTTGAACTTTCAAGCTTGCTAGATACCTATGAAACCGGGCGTTTAGTTAAAGATGGCGTTAAAACAGTGTTGATCGGTCGTCCAAATGCCGGGAAATCTACCTTGTTAAATACTTTAGTTGGTTCCGATCGTGCTATCGTAACCGAAATTGCAGGAACTACCCGGGATACCATTGATGTGGACTGGAATTTTGATGGCCTATTGTTCAAACTCATAGATACTGCCGGACTTCGGGAAACCGAAGATATTGTGGAAGCAGAAGGAGTTAAACGCTCACAGAAAGCATTTGAACTGGCTGATCTGGTTATTTATCTGAAAGACCTCTCTTACCCTTTTGATGAAGCAGAAAGAACAGAAATAGCCGGATTTCAAAAAAGAGCAGGTGAAACTCCCTTTATTTTAATTGGTACCAAAGCCGACATCGAATTAAACCAGGAGTGGCGTACCGAATTTGACCTGAAAATATCTGCAGTTGAAGATCAACAGATCAAAGAGCTGAAAGAACATCTCAAAAATCGTGCTCTTGAGAACAAACATTATGATGCTTCCAGCTTATTGGTTACCTCAACGCGTCACCGTGATGCCCTCCAGAAGACCAAAGAGCATATTCAGGTAGCTTTAACCGGGTTAGCAAATGGAATGACAGGTGATTTTCTTTCGATCGATCTACGGGCTGCTTTGAACGAATTGGGAACAGTAACCGGAGAAATCACCAACGAACATATTCTTGATTCTATCTTTTCTAGATTCTGTATAGGAAAATAATTTTTCAAAAATTTCGTAATCAGTTCTCGTCTAATAAAATGTATTTTTAATTTTAATACTATTAATGTAGTTTGGTTATATATTTCAACGAGTTAACTGCTATGTATCATAAAATATTTTCTGCTTTACTTTTATTCCTGTTGGTATCAGGTTCCGCACAGTCACAACAAACAAATAAAGCCGTTGAGTTTGTTAAGTACTTTAAAGTTGCACAGGCAAACTTACCGAGAGAAAGTGTTTTTGTACATACTGACCGTGATTGGTATTACTATGGCGATCAAATATGGTTCTCAGCGTATGTGGTATCAGGTGGCTTCAACTTTCCTTCAGATCTAAGCGCAGTTTTATATGTGGAACTTGTTTCTCCGGATGGTAAAGTTGTCCAAAGAGAGAACATAAAGCTTGAAAATGGCCATGGAAATGGTACTCTGTCTTTTGAAGGAGTTCCCAAACAGAAAGGCACGTATCAGATTAAAGCCTATACCCTTTGGAGCTTGAATTTTGGAGAAGCTTACGAGTTCTCTAAAAATATCACAGTCTTTACTGAGAAAGAACAGAGTCAACCGGAGAATACTGAGATTACAGATGTTCAATTTTTACCTGAAAGTGGCTATTTGGTTGCAGGGTTAAAGAGTAAGGTAGGTTTTAAAGCATTGGATCAATTCGGACTAGGAAAAAAAGTCTCAGGTAATATTTTTGATGGCTCAGGAAACCAGATAACTTCATTTGAATCTGAACATCTAGGTATGGGATCATTTGAAATGGTACCAAGTTCAAGTACTGCTTATTATGCTGAAATAAATGGTTTCAAATATGAACTTCCAACCGTTCTTGATAAAGGTTTAACAATGAGTTTAGATCAAACAGAGAATGCTTTTCTGTTTGACATCAAGTCTACAGGTATTAATACATCAGAACCATTTCTTTTATTTGGTCATGTAAGAGGAGAAGTTTACAGCGCTTCTTTAGTCTCCTTCACAAATAATGGAAGTACGGTCAGAGTTCCAAAACAGAACTTTGCTACCGGAGTTGTTCATTTTACTTTATTAGACACAGAAGGAATGCCCATTGCTGAACGTTTAAGCTTCAATAAAAATCAGGTAGATAATGTACAAACAGGCATTTCTTTAGATGAAGACTCTTATAACCTACGTGATGTAGTCGATTTAAAAACTACTTTGCTTGCAAATGATGGCTCGCCTATTTCCGGTTCTTTTAGCATTTCCGTTTTCGATGATACTATTCAATCGTACGATAATTATTCATCAAGTATTGTGAGCCAATTCTTTTTAGAATCTGAGCTTAAAGGCCATCTTGAGAAGCCCGGATATTACTTCTCCGATGTTGAACAAGTAGCAGCACATCTTGACCTCCTGTTACTAACTCAAGGCTGGAAAGCTTACGACATGAACCGGCTTGCAGGCCGTGAGGAAGTAACTCTTGAAACGTTACCCGAAGCAGGTTTTACGGTTACTGGAACTGTTAAAACAGTAATCGGCAGAAAACCCTTAGAAAACGCTAGTGTTATGTTAACCGTTGGTGGTAACTTTGATGATCCTAAGATTGCATTAACTGACAAAGAAGGTCGTTTTGGGTTTGCCAATCTTACTGGTACCGGTGATGAATTAGTTACCGTTAAAGCTGAGCACCCCGATAAAGGCAGCAGAGTGTATGTAGCATTGAATGAGCAATTTGAAGAGTTCAAAACCGACAAGGAAAAAGTGTTTCAAGGTAAATTTAACCAAGTAACTGATATTCAGGAGTCTCAACAGGTTTCTGCTTCTACTTCTGTTTCTGAAATCCAAAATCGCTCCGAACAAACTCAGTCCAGTTTTCAGCAATACACAAATATTCAAATGACCGGAGAGCTTGATGAAATTTCCGTTACCGCAGAGCGTGTTTCTGAAAACTATCTTGATCAGGTCTTTGGGGATCTACAAGGTACTGGCTCTTCTTTTGACTTGGACAAACAAGAGTATTTGCAAAACATTCCCATTGAATTTGTTGTAGCACAACTACCCGGAGTTACCGTTAACAAAGCTACAAATAGCATTGCAGTAGAAACAGGCTTTATGAGTTTCCAATCAGGTGGGCTTCCCGCGTTAGTGTTCTTAGATGGTCAGCAAATAGATAACCAATATTTATTTTCACTGAATAGCGCTGATATCAAAACAATAACTGTAGCCCGAAGTGCTGTTGACCTTGCCCTACTAGGAGCTGATGGTGCCGGCGGAGCAATAGTACTGACAAGTCAAAAGAACAGAATCTTGTCTGATAAAAAGAAAGGTCTGATCACTGATTATATTCGAACTTTCCAGGAACCCGTTTCATTTTATGCCCCAAGATATGGTGTAAATATTCCGGAGGATATTGAACAGGAAGACCAAAGAATTACTCTTCACTGGAACCCGCTGTCAACCATTAACAACGGAGTCGGAGAAGCACGTTTCTGGACTAATGATGTAGCATCTACTTATAGAGTTGTAATACAAGGTTTATCTGATGACGGAATTCCATTCTATTTAACAAGTACTTTTAATGTAAGTCGCTAACTTAATCTAACATATATATGCTATTTAGTATTTAAGCTGATTTATACATATTCAGGCTAATGAAAACTAATACCTTGGATTTATGTATTGCAAAAAGCTACTCTCTTCTTTTTCTAAACTAGTAAGTACATTTTTATTCTTTATTTTTTTGTTTCCACAAGCTTATGCTCAAGATTATTCCAAACCTGTTGAATACATAAAGAATTTCACCAACAAACAGGAAAAGCTTCCAAAAGAGAATATCTTTATTCACACAGACAGAGATCTTTATTATGAAGGAGACCGAGTTTGGTTCTCTGTTTATGTTGTGACCGGCGGTTATAATTTCCTTTCAGAACTGAGTAAAATCCTACATTTAGAACTTGTAGAGCCTTCCGGAAAGCTCATCAAGAAATTCAGTATTAAACTGGAAAATGGACGAGGAGATGGAAATATATACTTAAACGACATCCCCTCTGGGGCCGGGACTTATCAATTGAAAGCATACACTTTATGGGGTTTGAATTTTGGTGTACACAATAAATTCATTAAGAATATAAATATAGTATCAGGAAAAAAGGCTTCATCAGGAAATAACTTAGAACAAATCACTGATGTTCAGTTTTTCCCAGAAGGGGGACCTTTATTAGTAGACACCCCCACCCGAATTGGGATCAAAGCTATTGATGAAAATGGGCTCGGAAAATTTGTTTCAGGATCCATCTACAATGAAAACGGGGCTAAAATAACAAACTTTAAAACAGAGCATCTTGGGATGGGGGTAACTGAATTTACTCCCGCTTCTGGAACCAGCTACTACGCTATGGTTGATGGAAATCGTTATGATTTACCTCAAATTGAGAATGGAGTATCGATTTCCGTAGATCAAACAGAAGAATTATTCAATCTTGAAATAACGAGATCTAATAGCGTAGAAAAAGACTTCTTACTCTTTACTCATATTCGGGGAAAAGTATACAATGCATCTCCACTTCAAATTAAAGATCTATCAACAAAACTAAGTATCTCAAAAGAAGACCTGGCAACAGGAGTTGTACACTTCACACTCTTGAATAGCAAGGCTCAACCAGTATCAGAGAGAGTAGCATTTAACAAGAATAGCGTTGATCAACTTGATGTAAGCCTTTCTATGGATAAGGACAATCTTAAGTTAAGGACGCGTGCTGAGATGGAAATTCAAGTTAAAAATGGGCAAAGCAAACCCAAACTGGCTACCGCTAGCGTCTCTATATTCGATGAAAGTATAAATAACTACAATTCTGATGACAGTTCTATTGAAAGTACTTTCTATTTAGAATCTGAGCTTAAAGGTTATATTGAAAAACCAGGTTATTATTTTTCAGATGCTCCGGAAACAGAAAAACACTTAGACCTTTTACTAATGACACAGGGGTGGAAAGCTTTTAATTCTAGTTTGCCCTCACAAACTGAACAATTAGTATTTGATTATTTACCACAGGAAGGATTTAGTATCTCAGGAGAAATTTTAACACCATGGACTTCTAAACCTATTGAAGGTGCTGTTGTTGCATTAAGTGTTGGTGATGGGTACGAGAATATGCAGATCCTTACTACTGATAAAGCAGGGCGTTTTTCATCCCTGCCAATAGTTTTTGAAGGAGAGCAATTGATCTCTATTAGGGCTAATAAAGAAAATGGAAAGGATAATCTTAAAATAAAAATTGACGATATAAAGAAAGATATGCCTAACCCAAAGAGTTTTACTGAAGAACAAAAAGCAATCTCTTTTGGTACGAAAATGACTTCTTCTATCAATAACCAAACCAAAGAGCGAATAAGTACTGCCCAAAATTATACAGAAGAATTTCTAGATGTAATGATGAAACTTGAAATGGAAGAAATAACAGTTACTGCAAAAAGAGAAGCCGAAGACCTTCTCATGAAACAATATACTGATCAAGCTTTTAGTAGTATTAAAACTGTCGATTTCAATAAAATGGAATCCTACAGAGGGTTACACCTTACTACTGTTCTTCAGCAATTCTATGGATATGATATAGATCCTATAAATAGTACACTCACTAGAAGAATAAATACCCCTGAAACGCCTATTACAATTTTACTTGACGGAATTTATGTTGACTACTCCACATTAGCTCAGTACAAAACTGATGAAATTCAGAGTATGAGCTATATTCGTACTCCTCTTCCAAATCTAGATTTTAACCAGTTTTCCTCCTCTGGTGGAGCATTAATTGTAAAAACAAGGTCTGGCATAGGTTTTAGAAGAGGCTTTGAGTCTAAGTTTCTAGAAGGTGTACAAGCTCAAACAATTTTTTACTCTCCGAAGTATGGTGTAAATATAGATCCCAATTCCGAGAAATCTGATCAAAGAATTACTTTGCATTGGGACCCAAAAATAGATATTAATGAAGGTAAAAATATCACCCCATTTTGGACCAATGACGTCCCATCTACTTACAGAATTGTCGTACAAGGGTTAACGGATGATGGGATTCCATTTACAGCAACTGAGATTTTTGAAGTAACGGAATAATAAACATGGATCTCAAGCATATAAAAACCCGTCCAAACAAGTTTGAACGGGTTTCAATGTCTTAAATAATTAACGATCCGGATCAGTTTTCGCTTTCTTCCCCTGAATCATCAGAAGAACCGGCATCATTCCCTTGAATTGGAACTGCGGATTGCGTTTGAGAAGGAGCGTTTAAATCCTGAATAGGAGCACCACCTTCTTGTAGAATACTTCTTGTTGGTGCAGTACCTGATCTGTCTATAGCAAAATTTGCTAATACACAAAGAACCAGAAAAGCTCCTCCAAAAATACCTGTGGCTTTAGATAAAAGGTCAGCTGTTCTGCGTGCACCCAATCCTGAGTTTCCGCCTAAAGCACCTCCACCACCGCCTCCGCCACTAATCCCGGATAGCCCGGAACCTTGACCGTTTTGAAGTAAAACAACTAAAATCAAAAGTGCGCAGATGATCGTGATCACTGCAACTAAAATGTTATAAAGCATAATAAATCTTATATTTTTTCAGAGCATTAAAGATATTCATTTTTCTATATTATCCCAACTGTGTAACTATCATTTGATAAGGTTATTATCAAACCATGGAAGAATTACTTAATAACGTAGCAGATTTTTTTCAAAGTTCCCCCAAAGTAACCGCTCAGACCTTAAAAACGATCGGTGTTATACTTGTTTTATGGATAATTCGGTTTTTAACTCTTCGTGTTGTAAATAAAAATTCAGAAAGTAAACGCACCGTTTATAAATGGAGGAAAAACCTAACATACATCTCTGCTTTTTTAGGGATCGTTCTAATTACTCAGATCTGGTTTAGTGCTTTAGGCAACCTCTCAACCTATTTGGGATTGCTTTCCGCCGGCTTGGCGATAGCGTTGAAAGATCCGGTTACAGATATTGCAGCCTGGATTTTTATCATCTCGAGAAAACCTTTTGACGTTGGCGACCGAATACAAATTGGAAATGCTAAAGGAGATGTGATCGATATTCGTCCTTTTAAATTTACCATACTCGAGATAGGAAATTGGGTAGATGCTGACCAAAGTACCGGACGCGTTATTCATATTCCGAACCATACCGTGTTCTCGGAACAACTAGCAAACTACACCAGCGACTTTGAATTTATTTGGAATGAGATTGGAATTATGGTCACTTTTGAGAGCGACTGGAAAAGTGCCAAAAAAATTCTTAGCAATATCGCTCATGAAGAATCGAAAGATTTCATTGAACGAGCTAAAGATCAGGTGAAAAAAGCAGCTAAATCTTATTTGATCGAATACCGCTATCTAACACCTATAGTATATACTAACGTTAAAGATAGCGGAGTGATGCTTTCTATTCGATATTTAACGGACCCGCGCAGACGAAGAGGAAGTGCTGAAGCAATTTGGGAACGAGCTCTAGATGAATTTGCAAAATCTGATGCTATAGATCTTGCTTACCCAACAATGAGAATTTTTAACAATACGAAAGAAGGTAAACCCAAAACCGGTGGACCTGTAGAATAAATCAAAAAAACCGAATTGTAGAACCAGTACTTTGTGTGTGTTTATAATTTTTTGTGGCTTTTCTTTTTCTGGTTTTCAATTCAAATCATCAACAAATCCTATTCCTGTTATAGCTTAAAACTTAACGGTCAGGCTTAATTCAGAGACAAATAAGCCTTAACTTTGATACTCATTAAACATCAAGAGTAATGGCTCCTCCAAACGATAAAATAACCGAACAACTTATAGAGGAAGGCATCGATCCTTCTATTAGGGAACACACTCTCCCCGAAGATTTACTGGCGATTTCTGTGGCGTCCGTTCTATTATCATTTGGAATTGCTTTGTTTTCGGAATTGAATTTTTTGATAGGAGGAACAGCCGGAGTTGCCTTTCTTACTCAATATGCTTCTGGATTTTCGTTTGGTGAAGTCTTTTTTGTGATAAACATTCCTTTTTATTTGCTTGCTTTCTGGAAACTTGGCTGGGTATTTACACTTAAAACATTCATTACAGTATTTCTGGTTTCTTTTTGTACTGAATATGTTCCGCTTGTTTTCGAATTTGGAGACATCAATCCTCTTTATGGAGCTGCCTTAGGTGGTTTTTTGATTGGAACAGGCTTGTTAATGCTGTTCCGACACAAAGCCAGCTTGGGAGGTTTAAATATTGTTTCTATTTACCTGCAAAAATTTCATAATGTAAATGCCGGGCGATTTCAGATGTGTGTAGATATTCTGATTATAGTCGGGGCAATTTTTGTGGTAGATGTTATGGCGATTGTTTATTCTATAGTTGCTTCGGTTTTTTTAAATTTGATTCTAGCAGTCAATCACCGACCGGGGCGCTATCTTGCTTTAGATTAATTTAAAAGAAACCCCTCATGAACAGAAAAGACTTTTTAATTCGCTCAGCAACTTTAGGTGCATCAACAATGCTCCCATTACATAAATTGGCTTCTCTGTTGCAAACGCCATTCACCACTCTTCGCAGAAATGTAGGAACCTTTGAAGGACGAGGAGGAACCATTGGTTGGTTAGCTACAAAAAACTCCTTAGTTGCAGTAGATTCTCAGTTTCCACAATCGGCAACAACCTGCCTTAACGGATTAAAAGAGAAAACGGATCATGTGATGGACTACCTGATCAACACCCATCATCACGGTGACCATACAGCAGGAAATCCTGTATTTAAAGATTTCACCAAACATATTGTCGCTCATAAAAATGTCCCCGATCTTCAGCTAAAGTCTGCTGAAGCCAGAGGGCAGGAAGCAATAGACGCTCAGGTTTATGCTGATCTTACTTACTCTGACAAGTGGACCGAAAACGTTGGTGATGAAACGGTTCACATGATGCATTTCGGACCTGCCCATACCGGAGGCGATTCCGTTGTATATTTCGAAAAAGCGAATGTTGCACACATGGGCGATCTTATGTTCAATCGAGCTTATCCTTTTATTGACACCAATGGGGGCGCCAATATCAAAAATTGGGTTCAAGTACTTAGAAAGACTGTTGATGAACTTGAAAACGATACTATCTATATTTACGGACATGGAAATTCTGAGTACGGAATAACCGGAAACAAAGACGATCTGATCCTAAAAAGTAATTTCTTAGAAGCTTTGCTGGACTTTACTCAAAAGGGAATACAAGCAGGGAAATCAAAAGAAGAAATTGCTAAAACTGAAGTAATTCCTGGCTTTGAAGTATTTAAAGCACCAGGTTGGTCTCTTCCTTTAAGCAGAAATATTGATGCTGCATACGAAGAGCTTACTTCTTCAAATGATCGCTGATGATTATGTCAGATTCCTCAACCGCGTCTATTAATGCGAATAGTTCTCAAGATTCAACAGAAAGCAACAATAGATGCTTGTATTGCGGGCATATTGCTGAGTTAGTTTGGGTACACGGGCATGGGCAATGTGCGAACTGTGGAATAAATACGGAAGAATGTTGCCGTGGCGAGAGTTGTGAGTCTTTCAGAGGGTGAAAATTTTTGCATAGCAATTTTTGTTGCAATTATCCATCATTGAATTAAAATTTTAAGTCTAATGATGGATTTTTAAGCTTTTATAAATTTAGCAAATCCCGATTGATATTTTAAGTTTTGAATAAATAAATTGACTCACTTAAAACAATCATTAACCAGAAGTCTCAGGACTTAAGCTGTTTTAATCGATCAATAATCAAATTGCCATTGCACATCAATTCCGCGACGGTTCGAGTCTTCACCCTCAGTGATTATCAAATCCCAGGTTTTTGAAAGGGCGTATTCCAGAATAAAAAGGGTCTTGGGATCAGAGCTCGTTATCTCATTGATAATCGCAAAAAATGTACGGTCATTGAGGTACCAACCTGTTTTAATAGAAGTCCCTGTTTCATTTCCTACGCGGGTGTTATCAATCTGAACCACGTCTACACCGAGTTCTCTGGTCGCCAGCGCTTCAACTTCATCAATTAGCACTCCTGCCAGTAGATCGGTTGGAGAGGCGCCACTTCCTTGAGTAAAAGCATTTTGCCAAGATTCTAACGCATAACACGGTCGGTTAAATAATGTGTAGCAGATAATATCCTGTTTTTCCATTGTTGGTGTACTTTCAAAAGTAAAATCAGGATCCTCTGCCGTGCCTTTTATCACATAGTATACAGTTACTTCTTGTTCTCCTTTTCTTGATGTAGGCACGTATGCACTCCGAATGTTCAAGTCTGGATTATCTGCAGTACCACTAAAAATCAACTCTGCTTCTTCAAGTTCAAATCTTTTTCCAAGTGGTCGGATATACCCTCCGTCTCCACTTAAACTACCAAACAGGAACAACTCTCCTCTGGTCTCTTTTTGGGCATCCAGTTCACCACTGATCTCGATCTCCATATCAAGATACCGGCGGTTTCTAACAAAAAAGTTTCGCTCTATTTCAAATTCCATCTCTATCGAAAGTGAATCGTATAAACTGAATGTTTTTGCTTCTTCTCCTTCTAATCGGACTTCTTCAACTGCTTTATCCCCAAAATTATCCAGCACTATAAACCCATTTTTAACGGCAAAGCGTCCTGTTGCTTTCGGAGTTAATGCAGGTCCACTTAGCGTAGAGTTGATATCAACAACCATGTTATATTCATCCGTGTTCGCTAGCTTAAATTGATTAGCATTTGCTTTGATATCCAATGTCGTTGGTGTTAAACCATCTAAGTTTATATCTCCGTTTGCCTTGAATTCTCCTTTCCCACTCTTTGCAACCAACTCTTTAACAACAATCTTGCCTTTACTGAACTCCATTCTTGATTTGATTCCATCCAATTTAATTCCGGCAATTGGAACCTCCAGAGATGAATTAGTAAGATCAAAGTACCCTTCTGAACTCAAACTATTATCAGTTCCTTCAAGAGTAAGCATTCCGTTTAGTGTTCCTTTGAGATTTTTAGTAAAGTCTTTATCGAGAAAATCATTAAAAACGGAAAGGTTAAAATCTTTAGTAGTAATGGTTGCAGATACCGGCTGATTTTCATCAATCATATTTACTTCAAAAGTTTTGAAGTTATATGAGAAAGGCAGATCAATTTCAATGTCAGCGGCTTTTTGTTTTGCAGCCAATACTTCAGCATTGATAAAAATGTTATTTTTATCATGATTATACCCAAAACTTGCATAAGCAGAGTCTAATGTCACATCAGAGAAAACAGGATTCTCCACATTTAACGCTCCTTCAAAATTGGGTGCCCCTGCTGTTCCTGATAAAGAGCCTTCAAAGCTTATGATTCCTTTAGTTCCGGTAATCTCAAATTTTTCAAGTATTGACTTAAATCTATCCAGTGAAGTTGGCTTAATGATTAATGATCCACTTACTTTTTGATTGTAAAATTCATCTGAAAATTCTTCAGGATCGCCAAGATCAAAAGGAATATCGATATTCCCTGAAATTACTTTTTCACTTTCCCAGATCACTGCCAGTTCAGATTTGATTCTCTTATCATCAGCGTTAAAGTTCAAACTTAGCACATCTGCTTTAATCCCATCATAATTGAGGTTTTGTAACTCTAAATTTCCACTCCCTCTCAGAGAATCTTGCGTGTTATTGATATTCATTTCCCCAAAAAGTACTCCATCAACAATTCTTTCATCAAGAATAATTTCCTGAAGCACTCCAAAGTCAAAACTTTCTCCTACTAACCAAATTCGTTGGCTCAGGGAATCCGCATATGGAATTGAAAGAGATAAAAATGCTCCATCCGGCGATGTGAGGATTAAAGAATCCGTTCTTATTACCTGATTTCGCACTGATATATTGAATGATTCCTGAATGCTTAAGCTTTTATCTTTCGTGATCAGGTCTAATTTATCCATCATCAGGTTTATATTCATCGAATCCAGTTCTACTTGATATTGACCTCCGTTAAGAATCTGGCCTTCATCTGTGTCTTGTAACTCCAGTGAGTAATCACCATTAAGTGAGTCTCCTGTAATTGATAGATCTGAGGATATTTTGATATCCTGAAAAGAAGTTCCTGTAATTTGCGGTTCTATAATATCAAGTTCAAAAGTACCCTCATCCTTTGAGTTTTTTACTGTTACTTCTCCATTACCATCAATCTTTGTTGCTAAAAACAACTCATCTATGATGATATCTTTTAAGTTAAATTCAGCTATGCACTGTAAATATCCGTCAGCATTTTCTTTTATGTCTGCTGATAATGATCCTTTAATCTGCAAAATTTCCAGATCGATCAGAGTTGCCAGTGGTTGGGTATTTTTAAGCTCAAGATCAAGAGATAATACATTATCCGGATCTTCTTTATCATTGATATTTCTACGACCTTTAAAACTTGCATTAGCTATATCACTACGAAATTCAGAATCATTTACATATAAAATACCTTCTCTAATTTCATATTTTGAATTTAAAAGATCTATATCTGCCCCATTTACTACACTGGTGTCAATATGAGCCGACCCAGAAAGTGACAGGTTCTCGAGATTAGAACCGGATCCAGAGCCTGTTATTTCCATGTCTACAGAAGTTTGAAAATCTTGAACAATCGCCAATTCATTTGCATTAAAGTCTTTAGTTGAAATATTGTACTTAAATGAAGGATTATCAGATAAAAAAGATGAGGCTGATGCCGAAAACTCAACTCTTGAACTTGTTAATTCTGTAAGACCTTGTACACTTACCGAATCTTTGTTGATATCTCCGGTTATAGATAAATAGCTGATTGATTGATCATCAATTTCAATTTCTTCGAGCAACTTAGTATTCATTTTCTTTTCCCAATCTCTGATTTGATCAAGATTAGTACTCCTCATCCTTGAATTTGAAATGCCAAATATCCATTTATCTTCAGAAAGCTCAAACCCTTTACCTTCAGCAAAACCGTTCAGAGAAATATCTGTTTTAATTTCTGACTCAGCCCAATATGCTGCGTTAAAATTTTTGAGAGTAAAACCCATGTTCCAATCTGTTTCATCAGAAAATACATTCTCTAGATCTGTGTTTATTGTAAGCCGTTCTTCTCCACTTGTAGTGACATCAAAATTAGACAAAGACTTTCCATCTTTAAGAAAACCACTTCCAAAAAATCTCCGGAAGTTATATTCCTGATAACGAATACCTTCAATTGTAAATCCCCAGGTTATTTCTGTTTTTTCATAAGCGCTGGTTAACTCTCCGTCCATGGTAGCCTGAAACAATCCAGTTTGTACATCAATAGAGTCGTTTGTTAACCCCGCAATATTTAACCCCTCTCCTTTAATGCCAAATTGAGTTAATTTTGGTTCCCCCCTAAAACTTACTTTGGCAACCGCTTCAATGTTTTTAAAATATTTTCCATCTGCAGATAATTCTATTTCTAAAGAGTCTAAAGATCCTTTTGCTTGCATGCTCATGGTCACTATTTCAGAAGGGATCTCCTGATTTACATAAGGCTGAACATCCTGAACTGACAATGGTTTTAGATTCAGCTTAGAATTTATGGTCGTGTCTTTGAGATCAACAAAAGCATTAGCCTGTAACAATGATCTGCCTGAGTTAACAACAAGATCTTGTAATGTAATCGCTTTATTATTGTACTCAGCAGATGCAGTTACTCCAATTGCTTCGGGAAGCCTTCCCTCCTTTAAGTAGAAATTTAGCTTCGAAACAGATGCTTCGATTTCTTCCTTCATCGCAAACCCAGCAGACATTGAAAGATTCTGTATTTTAAGCGATGAATCAGGCAATGAAGAAGGTGAATACACAGAGATATCTGCGTCTTGAATATTTATGTTTTCTATCTCAAACATAAAACTGAATTCCGAATCTGTGGTATCAGGCTTAACAATTTCCTGAATATTGAATGTAGCTACGGAATCCGCACTTTCATTTGATTCAATGACATTTATTTTAGAGTTAGAAACCTTGACTAGGTCAACATTAAACACTCCTGAAAAATAACTTAACACATCATAACTCGCATAAACAGTATCGATATATGCTAAAGTATCTTCATCCCCTACATGAAGCCCTGTAAGTTGAATTTCGCTCCAAAGGTCTCCGCTTAACGTTGAAATTTTCAAATTCTTGGTGAGGCTTTCGTTTGCAATACTTTCTATTTTAGATTTTGCAAAATTGTGTACAAAATCTGTCTTTAATGAAAACCGTATTCCAATTAATATCAGCGTCAGACACAGCACTACCCCGGCAACTATTTTGAGTGTTTTTTTAATAATATTTGATGATTTATTTTCCATTAAAATGCCTGACCTATACTAAAATGCAAACTCCATCTATCCCAGGCAGAGCTCATACTTTTATCTCCCTGAAAAATATTCAGATCGGCATCAGTTGGATTTACTTTATATCCAATATCCACTCTTATTGGACCAATTGGGGATTTGTATCTTACACCTCCTCCTACTCCATACTGAATAGGCCGGGCTTGAGTGTTTTTTATTGAACTCCATACTTGTCCACCATCCAGGAAAGCAGCAAGACTCAATCCTTTTATAAATCGATTTATATTCTGACGGAGTTCTACATTAAAGCTGAATGTAGCTTTACCCCCCGTTGGCAGATATCCTGTAAATGACCCTGTGGTGTCGAAAACAGCTTCTTTCGGACCCAATTCCTGTCGCCCCCAACCTCTTACTTCACTTGATCCTCCATTATAAAAACGAATATCCGCCGGAAGCGAGTCTTGTTTAGCATAGTAAATAGAACCCATGTTTACTCTACTTGCAAGCACCAAATCTTTATTGAGTTTCTTAAAACCTTTTATATCAACTGATGCTTTTTGAAACGAAAATGTTGCTTCGTTAAACAACCCGGAAAGTTCAAGAAAAGGCTGAATAACAAATCCATTTCCACCTCTTGGCAAACCTCTGCTGGCAAACAAATTGAACTTGAAAGAAGAAATATTATAGTTCAAAATACTATCAGGGCTTACAACAGAATTACCATTTTCATCTTCCTGAACGTCAAACTCCTGGTTCAACGTAAAGTCATAAGAAAAGGTGCCGGTTACAGATTCACTATAATTATATCCAAAACTATTTCTAATCCCTCCGGTATCAATAGAGTAAGCTCTTTCAATTCGGCGTTGTACAAAAGGAGCAATAGTAATACTACTTTTTGTATTGTAAACATATGGGAATAAATATTTAGCGCCTACTCTTAAATCAAAGGCTGAGACTTTTGCAGTTGTTGAAAACAATTCCCCTTTTCTACGAGCATTTCTATAGCTCCATGAAGCTTGTGTTCGAAACAATTTGTAGAAATTATCGAATCCTAAACTTTCGTTACCAAAGCGGTCGTAGTTTCCAATTCCAAAAGAGAGTTGTACTGATCGAAGCGTCCGTTCTTTAATTCTAAGTAACACATTTATGGTTGTGTCTTCAGGTTGCTCAGGTATTGAAACTAAAGCAAATCTGAATAAATGATGCCCAAATAATTCCCTTTGAGCCTCCCGCATTGCATCTTCATTAAAATATACCCCTTCCTTTATCCCTGTCTCTCTTTTGATATATTTTTCGTCAAGTGTAGTCTCTCCTTCAACTATTATCGAATCGAATCTGGCTCTTGGGCCCGGATAAGTCAACATAGCTACATTAGCTTTTTTAGCAGTTGTATCAACTTCGGCTTGAACCTCTGCATATGCGTATGGGTAGCCCAAGTCCTTTAGTATTTGGGAAACTCCAAATTCAACATCCGACTTCAACACCGGTTGATAAATTTTTCCTTTTCTAAACGGTAATCTTCTCAACTCATTTTTAAACTCATCACTCCCATAAATTACAGAACTGTCTTGCATCGAAGTTTGAGTAAGTATTTTAACAGAATCAATTCGAATTGGAGCTTTTTCAACAACCATAAAAATAAGCTCTTTCTTCCATTCTTTATTTTTTGAGTCTAACCGATATGTAACTTCAACTTCATTAAATCCTCTTCTCTGATAAAACCGCTCAATACGAATTGCATCTCTTCTGATCTCAGGTACAGATACGAAATATCCCTTTTCATTAAAAAAAGTAATCTTCTTCCAAAGCGATGGTGCTTCATTGGCAATGTAATTTTTCAGTACAATATCTTTATATTCATTATTACCTTCTATTTTTACATTCCAAATACGAGCCGGCTTTCCCTCTTCTTCCTGAGCAAATAATTGTCCTAATGGAACGCTCCACAAGAATAAAAATATTATGTAAATTCTGATATGTTGCTTGGCTAAATATTTCAATGCTTAGCAACTTAATAAATTATTATTCGAGCTGAACAGATTCCCATAACCAGACTTTTGAAACCAGTATCTTAATATTGTAATGAACAAATTTTTAATTTTTATTTTAGTTTTCATATCCCTTTTAAATTGCAAATCATCTGAAGAATTTACTGGCTTTTCTTATGATCCCCCTAATGTCACTGACACCCAAGATAGGGAAGTAAAACCGCAATACAGAAGAATTATTGGCGCTGGAAATCCCACTGTTTGGATTTCGAATAAGTTTGAAGGCGCTCGTGTTAATGACTTCTATGCGATTAATGATTCTACGTTCGAGGTTTTCATCGAACCGGAAAATTTTCCCATAAATAACAGTCCTTGGTACGCTTTTTCAATTTGGAGCGATACAGCAAGATCTGCTTTTCTCAGGTTGAACTATAACAACGCCCGTCATAGATATGTTCCAAAAATCATAAACAATGACTCTTTATATACGATTGATCCAGATAAAACATTTTATGATTCGTTAACACAAACATTAGAATTTAAAGTCAGCCTTACTAAAGATCCTAAAACTATTGCCGCTCAAACTATCACAAACAATGAATCTTTTGAGCAGTGGCTTGAATTTGTTTCAGGGAATTCATTCACAACGGTAAAAACAATCGGGAAAAGCAAACTAGGAAATCCTATCAAAGAAGTTACCATAAGTGAAGTTCCAAACGATAAAGAAGCTGGTGTTCTGATTTTAATGAGCAGACAACACCCTCCTGAAGTATCCGGATTTTTAGCTTCTCAATTTTTTATTGAAGAGTTGGTATCAGATTCTAAGTTGGCAAAGGAATTTCGTTCAGAGTTTATTGTTCGGTCTTTTCCGCTCATTAATATTGATGGAGTTTTAAATGGTCACTGGAGGCATAACGCCGGCGGTGTGGATCTCAATCGGGATTGGGAAAATTTTAACCAGCCTGAAACGCAAGCTGTCAGGGATGCTTTGTTACCGATTCTGAACAATTCGAGAAAGAAAGTTTATTACGGAATTGATTTCCATTCTACCAACGAAAATATCTTTTATCCAATCGAAGAAAGTGTAAAAACCTCTCCTGATAACATTACTCAGCGTTGGGTTTCCTTCATCAAAACAGATAACCCTGAAACTAATTTCACATCAGAAGAATTTGATACAAGTTCTCCCATTTCAAAGAATTGGATCTATAAAACCTTTGGTGCCGATGCGGTAACTTATGAAGTAGGTGACGAATTACCTCGTGAAACTATAGAAACAATTTCCAGGTCTGCTGCACAAAGCCTTATGAAATTGTTACTTGATGAAAAGAAAAACATCAAATAAAAAACTTCAAGAACTCATTCTTTTTTTTAAATTCAGATATGGAAGGCTCAAAAATACTTATAGCAGGATTGAATAACTGGAAGTTGCGCATCATTTTAAGTGCGATTCTTTGCATTATGGGTCTGGCGGGTTTAGTAAGTATGACTATTGGAGTTTTTATTGAACTAAGTATTTATGATAAATCCATTGTTGCCATTGCTATCTGGATGGTCGGAATTCCGGCTTACCTAATACTGAGCGGGCTCTCCAAAGTCACACCACAAAGCATCGCAGTTTTTATAAACGAAAGCAATAATCAGATTCCTGACGATCTTCAAATTCTGCTTAAACCTGAAAACGAATTGGATGAACACTCTAGAGCAAAACAATCTGAGCTTATTTCCTTATTCCGCCAAACTCCACTATATAAATTCCTGCCTGATAAACCTGTAAAACAAGCTTATTTTTTAATGCTTATTTCTATGATCGGAAGTTTCGGAATTTGGTTTATATCCTGATGTTTTTGTGCATCTCTTTCTTTCTTATACGTCTCTGGTGATAAAAACAAACTCTCTTCGTACCTTCCAATATGTCGCACGATCACAAACATCACCACCATCATAATTTTAACGATTCATCTACAGTAAAACTGTGGATCTCAATTTTCCTGAATCTTGCTATTACTATAGCCGAATTTGTAGGCGGCATATTATCCAATTCGCTGGCTTTACTTTCTGATGCTGTTCATAACCTAAATGACACTCTTTCATTGGGAATTAGCTTAGCTGCCAGGAAAATTTCCAAAAAAGGCGCCAACAAGGATAAAACATTTGGGTATAAAAGAGCGGAGATTATCGGCGCTTTTATAAACCTCATTACTTTAATCTTGGTTGCAGCATTTCTTATAAAAGAAGGAGTGGAGCGGTTTTTTGATCCACAGCCTATTGATGGCTTTACCATGTTTTGGGTTGCAATAGTTGGATTGCTGGGAAATTTTATCACGGCAGCTCTTCTTTTTAAAGATGCGAAAGATAGCCTGAACCTGAAAAGTGCTTACATTCATATTCTTTCAGACGGGCTTTCTTCAGTGGGAGTAATTATTGGAGGATGGCTGATTCTTAAATATGAATGGTATATTGTTGACACTATTTTGACAGTCGGAATCGGAGCCTATATACTTTTACATTCTTATCATATGCTTCGGGAAACTATTGATATTCTGATGCAGGCAACTCCTGATGAAATTGACCTCCCGAAATTGCGATCAAAAATAGAAGCACTACCAAAGGTTTGTGGAGCACATCATATTCATGTTTGGCGATTAGATGAACACGAAATTATGATGGAAAGCCATATTGTAATTGAAGAAGAAGATATTGGTGAAATGGAATCTATAAAGACTATAATCAAAAAACTTCTCCATGATGACTTTGGAATTCATCACTCTACTCTTGAATTTGAGTGTGAACCCTGCAACGCCCATCATCACGAACTGGAATCTCATCAGCATTAAACCCCTCATCTTAATCATGAAAACTGCCTATTTTATTCTTACGATTTTAATCTTTAGTACACTTATTTCCTGCAATTCCGGTCCTGAAGTTATCGATGACCTTTCAAAAAAATCATTTGAAGTCGTAAATCAGAATGGTGAAGAAATCACATTTCCGGATGACTATACTGGTAAATATGTGATCATGGGATTTATTTATACTAACTGTCCTGATATTTGTCCTTTAGTAACTCAAAACATGATCAAGGTTCAAAAAGAGCTCGGAAATCCCGATGACGTCCAATTTTTAGGAGTAACTTTTGATCCTAAGCGGGACACTCCTCAGGTTTTGAAAGAGTACAAAAACGTTTTTGATCTGGGTCGCAATTTTGATTTTTTAACCGCTGATAGCTCAACAGTAAGCGAACTGATGGATAGTGTAAGAGTTCGATCTCAGGTTTCATTTACTCAAATCAGAGATGATGGAAAAGAATTATACTTTATGAATCATTCTGATAAGATCATGGTACTCGATAAAAAAGGTCGAGTAATCTTTGAGTACGGGGGTAGCATGACTCCGGTAAACTATATTCTTGAAGACTTAAAGAAAGTACGAGGATAATTTGATATGAAAACTAAACTCATCCTTTCCTTGGTATTCATACTAATGCTTGCTTGTGGTGACTCCGAGAAAAAAGACACTCCGGAAAAAAGCATTGCCGAAAAAGAAGTTACAGATTGGGCACGCCCCGGTGCGCAAGGTAAAATGAGCGGTGCATATTTTACGTATAGAAACCAACTCTCAGTTGCAGACACATTAATTAGCGTACAAAGTAATTCTGCGATGATGACACAGGTACATGAATCTTATACTACGGATGATGGACTTGCCGGGATGAGAGAAATAAATCAGATTATTATAAGACCAAAAGAATCACTGGTATTGCAAAAAGGTGGAATTCATGTAATGTTAATGTCTCTAAAAGAGGATTTGGCAAACGGCGATAGCATCACAGTAGAACTTAATTTTGCACAAGCCGGAGTGGTTGAGTTAAAAATGCCTGTCTTAAGTTCAAACTAAAAAAATAAAGCCCGAACGTTTCACCATTCAGGCTTTCTGGGTTGATTAAGAAAATGAGCCGGGTTAATTGCTCATTATTAAATACGAAAAAATTGTTTTATCGGATTGCCTTTCTAAAATTATCTCTGACAAGAGAAATAGCGTAATTTTGAAAGGAAGAGATTGCTAGCGAGATTAGTTTATAGTATCTCCCAATGAGCGTGAAGCTTTCAACTCACAACAAAAATGCTTTAAAAAAAGTGGGTAAATAAAAAAAGACATGCTTAACATGTCTTTTAGAAATTATAGAAATAAGTTTATCAACTAATGTGAAGCGAATACTTCTGTAGTTCCGTCCTTTTTAACTAAATACACATCGTAGTTATCAGCCGGACGTCCCGGAATTTCCATTCCCGGTGAACCAATTGGCATTCCAGGAACGGTTAAACCAATAACTCCATCAGGTTTTTCTTCGAGTAAACGATTAACGTCTTCAATAGGAACATGACCTTCCACAAAATAATCACCAACCATGGCTGTGTGGCATGATTCAAACCTGGCAGGAACCCCTTTTTCTCTTTTTATTTCCATCAGGTTTGGAATAGGCTTTTCGATAACTTCAAATTGGTCATCATTCATTAAAGCTGCCCATTTTGTACAGCACTGGCAACCTTCGTTCTTATACATTACAACTTCAATTTTATCTGAAGATGTTTCAATAACAGAGTTAGTTTCTTCCGTTTGAACTTCATTTTTAGGCCAGAATAATGCTGCTGCAAACCCAATTGTAAATAAAAGCCCAAATACTAAAATTTTTGTATTGCTCATAATAAATAGTGTTTCTTTATTCTTTAAGGTAAGAAATTTTATATAGAATTTTTTCTGTTCCATAAATTTTTACGTTCAATCTGAGCATTGGAACTTTATCCTTTTCTACTGCAATCATTTTGAAGTGCATCTTTTTTTTGATTCAATAAATCAACATCTTGAACGGTCATTATTCCACCTATCCCAAATATTATGAAAAAAATCGTTGTTGGAGTTTTTGTTTCATTGATACTCTCCTTTAATGCCTTTGGTCAAACATCACAATTCAAAGCGACTTTTATAAAAGCTCAGCAAGAAAATAGACAGGTAACAGTAACGCTATCAAATGGGAATACTTATGTAGGCTCCGTTGTTTCAGTAGATGAAGAATCTGCCGGAGTACAAACCAAAGATGGTGTTTTTAATTTCAGATATGAGCGGATTGAAAGTGTCAAAATCTACAATCCTGACGATAAATCTTCTGGCTGGCGTGATAATCCCGCAAAGAACAAGCTCTTTATATCTCAAAGTGGTAAAATGTTAGATTCAGGTTCGGGTTACTATCAAAACACCTATATCTTCCTCTCTAACTTTTCTTATGGGTTAACAAAAAATATAAGCATCGATGCAGGATTTAGTATGATTCCCGGGCTTGGAATTGATAACCAATTGTTTACTGTTGGAGCTAAAGTTGGAACTTCTTTTAACAATACATTATCTATATCCGGGAATATTAAGTACTACAAAGTTTTTGATGTAGATCAGGGTATTACTTCTGTTTTTGGGTCTGCAACCTATTCCAAAAAACAATTGGATCTGACAGGAGGTGCTGGAATTGGGTTTGCTGATAACAGCTCATCAGATCCTATATTCATTATTGGTGGCCAATATCGTGTAAGTGAGCGTTTTGCATTCCTTACTGAAAATATAATCCTACCTGCAGGTGATTCTGGCTCGGAGGCACTAATCTCGTTTGGTGGAAGGATCCTTAATTCAAAAAGCGCCTTCGATCTTGGCTTCTTTACAGTTGACGGTGATGCGTATGTCCCTTTTATAAGTTATACAGTGAAATTTTAAAACTATGGATTCAAAAATATTCTCTTACGAAAATAAAGAATTGGAAGTAACATGGGATCTTAAAAGATGCATTCATGCAAAAGAATGCGTTCATGGATTGCCGGATGTATTTGATCCGGATAGAAAACCATGGATCGATCCTGACCAAGAATCTGATTCAGAAAAAATAATCGATACGATTCACCGCTGCCCAACCGGAGCTCTTCAATATCACTTTAAGAATAAAGATAATCCGGAAACTCCTCCGTCATCAAACAAAATTATTATTGATGAAAACGGACCTCTTTACGTACATGGAAATATTGTTGTGCAGGATAAAGATGGAAATGAGATTTTAAGAGAAACCCGCTTGGCTTTTTGCAGATGTGGAAAGTCATCCAATAAACCATTATGTGATAATTCTCACCTGAAAACGGATTGGAAAGCAGGCTCTTCATATAATCCTGAACGACTAGAACTGGAACCTCAGGAAAATGAAGGTGGCGAGCTTTTAATAAAACTAATTGAAAATGCCCCTTTTGTTGTTGAAGGTAATTATGAAGTTGTTGGAAACGAACAATCAACCAAAACATGTAAGAAAATGAGTTTTTGCAGATGTGGAGCTTCGGAAAACAAACCTTTCTGTGATGGTACTCATCGCCAAATAGATTTTAAAACCGAATGACCAATCAAACGATTCTTATTCTTGCTTCTTTTTTAGCGGCGATCGCGGTTGGGGCAGGAGCTTTTGGAGCGCATGCTTTGGAGGAATCTCTCAGCCCAAAAAGACTGGAGACTTGGAATACCGCTGTGACTTATCATATGTGGCATGCATTGGCATTGATAGGATTAGCGTTGGTTTCCAAAGTTTTTGAGGTAGATCTTATCTGGTCAATGAGTTTGATTGTTGCAGGAATCTTTATCTTTTCAGGCAGTCTTTATCTGCTTTGTTTAGCTGATACAGGTTGGCTGGGCGCCATAACACCCATCGGCGGTATTTGTTTTATAGCTGGATGGATGATGGCAGGATGGAAATTTATAACTCAAATTTAATCTAATGAAAGCAATCTGGAATGGAAAAGTAATCGCAGAAAGTGATAACACTGTAGTTGTAGAAAACAATCACTATTTCCCTGCTGATTCAATCCGCACAGAATTTTTCTCTGATAGTACCCATCAAAGTACTTGCCCCTGGAAAGGATTAGCGAGCTATAAAACTCTTCGAGTAGATGGAGAAACCAATGAAAATGCAGTATGGTATTATCCTGAGCCTAAAGATGCCGC
The DNA here is from genome assembly GCA_965216175.1 of Balneola sp. Taxonomy (GTDB): domain Bacteria; phylum Bacteroidota; class Rhodothermia; order Balneolales; family Balneolaceae; genus Balneola. The sequence goes on from OZ244140.1 coordinate 2,934,308, forward strand.
TAAAGAAATTAAAGATCACTTTGCCTTTTGGAAAGGTGTGAAAGTGACTGAATAAACCCTAGCAACAATCCTCACCGGGCGTTTGCAGGCGATCTCTATCTCTTTAAATCTTTCCTAGTTTATTTTAAATCCGGATTCCCTGCATTCGCAGGGGAATGACCTTACTTTCTCATCAAATAATAAAAGCATTTACAGCAATTCGCTAGCTATATTTGCCAGATCAGACCGTTCTCCTTTTTCTAAGTTGATATGAGCATATAAATCACTTTTCTGCATACGATCTACTAAATAAGATAGTCCGTTGCTTTGTGTATCCAAATAAGGCGTATCGATCTGAAAGATATCTCCGGTAAATATGACTTTAGTATGTACTCCTGCTCTGGTAATGATCGTCTTCACTTCATGTGGAGTCAGGTTCTGAGCTTCATCAATGATGAAAACTACGTTCGATAAACTTCTGCCTCGAATATAAGCCAACGGAACAATCTTCAATTTATCCGTTTGGATCATTTCATCAATTTTCTTGTACTGTTTGCTACTTTCTTTGAACTGATGCTTTATAAAACTCAGGTTATCCCAAAGCGGTTGCATGTAGGGATTGATCTTAGCTTCCGCATCACCGGGTAAAAAACCAATATCTCTGTTGCTTAGCGGAACAATTGGTCGGGCTAAATAAATCTGTTTGTAATCACTTCGTTGCTCTAAAGCACTCGCTAAAGCAAGCAGCGTCTTTCCTGTTCCGGCTGCTCCGGTTATGGTTGTAAGAAGGATATTTGGATTCACTAATGCATGCATGGCAAAAGTCTGTTCCGCATTCTTAGGTTGAATTCCATAAGCATTTACTTTCTCAACCTGTTCAATATATTTTGATTTGGCATTGTACCACCCAAGCGCTGATGAACCGTGGCTTTTCATTATATAATAATGGTTACTGGGCGGATTCACTTCCATAACATCTTTGGGTTTTATCCTCCCTTTCTCATAAAACTTGCTTATCAATGACGGATCTTCGAGTTCTAGATCGGTTTTACCTCTGTAAAGATGATCAATATCCTTGACCTGAACCGTTTCGTAATCTTCAGCATCCAAACTCAATGCCCTAGCTTTCAGCCTCAGATTGATATCTTTCGATACCAAAACCACTTTTACTCCTTCATTCTCATTTTTAAGTCGTAGAGCAGCATTTATTATATGATGATCATTTCTGGTAGCACCAAAAATTTTATTGGCATCAACATGCTTCCCGCCATTGGTTATTACTTTTAATTTTCCATGAGACTTTCCATTTAATGGAATCCAATCCTGAAGCATATTCTCATCAGAGATCCCGTCTAAATAACGGATGAATTCTCGGGCATGTAAGTTTATTACGGTATTTCCTTTTTTAAAGGTATCCAGTTCCTCCAGAACTGTTATAGGGATTGCAACGTCATTTTTTTCAAAATTCTTAACGGCTTCATAGTCATACAAAAGCACGGAAGTGTCGAGTACGAAGATCTTCTTCGCTTTCTTCTTAGGCATGGGCTAATCTTTTTGATTATAAGGTCGAAACCTTTTAGTAGATGATGTTAAAGAACGCTTATTGGAATAAAACTAAAGCGGAAACCATATGCAATGGATGTGGAAAACTCATTGGAAAATAATACAGAGTTAACAAATTTGATTCACTATTAATGTTTATAACTCAGGAATTAAGTTGATAAAGGGCAATACTTAGCGCTATTGCTGCATTAAGGCTTTCAACCGACCGATTGTTTTCTACTGATGGAATCATTACTCGTTTTCTATTTGGACCAAAAAATTTCTTCTCTATTCCATTGGCTTCATTTCCGACCATTAGAATTGTTTTTTCGGATAGCTCAATATTCTTTATCGGCTCTGCTCCGGCATTTCCATCCAACATCAAAACCTGCCAGCCCGCATTTTCCATAGCTTCCAGATCTTTACTCAGTTCTGAATTTTTATAAGCCAACATACCCGTTGCTCCGGCTGTACTTCTTACAACTTTTGGATTAAAAAGATCAACCGATCCCTTACCAACTAAAATAGCAGATGCTCCAAACCAAGCAGAGGTACGTACTATAGTACCTAAATTTCCAGGATCCTGAATTCTATCTGTTGCAATGATCAAGCCCTCTTTTTTTGATAGTTCTTGAATTGAGATTTCACTTGGGATTTCGCAGATAGCTAGGATGCCTTGGCTATTCTCGGTATCTGTTACTTCATTCATAATCTTCGAATCGAGTGTGTAAAAGCTGTCAGCTGTTAGCTGATAGCTTTTAGCTTTTTCCTCTTCCAAGAACACGTCCCCAACTTTTATCACACTATTCTCCAAAACCTGCTCAACAGCTCGCTCTCCCTCAACTATAAACAGTCCTTCTTTTTCCCTGTACTTTTTTTGCCCAAGTTTACGAAGAAGTTTAATCTGGTTGTTTGATGCGTTGTTCAATGAGTTCTGAGTTCTGAGTTCTGAGTTCTGAGTTCTGAGTTCTGAGTTCTGAGTTCTGAGTTCTGAGTTCTGAGTTCTGAGTTCTGAGTTCTGAAAATAAGGTACTTCAAAATTAGACGCTTCGCATGTAACTAATACTAATTATTTGGAGAATGATTTTCTATCTTTAACCGAATCAAAAAAACGATAAATAGAGATCATGGATTTTTTAAAGAAGCTGGGAATTGAAGGAGTTAATGCAGGTACAAGTACTGGCCGCGTTTATCTGGAAAGTAAAAACCAGATTACCAGTTACACTCCGGTTGATGGAAAAACGATTGCCAACGTTACTACAACTACCAAAGAACAATATGAAGAAGTAGTTACTGCGTCTCAGGAAGCATTTAAGGTGTGGAGAGAAATGCCTGCTCCTCAACGTGGAGAAATCGTTCGTCAGATTGGTGATAAACTTCGTGAGTTCAAGGAGCCTTTGGGAAAATTGGTTACTTATGAAATGGGTAAAATCTATCAGGAAGGACTTGGAGAAGTTCAGGAGATGATCGATATCTGTGATTTTGCTGTAGGATTAAGTCGTCAGCTGTACGGATTAACTATGCACAGTGAACGCCCAAATCACAGAATGTATGAGCAATGGCACCCGATGGGAACGGTAGGGATTATTTCTGCCTTCAATTTCCCGGTGGCAGTTTGGAGCTGGAATGCAATGATAGCTGCCGTTTGTGGTGATACCATGATCTGGAAAGGTTCTGAAAAAACACCTCTGTGTGGAATCGCTATTCAAAAGATTGTAGCTAAAGTATTGAAGGAAAATAATCTACCGGAAGGAATTTTCTGTTTAGTTACCGGAGATCGTGAAGTTGGTGAATGGATGACAGAAGACGACCGTATTCCATTAATCTCAGCAACCGGTTCTATCAGAATGGGTAAAGAAGTAGCAAAAGTGGTAGGTGGACGTTTAGGAAAAACCATTCTCGAGCTTGGAGGAAACAACGCCATCATCGTTTCTGAAAATGCCGATATCGAAATGGCAATTCGTGCTACGGTATTTGGCGCAGTTGGAACTTGTGGACAAAGATGTACTTCTACACGAAGATTAATTATTCACGATTCTGTATACGATCAGTTCAAAGAACGATTACTCGGTATTTATAAGAATGTAAACATTGGAAATCCGCTTGAGCCCGATACTTTGGTTGGACCAATGATCGATCAGCTTGCTGTGGACGGTATGCAAAATGCTTTAAAAGAAGTGGAAAAAGAAGGCGGAAAAGTAATATACGGTGGCGAAGTGTTGGACAGAGACGGGTTTTATGTACGTCCTGCTATAGCTGAAGTTAAAAACGACTTCAATATTGTTCAGGAAGAAACTTTTGCTCCTATTTTATACCTCATCAAATACAAAACTATTGACGAAGCGATGAACTACCATAATGGTGTAAAACAAGGATTAAGCTCTGCAATGTTTACGCTGAATATGCGTGAAGCTGAGAATTTCTTAAGTGTTCATGGTTCTGATTGTGGAATTGCTAATGTTAATATTGGAACCAGTGGTGCTGAAATTGGCGGTGCTTTTGGTGGGGAAAAAGAAACGGGTGGCGGACGTGAGTCAGGTTCAGATGCCTGGAAAGCCTATATGCGCCGACAAACCAATACCATCAACTGGAGTGAAGAATTACCATTGGCTCAGGGAATTTCGTTTGACGTCTAGCCTTCGGAATTAATAATGATGGATTATAAATTTTGAATTATGGATTTTCTTGTAAATAATTATCAATGGATTATTGGTATCATCATAGGTGGAGGCGCTGAACGCATAGTCTATAAGCCGATTAAATTCAAAATTGATGAAGGCAAAGTATACAAGCTACTAGAGAATACAACAGGTGAAGAAAAGAAATATGATTGGAGAACTACAAAAGCATTGCTAGCGATATAAATCTAACTAAAGAAAGGGTGTATGAAGTTTGCTCAAAGAGCAAGAAAATAAAGGAGTCTAAAGGAAACAACGATGGGGTATGGTCATTAAGAAAAAACCCTGAAGATGAAGAGGGTAGCATATATAATGAAAGAGGAGCAATTAATCTTGATGATTATTAATCCCACAAAACAATTTTGAAGGTTAATAATTAAACCTAAAAAATTCCTGTTTGACAAAAAGGCTTTACGCATCTATTCAAAGTATTAAATTTAATTCCACTGTGAGGAGTTGGCCCCGACTATTCGGGGTTGACTTTTTGATCACTGAAGCTTGTCCCGATTGATATCAGTATCTTAAAAAAAGCTTTCTTTTAGTTTAATTTCTGGAATGAAATTATCACTAACGATCTCGTTACTAACCTTTCCAGAGTTATTACTGCTCAAATTCTGAATCTTTATCATGTCAACTCTGGAAGGGTTGAGCATGTTATCGAAGCAAAAAAATCTTCGTATCTTGCAAAAACGAAGGATTTTACTATTTTCTGTCAAACAAAGTAGATCATTATGACAAATAGTAAATTCGTTCTCTTCTTGCGAGGCACACTCTTAGGCGCATTTCTGTTTTCCATTGCCTCCATGGATACAATACTAGATCCCAATGAAAGCTTTCCGGAATTAACCTTGGTTGGTTTTGGAATAGCTTGTCTTGTTTTGGGTTACTGCTCTGTTAAATTCTCCTCCAAATTCTGGAAAACCTGGGGTTTTGACCAGTTAACCAATTAAAAAAATCCTACTCAAATTAAATGAACAGGACTAAATAATTGGACTGAATATTATTTATTGAGGATTAGACTCTAACCGTTCTTTGTGGTAACCGGCTAACCAAACTGCACCTCCCAGAAACACAATATCTTTCGCCAGAAAGAAATCAGTTGTTGGAACACCATCAGTTATAGCCCACACGCCTGGTGTAGTTAACAAAAAGCTTAAGGTTACACTGAATATTCCTATAGAAGCTAAACTTCCATAATATCCAAGCTTGTCATTAAATGCCCCGACTATAAGTAAGCCTGCTACAATAATTTCAGGGATTGCAATCAGTATAGATACTGCCTGATCACTAAAAATGCTATAGAGCCAGCTCATTGCAAAATGATTGCTTACCAAGGGCTTAATGGCCGCGGCCTCAGTAGGCGTAAATTTAAAGACCCCTATCCAAAGCAGTAGTACTGCGATTCCGTATCGGGTTATTTTGTTTCCTATATCTTTCATATTAATTCTCCGTTTAGCTTTAGTTAGTTTTTCTTACTGTCTGTTATGCGTGATAAAAACGCTCGCTTATGATCTTTCCATTTTCCCATTTTGAGACTACAGTTTGCTCAACTTTAACATGAGTTCCTGATTTTTCAACATACTCCATGGTAGCAGAATAAAAGGTGGTGTCATTATTAAGAGCTTTTCCATGTACTTCATAGCGAATAAATTCTCCTACTCCTGCTAACATCTCTTTCTCACCATCTATTACATTCTGTTTTCCTTTTTTGGGCGTTTCATTAGCCTCTTGAAGAACAACATCATCGATATAGAATTTCTCCATCGCTTCAATAAATTCACCTTTTGCGAGCATGTTATGTACTTCGTTCATTTGTGATTCGGTAACTTGTGTCATAGCTGTAAAATAATTGGGTTGGTAATTAAATTTCAATGTTTAAACATTGATTTTCATTATAGTCATTATTACTCATCCTATTTGAAGGTTATAACTATGAAGCTGAAAGGATTAGCCTATATCTTTTAAATCGTAAAATTAAGAGGTGAGGAGTTTATTACTCGTCAAACTCAAAAATCTAAGCCCTCAACGCTTGAAGGGTTTAGTCGAGAAGCTGAATCAGAAAATGAATTTATTTCTACTTTTTCTATTCTATATTCCTAAAAAATTGAATGCATCCATCCTACATGAAATATCTCTTCCTTTTAAGTACACTTATATTTACTTCAAACTTTGTAAACGCCCAAAACGCATCCCCCGAACAAAAACTTAAAAGACTCGGAATAGAACTTCCCGAAATAGCACCTCCTATCGCTAATTATGTAGATGTGGTAAGAAGTGGAAATCTTCTTTTTCTTGCGGGCAAAGGCTCCAGAAATCCGGACGGATCAAGAATTACAGGAAAGGTAGGAATAGACTTAACGAAAGAAGAAGGATATGAAGCAGCCAAAAGTATTGCTCTTCAACATCTGGCTGTCATCAAAAAAGAAATCGGTGACCTCAATAAAGTTGTTCGCATCGTTAAAGTGCTGGGTATGGTTAACGCCCCTTCCGATTTCACTGCTCACTCGCAAATCATTAATGGATATTCTGATTTCATGGTTAAGATCTTTGGTGAAAAAGGAAAACACGCCCGTTCGGCTGTAGGAATGAATTCATTGCCTGTAAATCTTGCCGTGGAGATCGAAGTAATTGTAGAAATCAGAGATTGATCGGCCAATTCGTCTGATTTTCATCTTTGTAAAATGTTTTCATACCACCGAGATCATTAGAGAAAGACCTTCCTTTCAAGTACATTATTAGTGTTATTTCAAACAAACGCTATTTTTATGAAAAATCTGACCACTCGCTCTTTCGTAACCACGTTAGGATTGGGGTTACTCTTTTTAGTTGTTACCGCTTTTTTGCCTAAAGAAAACAGCACTGAACTTCCCTATAACTTTGTTAAAGGTGCCGTTGAATTCGAATCCATCGGTGAGTTAAGTTTTAGCCCCGAAGGCATTCTCTTTTTCGGAGATACTAAAGGCGCTTCTATTTTTGCACTGGAAACATCTGATTCAAAATCTACAACAAATGAAGGCATAAACCTTGGAGATGTTGAAGAAAAAATCGGGCAAATGATGGGAGCCGCTTCAAAAGATATTTCAGTTATGGATATGGCAGTTCACCCTTCTTCGCAAAATGTTTATTTATCCATTATGCGGGCAAGTGGCGAAAACGCTTCATATCATATAGTTTCTATTTCCAAGGATGAAAAGATTACTGAAGTTGATATGAGAAATGCATCTCACTCTACATTCTCCTTATCTAAAACTCCGGCCCGGGATGCTACAGACCGTAGGGGAAGAAGCCTCAGAACCAATACTATCACAGATATCGCCTTTGCAGATGGCTCCGTTTACGTAGCGGGATTATCGAATGAAGAATTTGCTTCAGGATTTCGTAAGGTCAGTTTCCCATTCAAAAAAAATGAATCACTTTCTACTCTTGAGATCTTTCATGTAGCTCATAATCAGTACGAAACTCATTCTCCAATTCGATCTTTCGCACCTTATTTGATGAATGGAGAATCAACTATTCTTGCCGGCTACACCTGTACTCCTTTGGTCTTATTTCCTACTTCGAACTTGAAAGATGGAGATCATGTGAAAGGAAAAACGGTGGCTGAACTTGGTTTCGGAAATACTCCACTCGATATCCTGCCCTTTACATCCGAAAGCGGAAAACAAGTAGTGCTAATTGCAAACAGCAACCGAGCTACTATGCTTGTTACCGGAGAAGATATTGCTAAACAGGAAGCTCTTACAACAGGATTGGAAGGAGATTCTATTTTGAAAGGTACTCCATATAAGCCATTGCCTTTAAGTGGCGTTCAACAAATTGCTGAGTTAAACACTGAACAAATTGCCTTATTACGAAGAATGGGAGACGGTTCTCTACGATTGTATTCCTATCCTAAATCAAGGCTTGCTTCCTGATAGTTTGCTTATTTTTGTAAAACATACATCTTATTTACAGAGACTTGCTTCGATTTTTATACTTGGAGCGAGTCTTTTTTTTGTGGGATGTGGCGAGCAAGAACAAAAAAGTGTACAGTTAAAAGAGCCCATAATTCCTGAATTTGCTCCTGAAATTCACACTTCTAAAAATAATACAAACGTATTTGTAAGTGGTGTTTTTGGTCTTAACTATAAAGCCGAAACAGATTTTTCTGAATTTCTTTCTGTTTTTGTAATCGAAGATGATAGCTCATGGAGTGAAAAAAGTTTCCCGATTTTAGGTTCATATTCTTATTTAGCTAATGAAGGAGTTTTAAAATTCACACCGAAATATCCTTTTCTAGAAAGCACAGAATATTATGTCCGCTTTGATTATAACTCAATAGTACAACCACCTGTTTATGTAGAACAGCCCAATATGGAGTTTATAGTTGATTATACTTTCACTATCACCAAAGACAAAACTCCTGTAACTTTTGTTGAGGAAGTGTACCCAACTACGAATCAGATTCCCAGAAACCTGCTCAAATTTTATGTCCGTTTCTCCGGCTCCATGACGGAAGGGCAAATGCTTGAACACCTAAAAATTTTAGATGATAAGGGAGAAGTTGTGGAATATGCCTTTCTGGAAATTCCTCAAGAACTTTGGGATGTGAACCGTCAGCGTTTAACTATTCTATTTGATCCGGGTAGAATAAAAAGAGGAATGGAATTATTAAATGAAGTTGGTGCTCCTTTTAAGATTGGGAAAGAATACACCCTGCAAATTGATAAAGCCTGGAAAGATGGGCAACAAAGGTCGCTTACTCAGGGGTTTGAAAAAACCTTCACAATAGTTGAAGACGACCGAACTAAACCTGATCGAAGTAATTGGACTATTTCTGTTCCCTTAGCTGAAAGTAAAGAGCCTCTTGAACTTCATTTTAATGAACCCATGGATTATGCTTTGTTAAATAGAGTTATCACCGTTCTGGATGATCAAAAGAATCATTTATCCGGAAAGATAGATTTAACTCAAGAGGAAAGTGTTTGGAAATTTATTCCTGATAATTTCTGGAAAGCTGGAAGCTATACCTTGCAAATCAAAACCATTCTAGAAGATATAGCCGGTAATAACTTAAATGCCGTTTTTGATGTAGATCTTATGGATGAACAAGAGTCTTTAAATCGGAAAAAAGTTTATGAGTTTATCAATCTAGCTTTTGAGGTTAATTGATTTTGAATTAAACCTCATATTTATAAATTAAACTCCTAAAAAGAACTTATGCGGCCTTGAAGATTCTTAATTAGAAAGAAATAATGCTAGCATTGGTCGTATCGGTTAGTAAGTTTAGCTATATTATTTGATATCTAAAGATGGCTATGGGGCTTAAGAACATATTACCTTTTAACGACAAAAACGAAAGCATTGAATTTCATTTATTCGAAATTGCAGTGCTTCTTACCGTTCTTGTATTTCTATTTTGGAGTGTATTTAGTTTTATAGCTGAATTTCAACTTGTTAATAAAGTTATATTTGTATCCGGCACTATAGTTTATACAGCAATATATATTGCCCAAAAAAGCAAGGTTTCCTTTAATATTGTTTCGGCATGTTATTTTGGCTTAAGTTTTTTATTAATGATTGTAGCATGGCTTCCAGGTGGAGGAATTAAAGGAGCCATCTTGCAATTTATCGTGCTCATATTTATATCAGGATTGCTGGTACTTCCCTTAAGAGCTTATTTATTTTTTATACTTTCTACTGCCTTAATCGTCATTTCGTTTTCGGTTTATGAGTTTTATAATCCGGGTGCAGCATCTCCATATCTTGAAGAGGTCAATAGAATCAGAGATATTTCTATTGCCAGCGTTATAGCCATTATGGTATTGGGCTTTTCTTTATACACTTTCAAACAATCTTATTTACATGATAAAGAATCATTAAATAAAGCTATTCAGGAAATCGAAGTTGAAAAAGTAAAAGCAGAATCTGCCGATAAAGCAAAGTCCCAGTTTTTGGCAACTATAAGCCATGAAATGCGAACTCCGCTTAACGGAATCGTTGGTATCTCCGAACTTTTAGCTGATACAGAATTAAATACCGAGCAGGTAGAAATGGTTAAGAACTTAAGCTATAGTAGTAATATGCTGCACAGTTTGATCAGTGATGTTCTGGATTTGACGACCATTGAAGATGAGAATCTTGAGCTCAATGAAAATCAGTTTTATCTTAAAAGTGAGATCAGTGATATTATTGAAATATTTCGCCCTAAAATTGATTCACGAAAAGCTTTTCTGCATATCCATCATGAGCACGATGACAATATTCCGGAGGCATTATTCGGAGATATAACAAGAATAAGACAGGTATTAGTTAACCTGATAAATAATGGAATAAAATTTACAAATGAAGGGTCTGTAATTGTTCAAACAAAGCTTTTGAGAACAGACTCAGAAACTGCCTCTGTACAATTTTCTGTTTCTGATACCGGAGTTGGAATCTCAAAAGAAGATCAAGGTAAATTGTTTACTAAATTCTTCCGAACTAGGCTGGCAAATACTATTGAAGGCACAGGGTTGGGTCTTACCATCAGTAAGCGATTAGTAGAATTGATGGGCGGAAATATTTCATTTACCTCTCAATTAAAGAAAGGATCAACTTTTACCTTTGAATTACCTCTATCAATAAAGTCCAAAGCACCCACTAAAATTGAAGCTTCCGTTGGTGATGACGATCTGTCCAGCTTAAAAATTCTTATTGCTGAAGATGTTCCTATTAACCAAATGGTATTGAGTAAAATGCTTAACAATCTTGGCATTACAGATATCGATATGGTAGAGAACGGACAGTTAGCTGTAGAAGCAGCTACCAGACATGATAAAGAATATGATTTCGTCTTAATGGATATTCAAATGCCCAAACTGGATGGAACTCAGGCATCTCGTAAGATTATTGAGTTTTATAAAGGAGACCTCCCTTTCAAGATCATTGCTGTAACAGCTAATGTTATGAAAGATGATTTTATTTTGTACCGAGAATCAGGAATGGTTGATGTGCTAAGTAAACCCATTAATATTAAAATGCTGTCTCATACTCTTCACAAGCATTTTTCTTAGAAATCTCTCTTTTATTTTCTTTCATCTTATTTTTTGATGCTTTGGTGTCTATTTCTAGTTAAAGTGCATCCACACTAATGTGACAACCAAAAGCAGAAACCGATATGCAAAAATTAAAAGATAAAATGAAATATTCAATAACACGGTTCTTAAGATATTTTTTACTAAACCAGATTTAAAAAAACCTCGGTAGAGAAAAAATCCATAAATATTTAGCGACACAAAGGATACAGATGTAATTGTTGTATCGTTAATATAAGCTTGACTTCCATTTGCTATCAAAGAATGGATCGATGGAAATAAACAAAGAATAGTAGTCAGCAGAAATGAATATAGGATAAGGCTATAATTAATATGAAAAAGCAACGGTTTATGCTTTCTTTCATTAAAGTTGGTCAAGTAGGTTACACAAGAAAACATTAAAGGCAGAGCTAATAAAAAAATCTTTGAAAGTGTCTTTGTAAGATCGTTGTACTGTAAATGGAAAGTTTCAAGATCAACTGTAGAAGAACTTATCAAGGTCTCAACCAAGTCATTAATTAGGTTGCTGTATATTAATCCACTTAATTGAATTTGGAGAGTGGTTGTGAATGTATTTATGAAAGGAAATAAAAAATAAATCGCATTGGCTATCAAAAACCATTTTATAGGTGATATATATTTTTTCCTTTTACCAAGGTTGTAAGAAGAGACGTAATTGTTTGGGCTAAAAAAGAATGATTTTAAAGTTCTGAAAAATGCATTTTCAAAATTGAAAAATCCTTGTATTAATTCTTGGGTTAACGCGCCTAAACTTAGATCCTTTTTTGTAAGTTTTTTTTGGCCGCAATTAGGGCAAAACGCAGAGTTAAGAGGGCTAAAATTACAATTGAAACATGAATTTCTTTCTAGCAGCTCTTCCATGAAAATCAGATTGCTTTTTCGATTCTGCTTATCAACTCTTCCACAAATCCAGCTTGTTCGGGTTTCATAAATACGCTTCTTAGAATAGTAACGGTTTCTGAATCAGCTTTAAATTCCGGATGTAGTTTTATAAACTTTTTTGAGGGAATTTTATAGAGTGACAAATAAAAAGTCTGATCTCTCATTCCGGTATCAAACACTTCTTTTGATCTAGCTGAAATTTCTGAAGTTGTTTGTGCTTCGCTGGGGAAATATCCCAAAATATCGAGTTCGGGTTTTTTATAAGCTTTCAGCTTCGAACTTTTTGATACGATTTCAAAGCCATTTAATGCAGCAGTTCTGCATCGAGACATTATCGGTCCAAAACCTTCTTTCTCACTTAGTGGAAAGCACTGCAGAGTTGCCCAAAGTGCCACTGCCGCTGCTCCGGCTCTGGAACATTCCAAACTTATTTCTCCTAGATGGAGATCATCCGAAGTGAAATACGTGTAAGGAGAATCATGCTTATAAAACTTCCCAACCAATGGATCTTTAAATAGCACACATCCACATCCATAAGGTTGTAAGCCATGCTTATGTGGATCTATTACAATACTATCTGCTTCCTGCATCAGCTTCCATTGCGTACCATCAATAATATCAGAATCTTTAAGCGTTCTGAAAAACCCGCCGTAAGCAGAGTCTAAGTGAATGCGAATATTATGTTTTTTTGCCCAAGGAATAATTTGATCCAATGGCTCAACATCTCCTAATCCTGTTGTTCCCAAAGTGACTACAACTGTGCCTATCTCCTTCGGATCAACCGATCCCAAATCGAAACTCCCATCTTCTAAAATCGAAATTTTCTGAGTTTCTACCGCCAGAACACCACACATTCTTTCATGGGTGTAATGTGAGTTCGAAGAAAATGCGATCTTTTTTCCGGGATTTAATTCTCTGGCGATCCAAAGTGCTTCTAAATTTGCAATGGTTCCGCTGGCGGTAAGATGCCCTAAAAAATTGTCTCCGTATCCAAAAAATTCCGCGAGCTCGGCTACAACTTCTTTCTCCATTTCTGAAGAAGGCGGTCCGCCATCTAAAGCATGATTATTTGGATTGATAGACATAGCCATTGCATAAGCTGCCCACGTTATAGGGTGTGGAGGTTTCAGCATTTGTCCCGCATAAACAGGATGATGAAACGGGTAATTACATTTTAGCTTTTGAGAGAGTTTTAAAAAAACTTCTTCTGCTTTTTCATCAGAAACAAGAAGCGTGGGATCCTGATCCCACGCTCCGAAAGAATTTTTCCATTGTTGCAGGCTTTCAAGCGCCTGATTAAGAGCTCGCTTTGCCTGCTTATCCATACTAGTATAGATTAACTGAGATTCCTGCCGAAAGCACCTGTTTTATTTGTACTTCACTGGAGAAATCATTGTCATACCGCATTTCAAATTGGAAAGATGCACTTATTAAAGAGTTGATCTGACCTACCAGTTCGTTTGCCCAAAATACATCTGTTTCAGAAACCGGATTGGTAAAACTGGTGAAGGTTTCCAGATTACTGGAATACTGAATGTTTTCAGCAATTTTGCTTTGAAAGGAAATACCTGTTGTTAAACCGCCTTCAGATCTGAAGGTATCACCCTGTGGTAATCCATAATTCGGAGAAAGATCTCCATCCGAAATAAAGGTTTGTTTTAACGCCAAACCTGCTTCCATTTGTAGGCTTGGGTTTGCATTATATTCTAAACCGGCACCTTCAGTTAAATAGGCAGGACTAAAAAAACCGGAAATTAATGAATCTCCACCTGCTACTTTTGCGTCGTATTCATATCCATCAGCAAACTGCGTTCTGAACTGTATTGCCCCATAAGCAGCGACTTTACTGTCTTCCTGTAAATCATAAGTTGATCTAAGACGGATCGAAATAAGATCATCTGACTTTCTTGTTCTCCCATCAATACGAGACTGACCATATCTCAAGTTAGTTCTAAAACCAAACGTATATTGTTCCTTTCTATACATTCTGGTAAAAACGGTAGATGCTGTTCCGCTGATTGTATTAACCCCACCTTCGCTCCAATTACTGTAAGAAGCCTGAGATCCGTTTAGATTTGCTACCCAGGTTTGATTCCATCCAACGAGTGTATCCGGAACCACAATGGTTTGCGCGTTTACTGAATCAGTGATAAATAAAATTGCTATGAATAATAATAAGGTTCGTGTAAAATTTTTCATGTGTTGTTTAAGTAATTAGCTGTTTTTGAAGAGCACTACTTGCTCAGGTTTCTCTTTTGAAAGCATGACCTCAACATGCTCACCTACTTTTGTAGGAATTTTCATTCCGGTTATAGTCGATTCGATCGGATATTTCCGGTGTCCCCGATCCAACAAAGTAAGTACTTCGATCCGTTCCGGTTCCCCTGCACTTATAATCGCGGATAAAGCGTCAAACATCGTTTTCCCTGAAAAGATCACGTCATCAACAATAAGAACAAACTTTTCAGAGCATTCCGGCAATGGCTGGTTGTAAGTTAAATTTTTGACATCGTATTTAACCATTTCAATTTTAGAAGAATCTTCTACCTTTTTTAGTTCCTCTTCAAGAAGTATGGCTGTTCCCCAACCTCTTTCGTTCAAGCCAATTATTACCAGCCCCTGTTTTGAATCCAGTTTTTCCCAAACCTCAATTGCCATCCTCTTCAAAGAACGAATTATCCTAGATTTGTCCATTAAAACTATTTGCCGTTTCATAAGTACTCAATTAAATTACCAAAAGGTAAAAATTAATGCGTTTGAATGCGAAACTAATGGAAATAAACTACCAATAAATTTCTTACTTTACAGCGTTAACCTTTTCAAAAAATTAAAGAGGCAGTCATGAGCAGAGGAATAGGAACATTACTTACAGGTTTAGCAGCCTTTGCAGGAGGCGTTGTAACCGGCTTACTGTTAACTCCTAAGTCCGGGAAGGAGAATCGCCAATGGATAGAAGATAAAAGCCACCAGCTATTAGAAGATGGCGAAAAAAGAATTGGACAGGTCTCAAAAAATATAAAGAAGAGTGTGAAAGAAAACCTGCCGGATCTTTACGAAGCTACTGAATTGCTTCATTTTGAAGATGAAGAACTAGAAGAGGATGCTTAAACACTCATTCCCATATTCTGAGCAAATTTTGCAATGGGTATGGAATGAGCAATTATTTGAAACGAACAACTTACTTACCGAATGTGGTAAAAATATTCACATTCTTAATCGGGGCAGTTTAAATCATTCTGATGGTCCTGATTTCAAACATGCAAAGGTTCTGATCGATGGCCTAGAATGGAATGGATCTGTAGAAATTCACTTAACATCTTCAGGTTGGAAACAACACAACCATCATTTGGATGAAAACTATGAGAATGTAATTCTTCATGTTGTAACTGAAAACAACCCCAGAACTGTATCCACAAAAAACGGATCTTCTCCATATACTTTAAATTTACTCCCTTTTATTAGCCTTGAGCTAACTCATTTTCTTTCCAATATTCAGCATTCAAATGCTTTACCTTGTGCCGGCGGGTTACATTTTATTTCAGAAGAAGCCTTTCTTCAACAAATTGAAAAAGCGCACCGCGAATATCTGGAAAAGAAGGTGGAAGACGTTCTTACTTTTTATTCTCCTTCCATATCGCAAAGCAATGCATGGAAACAAGCTTTGATCATTTCTGTTTTTGATGGTTTCGGTATCAGCAATAATAGAACAGCCATGCAGAAACTGGCAGAAGTTTTAATCCAATTCAATTATTCGGATTTATCAGAATTGCAAGACTATGCACACCAAACAGCATTCGGGTCTTCATCAAACTTTGCATGGAATTTCAAAGGCTGCCGACCTCATGCTCATCCCACAAAAAGGGTAGAAATAGCGGTACAATTCTTACATATAATCCAAACCACTCCATTTGAGGAATTTCTGGAAAGTAGAGCACTCCATTTGTGGGCTGATTGGTGTAAAAGATTTGGAATCGGCACATCCGGGCATCCAAAAATTTTATTTGGAACCGTTTATTTACCTGCTCTTTATTTACTCGGCACGCTCTATCATTCTCAAAACATAAGGAAAACTGTTTTAGAAAAATGGAAATCTTACCAAGCTCCTATCCCTTCCATCTTGCTGTCTAAGTTCAAAACATTAGATATTTCTGCATCTATTTATCAAAATAAGCTTGGTTCTGTTCATCAGCTTAACAAATATTGTAAGCCTAAGAATTGCTCAGAATGTTTAGTACTAAAAAAAGCAATTTCATCTTGATTGCTTTTCGATCTATTTCTATCTTTGGAGTCTGTCGATGAGACAGTAATTGCCCGGTCGTCTAATGGCAGGACGTCTGGTTTTGGTCCAGTTGGTGGGGGTTCGAATCCTCCCCGGGCAACAAAACTCAATAAGATAACAACAGGAGCCGTCTTATTGTTTAATGTAATCCTGAAATTTTCAGTGCTAGCAATTTAAATGGATACTCCTCTCGCAATATTTTCCGGACGAAGCAACCCTGCTCTCGCTCGAGCAATAGCTGAGTCTTACGGAACTGAACTCGGTGATGTCACCATCAAAGAATTCTCTGATGGAGAACTATATGTTAAATACGAGCAAAGCATCCGTGGAGAAGATATTTTCATCATACAACCTACGCCTCCTCCGGGCGATAATATTATAGAGTTGTTATTGATGTTAGATGCGGCAAAACGCGCATCTGTAAAGCGGGTAACAGCGGTAATTCCTTATTTTGGATATGCCCGCCAAGATCGTAAAGATCAACCCAGAGTATCTATTGGTTCTAAACTCATGGCGAATTTGCTTGTAGAAGCAGGTGCAGATCGCATCTTGACCATGGATTTACACGCAGCACAAATTCAAGGATTTTTTGATATCCCGCTTGATCATCTTTATGCAAGTCGGGCATTCATAGAACATTTTAAATCCAACCCAATTGAAAATCTGGTGGTAGTTGCCCCGGATGTGGGAAGCCTCAAAACATCACGAGCCTATTCAAAAAAGCTTGGAACCAGTCTTGCCTTTGTTGACAAGCGACGTCCAAAAGCTAATGAATCTGAAATAATGAATATTATTGGGGATGTAGAGGGAAAGAATGTGTTGATAGTAGATGACTTAATTGACACCGCCGGTACACTTACAAATGCAGCAAGCGCCATGAAAGAAAGAGGCGCTTTAAATATCACTGCCATTTGTACTCACCCGATACTCTCGGGACCGGCATACCAACGAATCGAAGATTCACCAATAGATGAAGTTTTAGTTACGGATACAGTAACACTTCGCCAGCCTTCTGATAAAATCAAAGTACTGAGCGTCGCTGATATTTTTGCAAAAGCAATTCAACGTATCCACACAAATGACACTATAAGTGCTCTCTTTGACAATTAATGAATAAGTAAGTAAATCCAAAAATGGCAAAAGCTGAATTTAAGACAATAGAAGCCTCTCCACGTGAGCTTAGTAAAAAAGCTAACCGTGAGCTTCGCGCACAGAAAAAAGTACCCGCTGTACTTTATGGACCTGAAGTGAATGAAAACCTTCATTTCTCTGTAGACGAGCTAGACCTTGAGAGAATTTTAAGAACGCAACAAACTAAACTGGTTGAATTAACTTTTGATGGGAAAGTGTATAAAACACTTTTAAAAAGAGCTGAATTTGATCCCGTTACTGACAGACCCGTTCATGTAGATTTTTATGTACTTTCTAACAATCATAAAGTAACATTAAGAATTCCAGTTACAGTTACAGGAAATTCCCGCGGTGTTATTGAGAATGGTGGACGTTTGTTCCAACCTATGAAGTTTGTTCGCATACGTGTACTACCTGAGTTTATTCCTGCAGAATTTATCATTGATATTACTTCGCTAGACATTGGTTCTTCAATACATGTTGGAGATCTGGATCTTGACGGAATTAACCCAATAGATGATCTTGGAAGAACAATTGTTACTATTCGTCCTCCAAAAGGTGAAGACTTCCTTGATAGTTTAACTGCTGATGTTCCTGAAGATGAGGAAGCTATTGAAGGCGAAGAACTGGCTGAAGGTGAAACACCGGAAGATGGTGAAGGAGCTGAAGGCGAAGGTTCTGAAGAAGAAAAAACGGAAGAATAATCAAAGTGATTGCGGCGAGAATGTCTGATTCAACACCATGTCCATAATCGTAGGATTAGGAAATATCGGTAACGAATATGAAGACACTCGCCATAACATCGGCTTTGAGATTCTTGATAAACTAGCTAAAACGCTATCGATTTCATTTGGTCCGGGTGGCGGACCTTTTGAAATAGCTGAAGGACGACACAAAGGGCGTAAAATCGTTCTTGTTAAACCCACCACTTTTATGAATAGAAGTGGTACCGCAGTTAAGAAAGCGTTAGCTAAATTCAACACAGATAAAAAAGATTGCCTGATCGTTTATGATGATCTCAATCTTCCTTTGGGCACAAATAGAATGAAATCCAGTGGAAGCGCGGGTGGTCATAACGGAATTACTGATATCATTGAACGCCTTGGAAGCACTGATTTTCCCCGGCTAAGATTTGGTATTGGCGATAATTTTTCGAGAGGCAGACAAGTAGATTACGTACTCGCTCCTTTTGATGAAAACGAGCTTGAAGAAAAAGATCAAGCTGTACAAAATGCTCACGATGCAGCCCTTGCGTTCGTGAATATGGGCATTGAAAGGGCAATGAATTACTTCAATTGAATTATATAATTATAAACTAACGAAAAGAGAATTATGAATAACATAATCTATTTCATACCGGTGGCAGGGGTTATTGCTCTTATTTTCACCGCTTGGAAATCTTCCTGGGTAACAAAACAGGAAGTGGGTACCGACCGAATGGCACGTATCGCAGAAAGCATCGCTAAAGGTGCAATGGCTTTCTTAAAGGCTGAATATAAAGTGCTTTCAGGTTTCGTACTTGTTGTTGCTGCAATTTTAGCTTTTAGTGCAAACCCTGAAACTTCCAGCGCAATGGTAGCGATATCATTCGTAGTTGGTGCAATCTGTTCCGGACTGGCAGGTTTCATCGGGATGAAAGTTGCCACAAAAGCCAATGTAAGAACAACTCAAGCTGCCAGAACAAGTCTTGGAAAAGGTCTTGAAGTAGCATTTGCAGGAGGATCTGTAATGGGTCTTGGTGTAGTTGGATTGGGAGTTCTTGGTTTATCACTTTTGTTCATCCTTTTCTCAAATGTCTTCGGAATTGAAGGCGCCGGTGCAGTTAATAAAGTATTAGCTGTTGTTACAGGATTCTCTTTTGGTGCATCTTCTATCGCATTGTTTGCTCGTGTTGGCGGTGGTATTTACACTAAAGCTGCTGATGTTGGAGCTGACCTTGTAGGTAAAGTAGAAGCCGGTATTCCGGAAGATCACCCGTTAAATCCTGCTACTATTGCAGATAATGTTGGTGATAACGTTGGTGATGTTGCCGGAATGGGTGCTGATCTTTTCGAATCTTATGTAGGTTCAATTATTGGTACGATGGTACTTGGTGCTGCTTTTATTGCAGACGCAACAATAAACGGTGGTGCATGGGCAGATAACTTTGACGGACTTTCTGCAGTAATGCTCCCATTAGTTCTTGCAGCTACCGGAATCTTTACTTCTATTCTTGGAACTTTCTTTGTTAAAGTAAAAGACGGTGGAGATCCACAAAGAGCATTAAATATTGGTGAGTTCTTATCAGCTGCCGTAATGCTTGCAGCCTCTTTCTTTATTATAAAGTGGATGCTTCCTGCTACATGGACTTTCGCAGGAATTGAATACACTAGCATGGGCGTTTTCTGGGCTACTATCTTCGGATTGGCTGCAGGTTTATTGATCGGTTTAGTTACTGAGCATTATACAGGTACAGGTACAAAACCGGTACTTTCTATTGTTAAGCAATCTGTAACCGGTGCTGCTACAAACATTATTGCCGGACTTGGAGTGGGTATGATCTCAACTGCAATTCCTATTATCATTATTGCTATTGCCATTGTTGGAGCATTCAGTTTCGCCGGACTTTACGGTATCGCTATTGCGGCTGTTGGAATGCTTGCAAACACAGGAATCCAGTTAGCTGTTGATGCTTACGGTCCTGTTTCTGATAACGCCGGTGGTATTGCTGAAATGGCTGACCTTCCACCGGAAGTACGTGAACGTACTGATAAGCTTGATGCTGTTGGTAACACCACCGCTGCTATTGGTAAAGGGTTTGCGATCGGTTCTGCTGCATTAACTGCACTTGCATTGTTTGCTGCTTTTATCACAGCTTACAACGCAACGCATGATGTAAAACTTCTTGCTATCGACGTATTAAGTCCTACGGTAATGGCTTCTCTTTTTGTTGGAGCTATGCTTCCTTTCTTATTCTCTGCTCTTTCTATGCAGGCTGTAGGACGTGCTGCAATGAGTATGATCGAAGAAGTTCGTCGTCAATTCAAAGATATTCCTGAATTGAGAGCTGCTCTTGACGTAATGAACAAAAACGGCGAAACAGAATACGCTGATTGGAATGACGAAGACAAAGCAACTTTTGATGCTGCTGATGGTAAAGCTGAATATGAAAAATGTGTTGAGATTTCAACTACAGCTTCTATCCGTGAGATGGTTCTTCCGGGACTTCTTGCTGTAATCGTTCCCGTGTTGTTTGGTTTTGTTCCTGGTTTTGTTAGCAACGACCCAACGCTAGGCGCTCAAATGCTTGGTGGACTTCTTGCAGGTGTAACTTCTGCCGGTGTTCTTATGGCATTGTTCCAGAGTAATGCTGGTGGTGCTTGGGATAACGCTAAGAAAATGATCGAAGAAGGCGTTGAAATTGATGGCGTACACTATGGCAAAGGCTCTGAGCCGCACAAAGCAGGTGTTGTTGGTGATACTGTTGGTGATCCTTTCAAGGATACTTCAGGACCATCTCTTAACATCCTTCTTAAGTTGATGTCAGTTGTTGCACTTGTTATTGCGACAATGATCTAATATTTCGCTTTTACTAACTCAGTCAGAGTTTTGAACCCTGACTGAGTTAGTTACGAAATTACATCCCACTCATGAGAAATTATGAGTGGGATTTTTTTGGTTTAAGAAAAGCAGACGTCCTTGGAATCAGAACGGAAAAAGAGAACATGTTCAGAAGCGTAAACAAGATGTCACTCAGGCTGGATTTAGATAACTTGGAGATTAGACCGAAGACCTTTGACATCTTGTAGCGAATGAACAGTGAACACCGTTCTGATTCTTAGACTTGACCTTTTGTTACTTTTGGGTCAAGCCAAAAGTAAGTCATAAGCCAATTTTAAAACTTGAGATTCCTCGTGTTAGAAACCGTACCTTCAACCAATCATTTCCACTTCGGAATGACAGCTTTAACTCGAATTATGTAAGTGTCATGAACAACTCCCAAATCCTAAAACTCATCTTTCATCACGATCAGCTACTGGACCAACTTCAGGACAGAAATGCGAACCGCACCAAAGAGCAGATCGAATCAACGCTTGCTGATTTTATGAAGCCGGACCCGACTTATTCACGCTTATATTTTACGGGAACTGATCTGGATGAAGAGAAATTCGGGATCAATGTTCTTTCAGAATATGATGGATTTATTTCTGCATTGGAGGAAGGTTTAGAAACCAAAAACTATCAAACACATTCCGGTAATTTTGATTCTTTGGATGAAGCGATTTCTTCATTAGAACTTGGAGAAGTAATCGTAGTTGGAGATAAAAAAGCAGACTTCGATGTCTCTACTCTTCACATTGATACTAATTCCAATGTGGGTCATTTGAAAACCGAACTAAGAGAAGTACTGGAAAATGATTTTGTAGTTATCTATAAAGAACAAGCCAAAGATGGCTTTGATCTGCATATGTTTTCAAAGAAGAATATCTACACCAAGTTCTTTCATCCTTTACAAAATATGCTGCCTGATGCTTTTCGCTTCTTCAGCATCAACGGAAAGAAATTCAGATCAGAACGCCATTTCTATTTTGAGACGTGGACACTCACTCGACCTCCCCACGGATTTGAAGAGGTATTTCAGGAATCAGTTCTTTAAAATAAGGTATTATAGTGTTTAAGTGTTATGGCAACTCTTTATCAATAGTTTGCCATAACACTATCACACCGTAACACTATTCTTTCACTCCCGGCACATTCATCGGTCCTGTATTCTGCCACCAGAACGTTCCCAGTTCCTTTTTAATCGGGAACACCTGATCTAATGAGTTCGCATTATACAATCTTCCGTTTTTCATGATGTAGCTTACGGAATTTGTATTTCGGATATTTTGCAACGGATTTCTGTCCATAATCACAAAATCCGCGAGTTTACCGGCTTCGATGGTTCCGAGATCTCGTTCAAGCCCGATGGCTTTGGCACCATGAATGGTTGCTACTTTCAGTGCGTCGTGTTCACTCAATCCACCACTTTGAATAGCCCAAAGCTCCCAATGATAACCAAGTCCTTGAAGCTGACCATGACTTCCCACACCGGCAATCCCATTATTTTCAACCAGGTCTTTCAGGAATTTAGATTGCTCTTCATGCACATATTCTTCTTCCATAAACCAACCGGCATTTCTGCGACGAGATCTGGAATCCAAGTTTTCATGAGGCATAAATCGATTCAATTTTGGATCATCATGTGGACGCTCTGTTGCATAGAAATAATTCTCTGTCCACGGACCACCATATGCAACCAACAATGTTGGCGTGTACGCCGTATTCGAAAATGCTACCATATCTATCACATCTTTATAGAGAGGAAAGATCGGGAATGAATGCTCATGTCCCGGATAACCGTCAATAACCTGAGTAAGATTTTCTTTAAAATCGAGCGAGCCTTCCGTAGTCGGCATCAACTTTTGCTCACGTGCTGCTTCAATGATCCATTGACGCTGCTCACGATTTCCCGCTCCGTACATCTTGATAGTTTTAGTATTGTAATACGAACTGTACCGCTTTAAGACATCTTTAGCATGATCCAAATTTTTGATATTCTCACTGCTGAAAACTCCAGGCCCGGTAGAGTAAATACGTGGTCCAAGCAATTCTCCGGCATCCACCAGGTCGGTATAGGTTAATACATCCGTTGTTGCTGTTTGTGGATCACGGGTTGTAATAACTCCAAAAGCAAGATTTGTTAAATATGACCAAAACTGTCCACGGTGCAAATTCACCGGGTGACGAAAATGAGAATGTGTATCCACAAAGCCCGGCACAATGGTCTTACCGCTCATGTCCATGATCTCTGCGCCACTTGGAATAGTAAATGAACCTCTTGCTCCCACATTTTTAATTCGGTTGTTCTCCACTAGAATATCAGCGTTTCGAATTATTTCGTCGCCATTCATGGTAATCGCAGTCGCTCCACGAAGCACGATCATTCCTTCCGGAGTATCACGCGTAGCTTTTACGTCAATTCGTTTTTCAAGAGGTTGATAACCTTCATCCTTTTTGATCTCAGATTTCTTTGATTCTTTATCGGAATCACCATCATCAGAATCATCGTTATCGGAATCTTTGGCTTCTTCTTTCTTTTTCTTCTCCATTTCCTTGGCTGCTTTCACGCTGTCTTCGTAGGCTTCCGCGTCATCCAAATTGTAGCGGATGTGAGCATTACCAATCGACCAATGGATATTATTGGCTTCCCACCCCCAAGCGGGAAATTGTGCTCCAATATCAGTTAATTTTTCCGTGGGAAATGAACTTGATCCACCTACTCTGATCGTTGGAGCATCTCCTCCAACTTGCGGAACAGTTACTACATAAAGATCATAACCCAACTGAGCCAATGCTCGATCTCCTTCAGGCCCCATTCTAATCCAAGAAGCTCTTGGGCTGAATGTTGATCCCGGAGCGGGGCTTCCCTGAACTTTCAAATGCTCTTTTTCGTCGGTTCCATCCCAACGAATGGAAGTCAATCCATTAAAACTCGATAAGAAAATTCTGTCATTGCCTTTTACGAAATGAGGATTTGAACGTCCGTTGCTAAATGCAATAAAATTATCTTCGCTTCCATCTGCGCTCAGCCAGATAAGATTGGATGTTCCCTTGAAAGCCGTTCTTTGAGTGGCATTTCGGAATCCTTCAGAATCACCATTAACCAATACAATCTTTTTGCTGTCATTGCTCCATACGGGCTGCTGATACACTCCATTATCTTTGTTCAGCTGCTTCAGGCTTTTCCCGTTTGGCTTCACTTTATACACTTTTCCACCTTCAGGTTGCCATGTTACAAAAGCGATCCATTTTCCATCAGGTGACCAAACCGGTTGCGCCTGAGTTTCATCAAGATCCACTAATTTTTCTGGAGTTCCATTCGGGAATTCCATGGTGTACACTTCATTCAAAGCTGTAAAAGCAACCATCTTTCCATCCGGTGATGGAACTGCATCTCTGATCTGAGTAATCGTAAATTCTTCGCTGTCTGAGATGGGATATTCGAAATCCAATTCAGGTCCTAATTCAATTGTACTATTTACTGAAAACGGAATCTCAATGGCATCTCCGCCTTCGGCTGGAATCTTCCATATCTTTCCGCCATAAGAAGCTACAACGAACTTATCGTCCGGCGTGAATGAGATTCCAGGAAGTACGTCTCTTGATGCGCGAGATTCCTGATCATCATGCTGAACCGGATACGCTAGCCAACGTTCGCTGCCTGTTTTCAGATCTCTGATCACAAAACCTGTATGCTCGTCATGTCGAGTTCCGTATACCAACCACTTTCCATTGCTCGATGGTGTGGCTCTGAATGTGGAACCGTAGCGAGATCCCTGTGTTGTAATGTCTCCCGTCTCACGATCATACGTTGCAATCTGATATTGCGGAAGTGAAGCGTTGTAATTCCAAGTCCCACTTCTTCTTGAAAACCAAACATATCTGCCATCAGGACTGAATGCTCCCTCAGTCATTCTGAGATTGCCGGGCTCTTTTACCAACGCTGTTCCTGATCCGCCATCAACATGGTACATCCAGATCTTGTGATTTCCCGGTGAATTTTTTGAAGCTATGATATACTTACCATCAGGTGCCCATTCCGGAGATTGATACTCGTTACTTTTCCCTTTTGTGATCTGTTTTTTCTCCATGTCTTCAGAAGAAAGATCGATCGTCCAAACTCCTTCTCCACCGGAAGCATCAGAAATAAAAACTACTTTATCACCATCAGGACTGAATCTGGGCTGACTGTCGAACTGCATTCCTTCTGTGATTTGAGTTGCTTCACCTCCGGAAATTGGCATCGTATATAAATCTCCCAAAAAATCGAATACAATGGTTTCTCCGTCAGGGCTTACATCCAAAGCAATCCAAGAGCCTTCATTCAGGTCGAACGAGAATTCTCTTCCTGCTTTAAGGGGAAGGTCTCCATTCTTGATTTTTTCTTCGGTGGAATCTGCATCTGCGGGCTCATCCTGCGCAAATGACGTATTTGAAATGATTCCTGCAATAAGAAATGCGGAAAATAACAGTTTAAAATATTGATATAGCTTCTTAGCTGACATAAAAGTAGTAGTTAGTAGTTGTTAACCTGTGAATCTAAATAATTTGACCGCCTAGCCCAACCGTTTTACAATAGATAACAAAGGGAGCTTTATAGTATTGGACACCCGCACTGCCATCCCGAAGTGGAAATAATGATTTGTAGCTTGTTAGCCCAAACACGAGGGATCTCAAAATAAATTAGTTCATAATCATCTTCCTCTTGCTTTTGTCTTGATACAAAAGAAAAGGTCATTCCTGAGAAGGCAGGAATCTAAATCGCCAATTACACTTTGTAATTCAAATAGTCCCGGATCTCGGGCATTCTCCGTGAGATGACTATATAATTATATCACTTTCCTCCACAGAAATGTTATCTTCTCGCTGAGAAAAAATTTATCTATGACCTTTACTCAAAAACTTAAAAACGCTGTTGTAGCTGCCAACTCGACGCTATGCGTGGGGCTTGATCCCAATCTTAGTCTGCTTCCAAAATCTGTAAAAGCGAAATTCAGCGAGCCGGAAGAGCAGGTTATTCATTTTTGTAAGGCCGTAATCGATCACACGCAGGAATTTTGTGCGGCATACAAACCTAATCTTGCTTTTTTTGAAGCTTTAGGTTCATCAGGCTTGTCGGTTTTCCATGAAGTTCTGGCTCACGTCCCAAAAAATCGAATAGTAATTTCTGATGCAAAACGTGGCGATATCAGCACTACTGCCGAGCATTACAAAAAATCTTTCTTTGATCAGTTTCATGTGGATGCAATCACTTTAAATCCTTTGATGGGATTTGAAACCTTGGACGCTTTCACCAGAGATGAAACCAAAGGAATCTACGTGTTGGCTTTAACATCTAATCCGGGAGCAGATGATTTCCTCAAAAAGCCTTTTGAAGGTTTTGACATGATGGCTCAATATATTGCTTATCAGCTTGAACAAAGATCACAGCATTCGAAAGCTCATTTAGGAATGGTGATCGGAGCGACACAAGCCGAACTTTCCAAATCAGTTACTGATCTTCATAAAAAAGCGTCCTTGCTAATTCCCGGAATTGGTGCTCAGGGTGGATCTATTGATGAGCTTGCAAAGGCTTTATCTGAGCAAGAAGGAATTCCACTTATAAATTCCAGTCGCGGAATTATTTACGCAGGAAGTGATCACGAAAACTGGACGGAACATGTAGCTCATAAAGCCAAAGAAATGAAAGAAAAACTGAATTTGATTACAGAGAGATATGTCTAAATTACCGGAAGTAATTGTGTACACCGATGGAGCTTGTAGCGGGAATCCCGGCCCGGGCGGCTGGGGCGCTATTCTGATATGGAATGGAAAAGAGAAAGAACTTTCAGGCGGAGATCCGCAAAGCACCAATAACAGAATGGAGATGAAGGCGGTAATTGAAGCTTTGAAAGCCATGAAGAAACCGTGTCATGTTAAAATTCACAGCGACAGTGCGCTCATCATAAACGCCATGACCAAAGGCTGGATTGAAAACTGGCAAAAGAAAGGCTGGCGAAAAGCGGATAAGAAACCGGTCGAGAATAAAGAGCTTTGGGAAGAAATGCTTTCAGCGATGAAACCCCACAAAGTAAGCTGGATTAAGGTTAAAGGTCACTCGGGATTGGAGTTGAATGAGAGAGTGGATCAGTTGGCGGTGGCGGAATCTTTGAAATTAAAGATGAAAAATTAAAAATTGGATGCTGCCAATTCTTAATTTTGAATTTTGGCTGATGAATTAGTGTGGTTGGGATTCAGGTTTTGAAGCTATTCGATCTCGTTTTAAAATCCTGTTAATTCTAATCTTCTTTTGATACCATTCCAAAAAATTCAAAATTCTCATATATGCTGAAATAGAAAATATATGCGTTTGAGTCAAAATCCATTTTTTTGTATCGATACGAGAAGACTTCCCCGACTTTGTAATTGTTTTCTGTTGCTAGAGTGTCAATAAACATTTGAAATGCTTTTTCACTTTGTTCACTGATATCATCTACTCGATAAATAGTAGAAAAATAGTCATAGCCCATTGGTACTCTATTTCCAGTAATTTTGTAATAAAGACCTTGAATAACCCTATCAGAGATATTATTTATCCTCTTCATATCAATATCGTAAGTACTTATCTTGCCGAGGTATAATCCATCTTTAGTTTTGACATCTATTTTTTTGATGCTGCTCATTATTGACTTATAAAAACCAGCGGATTCCTTTCTCTTTAAACCTCTTAATACTTTATTCCAATTTTTTTGAATAGTATCTTTTTTATGAACATCTATTCGGATTGAGAACATTACCTGAATATACTCATCATCTAAAGAGAAAGAACCATTACAATCATTGCAACAAGGTACTGTCATCAAGTTTGAAGGGCGAGGTTTAGGGAATAAATTTTTTGGAGGGATATGATCTTTTGTCAAATCCTCTTTACTTCCGCAATATATACATTCATATGACACTTGAAATTTAGAAAGTCTTAGATTGGAACTAACATAATATTATGTATATAAAGCATAACCAAAATAATCCGTATAACAATAGAATAAGTTCCTTAAGCTTCCCTTAATCCACAAGTTCGACTTTTAACTTTTTCCCAAATGCTTTGGCATACTTTTCTAAAGTAGAAAGTCGAATATCTTCCGCATGATTTTCAATTCTGGAAACTGCTGTCTTTTTGGTATTTAGTTTCAGAGCTACTTCATCCTGAGTAAGGCCGGCTTTTTCCCGAGCTTGTTTTAGAAGTACGCCAATATTAAAATTCCGGAATCCTTCCTCATATCCTTCAGCAAATTCAGGATCTGTTTTTTTTCGTTCACTAATGTAAGCTTTAAGATCACTCATTGTTATGTCCCTTCTTTTCGAGATAGATAATCAGCTTTACGTTGCTCTCCTAAGTCTATCTCTTGTTTTGGTGTTTTCTGTGTTTTTTTGGCAAAACCATTTGTAAGAATAACGAACTGTTCATTATCTATAAAACCCAATAAACGGAAACTGTTTGAACCTACTCTTGCTCGAACTTCCCAAATATCATCTGTGTTTTTGAGTTTCTTAAAATATTGAATCGGGACTTGATCTAATTTTTCTACCAGTTCAAGAACCCAAGCTACTTTTTGAGCATGCTTAGAACTCAATGAATCCAAAAACTCCTTAACAGGAACTTTACCTGATTGGGTTTTATAAAATTTGATTTCTTTCACAAAACAAATGTTAACAAATAAGTTAACTTTATCAAGTCTTATTTATTGCTTTAGGAAGGCCTAACGATTCCTTGTATAATTCATCTATCAGAAGTTGCATTGTTTACCGATCAGGTATTTGGAGCAGAAACTTGGGAAAGGGACTAACTATCCCCCTGCTTCCATACCACTTTGATACGCTTCATGTATAGCTGACACGTCAATAAAGATTAATCCGATCGCGATTAGTGCCAACCCGACGATAATCATCTTCATTTTATGTTTTTTGTACTTCTCTAAAAAACTGATTAAGAAAAGTATAATTCCTCCTATTAAACTTAGGTCTACTAAAACCCCAATTAACATAACAATCTGTTTAGATTTGAATTAAACTTCCTGAAAGCTTAATAAAATAAATTCATCTAACAAAATTGAGTCAGCGAAATGTTATGCCGTTTATGAGTTAGCAAACTGCACAACATCCTCCGTTTTCTGATCTATTCGATCAAAATCCACCTCCTTCTGCCAAAGGCATCCCTTCGGGAAAAGGAGGTGTTTGCCCTAAAGATAATCTTGGTGTTTGTCATTTCGAACGGATGTGAGAAATCTAGATATTTCTTTAGATATCTCAGTCGTCAAGCTCCTTCCAAATGACAAAAAGTAAACATGAAACTCCTGGCAACATCACCAAAATGAAAAATTTACCTGTCTAATTCTTCATTCTTAATTTTAAATCTTTAATTCTAAAGAGAAGCAAAAGGCTTCATTTCCATTCCGTCATACTCGCCTGTCTCAAGTAAGAATTAGGAACGAAATTAATTAATAACGGACATTGATTTTAATACCCTTAACCAAAATTTTTATTAAAAAATTTGCACTTTTATTTTATTTTATTTTACGTAATGTGTCAATATTCAATAAATAAAACATCTTATGACTACAAATTTGAAAAAATATATGCTTAGGGTGATTTTTAATACTGGACAGTGTTAATAATTAATATTTACATTTTACTTTAAAAGATCGAGTTTTAGGATTTAGTAACATCAAATAAGCTCGATCTTTTTTAAACCATTTATACTACTTGTAAAATAAAATTTATGAAAAAGATATGTTTGCTGATATTTTCATTACTGTTTTGTTATTCCTGTACAAGTTCCGGTGAAAAAGATAATTCTACTCACCCCAATAAAGAGAACCTCCTCCCTGAGAATCTAATTGATAACTACCTATATGAGACCACAGATGCAAAATTGATTGATCCGAGTTCTTTGAATTTATACAGTGAAATTGGAGATAATGACGAACATTTAATAGGCAGAATTATTACCGCAAAACTCATCGACTCATCACAAGTAGTGGTATTGGATGACAGCAAAAACAGGCTTAGAGTTTTTGATGCTCAGACCGGTAAATTACAAGCTTCTTTAGCAAGAGAAGGTCGTGGTCCGGGTGAACTTATTCAGCCCTCAGCTATGGATGTAGTTGGTAAAAACATAATCGTTAGCGATAGAGTGCTAAAACTTTCTTTTTACAGCATGGAAGATGATTCTATATCATTTAGTGATGAGATACGTATTAAGTATAGCCCGAACAAAATATGTGCAATAGGTAACTTCGTATTTGTGACAGGAATAAATCTCAAAAGAAACTATACAATTTACAAATATGATGTCGAAACCTTCGAGCTCCTTGGTCAATTTCATGAAACCTACAAGTCTGATACTCCTGTTGTAAGAACGATGTTATCCAACAACCTCATCAGTTGCAATTCAGCCTCAGAATCTATTTTGGTTGTTTCCCCATACTTGCCTTATGTCTATTCCTATGACACAGATGGGAAACTAAAATGGGTTTCCAAAATAAATGAATTCCATCCTATGTCAGCAACTGAAAGCATCGGCACTAATGGGAAACCTTCTTTGAATCAATCATATAACAAAAATGGCTTAACAGATTTTTATCTGAATCTCCATGAACAGAATGGTTCCGGTTTTAATTTTCTGCAAATCTTAAGGACTGAAAAGAGCAACGGAGAATCTATAGCAAGTACTCTATTCACTTATAAAATTGACTCCCAAAATGGTGAAGGCCGTTTAGTTTCCGATGAAACATTTCGAATTCTTTCTCTCACAAACGATTATTTAATCATTTCAAAAAACGAAGAATATCCAACTATTAACCTGTTTAAAAATCCTTTCAATGAATTATAAAACCCTACTGTCAATAGCTTTTTTGGTTTTGCTTTTTTCTTTTGCTTCTTGTTCAAAGAAAACAGAAAGTGAAAGCACCCCTTCAGATACTACCGGTAGTGAAGCACTTTATGAAAGTACATACCAACCTGATCAAATAACAAACTATCCAACGGAATTAGTAGCTGTTTTAATTACAAGTTCAGCTTGTGGGTTTTGCACATTAGATAATACTAAAAGTATGATGGGACAAACCATTGACCTGCTCCAATTAAAAGCTGACAGTATGGGGATTGGTTTTATGACTATAGGGGTTGAACTAAACTGGCTACCTGAATATGGAATTAAACATCTAAACGAGATAAGCTCTTTTGATGAGATAATTACCGGCAATAACTGGTTTAATACTGGTGGTCTAAAATACATTTTTGATGATATACCGGGATCAGCATCGGTTCCACAATTAGTTCTTACAAAGAGAATTTATGATGCTAATGTTGACTCTTTGGGAATGATTGACGGTTTAATTTCAGGAGTAAAAAGTGAGGAAGAGTTAGTAAGAAAATTAGGTGTAAATGGCATACAAGATTGGTTAAAAAATGGAGTACCGATTCCCAAACTATAATTTAATTAAAACCTATTACATCACGTTTCCATAGTGTCCCTATATAAATCAAATTTCTAAAATCTACTGCTGTTTCCTACCAGAACAAATGACCAATCCATAAATTTATTTGGTGTTTATTTTTCTTCCTCGCCATTGGACAAGATTAAAAAAATATTTTCTTGATTTATAGAATTTTTTGATGTTTTGAATAATCCTTTCCAGAGCATAGGCACAGGGGAGATGGCATCTTAAATCAAAGCTGTCAACGAATTACATAACATCTACAGAAATGACAAAAAGTAAACATGAAACTCCTGGCAACATCACCAAAATGAAAAATTTACCTGTCTAATTCTTAATTTTAAATCTTTAATTCTAAAGAGAAGCAAAAGGCTTCATTTCCATTCCGTCAAATTCACCGAGTTCGGCTTTCATTTTTCCGGTGATGGCAATCATAGCGGCGTTATCTGTGCAGTAAGTGATCTTTGGGATATGGAGAGCTAATCCCATTTTCTTAGCCAAGGCTTCTGTTTTAGCACGCAGCATTGAATTCGCTGAAACTCCACCTGCTAAAGCAATCGTTTTTACACCTGTTTGTTCTACAGCTCGTTTCAGTTTCTTTACCAATACTTCAGTTATAGCTTCAGAAACACTTGCGCACAGGTCGTTCATATTTTCATCAATAAATCCTTCTTCCTGATCCCGAACAAAATATAGCGCACTGGTTTTTAATCCTGAGAAGCTAAAATCCAATCCTTCTTTCAATAACGCTTGTGGAAATTTATGGAATTTAGGATTTCCTGATTGTGCCAGCTTATCCATTGTAGGCCCTGCCGGATATTCCAGTCCGAATACTTTGCCGATTTTATCGAAAGCCTCACCTGCCGCGTCATCTCTGGTTTTGCCTAAAATCTCATGATCAAACGAATCTTTTACATGAACCAGTTGAGTATGTCCACCGGAAACCGTCAGCGATATAAATGGAAACTCAGGTTTGTTGTCTATGAAATTTGCATAAATATGAGCATCCATATGATTTATCCCCACAATCGGAATATCGTTAGCTAAAGCCATTCCTTTGGCGAAGCACAATCCTACTAACAACGATCCCATCAATCCCGGACCTTGGGTTACAGCAATAAGATCGATCTCGCTTAAACTTATTTGAGCCTCGGTAAGTGCCTGCTCTACCGTTTGAGATATTGTTGTTTGATGAGCTCTTGACGCCAACTCCGGAACCACGCCCCCAAACTTTATGTGAATGGCTTGTGATGCGATCACATTCGATAGGATTCCGTCGTTGGTTAATACAGCTGCGGATGTATCATCGCAGGAAGATTCGATTGCTAAAATATTCATTGCTCAAAGATAAAAACATTAATCATCAACCGCTTGAATGAGATTTACTGGTTTTTAGTGATTGTATTAAGATTCAGGCTCTCGCTTGTATCAATACCTACAAAATGTTTAATTGAATAGTCACTAATCCTATTGCCATGAAAACCAGAATACTTTCCAGCCTGTTTATTTTCGGAATATTATTTTCAGGCTCATCCATAGCTCAAAATGAAATAGAAACAGAACGCCATTCTCTTGTAGGGATCACACAATTTGGTATTTCCGTAGAAATTGAGAAACCAATTGGATTGCAGGAAATAACTCTTAATCCTGCTGAAATTCAGGATGAAATCAGCAAAAGCTTCGCAACACTTCCTGCAACGCTGTTGAGTTTCAACGAATTAAAACGATCGTTTTACAATCCCTTTTTTTATGTTCATGTAAATATCATGCAAGCTGAAGATGGGATATATCCATTTTCCATTGAAATGAGATTTTATCAGCCTATAAAACTGAGTTTAAAAAATGATGTAGAAAGTATGGCCTCAACCTGGCATTCCGGATATGTAGGAATGGTATCTTTTGATCGTACCAATGAGATTGCGGGAGTAGTACTGGAAGCTACCAAAGAGTTTAAAGATGAATTTGAGAGGCTGAACTAAATGAATATTGAAGATTATCGTAATTTTTGCCTGGCACTGCCCGGAGTTACTGAAGGGTTTCCATTTGGTCCTGAAACAATGGTTTTTAAGGTAATGAACAAAATGTTTGCGCTTACCAATATTGAAACATATGACTTTGTAAACCTTAAATGTGACCCCGAAAGGGCTGTTACATTAAGAGAAGAATATGAAGGTATAAGTGCCGGCTGGCATATGAATAAAGTTCACTGGAATTCTGTAAAAACTGCCGCAGATATAAACGATGAACTTTTCAAGGAGTTAGTACGACATTCTTATGAACTGGTAGCTTCTTCGCTAACAAAAAAACTCCAAGAACAGCTTAAGCTTCTTTCTTAGCGTTTTCTTTTTTCCCCGGTATTAATCGACCTAACGTTTTCTTCAGAAAAAGAGTAAAGAATTCTCGCTGCCCAAAAATGGTGCCATAGATATAGAGAAACACATTATATAACGGTAAAATTGTAACAATCCAGATCAATGCTCGCTGCCAGAACGGGAACTCATCGGTGACTCCTAATAGGTCAAATACGAATTCCCGAGCGTACAACGCCGTAAAGCCTGTGCATGCAAAAACAATCAATATAATAAATACCTGAAAAGTACTTTCTATTCCCCAACGGGATTTCAATTTGTCAATAAGACTCATTTAAAAAATTTTACTTCTCTTTTTTGAATAGTTAACTCGTAGAGAACAAGTTATTTAGTGTTCAAATGTACTTAAAAATGACAAAACAAATGTCGATAAATATTTTGCAATTACACATTTCACGGATTAGCTTCCAAAGCTAACTATTGAAGGACATAACTGGTTTATTTTTGGGTTTAAAAAACAACAAATACCTAATTGAGTGTATAGGAAGCTACTTTTTGGTGCTTGCCTACGGGATTTCAGGAGATGCTCTGGCTATAGGTTTTATGCTGAGCGCGTTAATATATATTGGCGCTGTTACTTCTGGGGCACACTACAACCCTGCCATAAGTTTTGGTGCTTTTCTGTTAAAGAGAATATCTGGAGTAGAATTTTTGGTATATGTATTAGCTCAGATTATTGGCGCTTTTTTAGCTGCTTCAACAATATTACTGTTTTCGGGTGCTGTTTTTTATGTAGAACCTCCCATCGGATCGACTTTTTATCAACAAGTTGGCGTTGAAGCATTATTTTCGATAATTCTTGTATTGGTAGCGTTTGTTGCCTGGATTGGTAAAAGTGCCAACAAGATCCCCTCTGCGTATGCTGTAATTATGGGGTTTGCTTTAATTGCTCTTGTCACTATTGGCCAAGGACTTTCAGGAGCCTTTTTTAATCCTGCAATTTCGATCAGCACTTCGATCTTAGATTTTTCTTTACAAGGCTCATCGTATGTGTTTGTGCCGATCTATACAATTGCCCCACTTTTCGGAGCCTCTTTAGCGGTACTGATTTATAAGTATCTTATTGAGGAAGCCGAGTAATTGAGAAGCTGAATGTGCTTCCTTTTCCTATTTCACTTTCTACATTGATTTCAGAATTATGTGCTTTCAAAATTCCTTTTACTACTGAAAGACCCAAACCTGTGCCTCCTTTGTCTCTGGATCTTGCTTTATCGGTTCTGTAAAATCGATCGAATAATCTCGATAAATGTTCCTCACTGATCCCAATTCCGGTGTCTGCTACGCTTACTGATAGGCCTTGAGCTTCCTCTTCTCCATTGATGCTAATTTCTCCCTCATTTGTATATTTCAGCGCATTTGAAATCAGATTTTCTATCACTTGTTCGATCTTATCAGGATCCGCAAATACTTTTGTATTCCGCTTAATATTATTGCTGATTTTAATTTTCTTTTCCTCAGCCACCGGAGCATGCACCTGTATTACATTGTCTATCAGTCCCTTTAGATCAAACTCTTTTTTTGTGATGAAACTCTCATCATATTCATAGCGCTGAAGAGTTTTGATATCTTCAAATAGCCGAGTAATGCGTTGAATTTGTCTCCGCGCTACCTGAAGATATTCCTGCTTTTTCTCCTCGGGGAGATTTTCCAGCTCTATCATTTCTAAAGAACCTGAAATAGAGTGGAGCGGATTTCTCACTTCGTGGGTAATGTCTGCAAAAAATTGATTTTGCTTTTCATTCAGTGTCTTTAGTTTCTCGTTATCCGCTTTTAGCGTTCCCGCCATTTGGTTTAAAGACTTTGCCAAAGTTCCGAATTCATCCGAACGCTTCAAATTTATTTCACGATCCAGGTTCCCGTTCGAAATATCCAATGCCGCTTCTTTAAGTTGCGTTATCGGTCGGGCTAAATATCGAGCAAAAAAGAAGCTAATGACCACAACCACTAAAATAGACCCGACCATTGCTCCGTAAATAAGGTGACGAATACTGGCTTCTGCAGCGTATAGCTCATCTTTGGGCTGGCTTATTCGGAGGTATCTGGCATTCGTGTTATTGCTTTCAATTCTTTCAAATACTATCAGATTTTCGAGTTCTTCCTTGTTTATGATCAGTGGCTTTCCGGTAGCTGATAATTCTCTTTGAACATCATCATTCAGAAACTGGCTTACTTCCACAAAACCGGTATCCGGATAGCTAATAAGTTGATCCCCTATTGAATCAAAAACTGCAACTCTATATCCCGTTAGTTCTGCAACAAATTTCACCTTACTAAAGAGGTTATCCTGTTGTCCATCAACTTCGAAAGAAGCGGCAAAAGTATGTGCATCGCTTTCGAACTTCTGAATGGCTTCATCCAACAAAAATGATCTTATACTCAAAATAGCATACGAACTGATCACAATAACTCCGATGCTGAGTAAGGTAATATACGTGAATGCCAATTTGGATTGAATGTTCATCGTTTCAGAAATTCGCGATTAAACCCATATCCCAACCCTCTATACGTTTTGATGAGTTTCTCCTCATCCTTCATCTTTAAACGAAGATTCTTTATATGCACATCTACTGTTCGATCGAAAATATATTTTTCCTCATCTGTTATATGACTAAGGATGTCGGCTCTTGAATAAATAATTTTGGGATGTTTAAAAAAGAGTTCTGCAATCACATATTCTGTATGAGTAAGATCAACTAATTCTTCATTTATAAACATCTGCTTGGCTTCAGTATCCAGATATACATGGTCGTATTTAAGCCAATGTGCTTTTTCAGGATTAACTCTTCTCAACTGAGATTCAATTCTCGCTTTTATCAGATTCAGGCTTGCAGGTTTTTTTATATAATCATCCGCTCCAAGATTCAATCCTTCGATTTCATCAACTTCTTCGTCTCGAGCGGTTAAAAACAGCACGGGTATATCAGACAGCACCGGATGCTCCCGAATGTGCTTACAAATTTCTTTCCCATCATGATGCGGAACCATGATATCAAGTATAGCAATATCGATATTATGAGCATTTTCTTCTATAAGTTCGAATGCTGTATTTCCTTCCTTTGCCCACAGTACGGTATAGTCTTTTAACTGCAGAAAATTTGACAACATTTCTCCGGATTCGATCTCATCCTCAACAAGTAAAATGGTTTTTGCTTCAGTCACTGTTCCGATATAAGTTTAAGTTCTGGATGAAAATACTAATATTAATGATTCAAATTTAACCGAATGACTTTCATGTTCATTTGATAACTTTCCTTAATGAAATACACCGATAAAATTGTTTGGATAACAGGAGCTTCTTCTGGAATCGGAGAAGCTCTGGCTAAAGCTTATTACCAAGACGGAGCAAGTCTGATACTTTCATCGCGCAGGCAAGAAGCTCTCGACGAAGTAAAAACTAAACTTGGAGGAGATGGATCTCGAATAAAAGTTCTCACTATCGATCTTTCACAACCTGACACCTTTGCCACCAAAACCGCGGATGCACTTTCTTTTTTTGGTACTATTGATATACTGGTAAATAATGGTGGAATCAGTCAACGTTCTATTTTTGAAGAAACTGATCTGGAAACCGTTCGAAAAATCATGGAAGTAAATTATTTTGGGTCAGTTGGCTTGACCCGAGAAGTTATTCCCCATATGATCGCCAAAAAATCAGGACACATTGTAGTTACAAGCAGCGTTGCAGGGAAGATCGGTACTAAATACAGAACAGCTTATGCCGGAAGTAAACATGCTGTTCAAGGTTTCTTTGATTCTTTAAGACAAGAAATGTATGAACATAATGTTGCAGTAACACTAATTTGTCCCGGACCTATAAAAACAAACATTACAAAAAATGCCTTAACCGGAGATGGGAGTTCGTTTGGTAAAATGGGTGATCTCCATGATACAGCCATGGATGCGGATGAAATGGTTTCCCGAATCTGGAACAAACTCAGTTCACGTAAAGATGAAATTGTGATTTCAGGATGGAAAGAAAAAATGGCTTTACTTGTAAAGAGAATTTCGCCACGTTTATTAAATGTGATCTTGAAGAACAGCAAAGTTGTGTGAATTTTAAAAACATTAGAGTATGTTTCGATCTATATTTTTTCTCATAGGATTTTCAGTAATCTTCTTCCCTGAATTATCTTTTTCACAAAAAAATACTGATTCTACTCGAACTAATTGGAATGTAACATACGACTCAAAGCTTGACGTTGCATTAGGCGGTTCTATAGAATTTACAACTCCTCAAAAGTATGGAGCTACCTTAAACCTGACACTTGGGGAAAATACTCAAGAAACAGTTATTCAAGATCAAGCTCCACCCCGAACACAGCGAAACATAAAGGGTATAAATTTAGAATCCGGCCTCTATAGAGCGGGCTATCGGTTTGGACTTTATTATATAAATGTAGGCTCATCTTTAATTGGTACTGCAGGAACCAGAATAGGAGTCGTTTATTTGAAAAATAATAGCTTTTCAAACGTCTTAAAAAGTACTGAACTAATTGGAGTCGAAGCTGAGCTTTATGCTTTTTATAAAATCAAAATGGGAGTTCTTAAAGATCTGAATCAAAATAAATACATCCCAAGCTTAGGTTTTGGCTTTGGTATTGGGCCTAATCTCTACTAATAAATTATCCCAATCTTCTACGTTTATTCAGATAAGCAAGTAGCGCGGTATCAAATCCGGATTCCGTATCCATTTCTTCGTAATCGATCTCGAATTCGCTACATGCCATTTTGAATTTTTTGGTGTGTTCTTCCACTTTAGCGATGTAATCCTCTCGGATTTGAGCAGGAACTACCTCCAGCTCTGTTCCGCTTTCCATGTCTTCAAATACAAATTTTTGATCCGGAAAATCGAGCTCCCGTTCACTTCTTTTCTCCAATGTATTAAATAACAACACCTCATGTTTTCTATGACGAAGATGCTTTAATGCTGAAATCAATTCATCATGAGCTTCTACATCTTCAAACAAATCAGTTATTAATACAACCAAACTTCGATGGTTTAATCGCTCAGAAACTTCATGAATCACCTGAGCTGTAGCAGTAGTTCTTTTGATTTCATCCTTTTTGTCTTCACGAATCAGTTCTTTTTCAAGTTCTAAATAGATCTGTCGTAAATGAGCATACGTTCCTTTTGCCGGAATAAAAGTTTCCAACTTCGAAGAAAAAGGGATCAACCCACAAGCATCTCTTTGGCGGTGCATCAAATATAAGACAGAGGCTGCATAATGAATTCCATACCTTAGTTTGCTCCATTCACCAAAGTGTTTGAAGAGCATGGAAGAGCTGGTATCAAGTAACACATAACACCGAAGGTTTGTCTCTTCTTCGTACTGCTTTACATAAAATCGTTCTTTTTTGGCGTATTGTTTCCAGTCAATATGCTTGAAATCATCTCCGGGATTGTACGGTCTGTGTTCCGCAAACTCTACACTAAATCCGTGGTAAGGGCTTTTGTGCAGACCCGAAATAAATCCTTCAACAATTTTCTTTGCTCTTAATTCAAGTGAAGATAATTTCGATAATATGTCCGGTTCTAAGATCATGAATTAGTTTACAGGTTATGAGGCAGAAATAAAACTACATGCCCGCTAAATAAATCAAATTTGTAATTGGGTAAGGATAATTCAAAATTAAGAACTAAAAATTCAGAATTTATTCTACCCATGAAACAAATTCTCTTCATAATTTTAGCTTTTACTTCTACAACTTTAGTAGCCCAAAATTCAATCAGTTTAGAAACTCAGGTGTATCCGGCGGGAATTATTCCCGGTATTCGGTTTGATCTCAATCTGAGTGATAATTCTTTTCTAACTTCCGGAATTGGATATAATTTTACTGATCGTCAGGATTTTGGCAAAAACGACAATGAAGAAGGTGGCGGACCCGGATTCAGCCTTGGATATGCCCGGTCAAATTTCTTTAATAAAAATCTAATTCTGAATTTGAGAACCGATCTTTGGTTTATGGATATTGATTGGGAGCAAAAAGGATTGATTATTTGTGATCCTACGGCCTGCCCAAATGCAGTAACAAGAGGAACTACAGAAATCACTGTACTTCAACCTACTCTTGGATTGGGATACAATCTTATTCTTTCAGAAAATCTATTTCTGAAACCAAACCTTTCTTTCGGATATGAGATCAACATTAAAACAAAAGGCAGAGAGGTTGGCGAAGGGGCTATTTTACTCGGCGGATTGAGTTTTGGGTATGACTTTTAAGATATCCTATTAACTCTTCCAGAGTTATAATTACTCCTTCTTGACGGATCACCATCTCACCAACTCTGGAAGAGTTGAAATTATAGACTCCATTTAAAACTACTTCTCCTTTGCCAAATAATACAATTGCATCACTCTAAGCTCATCATATCCAATCTTCTTATTCAGATCATCATAGACAGGTCTTAGCATAAGCGGATTCTTTTTATCGAAAGATTTCATTACCTGATCTCGTTGTCTTAAAGACAACTCAGAAGCTTCAAGCAAACCTTCTAACCTAAGCTTATTTCCATCATCAAGGAAGTCTTTCAAATGCTTGAGGATAGTCATGCTTTTAACACCATGTTCTTCAGCCAATAATTCTATCGATTGACCGCTATTAAAAGCTTCCCCGATAATCTCGAATTTTTGTCCATCAGTCTTTTTCTTGATCTGCTTTGCAATAGATTTCTTCTTTTCTTCCTTTCCATGTTCAGAAGCATAGTTCTTAATCACTCCAACAAAACTATCGCCATATTTTTCTTTTTTTACCGAACCAATTCCATACAATGGCTCTAAGCTTTCTTTGCTTTGCGGATAGAAATAAGCCATTTCAACTAACGTAGTATCAGGAAAAACAGCATACGGAGGAATATCCTGCTCATCAGCCAATTCTTTACGTTTTAAGCGGAGAATATCGAATAACGCTTCATCATATTCGTTTTCTATTTCTGATGAAGTACGCACTAATGCTTCGCCTTCCAATGAAGTTTTGCTGCGGTCCATCGTCCCGAATACATTTTCAGTGCCATCCAAAACAGCTAACGCCGGTTTTTCGAGTTTTAATCCACCAAACTCACCTTTACTGATATAATCTTGTCTCAAAAGCATTTTGGAAATTTGCATCCATTGATCTTTCGAAAATTCAAGCCCAATTCCGTAAGTCGATAATTTCTCATGTTCGTGTTCAAGCACTTTCTTAGCTTTTGATCCACGGAGGATATCGCCAACATGAGTCGCGCCGAATTTTTCCCCACTTCTGATGATGGTCGATAAAAACTGCTGTGCTTGAATGGTGAGATCTTCCACATTATCATCAATAGAAAGACAGTTATCACACATTCCGCATTCATCTTTCGGATAAGTCTCGCCAAAATAATTCATTAATGGCTTTCGACGACATTCCAACGATTCCAGATATTTCAATAATTGCTTCAGATGATTTTCAGCGACTTCCCGTTCCTGCCCTTTTTTCTTGTTGATGAAGTACTGAATCTTTTGTGTATCAGAAGAACCGAATAACAACAAACAATCAGCTCGTAATCCATCTCGACCGGCACGACCAATTTGCTGATAATAAGATTCTATATTTTGTGGCATATCGTAATGAACCACAAAACGAACGTTCGATTTATTGATCCCCATCCCAAACGCGATGGTAGCAACAATGATCTGGACATCATCTTTAATAAAAGCACGCTGATTTCCGGCTCGCATTCCGTCACTCAACCCGGCATGATATGGTTTTACCGAATAGCCTTCATCTTCCAGTGCTTCAGAAAGTTCATCAACTTGTCGGCGAGAAAAACAATAAATGATTCCTGATTGCTTTTTTCGTGTAAATAGAAAATCCAATAATTGGTTTAACGGATCCTTTTTATCCACCACTTTCAGAAACAGGTTGTCTCTGTCAAAGCTGGAAATGAACTCTTCTGAGTCATCAAATTTCAGAATATTCTTTATGTCTTCCTGTACTCTTGGCGTAGCGGTAGCAGTCAATGCCATGCAAACCGCATCAGGAAAATCCTCCCTTAAAGTAGCAATCTGTCGGTATTCCGGACGGAAATCATGTCCCCATTCAGAAATACAGTGTGCTTCATCAATAGTAAAACAATCTATTGTGAGCTTGGAAAGCATTTCTCTAGTTTTTTCCATCATCAAAGTTTCAGGAGCAACATACAGCATCTTTACTTTTCCTGACTTTACCTTTCTGACATTGAATTCATACACCTCATGCTTCAAAGAACTGTTAAGATATACGGCGTCAATTCCATACTCCCGAAGTTGCTCGACCTGATCTTTCATCAATGAGATTAGAGGAGAAATCACGATTGTCAATCCATCAAACATAAGTGCCGGAATTTGGTAACACAAGGATTTACCGCCTCCGGTTGGCATTATCACTAACGCGTCTTTTTTATGTAAAACCTGATTTATTGCCTGCTCTTGTTGAAGTCGGAAATCCTCATACCCAAAGGTTTCCTTAAGAATACTTTTTGCTTTATTGATCACTGATTTCGTTTATTTCTCTGATTAACATTTCTTTTGTTTATGAATCGTCTGAATTTAAGACTTTCTTCACCGAAGTTTATAAGAAGTCCTATTTCTTTTTTATAAGCCTTCAAATAATTCAATACTTGATTGAAGTGGGCATTATTAATTTCGCCAACTGCCTTTAGTTCTATTACAATCTTCCTATCTATTATAAAATCAGCTCTTCTGTAACCAATTTCTAATCCGTCATAGTAAATAGGCATTTCAACTTCACGTACATATTCTATATCACATTTTTCAAGTTCACGAGCCAATGCTCTTTGATAAATAACCTCTGGGTACCCGCACCCTAGCTGAGTATGAACTTTCATTGCGCAACCAATTGCACTTCCGGTTAGTTCGCTATGCTTATACCTTTCATTGATTCTTGATTTAACTACTTGCCCCATATTAATATTCCTCCAAATCTGGGTATATAATTCTTACATATACTAGTAAGACAATCTCAACCAAATTCCTTACAAAACATTTTGAAAAAAATTCAAAATGCCTCTTCAATCAGAGAAATCAGCCATCATTATTTAGACAGGTACAAGCTCTTAAATTCGAACGGTTTTCTGAAGTGTTCGTCTTTAAAGTCTTTCGCGAAATAGATGCTTTCGCCCGTTGATTTCATTTCCGGCCCCAGCTCTTTCTTCACACCAGGGAATTTATCAAATGGAAATACCGGCTCTTTGATCGCCCAATTCTTAAGCTTCGATTTCAGATCAAAGTCTTTGAGTTTTGCACCCAGCATTACCTTTGTACCAATTGCTGCTTCTGGAATTTGATTTGCTTTCGCTAAAAATGGTACCGTTCGGGTTGTTCTTGGATTTGCCTCTAGTACATATACTTTTTCGTCTTTGACGGCATATTGTACGTTCAAGAATCCTAAAATTTCCATCGCTTCCGCAATCTTTTCCTGATG
Organism: Balneola sp.; assembly: GCA_965216175.1. Taxonomy (GTDB): domain Bacteria; phylum Bacteroidota; class Rhodothermia; order Balneolales; family Balneolaceae; genus Balneola. The sequence goes on from OZ244140.1 coordinate 2,977,742, forward strand.
ATCCCGAATGGTTTGCATCACTTCTTCACTTAAAGAATACGGTGGCAATACAGCTGTTGAATCACCCGAATGAACTCCTGCAGGCTCAATGTGCTGCATCATTCCTGAAATATGAAGTTGGTCCCCGTCATACACAGAATCCACATCCACTTCCACTGCGTGCTCCAGGTATTTGTCGATTAGGAAAGCATTTTCTGGATGTGTTTTCAAAATTCGGGTTACATATCGCTTCAACTCTTCTTCTTTAACAGCAATACGCATTCCTTGTCCACCCAGTACATAACTAGGTCGAATCAACACCGGATAGCCAATTCTTTCAGCAACTTTTAATGCTTCTTCTTCCTCAAAAGCCATTCCATATTCCGGGAAGGGAATGTCTAATCTTTTTAGCAGGTCAGAGAATTGTCCCCGATCTTCAGCAAAGTCGATCATTTCAAAAGCCGTTCCGAATATCTTAATTCCGGCTTTCACAAAACGTTTTCCAAGTTTAAGCGCTGTTTGACCTCCAACCTGAATGATCACACCTTCCGGTTTTTCATGTTCAATGATATCGAGCACTCGTTCCCAATACACTGGTTCGAAGTAAAGCTTATCCGCAATATCAAAATCTGTAGAAACTGTTTCCGGGTTACAATTTATCATAATTGCTTCGTATCCCATTTCTTTGGTTGCCAAAACAGCATGTACACAAGAATAATCAAACTCAATTCCTTGCCCAATTCGATTCGGACCACTTCCCAGAATGATCACTTTTTTGCGATCTGTTACCTCACTTTCATTTTCTCCTTCATAGCAAGAATAGTAATACGGAGTTTGTGCCGGGAACTCAGCTGCACATGTGTCAACCATTTTAAAACTTGGTTTTAATCCAAGGCTCAATCTTCTTTCTCTCACTTGATCATCAGAAACCTCTTCCCCGCTCTTGCTTACTAACCAAGCAATTTGAGTGTCTGAAAAGCCTGCCTGCTTAAGCTCAAAGAAATCATCTTTTTCGATAGATTCGAGCGATTGTCCTTCTGTTCTGTTTTCAAGCGAAACCATATATCTGATCTGCTGCAAAAACCATGGGTCAACTTTGGTGATGTCTGCAATTTCTTCAACAGAAGCACCAAGCTTAAATGCGTTTCTGATCTGAAGTGACCGATCCCAATACGGCTTCATCAAACGCTCACTTACATGCTTACGATCCAATTCTTCGTAACCATCAGCTCCAAGTCCATCTCTTCCCACCTCCATGGATTGCCACGCTTTGTTCAAGGCTTCAGGAAAATTTCGCCCTATGCTCATTACTTCACCAACTGCTTTCATTTGTGTTGAAAGTTCCTCATCAGCACCAACAAATTTATCAAAGTTAAAACGAGGCACTTTACAAACCACATAATCAATACTTGGCTCAAAACATGCCGATGTATTTCCGGTTATCTGATTTTTAAGTTCATCCAGATTATAACCCACCGCTAATTTGGTAGCCACTTTCGCAATTGGGTATCCGGTTGCTTTAGACGCTAATGCTGAAGAACGACTTACTCTCGGATTGATCTCAATAGCTACAAACCTGTCACTTCCGGGCTCCATCGCAAATTGCACATTACATCCTCCTGCAAATGTTCCGATCGAGCGCATCATCTTAATCGCTGCATTTCTAAGGATCTGGAGTTGCTTATCTGTTAAAGTCTGAGTTGGCGCTACTGTTACTGAATCCCCGGTATGAACTCCCATTGGATCCATATTTTCTATGGAACAAATGATCACCACATTATCATTAGAATCACGAAGCAGTTCCAGTTCATATTCTTTCCATCCAAAAATGCACTCTTCAATAAGTACTGAATGCACAGGACTCATCTCTAATCCACGAAGAACCATCTTGTCAAAATCTTCTTCTTTCCAAACGATTCCTCCACCTGCACCACCCATCGTAAATGAAGGTCGAATTACGATCGGCAATCCGCCAAGTTCTTCTTTGATTTCTTTAGCATCTAATAACGACTCTGCCTGACGACTTTTGCACTGCTCAATTCCAATCTCTTCCATCTTGTCCCGAAAAAGTTGGCGATCTTCTGTAAGTTCTACCGCATCAATATCTACTCCAATGATCTTTATTCCTCTTTCTACCCAGAAACTTTCTTTTTCTAAATCGCGACATAGGTTTAAACCCGTTTGACCGCCCATGGTTGGAAGCACTGCATCCGGTTTTTCCTTTTCTACAATTTCCCTGATAGAATCGGTTGTCATCGGAAGCATGTAAATAGAATCCGCCATAATTGGATCTGTCATTATGGTTGCAGGATTCGAATTGATCAAAACAATTTCATAGCCTTCTTCCTGTAGTGATCTGCATGCTTGAGTTCCTGAGTAATCAAATTCGCAAGCTTGTCCGATTACAATTGGTCCGGACCCGATTATTAAGATTTTATGGATGTCGTCGCGTCTTGGCATTTCTTTTTCTTAGTATGTTTTGTGAAGGTTTGGCCTTCTTTTGTTTCTGAATATTTTCCTGCAAATTCTCCCCTCGAGGGGAGATGAATAAATCAACAGTTCTTGATTTATTCTGAGGAGTGTTGCCATATTTGCAATTTGGCAACATCCTCCGTCCGCCTAGCGGACACCTCCTTCAAAGGAGGATTTTTCTTTTTAAACCTCAACTCCTTTTTCTGCTTTCATCATATCAATAAAATCATCGAATAAGTACGCTGAATCGTGTGGTCCGGGTGAAGCTTCCGGATGATACTGAACTGAAAATCCGGGGAAGTTTTTGAACTTTAATCCTTCCACTGTTCCATCATTCAAATTGATATGAGTTATTTCAGCAATCTCATCCTTAACACTTCCTTCTGTTACTGCGAATCCATGATTTTGGGTTGAAATCTCAACTAAACCGGTTTTTAAATTTTTTACAGGATGATTTGCTCCGCGATGTCCCACAAACATTTTCCCAACTTTAATTCCTTCACTCAAAGCCATTAATTGATGTCCCAGGCATATCCCAAATAAAGGCTTTCCTGTCGATTTTGCATATTCTACAGCTTCCAAAGCATATTCTGCTGTAGCATTAGGATCTCCGGGACCGTTGCTGAAAAAGAATCCGTCTGCATCCCAATCTTTGACTTCTTCCAACGATGTTTTTGCAGGAAACACTCTAAGCGTACAACCTCGTGCATTCAAACTGTTGACGATATTCTGCTTAATTCCGTAATCAAAAGCCGCTACTTTAAAATTACTTTCCCCATTCACGGTTTGGGCTTCTTCCCGCGAAACCTTTGAAGCCAATTCTAAACCGGTCATGTCTTCCCAATCTTTAGCCATCTGAACCAATTTCTTCTCGTCTAACTCTGTAGATGAGATTACCGCGTTCATTACTCCTTTTTCTCGAATATGACGAACAAGTTTTCTGGTATCGACACCGGAAATCCCGACCACCTCCTGATCTTCCAGATATTCCTGTAAACTTCCATCAGCAATAGGATTGCTAAACTCGTGAGAAAAAGCTCTGGTGATAATTCCGGCAACCATCACTTTTCTCGCTTCATCATCCCGCGACATAGTTCCGTAGTTTCCGATATGCGGATAGGTCATCATCATTAATTGCCCGTGATAACTTGGATCTGTAAATATTTCCTGATATCCGGTCATTGACGTATTGAAGCAGAGTTCTCCGCCTGTAATACCTTCGTAACCCACTGCCCATCCGTGAGCTATGGTTCCATCACTTAGTGCGAGAATTGCTTTTTTTCTTTTAGGAAGCGACATACTTTTGTTTAGTTGATATGTGAATATGTAATAGACTTGATCTCATTTCATGTTCGTCATTGCGAGAGTTTTCAGGAACACAGTGAGTAAAATTGAAGCAATCTTTATATCGAAGTAAATTACTTGAGATTGCTTCGAAGTTAGCTAAAGCTGAATTTCTCGCAATGACATGTATTAAATAAAAACTCAAAAAAAATCCGACTACGAAAACCGCGCCGGATTGGAAAATGATATGAGAAAGAGAGAATGGCATCAATTGCACGTCCTTAATTTGATGGCGTGCTCTGCCGGGATTTCAAAGCTGTAAATTGCTAACACTTTAATTTTCTTTTGTAGCTTTGTTTAGAGTTCGATGAAGATAAGAAAGGTGAAGATTGGATTCAATTAGAAAGTCACAAAAGCAATACTAAATTCTGGACAAGGTTTATTTATCTATCTTTTTTCTATTCAAATCCCATGAAAAATTTGCCGTTTCAGGCTTGATTCTGATCACTCATCTTCTTTCTTGCTGTGCCTTATTGCTAACCTAACTACAAAGTATATTGCAGTAAGAAACACTACTGCTTTTAACACAAAAACTCCTATCCCAATTAAATAAAACGACATTTTAAACCTTCTTTTTATTGTTAATCAAACTCCCACTCAAAACAGCCAGTCCACTCACTAAACCTCCTACTAATCCCGTAATAAGAACGACCAAAATCGGAGAACCAACGCTGAGCATCTCTGCAATTCTTGTTGATAAGATACCATCGTTTGCTACATGGATGTAAAAAGCCTGTCCACCCCAAAGAAGAAACAAAGCAAGAAACCCAATCCCAAAGGCTTTTCCGGATGTGGGCTTCAGTTGAAAACCCAAGATTAATCCGGTAATGGCAATTCCCCACCATGGGAGGATCAGGTTTATGAGGTAAGCAGTGATTATTAAAAGTATCAGAAAGATCATTTGTTTTAGATGTAAGATTTAAGACATAAGATGTAAGAAGTCTCAAATCTTACATCTTATGTCCTTTATCAGAATTCGAGTTTATATAAATATTCGTTGGGTTCTTCTTTCATGAATTTTAATTCATAAAGTTCTCCTGTTCTCCAAGGGTCGACCATAAAATCATAGTTTGGCGAACCGGGATTTCCGGAAGCCCCGCCCGGATATAATCCATAGCCTTTAACTTCCGGACCAAGCTCTACAACCATTCTCCAGGAAGGCCCAAATCCACCGCGTGTAGCATTTATGGCTTCGGATGATCCGCTACTGAACAAGTTTTGCCGTCCCAGACCCGGCACACTTGCAAGGTGATCAATGTCATTCTCTATAAAATATCCCCATTTCCATTTCTCGCCATATTCTCCCAGATAATTTGTAAGCTCTTTTATAGTCTCGTTAAATGTTGCTGTTACAATTTCTCCTCTTGTCTCAATTTTTTCTGTATCCACATCATCGATAAATTCGAAATTCTGATCAGATTTTATAATCTCAACAAAGCGATCTCTGGAAGGGTATCTGAGTGCTGCATCCGTCGTTTCATATTCATCATAAAAAACTGCTCTGTAAAAATTACCTGACCAATGGCGAAAAAATGAAGGAGCTATTTTCTCCCCTTCCATATTATAATCCCATTCTTTCATCAGCTGAAGAATCTCTATCCCGTTTTCCTCTACACTATCCGTATTAATCCATTCCAATAGTGATGGAAGTAGTGTTTCTGCATAATAGCTATAATTATCCATCTGCATATTCTGCATATCCTTAGCAGTGATGTCTTCCATGGAAGCCAATAAATCATTAATTCGGCGACCTCTTTCAAAAGGAGCGAAATCGTCATCTAAATAATAGGGATAATCCGGAGCAGCCGATTCCTGATTTGCAGAGCTAACAAAACCTCGTTCCGGATTTTTGATATGTGGATTCTGCTCAAAAGGAATCCAGCCTTGCCAATCATACAATGGATCGGTTCCATCGCTTACGGTTCTTCCCTGGAATTCCCATTTATTGGGAAGTTTTCCATTTACCCATAATGCAATATCACCTTCGTTACTGGCAAACACAAAATTCTGTGCCGGAGCAACATAATATTTTAATGCCTCAACATAATCATCATAATTCTCTGCCCTGTTTAACTCGTAAAATGTTTTGATATCATTCGAAGCATCATGAGCAATCCATCTTAATGCGTGATAAACAGGTTCTCTTTCTTCATTGATGCGAGATTCCATTTTTGTAACCGGACCATGATGTGTGTAGATCACCGTATCCAACACGATTTCTTTTCCCCGAACTTTGATCTCTTCAACACGCATGGTGGTTGGCTTCCATTGTCCGTCATGCCAATACTCTTTCTGGGTATTATCTCTGAACTTGATCTCATACCAATCCATAACATCAGATCCTACATTGGTAACTCCCCATGCCACATTTTCATTAAAACCGACCACAATTCCGGGAGTACCTTGAAGCGTAACTCCGTAAGAATTTATTCCCGGTGCATGTAGCTGAACTTCATACCAAATGGATGGTAGTGTTAAACTCAGGTGAGGATCGTTAGCTAAAATCGGATAGCCGGACTCTGTTTTTGATCCTGATACTGCCCAGTTATTACTTCCTACTCCTTCCGGTCGTTTAAATTCTCCTAACTCAACTGCCGATGCAGGTTTGAACAAGGTATCAGGTTCCTGGACAGGAATTCGCTCAAAGCCCCACTTTCTGGATGAGGGAATGATCGGATCGTTTAACTCAGGCTTTACTTCAAAAAACTTTTCAATAAACTCGGCTCCGAAATATTCCATTGTGTTACTGGTTCTGTCATCTCTATTTCCACCAGCCAATGTGCGAGTCATGTTTTTAAGTAGATGAGCTGTTTTAATTGGAGTCCATTCTTCCGGTTCAAAATCCAGAATTTTATACTCTAACGGATAATCTTTAGGATCTAATGAAGAGATATAGGCATTCACTCCATCTGCGTAAGCATTTACAATTTCCCAAGTTTTAGGATCTTTTTTCATCATTTCCAATGCCTTTTCAGCACCATAAGGCATTCCCCTGCGGCGTGTAGTCTTATCTCTGCTTAGTGCACGATCCCCAATTTTCTCAGCTAATCTACCGGACGCATCCAATGTTTGAAGCTCCATTTGAAAAAGGCGATCTCTAGCAACCACATATCCTTGTGCGAAATACAGATCGTATTCATTGTCGGCAAAGATGTGTGGGACTCTTCTTTCATCAAAATAAACGGAGGCATTTCCCTCAAAACCATCAATTAATAAATCGTCAGATCCGGGAGTTGAAGTCTCTGCATTTGTCCAAAATCCGGATTCAGGATCTACGAATTTTCCGATAGGTGGAACAGAACCGAATTGGGTGTTTAATGATATTATCACTGCACTCAGAATTAGTATCGAGATCAGAGCTTTTAAATAGTTCATTTATTATTGTTAAAGTAAGATGGTGTTATAGTTTCAAAATTATTTTAAAAGATTCTGTAAGGAATTGGCTTTGAAACTGTCTGATTATAGAGAAAGGAATTTAATAAAGAAACTAATGCCTAAAATAACTGCTTTTGAGGAGCTTACTTGTTGGAAGGAAGCCCGAACTCTGGTTAAAGAAATTTATTCAATTACCAGCGAGTTGCCCTTTTCTAAAGACTTTGGATTGAAAGATCAAATTCAACGAGCATCCGTGTCTGTAATGACAAATATCTCAGAAGGGTTTTCACGCTATCATCGAAAAGAATCAGTTCGGTTCTTCGATTTCTCACAAAGTTCCGCTGCTGAAGTTAAAAGCTTACTCTATGTTGCCGAAGACTTTGGATATATTTCTAAGGAGAGAGCAATAGAGTTAAGAAATCAAGCCACTTCCTGCCAAAGATTGGTTCTTGGATTAATTAAACACTTTAACAAATAGTGTTAAAGAACGATGGTATTATAGTGTTATGGCTGAAATCCGAAGCCATAACACTAAATACTTTAGTACCATTTACCCCTTCAAACTCGCCTGTAGGTCTTCCCAATCTTTCAGGAAACGAGCCAGACCGGAATCAGTTAATGGATGATTTAACATTCCCATAATTACATTTAAAGGCATAGTTCCAACATCAGCACCAACTTTGGCACATTCCACAACGTGCATCGGGTGACGAATACTCGCCGCCAATACTTGAGTTTCGAATCCGTAATTCACATAAATTTGTACAATATCTTCGATCAATTTCATCCCATCACTGGAAATATCATCTAATCTTCCCATAAAAGGAGAAATGTATGTAGCTCCTGCTTTTGCAGCAATCAAAGCTTGTGTTGGCGAAAAACACAGAGTACAATTTGTTTTAATTCCTTCCTCTGAAAAAGTCTTAATCGCCTTGATCCCATCTTTGATCAGTGGAATTTTCACTACTACATTATCAGCAATTTTCGCAATCTTTCTTCCCTCTTCAATCATTTCATTGTAGGTAGTAGAAACAACTTCTGCAGAAACATCACCTTCAACAATATCACAGATTTTTTTGATATGACCTTCGAAATCACGCACTCCAATTTTAGCACATAAACTAGGATTTGTTGTAACTCCGTCAAGCACACCTAGGTCATTTGCTTCTTGGATTTCTTCGAGGTTTGCAGTGTCTATAAAAAATTTCATGGAGTAGTGAGAGTTTGTTGAAGTTTTGTCGCCTAAACATAAGAAATCATACCGTGCCAATCATTATGTAAAACGATATTTCTAGTTGCTTCTTTTTACACGGGGATCATGGATGGTGTGAACTAAATACCGAACTTTACTGTCTATAAACTCACAAATCAAAACAACTACTACGGACGTGACCAAATCAATTTTATCAGCAGTTTTACTTTTATCTCTTTTATTAATCGGATGTGGCGGTGATGCCGAAGAATCTAATCCTGCTCAAAATGCTCGATTCAGTGGCTGGGGAGCCGGAGGTTCTGGCGGGGGAAGAGTAACCAGTGTAGAAACAGAACCCGTTACCCGACAGTCTATTTCAGAACAAGTAAAATCATTTGGAACGATTAAAGCTCAGGATATAGTGGCTATAAATCCTCAAGTGAGTAATCGTATTGTTAAAATTTATTCAGATCTAGGTGACACAGTGCGTCAAGGTCAACTAATGGCAAAAATTTATGATGCTACTTTCAAAGACCAGCTTCAGCAAGCTAAAGCCCAACTCGCACAAAGCAAAGTCGCCATTAAAAGAGACAGTACTCAGTTTGCTCGTCAACAAAAACTACTTGAATCAAATTCAATCAGCCAAGCCGAATTCGACATTGCATTCGCTACTTACAGAAACAGTGTTTCTCAATATCAATCTTCAATAGCAACTCTAACTCAGGCTCAGGAAAATTTTAATAACACGGAAGTTCGTTCTCCTGTTCGCGGCGTAGTTATATCAAGAACCGGTGCTGAAGGCGATATTGCCAGCGCTGGTCAAACTCTTTTTGAGGTTGCAAATCTTGTGGGATATGAGACTCGAATATATCTCCCTGTACAGGATTGGAAGGCAGTTAAAATTGGACAAGAAGTAAATCTAAGAGTATCAAACGAAAAAGAATCTTCTGCCCGTGGAGTCGTCTCACGTAAAAGCCCGCAACTTGACCCGACTACCGGTCTTGGTGAAGTAGTGATTACGCTTACTGAAATAGGGTCGTCGATTTATCCGGGTGTACTTACAGAGAACGTAATCGATATCGTAAATAAGCCAAGTGCTATTGTAATAAAAAGGAGTTCACTTGTTGAAAAAGTTGAAACAGTCGTTGAGCCTGAATCAAACACTATTCAACTTGATCGAACTTACTCTGTTTTTATTTCTAATGGTGACTCCGTTGCAGTGCTAAGAAAATTAGAACTAGGTATTGAACAAGGTGATAAAATAGAGATTCTTTCCGGGTTACGACCTGGAGAAAGTATAGTAGTAACCGGCCAACAAAGTTTAGAAGATGGCGGAAGTATAAGAGTTGCTTCAGGTTCAAACTTTCAATCTCCTCAAGGTCAAAGTGTGGCAGATGACGGCCAAAATCGACAAGCTCGACAAGGTGGTAACAGAGCCGGACAAGGAGGAAACGCTTTCCAAAATATGAGTGAAGAAGACCGCGCAAAAATGAGACAGAGAATGCAAAACATGAGCCAAGAAGAGCGCAGGGCATTTATGGATAGTGTAAGAACTGCTAACGCTTCAGGGAATTAAAATGGGTGGATTGTCTAAACTAGCTGTTCAACGACCAATAACTTTTTTAATGACCAGCCTGATTTTGATCGGGTTTGGAATATTTGGAGTTCTTCAACTTCGATTAAATTTATATCCTGATGTTAGCTTTCCTACTATAACCATCTTTACAGGATACGAAGGAGTTGCTCCTGAAGATATCGAAACATTAATCACTCGCCCGGTTGAAGAAACTGTTGGTAGTATTAGTGGAATTCGTCGTGTTCGCTCACTTTCAAGTCAAGGAGCTTCGGTTGTAAAACTTAACTTCAATTGGGGTACAGATCTTTATGAAGCTGAGAATGATGTGCGAAAGCAACTTGGTTTTGTAACTAGATCCATTCCTCGAGATGCTGAAACACCATTAGTTTTTAGTTATGACCCAAATCAAGAGCCTATAGTTGTTCTTGCGGTTACCTCTGATGTTAGAAGCGCTCGTGACTTACGAACTTATGCTACTCAAATTCTTGAGCAAAGAATTGAAAGAGTAAACGGCATTGCTTCTGCAGAAACATCGGGTGGGCTTGAGCGACAAATAAATGTAACTATCGATAATGAGAAAATGAGATTATACAATCTCACTATTGCTCAAATATCAACGCGCTTAAACGCAGAAAATATTCAGGTTCCTGCCGGACAGCTAACAGAAGGTAACACTGTCTATTCCCTTAGAACCATGGGCGAACTTAAAAGTGTAGAGCAAATTAAAAATACAGTAGTTGCTACCAGAGATGGCCAAACACTTTTTCTAAGAGATGTAGCTGATGTAGAGGATGGTATTGCTCAACCGATAGGTAATGTTCAAGTGAATGGAGATGATGGTGTAGTTATAAATATATATCGCCAAAGCGATGCCAATGTAGTTGTTGCTGCCGATGAAGTAATTAGCAGCTTAGAAGAAATAAAGAAGAGTCTTCCTGTTGATGTGAATGTTGAAGTGCTTACAAATAAAGCAGAATTCATTAAGCTTTCTATTGAGAACCTTTTATTAACCGGACTTCAAGCAATAATTTTAGTGATTCTGATTTTGCTTGCCTTTCTAAGAAGTGGTAGGTCTGCGTTAATTATTGCTATTTCAATTCCCGTTTCTATCATTACTACTTTTGCGGTGATGAATTTTGCGGATCTTAGCTTGAATATCATTTCACTTTCAGGTTTAACTCTGGCTGTTGGATTGGTTGTTGATGATGCCGTTGTAGTTCTGGAAAACATTTTCCGTTTCCGTGAAGAAGGTAAAGACAGAAAAGACGCGGCAATAATGGGAGCTAAGGAGGTTGCTGTTCCCGTAGTTATTTCAACGCTAACAACTCTTGTAGTATTCTTGCCAATTTTATTTGTACCTGGAATCGCAGGATTCTTGTTCCGTGATTTAGCTTTAACTATTTCATTTTCTCTTTCTGTTTCCTCTTTGGTTGCGTTAACACTCATTCCAATGATGACGTCTCAATTTTTTAAAGACGGAGAGCAATCATTTGAGGCTCAGAACAAAATTGCTCTATTTTTTAGCAATACTCTTGATAAATTGGAGAATTGGTACTCAAAGAAACTAGATTCTGCGTTACACAAAAGCGGGTTGGTCGTTCTTGTATCTATCCTCTTTTTCGCTGCTACACTTCCTATCTTTTATACTCTTGGGGGAGAGTTTTTCCCTAGAGTAGATGAGAATGCATTTACATTAGAAATTAGCAGAGAACCCGGCGTTAGTTTATTAGAACTTGAAAGATCCATCAATCAGGTTGAAAGTGTAATACAAAAAGAAATCCCTGAAGCCAGAATCATTGTTTCTGATTATGGAGACAAAGAAGGAATTGAAGGTGCTGACAATCCTGGTGGATTTACCGGGACTGTTCGTGTAGAATTAGTAAATCAAGATGAGAGAAATAGAACTCAATTTGAGATTGTAAGTGATATTCTCGATAAACTTCAAATTGTTCCGGGTGTAGATATTCAGGAAACTATTCAGGATCCATTAAGTCCTGATGGTGAAAATGGACTCATTGTTCAGATCTTTGGATATGATCCTGAAGTTAAGAAAGAACTCTCAGATGGAGTAAAAGAACGCATTACACAAATTAATGGTGTAATTAGTGCCTACAGTACAGCGGATCAAGGTCGCCCGGAACTCCGTTTAATTATGGATAGAGAAAGAATTTCTTTAGTAGGCATGAATACCAATCAAGTAGCAAGTGCAGTCAGCAATGCTGTTCAAGGCAGCATTGCAACAAGCTTTGTAGATCAAGGGGTAGAATTCGAAGTTAAAGTTGAACTCGACCCTAAACAAAAAGCAGCTTCAACAGACTTGGAGAATATTCAGATTCAAACACCATCCGGTGATTGGATGCCTCTCCAAAACTTAGCTCGTGTTGAACGTTATACAGGTCCGACTAATGTGACACGTATTAATCAGGAAAGAGTTATTGAAATATTCACAGAACTAGATAATGTTGATCTAAAATCAGCTACCTCTGAAGCTCGTGTTTTATTAGATGAGATTGAATGGCCTGATGGTTATCGCTATGCATTAGCAGGTTCAGCTGAAGAACAAGCTGAATCTTTTAGCTTCCTATTAATTGCTTTTGCGATCGCAGGAATTCTTACCTACATGGTAATGGCTTCTCAATTTGAAAGTTTGATAGAGCCATTCATCATCATTTTTACTATTCCGCTTGCTCTTTCCGGTGTTCTTATAATCTTGGGTATTACAGGAACTGCGATTAGTGTGACTTCTATGGTTGGATTGATTTTACTGTCGGGAATCGTGGTTAATAATGGTATTGTGATGATTGATTATATCAAGATTCTTCAAGCCAGAGGCTTAAGCCGCCATGAAGCAATTGTAAAAGGCGCTACCAGAAGATTACGACCTATTTTGATGACTGCCTTAACAACCATTCTTTCTATGGTACCTCTTGCTTTGGAGCTTGGTTCAGGTTCTGAGACGTGGAGCCCAATGGCAAGAACCGTTATTGGAGGCTTAACTATGTCTACCATTCTGATGCTCTTTGTAGTTCCAAGTATTTACAACCTTATCAATAAAGGAGTAGATAATATGGGATTTGATGCTGTTCATAAAACAGACCCTCTACTAAACGATGAGGTTACTGCTTGAAAACAATTTATTTAGATATTCAATTATTTCTTGTATTTCAATAATTTAGAGGCGCCATTATGAAAAAATTTACACTTACTGACGGAATTTTAAATCGACCTATCACTGTGATCATGTGTACACTGATCGTAGTAGGTTTCGGTATTTTCTCTTTAACCAATTTAAGAGTCACCTTATTTCCAACCCTTAATATTCCGGTACTTGCTGTTTCTTCCGGATATCAAAATGTAGCACCTGAAGATATCGATCGTTTGATCGCGACGCCTATTGAAGGAGCTGTTTCAGCTATAGAAGGTATAGAATCACTTGAATCACGAATTAGCCGTGGAAGGGCTTTTGTAATACTTCGATTGTATGATGGTACCGACATAAGAAAAACAGAGTTAAAAGTTCAGAAAGCTATTGATCAGATTCGAGCAGAGCTACCTGAACAAGCTCAAACACCTACTATTTTTCAGTTTGACCCTGAAAACAGACCGATTATGCAACTTAGCATTAACTCAGGATTAAAAGGTCTGGATGAACTGCGTAATCTTGCAGTAGATGTAGTAGAACCACGACTTGAAAGAATTGTTGGTTTAGCCTCTGCCGATACCCGAGGCGGACTGGAGCGCAGAATTTATGTGGATGTTTCACCAATGAGGCTAGCCCAGCATAATATAGTTCCTGAAGAATTACAATCCGCAATCAGCTCAAATAATACTCAATTACCAATGGGTAATGTAGTAGCACAAAATATAAGTTATAGTGTGCGTGCGGAATCTATGTACGAGACTGTAGATCAGATCAAAAAGACTATTGTTAAGATTTCAGAAAATGGAATTCCAATTCGTGTAGAAGATGTAGCTGATGTTTCTGATGGTTTTACAGAAGTAACAAGCCTTGTTAAAGTAAACGGCAATAGCAGTGTGTCTATTGAAATTCAAAAGAATTCTGACGCAAACACTCTGGATGTTGTTAATGCGGTTTATGAAGTTGTACCTAACATCAATGATATACTGCCTCCGGGTGTTGAGCTAAGAGTTCTTTCTGATGAAGGCCAAGCTATCGATGACTCAATTAACAATTTATCACAGTCATCAATATTTGCTCTTGCAGTAGTAATTTTTGTGATTCTTATTTTTATGGGTGGTTGGCGTATTTCATTAGTTGTAGCTACATCTATCCCGGTTTCGATTGCCGCAACATTCGCAGTTATGTATGCCGCAGATTTGACACTTAACATCTTCACCATCTCTGCATTGGCTTTAGCTATTGGACTATTAGTTGACAATGCTATTGTTGTAGCTGAAAGCATTGCTCGAAAAATGGAAGATGGAATGCGACGATTTGAAGCTGCACTAACGGGAACAAATGAAGTGGTGGGGCCTCTTCTTGGCTCTACATTAACAACTTTAGGTGTATTTATTCCGATTACTCTAATTTCAGGAATTCAAGGAGTGTTTTTTAAAGAATTCGCAATTACCATAAGCTTTGCCATTGCTATCTCATTCCTTTCTTCTATCATTTTAGTACCGGTTTTATCAATCTTGGTTTTAGATCGAGATCAGTTTAACAAAAGAAATTTCATGTTTAAGGCAATCAATAAGCTTGAAAACGTGTACGGTTTTATTCTAAGATGGATTCTCAGACACAAATGGATACCAACCTTAGCTTTGATTGGTATTATTTATGGCACTTTTTCTCTTTATCAGGGAATTAATAAAGAAGGCTTTCCTGAAACTGATTCCGGAGAAATTGATGTCGATGTCAGTTTAACCGAAGGAACGAAACTCGTAAAAACATTGCAGGTTTTAGATGATTTTGAGCAGATCTTGCTAAATAAGCCGGAAATCGAGACTGTTGTATCTTCAATCGGTAGAAGCCGTTATTCAGAACAAACAAACAGAGGGAGTTTTACCTTAAAATTAGTTCCTCTTGAAGAACGATCTATTACAAGTGCAGAAATGGCTGCATCATTGCGCCAAGAGTTAGTCGCTCCTGGAGCTACTGTTCGTGCATCAGTTGAAGGTGGAGGAATACGAATTGGTGGACGTGGGTTTCGCTCAGGCGGAGGCTCTATAAGATTGAGCTTAATAGGTCCTGAAATGTCTGAATTGCTAGCCGTTTCTCAACAAATCGAAGATAAACTACTTGAAGATCCAAATATTATTTCTGTAGACAATGGAAGAACAGATCCAACACCAGAAATGCAATTTATTGTAGACAGAAATCGTGTTGGTTTATTAGGTGCTGGTATTCTTGAAGTAGCAAACAATCTGAGAACCCAGACTTTGGGGAATCAAGCAGGATATTTTAGAGCTGATGGAAGAGAAATTCCAATTGAAATAAGAACGGCAAAGACTTCACTTAAATCACGAGAAGATCTTTTTGATCTAGAAGTTCTTCAATATGAAGATCAACGTATCCCTGTTGTTGCAGTTGGCAAATTTGTTGAAACAAAAGGGGTAGATTCATATAACAAGCGCAACCGTGAAATCCTTTTAGATGTAAGCATACAATTTGATGGCGATGCTAATGAATACAGATCTTTAATTACTGAATATGTAAACAATGAAGTAATTATGCCGGAAGGATATCGCTATGAATTTACAGGAGCTACTCAAGAAACACAGCAAGGTGCTCAACAATTTCTATTTGCTGGCCTGGCTGCTTTGGTACTTATGTTTATGATCATGGCTTCATTATTTGAAAACTTCAGAGATCCGTTTGTTATCTGGTTATGCATTCCAATGGCGATTTTTGGGGCTTTACTATCTTTGATTATTCTTGGTTCGCCACTTAGCACAACCGGTAATATCGGATTGTTTATGCTCGTAGGTATAATTGTGAATAATGGAATCGTACTGGTTGATTACATGCATTTAAGAACCAGAGGTATGGCTTATGACCTTACAAAGGGTTCCGAATTTTTGGATGGTATTATGATTGCTTGCAAACGTAGAATGCGTCCGATTTTATTGACTGCAATTACAACCATTTGCTCTATGATACCCCTTTCTCTTGAAATTGGTGCCGGGGCTGAAATTTGGTCACCTTTGGCTAAAACAGTAATCGGTGGATTGGCTTTTGGTGTGATCTTTACACTGTTTATCACTCCGGCTGTTTCAGTAGGATTTAAGCAGGTTATTAATTGGATTACGTCTTTATTCACTAGAAAAAAGTATTCTCAAAAGGCAGAAATTGCTCTTAGCAAAGATTAATTTATATGAAACAATAGATATTGGAACTACGAATAGCTATTCTTGTTATAGGTATAAAGAAAGAATTTTAATTTGAGGAATTTATTATGAATAAGTCAGGAAACTTTATTGCAGGAATTTTAACAGGAGCTTTAGCCGGAACCGTACTGGCTCTTCTATACGCCCCGGATACAGGAAAGAACACGAGAGACCGTCTTTCTTATCGGCTAAGTAATTATAAAGATGAACTGAATGATCTCATCGATCAACTCAGAGAAGAAAAGCAGAATCTTGTTTCTGAAGCAAAGGATAAAGGCGACAAAGTAGTTCAATCAGCAAAACAGAAAGCTGACGATCTTATTAAGGAAGCTGAAGGGCTTCTTGAAAACATTGAGAAAGTAAAAGAAGGGTAGTTCTTCTTGATCTTTTTTTTATTCAAAAGGGCGGTCTTAATTACCGTCCTTTTCTGTTTTATATAATCCGTAAGGATTAGCGATTTTATTAAAATCTAGTTTCGTCCCCATTTCAACAATGAGATTCTATCAATAAAGCAGTATCTTTGTGCTTCTAATTAATCAATAAATTTTTACTAATGAGTTTACTTACGTTCTTTTTAATGGCACCACCTTCAGATGGTGGAGGCAGCGGATACACCAGTCTGATTTTTATGGGTGCTATTTTTGTTGTTTTCTATTTTTTCATTATTCGTCCTCAAAGCAAAAAGCAGAAAGAGATTCAGAATAAAGTTTCTGAAATGAAAAAAGGCGATAAAGTAGTTACTTCTTCAGGAATGATTGGCGTTCTAAGCTCAATCGATGATGATTCTGTATTGATAGAAGTTGGTGGAAGTACAAAAATCAGATTTTTGAAATCAGCCATCAATGATGTAAATCCGAACAAACCGGACAAAAAAGACAAAAAGTAAGCTTTACTGAAATGAGTGACTCCATAACATTTAATACTATCCCTGAAGCCATTGAAGATATAAAAAATGGCAAGATGGTGATCGTAGTTGATGATGAAGATCGTGAAAATGAAGGCGATTTTCTCATGGCTGCGGAAATGGTTTCTACTGAAGCTATAAATTTTATGGTCACTCACGGTCGAGGTTTAGTTTGTGCTCCGGTTACCAAGTCGCATGCTGAAAAGTTGAAGCTTACTCATATGGTAACAGATGGTGCCGATCCTGACGAAGCAAATTTTACCATCTCCATCGATCATAAACGACTTACCACAACAGGAATTTCTGCGGCTGATCGCGCCAATACAATTCGTGAAATAGCTAACGATGATGCCAAACCTGTTGACTTTCGCCGACCGGGGCATGTCTTCCCTTTGCTAGCTGTAGATGGTGGCGTTCTTCGAAGAGCAGGACATACCGAAGCTGCAATAGACCTTGCTAATCTTGCAGGATTAAAACCCGTTGGGATAATCTGCGAGATCATGAATGAAAACGGGGAAATGGCTCGTGTTCCTGATTTGGCTAAAATTGCCGAAAAA
Source organism: Balneola sp. (assembly GCA_965216175.1). Classification (GTDB taxonomy): domain Bacteria; phylum Bacteroidota; class Rhodothermia; order Balneolales; family Balneolaceae; genus Balneola. Next base: position 2,995,489 of record OZ244140.1, read on the forward strand.
TACAGCATGAAGTTCATCACCATTAAAGACCTAATTGCATATCGCAATGAAAATGAGTCTTTAGTTCATGAAGTAATGGACATCAATATGCCAACTATGTATGGCGATTTTAAACTTCGGGCCTTCAAAGAAAATCTTACGGGAGATATCCATATGGCTCTTACAAAGGGCACATGGAACAAAGAAGAACCGGTACTTACCCGTGTACATTCTTCGGATTTGATCGGGGATATTTTCGGAAGCCGTTTAAATGATACCAGTGAATTGCTGCATCAGGCGATGCTTCAGGTTGAAAGAGAGGGAACCGGCGTTGTTTTGTATATGAACAGAAACCAACGCGGATCGGTTCTTGTAAATCAACTTCGAACATTGAAAACTATGCAGGAAGGCAGTCCTGAGATTAAAGAAGAGAATAACAATCCCAAAAAAGGCGATTCCAAAGATTATGGTATCGGAGCTCAGATCCTGAAATCATTGGGGGTTTCTAAGATTCGTTTACTTTCCAACAATCCCGTTAAAAGAATTGGAATCAAAAGCTTTGGGCTTGAAATCGTGGACCAAGTTCCTATTGATACGAGTATAGATTTCCTGGACGATCCGGTAAGAAAGAATTAATCAGCTAGAAAAAAACTCTTACTTTTCAGCGATCTCGTTTATCTTTCTTTCTTCGCCTAATACTTCAATTTCTGACTTATCACTTTCTTCAGAAGTTTCTTCCTTTGCAGTTTCGGGCATCAGTTTTTTACTAAATACAAATAGCGATATAATGGATACTGAAATACCAATGTCTGCTACATTAAAGATATAAGGAAATACAGTCCAATCATTGATCTGAAGACTGAAATAGATAAAATCAACTACATGCCCTTCTAAAATTCCACCATTACCTTCCACATATCCCATAAAAATACGATCGGTAATATTTCCGAAAGCTCCGCCCAAGATCATTCCCATCAAAATAAGATAGCCTCTTTTTGCTGTCTCGATCGATCTTAACAAATAGATCAGTATGCCTGTTACTGCAAGTATTGCCACTGAGCTTACAACAATGGTAGGCAACCAATCTATTCCCATTGCCATGCCTGGGTTCTGAGTATAATAAAGGCGTAACCATCCTTCGATCAGAACTTTATTCTGTAATTCAGGGGAGGTTCGTATTATGTATTTGGTGATCTGGTCAAGGATCAGCACAATTCCCGCAGGCGCTAAAAGCGCAGTAAGTTTAGCTCGATTCAAATCTTGATTATTTTATCTACGCTTTAGTTTTGCATCAATACTCAATTGAGTATGTGGTACAGCTTCCAGCCTGCCTTTGGCGATCTTTTTACCGGTAACTTTGCACACACCATATGTTTTGTTCTCAATACGTTTCATAGCATCATTCAGATACTTGATGAACTTGCGTGTACGATTTAAAAGCACGTACGTTTTTTCACGTTCTTGAGCATCTGTTCCCGCATCGGCCATATGAAAAGAATAGGCTGATTCATCTGATGCATTTTCCATGCTTTCTCGAAGAGACTTTTGTAAAGTATTTAACTCATCTTCAGATTCTTTTAGCTTTTTTTCAATAATCTCACGGAAGTATTTCAATTCTTCGTCAGTGTAAGGAGATATTCTTTCCTCTGTATTTGTTTTATCAGCCATAACTTTACCTATGTATTTACGGTTCTGCGAATAGATATTTTACAATCTGATTCGCCTATTTCCCACTCTTTATCAAAATCGGAAATTTCTAAATTTTCTAGTTTAATTTCTTCAGCAAGTGTTTCGGTTTTAATATAATCATTCAAAGAAACTACTGCTTCTTTCAATTCTTCTGAACCTTCAAAACCAATTGAAATTCGATCAACAACGTCAAAGTCTGCTTCTTTTCGCATACTCTGTACCCTATTTACGAATTCTCTTGCTAAACCTTCAAGTTTTAATTCCTGAGATAATTCTGTGTCAACAGCGACGCTTAATCCCCGCTCCGTTTCAACTTTCCAGCCTTCCAACCCTGTTCTAACGATCTCAAGTCCATCTTCGTCTAAACGAATTTTCTCGCCATCATCTAATGTGATTTCGATAAATCCATTTTTCTCGAAAGCAGTAATTTCATCTGTGCTAAGTTGTCCGATTTTAGCAGCAACAGGTTTCATTTTTGGCCCGAGCTTTCTACCAAGAACAGGGAAATTTGCTTTCGCGGATTTATGAACAATTCCTGAGTCATCATCCACAAACTGGATGTCTTTTACGTTTACTTCCTCTAAAATGATATCTTTTACAGATTCAATGGCAGCTCGCTCCGCCTCATCTTTAATCGGAAGTATAATTCTTGCCAGAGGCTGTCGAACATTCATTTCGATCTGATTACGAATACGAAGCACAATCGAAGAAATCAATCGTGCCATATCCATTTTATGTTCCAGCTTTTTGAAAATAGCCGTTTCTTCGACGGTAGGGAAAAATGAAATGTGTACAGATTCTTCTTCCAGCCCTGTAACTTTGTTTAAATTCTGATATAACCACTCTCCAACAAATGGAGCAATAGGGCTTATCATTTTACTTAAACTTTTTAAGCATTCGTATAGCGTTTGGTAAGCGGCTGTCTTGTCGAGCGTGTTTCCTTCTTTCCAGAAACGGCGTCGGTTTCTACGAACGTACCAGTTGCTTAATTCCTCAACAAATCCTTCCAACTCACGCGCCGCTTTTGTAGGCTCATAATCTTCCAAAAACTCTTCTACAATCTTAATAGTAGTATTGAGCCTGGAAATTACCCACTGATCGATCTCAGGGCGTTCGTTAGTTGGAATCTGGGACCCTGAATATTTAAATCCATCAATGTTCGCATAAAGCGCAAAGAAGGAATAGGTATTTACCAACGTGCTAAAGAATTTTCTCTGAACTTCTTTTAGCCCGTCTTCGCTAAACTTAAGATTTTCCCACGGTGATGAATTACTCATCATATACCATCGAACTGTATCGGCTCCGTACTTATTGATAAGCTCAAACGGATCTGCAGTATTCCCTTTCGACTTGCTCATCTTCTCGCCGTTTTCGTCGAGAACCAATCCATTAGAAATCACATTTCGGAAAGCTTCTTCGTTGAACAACATAGTTCCCAAAGCATGCAATGTATAGAACCAACCACGAGTCTGATCCACACCTTCAGCAATAAAATCTGCCGGATAATTGTAGCTGAATTCATGGTCGTTATCAAACGGATAGTGCCATTGTGCAAACGGCATTGCTCCAGAATCAAACCAAACATCCAGCAAGTCCGGAATCCTTCTCATAGTTCCTCCGTCTGGAGCGTCCCATGTTAACTCGTCAATATATGGTCTGTGAAGATCTATTTCTTCCAATTCTGAAAGTCCTGTCTTTTCACGAAGCTCACGCATGCTCCCAATACATTCCACATATTCAGGATCTTTGTCGCTAACCCAAATTGGAATCGGAGTTCCCCAATATCTTTGTCTGGAAACCGCCCAATCCACGTTATTTTCTAACCAGCTTCCAAATCGACCGCTTCCTGTACTTTCCGGCTTCCAGTTTATTTTTTTATTTAGCTCAACCATGCGGTCTTTCACACTGGTAGTTCTGATAAACCAAGACTCCACCGGATAACTCATCAAAGGTGTGCCTTTTCTCCAATCAAACGGATAGTTATGCACGCAAGTCTCATGCCTGAACATGAGGTTCTTCTCTTTAATCGCACGAGCGATCTCTTTATCAGCTTCTTTAAACCACTGACCTTCAAAATCAGGAGCTTCTTCAGTAAATCTCCCTTCTCCATCAATTGGATTGAACATCGGGATTCCCGCTTTTTTGCAAGAATCAAAGTCATCAGCGCCATAAGCTGGAGCTGTATGAACTACACCTGTTCCTTCATCAGTAGTTACATATTCAGCCTCAATAATTTTCCACGCTTCTGATTTATCAAACTTAGCATATGCAAACTCAAAAATCGGCTCGTAGGTTCTTCCCAGTAACGCATGTCCCGAAATTTCTTCAAGGATCTCAAATCCTTCACCAAATACTTGTTCTGCACAGTCTTTAGCTATGATGTAATTCTCGCCCTCGAATCCTACTCTTGCATAAGTTAGCTTTGGATTGATAGTTAGAGCCATATTCGAAACTGTAGTCCATGGAGTTGTGGTCCATGCCAGGTAATAAGTGTTTTCCTCATTATCTGCTTTAAACTTCACATAAATTGACGGATCCTGAGCTTCTTTATAACCAAGGCTTACTTCATGAGAAGACAGTACTGTTCCGGAACCGGGAGAATACCATTGAATTTTATATCCCTTATACACCAACCCTTTTTCAAAAAGCTTATTAAAAGCCCACCAAACAGATTCGATGTATTCATTTTTGAAAGTCACATACGGATTTTCCTGGTCTACCCAATACGCCATTCTGGAGGTCAGATCATCCCACAAATCTTTATACTGTAAAACGCTTTCTCGACATTTTGCATTGTACTCCGCAACTCCGTATTCCTCAACCTGAGAGCGACCTTCTAAACCAAGCGCCTTCTCTACTTCAATCTCAACAGGCAAACCGTGTGTATCCCAACCGGCTTTTCGCTCTACTTTAAATCCTTTAAGTGTCTTGTATCGGCAGAACATATCTTTTACTGTTCTCCCCATTACATGATGGATTCCCGGCTTACCATTTGCCGTTGGAGGCCCCTCAAAAAAAGTAAAAGGAATCCCATCCTCACGGGTTTCCAGACTTTTATTAAAGATCTGATTGTCCTTCCACCAGTTCATTGTTTCAACTTCCGTTTTCGGATAATTGAGCTGCTTTATTTCTTCAAACTTTTTCGACATACTAATATGTTGTCCACAGAATAATTTTAAGCCTCAAATATACAAAAACTTAGCAAAAAGCAGGCATTGAGTTCTCATTAATAGTTTTGTATGTATTCCACAAAACCCTTAAAAATTTTGTATCTATGGACTTAACGGTAATCTTTTTCAAACATTAAAATTTTATCTCGCAAATGAAATCGTACTTGAGAGCAATTACAAAAGAAAATCCATACAAATTGTGCTTCGTTTGTTTAGGCAACATTTGTAGAAGCCCAACAGCAGAAGGGTTATTTATTCATAAAGTAAAAGAAGCTGAACTAGAACAGTTTTTTTATATCGATTCAGCCGGAACAGCGGCTTATCATGTTGGAGAAGGAGCAAATAGCAAAAGTCAGGCTACTGCAAACAAGCATGGAATACATTTACCATCCAAAGCTAGAAAGTTTGATTATGTTGATCTGGAAGAATTTGATCTGATTTTAGCTATGGATAAAGAAAATTTCTCAAATATTCATGATTTGGATCGCCAAGATCGTTTTGCTCATAAAATTAAACTTATGAGAGATTTTGATCCTAAACCTGAGGACGGCAGTGTCCCTGATCCTTACTATGGCGGGCTACAAGGTTTTGAAAATGTATTTCAGATTTTAAACCGTAGCTGTGATGCTCTGCTTGCTGAATTAAAAGAATATGTAGAACATGATTCTTGATCATATTTCTTCCCAGATTGAGTCTGAAGTAGGTCAAAAAATAATTGCCTCTCATTCTCAAAGCGGTGGTGATATTAATCAGGCTACTATTCTGAATTTTGAGAACGGGTATTCGTGCTTCTTAAAATGGAATGACTCTGCGCCTGCTTCTATGTTTGAAACCGAAGCTAAAGGATTGGAATTGCTTTCTAATGCAAACACCGAACTTATAATTCCAAAAGTGATCTTAATGGGCAAAGATTTTCTTCTCTTGAGCCTGATTGAATCCGGTTCAGCTAATTCAGGGTCTGATTTTAATTTTGGCGTTCAACTGGCAAAATTACATCGCAATTCTTCAGATAACTTCGGATTGGGTCATGATAATTTTATCGGGAAGCTTCCGCAAAGAAATCATACTCATAAAAACTGGGCAGACTTTTTCATTCAGGAACGAATTGAGCCTCAAATAAAACTTGGAGTAGATTCCGGAAAATTCTCAAATTCATCAGGTGATAAAATTGAAAAACTGTCTTCCGTAGTTGAAAAGCTTTTTCCTGATGAACCACCTGCCCTTCTCCATGGCGATTTGTGGAGCGGAAATTATATGTTTTCCAAAACCGGAACAGCAAGTATTTATGATCCGGCAGTGTATTATGGTCACCGGGAAATGGACCTTGCTATGACGAGATTATTCGGAGGGTTTTCTAAAGAATTTTATGAAGGCTATAACTCGGAATATCCGTTAGAAGATGGTTTTGAAGAGCGAATAGATCTTTGCAATCTTTACCCGATTCTCGTGCATGCTAATTTATTTAATGGTGGATATGTAAATCAGGCAATTGGAATTATGGATAGATTTAGCTGATTTTTTTGTGTAAAGATTGCAGAGAAAATTATTTTGAATATTTCAGTGAACGTAAACCTGCCAGCTGGTCAGGCAGGCGTCTAAAGTACGAATCTGTTTAAACTCTGGAAGAGTTGGAAAATATCGAAATCTCCGTGCCCTCATTAATTATTCTTTCCCCAATTCCTTTCTGATTACAGGTGCTACTTTTGTAGCGAAAAGCTCAATGGATTTCAGCATTTTCCCATGAGGAACGCTTCCCACACTCATCTGCATTAAAAACCTGTCGTGTTCAAATATCTCGTGCTGATATAAAATCTTATCTATAATTTCCTGAGGGCTTCCTATAAAATTAGCTCCCTCCAAGGTTGTGGATGCATCGAATTGTTCTCTGCTCATGGGCGTCCAACCGCGCTCTCTCCCTATCTTATCCATTGTTTGTTTGAAGGCTGGAAAAGCAATGTCTTTCGCTTCCTGAGATGTCTCTGCAATGAAACCGTGAGAATTTATGCTTACCGGCTGAATTGGTTTGTTGTTTTCAGAAGCTCCTCTTTTATGCAGTTCAACAAATTGTTTAAACTGAGCAGGTCGTCCTCCAATTATCGCTATTGCGAGAGGTAATCCAAGCGCTCCGGTCATGTACGCTGACTTTGGAGTTCCACCGACCGCTCTCCAAATCGGAAGGTCTGACTGCATGGGCTGCGGATAAACTCCCTTGTTATCAATGGCTGATCTGAAATTCCCACTCCATGTTACTTTTTCATTTTCCCTGATTTGAAGCAATAGCCCCAGTTTTTCCTCAAACAGCTCCTCATAATTTTGAAGATCATATCCGAAAAGCGGAAATGATTCAATAAACGATCCCCGACCTACCATAATTTCTGCTCTTCCTTTTGAAAGCAAATCCAAGGTCGCAAACTGCTGAAAAACCCGAACAGGATCTTCGGAACCTAAAACCGTTACAGTGCTGGTCAGGCGGATATTTTTTGTTCTGGCCGCAATTGCTGAGAGGATCACAGTTGGCGCTGAAGCCACATACTCTTCCCGATGATGCTCTCCTATACCAAACACTTCTAACCCGGCTTGATCTGCAAGCTCTGCCTCTTCCAGTAAATTCTGCAATCTTTTGGAGGGATGTAATCTCTCTCCCGTTTTTGGATCGGGATTGTTATCAACGAAAGTAAAAAGTCCTAACTCCATGAACTATGATTGTTTGCCTTAATGTTTACTCAATAAATAAGCTAAAATTCGGCTTTGAAGCGAACCCTCCCCGCTCCTGCGGAGCACCCCTCCCTAATTTTAGGGAGGGGACGAGGGTGGGTCAAATAATTTTAGATTATTTTCTGTTAAGTTATCATAACAAAATTTTAATAACTGATAAATTATATCGTGTTTAAAAAAATCATCAGCCTCGTTCCAAGCCTCACTGAATTAGTCCTCGATCTGGGATTAGAAGATCGATTGATAGGACGAACCCGTTTCTGCATTCATCCCGAAGATAAAGTTAAAGACATCCCAATTATCGGTGGAACAAAAACTCCAAATATTGAAAAAATACTTTCTTTAAAACCTGATTATATCATTGCCAATCACGAAGAAAACCGGAAAGAAGATGTCGAATCACTCCGAAAGGAAGTTCATGTTAATGTAACCGAAATTGATACTATTGAAGAAGCACTGTCAACTATTTTAGAGCTTGGGAGCGACTTTGAAGCTTTTGAAAAAACTCAACACTTGATTTCCGATATCCAGTATTTACTTGATCAAAAACCTGATACAAACACACTTTCCGTCGCTTATTTTATCTGGAAAGAGCCATGGATGGTTGCAGCTAAAGAAACTTATATTGATTCCATTCTTTCTCACTATGACTTGACGAATGTGTTTTCAGATCTGGAAAGGTACCCACAGGTTTCATTAGAAGATCTTTCCACAAAATCACCTGATCTTATCTTGCTGAGTAGTGAACCTTACCCATTCAAACAAAAACATCTGGAAGAAATTCAGAAAGCATGCCCCGATTCTAAAATTGAATTAATAAATGGAGAATGGTTCAGTTGGTACGGCTCCGGAATGGTTAAAGCTTTTACGCAATTAAATAAATGGCGATCAGAAACAGGTAAATCCGCTTAATCCTATCGGATTTTGTCCTCTGAATTTTAATCCTTCAAGTAGATTGGTTAGGTTTTATAAACCAACAAAATCTGATATGCGCTATTCAATTCTATTCCTTTTTTCAACAAGTGCATTTTTTCCGATCACTTCTTATTCCCAAAAAGTAATTCCTGTACAACCCGGAAGTGTATTAATGGACGGAAGCTTTATCGAAGCTTACACCAATAAATGGAAAGTGGTAGTTGAAAATGCTGATGGGTCCTCGCAAGATGCACTTATCTGGACTGATTATGCACAACTAATGAATATTGACGGGAAAAAGTATCTGCATAGAGTACAGGATCTGTATTCTCCTTCTTACAATTTGGTTGACAGCTGGATCAACATGGTGGAACACAAAACCTTGAAGCCCTGGCAGTTTCAGGCGGTAAATCCTGCAGGTTCTGTTAGCTTTCTTGAGTTTTTGGAGAAATCCATTGTTTCTAATTCCAATCGCAATCAGAACAGTGACATGAAAATGGATACTGTTGATATTTCAAATTCATTGTTTGATTGGAACCTGTATGGGATGCTGCTCGTCGGTTTACCATTCGAAATTGGTTCTACTTATGAATTACCGATATGGCTTCCCGGAGCAAATCAGGAAGGAACAGTGAAAGCAACTATGGAAGAGAAAGAAACCATTACGACTTTAAGCCACAAGACATTCGATACGTACAAAATATCTACAGATAAAGGTTTAACCTTCTGGCTTACAAAAAAAGCTCCCTATGTGATCCAACTTCAGCTGGATCAACCTAATGGCGCTCGCAGAATGTGGTATATGTTCTAACCTGATTTCGGTCTAAGAAAAGGTTCGTCCTCTTTCTCCGACCATCGTTCAAAGGCCGAGTAATGGGAAGCATTTTATGTAAACATCATCGATATCTAGTCAACAAACCTGTATGTCTTATATCGAACTGAGGTTTCCGGTTATTTATAAGTTGGTGGTGTAATTCCATTCATACGAAGATAAGTAACCATTTGTCCCCGGTGATGTGAGTTATGTCTCAACACACCTAAAACCCCCGCTGTGAATTGCCCGCTTTCTTCCGCATTCATTACAGTTTCATTCATCGCCTCAAACTGTTCTGTGATATAAGTAACAAGCTCTTCCTTATTCATAGAATCCTCGTCGCCGGGTGCCCATGGAATAGGACTTCCTTTTAACTGATTGTGAAACCACTCTAAGCTATAGGCAATGTGATAAGCCTGAGCTGCAAAAGTACGAACATCTTCTGTAGGTTTAAAAGAATAATCCTCGGCCGGCATGGCATTAAAAACTTCAATAGTAAAATCTTTGGCAGCGTTTAGCGTACCTCGCAAGAATTCGTATTCACTTTCCTGAGCTTGTGTACTTGCCTGCGCAGACAAAGCTAACACGATAAAAACCAGTACTTTTTTGAAGAGCTTTCGTTTATTCATAATTGTAATGAGTTAAAATGTTTAATAAGAATCGAAAATCTACGTTAGCTTCAGTACAATGTTTTATAGTTCATGATTTTTTACATTGACTTGTGCATCTTTTTAATAAATCTTCGTCTATTAAGTAAAAAATGAGTACTACTCAGATTTGGAATCAATTTAGTGATCGCATTTACGCGTTCATCTTATCTCGTGTAAATGATGAGGAGGTAGCGAAAGACCTTCTTCAGGAGGTTTTTATGAAGATCCATACCAAACTGGATGGATTGAATAATGAGAGTTCGCTTTCAAGTTGGTTGTTTACAGTAACCCGCAATACCATTTACGATTACTATCGACAAAAAAAGACTCGCCAAAAAGAACAGGCATTAATAAATGATAATCACCACCTTTTTGAAGATGATGATCTCAATCTTTTTTGTGAAACCTGCCTTCATCTTTTTGTGGAAGACCTGCCCGAAAATTATAAAGAAGCAATTCTGGCTACCGATCTCGGAGAGTTTTCTCAAAAAGAGTATGCAAGGCAAATTGGCATATCCTATCCGGGCTTAAAATCCAGAGTTCAAAGAGGGAGAGCTCAATTAAACAAGCATTTTAAAGAATGCTGCCTAGCTACAAACTCAAAAGGCGAAAGTGACTGTACACACAAAGATAAATATGCCTGCACCTGTTAATAATTGTGCATCTTTTTACGAATCTTGCGTCTTAAAGGTAAAACCTGTTCATTGAAACAGAGAAATATTCACCAAACTTTATCCCGATGAAATATCTTACAGAATGTACTTGCACCGAATGTGATTGTGTTGTGAGCCCATGTGGTTGCAGCTGCTGCGGTGGCAATTAATTAGGAATAAGGGAATATGTGAATTAAGAATAACCTGTTCACATATTTCCAATTTTTTATTCTCAATTACCCTTTTAACATTTATTTAACAACTTGAGTCGCAACTAACTGTCATCGCGCTCGTCTAAGATTCATAACTATTATCAAGAACTATTGAATCAGAGAGTGCATCATGAAAATCATCCTACTATCCTTATTGTCTTTGTTGGTGCCGTTTGCACAGACAAATGATACGACCCCAGCCGACTGGGTTGCCAAACAAATTTCGGTAGAACCCTTTGCTGATCTAGCTATTGAATCAGCCGGTAACATTGTTGTTCTTTACAGCGAGAAAAACACCCTTCAAATAAACGGTGAAGGTTTATGTGTTGAAGCTTTTAAAGCCAGTGTTTTAGAAAACACCTTACATCTCACTAAAGCTGACGGTTTTGAGAACTGCAAAGCTGAAGTTGTAATTGGTGCCCCAAAAATCAAAGATATTAATGTTAAAAACGGTGGTATCATCAATCTTACTTCCGTTAAAGCAGATTCCATGTTCGCTTCTATCGATGGAGGTGGAGTGATCAGTTTGGATGCCAGAAAATTTCTTTACGGAAAAATTAAAGGTGGCGGAGTGATCAATTATATAGGAAATCCTTTCGTACACACAGATATTATTGACGGTGGAGAAGTAAAAAAGAACTAGGTTGAGAGAGGCCTATTCATCAAGAGAGTGGTTTTCGATTAATTTCGGGAGCCACTTTTTTTTTTGAAACTGATATTTAGTACCATTATCCATGAAAAGTGTTGAAGACTATATCTACAGCTTCGAAGGAAACGAACAAGAGGTATTACTCTATTTTCATGAGTTGCTGATGGCATTTCCAACTGTAACTTGTAAAATCAGATATAAGATTCCTTTCTATTATCAGAATACCTGGGTTTGTTATCTGAATCCGGTAAAACCTAGCAAAATAGCACTCTGTTTTTTACGTGGCTATGAGATGTCTAACGAGCAAGGCCTGTTGGAATCTAAAGGAAGGAAACAGGTATCAAGTTTAGAGTTTTCTTCTGTAGATGAAATCCCTAAAGAAGCCATTCGCGAAATTATCAATGAAGCGCTGTTCTTAGACGAAACAGCTCCCTACAAACCTAAGAGTGGGTGAACATCCAACATCCAACATCCAACATCCAACATCCAACATCCAACATCCAACATCCAACATCCAACATCCAACATCCAACATCCAACATCCAACATCCAACATCCAACATCCAACATCCAACATCCAACATCCAACATCCAACATCCACTAGGAATGATCAGAATATAAATTGATAAATGGAAACCGGTTTTACTTTTCTTTTTGGAACAAAAGAGAAATAAGAAAAACCATATCTATTGATTGTTCCTCAAAATTTGCTGGTTCGAATTTCTGTTTTTTAACAGCATTTAAAATAGGTAACCTAAAAATCTCATCCGACAATTTTACAAATCTAACACATTCTGCTCTGCCATCACTATTTACAACAAGCCAAACGGTTGCACTTCCTTCTTTACCACTTTTAGCTGCTAACTCAGGATAATTAATGCTTTGGTATATAGATTTAATTCCCCCATTTATCTTAGGGATACTAAAATAATCGATAATAACTGAATCTTGTCGAGACCACTCTTGATATTTTTTTTCACAATCTGTGGAGCTGTTCTGAGCTAAAGAACTCTGATTAAATAAAACTAGCACTAAGAGTGTTAATGTAGGTTTCATTTTACTACAACTAATCAAGCCATTTGGAAATTGTTTCTAATCTTCATCTCTGATGAGAAGTAAAACAGCTACGTGAGGTACTATCAGAAACTTTTCATTTTCAAATTCAATTTCGTGAGCTCTGCTTTTCAGGAAAATAGCTAAATCACCTGCTTCGGCTTGCATTCCGATATATTTGGTGTCTTCGTTGGCTTTCCAGCTCTCTTCAAAATCTGTATTGGGAATAGGATATCCCGGACCGGTTTTTACGATATATCCGCTTTGAATTTCTTCCTTTTCTTTTACAGATGATGGAAGTACTAATCCACTTCTGGTATGTGTTTCCATATCTCGTGGTTTGATGAGCACCCGATCTCCCACCACAATAAATTTTTCTACTGAATTAAGGTATTCCTGAATCATATTTATAAAGTTTATGAAAAAATAAGGAATTCTGAACCTTTGAGTTTAGATTATCGTGTAGAAAAAGTAAATAAAGGATATAACTATGGAAATGAATAACAAACTTTGTGTAATTACGGGCGCAAATTCCGGTATTGGATTTGAAACAGCTAAAGCTCTAGCTAAGAAAGGAGCATATATAGTAATGGTTTGTCGAAATGAAGATAAAGCCATTGAAGCCAAGAATGAGATTCTCAACTCAGTCGACGATGCAGGAGTTGCCATTGTACTTTGTGATTTCTCCAGCCAAAAAGAAATACGCGAAGCAGCCGAGGAAATAGCTTCCCGATATAAAAAAATTGATCTTTTGATTAATAATCATGGCTTTATAGCTTCAGAACGATGGGAAACTGTAGACGGACTGGAAGGAACTTTTGCTGTAAATCACATCGGTTATTTTCTTTTTACTAGCCTATTGCTTGAGAATATAAAAGCAGCCAAAAATGCGCGTATCATTAATGTTTCATCAGACGCTCACCGTGCAGGAGAATTCAATCCTGAAAACCTTCAGTTAAAAGAGAACTTCAGCGCCATGAAAGCATATGGTAACTCGAAGTTGTTCAATATTCTTTTTACCAAAGAACTTGCTGAAAGGCTTAAAGAAACCAATGTCACTGCAAATTGCCTGCATCCGGGAGTGATTAGTTCCAATTTTGGTCAAAGCGGAGAATGGTGGGTAAGCTTATTCTACAAAGTGTTTGGGGTATTCATGACTTCAAACAAAGAAGGTGCTGAAACCACCGTTTATCTTGCAAGTTCTGATGAAGTTGAAAATGTAAATGGTGCTTACTTCAAAAACAAGAAAGCGGTCGCTCCACGTAAACAAGCTCAGGATATGGAAGCTGCAAAACAACTATGGAAGATCAGTGAAGAACTTTGTGATTTAACAAATCAACCCGAGATACAATTATGAAAAGTAACTTATCTCATTTTGCGACAATTTTCCCTTGTCATGATCCGGATGAAATAGCAAAATGGTATCGGGATAAGCTTGGTTTTACGATTAGCTTTCGATGGGAAGAACCTGCCTCATATGTTGTAATACATAAAGATGAAATTGTTTCCATACATTTCTCGAAAACAGAAAAGAAAGAGCTTCAATCTAATTTACTATATGTGTTTTGCCACGATGTTGATCTGGTTTATGATGAGCTTCAAAAAAATAATATTGAACATATCTCAAAACCTGAAGATCAGGAATATGGAATGAGGGACTTTGAAGTAGTAGATCCGTGGGGTAACAAAATTACTTTTGGGAAAGGATCAGAAAAGTAACAACGATTAAAGCTGTTGTTTAAAAGGACGCACAACAACTTCCAATGCTCTTTTTATCATATCTCTTTTCTTCCATCTGAAGTTGGTAATCCGTTCGCTGTTCTCCAGGTCTTCTTCAAAATGAGAACGCAGTATTTTAGAAACTTCTTGGTCAATCAGTACCAGATTGATCTCATCATCTTTTAGCATAGAGCGATGATTAAAATTTGCAGATCCAATACAAGAAAGTTCATCGTCTATCATAATCACTTTTGCATGCATCATTGTTTTCTGATAGTAAAACAATTGAACACCGGCTTCCAGTAATCGTTCGAAGCTTTCGCCAGCTATTATTTTAGTTGCTCTTTGGTCTGTATACTTTCCTGGGATAATAATCTTAACTTCAATTCCTTCTTTTGCTCTCTTAGTTAGCAGTTCCACCAACTTTTCATCAGGATTAAAATACGCAGTCTGAATCAGAATTCTTTTCTCAGCCAATTCGACCAAAGACTGATATAACAAAACGATATCGCTCCATCTCACAGAGGCAGATGTACGAACTGTCTGAATTTTCGTTGACCCACTCTTTTTTAGATTTGTTGATGCCTCTTTAGCTATTTCAAGCTCATTTCCTGCTTCTATCCAATTTTCTATAAACGCTGCTTTTATACCTTCAACTGCAGGACCCTCAACCTTAAAGTGAGTATCTCTCCACTCATTTTTATTTCCAGCATTTCCATTCCATTCTTCAGCAATACCTACTCCGCCTGTAAATGCAATTTTACCATCACAAATTAACACTTTACGATGAGTTCTGTTATCCATTTTCCAGATCTTCCATCTTGAAAGCGGACGAAACCAAACGACCTCTACACCTGATTCCTTCATAAAATCTACCAACTCTTTTCTCATTGGGAATGCACCGTAAGAGTCTAATAAAACTTTTACCTGAACTCCTTCTTTCGCCTTTTTGGAGAAAAATTCTGCAAATTCATCTGCAATATCGCCCTGCCAATACACAAAGGTAAGAAACGAAATAGTTTCCTGTGCTTCGGATATAGCTTTTAACATAGCCGGAAATATTTCATTTCCGTTCTTTAAAATATTTACAGAGTTACCTTCTGTAAACGGAACGCCTATTGTTTGCTCAAGGGCTTTTTGATACCCCATATTTTATTTGTTATGCTAAACGGGATTCTTTTTTCTCCCAAATAGTAATGAAAGCACAAACAAAACTAAAAATATATAAAAACAAATTTCAGCAATACCTGCTGCTGCACCTGCAATGCCTCCAAATCCTAATACTGCTGCGATTAAAGCTATAATAAATAATGAAATACTCCATCTTAACATGGTTCTCTCCTTTTATCTTAATCTAATTTTCTATTAATTACTTCGATCTTGCGATCAATACTCCAGCCAGCATTACCACTGCTGATATAAGAACAGGCACATAATCACCGGTACTTACAGCTACATCAGCTCCGAATGCTTCAAACGATTCTGAGTCTTGGAAATACATGTACCCAAAGTAAATTACACCTATTAACCCGCCTGCACCCATAATTTGTCCGATTGTCTTCTTCATAAAATTTTCCGTTAGTTTATGTTAGATAACAAGTTAAAGAGAGTAAGTGCTTATTAGTTCCTTACTCTAATACTCTACCCTTTTCGGATACTTACTTTTTGAGATTGCTCGGCCTTCACTTAGATTGATAATTTGCTTTGAAGTGAACCTGTAAACTGTTTAATTGATGAAATTTCATATCATATGATTGAGTATTTAATATTTGGGATCTTTACTTACTTAGCGATTGGGTTGATTGCTTCCATTTTTATTTCTTTCCGGGGAGTGAAGAAACTCGATTCTGCTGCCAAGGATGGAACTATGGGGTTTAAACTTCTGATCATTCCCGGACTTTGCGTGTTTTGGCCTTTGTTTGTTTTGCGAATAAGAAAGGGATTACAAGAGCCTCCTCTAGAATCTAATGCGCATCGAAATACCGCTAAGGAGAATCGTTTATGATCTCTAAGCTTCGCCATCGGCATAGAATATTATTTCCTGTTTTAGCAATTTTGATTGTTGTGGTATCTGTTGCAGGAATTGGGTTGCAAGAAAAATGGGAACTAACAAACAAGGATTTACCTGGTTATTCTTCTTTTTCTTCAAATGATTTTACTGACCATTCAAAGTATCAGATAAGTTGGAATAAAACTGGTCTGGCTCAATTATACATTGTCGAGCAAAAAAATACCTCCAAATTTTATCTACATACTTCTGATAGGTCTTCAGTATCTATTGGTAGTGATCTTCTAATTTATCTTAGTAAAGAAGATTCAGATAAAATAGAATCTTCAGCCCGTATGATTGGTAAATATCAAAACAAAGAAACCAACTACCTCGAAATACCTATTCAATCTGAATCAGAACTGAAGTCTGCTTTTATTATTCTTTATGATCTCTCTAAAAAAGAAACTATTAGTATTGGTAAAATTTTAAAACGAAAGGATTTAAAATGAGTCAATCCTATCAAGCCGTTGGATGGAATCGCCAAAAAAAGATTTATGATCTGATGATTCTGATTGGTGTGTTTTTGTATATCGGAATATTTTTGGGAATCGGATTTTCTTTTTTCCCGAACGCTACTGCCGAGACACTGATCATTCGTGCTTTTGGAACCGGAGCTTTTGTTTTACTGCATATCATTTTGATGATCGGGCCACTTTCCCGACGATTCCCATCTTTACTTCCGCTGTTGTACAATCGCCGACATCTTGGAGTTACCATGTTTTTGATGGCGTTGGTTCATGGAGCATTTTCCATTCTTCAATTCCATGCATTTGGAGATCTGAATCCAATTATAAGTGTGTTTGTCAGCAATGGAGAATATGACAGCATAAGTCAATTTCCATTTCAGTCTCTCGGATTCATTGCCCTGATGATTCTCTTTGTGATGGCTGCGACCAGTCATGATTTCTGGTTGGCAAATTTAACGGCTCCTATCTGGAAAGCCCTGCATATGCTTGTTTATGTAGCCTATACCTTGATTTGTATTCATGTGATTTTAGGAGCATTTCAAACTGATGTTTCGAGTGTTTATCATACACTTTTAGGTGCTGGGGTTGCTTTGGTTTTTACCAGTCATATTATTGCAGGTTTTCAGGAAAAGGCAAAAGACGAAGAATTTGATTCCGAAATTGATGACGATGGATACAAAAAGATCTGCGCCGTTTCAGAAATTCCTGAAAAATGTGCTCATGTAGCAACACTATCCGGAGAGCGGGTTGCCGTATTTAACTTTGATGGAAAAATTGCTGCTCTTTCTAATGTTTGCCAACATCAAAATGGACCTTTGGGGGAAGGCAAGATCGTGGATGGTTATGTAACCTGTCCCTGGCACGGTTTTCAATATCGCCCCGAAGATGGAGCTTCCCCAGAACCCTTCACCGAAAAAGTACCCACTTTTAAAGTGAAAATAATTGAGGATTACGTTTGGGTTCATCCAACTCCAAATGCTCCCGGCACTCATCAAGAACCGGTTAAACTGGAGAACGATAATAATGCTTAGAGTTGGTAACATATTTGTCATTCCGAATGCACATGAGGAATCTAAAAATCTCTTAAATGTGAAGATTCTTCGCTTTCGCTCAAAAAGATCAAAAATGATATGAAAGAAAAAGAATTCTATATCGGCTACCTACCCAAAGCTCCAAAAGGAATTGGAAAAATCGTTTCATGGGTTTCTGCTTTACTACTGATTCTGGTTTGCGTTAATTCATTTCTGATGATCTCAAGTGAAAAAAAATTCGATGACTCAACCTTTGAATTTGGTGAATACAATTCTTTTGAAGGAATCATTATGGAAAATCCCTATCCCAGAATATTAATTGAACGTCCCGGCGAAACAGGGATGCATCCAAAATACTCACAATACTATCTCGCACAGTTTGGGAAATTTGGTGGAGGAAAAATGGTAGAGGGACTAGAAGGAAAGAGTGTTAAACTTCAAGGATCTCTGATTTATCGAGACGATCAAACCATGATAGAAATAAAGGATAATTCAATCAGCCACGATCATACTTTTGATAATGATAGAATTCCTGAATTCAATTCCATCTTGCCTCAGGAAAATCTGGGAACCCACACTTTAAAAGGTGAAATCGTGGACAGTAAATGTTTTTATGGGGTCATGAATCCCGGAAACCTGAAAGTCCATAAAGCCTGTGCTATAAATTGTATTCGTGGCGGAATGCCTCCGGTTTTTGTGGTCAAGGATAGCAATGGAAACGTAGGCTATTACCTTCTTCAGGATAAAAACGGTAATGCAGTGAATGACAGAATTCTGGATAAAATTGCAGAACCGGTTAAAATTAAAGGAGAAGTCATCAAACAAGGTGATCTGCTGATATTGAAAGCAGATCCTGCTTCCTATACTGAGCTTTAGGTTATTTTAAGATTTCTGGTCAACACTTCACTCATATAATCAAAGTAAGGTCGGATCACTAAAAACGATTTCACTGTCTCGAAAATAAAGTCTTCGGAGAGCGCTTCTTCATCAGAGAAATGATGAGATACGTGAAATTGTTTGAATCGAATTAAGTCAATATCCGGATGATCTTTATCAAAACCACGTGGTGCTGTTTTTACGGCTTCCCCTTCAAAGTCTCCCCAAATCTTTTTAAAATCTGAATCCGAAAGTATCTCGCGAAGAGGTTTAGAGTCATGAGCAATATCTTCACGAATAAGCTTTAAGTCTGCAGAATTCGGACTGAAAAATCCTCCTGCAATAAAACAATTCCCTGGTTCGATATGAATGTAATGCCCGCCTCGAAGCCATTTCGTGGCCCTGCTCATTCTGGCACCAAAATATGGTTTGTATGGAGATTTATCTTTTGCGAAACGAACATCCCTGTAAATCCTGAACAGTGATTTTTTACCTGAGATGGTTTCAATATTATCCACTTTCTTCATCTCACTGATCAAAGCATCCATGAACTCGATCATATTTTCATGAGCAGATTTATATCTGCTTTCCTTGTTCTTTTCAAACCATTCGCGATTGTTATTCACCTTTAGCTGATTAAGAAAATCAAAAGTGGATTGTTGGATTTGAGACATGGGAAAATACAAT
The DNA here is from genome assembly GCA_965216175.1 of Balneola sp. Taxonomy (GTDB): domain Bacteria; phylum Bacteroidota; class Rhodothermia; order Balneolales; family Balneolaceae; genus Balneola. The sequence goes on from OZ244140.1 coordinate 3,014,819, forward strand.
TTGTAAATCAGTCATCTCCCGGCGCATGCAGGAGATCTAGATTTTTATTAAACATGAGATTCCGAGCATCCGCTGCGGAATAACCTTATTTATTACTTTTCCAAAGTTGAACAGATAAATATTTAAATATTAACTATTGATAAATTTAGAAAAGTTATTCTCCGGAATTATCCGGCTCTGCTTCTTTCAGTACTCTTTTATTATCGTTTGAATCCGTATCAATCAATTTATTGTATGGATCAATTCCGGCTGATATCGGTTTTTGATCAACCACAATAGAAATGGAATTTTCGATTTCTGAAATCTTGTGCTTTTTCAAATACAACACCGTTTCTTTGCCGTCTTCATCCACTCCGAAAATCCCAACATCGATCCAGTCGCCGAGTGGTAATGATTGAATAGGACGACGTCTGCTTTCCACCTCTAAAGAAAGGCTATCTCCCTCGGCGTTTTTATAGGAGCGCTTTCCTTCTTCGTTGGTTCTGTATTTTGCAGTATAGAATTCCAGATTTACAGCAAATGTACTGTCTTCAAGTACTTCATAACTAGCCTCTTTCACGCTGTTGTCGTACAAAGTGATAGTTCTGAACATATCTTCCAGCAGATATTTCAGTGAATCCGGTGTGGCTTCATCTAAATAAGAAAGGAATTCTGTAGCAGTAGTGTACGGCGGATTTTGAAATGCTACCGCATCGATGTATCGACTTAAAGCAGCATTCATATTTTCTTCACCGATATAATCACTTAAGGCATACAGAACCAATGATCCTTTATTGTAGTGTATGTACTGTTGGTTTTCATTATAGATCAATGGTTTTTCTTTTCTGGACTCCGTCGCTCTTCCCAATAAATATCTATCTAAAGCATCCTTCAAGAAAATTCTCATTTTATCTTCGCCGTATTCCTTCTCAAGCACTTTTAATGAGCTGTATTCTGACATACTTTCGCTCATCACCGTTGCTCCCTGAACATTTGCTCCAATCACCTGATGTGCCCACCATTGATGAGCCACTTCATGCGCCGTAATACTAAATGGATAATCAACTCCATCTTCGTCGTCTTCATTTACTTTAGCTATAAAACCTATGGCTTCAGAATACGGAATGGTATTAGCAAACGATTGAGCAAATCCTCCACCGGTTCTCGGGAATTCTATAATCCGAACTTGCTTATGCTGATAAGGACTGAATTCCTCGGTATAGTAATCCAGTGATCTTTTTACACCTTTGATCATCCGATCAATATTGTAGTCATGATCTTCATGATAATACACTTCAATGGCAATGTCATTCCAGGAATCCTTTGCAATTTCGAATTCTGCCGAAATAAATGAATAGAAATTCAACATTTTGCTGTCCATCTTATAGTGGAAATAACGCCGACCGTTTTCCGTCCATTCTTTTTGCAAATATCCGGGTGCGATAGCAATTTGTTCCGGTGAAGTACTTATGGTTGTCTCAAAGTTGATCCAATCCGCATCGTAAGCGATGTACGTGTTCTGTAAGGCTACAGAATCTGTTTGCGATGCCATTCGTTCTTTTGGAGGCAGACCGAACTTCTCACGCGATTCTTCTCCACTCAGCTCACTTGCAGGATTGTATCCAATACGTGGAAATATACTGTTATTAATGAATGTCCCATTTCCTCTGATCGGTGAGTTATTTCTGAAAACTCCATTCGGTTTATTGGAAATATTGAAAGTAAAAACAACTGAATCTCCCGGTTGTAAAGCTTCCGCTAATTGGTAGATGTCGTAATTCATGGAATCATCTTCCAAAACCAATTCAAAAGGTTTTTCGAAACTGAATTCTGTTAAGAAACCTCCATGATCTACGTGAATGGAATCTATAGCTACAGCTGTTTTATTTTTTAGAATATATTTTCCTCTGGCTTCGAAGTCTCTGCTTTCAGGAAAAATATCCAGATCTACATTTACATCTATAATTCTAGGCTGAGGAATATGCTCGAACTTTCCGTAGTTCTTTTCCCAATCTGCTAATCTTTTTTCCAGATCTTTTGAAGACACGTTTTCGTTTGCAACATTATTCACATAGTAGATCCATGACCCCATAGAAATAAACCCTATAAGAGACAAAGAGAAAACTGCTTTAAGCACAGGAGAAAATGCTTTTCTAGCTTCAGAGATACGCTCTTTAATGGAATCAGGTACCCCTCTCCGGAAAAAGATAATAGAAAGCACATAGAGAACAACTCCCAACAACAACCAATACAGTTTATAAATGTAATACGGCGAAAGACTGGAACCGTATCCGTTCATATCAGAATAAGCAGTACCCGGAGCTTGATTGAATTTGAATATCATCTGCTCTACACCAATTTGATCTATAAAATTCAAACCAATCGATAAAATCAATAGCAGGAAAAACCCGATGTAGAAATTCTTGAAAAGCGTGTGTATAAAAATTGCTAATAGTCCCCAAATACCAATATGCACCAAGTTGATTCCAAATAGTTCAAATAAATATTGGCCAATTTCAAAGTTGTAGTATCCGTTGAATATTTGAATTCCTATTCCAAGGAACATTATTCCCAGCAAAAGCACCGCCTGCATTTTTACTAAGGCAAAGAACTTTGATAATAGAATTGCCCAATTTGGCGCTGGTGTAGAATGCACTAGTTGATCGATCTTATCTGTCCGACTTCTATGAATTAACATTCCTGCATATAAGAACGTGAGAAGGTTAATGAACAAACCAAAAAACAACCCGGGGAATAGTAACATCTGCCATGTTACCGGAAGTGTATTAGTGCCGTAAAGTTCGGCACTAACTGATATCGTCACCAATGACAATAAAAGTCCTAATATCGTAATGATTATAAAAGCCCAGCTTTTCACGATATACTTAAAATCATGATTTGAAATAACCCACGCCATCTTCAGATTTTCAACAAATGAGAAATCCAGATTCACTTTTGGCAATTTCACTGCCATTACACTTCCAAAGTTTTTTTTGGTAACCGCCTTTCCTTTTTTTCTTTTGAAGAAACTAAAAGAAAATGCTTCTTGATCGAAACTAAAAGTGCGATATACAAACCCAAAGATCAGAAGCCCGATTCCTGTCCATAGCAAACGGTTATAAAGAATAATTTCACCAAACGGCAATGGATTTTCATTGCGTTCATAGATCGTCCAGTACTCAGTGTAATAGCTGTTTGCCTGTGCGCCAAAAGGATCCAGCAAAGCTGAAAGAATCTTGTTATCACTGTCTTGGGTAAGAACCGCAGCCAAACTTTGAATAATGATCAAAGCCAAAACCGTTATAAAACCAACGCTGACATTTCTTGCGAATGTGACAACGGCAAAAACTATGGCTCCATAAAAAATCAAATTAGGAATCAGATAATAGATAAATGACTGCACGTAGTTCATCAACACAAAAGGCCCGAGTAACTCTGGATTGGTTCCCGGAAGTACACTGCCTAGCATGATACCAATTGCGGCAAAAAGCATTACAATAATGGTTATCGTCAGCCCGCTCAAAAACTTCGCCAGCAGATATTCCCACTTTTTAAAAGGATAGGAAAACGTAACTGAATGCATTTCGTTGTCGAAGTCCTTGAATATAGTTCCCCCAATAATTGAAGGGAGCAAGAAAAACATGATCACATTCATTTCATTCAACAAGCCGTTTATCGCAATTGCTGAATTCACAATGACAATTGAATTTATTGTGACCGTTATCCCTTCAAAAATACCTGCAGCTGCTGCCATAGTGAATGTGGAAAGGGATAACATGATTCCGCAATAAATATAGAACAGAGGCTTACGAAACCAATACTGAATCTCAAATGAGAAAATAGAATAGAACATAGTGATGATTTCTTAAGCAGCTACTACTTCGCTGTCTTTGTGAAGGGTTACGAAGTATACATCTTCCAACTCAGGGCTACTTGAAGCAAAGCTTTCGTTAGGCTGTATTTCGCTGTGAACTCTGATATTCAATGAATTATCCTGATTGAAATTTGATGAGATCACATTGTAGGAAGCTTCGTGCTCTTCAAGTTCTTCCCGTTGAATATTCTTCGTCCATATCTTACCGTTAAGCCGATCAACACCTTCTTTTGGAGTATGGTGGCTCAGAATCTTTCCGCCATTCATGATTGCCATATCCGTACACAATTCCTTTACATCATCCACAATGTGTGTAGAAAAGATCACGATGTTATTAGTTCCGATTTCCCGAAGTACATTTAAGAAACGATGCCTTTCGGCAGGATCCAGACCCGCAGTCGGTTCATCTACTATAATCAACTTCGGGCTGTTTAAAAGGAGCTGTGCTATTCCGAAACGCTGTTTCATTCCCCCGGAATATCCCTTTACATTTTTCTTTCGAACTTCCCATAAATTGGTAATTTCAAGAGCGGTTTGGACAATCGCTTCGCGTTCTTTTTTATCCGTAATTCCTTTCAATCGAGCGAAATACAACAGCAAATCCTCAGCACTCATTTTTGGATACACACCAAAAGATTGTGGCAAATATCCAAGGGTTTTACGAAGACTTATCTTATCCTCAAGAATATTGACATCGTTAAAAACTGCTGAACCTGAGTCCGGCGCTTGTAAGGTGGCAATGGTTCGCATTAATGTTGATTTCCCCGCCCCATTCGGGCCAAGAAGCCCGAACATTCCAGCAGAAATATCAATAGTTACATCATCGAGCGCTTTTACACCGTTTTTATAGGTTTTCGAAATTCCAGATAGAGATAATTCCATAAATAAATATTCTTGTGTGTGGATAAAGTGCCGTGATAATAACGATTACTACATTAGTAGCAAAAAGTTTGATTTTATTACAGGGAGTTTTTTAAACATTAATACAAGAATGCACTTAACCGGAGGGACTGGGCAACAGGCATCTGCTAACAGGCGGACTAAAGTCTTGCCTTGTTTACCTAAAAAGATCTTATAAGTTCTTTTTTCCTCAAGTTCACAACCAAAGAATTCATCCTACATCTTTTGATCTATTGGATCAAAATGAAAGCACTGTTCGGGCTCCCACAACCAATGCATTATCAATATCAGGAGCCAGGTTTGGGTTTTTGATATACTGAGCATCGAACTGGAGTGAAAAATATTTAGAAATTTTAGCCAGGTATGTTAACTCAATATTCAATTCACTTTCTGAGTAATCATTTCCTAAGAATTCTTGAACATCTTGAAAATCCATTGAATTTAAAGGAAGCGCAAAAGCAACTCCTATTTTATCTGAAGGTCGGTTTTCAATTAATCCAAGATAATTAACACCTGCTCCTACATAAGAATGAAAGCGATTTATTTTATGATTCGACATACCAAATCGTGTAAAACCTGAAAAAGATTCGTTGAACTCTGCTTCTGCAAGTACATAAAATCCTTGATCCGATTGCTGCTCTCCCTGCCAACCCGTTCTTTCTTGTGTATACTTCCAGGCGCCCAATGCAATTCTGTATGGACTGCCCCCAACAGCTCCTCTTTTCAAAGATGGATCAATTGTCGGTTTAGCTATTGAAAGCTCAGAAACTAACAATGCTCCGTCGTCATCGCCTAGCTTAATGGTTGTACCTCTTGTGTTTCCGGGTTCGGAAGGAATTCCATCTAAAATTGCAACCTTAAAGACCAATCCGGGAACAGGATTCACTTTCAGCCGTGCAGATAGTGATGTTAATGGGAATATAGACGGTCCTAATATTCCTGATGAAGCAAACTCCGGACCTATTCCGTGAGAACTATTTATAAATAATTGTCCGGTATTGATCACATCAAATTCTGAATTCAGATCATACAAGCCTACAAGTAGTGAAGAGTTTATTTCCAGAAAAGATCTTTCAACCCATACTTCATAGAGTCTCCATGAATTTTCGGCCTCAATGTTAGATAGGGTTTGAATATCTCCGGCAAGAGTTGAAATACTTCTTCCCTGATTTCCTAAACCATAAACAAAAAAGGAAAAATTCTTTATATCGAAACTTACATTAACATCAATATTATCCAGAAAACGAGTCCCTGTTTCTGTACCACCTGCAACATTTGAATAAATATCGGCTGTATATGTAAATGATGTTTCAACATTCTGAAAAAGATTCTTCTCATTACTTTGTGCTGATAATTGAGTTGTACCGATAAAAAAAGCTAGCGCTATGAATATCGAATTCTTTCCATAGTTCGTGATCATAAAATTCTTTGATTGCCCCTAAGCTGTCTGTTCTTTGATTTATTATACGTTTAACAGCGATTATAAAGAAATACATTCCATAAAATGGATATTTATTTCTCAGTAAAAATACTATTCAGACTTTGCCCTAAACAAACTTCTTAGAAGCAATATCAGAGTATCGGGTCGGAATAATGGACTAAAGTCGTGTCTTGTGAACTTGACAAAAACCTTGTTAAACGAAAATTCCTTAAAGTTTACAAATAAAGGGGTTATCCCACAGTAATTGACGCCACTATTTCATCTTCTTCTTTTCCAATAAAAGCTCGATCGTTTTTTTAACTCGGCGTTCTCTGGTTTCGTCTTTTTTTGCATCATGAATCCAGCCAACATATTCTCTCTTGTGGCTGAATGCCAAGGATTCAAAAAAGGATTCTGCTTCAGGGTTTGCATCCAGTTCGTCTTGAAGATCTTTGGGAGGAATTACTATTTTCTTTTTACGATCAACACCCGGAGGATCTTGCCCGAGTTTGGATGGATTTTTTTGAGATCCTTCTTTGGCCAAACTCATGATCGACCAATCCTCATTCATTGAAATTAATTTATTTGGATTCATTTTTAGGGTATTAACGATTGCCCAAATAGAATCTCTGGTTAGATCTGATGAAATACTTCCGCTTTTTTTAGGATAGGCTACCCAGAGCTTACCGTCTTTTTTAGAAAACTGAATATTATCTGAAAGGAGGTTTTTCAGATCCTTTTCATCATGCGTAAACATGATCACGGAATCATACTTATTCTTTTTTTCGGGGTTTGTCCGGTAATTCAATCCTTCAAAATTAAACTCCAGCTCCTTAGTACAGTTGATCAACAATACGCTCTGATCTTCTTTGATGTTCAGTTTTTTTATCAGCTCTTTATTCACTCTTACTTTCTTGCTTTATAGGTTCACTGAAATTGAAATCCCACCACCGCCATTGTTTATCATCATAGGAGTAAAATTCACTTTCCCCGGAGTTTGTTTAATTCCTTGATGTCGCCTCGATAAATACATCCCCCAATACGAGCCGATCAATGCTCCGGCAGTTACGTCAGTAAGCCAATGCTTTCCTTCGGCTATTCGTGCAAAAGAAGTGCTTAATGGAATAGCAAGTAATGAGTAAGTAACTACATTAGGATAATAAGCTACCCAAGGTACAAAAAGTGCAAAAGCAGTGGAAGCATGTCCGGATGGGAAAGAAGTCTCTCCAGGATGAAAAAAATCAAAATCGTATGCCCCATCAAGTTCATAAGGTCTCGATCTGGCAAACATAAACTTGGAAATATTTACGGTTACAGCTGTATTCAGAACTGCTTGAAAGGAAGTAAATGCAGCATCTTGAAGTTTCTTGTTGTCAGTTAATAATGTAAGCCCAAATAATGCGGCAGAAGATGGTGCTACTATTCTAAAAGTCCCAAACTCATTTACGTGCCTAAGATATTCTGACTTATGATATCGTTTTTGTACATAAGCGCTATTTACTTCATCAAAATTTGAAACCGCAGCCAAACCAAAGCCGGTCATACTAATTGCCAGAAAATGATTGGAAGTAAAGTCTTTAGCAAAATAACCGGGATCTTTTACAAGCCATTGAGAGAATCTATTTCCTGAAGAATTGTCCTGAGCTACTATTCCTGTTGAAAGGAAAAGCACCGCCAGAATCACTGATTTTATTCTTTTGAACTGCATCATAGCAACGTATTGGATGGAAATTTTATCTCACCATTCTACAAAAGACGAATATTAATTCAAAATGAAGAAAGCACCCTCAATAAGATCAAAACTTTCCACAAACTAAAGCCTTCTCTACACCGGCTGCAAGATTATCTAATCCGTTTATTAACTTATCTTCTCCAATCAGAATATCTGCAATTTGTCCGCTGTACTTGATGGCAGTTTCTCGCATAAATCCCATCATTGGCCAGCCCCATAATGCTGAGAAGAGAATTCCATCTTCCTCAAAGTAGGGATCAGTCAGGTAAGTGCATTCGATTACATTTTCTACCGCGCTTCTATTTGTGGCACTTCCGCCAACCAGATCGATGACAACACTACCATCTTCAAGTAAACTCTTAGCATGATCTTTGGTTACCAGATAGTTTACTCCTCGCAAGTGAACCGGCTGTTCGGCTCCATTTATGATCAGATCTCCATCTTTAAGATAATCTTCTATAATTCCTTTCTGAGTCTGATCTTTACCAAGCACGTGAATGGTTCTTACCCCATTTCGATAGCATTCATCAATCGCTCCCATTCCTACATTTCCGTAACCAAGAATTACAGCAACCGCATCTTGAGGAGATTTTTTCTTTGGGCTTTGTTCTTTCAAAAGCTCCAAACCATATCGGGCACCTGCGCGTCCTGTTTCGTGCAAAGCCTCGATCTTTCTTTTTCCGAATTTAGGAGCCGGGTTCACTTTACGATAATAGCTTAACGCTTCTTTTCCATGATCTTTCACAAAAGAATGGATATCAAATACTCTTCCTTCTTTTATTTTTGGAATGATTTTGTTTAGATCATCAAAAGATAAAGAATCATAAACGATTACAGAGTTTCTGTTCAATGAGCCTAGTTCCTCAAAACTAACATCCGCCGGGTGCAGCATTAAATTCTTTGGTGAATGATCCATGAATCGCCTGACCGCACCACTCATTCTTTCACTGTATCCGATCACATGAAATTCAACCCCACTTACACCTGCTCTCCGGATATCCTTTTCAAGGCAATTATCCGCCGCCATCAGTCCAAGAATCAGATCGTTCGGAATCTTTTCCGGAGATTGAACTACATATTCCATCGCTACAATATTAATCCTTGAATCTTCTAAAAGCTTCGCTCGCTTAGGAAACGAACTAAAATGAGCCATACAAAACATGGTGCTTCCCGGTTCCATTAATGGAATGCTTTCCATCGCCGGACCTTTGAATTTTATAACCAGATCTTTCCCTTTATATAATTCTTCATTATCCTGAAGTGTTGCTCCGGCTTCGATGTACTCTTCATCGGAAAAACCAACTCCTTCTCCGGCTCCGAATTCAACGAATACTTCACAGCCAAAATCGACCAATTTTCTAACATCTTCAGGAATTAAAGCAACTCTTTTTTCCAGAGCTCCGGGGTTTTCAGGAGATTCGATTTCTTTGGCAAGGCCAATGGTTTTATACATTTATTGTTCTTTAGCTTCAAAATTTGGGTTCTGGATAATACCTAAGAGATTTCCGAAGGGATCGATTACTGTTGCCACATACACATTTCCTCCTACATGCATGATTTCTTCATCGGGAGTTGCTCCTAATTCAATCACTTTCTTCCATGTTTCCTGAATGTTAGTAACACCCCAATATACAATGGAACCTACTGTACCGGGAACACGATCAGGTTGTAATCCCAGTTCGTAGCCTCCTACATCAAAACCGACATAAAACTCTTCTTCAAAATAGGGGGCAATTCCTAAAATTGCAGTGTACCATTCTTTGGCTTTTTTCAGATCGGGAGCAGGGTAAATTACAGTTCGTAATCCTTTGAACATAGTGAGTTTATTAGTTGATCGGAAAAATGGTGAAAATTCAGGAAATTAAATAGAACTGATTCATTAGGAATATTCCTAGATAACAATCCATCAGTTAGTCAAGTATTCCGAATCTAAACAATCTGCTTGGACGCACATTCTCATAGACATCTTCTTCGTAAATAAGCCTCACCGTTTCAATTGGTTTAAACGTAATCATATCTTTCATAACAAAAACTTTTGTGGTTTTTACATAGTTATCTCTCTTTTCAAGACTGTATTTAGAAATTGTTTCTTCAGGAATCTGGTTTTCCGGCTCTGTTACGATATAAAGCCTATTTCCAACATAAATCCATTCTTTACTTTCAATTCCTCTATAAACAGGAGTACTATATTCTAACAATTCGTTGTTTCCGAAATTTTCAATTGTTTTGGTATTGGTATAAAATAATTCCGGATTTTCACCCTTTGGAATTTTGTAAACAAAATCACCAAAATCCACCCAATTTAAGGCACTATCAGTCTTTGAGTACAGAAGATTAAAATCTACTTCATTAAAATCTTCTCTTTCAAAAATTTGAAGATTATACTCCGAAATCAGATCCAAAAACAATCTTTTCTCATCTGTATCGCTTTCAAATTTCAGGAAAGGTAATATGAGATCAAGGCTTCTCTCTACATAAACCCTTTCTCCATTTTCATAAAAATATTCTTCCTCAGCAAACCTTAATGGGTCTTCTTGCTCGTTATTGAAGAGGTCGGAACATGAAAGTGAAAACGAAATAAATAAAATCGTAAGGACCGGAAGTAGTTTTTTACAAGGCATTCTAAAGGTTTTAAAAATCACCGTTGGAAACATCTATGTTGACTCGCTTCAACTAATATAGATAAATACTTATCCAAAATTTAATTCAGCTTGCCTTCATAAATATCATTTATAACACTTATTAGTAGTCCTTTGGGTTAAATCTGAATGATTATTGGCTAAAATTCATTTTAGATAGTGAAATAATTTCAATACAAAATTATACTATGAAGAAATTGAGTACTTATACAAACGACCTTCTAACCTATAACAAGCACTTTTTAAGCGCAATAAGATCTCAAAAAACATCTGAAACTGTTACTAATCCAAAAGCAGTTGATTTACTTCATAACATAGATATCGCCGTTACTAATCAGATAAATGAACTTGAAAATTTTGATGATTTGGTCTCCGATTCTACCACAGATGAAATTAAAGATAAAATCGCTTCTGCGTTTGGTACTATCGCCGGTAATGTAGATTCTCTCAGAAAAGACCCTATTTCGAAAATCCTCCGTGATGATTACACTGCATTAAGTATGATGGCGAGCGGATATACTATGCTTTACACTGCGGCACTAACCTATGAAAGAGAAAGGCTGGCAAACTTTGCAAAGGAAAGCTTATCCCGAATTGCGCAACTGATTACAGAGTGTAGTCAAATTATTCCTTTTGTAGTCGCTGATGAATTATCGGACGAATCTAAAAATTCAAATGAAATTGCCGAGAAAGCTCTTGAAGAAACCCAGAAAGCTTGGGATGTAAAAAACACTATGGTTGAAGCTTAATCTACTCGATTTTAAGTCATCATAGCCCCAAATAGAGAAAATCTTTTGGGGTTTTTTATTTTTACCCCGCTCTAATTGCTTTAAATCAAATTTCGAAATTAAATATATAATTAGATGTTGATACATAGCAGAATTACCCCTATCTTTTTCGACTTTCCAAGAAAACACAAAAACGAGTTTAATCGTGGATACTTTAAGTTTTAAAACATACTCAGCAAAACCTTCGGACATTGAAAAGAAGTGGGTTTTGGTCGATGCTGAAGACCAGCCATTGGGCCGCTTGAGTAGTGTTGTAGCATCAATTTTGAGAGGCAAGAACAAGCCAACTTTCACTCCGCACATGGATACCGGTGACAATGTTATCGTTATCAATGCAGAAAAAGTGAAGTTGACCGGTAAAAAAATGACCGATAAGACATATTTTCATCACACTTTTTACCCTGGTGGTGAGCGCTTTACAACAGCGGAAGATATGTTGAAAAAAGACCCTACCTCTCTTGTAATGAAAGCTGTAAAAGGAATGCTTCCTAAAACTAAGCTTGGTCGTCAATTATTGACGAACATCCGAGTTTATGCAGGACCAGTTCATAACCAAGCAGCTCAGAACCCTGAAATCATCGAGCTTTAATCGATTTATAACATGGCACAAGCTAATTACATCGGAAGAAGAAAAACCTCAACGGCGCGTTTATACATAAAGCCGGGAAAAGGTGAATTCTTAATCAACAAATTACCCATTGAAGAATATCTGCCTGTAAAAGCTATGCAAAACATAGCAACACAGCCTCTTAACGTAACTGAACTTGACGGCAAGTACGACATCAAGATTACAGTACGCGGCGGTGGAAAGTCAGGTCAGGCCGGAGCAGTTTCACATGCACTTGCCCGCGCTTTGGATGGAGAAAACGAAGACGTTCATGACGTATTGAAAAGTTTTGGATTACTTACTCGTGATGACAGAATGGTAGAGCGTAAGAAGTACGGTCAACCAAAAGCACGTAAGAAGTTCCAGTTCTCTAAGCGTTAATATTTACGTTTACAAACAAATTTAAACCACACATATGTGGCTACTCAAGACCTGGTGTCCCGATCTTGAATCGGGATTGGTTTTTGGGGCTGACCCACATAGCGGATTAACCTAAACACATATCTTAATAAAATGCCTAAAGCAGCTTCTATAGAAGAACTATTAAAGTCCGGTGCACATTTCGGTCACCTGACTCGTCGTTGGAATCCAAAGATGAAAGACTTCATCTTTATGCAACGCAACAACATTCATATCATTGACCTTAAAAAGACTCAAAGCTATTTACAAGATGCTCTTGATGAAATCCAAAAGCTTTCCAGAGCCGGTAAAACTATTCTTTTTGTAGGTACCAAAAAGCAATCAACAGAAATCATCAAAACAGAAGCGATCCGAGCTGGAATGCCTTTTGTTACTCATAGATGGTTAGGTGGTATGCTAACTAATTTCTCAACGGTTCGTAAAAGTATCAGCCGTATGGAAGAAATTGAACGCATGAAAAAAGACGGTACATTGGCCGAGCTTACCAAGAAAGAAGGCTTAATGATTGATCGTGAGCAAGAAAAATTAGAAAACACTTTAGGTGGTATTGCAAACATGGGACGTCTTCCGGGCGCAGTGTTTGTTGTTGATATCATTAAAGAACACCTTGCAGTAAACGAAGCGATTAAGCTTCACATCCCTGTAATCGCTATGGTTGATACTAATAGTGATCCAGACGTTCCTGATTTTATTATTCCTTGTAATGATGATTCAGCAAGAACAATACAGTTAGTTTCTACTCAAATTGCAGATGCTATTATTGAAGGTTCTGCTGAAAGAGAAGCACATCAGGAAGAAGAAGTAATGGAAAAAGCCGCTACTGAATCAAAAGATGGCGACAAGGACGACACTCCTGAAGCGAAAACAAAACTTAGGTCACGTAAAAAGAAGTCTAAGAAAAAAGAAGAGCCAACTGTAGAACCGGTTGAAGCTAAAGAGTCTACTGACGAAGAAGAATAATATTAACTTTCAAAAACACTATTCAGAGAAATGAGTATTTCTGCTGCTGACGTAAAAAAACTAAGAGACATGACCGGAGCGGGCATGATGGACTGCAAAAAAGCATTGTCCGAAACAGATGGCGATTTTGATGCTGCTGTTGAATTGCTTCGCAAGAAAGGTCAAAAAGTTGCTGATAAGCGCGCTGACCGTGATGCTAAAGAAGGATTAATCCTTTCAAGAGTAAGCGATGACGCCAAAAAAGCTGTAGCTATTGAAGTTAATTGTGAAACTGACTTCGTAGCTCGTAACGAAGATTTTCAGGCACAAGCTGACAGCTTCTTGAATGCTGCTTACGAAGGTGATATCGATAATATCGACGACCTTCTTAAAGCTGATGTAAACGGAAGATCAATTGAAGACCACCTGCAAGAAATGGTTGGAAAGATCGGTGAAAAGATCGAGATTTCTAACTGCATTCTTATAACTACAGAAGGTTCTATCATTGATTACATCCATGCTGGAAATCAACTGGGCGTTTTAGCTGAGTTCGAAGGCGAGATAACTAATGAAGATGTTGCTCGCGATGTTGCAATGCAAGTTGCTGCAATGAATCCACTTGCCGTTACTCGTGATGAAGTTGACGCAACTACTGTAGAAAAGGAATTAGAGATTGCTAAAGAGCAATTGATCAACGAAGGTAAGCCTGCTGAGATCGCTGAAAAAGCTGCTCAGGGTAAACTTCGCAGATTCTACGAAGAGCGTGTTTTACTGGAACAAAAATTCGTTAAGGATAACGGAATTACCGTAAAACAATACCTGGAGCAAAATAACACTCCGCTTATTAAGTCCTTCCACAGAATTCAATTAGGCGAAGAGGCTTAATCAAATTTTCTTTACCTTAAGGCTGTTTTGAATTTTCAAAACAGCCTTTTTTTTGATCTATAATTTCTAAAACCAACTACAGTGGCAAACAAATACAAGCGCATCCTTTTAAAACTTAGCGGTGAAGCACTTTTAGGAACTCAGGGACATGGAATTGATGGTGATGTTCTCACACAATATGCTGAGGAGATCAAAAGTGTACAAAAAGAAGGCGTGGAAGTTTGTGTGGTTATTGGTGGTGGAAATATTTTCCGAGGGGTAAAAGGTGCCACTGAAGGAATGGATAGAGTTCAGGGTGATTACATGGGCATGCTTGCCACTATGATCAACAGCATGGCTTTACAGGATGCACTGGAACAACAAGGCGTACAAACTCGCCTGATGAGTGCAATCAGAATGGAAGCTATTGCCGAGCCTTTTATTCGTAGACGAGCAGTTCGTCACTTAGAAAAAGGTCGCGTTGTAATTTTTGGAGCAGGAACCGGAAATCCTTACTTCACAACAGATACAGCCGGTGCTTTACGAGCTATAGAAATTGAAGCCGATGTAATCCTAAAAGGAACCCGAGTTGATGGGATTTACGATTCTGATCCTGAGAAAAACGATGACGCCAAAAAGTACGACCGAATTACAGGTGATGACGTCTTACAACAACGATTGTCTGTAATGGATTTAACCGCCTTCACTCTTTGCCGTGAAAACAATACCCCGATTATTGTATTCAATATGAACGCAAAAGGGAATTTCAAGAAGATTGTAGTGGATGGTAAGGATGAAGGAACTACGGTTGTTTGGGAATAGATCTATCAACTTTTTAAATTATAAGTGCTACCGGAACCCGAAACCTCAGCTTTTTTAAAACTAAACTCCATACTTAGGCCGGTTTTATTAACTTTGTTAATCTCCAAACTTGATTCAAGTTGTTCCAATAAGTTTGTTACTAGTGTAAAGCCTAAACTGGTTTGATTTTCGAGTTCAATTTTGCTTGGTATTCCTATACCATTATCAACTACTTTTAATGTTATTCTATCTCCTGCTAAAACACTCACTTTTATTTTCCCTTTATCTCTACCTTCAAAAGCATGCTTATAGCAATTTGAAACCAATTCATTTATAATTAGTGAGAGAGGAATGGCCTGATTTATGTTTAAATCTACATCATCAATATCAGTTTCAAGAGTGATGACTTTATCCGGCTTTTTCAGAGCATCTTCAACAGATCTCAATAACTTAGTAAGATAGTCTCTGTAATTTATATTAGAAAAATTGGCAGACTCATATAAACTTTCATGAACCATTGCCATCGACTTTATTCTCATTTGGCTCGTAAACAACGCTTCTTGAGCTTGCTTATTTTCAATTTCATAGCACTGTAGTTGAAGCAATCCTGAAATTACAGCCAAGTTATTTTTCACCCTATGGTGTATTTCTGATAACAATGTCTCTGAATGTGCTAATAATTCTTGGAGCTTTTTTTCGTTTTTTTTCTGAACAGAAATATCCTGACCTGTTCCTAGTAAAAAAGTGTCTTCACCAGAATGCATCACAGAAGAATTAAACAAGTATGGTATTTTCTTACCGGTTTTATCTATCAAGTTTGCTTCTATTACTTCCTTTTCCCCGTCTATAACCCTTTTAAAATAATTTTCTATTCGAGGTTTATCATCATTCCCAAAAAAGTCAGTTGGTTTTAGTTCGCTAATTTCATCTCTACTATATCCAGTCGTTTCCAGTACATTGTAGTTCCAACGAACGGCCTCTCCAGATGCGTTATACATAAAAAAGTTAATAGGCAGTGAGTTAATTATATCTTCAGTTATTTGTTTTTCCCTTTTTAGCTCAGTTATATCATGAAGAGCCACAACGGCTCCTTGTATCTAATTATATTGATCTTTGATGGGTTTTCCATTTACCAAAACGTGTCGGGCAGGATGACCTTTTATTATAATATCAATTTCTTGGTTTGTAATTTCCTCACCACTTAACGCCCTAGAAATTGGATGTTTGTTTTCTGATATTTTTTTCTTTTCCCCGCTCTTTTCAACTATGTAATAAGTTGCATCTTTATTCAGTAGTACGGTAGATTCAGAAATTCCGTAAAACTCTCTAGCTTTATCGTTAAATAAGGTAAGATTTTTATTTTTATCACAAGCTATAATCCCAGTATTTACTGTTTCTAAAACATTTTTTTGAAAAATCTTTTCTTTATTAAGCTTACGCTCAACAGATTTTCTTTTAGAAATATCTCGGGCGGTAGCATACCATTTTTCTTCATTTTCACTAATATTTATACTAAGATCTATTTCTTGCCCTTCTCTGGTTTTGAAAACTCCCTCTTCTTCAAAATTAGTAACAGCTATATTCTGCTTCCATGCATTAAAGCTTTTCCTAAAGCTTTCTTCAGGCGATAGTAAATCAAAAAAAGATTGACCTAACGCCTCTTCATCAGAATAACCAAATATCCTTTTGATTTCCTTGTTCACATACTCAACTTCAAAGGTTTCACAATCTACAATGAACATTAGGTCGGTAGAATTTTCAAGAAATATAGCTCTTTGCTTTAGCTCCTCATTTTTCTTTTTTAATTCAAGCCTTGCTGCTACTTCTCTTGATAATGTTTCTAAAGCGTCTTTTTGAAACTGAGAAAGTTTTTTATGCTCGGTACCAAGCACACAGATTGAGCCTATATTATGCTTAGACTTACTTTTTATATTGGCCCCCGCATAAAATCTCACATTTGGATCTTCGGTTACTAATTTATTGGACTTAAATCTTTCATCTTTTGTAGCATCTTCGACGACCATAGATCTATCTTTCTTTATCGTATGTGTACAAAAACTATCCTCTCTAAGCATTTGCTTTAAATCCATACCAAAACTTGCCTTTGTCCACTGTGTGTCTTTATCGATGAAATTAATCAATGCATAGGGGACGTCACAAATTTGGGCAGCCAGCTGAGTTAAATTTGATAGGGCATTTTCTTCGTGAGAGGAAAGATTATGAATATCATAAGCCTGTAAAGACTTAAGCCTTTGTTCTTCTTGATTTAATTTATTTTCCAACATTCGTCATCTTCTAATTTCCTCAAAAGACAATAAAAGTATAAATAAAATTCCGTAAACAATGTTATAACAATCATATGTTGATTAGTTTTTTCTCATACAGTAACTATAGTATTTTATGATTGATGTTTTTTGCCCTATTCGCCTCATTAAAATTTATCTACGGAAAATATATCGTTTTATACTTCTTCACTTTTTAGATAAACATCCATGCTTTCCATTCACTAAATATATATCTGATAAAAAATAACCTCGATAGAAATTATTCTTTAATCTTATCTGTTTTTAGTGGCATGTTTACTACCGAATACGATGAAATTTTAGAACAAATCGACCAGGTTGATCCGGTTAATTATGGGCGAACCAGAAACTTCATAGATGGCGATGTCAGCCATTTGTCTCCGTACATTTCCCGTGGGGTTATTTCTACTAAGCAAGTGATGAGGCGGACTCTCGATCGCGGATTTGAACCTGACGAAATTAAAAAATGGTTGCAAGAGTTGGCCTGGCGAGATTACTGGCAACTTATCTGGATCTTAAAAGGCGATCAGATAAATTCCGCCTTAAGACATCCTCAACCTGATGTTCAAAATCAACAAATGCCCAATGTTATTGTGGAAGCAAATACCGGAATTAAAGCCATTGACGAAGCAATCGAAGAATTTTATGAAACAGGATATTTGCACAATCATCTTCGGATGTACATCGCTGCTATCTGTTGCAATATGGGCAAAAGCCACTGGAAAGTCCCTGCTAAATGGATGTATTATCATTTAAAAGACGGGGACTGGGCAAGTAATGCTCTTAGTTGGCAATGGGTTGCAGGATCAAACAGCAATAAGAAGTATGTTGCTAATCAGGATAACATCAACAAATATTGCTACACCGATCAAAAAGATACTTTTCTCGATGTTCCTTATGAAGCTTTTGATAACATGGATACTCCTGAAGTTCTGAAAGATTTAGTTACTCCTGAATTGAAAACCTCACTTCCTGATTCAGATGAAATTTCCATCGATACTGATAAGCCTACGCTGATTTATAATTTCTATAATATGGATCCGGCTTGGAGAGCAGATGAAGATGCGAATCGAATTCTATTGCTCGAACCTTCAGTCTTTGAAAAATATCCGGTGTCTAAAAGCTCTATTCAGTTTGTGTTAGATTTGGGTAAAAACATTACAAATCTTCAGACTTATGTTGGCGAATTTAATGATCTGAAAAATAAATCCACTTTAGCTGAAGAAAATATCTATTACAAAGAACATCCTCTAAATAATTACACCGGAAATGAAGAACCGCGCGACTGGATGTTTCCGGGGAAAGGCTACTATCAATCCTTTTTCAAATTCTGGAATAAAGCAAAAAAGGAATTGAAGAGACCTGAAGACTTATTCGATGGCGCATAAGAAACAACATCTGTCCGAAAAACTTTGTCCTGTTTGCGGGCGCCCGTTCACCTGGCATAAAAAATGGGAAAAGGACTGGGATAATGTGAAATATTGCAGCGAACGATGCCGAAGAAATAAGAAAACATAATTCTGTCATTTCGAACGGATGTGAGAAATCTAAAGGTTGTCTTGAAGTATAATTTTAGATTTCTCTTCGCAAGCTCCTTCGAAATGACAAAAGAAAAATTCATGAGCACTAATGACCCCCGCCTTTGTTTCCTCCCCCGAGGGAGGAAGACTCGTTGGCCAAGTAACGATTCTATTCATAAAGCTTCACCTCCCACGGAGGGGATTGAGGGGAGGGTCAATTAAGCCTCCATTTTTTCGAAATAACAAAATACTAATTATGAACTCAGTTAATTTAATCTTCCCACATCAGCTTTTTGAGAAGTCTCCTGTTCTTGAAAATAATCACCCAGTCTATCTGATTGAAGAAGAACTGTTCTTTAATCAGTATAAGTTTCATAAACAAAAGATCGCTTTTCACCGGGCGACCATGAAATTTTATGAATCATGGTTGAACGATCAGGACAAAGAAGTGGAGTATATCGAAGCCGGAGATAATAAATCTGATGTACGAGAATTCATCACATTTCTTGCTGATGAAGGAGTAGAAAAAATCTGCTTGCTGAATCCTACGGATAACTGGTTGGAGAAACGGATCGCTGATTCCGCCGATGAACATAATATTGAAATCGAAGAATATGAAAACCAGTTATTTTTAAATACCCGGGATGATCTTCAGGACTTTTTCGGTTCGAAAGAAAAGAAATTTCATCAAACTTCTTTTTATAAGGATGAACGTAAGAAGCGCGGAATCTTGATCGAAGGAAATGACAATCCGGTTGGTGGCGACTGGACCTACGACAAAGATAACCGAAAGAAGTATCCCAAAAAGAAGACTCCACCAAATGTTGAGTTTCCCAAGGAGACTGAGTTCTATAAAGAAGCTCGGGAATATGTTGAGGATAATTTCAACGAAAATTACGGAGAGTTGGTAGAGATTCAACTTTATCCAACTGATTTCGATAGCTCAAAAAAATGGCTTAAGCAATTTCTAGAACAGCGCTTCGATGAATTTGGTCCGTATGAAGATGCGATTGTTTCTGATAAACGAATTCTGAATCACAGTGTCCTAACGCCCATGCTTAATGTGGGTTTGCTGACTCCACAATTTGTCATTGATGAGGCACTAAAATATGCTGAAGAAAATGATGTTCGAATCAATTCTTTAGAAGGATTCATCCGGCAAATTATCGGCTGGAGAGAATTCATGCGTGGGTTGTATGAAAAGAAAGGAACTCAGGAACGAATGGAAAACTTCTGGGGATTTGACCGAAAAATTCCTTCTTCCTTTTATGATGGAACAACCGGAATTGAACCTGTTGATGATGCCATCAAAAAAGTATTAAAAACCGGATATAATCATCATATTGAACGATTAATGATCCTTGGAAACTTCATGTTGTTGTGTGAGTTCGATCCGGATGAAGTCTATCAATGGTTCATGGAAATGTATATCGATGCTTATGATTGGGTAATGGTACCAAATATTTATGGAATGAGTCAGTTTGCCGATGGCGGATTAATGGCAACCAAGCCGTACATCAGCAGCAGTAATTATATCAAGAAAATGAGTGATTATGGTAAGGCCGATTGGAATGAAACCTGGGATGCTCTTTTCTGGAGATTCATGCATGTTCACCGGGATTTTTTTGAAGGAAACCCCAGATTGAATATGCTGTTAAGTAATCTTGATAAAATGAATGAGGAGACACTTCAGGGTCATCTGGATAAGGCGGAAGAGTTTATTTCTTCACTTTGATCTTTCAGACCTCCCCTGTTCCTTTATAATTCGAAATTCCTGAGAAGCGCCTCCCCTCCTAATCTTAGGAGGGGAAAGATGGGAGTTCTATACAATTACAAGTATAGCCAATAACGATCAGTGCTCGTTTCATAATCCCTGTTCAAAGCCGTATATTTAAGTCTATAAAAATTTGAATTACAAAACGGAAAGCAGAAACCATGGCAACAGGATTTTTTAACGTCCCACCGGCAATCAACGAACCTATTCTGAGCTACGCTCCGGGTTCTCCTGAAAAAGAAGAACTTCAGGCTGCACTTAAAGAAGCTCGATCAAAAGAAATTGATGTCCCAATGTATATCGGGAGCGAATTAGTTACTACCGATAACAAAAAGCCGATGTCACCACCGCATGACCACAAGCATATTTTGGGTCATTTTTCTGAAGGTGATGCTTCTCATGTGAACCAAGCAATTGATGCGGCTATGGAAGCCAAAGAAGATTGGGCAAATATGGGTTGGGAACACAGAGCCAGTATTTTCTTAAAGGCTGCTGAACTTATTGCAGGTCCTTATCGTGCAAAACTGAACGCAGCAACTATGTTGGGTCAGTCTAAAAATGCATACCAAGCTGAAATTGATTCTGCTTGTGAGATCATCGATTTCTTAAGATTCAATGTTGAGTACATGACTCAAATCTATGCTCAACAACCTGAATCTTCAGAAGGCGTTTGGAACAGATTGGAACAACGTCCGTTGGAAGGATTTGTGTTCGCACTTACTCCATTCAACTTTACCGCTATTGCAGGTAACTTGCCAACATCCGCAGCGATGATGGGTAACACCATTGTTTGGAAACCTGCATTCACTCAAATTTATTCTGCAAATGTATTGATGGAAGTGTTCCGCGAAGCGGGAGTACCTGATGGAGTAATCAATCTGATCTACGTAGACGGACCAACTACGGGCGATGTTATTTTCTCTCACGAAGATTTTGGTGGAATTCACTTTACCGGAAGTACCGGAGTGTTCCAACATATTTGGAGAACTATTGGCGAGAATATAAAAAAGTACAAATCGTATCCACGAATTGTGGGCGAAACCGGTGGAAAGGATTTCATCATGGTTCACAAATCTTCTAAAGCGAAAGAAGTAGCTACTGCTATTACCCGTGGTGCTTTTGAGTTCCAGGGACAAAAATGTTCAGCGGCATCCAGAGCGTACATTCCATCAAACCTTTGGGAAGATGTGAAGAATTATGTGATCGAAGATCTTAAGTCATTCAAAATGGGTGGAACAGAAGATTTCAGCAATTTCATTAATGCAGTTATTGATGAGAAGTCGTTCGATAACATTGCAAAGTACATAGACGATGCAAAAGCGAGCGACGATGTGGAAGTGATCGCAGGTGGTAACTACGATAAGTCGAAAGGATATTTCGTAGAGCCAACCGTATTGCTTTCTAAAGATCCAAAGTATACGACCATGTGCGAAGAGATCTTCGGACCGGTTATTACGATTTATGTATATGACGAAAACAAATTCGAAGAAACACTTGAGTTGGTGGATAACACTTCTCCGTACGCATTGACGGGTTCTATTTTTAGTCAGGACAGATATGCGATCGAAGTTGCTACCAAGCGACTGGAGCAATCTGCCGGAAACTTCTACATCAATGATAAGCCGACTGGCGCCGTTGTTGGTCAGCAGCCATTTGGTGGGGCGAGAGGTTCCGGAACCAACGACAAAGCAGGATCAATGATCAACTTGCTGCGTTGGGTTTCTCCAAGAACGATCAAAGAGACTTTCGTAACTCCAACGGATTACAGATATCCATTCCTTGGCGATGAATGATTACTGATTTAGGATCACTGATTACAGTGATTCTTTTTTGATTTTCGGTGATTTTGAAGCCTCGTATTTTAATGCGGGGCTTTTTTATTGGATTATATCCAACTTATATTTCTCATTAGTTACTAAAATTCAGAAAGTTAGAGAATATTTGTATAGATTCTTGTTTGGATGATAATATGTTAGAATATAATAATGCCACCGCGAGCTGATATTAGAGTTGCTATAATAGCTCATCTTTGGCATAATGGCCCAACAACTGTGTCAAATTTATCTCTAATGATATGGAATGAATATGAAATTAAAGCTGAATTTCAAAAACCTTCTAAAAGTAGGCCAACCTTTACCAAATGGGAAATCAGAGTTCGGGAAGTAGTATTTGAATTAGCGAGGTGGAATTCAATTGAAAGAAGAGGTAACGGAGTGTATGCTAGTCATTGAACTACACTTACATACTAATAAGCGTTTTAAACTTACTCGTTTAGGATTCGAAGTTTTAATAATAAGAACTCAACTCGCCGCATAACACCAGGTCGTTATGGCAAGAATCTAATAAACTATTTGTATGTCCAGCTCCACTAATAATAATCAACATGGCTTACCTCGACATATCCCAAACGATATTGCATTAGAAGTAAGACAAAGATCAAAATTTGGCTGTGTTATATGTAGAAATGCTATATACCAATATGAACATATAAATCCAGAATTTAAGTATGCCAAAAAACATAAAGTCAATAATATTTGCTTGCTTTGTGGTGGCTGTCACGATAAAGTAACTCGCGGTAGGATATCTAAGGAAACCGTCAGGGAAAAGTACAATGAGGTTCAGAATAATGACTCAATCAAAAGACCATTTGAATCTTTAGATTTAACCTCAAACAACCTTAAAATTAACATTGGATCTAATCTATTCGAACATACTCCTTGCTTATTCGAGATTGATGGAGAAAGATTACTAACAATAACACCAAATGAGAATGGAACAGGGTTCCCATTAATTAATGGTAAATTTTATGACAATAATGGAAATGAAATTTTCAAAATTAAAGATAACGTTTGGGAAGGTCCTCTTTCTTTGTGGGATATTGAAATACAAGGAACTAGAACATCAATTAGGTCAGTTCCAAAAAAAATAGCTTTAGAATTTATAATTAATCCACCAAACCAAATTCACATTACTAAAATTGATATGATTAAAAATAATTGTCATATCATTTGTGAAGGTGATCAAATATTCATAGGACAAATTTCAAGCTCAAATAATGTTTATATAGGGTTAAAAGGGTTCCAGTGCAAGGGTGCCGCTGCAGGTTTAAGTGTAGATTCTAGAGAGCTTTCAAATATTCGACCTTCTGGTTTAAGAATGACAGGTGGAGAAGGGATAATTTTAGAAGGCACGGGTATTCGAATAGGAAGAAATGCAGGGCGAATGATAATTGGTGAACTTCAACTCCTACGAAATTAATTTAAACTCGCTCCGAACCTCAGGTTCGGAATACTCCAATTAAGCTCTGCTTCTTTTTGTCATTTCAAAGGGGTTCGACGACTGAGAAATAACAAATACCAAAATTATCTTTCGGGTAAATTCCTCCTTCAAAAGAGGCGTCTTTTGATCGAACAGATTAAAAGACGGAGGATGTGTGAAGTTTACTAATTGCTAAACCTCACACATCCCTCGGATTATCCAAAGAACCGTTTGGATAATCGTCTCCCCTGCCTGTCCGGCAGGCAGGCTTCGAAGGGAGATTTTAAGCCGGATAATTGGCTAGAAATATATAAAAGGGCAAAGTCATCTCGCGGCGTATGCCCGAGATCTGGATTTATTTGAAGATTGAACGTTCCTTGTTGAATGTTGGATGTTCATCATTCTTTTCTCTCTCCCGGTTTATAAACCTCTTCCGCCCTGGCTTCAACATCTTCGCGGTAATAGGCAACATCTTTGAAGTCTACATTGATATAAGGTTCTGCCTGATCAAAGAAATGAGGCGAATCAGGATCACCGCTTTGTCCACCGGCAAGGATACTTTTTGCTTTTACTTGATCTCCGAATTCCACTACGGCCACAAAGCTGTTTCCTGAAGTTCCGTAGATCTTTTTGGTATCATAGGTTCGGGCGCCGTACGAAGCTAACGCTCCCCATCTGCCGGAGGCAAGCCCAACAGGTAAACTTGGCTGATCATCATCAAAATTAGGAGTAATGCTTCCGTCCAGTCTTTGGAAGCGGTTTACTTCTCCCCAAACCGTATTCCAGCTTCCAAAATCTTCTTCCAGTTGATCGAGCGTGGTCTTTAAAATTTCCAATCGTTCTTTATAAGGAGCTTTTGTTCCGTAGTAAGAAAAGCGCTCCATGAAGTTCAGTCCATTTGGTGCATCCCCATTTCTCATGAATTCTATCCCATAAAAATGAGCGATGGTCATGGCTTCCGATTCTGCATTCGTTTCAAAATTCCAATCCCGTAGTACATCAATGGCTTCTTTGGGAACTCCGTATTTATTGGAAGAACGATCATAAGCACGAACTACTCCGGTAATCAATTCTTCGAAAGCAGGAACTCTTGGTGAGTAAGCCAGTTCGATCAAACCATCCAGTGTTAGATTATCCGCTTCCTTCAAAAGATCCTGAGCATGTACTCCACGGAAGTTCTCCGATATTCTGGACATATAGTTCGGGTAATCTTCTCTCTTCGGGCTGAATTCCGCCGCTGCGGTAAACGGAGTTGAATTAGCATTCTGGATCCAGCCATTTCCGGGATTGAGCAAAGTGATGGCTTCATCAACCGGATGCAATCCCTGCCAATCGGTTGAAGGATCGCTTCCATCTATCGGTTGAGTGTAATCGAATTGCGTATCTCTGATTGGTATAAAATTCCCGTGATAGTAAGCGATGTTGCCTTCAGAATCTGCAAAAACAGTATTATTGGATGAGTTCGTTTTGATTCCCATCATTTCGTTGAACTCAGCATGATTCGCTTTTTTGGTTCGGGTATAAGACTGCTCCAAAGCTTTTACAGGCTCCCACATCATTGCAGTTGCCACCCATTGATCGTCGATCATATGAGTGATCGGACCATGATGAGTTCGGTACATCGGGAAGATTTTTTCCAGCATCTCACCTTCTTCAGAATATTTCAAAGTAACCGAATCGGTTTCAACTTCTCTCCATTCTTCACCAAACTTGTACATCAGTTTACCATCTTGTTCTTCGATGGTTTCCTTGAACTCATCGATCACATCGGTGTATGTGGAGGTGTGCATCCAACCTGTATTTTCATTGAATCCCTGGTAGATAAAAAACTGTCCCCAGGTAACCGCACCGTACGCATTCAATCCTTCTTCACTTACAGCATGAACTTCTCCACGGAAATAAAACGACGTATGCGGATTAATCAATAACATAGCATTCCCAGATTCTGTAAGCTCGCCTGAAATCGCAATTCCATTTGATCCTTTTGGCTCTTCGTATGGATCGGTAACTGTTAATCCATTTCCGAATTCATTCAATGACAAAGAAGCTCTGTCTTCATAAAGAGCCTGAATTCTTCTTGTAGAAACCCGTTCGATATCTCCACCGATCGATCCTTCACTAAAATACATTGGCATCCAGGGTTCAAACTTTTCAAGGAGCATAGGCTCCACTTCAGGATTTGTAGCCAGATAATAATTCAATCCATCTGCCCAAGCATCGCATAATTCTTTCAACCATTCCGGAGCGCTTTCATAATTTGCAATAGCCTCATCTTTGCTCATAAATAATCGAGCACGAAGATCGCTGTATAACGCATCTTCGCCATCTACTTCTGCCAAACGACCAATGGCCCAAATGTAATTTCTTTCCACACGATTGAAATCATCTTCAGCCTGTGCATACATCAATCCAAATACAGCGTCTGCATCGGTCTTACCATACACATGAGGCACACCGAAGTCATCACGCATTATGGTGATATCATCAGCTCGTTGTTTAAGACGAGATAGTTCAGGATCGCAGGCTCCGAAAACAACTAGCAATGCGATTAACGGAAGGAAAAGCTTTTTCATAGCAAAAATTAGTTAGTTATTGTAATAAAAGTAGGTAGAGGAATTCAAAAAGAAAAACGAACCGGGATTAAAACGATTCACTTGATACTCAGGATTTTATTTTTAGCTAGGAAAACATCTACACGCTTAGTCCGAAATCCCGCTAATCCTGAAAATCGGAAACTAATCCTGGTCACTCTTTTTTGCGTTTTAACTCATTCTTTAAGGAACCATTTTTACTCTTGTATGCTTTGATGTATATGTTGAAACAATGTATATATTCCGTAACGCAATGCTTTTCGGATTATCATTCTGGATATGGCTTTTAAATCATTCATAACTACTATTAATGAAACACGTACTTAAATTTCTTCTGGCATTAACTTTTGCATTCGCCACTTTTTACCTACTTTTTATTTTTCCGGTTTGGAGTTTGATAGGACTTGGAGCGTTGATTGTGGCAATAGGCCTTTATGATATCCTTCAAAAGGAACATACTATTCTCCGGAATTTTCCCATTATTGGGCATTTCCGATATTTGTTGGAAGGAATCGGCCCGGAGATACGTCAATATTTTGTAGAAGCGGATACAGAAGGTAAACCTTTGGACAGAAACCAGAGAACGTACATATATTCGCGTGCAAAACTGGATAACAGAGCGCATCCTTTTGGTACCGAACACGATCTTCAAAAAGAAGGAATGGAGTGGGTGAAGCATTCAATCTATCCTTCAGCTATGCCTGATAATCCGCCTCGGGTTTTGGTTGGCGGACCGGAATGCAAACATCCATATTCTGCAAGCTTACTTAATGTTTCGGCAATGAGTTTTGGGTCATTAAGCAAAAATGCCATCAAAGCATTGAATCTGGGAGCAAAAGCCGGAGGATTTTATCACAATACAGGTGAAGGGAGTATTTCGGATTATCATAAAATGGGGGGTGACCTTACCTATCAAATTGGAACAGGATATTTTGGATGCCGAACCGAAGACGGAAATTTTTCAGAAGAGAAATTCGTAAAAACAGCCTCGATTCCAGAAGTCAAAATGATCGAAATCAAATTATCTCAAGGAGCTAAACCCGGACATGGTGGAATTTTGCCTGCTTCTAAGAATAATGAAGAAATTGCCCGAATTCGGGGGGTTGAACCTCATACCACCGTTCTTTCGCCTCCGGGACATAAAGCGTTTAATAATGCCGAGGGACTATTGAAATTTGTCCAAAAGTTACGTGAACTCTCCGATGGTAAACCGGTTGGTTTTAAGCTATGCGTGGGAAGCAGAGATGAATTCGAGGACATCTGCAAAGCCATGATTGAAACCGGTATCAAACCCGATTTTATTACTGTTGATGGCGCTGAAGGTGGAACAGGAGCTGCTCCGATAACTTTTTCTGATCATGTGGGAATGCCTTGGGAAAATGCGCTGATCTTTGTTTCGGATACATTAAAAGATTACGATCTGAAAAAGGACATTAAGATTATTACTTCATCCAAAATCGTGGATGGCTTCGATGTTTTGAAAGCTCTTTGTTTAGGGGCAGACCTGTGTAATTCAGCTCGGGCAATGATGCTGGCTTTAGGTTGTATTCAGGCTCTGGAGTGTCATGAAAATACGTGTCCAACCGGTGTTGCAACCAATAACGAACGTTTAATGAGAGGCTTGGTAGTCGAGGATAAATGGGAGCGTGTGAAAAATTATCAGCACGAAGTTATTCACGATTTTATGGAGTTGATGTCAGCTACCGGATGTTCAGAATTAAGCCAACTTAATCGCTCGTTGGTCTTTAAGCAAGTTGATGGTAAATCTATTTCCTTCGATAAATTTGATTATAGAATTACAAAAACAGCTTAATATTAACGCCTACCAAAGCATCATCTTCATACAAAACACACTTCCACCGCTTTTCAAATATTCGGAAGTGCTGAATTCATGCACTTTAAAACCATGATCTCTTAGTTTTTGATTTACATCTGTACAACCCTGCTGAATAAATACATTTTTACCATCAGGACTCGTAGCGTTACATGCAAAAAGTTCTTCAGCCTCATATTTTGATGCTTCAATGATGTTATCAAATAATGCATGGATTAGATCCAGACCGTTTCTCGTAAATGCTTTTGGATAAATAAGCGCTGTCTTCTGATCCAGAATACACAGGCAAGTATCTAAATGATAAAATTTATCGTTCAGCAGCTCTAATCTGATTACAGGCACATCATACATATCAGAAATCAATGTATACACTTCTTGTGATGACCTGAATCCGTAACCGCCCCAAATCAAGCGGGTTTTGTAATGCCAAAGTGCATCACCCATCCCTTCGAAATCATCGAATTTTTCCTTGTCTAAATGAAATATATCATAACTACTTTCTTCATATACTTTCTGAATGTGTGGCACTTCTTCTTTTCTCTCATCGGCATGCATCACACTCATTAGCACTTTTTTATTTCCGTTCTCATCTATATAAGGCAAGCTTTGATTTGCGCAAAAAACCATATCCGGGAGTCCACGAACTCCTTCAATTACATGTGTTTCTAGACCTAATTCATCATATGCATTCTTAAGATGATCCCATTCGTCAATTGCAGCCATTTTATCAACGTCTCCAACATGACCTTTCATATGCGGATTAATTACATACTCAACATCAAAATGTGTGGGCTTCACAAGAAGTACCTTTCTTGGAGCGGGCATTGTTTTTAGATCTGAAAGCTTAAAATCCAGTTCGTTTATTGTTGTAATTACTTTTTTCATTGGCGCTTTTGCTTAGATATTTTGAGAGCACCAAAGATTACAAAATTGAGAATAGAGTACAATAAGTTTTGTAAGAAATTATTCAGCAAGGGAGCGAGTTTATAAATTCATCAGTCTCTACTCTTATTTCTAATTGCCTTGTGTATTTTCCTATAACAATCCTGCTACCGGGTATTAAATCACCGGATTCGTCAGTAATAACCTGACCTTGTTCAAACCCTCCGAAATGAACATATCTAAAGTGCATAATGTTGCTACTTAGCTGAACACAGGAAAATTCGTTTCCCGGACCTGATACATCGCTGATTATTTGATTTGGAGTAAACCCTAATCGCAGGGTATTAGTCTCTTCAAAATAAGTATCAATATGATCTCTTGATATTCCCCAAACCATTCTATCTCGAAACTCGAAGCCAACTTCAAAATCAATAAATTCATCTTTACTTCGGTCAATTCCTTCAATTTCTATAAAAAAATACTGGAAGCACTTCCTATCCTCACCCTCTACTAATGTATTTGTTTCCACTGGGGTCGATGTTAAAATATTGATTTCATTATCAAGTGAGTCTTTTATAATCACTCTGTAATCGGTATTAAACTGAATCGGGTTTTCGGTATAAAAGTTATGAGTAGCTATATCGCCATCATAAATTATCAAGCTGTCTCTTAAGATTTCAGTAAAGGATGTGTTTAAATTAGTTAATGACACATTTACATCTAATTCCAATTCTTCTTCTGAGTTTGATTGGGTTTTAATATCATTTACACGTATAAAATTTCTTTGTTTATCAAGATCTAGAATACCGTACACGGTATAAATACTCTCCCCTTCTAAAACCGGACTTAATGTATTATCACAATTATAAACAAAAATACCTGCTAGAATAAGCATTGATAAATATGTAAACGAAGAAATAGTTATTTTTTGGTGCTTCATTTTTTCTACCTGGTATGTTAAGTTCTACTTAATGGAAGCATTGCTATTAAATTTTAGGAAAAATAAAGATTAAAACTAAGAATAGAGTAGAATTAGTTTTAAGAATTATTCAACATGATTGAGAGTTCATAAAATCATCAGTATTTATTTTTATCTCTAGTTCTCTTGCATACTTTCCAATAACAATTCTGCTTCCTGGAATAAAATCACCTGATTTATTTGTAATTACCTGACCCTTTTCAAATCCACCAAAGTGAGTAAAATTGATTTTTAATATATCGCTACTTAAAAGAGTACAAGTTTTTTGAGCGTCAATATCTTCAGATAACACCCCAACAAAACTATTAGCCGTAAATTTCAGTTTAATAATGTTTTCATCTTTGTTGAATTCTGTATTATTATCGGCAAATATATTCCATACTAACCAAACCATTCTATCTCTAAATTCAAACCCTTTTTCAACTTTGAGGAGTTCGCCAGCTCTTATATCAATCCCATCTAATTCAACAACAATAACTTCTTTACATAAACTATTCTCACCAATTACTTTAGGTTGAATTTCAACTGGTGTTTTTGTTTCTATAGTTACTTCATCTCCCGATTTATCCTTAACTGAAACCTTGTATTCTGTATTAAACTGAATCGGGTTTTCGGTATAAAAGTTATGAGTAGCTATATCACCATCATAAATTATCAAGCTGTCTCTTAAGATTTCAGTAAAGGATGTGTTTAAATTAGTTAATGACACATTTACATCTAATTCCAATTCTTCTTCTGAGTTTGATTGGGTTTTAATATCATTTACACGTATAAAATTTCTTTGTTTATCAAGATCTAGAATACCGTAAACAGTATAAATACTTTCCCCTTCCAGAACCGGGCTTAATGTATTATCACAATTATAAACAAAAATACCAGCTAGAATAAGCATTGATAAAAGTGTAACCGAGGTGATGTTTTTTTTGTGGTGCTTCATTTTTTCTATATGGTATGTTAATCCTTATTTAATGGAAGCTTTGATTGAAAAGTATGGTAGAAAAGGGGTTTGATTTACTCTTTCAACAGTATTCAAATCCACATAAAACACGTTGCTTCGATCGTAAAGATTTATCGAGCCTAGCTCAGCATTCATAGTAAAGTTTTCAGAAATATAAAATCCGCGCTTTATGGATACATCGAGCCTATGATAATAAGGGAGACGTTTTCCATACGGTTCTGAGTATAAAGTTCTTGGAATTCCCGGACCTTCAGTTATATCTCTCGAACGAATAGGTATGAGTAAATCAAATCCGATTACTTGAGTATATGGTAAACCTGAACCAACATCCCAGCTCATACTTGCTGTATATTTTCCTAATTTAATATTCCCTAACGCATTAAATTTATGTCGTTGATCATGCGGAGGTGAGTATTCAAAAATTTCTCCATTTATCCACGCTCCTAAGTCATCTATTCCAGCTCTATACTCAACTTTACTCCAACCATAGCCAAGAGCTCCAAAGAAGTTTCTTGATTCATATTTAATCCTAAAATCAGCTCCATAACTTTCTGAATTTGCACGAGCTGTTTCGATTTCAATTTTAGCCTCAGGTGTCCATTTTGAGACAGGTATATCTTTATTCTTTTTATAGAAAATCTCAAAGTTTGTAATCAATCTTTCAGTCAATCTGTTTTTAAGCCCACCAATTAGATGAAAAGATCTTGGCGGTGGTTCCCCTATCTTGTTTGGGCGATATACCGTAAAAGTAGTACCCGCATCTCTTTGATCAGTTATACCATCCATGATTTGATGATAAATGCCCGTTGCAAAACTAATTTCAGATCTACTGCTACCATTAGGTCTCCAAAGCGCTCTCAATCGGGGTTCAAAAGTGGACTTAGATAGTGTTGTAGACTGTGAACCAATACTTGGAAGAATCCTTATGGATTCGTTAATTTTAAATTCGGTTTTAGCATAAACTTGAAAAACTGGCACTTTTACTCCAAAAAAGTCAAGGCTTGTAAATTTTTCGGAAATATTTGCCGAATAATCCTGCAAAATTAGATTGAATCCGTAATCAATTTTTTGATTTAAGAGATAATCTTGTAAGTCCAACCGGATATAGGATTGAGCTACGCTTGCTTTTCTTATTGTATTAAACCTACTCCCTTCACTATTTTTATAAATAGAATAACCTATTGAAATTTCATATGGATGATTAAAGCTTTCATCAAATCCGAAACAACGTAACCCAACTCCTACATTTGACCATCTTAAATAATTCTCTCGCCTTGTACTAACTCTCCCTTCGTCTCCGGTAACAATCCCTGATACATTACAGTTAAACCCATCGCCCTGTAATGAGTATCTTGTTATTACATCATAGAACTGCATATCTTGCTCTCGTGTACCCAAATATCCTGAGAAATCTCTAATTGTCGACAGCCTCCCATTGATCATCAGCGAAGAAGCATTTTCACGAACCGGACCTTCATAAAATAGAGTAGATATATATGGGCTAAAACTTGCGCTGGAAGAACGTGATCTAAAATTTCCGGTTTTAAGTGTAGCATCAATAATAGCAGAAGTGCCACCCATAAACTCATTATCAAAACCACCAGCCATAACATCAACATTACTTATGGCCTGCTCTGGAAATGCCGAGAATAAATTCGATATATGAAAAGGCTTAACGATGGGAATATTATCTATTAGCACATAATTCTGAGACGGTGTACCACCACGTATGTATAAATCACCACCTTGATCTCCTACGGTAATTACTCCCGGTATCGTTTGCAGATAAGCCATTAAATCACCTTCAATGCTCATTGATGGTGCTCTGCTTACTTCTTCACTGCGGATCCGCGTAATTCCAACCTGCCCGGTCGTTATCTCTTTTTCACCATAAATATATACTTCGTCAAGTTCTTTTAAGGATTCCTTCAGCTCGATGTTTTTTACCTGTATTTGAGCTTCTTTAAGTACTAATCTTTCTTCATATGGTTTAAAACCAATAAAAGAAACTTTAATGGTATATTCGGTATCTGTAAGACCTCTTATCTCACAAAAGCCATCCGTATTTGTTACGCAATATTTTAAAAACTCTTCTTCTCCAATTCTAAAGAGTAATACATTTGCACCGGCAATAGGTTGCCTTCCGTTTTCGAAAACTAACAGGCGAAGAATTTTTTTCTCCTGACTAAAAACGGTTGAGCCGGAAACTAACCCAAATAAAAAAAGTAATAATAATGTTTTGATAGAATGCCCTTTTTAAATCATAATGCTAATACGGTAATGAACCTCTTGCTAAGTAGATATCACATTTTAATGTTATGGAATTTCCATAAAAGAAATTATTGATAACTAATTCAAATAAAAACGAACTTTCTGGCTATCTTTTGCAGATTTAATTACACCAATATAATGAACAATCAATATTTAGTTATAGCCTTTGGAGGCGTTTCACCAGAGCATGAAGTTTCAGTACTAACTGCAATTCAAGCTATTTCAAGTATGATGGAATCACCATATAGCTTGGTCCCACTATATATAACAAAATCGGGGAAATGGCTTACCGGAGAAGCTTTACTGGATCTGGAAAACTATAAAGATCTTAAAGTGCTTGAGTCAAAATCTATTCGTTGCTCATTTGTAAAAGACGAAGCAGGCAGAACCCTTCTGAAGCAACAAGACTCGACAGGTTTATTCTCAAAACCAAAAATGTATCCCGTTTATGCAGCTTTATGTGCTTTTCACGGTAGTGGAGGAGAAAATGGTTCTTTTCAAGGTATTTGTGACTTTTACAATATTCCTTTCACAGGAAGTGATGTACTGGCCTCAGCAATTGGGATGAATAAAGTAAAAGCAAAACAAATCTGCGTTGCCAATGATATCCCGGTTACTGACAGTTTGGATTTTTATGAAACTAATTGGGAGACAGACCAATCTACCATTATCAAAGAAGCTGAAATTCTTGGTTATCCGCTGATTGTAAAACCATGTAGTTTAGGAAGCAGTATTGGCGTTGCAAAAGCTAACTCGAAAAAGGAGTTGATTGAAGCTGTAGAGATGGCTTTTCGCTATGATGCTCATTTGTTGGTTGAAGAAGCTATTCATCCTTTGATGGAAATAAATTGTTCAGTATTGGGAACTGCGGAAGAATGCAGAGCCAGTGTATGTGAAAAACCTATAGGTAGTACAGAAACGCTCTCCTTCAAAGACAAATATCAAAGTGGCGAAGGCGTTGATAAAGGTATGGCATCTGCAGATCGTGTTATCCCGGCAGACATTTCTTCTGATTTAACGGAAGAGATTCGGGAGCTATCAGTTAGAACATTTAAAACTTTTGGAGCAAGTGGTGTTGCTCGCTTGGATTTTTTGGTGAATGCTGATACGAATAAAGTATATTTCAATGAGATAAACACTATTCCCGGATCATTCTCATTTTATCTTTGGGATAAATCTGACATCTCATTTAGACAACTTATTGATGAGTTAATAGAAATAGCCTTAAAAAATCACCACCAAAAAAATGGTCGCATTCAAAGCTATGAAACTAACTTATTGAATGAAAAAGCAGCTAAAGGCATTAAAGGACTAAAAGGCATTAAAAATTAACTCATGAAACCTCATTTCTTATACCTCTTATTATTTACCGGTTTGGTTTTTTCCTGTGGGAAAACAACAGAAGTTACCATTGTTGAAAGTGCTGGTGACGTGCTTCCGGGAGAAAAAACAGGCTCAAAAGAAAACAAAACTATAGTTCAGGATGATTTTACTAAGCTGACTATTGGCGAAGCAAATGAAATCCAGACTATGGATCCGCTTTTTGCAATGTCTACAAGCGAGCTTAGAGTAAATGCTCTTATTTATGATCGAATAACAGAATTGGATGACGATGGAGTTGCCGCACCTTCAGTTGCAAAGAAATGGACTGTAAGCAGAGATTCGCTTAGATACACTTTTACGATCAGAGACAACATCTTTTTCCATAAAGATTCCAGATTTACAAGCGGTATTGGGCGTCAGCTTATCCCAAAAGATATTGTATCAACTTTTGAAAGAATGGCTTCTAATTTTGTACCTGACAATGCTGCCAATTTGTTTCAAAACATCAAAGGGTTTCAAAGCTATCATTCAGAACAAACTTTCATTAAAAACCCTGCCAATAGAACCATTAAATCTATTGAGGGTATTTCGGTCGAAAATGATTCGACAATCGTATTTTTGCTAGCTAGCAAAGATTCAAATTTTCTTGAAAAGCTTGCCCATCCGTTAGCTTCAATCTATCCCAAAGAAAGTCTTTTAGCTAACAGAAATCCTATTTATGAACCAATAGGAACCGGAAAGTTCTATCTTGCACAGCGCAAACGAAATACACTTATTTTAGCTTCCAATGACGATTATTTTAAAACCCTCACATTGCCTACCAGAGTTGACATCATGCATGGTATAAAAGAAGGTGATTTATTTCAGGATTTTGCGAAAGGTGATTTGGACGTAATAATTGAAATATCTCCTGAGACGGTTTCTCAAGTTACTGACACTTCCGGGAATATTGATTCAATTTATAGTTCTGTATTTCAGTTAATTGATACAGAAGTAACAAATCAAATTAATTTATACTATAACGAAGCTTCAAATGAGCAAGCTATATTTTCAGAAGTAGCAAATCACCGGAATTTTCTGAACTTTGAGAAACCTTTAGGGTCACTTTCTTCAAAAAATAACCCCGTCAATTCAGATACTTTAGCGAATACCACCATTTATATAGCTTTTACCCAAAATCCTTCTGAAGTTTTTTTAGTTAATAAAACTGCTGAAAAACTTTCTACATTGGGGATCAATGTAGTTATGAATTCATCGTATGCGGTAACAGATGAAGTGACTTTCTCAACTTCAAATTTTTCATCTGCTACACCTGCCTTAACATGGAATTATCCTGTTTATATCTTATCTAAAATGAATATATCAGGTATTAAAATAAACGCTCAAGCATGGAATATTTCTTTTGATGGCGTAAATATTTCTTCAGGACAATAACATGAAATTCTCAGTTATTGCAAACCCTCATAAATTTGAAGTAAAAGCCGTTTTGGAACGTACCATCCAATGGGCTTTGAATAATGATGTACAACTTCTTATCTCCAGAGAAACTTGCAAACTAACTGATTCCCATGATCCCAACGTAATTATAGAAACAACTTCTGATGAAGAAGCCATTAATAAATGTGATATTGTTGTGGTTATCGGCGGTGATGGAACGATGTTATATACTGCCAGAATTTCTAAACATTCTTCAAAACCTATTCTGGGAGTTAACGGAGGTCGACTTGGATTTATGACCGATACCAGATTTGAAGAACTTGAAGAAGCTTTACAATCTATTAAAAGTGGAAATTATACACTTGATGACAGACATTTTCTAAAAGCAACGGATGGGAATGGGAATGAATTCTATGCTCTCAATGAGTTTCTTTTCACGAGAAAGGATTCTACTTCTATGATCAATATAACTGCAGAATATGACGGCAGCTTGATAAATACGTATTGGTCGGACGGACTTATTGTTTCATCATCAACCGGATCTACAGCTTATAACCTTTCCTCAGGCGGGCCAATTGTTGTACCGGGTTCAGGAGTAATGTTAGTAACGCCGATCAATCCGCACACTTTAACAACCCGTCCTCTCGTAGTTCGTTCAGACAAACCTCTTACCATCAGAGTAGAAGAACAGGAAAGCGATGTTTCATTTTCTTACGATGGAGTAAATTGTAAAATTGATGAACTACCTCTTGAAGTTCAGATCATAGCTTCAGATCTGGCTTTCAACTTAATAAGACTACCTGGGCAAAATTACTTTGAGACTCTCCGAAATAAACTAATGTGGGGAAAAGACTCTAGGAGAATTAAGAATGAATAATTATGAATTTTGACTGTTGAGTTACCAATTGCTGTATTCGATTAATTCAACATTCATCATTTAAAATTCATAATTTACAGAGTTGGAAAAAGATTTAATCGTTTAATTCAAATTAGATACAAACAAATGAAAGTAACAGTTGTAGGAGCAGGTGGAAATGTTGGGTCAACCGTAGCATTAAGCGTTGCTCAAAGAGATTTCGCAAAAGAAGTAATTGCCGTTGATCTTGAACGTAAAGAAGACGACAAAACATTTTATCCTTCAAAAGGTAGAGCACTAGATCAATGGGAATCGTCTCCAATCCATTTGTTTGATACTCGTGTAAAAGGAACTACCGATTATGCAGATACAGCTGATTCGGATGTTTGTGTAATAACAGCCGGTGTTCCTCGTCGCCCGGGCATGAGCCGTGACGATCTTCTCGAAATCAATGCAAATATTGTTAGAAGTGTAACCGAGCAATTGGTTAAATATTCTCCGGAAACGATCATTATTGTAGTTTCAAACCCGTTGGATGTAATGGTACAAGTTGCAAAAGATGCTTCCGGACTTCCTTACGAAAAAGTAATGGGGATGGCGGGAATCTTAGATACAGCTCGTTATCGTGCTTTTATTGCTGATGAGTTAGATGTTTCTCCAAAAGATATTCAGGCATTGCTTATGGGTGGACATGGAGACACAATGGTTCCACTTCCAAGATTTACAACGCTTGCCGGAATGCCTATAACTCATTTCATTTCTGACGAAAGACTGGAAGAAATCGTAAACCGTGCTAAAAAAGGTGGCGGTGAAATCGTTGGTTTGATGGGAACTTCTGCGTGGTATGCTCCCGGTGCAGCAGCCGCACAAATGGTTGAAGCAATCTTGCTTGACCAAAACCGAATTTTCCCGGTTTGTGCTCATATTAATGGTCAGTACGGTGTAGACGATCTTTACATCGGTGTTCCTGTGAAACTAGGAAAAGGCGGAATCAAAGAAGTAATTGAGGTTGAATTAACCAAAGAAGAAAGCGATCTTATGCATCAGTCGGCTGAAGCTGTGCGTGGCACACTCAACGACTTTAAAAAAATAATGAATAAGTAAACTAACGAGGACTAAGGTCTTCACTACTTGCATTTATAAAGCCCTTCGAATTTCGGAGGGCTTTTTTTATTTCAGAACCAATGAAAAACAAAAAACACCACGTAATGTAACCGGAGTAGATATTGACAAAGATACTTCTGAAATAAACAGCATAATTCGAAAGTACAGAGAAAGAGGTTAGAATAATTTTACAGCTTATCCATCATTTCGCCATAGGTGGGGTGATGGAGGTTAGATTAGTGCATTAATTTTTTCCTCCACTCAACTCCATCAGCCCGGCAACTATCCAACAGATGGAATGAGTCATCTACATGGTATTATCTAAAAAATCGGTCAGGCGACTGAAAGCCGTCAGACCAATTTAATTGTATTTTACAGCTTAAATTAAGTTGAGACAAATAAAACTTCTAGCTATTTAATTAGCTGCACTTCTATTTAGTTTCCAATAAAATTGTTAAGAAAACATGAACTTTCAATCCCCGCTATGCCATTTAAATCTACGGCCTTTATTAATCAGCTCATTACTCGGAAAAGTTTCTACCACACAGGTGGAATCCACCACATTATGAAAATGAAATTCTAATGTATATTCGTCTTCTGCCCGGCTACCATATATAAAATAGGTAGTACCGTCTTTACTCCATTGCGGGGTACTTGATATGGTTAAGTCCACATCAAATGGTGTGATTACAGAATCTTTAACTTGAACTTCAAATACCTCTGTATATGGATGAGATCTGTTAAATGTGGTTGAGTAAAAGGCGGTGTTAGGATTCTTCAAACTTGGGAAAATAACCTCACCAAATCCAGCCCCTGATAAGAACCGGAATGAACTGTCCGCAAAGGTGTAAGAGTATAAATCATTGGTTAAGCGACCATCTTCATAGATATTTGCCTGTTCGGAAGAGAACACCAGATAAGAGCCATCGGGAGACCATTCCGGGTAACGATCCCGTACATTATTATTGGTTATGTTAACGTTGGTCTGGGTTTCTATATCAAATACAAAAATTTCATGATCTCTGCCTCCGGCGTGGCAATTGTAACAATATTCATACGCTATTTTGCTGCCATCGGGACTAAATTTGGGGTGAATACCCGGTATTCCCAATTTCAAATCTTCGTTCTGAAAACCAATAGGCTGTACATTTCCTCCATCCACATCCATGGTAAACAAGTTATCCTGAGCTTGTAAACCAAACCCATCGGATGCAAATACTATTTTGCTTCCGTCTGCACTCCAGGAAGGTGAACCTGAACGCCCATCGTTATTATAAGTAAGCCTGGTTAATTTGGTACCATTGGTTCTCATAGCATAAATATGCCTATCTCCACTAACTGCAGGAGAAGAAGAAAATAAAATCTTACCGGGAATT
Source organism: Balneola sp. (assembly GCA_965216175.1). GTDB lineage: Bacteria > Bacteroidota > Rhodothermia > Balneolales > Balneolaceae > Balneola. Next base: position 3,054,248 of record OZ244140.1, read on the forward strand.
TCCGGTTTAGGTTCGCCTTCGTTTCCAAGAATTCCACAACCGGCTGTGGTTATAAAAAGAATAAATACTGTGACAATAAATCTATAATTCATGATGCACTTGAATTAATTACACTTAAAATAACAATTTTGTGCATGTTTATAGGGTAAATCCGTGAGTTCTATGCACCGGTCATTTATATTGATATTTCCAAAGCAAATGAAATTATTCGGGAATTCCGGGTAAGAGGTTAAAATGAGTCCACAATTTTCCATCGTTGCGCCATAGGCAAGGTGATGCAGGTTAGATTAGTGCATTAATATTTTCCTCTACTCAACTCCATCAGCCGGGCAACTATCCAACAGATTGAGTGAGCCATCTACATGGCGTTATCTAAAAAAATCGGTCAGGCGACTGAAAGCTGTCAGACCAATTTAGTAAGATAAAGATGAGCATTTACTCCGAAGCAGAACTCTTCAGTAAATGCTTAAACTCTTTCTTAAACTTTTTGATCTTCGGAGCAATTACGTAAGAGCAATATCCTGCATTCGGATTATTCTCAAAATAATTCTGATGGTAATTTTCTGCTACGTAATAGTTTTTGAGAGGCTCAATAGTGGTTACGATTGGGTCTTTCCATAAGTCAGATTTGTCTGTTCTCTTTAAAGAAGCTTCAGCAATATTTTTTTGCTCTTCGTTATGGTAATAAATTACAGAACGATATTGCTCTCCTACGTCATTTCCCTGACGGTTCAATGTAGTAGGATCATGAGAATGCCAGTGAATTTCCAAAAGTTGTTCGTAAGAAATTACTGAAGGATCATAATGAACTCGGGCTACTTCAACGTGTCCCGTTCCTCCATTTACAACTTCTTTATAAGATGGGTTTTCTACATGTCCACCGGAATAACCTGATTCTACATACTCCACACCCTTAACGAGTTCGAAAACTGCTTCAACGCACCAAAAACATCCGGCGCCAAAAGTTGCCTTTTCCAGTTTCTTTTCCATTTTATCGTTCTGTGCAAACGTTAAAGATGTAAGGCTTAAAAATAGCCCTGTAAGTATTAATTTCTTAAACATAGCATTAATCTGATTTATTCTTGTTTTCAGTAATTAACGAAATTAGACTCAGAGTTATATCACAAATGGTTAACAATTCAGATCATTAAAATCATTTCATTTTCTAAGTAATAACTACATTAGTACTTTCTTTCAAATCTCTTATTTAATACTACGTAATGAATACACGTTTCAGATTTCTTCCGATTTTATTTTTATTTTTTTTTGCATCCTGTTTGAACTCCTCCATTGATAGAATGGCACGAAAAGCAACCTCTCCAATTCAGTTACTGGACTCTCCGTCCGGAACACTTCAATTAATCTTTGAACTGAAAGACGGAACCCCGACTTACAGACTAAACAGAGGCTCCGAATTCGTAATACTTTCTTCTGATTTAGGGGTAGTTTTAGAAAATGAAGACCTGAGCAAAGGTTTCAATATCATCGGATATGGAAAAAGAGATTCTTCCAGCACCTGGACACAGCCCTGGGGGGAAGTAAAGGAGATTGCAGATAATCATCAGGAGTTAGCTGTTTATCTGAAGCATGATTCCGGAAAAAGAATGAATATTGTCTTTCGTCTTTATGATGATGGATTAGGGTTTCGTTACGAATGGCCAAAACAAGAGGCTTTGAAAGATTTTGTAATTATGGAAGAAAAAACAGAATTCGTGCTGGCTGATGATCATGACGCATGGTGGTTGCAAGCTTATATCCCGAATCGTTATGAGCATCTGAACATTGCCTCAAAAGCTTCTGAAATAGATACAGCTGCTACACCGCTTACTATGAAAACGGCTAATGGATTGTATCTCAGTTTTCATGAAGCTGCTTTGACTGATTACTCTTCAATGTCTTTAATCAATCGTGGTGAAAATAAATTACAGGCTACACTTTTCCCATGGATGGATGGAACCGGACATAAAGTGCGTGCAAAAGCTCCTTTTAAATCTCCGTGGCGAACCATCAAAATAAATGAAACTCTGGATGGATTAGTTAATAACTACATCGAACTAAATCTGAATGATCCTTCCAAAATTGAGGATACTTCCTGGATAAAACCTGGAAAATATGTTGGCATTTGGTGGGATATGCACTTGAACAGAAGAAGCTGGGAATCCGGCGAAAACCATGGTGCTACTACAGAGTACACTAAAGAATGGATTGACTTCGCTTCTAAACATGGCTTTGAAGGCGTACTAGTGGAAGGCTGGAATATTGGTTGGGATGGAAACTGGATTGCAAATTCGGATCAATTCAGATTTATGGAATCCTATCCGGATTATGATCTGGAAGAAGTAGTGGAATACGCTCAGTCAAAAGGCACTAATATCATCATGCATAATGAAACTTCAACCGGAATTGATAATTATGAATCTCAGATCGATGATGCTTTTGCTTATTATGAACAACTGGGTATTAACACTATAAAATCCGGTTATGTTGGTGATATGATTGCGAACGGGCAATGGCACCATGGCCAATACATGGTTCGTCATTATCGAAAAGTTGTTGAAAAAGCTGCGGAACATGGAATTATGATGGATGTTCATGAACCGGTTAAAGACACCGGAATTCGCAGAACGTGGCCAAATATGATGACAAGAGAAGGAGCGCGAGGCCAAGAATATAATGCGTGGAGTGGCGACGGTGGAAATCCTCCAAATCATATTCCAACTATTGTATTCACAAGAATGCTTTCAGGGCCTTTCGATTATACACCCGGAATTCTGGATCTTTTTTTGAACGATAATCAGGAGGGAAGACCAAACAATCGTGTGCATTCAACAATTGCCGGTGAACTTGCTCTCTATGTTGTGGTATACAGCCCTTTACATATGGCTTCTGATCTGATAAAAAACTATGAGCGATTTCCCGTTCCTTTTCAGTTCATTAAAGATGTTCCCACAGATTGGGAATATACCAAAGTGCTTGCAGGTGAAATTGGCAAGCATGTAACTATCGTAAGAAAAGATCGAAATTCTGACGATTGGTATCTGGGAGCTGTAACAGATGAAAATGCCCGAGAGCATGTTGTGGATCTGAGTTTTCTGGAAGATGGCAAAGAGTATGAAGCCATTATCTATACCGATGGACCGGCAGCTGATTATGAAGTTAGGCCTCAGCTCCTGTTGAAATATGGACAAATCGTGAATTCCATTTCAACTTTGAAAATTACTATGGCTCGTGGTGGCGGAATGGCGGTTAGATTTAAAGCGAGAAATTAATTTCCATAATTGTCCCTATTTAAGAATCTTAGTTGTTACAGAAGCGAACATCAATATTAAAAAAATGAATTACCATGAATAAATACATGCTATTATTGTTTGATAAGGAAGAATCTTTTGAAAAAATGTCACCTGAAGATATGCAGAATGAAATTCGAGAGCATATGAATTGGATTGAAGCTCTTGGAGATAAATATGATTCGGGAGAACCACTGCTTCCTGAAGCTAAAACGATAAAGGGTAAAGATAAAGTTGTAACCGACGGTCCCTATATTGAATCCAAAGAACTGTTAGGAGGCTTTTATATCATTAAAGCGAATAGCTTGGAGGAAGCTACTGAGTTGGCCAAAGGATGTCCTACTTTGGGTTTAGGTGGAAGTATCGAAGTACGCGAAGTCATGAAAATGTAAGTGAGTACAAAACTCACATATTATGATTCAAAAAATATAGAGCATCTTTTCCGGCAACAGTCGGGAAAGATGTTTTCCATTTTAATTCGTTTGTTCGGCTTCGATAATTCAACCCTTATTGAAGACATCGTTCAGGAAACATTTCTTGCGGCAATGAAAACCTGGAGCGTAAAAGGAATTCCTGAACAGCCGGAAGCCTGGCTGATGCAAGTCTCAAAAAATAAACTGATCAATGAACTTAAAAAAAGAAGCAATCGCACACGATTAAATGAGCAATTTGCAGGAGAAAAAATAGAAGAAAAAGTAGAAGAGCTTTTTCTGGATAAAGAAATTGAAGACAGTCAGCTAAGAGCCCTTTTTGCGTGCTGTAATCCTTCTTTAAGTAAGAAAGAGCAAATCATGCTCACATTAAAAATCCTATCCGGTTTTAATGATACTGAGATCGGAGCTGCTTTGCTTACCAGCCCTGATGCCGTTAAAAAAGCAATTTATCGCGCTAAGAAATCTATTCAGGAACAACATATTGACCTGAATACTCCTTTCATACATGAAGTACCGGAAAGAATTAATACTGTGCATACCATCATTTATCTGATTTTTAATGAGGGTTATAAAAGAACCTCAGGAAATGCCGTAATCAATGAAGATCTCTGTTTTGAAGCTTCGCGACTCGCTATTTTAGTTGCGGGAATCGAAGGGGATCATCAATCAAATACTTATGCGTTGTTGGCTCTCATTTATTTTTCAATGGCCAGGTTCCCTTCCCGGTTGAATGCTGATGGAGAAATGATCGAGCTTGAATTTCAGGATCGATCAAAATGGGATATGAAGTTAATACAAGTAGGTTCTGCTTTTTTAAGTAAAGCCCGTAATGCAATCAAGCTTACTAAGTATCAGCTGGAAGCTACTATTTCATCCATTCATTGTATTGCTGATAATTATGAAGACACAAACTGGAAAGCTATTGCGATTTGTTATGAACAATTACTTAACATCGAAGATAATCCAATCATAGAAATCAACCACGCCGTAGCATTAAGTAAATGGAAAGGAGCTAAAACCGGGCTTAACAGACTGGATGTGATCGAGGACAAACTTACCAAACCTGTTAAATATTTATTCTATTCTGCCAAAGCATCTATGTTGGTTCAGTCTCAGAAATATGAGCTAGCCAAATCCTATTATCAGATTGCTTACGACCTTTCGAAACATGAAATGGATAAACGCTTTATTTCAAAAAAAATTCAGTTTTGCGACAGAAAGGGTCTAAGAATGAATTAAGCCATCTCTCAATGAATTATATTTTTGTCTCCACTTTTGATGATTCAAATGTATAATTTATAGTGATTTTGAGTTTCCCCATAAGAACTGCTGAATTTATTTTATGAAGTCCTCTTTTTTAAAAAATCTTAAAAGCCTTTCGTATTCCTGTTTGTTCTGGATTATAGCTTTTGTGTTTTATTACGTTTTTCGGAAAGTTGGAATTGAAGCTGAAATAGGAATAGAAATTAATGATCCACTTAGTGCTACTGATAACATTGCTCTTAGTATTGTTATTGGTATACTAACCGGCGTTCTCTACTTCTTTCTCGAAAAGCTATTTGAACGAACGCTGATCCAGCGCCAATCTCTCGGGATCCAATTCCTGATCAGAACAACCTGCTATTTACTACTCATTAACTTTCTAATCGATATCACCTTGTTCATTCAAAGTGTATTCATTGAAAATAATCCAAGCTATTCACTATTTGAAATTTGGAGTAGTCCTGCACTCTGGCCATTTATTCTTTTCTTTATGTTAGCAAGTGACCTTTTCTATTTCATAAAATTAGTGAGCCAGAAATTTGGAGAAGGAGTTCTGCCAAAAATGCTGATGGGTAAATATCGTAAGCCTAGTATCGAAAATAAGATCTTTTTGTTTATTGATCTAAAGTCATCTACTACACTTGCTGAAAGACTAGGATATTTAAAATACAGCGAACTTATCCAGCAATGTTTTTATGATTTGAATGAGGTAGTGCAAAAATTTAATGGTGGAATTTACCAATATGTAGGAGACGAAGCAGTAATTTGTTGGGATTATAAAAATGGCATTCGTAACAATACATGTGTGGAGTGTTTTTTTAGTTTTACTGAGAAACTTGCTTCTAAAGAGGAGTATTATATTTCAACTTTTGGAGCGCTTCCTACTTTCAAAGCGGGACTACACGGTGGTGAATTGGTGGTAACTGAAGTTGGAATCATAAAGAGAGAAATTGCTTATCACGGAGACGTTATCAATACAACAGCACGCATTCAGGAGCAGTGTAATAACTTTAACTCCAGATTACTTATATCAGATAAAATTGAATGTGATCTTCAGAAAAAAGACCATTTAAGTATATATTTTAAAGGTGAAATTCCATTAAAAGGAAAGAAGCTGCCCGTTGGAATTTACGATGTGAAAAAGACTGAGATAGGTTCATAAATTCTGTTCCATACTAACTTGGTTATGCTAAAAGAAAGGTGAGCCTAACAATAATATTTAGGGCCTTTTTTATCATAATTTAAAAGATCTGAAATTTCTCACTTTCAAAGGGTTTACTTATCATCAGTCTTGGTCATAATAACTTTGAATTATGCGTACTCTCTTATCACTTATACTTGCCTTATTCTTATTTCAATCTTTTTTAGTTGCACAAAATACTGCCGGTGAAGAATATCAGTTGGCAACCAAAGCCTATGAGGCAAAAGATTATCCGGCGTTTCTGACTCATCTTGAAAATGCTAATGATCTCCGACCTAATCACAGAACCATCCTCTACAATCTGGCGATTGCCTACACATTGAATCATGAACATCAAAAAGCACTCGATATTCTGAAGTACCGAGCCTCCTTTTATTCCATAAATGATTTTAGTGAGGATGAAGAGCTTTCTCCATTGAAAGATTTTCCCGAATACAATACTCTGCTTTCGAATATTGAAAAAATAAACACACCCATCCAAACTAGTGAACTCCATTTCGAATTTGAAAGGAAAGGATTTCATCCTGAGGGAATAGCAATTCATCCCCAGTCCGGCAATTTTTTTCTTTCGGATGTCAGATGCGGAGAAATTTATTCTTTATCTAAGGATGGTGCAAATCCGGAACTCGTTATCGACCTTAAAGAACTTGGTTTTTGGGGAGGAATGGGAATGGCTTTTGACAAAACAGACACAAACATTTTATGGGTAACCACTTCAGCACTTCCTCAGTTTTGTGAATACACAGATTCTCTGGAAGGAAAATCCGCTGTGTTGAAAATTGATCTGCAAAATAAGAAATTGATCCGTTCATACTCCCTAGAAGAAAATCATGTTTTTGGCGATCTTATTACTTCAAAAGAAGGCACAGTATATGTTTCTGATTCAAGTAACCCTTTGATATACAAAATTGATAAAACTTCCGATCAGTTAGAGTTATTTTTAGACCCAAAAAACTTATTTAATCTTCAGGGATTGGCATTAGCAGATGAAAACACACTATACGTTTCTGATTATATAACCGGAGTTTATTCTGTTGATATAGCTACTAAAGAAATCAACCCTGTTCTTTCTGAAAATCAATTAACCCGAGGAACAGACGGCCTGTACTTATATAACGATCAACTGTTTCTGCTTCAGAATGGGACCAGACCCTTCCAAATTGCTAAAATAGATCTTTCGGATTCATCACTAGAAATTATAGACCGAGCTGTACCTGAACTAAATGAACCAACACTTGGAACAATTCAAAATGGAATACTCTACTTTATCGCAAATAGCCCTTGGGCTTTTTATGATGAAAACGGACAACCAAAGTTAGACGAATGGCCGAGGCTTCAGATTCGGAAGTTTGAACTCGATAAATAAAAAAAGCCCGTTCCAAAACTGAAATAGATTAATTTAAAGCTTAAACGGTGCTTTTGCTATTTCTCCACTGGTTGAAGTAAAATAAACCAGCTCTCGTTCTGTATCAAAAGCAAATCCTGTGAAATATGATTCGGAATCAGGAAGAGTATAGATAGAATGAGTGTCACCGTTTGCATCAATTTTAACTATTAGTTGAGGCTTGTCTTCGGTTTTTTTTGTAAGTAAATACACATTGTCATTTACCACATTCAAATCATAAATATAAGTGATGGCAATAAGCCTGCCTTGAATTTTTTTGTTCGCTTCAACCACCGAATCAAAAATTTCTTCATTATAGGGCAACTCTATTGATTTCTCCCAAATCAAATCCCCTGATAGCGAATATTTCCGGAGTTCACTGTACGAATCTAAAAAGGCGTAGATAAAGCCTTCTTCATAAAACAAAGTTGTCGAGTTTTTAAAGATACCGGGAATTTCTCCATTCGATATCATTTTTATTGCCTTTTGAAAGTCCACAACTTTTTCAGGCTCTCCTTTTGTCTCCCCAAATGAGTTGGTAGAATCATCTATAAAACTTCCTATTTCTAATAAATGATTATTCAAACCTTGCGTGCCGGTTACATAAGTGTGTTCATCAAGCAACACAATCTTCCTTTTAGCCGATGTAGTTTCATAGGAATAGCTATCTATGAACGAGCCTTCATTATCAAATCTTATTACCTTGTATTGATTTATATCAATAATATTAATTGCGTTTCCTGCAAATTGAATGTCCAAAGGCATAATAAACTCTCCGGGACCTTTTCCTTCCCGACCAAATTTAACATTTAGCTCCCCATTTGGTTTTAGTACCAGCACTTCTTTTTGGCTACCATCTATGGTAACAACATTCCCATTCTCCATAACATTAATGGCATATGGCTGAACTAAACCGTGCGAGTCAAAATTTGCTACAACTTCCGGTTGGTCTATTTTTATCTGCTGAACTTCACGCTTTTTATCCTCATTCTTTCCAGAATCACAACTAGTTAGGAGTATTGAAAAAAGAAGCAGTAGAAGTGTTTTGTTTGTGTATAAAATATTCATGAGTATAATATACTATTAAAATAGTATTACACAAACAGTTGTTAATACAAGTCAAAAAACTTACCTTAAAAACTCTTTGCGTTTTATTTTTAAGAGCTTATTCTCGTTTTCTTAGAAACGAAAACACAATGGATTGCAACCCCTTGCCTCGAGGTGTAAAAAAAGCCTGTTCCAAAACTGAAACAGGCTTTCTAAATGTGCTCACGAATGGAGTCGAACCATCACGGGATTTCTCCCACACGCCCCTCAAGCGTGCGCGTCTACCAATTCCGCCACGTGAGCAAGAATATTTAAAATCAATATACCGGCTACCAACCTGCCAGTCGGCAGACAGGTTCTGCCAATTGAGCTTAGCAGGGCAACAAAGATAGGGATTAGAAATTCTAAAAAACACTTCTATTTCTTAATTAATCTTGAAGCCCATTAGCTCTTACTGCCTTACAAGTACGAAATACTTGAAAAGAATCAATTATTTATAGTGTTATCTTATCAACCAAGACTTAAATAAATTAGATACCCGAATTAATAATGATAAAAAAAATACTACTTAAATATTTATTAATAACTATACTTGCATTTTCGGCTTGTGATAAAGACCCTATCAAACCAGTTGAAATAGGCGATCTTTCATTTTCACGAAATGAATTTAAACCCGAGCCCTATTCTGAATATAAAATTGGCAATCCCATAATTCTTGGCACATTTACAGCTGATACCTACGTACCTAAATCTGTGATTATTGATGTCTATTCCTCACGTGATCGAATTAGCCTTCAAATGTATTCCTATCATGATATGCCATCAGAATTATTTATAGAAGCATTCCATGACGTAGAAGGATTTGGCCTTTTGATTGTAAAAGAGGCAAATGTAGATGTTGCCTTTGATCCTGAGCTTCGAATGTATACTACTTCTCAGGCAACGGTTAACAAAATCATTGAATTAATAAACAACCTGGAAGGAATTTCTTTTGACGAGCAACTTATAAATACTCCTGTGTTGACTTTTGAAATACAACCAAATGCAGAACCAGTACTTTTGGACATATTGCGAGATAATAAAAACGTGCAGATTGTAGAACCAAGCTCCGTGCCATCCTTTTTTAAAGCCTCTTCGAATTCCAACCAACCCAATACGGTAACAACATCATCTCGAGTATTAACTGCACTGAAAGGAACCATATTTACGAAAGGAGAAAGACAAAATTTTTTGGCCGTAGAGCCGGGCGATACGGTTTGGGCTGAGTATATGCAGCCGAACGGAAGAGTGATAACAGCTAATACAATTATAAATTAACATGAAGAATAAATTAAACATATTATTAATATTAACAAGGGTCTAGTGAAGCAAACGTCTTAAATGGGATCTTTTTTAAAAAGTGTCAGCAGTACTTTATATAAGTTAGTATTTCTGTGATTAAATCTAAATTCAGTTTCTTTTAGGTGCAGCAAAAAGGTGTGCTTTGGGACTCCATTAAATTGAGTAAGCCTTCGTTTAGCAAAGCTCCAAAACGATTCAATATCATTAATGTGAGCACTCCCTCTAGCAAACTCATCGATTCCATGATGTACCCGATAATGCTTATCATAGCCTACATCAACAAGTCCATCGTATCCTCTCCATCCGTCAGAATGAATGACACTTTCTGGAGCTACTTTACCTCTAATAATACCTTGAAGTACTTTTTTAGAAGCATTGGGAACAATTTCGGTATACACTTTCCCTTTGCGTTTGAACACACCAAAGACAATCGTTTTTCCAGCTGCTCCCCGCCCTCGCAATCCTTTGCGTCGCCCTCCAAAATAACTCTCATCCGCCTCTACTTCTCCAAAGAGTTCATAGCTGGGAAGCTTACTGGCAATAAGCTTTCTAAGACGTAGATAAAACGTAGCTGAGGTGTTGGCTTGTATCCCGATCAACTCCGAGGCAGCACGTGCCGTAGTACCTGCTACAAAGTGCTCAAGTAATCGGCTTTGTTGGCGAGGGGTTAATCGACTTTTTCGGTGGTACATAATGGGTAATTTAGTAGCTTAATGATTAGTTAGCTACTACAGCCCCTTATTTAACTTGTAACAATTCAACTTTCAAATACCCTTTACTATATAATGCAGCTCTTATTCAGATATTTATTTTTTGGCTTTCTAATATTTTCTATCGGTTCGTGCGATTTGTTTAAAAATGAACAGAGACCTTCTGAAATTTATAATTTAAATTTTACCCGATTTTCAGCACAACCAATTCCTTATAATGGGTATACGGTCGACCAACCAATAATTATTAATGCCACTACGAGTAGTGATAATTCAGAAAACTTTTTTGTAACTCTTAAAACTTCATCACGGGCATCTTCAAAAGTTAAATTATACCCGTATAGAAAGGTTTCTTCTCAATTTTTATTAGACGCCTTAAATGATAGTGATGGATACGGTCATCTTATTATTAAAGAGTCAAATATGGAAAGAGCTTTTGATAGTAGCACAAATGAATATACAACTACTGAGACTACAGTTCAGAAAACACTTGCTTGGTTGAATTCTTTCAATGGTGTCGAAATACGTGGCAGAATACTTGGGTCGCCGGCATTTTCTGTTTTTTTGGATGTTGATGAAGGAACTTTATCACAAATTAGATCAAGTAAAAATATAGATATCATTGAACCTGCCGGGCGAGCTTTTTTTTTTAAAACAAACCCGAATACACAAAATAATGCTAATAGAATAATAGGTCTTGTAGGCGTGATTAATAGCTCAGTAAATAGTGGTAATTTTATAAGTGTTGCTTCAAATGATACTATTCAAGCGATATATGTTCAACCTGATAAATCAATTTTAACAACCAAAACAATAATAAAATGAAAATAAAAGTTATTTAAACTTACTTATTCTCATATTGTTATAGGGAGTATGGGATTCATGCGAACAGCCAGTTATTTCTAACTCGCCAACTAAAGTTTCTTCAAAGCATAGATATAAATGAGTTCAAAGAGATTGAAAATATACCTGCTATTAGTACTAATGCTAATTTAAATGTCTATGAAATTGATTTAATACGTAATAATCCGCTTGTAGATTATATAGAGCCATCTGGTGGCGGTTTATATTTTGGTGAAAATAAAAATCATAATGTTAATATATTGACTACCCAAGCTATCCCTTGGGGTGTTACTGCTGTACAAGCCCCACAGGTTTGGAATAGAGCTACAGGTAGTAATGTAAAGTTTCATATTATTGATAGTGGACTAAGAGTCGTAAGTGATATTACTTACAGTAATCAATATCACAATGGAGCTGGGTTCGATGATTGGTTTACAGGAGATGGAACACTAGTTGCTAGTGTAGGTAATGCAACTAATAACTCTCAAGGAATAGTTGGAGTAGCTTATGATGCAGCACTCCATAGTGGTACACTACCACAAAACGTTAATGACTGACCAGCCTTTGTTGCTAGCGCGATTGGACTTGGAACTCTTCTGTCGCTAAAGCAGACGGTCCAGTATGCTATGAATGGTTTAAGCTCGTCGGTTCTGGCAGTTGACAAAGTGTGGGTACTTCTACTGGATCTGGTACATTTGATTTAAAAGTTGAAGTTGATGATGGATATGAAACAAACAGTTCTTCAGAGCATAGAGTTACAGTAGCTGATTCAGGTTGCCCTCCAACTGAGATTTGCTTCTAATTTAACACCCTTAATTTGGATTTATTAAATAAACAAAAAAGCCTGCCTTGAAAAATCAAAGCAGGCTTTAACGCTCAGTGCTATTTTTTGAATAGTACTTCAGGCGTAGGCGAATCTCTTAGTTATATATAAGACGATTCATTCTGTCCTGAAGTTTTATTGCCGCCTTTGGAATCTGCTCCGTAAAACAGCATCTAAGTCATCGCCCGGCCTGTCCGCCGTACTACTTTGGATGGCGGGCGTATGCAGGCGATCTGGATTTATCTCGACATTGATAAATAGCATCTTTGCCTCAACTTAATTCAAATAATGTAGTCAGATGTAGCTTTATCAAGGGGTAAATTCATTTCTAAAAGCTTTCTATAAATGAATATCCTTTAAAGTAAGAGTATGCTGGTAAGATAGATTTAGATTCCCTGCATTCGCATGGGAATGACTCCCAACCTGTAATCAATATTATCGATGAATACGGGATGACCCAATTGGCTTTCTTTCAGTTTAATATTGAATATTCATTATTCAATATTCCCTAACATCACTCTTCTTCTAACTGTCTTCTGGCATAATCATTATCGGGATCGATCTTAAGCGCCTGCTCGTAGTATGTAGCTGCTTTATCGACCTGACCGCCACGCTTGATCATATCGCCCATTAGAATCCAATTCTCGGGATCCTGCGGTGATTTCTTAATGCGATCGATGGTGTAAGGAATTGCTTCTGCTCCGCGCTCGGTCATTAACATCAGCATAACTTTGCTTCTGTGCGCTCCGGCAAAATCATCGATTGCAATGGCCTTGTCAAAATCTTCTTCAGCTTCTTCCAGCTCTTCTTTATTCATGAGGATATTACCCCGTAAATTAAAGTAGGCCGCTTGTTCATCATCCAGCTCAATAGCTTTATTTATATTCTTCAAACTCAGATCAAACTGTTCAAGCTGTTGAAAGATCAATGCTTCTAAATAGTATGCTTCATGAGACTCTTCGTTCTCTTTTTGAAGTTCTCTGGCTATATCCAAAGCATGATCAATGTCTTTGTCTTTTAGTAGTTCGAAACCGTGGTTTAATTTCTCTTCGAAATTCATGGAGATTAATTGTCTTTATTGGTTATGTCTTCGTAATCAGCGTCTTCAATCTGGTCGATATTCTTCTTCTTTTTTGTATTCGACTCTGAATTTCCAAATCCCTGAAAAGGATTGAATTGGCTATTTTTCTTCTTGGAAGGTAAGAACATTCTATTCACGTATCTCAAAAAAAGTATAAAACCTACAATAAGTAATAACTTGAATAACATGACTAAGGTGCAATATGAATATGTGTGTTCGAATGTAACGGCATCTCAAAAATTTGTTGTTCAATATAAGTGAGATGGTCCGGATTATTAACAAAATCTATCTCTGTAGCATTTATCGTAATAAGCGGAGATTTGCTATAGTGATAAAAAAAGTGATTGTATGCATCGTTAAGTTCCTTCAGATAATCTCTTGTAATATGTTGCTCGTAATCTCTTCCGCGTCGATCAATATTTTCCATTAAACGATCTACAGAAGATTGAATAAAAATAATCAGATTTGGCTGAGGCGCAATACCTTGCATAATATTAAAAATACTGTCATACAACGCCATTTCATCCTGATCCAGATTTAAACGCGCAAAAATTCTATCCTTATCAAAAATGTAATCCGAAATTGTCATTTGGCTGAACAGATCCTGACTCATCATATTTTGCTGCTGCTTAAACCGACTCGCTAAAAAAGCCAACTGCGTTTGGAAAGCATACCGCTCCCTGTCTTCATAAAACTTCGGCAAAAAGGGATTGTCTTCAAATTCTTCCAGAACTATCCGCGCATTTCTCTTTTCTGCAAGCAGATGTGCGAGGGATGTTTTCCCTGCTCCAATCACTCCTTCAATAGCAATAAAATCAAAATGGTTTGGCATCTACCAGGCTAACTTCGTTTTTTGTATTCTGATTTGAGGTGCATTCGCAATCATGTCCTCTATAGGCTGAGCATTTTCTATATCTTTCCAATCAGGAAAAACCTCTTTCAAAGGTAACAGAACAAACAATCTGTTTTTATACTCGGCATGTGGAATAATAAGGGTATCTGTTTCAAGCACCAAGTCATCATACGCAATAATATCAAGATCTATAGTTCGGGCGGTCCATTTCGGATAACGGGATGGGCGACCTTGCATTTTTTCCTGATTTTTTAACTCTTTAAACAGATCTGATGGATTTAAATCGGTTTCTATTTTGATCACGGCATTTAAAAAATCCTGCTCACTTGGTCCGACCGGTTCTGATCGATAAATTGAAGATGAATTTATATCAGAGATACTAAGCGTGGTTAAGAACTCTTTTGCACTTTTCAGCTGTTGATGAGGCTCATCAAGATTGGAACCCAGAGCGATAATTACCGGGGCCATTGCATTGTCACTTCAGAATATTCAGTTTCTCCGTCCATTGGCGGGTTCATCTTTCTTACTTTCACTTTAATCCGTTCAGATTTGAATTCTTCAAAAAGCTGATTGCCGATTTTCAGACAGAGCGTCTCTATCAGGTTTAATGAATTATTTTCCATGATAGCAGAAACGATGGATCGAGCTTTGGCATAATCAATGGTTTTATCCAGATTATCACTTTCCGCAGCTTCTTGAAGAGAGAATGAAAATTCCAGATCTACTTCAAAAGTGTTCCCGATAATTTTTTCTTCTTCGTAAACACCGTGCAGCCCATGAAAACGCAGCCCCTTTATTATGAGCTTGTCCATGATATCAGAGGCTTGCTACTTCAATACGTTGCTGTAACTCATCAAGCATTTTTTTGTGCTTATGGCTTGTAGTTACTCTTTCCTCAACCGTAGAAATTGCATGAATTACTGTAGAATGATCTCGTCCGCCAAAATGTAAACCAATCGTTTTTAAACTTGACTTGGTATATTTTTTTGAAAAATACATTGCGATCTGGCGTGCTTCAACAATTTCTTGCTTTCGGGTTTTCTCACGAACTTTGTTAGTATCAATTCCGAAATAATCACACACATAATTTTGAATAGACTCTATAGAAATTTGAGTATTTGACTCCTTCACCATGTCTTTAAGTACACGCTTTGCCATTGCAAGGTCGATGTCATCAATACTTTGCAGAGAAGAGTGAGCCAGTAACTTGATAATTGCACCCTCCAAATCACGTACATTAGATTTGAAGTTGTGAGCTATAAACTCAATGATCTCAGAATCAATTTCAATTCCATTATCCTGAGCTTTTCTTTCTAAAATTGCATAACGCGTTTCGTATTCAGGCATTTGAAGATCCGCACTCAATCCCCAGCCAAACCGGGAGATCAATCGCTCTTCAATATCCGGAACATCTTTAGGAGCGCGGTCACTACTTAAAATAATCTGCTTTCCATCCTGATGAAGCGCATTAAAAATATGGAAGAACTCTTCTTGAGTTTTCTCCTTTCCACTAAAGAACTGAATATCATCAACGATCAACACATCAATATTACGATAGAACATAGAGAATTCACTTGCTCTGTTATTTCTTATCGCGTGCACAAACTCATTAGTGAAAGATTCTGATGAGATATATAGAACCGATTTTTCCTCACCGAACTTTTGTTTGATCTTATTACCAATACTTTGAGCAAGATGGGTTTTTCCAAGACCTGTTGGTCCATAAATAAAAAGAGGATTAAAAGAATTACTTCCTGGATTGTCTGCAATTGCCATTGCCGCAGATCTTGCCAATCGGTTACAATCTCCTTCAATAAAACGATCAAAAACGTATGAACTATTTAAATTCGAATCTACCTTCGTTTTTCTGATACCCGGAATTACAAATGGGTTTTCAATTCTTTCCGGATAGTAATCTTTATAGCCACCGTTCATTTCCTGAGGCTCAACCGGCCCCATTGGACGTTGCGGAAGTCGGATAGAACGATTGTGTTCGAAGTGTTCAGACTTCTCCATTACAATAGAATATTCAAGTTTGCCTTCAGGCCCTAAAACCTTAGCGAGCGTTGAGCGGAGCATTGAGTAGTAATGTTCTTCCAACCACTCATACCAAAACTGGCTCGGTACTTGAATTGTTAGCGTATTATCTGTGAGAGAAATTGGCTTGATAGGCTCAAACCACGACTTAAACTTTTGATAGCTAATATTATCCTTAATAATGTCTAAGCACTCACTCCATGCTTCCTCAGCAGATATCATCCTCAATTCTAAATCTCCTAAAACAAATTTTAATCTTTCCCCCAAAAGAAAGATCAGTTATCCACAGCAAAAAATTGCTGATCTATTTAAATCTCTTTCTGAAAATGAAGAATTATTTACCTCAAGTCAAACGATATACCAACTGGTTTTCAAAAGTTATCCACAATCATGAAAAGAATATAAATGCTTGGCAGGCATGTGATTAAAAATAAAATTAAGTTTGATACAGATTTAACTTGACAGTGCGTAACATTGCCATAACAAAGAATTAACGGAACAAGAAAGGGAGATGTAAAATTTTGAATTATTTTTCCACAAGTTTTCCACATTTTAAAAAGCTTTCCAAAAAAAGCGCTTTCATAGAAATATTCAGCTTCCGGATATGATTAAAAATCTACTTTTTTCTTCTAAATCCCTGATCGGTTTAACAACCCATTTTTGCTTATGAAAAATGCTCTCAACATCCCCTGAGTAGTTCTCATGTATTTCTAAGTATAAAACCCCATGTTTTGAAAGGTATTTTGAGCAAAACTTTTCGATAGCTCCATACATTTTCTCAGTGCTCTCACAAAACAAAGCAAGGTGTGGTTCAAAGTTTTTTACTTCGTAATCAAGGCTTTCTTTTTCTTCAAAAAGAATATAGGGAGGGTTAGAAATTATGATATCGAATTTAGTTTCTTCTCTCTCATTTAATAATTCGAAAAGATCATGCTTAAAAAAATCAACAGATACATTGTTCACTTGTCCATTTTCTTTGGCTAATTCAACAGCTTCTTCAGAAACATCAAACGCACTGACCTTCCATGACTCGAATTCTCTCTTCAGTGAAATTGGTATACAACCGGAACCGGTTCCAATATCAAGTACATTTAATCCTTCAGAATGTTCATGGTTTTTACGAATCAGCTCAACAAGTTGCTCAGTTTCTTGTCTTGGAATGAGAACATTTTGATTAACTTTAATTCTGCAATTATAAAAGTCTGTCTCTCCCGTTATATACTGAAGCGGTTCGTGGTTTGCCCTGCGCTTTACAAGGGGTCGCAAAACATCTAATTCTTCTACAGAAAGAGGCCTGTCATATTTCAGATATAAATCCAATCGCTTGACATCTAAAACATACGCAAGTAACCATTCTATACTTAAACGTGGACTATTTACCTTCTTTTCTTCAAAGTAAGAAGTAGTCCGTTTAAGCATCGAAAGTACTGTCCACTCATCACGAGTGTGAGACATTATTCTTCTTCTTTTTCTTCCGGAGGTGCGTCAGATGTTTGCTCTTCTCGAACAGTTAGTCCAAATCTTTTTCCGAAGTCAATAATAAAATCTATAACATTAGATTCTACATTTCTTTCTTCTGACAATGAACTTCCTCTAAAGCCCATTCTTCCACCCGTCTTTTTAAGAACAATTTTGTTATGGTCTGGTGTATTTTCAAATATACAAGTAAGAGTTACACTCGAATTGATCTGCTTTTCATATTCTTCATACACAGCAACGAATAACTTGTCTTTATCACCCTCTTTGCTATGCTCATAAATAAATTTTGGGGCGTACTCTTTGAACATTTTATCTGACATGCGACGCAATGTCGCTGCTGGTCCAAAAACCAGAAAAGTGGTATGTGAATTCATACTCAGGATTTATTTCGTTTAAAAATTTTGGCTGAAAATAACATGTTCTTGACTTAAGGCAATAAGAAAATGCATTATTTTTCGTTGAATTTATGTTACCTTTCTCTTCAAGCCAAATTCTACTCACATGAAAAAGCTATTTTTATTAAGTTTAGTCGTTATTCTTTCGATATCATCGACAAATATTTTTGCGCAGTTCGGAGAACCGGAAGTTCGAAAAAAAGAAGTTCCTAAAAATTTATACGATGAAGGCTATAAATCCGGACTCGGATTTATTTTTGGAGCTAACGACTTTGGCTTCGGTGTTGGTACTCAATATAGAAGAGTTCTTACCAGATATACCGAAGCTCAAATATCAGTAAAAATTACCGGCTTAAAAGATCCCAGAGAGCAGACATTTATTGATTACTTTTTCGGAACCAAAACAATTCCGGATAAATATCAACGCGTTATGGCGTTTCCTCTTTCTATTGGATTAAAAAGAAGATTTTTGGCTAAAGAAATTACTGACAACTTTCGCCTCTTTGGCTCTATTGGCGGAGGTCCTGTACTTGCTTTTTCATACCCATATTTTAATGATAGAAATAATAACGGCTTTAGAGAAAATGACGCCAGAATTTATGATTCCTTTGAGCGAACCAATGATGTATTTACCGGATGGAGCGATGGCGACTGGCATTTAGGATTTAACGGAAGCGCTGAACTCGGTATTGACTTTGGAAGTAACTTCGCAAATTTGCAAAGCTTTCAATTTGGGTACAATTTCTTTTACTTCGATAACGGCTTACAAATTCTGGAACCTGCAACACCTCAAGTTAATAATGACGGATCTCCTCGTTATCAAGATGGAGAACTTCAAACAACACAAAACTTCGGCCCTAAAAAATTCTACGGATCAGCTCAAATCAGTTTTATATTCGGCTGGATGTGGAATTAATTCTTAATCAGGTCTTTAAACCATTCTTCCGGGTTTGACAAATCTTCTAAAATCAAATCCGGATCAAGCTTTGCCAATTCAGATTTTCCAAAACGCCCGGTTGTAACCGCAATAGATTTCATTCCTGCATATTTAGCGCACTCTATATCTCTGGGAGTATCACCAATGATCACAAATTTTGATGGCTCAGGATTTATGCTAAGCTTTTTCTCAACTTCTTTCAGAGCTATCATTGGCAGTTGATTTCGATCGGTATCAAATTCTCCAAATGCCCCGAATTTAAAATCGTAATCAATATCTGCTACCCTTAGCTTTGCCTGAGCTGACCTTGGATAATTCCCGGTAAGAAGCCCAACATAAGCGCCCACTTCATCAAAATAAGAGAGCGCTTCATCAACATAAGAATGGCGCAAAACATGCTCTGAAGTCATTAAATCATCCGTTCTTTCAAGATACAATGTCTTGATTTTCTTATATAGATCTTCACTGAAATCATGGTTAGCCAAAAATGATGACAGTATATCATGATCCGTTCTTCCTGAAAATGCTTCTTTTTCCATATCTGGATAATTTATTTCTAAATCATCCAGAATATCACGTATCAAAGGTCTGTTAAAGGTTCTATCAACCGTTAAAAGAGTTCCGTCTATATCTAAAAGAATTACCCAGGGATGTTTTTTATTCAAAATGCAGGTTTTTTTAAAAATTAAAATCAAAGTTACAAAAGCTTAGCATAAAAGGACTTTAAGAACATGTTAAATCGCTGTACCTTTATGAACTTAATTTAAAATACTATTGGAGATCGTAAATGAGCTTTATTGAGGACTTAGTAGCACGTCAAATAATTGATTCTCGAGGCAACCCAACTGTTGAGGTTGATGTTATTCTTTCAACAGGAGCAATGGGGAGAGCCGCTGTGCCCTCAGGAGCCTCAACCGGTGAACATGAAGCTGTAGAACTCAGAGATGGCGATAAGGATTATTTTTTAGGAAAAGGAGTTCAGCAGGCAGTAGACAATGTAAATGGTTTGATTGCTGATGAATTCAGGGGACTACCAATTTACGATCAAATTGCTTTAGATCAGTTTTTACTTGATATCGACGGAACTCAAAATAAGGGTAAGTTGGGCGCTAACGCCATATTGGGTGTTTCTTTGGCTTGTGCAAAAGCCGCTGCAAGTGACCTTAGCATGCCGCTTTGGAGATACGTTGGTGGTGTAAACGCCAAAGTAATGCCCGTACCAATGATGAATATCATCAATGGAGGCTCTCATGCAGATAATAGTGTTGACCTTCAGGAATTTATGGTAATGCCTGCTGGTGCAGAATCTTTTAGCCACGCTCTTCAAATTGGAGCAGAGATATTTCACAATCTTAAAAAAGTACTAAGCTCTAAAGGGTACAGTACTGCTGTTGGTGACGAAGGTGGTTTTGCTCCCAATCTTAAATCCAATGAAGAAGCTATTGAAGTCATTCTTCAAGCAATTGAAAAAGCAGGCTATACTCCTCAAGATGATGTATTAATTGCCTTAGATCCTGCATCTTCAGAATTTTTTAATGCTGAAACCGGACTTTATGAATTTAAATGGAGTGATGGTTCAACTAAGGATACGGACGAAATGGTTGGTTTCTGGACTAACTGGGCAGAAAAATATCCTATTATTTCTATTGAAGATGGTATGGCAGAAAATGATTGGGACGCCTGGAAAAAGCTTACCGAATCAATCGGGGATAAAGTACAATTGGTTGGTGATGATCTCTTTGTTACAAACACTGAGCGACTTGCTCATGGAATTGAAAATGGTATTGCTAATTCAATTCTTATCAAAGTAAACCAAATTGGTACGCTTACAGAAACGCTGGATGCTATAGAAATGGCTCATAAAAACAGTTACACTGCCGTGATTTCTCATCGTTCTGGCGAAACAGAAGATGTTACCATCGCTGACTTAGCTGTAGCAACTAATGCCGGACAAATAAAGACCGGTTCCATGAGCCGAACGGATCGTATTGCAAAATATAATCAACTTCTACGCATTGAAGAGGAGCTTGGCGATAGCGCAATTTATATGGGACACGACACTTTCGGATTTTAATAAATCTCAAAATTAAATTTAATTTTCTGACATAACTTATAATTATGCGTTACTTATTTACGGTATTATTTCTTGTATTAACTACTTCTGCTTTTGCACAAACAGACAGTATTTTCCCGTCAGAAACAGGCGCAACGCTTATAAATAGTTTGCAGGCAAGTTACTCTGTGACAAACTCTTTAAGCTACAATGCCGCACGAGATGCTATGTATGGAAGCATTGATAATAAAAATGGCCAATTAACAGGAGTATACACTGGCTTTACTATTACTGCCAGTACAAGGAGTGACGCTTTTGATAAAGGCATAAATGCTGAGCATTCTTGGCCTCAAAGTTTTTTTGATAGCGACTCTCCAATGAGAAGTGATATCCACCACTTATTTCCAACCAGAATTGAAGCTAACAGCGCCCGCAATAATTTTAAATTTGATGAAATACCTGACGCTCAAACATCAACCTGGTTTAGAAATAACTCTTCGCAATCTGCTACCCCAACATCTAATATTGATGAGTACAGTGAGTTACTCAGCGGAACATCTTTCGAGCCTAGAGAAGACCATAAGGGTAACACAGCTAGGGCAATGTTTTATTTTTGGACCATCTATCAAGATAATGCTAGCATCGTAAATGATGGAACAGATAATGAAGCTTTTTTTGAAGGCATGAAAGACGTGCTACTTACCTGGCACGATCTAGATCCCGTAGATCAGGCTGAGGTGGACAGAAGCTTAGGTGCCGAATCTGCTCAGGGAAACCGTAACCCTTTCGTTCATGATACAACTCTGGTGAGAAGGGCCTTTTTTGGTGGTTCCGGAAATCCTGATCCTACTCTTAGTAATCCTCTTTCCGGAGAAATAGTAAATATCCAAAGTGATCTTTTTACAGTTAACTACTCAGATAATGGTCAGCAGAAATCGGTTCAGTTTAACTTTGATTCCGGGTTAACAACCGAAGACCCTGACGGAAATTCATTCACATTTACTGATTATGACTCTATTGAAGAAGCAATTGTTGACTGGCAAGAAGATCAAGCTTCGAACAGTGGTAGAAAAGCAACTAAAGTTACCGTTGAAAGCTTTGGTGATACCACAACTGTTGTTGGTTCGGGGTCAACAAATGCTTTGATTATTTCCGGGGTATTTGACGGAGATCTTTCCGGTGGAACTCCAAAAGGTGTAGAACTTTTCGCTACCGAAAATATTGAAGATCTAAGTGTCTTTGCTTTGGGCTCTGCGAATAATGGAGGTGGAAGCGATGGCGTTGAACTCACATTGAGTGGTTCTTTGGCTGCTGGAGATTACCTTTATGTTTCAACAGAAGAAACTAATTTCAATGTTATGTTCGGTTTTAATCCTGATTTAACAGATGATATGGCTGTGGCTATTAACGGAAATGATGCCATCGAACTATTCTATGATTCTACCAAAACATTCAGTGGTGGCGAATCGGTTGTAGATTTATTCGGAACAATCTCGGGTTCTGATGCTTCATGGAATCACTCTGACGGTTGGGCTTATAGAGTAGATCTTACCGGACCCGATGGAAATACATTTGTAGTTGAAAATTGGACAATTGAAGCCAGTGCTTTTAGCGGAGCATCTTCAAACAGTAATGCTTCAAGCCCAATGCCCATCGGTACTTTTGAAACTGATTTAGGAACAAGTAATGAAGATGAATTTAATTCTACAGATCTTCCCGCTTCGGTTGTGCTAGATCAAAACTATCCAAACCCTTTCAATCCAAGTACAGTGATCACTTATAAACTCAGGAGCTCTCAGAGCGTAAGCTTGGCTGTTTATGACCAACTTGGGCGGAGAGTAGCGCAGCTTGTAAATGGCAAACAGTCTAGCGGTTCGCACCAATTAACTTTTGATGCATCCGGTTTAAGTTCAGGTGTATATTTCTATCGCCTTAAAACAGAAACTTCTTTGATCACTAAAAAAATGCTGTTGATTAAATAGATCGGGCTTGATCTGTACTTTTTAGAAGATTGAATTTATTATTTAAAACCTCTAGTGCTATTTACAGTACTAGAGATTCATTTTTTGCTGTGATTATTTGTACTATTAAAGCATGAGAATTACTTCGCAAGAACTGCTTCATTTTAGAAATCACATCAATACCAAGGTTAGCTGGGCTCCGCATCTTAACGTAATAACAGGTCCTAACGGAGCAGGAAAAACCAGCTTGATCGATGCTATTCATTTTCTGTGTATGTCTCGCAGTTTTGTTTCTACAACTGATCAATATGTGATTAACAGCGATGAAAAGTATTTCATGATAAAAGGTCATTTTGAAGGCAAAATTCGTTCTGAGTTTGATGTCGGATGTTCTTATTCACGAGGCGATGGCAAGAAAATATTTGTCAATGACTCTCCACTCGATCGCCTTTCAGATTTAATAGGAATGGTTCCCGTTGTTGTTCTTGCTCCCGATGATAAAAAACTTACTCTGGAAGGTCCTGTTGAACGTCGCACTTTTCTGGATTCCTTTATAAGCCAAATCTCGGTTTCCTATTTACGAGATCTAATAGACTATCGAAAAGTACGGCGGCAACGAAATACGCTGCTCAAAGATTTTCGAGGTTCTGTCTCTGTTTTAAAATCATATCTTGAACCATGGAATATTCAACTGGTTGAAACGGGCTCCAGAATTATTGCCACCCGTTATCAAGTGCTTGAAAATTTCAAGAGCTACTTGGAACGTGATTATGCAATGATATCCGGAATGGACCTTACTACCGGATTGGAGTATCAAACTTTTTGCGAGCCTTCTGTAAATCCTCAGGATATTCAAATTCAGTACGAAAAAGCACTGGAAGAAACAGTTGATAAAGAAATTGAACGCGAGCAAACACTTACCGGCCCTCATAAAGATGAAGTAGTTTTTTATCTGGATGATTTTGAGTTGCGTAGATTTGGTTCTCAGGGGCAGCATCGACTTTTTGCCCTTTCTCTAAAATTAGCCCAACTACATTATTATTCGGATGAACTTGATGACCTTCCGATACTGATGTTGGATGATGTTTTTGGTGATCTTGATCTTAAAAAAACAGAAGTTTTGCTGAATGCTTTACAAAGTCACGAAGGACAAACTTTTATAACCTCCGCAAATCCGGTACCTTTCGAACAATATGTAGATTTTGATGGTAATAGAAATAAGCTTTTTTCTGTTAGTAACGGACTGGTTAAAGAAGAAGCATGAGATTTGACACACCTAAACCTTTAAGTGATGCGCTCCAGAAATACTTGGAGAAATTTCCTCACAAGAAAAAACTGAGGCAAGGGATGGTACTTTCTGCCTGGAAAGATGTAGTCGGTGAACGCATAGCTTCTCAGGTAACAGATATTCATTTTGAGTCCGGTAAATTAATAATAAAAGTATCGAATCAGGTTTGGCGACATGAGATTCATGCCAACCGTTTTAATATTGCTAAACGCCTTAATGCCAAAGTAAAATCTCAAATTGTCGGAGATATCATTGTACGAAGCTAGTTGAATAATGCGCCGTTCAAATCTATATTGATTCATGTCAGATAATCCAATTCAAAATATTAAAGATCGAATTCTCTCTTATATAAAAAAGGGGATTAAGCCAGGTGAAGAAGATGAAGGAAAGCTCTTCACTAAAGAAAGTGTGCTGGTTTTTATTTTTGCGTATGTGATAGCAATAAGCCTTTGGTTTGCCGTAAACCTGAACGGCATGTTCAACATCACAGTAAATATGCCTTTGGAGATTGCCAACATTCCTGATGATCTGGCACTTACCGATAATTTACCTGAGTATGTTGAAGTAAGTTTATCAGGTACAGCGCTTCCTTTAATCAGCTTATACAACAACCCTCCATCTATACCTATTGATGTAGACGACTCCGAAGTAAATTTATTCAACCAGGTTCGTCAGCAAATGAATTCTTTTCAAGAAGTGGAAGTTTCTAAAGTTGAACCCATTCTGGTTACTGTAAATCTGGAAGAAAAAGTCACAAAGAAAGTTCCCTTAAAACTAAATTGGGATTTTGAATTCGAACAACGATACGGTCTTATCAGCAAACCGGTAATGTCTCCCGATAGTATATTGGTAACAGGTGCGGTTTCACAAATGAACTCTATTACGGAATGGGTAATTCAGGACACACTAAAGCTTGATGGCATCAAAGACGATATTTCAAGCACCATTGTTATCCCGAATACAAATCCTTTATTGGAAATTTCTACTGATAATCTTGTCCTTACTGCTGATGTATCCGAGTTTACTGAAGATGAAGTTAGTGTGTACATCAGAACCCGAAATCTTCCACGAGGGCAAAATATCACCTATAATCCTTCCTCAATTACTATAAAATACGATGTACCACTGGAACAGTTTTCTGAGATTTCTACTCAAACTCCGTACGTTGTGTATGTTCCATATAGCAAAATTCAGGAAGATGCCTCAGGATTTGTTACGCCTGATATTGAGCTCATTGCCACTAAATATTCATTGAAGCTCAGAAGCTTCCAACCTAAAGCAGTGGCTTATTTCAGTGTGGTGGATCAGTAAAAAGCTGTTAGCTACCAGCTGACAGCTTTTCTTCGAATGGCGCGATCACCTCATCCACTTCTTTAACATCATCAAAATATTGCAAAACTTTCAGCATAACTTCATCCACCAGAACATCAGGACATGAAGCACCGGATGTAAGTGCTACCTTGATCGGCTGATCTTTTTTTGGCAACCAAGCGGTAGTTTCAAGAATCTCTTTTCTCCATTGATCGAAGTGATGAATCAACCAATCTGATTTAATTTCAGTAGCGTCTCTCACATGAAAAGTTGGGAACTCGTGTTCCAGAATTTCTACCAAGTGCATTGTGTTGGAAGAATTATATCCACCAACAACCAAAGCCAGATCAGCATCTGTTTGAGCTAAAGCAAGAGTAGCAGATTGATTCTCATTTGTTGCGTAGCATAACGTATCTGAAGTATCCGCAAAATGATCCAGAATATCAGCTTCGCCATGTAATTTGATTGCTGCTGCTTTCAGAATATCCATTACTTCCTGTGTTTCTGTAGCAAGCATGGTCGTTTGATTGATCACGCCAAATCGCTTCAAATCTTTATGCGGATCAAACCCGGACGTAGATTTATGCCCAAAATATTTTTTGAAGTCTGAAACCGGACGATCACCGGTCATGATCTCAGCTAGTATTCCGGCTTCTTCAGGATTTAGTACTACCACAACTTCTGAATGTTCTGCACTGTGAGAAAAGGTAGCTCTGGTTTCTTCGTGCTCATGTTTACCATGTACTACCAAGCTGTAATCTTTTTTTCCGAGTTGCTTTCCTCGTTTCCACACTTTCTCAACGAATGGGCAGGTCGTATTAAACTCGTAAGGATCAATCCCAACCTTTTGTAATTCGTCTTGTATTTCAATGGTAGTCCCAAAAGCCGGCACGATCACAATTTCATTTGAATTCAAAGAAGAAATCGGGATACGTTTTGTTCCGTCCGTATCAAAAAGAAACTTCACTCCTTTAGCCAACAGATCTTCATTCACTGTAGGGTTGTGAATCATCTCACTGAGCAAATATATATTCTTGTCTCGATTTTCTTCTACCGCTCTGTATGCAATATCGATAGCATTTTCAACACCGTAACAAAAGCCAAAAAATCTGGGAATAAAAAACTGAACTGCGCCGAAATCAAGCACAGTAGGATCCAGATCTTTTTTCATCGGATCCATTATTTTTGTCGCCTCTTTTACCTTTCGGATCACCGGCGATTTGTACATGTCAGGTATTTGGAATTTCTTTCTTGCCATAAACTAAATATAAGAAGCTATTATTGAAACATCAGCGATTATCTTGTCGTTCTTTCACTTAAAACTTATTCAAAAAAAAAGCCCGATAAATTCTACCGGGCTTCAAATAAAACTAATAATTTATACTAGTAACTATCTAGTTTTGCTTCTATCATAGCTTTAAAGCCTGCGTAGTTATTTGGTAAGCGCTCAACTTTTTTCCCATCAAAAAAGAAAGTAGGTGTAGAATTCACTCCCAACGCTGTTCCTTCTCTTTTATCTGCCAGTACAACTCTGTTCATTCTCGCAGAATTCAAATCAGCCTTGAATTGTTCCATATCAAAATCAAGTTGTTTGGCGTAACCTATAAAAGTTGCTTCCGCATTACCTCTGCTCCACTTTTCCTGCCCTGTGAACAACATTTCATGCATTTCGATGAATTTACCTTGAGCTTTAGCTGCTTCTGCTGCACGAGCTGCAAGCTCTGCATACTGATGCATCCTTAGTGGATAGTTTTTGTAAGTAACTTCAATTCTTTCTCCAAAATCCTTTTTTGCCTGATCAAGCATTTGACCATAATATTTACAAGCAGGACATTGATAGTCGCTAAATTTTGTGATTTTTAAAACCGGTACTTCCGGCATTTTTCTTTCTTGAGCTGTAACTAGTCCAACAGACAAAACTCCAAATAGCAGTGTTAGTAATATTCTTTTCATGTTCCTGATGCTTGTTTAATTTTTATGACGTTCTTCTAACGTAGGCAACCCTACTAAAATTTTACTTTTGTAAAATGTCTTTCTAAGATAACGTGTATTTTTTCAATTATCATATCAATTTGATCTTCGTTATTATTTTTACCTAAAGAAATCCTCACGAACTCTCTTGCCTCGTCATCACTCCTTCCCAAAGCCTTCATTGTCTTATTTGGTTTGTCAGAACCAACCTGGCATGCGCTCCCTGTTGAAATCCCCAATCCGGCCTGAGAACATTCTAACATCATAAATTGTCCTTCCATCCCTGGAAACCTCAATCCTAAAATATTTGGCAGCTTTTTTTTGGGATCACCCTCTTCTATTAAATTGATTCCTTTCTTCCTGAATCCATCCATAATTTGAGCCCGAAGCATAGTCATCCGAATATATTCATCAGAACGTTCTGCATATAACAACTTGGAAGCTGTTGCAAAAGCAGCAATACCCGGCACGTTTTGTGTTCCAGCCTTTAGCCCTTTTTCTTGAGACGTTCCGGGAATTTCCGGTTCAACTTGTATTCCTTTTTTCAAATAGAATGCGCCAACACCTTTGGGACCATAAACTTTATGTGAAGAAACCGATAGGCTGTCAAATAATTTTGCCTCGATACCAATCTTACAGAATGTTTGCACGCAATCTGAGTGGAACAAAACGTTCCTCTTTTTACATAACTCACTTATCTTCTCTACGTCCTGAATTACACCAATCTCAGAATTTGCATGTTGAATAGAGATCAAACCTGTCTTTTCAGTTATCATTTTTTCTAAATGATCAACATCAACTCGTCCATTGTTACTCACACCAATGGTGGAAATCTTAAATCCCTGCTTCTTTAAGCTTTCAAACAAATTACTTACCGACGAATGCTCAATCTCTGATACGATCAAATGGTTTTTTTCAGGCCCGAGGGAGCTGACCAAACTTTTGATCGCTAATTGATTAGCTTCCGATCCACCGCTGGTAAAAATAATCTCCTCAGCCTCGCACTCAATAATTTTAGAGATCGTTCTTCTGGCTGCGTCTAACAATTGTTTTGCTTCTGCTCCGTAATCATGCAGGCTACTTGGGTTACCCCAATAGTGCTTAGCAATGTTCACATACACCTCTAAAGCGGTGTCATTCATTTGTGTTGTAGCTGCGTGATCCAGGTAAATCATAAATCGTTCTTTTTCAAGAAATGCTGTATCTTTATTACTCTATTAAAATACCCAAAATTCTGAGGCTTTTACAGCCATGATGTCTATTCATTTAAAAGAAATTATTGAAGCCTCAATTCGTGAAGATATCGGAATGGGAGATTTGACCTCTCAATCTGTTTTTGGAGCTGATCACTATTCAAAAGGTACTTTTACTGCTAAAGCAGATGGAGTGCTCGCCGGTATAGAAGCTTTGCAAATCGCTTATGATTTTTTGGGGCTAGATGTTACCGTTAACCTGCTGAAAAAAGACGGTGATTCTATTGCGATCAAAGAAGCTATTGCTGAAGTTGAAGGCCCTACCCAAATTTTACTTTCTGCTGAACGGGTTATCCTTAATCTGGTGCAGCATTTATCCGGTATTGCAACTTCAACATCTAAAGTTATTCGTTTACTGGATGACGATTCCATCATCATAACTGATACCCGAAAAACTTTACCGGGGCTTAGGGCGTTGCAAAAATATGCCGTTACTTGTGGTGGAGGTAAAAACCATCGCTTTAGACTAGATGATGGTGTTATGATCAAAGACAATCATATAAAAGCTGCCGGAAGCATTACTAAAGCTGTTGAGTTAGCTCGAAAGAATATTGGCCATATGGTAAAGATTGAAGTAGAAACGGAAACCAGAGATCAAGTGTTACAAGCTGTTGATGCTAAGGTGGATGTGATTATGCTGGATAACAGAACACCAGAAGAGATCAAAGAATTGGTTACTTTGATTCCTGATGAAATTATCGTTGAAGTTTCAGGCGGAATTACGCCCGAATCAATCGGTAAGTTTAAAGGATGTGGAGCTGATGTAATTTCGTTAGGTTGGCTAACACATTCTGTAAAAGCAATGGATATAAGTTTTAATTTAAATTAAAATTAAATGCCACAAAGCTCTAAAACACAAAGAGTAATATTTTTAGTGATTTTCTGCTTTCGTGGCTAATTTAGAATATGGACGTACTAGACATTTTAGAAGTTGAATCAGAAGTATCTCTTCCCAAAAGATACAGTGAACTTTCTGTGCAGGAAATGGAAAGTCGTGTAAGGGAGATTAAGAAAAAATTTGGCGACCGTTTATTTATCCCCGGACATCATTATCAAAAAGATGAAGTTATTCAGTTTGCTGATGCTCGTGGTGATTCTCTAAAATTGGCACGGATTTGTGCTACTATGGACAAGGCTGAATTCATCGCTTTCTGTGGTGTTCATTTTATGGCAGAAACTGCCGACATGCTTACTCGTCCGGATCAAAAAGTTATACTTCCTGATTTAAGAGCGGGTTGTTCTATGGCTGATATGGCAGATATTGATCAAACCGAACGAGGCTGGAAACAGATGCAGGAAATTTGGGGAGACACTATTCTTCCGTTGACCTATGTAAATTCCACTGCTGCTATAAAAGGATTTGTTGGAAAAAATGGGGGTGCTTGTGTTACCTCCGGAAATGCTGAAAAAATGTTGGAATGGGCATTTACTCAAAAAGAGCGAATTTTGTTTTTGCCAGACCAACATCTGGGAAGAAATACAGCTGTAAAGCTTGGTATTAAACTTGAAGAAATGGCAGTTTATGCTCCTCTTACAAACACTTTCGAATATGATGGTGATTTTAAAGATGTGAGAGTGATTCTATGGAAAGGACATTGCTCTGTACATGAAAAATTTAATATTCAACATGTTGAGAATCTTCGTAAACAACAACCGGATATGAAAATTATCGTCCATCCAGAATGTACTTATGATGTTGTTCAGGCTTCTGATTTTGCCGGATCCACAAATTATATTATCAACAAAATAAACGATGCACCAGCCGGTACTAAATGGGCAATCGGGACAGAAATGAATCTGGTAAACCGAATCAAGGATGAACACCCCGATAAAACCATCGTTTCTTTAAATCCATTTATGTGTCCTTGTTTGACCATGAATCGAATTGATCTTCCCCATCTTTTGTGGAGCCTTGAAAAACTTGAACAGGGTGAAGTAGTAAATCAGATCACTGTTCCTGAGAATGTGAGCACTTATGCTGTAATGTCTTTAGAGAGAATGTTGGAGAGGAGTTAGGTTTTATCTTCTTTACCGTAAAGAGCCTAAGTAAGTAACTCCTGTATGGACAAGATTAATTGCGTCCATACAGTGTCTAAATATGCAACACCTGCTTCACTATTTTTATAAAATCTCTTTATAAAAAACTGAACGAATCTCTTTACTCTCTAGTTACATCAATAACAAACTATTCAATATTAAACTAAAATATTTGAGAAATGAGCTATTTAGATAAAATTAATGATGTTTATAAACTTCTAGGCGAAGGAAAAGCCATGGATGCTTTTGAGAAATATTATCATGATGACGTGGTAATGATTGAAGGTAATGGCGAAAAGCATGAAGGAAAAGATGCAAACCGAACTCGTGAGCAAGAGTTTTTTGGTAGTATAGAAGAGATGCACGGAGGCGGAGTAGACGCTATAGCTACCAATGAAGAAGAAGGTATTACCATGGTTGAAAACTGGATGGATGTAACATTCAAAGGTGGTCAAAGAGTAAAGATGGAACAAATTGCCCGACAGAAATGGGAAGGAGACCATATTATAGAAGAACGATTCTATTATAACCCCGGTTAAAAAATTTCTGTACTTATAAGCCCTCATCATTTTTTTGATGGGGGCTTTTTTAATATCTGGTTTTTGTTAATTTAAGCTCAACTAAATTATTATACACAAAATATTACTTAATGAAATTCTTACTCTCGTTTTGCCTACTGCTAATCGTAGCTTCTACTTCAAATGCTCAGGAAATAAGAACTAAAGATGGTTTTATCTCTATTTCTCTGGGCGCCGCAATTCCAACCGGAGATTTTGCTGATAATGATATTAATAATAATGATGCAGGATTTGCTGAGACGGGTGTTTCCATTAATCTGGTCAATTTTGGATATCTCTTTTCAAAGAATATTGGTATAACAGCCATGTTACAAGGCGCAGGATTTCCATTTGATAACGGAAACTCTTCTAATGAACCTATTTGGAGCTACGGTACTTTTATGGTTGGCCCATTATTTACTGTTAGAAATCCCGGAAGTGATGTAGAACTTGATTTCAGACTTATGTTTGGCTCTATGTCTGCGGCTTTAGATCCTGACAACGGAGGAGAAACTTTTGAAGGAGAAGGTGGCGCTTTAGGCTTGGGTGCAGGGCTTCGATATAACATAAGTGATTTAATTGCATTCACAACAAATCTCGACATTATTGGTGGAAAGCCTGAATTCGATATAAATGGGAATATGTCTGAACAATCTATATCATCTGCAAACTTTACCTTTGGTGTAGCATTTAGATTAAACTAATTGATAAAATTTAGAATTTGTCTATTCTATTTTTTTCAGTTAAAATTTACATGTCTTTCTATTAATTCCTTTTTCAAACCTAAAACATAGTATTAATGACTTTCACAAGAATTCTATTGGGCAGTTTTTTATTTCTTTTTTTATGTACGTGCGCCGCTTCCTATAAAAATATAAACCCGTCCTCTCTTAATTATTCATATCAACCTGAAAGCAATGGATTGGTTTTTTCCTATCAAGCCGGAGTATTGCAAGATTCCGGGAATAAGAAATTTGCAAAAAAGGAAGACCGCCATAATATCAGGGTAGTTGCAATAAAGATCACAAATAATACAGGTAGAGATCTGACTTTTGCTAAAGATCTTCAGTTAAAATCAGGAGTAAGAGTTTTTCAACCTTTAGATCCCGAAACCACTTCATCAAGCATTAAACAAAGCCCGGCATCTT
Source organism: Balneola sp. (assembly GCA_965216175.1). Classification (GTDB taxonomy): domain Bacteria; phylum Bacteroidota; class Rhodothermia; order Balneolales; family Balneolaceae; genus Balneola. The sequence continues at coordinate 3,086,942 of OZ244140.1, forward strand.
ACCTTCTTTTTCTTTTACTTACTCCTTTAAAACTCTATGTAGGTAATGGTGAAACAGGGGAGGTTTCTGAAACGCCAATTGGCTATGTGTTAGGACCGGGATTGGCTGCTCTGAATGCTGCAAAAGCAAGTTCAGCAAATAATAAGTTCGAAAATGAACTAAGTGAAAATGACCTAACTAACCGCGTAATTCTTAATGGAGAAACGGTTTATGGTTTAGTCTCACTTTCAGATTATAACTATTCGAACCTAACTTTGGAGTTGAAAAATAATTAACTTTTTTTGAATAAAAACATGAAGTCTTTTTCCACACTACTTTTGCTTGGTTTGATTTCTTGTACAAATCAAAAAGACTTCAACAAAGTTATATCTCAGGACATTGAGATTATCGTATTAGGAATTGCCCAGGATGCAGGATTTCCCCAAGCCGGTTGCCAAAAAGAAAATTGTGCACTTTATTGGGATGGAAAAGAAGAAAAACGTCACGCCACTTCTTTAGGATTAATAGACCATTCTTCCGGGGAATATTGGATATTCGAAGCTACTCCGGATTTCAAGCAGCAGTTACACAGCATTCAAAATCATGCCAATACATCATCTAATCCTTCCGGTATTTTTCTTACTCATGCCCACATCGGGCATTATACCGGTTTGATGCAACTTGGACATGAAGTGATGGGCGCTTCCGACGTGCCCGTTCATGCTATGCCGAGAATGAAAAATTATTTAGAAACCAACGGACCCTGGAGTCAACTGGTGAGCAAGAACAATATCGCCATAAATCAACTTGCGGAAGACTCACTCATTCAACTTAACAGTAATATTTCCGTGACTCCTTTTTTGGTGCCACATCGGGACGAGTATTCTGAAACTGTTGGATACAAGATTGAAACAGAAAATAAATCTGTACTATTTATTCCTGATATAAATAAATGGGATATATGGGACAGATCCATAGTTGAAGAAATATCAAAAGTTGACTACGCTTTTGTTGACGCTACTTTCTTTGATCAAAATGAACTTCCAGGAAGAGATATCAGCAAAATTCCTCATCCCTTTGTGGAAGAAAGCATGGAGCTATTCAAGAATCTTACTGTTTCAGAAAAAGCCAAAATTCATTTCATACATTTTAACCATACTAACCCACTTATTCTGGATTCTGCTGAAAGAAAAAAAGTCAATGATCTTGGACTTAAAGTGGCGTTTGAAGGGATGAGAATAAATTTGGATTGATTCACCAACTTGTAAAACTACATTTCAGATTGGGCAGTTAGCTTTTCTTCAATTATTTTCAGCAAATAACTAACAAAGTAAAGTATCGCCATGAAAAAAAGTTCACTATTTCTGCTTTTTGCATTCCTTCTCGCTGTTCCGATAACCGCCCAAAATTACTTTCCGGGTAAGTGGGGTGATTGGGAAAAGAAAAATCCTTCTGAGCTTGGACTAAAAACAGCTCTAATTGATTCTGCCATTCAATTTGCTAAAGACAATGAGACAACCAATCCTCGCAGTATGGAAGAAAATCATTACGGAAGCTTTGGAAGAGAACCTTTTGGCGATGGAATTGGCCCGTTCAAAGATCGTGGCCCTCAAACCGGAATTATCATCAAAGACGGATATATAGTCGCTGAATGGGGAGAACCTTTCCGTGTTGACATGACACACAGCGTAACCAAGAGCTTTTTATCCTACACAGTAGGTTTAGCTTATGATAAAGGCTTGATTCGTGATGTGAATGATAAAGTAGATGCGTATATGGCGCCTATATTGGAAATGCGGTGGGATGATAACAGAAATAAATCGGATCATTATGGTTCACCAAAAGTGATGGAGCCATTTAAAGGAGAGCATAACTCGAAAATTACTTGGAATCATTTGCTAAGACAGACAAGTGATTGGGAAGGAACTTTATGGGGAAAACCGGACTGGGCTGACCGCCCAAGCAGAGAGCGTTCTGAATGGGGAAAAAGAGAAAGAAAAGAACCCGGCAGTGCTTATGAATATAATGACGTAAGAGTGAATCTTTTAGCTCTAGCGGCTATGAATGTATTAAGAAAACCGCTCCCTAAAGTTCTCCGTGAGAACATTATGGATAGGATCGGAGCTTCACCAACCTGGAGATGGCAAGGCTATGAAAATTCCTGGGTGGTAATTGATGGACAACAAATGCAGGCAGTTAGTGGCGGCGGTCACTGGGGTGGCGGGATGTTCATTTCTGCACGAGATCAAGCTCGTTTTGGTCTACTAACTTTAAACAATGGAAAATGGAATAACGAGCAATTGGTTTCTGAAGAATGGAATAAAATGGCGCAGACGCCAACTGAAGCTCAAACCGATTATGGATTTATGAACTGGTTTTTAAATACAGATAAAAAACGCTTACCAAGTGCGCCGGAAAGTGCATTTTTCCATTTAGGTGCGGGAACAAACATGGTATACGTTGATCAGGAAAACGATTTAGTAATCGTTGCTCGCTGGATCAAAGGATCAGCCATGGATGGTATTGTAAGCAGAGTTTTAGAGGCAATTAAGTAATGAGTAAATCTGCAATACTGATTGGTGCAACCGGCTTAGTTGGTTCACATGTGCTTGAACTTCTTCTTAAAGATGAGCGGTATAATAATGTGCTGGTTTTTCACAGAAGATCTACCGGGATTTCTCATCCGAAACTGAAGGAACATATCATAGATTTTGATACGCCAAATGAATGGAAAGATTTAGTTAATGGCGATCATCTTTATTCAGCATTGGGCACCACCCTAAAAAAAGCCAGCAGTAAAGAAGCTCAATATAAGATCGACAATACCTATCAGTTTGAAGCGGCAGAAATAGCTTCGGATAATGGTACTTCAGGTTATGCCTTAGTTTCTTCTTTAGGCGCTGACGCAGATTCAAATTCTTTCTATACCAGAATCAAGGGAGAACTTGATGAAGCAGTTCAGAAGTTAAATTTCGAAACTACATTGATACTCAGACCTTCCTTTCTGGATGGAAACAGAGATGAATTCCGATTAGGTGAGCGGATTGGGATTCTTGCAGCAAAAGTTCTGTGTAAAATTCCGGGACTAAAGAAATACCATCCAATCAAAGCTGAAACCGTTGCCAAAGCTATGATTGACGGATTGAATAACAAAATTTCAGGAGTCGTTGAAGGAAATGAAATTTTAAAATTGAAAGATTAAGGTTCCTCTTCCTGCTTCTAAACCATACCTTTGTAAACCGGTGAATACCGAAACAGGTTGGTAGTTCAGTATTATGGATCGGTTATTTTTTGTTCTAATCCCTATTTCCAGATATAATCCCATATTTATATTACCGGAATGGATAGATATATCTTTTGTAGGATATTCATATCGACCTGTAGTTTCATTGTACTCATCTCCTAATCCTTCTTCTCCACGGTAAAACCTATAATTAAAACCTGCTACACCCCCAAAATGAAACCGAAAATTGTTTTTCGTTTTTGTTCCTATAATTCGTGACCGGTATATACCATTTAAGCCGAAAAAAGAATCCAGATTTGTATGCCCTTGTGATAATTCTTCTCCATCGTCTTCATCAAGTTCTTCACCAACTGAAATGGAGATGCCATAGGATGTTGCTCCTTCATAATAACCTGCATCAATACCGTAGGAAAAAAATTCATCGAAATCTTGAAAAAAACCGAACAATCCTAAATCTGCATTTGAATGAGAAATACTCAACTCTACTAATCCGAATGGAGCAACATAAAAACCCTTTTCTTTTATACGATGCTCCGGTTGAGCAAATAAATTTAGCTGAAGAGCTATTAAAACCAGTCCAAAAGTAAATATCCCTTTCATTACAACCCTATGTTTTACACATAATTAGAATATATGTATTTATAAATAGAATGAAACAGCTAGTTCATTTTTTTAAGAAATTTATATGCTTCTCTTTGAGCCCTGGTTGGTTTATCCACATTATCTATTCGTACATTTTCATAATCCGCATTGAAATTACACGCTTTCTGATTATCTCTGATCTGTAAATCAACGATGTGCATGATCTGATCTTTAATCGCTTCATTTTTTACCGGAAAAGTAACTTCAACTCTTCGAAAGATATTTCTCTTCATCCAGTCAGAAGATCCCATACGAACATCTTCATTTCCATTGTTATAAAAATAAAAAACACGTGCGTGCTCCAGATATCGATCTACAATCCGAATTACTTTCAGGTTTTGTACTCCCGGTTTTAAACAACAAATACTTCGGATAATCAATGTAATATCAACTCCCTCTTCTGCGGCTTCGTAGATCTTTTTGATGAGCCCGCGTTCTTCCAGGTTATTCATTTTAAGAATGATCTTTCCTTTGCGACCTTCTTTAACATGCAGGATTTCCCGATCTATCAGTTTTGAAAATTCATCAAAAGCTTCAAACTGAGAAACTATGAGTTCGTTAAAACCTACCGGCTCTTGCTTTGTGTGCAGAAATTCAAAAACATCACTCAGTTCTGTAGTCAGGTTTTCATCAGTAGTAAGCAAACCATGATCACAATATACTTTGGCAGTATTCTCATTCAGATTCCCTGTTCCAAAAAATCCGAACGAAATAAGGCTACCATTTTCCTTTACTTTCTTTATCAACGCAACTTTTGCATGTACTTTTAAACCCGGCATACTATATACGATTCGGATTCCGGCCTCTTTCATTTTTCTTGCCCAATGCAAATTATTTTCTTCATCAAAGCGAGCTTTCACTTCCATAAAAACCTTTACTTTTTTCCCATTATTTGCCGCGCTTATAAGTGCATGCCCAATCATGGAGTCTTTTGCCATTCTATAAAAAGTGACATTAATCTCCTTTACTTCAGGATCTATGGCTGCATCGTTGAAAAACTGTAGAATATAGTCGTACGACTGATAGGGAAAGTGCAAAATCTGATCCGCCTTTTCGATAGCAGTTAATACAGAACGTTCTTTTTCTATGGACGAACTTCGCAAAGGTGGTTGAGGTGGAAACTCAAGTTGTTTCTCCGTAGGATTTTTGATTTGAAAATAGTCATTCAGATTATGGTAGCGACCTCCTTCAACCAAATCCGGTAATTCAATAGCAAAAGAATCCAAAAATTTATTTAAAAGTAATTCTGAAATTGAACCGTCATATAAAAACCTTGAAGGGGCACCCAGATTCCTTTTTTTGATCTGTTTTTCGATTTTTTCAACCAGATCACCATCAAATTCATCATCAATATGAAGATCTGCATCTTTATTTAATTTTACTGATTTACACTCCAGCACTTCATAATCTTGAAATACCAGATCTAAATGTAGGCGAATGATATCATCCAGAAAACAATATCCATAAGCTCCGTTGTCCAGTTCGAGCAAATAAAATCTATCCATTTTGTATGATGGAATATCCAGATATGCAAAATACTTCTGACCTTTTTTCTGTAAGTATAAAGCAAAATATAAACTACCATTATCCAGAAATGGAGCCTCTTCATCTACATCAAAAATATAAGGCTTCAAGTGTCCCTGAATATTTGTTTTAAAATAATGCAGCAATTCCGGGTGTTTGGGAGAAGGAATTGACTCCGTATTTGTATAAATGTGAATGCCACTAATTTTAAGCTCTGCTAAGATCGAATCCAGCGTTCTACCATATTCTACTAGTTGACGATCAACTTCCTTATGGATCTTTGTAAGTAGTTTATCAGGATCAGCTTCAAATTCTTTGCTTATTTTTTTCTTACCGATCTCAGCGATACGCCGGGCTGAAGCAACCCGAACTCTGAAAAACTCATCCAGATTATTGGAATAAATCGCAGAAAATTTAAGGCGCTCCAAAATCGGAACGGATTTATCCTGTGCTTCCATTAATACCCGTTGGTTAAAAGAAAGCCAGCTAAGGTCTCTGTTCAGAAAAGATTCTTCATTCATTTTCATTGCAATTTTCTATGGTGAGCCAACATAAAAATTTAAAACCTCAAACACGTAGTAAAAAAAAGAATAAGGGGCTGAAGTAGCTAAGGGTTAATGTTTGGCATGCTTATACCATGATTTTAATTGTTTTAGAAGCTGTAAATGGTTGCCTCCATTGAAGCGCCATTCGCACTCTTTAAGAAACCAGTAAAAATTATCCGATTTGATGCCGTTAAACTTGCGCATATGACGCTTCGCTTGGTTCCAAAAGTTCTCTATGCCATTAATGTGATTTTGGTGGTCTGCAAAGAGCTCCGAATGATTAATACGTTGATGATGAAAGGCGGACACATCCAAGGCATTATAGGATCGAAAGGTATCGGTATACACAATGCTATCGGGGCGTACTTTTTCTTCAATAATAGGTAATAATGTTTCTGTCTTTGCATTCGGTATAATCGCTGTATATACTTTTCCTCCTCGCTTAAGTAATCCAAATACAGCTACTTTACCACCTGATCCACGTCCTCTTTTCCCTTTGCGCTTGCCTCCAAAATAACTCTCATCAGCTTCTACTTCTCCAAATAATTCATAGCTGGGAAGTTTACTTGCAATGAGTTGGCGTAGTCGCATATAAAAACGAATGGACGTGTTTGCTTGAACGCCTATTAACTCGGAAGCAGCTCGGGCTGTTGTGCCTGCTACAAAATGCTCTATCAGGCGGCTTTGTTGGCGATATGTTAATCTACTTTTTCGTGTGTACATAGTAACTAATTTAGTACCTTACTCAGGTCTTAGCTACTTCAGCCCCAAGAATAATATTTTAACAGTCCTGAAGCTTGATGATGCTTTATATTTTTCTGCTAAATTCATTATACTTTTCATATGAAAAAATACCCCGCAGTAGAAGTTTTAAAGGAATCCGTAATCCAACTTAATTTGTCTTTTGAAGTTATCTTTCCCCGGCAAATAGATCCGAGTGGAATTTATGATGAAGAAGTAAAAGTAAAATACAAAGGTCAGGAATTCATCGTAGCTGTGTATAACGAATACGAAGATATTGAACTCAATAACCCCGTCGTTTTTCTGGATATGATTCTTAGAGAAGTAGAGTGCTTTGAAGAAACTAAATCGATTAAAAATTGGGCTTTTGATAATGCCGTAAAACCTAAAGATAAAGAGGCAATACGCTTTTACAGAGCCCTTCAGAAAAGTGCTCCAAAAATACGGGCTATAGTTGGGAATAAAGTTAAATCAATTCCATATTTTGATATAGAATTGAATACCGGAATGGCTAAGGCTTTACGTACAGCTATTGTTTAATTGTTGAAATGATTCTTTTCAACTACATTTTATGAACCTTTCAGTAAGATGCCATTATTATGAAATACTTTTTATCGCTCTTTCTTGCATTGTTTATGTTTTCGATAAGCTCCGCTCAGGAAATCCCGGATTGGTTAAAAGATCACATGGAATATATGGTACAAGGCTCGGGAACCTGGATTGCTGATAACTCTGCTTATATTAGTGATGAAGAAACAGTGGAAGAATATGCAACAGAATGGGAATACGGTTTAGGCAATCAAAGTATAAAAGGCCGTCTTTACGCGATAACCGGCGGGAAAGAAGTTGGTACCTTTTGGGAGTTCCGAACATTTTGGAATCCTGTTGAACAAAAAGCATACGCTTATCAATTTAGTGGTTTTGGAGCGGTTGGAATGGGAGAAATGACTTTTAAAAATGGAGAAGTCATAATCGAACAAGTTTTTTACTACTCAAATGGTGCTTCACAAAAAACAGGGCATAAATCGAAAGGCTTCCCCACGTATCAGGAAATCACTTCTTATACTATTACTAAGGATGGAGAATGGAAGAAGGATCGATATTATAAGTGGGTTTTGCATAAAGAATGATCGCTAGTTAAATGAGCTTTGCGGTAAATCAGGATCATCATAATGTTCCACAGCTACTCTCAGTTTCTTGTTTATTCTGGTTACCAATGTTGGTGGAGCTAATACTTTAACTGAATCGCCGAAACCGAGAATTTTACTTTCCAGCTCAAAATTGAGCTGCACTTCCAGAGTGATGATTATCCCTCCTTTTACTTTTTCTTCCAATTGCTGAGAAGGATGAATGGGTTTTGTGAGAACGTAAGGAGCATGATTATACCCTACAAAGAGCCGAACCGTTCTTGGTTTCATATTCGGACTAACAGTTACCCCCACTACATTTTTATAATACTCCCTTGCATTCAGTTCAGCTTGAATATATTCGGTTTTTTCAGCAGGCTTTATTTCTATAATTCTATCCAAGGCAAGGTTGATTGGGTGACTTGCTTCTTTCTTAATGCCGATCACGAACCACCGGTTATTATATTCTTTTAAAAACTGTGGATGAAATTCAAACTCACCGGGTTGTCGGGCTCTGAATGACTGATAAGTTATAGACAACGCTTGTTTCTTGTGTATAGCCTGATACAAGTCGTCCAAAAAGTGTAAGCCCTTAAGACCTTCGTTCTTTTCAAAATCTATAATAGAACGTGAATTGGTTTTATTGGTATATACTTTGTCTTCCAACCGCTTGATCATTTCATCCATATCCTCAAAATGAGAAAACCCTTTGAACTGTTTTAAGATCTGAACCACATCATTTAGCGTTCCTATATCCTGTTCTGTCAGAGGAATGTTGGTAATAGAGTACTCAGCGTCTGTATATGTGTAGTATTTCCTTTCCTTCACTTCAATAGGAGCGTTATATCCCAACTTATCCGATCTCATGATCTGAATATCACTCTGAACCGTTCTTTTACTTACCCCTTTATCAATACCCTCGTATTCATAAAGCGCTTCAGAGCATTCGTAGATAAGATCGTCAAGTGTCCAGAGTCGTTGCCTGTTCCTCAGACATTTGTCAATGGTTTTATAGCGAATTAAAGCATTTCTATTAGCCGGCATTTGGTCTTTTTTAAAGAAAGTAGAAAATATTTTCAACTACGCAAAAAGATTGCGCACTTTAGCTTTATCATTCTTTCGAACAAGAAAACAAACTCCTCAGAATTATGAAATTCAACCTATTAACAAGAAAGAAAAAACAAGTTATTAATTACGAAGGTGCAAAAGCGATCAAGCTTTCACCTGAGATGGAATTATACAGCGCTGTTGTAACAGCGGGGCTTGGAAACAAATTTTACACTTCTGAGGAAGAGAGGATCTCAAGAATCAGAGCGTTGATTTGCCAAACAGATCCTGAATTTGTTGCTAAGCTAGCCGTATATGCACGAACCAAAATGAATCTTAGATCTATTCCGCTTGTATTGATTACCGAGTTGGCAAAGATACATCAAGGAGACAGCCTGGTAAGTAGTACGGTTACATCAGTAATTCAAAGAGCGGACGAAATCACTGAATTACTGGCTTGTTATACTTTAGCTAATGAAAGAACCGGTTACAAAAAACTAAACAAGCTTTCTAAACAAATTCAGAAAGGTTTAGGAAATTCTTTTAATCGTTTTGATGAATATCAATTCGCAAAATATGATCGCCAAACCGAGATTACCTTAAAAGATGCATTGTTTTTGGTTCGTCCAAAAGCTAAAAACGATTCCCAACAAGCAATTTTTGACAAAATTGCCGAAGAAAAGTTGGAAGTTCCATACACATGGGAAGTTGAACTTTCACAAACAGGTCAAAAAGGTTTTTCTTCTGTAGATGAGAAAGTAAATGCTTTTCGCTCAAAATGGGAAGACCTTTTAGCGAGTAACAGGCTTGGATATATGGCACTGCTTCGAAACATCAGAAATATTCTGGAAGCAGGAGTACGAGCCGAGTTTATTGAAATAGCAGGTAACAGAATTCGAAGTGAACAAGAAGTGAGCAGATCAAGACAGTTACCATTCAGGTTTCTTTCTGCTTACAGAGAAGTTCAGAAAGTGGAAAATGAGTATACTTCTTACTTTCTGGATTGCCTTGAAGAAGCCGTTGGTTATTCAATTTCTAACCTGAAGGGGTTTGGATTGAATACAAAGATTCTTATCGCATGCGATGTATCGAGTTCGATGTACTGTAAAATCTCTGCAAGAAGTTCTATTCGATGCTACGATATCGGGTTGTTGCTTGGAATGTTGATGAATAGCAAAAGCAAGAATGTTATTACCGGAATCTTTGGTAACAAATGGAAGCCATATTCCTTGGCATCAAAACAGGTTCTGGCAAATACACAATTACTTAATCGAATAGAAGGAAGTGTAGGTTATTCCACAAACGGATTTAAAGTAATCTCATCACTTATCAAAAAAGGTAAAGTAGTTGATAAGGTAATGATGTTTACTGATTGCCAGATGTGGGATAGTACCGGAGGTCAAAACTCAATTCAAAAATTATGGAATGAGTATAAAGCCACCATTGCACCTAGTGCAAAGCTTTATTTATTTGACCTTGCCGGATATGGAAATACTCCTCTGAAGTTAGAACAGAATGATGTTTTTCTTATTGCCGGCTGGTCAGACAAAATATTTGACGTATTGACCGCTCTTGAAAATGGCGAAAGCACGCTTTCCCAAATAAAGAGTATAAAATTAAACTCTGATTAAGTTCAGAGTTCTTTTTGGATGTTGTAGAGTTAAGATACTTCGCGCCAAACAAAGGGGAGGATATAACCACTGAGTTATACCGGGTTCAACTCCCGGCAAGCTATGCCCCGTTCTTAGCCCGAATGTTGCTCCAAAAAGTTTTTATTTAGATTGAGTGTTGTAGATGAGTCTTACTTCGCCTGTCACGCGTATGGTCGCTGGTTCGAACCCAGCCTCTGAAGAAATTCAGAGTAGCTCAGTTGGTAGAGCATGTTATGTGGCTCATCGCTTGTTACCTCGATCTTTATTTATTGAATAAAAATAAGGTGCTGTAGACTGGAAATACTTCGGTAGACGCAATCGGTTTATAAACCGATTCTCTCTTAATTTAGAGGTGCAGGTTCAAGTCCTGCTTCAGTTATTTGTTAGCTGAATGGCGGAAAACACATTCCTATCGCTTGTAGCCCTTATTTGGTTTTTTAAAGAAAAGGTGCCGTAGAGTCAGCATACTTCGATGGCTTGAAAGCCCGGAAACGGGTAAGTCCGGTTCGAATCCGGTTGGCTGATTTGATTGTCGCCCTTTTCTTTCAATATATCCAAAGTGTTGTTGAATAAAGATACTTCTGAAAAGCTTTGTTCATTTGTCGCCTTTGGATTTATTTTATTACTACGCAAAAAGATTGCGCAGTTCAGGTTTATTATTAAGTCAGTGATCGGATATCCATCATTAAACAATAAACAAAGGGAGGGCAATACGGCTCTCCCTTCATTAGAAAACAAGAGTTATGATCTCAGGAAAAACAATTATAGAATTAGGATACAGACCGGGAAAATGGTTTAAAGATGCTATTCCGTACGCCAATGAAAACAACCTTGAAGGCGAGGAATTGATTAAATATCTGAACTCAGTATGTCCGCCGCCTCCAATCGAACCGTTTAAAGAGCCGGTATCTTACAAAAAAAATATTGAAGCTGTATCGGAACTTGAAGAATCGAATGTAGAACGTGTTTTTGAAACTATGGATGAGTTGATGAAAACTCCTACGATCGTAGACGGAGCTGTCATGCCGGATGCCTGCCCGACCGGAGGAATAGGACAAATTCCTGTTGGTGGTGTAGCAGTTACAAAAAATGCTATTCACCCGTCTATGCACTCAGCCGATGTTTGTTGCTCAGTAATGATGACCTCATTTGGAAAAACCGACCCAAAATCAGTTCTAGATGCTGCACATAAGATCACCCATTTTGGCGGCGGCGGAAGAGATGATCTTTTTGATTTTCCTTCTGAACTGGAGGAGCAAATCATGGAAAATGAATTCCTAAATAACAAACGATCCCTGCAATTAGCAAAAACTCATTTGGGTACTCAGGGTGATGGAAATCACTTTTTATATGTAGGTGTTTCAAAAGAAACAGGAGAAACCATGATGGTTACTCATCATGGAAGTCGTGGTTTTGGAGCAAACCTTTACCGAAAGGGAATGAAAATTGCAGAAAACTTTAGAAAAGAGCTCTCCCCTGAAACGTTGAAAGCAAATGCCTGGATTCCTTACTCTGAGGAAGAAGGGAAATCATATTGGAATGCCTTACAGATTGTTAGAGAATGGACCAAACTGAATCATACGGTCTTGCATCAGGCTACTACAGAATCCCTGAATGCGGAACCAACACTTCGGTTTTGGAATGAGCACAATTTTGTGTTTAAAGATGAAGAATTATTCTACCATGCTAAAGGAGCGACTCCACTGTCAGATAAATTCGTACCCGATTCACATGAAGGATTGAGGCTCGTTCCGCTAAATATGAGCGAACCTGTATTAATCGTTAAAGGAGAAATCTCAGAAAACAACCTCGGTTTTGCTCCTCATGGAGCCGGCAGAAACGTGAGCAGAACACAGCATATTAAAAGCAAAGTAGGAAAAGGAATTCAGGATATCTTTTTGGAAGAAACGAAAGGGATCGATGTTCGCTTCTTTTCTGGACATATCGATATTTCTGAACTCCCAAGTGCTTATAAAAATGCGGAGTCTGTCCAAAGACAGATGAAAACATTTGGATTAGGTGAGGTTGTGGATGAAATCATGCCATTTGGTTGCATTATGGCGGGCGACTGGCAGGTGGATGCTCCCTGGAGAAAAAGACGCAGGAAAAAAAGATAAAGATAATTAAACCCTGTTTATCGGAAAGATGAACAGGGTTTATTATTATTAGATATGCCTTACATCATCGAATCTTCATCGCTCAAAGTTTCTATCCAAAATAAAGGGGCGGAACTTTGTTCTGTAGTCTCAAAAAAAACAGGTCAAGAATACATTTGGCAGGCTGATCCTGAAGTTTGGGGAAGTCACGCCCCGGTGTTATTTCCAATTATTGGCGGATTGAAAGATGGTTTTTATACTTTTGAAGGGAAAGCATATGAAATACCTAAGCACGGAATAGTGCGGGGCAATTCGGATATGTTTGTTGAAGAGCAATTCAACGATTCTATTACTTTTGTGCTTTACAGTGATGAGATCACTAAAAAAATATATCCCTTTGATTTTCAGTTTAGAATATCGTTTTCCATAAATGAAGACAGACTAAAAGTTTCGCATCAGGTTATAAATATCGGTGACAAGGAACTTCTTTTTTCTTTTGGTGGACATCCGGCTTTCCGTTGTCCGATTCTTGAGGGAGAACATTATGACGACTATCACTTAGAGTTTGAGCAAAGTGAATATGCAGAAACTCACTTGTTGAATATGGAAAAAGGATTGGTTAGTAACGAAACTGAACTCGTTCTAAACAACACAAATCTTCTTCCTCTACATAAGAATCTTTTTGATCGTGACGCACTTATTTTCAAGAACCTGAAATCAAATTCCGTTTCATTAGCTCATCGCGAAAAAGGAAAAGTTCTCACTTTAGAATTTGCTGATTTTCCGTATCTGGGAATTTGGGCGAAACCCGGAGCTGATTTTGTGTGCATTGAACCTTGGTTGGGTATAGCGGACAACATTGATCACAATCAAAAACTGGAAGACAAGGAAGGGATTATTCCTTTAAAAACTAACAGAATTCATACTGCTGAATACGCTGTAACTTTCTATTAGCATATTCTTGATCTCAAGATTTTGATTTTTTGTTATAAAAAAAAGAGACAGCAACCACGCTGTCTCTCATGTAACTCTTTTCGGGAAAGAGTTAGGAGTAGAATATAATTACTTTTATGAACGGGTTACCTTTCCACTTACCAGTGTTTTTGTAGGAATAAGAACTTCACCCTCTTTAGTCTCTACGATCACATAAATAGAATCTACTTTTTTAATGGTTCCTTTAATTCCGTCAGTCTCAATTTCCTGACCTTCTTCAAAGTTATTTCTCACATAAAAAGAAGACAAAATATTTGTAAGGATATCACGAGATGAATATCCGAAAGCAATAGCAAAAGCCAGTAATAATCCACCAAAGATTACTGTAATGTTTGCAGTTATTATAGTTGTGTCTATTCCTGCCTGGTCAAGAGCTGTAGTTCCAATAATAATCAAGATAATGTACATCGCCAGTTGGCTTAATACTTTTCCGCCTGCCAGTCCAAAAGAATTAAAGGTTGTTAGTAATATTTTTTTCACAAAGCTGGCAATATATAGCCCAACAACAAATAGAACGAGAGCACTAAAGAGTTGTGGCAAGTAATTAATCAGATTGCTAATTGATTCTGAAACTACTGTCCATCCCAAAGTATCTGAAGCTGATATAAAGAACAGCAAAAGAATGATCCAATACACAAATTTTGAAACAAATTTACTCGGCTTAACGCTTAAAAACTTAGGGTCAATAGAAGCTGCTTCTACAAGTTTTTCGCCCAATACATCAAATTTGAGAGATTTTAGCAGCTTTTTGATCACAAAAGAAACTGCCTTTGCGATCAACCATCCAATTATCAGCAGAAGCAACGCCCCGATTATATTAGGTAATACATCGACCATTTTTTCCCCGAAAGCTATAAATGAGCTTTGCACTACTTCCGTCCATTCTGTTAGTTTATCCATAGTTGTTTTATTAATTGTTTGTAAAGAGTCATTGTTAGTTAGACTCTCGTTTTAAAAAAAGTCACTTATTAATTTGCAGTATATCAATCACGGTATCTATCGCCTTTACTGAAAACAGATCTAACGTTGATATTAAAAACAAAGCAAAGCTTGATGTAGCCAACACTCTTTGTTTCAATTGCGGTGATGGCTGATTAAATGCTGATAATTCCTTGAAAGGATTCTCGTTATAATTTATCATGATGATTTCTTGTTTTGAAGTTTATGAATTTTTAAGGCACGCTCTCTTGCTCTGAGTAACCTCATCTTTACTGCACTCTTACCAATTTTAAACACTTCCTGAAGTTTCTCTATACTCAGATCATCCTGATATTTTAACAAGAGGATCATTTTATCTTCAGGCTTCAATTGCTCTAATACTTCTTGAAGTTCTTCAGCTTGTATACTCATTAAGTTCTTTTCACTGTCACTGTGAAACACTTTTAATCTTTCGGAATCTATTTCATCGGAGTCAAAATCAATATTTCTGATCTTAGATTTTTTCTTAGCGTAATCCACACAACTGTTATAGGTGATAGCATAGATCCAGGTATAAAAAGTAGACTCTGATTTATACGTTGACAGTTTTAAAAGTATTTTTATAAAAATATCGTGACATAAATCTTCCGCTTCCTCTTGAGATTTTGTAAATGAAATACACTTACTATAAATTTTTAAATGATATCTATCATACAAAATGCCAAAAGCCTTTTGATCTCTATTCTTAATAGTAAGATTAGCCAACTCCTGGTCGGTTAAAGATTCCCGATTCATTTACCTTTTTATTACTTAGACGCTATTTGCGGATTAGGTCACTTTTTATTTCAAAGAATTTTTATTGAACTCTTTAATTCTTGTTTGGTACATTTAGTCAATTAATCCGAAAAAATATATCCCTGTGAAAAAACTTCTCTCTGTACTCACTCTTTCATTTATCTCATTATCACTTTTCGCTCAATCCACTGACCTAAAAAAGACGATCAATATACGGGCCAATGAGCTTGAAGATCAGGTTATAGAGTGGCGTCGTTATTTTCATGAAAACCCGGAACTATCCAATCGGGAATTCAATACTGCTAAGAAAATCGCTGACCACTTACGATCTCTTGGAATGGAAGTGGAAACAGAAATTGCGCATACAGGAGTTGTAGGGATTCTTAAAGGCGGAAAACCCGGACCTGTAGTTGCCCTCCGTGCCGATATTGATGCTCTTCCTGTTTTAGAACGAACGGACGTTCCTTTTAAATCAACAATTATGGGAGAATATCAGGGAAAAGAAGTTGGAGTTATGCACGCCTGTGGACACGATACGCACATCGCCATTTTGATGGGAGTGGCTCAGATTCTTACTGAAATGAAAGCCGACCTAAAAGGAACCGTGAAATTCATTTTTCAGCCGGCTGAAGAAGGAGCTCCAAAAGGAGAAGAAGGCGGAGCGGAATTAATGGTAAAAGAAGGAGTCCTCAAAAACCCTGATGTAGAAGCTATTTTTGGATTACATATTTCTGATGATACACCTGTTGGCGAAATTGAATATCGTCCAAAAGGTATCATGGCAAGCGTTAACAGTTTTGATATCAAAGTAACCGGAAAGCAAGCTCATGGTTCGGCACCTTGGAGTGGAATTGACCCAATTGTAACTTCTGCACAGATCATCAATAACATTCAGACTATTGTAAGCCGAAGTATGCCGCTAACACGACAAGCTGCTGTAGTCACCGTTGGGGTAATAAATGGTGGAGTAAGAAATAACATCATTCCGGAAGAAGTTACCATGCAAGGAACTATAAGAGCGCTCGATGAAGAAATGCGTCAACTCATTTTCAAAAGATTGGAAACTATAGTCCAGAATACAGCTCAAAGTAACGGAGCTATTGCTGAGTTAACCATTAATAAAGGTTACCCGATTACCTATAACGATCCTGAACTAACCGCTCAAATGTTGCCAACATTAGAAGCTATGGCCGGAAAAGAAAACGTAAAGCTCATTAATGCCATTACCGGAGCCGAAGACTTTTCTTTCTTTCAAAATGAAATTCCGGGACTATATTTCTTTTTAGGAGGATTGCCGGAAGGTGGAACCGCATCTGGACATCATACCCCTGATTTTTACATCGACGAAAGCGGATTGAAACTGGGCGTTAGAACGATGTCGAATTTGGTGATTGATTATATGAATCAGGCTAAAGGGAATTAAGGTAATCAACCATGAAAAAACTTCTTCTTTTACTTCTACATATAGCGCTTCCGCCTCAACTGTTCTCGCAAGATCTTTCGTTAGCCATTCACAAGGCTGACTCTATTTCTCAGGAATTTTATACCAAATATTCTTTGCCCGGTTTAAGTATCTCTGTGTATAAAGGTGATGGGGTGATTTGGTCGAAAGGATACGGTTATGCTGATGTTGAAAATAAGATTCCGGTCTCACCTTCTGAAACCTTATTCCGAATTGGGAGTGTTTCAAAAACAATTACAGCAGCAGGAATGGGAGTTCTAATTCAAAACAATAAAATAGATCCCAAAAAAGAAATCCAGGAATACGTTCCTGATTTTCCTGAAAAGAAATATCCAATCACAGTAAGGCAAGTCGCCGGACATATTGCAGGTATTCGCAGTTATAAAGGGGATGAGTTTATGAATACCAAAAAGTTTACAACCGTTACTGAAGGACTAAAGTTCTTTAAAGATGACTCTTTGCTTTTTGAACCCGGCACTCAATATCAGTATTCCAGCTATGGATGGAATCTTATCAGTGCCGTAATTGAAGGTGCTTTCAACGAAGCTTTTCTTCCTTTTATGAAAAGAGAAATTTTTGAACCTTTAGGGATGGACAACACCGTTCCCGACTGGGCTGATCAGGATATTAAAAACCGTACGAAATTCTATATCTGGCGAAATGGAACAAATGTTGAGGCTCCTTATGTAGATAATAGTTATAAATGGGCCGGAGGTGGATTTATAGGCACCACGGAAGACATGATCAGGTTTGGGAAAGCTCATCTGGATTATGACTTCTTAGACGAAGAAACTCAAAAGATTCTCATGTTTCCACAGAGCCTGAATGATGGAAAAGATACCAATTACGGAATGGGATGGAGCGGATTTAAAGATAGCTCAACAGGTTATTGGGTTGGCCATACCGGTGGATCTGTAGGCGGAACAACCATGTTTCTAATCAGCAAAGAACACCGAATAGTAATCGCTTATACTATCAATCGCTCAGGGGCCGAATTTGACGATCTTCATTTCAAAGTAGCTAAAGTATTTCTTGCTGAATGAATTACCCAAAAAATTGGACCGAATACGAACTTCTGGATCACGGCAACGAGCGTAAATTAGAGCGCTTCGGAAACATTATTACTGACCGACCACAACCAGCTACGATAAGGGCTAAATCTCTTTCGGAAAGTGATTGGGAAAATGCAGGTTCCGTTTTTACTGAACAGAAAAATCAAAAGGGATTATGGAATAAAAAACTTGAGGATTGGAATATCAGTTATCCGTTTGGTAAGGATGAAATTAAATTCAAGCTAAGCCAGGGAGCATTTAAACACCTTGGTATTTTTCCTGAACAAGCAGATAATTGGGAATTTATTCGGGAGAAATGCTCTGATTTGTTGTCAAAAGGAATTACTCCAAAATTTCTAAATCTGTTTGCGTACACGGGTGGTGCAAGTTTAGCCGCTGATCTTGCGGGAGCTGAAGTTACCCACATTGATTCTGTTAAAAGTGTGGTGAATTGGGCTAGAGAAAATGCTGAATTAAATGACATAAATTCAATCCGCTGGATCGTTGAAGATGCTCCAACCTTTGTAGAAAAAGAAATTCGAAGAGGAAACCACTACCATGGAATTATTATGGATCCGCCAATATTTGGACTTGGGCCAAAAGGCGGAAGATGGAAGCTGAATCGTGGTCTGCCCGAACTTTTAGAAAATGCAATGAAGTTATTAGACCCGGATAATAGATTTTTTATTCTGAACACCTATTCTCCGCAACTACCATTATCAGAACTAAGAAAAATGCTTTCAAAAATCTCCGGATTTCCGAGTCATTTTGAAAGCACAGTATTAGGTTTAAAAAGTTCTTCAGGGAAAGAATTAGCCCTTGGAAATTTAGTAAGGTTTTGAAAACACCCCGAGTGTTTAAGGGGTCAGTTCTCTTTCAGCTGAGCTTTTTTTGCCTTTGCTTTATCTATTTCTTTTTGCTTTAGCTCCATAAGCTCTTCTTTCGTCATATTTTCTCTCATTTCCTTTGTATGATTAGGAACAAGTTCATTATAAAGTCTTTCTACAGTTCGTTTTACCTGATGGTTGTCTCCGCTCAGGTCAACAGCTATTTCTACAAAACGATTTCCTTGTTCGTCTAAAGAAATTTTTGCTCTTCCATTAGAGCTACTGTTCTCGTGAAGAAATGTATTTATTCGCTCTACCACCTGTTCCTCAGAAAGCTCCTTTCCAACCTTTATATCCAGATTATGTAATGCTGCCTCATAAAAGGGGCGCTCTACCGTTTCTTCGATCGGTAACACTTCGATGGAATGAAAGTCGAATTTAGACGCCATCGAGTTTTTCTTTTCGTTGGCAAGGTTGATATCTGCATCAGGAAGAATAAGCACAATTTCTGCCATACTTTGTGTAAAATTGTTTTCTGCCTGATCAACAATTTCGATTTTCTGCTCCTCTTCGTGAAGAACCGCGTTGGCGTTTAATTGGGTAAGTTTTACTGCCGCTGCATCTGCAAGCTGAGACTTTAGGTCGACGGTTATCTCTGTTTCGATGTAGCCCTTTATCATATAACCGATTTCTTCTTCGTGCTGAACAGGAACAGTACAAGCAATTAGAATCATGGTCGCAAAAATTAACGATGCTGCTATTTTATATAGTGATTTCATTTTCTTGGGTTTTGAATTGTTATTTGCTAACCAATCACCCAGGTTCTCAAAAGAAGAATCATGCTTCGTATTCTTATATTTATTAAAAGCGTCCGACAGATTCATAATTTCACCCAATGGATTTAATTTCTTTGATGATTTCAGAGGTTTCATGGTATAGATCATTTGTTGATCGTTGGGATGCAAAGCGTTGCATCCTTACGTTTTCTGTTTCAAGCATTACCATGAACTCCTTTAACTTTTTTCTCGTCCGGCTTAACCGGGATTTTACAGTCGATTCACTTTTTTCATTTTGAATACGGGTGATCTCCTCAATGGGAAATCCTCCAATTTCAAATAGAAGTATAGCCGCTCTTTCTTTTTTGCTGATGCGAGACAAAGCCGCAATCAACATCTGATTGTCTTCAAAGAGTTCATCTTCAAAAACCTGAAAAGCGACTTTGCCTTCCTCAGAATTAAGCGACACAAACCTGCTCCAAAACGGTTTGCGAACCGAATTATAAAAGCTCCGGGTTATGATCTGGAAGAACCAACTTTTAAAGCTTCCCTTATCTCTTAATACATCAAAATTCTCGAAAGCCTTCAATAGTGATTGTTGCATCACATCTTCAGCCTCCGCCTTTGATGAACCCGAGCATAAAGCTCTGCAATAGTTCACCGCATCATCATAATGCGGTTTTAATAAGTCAGTAAATTCAGAATCAGACACAGAATGTTTTTAGGAATTCATGTTTGCGCGCATTCACCCATAAGACACATCTACAATACAAAAAGTCGCAAAGTATTTATCAATTCTAAATTTTTGGTCTTTATAACCTCTTTAGATTTTATTCCATCCGATTGACTTGAGTTGAGATTTGATCACTTATTCCCTAGTTAAGCATCCGTAATCATAACCAGTTTCTATTTTCTATTGTCCCGTATGAAACTAAAGTAATGCTAACTAGGTAGAGCACCATTGGTAAATATTAAATTTCGATCAATGAAAAATCTTTTTTCCATTGCTTCTCTTATTATGATCCTGTTTGGATCAACCACTCTTCATGCTCAGAAACTTTCTGGTCAGGTGCTGGAATCCGACTCAAAAAATCTGTCTCATATGTAAACATTGGCATTGTTGGGAAAGATATTGGTACAGTATCGGATAAATCTGGTAAATTTAATCTGAATATTTCGAATGCCACTAATTCAGACACGTTAAGGTTTTCTTATATCGGATTTGAATCTTATGATATCGGCGTCCGATCCATTCGAAACTATGGATTCAATAACCCTGTTTTTATTAAAGAGAAATTGTTTGAATTAGATGAAATCATTATTGAATCTAAAAAGCTTATTCCTAAAACTTTGGGTGTTCGGAAAAAAGATGGCTACCCAATTCCTTTATTTAAGAAAGCTAAGACAGAGATCCCCTTCCCACAAAAAAATTATCGCCATGAAGTAGGCACTTTGTTTAGAGATGTCGGACTTGTTTATCTGGATAGTGTACAAGTCAACTTTTCGGAATTCGCAATAGACACAGTTGATTTAAGAATTAATATTTACTCCTTTAAAGATGGAGATTTTGAAAACGTGCTTAAAGAACCCGTATATATTCAGATAGTAACTTCAAAGTCAAACACATCCCCGGTTATAGATTTATCAAAGTTAGGTCTGTTTCTTGATCAGAACTTTCTTATCACCATCGAGAATTATAAAAGAATACCCAACAATTCGGTAAAAATATTCGCGAATTTGAAATCTAAGGGATACAAGTTTCCTACCTATTACAGAAGTAACTCCCAAAGTGATTGGATCAATCTCAAATCGAAATCCCGTGATTTTGGAATAAGTATTCAGGCATTTTTGCGACAAAATCAAAATAATCCCAAATAGTAAAATAAGCTAATCTCCGATACCAAAAACTTTAACTGAATCTATGACTGACCAAAAAATTACGTTAAAATACAGTTTCATTGTTATAGCCTCAGTTGTTTTCACCTGGCTCATCCATGAATTTACCCATTGGTTAACCAGCGAATTACTAGGGTATGAAACCGTCATGCGGCTAAATAGCGCATTCAGTGTTAAGGGTCAAAACCCGATTGAAATACACAGAGTCATTATTTCTATTTCCGGCCCATTCTTACTATAGCTCAAGGGTTGATCGCCTTTCTTGTTCTGAAATCCCGAAGCTGGAAAAAATCTCTGTATCCACTATTATTTACCGCATTTTATATGCGCTTTTTGGCCGGAATTATGAACTTCATTAATGTAAATGACGAAGGAAAAGTAAGTGAGTATTTGGGAATAGGTACTTTTACTCTATCCATAATTGTAATCGCACTGCTATTTTATCTTGTGTACTTGATCTCTAAAGAATATTCCTTAAAATGGAAATTTCAACTAGTGACTTACTTAATTGTGGCTATAACAAGTTCTTTGTTAATCCTCTCAGACCAATTCTTTGGGATTCAAATATTCTAAATTTACATAAACGAAATTCTTGGGTTCAGGTTTTATTTTTGAATACTACAGGCGTAAAACTGTACAATAATTCACACACAGTTTTAAAGCTATTTTCAAATCTCTTCTGTAATTTCACTGAACCTAAAATTCAGAACAAAAACTCAATTTGTTCTTGCGTCATTGAATTCAACAAAACATTTATAATGCGACTAGCATATACTTTTAGTTTACTACTCCTTTTTTCCAGCCAATCAATCTTAGCACAGAATTCCTTCACGGTCACTGTATTAGACCATGAAACCCAGGAGCCCCTGATTGGCGTTACCGTTTTACTTCCCGATCTCAGTATTGGTAATACAACCAATGCAGATGGACAGACTACCGTTACTAATATTCCCAACGGAAATCACCTTATCAGCATCCGATCTATAGGATATGAAACCATATCTTTTAGCAGAACTTTCCCTTTAGCTGACTCTGAACAGAACCAGGTTTTTGAGCTTGAACACAACCATGAAGAAATGTCTGAGATCGTTGTGAGTTCTACCAGAAGCAGCCGAACTATAGAAGATATACCAACCAGAGTGGAATTTATTGCCGGAGAAGAATTAGCCGAAAAAGGAAATATGAAACCGGGCGATATTCGAATGCTGCTCAACGAAAGACAGGGATTCAAACCCAACAAACTTCTGCTACCAGTTACAACTCCAGTATCAGAATTCAAGGTTTAGATGGAAAATACACACAGTTATTGCGAGACGGACTTCCATTATATTCCGGTTTTTCGGGAGGATTGAGTTTGATGCAAATTACACCTTTAGATCTCAAGCAAGTTGAGGTTATTAAAGGAGCCTCTTCAACCTTGTATGGAGGCGGTGCCATATCAGGATTGGTGAATTTAATTACTAAAGCCCCGGGCGAGGAACCGGAACTTAGTTTTATGCTCAACGGAACTTCGGCACTAGGTTTTGATGCCAGCGGATTTTATTCAAATCGTAATGAAAAAATCGGAACCACAATTTTCACATCCTACAACAAAGGAACAGCATACGATCCGGCCGATAACGGATTGACCGCCATTCCAAAATTTGAGCGTTTCACGCTGAATCCAAAATTATTCGTTTATTTCAGTGATAACACTTCCATGAACGCAGGACTTAATCTGGTTACAGAAAATCGTCTCGGTGGAAACATAGACTTTATCGAAGGTGAAGATGTAGACGATCCTTATTTTGAAAGAAATGAAACTGAACGTGTTTCGAGCCAATTTCAGTTTAATCATCAACTCAGTAATTCGACATCAATAACGGTTAAAAATAGTCTGAATTTTTATGACAGATCTGTAGAAATACCTGACTTTACGTTCTCCGGGAAGCAGTCTTCCTCATTTAGTGAAGCAAATATTAGTTTGGTTGGTGAAGACGCAGAATGGATTGCCGGCATCAACTTATGGACGGATAAATTTGATCAATCTCAGGGAACCGCCGGACAAGATCTAAGTTTTGATGATGCCATTTTTGGAGCTTTTATTCAAAATATCTGGAATGTACAACCAAGATGGACGTTAGAAACAGGATTTCGATTAGATAATCACAGTGAATACGGAACGTTTGCCCTGCCTCGATTATCGGTAATGTTTGAGCCTTCTCAACAGCTAACATTTCGTTTAGGTGGCGGATTAGGCTATAAATCACCAACTGTTTTTTCTGAAGATGCCGAACAATTACAGTTTCAAAACATTCGACCTATCGACACAAATTTACTCGAAGCCGAACGATCATTCGGAGGCAATTTTGATACAAACTATCAACTGGTAATTACTGAAAAACTTACTCTTTCTACCAATGTGCTACTTTTCTACACACAAATTCAAGATCCACTGGTTCTTACTCCTGTAGGCGGAGATTTTGAATTCCGTCAACCTCAGGGATATGTGGATACGAAAGGTGTGGAGGTAAATATGAAATGGAGTTACGAAGATTTCAAATTGTTTGTTGGATATACTCACGCTAACGTTCAGGAACATTACAACGGTAATTCCACAACTTTTCCGCTTGTGGCTGAACATCGTTTAAATAATGTGCTGATGTATGAAAAGCATGGCAATTTCTGGATCGGTTTGGAAGCTTATTACTTTAGTCCGCAAACTTTAAGTGATGGTAGCAAAGGAAAATCCTACTGGATAACCGGTTTAATGACCGAAAAAAAATTCGGGGAAAATATTTCGTTATTTCTAAACTTCGAGAACTTTCTGGATACCAGACAATCTGAGTTTGACACTATTTATACAGGAAGCTTAAGCGATCCTGATTTCAAAGATATTTATGCTCCGGTTGATGGCTTTGTGATAAATGGTGGGTTTAAGTTGAAACTGTAATTCATTAAAATCAATTTATGGAATTTAGAATTGCTCCAGGTTGGCGAATATTCATTTATTTGGCTTCTCTCTTTTTCTTTGGATTGGGAGTTTGGATGTTTTATCAACTTTTATTCTCTCCTGAGTCTGGGGAATTTTGGACAAACATTCTTGTTTTCATTCTCGCCGTTATATCAATTTTATTTTCTTTATATACTCCTCTGAAAATATTTAGAGAAAAACTTTCCGTTCAAAAAGATCGTTTGATTTACCATTCAGCCTTCACTTCAAAAACTATTTTTAAAGACAACATAGAAGGATTCAGGATAGATGAATCTTATTATCGGATTGTCACAAAATCTAAAAAAGATTTTAAAATTAGCCTATATATTGAAAGCGAAGACCAATTTATCGATTACCTATATGATAATTTTGATGATCTAACTATTTCAGACCAATCAAAAGAGGCTTCTTTTATTCTAGAAAATGTAGAGTTTGGAGTTGATAAAATTCAAAGAGAAAAGACATTTGATAGATCTAGAAATATTGTAAAAACGTTGAACATTTGTATGGTTACCCTGTTTATTCTTGTGATAGCCTTTCCACATCCATGGGATGTCATGGTCTTACTAAATCTATCAATACTTCCAATTGCGATTTTTCTCACAATTAAATATAAAGGAATTGTACAACTTGATGGGAAGAAAAACAGTACACTCCCTCATGTATCATATTTGGTTCTCTTTCCTGTATTAGCCGTGTTGATGAGAATCTTTTATGATATGGAAATTCTAAGTTATAGAAATTTATGGATTCCTGCTTTTTCCCTCACTTCACTAATCTCTTTGTTTGTTTTCTTTAAAACAGGTCAGTTAAAGTTTGGTAATCATATAGAGCAAATATCTTTTGGTGCTTTTGTGGTTTTTTTCTTTCTCTATTCCATGTGTCTAATTTTAACATTCAATTTTATATTTGATGTTTCTGAACCGAAATATTTCGATGTAGAAGTTTTAGATAAACGAGAAAGTGATAGTGCGTACTACCTCCAACTTGAATCAGACTGGCATCCTTTAATAAGAGATGAGATTGACGGAACGGTTAGTGCTGAGTTTTACAGAAAGATTGTATCTGGTGATATTATTAATGTAGAATTTCGACATGGAGCACTTGACATCCCGTGGTTTCAGATATTAGAAAACTCTTTTGAACGAAGGGGGGAACGAAATTATAAATTTAGTATCCCTGATACTCTCGAGTATTAATACAAAAACCCAATTCTAAAAATTTGAAACAAAATATTTTTTCCGTAGTATTAGTTTCAAAATTTTAGAATTGATACGCCATGAAACTACTTACCAGAACGGAAGAATTCATTTTACTTGCTGTATGGAAACTTCAAGAAGAAGCATACAGCATTCCTATCCAAGAAAAGTTGAATGAGATTTCCGATAAAGAATGGTCTTTAGGAGGAATCTATATGCCGCTCGAGCGACTTGAAAAAAGAGGGCAGCTCAAATCGTACTTATCAGAATCCACTCCTGAAAGAGGAGGCAGGCACAAACGAATCTATAAGCTAACCCCTGATGGAAAAAGAGCCTTGAGAAAGATCTACGAAGTGCAACAGACTATCTGGGCCGGCATTCCTCAACTTATGTTTGGTTAAAATGGCTGATAAACCCCCAAAGTTGGCAGAAAAAATTCTATCAAAACTCCAATACGATGATGTTTGGAAAACTACCCTTGGCGACTTTGAAGAATATTATCAACATTTATTGAAAAAACTTGGGAAAGCTGAAGCAAATAAATGGTACTGGAAACAAGTACTCCGGTATGCCCCATCAAAAATTATACATAGACTTTATTGGAGTGCTGAGATGTTTAAGAATTATCTGAAAATTGCTTTAAGAAGCCTGAAAAAACAAAAAAGCTATTCTTTTATAAACATCTTTGGGCTGGCAATTGGCTTCACTTGTTTTGTAATGATTGGACTATTTATTCAATACGAACTTAGTTATGACACTTTTCATGAACAAAGTGATCGCACTTATCGAGTTGTAGCAAAACAACCCGGAAATGAATACCAAGGCTCTGAGTGGTTTGCACTAACTCCAACTGCTATGGCTGCCACATTAAAGCGAGATTTTCCTGAAGTTGAACACGCCACTTATTTTGGTCTAACAAAATCACTCTTAACGGTAAATAATAATACATATAACGAGTCTGGTTTAATTGCAGATGGCGACTTCTTTCAAATATTTTCCTATCGATGGTATAGAGGCAATCCATATACGGCACTTAGTGACCCTAATGCAATTATTCTTACAAGAACCATGGCTCAAGTACTTTTTGGGGATGAAAACCCTATTGGAAAAAGTATTGATCAAGAGTACGTAAATGGAAAAGAGACTACCAAAACGGTAACAGGAGTTATTGCTGATCCTCCAAAAAACTCACACTTTAGTTTTAAATTTATACTCAATGATCAAACTACCCCGTACTACAAATACAATTTACAAGAATGGAGTAATACCAACATATATACTTTCATTACCCTTAATGATGGTGTAGAATCTGAACAATTTTCTAAAAAGCTACCCGGATTTGCAGACACCTACATAGCAGCAAGTGACTATTACCAAAACAATCCTGATAAACTTCCAATACATACTTTACAGGCTCTAGAAGATGTTCATCTAAAATCAGATTATTTGAATTTTAACCCAAGATCAACCGGAGATATCAAATACGTATATATGTTTTCGATTATCGCTTTAATCATTTTACTTATTGCGTGTGTAAATTATATGAACCTTTCTACAGCTAGATCCCTCACAAGAGCTAAAGAAGTAGGAGTAAGAAAGGTTGTTGGAGCTTTACGCTCAAACCTAATGATGCAGTTTATTTCAGAAGCTGTGATTATTTCTTTGCTAAGCATAATTGTGGCAACATGTATTATCATCGCTTTTCTGCCAACTTTTAGTGAGCTAGTGGGACGAGAGCTTACCTCTCAAATCTTTCTGAGTTGGAAATTCTGGGCTTTCGCGCTTTCTACCAGTTTGCTTGCTGGTATTGTATCGGGAAGCTATCCCGCTTTTTATCTCTCTAAATTAAAACCTGCTTTAATCCTTAAAAGTCAGCAAAGAGGCGGAAAGGGAAATACCTTATTTAGAAATTTGCTAGTGATCGTTCAATTCACCATTACAATTGTGTTGTTAATTGGCTCCATAGTAGTATTTAAGCAACTAGATTATATCCAATCCACTGATACAGGTTTAGAAAGGGAGCGAGTTGTTGCAATATCTACGACCGATTCAAAACTTTGGGATAGTTATGAAACACTTAAAAGTGAATTGCTTAAAAATCCATCGATTCAGGATGTAAGTTCTTCTCAATTCGATCCGATATACATGAGTAGTAGAACAACTATATCAGAATGGGACGGTGTTACGGAGGGAGAAGAATTACAAATTTATATTTCTCCCGTTGGCTTCGATTTTATTGAAATGCTTGACATCGAAATAGTGGCAGGGCGGTCTTTTGATGAAGAATTATACAGAGAAACTTCTACTGATTTTTTAGTTAATGAAGCAGCACTGTCAGAGCTGGGATGGACTAAAAACGAAGCGATAGGAAAATCTTTCTCAGCATGGGGAAATGAGGGTACAATTGTGGGAATAGTTAAAGACTTTAATTTTTTATCACTTTATCAGCAAATAGCACCATTAACCATTATGCTGACAAATCAGAATAATCAACGGTATGTATTAGTCAAAATATCAGATAGTAAAATTCAGAACACTTTAGCGTTATTAGAAGCCTCCATTAAGGAAATCTCGCCAGGCCACCCTTTTTCTTATTCCTTTTTAGACGATTCATACAATGATATGTACCGATCAGATTTAAGGCTAGGGACTATTTTTAACTATTTCACAGTTTTAGCTTTGATTATTGCCTGCCTCGGATTATTTGGATTGGCAACATTTGTTACCGAGCAGCGCACTAAAGAAATTGGAATCAGAAAAGTACTTGGTGCAAATATCTTGCAAATTATTTCTCTTCTAAATAAGGACTTCTTAAAATTAGTTGGAATAAGTTTTATTGTTGCAGTTCCAATAGGTTGGTATTTAGCGCAAAATTGGTTGCAAGAGTTTGCTTTCAGAATTTCTTTACAACCATTTATATTTGTTGGCGCTGGAATTCTAACTTTTGGTATTGCTTTGCTAACAGTAAGCTATAAATCTATAAAAACTGCGCGATCAAATCCTGTAGAAAGCCTTAAAAGCGAGTAATAGCTCTTTGAAAATCATTCCTACGTAAACATTTATATGTAATGTTTTACTTTATAGATACAGAAGGCTGTCATTTACCTTTATTTTGTTACAAAAAAGAACAAATTTCACCTTTGTTTTAATACAAAATCAATCTATCTTTACCTTTATTCTGTTACAAAAATAGATTGCCATGACTTTTAATCGTCATTTAAATAAACAATTACAGGCATGGAAAGACAACCCAAAGCGTAAACCTTTGCTTCTTAGAGGTGCTCGGCAGGTTGGGAAAACCACCATAATTCAAACTTTTGCCAAGAATTATACTCATGCTATTTCGCTGAATTTAGAACGGGCTGCAGATTTACGTTTTTTCCAGGAATACCAAGATGTGAGTATTCTTTTAGATGCTTTATTTTTGGCAAACAATATTTCATCTGACGAACAGTCGAATACCTTGCTTTTTATCGATGAAATACAAGAATCGCCGGAAGCAATCTCACTGCTGCGCTATTTTTATGAAGACTTACCTGAGCTTCACGTAATTGCCGCTGGCTCACTACTTGAACATGCAATACGCAAGGTAAAAAGCTTTCCGGTTGGTAGAGTTCAATATTTATATCTTCATCCACTAAACTTCGCCGAATATTTGGAGGCAACCGGCAACACATCAGCACTTGAACAATTACAGAAAATACCTGTTCCTTATTTCGCTCATCAAACACTAAAAAAACTTTTCCATGATTATGCCATAATCGGAGGAATGCCGGAGGTAGTTAGTAGTTATATACAAAACCAAAATGTGGCAGATTTACCCGTTTTTTATGAAAGCATTTGGAGCGCATATAAAGATGATGTAGAGAAATATTCCCGCAACTCTACAGATGCAAAAGTGATACGCCATATTATGGATACAGCTCATAATTATGTGGATCAACGCATAAAATTTCAACACTTTGGGAACTCTAATTATAGATCGCGAGAAGTGGGCGAAGCGATGAAAAATTCAAGTGATGCACGCATAATCCAACTTATTTATCCCACTACTGATCTGGTGCCTCCTTTAAAAGCTGATTTTAAAAAATCACCCAGGCTTCAATTTTTAGATACAGGATTAGTCAATTATGAATTAAACATTCAGGCAGATATGCTTGCAATGGATGATTTAAATAATACTTACAAAGGAGCGATCATTCCTCACATCATTACTCAGGAATTGATTTCTTTAAATACTATAAACTATCACAAACCTAACTTTTGGGTTAGAGAAAAAAGTCAATCTTCCTCAGAAGTGGATCTTGTAATACCGCATAAAGAAAAAGCTATTCCTGTTGAAATAAAATCAGGAAAAACCGGAACCCTCAAATCTCTTCATCAATTTATTGAACGATCTGAACATAATTATGCGGTCAGGGTATATGCGGGTAAATTTAGTATCGAAGAACACGAAACTGCAATTAACAAAAAGCCATATATACTAATGAATATGCCTTATTATTTGGGAACTCAGCTTAATGAATACATTCATTATTTCGTAGAAAATCACTGAGTTGTTTCTCGTTCTAACTTTTCCAGAGTTATTCCTGCTTAAATCCTTAATTCTTGCACTTAACAACCCTGGAAGAGTTTCTATAGATTCCCAACGTTTTAAGTTTTTTCAGAAACCTTCGGAGCCATATACAAAACCTCTTTAAACAAAAAAAATTCCGCAAATCTAAAGTGCCAAATGTAAGCACTTTCATAAGATTCTCTGTTTTAGGTTCATTATTATCTCTAAAACTAATAATAGCTTTGATCTCTTGATATGCCTGGAAAAACAGCCTTCTTTTTATTATTACTAATTAACGTTCCAATTATTCTAAATGCTCAGTCTAGTAGCGAGTTGAGGGTCAAGAATAGTTTTTTTTCAGGCATCAAATTTGAATATATCGGAAATGATTTAAGCATAGATGAAGCGCTGTTAATTGTAAAACCAAATGAAGAAGCGGAAACTTTTTTACGTAAAAGTAAAAGTCAGGCTACAGCTTCTGGAATTGTAGGTGCAGTTGGTAGCGTCTTAATCGGGTTGCCTTTAGGAACTGCAATTGGAGGCGGTGACCCAAACTGGAACTTTCTTTACTTTGGTGCTGGAATAGTGGTTCTCTCATTTCCTATTTATAACTCCGCGGTAAAAAACGCCCGAAATGGCGCACGGGTTTATAATGATGCCATTGCAGACAAAAACATAGCCACTCAATTATCATTTTCAGTTAACGCCAGCGTAGCCAGTTTAAAACTCTCTTTCTAAATTATGAAACATCTTTACTCCCTATTCCTGATTCTCCTATTCCTAACTCCTAATTCTCAAGCTCAGGAAGTTAAAATTATCGATCCTCCCTTTTGGTGGGCTAACATGCCTGTGACTGAACTTCAAATTCAATTATATGGTGAAGAATTAGGTCACTACAGAGCAACTGTTAATTACAATGGAGTTGAGATCAAACGTCAAATAGCTGTCGATTCCCCAAACTATCTTTTTTTATATCTGGACATTTCATCCAAAACTGAAGCGGGTAAAATGGAGATCGTTCTTACCAAAGGGAAAAAGACCATCAAAGTTCCCTATGAGCTTTTAGAAAGAGAACCAAGTAGCGGACGCTATCAAGGATTTGATTCTAAGGATGTAATCTATTTAATGATGCCGGATCGTTTTGCAAACGGGAATCCTGAGAATGATTCCATTGAAGGAATGCTGGAATCGGCTGATCGTTCAAATCCTCAACGTCGTCAAGGCGGAGATATTCAGGGCGTTATTGACCATCTGGATTACATAAAAGAACTAGGAATGAGTACCATTTGGTTTACTCCTCTTTTTGAGAATGATATGAGTGCAAAATATGGTGCTTATCACGGCTATGCTGCTACAGATTTATATAAAGTTGATCGTCGATTCGGGAGTAATAAAGAATATAAATCTATGATCGAAACAGTTCATGAAAATGATATGAAAGTGATTATGGATATGATACATAATCATATTGGCGATAATCATTGGTGGATGAAAGATTTGCCGACAAAAGATTGGGTTCATGATTTTGAAAAAAATGGTCAGACCAATTTCCGTGGCTCCGTAGCCTCAGATCCTTATGCTTCAAATTTTGATTCCCACAAATTGGTAGATGGTTGGTTTGTTCCTGAAATGCCGGATCTAAACCAAGACAATGAATTGCTGACCGATTATTTAATTCAGAATACACTTTGGTGGATTGAATATACAGGAGTAGACGGAATTAGAATGGACACTTATGTATATCCTGATAAAACGTATATGGCGCGATGGTCGAAAGAAGTTCTGGATGCCTATCCAGGCTTTAATATTGTAGGAGAAGCCTGGGTAAATACTGTGGCAGGTGAAGCTTATTGGCAAGACGATAAAGAAGGCGTTGATGACGGTTATGATTCTGAATTGCCCAGTTTAACAGATTTCCAGTTCGCTTTTGCAGTTCGTAAAGCATTCAACGAAAACTTTGGATGGACCGAAGGACTGAGCCAATTGTACTATGTGCTTTCTCAGGATTTCTTGTATTCAGATCCTATGGCCAATGTTACTTTTTTAGATAACCATGATATGAGCAGATTCTTTGAGCATATAGGAAAAAGAGAAGCAGAATTCAAGATGGCACTTGCCTGGTTAATGACAACTCGAGGAACTCCACAAATTTATTATGGCACCGAACTTATGATGGCACATGAAAACCGCGGTGGGGATGACGAAGCTTGGAGACAAACAATGCCCGGTGGTTTTCCAAATGACGACAGATCTGTTTTCACAAAAGAAGGAAGAACTGAAACTGAAAACAGGATTTTCGAATACACAAAAAAACTAGTTCATTGGAGAAATTCTTCCCCGGCGATACATACAGGAAAACTAGTTCATTTTATTCCTGCAGATGATATTTATATTTATTTCAGAGTTCATGATGAACAAACGGTAATGGTTGTCATGAATAATAATAACGAAGACAAAGTTATTGACCGCAGTCGACTAGCTGAAATTCTGGATAGATTTTCGACCGGAAATAATGTCCTCAGCTCAAAGACGATTAATCTTTCACAGAATTTTGCAGTTAATGCTAAAACAACGAGTATCTGGGAGTTGAAAAAATAGGCGGCAAATATTATCGGAACTTTTGAGCTAATTTCTATTACAAATATCAAAAGTTATTACTATGGCAATACAGAATTATACATGTCCGGGGTGCGGAAAACTTAGGAAAGCACCATCCTCCCAGGATATTGCCCGATGTAGAATTTGTGGAACAACTGTTGAAAAAATTGAAGGTATTTGGTTAGAAACTAACACAGATTCCAACTCTAAAAATAAGACCTTTAATCTTGTAGGGTTTTTAACCGGTTTCATTTTTATTCTGCTCGGATTTTTTCTCATCGAACCAATTTCTACAACCTCTTGGGGGCAATCTATACTGAATCAATCTTTTCTGTTTTGGGGGATCGTTTCAATGCTTATAGTTAGTACTTTTACATTAATAATCGGATTCTTTGTACAGCGCAAACACGCATATCAAGTCTTACGCTATTCTTTTCTTTTTATCTTTGCAGCATTAATTCGGCTAAGTTTTTTTGAAAACTCTCTTCCTTTGATGCAGTCTAAGATTTATAACTCTCCACAAACCAAAATCGATATTTCATCGGGTTCATTGATGACTCAACAGATTTTATATACTGACCAAGAGCTTGAGGACTTAACTAAACTTTTTTTTGAGTTAATGACTGATAAATATCTTGTGGATGACATTGATAAAAGCTCAAATCTTAACGTTAAGAAAACACTGGATACATCAGAAAATAATTATGATTATGAGATCATTCCCTCTGAATCTAATGATCGCTTTCCGGATAACTTCAGAATTTCCGTCAGAGATCTTGTAGAAACCAGTTTACAAAATCAATACTATCAGGAAAGAGCCGGAGGTTTGGGCTTAAAAATCTCTGAAAAAAGCGATGCAATTGCTATAAAAGATGAGCTTATTCAACGCTTCGAAAACAATTACGAAATATTCGAGTCCACGCCACAAACCGATAACAATCACTGGATCTCAATTAAAGGAGAAAATTACTTTTGGGTTCGTTTCCTAACTTTGGATCAAGACTTTATGATTCTGGAGATCATTCGATATATGAATGATGCCGACGCCCGCCAACATAAAAATGTAATGGATCAAGTGAACAGTTCAATGGCTGACGAAAACTCAAATCCTAAACCTCTTTCTCCCCAAGAGGCGCTTGCCTGTAAAACCAACGCTACCAAGCTTGATAAGAAAAAGAACCAACTTGACGAACTTGAGTTAAGGCTTGCTTATCTGGATTTTGGAGATCCCAGATCTGAAGAACATATTGAAAAAGAAAGATCTTTTAATAAGCAGACTCAAGAATACAATCTGGATTTAAAACTTTATCAAACCGGTTGCGAAAATAATATCTCATTGGATTTCTCGACTTATGAACAGGTTTGCGATTCTATTGACTTGAAAGGAAGCTCCAAGTCTGTGCCTTTTAAAAACAAAGGAAATAGATTTTGCTCAAAATTTTCAAACTTTGCTTTAAGAATTCAAAGCTAAATAAGTAATAGACTTTTTCGTACACTTGTTTAACAACAATTTATTTTTAAAAAATTCAACATTCGACTTATGAAAAAGCTTTTCTCAGTAGCCTTAATATTCACTTTTCTATCTGGTTTGTCATCTGCTCAAATTCAATTAGACTATAGTTTAAAAACCGGAACTACCTATACAACAAAAGTTTTGCTGGATCAAAGTATTTCCCAAACTATAATGGGACAGTCTCAAAATAGTGACAGCGATCAGGGTTATGGCATTAAAATGACTGTTATAGATATTGAAGATGGCAATTACTCCATTAAAATGGTCTACAACAGCATCATGATAAACCAACCCATGGTAGGCTTGTCTTATGATTCTGAAACAGCTACAACAGAGCCAACAGGTCCTGCAAAAGCTATTGCATCTGTTTTGGATAAAGAATTGAATTTCACACTTGGTAAGGATGGAGTTATATCTAATATCACCGGGTTTGAAGCTCTCCTCGACTCTATGGTTGCAAACATGGGAATAACTGATGAAAACCAAGCTTCCGCTTTTAAAGCTCAAATGTCAGCTCAGTACAATTCCCAAACAATAGAAGATCAGTTGAACAGAACATTAATTGTATTTCCGAATAAAGAACTTAACAAAGGGGATACGTGGAGTGAAGATCAATCGATTACTACACCGTTTGCCTTAAACATACAAACCACCTACGAGCTTGCCGGTTACGATAATGATACAGCAACACTCAATATTACTTCTGATATTTTTACTGAAGGAGGAGAAATGAGTATGAATGGCGCAACTATGACGCCCGACTTAACAGGAGTACAGTCCGGTACAATAAAAATTGACAGAAAGACCGGCTTAATATTGGAGTCGAATATGGAACAGCTTATTTCAGGATTGCTCAATATAACTTCTCCTCAGGAAATGGAAATTCCTATGGAGATTACCGGAAAAACCGAGGTAAAAGGAACTATTGAATAATCATTTCTTTATTAACCGAAAGTGATCAACTGAAATTAGCTTGCCATTTTTTAAATCTCTTTCATCCGTAGTATTAAAGTGCTCAAATTTAAATTTTTTGAGCACTTTTTTTATGGCTTCATTCTTTGAATCAACAAATCCTTCAATGGCAATAAGATCCATATTTTGAAATCCATACCCAATAATCCACTCCATAACCTCTGTTCCTAAACCTTTGCCCCAAAATTCAGGTAAAATCCAGCATCCTATTTCAGCAGTTTTATTCTGATGATTCCAATCATTAAATCCTGAAGCACCTATCCAATTTCCTGATTCTGTATGCTGTACTTTAAACCAAATGCCTTCATCTTCTTCAACAAGATTTTCGTACCATTTCATTTGCTCTTGAGTTTCTTCCAGAGTTCTGAAATGTACTCCATAATGTTTTGTTAATTCAGGATCTGAAAGTCCCTTATAAATAAATTCTATATCTACAGATTCAATTTTTTTATATAGTAACCGCTCGCTTTTCATTCGAAAAATTTTTGCACCTCACGATCATGGATTCGATTTCGGCAACATATTTAACCCATAACTTGAAATATCGTTTGAAGATCATCAAGTTGTTCTTGTTTTATAAGATGAGATTCCAGCTCTAGCTCTTTTTTCATCTGTTGATTGCGATTCGGCCCTAGTGCATAAAATATATTGAGCTGTTCCAATTCATTTTGGAAATATTTCAAGGTGAATTTATCTCTGAAGACCTTCTTTGAAATAAGATCTTCAAACTTTTCAGAAAGACTTATTGAATCACCCATTAAAAACTCATGAAGCTTCGCTCGTGTATTCTTGTCAATTTCGGTTGCGAACCTCAAAGGCGCTAATCTTCCTAACAATTGCGACGGTAAATAATGAGCACTGTCTATATTATATTGCTCTAAGTACAGAAGCTTTAATAGCGCCCCAAGCCCTTTCCGAACTCTTCCGTGCCCTTTAAAACAGCCATAAATTTTACTGTAGTCATCAGGAATTCGCATCGATAAGCGAAACTCTCTTCTATTTCCCCGCCGCTTTGTGGATATATAATAATAAGTTTCGGGTTTTTTGTTAGCACGATTAAAAGGAGGGCGCAGAGATCGAATCAATAGATTTTCAAGAAGTATTGCATCCATTTCCGTTTTGCAGATCTCAAAGCCTATTCGATCAATTTGGGCAATCATACTTTGTACTTTCTTCGATTTTGAATAACGATATGATGTTACTCTTTTGAAAAGATCTTTAGCTTTTCCTACATAAAGTACTTCATCTTTTTTTCCATACATCGTATAAACTCCCGGCTCATGAGGAGGAAGTTCTCCCATTGCGGAATTTACACGTTCTTTCTGAGTTTGAGAAAGAGGTTCAAAAAGATCTAAGTTCATACTGTATAAAATCTAAGTGTTTTTATTTACTTGAGATTAATTCCTAAAAATTTATATTTCAAGAAGAATTAACAGGAAAATGATATGATTGCTAATAAAACATTGAATACTTTTTTTGAAGAGAATTTTAAAAACAGCGCATTGCCTTATCTCCTGTATAAAGACAAGCAACTTCTCAAAGAAAAAAACTACAAAGCATTTGCTGAAGAGCAAATCAAAAAAACCAGAAATATATTTGCCTCCGTAGTATTTGCCTTTTTTTACGGCGCCTATTACTCCGCAACGAGTTTTGTAGAATATGGCGGTTCCGGCGAAACACTTTCGCTTGTTTTAGGAGTCCTAGTTTTGGTGTTTATGGCAACAGCTATTTTCTATTCCACTAAAGAATACTATTCCATCAAAAGTTCTATGGAGTTCTTTCTCAAGTTGCTCGAAGAAAATGAAAAAACTGAAGCTTCTTCTTTGACTACATAATTTCGAAATCCACAGAATAAACAGTATTTCCCCAGATTAACTTAAGAACTCCACCTTCTCCATTTTCTGCTACTTCAATAGTAAATCCTTCGGTATTTTCTTCTTTTTTGGAAACCTGCATTGGCACCCGACCTAAATCTCTGGACTCATCATACGTTCTTCCATTTTGCCCTGTTTGCTTGTTGATGATAAGAGTTCCCCCATCTTTTTCAGGAATGGTAAATAAGGTGTATTCTCCGGCGGGCATACTTACAGTACCAAATTTCAGGTCTTCAGAAGTTTTAAAATGAGTAGCACTGTTTGCTCCGGTTCTCCATCTTTGGCCAAATGGAACAATTCCTCCAAACAAATCTCTACCTCTGCGCTGAGGAGAGCCGTATGAGACATTAAATACTGCATCTCCAATTGTAAACTCCTCTTCAATTGCACCTGATAGAGATCCAACTGGATTTCCATTTTTATCCGACTTTGCAAATTTCTCAGCCACCTTTTCTATATCTAGATCGTAAACTCGTTTTACCAATAATTTTCGGGTGGTTTCAGAAGCATCTAACTCCAGAATATTTCCCTGATCGTCAACATTTACACCCATAACTCCACGAGACGGGTGGCGAATCGTCATTGAATCAGCATCTATTTTTGCTACCACAAAAGTAGACGCTCTGTTACCCGTTACCAGTTTTTGATCGATACTATCTGCGCTTGATTTTGCAGCATTATTAAACGCTATTTCAAATGGCCAATGTACCATATCTATGAAGGGTAAAATTCCTGACTCATATTTGGTCTTTATAATTCGAAATGAATCATCGTTTGTTCGAACTGACACAACCAAACTATCTCCTGATTTTTTATAGCTTCTAGTGATTTTTCCGTCTGAGCTAAAACCCTTATCCAGTTCGTGTTCTGTAACAGTTAATTCCTCAATCCCTCCGTTGTTGGAGGTTTTCAGCTGATAGGACGTAAAGCTGGTACGTGGACTTCGAAGAACAACCTTTGCCATCACTCCATAGTCTGATTTTTCAAACTGTTCAACAGCAAGTGTGTCGTTTCCCAAAAGGGTTACATATCCTGCATTATTTGGAGAAGTGCTTGAGGAATTGCACCCCCAAAAAACTACGGATATGATCAGGCTAAAAAATACGGCTAATGGTTTCATGATATCTATTTGGTGAAATTTAAATAAATCAAAAGTTGGCAATAAAAGTTGAAAATATATATTAAATCAAGAAAGAAGTTCTTTCAATATACTTGCCTGTACAGGTTTTTTAATAAAGTCAGATACTTTTTCATCCCATTCAATTTTATACAACTCTTGTTTACTTTTATCTATTCTGGAGCTTATCACAAAGATCTGGATCTTTTTGTTTACATCCGATCTTATACTTTCAAATTCATTCAAAAACTCCCACCCGTTCATCTCAGGCATATCAATATCCAAAAGAATTAAATCAGGTAATTCTTCGCCTGAAGAAATCATTTTTTGAATTCCATCCAACGCTTTTTTTCCATTTTCAAAGGATATCACATTGTTATCCGGCAGGTAACTTTTAATGATCTTTTTTACCCCGAATGTATAGACTTTATCATCGTCAATAATACATACGCTCTTTATTTTGCTCATGTCAATCTTATTTTAAATGTTGTACCCTTTCCAGGCTCACTTTCGACCGCCACTGACCCACCCAGTGTTTCGATCTGATTTTTAGTTATAAATAATCCTATCCCTTTGGAATTCTCGTTCCCGTGGAACGTCTTATACATTCCGAACAACTTCTCGCCATGTTTTTCCATATCGATACCCAATCCATTATCAGCAATCTCCAAAAAAGTCTGGCCATTTTTTTTGTATAAATCTAAGCTAACCATAGGTTTTTTATTTGGGTCTCTGTATTTGATCGCATTTGAAAGAAGATTTAAAATTATACTTTCCATATAAGCTGGATTGTATTCTATCGTTAAATCCTCATCCAGATTTTCTTTAAACTTTATGTTGTTAGAAAGAATTTCCGAAACCAAAATCTCCTTAACCTTAACTATCACTTCAGCCGGCTTTAGTTCTTTCAGATCACTCTCTGTTTTATACTGCTGATCAATGATCTCGTTAAGATCTTCAATTGAAACATTCAATCGCTCTGAGGCTGTTTTCAGATAGCCCATTAACTCTTCCTTTTCCTCCTCAGACTCTTCCATATCGAAAAGAGAAAGCAACATGGAAATATTCCCTGCATGATTTCTGAGATTATGAGAAACGATATGCGCAAAATTCATAAGCCGCTTGTTCTGATCACCCACAATATCCAGAGTTTCATTCAGCTGCTCCTCTTTTTGCTTTCGCTTAGAAATATCCGTCACAATAGCTAAAACCGCAGGTTCATCCGAACCCACTTGTTGAAAAGGTACTTTTATAGTTTGGTGGTATACTTCGTTACCAAAAAAATCGATCGATTTTATTTCAGGAATAAATAGAGGCTCTTTTGTAGTTGCAACCTTAACATCAGCGGCATGATAGCCTTTCGCCATTTGCTCGGGAACTCCCAAGTCAATGTCTTTCTTTCCAATGATCTCTTCTTCACTTAATCCAAAAAACTCACGTGACGCTTTATTAGCCATTAAGTATTTGCCCTCGAGATCTTTAACAAAAATAAGATTTGGCACCGTGTCCAAAACAGCTTCAAATTGTTTTCGCAGCTGGCTATTCAACTCTGATATTGTTTTTTCTCTGGTTATATCTGATAAATATCCCGAAGAAATCACCGAACCGTCTGGTTGTATTTCCGGTTGTGCCCGACCTCTTACCCATCTCAAACCTTTTCTAGGAAGCATTATTCGGTATTCACAATACCATTCCTGCTGCGTTTTAACTGACCATGTTATTGATTTTAAAACTCGTGCAAAGTCATCTTTGTGAACCAACTTTAAAAGCGGCTTCATGCTTGTCTTAAGATCTTCAGGTTTTAATTCCAAAACCTCTCTGATTCCCTCACTTACAAAAGGAAATGACACATTATCTTTAGCATCTACGCGATGCAGGTATAAAAATCCCGGAGCCTGTTCAGATAATTTTGAAAAAAGCAGATCTCGCTCTTTAAGCTTTTCTTCTGTTTTCTTTTGATCGGTGATATCGGTGATATATCCGTAGCCGGTAACGCTACCATCTTCCTGAGCCTCAAGTGTTGCATTTCCTTTGATCCATCTTGTTCCCTTTTTGGGAAGAATCACCCGGTAATCGCACTCCCAGAAATCCAACGACTCTACGGCTTGTTTTAATGATGCTATAAAATTCTCTCTGTCATCAGGATGAATTCTGTTTCTTATTGCAGTAGTATCATTTTTAACATCAAGAGGATCCAGCTCATATACATTCTTAATGCCTTCACTTGCAAAAGGAAATCTTGATCTGCCGTCTTTATGAAATTCATACTGATAAAAGAAACCCGGAATATGCTCAGAAAGCCGTTGTAGCATTTCGTCGCCTTCTTTCAGTTTTTCTTTCGCAATTTGCTCTTCAGTAATATCTCTTGTAATACCGTAGGTGCCAATTAAAACACCTTTTCCATCGTATAATGGCATTTTACTGGTAGATGCCCATTTTACTTTTTTTGCATCATCTACAAAAATCTCTTTCTCAACTTTATCAAATATTGGCTTTTTTGTTCGGATGATTTCTTGTTCATCATTATAAGCCGGTTTTGCATGTTCTTCATCAAAAAAATCGAAATCAGTTTTCCCAATTATCTCTGAAGCGTCTTCCAGTCCAAACTTTTCAGCACACGCTTTATTTATCTTTATAAATCTACTTTCCAGATCTTTGAAATAAACACTTTCACGAATATTATCCATTAATCTGCTAAAAAATAAAGCCTCCTGGTTCAATGAAAGCGTAAAATCATCCTGCGAAGAACCTAACTCCGCAAAACCGGCCATTTTGCTTATCTCTCCTTCTTTATTACGATCTATTGCTTCGCCTACCCACTCAATAAAATATTCAGATCCATTAATCTTATGCTGAGTTTTTCTGTAAAACGGAATATCTTCGCTAAGTTCAGAACTACAAAAAGCTTTAAGAATTTCCGACCTGAAATTGTCGGGGATATGATTCCCATCTTCACCGAAAAGCTTCAAAAACGTCAATCCTAAACTAAGTTCGGAAGCATTAACATCCCATACCCAGGCGGATTTTGGAATTTCTTTTCTATGAGTTGCTATCAATGTCATACTTATTTTACTTCATTTCCTCTAACATTTTAAGTCTTGTAGCCTCAAACTCATCTCCTTGTTTCCATGCTTGCAATTTATCGTCATTCAAAGCTCTGAAACCTACTTCAAAAAATAGTCTCGTATCTTTAACTGCACCACTAATATCCCAGTACTCGTTGATCTCGTCGTTCACGGAATGATAATTAGCTGCAGATACACTATCTACCGTTTCTGCATATCCCTCAGGTTTATTTACAAACTCATTTCCGGGATTTGGAAAAATTGCAGGGATTCCAACTTTAGCCATATTGAAATGATCTGAACGATAGAAAATTCCTTGTTCCGGATTGGCGTCAGGTTTTACGGTTCTGCCTTTCTCATTTGCAACTTCCACCACTTTATCAGCAAGTGTATTTCTTCCGTATCCGATAATAACCAGATCAGTGGTTTCACCATATACATTCATACCGTCCAGATTGATATTTCCGGTTACTTTTCCGGGATGTACGGTCGGATTTTCTGCCCAATACTGCGATCCTAATAATCCTACTTCTTCAGCTCCAACCACAACAGCAAGCACACTTCTTTTTAATTCAGATTGGATAGATTTATACGCTCTCATAGATTCCAGAACTGCGCTTACTCCTGCAGCATTATCCTCTGCTCCGTTATTGATCTCATCACCGTCAATGGCTTGGGTAATTCCTAAATGATCGTAGTGAGCAGTTAACACCAAATATTCATCATTTAACTCCAGATCACTTCCCTCTACTTTTGCAATTACATTTCTTGATTCTATATCTCTGTATTCGGCATCAATACTTACTGAAAGTGCCGTATTTTTGAGAGGAACCGGCTCAAAATCCGGTGAATCTGCCGCTTCCAGCATTTCGTCAATATCTAAACCGGCTTGATTAAATAAAGCTTTACCGGCTTCATAAGTAACCCAGCCATTCATTTCTGTGCTTTCTTTGTCCACATTTTCTCCACTCTTAACATAAAAACGCTCTCTGCTCCAACCATTTGAAACTACACCCCAACCATAACCTGCTGTTGGCGTTGTATGAATGATGATCGCGCCAAGCGCTCCCATTTCTTTAGCTTTCTCATATTTATACGTGTACCGTCCATAATACAATCTTGTTTTTCCGGCGAATAAATTTTCATCGTATTCGGGATCATTATTCTTTATTACAATGATTTTCCCACTTACATCCACTCCTTTGAAGTCGTCCCAATTTTCCTCCGGAGCCTGAATTCCATATCCTACATAAATCAGTTCAGCGTCTTTGATGTCTACATTTTCACTTTGATTTGCCGGCCACGCCACAAAATCCTCAAAGTAAGTAAGCGTGTTAATCGTGCTGTTTCTTAAAGGCTTTCTCACTTTCATCGAATGGTTCATCGTTTTTTGACCCAACAAAGGAAATCGTTGAACATAACTACCATCTTCTGCTCCCGGAGAAGCACCCATTTCTTTAAACTGCTCCACCAAATAATTAACTGTTTTCTCCTCTCCTGCTGTCCCTGTGCTTCTTCCTAAAAATTCATCGGATGATAATGTCTCAATATGCCTCATCAATCCGTCTTCCGTGATTGATTGAGTAGCTCTGTCTACTTTTTGAGAAGAGCATGAAATGCCGGTTACTGCCAGTAAAATTAATGCGAAAAGCTTTTTCATTGTTTATGATCGTTGGTTATTCTTTATTCAACGAGTATAATCACTTTTCGACACTTTTTTGAATTTGATTAGATACTTTAAAGTCTATTTTCATATAAAATTTTGGCTCATGACATCATTTGAAAACAAAACAGTTTTAATTACAGGCGCAGCCAGTGGAATTGGCTTCATTATGGGCAGAATAGCTTTGGAGAAAGGTGCAAAACATCTTGTAATGTGGGATATAAATCCTGATACACTTTCGAGCGCAGCTGAGGAGCTTTCTTCCAAAGGTTATTCCGTTTCCACACATGTTGTTGATGTGCGAGATAAGATAGAGGTAGCTGAAAAAGGAAGTGACGTTTTAAAAAAATCCGGCACCGTCGACATTCTTTTTAACAACGCCGGAATTGTTGTCGGTAAATCTTTTGCGGAGCATACATTTGACGACATTGAAAATACACTGGCGGTAAATTCTTTAGGGATGATGTACGTTGCCAGAGCTTTTTTGCCGGCAATGATCAAACAAGAGTTTGGGCGAATTGTTAATATCGCTTCTGCAGCAGGGTTATCTCCAAATCCGGGAATGACCGTTTATGCAGCCAGTAAATGGGCTGCAGTCGGTTGGTCTGATTCACTTCGCATCGAGCTGGAACAAGATCATAAAAATTTAAAAGTACTTACTGTAATGCCGAGCTATATAAACACCGGAATGTTTGATGGAGTAAAGGCTCCGCTTCTCATTCCTCTTTTGGATGCAGAAAA
Source organism: Balneola sp. (assembly GCA_965216175.1). Lineage (GTDB taxonomy): Bacteria > Bacteroidota > Rhodothermia > Balneolales > Balneolaceae > Balneola. The sequence continues at coordinate 3,130,529 of OZ244140.1, forward strand.
GATTTCCGCAAAGATCCTTAGATCAGTAGAAAAAAATAAGATCTATCTACGCGAACCTTTTATCATAAAATTTAGCCCATTTATTCGGGGAATCTTACCGGCTCGCATTTATGACTATGTTGCCGGAAAGGTTTTGAGGATTTACAGTTCCATGAATACATTTACCGGTAGAAAAGGAGAAGTGAAATGAAAGGTCTTCAACCGTATCTTGATAAACAAAAAAAGTTCTTCCTGTCTGGAAAAACCAAAGATATACCGTTCAGAATAGAACAGCTTAAAAAGCTAAAGCAGATCTTGGTAGATAATGAGCAACTGCTCATTAATGAAGTCCATAAAGATTTCCAAAAATCTGCTTTCGAAACGTATGTAACTGAAATTGGATTGGTAATAGCCGATATCAATTTTGTACTAAAAAACATTGAATCGTGGACCAAACAACTATCTGTTTCTACTCCACTGGTAAACTTTCCGTCCAAGAACTTCATTATAACAGAACCTTACGGAAGTGTCCTGATCATATCGCCGTGGAATTATCCGATTCTTTTAGCACTACAACCTTTGGTTGGAGCAATTGCAGCGGGAAACACAGCCATATTAAAACCATCGGAATTAACGCCAAATACATCTTCCGCTCTCGAGAGTCTTATTTCAGAACATTTTGATGAAGAAATTTTGAAAGTAATTCTGGGTGATGTTGAAGAATCGTCAGCTCTGGTAAAAATGGATTTTGACTATATCTTTTTTACCGGGAGTACAAAAGTTGGCAAAATCATCATGAAGGATGCTGCTGAAAAACTAACTCCGTTAACGCTGGAATTAGGAGGGAAGAGCCCTTGTATCGTAGATAAAACTGCTAATCTGGAAGTGTCTGCAAAGCGGATTGCCTGGGGTAAATTCGTGAATGCCGGGCAAACTTGCGTGGCTCCGGATTATCTGCTGGTAGAAAAATCAGTAAAACAAGAATTTCTCAGCTATTTAAAAGAATCTATTGCTCAATTGTATGGAGATGATCCTAAGGAAAGTCCTGACTTTCCCCGAATCATAAACGATGCCCATTTTGATCGGCTTGCAGAACTTTTATCAGATGGTGAAATATTTACAGGAGGTGTATCTGAAAAAGAAACCAGATATATCGCTCCTACCATTTTAAATGAAATCACTCTTGAAGATCCGATCATGCAGGACGAGATTTTTGGTCCAATTCTTCCCGTTTTGGAATATGAAAGTGTTGAAGATTGTATACAAATTATTAATGCGCGCCCCCGGCCACTTGCTCTGTATGTGTTTACCTCTGATCAGAGTTTAGAAGATCGTGTTTTGAGTTCTGTATCTTTTGGGGGCGGAGCTGTAAATGACACTATTGCTCAGCTTGGCAATCATCATCTCAGTTTTGGAGGCGTTGGCGCCAGCGGGTTTGGTTCTTATCACGGAAAAGCTAGTTTCGATTGTTTTTCACACAAAAAAAGTGTGATGAAAAAGCCTTTCTGGCCGGATCTTCCCATTCGTTATGCTCCCTATGGTGATATTAAACTGGGCTTGGTAAAAAAAGTGCTTAAGTAAATATATCCTATGTATAAGATTCTATATAGATTTAATATTCTTTCTAAAGTCATTCCTGCAAAGGCAGAAATCTTGATTTTTGGTAAGATTGATATCTTTTTTTGAGGATCCGGATCTCTGGCACCCGCCCGCCTTCCAAAGTCTTGTACGGTGGACAAGCCCTAAGATGACTTAAAATTTTTATTATTTAATTCTGAACTAAACAGTACTATGAACACTTTTAAAGCATACCAAACAGAAGAATTAAGCGACGGCTCTTTTTCATCACAAGTAAAACAAGTTCCATTTTCGGTTCTTACCGATAATGATGTTCTTATTAAAGTGTATTACTCTTCACTGAATTATAAAGACGGATTATCTGCTTCAGGAAATAAAGGCGTAACTAAATCCTATCCTTTTATTCCGGGAGTTGACGCTTCCGGTGAAGTCATTGAGGACAAGTCGGACACCTTCAAAGAAGGAGATAAAGTAATTGTAACAGGATACGATTTGGGCATGAATACATCAGGTGGTTTTGGGGAATATATTCGCGTTCCTGCTGAATGGATTGTTCCTCTCCCTCAGAATCTAAGTTTGCTTCAATCGATGATCATTGGTACAGCAGGTTATACTGCAGCTTACGGTATTGAAAGACTTCGCAGAGAATTGATAAAACCAGAATCTGGACAAATACTGGTTACAGGAGCAACAGGTGGTGTTGGAAGCATGGCAGTTTTTCTTCTTTCAAAACTTGGGTATTCAGTACTTGCTGCAACCGGAAAATTAGATCAAACAGATTTCTTGAAATCCCTTGGAGCATCCAAAGTGATCCATCGAGACGAAGTTTATCCTGAAAAAAGATCGCTACTAAATTCCGGAATTTATATAGGATGTATAGATACTGTAGGTGGAAAAATGCTGGAAGCCATCATTCCGCAAATGAAACAAGACGGTGCCATTGCTTGTTGCGGAAACATCCTTGGGCATGAGTTAAACACCAATATATATCCGTTTATATTACGCGGCGTTAGCTTACTCGGCATTGATTCTGGAATTACTAAAATGCCCTTTCGGCTTAAAATCTGGGAAATGCTGAATAAGTATGCTCAAACTTATCCTGAAAATGGATACAAAATAGTATCTCTTGATGAATTGAATGAACAAATAGAGCTTATTCTTGAAGGAAAGCAGGTTGGCAGAATCGTTCTGAAGCATTCTGTATGATCTGAGACATTTATTGCTCTTAATTTCCGATTTACTTGCTTCTAAATCGGTTAAAAATTATATGTATAGTACTGTTATAATTAGGCATGTCTACTTTTACGAGTGTTAGATTGAACTAATTTCGACGGATTTATGCTTTGTATATTGTATTATACACCGTGATGATATTCACTATCACCAAATAAGGGTGGAAGTACTATGGATGACATTAAAATAAATTCTGGATCTGCAAAGACAAAAGTTGTTTGTCTTTTCGCTTCCGTTGCTATTCTTTTTTCCGGGATAAACTGTTCCGATAATTCCGAGTCAGAAAAAAGGAAAAAGAGTAGCACTAGTTCTTTAGCAACTATCACAGAACCCGTGTATAGAGATTATGCAGAAATAAAACAATCCGGAGTGCTAAGGGTTATCACAAACTATAGTTCCAGCACTTATTTTTTGCATCGAGGTATACAAGCCGGTTTTGAATATGAACTGGTTAGAAATTTTGCCAAAGAAAATGATCTGGCATTGGAAGTCATCATCATTGGGGAAGATGAAAATCCTTATGACCTGCTTAATTCCGGCTCCGGAGATTTGATCGCCGCAAGTTATACGATTACTGAAGAACGAAAAGAAGTGGTCAATTTCACACGTCCTTATAACATGGTTGATCAGATCATTGTGCTGTCTGAAGAATTGGGACAGATTCCTGAAAGCATTACCGACCTGAAAAACATTCCCATTTCTGTGAGAAGAAATAGTTCTTATTATGTTAAACTAAAAGAGCTTCAGGACGAAGGATTTGATCTCACCCTCAATATCGTAAGTGATGATATGGATACAGAAGCTTTACTTTTTCAGGTAGCAAACGGAACGTACAGCGCCACCGTTGCTGATGATAATTTCTTTGAAGCCAGTAATAAATATATGCCCGGCTTGGCGAAAGGACCCATTATAGCTCAAAATGATACCATTGCATGGGCAGTTCGAAAAAACGCTCCTGATCTGGAAAATAAATTCAATAAGTATTTATACAAACATTTTCGGTTTAATAACGATGGAATTCCAAAGCGATCTGCTTTTCTGAATGTGTTGCGAAAGAAATATTTTGAAGGAAGTGCTTCTGTTCAGGAATATTTTAGCCCTGATGTGGAAGTCCAGAAATTTGGTGGAATTTCTCCTTATGACAGCCTGTTACAAACCGTAGCCACTGAATTTGATCTGGATTGGGTGATGTTGACTTCCATTGCAGCTCAGGAATCTAAATTTGATCCTAATTCTGAAAGCTGGGCAGGTGCTGTGGGTATTATGCAGGTGTTACCTCGGTTCTCAGAAATTCCTTTAGAATCTCTCTTTGATCCTGAAATTAATATTCGCGAAGGAGCTCGAATCCTCAAAGAACAAATGGACCATTATTCATATATGGATTCCCTTACACAGTGGCAATTTGCGCTCGCTACTTATAACGCAGGGCCTGGACACGTTGCAGATGCGCGCCGACTTGCCATCGATCATAACGATGATCCCAACGAATGGGAAAGTGTTTCTAAAGCGTTACTGAGATTGATGCAGCGTAAATATTATCAACGTGCGCGCTATGGTTTCTGCCGTGGCATAGAAACCGTTCGCTACGTTAATGAAATAACCAATCGCTCCAACACCTATGAAGCTATTTTAGCTTTAGCCCAAAACCGAAATAGCTCTTATCCGGGAGTGTTAGGCTTTAAGACGATTAATTGAGAAGTCTTTCTCTAATTGGCTACCCTTCTTAAAAAATCGTCCCAAAGATCTCTTAAGTCTGTGACTTAAGAGCGTTAGCTTTGCAAGTTTGTAACTTGCATTACATAATAGAAATTCTAAATTATGTGATGCCATTCAAAATCTATAATCACCAACAAGCATACTTTATTACCTTTGCTGTAGTAGATTGGATTGACGTATTTACAAGACCTTATTATAAAAACATTATCATAGATAGTCTTAAATATTGTAGAGATGAAAAAGGACTTAAAATCTACGGACGGTACTTAATGACGAATCATATCCATTTGATTGTAAGTGCAAAACAAGGTTTCAAGCTATCTGATATTTTGAGAGATTTTAAAAAATATACTGCCAAAACAATTCTCAAAAACCTACAAGCTAACCCCAAAGAAAGTCGCCGCTCTTGGATGCTTTGGATGTTCAAAAAGGCTGGTCAACAAAACTCTAATAACACAACATTTCAATTTTGGAGACAGGATAACCACCCCATGGAAATCACATCTTCAAGGTTCTTCCATCAAAAAATGGAGTATATTCATTACAACCCTGTGAAAGAAGGATTCTGTTATAAACCTGAAGATTACCCTTACAGTAGTGCTTTATGGTATACAAATAAACAGGGTTTGTTAGAAAAAGATGAGATATTGATATAACTCTTTTTTTAAAAGAGCAGAACTTCTTTGCTTGTTATGGAAGTCCAAGACTTCCTATTCTCCTACTTTTAAGTCACAGACTTAAAAGATCTTTGGATTCGTTTTGGCTGATATATGAAGGCTTTATTACTTCCAAAAAGCCAAGGGTTAAAACCCTTTCTAGCTTAAGAAAGAGATAACTTAAAGAACATAAGCTAGAAAGGACTTTAGTCCTGCTACATAATTCGGCCTTAAAATTATTGGTGGAATAGTGAACTGATGTTTGAGCTTTTCCGAAGAGGAATAAATCCATTCTGGATAGATTCTACATTAATTAAGCGGAGCAAGAGCGCCTCGGTTGAGTTAACAAGCAGAGCTTGGGAACTAGGGTAAGGTTAATCCGAATAAACCCTACTCATCCACCTTCAATACAATAATAGTAATATCATCATACTGGATGTTGTTGGAAAACTTGTTGATGTCTTTGATGATCACGTCCTGAATTTCCTGAGAAGTTTTATGTCTGTTTTTTCGGATGCATTCTTTCAACCGTTCTGTTTCATACTCCTCGGTTTGCTCAGGGTTCATGGCTTCCGTTACACCGTCTGTAAAGAAGACCATCAAATCACCGGGTTTAAGATCAATTTCAGCACTTTCATAAGGCATCATCGTTGGCATTGCCCCTAGAATCACACCGCCTTCTTCCAGTAAAATTGATTCGTCCGATCCCTTTCGGAATAAAATTGGCGGGTCATGCCCTGCGTTCACATATTTGAATTTTGTACCGTTATCAGAAATAATTCCCCAGAAAAAAGTTATGAATTTATCAGCAGGAGTGTTGTTGTAAATGATATCGTTTATGCTTCCGGTTGCTTCGCTCATGGTTACATCAATAGGAGCTAACGCATGCAACATGGATTGTAGATTTGCCATTAACAACGAAGCAGGAACTCCTTTTCCCGTTACATCGGCTATAGCAAGTAAATGATTTTTCTCCGGGGTTTCTATAAAATCGAAATAATCTCCTCCGACCTGACGCGAAGAAATGTTGATGGCCGCCAGATCAAAACGATCAATTTCGGGAAGCGGATCGGGTAACAATCCGACCTGAATATTCTTTGCCAGATTTAATTCTTCTTCCATTCTTTGCTTTAGAATCCGCTCATCGAGTAAAAGAGATTTCTGGATAGTTAACAGCGCAAGGTTTCCTAATGATTGGAGAAAATTTACCTCCTCAGGACCGTACTCTTGCTTATTGCCACGCAAGCCAACGCCAACTACTCCGATCTTTTCATTCTGAAATTTCAGCCCGATTACTAACCGGATGTTATTTTCATTCAAAAACTCACAATCAGAATTTTCGGAAATATGAGTGACATCGTCTAACTCAAAAAGCGTATCTAGGTCTTCTTTTGAGGGAGGCTCTTTAATTCCGCTGATTGAAACAATAGATTTCTCGTCATCCACATCTAAAGCAAAGAAAAACGTTCGGATCAGCATTTGCCCCAGCATCGCAAATTTGAAAACTCTCGCAATTTCGTCTCGATCCACCATCAGGTTGAAATCTTTACTGAGTTCCAGCAGCGTATTCAGGTCATGTACTTTGCGGTCCAGACGTCTGTTGATGTGACGCATTTCCTTGAACATTCTGGAATTGGCAATCGCAACCGATGAAATAATGGTCAAGCTTTCGATAAACTCGATCTCACGATCGGTCAAGGCTAGCTTGTTCCCTTTCGTGCCAAGGCACAAAAACCCAATATGATGATTGGTTGTTTTGAGATTAAAGAGGATGCTTTCTTTTTCGATTCCGATTTGTTCAAAAACAGAAGCATATTTCTCTCCATGTAAAACGGAAGTATCCAGGTCTTCTAATGAAAAATCTATGCTTACCTCGTCATTCTCTTTAAGCCAACCTCTCCCTTTTGCCCTGGAAGCATAGTACACATTTTCGCCTGGTTTATAGATGAGAATCATTCCTTTTGTAACTAATAACTTCCCCATTGTTATCAGCAACAAATTGTTTAAAACGAAGTCAGGATCTTGAGATTCGATTAATAATCGACTGGTTTCCAGAAGTGTTCGAAGTTCAAATCGACTGTGCCGTTCATCAAGATTAGCTGAAGCACTCACGACATCACAAGTGTTTGATCATTCGGATTTCATTCATATGTCCGGATCTGTTGTACTGAACATTATCCATGAGCTTGCGGATCAAGTAAACTCCCATACCGCCACGTTGCTTATTCTTAATTCTTGCTTTGATATCCGGTTCGTTATAAGCTCCTACATCAAAACTTTCTCCCTCATCTTTGATAGAAATCCAAAGCTGTGAATTATCCGAACCTAGTTCAATTTCAACAGGCTTAGCAGGTATATTTTTGTATGCGTGCTTAATAATATTTGTGTAGGCTTCGTCAACCGCTAATCGGATATTTCCAATTTCTTTTTCTGACAGTCCTAACCGTTCTGCGTGTTCAGCAACAAAATCACGTACCTTTGCCAATTGAGAAGTAGAAGCCTCAACCGATAAAGAATATGTGTTGTTAGAAGTTGCCAAAATAACTTAGTTATTAAATCCGGTTACTGCTTCACTTTCATCATCATGGATATCATATAGTGTTGGAAATCCAAGCAGATCAAAAACGTTGTATACTCTTTCGTTCATATTAGTGAGCTTTATATCGCCACCCATTCCACGTACGTCTTCTATATATGCCATAAACACACCTAATCCGGCACTGGCTATATAATCTAAACCTTTGCAGTTTACGATAATACAAATTTCATTTTGATCGATGAGAGATTTAAGAGAATTTTCGAGTTGAGATGCAGTATGGGCGTCAAGTTCGCCACTTATATCAAGTACACGAATGTTTTCAACTTCTCGTATAGAAATACCAAAGTTTTTCATTCTTGTGGGGTTTAAAAGTTATTGAGAGTTATGTGCATTCCAATAATAGTGTAAACTTGAGAATATGAAAAATTAAACAAGTTTTACGGTTACGGAAGTTTTTAGTTTAGGTTACAAAAAAATAGCCCCGCACATTTATCTAATGTGGGGGGCTGACTATTCATCAAGAGAGACGCTACTTGAGCGTTCTGCAATTACGTAAATGCCTAGCATATATACAACTATAATCCAGACAATCTTTTTTTATCTGACTTTTGATACCCAATATCCTGAATTCATCTCTTTTGCGAGCTCTCCGCCTAGTTTAGCCGCGTCTTCTTTTGTACCAAAAAAGCCAACTCTAACTCTAAACCAAACATCACCACTTTTTTCTTCACCGATTTTTACAGTGTATGCGTTCGGATAATTGCGGTCAGACCATTTTGAAATGTATCCTTTCGCTTTGTCTTCCGAACGGAAGGCGCCTACTTGAACAGCATATTGTCCATTTTCAACAAAGGAATATCCCGTTGTATCATCATCTCTTTCCATTTCCATGTCATCTTCCTTTGCCATGGTATCCGGATCTTGCGCATTTTCACGTTCTAATCGCGCCATTTCTTCTGCAATCTCCTGTTGTTGCACGTTTCTAAGCGAATCCATTCGGGCTTGCTCTTTAGCTCTTCGTTCTTTTTCAGTTTCACCGCACGCCTGAAGCATGGTAAAACCCAATACTACTAGTAATAATTTAACTCCAATGTTTTTCATGATGTAGATAGTTTTTTTATAAATAAATACCGCTCTTATTTAACTTACGTTTTAACGGCTTGTTTCCCAAATATTCGATAGAAAAAACAAGTCATTGTATGCTATAAACTGTATCTTATTCAGAATGAATCTACTTAATAGATTTTTTGTTTAAACCACTATGAATAAATCAATCGTAGAGATACAGAATATTTCAAAATCATTTACCCAGAACAACCCTGTGGTAAATAATGTTTCGTTTGATATTAAGCCTAACGAAATTTTTGCTCTTTTAGGTCCCAGCGGATGTGGAAAAACTACCACTTTACGATTAATCGCCGGTTTTGAATATGCTGACTCTGGGCAAATCTCCATTCAGAATAAGATTGTAGAAAAAGATCGATTTCATATACTGCCACAAGAACGCGGAATAGGCTTTGTGTTTCAGGATTACGCTTTGTTCCCTCATATGACCGCTATTGAAAATGTAGCTTTCGGGCTAAAAGAAGTTCCTAAAAATAAACGAATGGTTTATGCTGAGGAAGTACTTTGTCGTACCGGAATGGAGAAATACAAAGACAGAACTCCTGATGAGCTTTCAGGAGGCCAACAACAACGGGTCGCTTTAGCACGGGCAATTGCACCTAAGCCAAAGTTGGTTTTGATGGATGAGCCTTTTTCAGGCTTGGATGCCATGTTGAGGGATTCTACCAGAAAAGAAGTTCGTGCTATTTTAAAAAAATCCGGTATGAGCGCGATTCTTGTTACGCACGATCAGGAGGAAGCTTTATCTTTTGCTGATAGGGTCGCAGTAATGAACAATGGAAAAATTGAACAGATCGGTACTCCGGAAGAAGTTTATTACTTTCCCAAGTCGCAATTTGTGGCCCAGTTTTTGGGAAGAACAAATCTTTTCAGAGCTTATGCTGATGGCGGCAAGGAAGTAGATACCCAATTTGGACAAGTCACTTTAAACCGAGATGCAAAAGGATTGGTGCTATGTTCAATAAGACCTGAACATTTAAGCATTTCAAGAACTGAAACTGCTGAAGACTGTGGCACTATCATCGGAAGAGAATTTCGGGGGCACGATATCACTTACTATGTATTGTTTCGTGGCGACAGATACATCGTACATACCGACAATAGAGATATATTTGAATTAGAAGACAGGGTGATTATGAAACCTTTGGAGCAGGCAGTCGTTTTAGAACAAAAAAAAGCAATACAATAATATTATGGGACTTTTTGATTTTCTTATCTATTTATTAATAGCTGCTATTTGTGGTGGCATTGGTCAAAGCTTAGGCGGATTTAAAATTGGGAGCGGAGGCTGTCTTATTTCAGCCGGTGTCGGTTTTATTGGTGCCATCCTCGGTAAATGGATTGCAATCGAGCTTGATTTACCAAGATTTTGGACGGTAGAAATTGGCGGAAGTCAATTTCCTATCATTTGGTCTATAATTGGTGCTGCTATTTTGTCCGGGGTTTTAGGAGCGGTGTTAAAAACCCGAAAGAAGAATCAGTAGCATTGCCTTAATTTTTATTTCATTCCTATCTTTATAATTTTAAAGAGATAGTTTCGTATCTACTGAAACAAACTATTTAAAATTTAGTACAGGGTTCGGAATAAAATAAACGCTATGCAAAAGTCTATACTACTCACTGTCGCATTTGCGATACTTTCATTTTCTGTACAAGCTCAAACCAAAATTACCGGAATTGTGGCCGATGCTGTTACAGGTGAGCGATTGCCGGCGGCTCATGTAATTATCGAAGGTACTTATACCGGAACTATTGCAAATGAAGACGGAGAATTCAGCCTGATTGTAAAATCTTTTCCCGCAACTATTGTAGTCCGCTACATTGGTTTTGAAACTCAAAAAATCACAGTTGAACAAGGTCACTCAAAGCCTCTCGATTTTCTTATGAAAGAGTCAGTTGCTCAAATGGAACAGCTTGTAGTAACAACAGAAGATCCTGCAATTGCAATAATGAAAGAGGTTATAGCCCGTAAGAAAATTTGGCGAGCGAAACTCAACACCTATAGAGCAGAAGCATATTCCAGACAACAATTGCGCAATGACACAACCATAGTTTCGGTATCAGAAAGTGTTTCTGAAGTTTTTTGGGACAAGAAAAGAGGGCCTCGAGAGGTACTTAAGTCGCGAAGACAAACAGCTAATATTCAAGGTGCTGATAATTTTGCCGGGGTAAGTTATCTGCCCAATTTTTATGACGATGAACTGGATATAGCCGGTTTTGATGTAGTTGGAATTACCGATGAACGAGCCTTAAAATATTATACATTTAAACTCGTCGAATTTACAAGCATAGACGATAAAGTTGTATTTGAGATTTCGGTTGAGCCAAAAAGAAAGCTTCAACCTCTTTTTGAGGGCACAATTTTTGTTTTGGATGAAGACTTCGCCTTACTCTCAGTAAAATTGAAACCAAATAATGTAATCGTATTTCCTCCTCCGGTACAGGATTTCAATCTTTCTTATGAACAACAGTTCAGTAATTTTGGCGGAGATTTCTGGCTACCGGTTGATGTTCGGATTGACGGCCTCGTGGAAGTTGGGATTGTTGGGCTCAGATTTCCCCCCATTGGTTTTCATCAGGTTTCCAAGATGAACAACTATCAAGTGAATGTTGACCTTCCTGACTCATTGTATACTCAATGGACCTGGATATCAGTTGATTCCACTACTATTGGTAAATCAGACTCATTATTTCAGACTTCGATTGATCCCGTTCCCCTTTCATCAAAAGAAGAAGAAGCATATAAGAGCCTCGACAGTACTGCTACCTTAGAAAAAGCGTTTAGGCCAAAAGGTTTTTTTACCCGCTTTCTTGATTTGGATGATGATGATAATGACGGAAATTCAGGGGTAACTGTAAGTTCAAGTGGTGGTGGAAGCAGGCAAAGCAATTACTCTTCAGATGGTAAAAAACAAAGTACCGTAAGGAGATTTGTCTCTGACCTTTCCCCTACCGGCAGATTTAATCGCGTGGATGTATTCAATATTGGATTAAAACATGAGCGCCGATACTTTGACAGAAGATTACAATCAGAATTCAAAGTTGGTTACAGCTTTGGATATGAAGAAGCCGGCTATGGCGCGAAATTAAGTTGGTGGCCATTAAAAAAGACAAGGCGGTTTGTAATTTCTGCAGGATATAATGCTGATACTCGCTCTAGTTATGATTCCGGTCTTTATGGAATTACCATTGCAAGTGTTATGCCTTTGCTCGGTTATCAAGATTATTTCAATTTTTATAGGAATGAAGGATTTCAACTTGGAACAGCTTACAGACCCGGCGGTCAGAGAAATACATACAGGCTCTATTATAACTATGAAAAACATAGTTCGATAAATTTTAAAACCAGCTATGATCTTCTTGGTAGAGACAATCTACAGCGAATAAACCCACCTATTGAAGATGGAACTCTTAGTTCTTTTAGGTTTCAAATTTCAAGGGGAGATCTTCAAAACAACTTCGGTGCCGTGGAATTAAATGGAGCTTCTTTAGATATAGAACAATCCTCAACACTGATCGGAAGTGACTGGAATTTCACAAAATTGAATTTTAATGGTTTTAAGCGGTTCAATACCTTTTATAAGAAACGTTTTTTCCCTAATGCGTTAGACATAAGAGTTAATGCAGGAACTTATCTAGGAGATCTTCCAGTACAAGAAAACGGGACTTTGGATGCTTCTTTTGGGTATTTAACTCCTTTCGGAGCCTTCCGCTCTAAACGATATATCCCCTATCAGGGAGCAAGTTACTTTGCTGTTAATGCCGAGCATAACTTCAGAAGTATACCATTGGAAATGTTAGGATGGAGAAACGCACCACAAACAGGAATTTCAATTATTGCTTTTGGAGGGGTTGGAAAAACATGGAACCCTTCTTCAAATATTGCTCAGTATAATATTTTAGACTCAAATCAACTTCATCTTGAAGTGGGAGGATCGGTTAGCAATATTTTTAATCTCTTCCGATTTGATCTTGCTTTTAGAATTGATGATCCCGGTATTTACCCCGGTGTAAGCATTGCTCGTTTCTTCTAATAGAGTTATAAGGCAAAAAAAAGGCGAGCTAATAAGCTCGCCTTAATCACTGATAAAATTAATTTATCATTTACTTCTTTGGAGAATACTTCAAAGTAGTTACAGGATGAGACTCAGCTCTTCTGTTAGCTTCGCAACCCCTTTCCTCAGTTTCATCCATACAAGCTCTTGGCGCTTTGCCTAAGCCTCTAGACTCAATTCTATCTGCAGAAATACCATTGTTAGTATAAAAGTCTACCACAGATTTTGCTCTACGTAAACTAAGTCTGATGTTATATTGATCTCCACCAACATGATCAGTGTAAGCGTCAACTCTAACTCTGAATGCGGGAGCATTTTGTAATAGTTCAACATTTTCAGCTAAGTTAGCTGCTGCTGCGTCACTAATGTTAGAACGATCGAATCCAAAGTTAATCACATTGAATGCATTTTCATCAATTACAACAGGATCTGATCCATCCATAGGATTTGTTCCCATGTCGATCTCTTGTCCATCAGTAAATCCGTCACCGTCAGAATCAGGGCTATTCGGATCTGTTCCATGCATATTGATTTCATCAACATCAGAAACACCATCACCATCAGCATCGCCATTGGCATCGTTAGGATCAGTATTGTATTTATTCACTTCATCACCGTCACTTAGACCATCTCCATCGGTGTCTGCTTTGTTTGGATCAGTGTTGTATGAATTTACTTCATCACCATCATTAAGGCCGTCTCCGTCAGTGTCAGCATTGGTTGGGTCAGTATTGTAAGTGTTTACTTCGTCACCATCATTAAGGCCGTCACCATCGGTGTCTGCATTATTGATATCGGTTCCGAGTTCAGTTTCTTGTTCATCGGTAAGTCCATCGCCATCAGTATCAACTGGTACAACAACTTCAGGTTCGCTAGATTTGCAACCAGCTTGGAATACAACTCCACCAACCAGAAATAGTCCTAGGACTAATAAATGTAATGTTCGTTTCATATTAAGGAGAACTCCTATTTGAGTTAGTTTTTATTTAAGGTTTAATTATAGATTCTCTATAAAATAATCATACTATGATGCCTATCAAACAAAAAAGCCGATTTTACTAGGAATTTTTTTTTTGGAATCATATATTTGTCGCCCGTTATGGGGCTATAGCTCAGCTGGCTAGAGCGTCGCGCTGGCAGCGCGAAGGTCCAGGGTTCGAATCCCTGTAGCTCCACCACTTCTCTAAGTTGCTGATTTTTATTCAAAATAGTTGATTTTCATTTATTAAAATACACTTCTTTTTATTAAAAAAGATGGAAAGCTACTTCAGTTTTACTATTATCAATTATAAATTAACAAGGGATGGATTTATGAAAGGATATAATATTAAAATAGTTCCTGTGCTAGTAATAATACTATTTGCACTGATAATAGTTCCCAACAAAAATGCTATAGCCCAAGATCAACCCATAAGTCTTGAGCTTATAGTTAATGATATACTTGAAAATTCACAATTTATTGGGCTTACAAATCTTGGCTTAGATAGTGATGGAAGAGGCCCTGTCCTGTTGTCTGGATTTATACGCAATACAACCGACTCTGTAGTTTCAAATCTATACTTAGAGGTTAAAGTTTTTGCTGGGAAAGTTGGCGAACTTGTAAACGTTAAAACCCTACCCGGTTTTCCATTTTCGCTCGAACCAATGCAATCAATTTATATTACCAACAATACTTTATCAGAAGATGGCGTACCCGGAATTAAAGAGACTGTAAAATTTGATGGAGGATTAACAACCGAGGGAGACAATTTCATTGAAAGCTTAGACGGATCAACAACTCTACCTTCTGATCTGTATTCTATTGAAGTAATTATATTCCAATCCACAAATGAAAATGGACGAGTTGAACTTGCTTCTGTACAAGCTGAAATTGGAGGAGGAGTACCTGTTGCAGAATCAGTAGATTTCTTTCTTAGAACTCCCGGCGATGTTACGGATGCGAATGTAGAAATTACAAATCCATATCCACAATTTAGCTGGGAAGGCGAACAAGGTATTGAATACCGGTTAATTGTAGTAAAAAGCAGCTCTGATGACAGCCCCGAATCTTTAATTCAGAGCGCAAGAAGTTCTGCACCTTTGTCCGAAAATGGTTCGCTATTGCAATACGAGAATCTGGATGTTAAGGTAACAGCAGAAAGCTTTCAGTACCCTTCATCCGGAGCGCAGCCTCTTGAAGCGGGTCAAACTTATTTCTGGCAATTGAGCACTTCCATTCAATCCGGTGTCGGAACGGAAGAAAGAACATCCGAAATTTGGAGTTTTAAGCTTTCAGAGCCTGAAACCAGTGATGTCCCAGTCATCATTACCGAAGAAACAAAAAAAGCGATTGTTAGATTAGTTGGAAATGGAAGATTTGAAGCTCTTATTAGCTCTGGCTATACCGTTCAAAGCTTTGAACTCGATGGCGTAACTTATTCAGGCAATCAAGCTGCTATTATTTTGAACCAATTACTTATCAGAATAGAGAATGGAGATATTATTTTGAGTGGAGGTAATTGATATGTCTTTAAAAAAAATAAAAATCCCTTTTTTACTTACCCTTTTTTCGACCTTGTTGTTGGTGGGTGCTTATAAAATTGAGTTCATTAAAAATGATCGCCCATTAGCAATTGTTAAGAGATTTAAGCCAAATGTTAATATTGAGAACAAAAAAGCGGACCGATCCAAAAGACTTGATCTCAGCTCAGATAAAGGAGAACAACTCTTCGATGGTGACACTTTAAGAACTGATGATGAAGGATACGCTTTGGTCGTTTTTATGGACAAAAGTATCGCTAAAGTTAAACCACGATCTTTATTAATCGTGAGAGGCGAAAGCGAAAGAACCTCAAAAAGAACAAATACCAGAATTGATTTAAGTCTTGGTGAAATTTTTCTGAATGTTGAACCTCAGGGTAACAATGACTTTGAAGTTTCAACTTCCAGATCTTTAGCTTCTGTGAAGGGTACTGAATTTGGGAGTAATTCTGACGGTTATGTTTGGGTTAAAGAAGGACAGGTAGATGTGACCGCAATTCAATCGGGCGAAACAGTCTCTTTATTTGAGAAAATGTACGCACAGGTAAATGAAGCAGGTAATGAAATTGATTCCGGCACGCTTTCGGATGATGATATCAACGATTTAGACGATGGCTACGATGAGTTAGATGAAGATCTGATCAAGAAACAGATTAAATTCAGATTCAAGGATGCTAACGGTCAGATTAGAGAAATAACCATTGATTACTACGAAAAAGGCAATTAATAAGTAAGACACTTTTCGTGGGTTAAAGGAGTAACATGCTAAGCAGGGTACTTAGACTGACGCTATTGTGTTTATGTAGCGTCTTTATACAAAATATCACATTTGCACAATTTACTGTTCAACATCAAACTCCAACAGCTTTAGTTCGGGGTGAAGTTAATGTGCTTGAATTTATTGTTTCAAGTGTTAATCAAAATGACATTCAGGAAGCCCTCTTATTCTATAATTATGACGATGGAGTTGGTTTTCGGCAACAGGAAATATCATTTGTTAACGGAACCTTTACTGCAAATTTAGATATCCAAAATCAGAATGCTTCTAGTGTAGAATATTATTTTCAACTGAATCTGAGGTCAGGTGGTCAAATATTTTATCCCGAAAATTCACCAATAGACAACCCCATTCGTGTAGAAATAGTGTCATCTGTTGAGCAAGAAATACCTGTTAATAGAAACTCAGAAATAGATTTTACTATTTTATCTCCTGAAAACGGCAATGCTATTGCTCCGAACGATGTGGTAATTGCTATTGCTCTTTTTTATGATGTCAATCAATTAGAACCCGGTGATTTCAGATTATTCATAGATAACAGAGATGTAACTGAACTGGCAGATACAAGCGATTATTTTATTTCCTATGTGCCTAAGAACTTAAAAAATGGGCGGCATGATATTAAGCTTGAATATCATACTGAAAATAAAGTTTTCTTAGTTACAAGTTGGGAATTTGATGTTGTTGATCCATCAAGAGCCCGATCTAATGAATTCGGCGATCAAGGAAAAAACAGACCTGTAGGCAGAATTGAACTAGGTGCTCGCAGTCAAAAAATTGCCGGTAGTACAAATGATGCTTACACTGCAAGAACTAACCTCTCAGGTAGTTATGGACTATTCAGATATTCGTTAAATGGTTTTTTGACTTCTCAAGAGTCTGATCGGCTACAACCACAAAATAGATATGGAGCTAATTTCAGACTTGGAAGATGGTTGCAACTTGACGCCGGTCACATTTATCCTAATCTAAGTAAATTTACAATATCAGGAAGAAGAATCTTTGGGATAAATAGCCACGCCAGCATTATAAATGATAACTTTAATGTTCAATTTGTATATGGTGAAGTGAATAGAAGTATCACAAACCTTTACACAAATGTAGATAGATCTGAAGTAATTGACGGAAATGGAAATGCCGTTGATACTACATATACATTGAATTATCAGAGCCTGGGAAAAGGAACTTTTACAAGAAAGATCACAGCCGGAAGAATTGCACTTGGTAATGAACGAAAATTCCAGCTTGGCATTCACGCCATGAAAGTAGAAGATGATACTACTTCAATATTCAATATTCGGGACTATACAACACTTCTGGAAGCACCTGCTTCTTTATACAGCAATCTTACATTTGAAGACCGCCAGAAACTAGCCGAAAACCCCGATCTCCTGCAAATACAAAACGGAAGTGTAAGGCCCCAAGGTAACTTTGTAGCAGGTGCTACTTTAAAAATGGGTTTACTCCAAAATAAAGTCCGTTTTGAAAGTGAGACCGTAGCAAGCGCTTTAAATAATGATATTTACGGAGGTCCTCTTACTGTACAAGGAGCAGATGATCTGGGATTCGATATCGAACAAAAAGATGCTGACCTTTTAGATCGCCTCTCCAGATTTATTATTATAAATGAGAATATGAATATTCTTCCGATCAAAGTTAAAAACATTGATACAGACAGCTCAGATGCTGAGACTTTCTTCCCAACAAGTATTATTGGCTCTAATTCTGAATTCTCAATTAATTATCCTTCTAATAATTTCAAATTGCAATATCGATGGGTGGGACCAAACTTTAGTTCTTTGGCAAACTCAACAGTCAGAAGAGATATCTCCGGGTTTACAGTTACAGATAGGTTCCGACTTTTTAAAAACAGACTATATCTAACTCTTGGCTATGAAACTCTTAAAGACAACGTTACAAATAATAAAGATGCTACTACAGAATCTGATACTTATAGAACTAATTTAAGTTGGTATCCTGTTTCTCGAAAATTACCCCGAATGAGTTTTGGATTTAGGTATAGAAATAGAGATAACGGAGTTGAAAGATTCAATCCTAATGTGCCCATGGATCTTGAAAATGCCGCTGTTCAAAATTTTGTAATTAATGGAGTAGATACCTTACTAACTCCCGTTCCTAAAGAAAGTATTACGTTGAACCTAACCGGATCAATTACTCAGCAATTTGAATTTTTTAACATCATTCATGATGCATCTTTAAGTTTCAATAATTTGAATACACAGGATAATGTTTTTGCGTTCGGGGATGTTAAAAGTTCTGCTGTTTCGTTCAATATAACAAGCAGATTCAACGAACTTCGATTAAGAACCCAGCTTGGGCTAACTTTTAACAACACTGAGACCGGAAGCGGACAAACTGATATAAATATCTTCGGTTTATATACAGGAGCCAGCTACTTTCTTGCCGGAGGTAAGCTTAATTTAAATGGAAGGCTCGCTGTTACCAACAATACATCCAGAACCAGATCATTAATCGTTTCTCCTACAGTAGCCAATGACAATGATCCAACTAATGATTTCTTTGTTTTGGATCAAAATATAAATGAGTCTGATTTTGGCACTTTTGTGATCCAAACAGGAGCTCAATATGATATAAATAATTATCATTCATTTATTTTTGATGCCAACTTTACTAATGTTTCAGGCTCCGGCAATTCAAATGATAGTATTGTAACACTTCGTTACCTATTCAATTTCTAAATGAATGTCTTCAAAAAAGAATCCCAAAAAACCTCTTTGGATATATCTGTTAATTGCAGGTTCGGCTTTTTTTATTGCCAGTGTTCTTTCAAATATACCAACATTCCGATCTGTTGAACTAGATTTTCGTGATCTGCTGTTTGAGATCAGAGGCCCCATTTCTGTTGAAGACTCTCCAATAGTTCTAATCCCAATTAGTGATGAAGCTGATTCAGAAATCCCTCAAAAATACCCCTGGCCTACCAATGTGTACGGTAAACTTATAGAAAACCTAAATAAAGCAGGGGTTAAGGTTATTGTTTTTGATGTAATCTTTGATCAGCCGGACCAATATGATCTCAGAAACGATTCTCTATTTGCAAATGCCTTAAAGAAATACGGGAATGTAGTATTAGCAGGTGATTTTCGAGAAGATGATTATGAAACAGGAAAAGTAAGGTCTCCTCTGTTTCCCAGACAAGTGTTTTTAGAGAATAATCCAGTTCCTGTTGGTTTAGTTGATGTTAATCCAAACACCGATGGGGCTATCCGTACTTATTCCTTTGGTACTACCTTCAATAATAAACACTACTATAAATTGGGGCTCGAAGCTCTGATGATATACCAAAAAATCGATCGAGACTCGATAAGTACATTAGACGAAAATTCATCCCCTTTTTTTGAGCTGGGGAGTTATGAAATCCAAAAAGATGCTATAAACTCATTTATCATAAATTATTATGGAGAAGAAGGTCTTTTCCCCGTTTATGACTTTGCCGAAGTAATCGATGACACCAGCTATACAACAACGATGGAAAAGGAAGCTGAATTTGAAATAAATGCTTTTGATGACCCAGAATTTCAAACGGGTTGGCTATATGAGGGAGTCTTCAAGGATAAAATTGCAATTGTTGGTGCGACAATGCCCGCGTTAAAAGATTTCTATAAAACTCCTTTTCCAAAAATAGAAATCAACTCTTTAGGAGAAAAAGAAAAATTATTGCGCCCGGGGTACGAAGTACACGCTCATGCTATCCAAACCATTTTAGACAGCAACTACATTAGCAGACAAAATGCTAAAACTGTACTACTGCTAATGGCTTTGGTTTCTATCATATTAGTTTTAATAAACAGATTTTATGGAGCTATCTGGGGTTTTGCTTCCATGTTTGTGCTTATCAGCGTTTATACTTTTATAGTTATTCAAACCTTTTTGACTGCTAACCTATTTATGAATCTAACAGCAGTAATTCTAACTCTCTTTGTTTCTCAGGTTGGCACAGTAGGTTATCAATATTTCGTAGAAGAAAGAGAAAAACGAAGAATTCAGGGAATGTTCTCATCTTATGTATCTCCGGCTTTGGTAGATCAAATGGTAGCATCAGGAACCGATCCTCAGTTAGGTGGGGATCAGGTTTATATGACAGCTTTTTTTAGCGACATTGAATCATTTTCTACTTTCTCTGAGCAGATGAGCCCAACTCAACTTGTTGCTTTGATAAACGAGTACTTAACTTCAATGACTAACATCTTAACAGATCAAGGTGGAACATTAGACAAGTTTATTGGAGATGCAATTGTTGCCTTTTTTGGTGCTCCTTTACCGTTTAAAGACCATGCCTTAAGAGCTTGTATTGCTTCTCAGCTAATGCAAAAAGAATTAGAAAACCTAAGAGAAAAATGGCAAAAAGATGGGTGGCCTGATATTGTCGCAAACATGAAAAATCGAATGGGAATGAATACCGGAGATATGATTACCGGAAATATGGGTTCTGAAAACAGATTTAATTATACCATGATGGGCGACAATGTAAACTTAGCTGCCCGTTGCGAAAGTGGAGCCAAAGCATTCGGTGTTTACACAATGATCACAGAATCAACTAAAACGGAAGCTGAAAATTTTGGTGATGATTGTGTGTTCCGGTATCTGGATAAGATTGTAGTTAAAGGAAGAACCCGTCCCGTTAAAATGTACGAAATTGCTGATCTCAGATCAGAAGCTTCTCAACAATTATTTGATTGTATTGGGTTATATGAGCGTGGAATGGAAGAATATCTAGCTCAAAACTGGGATAATGCCATTTCACTTTTTAATAAATCTTTTGAATTAGAAGTACATGATGTGAATCCTTCTAAAATGCTTTTGGATCGCTCTAAAGAATTAAAGAAGAACCCTCCGGGAGAGTTATGGGACGGCGTATTTGTAATGACAAGCAAATAGATACAAGAAATAAGACATTCTTTAATCTTATTTCTTAAATCTTACATCTAGCTTTTACCTTCTCCATTAAAACCTGTATCTTTGCAATCCTTTTAGGGCAAGTCCTATACAGCCAGCTCCCTTTGAACTCCGTCAGGGCAGGAATGCAGCAGCGGTAATTTGGTCGTAGCGGCGTGATATAGATCGCTTGCCCTTTTTTATTTCCCCAATCGCTCTTCTAAATGTGTCGCTATTTGATCTGCATGAACTCTTGAGTTCTCAATAAACAGGCGACTGGTATCCAATCCACCGCACACGACACCTGCGACGTATACACCTTTTCTTTTAGTTTCTAAACTATCTTCTTTATATATCGGCATGCATTTTTCATCGTCTGTTAGTTCGATTTGGAACTTTTCCATCAGTGGATAATTAGGATGGTAACCTGTCATTGCCAGAACAAAATCATTCTCAATGGTTTTTTCGCCATCCGGAGTATTCAGCACTACTTCTTTTTCCCGAATTTCTTTTATCTCTGTATTGAAATACCCGGTTATTTCTTCATTTTTAATTCTATTTTCTATATCCGGTTTTACCCAATACTTCACTGAAGGTTTAATCGTATCATACTTTACGGCAACTGAAACATCTGCTCCCGCCCGGTAACATTCCAACGCTGCGTCAACAGCTGAGTTCCCTCCTCCAACAACCAACACTTTTTGCCATGCATACGGGTGAGGTTCATCATAGTAATGCTTCACCTTATCAAGCTCTTCTCCCGGAACCCCCATCATATTTGCGCTTCCGTAAAACCCGGTAGCTACTACTACTTTTTCCGCTTTGTAAACATCTTTATCTGTGGTAACGGTAAAGTTTCCATCTTCGCCCTCAAGAGCCTCAACAGTTTCATACAGATGAACGGGCAACTCAAAGCTTTCTGCAACTCTCCGATAATATTCAAGAGCTTCACTTCGGGTTGGCTTTGGTCCATGAGAGATAAATGGAACATCCCCGATTTCCAACCTGTCAGAAGTTGAAAAGAATGTCATATTGGTTGGATAATTGAACAGCGAATTCACTAAACATCCTTTCTCAATAATCTTAAATGGAATATTTTTACGCTTTAACTGAATTCCTGTCGCCAATCCTATTGGACCGGCTCCTATAATTATTACCATGAATTTTTTTTATTAATCTTGAAGTATTTCAACAGTAGTAAGATACAAATCGTTTTAGGCATTTAGCCATTTAATGATTGTTCGATTCAGCCATCCTCTTTTCTGACTTATAAAACCTACATGCCCACCCGATTCTGTAAATAATGTTCTAATATTTTCATTCTTTTTTAAATCTTCAAAAGGAGCAAACTCTAATGGACACAACGAATCTGCTTTTGAATGAATTACTAATAACGGCTTTTGAACATTTTTATAAAAGTGTTTTGAGGAACACGTTTCGTAATAATCCTCAGCTCCGTCAAAACCATGAACTGGGGCGGTAACCTGATCATCAAAATCGTATACAGAACTTCCCGTAAACTTTGGAAAATCAGTAAATTGCTTTCTTTTTAAATCGATCTTTTCTGCTAAAGTGTCTAAAAATCTCTTTTGGTATACTTTATTAAATCCTTGATTCATTCGAAGTGATCCACCTTTCAAATCGTACGGCGGAGAAACCACAACTGCTCTGCTTACCGGATGATTTTCTTTAAGCTCACCCAATGATTTTACCAAAGCATTTCCGCCTAATGAAAATCCTACTGCAAAAATTTCAGAGTTTTGAAAGGAGCTGGTGATCCATTCAAAAAGCGCTTTATAATCTTCAGTTTCTCCTGAGTGATACATTCTTCTCTGAAGATTCATTTTCTGACCGCACCCTCTGAAATTCAGTGCTACCGAAGAAAAACCGGCGTTTCGTAAATCACTCATCAGGTTTTGTATATAATGCCTTTGTGAAGAACCTTCCAGTCCATGAAAAAGAGCAACAACCGGTTTTCCGTTATTAAGATCTACTACTTCCAGTTCCAGAAAATCATTGTCTGGAGTTGGGATTTCGATTCGTTCAGATTCGGGATCTTTAGTAACAGAAAATGAAGCGATCACCGTTTGTGTATGCACTTCCGGAGCCCACCAAACCGGTTTAAATTTTTCGAATTGAATATTTTCTTCATCAATCATCCTTAAAGATACAGGTGATTTGACTCACATTCAGTTTATGCTGATATGTTTTATCTAAGAAGTTCATAGATTTATTTGGAGCGTAATTTCTAACCCTTATTTTCTATTTCATTTTAAAAAACTGATTTGCTTAGCATAGCCAGAAATCATTTTCCTCAGTATGTATTTAGAGATGGAGCCAAGCTTCTTTGGAACCCGATTCTAAAAAAGGCATTTGTTGATTTGCCGGAAGAAAGGGTGCGTCTTCAAATTGTAGAGTATCTAATTCTCGAGGCAGGATTTTCTACTTCAAGAGTTTCCTTTGAATCACCTGTTAATCTACCCAGGGATAAATCGGCATCCAGAACAGATGTAATTTGCTTTAACAAAGAGTTTAGACCTCATCTCCTTATTGAGTGCAAGGCTCCTGAAATCAAACTTAATGAAAAAGCTTCGATCCAGATTGCAAGATATAATCAAAAGATCGGTGCTCCCTTTTTGCTGATTTCAAACGGAGTGGAAGATTTTTGGTTCCACTCAAAAAATGAAACGATCAACCTGCTCACTGAAATTCCCGAAATTTTTCAAGCATCATCAAGCGTGAAAACTAATTTTGAATACTGGAGCAAAAGAGGTTTTGCAGGCAATAAATCTCATCCTGACACCAGAAAATGGATTCAACAAAATTGCGAGCTATTGTATAACATTGAAAACAAGACTTCTCTTAATTATTTTAAATTTGAAGGAAGCCTGCCTGGACTATATATGGCTAATTATTACAGAGTTTTTGATACAACAGATTCAAAAAAGCTGGCTATTTCCTTAACAGCCACTCCATTTGGAGCAACAAAATTAAATGTTGTGTTAAACGATCAGGGCAGAAATACAGCTCTCTTATCTTGTTCACTGGATCTGTTAGCAACCAATGATTCAAAGAATACTTTGCTACAGACATCAGCACAAAAATCAATCATCGACATTTCAAAAAGCTCTGGGTTTGAACTTTCTGAAAATATCCCCTCGCAGCTTGAAAAGCTAAGCGGAATAATGAATTAGTTTCCTGCTTTATAACCGAGTCTAATTCGATACATCTTTCACATTCAACTTTTTCTTATCTGTGTTAATGTTTCCTTTCATTGCATCAACACTATGAATAGCATATGGCATTGCTTCCAATCTTTCTTTTTGAATTGAGTTTCCGGTAACCACACATGTTCCGTAATTCCCGGTTTCAATACGATCAAGGGCAACTTTAATTTTTTCCAGCTTATCTTTTTGCTTCTCGATCAATGTATATTTTGTTTCTCTTTGTTCCTCTGCGGATGCAATATTTCCCTGATGATGCGCTGACGAAGAAACATTATCTCCCATATTTGATTCTATATCCTGGATTGATTCTTCCAGCTCTTCAATTTTTTTCTGTGAGTTCTTCTTTTCATCAAAGAGCCGTTGCTTAAAATTTTCCAGTTCTTTCTCTGTCAGATTTGTGCTGTTTATTGGCGTTTCGTTATTAGACATAATTTACAATCAGTATAGTTTCGATTATCTATACTATTAACAGAGCTGAACCTTTCATCATTTCATTTCAGAAAAAGCCAACTTGTTAAGTTCCATTTCTGTGTTATATTTCAGCAACTAATTTCGAATATGGCAGGATATTCCGGCACTCCCTTATTAAAAAAACTTGGCATTAAAGCAGATTACACCGTTCTTTTCATCAATGAACCAGATCACTATGTAGAGATGCTTGGAGAATTTCCGGAAGGTGTTCTATCTGTTAATGCCGACCACGCGGGTCCTATTGATTTCATTCATGTATTTTGCAAAACGGAAGAAGAACTTCACACCCTGTTTCCTCCGCAAAAAGATAAACTCGATAAGAATGGATTGATTTGGGTTTCGTGGATTAAAAAGGCTTCCAAAGACTTCACTGCAACTTTTCCGGAAAGCGAAGTGCGAACTCTTGGATTGAATATTGGTTTAGTTGATGTGAAAGTTTGTGCCGTTGATGAAAACTGGAGCGGGCTAAAGTTCGTATACAGAGTTGAAGATCGAAAATAAGATCAAAGTTTGGGGAACATTATACTCGGTTCAGGTACAATGAAAGCAGTAACAATTTTTATTATTACACTACTTTTGAGTTTTTACATTGCTCAGTGTAGTAGCTATGATCAATTATCAAAAAATGAGACTGATCCACTAGTTAAGTATAAAGTAGAATTTGATAGCACTAATTTTGACCAAGAAATGGCTTTGGAAGAATTACGAGAACAGATTAAAGGCTGGGAAAATGATCCATCTGAAAGTGTCTATTTAAATATTCAAACACTTAACAAAATACCCGCTGGCAAATTTCTTTCTATTATGAATACTGATTATTCCAAAGCGTTGGGAGTAACTTGCCTTCATTGCCATGATGCCATGGATTGGAGTAGTGATAAAAAAGCTGCTAAAAATATTGCAAGAGAAATGTCCAAAATGGTAGATCAAATAAACAACAATATTCTTGCTGATATTGAAGCTCTTGGTGAACGAACAGGAGCCGTCACTTGCAATACCTGCCACCGAGGAGATAAAAAACCAGAGCTCAATAAAGAAGGTTTATAAATCATGAAAGCGATCACTTTTCAGGGAATTAAAAAAGTAGAACTTTGTGATGTTCCTGAGCCTGAAATCATTTCTCCGAAAGACGCTCTTGTGAAAGTAGAGTGTGCAGCAATTTGCGGTTCCGATATGCATGTGTATCATGGCAGAGAAAAGGGCATTGATATCGGAACTATCATGGGACATGAATTCACTGGGATTGTAGTAGAAGTTGGTAGTGAAGTCTCAAAATTTAAATCCGGAGACAGAGTTCTTTCTCCATTTACAGTGAATTGCGGTGATTGTCACTTTTGCAACATAGGGTTGACAGCACGGTGTGAGAAAAGCCAGCTTTATGGCTGGAGAGAAAATGGAATAGGCTTGCACGGCGTTCATGCTGAATATGTCCGAGTTCCAATGGCTGATGCAACCTTGGTTGCTCTTCCTGGTGATCTTTCCTGGGAACAGGGAAATTTACTAGCCGACATTGCTTCAACAGGGTATTTTGGAGCGGACCTCGCTGAGTTAAAAGATACAGATGTTTGCGTTGTGATAGGTTGCGGGCCGGTTGGAATTATGGCAATAAAAGCAGCTATGTATTTTGGCTGCAAACAAATTTATGCTGTGGATGGGATTGATTTCAGGTTGAACTTTACTGAAAAAAATGGAGCAACCCCGATCAATTGTTTGAACGAAAACATTTTAGAAAAAATCATGGAGCTGACTAACGGAGTAGGAGCCGATTCAGTCATTGAAGCGGTTGGCAGTAAAGCTTCTATGAAAACTGCTTTCGACATTCTTCGTCCCGGAGGTATCTTGGCTTCTGTTGGCGTCCAGGCTTTTGATCAGCTTCCATTCTCTCCACCCGATATTTACGATAAAAACATTACACTGAAAGCTGGCAGATGCTCCTCACGTTTTTATGCTGAAAAAATTATCCCAATAGTTCAAAACGGTGATCTAAAACTTACCGATGTAATCACTCACACTTTTGATCTTAAAAATGGGGTAGAGGCGTATCGTTTCTTTGATCAAGAAAAAGATCAGTGTTTGAAAGTTTTGCTGAAGCCTTGAACAAATTTTTTACTCATCTATTAAAGCAATAAAAGCTACGCTTTCTACAATATCTAGTTTTTTAAGTTGTCTCATTGCTTCGTTTTCCTTTCCTGGAATTGTTTTAACAATAGCTGTTCTGGGGATAATTTGAGGTATCTGTAAGTTCAAATCTTTGTTTTCGTCCATGAATTCCATAGCTAGTTCTTCAGTGACCCAATAATTCATATAGATTCTTACCCAGTGTTTTTCATTAAAACTTTTGAATCTTTCCCGAGCCTTTTCTGCTTCCTCTTTATTCATTTTTTGTCGAATAATCATTTCTTCAACAGCGACAGAGTCAGACGTATTAGGTTCAAACATAACAAAATTTACAACTGGATTAGATTCAAGTACCTTTATATCTAATTCTTCTTTTTTTATTCTCAAAACAAAAGTTATAGGTCTTATATGGGAAGAAAGGATTTCATATCCGGCCTTAGCAACTTTAAATTCAGCATATTCTCTAGAAACTGTATCAACAAAAGAAAGTTCGATTTCACCTTTTGCGAATTTATAATCACCTGTCTTTATTCTTTGAATTTGGCTAAATACAGGTGAAGAAAAAATGATACTTATAAATAGTAAAAGAGCTGTTTTCATGATTCGCTAATTTTTAATCGTCCCAATCATAGCTGTGCTAGTAACAAAAGGGAGTTGCTCCACCTTATCCATCAGCAATGGTTCATTTCCGGGTTCTGCTTTTAATGTTACCGTTCTTGGCTGATCGCTTAATATCCTATATGCAACATCACGAAGTTCGCCCAAGAGTTTTTTTAATTTTATGGAGTTTATAGAATAATCAAACTCAATAACATAGGTTTCAACAGGTGACGCCTGTGCTCTGATCTCTTTTATTTGTTCTTCAGATAAAGATGTGTTCTTCAAAAATTCTTCCATTTTTGCTATTTCATTTTTATAAGGCGTTGTATAAAATGCTTTAACTTTTGGGTGATTTCTGAGTTTTTCCACACTTTCTTCAGAGGGAGAGTTCACGACCGTTATGATGATTGGTTTGATGTACTCGTCCAAAATAGAAATCTCCAGATCTCTAAATTGCTTAGTGATAAAGCCCGGCGAAACGGTATCCGCCAAATAAGCAACGAACATTCCTTCAACAAAACTGTAACCGCTGTTTTGTGCATTCTGAATAGAGCTATCATCAATAACTTGTGCGCTTGCCGTTCCTGAAACCAGCATCAGAGCCAAAATTGTACAAAATAGTGTTCTCATAATTCATTGTATTTATTATTACATAATCAATCAACATTAGAATAGGTAAAAAAGTATAGTAAGCCGTATTTTTAGAAAAATCAAAGCAAAGGAATTATCCATGTCAACAACGGCAACAGCCGATTCTCCTATTCTTAAAGAAGCACAGAGAAGACGTACATTCGCAATTATTTCTCACCCGGATGCGGGTAAAACCACACTTACTGAAAAGCTCTTATTGTATGGTGGAGCTATTCATGAAGCGGGATCAGTACGAGCAAGAAAAGCCTCTCATCACGCCGCATCTGACTGGATGGCCATTGAAAAAGAACGTGGTATTTCAGTGACCTCTTCAGTAATGCGCTTCGAAAAAGACAATATTAAGTATAATCTCCTTGATACCCCCGGTCACAAGGATTTTTCTGAAGATACGCTTCGAACACTTGTAGCTGCGGATTGCGGTTTGATGGTTATTGATGTTGCCAAAGGGGTAGAGGAACAAACTGAAAAACTTTTTGAAGTATGTAAGTTACGTGAAGTTCCCGTTATCACTTTCGTGAACAAGTGCGACCGTCCCGGGATGGATCCGCTTGAAGTGTTGAGTAATGTGGAGTCAAAACTAGGGATTGAAGCTGTCCCTGCAAGTTGGCCACTTGGTTACGGACAAAAATTTCAGGGCATTTATGATGTTATAGGTGGAAATGTGCATGTGTATGAAAAGTCTGAACACGGTACAAAAAAAGCCATCACCGAAACAATGTCGGTGGAAAAAGCACTTGAACAAAGCAATCTTTCAGAAACTGAAAAAACGGCTTTTAGGGAAGAAGTGATGCTTATCGAAGATATGTATCCGAATATGGATAAGGAATTATATAGCTCCGGTAAAGTTACGCCGGTATTTTTTGGTTCTGCTCTTAATAATTTTGGGTTGGATGTATTTCTGAATTACTTCCACAAGCTTGCTCCTTCTCCACAAATGTACGAACAGGCTGAAGGTGGAGAGCGCTCTATTGATGATGCGTTTTCCGGATTTATTTTTAAAATGCAAGCCAACATGAATCCTGGTCATCGAGATTGCGCCGCTTTTATTCGGGTCGCTTCAGGCAAGTTCCGCCGCGGACAAAATGTAGTGATCTCACATACAGGGAAAAAAATTAAAATGGCTACGCCTCATACTTTAATGGGCGATGAGCGCCAGCTGATGGAAGAAGCATATCCGGGTGATATTGTATCAATTTTTAATCCCGGCGACTTCAGAATTGGCACAACAATTTTCGAAAAAAATGAAGTTCGCTTTGACGTGATTCCTTTATTCACTCCGGAGCACTTTCAAAAAGTAGCCACCAAAGATCCATTTAAGAGAAAGCAACTTCGTGAAGGTCTTCGACAGCTTTCGGAAGAAGGTGTTGTTCATGTATTTGAAGTACCCAATGGAGTTGGTAATGAA
This sequence comes from Balneola sp., assembly GCA_965216175.1. GTDB lineage: Bacteria > Bacteroidota > Rhodothermia > Balneolales > Balneolaceae > Balneola. Next base: position 3,160,097 of record OZ244140.1, read on the forward strand.
CTTTTGTTAGGAACGGTTGGTGTACTTCAGTTTGAAGTGGTTGAACACAGAATGTTGGAAGAATACAGCGTGGAATTAGTAAAAACTCCGGTTTCCTATTACTGTGCACGTTGGCTACCTAATGAAGCCCCGGAAGTAATTAAAAAATTAGAATCCAGCTATTCCACTCATGTAACAAAGGATATGGAAGAAAATCCGATCGTGCTTTTTGAATCTATGTATGCACTCAATCAAGCCGAAGAAAAAGTAGGTGCGGAACATTTATTCAAATTCAAACAAGGGTAATAATTAGGAAAAGTTAAATATGAGAATTAGGAATATGTTCGATTTCGATTATTCCTAATTCGTAGTTCCCCTATTTTTGTATTCCCTTATTTTCCGCCATTAGCTTGTAAATCCTGAATACACTGAGGATCAAGTTCAGGTACATTTCCACCCATCAGATTACTCATAAAGTCTGAAGTTCTTACTGCAAAATACATTAAGCAGCTTTCCACATCGCAATGAGCGCCGTTTTCCTCATCCACATGATCCTGAATTGCAGGAGTTCCTTTATCAACTAAACCAAGAATGTGACCAAATTCATGTTGCATCACAGCTGTTTCTACAGTTTCACGACTAGGCTGGCCAAATCCACCTGAGTTATTTTCAATTGTACCGCCAATTAATGCCATCGATGTATTGAAATAGGCAAAACCTAATACTTTTTCTTGTTCAAATTCTCCGTCAAGAACTATAAAATAGGCTGCCATTGTGGTTCCTTCTGTATAAGTGTCTCTATGCTTTTTCTCAAGGTCAAAAGCTTCCTGAGCTGAGTATGGTGAGCCCCCTGGAGAGGGGATTTCGTCGTCTAAAGAAATAGAAATGTTGGTTTTGTTAAGCCTGCCTTGTAAAAACGTCCTAAGGTTATTAAGCGCAGACTGTGTAGGTTGAAATCCTTCTACATAATCCACTTCAATGGTTAAAGCTGTATAATTTGTAGCTGCAAGAAACTCATTTGCTGAATCTCCAACACCTTGTGTACTAGAAAAGCCATTTCCGTCTCCGCCTCCGGAGCCACCACTATTACCGCACCCAATAAACAGCGTTAAAAATAATATTAATGCCCCGAAATGTATTTTAAAATTATCCATAGTACTTTAAAGCTTTTCTAAGGAAATTTGTTCCATATTAATAATGATATAACCAATTTGTAAAGATCGCCATTTCGACTTTAAAAGCCGGCTAAAAGTCCCTAGCTTACAGTTCGCAATAAAATTAATGTATTTACACTAAAATTGATTACTGAAACGAAGGTTTCCGAAAAAGTAGAAATTATTAAAGCCGATCTTGATAACCCCAAGCATGCTGCTGATATTGTAAATATCGTAGATTTATTTGCAAAAGATCCTATGGGTCAGGATGAAGCACTCAGCGAAGAAGTAAGAGTTGATATGATCGCTGAAATGAAGAAAATACCTACTACAATGACTTATATTGCCTATTTAGGGGAAAAAGTTCTTGGAATTGTAACCTGCTTTATCGGCTATTCAACTTTCACAGCGAGTAAAACATTCAAAATTCATGACGTAGCCGTTCATCCTGATGCTAGGGGAATGGGCGTGGGAACAAAACTCCTTGATACAGTTCAAGAAGAAGCTGAAAAAATGGGTTGCTCTAAAATAACCTTAGAAGTTCGTGAAGATAATCCCGCACAGAATCTCTATGAAAGAGAAGGATTTGAGTACGGCGAACCTAAATGGTGGTTTATGACAAAGGACTTAGCTGACTAGTTCTGTTATCTTACAATTGTAGCATCATGGAATGCTATTATACTTTTGTTAGGACGATATTTTTCGATCATTTCTTTATACGCATCTTGAGAATATATCAGAATCTGAAAATCATATGGTACACGGCGATTTCCATTCCATCGTGCCTCATGAATTCTAAAATGATGAACATCGTCCATGTCCATCTTTAATAATTGAATGTTCTCTATGATTTCACCATCAACCCAAATTTGAAAATAGTACTCATCCTGCCACTTTTGAATTTCTTCTTCGCTTGGCTTTCTCTCATCAGGTAGCGGATAAACCTGCGTAACATTAGATTTTTTTGTGTTATTCTGTAAGTATTGTATTTCCTTTTCTGATAACTCCCCAACGGTTGTTGATACCGCGTTTCCCTTTTCATCAATATAGTGTAGAGCCAGTGAAGAGTCTTGGTTAGATAAACTTACTTCAAATAATTTGGAATACTTTTCCCCTGAGAGAATTTTCTCATCTTTAATCATATAAGAGTTAGCAAAATTCTTTGGAAAATTTTGAACTATAAATATTCGGGAATAGAAAGGAATTTGGTTATAAAGATCTCTCAGATCTCGATAGTTAGCGTATAAAATATGATTGGAATTCTTTGGCAGTTCATTAAATGAATTTTTCAGTTTTAAAAACTCACTTAATTTATCCTCGTACAGCCTTTCTTCTTTATTCAATTCAATCTCCTTTAATAGATCTTCACTGAGTTGAGGAACTTTATATTCTTTCTGTTCTTTAGGGGTTAACCGCTCATGGTAGTACATAACTCTTATTCTCTCGTACAGAACATCGCGACCAGACTTATTTCCGGATATATAGCCCTTTGAAACACCTTCATATTTGGATAGTCTTGACAAATAATCTCCTAGAAATGGGGAACCTTCAATTACTAGTTCATTTAATTTAGATGTCAGTGTAAATTTCCCAATTTTGTTTTTAACTCTGTCATATTGCTCCTTTTTTACAGGAACAGCTGGTCTTGGAGGCAGAACCGAGCCATCTATTTCTTTGAGCTTTTTATAGACATTTACTCTTTGCTCATACACGTTTAAATATTCTATAAGATCAGAGTCTTTCTTTGTTTCTAAATAGATCGCTTCTTTCTCATCAAATTCTTTTGAAATCTGTTCATATTCTAGCTTAATTTGAGTTGTATTTCCTAATCCTGTACCAAGTAATTTATCTGATGAAAAAGTAGGTATTGGAGGAGCCGGAGGTAATAAGTCATTGTCTATTATTTTTTTAAATGCTATCCAGCGTAAATGTTCATTTTCCATTTCTAAATAAGCATATTTTACTTGTTCTATATCTTTTTTAGCAAGCAGTCTAAGGTATTCAGAAAGGGAAGCTTCGTATCTTTCCTTAGCATTTTTAGCAACTATTTCTATGTGTTCTTGAGTAGCAGGTATGGTTTCTTCCCCGATTAGAACTTCCTGTTTGATAATAGTACTACCTGCTTCATCATAGGTAGTGGATAAAACGACAGGTTTATTTTCCAGACTTTCTTTTTTGTCTTCAATCACATACATCTCACCCCACAAATAATTCGAATCTCGGGACTGAATAAGAACAGTAGAAATATCAGCATTCATTTTAATTGTATTATGCCCGAATAATTCATCTTCAGCTGAAAACATAGCAGTTAAAACAGTGTCACCTCTATAACTAGTCCTCATCACAGAGAAATTAACTTGGTCAGTATATTGTACCCTTGTTAATAACTTACCATTTTCAATCTCTGATCTCGTATCAACTTCATTTTCATCATTGTTATACAGTACCCACTCTCCCGAAAATAGATTCCCACTTTTATCGTAGTAATTTCGTTTACCTACATTCAACGTTTGTCCTACTTCTTCTGCTTTCGTGAGGATTAATTGATTAGACCAAAGGCCTTCCCAGTGATAAGCGATATACTTTTCGCCATCTATTAAATACTCGCGATTCTCTGTAGAGGGTTTAGTACAAAACACAAAAACTATACATGCCAAGATAGGGAGAAGGAGTACTTTCTTTGAAACAGTAGCAAGTTTAGAATGCTCTTTTACCATCATTTTAAAGCGTTTCTTTGTTAACGAATAATTAAAACTACTAGCCAAACCGGTTTGATAAGAAGGAAAGACCGAATTGATTAAAAGCTGTTGATAAGAAACAGGATCCAGAGTTTTTCTGATCACAGAATCATCAGCCAGAAATTCATGATTAATTTGAATCGCTCTTTTGTAGATGTAAAAGATCGGATTGAACCAAAAGATGATTCTCAGCACTTCAATAAACAACACATCCACCGAATGCTTTTGTTTGGCATGTGTAAGTTCATGATCTAGTATTTGCTTGCTTAACTTACCTGACTCAAATTGCTCTTTGTTGACGTAAATCGTATTCAAAAATGTATGAGGAACCGTCGGTTCGGTAAGTAAAAAAATATTTGCTGAACCGTATCCTACTACTGGATTTGACTTTCTTTTTCTGTAGAAATTTACTAATCCATAAAACAGTCGGATAAATAATCTTAAAGATACTAGTGCATACAAACCAATGATTATGTCTTTGATGGAGACAAAAGCCTTAGAGTCGGATCTTAGTTCCTCTGAGCCTGAAAAAGCTTGCTCTATTGTTTTTGATTCAGTAGATGTAACCAGCTGGTCTTCTACAGGTTCAACTAATTCATGGTTTTGACCCTGTATAGTAGTTTCTGAGACTTCTTTTGATTCCAATGTCGACTTCCCCTTTTCCTGCTGAAAACCCTCAACCTCTTTCAGTTCAGTTTCTAACGGCTTTGTCTCCAGTACTTCTTCAACAAAATCAGTGGATACATTGGTGACAGCTGCAACCATTTTTGCAGAATTTCTGACTAATTTGGCAGCGTACTGCTTCTCAACGTTTGAAGAGCTTGGATCAGGGTATAATTGAAAACTGATAAATGGAATTGTAAGCCCCAACATCAAGGCAAATAGCAAAAAGAATCGATTAAAGCGATGCATTTTTTCCTGCTCCAGAAAAATCAGGTACACAGCTAAAAGTACAATCAAACAAAAGCCGGATTTGATAAGATAGAGTATCATGGCTGCCCTCCAATCTCCATTGGCTTTTGTGGCAATACAGGGACTGGGTTGTTATTGCCATCCAATTCTTTTTGATATGCACTTAACATAGAATAAGCCAACTCTAATTCAGCATAAACTAACTTAACTTCATCCCATTTAACTTTTGAAACTAATCGATTGAATTCTTCAAGAGTTTCTTGATAGTTAAGCTCTGCTTCTTGCACTAAGATTTCTTTATGTTTTAGGGTTAAAGTCTGCTCTCCTTTCCTATCAAAGACTTTTTGTTCTATAATATTCCAAGAATTATTAAAAGTGGTTGATAAATATACCTTTTCCATCTCACCTTGAGTTAACCTTTCCAGTTTTTTAAGTTCAGTCCAAGTACCTTCTTTATTAGAGGTAACAATTCTTAAAGTTGAGACGTCATCCGGCAAATAATTGAAAGCATTTATACTTGATATAGAATTGCTTTCAGAAAATGTAGTGTTAACGATTTTATCTCCTTTGTACCTACTTCTGAATATTGGATATTGGTTTGGTTTTTCATCGTAAATAGTCCTGGATAATAGTTTTCCATCTTCTATTTCGGATTTCATAATTGCTTTGTCGTCATCATATTTCTTATCAGATATCCAGTTTCCTGTATATGGAATTCCTTCTTCATTATAGTAAGTCCATTTAAAAAAGTAGAGCGTCTCCTTCGTGTCTTCAATTTTATTCAAAAGAATTAAGTCTGAATCAAGACTGCCTACTTGAAATGCTTCGTAATATTTGACACCATCAATCTCATACAATCTTCTTTCTTGCGAAATCTCAGTTCCAAAAATCAGAGCGAGTGAAACCATAGTTGGTATTAGCACTATTTTTCTTGACAGAATACTCAGCGAAGAACTTTCTTTTAGCATCATTAAAAATCTCTTCTTGGTAAGATTATAATTAAAGCTACTTGATAAATCCGTTTTATAACTGGGAAGCACACTTTCTAATAATAGATTTTTATAGGAAATCGGATCATTTGTTTTATTCAATACGGATTCATCGGCTAGAAACTCATGGTTAATCTGAATAGCTTTTTTATAAAAATAGAAAACAGGGTTAAACCAAAAGATGATTCTCAACACTTCAACAAATAACACATCTAAGGAGTGCATTTGCTGCACATGAGTTAGTTCGTGGTCTAAAATTTGATCTGAGATGTTCCCTGATTGGTACTGTTCTTTGTTTACAAAAACTGTTCTCAAAAATGTATGGGGAGCAATCACTTCATTAACTAACACCAAGCGTGTAGATCTAAAAGTCATTTCCCGATTCCTTTTTCTTTTTCTATAAAAGCGATAAAGCACAGCACTCATTCTAAGAAAGAGGAAGAAACAAACCAGTGAGTAAAAAATAAGGAGTAACCCTTTCAAAAAATGATACGAGAAATTGCGCTTATAGCCTATCTCGCTACTATTCAAAACACTTAACTCAGAATATGAGGGCTCAGTAATTTTAGATCTGTTTGACGGATATTCTGCAGCTTTAGCCACCAGATCAGAAGAAGTGGCGGCAATATCGTTTACTATTTTGGTTGGAGTTTCCGTAATCATTTTATTTCGAACGATATCAATAGAAAACATTGGAGCGGTTAATCCTACTACCAAAGCAGCTAGCAAAAAGATCCTGTTAAACCGATGCATCTTTTCCCGCTCGAGCAGAACTAAGTAGATCGCCAGCAAAACTACCAAACAAAAACCGGATTTAATCAGATAGGCAATCATGATTTTTTCTTTTTAATTTCCTGATCGATTAAAGACTTCAGCTCCTCCAATTCCTTTTCAGAAAGATCTGTTTCGGAGGTGAAAAAGGAAGCAAACTGCGAAGCTGAATTGTTGAAGAACTTCCGGATCAAGCCATTCACATGCTTAGAGAAATAGTCTGACTTTTTAACCAAAGGAAAATATTCTCTTGACCTCCCAAATTGTTTGTAATCAACAAATCCTTTGTCTTGCATTCGCTTTAGAAGTGTCGCTACGGTAGTTGGCGCGGGTTGTTGGTTTTCAGGATATGCATCCAGCAAGTCTTTCATAAAAGCCTTTTCAAGCTTCCAGAGATGCTGCATGAGTTCTTCTTCTGTTTGAGATAATTGCATTGCTCTACAAGTTTAGAATTATTTCTACAAATGTAGAATAAAAAATCATAAAAACAAATGCTTTTCTTAAAATGGCTTAGAATCAACCTTAGAACTATACTAAGTTTGAATTTAGAAACAGGAAGAGAGCTCTATTTCAAAAGATTAATCTGCAGTAACTACTTTTGCATCTTCTGCTAACGCTAAAACGGCCTGTTGATACAGTGTACTATTGTTATATCTGAGAATGGCCTTTTCAACACTTCCGGTTACTTCTTTGTAATGAGCTAGATAATTAGCTACAGAATAGATATTGTTGGTCATATTGTATAGATCATCCCCAACAAACCAGCGGTTTAACGACCAGGGGATAAATTGTGCATAAGACATTGCTCCTGCATAACTGGATTTTAAAGCAAGAATATCTACTTCTCTTTTATCCGCCCATTCAATTAGCTCTTCAAGCTGAGCTAAGGCAAACTTGGAACGGTGACCTTCGGCGATCATAGAAACATAGGCGTTAAAAGGATTATATTTACCTTCATATTTGCCAAATTCTGACTCTACTCCCAGTATCCCAATAATTATTTCTTTTGGAATTCCATAAACTTGCTCAGCTTTGGTAAGCTCTTCTTCGTGATCAGCATAAAAAGAAGAAATTTTATTCTTTTTGTTATCATAGCCTAAAACTTTTTGGTATCCCTCAAAACTATCGATCTTTACTTCTGCTGAGCGTGTAAACTTTTTTGTGATACCGTTTATCAACTTAAATCTCGTGTCTTCGAAATACGGTTTAATATCAACCCCTTTTTTCTGGAAATGTTCTATTAATCTGGTCTTGTATTCTTCATCGGGATTTGAGGCACTTACGATTACCGATAAGCTAAGAAGCACAATAAGAGTGAACGTATATTTTTTTAACAAAATAAAAGAAATCTGTTGCTATTTTTTATAATTATACTAAAATAAAGTGAATCTATTATACGAAAAGAGATTATAATTGGTAATTAGTTCCCCAATCCCAAACCGAGTCCTATTCCCCAAGAATTTAGCCCTACATTTAATGCCTCGTTCGTATGGTATGCATCATGCTGACTAAATATTACAAGTGACCATGGTCGCTTTGCAATAACAATTCTATACCCATAAGAAACCGTTTGAACTTCATCATTGTTCGCATTGTCCAAAAATTTTAGTGGGCTATCAGAAAATCCATCGACATACCAACCGGTACCTCTTATAAAAAATTCTTTATTGTTATAAAGATAAAAAGAAGCTCTTGCACCACCGTCAAAATGAAGAGGACCTCCTATGGGTTGATCAAGCCGACCTTGACTAGAATTTGGGTCTTCAGCGCTGTATTCCCCTTTTATTGACAAACCTCGGAAGTAATAATCCAATTCTATTTTTCCAAAAGCATTTAAGCCTAAAAAGAAACCAATGTCTAAATTATTAGGTTGACTGCTATATCCATTGGTAAAACTATTATTACCCTCATAATTATCCCAAAGCGCCGATTGGCTTCCTACCGCGCCTAAATGGGCGCCAACCTGCTTATACTTGTCGAACCAAAAAATTCTATCAATGGAGGCATAACCTCCCAATGAGGCTCCCTCCATTCCACCTAATCCATTGGTTCCTCCATAATTAAGATTACTATAGTTTACAGAAAAAACAAAAGAACCATCCAGTCTTCCTTTCGGTAGGTCAGCGAATTCTTCGTTCATTCCGGAAATAAAAGTTGCTGTTCCCGCAGCTATTGCCTGAGTTTCGGCTCTTTGTTCCATTTCTCGAATCTTATTCTGTAACCAGTACTGAGAATCTAATGCATAAGCAGTCCTATACTCATCTGCGGCAGTATAATAATCTCCATTTGCCTCTGCCGCTTCGGCTCGATTTATTGCAGCATTAAATAAACTACGTGTTGTAACTTCTTCTTCTTCATCCTCATCATTGAAAAGAAGTTCCTCAGAGCGTTTACTCAATTTTGCACTACATTTATCTACAGACTCTTTTTGCCAATCTGCTAGTAATTCTTTGTTAGAAGTTACTTCTCGAAAACGAGTCATATTTTTTCGAAGTGTCTCATAATCGTCATAGTTTTTGAAACAAACATTTTCATAAATATTCCAAAGCTCATCTCTTTTGCCTTCTAGCTCATCCTCCTTTTCTTCTTTAGCTATTTTTCTCCTGATCGCGTTTTCAATCTGTGAAGAGGCTTCTATATAGACATGTTCAACTTCTATATTATAAAAATCTAAAAATGCTTCCCAACTAACACCTTCTTCCTTTCTATATTCATCCAAACATCCTTTGATTATTGACGAAAATTCATCAAGATCATATGTTGTTTTTACGGGAATGTGAACTGACCTAGAATTTAAATCAATACTTTCAAAACCACATACTGATCCGCTCTCAATACTAGCCGAAGCAGAAATCTCAGCATATCCTTTACTTGAATAAGGGAATGTTATTCCATACTCACTAAGGTCACTATTTTTGTAGTTTACACCTTCATATGTATAGCCATATACTGTAAACCCATCTCTTCCAATCTGTGTTTCCACATAGGGGTTTCCAACAGTTATAGGTTTCCAGTAAAGCTCGAACTCGACGGAAATACCATCTCCATCAGAAAACCAATATAAATCTTCTACTTTGGCGTCCTGTGAATAAGCAGCACCAAGTGAAAAAAGAAATAGAACTGTTGAAATTAATACTTTTCTATTCATGTGACACTACCTCCACAATGCAGTCTCGAAGATAGTCGTTGCTATCCAGAGAAAAGCTTCCTAGAAAATCAAACGTGACTTCATTGTCATATACTTCGTAAGCACCAGGCGCTAGCTTTAAATCTCCTCCATCTATTTCAGCACATTCAAGTCCTGCATAGCTTTCGGGAATAGTTTGGACTTCGAGAGTTCCGATCTCACTATTTGTTGTAAAGGGACCATTATCTATTTCTACTGAAAGAGAACGGGTTTTGCCATATTTTTCAAGCAAATATTGCTGGTATTCGTCCGGTGTCATTCCCCTTTGCTCGGCTGTTCTGTCTAAAAAACTAGGTTGCCGGATAATGACATATGCTTTTCCATCGGGTATATCTACCAATAAATCTTGTTCAACAGCAGGTCCTTCGATGCACCCAGAAAATAAAAACAGTGATAAAAAAGTATATGTTAAACATCTTCTCATTATCACGAACTTACAATAACATTTTATTTTTTTCCAAAAAAATAGCCAAGTAGTTTAAAAAACTATGAGTACATGATACATGTAAGCATTTATAAATTCCTATATTTCAATTTTCTATTTCGTCACATTAACATCAAAATATATTGAAAAGAAATTGTTTTAAGATTGTTTCAATACTAAAACTATGATTTTAGAAACTCGAACTTCAATTCAAAATCCCTTATCTTTAATTCTTGGTTAATTTATTTTTCTTTTCTGAACTGTGATAAGAAAATAGTATTAAGCCACAGAAACACGGAAGCACTAAAATGTGTTTACGTTCGTGATTTTGTGCTTTAGTGGCAAAATCATATGAATCTTGAATAATTTTTAAAAAGGAAATCATGGCAAAAGAATTTGATGTATGTGTAATCGGGTCAGGACCCGGCGGATATGTAGCTGCAATCCGTGCATCACAACTTGGTTTTAAAACCGCAATAGTAGAAAAAAGACATCTGGGTGGTGTTTGTTTAAATATTGGTTGTATTCCAACTAAAGCTCTTCTTCGCTCGGCAGAAGTAATGGAATCTATACAGCATGCTGATGATTATGGAATCTCTGTAAAAGACGTAAAAGCTGATTTCAGTGGTATGGTAAAGCGTAGCCGTGGCGTTGCCAACAAAATGAGCAAAGGTGTTCAGTTCTTAATGAAAGCGAACAAAATTGATGTTTTCATGGGAACAGGGGTTTTCAAATCAAAAACTGAACTTGCTGTAAACGATGAGAAAGGAAAAGAAACTGAAAGCATTAAAGCGAAACATTTTATTATCGCTACAGGTGCTCGCCCACGTCAACTTCCTAATCTGGAGATCGACGGTGAAATGATCATCGACTCTGAAAAGGCAATGACTATGGAAAAGCAGCCTAAGAAAATGGTGATTATCGGTGCTGGGGCAATTGGTGTTGAGTTCGCTTACTTCTACCATACATTAGGAACAGAAGTGACTATCGTTGAACTGCAAAAGACCTTAGTTCCTGTAGAAGATCAGGATGTTGGAAAAGAACTGGGTAAAATCTACAAGAAAAAAGGCATGAATTTAATGCTGGAAAGCACAGTAGAGAAAGTTGAAAAGAAGGGTTCAGGCGTTAAAGTTACGGTTAAAACCAAGAAAGGTGAGGAAGTAATCGAAGCAGACGTTGTACTTTCAGCTGTTGGAGTTACAGGTAATGTTGAAGGACTTGGACTCGAAGACATTGGCGTAAAAGTTGAAAAAGGCGCTATTGTTGTTGATAAATCAGATTACTCTACGAGTGTTGATGGCATTTATGCAATTGGAGATATTATCGGAGCTCCATGGCTAGCTCACAAGGCTTCTCACGAAGCAACGGTTCTTGCAGAACAATTAGCTGGTAAAAACCCAAAGCCAATCAATTATGGAAATATTCCAGGCTGTACTTACTGCGAGCCTCAGGTTGCTTCTGTTGGCTTAACTGAAGCTGCTGCAAAAGAAGAAGGCTACGATGTGAAAGTTGGGAAATTCCCGCTGTCCGCAAGTGGTAAAGCTACTGCACTTGGTCACGAAGAGGGCTTTGTAAAAGTGGTGTTTGATGCTAAATACGGCGAGTGGTTAGGTCTTCACATGATCGGATTTGGTGTTACTGAAATGGTTGCTGAAGCTGTTGTTGCCCGCGACCTGGAAACAACCGGACATGAGATTATCAGTGCTGTTCATCCGCATCCAACATTATCAGAAGCGGTAATGGAAGCTGTTGCAGAAGCGTATAATGAAGGTGTTCACTTAGGAACTCCGGTAAAGAATAAATAAATACATTACAATTAATGGCTAGATCCGTGACCTGGATTTGAAAAAGATTAAGGTTGCGGATCAAATCCATGATGAAGTATGGGATAGATTTTATTAAAAAATTACCTATCTCCTGCAAAAGTTATTCTGCACTTAATTCTGATGAATGTCTTTAATTCGGATTTGAAGTGTACGCCGTCCGTTCCACAGATTTTCTTCAACTACATAGGCCATATCAAATGTATCTTTACGAACAAAAGGAAGGTATTCATGCATGTTAAATCCTATAGCATCAAATACACCCGAATCGCCTTGTTTGATCTTCATTTTTAAATGCCCATTTCCTACAATAGCAGGAACACCAACGGCTTCCACTTTTTTACTAACAAAAACCGGGCGTAAATTACGAGGCCCGTACGGCTCAAACTGATTTAAAAGTTTCCAGAATTTCATGTCGATATCTTCCAGATTTAGCTCAGTATCAATCTGAAGCTGGGGCTCAAAAGAATTTTCCGATAAATCCAGATAAGCAATCTCTCCCATTCGTCTTTTAAATTCAGACAATTTTCCTTCTTTAATTGTTAAACCCGCTGCAAACTCATGTCCACCAAATTGCTCCAACAAATCTGAACACTTTTTCATAGCGTTATAAATATTAAAGCCTTTAATACTTCGCCCTGATCCTTTAATAACTCCCTCTACGCTACTCAACATAATTGCCGGTCGATGATACAGGTCCACTAATCTGGAAGCAACTATCCCAATTACTCCAAGATGCCAGTCATGCTTATACAAAACCATAATGGATGCTTCGTCCATATCCATATCATCATCGATCATAGACAGAGCCTCTTCCATAGTTTTGCTGTCTTTTTCGCGACGCTTCATATTTACTGATTCCAGCTCATGGGCAAAAGCTTTCCCTTTAGCATCTGATTCAGCAATCATCAATTTTACTGCCGTAGTAGCATCTCCCATTCTGCCCGCAGCATTAATTCTTGGACCAATCGAAAAAACTATCTTAGTGGTATTGATCTCTTGCCTAGGCATTCTAATAAGATCTAATAAAGCCTTAATTCCCACTCTGGGTTTTTTTCGAATCATTTGAAGACCTTCTTTCATCAGAATCCGATTTTCATCTACTATGGGGACAATATCAGAAGCAATAGAGATCGCAACCAGATCCAAAAACTGATAGGCTACTTTTTTAGGTAGTCCAAGTTTAATAATGGTTCCCTGAATTAACTTAAAACCAACACCTGCACCGGAGAGTCCGTCAAATGGATAAGTACAATCAAGTCGTTTAGGATCTAAAACTGCAACGGCATCAGGAATTTCATTACCAACAGTGTGGTGATCACAAATAATGAGGTCAATCCCTTTCTCTTTTGCAACAAGAGCTTCTTTAATTGCAGTTATCCCGCAATCAACAGATACGATCAAGTGAAATCCATTGTCTTCTGCATATTTTATCCCTTCAGGGTTTATCCCATACCCTTCCTTAAATCGATGTGGAATATAATAATCCACATCCACACCAAACTTTTTCAAAAATATGTATAAACAAGACGTAGCTGTGGTACCGTCAACGTCGTAATCGCCGTAAACGAGTACTTTTTCACCGTTACGAATGGCAAGCGCCAATCTTTCTGCGCCAAGATCCATATCCTTCATCAGGAAGGGATCGTGGATTCTATCTATCGTAGGTCTGAAAAAGAGTTTTGCATCATCATATGTTTCTATACCGCGAATAGCCAGTAATTCGGCTATTTTTGCCGGGACTCCGAGCTTCTGCTCTAATGCAGATATTAGGATGTCCTCGTCCGGCTGCGCGAATACCCAGCGGAATGACATGGTTTACTTTATTTATTTTTTTATACATAAAAGGCAGTGTGGCGATCAAACCAGATTACCAAAGCGTCTACGCTTATTTCATATAAAATACAATATCGTAGCTTAAATACTTAATCTGTTACAATATTAAATAATTAAAGCTCAGCTTTAAACTCCTATACAAGGCAAGAATCTTTCAAATCTTATATGATATAAAAAATCAAAGGATCAATCCTCCATATATAGCATATGTTTTCTTATATTTGAAGGCTTGTTTTTAATCGTAAAAATAAGCAAATAGTTGAGAGTCTTCAGATAAATGAAGAGCTTGTGGAAGCGTTTCCACAAATGTTTATTTCACCCCAAAAAGTTTTCTACACAATGACCGAAGCATCTACCTTAAATACTATGAATAAGAAAGAATTAGATCCGAATTTTCCAATATTCAATGCTCTTCAGGCTCATGGTCACGAGCAAATTGTAATGTGCTCTGATCCTGAATCAGGATTACGCGCCATAATAGCCATTCATGATACAACGCTGGGACCCGCTCTCGGTGGAACCCGTATGTGGAATTATGAAAATGAAGCTGCTGCACTTAAGGATGTACTTCGTTTATCTCGAGGAATGACCTACAAAGCCGCTATTTCAGGATTGAATTTAGGTGGCGGTAAAGCTGTCATTATTGGTGATCCGCATAAAGATAAAACCGAAATGTTATTCAGAGCTTTCGGTCGCTTTGTGGATGGTCTTGGAGGAAGATATATCACTGCAGAAGATGTTGGAATGCAAGAACAGGATATGGAGTGGGTATATTCAGAAACCAAATTTGTAACAGGTATCCCTAAATCTATGGGAGGAAGCGGAAATCCTTCTCCTGTAACTGCTTATGGTGTATATATGGGAGTTAAAGCATGTGCTCAAAAAGCTTATGGCTCCGACTCTCTGCAAGGAAAGCGAATCGCTTTGCAAGGCGCAGGAAATGTAGCATCTACATTTGCACGACATGCCGCTAAAGAAGGAGCTAAGCTGTTCATTACTGATATTTATGAAGAAAAAGCCAAAGCTCTTGCTGAAGAAGTAAACGGAACATTGGTTAAGCCTGATGAAATCTATGGATTAGATGTAGATATTTTTACTCCATGTGCTCTTGGTGGTATTATAAGCGATGAAACTATGGGACAATTCAGGTGCGATATTATTGCGGGTGGCGCAAACAATGTGTTAGACATTGAAGATAAGCACGGGCAAGAATTAATGAATAAAGGAATTATTTATGCCCCTGACTACGTAATTAATGCAGGTGGCTTAATAAATGTAGCCGGTGAGCTGGAAGGATACAACGAGGAACGTTGCCTCCAAAAAGCTGGTAAGATCTACGATACTATTCTGGATATTTTGAATTTTTCTGACGAACATGAAATCCCAACACATGTAGCATCTAATAAACTTGCTGAGCAAAGAATTGCGGGTGTTGGCAAAACACATAAAATCTATTCTTCTAAAGGTCATTTTTCAGGAAGAACCGGAGAAATGTATTTAACTAACAGACGATAAGGCATTTAATATGCCAAATAAAAAAGGTGAGGATTATCCACCCTCACCTTTTATAACTAACAATATGAAATATTAAATGTCTTAGATATAGTTAAGACGAACAGAACCGCCGGAAGTTCTTGCTTTAATTCTAACACCACCACCGTTTACAGTACCTCTGATCTCATCTTTTTCATATTCGCCTGTAAAATTCTTTAACTCTGCGCGTACGCGGTTTCCATCTAAATCCAGATCGTATCCTTGTTCTTCAGGAACATATACAGTTATACTACCACCGGATGTCCTCAGATTTATAAAATCGCTTGGCGAGGTAACTTCAGCATTTATAGAGCCACCGCTCGTGCTGGCATCCACACTTCCCGAAATCCCTTCTAAAGAAATACTTCCACCTGAAGTATGAACATCCAAATCACCGTTTACATTTTCAGCTTTGATTCGGCCTCCACTTGTTTTAGCCTCCGCTGATCCTTCAATATCGATCAAATTCACAGAACCTCCTGATGTTCTCAGGCTCACATTGCCTTGAATTCCTTCTGCTGAAATTGACCCGCCGCTTGTTCTGCCCGTTTGTTTACCGATCAGATTTTCAAGTTCAATACTACCTCCGGAAGTTCTTACATCACTTTGTGACTTTTTAGGGGCATAAACAACGAATGAAACAGAAGTAGAATTTCTATTCCAGTTCCAGCCATTTCCTTTTTTCCTCTTGGCATGAGCCGTTACCTCATTACCACTTTCAGAAATAGTTATATTCCATTCATCGAGATCAGCATCATTCGCTTTTATATATCTGTTTCTTTTTCGGACGTACATTTCTACAGTAACTTCATCTGTATTTTTGCCGATCACGTCAATGCTTCCGCCAGAAGTTTCAACATCAATTTTAACATTGTCACTGACTGCGAATCTTTTTATTTCGTAGGCATCATCTGAAGATTGCGCCAATCCTAACTTAACTGCAGAAAGCATGATCACCAGTGTGAATACCATGGAAACTGCTACTTGAAATTTAAACCTGTTTGCTCTGCTCATTTTTTTACTCCGATTTTTGTTCTTGAAAACCCTACGGCGATCGTTTATTGTTGTTTCGTTGCCGTGCATGTTAGACTATGATTTTTTAAAAAAGTTACAGCAGTGATGCTACTGAATTGTTATCATCTTGTAATTCTAACAAACTTCGAAACCATTTCTCCTTTTCTCAGCTCCATAATTATCGGTCTTCTTTTCATTGCAATTGGTATTTATCACTTTGTAAATCCTACTTTTTTTGTAAAGATTGTGCCTGATTATATTCCAAATCATAAAGCTATGGTTTTTTGGAGCGGCGTTGCAGAAGTGGTAGGAGGCATTGGTATTATGATACCTCAAACAAAGACCTATGCCGGATGGGGATTGATCTTATTGCTCATTGCTGTATTTCCTGCAAATATTGATATGTTTATAAAAGCTTATCAAAAACATGGAATGACCACATATACCTGGCTTACACTCTTAAGGCTTCCTCTCCAGTTTATTTTGATATATTGGGTATTTTGGGCTGCTGAACTAAAAATAGGTTAATGGTGAAAAAATCTCTACTGACCATATTGCTGCCTTTTTTCTTGGGTATCCTAATGGTATTTTTACCGTTGCTCAGAGATTTTCATTTTGAATCAGCTTTTATAGCAGCGCTAATTGGATGTTTTTGGGCTACAATTTCTTCGTCTACTAAAAAAGAATGTAATTCTGATATTTTCTCTGCTGTTAAGATTTTAGGATCTATTTTCATTGTCGGGCTTCCTCCCTTTATATATTCACTAATAACAGGATGTCTTAGTTTTGACGGAATAGGTTTTTGGGTGTTACTGCCAGCTCCGAGTGTATTTTTAGGGTATTCTATAGGACGGCTCTATCGTACTTTTAAACTTCCGTGGCCTTTACTTTTCTCCATATTAACTCTGATTATTTGTGGGTTTGGAGTATGGCTAATTGAGTTTTTCAATCTTCCTCAGGTTTACTTTTTTAATCATATTTGGGGAACATGGCCGGGTCCTATTTATGATGAAACTTTACGAATCACAGAGAGCCTGATATTTTTCCGTTGGATTACTTTCCTTTGGATCATTTTACTTTGGATATTGCCAAACTGGTCTGATTCTATTCAGAATAAATTAATTACTACTTTTTCTTTGATCTGTTTATTGTTCAGCTATTTCAATCTGGATGAAATGGGAATCATCACGCCAAGAGATACCCTTAAAAAAGAATTAACTCTTCACACTCAAACAGAACATTTCGAATTATTTTTTGACAAAGATAATTTCTCTAGTCGTGAAGCAGAGTATTGGGCTGAACGTCACGAATTTCATTTTCGCCAAATTATTGACGCCTTAGAAATAAAATGGCCGGAAGGTCGTAAAATTGAAAGTTTTGTATACGCCAATGCATGGCAGAAAAAGAAATTGGTTGGAGCGAAGTTTACAAGCTATGTACCCATTTGGTTAGAACAAGACCAGCTTCACATCGCTAAACAACAACTGGAAGGAGTTTTGAAACATGAACTGGTTCATGCTATTTCAAAACAATTTGGCAATGACTTATTTAACGGAAGTTGGAGCATCGGATTGATAGAAGGAGTAGCAGAAGCTATTGCTAAAGACGCCTCTTCGCAATCCACTTTAGATCAAATTCTGGCCTCAGAAAAGAATTACCCTTCTGCAGATGAGCTCAAGAGAGCTCTTTCAACTTCCGGGTTTTACAGTTCGGCATCATCTATAAGTTATACTACAGCTGGTTCTTTTATTCAATTTTTGCTCCAAAATTATTCTGTTCGGAATTTAAAAGAAGCATATCCAAAAGCTATATTTGACGAAGCTTATCCTAAATCTTTTGAGGAAATGGTTTCTAAATGGCATGATCATCTTGATTCAATTCATATTGACTCAGTTGATCAACAAGTTTCGGAATTTATTTTTAGCAGACGTTCCTTGTTCCAGAAAACCTGTCCCCATGCCTTTTCACAGAAAACAGAACTCTGGGATCGATACAACTTTCATATTTCCAATCAGGATTCTGTAAAAGCTCTTGATATCATCGACGAGCTTTATAAGATTGACTCATCGAACAAGTTGATTAAACGAGACTGGATTCGGCAGCAACTTCTTCACCAAAAATATGCCACTGCCTTATATGCTTTCGATGACTCAGATTCTTTATTAACGCTACAACTATTACATGCTGATGCGCTATTCCTGAGTGGTGATGTTAAGTCTGCAAAAGAGAAACGCGATACTATTGAACCTGACCTTAAGAATTCAACTTCAAGAAATTTTAAATACTCTTATGAGTTACGATCTGATTCACTGCAATGGTTTTGGTTTCTCAGTGCCCGGTATAATCAGAGATTTCCTGATTCTTTGGATTTCAAAAAGCTCAGTTATCCCAATCAGATTATTATAATTTCTAAAATGCTTGAGCAACAACCTGACGCAACTACTCTTTCTTTGTTCTCTTCTATCCTTTTAGAGAACAATCTTGAAACCGATTGGTTCGATATTTACGAGCGAATGATTGAACAACTGGTATTTAGCAAGGAATTTGAGTTAGCAGAAAGTTGGATTAGAGCTTTAGAGGAGAAAGAGCTTAGATTGCGCTATCGCGAGCGTTTACAAGAGTTAATAGAATGGAATTATTTTGTTCAACAATATTCCTTACAATTATAGAAATATAAAACAGAACGATTCACAATTGATGATGAACAATTACAAATTTGTACCCCATACTGATTATAAAGAGTATCCTGAAGAGGAAATGAAAGAGCGGGCTAAAAGTTTTTATGAAGACCTGAAACGCAGAAGAACTGTTCGCGATTTTTCTTCCAGGCCGGTTCCTAGGGAAGTTATAGAAAATTGTATTTTAGCGGCCGGTACAGCACCAAACGGGGCTAATAAACAACCTTGGCATTTTGCGGTTGTTGAAAGCGCCGATATTAAAAAGAAACTTCGTGCTGCCGCGGAAGATGAAGAACATGAATTTTATCACCGCAGAGCACCACAAGATTGGCTTGATGATCTCGAGCAGTTTGCTACAGACGAGCACAAACCATTTTTGGAAGAAGCTCCCTATCTGATTGGAATCTTCTCTGAAAGCTATGCTTTGGATGAATCAGGAAATAAGGAAAAAAATTACTATGTAAAAGAATCCATTGGTATTGCAACAGGGATGTTAATCACTGCACTTCACAATGCCGGATTGGTTACTCTTACTCATACTCCAAGTCCTATGGGCTTTTTGAATGAGGTTATGAACCGTCCGGATAATGAAAAACCTTTCTTATTATTGGTAGTTGGTTTTCCGGCTGAAGGAGTCGAAGTTCCGGATATTAAAAAGAAATCGATTAGCGAAATTTCTTCCTTCATTTAAACCTAATTTAAAATTTCTACTTTCCTTCGACATTCATCAATAATTATTTTCCGGAACAAAATCTCATAAGTATCAGTTAAAATTATAATTACAAATCATCGCTATTGAAATTGATGAGATAATAATTTTTAATTAATAAAACTAACTGACTATGTTTAATAAGATATTAACTGGTTTTTTCATTATGCTTTTTGGCTTAATGATTAACCCAACAACCAACGCACAAACCATTGAGGATAAAACGTGGTTTAGTGTTTATCTAGGTCATCAAGAGGTTGACGTCGATGGCTATTCCGAAATGGGTAAATTCAATATTCCAAGAGACATGGGTGGAGGGATTTCCATTCAACGTTATTTGAACGATTCTTTTGATGCTAATCTTGGTGTCTATCTTGGAAGAGTTGATCATGAATTTAATGATTCTTTTAGCCGGTATATGATAAATACGAATTTAACTGCCAGATATAAATTTGCTAATGGCTACATAATTGAAAAAGAGTCTACTATAAAGCCTTATTTATTAACAGGCTTAGGCTATTCGTGGTTTGCGGAAGGTACTACTTCAAATAACATTCCTCCAACCAAAACACTTCAAATTCCTTTTGGAGCAGGTTTTGAAATTCCTTTAAATGATAATGTTTCTGTAGATTTAAACTCTACTTATAATAGTACTTTTACGGATGAGATTGATGGCGCTGATTTTGACGATCAAAGTAATGATCATGTTTTAATCCATACTATTGGATTAAAACTCAGACTTGGTTCTGTTGAAGATACAGATAAAGATGGGATAAGAGATACTAGAGATGAATGTATTAACGCGATGGGTACACCTGCTACAAATGGATGCCCAGACAGAGACGGTGATACCGTTATTGACTCTAAAGACCGTTGCCCGAATCAACCTGGTCTTGTAGAATTTGCAGGCTGTCCTGATACAGATAAAGACGGAGTTGTTGATTATGAAGACAGGTGTCCTAATATTTCAGGATTGGCTAAATTTGATGGCTGTGCAGACTCCGACTCTGACGCAGTTGCAGATAACGTAGATGAATGTCCTAATGTAGCTGGCACTATTGCTACAAAAGGTTGCCCGGATTCAGATGGTGATCGTGTTATAGATTCAAAAGATGTTTGCCCAAACAAACCCGGGACAATTCGAAACGAAGGTTGCCCTAATGTTTCTGAAGAAGTAAACAAAGAAGTTAACTTGATATTCAACAATATCTATTTTGCAACTGACGAGGCTATGATTCATGAATCTTCTATGAAATCACTAGACAAACTTTATACTATTCTTAATGACGATGAAGATCTGATGCTTAAAGTATCCGGACACGCAGATAGTAGAGATGACAAAGAGTATAATTTAAAACTTTCTAAAGAAAGAGCTCAGGCTGTTAAAAGTTATCTTGTACAAAAAGGTATTCCATCTTCTAGAATTACTACTGAAGGTTTTGGTGAAACCAAACCAATAGCTTCTAACACTTCCAAAGATGGAAAAACAAGAAATCGTCGCGTAGAACTTACGTTAAGTTATAACTAAAAATAAATCTTACTTTTACAAGCCTCCATCACTGGGGGCTTTTTTTTTGTTTAAAATTTCCTATAAACTACTTTAACATTAGAAGGTTTAAACTATATGTTGGAACTTAATTCCTGAAATTAAGTGTAATTCAAGAAACAACTAACGGATTACAATATGAAGCTTAAAATACTATCATTTCTGTTTTTGGCCGCAATAACTTCTTTCGGGGCAAATGCACAAACTTCTGACAATAAAACGTGGCTTTCTTTAAATGTAGGTAATCATCAATACGATGGTGATTTTGGAAATGAAATGGCCTCTTTCGACATTATTAAAGATGTCTCAGTTGGTTTTGGTGTACATCAATACTTAAATAAGTCTTTCAATTTTAGCTATGCGTTAAACTATGGTTTATTAGATACTGATTATGGACCTAACAGGTTCAACAAACATTTCTTTAATAATAATTTTACTGCGAATTTTAATCTTGCTAACGGAATTATATTAAAAGAACGCTCTCTTATACAACCATTTGTTGGTACGGGAGCAAGCCTTACTTACTTTACAGGAGAAGATAAAAACATTGATGATAATCTATCCTTTGCAATCCCTATTGTAGCAGGCTTTGATGTTCCGGTTTCGCAGGGTCTTTCTTTAGAGTTTAAGGGAACATATAACAGAACCTTTAATGATGAAATTGATGGTTCCGTTGGTGTAGACGGACAGGATCATGATGACTTTTTTATTGCTTCTGTTGGATTAAAATTCAGACTTTCTGGCGCTAAAGACTCTGATGGAGATGGCATCAAAGACAAGATTGATGCATGTGTAAATGTTCCTGGAAATGAGGCAACGAACGGCTGTCCTGATAACGATAATGACGGCATTATCAATTCTGAAGATCTTTGCCCGGATGTAGCTGGAGAAGCTTCGAATCGAGGGTGCCCTGATTCCGATGGTGATTCTATTGTAGATTTTGAGGATGCTTGCCCTAACACTGCAGGTACGGCTGAATTCAACGGGTGTTCTGATACTGACGGGGACAAGATTCCTGATGGGGATGATCTCTGTCCCGAGGTGAAAGGAACTTCTGCAACAGACGGTTGCCCCGATGATGATGGAGACGGAATCAAAAACTCTGTTGATCTTTGCCCTGCATTTGCCGGAACTACTGAGTTTGGTGGTTGCCCGGATAGCGACGATGATGGAATCATCGACAAAGAAGATGAGTGCCCTACTCTAAAAGGTATTAAACCGAACAAAGGTTGCCCTGAAGTGGATGCGGAAGTACGTAAAAAGCTTGATGTAATTTTCACAAACCTTCTTTTTGCTACTAATTCAGCTAACATTGATCCGACTTCTTTAGATGATTTAGATGAACTTGTAAAGATCATGAGTGAAGATGAAGATCTAAGATTAAGTATAGAAGGGCATACAGATAGCCGTGGTGACAACGCATATAATCTGGAACTATCCAGTTTACGTGCACAGGCTGTAAAGCAATATCTGGTAAATGGTGGCATTAGTGCCGACAGAATTAAAGCAGTTGGCTACGGAGAAACTAGACCTCTTGCTTCAAACGATACTGCACAGGGCAGACTCAAAAACCGTAGGGTAGAACTAAATATTTCTTATAAGTAGATTTTAATTTCTATTTTAAAGCTCCGCATAAATAATTTATGCGGAGCTTTTTTTATTTCAAAAATCTATGAAACAAACCCCTTCAAAAAATAAATCAAAAACCTTTCGCAGAGAACTCATAGAATGGGGCGTTATGCTTGGAAGCATTGCTGTAATATATTTTTCAGGTTTACATGTTCCTATCATAGGAAACCTTCAAAGAGCCCTGCTATGGACAGGATTAATGACACCTGACACAGAATTAGAAGAAGGTGATATCAGGAAAGCTAATTACAATGTTCCTCTGATTTCTATGACTGGGGATCAGTTTTCAATGAGTGACTTTAAAGGCACGACCATTTTTTTGAATTTTTGGGCTACATGGTGCCCTCCCTGTATTGCTGAAATGCCAAATATTCAATCTCTTTATGAGGATGTAAAAAGTGATAGTATTCAATTTGTAATGGTTTCATTGGATGAAGACCAATCGAAAGCCAAAAAATATCTTGATAAAAAAGAATTTACGTTTCCTGTTTATTTTTTGAATGGAAGAAAACCTGGTACCTATAACTCCACAGTTGTTCCCACTACTTATGTAATTTCGCCTGAAGGAAACATAGTTACGGAAAGAAGAGGGATGGCAGATTATAACACTAAGAGGTTCAAAGAATTTCTTCGTAGTTTCTAACCCAAGTTTAAGCTTAGATTTTATCAACTATGGAAAAAGTAATTGCAGGAATTCAACAAATTGGAATAGGAAATCCTGATGTTTATGAGGCCACTGAGTGGTATCGAAAGTATTTTGGAATGGATATCAAAGTGTTTGAAGATGCAGCTACTGCAGAATTGATGTTGCCATATACAGGAGGTAAACCCCACGACCGAACAGCTATTCTTACTTTGAGCATGCGTGGCGGTGGTGGTTTTGAAATCTGGCAATACACAAGCAGAACACCGCAAGCTTCTAACTTCGAATTGCAATTGGGAGACCTTGGAATAAACTGTTGCAAGATCAAATCTTATGATGTAGCAACATCTTATGAAGAATTTAATGCTTCCGGATTGAACGTAATCACTTCGCTTAGTAAAAACCCTGATGGCGATCTGAATTTTTTTGTTAAAGACCTGAATGGAAATATCTTTCAGGTTGTAGAAGGTTTAGGTTGGTTTAAAACTAAAGAGAGACGTCTTACCGGGGGCGTGTCCGGAGCAATTATTGGTTCCTCTGATATCGACAAAGCAAGAACCCTTTATTCAGATATCCTCGGGTATGATCAAGTAGTGTATGATGAAACAGATGTTTTTGAAGATTTTGACGGGTTACCAAGCGGATCTCAAAAATATCGGAGGGTTTTACTGAGACATTCAGAACCTAGGCAAGGTGGATTTAGCGAAATGTTTGGACCCACAGAAATTGAACTTGTTCAATGTGAAGATGGGAGAAGAAACCCGAACAAGATCTTTGAAAACCGTTATTGGGGCGATTTAGGTTTTATTCATCTTTGCTTTGATGTGCAAGGTATGGATGCTCTAAAAAGAGAATGTGTATCAAAAGGATTTCCTTTCACTGTAGATAGTGCTGATAGTTTTGATATGGGTGAAGCAGCGGGAAGATTTACATATATAGAAGATCCTGATGGAACACTTATTGAATTTGTGGAAACTCATAAAGTGCCTATTATGAAAAAAATCGGCTGGTTTATTGATATGACCAAAAGAGACCCAAAGAAGAACCTTCCTAACTGGATGATTTCTGCGATGAAGTATAACCGAATGAAATAGTAATTACTCGAAACCTTTTATTCGAATTCTCGAAAAGCATTCAATGAAATCTTCTGAAATTACATTATGGCCAAAAAGAATTGGTTTTTCTTTCCTCTTTATTTGGTCTGTGTTTAATTTAGTTCTTTTTTTATTCGAATGGGAAGTAGGTCGTTGGTGGCTTTTTATCCCTATTACAGCTGTTATATATTTTCTACCTTTTATAACTACCCTTGGGCTTGTTAAGCTCTATCGTAGAATAAACAAGAAGCGGAACAAGCAATAACTTATTTCTCACCACTCCTAATACTTTTTCTTTCTAAATTCTATTTGATTAACATCATCTTTTTAGAAGATGAAAATGATCCGGCGTTCAGACGATACACATACATTCCGCTTGCTAAATTAGACGCATCAAATTGCACACTTTGTGAACCTGAACTCATTCGCTCATTTACCAAAGTCAAAACCTCTTGTCCAAGCATATTATAAACCTTTAGGCTTACCTGAGAAGCTTGTGGAAGCACAAAATTGATAGTCGTACTCGGGTTAAATGGGTTCGGATAATTTTGAGCTAACCTAAAAGTATTTATTTGAGCTCCGTCTTCTTCATTTGAAACAATATTATTTACTTCCAGCGTAATTGGTATCTCAAAATCTGGCGTGGCATCAGAATTTGTATTTACTGTCATTAACCCCGAATAAGTATCAGATGAAACACCAACGGTGCTAAATTTTAAGTCGATTGTCTTTTTGGAACCGGGACTCAAAGAACCGCCTTTTTCTGATACAGATAACCACTGATAAGGCTCACTTAATCTTGCAGCAGTTACATTATCGATATCTATGTAGGAGCCAGAAACACTATTTGTATGCACGATTAGAAATTCTGATGGAGTATTCCCATCCTCATTAAAAGGCACTTCTTTAACTAATACAGTATCAATAGAATATTCAACGAGACCTGTGTCAACATTATATAAAATATTGACATTATGAAATTTACCGGGTTCAAATTGGACACCTGAAGAAACATAATCCTCAGCACCTGACTCATCCTTGTCTCTTATGTAAAATAGCCCATCGTCAATAATAATACCTGCAGAGGAGTTACCAGTTATCCCATCGAATAGAACAAGATCGAATTGTTCGTCATTTATACCCGCTACATCCGATATCCTCACATCGTAAGAAAACCTATATGAACCATATGATAAGTCACCAAAATACGGGCTATACACGAAAGTTGGTGTTCCATTAGCATTTCCTGTTAGTCTGAGATTAAGGCCGGCAGCAGCAATGGTATCAGAATTAACCACGCTAAACCTGGCTCTATCCTGAGAAAAAGCCCTCCACGAGTTGATTGCTTCAAATTCACCAAGTCTATATTTCTGATTAGTTTCAAATTTTGAACTATGAATAGTTCCAACTTTTGCTTTAATATCATTTTTGGTAAAACTCTTGGGATTAAGTATCACCCCGTCAGGAAGTTTAAAATTTATAGAGTAATCTAAATCAGATTCCCCTGTATTTTCTAATTCTACGGATGCTGTTAAAGTTTCTTCTCTGTTCATGTTTACTGAAACAGAATTTGTTGAAACCTGAGGAACCGGAGCTTCCGTCTTGGTAAGCCTGTAAGAAGCAACCGTAGATTTTATTTTTTTCATGCTTAAAGAGGCATTTTCTACCGTTACAGCGTTTCTGGTTCCTGGTGTATTTCCTTCCCAGCTAAAATCACTGGATGAAAAAACAGGGATTTGAGACAATGTATCAGCGCCATAAGCCATAATAGTATGCACCTTATCTCTTGTATCTTGGTAGCCTACGGATTCATGAAATACACCTCCTGTAGTTGGAGCCGTTTGAACCTCTTGAGTTCTTGAATGCGAATTTCCCATATTATGGCCAATCTCATGAATAACGGTATAACCTGATGTAATTTGCTGAACCCTATTTAAAGAAAACCCAAATTTTGGAGATCCGGTACGAGTGTTAAGTCTCCAGGCAATACCACCCGTGTCATTAACTTCTGCCATCAAAGTAACCAAATCAGCACCATATTGATCTCTTAGTGTATGAAGTTCGTCCATTTCACCATCAGAAACTCCGAAAGGATTGAAGTCAGGACCTGCCGTCATAAGAGTAAGCCTTTCTCCTGATGATCTGCCATCAAACCCCTCATCATAATCTACTTTGTGAGTATGAACAACTCTAAGAGTTATCGGAATGCGGCTATTATCAAGAGCAGTTTGAGATAAATTAAAGGCCTGTGCAATTTCGCCAATAATGTTAAAATAATCACCATTCAAGAAAGCCCAACTCTCTGCATTTCTAGTATATGCCACTAAAACATCAAGGGTAGTATTTTCATTAATAACATTTCCCGGCCCGGCACCAGATGAAGCAATCTGCTTATTTTTTATTCCCTGAATCTTTTCTTTGGAAAAAGCAGTGGGTAGAAAATCTTGGCTCGTGAGCTCCATATTACATCGTAGCTCTTGTTCTTTCTTCTGAGTAATATAATTTTGTTTGTTTTTTTGATCAAACCTGAAGAAATGAGTTTTCTTGTGATTTTCATGGAAAATTCCTTTTAATCTTCCCATATGATATGTGAAACTAAAAACCTGATTTTCATCGTTTTCAGCTACAGCACGCACTGAGATAGCGCCTGGGACAAACTCAGAAACCCTGGTAACTTTTACGGTTTTTGGACCTGCCACTGTCTCGATTTCAATAAGATCGTTTTTCTGCAGATTTCCTTTTAAAAATAAATCTTCATTAAGGTTATATGGGACATTTTCGCCATTTGATTTATTCTTTAAATCGAGTTTATCAATCGAATTGAATCTTTTTATATCGGTTTGTTGAGCATTCGACGCTGTAGCAAATAGTAAAATTATTGCTATAAATAGTCCTTTTTTCATGTCGGGTAATTATAAAGTTAGTTACTTGTATCAACTCTCTCTTAAGTTGAAGCCCCAAGTTAGCAGATATTCACATCTATTTAAAAATATTTTACGAATAAAAGCCCTTTTTATTGCTTACCACTCAGAAACAATGTTAAAAACAAGGTCCGGCATTTCTACCAGACCCTGATCCATTATCCCTCTATTATAAAAATCCTAATTATTTGATAAGCATCATTTTCTTTGTTCTTGTAAATGAACCAGCTTGCAGACGATAGATATACATTCCGCTTGCCAGATTGGCGGCATCGAATTTTATTGATTGTACACCGCTCGACCTACGCTCATTCACCAACCTTGCAACTTCCTGACCTAGCATATTATATACTTTCAGTGTTACTTCAGAAGCTTGAGGCAATGCAAAACTGATAGTTGTGCTTGGATTAAACGGATTTGGATAATTCTGCGCAAGGGTAAAGCTGTCTTTTTCGAACAACTCTTCTTCGTTACTCACACCAGTGCTGCCTTCACCTTCCGCATTTACAAAAATTACATCAATGCTTGTACTTCCTTTTGAGCTGGTTGCCGTATATGTCATTGGCATAGGTTCTTCATCATCAACTACCCAGTAGAATTTTTTGGTATTCGAATCAAACGTTGCATTTGCAGGCATGTTAGTTACCTCAACATCGGGAATCGATAAATCAATATTCCTGGAGCTAACATAAAAAGTAAGCGTATCTCCGAGATTAATATTAACCGGACCATCGTTGAATACGATTGGATAATTTCCTCCTGCACTAATTGATCTGGAACCTGTATCAAACCTTGGATCGAGGTACGAATTCTGACTAGTGTACTTTCCCACAGTATCATATTGCTCAATTTTAATTACTCTATAATTTTGAACAATCATTTTTTTAATAGTTATATCATAGCTCAATCTGATATAAACCGTAGTGCCGTCCTCCAGTCTTCTGGTTTGATTTCCGCTACCATATAAAGTGTCACCTACTGCGTTAAGCGTGAACGCCTGATCTCCTTCATACACACCTTCTTCGTTATAAAACCGATCAAAAAATCCGCTTCTGTAAAGCATGCCTGTTTGGAAATCTCGTCCATAACTATCCTGATGAGTTTGCACGTAATTTTCCCCGATCAATTCAAAGGTTCTAATAGTTCTTGCTCTTAATTCCAGCTCACCATCTACAAGCTGGTAGGTTCTGATCTCCACTTGATTACCGTTTGCATCATAGTCAAATTCATTTCTTGATGTTATTTCATCAATGACGATACCACCGTTTTCTGCCACACTATCAGGATAAAAGCTGTAGGTGATTACCGAGTCTACCTGGGTGATGGTTGGATGAAATTCATCGTTAGGATCTGGATTTGGAAACGTTCGCTGATAACTACGATACAACCTGTTCAACACCCAAACAGTATCCTGCCATTCGTATTCCTGACCCTCTACAAAGTCATCATTATATAGAAACTGAAGACTGTCTCTTCCTGCCAATTTACCGGAATTCGAGTCTAATCTTTTTGATACTTGATATTCATACCTTCCTCCTTCACCAAGTTTTGTATAATCATAGCTCCAGCTATATAGAGCATTAACAGAATCATTATTGAAGTATTTATATGAACTTAAAAAGTAGTTATCGTTAGCAATATTTCTTTGTTCCGAGTCCAATCTATAGATCATATCTATTTGGTTATATCGTTCTTCTACTCTTAAAGTATCGTAACCATTTTCATCTTGATAGCTTAGTGTGTGCTGGCTTTTAAACCATCCCTCAACCGGGCTGTATTGATCTCGGTAGCTTTCATAGTCAGAACCTTGCGACGGATTCTTTACTTGTCGAAATAGTGTACCGTAATACGGGTCTCTTTGAAAGTTCTGGTAATATAATGTAGTGCTGCTATCCTCCGGATCTGACTCAAACTTTGATGATCTTGTACTTCTTAATGGAAACCAGTCGGTACTGTCTCTATTCCATCTAAAGAAGTTGTAGTTCGTTACTGAATTCTCAAACTCTTCGCCCTCAGTCCATCTGTAGGAATATTCATGAGGAACATAAGCGCTGTCGGTAGTAATTTTACCTTCTGAAAATGTCCATGTTGTATCGGTGTTTATCGTGGCCTTTCCTTTATACTTTCTAAATTGTTCAGAAAACTCTTTTTCAGCTTTTCTTTCTGCTTGTATTAGAAACATATCTGCGGCTTTGGTTTGTGGTGAAACCTGATATATAAATGCTTTATGAGATGCACTTATATATTGCGACTCAATCCAGTCGTTTAAAACCTTTAACTGTGCAAAAAGTGGTGAGGATAAAAGCAGCATTCCTACAAGTAGTAACGATATTTTCTTCATCTTGAATCTAATTAATTGAAATTTAAATCAGCCCCAATTAAGAGCTTCGTTTTAAATTTCGAACAAAATCAGATCATTATAAATCACCCAAAGGGGGTATTATCGATCGAAAAAAGGTTAAATGACATCTCGCTTCAAAGCCAATCGTACAGCCGCGGCTCTGGAATTAACATGCATTTTTTTGTATATGTTCTTGATGTGAGTTTTGACTGTCCAGGGACTTAGAAAAACTACCTCAGCTATTTCTTTATTCGATTTCCCTTCTATAACCTGTTCCAGAATTCTAAGCTCTGCAGGGCTTAGATCAAAAGGAATAATATCTGATTCGTTTTCGCCTTTATTTTCCGGCTTTGAAACCATCCCCATTAACTTTCTTGCAATGGATGGAGTTATGGGCGATCCACCTTCCCGAACTTCTTTTAAGGAAGAAACTACGGTATCGATAGGCGTATCTTTGAGTAAATATCCCGTAGCACCAACCTGAATAGATTCAAACAACCTCTCATCATCTTCAAAAACAGTAAACATGATAATGTCGATGTCTTTTATCTTTTCCTTTATTTGAAAAGTAGTTTCTATGCCTGAAATTCCCGGCAATTCAATATCCATGAGAATAACATTAGGCACTCTGCCTTCTTCAGCTTGTTCAATAAATTTTAAACAAAGCTCTCCCGAATCAGCAGTGAATATCAAATCCAGGGTGTCATAAAATCCCAATAGCTCCATCAACCTTTTTCTGAAGATGTCGTGGTCTTCAACAATTGCTACTTTTATTTTTTTATCTGATTCTTTTCTTTCCATCCCCGTCTTTTTTAAGAATATGTGTTTTTTCACAACTTAATTCTATACCCCGAATTTGGTATTTATAAAGGAATCCTCAGAGAAACCTCTGTGCCAATTTCGGTATTTACATTAATTTCTCCCCCAAGTTCTTCCGTACGTTTTTTCATATTTCCAAAACCATATCCGCCGTTAAAAGAACTCTTTTCACCTTTAAAAGAACCGTCATCCTTAATAAACACGTTTAGTATTCCATTCTTTCGAACCAGATCTATATCAATTTTACTGGCTCCGGCATACTTCAGAGTATTTTGTGACGCCTCCTGTATGATTCGGAAGATATTCAACGCCTGAGTGGAGCTCAGAATCGTATTCTTCTCATCAACCACCGAGTAATTCATGTTCAACGATTCACTAAAAGCAGTCTGATTTTTAAAATAATTCTGAAGGTGTTCTTTAAAGGTATATAAGTCCAGCGAACTTTGGTTTAATGCCCAGATCGTTTCTCTTAATTGTTTAATAGTTACTTCAGCGTCATCACGTAAAGAGCTCATCAAAGACGAAGACTTTTCCTTGTTATCTATTTCATTGTATTTATCCACTAAAGAAAGTCCTGACATTATATTTGCTAATTGTGAGCCCACGTGATCGTGTAAATCTCTTGATATTCGCTCACGTTCGTTTCTGAGCTTGTTTTCGACTTCCATTTTCCTGATCTGTTCCCTCAATCTTTTTTGTGAAAGATATCTTACGCCAACTACGATCCCTGTTAGAAACAATAGTAGTGATAATGTTCTGAACCAAAACGTTTGCCACCAAGGAGGTGTAATTTTGATCCGAAGGGCCGCTCCTTCCTCATTCCACAAACCGTCGTTATTTGCAGCTTTCACTTTGAAAATATAATCATCCGGCGCCATATTTGGATAACCGGCAAAATTTCGGTTTCCGGAATAGACCCAATTCGCATCAACGCCTTCCATTTTATATGCAAACTGATTCTGTTTTGGGTTTTTGAAATCTAGCGCCGCAAAAGTGAATGACAAAAAATTTTGATCATACTTCAATTCGATATTTTTTAGCATTGTAGCAGACGTGTCGGCATCAAGAGGCTCACCAAACAGATTTATTTCTGTAAGATAAACGGGGGGGATTTTATCATTAGCTGCAAGATCGTAAGGATCAACAATATTAATTCCATTTATTCCCCCAAATACCAACCTACCGTCTGACAGACTTAGATATGCACCGGTATTGAATTCATTATTTTGCAAACCATCTGCTTCTGTAAAAACATCCAACTTATCTGTTTCTGTATCTAATCGAGCTAATCCTGAGTTTGTACTGGTCCAAACATATCTTTTATCCATTCCGCCAATCACACCATAGGTGCTATTATTTGGCAAGCCATCTTCTGTTGTGTATCTGGTTATTTGATCTTCCTCAGAATTCCATTTGGCGATCCCTCCTCCATATGTAGCAAACCAAAAAGTAGAATCATTTTGTTGATACACACTTCTACCATCATTATGTGGCATTGAAAACTCATTCCCGTTTTCCTTTTTGAAAGACTGAATAGCTGAAACCTGATCTCCAAGAATTTCTAATCTATCAAAAC
This sequence comes from Balneola sp., assembly GCA_965216175.1. GTDB lineage: Bacteria > Bacteroidota > Rhodothermia > Balneolales > Balneolaceae > Balneola. The sequence goes on from OZ244140.1 coordinate 3,192,413, forward strand.
CACTGTTATTTGTAGCTACCCATATATTTCCGAAGCTATCCTCATAAAATTCTCTAATGAAATTTGATGAAACAGATGATATTTCTTCCTCACTTTCTGCTGATAACTCCAACACATTCAGAATTCCTCCCGATATTAGTGCTTCAGGGTTTTTAATAATTTGAATTCCATCTCCTTCATAGCCCAGCCAAAGCCATCCCCTGGAATCTCTGAAAACGTCATGCAGATTCTTACTTTTAATTACACTGTTCTGTTTGTTAAATCTTTGAGCTTTAAGTCCATTTCTTTTCTTCAATTCTTTTGAACCTATAAACACCAGTCCCTTTTCAACTGTAACCATCCAAAGTCCCAGAGCGTCTTTTTCAAAGCTCCAGATTCCTTCTACTTTTGTGTTTGATAACCGATCATTTAGTGATGAAACAGCTCCGGATTTAAAATCATAGAACAATACTTCTGCACCGGATCCTATCCAAAACCCGCCTTCATCTTCTTCGAAACCGAGCATAAAATTTGACTCAAAACTTCCGGCAGCTGTGCTATTATTTAAGAGTGATATTCCTTTTTTTTGCTCCAGTTTATAAAAACCCGCTCCCCAGGTATTTACCCAAAGTTCATTGTGTCTGTCTTCAAATATATAAGTGGCTCCCTGTAAATTAATAGACGGATCTAGTTTTGATATTGTCTGCTTACCGGTTTCCAGATTTACGAAAAGCAGTTGGTTATTCAGATAGCCGGAAATAAGATAGCCATCTCTTTCAATAACGAGTCTGTGAGCTGTGTTTTGTACTACTCCTGAGTTGATACTTACTCTTAAAAACTCGGGAATATAGCTTGGGTCCATTTTCTCTAGCCCTGAAGTAATCAAATTCACCCAAAGATCTCCATTTGAATCTACGGTCATATTCCCTGCATTGGGAAAGGGTTCTGATTGGGAATATGGAATCGAAGTCGCAATTATATTTTCCTCAGATGAAGGATCATTTACAAACTTGCTTACTTCCGATTCCGGTAAATAAAATAATCCGTTCAATGTAGACATGACCATGCTTCCGTCTGCAAATTCTAAATAGGCATTTACGGAAGCTTTTCTCTCTTTGGTTACTCCATCAACTATTTTTGCAGGGTGATAGATATTTGTGTTGGGTTCCAGTATTCCTGTGCTGTTTCCAAAAAAACTTATCCAGTAGTTCTCATTGCTGTCTTTATGCAACAGACTTATTTGCCTGCTTGGGAAGTTGTTGTATTCCGAATCGTCATGATCAAAATTTCGAAACGATTCTGTGACGGGATCAAAGATATTCAATCCTCCATCTCTGGTGCTCACCCACAAATTTCCGCTTTCATGTTGATGGATTCCATGGATAAATCCATCCGACAATGAAAGAGAATCGCTTTCATCAGGGCGGTAGACCTTCATTTCCAGTCCATCAAAACGATTCAACCCATCCAATGTAGCAATCCAAAGAAATCCCCTGTCGTCCATTTCCATCCCTAAAACAGTGTTATGAGACAGTCCTTGTTCTTTGGCGTACCGAGTCTTTTTGAATGTTGGCTGAGACGATAGATCAGTGGCAACAAACAGTAGTAATAATCCTGAAATAAAAAGCCTAACGTACATTTATCAGATGCTAAATTTCAATAATAATACTGTTTACTATGGTTTCTGCAAATTATCTCTTCCTAATTTTTAGAGCATATTTACCTAATTTTAAAGCATTATTCGCCTTCGAGCTATTAAACCTATATCTTTATATAAATTCAAAAAAATAGCTGAAAATGGATCTGAAATTACAAGGTCGAGTCGTACAAATATTAGAAGAGCAATCAGGTGAAGGGAAAAATGGCCCGTGGAGAAAACGTGATTTTATTTTAGAAATTCCGGGCAAATATCCGCGTAAAGTGTGTATTACACAATGGGGAGATAATATTGATGCACAAGCTGTTCAGGAAAATGCTGAGTTTACCGTTTCCATAGATCTGCAAAGCCGTGAATATAAAGGCAACTGGTACACCGATGTAAAAGCCTGGAAAGTTGAACAAGGTTCAGCAAATCAACAGGAACAAGCTCCGCCACCGCCAAGTACTGAAGGCTTTACCCTCGATAAAGACTTCGACGACATGGACGATGATCTGCCGTTCTAGATTATTCAAGGGTTCCGATACATCGAGGCGGGATGATTTTTGATCAAAGTAGACAATAGGAGACGCTTCATTTCATTCGCAGAAGGAAACAATTCTTAATTCCATTCCCGAGCGATAGCGAAGTGATCTCATGAAATGTGTCTGATTCCTTCGCTTGTTCTGACCTCCCCAACTCCTGCACACATTTTTCTTAATGGGCAGTTCGCCCCTCCTGCATCAGGAGGGGAATTCCCGAGCTTATTCAAAATCTATCAACGAGACCTTCCCCTTATCCAAGGGGAAGACAGATGGGGTCAAAAAAAACAGGCTGATTTATAAACCAAATTATTATTCCTTTTTCTTTTCCAGACCTCCCCAACTTCTCATCGTATTTCCTTTCCTACACAGCTCGCCCCTCCTATAATAGGAGGGGAATTCCCGAGCTTATTCTGAACCTTATCAACGAGTCCTTCCCCTTATCCAAGGAGCCTGCCTATTCTTATGGTAAAATCAATAGTCAGGCACATATTTTTCTCCCCGCATAACAACGGCAAACATTCTGTGTACCAGTTTACTTCTTACGGCATTAATGACACTCATTTTTGACTTTCCCTCCTCGCATTTTCGTTGGTAATATGTTTTTAATTCTCCAGGGTGTTGTATGACCGATAAAGCAGCTAGATGTAGCAACATCTTTAATCGTTTATCTGCATAATGCGAAACTCTAGCTCTGGTGTGTGTATTATCTCCAGAATGATGAGCAAAGGGGGCAATACCTGCATGACAACAGATCGCTTTGGCATTTTTGAACCGGCAAAAACCTTGTGTGGCAATAACCATGTAGCATCCCAGGCGCGGGCCTACCCCGGGAATGCTTTGCAAAAGCTCCATTTGCCGAGCAAGCATCTCATCGTCATCAATAAGGGAGAGCATGCGTTGTTCAATGGCAGTAATATGTTGCTCAAAGCTTTGTATTAGCTGTTGTAGCCGGTGGGCTTTTTCTTGCCAAATATGCGCAGGCATATATCCCTGTTGATCGCTCAATTGGGCTTTATATTTACCTCGATCTGCAACTAAAAGTGTACGCTCACTATCCAGATAAGCTAGCTGCTCAATAGTTTCGTGCTGAACACGCATTAATTGTGCTCGATCACAAAAACGTAAACTATAGCAAGCGATCCGCCAGGCGTCAACGGGATCATTCTTTCCACGTTGAATACCACTGCTATATTTGATTTGAGCAGGGTTCTCCATCCATAATGAGAGCTTTAATGACAAAGCTGCCTGTATCAAGTTAAACCCATACATTCCGGTGAACTCTGCACAGAGTAATAGTTTGTTATGAGTAGAGCTAATTTGAAGTAGCGTCTCAGAAACAGCCTCGGCTGTATTAAGACAGTGGTAGTCTTGGCGAAAATTAGAGGAGTCTATTAGAGATAAGTCCAAATGATTTTTACTAATATCGATGCCAAGGTAGTATGAATAATTCATGGCTATACCTACATTGAGTTAAGATGAAATAAGCAGTGAACCTTATCCTAAACACCTTAGCAGTGCTCTGCTAACTTCTTATACAGGCCTAGGATTCACAATAGCGAGTAGTTCCTAATAGGCAGATAGAACCAAACTTCTGTTGCCGACAATGGAGCGCTACTCGCTAGCTTATTGTTTTGTAGCACAATCTGTATAATACTCAGATTATATGCTTAGTAATCTAAGGTGTTCGACAGACAGGGAGACAGATGCGATCAAAAATGAATATTCTTTGCGTTTCTGTGATTTCAAAGCGATAACCTCGCTATGAAAAATCCAAAAACCTTACTATGTTCAAGCACCAGTTTGTACAAACACTTATCAATAATGAAAAGCATCGTTTTCTTTTTTTTTTGTTTTAATTACTCTTGGATGTTCTTACTCCCCAAATGGCTCTAATTATATTAATTCAGAAACAGATATTACTCCTATCAATATTAGCTATTCCATTTCCCCAAGCGCTGCTATCGATGACACTTTACATGTTTATGGTGGAATTCAAATAGATTTTGATATCGAATTAAACGGCAAGTTTTTGGAAGGAATGAATTATTGGTTAGATAATGATACCCTTTCTCAATGGGCAGATTACGATGACAGCTACTATCGATCAACACCTATTGGCTTAAATACTAATACCATATCTGATGGTTTTCATACACTTCATTTTGAATTCACTACCAATTCTGGAAGAAAAAATGTAGCCGATTTACTCGGGTCCGAATATGTAGTTTACAGAGATTCGATTCAATTCATTGTAGAAAACAATCCTCCATCTGCACCACGCATTTTAGAAATGCAAAAGTCCGATGGTGACCTTTTGATCAATTGGACACCTTATCGGGGACTTTTGTTCAAAAACTATTATATATCGAGACAATACACAGAAAATAATATTACTTACACAGGTTTTATACCAAATGGAGTTGTTGATGACCAGTCTGTCTCGAGTATAACTGATAAACATTTTCTTGGAGGAAATTTTTCTTATATCGTAACAGTACTCACAGAGAAAGGAAACACAACGAGCGACCCTTTTATTTATTCAGATGAATATCCTCAAATACAAAATGTTGTTGTAAGTGATAGCGAAATTTTAGTGGAATGGACTCGCTGTAAGTATCCGGGTAGTTTCGCCAAATACGAAATTTTTGCTCCTTTACAATCTAAGAGTGATATCATAATTAACATAGAAAGCATCACTGATACGAGTGTCACCTTTGGATATGATTCCGAGCTTCCATCAGAAATCAGATTGATAACAAAAAGTAAGACTATAGAAAGCCGTACAAATCAAATCATTGATGTCTACGATATTGAATAATAGAAAGCCAATGCTCAAAATTACTCTGTCCATATTACTATTTTCTTTATTTCATATTTCGTCGCAAGCGCAATCCTTTACTGCTGATTTACATTTAGGGGTTGCAAATATTGGGGCTGTTGACCTGACCTCTTTGCAGGGATACATAATAGAGAATGCAAACTTGCCTTTGAAAAGTACCGACAGTTATCCTGCTCGCCCTCAATTTGGGCTGTCTATTCTTAGAAAAAAAGATGTATCTACTTTTGTTGGTTTTCATTGGCTTTATTCATCAACTGGCGGACGTGTTGCTGTAAGTGATTACTCTGGAACCGTAACTTCTGATCAAATATTAAATACCCACCAACTTGGTTTTTCTACAGGACAATATTTTAAGAAAACAAAACTATTTCATCCCTATTTAGGTGTTCAGCTTTCTGCATTACTAAGTAACCTGGAGCTAAAAGATAACGCCAGACTTACCAATGGTGAACAAGTATCTAGTAGTTCGACTTTTGTTGCTCAAAATGTTGGTCTTCATCCAATGGTCGGTTTTAAATTCGATCAGCTTCCAGTAATTCTAAAGCTTGAACTTGGTTATTTGATTCAAGTCACTCAATTTCCTTTTCATCTGAAAGAAAATCGGGATGCTACACTTTCCATAAACGAGAACGAAGTTGGTCCTGGGCTTTCTGGCTTTAGAGGAAATATTTCTTTTAGCTTTGACATATTTAAATGAAACAAAAACTCGGTTTCCAAACTCCTGCACACATTTTCTGTACAAGCTAGTTTTCCCCTCATTCAAAAGGAGGGGAATTTCGAAACTTATTCTGAACCTTATCAACGAGTCCTTCTCCTTATCCAAGGAGCCTGCCTGTTCGGCAGACAGGGAGACAGATGGGGTCCTGAATAAAAAAGTTTAATTCAGGCTTAACCAACCTCCCAAAGTTATGCCCGCAAGCAACTGTGCTTGTCCTGACCCACCCTTGTTCCCTCCCTAACTTTAGGGAGGGAGACTCTATAACACTACTCTGATGTTGATTACAACGTCCCCTTCCCTCAGCGAAGGGAAGGGACAGGGATGGGTTTCTTCCCACGCATTCGCTTTTGTGCTTTCCCCTCTCCCTAAAACTACCTACACTCCATTAAACCAATTTAAAAAACCATGCGCCAACTCGTTTATACCAAAACCGGAAGTTATGATGTGCTTGAAGTTCAGGAAGTACCCGACCTGACTCCCAAAGATGATGAACTGCTCATTCAGGTAAAAGCTGCCGGACTTAATTTCGCTGATATCCTTGCCCGAAAAGGGCAATATCCCGACGGACCAAAAACCCCCTGTGTGATGGGATATGAAGTTTCCGGAATTGTGACTGATGTTGGTTCTGAAATTGATAAGAATTGGATCGGCAAAGAAGTGATCGGTTTATGCAGATTTAAAGGTCAGGCCGAGCAAGTGGTACTGAAAGAAAAGCAGGTGTATGAAAAACCCGCACAGCTTTCTTTTGAAGATGCCGCTTCCATTCCCGTTACTTATTTAACAGCTTGGGCATTATTGGTTGCCATGGGCGGACTCAAAAAAGAAGAATCGGTACTGATCCACAATGCCGGAGGTGGCGTTGGTTTGGCACAACTCGATATCGCTAAACACATTGGGGCCAAAACGTATGGAACAGCAAGCGAGCGCAAGCATGAATTCCTGAAAGAACGTGGATTGGATTTTGCCATCGACTACCGAAACAAAGATTGGTTTGAGGAACTGATGAAACTCACTGAAAAACGTGGCGTGGAACTGATCACTGATCCACTGGGTGGTGATGAATGGAAAAAAAGCTATCGTGCTTTACGCTCAACCGGAAGACTGGGAATGTTCGGAATCTCCGTAGCCAGCATAAATTCTTCGGGAGGCTTGAGAGCAAAATTTGAACTCATTAAAACCGTAATTGCCATGCCCACTTTCAAACCGCTTTCTCTGTTGGATAAAAACCGTGGTGTGTATGGCGTGAATCTTGGTCACCTGTGGCATGAATCCGAAAAAGCAGCCTCATGGATGAATGCTATCCTGCAAGGAGTGGAGGACGGCTGGGTTCGCCCGCATGTAGACAAAACCTTCACCTTCGAAGAAGCCGGCGATGCTCACCGCTACATCGAAGAGCGGAAGAATATTGGGAAAGTGGTTTTGGTGGTGAAATAATTATCTCTTTTTATGTAATTAATTTTCGTAAGTTACTGATTATATGTTGAAAAGAACTATTGAAATAGCTCCAAAACCACACTCATTGATTGAGTCCATGCGCGATATTGGTTATTCACTTGAAACTGCTATTGCAGATATAATTGATAACAGTATTACGGCAAATTCAAAAAATATTCATGTTCGTTTTTCATGGAATAATGCAAACCCTTGGCTAGCCGTTATTGATGATGGGCACGGTATGGATTACGATGAACTTATAAATGCTATGAGATTTGTTTCTCAGAATCCATTGGAAAAAAGAGATAATAAGGATCTGGGAAGGTTTGGGTTAGGAATGAAAACGGCTTCAATTTCTCAATGCCGTTGCTTAACGGTTTTTTCAAAAAAAAATAGCAAAGAAAATTGTGCGCAATGGGATTTGGACTTTTTAGCCTCCCTTACTAATAATGAATGGTCTTTAAAAACTGGGCCCCCGGATGAATTAAGTCTATTGTACAATCTAGCTAACGATTATGTAGGGAAACTAAGCTCTGGAACTATAGTCTTTTGGGATAAACTTGATAGACTCGGTGGTGGAGAAGATAAAATATCAAAAGAAAGCCAGTTTAATGAAGCCATTGCTAATGTAAGAAAACACCTAGAATTAGTCTTCCATAGATATTTATCTCCTAGAACAGGAAAGCAAAGCCTTAATATTTTCTTTAACCAAAATGCTTTGACTGCATTTGATCCCTTTAATACTTCTAAGGCTTCGGAATTGCATGAAGAGGAATTTCTATATGAAAAAGAAAGAATTAGCGTACAGCCATATATTCTTCCTCATCATAATAAAGTTAACAAGCAAGAGTGGAACCAATATGCTGGAGAAAGAGGATATCTTCAAGAACAAGGTTTTTACGTTTATCGGAATCGCCGATTGATAATATATGGCACATGGTTTAGGCTGATACCAAAAGCAGAGCTCACAAAATTATTAAGAGTTAAAGTAGATATACCAAATACTTTGGATCACCTTTGGAGAATTGATATTAAAAAATCTAACGCTTTTCCTCCTCCGGGAATTCGTGACGGCTTAAAAAGGATCATTAATAAAATAGAATTTGAGGGAAAACGAGTTTATAAACAGCGTGGTCAAAAAATAAGCTCTGATTCTAAAGTGCCAGGATGGAAAAGAATAGCAAAAGAAAATCAGATATTTTATGAGATTAACAAAGACCATCCTTTAATACTAAGTTTTCAAAAACAAAATTCGGAAGACTGTAACCAATTGATGTCATGCATTTTAGCTATGCTTGAGTCTTCCTTTCCAAGAGAATCATACTATTCTGACGTTTCAGATAAACCTGAATCTGTAAAAAATATAAACATAGACAAAGAGAAGATTGAAATAATGCTGAAATATTTAATCGGAGAAGAGTACCCAAATTCTGAATCTTTAAGAGTGATATTAGAAACACAACCATTTGCATCTAACATTGAAATCACAAAATCGATATTCAAGGAAAAGGGATATAATTATGAATGAGCAGTTGAAGCTAGTTTTGGAATTAGTAAGAAGATCATTGCGAGTACGGAAGAACATAACTCGTGATGAAATAAGGAAAATGATTGAAAGCTTTGCATATGGAATTAGTCATGTTTTAGAGGAGGATGAAATTAGGAAGGTTGTTAAAATAATTGAGGAAGAAACGCAGTGGACTATGGGGCTGGGTTCAACAATCACAGACAATTCGGAGCACAAAAAATGGTTGCTCCAAAATCGTCAAAATATCGATTGGTATTATTGGGAAAGATATAAAAAGCAACTCATTGAAGATGGTTTTGGTACAAATGTAGTAGATACAATGGATGAAGTAACAGATGACATACTTAATCTTCTGCAAAATCCTAAGGATAAGAACTCTTGGAGTAGAAAAGGTTTAGTTGTAGGACATGTACAATCGGGAAAAACTGCAAATTATTCAGCAGTAGTTTGTAAAGCTTTAGATTCGGGTTATAGAGTTGTGATAATACTAGCTGGCTTATTGAACTCATTAAGAAAACAAACTCAAGAAAGAGCAGACTATGGTATTATAGGGACCGATAGCAGATTAGAATTATTTGACAAACCAATACAAGAAAGATTGATTGGGGTAGGAAATATAGATTTTAAATCTAGACCTATTTCAATTACAACTGCTGATTCGGATTTTAGCAAATCAATTGCCATGAAAAGACAGGTTGAAATTGAACAATATTCAAGACCAATAATTTTCATCGTCAAAAAAAATGTTTCAATCTTAAAAAATCTGATTGATTGGTTAAAGACTAATAACCTCGATTTGTCGAAATACCCCATGCTTCTAATTGATGATGAAGCAGATCATGCTTCGATAAATACAAAAAAAGAAGACTATGACCCAACGAAAACAAACGATAGAATAAGAGATCTTTTATCAATTTTCCCAAAAAATAACTATTTAGGTTATACAGCAACCCCTTTTGCAAATATCTTCATCAATCCTGATACACCGGAAGATATGGTCAACGATTTATTCCCCGAAAATTTTATTAAAACTTTAGACGCTCCATCTAATTACTTTGGAAGCGAAAAAATATTTTTGGATAAAAAATCTAATCCAATCAAAGATATTGATGATTATCAGGATCTTTTGCCTTTTAATCATAAGATTACCCATGTAATTAATCATTTGCCTGAAAGTCTTAAGGAAGCAGTTCGACGGTTTTTCATAGTTTGTGCAATAAGATATTTAAGAGGACAAGTATCAAAAAGTAATTCAATGCTAATTAATATCTCACGATTTACAAATATACAAACACAAACAAAGCATTTAGTTGATTCTTATTTTAAACAAATTCGAAATTCAGTACATAATTATAGTTCACTAAGTCAAGAGGACGCATTAAGAGACCCCAACATTAAGGCTTTATTTAAGACATGGTCTAATGAGTTCAAAATTGAGGAGTTTCTATGGCTAGATGTCCAAAATAAATTGAATGCCGCAATATCAAGAGTAGAAGTTGTAGAAGTGAATGGTTCAAAAAATGGCCTCAAAGCAATTGATTATAGCGAACGAAATTACCCGGAGGGTAGACACATAATTGCAATTGGTGGATTAAGTTTGTCGAGAGGGATCACTTTAGAAGGGTTATCAACTTCATATATATTAAGAAATTCGAAAATGTATGACACACTAATGCAAATGGGTCGATGGTTTGGTTATAGACCTGGTTATGAAGATTTATGCTCTATTTATATGACAAAAGATTCTGCTGATTGGTATGAGCATATTGCAAAAGCCACAAATGAACTCCGGTTAGAGTTTAAGAAAATGGAAAGGCTTCAAAATGAAGGCCTTGATATTACACCAATGGACTTTGGACTTGCTGTTCGTAATCACCCTGATTCATTAATTGTCACTGCTAGAAATAAAATGCGTACAGCAAAAACAATTACAAGAACAATAAATATTGCAGGTCTAAATGAAACAATTGTGCTATACAACTCTAAAAAGAAAATTCATCATAATTTAAAATTAGCAGATAAACTATATAAGGATTTGCAAGAATACCCCAAAGCAAAAGTTACTGGCAATGACATTTTTTGGGAAGATATTCCTTACAAACATATAATAAATTTTGTTCAGTATTTTGAGAATCATCCAGAGTCAACGAGAACTGATTCAGGATCATTAAAGAACTACATCTACCAGTTAGCTGATGAAAAAAATATTGACAAATGGAATGTTTTGTTTGCGAACCCAAATTCGCCATATGAAATTAAAATTGAACAAGAACATTTAAAGAAAATTAGCGCTGGAGTAAGAAGGGAGACTAGATATATTATAGGTGGAATAAAGTTCGATAGCAGCAGAGTTTCTCCAGAGAAAATAGAATTCAAAGATTTAGATGACCCAAACGAGCGGGAAATACCGCTATTAATTATCCACTTATTGGATTGTAGAAACCATAAAGATAAGGAGGCCACCTTGTTTAAAAATGGCGTCATTGCTTATGGTATAATGTTCCCATATAGCACAAGAAAAAAAGAAACAAAGACACTAGTATCTTTCCAAGCAAATACTATTTGGTGGAAAAAAAACTATTTAGATGATCAAGAAACTGATGAAGATTTAGTTGGAGAAATATGAGAAATCCATGGGAACCAATTATAGCACCTACAAGAGATGTTAGTGCTTCACGGATTGATAGTGAGCACCCATTAGATCTTTTTTGGGCAAAAGATCACAAGGGGAGATATCTTCTTGTCTATGAGTACCCATCAAATTCGAATGTAATTATCAAAAACCCTCCAAGCCTTGAGGGTATTGAAACAATAGCAAATAGGTCCTCGGAAGAAATTTCTCGACTAATTCTTATCCTAAAAGAGAAAGATAACTGGGAATTGTTTTACTCTCTTTGTCAAGACCTTTTAAGAGCAACTGAGACCTCTAAAACCCCAGAAACCGCATCAGGGGTTATATTAACTAGGCTAAGAAGATGGCAAAAATTTCTAAAGAATAAGCGGCTTGATATACTTCCTGAAGAAAAAATAAAAGGATTAATAGGTGAATTGCTCTTTATTCGAAATCAATTGATCCCTAAATATGGTAGTACAGACGCGATAAAATTTTGGCAAGGTCCTGAAGGGTCACCACAAGATTTTAACATAAACCAAATTGCAGTTGAAGTTAAATGCCAAATGGGAGGTTCAATTCCAAGTATTAAAATATCATCTGCTGATCAGCTTTATTCCCAATTACCAGATTTATTTCTTTACGTAGTTACAATGGGTAAATCAGATCTAGAAAACAGTGAATCGGTAAATTTGAACCAGTTGGTAGGGCAATTAGACACCCTGCTTAATAGAGAATCTTCACCATCAATAAACAGATTTGAAGACCTACTTATTGAAGCAGGTTATATATATAATGAAAAATATAATGACTTCAATTATGTGATATCTGCTTCTCAAGTTTTTAAAGTGCTTGATAATTTTCCGAGAATTATTCCTTCGGACATAAAACCTGGAATTACTAAAATTAATTACAGTATATGTTTAGCGGATTGTGCTCCATTCGAAATCGATTTAAAAAAGTGGGCTTATTGATATGGAGTTTATTGGATTTTACAATGATTACATGCAAGATATCTATGCACGAGCAGGGTCAAAAGCAGATTTCACAGAAGAGCAATTCACTGAAGAAATGTGTGACTTTTTGGTGGATCAAGCTGTAATTGAATCGTATGATTCTTGCTTTTATAAAAAAACTCATCAAGGGATTAGAGTTGATGCCTGGAACTATAATAAAGACAAACAAGAGCTGTGTTTATTCATTTGTGACTTTACACCTTCTAAAGAATTAAGGAGCTTAACCCAAACAGACGCAGATACTTTCCTAAAACGAGCTGAACGATTTTTTTTTAAAGCAATTACTGAAGAATTTTATCAAGATCTTGAAGAGTCATTACCTATTTATGGAACTGCAAGAGACATTGCAAAAAACAAACATAAAATAAGGAAGGTCAAATTTTATCTGCTTTCCAATGCTAGTTTTAGTTCCAGGTTTAAAGGAATCAGCGATAGATCAATAGAAGGCTTTGAATCTTCCTATGACATATGGGATATAAGCCGAAGAGCAAGGATCGAGGAATCCGGTAAGGAAAAGGAGGATATTATTATCAATTTCTCAGATTTTGTTGATGGTGGTATCAAATATCTGCCAGCTTTTACCGATTCAGAATCATGTAAATCATATTTGTTAGCATTGCCAGGATCATTACTGGCTGAAGTTTATGACAAATATGGTGAACGTTTACTAGAACAAAATGTCAGGACCTTTCTTCAATTCAGGGGAAAAGTAAACAAAGGTATTAGAAATACCATAAAAAATGAACCTGATATGTTTTTTGCATACAATAATGGCCTAACTGTAACAGCAGAAAAGACTGAAGTTGAAAATGGCAGAATGCAAAGTGTCAAGAATTTACAGATTGTAAATGGTGGACAAACAACAGCCTCTATATTTATGTCTTATTTACAAGAGAAGAATAAAGAGAATATTGATTTAAGCAAGGTTTATGTACAGGTCAAAATGACTGTTATCAAACCTGAGTTAGTTAACGAGGTTGTGCCTGAAATATCGAGGTTTGCAAATACTCAGAACCGGGTTAGTAATTCTGATTTCTTTAGTAATCATCCGTTTCATAAAAGAATAGAAGATTTTTCAAGAAGAATTTTAGCTCCTTCAGCAGATGGCAGCTTAACAGAAACTTATTGGTTCTATGAGCGGGCAAGAGGACAATACGCTAACAGACAGGCTAAAATGACTCAATCTCAGAAAAAGAAGTTTCAAATTCGAAATCCTAAAAGTCAAAAGTTTACAAAAACTGACCTAGCAAAGTTTGAAAATTCATTTGCAAAAATGCCTCATTTTGTAAGTAAGGGAGCTCAGTGGAACTTTGGGAAATTTGCAGAGGAAATAAGTGGTAAAGATGACTCTCCAGGTTTGTGGGACAAAAACGATTTACAGTTTAATGAAATGTATTTCAAGCAATTAATTGCCAAAACCATCATGTTTAAATTTTTAGATAAAAACTTGATGCGTCAAGATTGGTATGGTGGGTACAAAGCAAATATTGTTACATATACACTTGCAAAATTCAATCATGAAGTTTCGCGGAAGGGAAAATTTGTTGATCTAATGGGAATTTGGCAAAAACAAAAGTTAAGTACTGTATTGCAAGACCAGCTTTTAGAATTAGCTGAATTCGTAAATAATATTATTACTGACACAGAAGAAAACGTCACACAATATTGTAAAAAAACAGTTTGTTGGCAGCGAGTAAAAGATTTTTCCTTTACTTTGAGTCAATCTGTTATTGAAGAGCTTATAGATTCGTCAGAGATTCAACACAAAAAGAAACACGCCAAAAGAGACCAAAAAATCTTAAACAAAATTAATTTTCAAATTAAAGTCTATAATAAGGGTCAAGAATACTGGTCAAAATTATATAGCTGGGCTTCTAAGTCAAAGATATTTAGTGATAAAGAGATGTCTATTCTTGCAACTACCTCAAGAATGAACACATCACCACCCTCGGAAAAACAATGCAGAGTAATATTGCAGCTTGAAGATAAAGCAACAGAGGAGGGATTTTTTGTCAAAGGAAATTAGTTTTAGGCTTGGTGAATTATTTTGTGGACCTGGTGGTATGGCTTTGGGAGCAAAACTTGCTAAGTCTCAAACTTCATCAAAATTAAAGTATTCAATTTCGCATGTTTGGGGTGTGGATAAAGATCCTGATGCTATTGCAACTTATGATGCCAATAAATTAGGTAAAGGTATAGAGTGTGACGCCATAGATTTTGCAAATGGTGTTTCTAAAGATGGTCATAAAACTATATTGGATTTTGAAAGAATTGATGCCTTAGCTTTTGGCTTTCCATGCAATGATTTTAGTCTTGTTGGCAAACAAAAAGGTATGCAGGGCAAATATGGTAATTTATATAAAGCAGGAATCCATGCGATTGAGCACAGCAATCCTAAATGGTTTGTTGCTGAAAATGTGAGTGGTATACATTCTTCAAATGCTGGAAAAGCATTTAGAAAAATACTTAAAGAATTAAGTGCTGCAGGTAAACACGGATACGACTTATCAGTTCATCTATATAAATTTGAAGATTATGGAGTCCCACAATACAGGCATAGATACTTAATTGTTGGAATTAGAAAAGACTTTAACAAAACGTTTAAAGTACCCGCACCTACTCACCCCGATAATCACATTACTTCAAAAAAAGCTTTAGCACCAAAAATTAACAATTCTACTACTAACACTAAAAAAACTCGTCAAAGTGAAAATGTAATAGACAGGTTGTTTTTTACACCACCCTGGAAAAATGCTTGGTTTCTTGATGAATTAGTCACGATGACTACTATAAAAAGACGTAATGCTCTCAAAGAGTTACCTTGGTATGAATCAGAAGTAAAAGGTTTATCAGATGAAGAAATACTGACTAGAATAAAAAAGTGCAAGCTGAACTGCGTAAGTGCCAAAATGAGCCATATTTATAAAAGATTGCATCCTGAAAAGTCCTCGTATACCATTACAGGTAGTGGTGGTGGTGGAACGCATGTTTATCATTGGAAAGAGTGCCGAGCTTTAACAAATAGAGAAAGAGCTCGGTTACAAAGTTTTCCTGATAAATTTGTATTTAAGGGCAGTAAAGAGCAAGTACGGAAACAAATAGGTATGGCAGTTCCTCCGGTAGGTGCAAAAATTATTTTTGAAGCATTACTTAAGACTTTTGCCGGTATTGAATATGAATCAATTTCTCCAAGCTACAATTTTGAAAACAACTAATTATTTTTAACTATGCCACCTTATCACCTAGCTCAAATAGCAATTTCTAATTTAAAATCTGCGATTTATCAATTGCTTTCTAATCAAAAAGAAAATGGAATGACTAATGCACAAATTGGTCGTGCATTAGGAATTTATACTGGTCATAAAGGGCATGAGGGGCATATTCCAAGAACCTTACTTGCCATTATGGAAATTGAGGGTGTAGTTAAACAAAATGAAGACAAAACATGGATCCTGTGTTAACTTTTCACCCCACCAAAATCAACTCTTCCTGCGGAGCAATTAACCATCTTGCTCCGTTTTTGGTGATAACTACCATCTCTTCTATCACGATCAGCCCGGATCAGTAAGCCAAAATACGTTTCAATTCTGTATTCAGATAATAATGTTTTCCGCTTATCTCTTTCTTCTCCAGCAATCGAAGCTCTACTAATTTTGCCAGATAATCTCTTGCTGTATTTTCGGCATACAACCCTGTGTCTGTAAGGTGATTTACTTTTGTGAATGGCTGGCTGAACAGCGCCTCTGTTAAATCTTCCGCTTTTCGAATAGAGGTTTCCTTTTTTATCATTTCAAGAATATCATCTTTGGCAACAAGTATGTCTGAGATCTTTTGGAATGTTAAGGAGGAGGTATATTCAACAGCTCTTAGTATATACAGTATCCAGGACTGCCAGTCTCCCCGCTGAGAAACACCGGACAGCAAATCATAGTAATCGTCTTTATGTTCCATAATATATCTGCTCAAAAACAAGATCGGATAGTCCAAAAGACCCGTTTTACAAAGGTAATGGATCATCAAAATTCTACCTGTCCTTCCGTTGCCATCATTAAAAGGGTGTATTACTTCGAATTGGTAGTGTGCAATGGCAAGTTTTAATAACACCTCATCCGGTTCGTTAATTTCACCATTTAGGAAAGCTGTCAAGTTCTCCATTTTTTGCTCGATGATTCCGGGACCTCTTGGTGGAGTGTACACGGGTTTTCCTGCATTCGGTCCGCTCCCGCCTTGTCGAATATACGTTCTGGATACCGGAGATCTGTATCCTTCTGTTGTTTCTTTTATTTGATTGAAAACCCCGGTAAAGTAACCCTGATCAAATTCTTCTTTCTGTTTCAAATAATGAAAACCTTCCCATAAAGCTTCACGATAACGCAGCACCTCTTTAGCCGTTCCACTCAACGGTTGGTTTGCTTTATCTTCACTATAAGCTTTGTAAAGCTCGTCTTCAGTAGTAAAAATATTCTCAATCGCACTGGAGTCTTTTGCCTCCTGCAATGTAATCGTATTGATTAAAACTCCCTGATTTGGAATAGCAATGCTTCTTCCATTTAACAGAGCCAGAGCTTCTTTTGCTTTTCCCAATTGCTTATAAATCTCCAGATTTTCATACAACCCGCTATGGATAGGAAGTTCAGGAAGCGAATTCCATGGTGTTGTTCGGTCCGGATTGACTGGATAGAGTTCTTTATCAGGCATTAAAATTTATATTTTTTAATGTATGCCAAGAATGTAACCTTAAAATAATTGCATTCCAAGCCCTATACATTAATTTACCCCCCTTTTAATGTATGCTAAATTTCCGACCTTAATTTAATGCCAAAACCCTAACAAACATTAATTATGAAAGTTTTTAATGCTTGTTTGTATAGAGTTTATTTTCTGAGATTACTTCCCAATCAAAACCAACTCTTCCTGCGGAGCGATCAGCCATCTTGCGCCGTTTTCGGTAATCACCACCATTTCCTCTACGCTAATGGTTATTATAGTTAGTTATTTCTCTTTTTCGTCTTTTTAACCAACCGATCAAAGTCTGATTCAAAGGCTTTATCCTGTATAGGTCGGAATTTCTCGTATTCGTCTTCTGCTAACTTCTTGGCTACCTTAGCTGAAACCTTACCTGCATTTTTCAAAATTTCATAATCATTGAAATTTAAGAAGGCGTCCAGTTTTTCAACCCAGTCTTGCATCGTCATAGTCATCTGTCTCTCTGCCTGATTTTCTGCATAGTCTAAGTACATAGATACGATTCTATTAAGCCCACTTAGTTCTTTTTCTTTTAAGTAGTTTTTGGCAACAGACACATCGCTTTTGAGCACTTTTCCTTTGGGAGCTTTTTTCCAAGTTTTCAAGCCCATGTTTGGCTTTTTTGAATCTGCTCGTTCTTTAATTAATTCAGCAGCAGTATTCCCTGTAATTGCCAAATGCAATTTGTTTTGAACCGTTTTATAGAAGGTTCGAGTAATTTCTGCACTTGGATCGTAATCAATACTAGCTTCTGCATAAATGTCGGTGATCTTTTGGTAAAATCGTCGCTCCGAGGCACGAATTTCCCGAACACGTTCCAGCAGTTCATCAAAGTAGTCTTTGCCAAAGAGCGTTTTGCCTTGCTTTAAACGTTCATCATCTATCGCAAAACCCTTGATCAAAAACTCCCTTAACGTTTTTGTAGCCCATTTACGAAATTGAGTAGCTTCAACTGAATTAACTCTATATCCAACTGATATAATTGCGTCTAAATTATAGTATTCGATATTGCGCGTTACTTCCCGATCCCCTTCTTGTTGAACTGTTCGGAAATTCCGAACAGTTGTTGTTTTTGTTAATTCTAGGGTGTCGTATATATTTGCTAAGTGCTCACTTATAGTCGGTGTTGATACTCCAAACAAATTCGCCATCGCTTTCTGAGAAAGCCACACAGTTTCATCTTCTAAAGCAACGTCAACTCGTATATCCCCTTGATTTGATGTATATAATAAAAAACTTACTTGCTCTTCTTTCCTCATCGTATTTTTTTTTAACTACATACAGGTCATATTTAATATTCCAACAGATAGAACATGTGCTTATTTTTGTACGTGTTGCTCTAGCACAGAAAGTAACAGTTGGTGCACTAAGTTGAAACTAAAAGAAGTGGCATTTATTCAACTAGTTTCCCACCAAAACCAACTCTTCCTGCGGGGCTATTAACCATCGGGCATCGGTTTCGGTGATCACCACCATTTCTTCCACGCTGATCGTTTTGGTGGTACTGTCGGTCAGATTCCAAGCATGGAAACCATCGAAAGCAAAGACCATTCCGGGCTTCAGGATCTTTTGTGCTGCCGGACGAATGCTCGGGGACTGGGAACCACCTAAATTTGGTCCGGTATCATGAGCCACATATCCCACCGGGTGACCGGTGCTCCACGGCACATATTCAGAATTATTGGCTTTCATCACTTCCCGTTGTGCAGCGTCAACCTCCACTCCTTTCGCTCCGGGCTTCATGGCATTAAAAGCTGCACGGTTTCCGGCTCTGGCAGATTCCCAATAAAACTGAATGTCGTCCGGCGCTTCGGTTTCTCCTTCTTTCAACACATAGGCGAATCTCTGAATATCGCTCACCCATCGGTCGTATAATTTGATTCCAAAATCTGTTTGAATCACATCTCCGGGCATAATTATTTTTTCGGTTGCGTGAGAATGACCACGATCAGGACCTGAGTTTACATTCGGATTTTGAGTAGGACTCCAAGCTTCGCCCACTCCATATTCTTCCATCTTTGCATCCAGAAATGCGGCGACATCGGCATCGGTAGTAACGCCCGGTTCTATCATTTCATAGGCTTCCAGTTGCCACGCCGCTGTTAATTCTGCTGCCTTTTTCATGATCTCCACCTCAGCAGGCAATTTTATAGATAGCCATTCATAGATTAGTTCATCCGAAGAAACCAGTCGTTTGCTAAAACTTGATCCCAATCTTTCTTCCAGGTTTGTTCTTTGGGTGTAACTCAATCCATCCGCCTGAGCATTTCCCGAAGATGAATTCACAGCAATGCGCTTAAAGTCTTTTTCTCTGATAAATTCCACCGCTTGCTCAACGGCCGATTTTCCTCTTTCTACCGGGATCACCTCATCATGAATATCCAATTCATCCAGCGCCGTTGATTCTCCGGATGGTGAGTACACTTTGGAATGAAAACCATCTTCATCCACATAAAATAGAAAGGCTGCAGTTCCTCCTGCATTTTCTCCCCCGATATGATCGGCAATTGGGTCATTGTTATTCTCTCTGCAGATCACCAGCCAAATATCAACCTCAGCAGCTTCCATGGCTTGCGGCAATAGGGTGGAAATCCGTTCCTTCCGAATTTCCGGCCAAGGCGATTCTCCCCAATCTATTGGTGGTTCATTTGAAGTTTCTGAGCAATTGAAAAGCAGTACAGAGATCAGAATAAGTAGATAGCGCATTATACTTTTTGGTAGGTTATTTATTTGAAGAATAGTATCAATATAGAGAAGGAATTCAAACCTTTTCTTATATTCCCATTGCGAGGAATAGGGATTGTAGGCGTCAACTAATTCGTTGACAACTTAGTAGTGGTACTTCTAGAAAATTTCGCCCTTAGTATTTAAGACGGAGGAGAGAGCGTGATCCGGATGCGTCTGCGAAGCAGGAATAATCCTTTCAGGTGAAAGGTGTACTAATTTTCTCAGAATGAACGAAGACCTTTAGGATTATTCAGCGCAGGATCAGTGAACCCGTCTTAAATACTTCGGCTTGATCTTTTGTTACTTTTGTATCAAGACAAAAGTAAGTCCCCTTGTGCGAAGTCAACTCATTGTCTATGTCGGTGTAATTGAAAGCTTTTCATAAATAGTCGAAACAATCTGATTATGCGGGCAGTGAATGGGAGGCGCTTTGCACTCCTTAAGGTAAGTACAGGATACAGAACGCAAGCAATTTGTTTTGACCCATTCTGTCTTCCCCTTGGATAAGGGGAAGGACTCGATGACAATGATTTTGAATACGTTCGAGATTTCTCCTCTTTTTTCGAGGAAAAGCGAACTATACCGGAAGTACAATCTGGTAAGGGATTACGTAGGTCTTTGGATTTTGTAAAGAATTACCTCTCAACCTGACTTACTGGTGTTATGAGTTACAGAGAACTTCCAAACCGGCAATCCATTCGTTTACAGGGATACGATTATTCCCGTCCGGGATTTTATTTCATCACCATTTGTGTGCAGAATATGAAGCACATTTTTGGGGATGTGCATGATGGAAAAATGTATTTGAATGAATTAGGGGAAATTGCGCGGGATTATTGGAATACGATTGATAATCGATATCCGAATACGCGTGTTGATGCATTCATTATTATGCCGAATCATGTACACGGCATTATTGAAATAATAAACCCAAACAAGTAAACATTATTAACCAAACACCCGGAACCAAAATTTGGCAACGAAATTATTACGATCAAATCATCAGGAATGAACAATCCTTATACTACATACGGGAATACATAAAACACAATCCAGAAAATTGGAATAAAGATCGGTTTTGGGGTCCTAAAATAGAATGATACTATTGCCCATTTGCGAGGAATCCCGAGGATTCGGGATGACAAAGCAATCTGATGATGTAGGCGGTGAATGGGAGACCACTTCGCTACCGCTCGTGGATGGTTTTAATATATTGATCAAGATCAAACGCATCCATCAGGGATTCTTTTCTTAAATATAATGGATGGTGCGGGTGACCGGCTTTGGAGATATTTCCCCGTGTGAAATTTTTGCACTTATTTTCGATCAGAACTTCAGTGATATCTTTCAGACAACGTGATAAATACGGGCGTTTTTCGATCAGTGTTCCCCAAGCACACCATACATGTAATCCGCTTGGCAGATCATTCAGCAGTTTGCGAATCGCCTCCACATTTTTATCATGAATCCTTTTCTGAAAGCTCTTGTGCATTTTATCCGGATTGGTAGCCCGTTGCGGATACAAATTGAACATCAACCATCCGTCGTAGCCCTGAGCCTTTGCAAAGCGAGCAACCGAAGCCACAGTTGGATCTAAGTTTCCGGGAACAGCAGTACTTGGATTCACTCCAAAGCAGATCAACGGGTTCTTTCCTTTCTGTCCTAAGGAATAACGGGTGAGCGGTTCATCGTGATCGTAGATCCAGGCTTTATCTTTGAACAATTTTTTTTGATTTAAGATATAAACTAGATGGTGGTTTTGCTTAAAATTTTACCTGTATATCAATAATTATAAGTCTTGGCGTTGCTTTTGCCCGAATGCAAACATGTGCAAAAACTTTATCCACATTAATGTTGATAAGACTGAGATAATCCCGTATTTTTATCGGCTCTGAACTAAGCGGAGTATTCTGTTTAAAACAGTATTTAAAAACCTATGTTTGATAGTTTATCCTCAAAATTAGATAAAGCCTTTCAAAACCTGAAAGGCGAAGCTCGTATCAGCGATGTAAATATTGCTGAAACTATACGAGAAATTCGTCGTGCTTTATTGGATGCGGATGTTAACTATGAGGTTGCTCGCGAGTTTACAAAAAAAATTCAGGAAAATGCACTCGGTTCAGACGTGCTTACCAGTGTTAATCCAGGTCAACAATTTACAAAGATTGTATTTGATGAGTTGGTTGAAACATTTGGTGGCGAAAAGTCTGATATCGCAGTTGCACACACCCCACCTACTGTAATTCTTATTGCAGGTTTACAAGGTTCCGGTAAAACTACCTTTGTTGGTAAGTTAGCCAGATACCTCAAGCAGGAGCATAAAAGGAATCCTCTTCTTGCTGCCGCCGATGTTTATCGCCCTGCTGCCGTAAATCAGCTTAAGTCTCTGGCATCCCAAATTGATGTGCCGGTTTACTCCATTGAACAACAAGATGCCGTTCGCGTAGCTAAAGAAGCTGTCGCAATGGCAAAAAGTTTGGCAATGGATACCGTTATTATTGATACTGCCGGACGTTTACATGTAGATGAGGAAATGATGAATGAGGTTGCGGAAATTAAGAAAGCCGTAAATCCTCATGAAATTTTGTTTGTTGTTGATTCGATGACCGGTCAGGACGCGGTTAACACAGCAAAAGAGTTTAACGAGCGGATCGATTATGACGGGGTAGTTCTTACCAAGTTAGATGGCGACACCAGAGGTGGTGCTGCGCTTTCTATAAAAACTGTTGTAAATAAACCGATCAAATTTGTGAGTACCGGCGAAAAGCTGGATGCTCTATCCCCGTTCTACCCCGACCGTATGGCACAACGCATACTTGGTATGGGAGATGTGGTATCGCTCGTTGAAAAAGCTCAAAAGGAATTTGATGAAGATGAAGCCAAGCGACTTCAGAGCCGTATTAGCTCTGATAAGTTCGATCTTGAAGACTTCCTCGAACAAATTCAAAAGATCAAGAAGATGGGTGATTTCACCGATCTTGTTTCTATGATCCCCGGCGCCAGCAAAGCATTGGACAATAACGAAATCGATGAAGATGCCTTCAAACCGATTGAAGCTATTATCTATTCAATGACGCCGGAGGAGCGTCAGAATCCGGAAATACTTAATGGAACTCGTCGTAGACGAATTGCAGCCGGTTCTGGCACTACTGTCCGTGAGATCAATGATCTCATTAAACAGTTCGAACAGATGAAAAAAATGATGAAGACCATGTCCAAAATGGGAAAGATGGGCAGGGCACTTCAAGGATTAAAAAATTTACCAATTGGTAAGTAACATTATATATATACAACTCACTGGAGAACAACATTGATTAGAATTAGACTTCAAAAGAAAGGCCGTAAAAAACGACCTATATTTCATATTGTAGTTGCTGACAGCAAAGTTGCACGAGATGGAAGAATCATCGAGCAGGTTGGCCGTTATGACAACGTAACAGAGAAAAAAGAAGTGGTACTCAACGAAGACCGCATTCTTTACTGGTTAGATACCGGAGCACAACCATCAGATACGGTTCGCAAGATCCTTAGAAATGAAGGTGTTTTATACAAGCGTCATTTGATGATGTGGGGTAAAAACGAAGAAGAAATCGAAGCCGCTTTAGCTGAATGGAAATCTTACCGCGACTCTAAAGAAGACGATAACGACTCTCGTAAAGATAAGCACAAGAACGTTCTTGCAGCTGAAGAGAAAGAATTTAAAGATCAGGTTCAGAAAAAAGCAGCAAAAGCAGCTGTTGAATTAGAAACAGAATCTGCTACTGAAGAAACTGAAGCAGAAACAGCTGATGAGACAGAAGCTACTGCTGATGTGGCGGAAGAGACAGCAACTGAAGAAACAACTGACGATGCTCCGGCTGAGGAAGTAGCAGAAGAAGCTACTACTGAAGAAGAAGCAGAGACTCCTGAAGTTGAAGCCAA
Source organism: Balneola sp. (assembly GCA_965216175.1). GTDB lineage: Bacteria > Bacteroidota > Rhodothermia > Balneolales > Balneolaceae > Balneola. The sequence goes on from OZ244140.1 coordinate 3,216,113, forward strand.
AGAAGCTGCTGAAGAAGTAGAAGAAAAAATTGCAGAAGCAACGGAAGAGCCTGCTACTGAAGAAGCTGTTGTTGAAGAAACACCTGCTGAAGAAACTAAAGATGAAGCTCCCGCTGAAGAAGAAAAAGAAGACGTTGCTGAAGAGCCAAAAGCTGAAGCAAATTCTACGGAAACTTCCGACGACATGACTGCAAAAGATGCTATCGATCATATCAATAAAACAGATATGGATGCATTAAAAGGATTTATTTCTGACGATGAGTCTAGAAAAACAGTTCTTGCAGCCTGGGAAAGCAAACAATCTGAAGGATAATTTAATCCGGCTCCTATGAATCAGGAAGCCAATATACAACCCTTTACTTTGATCGGGCGCGTTGATCGCACCCACGGAATCCATGGTGAACTCAAAATCCTTTTCGAATTTGATGACCCGGATATCCTGAACGAACTAACGGTTGTGTATTTGCGGAATGAAAGGGGCGACTACTTCCCGGCAAGAATCTCAAACATTCGAACTGAGGAAAAAAGAAATGAAATTTTGTTCTTTGTACAATTTGAACATATCGCTGATCGCTCAGCGGCAGAAGGATTAAAAAACAGCGGAGTGTATCTGGAAACAGATTTCGCCGAGAATTTAATCCCGCAAAAAGATGACGAAGTAAGTTTACTTCATTTTGATGTATATGACATAAATGGTGAGCATATTGGTGTTGTGATGAATATCATTGACAATGCCATGCAGTCCATATTGAATATTTCTACATCAACCGGAACTCTTCTCGTTCCTCTTGTTCCACAGTACGTGGTTGAAGAAAATTTTGAGGAAGAATCCGTCATCTGCCAAAATCTGGAAGAATTAGGGGGGCTTTAGACATGAGAATAGATATCATATCTGCTGTTCCGAACTTACTTACAGGCCCGCTTGAAAATAGCATTGTGAATCGCGCCAAGGAAAAAGGCCTGGTTGAGATCTTTATTCATGATCTTCGGGATTACACCAAAGACAAGCATAAGAAGGTCGATGACTATCCTTATGGTGGCGAAGCCGGAATGGTATTAACTCCTCAACCGATCTTTAGCTGTATTGAACATCTTACTTCTGAAAGGGATTACGATGAAATTATTTTTACAGCGCCGGATGGTGAGCAATTCGATCAAAGTGAAGCAAACCGTTTATCACTTAAAAAAAATGTGATGATCTTATGCGGACACTATAAAGGAATAGATCAGCGAGTTAGAGAGGTGCTTATCACCAAAGAATATACTATTGGTGATTATGTACTTTCAGGCGGAGAACTTCCAGCCATGGTAATTACAGATGCTTTGGTTAGATTGATACCGAATGCCATTGGTGATGCCGGAAGCGCCTTGAGCGATTCATTTCAGGATGGATTGCTGGAAGCACCTGTTTATACACGTCCGGCTGAGTTTAAGGGATTAGAAGTTCCTGAAATACTCCGCTCCGGTGATCATAAAAAGATTGAAGCGTGGAAAGCAGAGCAATCTCTGAAAAGAACAAAAGAACGAAGAAAAGATTTGTACGAAAAATTTAAGAAAGATTATTAACGGCTGATTAGTCAGCAAATAAACAGAATCATGGATAAGTTAAAACTTGTAGAACAAACGATAGTTAATGACGACATCGCTCAATTCACCGCCGGTGATACAGTGAATGTTCATTACCGTGTACGAGAAGGCGAGAAAGAAAGAATTCAGCAATACGAAGGTGTTGTATTGAATGAGCGCGGTAGCGGAGCTAATAAAACGTTTACTGTTCGCAAAATAAGCAGCAACGTTGGTGTTGAGCGTATTTTCCCTCTTTACTCTCCTTTTATTGCTAAAATTGAAGTAAAGAAGCGTGGTAGCGTTAGACGTTCTAAGCTATTTTATCTTCGCGAGCTAAGAGGTAAAGCAGCTCGTATTAAAGAGCGTGGCCAGGAAAAAAGCAAGAAGAAGTAACATTCTCATTTTAGAAACAGATCCGGGCAAAGTTAATTCTCTGCTCCGGGTTCTCTTTTTTTAATAACTAAATTTATTTAGATGAATATTATTCTTTTTGGACCTCCGGGCGCAGGAAAAGGCACACAAGCCAAACTGCTTCAGGACAAATACTCGATTCCTCACCTTTCAACAGGTGATATATTCAGAACTGCGATTAAGAACCAAACTCCGTTAGGCGTTAAGGTGAAATCTATTCTGGATTCCGGTCAATTAGTGCCTGATGAAACTGTTGTTGATCTTGTTGCTGATGAATTGAAAAATCAGAAATACGACGACGGGTTTATTCTCGACGGCTTCCCAAGAACCGTTCCTCAGGCAGAAGCTTTTGATAACATTGCCGAAAATCAGAACAAAGCCATAGACGCTTTTGTAGTGTTAACTGTTCCCGAAAAAGAATTGATCTCCAGAATTCTTTCCCGCGGACAAGGCAGAGCAGATGATACAGAAGATAAGATCAAAACCCGCCTGAAAGTCTATCATAAAGAAACCGAGCCGGTTCAAAGCCATTACACTGCAAAAGGTGTAGTTAAAGAAATAGATGGTATTGGCACCATTGACGAGATCTTTGAGCGGATAGCTTCTGCTGTACAATAACTGATTTCAATTCACTTTTTAAAAAAACCCAACTTTGATTGGGTTTTTTATCTATTCTTAACAGCAAAACTCCCTCAAAACTGACTAATGTTGATAAAAGAAACTACCAAATCCCGCTTAATAAAAATTGGGCTAATCGTTTCCATATTAGGGGTTTTAGCTGTAGCTCTTGCAGGTTATGCATATCAATGGGGATGGTGGGGCATTGGGTTTGGCTTTAAAATTATTCCATGGGGAACCGGCGCTGCTGTAATCGGTGGTCTTATAGCTGGCATAGGTTTCTTTATTCATAAATCTAAAGCAACTTCACAAATTGTTATGGGGACTGCCGGAATGCTTGTCGCTGTTATAGCTTTAGCTAATCTGGGTTATTGGTACAATGAAACCAAGCAGGGTTATCCTCCTATCCATGATATTACAACAAATGTTGAAAATCCTCCAAAATTCGTAGCTATTGCCCCACTCAGAAAAGACGCAGCGAATCCAACTCCATATCCGGGCAAAGAAACAGCAGCACAGCAAAAAGCCTTCTATTCAGATCTTGAACCGTTAACTCTGTCAATGGATTACAATGAAGCATTTGATATTGCTGTAGAGACTGCCGAGAAAATGCCTTGGAAAATCGTTGAAATAAATAAGGAAGAAGGTCGTATCGAGGCTTTTCAGAAACTAGCCTGGTTTGGCTTTATTGATGATGTTGTAATTAGAGTAGATACAACAACCACTGGGAGTATTGTAGACATCAGATCTAAATCCAGAATTGGACGAGGCGATTTAGGAGTGAACGCTAAACGAATAAAGAACTTCAAAAAGAAATTTAACTCTCTACAGTAGAACATATCACGTAAAGACCCCTTAAAAAATTGACAATCCTGTTTTTGTAGTAAGTCGTTCCAACACTTCCATTCCTAATACAGAGTTTCCTGCCTTGTTAAGTTTTGGACTCCACACGGCGATGCTATAATGTTCGGGGAAAATTGCTACAATACCACCGCCAACACCACTTTTTCCGGGCAAACCCACTTTAAAAGTAAATTCTCCCGCCTGATCATAAAAACCGCAGGTAAGAAGGATCGCGCTAAGTCGCTTTGACTGTGAAGCTGTTAGAACTCTGTCTCCGGTTACAAAATGCTTTCCGTGATTCGCAAAAACCAGAAAGGTTTGAGCTAGTTCTTTACAGCTCATTTCAATAGAGCACATATAGAAATAAAAGTCCAGCACATCTTCTACAAGGTTGTCAATATTTCCGAAAGATTTCATTAAGCTGGCAAGGGCTACATTCCTATATCCTGTATTTTTCTCAGACTCAGCTACCTTTTCGTTGTAGTTTATAGAAGGATCCATTGCCAGATTTTGCACATACTCTAAGAATTTCTGTTTCGGATTCTCAAGATTAGAAATCAAAATATCACAGATTACTAACGCTCCGGCATTAATTAATGGGTTTCTCGGAATGCCCGACTCATATTCTAACTGAACCAAAGAATTGAACGGATTTCCTGACGGTTCCACTCCAACTCTTTTCCAAAGTTTCTCTCCCAACATAGGATATGCCATAGTAAGAGCAAATACCTTGCTTATACTTTGGATGGAAAATCGCTCTTCGTTTTTGCCGACTGAATAATTTCCGCTTTGCAAGCAACATAAGTGTATTCCGAATTTATCGGGACCTATTCCAGCCAGCTCGGGAATGTAATTTGCTACTTTGCCTCCAAATTTGGTTCTGTCTAGTTCTAAATCGATCTCATTAAGAATCTTTTGGTAATCCATCAGTTGATCACGTAGTTTTTAGCCAATTCCAGAAATTCTTTCACTTCTTGCTTTTCCCATTCTTCATCCTCGTTCAATTCTCGGGCTAATAATTTAGCTACAAGCGGAGCAACCTCAATTGTGGCCTCTGCATCCAACAAAAGTGCCCGTGTTCTGCGAGAGAGGAGATCTTCAATAGTTTGAGCCCATTCATTTCTAATTGCCCAGATTATTTCTGCCTTAATATATGGAAGCTTAGGATGGAGCCGTTCCTTCAGTGATTCGTCTTCTTCAATCAGTTTTTCCAATGCAACCCGGTCAGAACCATACACGCTCAACGGATCATTTTTATCTACATTCTTAAGCCAACCATGAATTCGTTGATTTTTGGTTTTCGATTTCTTGAATTCTGCTCCGGCAACCATTGCGGCTCGGTCAATCGTATCTTCTGCCATTTTTCTATAGGTTGTCCACTTTCCCCCGGCTATGGTAACCAACCCCGACTCTGAAATCTGAATGTGATGACTTCTGGATATCTCGGAAGTAGATTTAGCATCGGGTGGTTTTACTAAAGGTCTTAATCCTGCAAAAACACTCTTAACATCTTCTCTTGTGGGGTCTTTAGTTAGATATTGTTTGGCATGTTTAAGGATGAAATCAATTTCTTCCTCCAAAGCCGTTGGTTCTAAGGCTGGTTTATCGATAGGAGTGTCGGTTGTACCAACAATTGCTTTTCCATGCCAAGGAACAGCAAAAAGTACTCTTCCATCATCAGTATGAGGAACCATAATGGCTGAATCTCCCGGCAGAAATTCTTTGTCTAAAACCAGATGAATTCCCTGAGCACATTGAATAATATTCTCATGCTCCTGATCGTCCATTTTTAGAATAGAATCAGAAAAAATACCGGTAGCATTAACAACGGCTCTAGCTTTTATGGTGAATTCTTCTCCATGAATGTGATCTCTGGCAATTACTCCTTCTATAAAACCTGAATCTCCTTTTATAAGCTCGTTTACTTTCATGTAGTTTACAGGAGTCGCTCCAAGATCCGAAGCTGTTTGAGCCAAATTAATTGCTAATCTGGAATCGTCGAACTGGCCGTCGTAGTAAATCACGCCTCCTCTTAATCCTTCGGGTTCCAATGTTGGAATTTCTTCCAGAACTTCTTCTTTAGAAAGCGTTTTTGATTTTTTGATCCCCAGTTTTCCGGCAAGAGCATCATACACTTTCATGCCAATTCCATAAAAAGGACCGTTCCACCATTCGTAACTTGGCACGATAAAAGATTGGTGGCTCACTAAATGAGGAGCGTTTTGAATCAAGAGACCTCTTTCATGTAACGCTTCAATTACCAACGACACATCCCCTTGCTGCAAATACCTAACCCCTCCATGAACCAATTTTGTGCTTCGGCTGGATGTTCCTTTGGCAAAATCAGCCATATCCAACAACAAAGTTTTATAGCCACGACTTGCAGCATCCACAGCACAACCCAAGCCTGTTGCTCCTCCTCCGATTATGAGAATATCCCAGTAGTCGTTGAATTCTCTTATGTGGTTTAGTGATTCTTGTCGGTTCATTATGATTGGTATTTTATAAGTTTTCTTCTTTCAATGTTAAAAGACATCGCCCCTCCTTACTTTTGCCCCGACTCTCGTACAAAGCCAAAGGCATCCCTCGGATTATCCAAAGAACCTATTTGGATAATCATCTCTCTTCAAAGGGAGAATTTACTCCTGCCCATTGGTCGATACTAAACATCTCAAAAGTAATTTTTTAAGGGAAAATCTTTCAAACTCAAAATTCATAAATCATCATTCTTAATTCCTCACACCCAGTTTTTGCTTTTCTCTACAGCTTGATTCCACTTCTCTAACAATCTTTCTTTCTCCGACGTTTTCATTTTTGGTTCGAAACGAGCATCAACTTCCCACTTATTTTGTAACTCATCTGTTCCTTTCCAAAAACCCACTGCAAGCCCTGCTAAATATGCCGCACCAAGAGCCGTGGTTTCTGTAACTTTTGGTCTGATGATTGGAATCCCAATAATATCTGATTGAAACTGCATAAGTGTTTTGTTTACAGATGCTCCTCCGTCAACTCTGAGCTCTTTAATGTCAATTCCGGAATCTGCTTCCATAGCAGTGAGTACATCTTTTACCTGAAATGCAATTCCTTCCAAAGCTGCCCGTGCAATATGTCCGGCTGTTGTTCCGCGTGTCAATCCGTACATGGCGCCACGCGCTTTTTGATCCCAATGTGGAGCTCCCAATCCTGCGAATGCAGGAACCAAATATACTCCGCCATTATCTTTTTCAGTAAGCGCCAGTTTTTCCACATCAGCAGAAGATTCGATGATTCCCAAGCCATCTCTGAGCCATTGCACCAATGCACCGGCAATAAAAATCGAACCCTCTAAAGCATACGTTGTTTTGCCGTTCATTTCCCATCCGATAGTTGTAAGAAGATTGTTTTCAGATGTAATAACTTTTTCTCCGGTGTTGAACATAATGAAAGAACCTGTTCCGTACGTGTTTTTCAACATACCGGGCTCTAAACACATTTGTCCAAAAAGAGCTGCTTGTTGGTCACCCGCAATACCTGCAATTGGAACTTGTTCTTCTAAACAATCCAGTTCCGCATCTGCAATCACCTCACTTGACGAGCAGACTTCCGGCAACATACTTTCCGGAATATTCATTAAATCTAAAAGCTCTGTATCCCATTTCTTTTCGTGAATATTAAAAAAAAGTGTTCGGGAAGCGTTCGTAAAATCCGTTACGTGTTTATTTCCTTTGGTGAGATTCCAAATCAACCAGGTATCAATAGTCCCAAAAGCTAGTTTTCCCTGTTCGGCTTTTTCTTTGGCTCCGTCTACATTTTCGAGTATCCACTTGATCTTGGTTCCTGAAAAATAACTATCCAGAACCAATCCGGTTTTTTGTTGAATTTTATCTGACCAGCCCTCCTTGCGAAGTTCATCACAGTAATCAGCAGTTCTGCGATCTTGCCAAACAATTGCATTGTATACCGGTTTTCCTGCTTTTTTATCCCAAACTACTGTGGTCTCTCTTTGATTAGTAATACCGATTCCAGCCAATGACCTTCCTTTATCAGCATATTTAGTAACAACTTCTTCAATAACTTTTTTTTGTGTTTCCCAGATCTCTATTGGATCATGTTCTACCCAGCCGTCTTGTGGAAAGTGTTGTTTGAACTCTTTTTGAGCAACATGTTTAACTTCACCCTCGCTGTTGAAGAGAATTGCTCTGGAACTGGTTGTTCCCTGATCTATGGAAAGAATAAAGTCTTTAGGCATGCAAAAAACATACTGCTAATTTTGTTTTTGTTCAGCTTTATTTTGTAGCCACTGAACTGCTTTGTCTTTTTCCACAAAAATTTTTGATACCAACCCGTTATTGCTTGCCACAGTCTCCCAAAACTTCCAATAATTCCTCTTTTTTCCGTCCACATAAAGCGCTCCTATAACTTGCTTGTGCTTTATTTTAAGTTTTTCATTCTTTTTTGGATCAAAAAAATCAATTACCTGAATAATTCCACCATCTAATTCAATTTCACTCAGATCTTTTAAAAGATGATAACCCAATTCATGTGCTTTTTCTCTGCTTTTCGAACTTATCTCTATTGCTGATTCCAGATTTAGCTTGCCTGTCGCCTTGACTTCTAAAATCTCTTCCTTATCATACCTCTTAAATTTAAGTTCATACATCTTTCTCCTTGTTATTAATCTCTGCATTAATAAACTAAATAATAATGCCATCACAAAGCTTTTCTTTGTGGGAGAGAGACTTACGCCTATCTTTTCTTACTATTTCTAAAAGCCTTTACTCCAACTTCCACCAGTTCTTTTGCTTTATAGAACTCAAAGGTGTCACAGGTTTCTCTGGGAATTTCAATCAAAATATCTGGTTTATAATGCTCGATCATCATCTCCGTCAATCTGTCCTGAGTAAAACTAAATGTACTTTCCATCAGCTCAAATACTGAAAAAGATTCCTTTTTTTTATCCTCAGTTTTGGCAAAGTGTTTCATAGAATCAGGAAGCATATTCTCAAACCAATAATTTTTCTTTGGCTGTTTCTTTTCCTTTATAAGTAACTCTTCGATGATTGTTCTGGAATTGATATCAACAGCTACAATGATAGCGTCATCTCTTTTTTTGACAAGATTAATGGGTAAAGGATTAAGGACACCGCCGTCAACAAGAACTCTTCCATCTTCCACAATTGGTGTAAAAATCCCCGGAATGGAAACCGAAGCCCTCAAAGCCTTAAAAAGATCTCCTTCTTTAAAATGCACTTCTTCATGGTGCTTCATATCTGTTGCAACAGCAGTAAAAGGTATTTTGAACTCTTCTATTTTTTGATTTCCGGTGACCTCAATGTGTTTACCGAAAAGTCTCTCTCCTTTCACAAATCCCTGCGAAGTAAAAGTAAAATCGAGCAGATCAAATACTCCTTTTTTTGTGAGGCTTAACATCCATTTTTTGTATTCCGGAAGCTGTCCTGCACAATATATGCCCCCAACAACAGCGCCCATAGAGCAACCTATTACTTCAATTATTTCATAGCCCTCTTTTTCCAGCTCTTCAATTACTCCGATATGAGCAATTCCGCGAGCTCCTCCGCTTCCTAGAACGAGGTGCACTTTTTTTCTTTCTAAACCCATTTTATTCAAAATCTCTTAATTATTACCCTAAACTTAGGCAACTAATAACAGAACATCATTGTTTAAGTTTCAATAGAAAAGAGATAGATTTAAAGATGCCCAAATATTCGATAACATTACGCGATGAAGAATTTCTAAAAGGAAATATCACTTCTGAAAATATCCTTCTGGAATATGGAGATTATGAATGTCCTTTCAGTAGATTAGGATACCGTTTTATTCAGAAAATCCTGAAAGAAGATCCCGATCTGAAATTTGCTTTCCGACACTTCCCCATAAAAAAGAAACACCCGCACGCAGAAATGAGTTCTGAGGCTGCATTATGTGCCGGTACTCAGGACAAATTTTGGGAAATGCATGATCTCCTTTTTTTAAACAATCAAAACTTGAATAGAGAAAAACTAGATGAACTTGCTGAAAAAATAGATCTGGATCTGAGAAAATTTCATGTAGATATGGAGGCGCACAGTTTTTCGAGCTGGATTCAAATAGATTTTCGGAGTGGAGTGAAAAATGGGGTTGATGATACACCAGCCTTCTTTATGAATGAAAAGAAGTACGAAGGAGATTTAGACTATAAGCAGATAAAAGAGTTTATTACAAAACATAAAATCTAATAGTATGTCTTGTGAACATGAAAATATGATTGAAATTCTGGAGCCAACTGCTCATGAATGTGAATCTTGCGTTAAGCAAGGAGATACCTGGGTTCATTTACGAATGTGCATGACATGTGGCTACATAGGCTGCTGCGATTCTTCCAAAAATAAACACGCCAGAAAGCATTATTTGAGAAATGAACATCCTGTAATAAGATCTGTCGAGCCTGGTGAAAACTGGAGATATTGTTATATCCACAAGGAAATGTTATGAGTACAATTCAAGAATACGCGGTGAAGGTTTTACAGAGTTTCCAACAGTTTGGCTCTGTTCCTGAAGATCAACTTGCGTGGCTGGTTGATAATTCTAAGATCTGTACTTACATGACAGATGAGAAAATCATGAAGCCTGGTTCTGAGATAGATAGAATGTTCATAATTTTGGATGGAAGGATTCGGATCCAGCTACCAAGAGGAAATTCATTTTCAAGTTTAGGTGATTTTGTAACCGGTGATATTTCAGGCCGACTTCCGTTTTCAAGAATGCAATCTACGTTAGCTCATTTAGTAGTGATGGAAGACACGACTATTCTGGAAACGCATGAAGATCTTTTTGTAGAAATTACCAAACGATACGAGCTGATAGAAGCATTTGTACACAGTTTATCGGATCGGATTCGAAATTTTACTTCTCAGCAACAGCAAAACGAGAAATTGATGGCTCTTGGTAAGCTTTCTGCGGGATTAGCTCATGAGCTTAATAATCCCGCTTCAGCAATGGTTCGGAGTGCTACAGAACTCAGAAAAAGAATTACTCAAACTCCCGAAAAGTTCAAGGCAGTGATGAATATCCGTCTTACCAATGAACAAGTGGATGCTGTAAATGAACTGGTTTTCCGAAAAGCGGAAAATGGATCGACAAATAACCAATCTTTGATGGAGCGAACTTCATTGGAAGATGAACTCACGGATTGGATGGACAATCACGGAGTAGATCAAGGATTTGAATATTCAGAAACTTTCGCAGAATTCTGTTTTAGTATTGAGGATCTGGAGTTTGTAGCTTCTCACGTATCCCAAGAATTTTTACCTGCAGTTCTTGGATGGGTAGAAGATGTGTTGACCACAGAAAAAATGGTGGAGGAAATTGAGGATTCAGCGACCCGGATTTCAGATTTAGTTTCGTCAGTAAAAACCTATTCACACATGGATAAGGGAACAGATAAAGAAGTTATCGAACTTCAGAAAGTATTGAAAAGTACCGTTACAATGCTCAACCATAAAGCAAAACAGAAAAGGGTAGACATAGAATTAAAGATCCCCGCTGATTTACCCGAGTTTAGCGGATATGTGAGCGAATTGAATCAGGTGTGGACGAACTTATTGGATAACGCTATTGACGCGGTTGAAGAAGATGGAAAAATTGAGGTGAGCGCCAGAGCTAAGAACAAAAATCTATATCTGATTTTTAAAGACAATGGCAAAGGAATTCCGGAAGATGTAGTGTCAAAGATTTTCGATCCTTTTTTTACAACAAAAGATGTTGGAGAGGGAACCGGTTTAGGGCTTGACGTAGTTCACAAGATCATAGAAAAACATGGCGCAACCATTGAAGTTGAGTCCAAACCCGGAGAGACGATATTTGAACTCTGTTTTCCGTTGGATTGATTTTTAAATTTTGGATTATGAATTACCTTTTGCCACTTCGAATGCACTTGAGAAGTATAAAAATTGTAATCGTTACTTAATCTTTAGATGTCTCGCTCGGCTCGATATAACAAAGTCTTCCGTTCATAATCCAAAATTCAGTATTTAGAATTACTATGAAGAAACCTATAATTTTTACTATCGATGATGATGCTCAGGTACTGAGAGCAATTACAAGAGATCTTAGAGGGAAGTACCGTCAAGATTATAGAGTCATGAGCACTCAATCTCCTAAAGAAGCACTGGAGAGTCTTCCCGAGCTAAAGAAAAAGGGAGAAACTGTAGCCTTATTTCTTTCTGATCAACGGATGCCGGAAATGATTGGGGTTGAATTTCTTGAAAAAGCCCGAAAAATATTCCCTGAAGCAAAACGAGTGTTGCTTACTGCTTACTCAGATACAGATGCTGCAATTAGAGCAATCAACGAAGTTCAGCTCGACTATTATTTGCTAAAACCTTGGGATCCACCTGAAGAAAAACTGTTTCCTGTTCTGGACGATTTACTGGATGAATGGCATGCGAACTACCGTCCTGATTTTACGGGAATTAGATTGGTTGGGTATCAGTATTCGCCAAAATCGCATACGGTAAAAGATTATTTAGCCGGAAACCTGATCCCATATCGTTGGCTGGATATTGAGGATAATGAAAAAGCCGAAATGCTTTTGAATGAATTTTCAGTAGATCATAAAGACCTCCCGGCGATCTTCTTTGAAGACGGTGAATACTTAACGGAACCTTCACCCACTCAGATTGCCAATAAGTTGGGACGTAATCCATCAGCTTCGGAGAATATTTATGATGTAGCTATTATCGGTGCGGGTCCGGCAGGTTTAGCTGCTGCTGTGTACGGTGGTTCCGAAGGATTAAAAACATTGCTTATTGAAAAGCGTGCCCCCGGTGGACAAGCAGGAACAAGCTCACGAATTGAAAATTATTTAGGATTTCCTAAAGGGTTAAGTGGTTCCGATTTGGCTCGTAGAGCTATTACTCAGGCTAAGAGATTTGGGGTTGAGTTTTTATCTCCTCAGGAAGTGATCGATATAAAATTCAATGATCAGTACAAAACGGTTTGCATGGCGGATGGAAGTGAGATCACTGCCAAAGCAGTAGTAGTTACAACCGGAGTTAATTACCGAAAACTGGAGAGCAAAGGTATTTCGGATTTTACAGGAGCAGGAATTTATTACGGTGCTGCTATGACAGAAGCTCACGCATTCAAAGATAAACAAGTATACATCGTGGGTGGTGGAAATTCTGCCGGTCAAGCGGCAATGTATTTGTCTGGTTTTGCTAAAAAGGTGTTTATCATCATTCGAAAAGATTCGCTGGTTTCAAGTATGTCATCTTACCTGATCGATCAGATAAATGGAACCGAAAACATTGAATTGTTGGGAAATAGAGAGATTGTTGAAGCATCAGGAAACGGACATTTACAGGGATTAAAACTCCTGAATAAGGAGGATGAGTCAGAGTTTGAAGTAGAAGCTGATGGATTATTCATTTTTATTGGTGCAAAACCGTACACTGATTGGATTCACAATAATGTGATCAAAAACGAGCGAGGATTTATCGAAACCGGACGAGATTTGCAACGTTACAACGATTATTCCAAAGTATGGAAATTAGAACGTCAGCCGTATTTGTTAGAATCCTGTGCTCCCGGTATTTTTGCGGCGGGTGATGTTCGTGCGGGAGCTATGAATCGGGTTGCTTCCGCAGTAGGCGAAGGCTCCATGGCCATCAAATATGTGCATGAGTATTTAGCTGATTCGAATTTGTAATTGCTAATTTATTCAGCTATTCGTAATTCCAACTCCTCACCTCTCAAATCTTTCCCAATCACTATACCAGTACTATCGATCAAAAAAGTAGTGGGCGTTGCATACACACCATATTTGGTTGCAACCGGGGAATCGACACCTTCCAGATCAGAAACCTGAATCCAGGTAATGCCATCTTTCTCAACAGCTTTTTCCCAGTTGGTTTTGCTTCTGTCCAAGGATACTCCAAGAATCTCAAATCCTTGATCTCTGTGCTTGGGATAAATCTCGGCGAGGTATTTATTTTCTGCTCTGCAAGTCGGGCACCATGAAGCCCAGAAGGTGAGTAAAAGTGTTTTTCCTTCAAAATCAGAAAGCGAAACCTTATTACCGTTTAAGTCTGTGAGTGTAAAATCCGGAGCAGGATTACCGATTTTTATTTCCTGATAGTTAGCTGTGAGCTCATCTTTATTAGAATCTATAGCCTGATGTTCCAGAGTGCCATTGAATACAGAATAGACAGAAAAAAACAAAGGATATTCAGGATTTCGAAAAAAGAAAGGGAAGGCAATCGCATAAATTACGATCAGACCTACAGGAAATAACCACCATTTTTTCAGCATTTTTATATAAGGATAACAGGTTTGAAAATGGAACTCCTCACAAAAGAGTAACACATCTTATTTCCAGTCGATGCCAATTCTGTCTTTAATCTTATCCTTTAAAGAATCTTCCAGTTCCTTCTTTTTCTTTTCCAGCTCTTTTTTCTTCTCTTCTACCTTCTTGATTTCTTCATTTATACGACTTTCAAGCTTTTCATATTCCTTACGAATCTCGGCCTCTTTTTCTTGCTTAAAGGCTAACAATTGCTCTTTTCGGTCACCAATTTCACTTCTAACTCTGGATTCTATTTTCTGGCGAGCCCGATCTACTTCTTTACTGACCGTACTTTTCAGGGCATTTACGAACAAATCATCAATATTGGAACGGACTTTTACTTTTAAAGGACCATCGAGATTATCAACCAACGCTGTAACATTGATTTGATCTGTGCTCGAAACCGCATCTCGTATTAGTTGCTGGATTCTGTCTTTAGATGGGTTTTCACCGAAGTCGAAAGCTATCCCTTTAGCTTTGTAACCGATCTCGCTGTCAAATCTTTTATCTACAATACTAACAGAGGCAGAAACTTCGCCGGTTCCTGTTTTAAGCGGATAAGGAAGCAATGATGAAGGGGATATCTTTGACCCTTTTAATCCAAATCCATCATAAGTAAAATTAATGTTCTCTTTGGGTTCTTCGCCTAAATAGTTAAACTCTCCGGTTAGCGTCATTGACCGGTTTGCATTGTCTTTTCCGCCAATATTAAATTTTATAGGCTCTTTGGTTTTCTTTTGATTGCTACTGATGTTGGTAACCTGTCCCGCTAATTGAATGGCTGTTTTTGTTTCTCCGGATAGATCGATATTCTGGATCCAAAGTTTCGGCCAATCATATTTATCTGTGAAGTTGTAGTCCTTACCTTCATATCGCTCGATCTTCTCTTTGTCGTCCCCAACCAAACGGCTTCCATATTTTCTGGCAATAGCTACATATTCCAAATAACCGGAATAATCAGCCAGCAAATTTTCTCCAAAAAGTGATTGGGCAATGTTACCGGGATCTATAGTGGGAAGCTTAGCCATACTCATTGCGCGTTGGAAATCTCCCTTGATCCAGTTATCTATTCGTCCAACACTGAATTTTGAGTCTCCGAAATCATCCTGAAAATCTTTCTTTAGGTTCGTTGCTTTCGTTTTGAGGGAGTCAACTTGTTTAGCAAGTCGTTGAACATTTTTTATTGCTTCAATTGCCTTTTTAGGATCCTTGATGTTTTTTATATCAATAGCCTTGATGCTGCTTTCAACCTTAGCAATTTCTTTATTAATATCTGTATTTGAAAGTGTGCTGTCCCATTTTTGGTAATTTTGCCTTAAACCATTTCGCAGGGAATCTATTTTTTCGGGTGCCTGCAGATCAAGTTTGGCCATTAAACTGTCTACATTTATGTTAGTTTTGATATTGGTGAATTCCATATTGGCATTTCTGGAAATTTCAGAGGTTACATCTCCAACCAATTGTGCAACAAAACTTGGTTCAGCATTTTTTTCTTCTTCCGGAATTTCAAAATACCCGTCCGTTTCTCTTTGGGTATCCATCTTGAACTCTTTAAAAATAATATCTTCAATAATTACCCTTTCCCACCACGTTGGCCAGAAAAGAAAATCCAGTTCCATCTCGCCGGTTTCAAAAGTATTGGTCATCGTATTTTCAGGGTTGGCTACCTGAAGTTTATCCCATCGAATTTTCAAATCTATTAAATCTATATCCAAACCTTCAATTTCTACCAACGCTCCGTTAGCTACGCTAGCTTGGTATTCAATTTCTGACTCAATAATCGGATCTATACTTATCCAACTTATTAAAAACCCAAGGATGGTAATGACAGTTAAAAATATAATCCCTTTAATTCTCATAATTACCCTCTCACTCTTACTACAGTTTGATAAACAGAATATAGCTTTGTGCCCTTCAGCGCCTTGGCAAATTTAGTTTTCATTACCTTTTCGTGGATGTTTTTTCTGTATTGTATTACGCCAATTTTTGTTAGTGGAAACATTGGAATACATAAAAGTACTGCACTTACAAAACTTCCAATCACAACAGTGTTATAGAATTTGGTGATTGCCCACAATTCATTGTCATACATTGATGTCCAAGTTGATTGCATTCTTTCGAGTTCAAGAATCCATATCCCAAAACTATGGAAGAGAGGGTCTGCCAGATATGCAATTCCGCTGAACACAAGAAAAGCCAATATTACCATTCCTATATTTACTTTAAGAATGATAACAAGCATCAGAATTATAAGATTATGGATCGATGCAACAGGAGTCATACCTATGATCATTCCAAGTATAAACCCACCCGCCAACTGGTTCGGAGAAGCTTCGGATGAAAGTGCTTTGAGTAGCTTTGCTATATATTTCAGTATAATGAACATACTTAACTAATGAATTCTAGTGATATTCGTTCCAATATAATCTAAATTGATTAGTTAGGTAAATGAATTCATGTTAAATTGTTTTGACTTAATTTATCTAAAAGAGTTTATGAAATATTTACAGTTACTTGCTTTGGCTTCACTTTTACTAATTGCATGTAAAAGCAATTCTACCGGAAGCGACGAAGAAATGAACGTCCTAAAGGCAGCCTTCCCATGTGTGGATGGTCTAGCAGAAGATATATTTCCCTGTAATAATGTGGATTTAATGGCTCGAATTTCAAGATCGGATCTCTTGGGCCCCGATCAGTCCTTAAATGATATTTGGGGATGGACAGATCCGCAAACAGATAAAGAGTATGCATTAGTTGGCTTAACAGACGGTGTTACATTTGTAGATATCTCGTCACCTAATTCGCCTGTTGTAGTTGGGAAGCTGGAAGAGGTTTTGAATAGTAGTAAAGTTATGAATGATAGCATTCATGATGATAATGACAATGACGGAAAAGGAGCTTCTGCGTGGAGAGACATCAAGGTTTTTAATAACTATGCTTTTATCGTAAGCGACAATCAACCGCATGGATTACAGATTTTTGACCTTACAAAACTTAGAACCGCTACAGATCTTCCTGTAAGTTTTACGGAAGATCAGCATTATTCAGCGTTTGGGAAAGCACATAATATTGCAATTAATGAAGAGACAGGTTTTGCGTATGTGGTAGGATCAAACACCTATGGGGGTGGATTACATATTATTGATATAAACGATCCATTAAATCCGGTATTTGCAGGCTTTCATTCTGATAGCACTGTCGGTTTTGACAATACAGGCTATATTCATGACACACAGTGTTTAAATTATTCAGGACCTGATTCAGAGTATCAAAATAAAGAGCTTTGTTTTAATTCCAGCGAAACCCACTTGGTAATTGCTGATGTTTCTGATAAGCAAAATACGGCTACAATTTCAAAAGTGGATTATCAGGGACGTGCTTATGCGCATCAGGGTTGGCTTACCGAAGACCATCGGTATTTTATTTTAGATGATGAAATTGATGCAGGAAATACTACAACTTACATTTTTGATGTGCAGGATCTTGATAATCCTCAAATGATAGGTACTTATGTTGTATCATCTATATCCATCGATCATAATCAATATGTAAAAGGGAATAAGTTGTATCAGGCAAACTATACATCCGGGCTTAGAATTCTAAACTTGGATAACATACAAAATGCCAACCTCTCAGAGATAGGATTCTTTGATACATATCCTGTCAATAATAGCAGAAGTTTCAATGGAGCATGGAGCAATTATCCTTTTTTTGAAAACGGATTGGTTATTGTAAGTGATATTTCGAATGGCTTATTTATACTGAAACCAAATTTATAGCTAAATTTATTGATACTATTTGGATACCGTATTTTCGTAACTCCAAATAACCCTGAACCTTATCAGATTCTAACAATCCAATAAGCCGTTATTCTTTGAGTTAGGCACTATTTTCCGTACCTTTTTTCCGTTTTTTACATTAAGAATACGATTAAGAAATACTTAACTAATTTTACTTCCACTTAACAATTTATATGGATTTATTTGACAAGCTTGAGGGCAGACCAAGCCCATTAGGGCCATTTACATCAGAAGGCTACGGATATTATACTTTCCCAAAACTTGAGGGACCTTTAGGCCCGGAGATGCAATTCAACGGCAAAGACATGATCGTTTGGAGCATAAATGATTATTTGGGAGTTGGAAGTAATCCAGAGATAAAAAAAATTGATGCGGAAGCTACCGCTAAATATTCTTTGAGTTCGCCAATGGGCGCTCGTTTAATGACCGGAAATTCTACCGAGCATGAACTGCTGGAACAAGAACTTGCTGAATTCTCCCATAAACCTGCAGCTCAATTATTGAACTTCGGGTATCAGGGAATAATGAGCGTAATTCATGCACTTACTGACCGCAACGATTTTCTTATTTATGATGAGCTAAGCCATGCGTGTATAGTTGATGGAAAACAACTCTCTATGGCCGACAAGTCAGTTTTCAAACATAACGACATTGAAAGCTTCAAGAAACAATTATACAGAGCTGCATCCAAAAGAAAAGACAATTCTTCTATACTTGTTGTAACCGAAGGTGTGTTTGGAATGACAGGAGATCTCGGAATTTTAAACGAGATCATTGAATTAAAGAAAGAAGTTCCATTCAGATTATTGGTTGATGATGCTCATGGATTTGGTACTCTGGGAGCAGACGGTTCCGGTACAGGTACTCAATTGGGTTGTCAGGATGGAATTGATATCTATTTTGGTACGTTTGCAAAAGCAGTAGCTTTAATCGGAGCGTTTGTTTCTTCTGAGCCAAGAGTAATTGAGTTTTTGAAAGCGAATGTAAGAAGTCAGGTATTTGCTAAATCTCTGCCAATGCCAATTGTTGTAACGGCTCGTGAGCGATTAAAAATGATCCAAAAAAATCCTCAGTGGAGAGAAAAACTTTGGGATAATACGATCAAGCTGAGAGAAGGACTTCAGAAAATCGGTTATACTGTGCTCCCCTCAGAAAGCCCTGTAACGCCGGTACTAACACAAGGGAGTACTGATCTTTGTCAAGACATTATGCGCAAGCTCAGAGAGGAGCACGGCGTGTTTGTGAGCGGCGTAGCTTATCCGGTAGTGCCAAGAGGAACCGTGCTGATCCGTCTGATTCCTACTGCAGCACATAATGATAAGCACATTGAAAAAACCTTGAAAGCTTTTGATGCAATTAAAGATTTTGTGTTTGCTGCTGCAGCCGATATTGCTAGTTAATTTTTATCACCTCAGGTTTAAATCCCTGAGGTGAGTTTTTTTCTATTTAAAGAAGATTTTTCATCAACCATTCTAAGGAATTGATATTTATTTTATCTTCCAGTGTTTAATGACTAAAACCTTATTCCTGTGATTCAAAGACCTCAAACATTATTTCTCGCACTTTCAATACTCTCAAGTTTAGCGGTATATTTTACTCCTGTTTATGACAAAGCGATGCAAGATCCGCAATTATGGATCGGCTATGGACTGGCATCGGCATTACTTTTATCTATTCTTTTAGTACTGTTTTCAATTTTTAAATTCTCCGACAGAAAAAACCAGATCAAGTGGGTTAAAGTATCTATGCTGCCTCAAATTATTGGCTTTGGCCTTGCTTTGGGCGTACTGTTTTCTCTGGGAGGAATTGGAACATATCTTTGGGATGAAGCAATCGGTGCAGGGTTAGTTCTTGCAGCTCTCTTTTTTCAAGGATTAGCTCTTCGCTTTATTAAAAAGGATCTGGATCTAGTTCGCTCTATTGACCGGATACGATGACCAATTTTGAACATCAAGAAGACTTCTCCCCACTCAGAGTTTATGGGAGTCTTTTTGTTGGTTTAACGGCATTTAGCCTTGCTCCAATTCTTGTTAGATACGCAGTTGATTACTCCGGAATATTGCTTACAACGATACGTACGGTGCTTGCTGTCATAATTCTTACCCCAATTTACCTCGCTCAAAAAAAGCCCTTTAAAAATAAGAAGTCTGAGTCTTTGAAGGATCATATTTGGGTTGCAGTTGCCGGATTAGCGCTAGGATTTCATTTCATTGCCTGGGTTTCATCCCTGTATTACACGTCCATTTCTTCGGCTTCTGTGTTGGTTTGCATTCACCCAATTCTTCTTATCGTAGCTGAAAGAACATTAATGAAAGTTTCTTTTAGACCGATTGTCTGGACAGGGGTTATTATTTCTTTCCTCGGAACAATGCTTTTGGGTTATTTTGACCTAAGCGCTGAAAATTCTTTTCCTCTAGCCGGGTTTGGAAATGGATTAGCTGTATTAGCGGCGGCTATATTTGCGGTGTACTTTCTTATTGGTCGTAAGCTAAGACAAAAAAGAGACTGGATCGGTTATGTGTATCCCGTTTATGCCTATGCCGCTTTAACATCCGTACTTTTTTTGTTGGTAAAGGAGGGGTTTCCACAGCAAATAGACGGTAAATTATTTCTTATTGGTCTCGCTTTAGCTATTGGTCCACAAATATTCGGGCATGGATCGCTCAATTATGCTGTTAAACATATTTCAGCGACACTGCTTTCAACCTTGATTTTAGCGGAGCCCATTCTTGCTTCCATTTTGGCATATATTCTTTTTCATGAACTACCGTTAACGCAATCAGTTTTTGCTATGGTAGTAATTCTGTTGGGAATTAGTATTACCTGGAAACGAAAAACGAGGAGAATCTAAATATTTTTCAATGGATAGATTCTTCAGCTGTAACCAATCTCTGTTTTAAGTCTTCCACATTAACAGGTTTAGCTAATGGTTGTACATTTTTAAAATCAGCAGTAAGCTTTAAATGCTCATAGGTTGTATCCCCGGAAAGTATAAGAACAGGTGTATTGTTATTGTTCTTTCTTAACGCTTCTACCACATCAAGACCTTTCATGGTACCCAGAAGATTTTGATCGCTTACAATAATATCCGGTTTAAGAGATATAATTCTGTCCAGACCTTCTTCTCCGCTCGCTAGTGTATCAATCACATCATAGCCAAGAGTTTTAAGCATCTTTTTTTGTACAACAGCTAACAAAGTGTCGTCTTCTAAAAGAATTACTTTCTTCATTATTCTTGTTTTTTAGGTATTAAATAGGAAGTAGATTAATTATCGACTTACGTTAGAAAATCTTAATAATAAAAATAAATTCCTAGTTCCAATATGTTATCATTTTGAAGTTTTGAGAAAGAGAGAGCTCAAAGCAAAAAATAAACCTCTGTTACTTATAGTTCTTAACTCTTAAAAAAAGCCTCTGCAATAACAGCAAAATGTTTCGGTCTGTCCAAAAAAGCATAATGTCCCGCATTTTCGATAACCACCAACGCCGCGTTTTTAATGCCTTTTTCGAGCCTTTTTCCCTGATATACCGGAGTTGCATCATCGTCTTCTCCCCAAAGCAGAAAAGTCTCGTGTGGAATTTGCGACATACACTTTTCTAAATGTTCAGTAACTGATTTAACAAAGGTTCCTCGCATTACTCCAGACAGTTGATTGTAATCTCCTGACCCCAAACTTTTCCAAAGAGCTGTTTGCCTGAGTTTATTTAACGCGGAATCTCTTAGAGCAGAAGGAAGTATTAAAAAAGGAGCTTTAATTGTTTTAGCCAGATACTTTTTAAAATAGAATTTTAAAGATCTTTTCGGTTTCATTCCTGCCCCACCTGTAATAAGTACTTTATCTACAGTTTTTTTACCGGATTCCCGAGCGCAAAGCTTAAGTGTAATTCTCCCTCCGAAAGAATGAACCAGAAGATCAACAGGTTCATTAAATGTATTTGAAATAAATGACTCAATAGCATCTGTATAATCATCTATGCTCCAGGATCTGGTCGGTTCCGGAGAATCACCAAAACCCGGAAGATCAAGAATATAAGAAGTTCGGATCGATTCCAATGATCGAGCTATGGGCATCATCACGCGCCGACTACTTCCCCATCCATGTAAAATAACAAGGGGCTTACCTGATCCGATTTTTTCGAATACAATTTTTTGTTCGTTATAAATAAAGTTTTGTATATCAGCCATGTTGATAGTGGTAAACATCTCACTTAACTAGATTGAATACAAGTTGACTAGATGAAAAATTGTTCCCTTATTGCAGATAAATCAAAAATTGATGAAAAAGTTTAAAAGAGATTTATTTTTTTGGCTTGAAAGGCTTCAAATTACCCGAAAAGAAAGACTAGTAATTTCCTTTCTGTTAGTTTTGGTAGTTTTGATGATTTCATTTTCAGCAGTTTTAAAGCATACATATAATTCGAACACTAAAAACTATGATGAAATCCTGAAAAGATTCGAAGAAAAAAGCGCCCTTATAAAAAGAGAGGAAAACTCAAGTGATGAAAAATATATTGGGAAAGAAAAAGAATCTCCTATACCCGACGCCGCTCAGACTCTGCATCTTATAAACATAAACACGGCGGATATTGCAGAGCTACAAACATTAAAAGGAATCGGAAAAACTTATGCACAACGAATTGTTGATTACCGATTAGAAAACGGCGAGTTTAAAGAGATTGAAGAATTATTAAATGTGAAAGGAATTGGAAAGAAACGATTAGAAGACATCAAGGCTTTTATATCAATAAAGTGAGTTAAAAAAGGGAATTATATGCCGGATATTTTATGGGTCGACGATGAGATCGATCAACTGCGTTCACACATTATCTTTTTAGAAAAAAAGGGATTTACTATTGAACCTGTTACGAATGGGGAAGATGCAGTAGCTATGATTAAAAACCGATCGTTTGATATTGTTTTCTTGGATGAACAAATGCCCGGCATGGATGGCATTGAGACTCTGGAACAGATCAAAAGTATCAATTCATTGCTTCCTGTTGTGATGATAACAAAAAGCGAAGAAGAATCGATAATGGAAGATGCGATCGGTGGTAAGATTTCAGATTATCTCATAAAACCGGTTAATCCCAATCAGATTCTGTTAACCACAAAGCGTATCCTTGAACGATCGAGACTCCAAAATGAAAAATCTGCGCAAAGTTATTTAAAACAATTTGGAGAACTTTCTTCCAGAATACATCCCAAAACAGGGTGGAAAGAATGGATCGAAATTTATAAAGAACTTTCGAAATGGAAAATGGATCTTTCATCAGGTGATGAAAACCTGCTCCACGTTCTTGAAGATCAGCTACAAGAAGCAAATAAAGAGTTTGGGCGCTTTATAGAAAATGAATATAGAAGCTGGCTTGATGATTCCGAGGGATCTCCACTTTTATCCCCAAAAATTATTAGTAAATATGTTCAACCTCATCTTGAAAAGGGTAAAAAAACCATGTTTTTTATTATTGATTGTATGCGTTACGATCAATGGTTAACCTTTGAGGCTGTGCTCTCAAATTATTATAATATTGAAACGGATTTTTATTACTCCATTCTACCAACGGCTACTCCGTATTCAAGAAATGCTATTTTTGCAGGATTATATCCCTCAGATATTGAACGAATGTACCCTGAACTTTGGCAACAAGGACAAGACGAAACCTCGTTAAACAGGCATGAAGAAGAGTTGCTAAAAAGACAACTTGTGCGGGCAGGAATCGACATAAATTTTAAATATGAGAAAGTTCTAAATGCAGAAGAAGGCAAAAGAATTGCTGATAAAATGCAGAGCTATACGCAATCCAAATTTGCAGCTTTTGTATATAATTTTGTTGACACTTTGGTGCATTCCAGGTCAGATTCAGCCGTAATTAAAGAGTTAGCACCGGATGAATCTGCTTTTCGATCTATTACTGAAGCATGGTTTCTCCATTCAAACCTTCTTCAAATGTTTAAAACTCTTTCTCAGGAAGATGTAACGGTGGTTGTTACAACTGACCACGGCTCGGTTAGAGCGCTTCGGGACACTAAAGTATTTGGAGACAAAGACACTGCTAAAAATCTCAGATATAAATACGGCAGAAATTTAAAAGCTGATGAGCGAAACACTGTGTTCTTTATGGATGACCCTCTCGCATATAAATTACCTGCTATCACAGGAGTTAATAATTACATTATTGCGAAAGAAGATTACTTCTTTGTTTATCCAACTAATTACAACCGATTTCAAAATCGGTATAAAGATACTTTTCAACACGGCGGAGCATCAATGGAAGAAATGATACTACCTGTAGCAACCATGAAGCCTAAATAACAATGTTGTTCGAAAGTAGTTCTGTTGACGAGACCATTGCTTATGGAAAAGAGTTTGCAAAAACCTTAAAACCCGGAGACATTGTATGTTTGGATGGAGATTTGGGAGCGGGCAAAACACATTTTGTAAAAGGGGTGGCGCTTCATTTTGGAATAAAGGTTGAAAAAGTAAGTTCCCCAACTTTTACATTGATAAATGAATATGAAGGTACTATTCCGGTATTTCATTTTGACTGTTACCGAATTGAAAATGAACAGGAAGCTTTAGAGATTGGTATAGAAGAATATCTATATGGAGAAGGCGTTTCTATTATCGAGTGGCCTTCAAAAATTAAGAACTTAATTCCTGAGGATTCAGTTAGAATTGAAATAAAACACTCTGGTGAATCTAAAAGAAGTATTTATATTTTAGATCATTCCTAAAGTGCCGTAAATTTGATCCATCATGTCATCTGCTAAAAAGCGCCGACTTTCATATCGCTTAGATTTGTTACCCGTGATTCTTCCTTATCACTTACGGGCAAAGAATGATTTAAAAATTGGAGATCTGGTTTATTATGGTCCAAGCCCTGAATATTATGGGATCGGAGAAGTTGTGCAGTTTGAAGAGAAAGTTTGTGTGGTAGATTTTCGCGGAACCGGATTAATGGGCATTCATAAAGATGAACTGCGCTCAAGTTATCTTATTCCGATACATAAATTAAATCTTTCGAGAGTGCTAAAAGGACAGTAAATGCCTGAAATAATCGAAGGGATATTCAATGGAGTGATTCAAACTTCAGCGTTAGAATGGGTGACTGTTATTTGCGGAGTAGCCAGTGTGATCTACTCCATGAGAGAAAATATTCTGGTTTACCCAACCGGAATAATAAGTGTAATTATTTATGTTTATTTGGCTTTCCAGTACAAGTTGTATGCAGATATGGGAGTGAATGGCTACTACTTTGTTATGAGCGTGTACGGCTGGTATTACTGGACCAATACTGAGGGCGCTAAAGAACAAATCGAAGTTACTGTTAACTCAGCGATTGAAAACATCTACTCGTTGGTACTTCTTTTAGGAAGCTTTGGAACTCTTGTATTCGTTTTGATGAACTTTACAGACAGCGATGTTCCAATCTGGGATGCTGCTACTACTTCTTTTGCAATATTAGGGATGTGGTTGATGGCCAGAAAAAAGCTTGAAAACTGGGTCGCCTGGATTATTACCGACTTGATTTCGATCCCTCTATACTTCTATAAAGGACTGGTTTTAACCAGCTTTCAATTCCTGATCTTTACCTTTCTTGCAACGATGGGATACTTTGCATGGAAGAAGTCATTAGAAGCTAAAGGTCAGTCTGGAGAA
Organism: Balneola sp.; assembly: GCA_965216175.1. Taxonomy (GTDB): domain Bacteria; phylum Bacteroidota; class Rhodothermia; order Balneolales; family Balneolaceae; genus Balneola. The sequence goes on from OZ244140.1 coordinate 3,241,336, forward strand.
AATATTTAGAGCTTTATTGGTGCTCTTTTCAAATACGATTTTACGTTTTGTTCCCTTAGAAAAATAAGGACATCAATAAACAAAAAAGGGAAGCCACATGACTTCCCTTCCTTAAATCTGTGCTAACCACAGAAATATATATCTTTTAAATAGTAAGTTGTTCTTTTGCAGTATCAAAAAATGATTGATCAACTACAATACGGCCACTACTTTCGTCAATGATCACTTTGTTCTTTCTTCTAACTTCTACCTGAGTTTGAGGGGGTAATGCCATCCCGAACGCTGCGCCACGATCCATAGCAACAACAGCGATTCCGTTATTAAGGCCATTTCTGAGGCGGTTATAATTACGTAAATAACGCTTGTCTACTTCTTTTTCAACTTCTTCTCTTTTCTTAAGAAGAATTGCTTCTTCGTCTTCTGTAGATTTTGTTACCGTTTTTAAGCTACTGCTTTTTTCTTTTAGTTCAGCTTTGGAAACGTCAAGAGTTTCTTTTGCTTCTTCTATCTCCGGTCCGATCGCTTCTTGTCTTTTCTCGATTTCTTCAATTCGTGAAGTAGCGTTTTCTACGACTTGTTTTTGACCTTCGATCTCTTTTGTCAAAGCATCATACTCGCGATTGTTTCGCACAGCAAGCTGCTGATCTTCATACTTTTTTGTCTTCTCTTCTGAGCTTGCTAATTCAAGTTTAAGATTATCGTATTCTACGATAAGATCCTTTTCTTCCTGCTCAAGCTTTGAGAGACGGGCCTCTTTACGGGCAATGTCAGTTTCAATATCAAGAATCTCTTCCGGAAGATCGCCTCTTAACTGTTTAAGCTCATCTATGCGGCTATCTATATATTGTAAGTTTGCTAGTTGTTGAAGTGCTTCTTTCATGGATTGCTTTTCAGCTTGGTTGAATGGATTGGGGTTTATGTTCCGATACATACGTTTGCATCGGATTAGTTACAACATTGGTAACAGATACACTAAGGTTATCGAAAGCCTCTGATAATTCCTTTCTTAGTGCTTCAGCAATAGGAAATTCACTTTCATAATGCCCTACATCTACTAATAAAAAATTATCTTGTTCGGTAAAATAGTCATGATATTTGATGTCAGAGGTAACAAACGCATCTGCACCACTTTTAATCGCTTTATTTTTCAGAGATACACCGGCGCCTCCACAAACTGCAACAGTCTTTATGCGATCTATATCTCCTGAAAAGCGGATTGCTTTTACATCAAGTGCTTGCGAAACTAAGTGAAGGAACTCATTTTTTCCAAGTCCTTCTTCAGGATATTGACCGATTACTCCCATTCCAAAGTTGTTGGAAGCTGAAACTAAATCTGTAACCTGAAGCGCTTCTTCTTTAAGTAATCCTTCTTTTTTAAGGCCTTTTCTAAGTGCGGGTAAATGATGCTTATCAATAGTTGCTTCAAAACATCGAAGATCACTTTCACGACTCTCTACATTATAATGATGTACATCTTCTGCAGAATAGTAATTCAATAACTGAACCATTGAATCACTGTTTTCTACGGAACTGACTAAGCTGATCTTTTTACTGATGGAATAGTTCTTTGTTAAAAAACTGAGATCATCTAATCCGAGCATATTTGCAAGAACAAAAGAAACGCCATCAAGAGCTGCATCAAGATTAGTATGAGCTACTATTAAGCCGATATCATTTTTGATCAGCTTATAAATAATACGCCCTTGTTCATTGGTAGGATTTATACTTCCGATCTTACCAAAAATAAGAGGATGATGAGCCACTATAAGCTCACAATTATTCTGTATAGCCTCTGCAACAATTTTATCAGTTACATCTAAACAAGTAAGTACATTATTTACCAGAGAATCCGGATCTCCTACAAGAAGTCCGACATTATCGTAATCCATTTTAGTGCCCGGAGGAGCCCACTGATTCAAAAAGGTGGAGATATGTCGGATTTTTGTTGCCATTTATCTTTTACCTTTTGGAATGTTTAAGATAAATTGGACCGACGAGGGCGCTATGAATTTGTAGAAAGTCAGTTTGTACAATAGAAATTAATTTAGGCTTTCCTTGAGCTCCCAAAAATAAGAGTAATTTTTGAATGATAAAAGCCTAGATTGCTGTTATTAATGTAAAATTAATATGAAAAGCAGTTTTAGAATGAAAAATGCAACAATTGATAAAAATTTAGAGCGAGTTAAACGCAAAATCGATGAAACATGTAGCCGAATAGGCAGAGACAGCTTAACGGTAATGTTGGTAGCAGTGAGTAAAACAAAGCCTGTTTCGTACATTCAAGAGGCGTTAAGTTGCGGACAAATTCATTTTGGCGAGAACAGAATGCAGGAACTGGAAGATAAAATTGAGGAGCTAGACGGCAAAGGCATTTCCTGGCATATGATCGGGAATTTGCAAACCAATAAGATCAAATTGATCGCCAATAAAGTGAAATGGGTGCACTCAATTGAAAAACTAAAGTATCTTAAAGAGTTTGAAAAGAGAGCGAAAGGGAACAAAATTGAAGCATTAATTCAAGTCAATATCAGTGGTGAAAAACAAAAAGGAGGAGTTGAACCAGAAGATCTGGCTAAGATTTTAGAAGCCTCAACGGGTTTTGAAAACGTTACAGTTCGTGGATTGATGGGCATGGCAACTTTTACTGATGACCCGGAAGATGTGAGAGGAGAATTCAAGTTGTTGAAAAAATTATTTGATGAACATCAAAAATATAACTCCGGAAGTGTGCAACTAGAGCAACTTTCGATGGGCATGAGTAATGATCTGGAAGTAGCAATAGAGGAAGGAGCTACCATGGTTCGTGTAGGAAGTGATATTTTTGGTGCACGAAACTATGATTAGTTTCATTCGTAATCAGTTTTAAATTTAAACAAAATCAGGGCATTATGTTATTTGGTTTACCATGGTGGGCACTTATCCCCATAATTGCAATAGTAGGCGGGCTCTTTATTGAGTACAGAAAACAGGAATTAAAAGCCGAAGAGAAAAGGATGGCAGGCTCTAAAGAAATTCATGAGCTAAGAAAAATCATTCATAATCTTAAGTCGAGAATAGAAAAATTGGAAAGTTCAGCAAGCTCGTCTTCATCAGGCAATGTGAAAAAAAATGTTCCTTTGGATGATATAGAAATAAAAGATGAGTACTATACCGATGGAAATGACGACGCAACTAGAAACAGGGTACAAAACTAGGAGATAGATTATGCCTGAAGAAATCTTTATTATAATTCTTGCCGCAATAGTTTTTGGTACTGGATTTGTTACATATATCGCAAAGAAAACCTTTGAGATAAACAAGATTAAAGCAATGAAAGATAAATCAAGTGGAGAGATTAATCCTCAATTTTTTAAAGCATTAGGTGATTTTAAGAAAAATACGGAACGCCGTATTTCTAATCTGGAATCCATTGTTGCTGATCTTGAAGAAGAGAAGATAAGAGTTCATGATGAGCAATCCTCCGGGGATATTGAGATCGAAGAAAAAGAAGTGCGTTCTTCAGAAGATAAAGAAGATGATTCGAATCTAAGGAACATGTTAAACGAATAAATGTTATTTTAATAACTATTAAGATCATTCTTAAAAATTCGTGTTATGAAACTTACTCCCTTAGAAATTAAACAGCAGCAATTCGAGAAATCCCTTCGAGGATATGATGTAGCGGATGTGCAATCTTTTCTTACACTTGTATCCAATGAAGTTGAGCACCTTTTAAATAAAAATAAGGAGCTTGAAGTACAGATAGAGAAGCTTAATGATCGTGTTAGACATTATGAACGAGTTGAAGAGGCGCTTCACGAAACGCTTCAAACAACCAAAGAATCAGTAGCTCAAAAGCTCGACGGAGCTAAAACAGAAGCCCAGAATAAAGTGAATAAAGCTGAAATGGAAGCTGAGGGGATTGTTAAAGAAGCCAATCATCAAAGGCAACAAATTCGCCAAAATATCCATCGCTTACTTGAAAAAAGAGAAGAAATTATAGCCGGTATGAATTCATACCTAGAAAACTCTAAAGATTCACTGGCTAAATTTGGAAAAGACGAGTTAGGTATATTTGAGTTACCACAAGAAGATAATTATCATACCAATGATGATAGTGATGAAGAACGAAAATCCAAATTCCGGTTAGATGAAGATGAAACAGAAGAAACTAAAACCCATTCTGAAGAAGTAGACTTATCCTTCCCACCAGGCTCAGAACACCTGGATGATATTCTTGACGAAATAGACTAACAATACCGAAAGCAAAAATGAATTTAGATACCGTAGAAGAGTTTCGTACAAAAAGAGACGAAGCATTAAGTTATATCCAATCAAAAACTGACTTTCAACCCGAATACTTGCTTATACTTGGCACCGGACTTGGACAGTTGGGCGATGAAATTGAAGTAGAAGACTCAATAAGTTACGATGATATCCCTCATTTCCCGGTTTCAACTGTTGAAAGCCATGCCGGACGTTTATTGTTTGGTGATTTAGGGGGTAAGAAAGTAGTAGCGATGCAGGGAAGGTTTCATTTCTATGAAGGCTATAGCATGCAACAAATTGCATTTCCTGTCCGGGTTGCAAAAGCCTTAGGAGCTCATAGTTTATTTGTGAGCAATGCTTGTGGTGGAATGAATCCAAATTTTGAAGCCGGTGATATTATGCTAATCACTGATCATATCAACTTTCTTGGAGATAATCCCTTGATAGGTCCTAATGACGACGAGCTTGGCCCACGTTTCCCCGACATGAGTGATCCTTACACAAGTAGATTAAGAGAAATTGCTCAAAACGTTGCATTAGAAAACAGCTTGAAAATGCATGAAGGTGTTTATCTGGCAATTTCAGGACCGATGCTGGAGACAAAAGCAGAATATCGGTATATGAGACAGCTTGGAGCTGATGTAGTTGGTATGAGCACTGTACCCGAAGTTATTGCCGCTACACATATGGGAATGGATGTATTAGGAATCTCAGTAATAACTGATGAATGTTTCCCTGATTCTCTGCAACCCGTAGTTTTGGAAGAGATTTTTGCTGCAGCTGCTCAGGCAGAGCCAAAGATGACCCAAGTAATAATCGGAGTTTTAGAAAAGCTTTAGCCAATTTTTATCCACAAAATGCGTTACTTTTCCACGTACCCTTGCTTGAATGAAGAAAATTTCTTTTCTATCAACAACCTACATTTGTAAAACCTATGAGTATGGACGGATTTGATGGCGAACTTTGGAATGAATTTCAATGGGAAGCCCATCTTAATGAAGTAGAGAAAAAAAGTGAACAGCTTAGAAAGTTCATTGAATCTGATATAAAAGGAAACGTTCCTCGTTGGATTACTTTACTAAAAGAAAGCTTAAGTGAAGATGATGCGTTTGAAGCTTTTGTAGAAGAAGAGCTTTTAATGGATGAAGCTTACTTTCCGGAAGATGAAGATGACTGGGAAGACGAGGACGATTTTGATGATGAGGATTTTTTATTTGGTCTGGAAGAAATCGATGAATTCCCTGATGCTGATGAAGATGATTTTGATGCCGGCGAAGAATGGAAAAGCTTAAGTGAAGACTTTGCTCTATCTGATAATGGTTCCTTAGATAATCTCAGCTTATTCAGGGATGCTCGTTTTTACGCTGTGGATATTTTGAAATGGGCCGAATCTGTTGACCCAAAACATCAGGATAAAACCTTTCTTGAGTTCGTTGGCGACAGCCTTAAAATAGCTGCTAAACTAGCCGGTGGGTATTCTTTTGGGTTCGAGCAAGAGTTCCTGGGGGCGAATATCGCCTACACAAAAAAATCTCTGAAATATGCTAATCAATCTTTAGAGATGATTCAAAAGCTCAGAAAAAAGCCTTGTTTTACTAAACAAAGCTATTCCGAATTTCATGGTCGCTTGTTCGAATTAAGAAATGATATAGGGATTTATGTTCAGGAATTAAGAGATCGGTTTAATACCAGCATAAACTAAAAAAGCATTCCGGTTGAGAATGCTTTTAAAGAAGAATTTTTAAGAAATTCAATTACTACCAGTCAAAAGAGTTGAATTTAATATCCGGTAAATCTTCAACTTCACCACTAAGCGTTATTTCGCGCTTTCTTTCCTCGTGCTCAGTAGATAAGAGTCTCTTGATAACAAAATTATATTCTAGTAATTCACCATCATAAATAGCAGGAAATTCTACCACAACAGAATAAATACTATCTACAGGAGCAGTATCAGTCATTTCAATGTATCCTGCTGAACTTTCGCTTAGTGGACTGATATTACCTTTTATGTATATATTGTTGGTAAACTCATTGAAAAGCCCATTTTGCAAAGCATATTTCATGTCTATATTAAAAGTTACATTTGTTTGTGCATAGCTTAGAGCCGAAAAGCTAAAAGCGAATGCAAATAAGAGTATTGCTTTTTTCATTGTACTGTTATTTAGTTGTTATTTGTTAAAATCTTTAGTTGTTCTCAGTAAGATGCTCCAGAGCTATTATCGACAACACGCTCTTTCCAAGAAACCACTGTAAAAACACTTTCCCGTGGAAAATTAGGTGGAATTGATTTCCCCAGCCTAACATCATAATCATATTTTTTTGAGTACCCGGTTATACCATATCTGCCAAATGTTCCTACAGCCCCTCTGGTTCTTTGGATAATACCTCCAAGTAAATTCAAATCTCCTCTGAATGAACCAGATACATAATTTTCGACTTGAAACGAATCTCCAAGAGCCATAAAGGATCCATGTAAAGTAAGATCTCTCGACCCTTTTCTAGAGTGAGCATTTCTATCAACGAGTATATTCCGTTCGCTTACTACTCCTAAGAGATCTGTTGAAGTATCATCTACTCTTGGATCAACATTGTATTCTATGTCTCCATAAAGCTCTACATCTTTTTCAGAATGCACAGTCATTTGCCCGTTAACTGTTCCTTCAAGAAAAACCTTCTCTGAAGTTGATATAATTCCATTGTGAACATCTTTTGGATAATTAGTCATTGCTGACCACCCACTGCCATTGGTATACAAACTTACATCAACACTACCATCATTCTTCATTACGATGTAAGAGAGCTTGTCAAAGGTTAATCCATCACTTACGGCTATAGCCTTCAAGTCATCAATTTTATCGCTTGTAGGCAACTGCTTAGTTTGCGCGGAAAAATCTGTTGTTCCCTGAAAGTCAGGAGTTGCATCACCTTCAATAGTGCCATCATAACCTCTCCATTTATTAGGGCTTGAAATATGTCCATAAAAAGTAGGCGAACCGGACATTTTAAAGGTTCCGTTTGTATGAATTGGACCGCTAATTTCATCGGAAGAGTAAAAATAGATATTATTCCCACTACTTGTTTTTTCCTTATCGGAAAAATAGGAGTATTTTGAAAAGGAATCCCTTCTCATAAGTACTTCAGTTACCACCTTGCTATCGCCATAGGTAGCTTCGCTAAAAAGAAGAACTTTGAAAGTGTCCCAGCCGCCTTCTCCCACCGAGTATAACGAGTCATCAAGAGTATCTATATTTTCTATATCATAAGTTTTGAGGGTAGCATTGCCCGGAAGCAAAACTCCTCCAGCTATTTCACCTTCCCAGGTGTTATCACTTCGGATTTTTTCTATAGCAGCTTGTATTAAGCTGTTGGTAGAATTTCTGGCTTGAATTTCACTGATTACTTCAGATGAACGTTCCGGCAAAAGGCTGGCTCGCTGAGTATTTGACAATTGAATGATAGCTACGAGTATCACTAAACCGCTAACTAATAAAAGCATTGATCGACCCATAATTCCTCCGGTGTTAGTAAATTAAATTGTTGGCAACTATTTTTCTTTTCCATACTACACGATAATATGACTCATCACCATTTTTAGAAGTGTAATATGGTTCATTCGACTCAACCATCAATTCAACTTCCACTTGTATGATGTCGTCACGATTTGTAGTTGAGGCACCATCTATATCATAGTAGTTAAGACGAAAATAACTAACTGAATACGTGTATTCTACTTCGTTGCCCGGAATACTCGGTGTTGAATTCCATGTTCTTTTTAGAATAAAATCGTTCGGGTTAGTAGTTGTTGTATCCGGATCTCTATCGAACTCCCATTCTACTAAATCAAAATCGTCAGACGAATCATCATAAATATCTCCTCTAAAACTGATTGAACTGTCTTCAGCAACAGTAAATGCATCTGTTGTTCCTGTATCAACATTATATCCGATCCTGCTAAGATCAGTTTGTAGAATTGAAACTAAGTTATCAAGCTTTGTTTGAGTAATTACACTGGAAGTAGTTTCAACCGAAGAATTATAAGTAGAAATATTATAGCCTATGATGGAAAGCATCATTAAACCACCTACTACATAAGTTGTTGCAAGTCCTAAGTTCATCGTTCAAAAGATTTAATGAATATTAGGTCTACAGAAACACTAGGGTCAACAGATTCATTAACTACATTTATTGAAACCTTATACCTTTTAATTAAAGGGTCACCTTCATCAATATATACAGAGCTACCGGAAACAATGTAAGTGTCGCTGTATTCCCCTGAAGGGCCGAAAGTTTCATTTACAGTAATCGGATAAGACGAAAACATATAATCCACATGGTTTGGATTTAGCTTATTTTGGTCATCTCTTTTAATAAGCTTTATATCTTCAATCACGTCTTGAGCTCTAATAATGGTTTTATATTCTACATCTGCTCTTATAACTGTGTCAGAAGTGTTTAGGAAACTTTTTGCAGTATTAACAGTTAGCATTGAATAGATAACCATTGCGGCAGTAAGATAAAGTACATCAGAATAATCGTTCATAACTGTTAATTAGTTGTGGATAACATTATACGAAGCAGAACGCGCATTAGATGGATTATATGTAAGATTTAATTTTTATAAAGAAAAATTAATGTACAACACATCTCTCAGCTCTTCTTATCGGTTACTTTAGGCCTTTCTTAAAATTTCTATCTTTAGTGGTTGCATACTTCAAGAGATAAAGAGCATGAAAACGTTACAGATCCGTGATTTTTTTATAGAAATGCTTTACAGTAAAGATACGGAATAAGAAAAAAGTACACCCGGAGGGGTTCGAACCCCCAACCCCCAGAGCCGAAATCTGGTACTCTATCCAGTTGAGCTACGGGTGCATTTTTAGGATTACAAATATAGCAAACCTAAGACTCGAAGTACACTAACATTTATATGATTAGCATCGCATCACCAAAAGAATAAAAGCGGTACTTTTCTGCAATTGCATGTTTGTAAATTCGGCGCATTTCATCAAAACCAACCAATGCTGAAACCAGCATTAAGAGAGTGCTTTTTGGAAGGTGAAAGTTAGTTATTAATGCATCAACAGCTTTGAACTTATAACCGGGAGTTATAAAGATGTCTGTCTCGCCGCTTTGAGGTAAAAAAGTTCTTTCATCGCTGGCTAAAGATTCTAACACTCTGACACTTGTTGTTCCTACAGCTGTGATATGTTCTGAAGTACTAAGTTCATCTGCAGTTTGAGCGTCTAGTTGATACCACTCGCTATGCATAACATGATCCTTCAGGTCTTCAGTTTTTACCGGGGCAAATGTACCCAAACCAACATGCAACGTTACTTCGGATTTATTAACACCTTGTTTCTTCAACTTTTCAAGCAATTCATCAGTAAAATGAAGACCGGCTGTGGGTGCTGCTTTACTACCGAGATCTTTAGCGTACACTGTTTGGTATTCACCGGCAAGAGACTCGTCTTGTTCTATGTAAGGTGGGAACGGAGTATACTTGAAAGGCTCCAGCTCCGAAGCGTCCAGATCGTGAGAAAGAATAAGTGTACGTAACCCATCTTCAGCTATGTGGGTTACTTTAGCGGAAATATCGCTCGTAAGTTGTACTTCTTTTCCAAGTTTGAATTTTTTTCCGGGGCGTACCAAAGCTTCGATCGTATTATTATTTGAAACAGAAGTAACAAAAAGTTCTTTTTTACCGCCATCAAACATAAGCCGGCACTTTTCAACTTTGCTGTTATTTACAACAAGAGTAGTATTGCTTGGCAGGTAATCACCTAGATTATAGAAGCGATCATCTTTGATTTCTTGTGTTTCTCGATTATAAACCAAAAGGCGCGCATGATCTCTGGGACTTACGGGAGATTGGGCTATTAACTCTTCTGGAAGGTGATAATCAAAATCGGAAAGGGAATGAGTGTTCAAGAGAGTTCTTAAAAAAATTTCGAGTTATTAAATACCTAATTCAGCCTTCACTAAAGGCATAATATTGGTTGATTCCTCGGCATGCAGCAATGCTCCGGTACTGTAGTCTATTATATAGGAATAGCCGTTTTCCGATGCTACTTTACTTATAGCTCTATTAGCTTTTTCCAGTACTGATTCCACTAATTCTTTCTCTTTGTTATTGATTTTTTCTTGAGAAGAACTGGAAAATTTCTCCATTTCGGATTGAATGAGATTAATCTTATTTGAAAGTTCTTTTTTTTCTTCGTCACTAATCCCTTCTTTTTCAAATTCTTTCCAAAGAAGTTGAGCATCATCTTGCATATCCTGCAATTGATCTTCAAAACCATCTGCATAGCCCTGAAGGCTTGATTTTGCACTTTTGTATTCCGGCATTATACCTAAAAGCAGATTAGAGTTAATGTGTCCAACTTTTTGATTATTGGACTGACTAAAAATAAAACCTAGTACGGTTATCCCGACTAAACCAAAAATTTTAAAGGAATTCATAATATTAGTTTCTTTTTTAAAAGAACTAAAATAGAAATATTCTTTAAAAAAGAATAAAAGAGCCCGGATAGCAATTTAAGATGGAGTTAAGCCTTTTGAAGAATTGAAAGAACAGCTTCTTTAATCCCCTCAACCCCAATTCCTACTTCATCGTGTAGCTCTTCCTGAGTTCCGTGTTCAACAACAACATCAGGGATCCCAAGAATCTTTACACTTGGACGATGTTCTTTTTCAATAATGTATTCGGCAACAGCGCTACCAAATCCACCCATTTTTGCACCATCTTCTAAAGTGATAATGTGATCGTATTTTTCACAAATTTCATCGATCAATTCTTCATCAAGAGGTTTTGCAAAACGCATATCGTAATGTCCAATATTGACCTCTTCTTCAGCAAGTTCATTAGCAACTGTAATTACATATTTACCAATAGGACCGAAACTCAGAACAGCAATATTTTCACCTTCTCTAAGCGTAATTCCTTTACCAATTTCCATGGACTGAAATCCTTCACGAATTTCCATTCCTGTTGCTTTACCCCTGGGATAACGAATTGCCCATGATGCATCTTCAAAAGTAGAAGATGTAAACATCATATCTCGTAGATCTTGCTCGTTCAGCGGAGAGGAAATCACCATATTTGGTACCGTTCTCATGTAAGCGATATCATACAAACCATGATGAGTAGGGCCATCAGCACCTGCAAACCCGGCACGATCTATACAGAAAACAACAGGTAATTTTTGAATGGCTACATCATGTACTAATTGATCGTATCCTCTTTGAAGAAAAGAAGAGTAGATCGCGCAAAAAGCTTTTTTCCCTTCTGTTGCTAAACCCGCGGCAAATGTAACAGCGTGCTGTTCAGCAATTCCTACATCAAAAGACCTTTCAGGAAAAGTATTCATCATTGGCCAAAGACTTGAACCACTGGGCATCGCCGGGGTCATACTTACAATACGTTCATCTTTTGCTGCTAACTCAACCAAAGCTTCGCCAAATACATCCTGATATTTTGGAGCTCCTTTACTTTTTGGAGCAGGGTTTATTGCTTTTCCTGTAATCTTATCAAACGGGCTACTAGATGCGTGCCATTTTGTTTGTTCTCTTTCAGCCGGAGGAAATCCCTTTCCCTTTACCGTAACAACATGAAGTAATTTCGGACCTTTTACAGTTTTCAGATCTTCAAGGGTTTTTCTGAGCGCATCTACATCATGACCGTCCATAGGTCCGTAATACTTAAACCCAAGAGATCTAAATAGAGACCCGGGAGTAATTGCTGCTGTTACCGCATTTTCTAGCCTGGACGCCACTTTGCGCATTTTCTCGCCCGCAGATTTAAAATGCCCAAGCATATCATAAATTTCGTCCCTCATTTTATTGAAGGTTTTGCTCGTAGTGATATCCGTTAAATATTCTTTTAAAGCACCAACATTGGGATCAATTGACATGCAATTGTCATTCAAAATCACCAAAATATCACTATTCATAGCGCCGGCATTGTTTAAAGCTTCGAATGCCAAACCTGCTGTCATAGCGCCATCACCGATTACTGCAATTACTTTACGATCACCTTTATCCAGATCATTGGCTACTGCCATTCCTAATGCAGCTGAAATAGACGTACTTGAATGCCCTACGCCAAAAGTGTCATACTCACTTTCGGAGCGCTTAGGAAATCCCGAAAGCCCACCGTATAAACGATTTGTATGGAACTGTTCTCTTCTTCCGGTAAGGATCTTGTGACCGTATGCCTGATGACCTACATCCCAAACCAAACGATCTTCAGGAGTATTATATACATAATGAATTGCTGTAGTTAATTCGACCACCCCTAAGCTGGCGCCAAAATGACCTCCATATATAGAAACCATATGAATGATATAATCACGAAGTTCATCACATACATCTATCAATTGGTTTTGGTCGAGCTTTCTGAGATCCTCAGGGCTATGAATTGTAGCCAGGAGCTCTCCCGGTTGAGGTATGTTTTGTTCCATGATGATCTGTATTAACTATTTACTTCGTTTACTTGTTCAATACGTAACTCTGCATCGTTTAGGATTTCTGAGCAAAATTTCGAAAGCTTTACACCCTCTTCGTACAAGTTTACTGACTCCTCCAGTGTAATGGACTCATCTTCTAATTTGGAAACTATTTCTTCCAGTTTATTTAAAGCCTCTTCAAAGCTTGGTCGTTCCGTCTGGTCCATTAAATATTTCTAGTGTAGCTCTTTCATGATTAATTAGTTCCGTAAAATACGGCATTATTGTGTAAAACACATTTTCTGAAAAAAATGGATTTTATACTTCTGTGATTCTCTAAATGATCATTATTGATTAATTGCTTCAAACAAATGGAGTAGTTATGAAATATTTCTTTCTGATAGCCGGCTCATTAACTTTTTTTATTTTGAACTTTAGTGAGGCTTTGAACACAAATGATGCTAAAGAGAACATGGACGCCAAACCCTTTGCCGTTGTAGAGCTTTTTACTTCAGAAGGTTGCTATAGCTGCCCTCCGGCAGACAGGTTGCTAAGTAAAATAATAGATGATGCCAGAGAAAAAGATCGCAGGGTATTCGCTTTAGCTTTTCATGTTGATTATTGGGATCGGTTGGGATGGAAAGATGCATTTAGCAATAAAGAGTTTTCTGACAGGCAAAGAAATTATGCCCAAGCGTTCAAATCCAGCTCCATTTATACCCCACAAATGGTAGTAAACGGAACTAAGGAATTTATAGGATCAGAGTCAGAGACTGCTTTCAAGTCCATAAGTGTGGCATTGGAAAGACCTCCATATACGGAGATTGAAATTAGTACCGCATACAACAGAGATATGGATATGGTTACAGTAGATTATAAGCTGTCGGGACTCATAGAAAACTCCAACGTAAACATTGCATTGGTTGAACGAAATATTGTGCGCGAAATCGGGCATGGCGAGAACGGCGGGAAAACACTCCGACATGATAATGTAGTTCGAGCTTTTGAAATAAATAAAGCGACAAAGACAGGAAGCCAGGTACTAACAATTCCAAAAAATGTCGACTTGAAAAATACTTCTGTTTTTGTATACGTTCAGGATAAAACAAGCAAAGTCATTGTTGGAGCTGAAAAGATCGATCTCAATTAATTCGGATACCATTCTATTCTTTTGATAGTTTTGCCATCACTTTCAAAGATCAAAGCTCTGTCTCTTGATGTGAAGTAAATTTCTGATCTAGTTGAAATCAATCGATTAACTGCCTCAGGATGAGGATGTTTAAAACGGTTCTTTTCTGCAACGGAAACAACGGCAATTTCGGGAGTTACTTTTTCTAAAAAGAACAATTCAGAACTTGTTCGGCTGCCGTGATGTCCAACCTTTAGGAAATCTGTGTCCAGTAAATCGCTGTAATTTTTTACTACCCGTCTTTCCTGATCTTCTCCTGCATCGCCTGTAAAGAGAAATTCACTTTCTCCATAAATGATATTCAATATTAGTGAGTGTTGATTGGGATCGCTGTTAAATACAGAGCCCTCCGGCCCAAATGTTAAGATCAATAGCTCAGGGTCAAGATCTATATTCATTCCGGAACGCAGTGAAACAACGGGCACCTGTTTCGACTCAGCCAATTGTATGTAATTCTGATACAATCTCGAATCGTATTTATATCCCGAGTTGTAAATAGTGTCAATCTCAATATGATTAATGAGGTCAAGAATTCCACCAATATGATCCGCATGAGGATGAGATAAAAAGACGGCTTCGAGTTTTTTGATGTTATTCTCTTTGAAATAAGGAAGTAAAATCTGTTCTCCGGAATTAGACCCGGGGTTCCATGTGCCTGCATCGATAAGAATATTTTTACCTGATGGAGTTTGGATGAGAGACGCATCACCTTGTCCTACATCAAAAATGATGATTCTTAAATTTCCTGGCTTCAAAAATTGAATAACTTGCGTTCCCTGAATCAGTACTAAAGCAGATAAAGTACAAATCATGAGCTTCCATTTTATAGCAGGATTTCTCCATGAGCCGATCATCAACACAAAAAAACTCCAGAATAAAAATATGACTGCTGATGGTTTCCGCACGTTAACCCATGCCCACGAAAACGAGGAAGAATACGAGACGAAATCATTCAGAAGTTCCAGAAAAAGCAGCGAAGGATAATTGATCATAAATCCAATAGACGGAGCTAATACGCTTACTATTAAAGCTAACAAAGCCAGCGGAACTATGACTCCCAGAAACGGAACAAACAAGGCATTTGCTATAGGGCTTATGATGGATACTTCACCAAAGTAATAGGCTTGAAGTGGATAAAGCCCAAATTGAACTACAAGCGAAATAATAATGACCATCACCGGGGTTCCATACCATTTTATCCTAACCCAATATGGTATTTTGCTTTGAATAACAGGAAGTACCAAAAGTATGATCAATACTGCCGAAAACGATAACTGAAATCCAACTTCAAATAATTGCTTGGGATCAAAAATTAAAATGACCAGAGCAGCTACTCCCATTAAATTAATAGAATCAGCACTTTTAGAGAATAACTTCCCGTAAGTGAGCAGAACAGCCATAACCGATGCTCTTAAAACTGGCGCCGAAAAACCTGTAAGACCGGCGTAGAATACTAAAATGAGAACAAGAAGAGCTAACCCTATTTTGGTTCCGTGTTTCCTGGTCCAGAAAAAGGGGATGATCAGCCAAAAAGGAGCGATCACTAAACCAACATGCAATCCGGAAACAGCCATAATATGCGAGAGTCCTGCACGGGCAAAAGCTTGCCTGGTATCGCCTTCCAGTTCATTTTTGTAACCCAGTAATAGAGCCTTGGCAATAGGTGCGGTGGTCTCACTGAAATTATTATCTACCAGAATTAGCGCTTTCTTTCTGATTGAGATCCAATCGAAGAATATATTCGAAGTTGAAATTGTGAGTACCGAATCAGCCCGAATCTGAGAATGTATATTTCGTTTCTCCAGAAATTCCTTATAGTTAAAAGCCGTTGGGTTTCTGGATTCAGAAATTGGGATGACTGTTCCCCGGATTTCGATTTCATCACCTAATTCTACTTTCTCATCAACATCCCAAAGTACTCTGGAAGTAATTTTAACCCTGTAAATTCCTACGCCTGTGTCAACTTCCTTTACCTCCACATCTAACCTCTTTTTTCCTGCACTATTCTTAGAAACAGACAAAACTCTGCCTTTAAGTTGAATCTCTTCCCAATCTGATAAGGAGATAAGTTGCTCGGCTATAGTTTTAGGCTGGTTATCCCTCAAAGAATAAAGAGAAGATCCTGAGAATAAGAGCACCAATAAAAAGAGAGAAGTCGATATTCTTGTCCATATGAGAGAAACCTTTCTTCCGGAAAATGCTTCTGAGATCAAATAAAGAGAAAAAACAGAGAAGAGTGTAACTAAAGAAAAAAAGCTTGTTGGCTGGAAAAATTCAGAAAGTATAATACCCCCGCCGAGGAGCAAAACAACTCTTACGGCAGGGAATTGCTCGAAGGGAAATTTATATGTGGATCTCTTTTTCACATATAGTAAGACCGTCTGAACCTCTATTCCTTACAAAAAATATTGAAGTTAGCTTCAATAGAGGTAAAAAAAAGAGAGTGTCAGATAGAGAAACTTGTACCGCAACCGCAATCTTCCACAGAGTTTGGATTATCGAAAGTGAAGCCACGGGCATCTAAACCGTCCGGGTAATCAATCTCGATACCTTCCAAGTACATGAGGTGTTTTGGATCGACGATCACTTCCACACCAAAGTTCTCAAATACTTTGTCTTCATCCGTGCGGTAATCTAAGCCTAGTTTATAACTCAATCCGGAACAACCTCCGCCTTCAACAGCAACTCTTAAAAAGAGGTTTTCGTCTAAACCTTCTTTTTCAATAATAGCTGCAACTTGCCTGGAAGCTCTCTGAGTAAGAGTTACAGGTTCGCCTGTTAGTTCTTTTTTCTCCTCTGATTCTGATGAAGCTTCTTCTTCATCCACATCGATTAGTGAGGAAATAATATCGTCTAGATTTTCGTCTTGATCTGTCATTGTTCTCCTTATTTAGAACAAGTCAAAATTACGAATTTTTATGCGAAAATGTATAATGAACTATGCCTTTTTGTTCAAACATATCTAAAACTCCGGCACTCGCCATATCTACTAAAATTCTTTCCGCTCTATAAGTGGTTATATTTGATATGATGGAAAAGCGCTCAATGGTTATATCTCCATATTCATTAAGGAAACGGAAAAGCTGGCGTTCTCTTTCGCCATACTCAAAAGTTACTCCTTCACTCGAAGTTGTATTCTTAAGAACCTCCACTCTGTCGTCTGTAGCAGCGATATTTTCATCATTCTGGCGGATGTACACCGTTCGCTTCTTGCTCCCTTTTACGGCAATAGGTTTTTGGTCCGATTCAGAAACCTCAACAATCAGTACATCTTTTTTTCCGGCATGTACCATTTCTATGTTTATCTCAATTGCAGGAACACAGACATCCTTTGCGGCCTGTTTTAACCAAAATTCTTCTTCGTAATAGCTTTCAATTCCTGCTATATCGCCATTATCGTCAACACCAACCAGAATTCTACCGCCGTTTGTGTTAGCGAATGCCACCATTTCTTTTGCGATTTTCTCAGGTGAGGCTACTTTATGTTTGAACTCGAGAAAGGAACTTTCGCCGGTTGCAATAAGGTTTTTTAAATCCTTTAGGCTCATTGCTGATACTTTTACCGAATCTGTGTTCTGTAAATAAAGTTCGTACTCTTTTTCCATAACAATAGGAAAGTCGCTTTTTTTAAGCCTTGATATTTCTACTAAATAGAGATCTCGTCTTTAGGATCTCTTGTCATCAACGCATTTAAAGCGTCTTTAGGGTCTTGATTTTCAAATAAAACCCGATACACTGCACACGTGATCGGCATATCTACTTTATTACGTTGAGCCCAATCGTATACAGATTTTGTGGTTTTAATACCTTCAGCCACCATGTTCATACTTTCAATAATCTCGTCCAGTTTTTTCCCCAAACCGATTTGTGAGCCCACATATCTGTTCCGGCTGTGCTTTGAGGTACATGTTACAATCAAGTCTCCCATTCCGGTTAGTCCTGAAAAAGTCTCTGCATAAGCACCCATCATCACGCCCATTCTTTTCATTTCATGAAGTCCGCGAGTGATCAAAGCTGCTTTTGCATTATCACCAAGTTCAGCGCTGTCAACAATTCCTGCTGCAATCGCCATTATGTTCTTTACAGAACCACCGATCTCAACACCAATGATGTCATTATTCAGATATACCCTAAACATTGGTGTCAGAAATGCCTCCTGTATAATACGTGCCGTTCTTGTAGAATAAGAAGCCGCTACAACGGTAGTTGGCTTGAGATGAGAAACTTCTTCGGCATGACTTGGTCCGTATAAAACTCCAATATTATCTTCTAAAGTAACCCCTTCCATTACTTCCACCAGAACCTGAGACATTGTCTTGAAGGTGTCATTCTCGATTCCTTTTGAAACTGTAACCAGAATTTCGTGACCATCCAAACAAGGCTTGATCTTAGCGGCAACTTCTCTCAATGTATGAGAAGGAGTCGCAAAAAGGATCATATCCTGATCTCTCAGACAATGCTCCAGATCATCATATGCTTTGATGGAAGTCGGTAATCTGATGTCGGATAAATAAGAAGGATTTCTATGATCATTATTGATACTGTTCACGACTTCTTTTTCACGAGCCCATATCTGCACATTATTTCCGGCTGTATCAAGTACCGTAGCGAGCGCCGTTCCAAAACTTCCTGCACCAAGGATGGTTACATTTCTCATTGTTCTATTTTTTCTTTCTCAGGCTCGGGTTCATGATCGGTATCATCCGGTTCTTCCTTTTTGGAAGAGGAGCCAACTTTACTTTCTGTTCCTTCAATAAGTCGCTGAATATTTGATTTATGCTTTACAATAATTCCTGTTGCCACAAAAGCTCCAAAAATAACCATGCTTCCGTCAACCAGTTTTTCTAGTCCATATACATACTTCATAACTATCAAACTGACCGGATAGAAAAAAGAGGCGAGAATAGAAGCCAGTGAAACATAGCGAGTAAGTAAAATAGTGGTGACAAAAATGATAGATGAAATCCCTATTGAGATTGGCTCGATCCCAAATAGCATCCCACAAGCTGTAGCAGCTCCTTTTCCTCCTTTAAATTTTGCGAATAATGGAAACATATGTCCCAATACCGCGAAAAGACCACAACTTATTTTTAGAAAAGCATCCACTTCCCAGTTTGGTGGCGAAAGTGGCCCTGCAAACATATCCCAGGCGAGAGCACTTATCCAGAAGGAGGCAACAAACCCCTTCATGAAATCCATGGTGAAAACCGTTACACCTGAAGGCCAACCCAATACACGGAATGTATTTGTAGTTCCTGCATTACCGCTGCCATGCTCACGAACGTCAACCCCTTTAAAGAGCTTTCCCACCCAAATTGCGGATGGAATAGATCCTAATACGAAACTAATTCCTAAAACAGTAAGCGTTGCTAGCATGAATTTTTAATTTATTCCAAGATACTACCTGTAGTATAAGAAAAAAATTAAACGTGTCTTTCTGCGTGATAAGAAGATCTGACTAACGGACCACTTTCAACATGTTCGATGCCAAGTTTCTCGCCAATCTCTTTGTACTCAGCGAATTGATCAGGGTGAACCCAATCAACTACGGGGTGATGCATTTTTGTTGGTTGCATGTACTGACCGATCGTTAACACGTCTACTTTATGATCGACACAATCCTGCATGAGCTCAATAACTTCCTCACGGGTTTCGCCAAGGCCAACCATAATTCCTGTTTTTGATCTGATCCCGGCCTCTTTAACTCTCAGAAGTAATTCAAGAGAGCGCTCATATTTTGCTTGCGGACGAACTCGTCTATATTTTCTTGGAACAGTTTCGAGATTATGGCTCAATACATCCGGAGGTGTATCGATCACTGTTTGCAAAGCATCCCAAACCCCTCTGAAATCCGGGATCAAAGATTCAATAGTTACTCCAGGAATAGCTTCTCGAAGGGCTGTATGCGTAGCTGCAAATATCGGAGCTCCCCCGTCTTTTCTGTCATCTCTGTTGATAGAAGTAAGAACTACATGCTTCAACTTCATTTTCGCAGCGGCATCTGCAACGCGGGCAGGTTCATCCCAATCCAGTTCTGCCGGCGGGCGCCCTGTTTTGATTGCACAAAATGCACAAGAGCGAGTACATACATCGCCAAGCAGCATAAATGTTGCCGTTCCTGCTCCCCAGCATTCGCCCATATTCGGGCAACGAGCTTCAGAGCATACTGTATTTAGCTTATTCTCATTGATAGTATCCAGCACTTCTTTAAATTTGCCACCGGATGGAAGTTTAACACGAAGCCATTCGGGTCTGCGTTGTGTGGATTTTTTCTCTACTACCTGTAGTTCTTTGATCATAGTTTTCTAAAAGTTTGTCTCTGTATTTCGAGTGAAACGAGAAATCTAAAAATTAAGCTATACGTTCAACGTTCAGATTTCTCCCTGCCATTCGGCAGAGTCGAAATAACAAATCAAGAAACATAAAGTTACAAAAAATTCTTCTCTAGTTCTGTTTGTGTCCCGCTCAGTTTTATAGTTACCTCAAAAACATTTTCGAAATGTTTAACGATCCTCATTTTAACTTCTTCGGGATTAATTTCCTGCCCCGTTAGGCGACTTAAACTGGTAACTTCTTTATCCTCAATTCCACAGGGAACAATATTATTAAAGTATTGAAGATTTGTATTCACATTTAATGCAAAGCCATGCATAGTGACCCAACGTGAACAACGTATTCCCATTGCACAGATCTTTTGATCGTTTACCCATACACCGGTTAATCCCTCTATTCTTTCTGCGTTAAAGCCATAATCTTCACAAACAAGAATGATCACTTCTTCGAGATAGCGAAGATATTTGTGAATGTCGGTAAAATGACGGTCTAAATCTAAAATCGGATATCCAACAATTTGCCCCGGGCCATGATAAGTAATGTCACCGCCGCGGTTTGTTTTCACATATTCAGCTTCAAGCTCCTGAAGTTCAAGTAGTGAGCGAAGCATATTTTCTTCTTCACCACTTTTTCCTAATGTATATACATGAGGATGTTCCACAAAAAGCAGGGTATTATTTTTTCTTTTCCCTTTAAACTCACCGATACGTTCCAGTTTTTTTTCGTCAATGATTCGCTGCTGAACCTTGTGCTGCAATTCCCAAATCGGTTGATAGGATTTTAACCCTAGATCATAAAGTTCTATCACTTTTTTCATTGATTTAAGATAAGAAGAATTGATTACATTTTTTACGTTGAGTCCGTCCTTTGTTTGGCTTAAAGCAAGAAACCTGAGCAATTATAGCCTTACTTAATAATTATTGTGCAGACTCTATTAAGCTTTCGAAAAAGAAATATTTCATCAATCGGGATTGTTTTTAATTTTGTATTGCTGTTAGATAATAATCCTGATATCTTTGTCGCCCTTCAAGCTAGTAAGCTTATGGGAAAAATCTACCGGGACTGTAGCTCAGTTGGTAGAGCAACGGACTGAAAATCCGTGTGTCGGCGGTTCAATTCCGCCCGGTCCCACAGAAAGCTAAAGCCTTGTACTGCAATTATTTAAAGCAGTGCGAGGCTTTTCTGTTTCAATCATTATTTATTTGCCAAACCCTTCTCGTTACAGCTCTGTTACAGTAGAATTAATTGTTACTACTTTTAGTATAGACACAAATTTTATAAAATTTCAGGATGATTTTGGAAATGCCTTCTTTAATAATCGTAACTGAATTAAGTTTTTCCTCTCTTATTTTTATAAAAAAAATCTACTAATATGAGTGCTTGTAATTCATGCCTAAAATGTCTTAAACTTTTTCATTACTACCACTAAAAATGAAAGTAATAGTAACTACTCAAGAAGAACTTGAGGGATTAATCAATACAAGTGTAGAGCAAACTTTCAAGAGGCTAATCCCCAATGCTATTCGGTTAAACAAAAAGAATGGTTAACTACTGATGATTTGATGGAATATTTAAGTTGCAGTAGACGAACTGTACAATACCTAAGAGATAAACGAAGAATTTCTTTTCATCAAGAAGGAAGAATCATTCGTTACCACATTAAGGATGTTCATGAGTATATGAAGAAGAACCGGATCGAGGTTTGGAATAGGTAATTTCTTCTAAGCATTTAAAATCTACCATCGGAAATTCCTTAATAGGTTATGAGCTAATTCAGTCTCCTTTATTTCGAGAAGTAATTTTACTCTGTTTTGATCCCTAATCGATACGTCTGTATCTATCCATTGAAAGTAGTGTCCAAACTCTTCAGGCTGCAACCACATAATACACTTAGGGTAATCTAAATAAGCAAGACCAAGAGTAAGGTCTCCTCTTAAAACATGTACAAAAGTTTCTATCATTACTAAATATACATCTTACGAGTTTCTTTCCAAGAAGTGTGTATTTCCAGTAACACGATGTAGGTTATTGGCCTTAGTAATATATTTATGACCAAAGCGGTTTCTGATCTCATCAATAGCCTTCCAGCGTTTGCTGTGTTTCGGCTCATCGGAAAAGAATAAATTTATCTGATTGGTTTTATCAATCTGGTGAGTACCTATCACAAGATTCCTGATCTCCATTTTATAATCACATGCTTTAATGAGTGCTGGTTCGATCTTTTCCATAGTGCTTCATAGACATATTCATCAATATTAGTGTACATATCGGTTACAAACCTAAAGCTCACATTATTAGCTGAACGGTTTTCATATTCATTATATCCGAACATTCCCGAGTAGTTATTTGCTCTTATTCCGTAAGCCCTCATCCGGTAACAGATCTGAGAGATCGCAATGGCAAATTCACCCTTTATTCTTTGCAAATCATGAGAACCTTCCAAAACGTATGTCCATAACTCACTCCATGTTTTGGTTTGTAATTATCATTCTCTTCTAAAACTCTGGCTCGTTCTTTCCCGGTAATGGTCCAATAGAGCATTTCTCCAAAGTTAGACCCGAACAATCTTTGAAAGGTCTTTACATTTCCCTCTACAACATCACCGATAGTTTGAAATCCTTCATTTAAAATATGTTGATAGCGTCTTCCACCGACACCCCATACTTTATTTACAGGCAGGGGGTGGATATAGGCTTTTTCGTCATCATCTGTTCTAATAATGGATATACCTCTTGGTTTATCCAATGAACTTGAAAGCTTGGCATAGGTTTTTGACCGGGCAATTCCCAGTGATCCATATAATCCAGGATTTCATATATAGATGGGTTGATATCATCGAAGATTCAGACCAGATGAACAAGCATTAAACTATGCAAGTCAACTTATTTATAATAAAGTATTAAAGTAACTAATGAAAAATAACACTTTTTAAAATCGTTGATTTGGTTTTGACTTCCACTGAGACTATATTCAAAATGTGATATCATTCAAAGAAAACAACATCAACAGACTGACTGCAAAGTTACTTATTGTAGCAAGCATGTTGTGCGTATTATTTGGAAATGGTGTTCATCTGCATCCGGAAATAGATCATTTTTTTGATCACGGAGATATGCATGTATTAGTTCATGCCCATGAACATTCAGACGATTCTAATGGTGAAGATCATCACTCTTCTTCTCCTGAAGATGAGAAGCATGAGGTAGCAAAAGTTGATTTGTATTGTGTTCTGGCTCAATCAAAGAGTTTTCCTGCCCAATGTGATTTATTTATTGCTTCTGTAAAATTTATCTCAGGATTGAATGTAAATTTGAGTTCTGGTGTTGTAGTCTATGAATTTGATCTCCCTCCTCCGGATATTGGTTTGTCTGAATTTGCAAGCCTGTCTATTTCTTTTCGCGGACCTCCCATCGGTTAAACTTTAAGGTACTCAGTACCTCTTCGCCTTACTATATCCAACAACTTATAAACTCAAATCATGATCTTATCCAAATATTGGATCAGAGCATTGGTGGTACTTTTTACAATGTGTTTACCAACTTTGATCTATGGGCAATCTAAATCGGTTTCACTTGATGAAGCTATTGGGATGTTCAAACAAAATAGTTTAGAACGGCTGGTATTTTCCTATAATCAGGAAATGGAGCAGGGTAATGCGCTAAACTATAAAGCATACCCCAATCCAGAAGTAAGCATTCTACATGAAAGTTTGAATGCAGGTTCGCCTGATTATGACGAAACAACTTTTCTAATTTCTCAACCGCTTGAACTCTTGGGGCAGCCCTTTTTAAGAAGGAAAAGTGCTGTAGCATTATCAGAAGCCTCACAACTTGAGTTTGAACATCAGGAGCAATTATTAATAGCAAAAATGAAATCCTTATATGTCTCGCATTGGTATTTGTCCAAACGGCTTGAAGTTGTCAGCCAAGCCTTAGAATCAGTTAATGAGATTCGACAATCTGCGCTTGCAAGAAAGGAAGAAGGAGCCTACTCAACAATCCAGTTTCAACGCTTTAATATTGAATACGGAAGGTATCTACGGTTGCGAGATGAAATTCAATCGAAACTAACCCTAACCAGTAACCAGCTAATCTTGCTGTTGTCACCTGAAGATAAGAGAGAGGGTACACTTCAGTTTACTGAAAATTTTTCAGTTGACCCAATTTCTGATACTGAAGGTTCTATCTTAGAATATGCTTTACAAAACAGGAGTGATCTTAAGCAAGCAGAACAGTTAGTCACAGCGAACGATTTGCAATACACCGTGGAAAGAAGAGAGCGTTTTCCAGACCTGAATCTTGATTTTGGATACAAATCTCAATCAAATGGATCTGAAGGGTTTGTAATAGGAGGATCATTAAAACTTCCTATTTTTAACCAGAATAAAGGGAACGTAATTCGTACCCAAG
Organism: Balneola sp.; assembly: GCA_965216175.1. Taxonomy (GTDB): domain Bacteria; phylum Bacteroidota; class Rhodothermia; order Balneolales; family Balneolaceae; genus Balneola. The sequence goes on from OZ244140.1 coordinate 3,265,959, forward strand.
CTCAAGCCAGAAGTTCTGCTATAGAATTAGAACTCAAAATAAGTACGATTAAGAACGAAGTAATCGCAGCTTATCAAAGAGTGTCTTTACTTCAGGAACAGTGGAAGGAATTGCAAACCTTTTCAAGTAACACTTCAATGCTTGAGACCGCTCGAATATCCTATAAGGAAGGGGAATATTCATTACTTGAACTACTGGACGCTATAGAAGCCTATGTAGACGCACAAAGACTTGTTCATCAAACCATCTCAGAGTACAACCAAGCTCTTTTCAGTCTGGATGTAGCATCAGGTGGTAAACTATTTTCAACAAACTAAACTATATACTCATGAAACGTTTTTTATCAATTTTCACCATTTCAACATTTTTACTATTAACAGCTTGCTCAGGATGCAATGGAGAAGCAGAACATTCTCATGGTCCGGATGGTGACCACACCCACGAACAGCCTGCTACTCAAACATCAAATGATAAAGAACCAACTCGTATAGGAGGGGGTGAACATTCTCATGATGCGGACTCAACACATTCCCATGACGAAGATGGCGACCATAGCCATGATGAGGAAGAAGGTCATTCTCATGATGATGATGATGATACTCATTCACATGGTGATGAAGAGCATAGCCATAATTAATCCATATTTCTAATCATATAACTATGAAGTATTTATTAAACATAATTCTGATTGCTTCTGTGCTGGGTTTCTCTGCGTGTGGTGCAAACGATGATCATTCACATGAGCCAGCAAACACACAAGCAAACAATGAAAGCCATAGTCAAGGAGAAGGCTCAGATCATTCACATGACGGACAGCTTGAAGGTGCTGGAGTCATAACGCAATGGACTGAAAAGACCGAATTGTTCATGGAATATCCTGAACTAATAGTTGGGCAGGAAGCAACCTTTGCAGTTCATTTGACCCGTCTTTCTGATTTTAAGCCCATTTCCGAATCAGTAGTTGAATTTATATTCAGTTCTGAAAGAGGATCGGAGGGTTCTCTTACTGAAACGGAGGTTAGCATTCCGGGGATTTACGGTCCAGATGTTATTTTTGAACGTGCAGGCAGGTATGATCTTACAATCATAATAAAAGGAATGGTGAATGACACGCTGTCTATTCCGGGTATACCAGTGTACAACTCCATAGATGAGGTGCCTTCTACTCACGACGAAGAAGACCCAAACCTTATTTCATTTCTGAAAGAACAGCAGTGGAAGATACCTTTTGGAACAGCAAGTGTGAGTCGCCAAACCTTAACCAAAACGGTTGAAGCTCATGGAGAAATCTCAGCACGTAATAGCAATCAGGCAGTAGTTACTTCTCCTTTTTCAGGGATCATACTTCCGGCAATGAATACGAATATTCCTGTTGTTGGAAGTACTGTTAAGAAAGGTTCTTCGGTTTTAGTCCTAAATCCCTCGATTCAATCAGTGAATGGAGAGAATTATGTGCAACAGTTTATAAATGCACAAGCAGAGCTGGAACTTGCAAGAAAAGATTTAGATCGAAAAAGAAGATTATATGAAAGAGAAGCTATACCTGAAGCTGAACTTGATCGTGCCAAGATTGATTATCGTAAGGCAATGATACAATTTCAGACCATCAATGAAATTGTTCAGGTTGATACTTCGTCAATAGACAGTTATGGCGATTCTGAAGAATCCTATCGGTTTAAGTTAAAGGCTCCCATTTCAGGAAATATTCTTGAAAGCCGTGTAACACCGGGAATGCAGGTGAATGTGGGCGATCCTCTTTTTGTAATTGCAGATTTATCTAAACTTTGGCTTAATGTTCATCTTCCAGCTTCAGAGAGAATGTCGGTTGCCTCTCCGGGTAATGCCTCATTTAGTATTCAGGGCGAGGATAAACTTTACAATCTGTCGGATTTGAATGGTCGATTACTGAACAGCGGAAGAAGTGTAGATCCTCAAACAAGAACTATTTCAATGATCTATGAATTAAACAATCCGAATCAATCTCTACATACAGGATTATTTGCAAACGTATATGTAAATACGGAGCAAAAGAAAGAGGTTCGTGCTATTCCGGCGAGCTCACTTGTGGAGGAAGAAGGGAGCTTTTTCGTATTTGTACATATTGCAGGAGAGTCCTTTGAAAAAAGACGTGTTGTTACTGGTATTCGAGATAGGGATATGATTGAGATCATTTCAGGTCTGGAAGAAGGGGAACATGTAGTAACAGTAAATCCATATCAAGTTAAGCTGGCTTCACTTTCATCAGAAGCCCCTTCTCATGGTCATGCGCATTAATAAAACAGGATAAAATTATGTTAGATGCAATAATTAGAGGCGCATTAAAACAACGATTAGTAGTGGTAGTATTTTCATTTGTACTCATCATAGCTGGTTTGTACGTAGTGCTTAGAATGCCCGTAGATATCTTCCCGGATCTTACTGCACCAACGGTTACCGTAATGACCGAAGCACACGGAATGGCTCCTGAGGAAGTAGAACGATTAGTGACTTTGCCAATTGAAACTTCTGTTAATGGAGCGACAGGTGTACGTAGAGTTCGTTCATCAACTTCAATGGGTATTTCTATTGTATGGGTAGAATTTGAATGGGGTACGGATATATTTCAAGCCCGTCAGATAGTAAACGAAAAACTTCAGATGGTTGGGAGCAGTCTTCCTGAAGAAATTCCTCCGCCAATTATGGCTCCGATCTCATCCATTATGGGAGAGATCATGTTGGTAAGCATTAACAGCGATGAGCATTCTGAGCTGGAAGTTCGGACAGCTGCTGATTGGGAAGTCAGACGACGCTTATTAGCAATTCCGGGTGTAGCTCAGGTTATTCCAATTGGGGGTGGTAAAAAACAATATCAGGTTCAAGTTGATCCTGAAAAGCTTCAGTCTTTTGACATAACTTTATCAGAAGTATTAGAAGCTGTTGAGGAATCTAATAAGAATTTCTCTGGTGGATTCTTTCGTCAATACAGTCAGGAGTATACTATTCGGGGAATCGGTCGAGCCTATTCAGTGGAAGATATTGAGCAATCAGTAATTACAGAACGAGGTAACAGACCCATTTTAGTAGGAGATGTGGCTTCTGTAGAGATCACAGCTGCTGATAAAATAGGTGAAGCTTCTGTTGATGGGGACCCGGCTGTAATTATCTCTATTCAAAAACAGCCCGGAGCAAATACGCTGGAACTTACAGAGCAGGTAGATAATGTTCTTGCCGAGATTGAGCAAAGTCTTCCTGAAGGTTTTTCTATTAATACACATCTCTTTCGACAGGCTGATTTTATTGAGTTGGCTATCGAAAATGTAGTAGAAGCACTTCGTGATGGTGCTTTTCTGGTAATTGTAATACTGTTTTTGTTTCTGGCAAATTTTAGAACAACGATCATATCACTAACAGCAATACCACTTTCATTGATCGCTTCGGTATTTGTGCTGGAATTCTTTGATATAACCATCAACACGATGACACTTGGAGGAATGGCGATTGCGATTGGGGTTATTGTAGATGACGCCATTATTGATGTTGAAAATGTGTTTAAGCGACTTCGGGAAAACTCAAAGCTAACTGAAGCCAATCAAAAAGCTTCTATTGATGTAATCTTTGAAGCTTCAAAAGAGATTCGTTCTTCAATTATCAATGCTACCATGATCATTATGATTGTATTCCTTCCTTTATTTTTCCTAAATGGAGTAGAAGGAAGAATGCTAAGACCATTAGGGTTAGCCTATATTGTCTCGATTGGTGCTTCACTGATTGTAGCTATGACTGTAACTCCGGTATTGTGCTACTACCTACTTCGAAATGAAGGATTAAAGGGTAAGCTCGAAGAAAGTTGGTTTACACGAATATTAAAATCAGGCTATGATAAAGTGCTTGATGTGACCCTTAGATTTAAAAAGTCTATCCTGCTTGGAACGCTGGTTCTTTTTGTTGGAACTGTAATAGTGGTTCCTTTTTTAGGTAGATCATTCCTCCCTGAATTTAATGAAGGTACGTTGGTAATCAGTGCGGTATCTATACCCGGAATATCACTTGATGATTCAGATGAGATCGGAAGTAGAATCGAGCGTATTCTTCTGGAACATCCGGGAATAGTATCAACTTCCCGAAGGACAGGGCGCGCTGAATTGGATGAGCATGCACAGGGTGTAAATGCCTCTGAGATTGATGCAAAGTTTGAGGTGCCTGAGGGTTCGACAAAAGAGGAAATGTTGAGTGAAATACGATCAAATCTAACGGTTGTACCGGGAACGAATATTACTATTGGACAACCAATTGGTCATCGAATTGATCACATGCTTTCAGGAACCCGCGCCAATATCGCTGTGAAAGTCTTTGGCTCTGACTTGTATCAATTACGGGCAATAGCTGAGGAAATTCGTCAGCAAATGGAAACAGTTGAAGGAGTAGTGGATCTGTCTGTTGAACAGCAACAAAACGTACCACAAATTCAAATCAGACCTAATCGAAGTGCGCTGGCAAAGTATGGTCTCAGTATTGAAGATCTTGCGGAATTGGTTGATGTTGCCTTTGCAGGAGAAACTGTATCTCAAATCCTTGAAGATGACAAGATGTTTGATTTGTCAGTCCGTTTTGATAAATCTCACAGAGGTAGTATTGAGATAGTTCAGAATACGAGGTTTAATCTTGAGAGTGGTGTAGTGGTACCTTTGAACGAATTGGCTCGTGTGGAATCCAGAAGTGGTCCGAACACAATTAGTAGAGAAAATGTGCAACGTAAGATTGTAGTATCTGCTAATGTATCTGGTCGTGATCTTAGAAGTACTGTAGATGATATACGAGAACAAGTTGCTTCCAATGTAACTCTTCCGCAAGGTTATTTTGTAGAGTATGGTGGACAATTTGAAAGCGAAGCTCAGGCAACTCGTACGATTTCCTTACTGAGTATTATTTCAATTTTGGGAATCTATCTGCTACTCTATTTGGAATTTGGATCTCTTAAGACAGCATTGCTGGTTATGACGAATCTGCCTTTTGCTTTGATTGGAGGTGTTTTTACCGTGCTATTTACGAGCGGGATTGTATCTATAGCTTCTTTGGTAGGATTTATCACTTTGTTCGGTATTGCTACACGGAATGGAATTTTGATGGTGTCTCACTATCAGCAATTACTTTCTGAGGGTAAAGAATTCATTGAGGCAATTAAACAAGGTTCAATGGAACGGCTTAACCCAATTTTGATGACCGCATTAACTGCGGGGCTTGCTTTGATACCTCTTGCAATAGCAGTAGGGGAACCCGGTAATGAGATACAGTCACCAATGGCTCAAGTAATTCTTGGTGGATTACTCAGTTCAACTTTATTGAATATGATTGTAATCCCAGCCCTATTTGCACAATTTGGAAAAGAATAATTATAAGAGGACTGATTTTATCAGTCCTTTTATTGACTGTCAGGTTTGATTAAGAACTTTTGTTACCCAAGCACTGCTAACCCCAAATCTTCTTGCCAAATCTGCTCTTGAATCTACTTCTCCATCGTTTAATAATTGAGTAAGTTCATTCTTTTGGTCACGGAAATCATTCTAAACGGCCTCTACGTGCCATTTTAAACTAAAATAAGTTCGCTTTTTGTTCTGAGTCGAGGAGTACTCTTTAAGCTCTAATACATTTATAAATAAAGTGTTAGATCTTTTTATTTATCGCTGTATAACTATTGTGAAACTTAATTGACCAGATACAAAATGAGATAAGTTTTAAACAAGAAAGTATAAGGTATGTGAATTTATTTATCTTATCTTTGGTTTCATTTTAAAATTATGACCAAGAACTCACATAATATAATTAAAGTTACCTCAGCTGTTTTATTGCTATTTTTTAGCATGCACAGTTTGAGTGTACATGGATTTGCCGATTCATTGATCTACTGTTTTGAATCGAATGGGGATATTAAAATAGAATCAACTTCTCCTCTTTCTTTAGGCATTGCGTCAGACTGTGACTTACATGCAGATGTTATCTTGTCCGATACGAACGCTGAATTCCATTCTGATTCTGACTATTGTATTGATTGTAACGATGTAGAACTTGCGGAAACCTGTAGCAAAGATAACAGAGTAAATCGTTTTGACCAGAATAAAACCGTTCAGAAGATCAACAATGATCTTTATCAGTTGGTTTCAATTCTACCAAATTCAGCAAGTAACCAATTAGCTGTTTTTATCCCTCCTATTATTGAAGAGCAAGAAATAACTATCTTAGCAACAGTTGTTCTTCTGAATTAGCCTCTCACCTTATTTACTAAAGCTCTAAATGTATATGAATGCAGGATTCTGCATTTCATGCATCTTCTCGAGAGTTTTTAGTCTTCATCTATACACGGGCTTTTGGGGCTTACTCCATTCAGCCTGAATTTTATAATTGATTTCCTTTTAGAGGAAACCATTCTATTTATCTATGATCAACAAAATTATTTCTTTTTCAATAAAGAATAAGTTCATCATCGGCTTATTCATTTTAACCTTGATTGGAGTTGGAACATACTCCATGATGACCATTAATTTGGGATCTGTACCGGACATAACTAATAATCAGGTACAGGTAATTACCGTGTCGCAGAATTTAGCGACCGAAGATATCGAGCAATTTGTAACCTACCCGGTAGAACTGGCGATGGGAAATCTTCCCGGTGTAACTGAAATCCGTTCTGTTTCAAGATTTGGGCTTTCCGTTGTTACTATAGTATTCGAAGATAATATGGGTACTTATCTGCCTCGGCAATTAGTGCAAGAAAAACTTAATGAAGTTAAAGAAGACATCCCCGAAAAATTCGGCTCCCCAAATATGGGGCCTATTACAACCGGATTAGGAGAGATTTATCAATATACCATTGTTCCACAAGCAGGATTTGAGGATGAATATTCACCAACAGAATTGAGAACTATTCAGGACTGGATTGTTAAACGACAAATGACCTTGGTTGATGGTGTGGTAGAAGTAAATTCGTTTGGAGGAAGTATCAAGCAATATGAAGTGGCGATTGACCCTGACAAATTGAATGCCATGGGAGTTACAATTTCTGAAGTTTATGATGCTCTCGCTATGAACAATGTAAATACCGGAGGTGCTTACATAGAAAAAAATAAAATGGCGAATTTCATCCGTGGAGAGGGACTTATCCGTTCTTTAGAAGATATTGGCAGTATTGTAATAAAAAACGAAGATGGAATTCCTGTTCTTATTAATGACGTAGCCGAAAAAGTACAATTTGGTACACAAACCCGATACGGTGCTTTTACACAAGACGGTCACGAAGCAGTAGGTGGAATGGTGCTCATGCTTAAAGGAGCAAATCCTAATGATGTTATTCAAAATGTAAAAGAGAGAATTGAAAGTGTGCAAAATTCTTTGCCTAAAGGGCTGAAAATTGAACCTTTTCTGGATAGAAGTAATCTTATTGCACGAACAACAAGTACGGTCTCCAAAAATTTAATTGAAGGGGCGTTAATCGTAGTATTTGTTTTAGTGATTTTACTCGGGAGTTTGCGGGGAGGTTTAGTCACCGCATCACTCATTCCCCTGTCATTACTTTTTGCCTTTATTCTGATGAGAGCAACCGGAGTGTGGGCAAATTTGATGAGTCTTGGAGCCATTGATTTTGGAATTATTGTAGATGGGGCTGTCATCATTGTAGAAGGCACTGTCCATGAAATCGAGAAAAGAATCAAAGCCAAAAAGAGTAATTTCTCCAGCGGAGAAATGGATGAGATTACTTATAAGGCCAGTAGCACTATGATGAATTCTGCTTTTTTTGGTCAGTTAATCATCCTCATTGTATTTGCACCTATTCTATTTCTTGAAGGTGTAGAAGGCAAAATGTTCCGTCCCATGGCCTTTACTTTTGGCTATGCAGTAATAGGTGCCATTATTCTTTGCCTTACCTACGTACCGATGATTTCTGCATTAGTAATGAAGCCTTCTGCCAACAAAAATGGATGGTTTGCACGATTTGAACAATCTCTTGAAAAAGTCAGTAATAAGCTTATTGGAGAGCTTCAACGTGTTTATAACCCTCTTTTAGAAATAGCATTAAAGAGAAAATTAATTGTGATAAGTGCAGCTGTGATTCTGTTTTTAGGATCATTATTTACATTTTCTCGTATGGGTGGTGAATTTATTCCACAACTGGATGAGGGAGATATTGCCATGCAGGCATTAATTAGACCCGGTAGCGGATTAAGTGAATCAATCGATATTTCTACAAAAACTCAGGATATTCTATTAACCAATTTTCCTGAGATTAAAACCATAGTGTCCCGAATTGGTGTAGCGGATATCCCAACTGATCCTATGCCCATGGATATTGCAGATATGGCGATCATTTTAGAAAAGGATAAAACTAAATGGACGACCGTATCCTCGAAAGATGAGCTAATTGCTAAAATTAAAGAGAAGCTGAACCAAGAACTTGTAGGCGTTAATTTGGTATTCAGCCAGCCGGTAGAACTTAGATTTAATGAACTAATCACAGGTGTTCGGGAGGATGTAGCTGTTAAACTATATGGTGACGATCTCGAAATTCTTGCACAGAAGGCTGAAGAAATGTCCTCACTTATTCAAACGGTACCGGGTGTTGGTGATGTAAACCCCGAAAAAACGGCGGGACTTCCACAAATGACTGTTAGATATAATCGGCAGAAAATAGCTCAATATGGTCTTACTATTTCTAAACTCAATGATTACATAAGTACGGCTTTTGCCGGCGGTGTAGCAGGAGTGGTATTTGAGGGAGAAAAAAGGTTTGATTTAGTGGTTCGTTTTGATGAATCCAATCGTCAAAGTATTGAAGATTTACGGTCATTATATATTGATCTGCCGAGCGGTTCACAGGTGCCTATCGAGGAAATTGCCGATATCAGCTATCAACCCGGGCCCATGCAGATTTCCCGTGATAACACGTTCCGACGAACATCTGTTGGTATAAATACACGGGGTCGTGATGTGGAGTCTGTGGTTACGGATATTCAGAAAAAACTGGATGCTGAACTGGATCTTCCCGTAGGATATTACATCACCTATGGCGGAGAGTTTGAGAATCTGCAACGTGCAAAAAGCAGATTATCAATTGTTGTGCCTATTGCACTGTTTCTGATTTTTATTCTACTCTATTTTGCCCTGAATTCATTTTCTCAATCAGTAATGATTTATCTGGCTATTCCATTGGCCGCAATCGGTGGGATTTTCTTTCTGGCACTCAGGGATATGTCGTTTAGTATTTCTGCAGGAGTAGGATTCATTGTGCTTTTTGGAGTAGCTGTACTCAATGGTCTCGTACTCATAAGCCGATTCAATTCATTAAAAGAAGAAGGAGTAACTGATTTGAAAGAACGAATTTTAATTGGAACTAAAGAGCGACTGCGCCCAATTTTGCTGACGGCAATAGCCGCTATTATGGGCTTCACACCTATGGCATTCTCGGCGTCAGCAGGTGCCGAAGTGCAACGACCTTTAGCAACCGTTGTAATAGGTGGATTAATTAGCGCAACTTTGCTTACGCTAATTGTGCTACCTGTTTTATACGCCTATGTAGAGCGCAGAGCAGAGAAAAAAGCTCGTAGAAAAGGGCTAAAAGCTTCGCTAATGTTGGCTTTTCTAATAGGTACCGGAAATATTATCGCCCCATCCGCTGTAAACGCACAATCTCTACAAGTTGATAGTTTACAGGGAATTTCGCTAGAGCAAGCAGTCCAAAAAGCAATGGATAATTACCCCGCTATTAAAGCAGCACAGCTTGAAGTTAAAAGTCAACAGGCTCTCAGAAAATCCGCTTGGGAAATTGGTGATACTGAGGTGTTCACAGGAAAGGAAGAAGTGGGCAACGGTTCAGACGGAGTTACCACAAAATTTGGTGTGGCTCAAAACCTGGATCTTTTTGGTATTGCTTCCCGGGTAAACCTCCAAAAGGAAAAGGCAAGCCTTGCTGAGATTAATGTTGAGTTAACGAATATAGAGATTGAACTAATGGTAAAGCAAAGCTGGGCAACAGTATATGCTGCTAAACAGAAGTATGAGCTGTTAGAACAACTAAATGCCCAGTTTAAAGACATCGCAAGAGCCGCTGAATTACGACTGGAAACGGAAGCCAGTTCTAAATTGGAATATCTTGCAACTCTCAATCAAGCCACTAAAATCAAAATTCAAACTGAGCAGGCCTTCAGAGATTATCTAAGTGCGGTTCAAAATTTGAATAAATGGTTCAACGATGATCAAACATATACCACTGATTTGATTTCTTCTGAAAAGTTAGATGCGCCCATTAATTTTGATACTGTTTCATTTAATAATCATCCTTATTTGAATATGGCTGAGCAGAGAGTTGAAGTGGCGGGTGCCGTTGCAAGAAATAACCGAAGTGAGTTCTTGCCAAAGCTTAGAGCACAGTACGGTTTTCAGGAAATTGCCGGGCAATCAGGATTCTATAAATATGAACTTGGCATTAGCTTTCCGCTATTGTTTTGGTCAAATCTGGGTAAAACTCAATCCGCAAAGATAAAAACGGATATTGCCCGACAAAATCTTGATCAGGTGCAGAGAGAGTTGAACAGCCGGTACAACAGTATGCAGGAAGACTACCTAAAGTGGCTTAGTTCTTGGCAATATTATAAAAACGAAGCATTGCCATTGGCAGAAGAACAACGAAAAGGTGCATTAACCGCTTACAAAGAAGGAGCTATTGATTACGTAATGTTCCTGCAAAATATCCGCGATGCCATCACCATTGAAATTGATTCCTGGGATGCTTTTGGCGAATACCTGAACAGTCGCTACCAACTGGAATACTACCTGAATACTTCTAAATAACACATTTTAAAACAATCCTATTATGAATAACCAACAAATAAATCTCACACTATTTATAGTGCTAATTTCACTTTTTACGGCGTGCAATACCTCTAAAGTTGAAGAACAAGAATCTACGAATGCCGAGAATGCAGCCATGGTACAGGCTACTGAGGGAGAAGAGGAAAATGCGGCTCATCTGTCTGAACTCAAGTTTAACAGCCTTGGAATACAAGTAGATACTTTACCAAAAAGAGCTCTTTCTGGCTTAATCAAAGCCAATGGGCAACTGGAAGTTCCCCCTCAGCATGAAGCAACCGTGACCGCTATTTTGGGAGCAAATGTAACTGCTATAGAAGTTATTGAAGGTGATAAAGTATCAAAAAATCAAGTACTTGCTTATTTATCTCATCCTAATCTAACCAATATACAAACACAATACGTACGCACCTATGAACAGATGTTGTACTTAGAAAAAGAGTATGCTCGCCAAAAAAGGTTGTATGAAGGGGAAGTAGGTTCGGGTAAAAACTTTCAGGAAACCGAAGCAAATTACAAGGCTACTGTTGCAGAAGTAAAAGGCTTTGAAGCTCAGCTTAGGCAATTAAATTTATCTGTAGATAAAATCAGAAGTGGAAATATCTATGAGCAGATTCCTGTGGTAAGTCCTATTCAAGGATATATCGAAGGAGTAGAAATACAGATCGGACAGTTTGTTGATCCTCAAACCGAATTATTTATGATCGTGAACAATGAACATATACATGCCGATTTAATGGTGTTTGAAAAAGATGTGTATCAGGTTAAAAAAGGACAGAAGGTTTCTTTTACTGTACAATCTATCCCTGATGGAAGATTAACAGGAAAAATATACTCAGTGGGAAAACAGTTTGAACAAAATCCCAAAGCGGTACATGTACATGCAGAAATTGATCAGAAAGAAGGGTTTTTAATCCCGGGAATGTACATCAATGGTAATATATATACATCTGAAACAGAAGTATTAGCTCTTCCTGAAACAGCAATTGTAGAGGATGAAGGGTTAACGTATATGTTCTCTGCTGTAAAACATCAGGAAAATGGTGAAACTGAATGGGAGTTTACACCCATTGAAATAAAAACCGGCCTGGAAACAGAAGGATGGGTAGAAGTAAAATTACTTGAACCTTTACCAAAAGGAACAAAAGTAGCCTGGAACAACGCCTACTCATTAATTGCAGAAATGAAGAAAAGCCAGACTTCGCATGGACATTAAACAATAAACTAAATGCATTGGCAGATTTATTTATTTGCCAATGCAACTATTAAAGGTAAGCATTATGAAAGAAATAAAAGCATTTATAAAACCAAATAGAGTACAGTCTGTTGTAGAATCTTTACAAGAGGCGGGTATAGAAAGCGTTACTCTTTCTAAAGGAGAAGGAACTGGGGCTTACAAGCGTAAAGACGCCTCTCCATCGCTAGATTTTCATTTTACAGACAGTCCTGTTGTAAAACTTGAACTCGTTTGCCATAATGAGGAGGTTGATAAGATAATTGAGTTAATCTGTGAAAAAGCTCGGAGTGCTGATCCCGGAGATGGGATTATTTATGTAACAGATATAAAAGAAGCGTATCGGGTAAAAACCGGAGAGCACTTGCACTTAGTGTAGTTTTTAATATATACATAAAGATCAAATGAATAAGAACCATATAATTTTAGTTGTTCTTTTTGGGACACTCTTAGGTGTTTTTCTGATAGAACCCATTGTACTTTCATTATTTATTCATGAAATAGATGGAGAGATAATACATTGGTGGCAGTATATCCCAAAAATATATTCCTCTGTTCTTACACTTAATGATATTGATCAACTTATTTTAAATTTAATATTCGCAATCACTGGAATATTACTTGTATTAGTTATACGGTATAAAAGATTAGTTTTGTCCGCAGTGGGTTTAAGACAAAAAAAAGAAACCATTGAAAAATTAATAAAAACGGGTGAGTCACAAACAGTAGAATTTAAATCTACGTTAAGATGGGATTTATATCAATCAAAGCCCAACAAGGATCTCGAGGACGTAGTAGTTAAAACAATTGTTGGCTTTATGAATACTAGTGGAGGGAAGTTACTTATTGGGGTTGATGATGATGGACAAATATTAGGTCTATCAAAGGATTACTCAACTCTTAAAAAAGAGAATAAAGATGGTTTTGAACAATATATTTATCAACTAATTTCTACTAAAATAGGAGCTAAATATACTTCTTTAATCAATGTAGCCTTCTATGAAATCAGCAGTAAGGAAATCTGTTTGATTGATGTAAAGAAATCAAAAATGGCTTCGTTTTTAATTTTTAAAGACAAGGCACTCTTCTACATTCGATCAGGAAATAGTACCAGAGAACTGGATGCCAAAGAAGCTTTGGAATTTATCCGGGAAACGAAACTAAAGACATGACCATGAAAAAACTACAAATAAAAATACCCCTGATACTACCCGAGGTTCCTGATGAGAAAGACCAATGTGTAGATAAGCTCATCAAACAACTTCAAAGCAAAGACGGGCTTGAAAAAGTGCATGTGCCTGATGAAACCGATAACGGGGTGCCCCAGCTATGCTTTCATTATGATCCGGAGTTGATATCTATTGATCGCATTCAAAAACTGGCTGAACAAACCGGAGCGGAAATCACCAAAAAATTTGGTCATAAGCTTATAGAAGTGGAGGGTATCAGGCATACACGACATGCCCGTAACATAGAGCGAAACTTGCGGAGCAAAGCAGGAATTCTGGAAGCTTCTGTCTCAGGTTCAGGCATGGTCAGACTGGAATTTGATACCTCAAAAATAGATGAATCCGAGATACTGAAATCGTTAAGGAAAGAAGGTCTTGACATACCGGATACGCAGGTAAGTGCTGAGCGATTTCTTCAGCAAGCAGGCAAATCTGAACCGCTGGGAGCTGAAGAAAAAGAACATAGCCACGATCATGATCATGAAGAAGGTGAAGATCACGACCACGGTCATTCACATGGAGGCATTTTCGGGAAAAATACAGAGTTGATTTTTTCCATTATCTGTGGGGCGTTGCTCGGAATTGGTTTTGTGCTTTCTTATGTAGAGGCTGTACCCTCGTGGGTGAGTTTAACATTATACATTGCAGCATATTTCTTTGGCGGATACTTTACGGCCAAAGAAGCCATTCAAACCGTTGCAAAAGGTGGTTTTGAGATTGACTTTCTCATGCTTGTAGCAGCCATCGGTGCAGCTATTCTGGGCGAATGGGCAGAAGGTGCCTTGCTGCTGTTCCTGTTCAGTATGGGACATGCCCTGGAGCATTATGCCATGAACAAGGCTCGTAAATCCATAGCTGCTTTGGCAGAATTGGCTCCTAAAACAGCACTGCTCAAAAGAAATGGGAAAACAGAAGAAGTAGGTGTAGAAGAACTTAGTATTGGAGATATCATTGTGGTAAAGCCAAACAGCAAAATTTCGGCAGATGGTGTGGTGGTAGATGGTAGAAGTAGCGTAAATCAGGCTCCCATCACAGGTGAGAGTGTACCGGTAGATAAAGAACCTGTGGATGATCCCAATAAAGACTGGTCAGAAGAGAAAGATATCAATGATGAGCACCGTGCTTTTTCCGGTACTATCAATGGCAACAATACACTGGAAATTAAAGTGACAAAAGTAGCGAAGGACTCTACACTCTCCCGCCTCGTGAAATTGGTTAACGAAGCGCAGACCCAGAAATCACCTACCCAGAGGCTCACTGACAAATTTGAGAAGTATTTTGTACCTGCTGTATTAGTACTAGTGGTGTTGCTCCATTTCGCTTTTCTGGTTATTGACGAAACCTTTAGTGAAAGCTTCTACCGTGCAATGGCTGTATTGGTAGCTGCCAGCCCTTGCGCTTTGGCCATAGCCACCCCGAGTGCTGTGCTGAGTGGAGTCGCAAGAGCTGCCCAAAGTGGGGTACTTATCAAAGGTGGACGGCCGTTGGAGGATCTTGGAGTTATTACTGCTCTGGCTTTTGATAAGACCGGCACACTAACAGAAGGTAAGCCTAAGTTAACCGAAGTGGTTTCTTTGGGCGATATGCAAGAAGAGGAACTATTGAAAATAGCGGTGGCTGTAGAGAATCTCAGTGATCATCCATTAGCCAAGGCTGTAGTCCGTGATGGGAAAGAGCGATTGAATAATGCCGACATACCGGAGGCAAAAGACCTGGAGGCAGTGCTTGGGAAAGGGATCAAAGCCACACTTGGAAGTGACAGAGTTTATATAGGCAACTTAGAACTGTTTGAGTCACTGGATGACAGAGAACCATCAAAAGAAACAGAAGAAAAAGTAAAATCCTTAGAGTCTGATGGCAATACCACTATGCTCATCCGACAGAATGACGATTACATAGGCATTATCGCCCTCATGGATACGCCAAGAGAAGAAGCAAAAAACACTTTAGAGCAACTAAAAAAGATTGGCATCAAACGCATGATCATGCTTACCGGAGACAATCAGAAAGTAGCCGATGCAGTAGCTAAAGAAATCGGGATTACGGATGCCTGGGGAAGTTTACTGCCCGAAGAAAAAGTAGAGGCTATTAAAGAGCTTCGCGAAAAAGAAGACAAAGTAGCCATGGTGGGTGATGGCGTGAATGATGCCCCTGCTATGGCTAACAGTACAGTGGGCATAGCCATGGGAGCAGCAGGCAGTGATGTGGCTCTGGAAACAGCCGATATTGCATTGATGGCTGACAAACTGGAAACACTGCCCTTCGCTATCGGTTTAAGCAGGAAGGCGAAGGGTATTATCAAACAAAATCTGTGGATGAGTTTGGGAATAGTGGCTTTGTTGATACCTTCTACTATATTCGGTTTAGCCAATATTGGTGTAGCTGTACTAATACACGAAGGCTCTACATTGGTTGTAGTATTTAATGCATTGAGGTTGTTAGCTTATAAAGAGTAAGAGATTTGAAGAAAAGTACCTTTAAAATAACCCAGATGGATTGCTCTTCGGAGGAACAAATGATCCGGATGAAGCTGGAAGGCTTTAGTCAGGTAAAATATCTAGGATTTGATATTCCAAACCGAAAACTGGAGGTATATCACACAGATGAAATAGCAAAAATCCATCAAGCTATCGGTGAACTCAACCTCAAAGACACATTGGAGGCTACGGAAGATGCTGATATGCCTTTTGTCGCTGATGAATCAAACCAACGAAAAATACTTTGGTGGGTGCTGGGCATCAATTTTGGATTTTTTGTAGCCGAAATGACCACCGGATGGATATCCAGCTCCATGGGCCTGATAGCCGACTCGTTGGATATGCTGGCTGATTCTATTGTTTATGCCCTGAGTCTATTTGCGGTGGGAGCAGCTGTTTCCCGTAAGAAAAAAGTAGCCAAGATCAGTGGTTTTTTTCAGATGGGTCTGGCACTGCTTGGCTTTTCAGAAGTATTACGCAGGTTTTTCACCCAAAGCGAAACCCCGTTGTTTCAGTGGATGATTATCGTTTCCCTGCTGGCTTTAGTGGGTAACCTCGTCTCATTATGGCTGATCAACAAGGCAAAAAGCAAAGAGGCCCACATGCAGGCCAGTGCAATTTTCACTTCCAATGACATCATCGTCAACGGAGGGGTAATACTGGCTGGTGTACTTGTTTATTTTCTGGAAAGTAAGTGGCCTGACCTGGCGATTGGAGGCATTGTTTTCGCCTTTGTAACGCGGGGAGCAGTGAGGATTTTAAAGTTGGCAAAATGATACCTAAACAACTGAATATATGAATGCATGGTTATGGGCAGGCGTGTTAGTACTGGCCGCATGGGCGGCTCATTGGGGGGCAGATCAACTGCTGACCCCTTTAAAACTACTGCGTAAACAATGGGGGCTTACCGCCTCGGCAGGAGCGGCATTTCTGGCCATTGTTACGGCCAGCCCTGAGGTGGCCATCAATATTACCAGTGCGGCACGCGGAGTATCCGATATTGGTTTGGGTAACCTGCTGGGGTCTAATATTATTTCTATTCCTTTGATGATTACCATAGCCTATTTCGCCTCACGTAAGCAATTCAAAAACAACCCCAAGCATCAGGAACATTTGGATGCCAATATGCTGGCACTCAATAAGCGCTCTGTACCCGTTCTTTCATTGCCCTATTTAGGGATAATCGCTTTAGTAGCCATTTTGACTGTACCCAAAGCGTGGCGCGGGTTACAACCGGTGGATGGTTGGATTATGCTGGGGGCTTATGCCGCTTTTTTGGCGCATGCCATTATCAGGGGTAGAAAAGAAGGAGAAAAAGTAAAGTGGACACAAAAGAAAATATGGCTTTCCATAGCAGGTGCAATTGCCATAGCAGCCGGGGCTTTTTTCATTGTAAAAGCGACAGAAAACATCGTTTCGGCTTTGGGCATTTCCCAGATTGTGGGAGGGCTGTTCATTACAGGTATCATGACCACCGCACCGGAAGTGTTTAAGACCTGGAGTGTGGTCAAAGGTGGAGAGGTTACCGCAGGTACCACAAGTGTTATAGCCGACAATGCCATCACCATGACGGTTGCATTCTTCCCCTTGGCACTGGTAAGCACCCCGGTACAGGATTTTCAATTGTATTGGGTTAACCTCGCCTTTGTTGGCCTGATGCCCCTGCTTTACAGCCTCTTTGTTCATCAAAGCAAAGACCTGCATGGTTTCAGCAGATGGCAGGTATTCGTTTTTGATGCTGCTTATGTGGCCTATTTGTTTGTTATGGCATTTTTTGTCTTAAAACTTTTTTAGCCGATGAAGGAAAAACTATTCAAAGACTACCAAAAACGCCTCAATACCCTGGAAGAAGGCATCAGGGATGCAGTCCTGAAATATGCCGAAGAGCTGTACCTGAATCAAAAATGCTCTAAAGATGAAGCCATTGATCGGGCCATTGCCAAGGTGGAAATGGAAAGAAGAAAATTGTAACTAATAATATAAACCAACATGCTAACAGTATTAGACTTTACCAACAACAATGTAATTGCTACGAAAGCCCAGGAAAACCTGACTGAAGCTGACATTCAAAAAATTCACCCGCTGATTCATAACATCGTGAACCGTGGACAGAAAGTACGGTGGTACTTTGAGATGGAAAATTTTTCCGGATGGAAATTCAATGCCTTCTGGAAAGATTTAAAAATGGATATGTCTCACGCTGACGATTATGAAAAGATTGCCATGGTGGGCGACAAAAAATGGCAGGAATGGATCAATCAGTAAATAAGAATAATACCGGATTAGCATATATCAGAGAGACGGCTCGGAAGTTTCTGGATAGGGAAACTACCGGAGGACTGTTGTTAATTTTGGCGACAATCGTTGCATTGGTTTTGGGGAATTCCCAATGGGCCGATGCATATCATCATTACCTCACTGACGAATTTCTTTTTGAGTTTTCAGAGCATTTCAATTTCGGGCTAACCATAGAAGAATGGATTAATGACGGGCTGATGGCCATATTCTTTTTGGTAGCCGGTATGGAACTGAAGCGTGAAATTATGGTGGGTGAGCTGTCTTCCCTTAAAAAAGCTTCTATGCCTCTTTTAGGTGCTTTGGGTGGTATGGTTGTGCCAGCTTTGATTTTTGTTAGTCTCAATATCGGAACGGAGAATATCAGTGGTTGGGGAATACCTATGGCAACCGACATTGCCTATTCCTTAGGTATCATCGGTTTATTGGGTAAAAGAGTACCTTCACAGCTTAAAATCTTTTTGGTGGCACTCGCTATAGCAGATGACTTGGGAGCCATATTGGTCATAGCCTTGTTTTACAGCAATGAGCTGAGTTGGTTATTCCTTGGCTCTGGGGTCGGTATATTTGTGTTATTAATGCTGTTCAATCGTCTTGGTGTAAAAAGCCTGATCTGGTATATTTTGGGAGGGGTGGCTTTGTGGTATTGCTTTTTAAATTCAGGTGTCCATCCTACTATTGCAGGGGTACTATTCGCCATAACCATACCGGTAAAACCCAAGCTAGACAGTAAAATTCTGAAAGAGCGTACTACTAAGAATGTTGCAGCATTGCAAGAAACGGATATTGAAAACCGTGATCCCATGCAAGATATTCGTCAAAGTAAAATACTCAAAGCCATTAAAAAAGATACGGAAGACTCCCGACCGCCTCTGCTTAAATTAGAGAATGCACTTATTGACTTTAATGCCTTTTTTATCATTCCGATCTTTGCCATTGCCAATGCGGGTGTAAAACTGGATGTTAGTCTTTTGGAAGTGGTTTCAGGTTCCCTTGGGCTAGGCATATTACTGGGTCTGGCAGCCGGTAAAGTACTCGGAATCAGTCTTTTTGCCTTTATCGGTGAAAAACTCGGCCTCTCAGAACTGCATAACTCGTTGCGCTGGAAACATGTCATAGGCATGGGTATGATAGCTGGTATAGGTTTTACCATGTCACTTTTTATTACGAATCTGGCGTTTGCTGACCCTGAGTTAGTGAAGGTCTCCAAGATCAGTATTTTAATAGCATCCCTGATTGCGGCTATAGGAGGAGTAGTCACCTTGCTATCTACAAAACCAAAAACTGAAAGCAATGACACACTTAAAAATATTTCTACATAATTTTTTCTGCTTTACTTTTTACTCTCACTTTTGATATACGCATCAAAACGAAATGATAAACTACCTAAATTTAAAGCAACTAATTTTTTAAATAACTTATATGGCTTCTGATAATTGCTCTTACTACAGTCATTTTGCTGTTTTCTGAGATTTGCCATCAATATGTTGTTACACTTGAAGCTTTAAAAGCCTATGCGTTAAGTTAGGCAGCGATTGGAAATAAAGACCTTTTTTTTGATCATGTTTTTAGCCAAAAACCAAAAAAGACTAAATAATATTAGGGGCTGAAGTAGCTAAGGGTTAATTTTTGGCATGCTTATACCATGATTTTAATTGTTTTAGAAGCTGTAAATGGTTGCCTCCATTGAAGCGCCATTCGCACTCTTTAAGAAACCAGTAAAAATTATCCGATTTGATGCCGTTAAACTTGCGCATATGACGCTTCGCTTGGTTCCAAAAGTTCTCTATGCCATTAATGTGATTTTGGTGGTCTGCAAAGAGCTCCGAATGATTAATACGTTGATGATGAAAGGCGGACACATCCAAGGCATTATAGGATCGAAAGGTATCGGTATACACAATGCTATCGGGGCGTACTTTTTCTTCAATAATAGGTAATAATGTTTCTGTCTTTGCATTCGGTATAATCGCTGTATATACTTTTCCTCCTCGCTTAAGTAATCCAAATACAGCTACTTTACCACCTGATCCACGTCCTCTTTTCCCTTTGCGCTTGCCTCCAAAATAACTCTCATCAGCTTCTACTTCTCCAAATAATTCATAGCCGGGAAGTTTACTTGCAATGAGTTGGCGTAGTCGCATATAAAAACGAATGGACGTGTTTGCTTGAACGCCTATTAACTCGGAAGCAGCTCTGGCTGTTGTGCCTGCTACAAAATGCTCTATCAGGCGGCTTTGTTGGCGATATGTTAATCTACTTTTTCGTGTGTACATAGTAAC
Organism: Balneola sp.; assembly: GCA_965216175.1. Lineage (GTDB taxonomy): Bacteria > Bacteroidota > Rhodothermia > Balneolales > Balneolaceae > Balneola. The sequence goes on from OZ244140.1 coordinate 3,286,309, forward strand.
TAATTTAGTACCTTACTCAGGTCTTAGCTACTTCAGCCCCTAATATTAAATTAAAGACCAGTAAAAATGAATTCTAACATAAAAAAACCATCCAAAAAACTTTTAGTATTACTTGCTATAATTTTAACATCTATAACCATATTGCAAGTATGTGGAAATGAAAAAGATACCGTTTTAGTTGAATCAGGCTCATACATTGGGATAGTTACTGATGTGGTTGAACCTGCTCACGAACTCTATGTTAAACTTACCAACGATTCCTCCTTAGTTCGTCTTAATTTTAGTAGTGAAACTACACTTACAAAAAATGGAGAAACAGTTCCTTTTGGAGAGCTAAAAAAAGATACTAAAGTTGAAGTGAAACTCGAGAGAATGGAAGAAAAAATGAATCCAATTTCTGTTAAAATTTTAGAAAAGTAACATAATGAGTGATTCCCACAATCACGATCATCGTCAAAACAGCGGAGATGTTAAACTTGCCTTTTTTCTCAATGTTGGTTTTACCATATTGGAATTTTTTGGTGGATTGTATGTAAATAGTGTAGCCATTATTTCGGATGCACTACATGATCTTGGTGACAGTCTCTCCCTTGGATTGTCATGGTACTTGGATCATAAATCAAAACAAGGCTCAAACAGATCATTCACCTTTGGCTATACAAGATTTTCTCTCTTGGGAGCTTTGGTGAATAGCTTAGTTCTGATCGGTGGTTCCATATTTGTTATTAACGAAGCAGTTGCACGTATAATCAGCCCTGAACATACAGATGCTCAAGGTATGCTTATCTTTGCGATTATAGGTGTTAGCGTCAATGGCTATGGCGCGTGGAAAGTAAGTAAAGGTAAAACACTTAATGAGAAAGTGACTTCATGGCATTTGTTAGAAGATGTTTTGGGATGGGCAGCAGTCTTGATCGTTTCCATTGTATTGATGTTTAAGGATATTCATTATTTAGATCCTGCTCTTTCTCTTTTTATTACCGCTTATGTTCTTTGGAACGTAATTAAGCGTTTAAAAGAGACCTTGTATTTGTTTTTACAGGGTAGCCCTGATGAGATAGGCGTTGAAGAACTGGAAGAGAAGTTCTTGGATAAAGACTTTGTTTCTGAAACAAAACATCTGCATGTATGGTCACTGGACGGCGAACAGCATGTATTGACAGCTCACCTCATTTTAAAAAATGTTGCAAGCTACTCAGAGATCGTACATGCAAAAAAAGAAATCCGGGAAATTTTAAAACCCTACAATTTCAGCCACAGCACCATTGAAGTTGAATTGAATAAGGAAACATCATCATTAATAGAAGACAATCACTCAACATGAAACAACAGTATTTTCATATAAAAAATATGGTTTGCAGCCATTGTGCAGAAGTTTTAGAAGAGAAACTTTTGAAAGCGGATTTTGAAGTTAAGAACATTGAGTTGGGCGAACTCACACTTTCATCTCCCATTGCTGACAGTGAGTACCAACGTCTTATCAAAGTTGTGAATAACAATGGCTTTGAGATCATAAATGATCAGGGTAGCAAACTGGTCGAACGTATTAAACAGCTCATCATTCAATTGGTGAGAACCAATAAGGAGTTAAATGGAAAGCTTTCGGAGTATTTGTCACATGAGCTGAATAAAGACTATCAATATTTAAGTCGCTTATTTTCCAATGTTGAGGGCAAATCTATTGAGCGATATCACATTCTGCAAAAAATTGAGAGAGCTAAGGAGCTTATTGTTTATGGGGAGCAAAACCTAACCGAAATCGCCTATGAATTAGGCTATAGCAGTCAACAACATTTCTCCCGACAGTTCAAAAAGGAGACAGGACTATCTCCATCACATTTTAAAGATGTAAAGGAGAATAAGCGAGTTTCTATAGATCAGATTTAACGTAATAATGCACGAGATTTACAATAATCTGCAATTATCCTGACTGAATTTATTATAAAATAGTCTTACACATTTATAAACAAATGAAGAAAAGTCGTTATGATTACTATTGAGACTCATACAGAGAAGAGCATTATAGCCGTAAAAGCATCAGACACATTAAGTAAAAAAGACTTCGACAAATTGGCTCCGACTCTGAAAGAATTTACAGGATCAAACCGGGATTCTCATTTATTAATGACTTTAGAACGGTTTAAAGGATGGGATGATGTCTCGTCTTTTTGGGAAGATTTGAAACTTGATGCCGAATTCATAGGTGAATTTGATCGTATCGCAATTGTCGGAGAGAAGAAGTGGCAAAAATGGGGAACAAATCTTCTTGACTCACTAACAAAGAACAAATTAAAGTTTTTTGATATTGCGAATGCAGATGGTGCCTGGTTATGGTTAACAGATAAAGGACATTCAAAATGATGTCTTTCTTAGAAAAATATAAAGAGGCGGCAATAAGCTCTGTTGCTTTAGCGGGAGCTCTTCTTGTTGAGCATTTAATCGTATTTGAGGGGAACCAGTACATATACCTGATGCTGTATGGATTATCTTATTTAGCTGTTGGTAGTTCTGTGTGGATTAAGGCCTTTAATTCTCTTAAAAATGGAACGCTTTTTAGTGAATTCTTTCTCATGGGGATTGCAACGGTTGGTGCTTTTGCCATTGGAGAATATGCCGAAGGTGTTGCAGTAATGCTGTTTTACACCATTGGTGAATATGCTCAGCACGGAGCAGTTCATAAAGCACGTAATTCAATCAAAAAGCTTATTGATCAACAACCGGATATTGCTTCTGTGGAACGGGATGGAGAAACCCTTGAACTTCACCCATCAAAAGTAAATTTTGGAGATGTTGTGTTGGTTAGACCGGGCGAAAAGGTTCCTCTTGACGGTGAATTAATCACAGAACAAGCCTCTTTTAATACAGCAGCACTTACAGGCGAATCCAAGCCCATGACAATTAATGAAGGTGAAGAAGTATGGGCTGGGTCTATTAATCAGGATATGGCTGTTCGTATCAAAGTTACGAGCGGATATAAAGACACGAAGTTAGCAAATATCCTGAATATGGTTCAGGAAGCCACAAAACGGAAGGCACCTACCCAGCGATTTATTACAAAATTCGCAAAAATTTACACTCCAATCGTTGTTTGGTTGGCAGTGGCAATAACATTTCTTCCGTACCTCTTTGTGAATTCGTATGTTTTTCAGGAGTGGTTTTACCGTGCGCTTATATTTCTTGTAGTTTCCTGTCCTTGCGGATTAGTAATATCCGTTCCACTTGGGTATTTCGGAGGCATTGGAGCGGCTTCCGGTAATGGTATTTTATTTAAAGGATCAGATTATCTGGATCAACTCCGGAAGATGAATATTCTCTTTATGGATAAAACCGGAACTTTGACCAAGGGTTCATTTGAGGTGCAATCTGTAAAGACCTACAATGGTATCAGTGAAAATGAATTGATAGTTTATGCCGCATCTTTGGAACAACAATCTTCTCACCCAATCGGAAAAGCCATTCTTGGTTATAATAAAGATCAGGAATTATATCGGGTTGAAAATCAACAGGAGATTTCAGGAAAAGGGTTAAAAGGAGTAATAAGTGGAAAGAGCGTCCTTGTCGGAAACCTCGATCTTTTAAAAGACCATCAGGTAAAAATTGCTAATAATGACCACTCTGAACCTTATACCTACGTACATATCGCCATTGATGGAGAACATGCTGGTACTATTAGCATTGCCGATGAAATTAAAGAAGATAGCAGAGCAGCAATTAAAGAACTAAAAGAACGAGTCGTTCAAAAGTTGGTCGTGCTATCGGGGGATAATCAAGAAGTAGTCTCTTATATTGCTCAGAAACTTGGATTAGATGAAGCCTACGGGAATTTGTTGCCTGATGAAAAATACCAACATGTTGAAAAAGCCATCGGGAAAGGAAATGTTGTGGGGTTTATTGGTGATGGTGTAAACGATGCACCCGTTATTACTTTATCTGATGTTGGTATTGCTATGGGCGGAATGGGCTCTGATGCAACCGTAGAAACAGCTGATGTTGTTATTCAGAATGATCAGCCGTCAAAGCTCCCTGTTGCAATAGATATATCAAAATTCACACACCGTATTGTGTGGCAGAATATCGGTTTTGCTTTGGGTATTAAAGTGTTGGTTATGACACTTGCTGCTTTTGGGGTAGCCACAATGTGGGAAGCTATATTTGCAGATGTTGGCGTAACTTTAATTGCAATCGGTAACGCTATTCGAATTCAAAGCAGGTTTTCAGATGGGGGGACGGTCCGTTCATTTTTTAGTACTTCAGAACATGAAACGGAAGAATCTGATTATCAAGCTTGTTGTTAGAAAATATGTACTCAGATAAGTAGCAATATAAAAGTGATAAAAATTGTCTGATAAGATGAAAGTAAAATCAGTATTCAGTTAATTATTTCTTTTTTCTTGAAGTTCAAATTTTCTAAACTTTAGGTCTTTTAATTTTTGAGAATCTTCCTTATCAAGAGTTATTAATCCTTTCATTTTCATTACATCCAGCTTTCCAATTAGTTCACCAGCAGGATATAAGTCATTTTCATTTAGATACATATCAATGAGGAGGAAATAAACTTCATAATAATCAGGATCATATTCTATTACCTTGTGAAAGTATTTTTTTGCTTCTTCGTCTTTCTCTTCTGAATAAAGTTGACATGCTTTTCCCAATAATTTTTCGATATCTGATTTGTTAACTACTTCAAAAGCTTTTCCACTTGCAAACTTCTGATAATCAGGTCTCGATAACATTTTATTTACAAGTTTACTCAATAGCTGATCATACTGATCAACATTCAAATCATGACCGAGCAGGATAGGGGAAACGCTAATTTTCTTGCCAGAGTTAGAAAGTGAATAAATATACATCTCATATTTTGGATAACTAACTTCAACTCCAAAATGATTATAGCCCACAATTTCATTAGATACCTTTACGGGCATTTTAATCTCAAAACGATTAGCACAATTAGATACAATTTCAGGATTTAGCTTAGAAGGAATGGTTTTATAGAATCTCAATAAGTTTGGTAACTGAATAGTAAGATTTATTGTATTGACATTAGATTGGTCACTTATTTTTTTGGAGGCATTTATTTTTGTTCCTACTGCCTCAGCCGGAAATATTTGCTTGTATTCCTTCCAATTTTTTTCAGTGTTATCGGTTAAATAGCTATCCCAAATAAATTTCAAAAAGGATATACCTGCTACAGTGGCAACAAAGATTAGAAAGAATTCCATACTGTTGAATTTGGTTACATTAAAATTGAAAGTATATAACTAAATATATTGTTACTTGGCAAGTACCCTGTGTATAAAAATAAAGTACCTGTTTATCTATTCCATCTATGGAAGACAAAAAGCAGTTACAGATTATCTTTGGAGAAGTACTTCATACAGCCCGTATGGAGAAGAAGTTAAAACAGGCTGAGCTTGCAGAAATCTGTGATATGGATGATACCTACATATCCGATCTCGAAAGAGGAAACTATATGCCTTCTCTTTTCACTGTACTAAAGTTGTCTAAAGGTCTTGGACTAAGCCTATCTGAATTGAGTTCAAGGATTGACGGCTATATTGAGTGATTCTTGTACTAAGTTATGAAAGCGATTAAAATGCCTTCTTTATCAGTAAAAATGGGTTACTGATTATTTAGAACGGAATCGGAAAGATTCTGAAAACAAAATTCTATATATAAAATTTAAAATTCGGCTTTCTTTCAGAAATATTAGGATTGGATATTAATATCTCACCTACGGCATCAGAAAAGGCAACAGTAACTGGCTGATTGTTTCCAAGTTTCCCTGAATTGTAATTTAATTTAGTCAAACCATAAATATCTTGTACCACTCGTTCTATAGGGCTGTTACCATAATCTATATCAATTCTTAATGGAATAGGTGTATCCCATCCATCATATGTTGCTAAACGTGGCTTGAATCCTGAGCCCCAAAAAAGAGCACTTTTTCGATTTATTTTCCAACAAGTTCCTCTTAGTACAGGCATGTCACCAAGTCTGTAGAGCCTGGGAGGATGTTTTGTAACTAAACGAACTTTTATTGCGGTCAAATTAATACCAGATGGAGTAGCTTCTTTATACCCTTCGTACTCCTCAAGACTAATTTTCGAACGAGAGTGTATAAAAATTTCGGCTAACTCTTTTCCTCCTAATTGCTTATAGGTTTCCAAGATTCCAGATAAAAGTTTTTTTGCTGCCTTTTTTGGTAAATGAAATTGTTTTGTTTTAGGAGAATACCATGGACCATACTCACCAAGGAATACAATTCCTTCACCATTTTGTAAAAACATTTGAGCTGCACAACAAGCCGTTCTTTTATCATCAGTTCTTCTGAAAGCAATTCCAATGTAGCAAACTCCATCTCTGGCAGAAGTAAGTTTCCAAGGCTTTCCCCCAGCTTTATAATAGTTAGCGATACTTAAATTCCACATTCTATCCGAAAGAGGAGTTAACCCTCTTTCCCCAAATTTTTTTTCATCAGATAATCTGAGAGTAGACTCTCTTATGATTTGAATAGGGACACCATACTTCATTGATCGAGCTTTTAATTGTCGCCTAAAATCAACGGAATAACTATATATATCAGCATCAAAGGAATCAAATAAATCTTTTTGCCCTTCTTTTCTTTGTTGTTTTCGGTTCTTTGGGATCAACTTTCCTATTGCATCAGAAGGATTAGATTTAGGTCTACAATTAGCAAAAATTTCATCTGGAACTACACAGATGATAACCCCTATTTTTTCATCTAATTTTTCGAGTGTTTTCATAGCGTCTAAATATTGAAATACAACTTCATTTGCTCTTTCATGAGGGTCTTTCTTACGTGAAGCTTGAAGTAGTTTGCTATTACTAAGTTCCTTTTCCCAAACCGGAATCGTTGGCCAATCAAATCCAAAAACTGCTTTGAAACCTGGAAACGCAGGCCATAGTCTTTGATTGAACTCAGAGTCAATTACTGGTGTGTTTGCAACAAGTGACCATTGCTTAAATTTTTTAATCCCAGTTTTAGCCCCTATTAGCATGTAGTTTATGGTCCCAGGGTATGATGGAAGGTCGGCATCATAGGGTCCAAAAAGCGTGAGGCCATCTTTTGGAGTTAAGGCCAATTGATTATACCTAAATTCTATTTTAGGTTCATCAAATAATATAGAATGTGCATCAATCATTTTTAATTTCCTCATTAATGAATTCAATATATGTTCGATCTTTAGATAAACTATCAAGGCGATTTTCGTTAATGCTATAAGGAACAATCGTATTTATTGGTGAAGAATTGATATCTATAAATTGTTTATCATTTTGATCATCTACAATAATGATTTTTTCATTAACGCTTAAGAATTGTACAATCGCAAGTATTCGATTAAACCACTCTAAATTCCACCAAGAACTTGTAAGATGTTTCATTCTTGAGTTTACGGAGGTTCCTTTATAAGTCTTTTCTTTTTCGTCTGTAAGCCTGTACCTAATATTTAGCATTAACGTAAAGTCATTATGTAGATTTTGGCTAATTTTAAATATTGGTGAGAGAAAATATTTATACTTAACAGGACCATTCGGAGTAGGGAATTTTCTTTCACCAGAAGATTTTATATAGCTTTTTACTCCGTCTGGTCGAATGAAGTGTAAAGTATTTTTTTCTGATAGCCCCGGCGGGAAGTAATAAAGCCTACTATTCTCACACTTGACTAAACCTAATTCTATACATTTTCTGTAAATAGACTTGTATAGTAATTCTGATATTAAATTTAGGGGCTGTAGTAGCTAACTAATCATTAAGCTACTAAATTACCCATTATGTACCAACGAAAAAGTCGATTAACCCCTCGCCAACAAAGCCGATTACTTGAGCACTTTGTAGCAGGTACTACGGCACGTGCTGCCTCGGAGTTGATCGGGATACAAGCCAACACCTCAGCTACGTTTTATCTACGTCTTAGAAAGCTTATTGCCAGTAAGCTTCCCAGCTATGAACTCTTTGGAGAAGTAGAGGCGGATGAGAGTTATTTTGGAGGGCGACGCAAAGGATTGCGAGGGCGGGGAGCAGCTGGAAAAGTAGCCGTATTTGGGTTATTAAAGCGAGGAGGTACCGTTTATACGGCTATAATCCCTAATGCAAAAACAGAAACTCTTTTACCGATTATTGAACAGCATGTGCAGCCAGATAGTATTGTATATACCGATACATTTCGTTCCTATAATGCCCTGGATGTATCCTCCTTCCAGCATGTAAGAATCAACCACTCAGAGCTGTTTGCTGACAGAGACAATCACATCAATGGCATCGAGAATTTCTGGAGCCAAGCCAAGCGTCATATGCGCAGATTCAATGGGATCAAGCCGGAGAATTTTTACTGGTTTCTGAAGGAATGCGAATGGCGCTTCAATGGAAGTAACCATTTACAGCTTCTAAAACAATTAAAATCATGGTATAAGCATGCCAAACATTAACCCTTAACTACTACAGCCCCTAAATTTATATTTGGCACTCCCAGTATAGTTGGACGATCTCTCCATTCTTCCAATTGAATATTGGCTAAGCCGAAGTCTTCAACGATTCTATTTGGTGGGCTAAAAAAGCTAATAAATGTTGAAGAGTTTATTTTGCGTACAGCCCAACTATATTTTAGGTTATTTATAACACTATCAGGGATACTTTTTGAAGTATTAACAATTAATATTGACTCTGGAATAGAAGTTATTTCAAAAGTATTTGAATATAAATTTTCACTGTTATTGGAAATTAATTCCTTGTCAACAAAGCTCTCAGTAAGAATTTTTTTATCATGTGATTTTTTCGAGGGGATATTGTGTTCCTCAAGCACCTTAAGAAGCAGTTCAATTCCAGCACCCCAATTTGTGTAAAATGGCAATACATTTTTGGTATCAATTATACCAGTAATGCTTGGACTGATTTGTCTTTCCGTATTTATAAAAAACACATTCTTATTAGCTTGAGTAGCTAATGTAATTTGTTGAATTATTTTGGGGTTGGTCGAAGATTTTTTTGACAATATTGAAATAGTAGCAATAGCTTCATCTTGAATGTATTCTTCAAAGTTTTTTGAAATGGATATACCAATTATTGATTGATTTGTAATTCGTATTTCATAACCAATAAATATTAATTTTCTAATTAGCCATTCACAAAATATTATATCATGTTCATCAAATATTATAACAATCTTATTTTTACAAGCACTATCGGATTTAGTTTCTTGAAATAGGGCAGGAGTGAAAATTTGAGGGTGTTTTGGTATCAAAGTTGGATATTCTACTTCAAGTAAAATTCGCAATCTTTCTTGAGAGTATATTTCCAATTCCCATCCGTATTCATTTCGGATTGATTTAATTGCTTCATCCCTTTGCCCTGCACTTATTTTTGCAGTTGTCACATATATTAATTTGTCACAGATATGGTTATGTGATTTAATTTTATAAGCGTCCTCGGCTAATTTCGCTCGCCAATCATCCCTAACACTATATGCAAAAATCGAAATTTCGTTATTGTAAGAAACATGGATAGCATCTCTTCCTTTGTCACTGAATCCACCAAGTGGTTCCAGATTTTTATATCCTTGTAAAACCATGAGATCCGATGAAAGACGTTCAAAAGTCAAATAATCGGTAAGGTTTTCTAAACAGTAGATAGTTGGATTAGCTGCCATTTTATTTGTGTGATTAAATAATTACTGGTATGCAAGTAGTCTTCTTAAAATACACAGCAGTAATTTTTATATATGTAAGCATAACCTATAAATTCTTTGATAGTTAATATATAACAAAAAGTGCCATAAAAATATGACACTTTCTGATATAATTTTTAAAGCTGAAAAACCTTACTGGTTTTCATTTGAAGGTCTGCTCGTTTTGGTTTCTCTACATCATGGCTGATGAAGTAAGTAATATCATTTAGAAGATCCCATTGAGACTTATGTAGAACTCGATCGGTGTTTGTGATTTCTTCTAACCGCCTTTTACCAAGTGCTTCTTGTAGTTTGTCCATAAAGCTATTGTTTAAGCCTGTTGACTTAAGAAAGTTAGTACGAGCTTGTACTTGTTCAATCTTAGAACTCATATTTTGAAATTGCTTTTCTAAGTTGTCGAAAGAAAACCCTGCTGTATGACGTGCATAAAGTGATCCCATGACATTTCCGAAAATCATACCATTAGAACAAACGCTTCTTATTGCTCCCCAGAACAATCGTATCCCTTCTGATTGGTCATAAGAGTTATGAAGGTATAAAGATAACGGGATGTCAGAATCTCCATCATGTAACTTGATTTCTGGAAAGGTAATTTGTAACCGCATTCGATTAGGCATACAGAAACTATGGCTTGTATCTATTTCCCACGTTTCATTTAGAGAAGTAAGATGTTCTAAGAAGGGTTCTATAAGCTCTTTGTTACGAACAAGTTTATACGTTTTTTTGGCAATGGAAACTACTTTCTCAGTTCCATTGATTGTTGAAACAATGGCTTTATAATTGTTGATCGGCAAATCTTCCTTGCCGGTACGGATTGAAGAAAGGAGTGCAATCTCTCGCTCTTCTACGTCAAAATAGTATGATTGTATATTCATTGGAATGGCTCCTGATTAATTATGTGAAAATGTTGGAAGTGGTGAAATTTTCCGCGAATTAGGTATAGTAATGGGGTTTTCTGTGTGTAAGAAATTCCTTCTACGAAAACGATATCATCAATTTCGATGGGCGGACTTTCTTTGATGCAAGCGACACGAATGGGACAGTATAATCGAATAAGCCCACTCCTTGGATATACAAGGAGGCTATCACTTGGAGGGGCTTCTGCATGTTTCATTTGTTCAGTCATGTCTTATTTCTCCATGAGCTAAAAATGAATAGAACCTATTCTTAGTGACGATGACATGATCGTCAAGGGTAATGCCAAGATAGGAGAGTGCCCGCCTTAGTCGTGTTGTTAGGTTGGTGTCAGCGGCACTTGGCCGAAGTTTTCCAGAAGGGTGGTTGTGTGCCACTATAATTGAATTAGCGGAGCCAAGGAGTGCAATTGTAACTACCTCGGAGATATCAACGATTGTGGCTGTTTTACCTCCGACCGAGGTAATCCCATACCCCAAAACTTGCTTAGAGTTATTAAGCAATATTACACAAAAGTGCTCTTTCAATTCAATTTGTTCTTTTGGGAAGATCTCCCAAAGCAGACCAGCTGCATCCTCAGGGGAGGTAATGGTAATGCGATCTTCCGGGTCTGTATCGGATATGTAGTGTAGCTTGACTTCAGAGGCAATGGCACTACAATCCCAGTGTTCTTTAATGTGATTCATAATAGTCTGTTATTAAAAAAGGGAGGCGATTTGCCTCCCTAATAGGTTAATCTTGTGGTTGAAGAGTATTGGCTTTGCCATTACCTGAGAAGACTTCTCTTTCTATCGGCTTTTGTTGTTTCTTGGCAACAGGTTCACTGCCTTGACCTGCCTTTCTTATACCCCACTTATAGTTGAGGGTGTACATTTCTCCAGTTGGAGCTTCATACTGATACTCCTCACAAGGCTTCTTGAAAAGTTCGAACCCTTCTAAGACAGATCCTTCAGTGAAGTATTCTTCTGCATCGGCTTTTGAACTAAGGTTATTTAACGGTATTGATACTTTACGTTTAGTAAAGCTACTGTTACCGGATTCGCTTATGGAAAAGGTTATTCCCGTAATTTGGACGACTGGAAATTTTCCAGTTCCATCTTTTCGTTCGACCATATCTATTTGATCTACTAATAGTTTGCTAATATTTGACATAGTAATGTCTCCTTATTGGTTTGTTTAAAAATTATTCTTGATCCGGATTTCCGGAAGAAGGTAGGGGAGCCGTTTGAATCCCAGGGGCTAGCCCCCCGTGTATTGCGTAGCTGGTGGCCGTACGTACGAGCGTATTATTAACTGCTTAGTAAAGGTGTGTTTTTATAGCTTGCTTTTCTAAGTTGGTGATAGTGGGGGGTAGGAAATGGAATGCTATAAATAGATTTGTAGAGAGTGGGTAGAAAAAATTTTTATAAAATTTTTGAAATAGTTGTCACTTACGGGGTTATATATTACTCATTCTTGTAGGTTGACTCACTATTTATTGATAGTAATGATCGCTATTTATACCTCAAAAACTACTGGAATGTGCTATACATATACAAATATGACTTCTTATACAGGACATAGATTTTATAGAAATAGCCGGGAGGGAGGATAAGAACCTATTCGTATTCACATAACTGATAGGTCAAAAAAATAAACTTTAATTTCTTTGTTTTTATTACGTCTTAAAAATAGATTAAATGAGCATTAAAACTTGCTGGGTTAAATGACTTAATATTTCAAATTATGCATTTAAATAGCATAAGCATAGTATTTCCTTTGATTTTTAACTGCTTTAAAACAGTTACTTATTTTTGTGTTTATACTCGATTAGTAAGTTAGGGCCTATTTATAAGGCCCATAACTAAACGAGTAACACTACATTTTGTAAATTGCTGAATCAGAAACTGTGTAATACGACTTTGGGCTTCTATCAGCTCCAACTTTTTTTATTAGACCACTATCTAAATAATAATTTAAGTAATCTCCGGTAAGGTTGTTTCCAACATCTTCAACATGCTTTTTAATTGCACTCTTCAATCCTTTAATTAATTCATTTCTTTTCGGATTCTGTCTTAGAAGGTTATGGACTTCACGTATTACTTTTTCATGAGAATCCGAATCAACATCAGTAGGGTCTTTTTTTTGTTGTGAGCTCTTTGTTTCGATGTTTTTAGTTATTATTGGTAATTCATTATCATCTATTTTAAAATGAAATGGTTCAAAATCTAAGCCCCTCGAAAATTCAGACTTTACAGTTGAAAATTCACCTTTTTTAGAAACTGAAAAAACTAATTCTGCTTTATTAACTAATTCAGTTCCCAAGTGACCCCTTGCGGCGTTGTTATATTTATTTTCATGTAAAATACCAATTACATGAATATTTCTTTTATGAGTAGCTTCTAATAGTATATTAGATAAATTAATCGCTTCCTGTTCATCATTTATTGAGCTTACAAAGTCTCGTAGCCCGTCAACTATAACGACAGTGTTTGGATGTACATTTTGCAACACGTACTCTAAAAAGGCTAATCTAACCGAAGTATTGTATGGTCTTAAGTTATGAAATCTAAAGTTTTTCAAATTCTTTAGACCAGATTTCTTCTTAATTCTATCTAAAACTTTTTGACTATGAAAAATTGATTGTTCCGTATCTATATATACAACAGCCCTAATTTTATGGGCTTTATTTATGCTGAATATTCCCTCAATAGTAGAGGTTTGATTAATAAATACTGAGCAAAGTAATCCTGCTAAAAAAGTTTTCCTTGACTTGGGTTTTCCTAATAGCAAAGAAAAATTTCCAAAAGATGTAACATCAATACCACCAATAGCCATAAAATATGGGGGGTAAGATATTGGCTTATTTACATCAACGGTTGTTATCTTTGAAAGATTCTTAAGCTTTCTTAAGTCTTCATCATTAAAGTCTCTCATACACGCCCCCTCGAAGAAAAAAAATTTCATTAAGAAAGCAATGCTTAGTATTTGGAAAAATAGGTGGATTGGCTATTTTTAGTAAGTCTAAAATTGAATAAGCTACAATAAGACTTTGTGAAAAAACCAACCCTCTCACGGTTGGTTTTTTCATTTTTCAAGCTCCTTCAAAATATCTTCGTTATTTACCAAAGGGCGCTCTTTCAGCCATTCCTCTAAGTCAGAGTAAAGCCATCCCACTACACCTGATGAGATTTGTCTTTTCGGTGGTAATTCGCCTCTTTTCTGCATTCTCCAAAGAGTAACAGTAGAAACGGAAAGTAACTCTGCTAATTCAGCAGGTCGAACTATTTTTAAATACATGTGTTCACGATTTATTGAGGTTTGAAGTTGAATCGTGACTTTGTCAGTTCATTTTCTTCAACCTATATCGTGAAAGAATATGTATTGAATTTTTTGTTCAATACGATGTTAACTTAAGAGCGGGTATGTCTGTTATACCGGGCTTGTTAACGGAATAAATTTACATTAATAGAAATTTCATTAAGATTCAAGAATTATCTTTTCATATGGTAAATTTTGGCTTGTTTTTGATTGTAGTTTAATATCACATTTAGCTTGTGATTCCATTTATTCAAGGCTTCTTTCTTCTCCTTCATATAGTCAAAAGCATCGTAAACAGCTGTAACTTGATTATCCCCAGCAAGACCTTTATGGTTCAATATCTTACCAAGAACGGTTCTTTCAGTTCTAAGAGATGCTAAATAAGTTGCTGCTGTTCTTCTTAAATCATGAAGTCTAAAATCTTTAATACCTGAGTTATCTTTCACTCTTCCTGAGGCTTTTTGAAGCCAAGCAATGGGCTCATTATTGAGTACGGGTGAAGAGAAAACGTAATCAGAAGCCCCGGATATATCACTTATATTTTTTAGGATATCAAGTGCTAAAAATGGGAGTGGTATGCGATGCTTTCTTCCGGCTTTAGTATCCTGTTCCGGGATCGTCCATATTCCGTTTTCAATATCTTCCCATTTCATTTTTCTTGTTTCTCCAGATCGTTGCCCACATACCAAAAGCATTTTAAATAATGAGCGGTAAGGCTCGGGCTCCTCATTAAAAGCATCCCAAATACTCAAAATTTCCTTCTCTGAGTAATATCTTTTTCTTCTATTCTCTTTACCTAATGGCTTGATACCCTTAACAGGGTTGTGCTCGACTAACGCTCGGTTTACAGCAAAGGAATACATACTGGATAAAATTGATCTGACTCTATTTGACTGAATTGGCTTCCCCTGATCTTCTGCTATGTTTTCGAGAAGCTTAATAATGTCTCTTCTATTTAAATCATGAGCAGGAATTGAGCCAAGAGCAGGAACAATATAATTATCTATACGCCTTTTATAATCAGCTGAAGTTGAACTTTTGAGTTTAGGTAAATACCTCTCTTTATAACTTTTAGATAACTCTAAAACAGATAAGGGTTTTTGTTCACGACGCTTTGCGATTTTATCAGCTTGAGGGTCTTCACCGAGTGCAACTCTGATCTTTAGCTTTTTAGCTACATCTCTTGCATCTGCAAGACCAATAGCAGGAAACGAACCTATGGTATATCTTTTACCTTTGGAACCATAGGCTAATCCAAAGGATTTTTTCCCAGTTTTAGTGATCCTTACAAAGAATCCATCAACTAAAGAATCAAAGTATTCTATCCTTTTTCCGGATGGTTTATAATTAATTAAAAAGTGGTGTGTTAATTTCATTTTCGGCATGAGTATTCTCTTAATTGGTTACAGCTCTGTTACAGTAAAAGAGCGTAATTGAGAGTGATTTCATGAATTTTCATAAAGATACTGTATTTAAATAAGTATAAAAAATACAGTTACTTATGAAATCAAATGAATGCTTATGCAACTGTTTGAAATGCAGTAGATTATGCCTGAAAATCCGTGTGTCGGCGGTTCAATTCCGCCCGGTCCCACCTTAGAGCCTCGCACTTTTTATAGTGTCGAGGCTTTTTTGTTTCAGGAAGCCCGTTCACACGTTTACTTACTAGAAACCGTGTAATGTATTTGGAAGTACAAGCGATCTGCATAAAGTTCTCTCACGGATAATTTTTTTGTAAAACTTGGCAACACCTGTCTTCATTTATGTGGGTTAGCGCAACTAAATTTATAGGGACTTATTCCTCATTAAGTTCTAACCACATATTTATGCGTTTTATGTTTTTTTAAACTCTCCTTAATTCCATTTATAAATGCAATTAATTCTATGGTATGAAAAAAATATTACTCCTTTTAGCTCTATTCGCTATGGAAACGTTACTTAATCCAGTAAAAGGACAAGAAGTAATTGAAATTGACCTAAGCCAAACTACTTCAAAAGGCTCGCTAAATAAGAAATTAAGAACCGGAGATTGGTATCAGATAAGGCTTAAAAATATAAACCTGAACGCATTTAAAGTAGATGTTAGTACAGCAGATTCGTTTTATACATTTTCCCTGAAAACACCATCATTTGACGATCTTCCATCGGAGGCACTTAGTACGTTAGGATCAGATCTGCTTTCCAGCATCGACATAAGTCTATTCGATAATGTAGACGAAGGAATCACAGAAGAACTTTTAAAAGGGTTGGATCTTAAAGGTGTCAGTCCTTCTCCAAACAATCCGCTTTCGAAATTAATACTAACCGCATTTATGGTGGAACAGGACATTATTGAGTTCAAGACGCTGTATAACATCAAAATGATGGAAGTAGATAACTTAAGAAATGAAGCAATTGTTGAAGGCAAAATTAATGAGAGTCTTCATGCTTTTATAATCAAAAAGACAAATGAGTTACAGTTAGAATTAGAAACACTGAACCAAAAAATGCAACTACATTTACTTGCGGTAAATGATTTCCTGACACAGAATGCAGATTTAATTTCGAAAGATCCGTTGAAGACTGAAGTACAGAAATTAAAAACATTCAATACTGAACTGATAAAAAGTCAGAAAATGCTGAACGATGCTTTAAGTAGGGATAAAATCTCTCCATTGCTTCTTCAAAGTCGTTTCATCGATAAAAACAATACAATGACTTACTCTACCTTACCTCAGCGGTTTAACGGTACTAAAGCAACAATATCAGTGGTACTAACTCCGAGGGACTCAAGCTATATGCTAAATACTTATTCTACAAAATTTGTAATTGAGCAAAAGAAAAGCATTTATTTTGGAACAGGGTTATCATTTTACGTTGCTGGATTTTCAGATCAAAATTTCTCAACAGTGAAAGAAACTTCAGCCACCGATACTACCTATTCTGTAGTTGCCGAAGATAAAACTAAGTTTGAAGTTGGAATTAGTAGTCTTTTACGTGCAGGCTTGTACCATCAATACGATAACAAAGTGGAGCTTGGAGGGCATCTTTCTTTTGGTCCGGGAGTTTCTATTTCTGAAAAAGTACGTCCTCGTATATTGCTTGGGCTTGGGACTTCTCTTGGTTCTGGAAAGCATGCTATTTCTATTGATGGCGGATTTATATTTGGCACAGAGCAAAAGAAAAGCAATAGCATAAACGACGGTGATATATTCTCCGAACGCCCTCAAAAACTTACCGTAAGTACTCCTACAATAAGTTGGTTCGGCTCTTTTGGGTATATGCTGAAATTTTAAACATACTATGTCGTCGAATTATCTAAAATCCTGATGATTTTCCCGGCCAGACTGGAAATAGAAAAGGGCTGAAACCCTTACTCGCTTATGTTCGGAGTTAAAATCTTGTCCACTAGTAAGTTTCGACTTTAGATGTAGGCTGTTTTGATCTTAAACTCTATACTACTTTGGAATTTTTTTTTGTACGTTCACCCATGCTACATTTTATAGAGATAAAAACCGATCATAAACCGCGTACCCGACAAACCTTAAACGCGATACTTACACTTGTAACGGGTGTACTCACACTAATCTATCCGGATTTTCTGTATCTGATTGCAGGTGGATATCTGGTGGCACTAGGGGTTCTCTTTTTCAGTTTTAAGATGCCGTCTATTGTTTCGGCGATACCGCTGGTTACAGGAGTGTTGATCTTCATCTTTCCTGAACTGATCCCCATTACCTTCGGAATATTTCTGGCTCTATTTGGATTGATCTTATTCTTCTCTTTTTCGCTTTCCATTCTGGGGGTTCTCACTTTCATAATCGGAATCCTTATTTATATGAATCCTGATTCCATGGCGTACTTTATTGCAGCTTTTATGCTTCTTTATTCTGTAAGCAATTTGATCTCATTGTTTAAAACGAAAGAAGATTCGTGATGTTTTAAGTATCTGTGGTTTATTATTCGACCAATTCTAATCTAAAATCGCTGCGGATTAAAATCCTGGCTAGTTTACTTGATTAAATCTAAATCACTACAAACATTCAGTATTAAGTTCGCTAAAGAGGACTTCAGTCCGACCGGAGATATAGATTAATTTTAATGATTAAACTTCCCACCTACACAAATACAGGCCCACGCGGTGAGATGACAAAGCGTTGAGTTAGTTGAGAGCCAAACTACCACCTAAACCCGTTATCCTGAACTATGTGCTGAACTTGATTCCGATATCTGTGCAGGCCTCTCCTTGGATAAGGAGGGAAAGCATAAGTAGTTCAAAAAATCCGTGCATGGCAAGAAAGCTATTGAGAAGAAATTGCTTCAAATTCCAAACTTTTACTAACATTCCTTTCTACTATGTTTTGCTTTCCCTATAATCCTTTGATAATAAAAGGAGAAGATGATCAACTTTCACACAAAGACGGTTCGGCAGGGTATTAATAAAGCATATCTTAAAGTGGCTATTAAGCGTGCTGATTTAGATGCTTTTAAAGAAAAGGCCACGATATATCTTAATAATCTTGAGCAAGCTGAAGGCGAAAGCGAAGAACACTTTAAAGGATATCTGAAAGACTTTCTCCAAAACACTTTTTACTCCAATGCTGAAAAATTGGTGAATACCAGTGATCGAATAGATTTAGCCATTTATTCAGGTAAATCTACTTCTTCTTCTGTGGATGTAATTATTGAAGCAAAACGACCCGGCAACAAAGCGGAGATGATCAGCAAAGAAAAGCTGAATCAAAAAGCACTTCAGGAAGCGTTGCACTATTATTTTGATGAGCGTGAAAAGGGAAATGACAGCATCAAACAGGTAGTAATTACTAACTATACAGAATTCTTTATTTTTGATGCGCAGGAAATTGAACGCCTTTTTTATTCAAAGAAGAAATTGGTTAAAGCATATCAGGAATGGAAAAATGACGGAAAAGTATCCGGTAAAACAGAATTCATTTACGGGAAGTTTGAAGAGTTTATAAAAAGCTCAGAAGGAACGCTTACAGGTATTTATGCTGATCTGAAAAACTATAAAAAGCAATTGCTTACAAAAGCTGACGAAGAAACAGACAAAAAATTAATTCCTCTGTTTAAATTGTTTTCGCCGGAGCACCTGACCAAGAAAAGTTTTGCTAACGACAGTAATTCTTTGGACAAAGGCTTTTATAACGAATTGCTTCACATTCTGGGATTACAGGAAGTTAAAGAAGGGAGCAAGCGACTCATTCAGCGCTTACCCGAGGATGAACGAAATCCCGGTTCTCTGGTAGAAAATACTATTGCCACGCTGAAGTATGATCAGCATATGAATGAAGTTCGAGATGCGAAGATACAGTACGGTGATGGAGAAGACGATCAGCTATTCGGTGTTGCTCTGGAACTGGTAATCACCTGGATGAATCGGGTATTATTCCTGAAGCTTCTGGAAGCACAATTGCTGGCGTATCATCAGCTTGACCCAAAGTTTAAGTTTTTGGTGTTTGAAGGAATTATCGACGAGTATGACGAGCTGAACAAACTCTTTTTCAGAATACTTGCCCTAAAAAACAACGAACGCCCTGAATCTTTACAGAAAAGATTTGGTCACATTCCCTATCTGAACTCTTCTCTTTTTGATTCTACCAATTTAGAAAAAGCGACCATTCAGATTTCAGGACTGGACGACAAGGCGTCTATTCCCATTTACAACAAAAGTGTATTCAGGAAAAGCGCCAATCCACCGAAAGGCTCGCTTAACACGCTAGAATATTTACTACGCTTTTTAGATGCATACAACTTTAGTGCAGAAAGTTCCGGCGGAATTCAGACCGAAGACAAAGCACTGATAAATGCCTCTGTACTTGGATTGATCTTCGAAAAAATTAACGGCTACAAAGACGGTTCGTTCTTTACTCCGGGATTTATCACCGAATACATGGCGAGAGAAACGCTCCGTAAATCGGTAATGGATAAACTGAATGAAGCATTTGATTGGGATTGTAAAGAATTCAATGAATTGCACCGCAAAGTTGAAAATAAATCGCTTGATGAAGTAAATGCCGTTATAAACTCCATCACTATTTGTGATCCTGCGGTGGGTTCTGGTCACTTTTTGGTGAGTTGTCTGAATGAATTATTAGCCATAAAAGCAGAACTGAAGGTGCTTTGTGATGTGGAAGGAAAGCGAATTCCATATCTGGATATAGAAGTAGAAAACGATGAGCTGGCGATTGAACATAATGGCGAACTGTTTGAGTATAAAGTTAACCATGAATGGAAAAACGATAACGTTGAACGAAGTCACGCCGGAAAAGAACGTCAACGCATTCAGGAAGCTCTGTTCCATGAAAAAAGATTTTTGATAGAACACTGTTTATTCGGAGTAGATATAAACCCGAATTCAGTTAAGATTTGTCGTCTCCGATTGTGGATTGAACTCTTGAAGCATGCCTATTATAAAGAATCTGGCTCGACACAGACCCTGAAACAAGTTCAGGGTGACGTCAGTGTGGAGGAGGATAAAAGAAAAGCTAGTCATCCTGATCCCGAGGGTTCGGGAGATGGATCTGCACAAAGTGGCACAAGCTATAACCCATACTCCGAGCTCGAAGTCCTCCCCAACATAGACATAAACATAAAACAGGGAAACTCCCTTGTAAGTCGGTTCGGCTTAGACGAAGACCTCACTTCCATTTTTAAGAAAAGCGAACACTCGCTGGAAGATTACAAACAAGCCGTAAAGAATTACCGGGAAACCCGCGACCGGAATGAAAAACAGCGCCTGCAAAAACTGATAGACGACATAAAAGCTGAATACAGCGAAACGCTACTCAACAACAAGCCCATAAACAAAAAACTGAGTAAAGAACGGGGCAAGTTAGAGTTGATGCAAAACGAGGATCTGTTTGGCGGAGGCAAAGCCACCAAAAAAGAACTCACTGCACAGCAGAAAAAAGTAAGCAAACTGGAAGAACAAAAAGCCGAAGAAGAAGCCGGCGCTTTTTACCGCGAAGCTTTTGAATGGCGTTTTGAATTTCCGGAAGTATTGGATGATCAGGGAAATTATACAGGCTTTGATATAGTGATTGGGAATCCGCCTTATGTTAGGCAAGAAGAGTTAGGGAATCTAAAGCCTTTTTTAAAAACTCATTTTGCTGTGTTCGCAGGAACGGCTGACCTCTATACCTATTTTATTGAACAAGGGCTAAAGCTAAACAAAGAAAATGGCTACTTTCATTACATAGTAGCCAATAAATGGATGCGGGCGAATTATGGAAAACCACTACGAACATGGTTGCGAGAAAAAAAAATAACTTCAATTACGGATTTTGGAGATTTACCCGTTTTTGAAGAAGCTACCACTTATCCGTGTTTACTCGAAATTAAAAACAATGAAAAGGCCACAGTTTTTAAAGCTTTGGAAGTAGAAAGTCTTCCGGTTGAAGATTTTGATATGCTTGAAGAAGAAAAAGGTTTTGAAGTAGATGCTACTAAATTAAGCGAAGAAGGGTGGTCGTTGGTTCCGTTTAAAACCCAGCAACTGCTGGAAAAACTAAAAAAAACAGGAACTCCGTTGGGAGAATACGTGGATGGGAAAATCTATCGGGGAGTCTTAACTGGTTACAATGATGCTTTTATAATTGATGAGGAAATCAAAGACCAGCTCATTAAAGAAGATGCTTCAAACGGGGAACTTATTAAACCGTTTTTAGCAGGAAGAGATATTAAACGATATCAAGTTCCAAAGCCATCCAATTATTTAATTTTTACGCGTCGGGGAACTGATATCGATAAATACCCCGCAATCAAAAGATATTTGAAAGGTTTTAAAAAACAGCTTGAGCCACGCCCGAAAGACATTCCTAACTCAGAATGGTTTGGACGAAAACCAGGATCTTATGAATGGTATGAAATTCAGGATGCGGTTGATTATTATGAGGAATTTGAGAAAGAGAAGATAGTATGGCCGGAGACTTCACTAGAAAATCAATTTTGTATGGTTAAATCAGGGCATTATTTGAATAAGACTACTTTTTTCATTCCAATAGAAAATGATTCATTGTTAGGGCTTTTAAATTCGAAACTAGCTGGGTTTTATTTTGGATCAATAGTCTCGAAGATGAGAGGAGGTTATTTCTCTATGTCTAAAGCTTATGTCGAAACTTTTCATATTATTTCAAAGAGTTCTTTGAACAAAAAAATTTCAAAGAAATCAACACAAATCCTCGCCGCCAAAAAAGAAAACCCCGAAGCCGACACTTCGGAGTTAGAAGCTGAGATAGACCAAATGGTATATGAGCTGTACGGTTTAACCGAAGAAGAAATAGCTATAGTAGAGGAGAATTTGGGGTGATATGGAAAATACTATGATACAAGAAATAAGAAATGAGATTACCCCAAAAGTTGAAAAAGAGATTAAGACCATTTGGGATACTTATGTTACTGAAGAGCGAAAAGTCTTAGACACAAAAGGGAATGAACTTCCCGATATAGACGATAACCGAAGAGAAGCCATAAAGGAAATACAACAGATTATTGATCAATATCAAAAAGGATCAACAAATGTATATGAATTTAAAACTTCATTGGATAGCTATAACAAAAGGAATAATCTCTGGGGATTCACCTCTATAAAAGGGCAGATGTTCTTCAATCAGCTTACAAAGCAATACGAAGCTGATGTCCATAATTTTGAGAAATTATTAAAGCGTTCGATTCAGGAGCCAAAAAATATTGATGAGGCTTTAAAGAAAGTTAAAGACTTTGAAGATTTTATAAGGGTGGTATTTGAAAAAGCCAATGATAAACGAAAGGTTCCTAATCCAAGCTCAACAGGCTACTTCCTTTCCTACTTTTGGCAGATTTACAACCCGAATAAATGGCCAATTATGTACACTTCTCAAATTCGATCTTTTCAGGAACTTGGAATTTGGAAGGAACAACCCAGCCAAGAAAAAAACTATGAGTATTTTTACTATTTAAATAAGGAAATCAAACTGCTGTTGTCTAAGTATTCCAAAAAGGAAATATCAAATTGGGACGCAGAACATGCATTTTGGAATTATAATGGTAACCCACATACCAAAATAGAAAGCATAAAAAAAGAACAAACAAATAATGTATCCGAGAAAAGAGATGTAGCAATTAAATCGAACTTTAGCTTATCAGATTATTTGATCCCGAAAATTTCCAACCTGATTAAAGTAGGGGAAGATTCCGAGAAATCAGCAGCGGCTAAAGGAAGTGAGTACGAAAAAATTGTAGCTGAAATTTTTAGGATGTTAGAATTTGAAATAGAATTTTTAGGACAGGGTAGCGGAAGAAATCCAGATTTGATATTAAAGTTCAGACAAGAGAATACCGCATTTATAGTAGATGCAAAAGCGTATGGCAAAGGGTACAGTTTGGGAATTGATGATCGTGCTATAAAAGAGTACATACTTCACCACTGCCCAAAACTTTATAAAGAAGGATACAAGAAAGTTGGTTTTATTATTGTAAGTAATTCATTCAAATCAAACTTTGATAGTTTTATTAACGAGATTACATGGAACACAGACATCAAGAGGTTTATTCTTCTTACTTCTGAAGCATTATTGTATTTATTCGCTTATAAAATGAAAGATAATCTAAACCTTGATTTAATTATTGAAAAGCTAATAAGTTGTGGAAGTTTGATTGAAGCGAGTAATATTATTGAAGAGTTTGAAGATGTTTAATCATCGACTTTTTCTTTAATTATTTCTCTTGCAGCCAGTAATGCTTGTTCTCCTAAATAGTAGCTTTCTAAAAGTTCCATAGGAGATGGGTTCCTTCTCATTAAGCTACCTAATTGTTGTACTAACGAAACTACTCCGTCATTAGAAAGACCACTAACATCCATTAACCCCATTGAAGTTACTAATCCTGCTGTAGAACTTAAGCTGTTTAGTGCCTCATCAAAGCTTGCGTGCTCATCACTTTCAAAATTGAAATCGGCAATGTTATCTTGGGCATACTTTTCAGCATTATCCCAATGATACTTCAACCATATTTGCCTGCCCCAACATGATTTCCACTAGTAAACATGGAAGGCGTTCTTAATTCGACAATTAAACGAACTATTACAGAATCTTCAAAGTGGGTTCTTTCTAAATTTGTAATCCGCAATTGTAGAGGAGAGTGTGGGGTAAGTTTGTTTGCTGGAAGACCACTCCTTAACAATGTGCAATATATGTGTAATTTATTAGTTAAATTTGCCTATACTTTAATTCAATTATGAATGATACACTAATTGACATACCACAACCAGAACTGGGAAAAGGAATTTACTCTATTCCTGATGCTGCTCAAATTCTGAGCATGCCCACAAATAAAGTGCGTTCATGGGTCAATAAATACTGGGAACACGATTTTCTTGGCACAAAAGACAGTTCAGGATATACGTGGGGGAAACAGAGAGAAAAGGCGTTTGACTTTTTAACTCTGATTGAAATTATAGCCGTTGATTCATTTCGAGAAATAGGCGTTAGCTTCCCTAAGATAAAATTAGCACATCAGAAACTTTCTGAGATGCTCAAAACGAAATATCCATTTGCACATGCTGAGTTAATGAGCGATGGAAATAATGTTTTCTATGATATTGAGAGTTCACTATTAGAGTTGAGTGAGAAGCAGCAGTTTTCTTTTACAGAATTAGTAGTTCCCTATTGCAAAAAAATCGATTTCCAACAAAAGACCCAGCTTGCAGAACGTTTTTGGCCACTTGGTAAAGATCACCAAATTGTTGTTGATCCACATCATAGTTTTGGACGCCCGGTAATTACGGGCACAAATATAACTACAGATGCAATCCTAAATATGCTAAAAGCAGGTGAAGAGCCAGAATTCATAGCTAGTATTTATGATTTAAGTCTATCAGAGGTAAAAGATGTTAAGTTATTCATGAGCTTAAATGCTGCATGAAATTCTACTTTGATGAGAATATAACTCCTCAAATAGTCAGAGCTTTAGAAATTCTACAGGAACCTCTTAAAGAGGAAATTGAAGTTTATAGTATTGCCGATGAATTTGGGAGAGGTGCAGCAGATGAGGAATGGATCCCTAAAGTTGCTAAAGAAAATGGAATCGTTATTACCCAAGACATTAATATTCAAAGAACAAAACATCAGAGAGAGCTGTATCGTAACCATAACTTGGGTGTTATTTTTCTGAAACCCCCGAAAGGTAAAGGAATAAAATATTGGGAAATGGTTTCAAAAATTTTAGAAGCCTGGCCTGATATTAAACAAACCTGTAACAGAGCCAAAAAACCCTTTGCATATGTTATTACCCCTAAGTCAAAGAAGCTAGATAGTCTTTAATCTCCACCCCAACCTGGTTCAAGCGTCTCGCTTGGACGGGAACCTAACTAGAAACACACAAGCGAGAGGTATGTTTAATCAGTCTTAGTATTGCATTGATGCGGTTAATCAAAGAGATTGTTGGAGAGAGAAAAAGGCGACAAGCGGAAAATACCTTTCAAAGGATATTGTAAGCGTCATATTAGCTTTTCCTCTCCTTCTTTATATGTTCAGCGGTATGTAAAGAGCCTTTTACCGAAGGTATCTTGTATCACGACCACCTCAAAAGCAATAAAGACCAACAACCTCAACCTTGATCTGAATAGTATGCAAATTATTAAACAATCGGTAGGCATTGATGTCTCCAAAGACACCCTTGAGATTTGTATTGGCTCACTTATAACCACTCTTGAACACCAAATTCTATACACCGGGCAAGTCTCGAACACCGAATCAGGTATTGAACAACTCATAGGATTTCTTAGGCGTTATTGCTCAGCTGACAGTGCCGTACATTGTATCATGGAAGCTACAGGCGTCTATCATGAATTAGTTGCCCACAGGCTGCATGAGTGTGAGACTCAGGTATACATTATCCTGCCAACCAAAGCAAAAGCATTTGTTAAAAGCATTAATCAACGTGCAAAAACCGACCGGGTAGACGCACGGCTACTTTGCCAGCTTGGCCTGGAGCGTTCTTTACAACCATGGAAGCCTGCCGACCCTTTGTGGCAGCAGGTTCGGGGGCTTACTCGGGAACGAGAAGCTCTGGTGAATGAACGAAGTCGACTCAAGAATAAAAAGCATGCCTTAACTACTGCTTTTATTCCTTCAACTACCACGCTGGTGCGTCTAAAAGAGCGCATAACTATGATCAATGCACATATCAAAGCTATCGAGCAAGAACTTCGCACATTGTTTGCAAGTCAGCAGACATTACAAGCAAAAGTTGATAATATTTGCCAGATAAAAGGGATTTCTTTGCTCACTGTAGCTACTGTACTTGGGGAAACAAATGGGTTTAATCTGATTCGTAACCAACGCCAGCTCGTGGCCTATGCAGGGATGGATGTGAAGATCCATCAATCCGGATCGGTACAAAAGAAAGGGCGCTTAAGCAAAAAGGGAAATGTTCATATTCGCCAAGCATTGTATATGCCTGCACTAAATGCCGCTCACAAAAACCTGGCACTTTCTGCTCATTACAAGCAATTAAATGAACGTCAGCAAGCAAAGAAACAGGGAGTGATAGCTGTTGCAAGAAAACTACTCATATTAATTTACAGTTTATGGAAAAATGAAGAGACCTATGACCCGCATAAAAATCTACCAATAGGATTGACTTTGAGCACGGTATGACGCTTGCGTTAGTATTAGGTATTATTTTCCCGATCTCTATCCGGTTGGGTCTAATTAGAGAATTAAATCAACCCCCAACCCATCAATCCTTAACCCCGAACTCACCAAACTAATCGCGGTTTTCTGAGCTTTTTTGGAAGTTTTGTCGCCGTGGATGCCGTAAATGGGATCGTCGATGATGGGGTAGCCCCAATGTTCTAAATGCAAGCGAATTTGATGCGTGCGTCCGGTTTTGGGTTCGCATTTAATGATCGCTGAGTTTTCTTTTCGGTCTACAACCGTGAAAGTGGTTTCTGCAGGCTTGGCATTGGTTAAATCGGGATTGCTTTCAAACACAAAGCCCGTTTTACGTTTGATGGGTGCCGTGATGGTAATAGAATCTTCTTCAGGAATACCGGAAACTTCAGCGAAATATGTTTTTTGGACTCTGCCTTCCGCGAATTCGGTCATCGCTTTTTGGGCAAAGGCTTTGTTTTTGGCAAGCAGTACGATACCGGAAGTCACCGCATCTAAACGATGCACAATTTTTAGATCGGCGTAGCCCATTTCTTCCAACATAGCGGTGAGTGTATTTTTGAAATAACGTCCGCCGGGATGCATAGGAAGCGGTGCTGGTTTATACACAGCGATCCAGTCTTCGGTTTCTTCCAGAATCTCAACTTCGTCCGGTACGCTCGGTTCTATCACATTTGGGTTGTGATGAAATACGGAATCGGTCTTCGAAAGCAGGGTTATTGCTTCGGATTTTTGTTCGTTTAATCCAACTCTGCCGTTTTCGATGCGAGTTTGCCATTCTTTTTCCGGGCGGAATGGAAATCGAGTCGACATCATATCAAGCAGTGACCTTCCAACAAACTCATCCTGTACTTTAAAACGATGAGTAATCGGATAGGGAGAAACTACCCTTATTTTACGACTGTTTTGCGGTTTGTGTATCAGCATGTCGGTCTTTGAAGTCATCGCCAAAATAATTGTACCATTTTCGGAAGGGTTTGAATGCATTTTCAGGATCAAAAGGTCGGCGGTATTCGCTTTGCTTACATTCTTCGCTACAACAGCCGTCCATAATATGTGCCCCTTCTTCTGAGCACACAAAGAGTTTATTGCATTCCATATTGGCGCAGTTCACATAGGTATCGGCCGGCTTTCCGGTGATTTCGCATTGTGCAATGGGCGACAGGTCTTTGGGGTTTACGGGAACGACGAGGCGATCATCGAACACAAAGCATTTTCCTTCAAAGTGCTTGCCTTCTTCTTCTTTTGCGTAACGGAGAATACCGCCGTGCAATTGGTTTACATCATCCCAGCCCTGCTCTTTCATCAGCACAGAAAACTTCTCGCAACGAATTCCTCCTGTGCAGTACATCAGCACTTTTTTGTCTTTGGGGATCTCCGCTTCATCCAGCCATTGCGGAAAATCGTAGAAGTTTTCGAGGTCTGGTTTCAGCGCTCCTTTAAAGTGACCGATTTTGGATTCGTAGTTATTACGCACATCAATCATCACGTAATCTTCATTGGTTTCCATTACTTTTTTCCACTCCGCCGGCGATAAATGATTTCCACCGTCTTTAGGATTAACATCGTCCACATGCAGCGATACAATTTCTTCACGCACTTTACAGATCAGCTTAGAAAACGGGATATAATCGGATTCATCCGTCTTGAATTCGGTTTTTTCGAACCCCGGGATAGATCTTATTGTAGCTTTATATTCATCCATTTGTTCTTTGGTACCGGCTGCAGTTCCGTTTATTCCTTCCGATGAAATATAGATACGGCCTTTGATCCCCAATTCTTTACAGTACTGCTTGTGTTGCTTGGCAAACTGCTCAGGATCTTCAATCGTATTAAAGTAGTAGTAGAGAATAACTTCGTACATATTCTTTAGTGTAATTCTCGATTAAAATATTATCTTTTCAGTGATGTTAGTAATAAGTAAAGGTACGAATTTTCTTTTTAAATAATGACGAGGTGTATATGAGTAAGCTTGTTCGAATTGTATTTATGACCATTTTTTTAGCTTTTCTTGTTGTGGATTCAAAAGCACAACAAAACCAGATTACTATACCTCAAATACTTAACGATTATGAAAGCGGGACAGTAAATGCGGATAATACTTATTTACGAATGTCTGCAATGTATTCTGATGAGCATATTGATAAATGTGCTACTCCGCTTCATATGTTTGCTCATAAGTATAAAGACGAAATTTCACCTTCACTTTTAAACAACAAGCCTGCATTCCGAAATAAATCAATGATGGCTACTTTTACCAGCGCTTCCGGAAAATTTCTGTTCACTTATGAAACCGCCGGGCAAGATACCGTTCCTTCCGCAGATGTTAATTCTAATGGCGTTCCGGATTATGTAGAGTGGGCAGCTACAGCCGCTGATTCTTCCTATAAATTATTGGTTGAGACTCAGGGATACACCGACCCGATTCCTGATGGCACTACTTATGATATTTCTTTTGAAGAACTTCAGGGAACTTATGGGTTCGCTCAAACCCAAGACGGAAATGGTCCGGGAACAAGAATAGTTGTTGAAAATGACTTTGAAGGATTTCCAGACAATGATGATCCAGATGGCGCTCAAAGAGGCGCTCTTAGAGCAACCGTGGCGCACGAGTTTAAGCATGCTATTCAGTTTGCTCAAAATGGCTATAGCGGAGATTCTGATAGCTGGGCAGAAATGGATGCCACACTTATTGAAGAGGTGGTGTATGATCAGGTAAATGATTATTACAATTATTTGGGTGGTTCAGGTGATGTATTCGGAAATCCCGGAGTTACTGTTATCCCCGGTTCCTATGAAGACGCAACCTGGGCTTTATTTTTTCATGAAAAGTATGGCTCAGATTTCTGGGTTGACACCTGGGCTAGAATTGAGACGAGCAATTCCACTCTTGGTTTGTTGGATGCTGTGGATCTGGAATTAACGTCCAGAGGCGAAGACTACACGAATTCATTACTCGAACTTTATGCGTGGCATTTTGCATCGGGCGCTTATAATAACCAGAATTTTGGCTTTCAGGAAAGCATGTTTTATCCTTCTCCAAATCCTCAGTTAACATTAACTCAGATCGATGATCAGTTTTCTGACACCATCGCTTTGGGTAGATTTGCTTCCTATTTTGTTAACGTATTGCCTCCTGCTTCGCAAAGTGGTAATGCTTCTTTTCTTATAGATACCGATTCTGCGGAAATTAGTATGGCTGCAGTAGCTATTTTTGATGACGGCACTGTTTCTTTTAAAAATGCAGTTCTCGAATCCGGTCTTTTAGTCGTCGATGAAGGATGGAAATGGGAAGATATTGCTCAAGTCGGCGTTATTATTCTGAATGAAAACCGAAGTACTGATAATACATTTAAAGTGAGAGTTTCAGATTCTTTTTCTACTTCCATAATTGGCGATGGATCAATGCCTCAAGAAACTAGCTTAAAGCAAAACTATCCAAACCCGTTCAATCCAAGTACGACTATTCCCGTTAGTATTTCTGAGTTCCAGAAAGTTAAAGTTGATATCTATGATATTACCGGACGTTTGGTTCAGTCTGTTTTTAATGGAAGTCTTCCAAGTGGAAACTATGCACTTCCTGTAAATTTGGAGCGATATGCTTCAGGTGTTTACTTATACAGACTTCAAACAGATGATCACGTTCAGATCAAAAGAATGACTCTGGTGAAGTAAGTTTTTCAGCTTGACGGATTGCACGTTTGACTGACCGAAATATTTATAAATTGAGAAGATCATATCCAAATAAGCCTTAAGGTCACAGACGTATACATGGATGTACAATTTCGAGTTGAATCAGCCAACCGGCTGATGACCGAGAAATCTAAAGAAAGACATTGAAGCAATCTTTAGATTTCTCCCTCCGGTCGAAATGACAGAAATTAAGTACAGCGCAGGATCAGTGAACCCGTCTTAAATACTTCAGCTAAATGTTGAGCTTTAAATCTAAATACACAGACCAAAATCAACGCTTTAATCCTTGTAGATGTTAGATAACCTGCCTGTCGGCAGACTGGTTCGATGACAGGATTTCTAAATTTTTATCCAACTCGAGCAACGTCATTCCTGCGAAGCCTGCCTACGGCAAAGGCAGGGCAGGGCAGGAATCTGGATATATACTATAGCTGAGAAACTTTATTTATCTCTCAACTAATTCTGTAAGGAATTGTTCTGAAATAGTTTTACTTGGATATGAAAGAAGGCTACGTGTATATGTTATCCAATTCCGGAAGATCTGTTCTATATACGAGTGTGACCGCCAATTTATTAATCAGAACATTCAATCACAAAAAAAGCAAATGCTCCTTATTTTCTTCCACATACCGAGCTCACTGCTATTCGAAGAGAGAAGCAAATTAAAAAGTGGAAAAGGGCATGGAAAATGACTTTGATACGATCGGTAAATCCGGACTTAAAAGATTTATGGGATGAGATTCTGCCTTCCGGGAGATTCCCCTTTTGAGTGACGATTAAGAGATTCCCCTTAGAATGAAGTCGAAGCAAATAGTTTAATCCAGATCTCGGGCATACGCCGCGAGATGACCTCTCAACTATATCAAGTCCTCATTAAATTATCTGACATTTTCAATCCTGAGGATATTTCCTAAGGATCTTGACGGCTAGATGTTGAGCTTTAAATCTAAATGCACAGACCAAAATCAACGCTGTCATCCCTGTAGATGTTATGTAATTCGTTGACAGTTTTGGTTGTATAGAGCGGGAGTTTGTCCACCAATTCCTTGATGGGGACGCTCGTGGTTATAATAATATAGATATTCGGTAAGCTCTTGTTGCAGATGTTCGTAATTATCGAAACACATCTCAGCAAATACATCTTCTTCCAGAGTTTTCCAGAAGCGTTCAATTTTTCCATTGGTTTGTGGACGATACGGACGAATATAGCGGTGCTTGATCTGCATTTCCTGCAATAAGCGTTCAAAAGCATGATTCGCTTTCGTAGCTGCTTTGGTGGTTTTGCGCCCGAACTCCGGCCCATTATCGCTTAGTATTTCTGCAAACTTCACTTGATACTCTTGAGTAAGCATATTCAGCGACTTAAGGGTAGCAAACATCACTGTGAGCGCTGATAAGTCTCGAATAATCTCTACCCATGCCAGGCGCGTGCAGGAATCAATCAGCCCCAGCAAATAATACCGAGAAGTATCTCCGGTAATAATGCCTTTAGCTAAATAATGGGTATCTATGTGTCCAAGCTCTCCGGCTTTGGTTTTAATAATGCGTTGCTTACTGTGTTTCATGGACTTGGTTAACCGGTTAACCCCATTGCGCCTGCAAATGGCATAAATGGTGGAGGGTTTGGGGGTATGCGTTTGTAGTAACGGGACTAAGATATTAAAAATCTCGTAGCGATTGCAGCCCTTGGCGCGCTCGGCGAGCACTTTATGTTCAATAAAGCCTGGCGTTCGCCTGGATTTCCACCGAGGTCCTCGCTTTCCCGGGAGTACAGAGGCAAGATCTCCGGTGGTTTTAAACCGGTTATAGTACTTCAAAAAAGTTTGTTTATTGGTTTGATGGGCGGCGTAGAAATCGCTTACAAACCGAAACCGTGGATGGTTTTTGGCTTTTACCAGTTCGTATTCCCGGATCAGAAACTGGTACTTCCGTAGGTAATTACGGGTAAGAGTGGTGTCGTTGGTTGTTCTTCGCATAACAAAATATAACTAGTTAATTTTGTCAACGAATTATCTAACTTCTACAATCCCGAAGTGGAAAGGCTTAGATGAATATAGAAATCTTAACACGAGGGATCTCAACTGTAAGATCTGCTCACCAAATGTGTTTCTGCGATAGTTTCTAGGGGCTTAGAATCATTTCGGCAATCTTTATATTTCTGAGTCTGGGTGTTTATCAATGTGGAGCCCTGAAGGCTAGCATGTTTACATTCAATATGGTTGATAATGCTGAGAAGAATCACATCTGAATATTGGCTATTGGAAATTGGATCTTGAACATTGAGTATTTGTTATTCAGTATTCAGTTTTTTGACGGCAGAATCTTCCCTTCAACCACACCAAATCCAATTTTATAATCTTCGCTTTCAGCATAACCGGTCATGATCACATTGTCATTATCCTGAATGAACTTTCGCTCCGTACCATCACTTAGTTTGATCGGCTTGCTTCCTTTCCACGTTAATTCAAGCATGCTTCCGTAAGAATCTTCTGTATTCCCGCTGATGGTTCCTGAAGCGTACATATCTCCGGGACGAACATTACATCCCGTTACTGTTTGATGAGCCAATTGTTGAGCCATGCTCCAGTACATGAACTTGTAATTAGAAGTGGCAAGCTTATGCGGTTCTTTTAGATTCTCATTATCCAGATATACTTCCAGATTGATATCAAAAGTGGAGCGATTTTTTTGTTTTAAATAAGGAAGTACTTCCGGGTCTTGTTCCGGCATGTCCATTCTAAAAGGAGCTAATGCGTCTAGCGTCACTATCCATGGTGAAATACTTGTTGCCCAGTTTTTAGCTAAAAATGGCCCTAACGGCTGATATTCCCATTTCTGAATATCGCGGGCACTCCAGTCATTTACCAATACCATTCCAAAAATATGGTCTTCGGCATTGTCTACAGAAATAGAATCCCCAAGCCCATTTCCCGGCCCCGTGAAGAAACCAACTTCCAGTTCAAAATCCAGAAGCTTGCTGTCTCCGAATACCGGCTGGTCTGAATCATTTGGAATGGTTTGTCCTTTTGGGCGATGAAGATCGGTACCACTTGCAACGATCGAACTTGCCCGCCCATGATAACCTACAGGTAAATGTTTCCAGTTTGGCATCAAGGCGTTATCGGGATCACGGAACATAGATCCCACATTAAATGCGTGTTGCTCAGACGAGTAAAAGTCGGTGTAGTCTCCGATCTCGACGGGCATAACCATTTCTATGTCTTCCATTGGGATCAAAACGCGTGACCTTAGCAAGTCATCATCTCTCAAAGTCGAATTGTCTTTATCGAGGAGATTGGTCAATGTTTCCCGCGCTTCCTGCCAGGCAGGTTTTCCAAGACTCATAAAGAAGTTCAGCGTGGAATCCTGGAATACAAATTGATCCTTTAAATGCTTTCCGTCAAATAAACCCGCTTCATCCAGTATAAACAGATCGATTACATAATCGCCAATGGCAGAACATAAATGAACCTCTCCTTCTTCAGTTTCGAAAGCGCTGAACGGAAGGTTTTGAATTGGAAAATGAGATTCTTTATCAACGGATATAAATGAAGTAAGCATAAAGTCTTTTGAGTTTTAAAAGGTCATCGTAAGGTAAAAAAACCTTGGCTTAGTTAAGAACTGAAATCAACGGCAATATAGAATCGGGAACTCAAAAGGTAAAAATTAGTAAATAAAATGTTCGGTGTACTTAAACGTGCTTTTTGTAGCCCATCAATAAAGTGCACTAAACAACTTAATATTAATGAACAAAGAGGATATGAAATCCAATAATATACTAACATTATTAGTGATAGGAATTCTTTCTATATCACTTTCAAATTTTACTCAAGCTCAGGCTGTGATAGGTCCTGATCTTCAAAATACACTAAATACAGCAACGGAATCTGTAGAGGTAATTATCACCTTTTGGGGCAATGAAGCACCAGACGCAGGCGAGTTGTCTATTCTAGATGATGCAGGTATTTCAGTAGGTTATTCTTTTCAAAGTTTACCTATGGCAGGCGCTATTGTTACTCCTGCACAAATTACTGCTTTGGCATCCAGAAAGGAAATAAGATCGATCTATTTAAATAAAGAGCTTTCTTATTTCAACAATGATGCAAGAGCTATTACAGGTGTAGATAAAGTTCAATCTAGCGCTGAGTTTACATCTCAAAACGGCGGCTTCCCGATTTCCGGAAAGGGAATAGGAGTTGTTGTAAATGACAGCGGCGTCGATGGAACTCATCCTGATTTAGAATATGGAACAGCCGTGATTCAAAACGTACTTGGATCTACAAACTTACAAGCATACAGCAGTTTAGGACCGGTGACTTATGTAGAAGATGTACCCAATACAGATACTAATTCCGGCCATGGTACACACGTCGCCGGAACGGTTGGCGGGCGTGGTGTAGCGTCAAACGGGAAACATCAGGGAGTAGCTCCGGGAGCTGATTTAATAGGTTATGGTTCCGGAGGGTTTCTGTTTGTGCTTGATGGAATTGGTGGTTTTGATTATGCAATTACACATCAGTTTCAATACGGAATACGTGTGATTACAAATTCCTGGGGATCTTCAGGTAATTTTGACCCGAATCATCCGATCAATCTGGCTAGTAAAATGGCTTATGATCGTAACATTGTTACACTTTTTGCCGCAGGAAATGAAGGTCCGGGTGAAGACACTCACAATCCATACGCAAAAGCTCCGTGGGTTATTTCTGTAGGAGCCGGAACTAAAAGCGGTGAACTTGCTGATTTTTCTTCAAGAGGAACAAAAGGAAGAAGCGGTACATTTGAGCTGGATGGTGAAACATTTACTTTCGTAGATGAACCAAGCCTTGTGGCTCCCGGTGTGGATATAATTTCTGCAAGAACGGCTGCTCCAATACCTTTATTAGGAGCAGAGGCGGATGTGGAATTAATAGAGCCGGCTTTTCTGCCTTTCTATACTACATCAAGTGGTACATCAATGGCTACACCTCATGTAGCGGGAATTGTGGCTTTATTGTTGGAAGTTGACCCGACTTTAAACCCGGATGAAGTAAAAAATATTCTTCAAAATACAGCTACTAATATGCAAAGCAGAGAAAGCTGGGAAGTTGGTTCAGGATATGTGAATGCTTTTGCAGCTGTTCAAAAAACGTATGACAGAAACGCTGAATTCGGAAGTTCAATTAATGCAAACCGAGAGTTTAACGGCGAAGCACAATTTGACGTTCAAACAACTCCTTTTACGGTAAATTATGATCCAACCGGAGTTACAAACGAGACGCATAATTTCAGCTTAACAGGAAATGAAAGCATTCTATCTGTTCGGGTTAATTTAGAAGGTGTTGCCGGCGAAACAGGAAATCCGGTCAATCTTATTGTTATTGATCCGAATGGTGTTGAATACAGTTCCGGGATTCCTGTTCTGTTCACACTTACTTACCTCAGAGAAGTTCAGGTAACTAATCCTATTGCCGGTGACTGGAAAGTGGAGATTCGCGGACTCAGAGGAGATGAGGCCAATCCAACTAGCGGAGTAGGAATTGCTGAGAACGTTTCAGGAATAGTTAAAACACAAACAGCTAGCGGGTTTTCAGGTCTAAACGACATAAATGGACATCCGGCTGAAACAGCCATCAAACTTGCGATCTCCGAACGATTAACAGACAGCTTTAACGATAAAAAGTATAAGCCAAACAGAAACCTGAAGCGTATTGAGCTTGCTGAGTATCTGGTTATGGGTCAGGAGATCCGACAATCATTACCTCTGAATGGTAATACATTTAGCGATATTAACGGAACGTTTGAAACACTGATAGCTCAATCAGTTGTAGCTCAGGGAGCTCCTTTGAAAGACACTACTCAATTTGACGATGGTGTTATGCTTACCAGTTCCGCTTCAAACTTTAATCCCAACGGGAATGTAAACAGAGCAGAACTTGCCTACTCTCTGGTTCAGAGTCTAGGGCTTCAATGGGCTGCCGAAGCAATTGGCAAAGAGGATGTTACCGTTGTTTATAAAGGCGAAAGAATTGCTATTGACGACTCAGATGAAATACCGTCAGCATTCAAGCCGTATGTACAAATTGCAATTGATCTGAATATCCTGAATGTGACGTTCAGTCTTGAGCAAGGGCCGTATGATCTGGAACCTGTAGTTACAGCTGAGTTCAATCCCGGTGAAAACGTGAGCAGAGCTGATTTTGCTGTTGCAGCTACTAGAAGTTCCACTGCAAGTTTCGAAAGGACAGAAACACAGGCTAAATCGCTACCACAAGGTGAGGAAATACTTACAGAGCAGGTTACTGAATTTGGATTGCAACAAAACTATCCGAATCCATTTAACCCAAGTACAACTATTTCTTACTCAGTTGCTGAGAATGCCGATGTTACTTTAAATGTGTTCAACATGTTAGGGCAGAAAGTGGCGACATTGGTGAATTCAACACAGAACGAAGGTTCTTATAATGTAACATGGGATGCGTCCAATGTGGCGAGTGGTATCTATATATATCGTTTGCAAGCAGGTAACAAAATAATCACTAGAAAAATGAACCTGATTAAATAAATTTTGTTTAATCAAAATTCACAGCCGGGTGTTTAATTGCTCCCGGCTTTTTTTATGCAGTTAAATCAAGTTCAATTCTTGCAAATCTTCAACGGGCTCATCGAAACTGCAACTGCCAAAAGAAGTTACAGAAAGTGTGCGTAACATATGAATTTCTTCTTTTTGCACGCTATGTCCTTTCCATCTGAATTCGGTTTCAGAAAAAGAAAAATTCTTCGGATTTTCATCAGATAAAATCTCAGCAAGTTCTGTTTCATCAAGCCCTTTACTGTAATACAACAAAGCAGCGCCGAAAACATTCAAAAAACCATGCATTTTTGTACTAACCGTTTCATTGTAATGCCGCACGGGATGATGAAGTCCTGCTGTAAATTTAACGGGCGTGTTGCATTTTGCAGCTTCTGAAATTGCATAAGCTAAATAACCCACCGGAGGAAATTGAAAAGCTTCTACTCCGCCACAACGGATCTTAAAACCGGAAAAAGAATAGTTTTCCAATGATCGTTCTTCCAATAAATTATTGTGAGAACAAATTGCACCGGTCAAAGATTTAACTCTTTCGGGCTTGAAATCAAATCCCGGTATCTCGAAGAAAATTTGATGAGGAAGTCCAGAATCTGTATTCATTTGATCCACCGAAAAGCGCATTGCTTCCTGAAGCTCTGTTGAGTCAAAACTATAATCAATATTAACCGGCATCTTTATTTCTAAGGTTGAGATCGTGATTTTTTTTTCTGATGAGTGTATTACATCAAGAACTTGCTCTGCCAGATTTGAAATAACGGTTTTAAATGAAGCCAAGTCATCTGAAGGTGCTCCCACCAATGTGATGAGGAAGGGATCGGGGCTTTTGTCTGAGTTGTTAATAAACCCGGAAAGCTCCTGCAATAAGTTTGTGCCTACAACAAACTTGGAAAGCATCCAAGACTGCTCGCTTGTTGTATGATCTGTGTATTTTTTAAATGAATTCTGAAGGCTCAGCGAAGCCGGTGGATATAATCCCGCATAATCTATTATTCCTGATAAAAACGGATACAAGCTATTCTTCACAAAATTAGATCTAGAATTATTGATTTTTAGTGTGCCGGAGGAAGTTAGAAATCGCTACTATCAATGTAAAAGTTTTGATTTCCCCAAAAAAGCACGTATTAAAGCGCTTAAATTGAATCATAATTTGACAAACTCACACAATTGTTGCTAATTATAGTTAACTAACTACTAGAAATGAACAAATCAGAGACCGTAAAAGCGTTGAGTGAACAGCTTGACCTTACTCAAACAGAAACCGAAGAACTATATAATTCCCTGGTCAAGCAACTTACCTCGCATCTTTCGGAAAGAGATGGATTCAGTATTCCCGATTTTGGGAGCTTTACATCAGAAATACGAGATGAATATAAGTCTTTTAATCCGCACTATAAGCAGATGATGTTGCTTCCAAAAAAGAAAGTGGTGCGGTTTTCAGAAAGTTCTGCTCTTAAAGATGAATTTAATGAGGCTGAACTATGAGCGACAAGATCAAATTTTCAGAACTGGTAAAAGCTTTCGCGGAATCTCATAATATCACTCAACAAAAAGCAGAAAACCTGGTTCGTGGTGTATTCAATTTATTATTGGATGATCTCGAAAACGAAGGAAAAGCTTCTATTACAAATTTTGGCAGCTTTGAGCTAAAAGAAGTTGCTGAGCGAACAGGGATAAACCCACAAACCGGAGAAGAGATCGTTATTCCGGCACATAACAAAGTATCTTTCAAGCCCTTTAAAGCTTTGGAACAAACCGTTAATGCCCCTTTTTCTCACCTGGAGTCTAGACTGATTGAGGAGGGTTCATCTGAAAGCAAACCAATTCCTCCGGTAGCACCTATAGATTCTGATAACGCAGAGGAAGGTGATCAGGAAGAATTTGAGGATCCTTTTAAGTCAGTTATTAGTCCTGAAGTTGAAAATGAGCCGGAAGATCTTGATAATGAAATCGAAGTAGAGGAGGAAGAGTCTGAACAAGATGAAGCTTCTATTCCTCCGCCTGTTTATAAAGCCAGAGAATCGGAGGGAAATTCGGGAATGGTTTTATTACTCATCATTTTGCTAATTGCTATTATTGGAGCCGCAGGATGGTATTTCTTTTTGAGGGATTCGGGTAGTAGTGATTACAGCAATCAAGTGGCAGATAATGAGCCTCCTAAAACTGAACTGCCGGCTCCGGTAACTCAGAAAAAACCAGCCGAGCCAATGGCAGAATCAACGGACAACGGCAACAATGAAATGCCCGCGGTTTCATCGAACGATGGAAAGACTTCAGCAGAAAAAGAAAGTGCCTTATCAGAAAAAACCAGCGAAACACCTAAAGAAATGACTACTTATATCATCAAAAAAGATGAATGGATGTGGGATATTTCACGAAAAGTATATGGCAAAGCATATTTGTGGCCGTTGATTTTTGAATCCAATAAAAAGGTTACTGATAATCCAAATTTAGTAGAACCTGCAAAAACGTTGATCATTCCTCGCCTGGAAGGAAATGCTTCAGCTCTTACAAGAGGTGATTATGCACAACTGGCAAAAGCATCACGTATTGTTTCAGAAGCGTATGGAAATGTCGGGAATCAAGATCGTGCCGCTGAGTATCTTAGATTCTCAAAGAAATACGAGAGGCACTCTAAGAATTAAAAGGATAAAAGGCGGTTATCAGAACATCCGGACTTTACGGACTTTAGTTCCATTATAATCGCCTTCCATTTTTATAAACTCATGCCCTTTTTTAGTGTACCAAAATTTTGTGGGTTGGGTACCATTATAATCCATGAAAAGAACCCAGGTATCAAGTTTTTCACCACCGGGTAAAGTAATTTCTTCTGACCCAATTACTTCAATTTCGTACCAATCGGGACCTCCAAAAGTACTACCCGGATGAAAGAATTGTAATACAGCTTTATAATCTTTTTTAAGCGGTAACAGAGAGAACGTTTCCAGATCTATTTCAAAATTA
Source organism: Balneola sp. (assembly GCA_965216175.1). Lineage (GTDB taxonomy): Bacteria > Bacteroidota > Rhodothermia > Balneolales > Balneolaceae > Balneola. The sequence continues at coordinate 3,326,106 of OZ244140.1, forward strand.
AATATTGGCTCAGTGAGTTCAAGTTTGTAGCCCGCTTCAGCATTATTACTTACCGTATCAAGTGCGGTTAAAGCCTTGTCAGAAAATTTATACGCTTCTTTACCCTTTGCCTCGGTTTCTCTTATGTGAATTACCGGTTTAAAGGTTTTGGGTTCAACCAAAGAATAAAACTTTCCATTGAATTTTTTTTCAAACCCATTCCAAACATGAGTTATTGCAATGTATTGTTTCCCCTTATGTTCTATTCGCTCAGTTTTTACATTCATAAGAACGCTCGGCCTTTGGATGGCTTCTCTTTCTGCATAAATCATATATTTCATGGAGCCAATGCTTAGCTGGTTGAAGTTTTTAAATTGATGCCCAACCCGAATGGTATCTATTTGTTGACCAAAACTATTAAGGCTCGCAACTACGAAAAGGGTAAAAAGAATAGATTTAAAAGAGAATTTTTTCATTGGATAAAGTTTGATTGCATCAAATATCGCAAGACCCATAGAAGGCTTAAAAAAAATTATATAGATCGTTCTGATTATTCTACCAATGATCAATTCGGATCTGTGAATGTGTATATAGATCAAAATCGAATTTCCATAGATTTATAAAGCGCATCTGTAGAAAACAATGCTAAAGGATCATATATACATTTTTTTGTTAGTACTTTAATATGAAAACGAGTATTTGTGAACTTCCTGGTAAAATATAAACTCCTTTTTCTCCACCTGTCTTTTTGGCTTCTGTTCGTCTTTTATCGCCTGTTCGATTACACAAGATATTTACCATTTGAAACGGCTATTTATTATCTGGGTGTTCCTTTGTTCTTCAATTTGCTGATAAGCTATCTACACTATTTTTTGATCTTCCCCCTTCTAATCGAAAAGAAAAAGTATTGGGAGTACTTTTTTTGGCTGGTGCTAACTTTGATCGTGGTAGCATACGTAAGGTTTACTGCTGATACATATTTATTAATGCCAAAAACTCCGGATCAAAGTTATTATGAAACGATTCATTTTTCCAGAGCATTAAGTGTTTTATGGGATTTTATGACATTTCTGGTGTTTACCGGAATGATCAAATTTACTGTTGATTGGTTTAGAGTTGAAAATGAAAAAAGACAACTGGAAAACGAAAAGTTGATGGCAGAACTCAATTATCTGAAATCACAGATCAATCCACATTTTTTATTTAATACGCTGCATAATCTTAATTATCTGGTTCAAAGCAGTCGAGAAGAGGCTTCTCAGGTAATTATAGAACTTTCGAATATTATGCGTTACATGATCTATGATGCAAACCAGCATTCCGTCCCTATTCATAAAGAGATAAAGTACATGAAGGATTATATTAATCTGGAACGGATAAGATTAAACAAGCCTTTTGAGATAGATTTCAGAGAAGAAATAAATTCGAAGAATGTCGAAATAGCTCCACTTATTCTTATTCCTTTTTTGGAGAATGCATTTAAACATGGAGTCAGTGATAAAGCTGAGAAAAGTTGGATATCTGTTGACTTAGGATATCAAAATGGGATCCTGAATTATAAGGTCGTTAATTCTATTTTAAATTCTGTCTCGTCAAAAGAGAAATCAGGCTTCGGACTTGAGAACCTTAAAAAAAGACTTATTCTTCACTATCCTGACAGGCATAACTTATCAATTGATGAATTGGAAGAAGAATTTAAAATTGAACTCCAAATAGATCTAAACGATGATTAATTGTGTTATAATAGATGATGAGCCATTTGCGAGAAACTTACTGAGTGATTACATAAGTAAGATTCCATACCTAAACCTCAAGCATAGCTTTTCCAGCGGATTACTTGCTATGGAAACACTCAATAAAGAGAAGATCGATCTTTTATTTCTCGATATCCAAATGCCGGATATAAGTGGGATCGAATTTCTGAAGTCATTAAAAGAAGCGCCCAAAGTTATTTTTACAACGGCACATGCTGAATTTGCTTTGGAAGGGTACGAACTGAACATTCTTGATTATTTGTTAAAGCCATTTGACTTCCCACGATTTCTAAAAGCTATAGAAAAAGCATCAACGTTTCAGAGCACAAGTAATAATTCTGAGCAAAAAGAACCCCTAAAGTACATTCTGGTTAAAGATGGTCACCGTTTAATAAAAGTAGCTCTTCAAGACATTTTATACATAAAAGGACTCAAAGATTATGTGCAAATAGTTACGCCGAACAAAAAAATTGTAAGTTTACAAACGCTCAAAGAATTATCAGGTAATCTTCCCGGAGATAAGTTCTCAAGAGCACATAACTCTTATATAGTTGGATTAGAGCATATAAACGTGGTAGAAAAAAACCGGATTGTGATAGAAGGAGAAAAAATCCCTATCGGCCCCACGTTCAGAAAATTATTCTTTGATGCATTAAATAAAATTGGAGTCTGATCTTTTTTTCAGGCAGTAATCAGATCCAATGTAATAGCATCAGCGATTTTTAGCCCGGATGAGGTTAACCGAAGTGAGTCTTCATCTTCTACTTTACCCTCATATTTAAGGCGCGACAAATATTGTTGCTGATTGATTGATAACGAATAATCATATCTGCTCTCTAGTTCGTTAGGGCTGATGCCTTTCCTTGTTCTTAGACTTAACATCAATCGTTCTTCAGCCAATTCTTTCAGGGATAATTGCTCCGGAGAACCTTCGTTGAAATCTTCTTTTAGCAGATACTTTTTCAGATCGGGTTGATTTTCCCATCTGCTTGCGTGTTTCGAATCACCATCCCACCAAAAGGAATGCGCTCCCGGCCCAAATCCGATATAATTCTGATGCTCCCAATATTTTGAATTGTGCTTTGCTTCCGAGCCTCTTTTTGCAAAATTACTTACTTCATAACGATGTATATCATTCTCTTTTAGTTTTTCTTCTACCAGCTCGAAATGCTTTTCAACGGTTTCGTCTTCAGCGGGAATAAGTCGCCCCATTTCTAACTGCTTTCCCAATCTGGTTTTAGGTTCAATTGTTAAGGAATAAGCCGAAACATGAGGCGGATCAAATTGCAGAAGTGTTTTTAAGTCATGGTCAAGCATTTCGGGCGTTTGCCCCGGATTTCCATAAATAAGATCGGCTGTAAATACATTTATATCTGATTTTTGAAGCAGTTCCAGACTCTGCAAGGCTTCTGCAGAGTTATGGGTTCTGTTCATAAATCGAAGCAAATCCTCATCGAAAGTTTGAACGCCCATGCTCACACGGTTAACGCCGGCACTTTTCAATCCGGCAAGATACTCACGTGTTACATTATCGGGATTCAGCTCAACTGTAACTTCTTTCCGATCAGTTTTAAAAGTATCATACACTGCTTCGAAAATTCTTTCGAACTGCTCAATAGTTAGTAAAGAGGGTGTTCCTCCTCCAAAATAAATAGTGTCGATTGTTTCGGTTGAAAAAACAGTATTCTTTTTAGATCGAATCTCTTTAACAAGCTTGTCAACAAAAGCAGCTTTGTTATCGGGTTTGGTAACAAAATAAAAATCGCAATAAGAGCAAGCTTGCTTACAAAACGGGATATGGAGGTAGATTCCACTCATAATTAGGAATTAAAGAATTAGGAATAAGTAAGAAGTTATTCCTAGTTCTTAATTTCACTATTCCTCATTCTTAGTATAAAAAGGGTTCTCATCGTAATTGTCCTTTTGCTGATAAGCCCGGAGATATTTCACATAATTGGAGGCGTATTTACGGATAGATTTAACTTCATCATCGGAAAGTTTTCGTACAGCTTTAGCCGGTGAGCCCATATACATATATCCGCTTTCTAGAGTTTTTCCGGGAGGGACCAAAGTTCCTGCAGCAACGATCACATCCGATTCCACAACCACATCATCCAGAATAGTAGCATTAATTCCTATCAATACTCGATCCTTTATCGTACAGCCATGAACAACGGCGCCATGACCTATAGTTACCTCGTTTCCAATAATGGTAGGTCCTGTTTGATTCATAACATGAATACATACATTATCCTGAACATTACTTTGGTGACCTATCTTAATATAATTTACGTCGCCTCGAATAGTAACATTGAACCAAACACTGGATTCTTTTCCCAGCGTAACATCGCCAATAATATCAGCGCTTGGAGCAACAAAAGCCGTTTCGTCAAATTGTGGAGTTCGTTTTAAAAATTCGTAGATCATGAAAAATGGTTAATTAGAAATAGATATGGAAGTATAATTATCAATAGTGTCAAGATATAAAGAAATATGATACCCATCGACTTTAGAATAGCTTTCCACCAAGGTTGCTCAAATACTTTTTTAAGATAGATTACAAAATAGATCAGAAAAAGAGACCGTTCCAATATTTGAATTCCGGCAACCAGATAATATAAAAACGAGTTTTCTTCGAATCCGAAATAAGTATATACCCATGATGCCATAACAGAAATCGTTAAAAGAATAAACCACACAGAATGGATGTGCAAAGAGAAAATAAGATACTCTACATAGTAGCCATTTCTCTTTTTATGATGCCATTTGGTAAAAAGAGCAAATAAAGGCACTAATATAAACATCGAAACCTGTATCACTTTAGCGAAACTGGAGTCAACAGGATTTGAACCAATATTAACCAAAAATATTTGTGAACTTTCTGTTAGTAAGGCGATCAAAAAATAAATAACACTAATAGAGATATAGATTCTGAGCGGTGGCAAATAAGTTGCTCTTTGCCCGGCAATGTAATCTCTGGTAATCTTACCCGGTTTTATCAAAAGATCTTTTAGAGTTTTGAATACTCTGTTATCAATATTGAAGAGCGTTTCAACAGTATCTTCCAAATAAAGACGAAGAGGCAATTTAGTAGGTTGAAATTTTTGACCACAGTTTGAGCAGTAGTTTCCTTGTACAGGCTCAGCACAATTCAAGCACTTATTATCAGGGATAGTTTCAGCTTTAGAATTCATTGCTGAAAGTAAAAAACCCTGAGCAGATTTATTCAAAAAGAATCGATTATCAAAAAGTTGTACCAGGAGCATTGATTCATTGAATGAAAGCGCTTACATTCTTAAGGAATCGAATACGCTGCTATGATCAAATATTTCTTTAAGGGTACAATAAATCAATACTTTGAAAAAAAGTTGAGTCTTGAAATTTTAAAAAGATTGAATTTTTTAGCTATTGTATTATTGGCAGTCGTGTGCTTTTCATCAAATACTCTTTTTGCTCAGGTTAGTTCTTCTCCTGCCTTTCCATCTCGGTTTAACAGTATTACCATTTTCTTTGATGCAACTAAAGGCAATCAGGGCTTGCTCGATTTTTCCGGTGATGTTTACATCCACACCGGATTGATAACGGACAAAAGTAATCCGGATAATCCGCCCGATCCTATAAATAACCCCGGAGACTGGAAGTTCATTAAAACTGCGTTTGGTCAAAATACTTCTTCAACCAAAATGACCCGCCTTGAATCCAATCTTTACTCCTTAACGATCTCAGATCTGGAGGCTTATTATGGAGCAAGTTCTTCTGACGAACTCCTGAGAATTGCGATGATATTCAGAAGCGGAGACAGTGAAAAAATTGCAAAGGAAGAAAATGGCGATGACTTTTTTATTGATCTTTTTTCAGATGGGATTTATGTACGCTTCAACAAACCAAGTGAAGAAGCCAGTTTTCTGGAATTTGGAGAAACACTCGATATTCAGATCTTAGGTGCAGCATTGGGTTCTTCGTTGCAATCTATCGAATTATTTGAAAACGAAATAAAACTGGCAGATACCTCAAGTGATACACTAAACTATTCTCTAACTACAAGTTCTTCGGGTAGAAAAGCTCTTACAGCAATTGCTACAAGTGTTGAAGGAGAAAAAGACAGCTCAATTATTCACTATTTAGTTCCTGATGAAATCAACGAAAGTCCCAGACCCACGGGAGTAACTCAAGGAATCAAATATTATGATTCAAATCCTGCAAAAGTCACGCTTTCATTACTTGCTCCTTTTAAAGATCACGTGTATGTGATCGGGGAATTTAATGATTGGCAGGTTCTGCCTGAATTTCAAATGAACAGAGAAACGGTTAGTTCAAATGAGGTTTATTGGTGGTTAGATATTACAGGCCTTACTCCGGATCAGGAATTTGCGTTTCAATATTTAGTAGATAATGAAATTAGAATTGCAGATCCCTACGCCGAGAAAGTTATTCATCCCGATGATAGTTTTATTGAAGAGTCTACGTATCCGAATTTGAAAACTTATCCTTATGGAAAAACAAGCGAGTATGTTTCTATCATAGAGACAGATCAGGAAGAATTCAATTGGACCGATCAATCCTGGAGCCCGCCCGCCAAAGAGAAACTGGTTATTTACGAATTGCTGGTTCGGGATTTTTCAGCAAACCATAACTATCAAACTGTTATAGATTCTCTGGACTACTTACAAAGATTGGGCATCAATGCGATTGAGCTTATGCCGGTAAATGAGTTTGAGGGAAACAACAGTTGGGGTTATAATCCATCATTCTATTTTGCTACAGATCGATATTATGGCCCACCGGAAGATTTAAAAAAACTTATTAATGAAGCCCATAACAGGGGAATTGCAGTAATTTTAGATGCGGTATACAATCACTCATTCGGGCAATCCCCAATGGTTCGATTGTATAACGAAGGCGATTACGGAAAGCCCACTTCAGAGAATATTTGGTTTAATACTGATGCCCGACATCCTTTTAATGTGGGTTACGACTTTGATCACAGCAGCCCGTTTACGCAACAGTTTATTGACAGTGTGAATCGTTTTTGGGTTAAGGAATTTCATGTAGACGGTTTCAGGTATGATTTGAGTAAAGGCTTTACACAGAACTTTACTTCTGATGTAGGAGCATGGAATCAATATGATCAAAGCAGAGTTGATCTGCTCAATCGAATGAAAAGCCAGATACACGCAGTATATCCGGATACATACCTGATCCTTGAGCATCTTGGAAACAATGATGAAGAAACCGTGCTGGCAAACAGCGGGTTTATGCTTTGGGGAATTATGCATGATCAGTACAAAGATGCAGCACTGGGTTTTAATGGAGATCTGACTAACGTTTCTTATCAAAATCGTGGTTGGAACAATCCTCATTTAGTTGGATATATGGAAAGCCACGATGAAGAGCGGATCATGCATGAAATAGAAAATTTCGGGAATTCAGTTTCCGGCTATGATACAAAACAGAAAACAACGGCCTTAAACAGAACTAAGATCGCAAATGCATTTCTGTTATCCGTTCCCGGACCGAAAATGTATTGGCAATTTGGAGAATATGGATATGATATTAGCATCAATCAAAATGGACGAACCGGAGAAAAACCTATTCTTTGGAATTATTTAAATGATGCGGACCGATACCGATTATATCAGACTACTTCAGAATTAGCTAAACTAAAAACTAGTCATCCCACCTTTTCCACTACCGATTATTCACTGGATCTGGGTGGTAAACAAAAAAGGATATTGCTCCGCTCTGCAACCGATGTTCAAGTACTTGGAAACTTCGACGTAATCAACGCCGATGTGTTTCCTTATGGTCATAATTCCGGTTCAGGAAAATGGTGGTTCGAATATTTCAGCGGCGATTCTCTATTAATCAACGAATCTTCGGTTCCTGCAATCAACATGAAACCGGGAGAATTCAGGATCTATTCCACCTCTAAACTTGGTACTCCACCTCCGGGAATTCTTAATGAAAAGGCAGGACAGATCAGTCTGGAATCTTCTGTAGTGGAGTTCAATGAATTTTCGGGCGGAGAAGTAAATCCTTCTTTTCAGAAAACACTTTCACTCACAAATACGGGTAGTGCTGCAATAACCATTACCAATATTTCCAATTTCAGTTCTGAATTTTCGGCAAGTCCGTTAAGCGCTTCGGTTGGCGTTGGAGCTACTCTCGATCTTGAAATAACATTTGAGCCATCAGGTCTCGGGAATTTTGAAGATTCATTTACTATCGAAACATCTGGGATTGGAACGGTAAACTTTACGGTTCAAGGAAGTTATACAAATGCATTACCCGGCATCCCGACATTATTAACTCCTCAGGACGGAGCTCAAAATATATCTCTAAGTGCCGCTTTTGAATGGCAGGATGTAAGCAATGCAGAGAGCTACGAAATAGAAATACGAAATACAGAATCAGATCTTGTTATTGAAACAGAATCTGATCTTGGCGATAATCGCTTCGTTGCTTCTGAGCTTTCACTTGAGGCACAGTATACATGGAGAGTAAGAGCGGAAAACAGCTTTGGTACCGGGGAATGGTCATCCCTCTTCACATTTACAACTTTGCCTTCTGCTCCTGAAGTAATTGTCTTGAATTCGCCTGAAGATGCTTCAGTGGATATTTCTACGAGCCCGATTCTAACATGGTTCGAGGCTTCTGATGCTGAATCTTATGAAGTTCAAATTGCTACAAATTCATCGTTCACTTCTAATATAAATTCTAAGGGTGACATTGAGAGTTCTTCGGTTCAATTTGTGGGTTTGGCCGCTAATACCGAATACTTTTGGCGTATTCGTGGTATCAATATTTCAGGAAATGGTGTTTGGTCAGAGCCGCGTAGTTTTACAACCAGTTCTGTAGGAACTCCCGACCTGGTTTCTCCTATCAACGATCTTTCAAATGTTGCTTTGAATTCCGAGTTGATCTGGAACACGGCTGCAAATGCAGAAACCTATGCAGTACAGATTTCAAAAAAAACAGATTTTAAAATCCGGGCAGAGCAAACAGAAATTGCTGATACCGTTTTTGCTCCAGATTTCCTTGAGCGAAATACCAAATACTACTGGAGAGTCCGTTCACAAAGTTCAGCATTCGAAAGTGCCTGGTCAGCCACGGGTGTTTTTTCAACTCCTTTTGATGCACCATCCAGACCGGGACTTATTTCGCCGATAAATAACACCGTAGATATTCCGGATGTGGTTTTATTCGATTGGAGTAAAACGGAGCTTACTTCGCATTATCAAATACAAATTTCAGCCAGCAATGATTTTTCAATTATAGCACTGGATTCCACCGATATTTCCGATAATGAACTTGAACTCAGAAATAAACTGAATAGAAATACTTCTTATTTTTGGCGAGTTCGAGCCATCAACTCCAGCAACTCAAGTGCTTGGTCTGATACTCTTAGTTTTTCCACTTTACCGGAGATCCCTCAAGCAACGAAGCTGGTAAGTCCTGCTGACAGCCTTACAGAACTCAGCAGAAATCTGACCTTTACATGGAAAGAAGCAGATATTCCAAGTATTTATCAATTTCAGCTTTCTGCAAATAAGAATTTTTATGAAAAAATAGACACTCTCACTAATTCCGATACTTCCATGACCGTGATGGATCTGAAATTTAATCAAACTTATTATTGGAGAGCGCGAACAGTCAACAAAGCAGGTTCATCCAAATGGTCGAAGGCAAGATTGTTCAAAACACAGGTAGAACTTCCGGACATTCCTACATTGATCGCTCCTCAATCACATATTTCTGTAGATCCGAGAGTTAATCGGTTTGTGTGGACCAAAGCAGATCGTGCTTCCACCTATAGGTTTCAATTGAGCAGTTCTTCCGGTTTTGAAAACGTACTGGTAGATACCACCGATCTCATTGATCAGACGCTTGAAGATGTTAGTTTGCCTGAAAATTTAGCTTTGTTCTGGCGGGTACAAGCTAAGAACAAAGCCGGCGCCGGTGCCTGGAGTTCTGTTCAGGAAATTCAGACCTCCATTGCCACGGGGATAGAATCAGAGAATTTGCCACAGAATTTTTCACTGGATCAAAATTATCCGAATCCATTTAATCCTTCAACAACTATTAATTATGCGCTTCCTAAAACCGAAAGAGTTTCTATTGCTGTCTTTAATATGATCGGGCAAAAGGTGAGCACATTAATTGATAAGCGGCAGGAAGCGGGATTTCATTCTGTTAATTTTGACGCTTCGAACTTGGCAAGCGGAATGTATATTTATCGAATCAATGCGGGAAGTTTTAGCCAGATCAAAAAACTAACCCTCATCAAATAACAAGACTATGAAAAGACTTCTAAGCTTAATTTTTCTTGTATTTCTGATGGGTTCTCAGGCATCGACTGCACAAATATTTCAGCCTGAAGGAGTTAATATTCCCGGCTCATGGAATGGGTTTGCAAACAGCAATGATTCATCCGCTATGGGAAATTTCAGAATGAATTTCCGCTCATTTGCAGGAGGTCAATACCTAACAACTTTAGATATAAAAGCCACTGATGGAGACGCAGCAGCCGGAAATTATACCATGCTTTTTACAAGCGGACCTGACGGAAATAATTTTTCCAATAAATGGGCAGATGCAAGCCTCACAGTAGATGGCTTTTCGAATCTCACATATAACAGTGGCGCTGACAATTCCATTGCTGTTGATAATGACTTCTACTACACATTTATTTTTGATGATAATGGTTATGAAAACTCTACAACAACAGTTCAAAAAACCTCCGCTATTCCGGTTGAAGTTTTATCGGTTACAGGCACCCCAACTGAAAATGTGACGGTCAACGATCCTGTTTCAATTTCGGTAGAACTGAACAATGTAAAATCCCCGGAAGAAAAGGTCTTTATACGCTACTCCACGGATAACTTTGCAAACAGTAGCGCTGTAGAAGTAACAAATTTTACCGGCGCAGTTGGTTCGGTAGATATTCCCGGACAATCTGTAAATACTGTAGTGGAGTTTTATGTTCTCACTACAACATTGCCTGAGGGAAACTGGAACTCAAATATCGATCTTGCAACTCTGGCTTTTGATAATAATGGAGGAACTAATTACAGATATTTTTATGAAGCCAACATTCTGCCACTTAACGGAGCAGTAGCCGTTTCAAAAACCCCTGAATTTAGATGGTTTTCTACAGGTGGTGCAACAGGCTATGATTTTCAGCTTTCTGAAAGCAGTGATTTTAATACAACCGTTGAAGATGAAACCGACCTAGCCGATACCACGTTTTCTGTTGCAACACCGTTGGATATAAACACTACATATTATTGGCGATTTAAAACTTCGGCAGCTGCAGAGTGGTCGAATGTATATTCATTTATTACAGAAACTGAGATCACTTTTGCAAATCTTCAGTTTCCTTCAGAGGTATCTATCGATAGTGGAGAAAGTTTTACTGCTTATGGGCAGTTAACCGTCCCGGGAATTACAAATTCAAACGGTGCAAGTTCTGATATTTCTGTATGGATCGCCGTTAACTCCAACGATACGGATCCCTCAACCTGGGATGAATCAAGCTGGATGCCTGCTTCTTTTTTCGAGGATAAAACAACCACCGATGAATACAGTGCCGAGTTGGGATCAGCGCTGGAAGTTGCTAAATATTACTTCGCATTCAGATATCAATATAAAGACCAAAGCTTTGTATTTGGTGGAATCAATGGTTTTTGGGATGCATCAACGAGCCCTTCCGGAGAAATCAATGTTTTAGAAATTCCTCAGTTAGTAGCGCCCTTAAACAATGCTACTGAGATTTCTTTAGAAGCGGTGTTAGACTGGACATCAACAGACGATAGAATTCAAGGTTTTCAACTTCAGGTGGCTCAAGAAGCTACATTTAACGCTCCCATTGTTGATGAATCAGGATTATCAGCTTCTGTAACAGAATATACCGTTGCTGCTGAAGTTCTTGAAAACGAAACCAAATATTTTTGGAAAGTCAGAGCTGAATACGATACCACGTCAAGCGGTTGGTCAGAAACACTTGCGTTTACAACAGTTGCAGGAACTCCGGAAAAGATAACTCAGCTATTTCCTCTAAATAGTTCTGAAGACATTTCTCTTAAACCCACGTTTTCTTGGAATGCAGAAACCCGATCTGATTCCTATTCAATCCAGATCTCAACAAGTAACATTTTTGAAAGCCCGTTAGTTAACGAAACAGTTTCTGATACCCAATTTGTTTTCAGCAGCGAAGATTCCTTATTTGCCGGAACCAGGTATTATTGGCGAGTTCAGGGAGAAAATTCCAGTGGTTCAGGGCTTTGGTCAGATACGCTGACTTTTAAAACTATCATCAAGATCCCGACATTGTTCTCTCCGGTTGATGAAGCCGAAAATATAATCACAGAACCTGAGCTTGTGTGGCGCTCAATTGAAGGGGCGTTGAATTACGATCTTCAGCTTTCTGAATCATCTTCTTTCAGCACCACTATTTCAGATTCCACAGCTTTAGCTGATACTACTTTTAAAACAGAATTATTAGAAAATTCCAGCTCTTATTACTGGAGAGTTCGCGCAAATTATCAGGAAGATACCAGCGATTGGTCGCCGGCTCGATTATTCACTACAAAAGCTCCCGCTCCATTGGCTCCGATCTTACTTTCTCCGGATGATGAGGAGGAAAATATTTCTACTTCTACTTTATTGCAATGGAGCTCCGTTTCTGATGCTGATTCTTACGATCTGCAATTGTCCGTAAACTCAAATTTTAGCTCAGGCGTTATTACAGACAGCTCAGGAGTTCTCACAACTTCAGTACAAACCAACACACTTTCCAGAAATACGATCTACTTTTGGAGAGTTCGATCAGTGAGTAACAATACGGGAAATAGTGACTGGTCAGAAACACGATCCTTCACGACTATTCCTGAAATTCCCGGAGATTTTTTGCTGTTATCGCCGATTGATCAGCAAGATAATATTTCACTTCCTGTAACGCTTATATGGTCTTCGGCGGCAAATGCAGATGAATACCGCGTTCAGTTTTCAACAGAAGATTCTTTTATTTTCGTTTCAGATACAGTTACTTCTGATACAACTCTGAGTATAAATACTCTTTCTACTACCACTACCTACTATTGGAGAGTAAAAGCCTCAAACGCAGGCGGCGAAACGGAATGGTCAGCTCCGTTTACTTTTGAGACGGGAATATCCGGCGCCTCAGGACCAAATCTGATAAGCCCTTTAAACAATGCTGTTAATCTTAATACTGAAATTGAATTTTTGTGGGATAGCGTTGCTCTGGCTGAAACTTATGCTATTCAACTTGCCGAAAGTCCTGATTTTGAAACGCCAACTATCGACAGTTCGGGTATTTCCAATACATCAATTACACTCACTTCTTTCAGCAAAAGTAAATCGTATTTTTGGAGAGTTCGTGCAATCACATCTTCCGGATCCAGTTCATGGTCAGAAGTGTATTCTTTTGAAACGAGTAAAGAAATTCCGACTAGCCCGGAGTTAATATTCCCTGAAGATCTCTCAACAGATCAACTTGCTGAAATAAAGTTTCTATGGACGGAAACAGTTGATTCTGATGGATATGAGATCCGAATTTCCAAAAGTAATAATTTTAGTGTGTCTATTGATAGTACCGTATTCGGAGACACGACACTGACTTTGCGCAATTTAGCTTTAGATACAGATTATTATTGGCAAACAAGAGCGGTTAATTCATCCGGTAAAAGTTCGTGGAGTTCAGTGTACACATTCAAAACGATCGTACCTTTGCCCGGTGTTCCTGAGCTACTAAGTCCGCTAGATAATGATGCTATAAATGATCCCGTTGTTTTTGGCTGGAATAAAGCCGTTTACGCTGGAAGCTATCATCTCCAAATTTCCGAGCTGGACGATTTCGCGGAAAATGTGATTGATAGTAGCGGAATTTCTGGTATTACTGTTGAAATAGAGAAGCTAACTGAAAATACAGAGTACTATTGGAGAGTTCGTTCACAAAATAAAGCAGGTGTGGGAAATTGGTCGGAAACGGCAACATTTATAACTCAGATCTTTACTTCGTTGGAAGATGAAAGCCTGCCAAATGATTTTAAGCTCTACCAAAACTATCCGAATCCTTTTAATCCGTCTACAACTATTCAGTACGATCTGAAAACAGCAGGAGAGGTACTCATCAGTGTATTTGATATAACAGGGAAACGAGTAGCCACAATAGTAAACGGGAAAAGATCTGCAGGTAAGCACTCTGTTAATTTCATAGCCACCGGTTTAGCAAGCGGAGTGTATATGTTAAGAATGGAAACGCCCGGTTTTATTCAAATTCGCAAAATGACACTGATTAAATAGCTTTTAGTTAGTTACTAATCTGAGTTGGATATAAGTTTGTTCTTTGTAAAAAACGAAAAGGTCATCCTCCGGCGAAAGCAGAGGATCTCAATCGTTGACAAAGCTGAGGGATGAATAAATGGTATCAGATTTCTTCCTCAATAAGTCGCTTCTGAAAATCAGCTCTTTTTTTAAGTGCTTAGTTGTTGCACTTACTTTATGAATTCGCGGTACAATATAAGATAACTAAAAGCTCTTATTTAACTACTTCAAGGCAAACTTCATAAATCGAACTCAGATACTAAACTGTAAACTATTTATAGATTAAAAAGGATATTGTTTTTTTGCTATTCATTTATTAAAATGAAAGCGCTTTCATTTAGGCTTAGCGTTACTTAGGGACGTTAAGGGGTAATAATTAATTTCAAAGAATATTAAAATGAAAAAAAGTACACGAATTTTACTCGGAATGAGTTTTGCATTTCTAATAGGGATAGGGCAAACTTTCGGGCAATCCTTTAAAACAATAACCGTAGACGGAAGTCTTAGCGACTGGACTTATGCAGATGATGGAGACTTTGCACGTGGAGGACAAAATACTAATTGGTACTTTGCCTGGGATGACACCTACTTTTACTTTGCAGTGGAAAGAGTGAATGAAAGCACTTTTGGGGATGGTGATGCTGCAACAATCTTTTTAGATATAAATGGAGGTTTGACTACTTCATCAGGAAAAGGAACAACAACTGGTAGTGAGTATCAGGGAGTTACTGCAACTCTTCCTGTAAATGTAGACTTTGCAGTAAGGCTGGAAAGGAGCTATAAACAGATGAATAGATGGGAAGACGGCTCATCAGCATGGTCAAGCAACTTGTCTACTACTAATTTTTCAGATAGCAATAATGGCGATACAAGAACAATTCGTGAAGCCAGAATACCTTGGACAGAAATTAATGAAAATGGTTCTAAGCCTAATTCTATCTCTATTATAAGTTATTTGAGCTATAACGCAGGAGTATTTGGCTCGTTTCCTGAGGGAAACGAAACTCAAAATGGAAATGGAGGAACAAAAACATTTGGTAACTTTGTCGGATATTTACCTTTAAATGAATCTGTGGATTCTAACTCTTTAAGAGATAGTTTGAACCACTATCTAATAGCTGATGGCACCGAAGGCTGGAGAATGTTGTCTACACCGACTTCAGATAATACGTATGATGATCTGTTAGGCGATATCTGGACACAAGGAATTGGAACAGGTGCGGATGTAACCAATGGAACAGCGAGTGTGCAATTGTACAACACAACTACCGATAATTTTGCTGCCGCTACTGATCTTGGTGCTACCATGACAACAGGGGTCGGCTTTATCACTTATGTGTACAGCGATGACGACTACACAAATTCAGGCGCTGATGCCGGATTTCCTAAAACGCTATCGCTTTCGGGAACAGAAAATTCCGGTTCGGTTTCTCCGACCTTGAACACCGAAGGCGACGCCTTTACCTTAGTGGGTAACCCGTACGCGTCTACCATTGACTGGGACTTGTTAACCCGCAGTGATGTAACAGGAACGGTGTATGTGTACGATAATACCGTTTCTAGTCCGGGCTACATTAGCTGGAACGGAAGCACCGGCGATCTTACCGATGGTTTAATTGCTACCTATCAGGGATTCTGGGTTCAAAATACGTCCGGTTCCCCAACGCCATCCTTAACGATTGAGGAAGCTGATCAAAGTTCAGGCGGTACATTCAGAAAAGAAGTTGCTCCTGCAACTATACAACTTACGGCTACAATGGGTGAGCTTTCAAAGAATGCTCATTTCTCTTTCACTAATACCGGAGAGCTAGGAAAAGATAATTATGACGGGTTGCGTTTAGAGCCCCTTGACTTCAAAGAATATCTCGCTGTGAGCACCGTAGTGGGTGAAGAGCAGTTGAGTATTAACAACTTGCCGGCGGATCTAAATCAAGAAGTAATACTTCCTATGGATGTGGAAGCATTTACAACCACGCAAGAAGGATGGACACCGAAAGCCGGAGAGATTACACTAAGCTGGCCGGAACTAAACAATCTTCCTGAGAATTGGGAGATCACCCTAACGGATTACCAGACAGGAATTACTACTAATATATTGACGCAGAACTCGTACACCTTTACAGCGGAAGAAGTAAAAGGAAAAGTGAAGCCTAAAACGATGTTTTCTGTGCTTTCTCCGGTATCGATGACCAAAGCGAAGTCTGCCGACGATGCGTCCAGATTTGGCATAACGATTGCCCCAAACACCAGCGTAAGCAACGAGCCGGATACCAAGCCAACAGCCTTTGCTTTGAATCAGAACTACCCAAATCCGTTTAACCCAAGCACAACGATTTCTTATTCGGTAGGACAAACCGGACCGGTAAACATTACCGTGTACAATGTGATGGGACAGAAAGTAGCGGAACTTGTGAATGCTACTAAAACAGCCGGCAACAATTATCAGATAAGCTGGGATGCAACAGCGCAGGCTAGTGGAATATACTACTACCGCCTAACAGCTCCGGGGCAAGTACTAACGCGTCAAATGACATTAATTAAGTAATTAGCTATATAACTATGAAAAATTTACTACTCGCTTTATTCACACTAACAATTATACTTATTCTTTCAGCAGTAGCGATGGCGCAACCGGGTTTACCGGGAGATCCTGCACAGGCGCCTATTGATGGCGGACTTGGGCTGTTGGCTGCCGCCGGCGGAGCCTACGCCTGGAAGAAGTTAAAAGATCGTCGCAACGAAAACGAAGCTCTTTAAGACATCAAATCCCGTGTAACCCACGGGATTTTATTTGGTCACCATTGAGAAATTGAATTTGTTGATCAGACCTCCCTGTTTTCCGACTACATTGTTAAACCTCATCAGTCCGCCTCCTTAAATTAGAAGTGGAGTTTTTGGTAGCTCAAATTATGCAATGTGTATTAGTTATTATCAATGAGTTCTTCCTCATATCCAAGGGGAAGAAAGAAGGGGTCATGGAGATAAGTTTAAACTATTTCTATGGAAAGAGGAATTGAAATGTTTTTTATATAGGTAAGGCAGGACTAAAGTCCTGCGAGAGCGTGAAAAACAGTTGAGTTTTTTACAAACGTTAAATTTTTCATATAAATATTATATTTTAACGGTAAAATGCCGATAACACATTAAATAACCAATTAACTACTTATAATTAAATGCTTACGGTTAAAAAAGCTTAATTGTTTGTTGACAGAATTGTAGATAGATTTTGAGAACTCGTGATTACTTTACGCTAAAACTATAATAAACATTATATAATATGAAAAGAGAAGGGATACTATTGATGGTTTTTCTTTTGCTGGCTACTTTCGCAAAAGCTCAAACCAGAACAATTACAGGGAATGCGGGATGGAGAATGATTTCTATTCCGGTGACCGGAGCTACTGTTTCAGATGTTTCAGATGATACGGCAATTCAGGGAATAACCGGAGGAGCAAACAGTTCTGAAGAAGCAAATTTTTATTACAACCCTGGTTCGGATGGAACAGGAACAGATGGTTGGTTGACACCGACAAATATGTCTACTGCCTGGGGAGATGGCCTGGGTGCTATTTTATATTTTTATGACAACACTTCCCAAGGAAGCACAGAACTACCTATAACATTAGATGCATCGGGGAGTGAACCTCCAGCAAATGTAAGTGTAACCCTAACTGATAAATTTGCTTTGGTGGGCAACCCGTTCCAAAGTAATATTAATTTAGATAATATAAGCGGAAATGGTGTTGCTGTAGCTCTTGAAACTTTACTTCAGGGCGGCTTAAAAAGTCCTGTATCTGTTTGGAATGACAATGCTGAAACATGGTCTACCTTTAATGTTGGAGAGGGAAATATTGTTTCAACCTGGCAGGGGTTTTTCTTAGAAAGAGATGAAAGCGCGACTGTTGCAAGTGCTGCAACAACACTAACAATTCCTACAACTGCAAAAACAGCGACTGCAGCAGATGTAGAAATCTTTTCAAAAGCCAAAGCTACTGATTGGAGAAGAATTAATCTGAATCTATCGACAGGAAGCCATAAGGATAATGCGAGTAAACTCTACTTCAAAGTTGGATCACACGTAGGGGAAGATAGCTTTGATGGGTCAAAATTAGGATCATTAAACGGGTCCCCAACTATAGCTTTTGTTCAGGATTTTGGGGAAGGAGAAGTGTTACTCAGCCAAGACGCTCGTGCTTTTGAGTTAAATGAAGTTCAAAACTACCAACTCAAAATTGATGACGCGGGAATCAATGGAGAATATACGTTGAGCTGGGAAACCATGAAACACATTCCTTCAGACTGGAGCATTATACTCACAGATCTGAAAACAGAAGAACAAATAGATATGCAGTCTGTTTTTAGCTACAGCTTTGAAGTTGAGGCTGTCCAAGAAAAGCAAGTTTCTACTACTCTTCTAGCTCCCTCTGTAAAAGCAAAAAAGCTTTCTGGAACTTCATCCAGATTTGGCATAACGATTGCCCCAAACACCAGCGTAAGCAACGAGCCGGATACCAAGCCAACAACCTTTGCTTTGAATCAGAACTACCCAAATCCGTTTAACCCAAGCACAACGATTTCTTATTCGGTAGGACAAACCGGACCGGTAAACATTACCGTGTACAATGTGATGGGACAGAAAGTAGCGGAACTTGTGAATGCTACTAAAACAGCCGGCAACAATTATCAGGTAAGCTGGGATGCAACAGCGCAGGCTAGTGGAATATACTACTACCGCCTAACAGCTCCGGGGCAAGTACTAACGCGCCAAATGACATTAATTAAGTAATTAGCTATGAGCGTTTAGCCGTTAGCTTTTAGTGCCCGATGGGAAACTAAAAGCTAATAGCTAACAGCTGATAGCACTAAAGCTATATAACTATGAAAAATTTACTACTCGTTTTATTCACACTAACAATTATACTTATTCTTTCAGCACTAGCGATGGCGCAACCGGGTTTACCGGGAGATCCTGCACAAGCGCCTATTGATGGCGGACTTGGACTGTTGGCTGCCGCCGGCGGGGCCTACGCCTGGAAGAAGCTCAAAGATCGTCGCAACGAAGACGAAGCTCTTTAAGACATCAAATCCCGTGTAACCCACGGGATTTTTTTTGGTCTATATTTTTTGTTAGGAAGGTCTCTAATTCGCAGCGTCACTATTTCACCTAGATCGATCGAGAATCCCGATTCGGTTTAGTCGTTCGGATTAAAATCCTCTCTAGCTGACATGGAAGAAATGCGGAATAGGCAACGAAATGAGTCAGTGTACACCAGCGAGGGATTCATTCCGCAACAATATGGAATAGGTTTGGTGTTACCGTTCGGATTGAAATCCTCTCTTGTTAATACGGATGAAATGTGGAATAGGCAGCGAAATGAGTCAGTGTACACTAGCGAGGAATTCATTCCGTAGCATTTTGGAAAGGTTCGGATGTTGCCGCTCGGATTAAAATCCTCTCTTGTTAATACGGATGAAATGTGGAATAGGCAGCGAAATGAGCCAATGTACACCAGCGAAGAATTTATTCCGCAGCAATATGGAATCAATTTCAAATACGATATTGCCGTTCCCGTTCGCCTTGAACGAAGTAATTAAAAACTCAGGTTCAGATTCGGCGTCACAAAAATCAAATTAGAAAACTACGCGGCGTCTTCGATATCGTCCATCTTTACACCAACCAATCTACTTACGCCTGTTTCAGGCATGGTAACACCGTACATCATTTCTGCTTTGCTCATCGTTTTTTTGTTGTGAGTAATGATGATGAACTGAGTGTCTTTGCTAAAGTTTTTGATCATTTTCGCAAATCGTTCAATATTGGCGTCATCCAGAGGGGCGTCAACCTCATCAAGTACACAAAAAGGAGATGGTTTAACGAGATAGATCGCAAAAAGGAGCGCAATTGCCGTCAGAGTTTTTTCGCCACCTGAAAGCTGAGATATTCCGGATGGACGTTTACCGCGAGGCTGAGCAAGAATTTCAATTTTAGCTTCCAGAGGATCTTCCACATCTTGTTCGATGAGCAGATCACAATTATCATCCTCAAAAAACAGTGTTTTAAATACTTCCCGAAAATTAGTTCTTATTTTTTCAAAGGTAGTATTGAACCTTTTGGTCGCCGTTTCATTGATCTCGGAAATAGTTTCCAGTAACTGTCTCTCGGCTTTATTCAGATCGTCTATTTGTTCTTCGTAGAAATCCAGTCGTTCTTTTTCCTCTTTATATTCATCGATTGCAAGAGCATTAACTTCACCGATACTATTTAGTTTTTGGCGAAGCCAGCCAATACGCTGCTTAACTTCATCGGTAGTCATATCCTCCGGCATTTCACCTTCAACCTGTTTCATGAGAATACCGTATGTTTCCCAAACATGATCTGATAGCGCCTGACTTTGCATTTCCATCTTTTCTTTAGCCATTGCTAAGTGATGAACAAGCTCCATATTTACTTCTTTACGGCGGCGTACTTCCTTCAGCTCTTTTTCGAATTCATTGATCTTTCCTCGTTGAATACTGGCCGCTTCCTCTGCATTTTTTAGTGCTTCATCCGCTTCAACTTTAAGCTCTTGATTTTCTGCAAGCTCATTTTCTAGTGACTCTATCTGTTCAGCGTAGCTTTTAATACGAGACTTACTTTCTTCCGTAAGCTTAGTTCTATTTTCTATTCTGGATTGAACACTGTTAATTCCGGTTTCGGCTCTTCGCACATCACGATCATGGTTTTCAACTTTATTTTTCAGGTCCTGATGCTGAAGCTGCGCATCATTATATCGTGTTTGTGCAATACTTCGATCTTCTTCAAGCGATTCAAGGAGGTCCTTCTTTTCATTTTGTTTAGCGTCCAGTTCCAGCATTTTGGTTTGTAATTCCTTTTGCTTGGGCTGAATAGAATCCAATTCTTCCTGTGCAGACCCTTCATTGGTTTTGAGGCTGTCTTTTCGATTTACTAACTCACCAATATTCTTTTGGTAAACCTGGATTTTTGAACTCAGACTATGTTGTTGCTGTTCAAGTCGCCGAACTTCCTGCTCTTTTTCTTTTAAACTCCGGCTTAGTGAAGCTACATCCAGTTTTTCGTATTTAGCGATAATCTGATCCAGATACTCTTCAAGCTTAACAATTTCTTTTGTGATTCTGGCTAGTTCCTGCTCAAGCTTTTCAATTTTGTCTTTTAGCCCAACTCGAATACCTGCATTTTTGCTTTTGCTACCACTTTGAAAAAAACCGGAATCAGTAACCACTTCACCCTCATAAGTTACTCCGATAGTAGAAGAGCTTTTCAGCTTAGAATAAGCATTCTCAACAGTTTCGGTAACAATCACATTACCGAGAAGTAACTGTTTTAATGCTGAGTATTCTCTTTTGGATTTAACCTGATCAAATAAACTTCCCTCCAATACATCATAAGTAGCAGCAAGCTGATCCAAAGGAATAAAAGTAACGCGTCCTTTTTTGTTTTCTTTAAGGACCTTCGCTGCTCTTTTAGCCTCATCTAATGTTTTGATGACAACATAGTTAAGTGCATCACCCAAAGCAGCTTCGAGAGCTACAGCATGTTTTTCATCGGTATCAAATATCTCAGAAACTGTCGTTAACTCTTTGAATTCGAATCGGTGCTTTTCAATCAAGTATTTAACACTACTAGGAAATGCTTCGTTAGAACTTGCCAGATCGTTCATCAAACTGATCTCAGATTCGATAGAAGAGCGTTTGCTTTGCAAAGTTCTTAGTTCGTCTTTGATCTCATTTTGTTTCTGAGCAAATCCCTCGCGTTTTTCTCTGGCGGTTTCAACTTCCTTTTCCATCTCATCGCGCTCTTCGGTAAGAGCATCGAGTTTCCCTTCAATAATTCCCTGCTCTCCATTCAAATTATCGACCTCATCATTCAGGTCAACAATCTCATCATCAATACGTTCAAGATCCCCCTCCGTATTTTCCAGGCGTGATTCGATCTTAATTCTCTTTGTTTGAAGCTGATTCAATTCATTATTTGCTTCACTAAGCTGAACTTCAATTTCATACAATTCGTGACGTTCCCGATTGTATTGTTGTTGTATTTGTGAATATTGTTTTTTTGAGTCTTCTAAAATATTCGAAGATTTTTCCAGATCTTCATCAAATGACTCCAGCTTACTTCTGCTGCTTGAGAGCAGATCCATCAACTCTTTCAGATCAATTTCACCTTGCTCAATATCTTTAGAATACTCTTTGATCACCTTTTCTTCGTTCTGAATTTTTTCTTTGGTGATTCTGAGAGATGTATCCGCTTCGCGAATGGCATTATGTAGCTGGCTTACCAAACGCTGAGCTTCTGCTTGTTGTTTTTCCTTTTTCAGCAGATTTGCACGAGCTTTCTCATCCGAAGATTCAAAATCTTCATTTGCCTTTGTTATTTCCTTTTTTTCCTTCTCAGCGTTGTTGATTCTTTCCTGAAGAGGCTCAAGTTCTTCTTTTATTTTATCAAACTCATGAAGAGTGAACCCCTTATCCAAAGATTCCAGCTCGACTTTGTATTTCTTCGCTTTCTCGGCTTTTTCTGCCTGTATCTCAAGCGAACGTGCTTTTTTTCTGAGCTCTATCAACAGATCATCTACACGCTGAAGGTCTTTTCTCGTTTCATCTAATTTGCGCAGAGTTCTTTTTCGCTGGTCTTTATAACGAGTAACCCCGGCAGCTTCCTCGAATAATCTACGCCGATCATTATTTTTATCATTCAGGATTTCTTCCACCATTTTAAGCTCGATCACCGAATAAGCGTCGGAACCCATTCCGGTATCCATGAACAATTCCATGATGTCTTTCAATCGGCAGGATGTGTTGTTGATCAAATATTCACTATCCCCGGATCTATACAACCTTCTTGTAATAGTAACTTCGCTGTATTCAATAGGAAGAATTCCTTTGTCATTAACAAAAGTTAGAGAAACTTCTGCCATTCCCAGGGCTTTCTTTTTTGATGTACCATTAAAGATCACATTACTCATTGCTGAGGAACGTAAAAGAGAAGGGCGTTGCTCACCTAAAACCCAGCGCAATGCATCTACAATATTAGATTTTCCGCAACCATTTGGTCCCACAATAGATGTAATCCCACTATCAAAACCCACTTTAGTTTTGTGAGCAAAGCTTTTAAATCCCTGTAAGTTTAGTTCGGATATATACATTTAGATCAAAATCACAAAGTTCAAAATCCCAAAAACAGTTCTATCATGATTCTTGATTCTATTATTTGGTATTTATTATTTGAAATTTGTGTTTTGTAGTTAGTTAAACTGTCATTATTTCGCTTTCTTTTTGAGAAAGCAAGTCATCGACTCTTTTAGTATGCTTGTCAGTTATTGTCTGGATATCATCTTCAGCTTCAAATTTAGCATCTTCAGGCAATGACTCCGCTTCTACTGTTTTCTTTATCTCATCATTGGCATCTCTTCGTGTATTTCTAATACTGATTCGAGCCTGTTCAGATTTATCTCGTGCAACCTTCACAAGTTCAGTTCTTCTTTCTTCAGTAAGGATTGGAAGAGGAATCCGGATAAAGTCACCGTCGTTCATGGGGTTTAATCCAAGTCCGGACGACATAATTGCCTTTTCAATATCTTGCAATGTCGATTTATCATATGGGGAAACCATCAGCATTCTAGCTTCCGGGACCGTAATGTTTGCAAGTTGCTGAAGAGGTGTTTGAGAGCCATAATACTCAACCTTCACTCCCTCAACCAAAGCCGGGTTAGCTTTTCCTGCACGGATATGAGAAAATTCTTTTTTCAGAAAAGCATAGGACTCATCCATTTTCATGTCTGCTTCATCAATAATGTCTTGTAATTCCTGTGGAATCATAATTTGATATCTTTTTGAATAATATTTAAGCCGATTCTAGCTTTGCGAAGTTACTAAAACTCAAGGTTATTTATTAATAAAAAAAGCCCTCTTGAAATCACTCGAAGAAGGCTTGGGGTACAAAATCTATAAGATCAAAGATAATTAATAACAGTAGTTATAGATCCGCTATAATTTCCCTCGAGTTTTTCAGAATCAGGAATATCTACATGAATTGATATTGTTTGATTTCCGGAATCAAATTTTCCTTCAATATTACTACTGGTAAGTATTCGTACCCTCTCACCAGATGTACTTTTCATAAAGCACTCAGATTCGGTTTCTACGTTGATTTCAGAGTTCGGGGCAGATCTGATACTCAAAAAACCGGCTTTAAAAGTTCCGTTTTTGGAGGAGTACAGTAAATTCTTTGAAGCATTAACCTTAGCTCCGCTTACAACATTTACCTGTATTTTCATTACCGCTGTTACCTGAGCGCTTAACGGGATGTTAGCACAAAGCAGAATAAGGAGTATATAGAGGATGTTTTTCAGTCGATAGTGATTCATATATCATTTATCGACAAACATTAGAAAAAATTAATGTTAATTTTTTCTAATGTTTTAAGCCACCCCTTCTAAATACCAAAAAACTTCTTTAGCGATAGCATGCGAGCTCTTTTCTTTAAAGAATAAATCTCTTTTTCAGATAGGGAAAGTTGACCAAAGTCAATCTTTAGAGCTTCTAAAGTCAATCTAGAATCCTTCACTCCCAAAAATTTCAGAAACTCAAAAAAGCCTCTTCTTGAATACTTTTTTCTGTTTTCTTCTAAATGAGTAAGTATCTCATCCCATTTTTCCGGGTTGAGTGAGTATTCGATCCCAAGACCTTCGGCGTCTGCAAGATTTCCACTATTTAAACATATCTCTAATTGATGCTTTAAATTTTGAGGTAATGGTTCGGGGCGTAGCAACTTCGGTCCCTTTTTGTTTTCACTTCTATATGGAAAAAAGCTCTTCCATAACTCTCCTGACTCAGGGTCATGATAATAGACCTCATAAGTCTGCTCATTTTTTCGAAGCGGAATCATTTGGCTGATTCGCTCCACCTGTTTTTGATAGTTTAAAACGTACATATAATCTCCTTTCTTTTTTAAGCTCAAAAAGAGAAATAAGTTCCTAAAATCAGAAAGAAATATGTTTTTGATCCATTGAATCAATCTTATAAAGAGTTGAAAAGTATTCTTTAAAAAAAGTATTTGACATAAATCAAGTTTTCCAGTTGGAAAATGCAAATTCTATATCTGAATTCATGTTCATAATTATAGCGCCGAAACGATTTTATTTTATTAAAATCATCTTTTTTGTAGAAATAAAACTATTAGTATTAATCTGGTATAAATAAAAACCTGAGGCAAGATGAGAAGCATCAAAAGAAACAGTGTGCGTTCCTTTCGTAAATTTCTTATTAGTTATATCTGAGACTTTTTTCCCAAGTATATTATACACAGTAATTTCTACATTTTCTGAAACTGGTATTGTGAAGGATATATTGGTAGAAGGGTTAAACGGATTGGGATAATTTTGCTCTAGCTTATAAATATTTGGGTTTCCTTCTACACCTTCTTCATTGGAATTCAGAATATTATCTATGCCAAACATATAGATGGGAGTATCTCTGTAAATCCTGGAGTTTGGTTGATAGCCTAAAAAATTAAACTGACCGTTTCCTGTGTAATCCCCAACAAGTGGAAAGTATTGTTTATTAATGAAATTACCCGCCGGGTTAAGAGAGGTGTTTTCAGCCGGAGCGCTGAATCTTGCTACTGCAACTTCGGTTGGTTCTTTTTCTATTTCATAGAGCACTGCATTAGCTAAGGAGCTGCCCGGGACAAACAAAAGTCTGTCTGCGCCTTCTCCATTTTTACCCGGCACGGCTTTCAGGAGCGATCTCCCAGAAAACTTAGAGTATATATTCTCTGAACTTGACCGTTCAGGAGCGATATACTCATTCCTTATTCGTACTGTGGTATCAGGCTGCGAGGACAGCCCCTCTTTACCAAAGAAATAGGTTAAAGCTCCAACACCTTCGTCAAACTCACTGTCTGCATGTCTAAAAGACTTGGTAACAATATCTTGTACACCGTCTCCATCAAAATCTCCGCTTGCTACATTATTTAAACCTCCAAAAAAGACTTGTTCGTTAGACAGATCTGTGGTATCTGGCCAAAGCTCCAAATCCGGTCCTGAAAACTCTGATAAAAAATCTTCTTTCCCAAATAGTACATAAACTACACCTGAAAAATTACCTCCGGTTAATTCTGATTGCTCTAAAATTTCTAGGGAATGTAATCGCTGTGCGTCTCCAATTACAAAGTCATCGATACCATCTGAATTCATATCCCCAAGTCCCTGAAGAACAGTTGCTCCCCAGAATGTAGTCCCAAAAAGCGGATTATTAAAATCTTCATTTAAATTAATATCTAAATCCGGATTGTCAGAAAGTTTTTCTTTTCCAAGGAAAAGAAAAACATGTTCTGGTTCATTCGACAAAGTAGTCGCCCAGCCAACGTCATCAAAGCCATCGTTATTGATATCACCAAGATTGGCAAATATTTCCATCCTGTTGGTAGGTGATATGTCTTCTGAAAGGATACTATGAAAGGGTTCATTCAGATCATTAATGTCATAGTATAAAAGAACAGATTTACTTGTAAATATAGTTTGACCGTCCCGAACAGAGTCAGCCAATATGGCCAATGTTTTTTGAGAGGTATTATTAAAAAAGCCGGACTGAACAAACCTGACATTGAGAGAAGGATCAATTGGAATTGATTTTGCGGAAGCAAGATCTAAACCATTATAGATCACCAGTTGCTCATCGTTATTTGTTAACTCTCTAACAGCGAAGTTATCTATATTGTCATTTTCAATGTCACCAAGATGAAATACTTCATTTCGTTCTTTTCTAATATAATCTATGTGGTTCTGAAGGATAATATTTGTTTCAAATGTGGATGCGTTGTCTGAAGTTTTGAATAGTGCATTTCCGAATTTTTCGTCCTCGGTTATAGGATCAATGTAATCATTTGAATTTACTGAAATTACAAAAGTCTTGAAGCCATCTTGAAAAGATGTATTTGGAATTATTGACGTAGTAAACCTTTGAAAATAGCCATTTGGAATAAATTCTGAAGGCAAAAAATTTGAAATTGTATCAGTATTAGATCCTTCGAAGTTTATGATTGATGCGGAGTAATCCTTAAGAATGAGAAGTTCATCTTTATTATCTTCATTTATATCTCCCACCTGAAAAATGTGCGATAGGGTATTTCCTTCTGTTGATACCATTTTAAGCTCGCCAAAAGAAGCAAATGTACTAGATAATCCAGAAGCGAACCGAATACCGTCATATGATGAGGTTAGGAGATCAAGTAATCCATCTCCATTATAATCTCCGATAAAACTTTCAATACTATATTGAGAAAACTCACTTGGGAAATTAAATTTTTGTACCAATTGCAGGCTGCCTTCTGGAAGTAGTTTATAGATGTGTACATTTTTCCTTGAGCTCGAACGATTTCCCGCGTTTAAAGTAAGATAAGTTGCGCCATTTATAACAAACCGATTAAGAGAACCTTCCTCTATGTAGACGGAATCGGCTAACTCAATTTCTTTAATTTGCACTTCTTCGAAAGAAGCCGCTCCTGTTATTTCAAAGTAAACTCTTTCACGAAAACTAGGGTGAAATCCATAAACATCATCATAAGAATCATCATTAAAGTCTTCAAAGGCGTTATACAAAGTTTTATTTAAGATTATAGAAGTACTTTTATCTATAAGAAGGTCGCCTATAGCTTCAGTATTGATACTACTGATCTGAATCAAGCCTGACGAACTCCCTTTATATAAATAAATATTTTGTTCACTTTCTTCATTTACTTCGATCCCTATAGCGTCATCAAAACCGTCTCCATTCAGGTCTCCAAGAGGGTATAGCTTGTTATAAAAAAGCTCATCATAATCCAATGAAAAATCATCCCCTCCATAGGTGAGGAAGGTTTTAAATGTAAAAATTTCCTTATTATCCCTTCTCTCATCTTTAACGAAATTCCTCACTTGAATCAAGTCATCAAGGCCATCTCCATTTACATCCCCAATATTTTCAAAAGCCATTACAGGTTTAAAGTTGATTGCGGGATCATCTGTCCAAGGAATTCTTTGGTATATCTCATCAATAGGGAAAAAGGCAGATAGATTACTCTTAGGACGTATTAGGTTTAGATTACTTAGCTGAACATCAATATTAAACTCACTTGTGTCTAGGGAGAAGTAATCTAGAACATCAACGTTTCCATTTTTATCGCTTTGCGAGTAGGTAGAGATCGAAAAAACCAAGAGAGCGGCTAAAGAAAGAAAGTACTGGTGTTTCATCTTGAAATATTAAGCATTTATAAATAAAGTAATTATATGAAATTAATCGTAATAACATAAAGCTAAATTTGGTCACTAAGTTCTGAACTTACGACCCCACGAGTGCGTTACCGGAAAACGACGCGTTATGATTACAGAATACATGCGTATTTGCTAAACTCTATTATTCTCTAATTTCGTATTTTGGATGATCTTGGCCGTAAGAAAGATATTTTATTTAAGAAAAAATTTCCGGCTAACAGTCGGTTTGGCAGAAGATATGGAGCATCTCTTGCCACCAACAATGGGCTTCTGTTTTGGAGTGAATATACCAGAATTGACCCATTCGTTTACGCTCATTTCTATTCTTTAAATACACATACTGATAAGGGGATTGGCCTAGCAAGCCAGATAGGACCTAATGCTGATGATTGGAAGGAGGTGTTAAATTATGGGGAACAGGAAGATCTTTTGTGAGTGCTTCATACTCTTACAACCGGCAAGGATTGGATCGCTTTGATGAAAACGGGGTTATATTTTCTCTGTTAACTTTGATCTAAGATCTATGATAAAAGGCGATCAAATGGGATATTTAAGTATATTTTGGGCAGATTTGGTCATCGGGTTTTAATTATTCTTCAAAATAGTCATTTACTCCCGTTGTTTGAGTTTCGAGCCATTTTAAAAATTCGGGAATAGGTCGGTCAGGTATTGATACTTCTCCTTGGACATCTAAAGCGTTAAAATAAATATCATAATTAACACCATAATTACTTAGATCCGGAAACAATGTCGTATCCCTTGGGTTTAACGGATGATAGATGTTATCATAGGAATGGGCTATGATTGTTTTAATATTTGAGCGATCTGGCGCAAAAAGAATACTCATCAATGGTGTATCCCAGTCATTATGAAAACCATTGGAGATTTTATACTCATCATTTAAGTTTAATAGATTAGTATTCTGTGCAAGCACTAATCCCGGTTTACTTTTATCGATGGTAGATTGCAGAATGGCGATGTACTGATTCCAATGATAGGTTGCAGAGATATTCCAGTAAATTTGAATAATTCCAAGAATCAGCACAAAAACTTTTGCCTGCTTAGTCCACTTTTCTCTTAGTTCCATCTTTCCAGAAACTATAAAGAATATTGGAACGGTTAAAAGCACACATAGGTAGATATTAATAGAACGTACTTGCTGGTGTGTTTCTGGAGCCATGGCTTCTGCCCAAAAAACCGGACTTATTAATGCAAAAGCACCCAGCAATATTAGTAAGATTTGAACAGAAATCGGGAAGGCTCTTTTTCCTAAGCCTGACGGCTTAAATATTCTAAATAAAAGAAAAGATGTACCAATCAATCCAAGCAGCAGAGGAAAAGAAGGGTAACCCTCTTCGTCGATAAATAAAAATATGCCAAGTATAAAGGTTATAAAACTAGTTTTGTCTTGAGGGTCTAAGACGGACATAAAAGAAAGTATTGCGCCCGCTAAAAAATAAATCCCAAGAGCTATATAAGTCCACGCCAAAGGATTTGATTTCCTGTCTTCAAATCTAGTAAAGCGCCAAAAACTCAGGAATACCAAAACCGGACCAAGGATCATCATTCCTTGATAGATCCTAAGTGTGCACCATGCTATTACAAAAATAAAGAAGATGCTTTTCCATGAGGCCCGAAAAAAAAGTTGAATAACTACCACCCAATAAATTCCTGAAAGTAATCGTCCAGGTGTTATCGGGAAAAACTCTGTTTGAATGTATATTCCAAACATCCATAGTAATGGAAAAATGATAAATATCTTTTTGTCTTTGGGCAATCCATAGAAGCACCCAAGTAGAGAAAGAAGCCCAAAACTGAAGTACCAACCGGTGTGTATTCTGGCAAGAGTAGGAATATCAGTTATACCAGCCTTGATCGAAGAGATTAAAGGGAAATGTTGA
The DNA here is from genome assembly GCA_965216175.1 of Balneola sp. Classification (GTDB taxonomy): domain Bacteria; phylum Bacteroidota; class Rhodothermia; order Balneolales; family Balneolaceae; genus Balneola. The sequence continues at coordinate 3,356,355 of OZ244140.1, forward strand.
ACATAGTATGCAAATTGTCTATCCCAGTGCCAATGAACAGGCTTTAAGTTTTCTAATATGTGAACAAAGTAAATAGTGCCATCAGGGTAAAATATTCGCATCGAATATGTTGCATAGCAGACATAAAGACCTAATCCCGCTAATAAAGCCCAGAACACCTTTTCAATGGATAAGGATTTAAATAATGAAGTTTCTACCATTTTAACTTCTTTTCGAAAGCGAATTGTTTGGTGTAAAAGTTGAAGAAAAAGAAGAGAATTGATACTCCAATTTTCATAATCATGGGATGTTCAAAAAAAAACGTAATTTTGTATAGATAATGAACTAAAATACCTGCAAGAGTAATTGAAACCAACGAGAAACTTACTGACAAAAAAAATGATGCAATTACTGTTCGTTCTTTTGCAAAAATAAAATTACGCTGTAAAATAAAGTTTGTAATCATGCCAAGAGTTTGAGCAATAACTTGTACCCATGCTACAGGAAGTGTCGCTGTTTTAAGTAGAATAAAAAAAATACTGTAATCCACGCCGGTGGAAATTATAGATCCTGTTCCGAACTTGAGCTTAGGATATATAAATTGATTCAGTACCGTTTTCAGCTTCACTTTTTAAATAACTCCTTTTGTTTTTAGTTCAATTTTTGAAGCTCTTTTTTAGCTTGCTCTTTGAAAAATTGATCATTGTGGTGTTTATTCTCTAGAGTTAATAAATATTTAAAATGTGATTCGGCTGATTCATTATTATTTAGCTTTAATTGTGTTACTCCAATCCAATAATGATGCACCGGAAAGTCTTGAAGTTCTAGTGATCTTTCAAAGTAATACAAAGCTTGTTCATAAGTTGCTTTAGGAGCTGTTCCAAATAATAATCGTGCAAAAAACCGCATTACTCCTCCAAACTGAGAAACTTCATAATGCCATCTTCCCAAAATATGAAGTGCGCGATCATTCTTAGGATCAATTTCTAATGCTATTTCAGCATTAACCCTGACGCTATCAGCCAATTGTACTTTTTGTTTTAAACCTTGAACATCTACCAGGCCCGCAAAAGCCATAGATTTTCTTTCGTATCCATATACGTTATTTGGGTCAATCTGTATGGCTTGGTTTGCTATTTCTAATGCTTTTGAGAAATATTCTAGTCTTTTATCATCAGAGCTCTGGTTCCGATCAGAGTAAGATTGATCTGCAAGCTCCAAAAAGCATAATGAAAGCTGGCTATAAGCTATACTACTGTCTGCACATTGGCTCTTAATTCCCTCCTCTAAAATGGAGATTTCAACTAACGGCTTTCTATTGGCTCTTGCTTCTTTTGCTTCATCCAGATACTCTCTACAACTTATTTGTTGAGTTAACTCAGCGCGCGAGCCTCCGGTGATTAAAATATTAAATAGGAGAAAAAGGTTTACAAATATCATTAGCTTAAACTACGTAATATTACTCTTAGTCGTTCAAAAAATTGTCCAATAAAATTAAAATAATCTTCTTTTTTCTAACCGTGTTTATTTATTCAAATTCTGCATTAGCACAGAGTTCTGATAGTGTTAGGTATGGTTTTCTCCCCGGATTTTCATATAACTCAGATAATGGTATTAACATTTACTTAGAACTTCAACGATTTGCTTATAATGAAAATATTCAACCCTTTCAAAGCTTTGGGAAATACTGGTTTAATTACAGTAGTATCGGCACTTATACTCTTTCTTTATTTCATGATCAGGTGCGAACACTAGGAACGAATAAAAGATCTGCTGTTGATTTTTTGATATCCCAAAACTTTGGCAACTACTTTCCGGGCTATACTGTGGATGGTAACTTTTCTAAAGAGCGATTTGATACCACTTCTTTTTATCAATTTGATAGTTTTTTATTGAATATAGGAGGATCTACAAGAGTCCCTTTATCGACTATTATTGGAATAAAAAGAACAGATATTAAAATTGGCTTACGAGTAGTTCATGAAAAACCATTTAATCTTGAGCCCGACTCGTATATGTCAACTAATCGGCCAACGGGATGGGACGGGTCAACTTATACATTTATTGAATTGGGGTATTTGAAGGAAAACAGAGATGACGAGTTGAGGTCACAAAACGGATATTCAGCCGGGTTGAGTCTTAAAACCTCACTTCCTGTTTTAAGCTCGTCTTTAATTGGTCAGGTTTACGGAGAATTTAAATTCTTCAAAGAGCTTACAAAAAGAAGAAAAATTCCTGAAGTAGTATTTGCACAGCGATTTCTTATCAATCAAGCTATAGGAGATATTCCTTATTGGTTTGCTCCTTCGTTAGGTGGTGGCGGTTCTGCACGTGGCTATATTTACAGACGATTTGTGGGTCATGGGCTCGTTCAGAGCAATACTGAAATCCGAACATGGTTATTTCAACTCCCATGGCTTGAAGCACGAATAGGCTTAAGCGCATTTGTTGATAATGGAATTGTATACGATGCCTCTTTTAAAGATAAACAAAGAGCTTCAACCATAGGTTTTGGAGGATTTACTACTTTATTTAATAAAGACTTTATTCTGAAATATGAAATGGGCTTTTCAAAAGAGGGAGTCGGGATATACTTGGGTTCAGGCTTTGCTTTCTAGCACTTACTCGTAATCCACGCTATAATCGTCACCCATCCATTGAATTTTACGTGTGAAAAGAAATGAAAGAGGGATAAAAGTAAAGGCTATTAGTTGTGCGATTTTTAAAAACGGTAAATACTTTACATGCGAACGTAATCCTAATTTGTGCTTCTGAACTGCTAGCAGCAAAACATCACTCATTAATTGTAAAACCATTAAAACAATGTACACATCCCAAGAAAAAATCCATCCATAAAATGGAAAAGTGAATACAAAAAAACCCGCCCAGAACGATGAATAGAGTATCAGCCAGTAATCCGAACCGTTATCAATTCCTCCGCGGAACCATCTCCTTAATTGACTTAAGTAGTGTCTGAAGCTCGGCACTTGTTTTATCGAAATGGTTGTTTCCGGGCTTGCAGGGGTAATGATTTTTGCTTTTGCATTTTCAACCATTTTAAGCAGAGCTAAATCTTCGGCAATACAAAATTCAGCATTTTCAAGTCCTCCTGCTTGCTCGTAAATGTCTCTGCGAATGGCCATATTTGGCCCAACACAAGCAAATGGCACGCCCCAGCCAGACATTCCAAGATTAAACATCTGAACAAATGCCCATGTTGCACGTTCTAACTTTCCTTGAAAACCATCAGGATTCACAGCTATTGCGCCACCTATCATTCCTGTATTCTCTTGGATTACACTTGTGCTGTGTAATAGCCACTGAGGGTGAACCTCACCATCAGCGTCTGTAATAAAGACCCAATCACCGGTAGCATGCTTCATTCCCCAAGCAACTCCACGAGCTTTAGCTTCTAACTGGGTATCGGGCATATCTTCAGTATGTAAAGCGATAATGTGTTTATGCTCGGAATCGTAGCGATTAATTATTTCTTTAGTGCAGTCTTCAGATCTATCATTTACCAATATTATCTGCAATAACTCTTTTGGATAATCTAAGTTAAGAAGGGATTCTATACATGATGGAAAATCTTTCTCTTCATTTCGGGCACTTACCAAAACGGAAATTTTTAGTGAAGGAGAGCTTGATTTAACGGTTTTTCGATTTAAAAGAAATCCAATGGTTAAAAAACTCATCAGCAAAGGTGAAATTAAAAAAACAGACCACATCACCCAAACTATCCAATTCGCTTGCACAACCTCGACCATTAGTTGATCAAAGAAAAAAAAGATATCGTTTAGAGACATTTTTCTAAGCTTTTCTTACAGATTGGATAAATATTGAACCAAATCCTAAGGTTAGCAATATATGAAAAGGTATGAAGGCAACACTTACAATAGTTATATCGATAATAAGTGCTAACAAAAAAGTGACTGCAAGTATTCCTTCAAACCAGGTTATAGCCGGGACTTCACTTGGTGAATAAATTTTATTTTTCCACGAGTCATTACTGTTAAGAGCATTGTACTTAGATGTTCGATGGAAAAAAGATTTCTTATTAACGAAACCATCAATCAGAGAAACAACCATAAAAAATGGGAATCCAATAAGTAGTATTAAGAAAGGGACAAAGGAGGCTTTCATCTCTTTCCATTTCATTTTAGTACTATCAGCATACTTATCAAAGACAATCCACGCAAACCAAGGTGCTATTAATATGTTTATTAAAGCGATGGATTGAATCATGAAAAATGTTCGAACTTCTGGATTTTCTTGCAATAAAAACACTAAAGGAATACTCATTAAGGCGAGTAACAAAATCCCAACGTTTATAAAGACGTTTAGCAGATCGAATACAGCATGAACTTTTACCATAAACGGTAGTTTAGCAGTAATCAGATTCCAAAAATGCTTTTTTATTACCTGCCCTCGGCCTTTTGTCCATCTATATTGCTGAACTTTAAAGTCTACCATTGTAACAGGGAGTTCTGCAGGGGCTTCAATCTCATTATTATACGCTATTTTCCAACCTTTGAGCTGAGCCCTTATGCATAAATCATAATCTTCAGACAAGGTTTCTCCTGACCAGTCTCCTGCATCTGCGATAGTTTCTTTTCTCCACAACCCGCCGCTACCATTAAATCTTAGGAAATAACCAGCCATAGAACGAGCTGTTTGTTCGATCATAAAGAAAGCATCGTGCATCAAAGACTGAGCCCTTGTTAATAAGCTATATTCTCTGTTTAAGTGCCCCCATCGTGTTTGAACAACCCCAACTTTTTCATCCTGAAAGTAACCAACTGTATTATATAGAAAATCAGGATTAGGTCTAAAATCAGCATCAAAAATCGCAATAAACTCCCCTTTAGCAACTTGAGTTCCTTCATGCAAAGCACCTGCTTTAAAGCCCTGCCTGTTCTCTCTATGAATCACAACCACATCCAAACCTTGCTCTTTCCAATAATCAGCTCTCTTATTGGCTATTTCTAGTGTCTTATCTGTTGAATCATCTAACACCTGTATTTCAAGCTTGTCTTTTGGATAGTCCAGTTTTGCGCAAGCATCTATGACATGCTCGGCTACATACATTTCATTATACATCGGAATTTGTACAGTAACCAATGGCCATTCGCCTTCCGGGTAAACAGGAGCTTCCGTTTTGTATGTTTTTCTATTCTTAAGGAGTATATAAAGCAGATGAAATTGCCCAATCGAATAAATGGTAATAAGTACTGGGCCTATTGTATATAGGACAATTATTACTTGTTGAATTCCTGGATTTTTGACTAGCTCTTGAAAAAATGTGATTATTTCGGACATCCATCCCCTTTTATGGAGTTCTTTTTTTAAATAAGTATTAGGCGCTAAACATACACTTATATTTTTTCTATTGACAGGAAAAATTGTTCTTTAGAAAAGATTAATAAGTACCATAAGAGTGGATTTTATTTAACTCAAACCTCTGTTATCTAAGTTTAATTCTCTCTTTCTTAATATAGATGTCAGGTCAGTTTTAAATCTTTGGCAAGCTCTTTGTCTTTACTCGTCCGCCAGATAAATTGATCTAGGAAATAGTGATGTAAAGCAAAGCCTAAAAGTAATCCTTGGGGGGCTGAAGTAGCTAAGACCTGAGTAAGGTACTAAATTAGTTACTATGTACACACGAAAAAGTAGATTAACATATCGCCAACAAAGCCGCCTGATAGAGCATTTTGTAGCAGGCACAACAGCCCGAGCTGCTTCCGAGTTAATAGGCGTTCAAGCAAACACGTCCATTCGTTTTTATATGCGACTACGCCAACTCATTGCAAGTAAACTTCCCAGCTATGAATTATTTGGAGAAGTAGAAGCTGATGAGAGTTATTTTGGAGGCAAGCGCAAAGGGAAAAGAGGACGTGGATCAGGTGGTAAAGTAGCTGTATTTGGATTACTTAAGCGAGGAGGAAAAGTATATACAGCGATTATACCGAATGCAAAGACAGAAACATTATTACCTATTATTGAAGAAAAAGTACGCCCCGATAGCATTGTGTATACCGATACCTTTCGATCCTATAATGCCTTGGATGTGTCCGCCTTTCATCATCAACGTATTAATCATTCGGAGCTCTTTGCAGACCACCAAAATCACATTAATGGCATAGAGAACTTTTGGAACCAAGCGAAGCGTCATATGCGCAAGTTTAACGGCATCAAATCGGATAATTTTTACTGGTTTCTTAAAGAGTGCGAATGGCGCTTCAATGGAGGCAACCATTTACAGCTTCTAAAACAATTAAAATCATGGTATAAGCATGCCAAACATTAACCCTTAGCTACTTCAGCCCCATCCTTGGAGTAGTTTATCCGTTCCAAAATCTGCAAAGAGCATTTTTTCACTAGTTACCATAAAAGGAATACAACCTGGGTGCACTTCAAAAGTACATCCAATTAACCTAAATATAACTCCCATCATTACTGCTGTAAGTATATATCGGGGTAGTGATTTGGTAAGTTTGGCTGAAAGACCAAATTTTGATTTATCCTCCGCTTTCTTGTAACGGTTTTTGTGGTGAAACCAAACAATAGCATGATATTGTAAATCATGAAATATAGTAACGAATGCTCCAAATCCAAGTAATCCAGCTTCTAATACGGCATCAGAAAAACAGATATAAATATGAAGTGGAATTACTGCTAATAGAAAAAGGCTTTTTGGTAAATTTAATTGACCTCCATTTCGGGACAAATAAAATTGCCGGACTAAATAGCAGATTGTAAGAGCTCCAATTACACTTAGCGTAAACCAAGAAACAAGGTCAACGACTGATATATTAATTATTGATTCAACAGAAATTATTACCGGCGCAAGCAAAGCATTTGTTTCAGGAAAACGAACGATAAAAACTAAAAACGGCAATAGTAAGCCAATATATAATAATGAAGAATCAAGATAGTAGTCCCATTTTACCAACTCCTTATTCTTCTTTTTATACAGAGCCAGAAACCCATAATGTTGCCTAACAACATGCCAATAGGCCCATAAACCAAAAAAAGAAGTGAATAGAATCCAAGGTATGTTATAACCTGTTGAACCTGATTCATAAACTAAATAACTAGAATAAATCGCAATCGGTCCTGCCAAAAACCATAAAAGACTCCAAAGTAAAAGTTTTTTCCGTTGCTTGAATTCCTGTTTGTCTAAATAAGTTCTGCTGTAAGTTCCAAAGAAATGTGGGCTATCAATAAAAGCGACCCAGAAAAACCAAATGGTTACCATGTCCCAACCTAAACCGGCGTACATAAACATCAATAAATAACCACCTAACGCACCACCTATAAACCAAATTAAATCGGTTCTCTTATCTATAATCCAGTTGGAACTGTACCACGTTGTTGGTGAAGCCGTACTAAGCATAAGATAAAATTCTTAGAAAATTAGTGCAGAAGTTATCACTTTTAAAATCGGTTACAAATATATTGATCTCAACTATGGACAATCAAAATAGGTTTAATTGTCGGGACGACAGGATTTGAACCTGCGACCCCTCGACCCCCAGCCGAGTGCTCTACCGAACTGAGCCACGTCCCGATGCCACATATAGCAAAATAGGGTTGTTTTGGGCATCTCGCAATCTCAATATTCAGTTTTCTGATAGCAGTTCGATAGTAATTACTATCGCATTACTATCGAAATGGCATCACTCATAAAGCAGCATAATCTCTATTACATCCAATTCTATGACCAGTTTAAAAGACCTAAACAGAAGCGGGTAGCATTAAAAACGCAAACCAAAACAACGGCTTTAAAACTAAAAAGAAAACTAGAGGATGAATATGCAACTGGCGATTATGATCCTTGGCTTAATGAGAAGGCTGTAAAAGAGCAACACATTACAAAGCATTCAGCTATTAAATCTGTAATGGCGTATTACATAGAAACGAAAAAGAAAAAAGATTGGCGCAAAAATACAGCTAGAAATACTGAGTATGTGTTGAATAGTTTTCTAAGATCTGTTGATCCAAACCTTCCAATCTCCCAGTTAGCCGAATCTCATTTCAATGAGTATTTAAACAATTCACCGATTAAGTATGAAACCAAAAGGTCGTACAAGAAAACTTTGAAAACTTTTCTAATCTGGCTGAATGAATCTGGATTATCTAAGCTTGAGAAGAAGAAGCTTATAGTAAATAATGAAAGCCATGAACAAGAAGAAAACATTAACTATTTCACTAAAGAAGATATTCGAACTCTAACGGGTTATATCAGAGATAAAGTGGCGAAAGATCTAGAAAAAGGTTTCCAGAAGAAAAATAGTAACGCTTTATGGCTAATTGATTTTATTAATTGGCAAAGGTTAAGCGGAATGAGACTTTCAGAAACATTAAATCTAAGGGTTGGAGATGTTAATACGCAAACTTGGGAAATAATTATAGGTAATAACCACTTCGTAACTAAAAGTAAGAAGAAACAGATCCTACCTATTGATAGTGTTGATCCGTTAAAAGATATCGCAACGAAAAAACTCGCCGAATGCACATCTGGCGATGAGCGATTATTTGGACATAGCTGTAGAAGACATACCAATCGAATTTTCAATAAATATCTGAAGGATGCACTGCCTAGGAAGACCTATTTGAATATTCATTCGCTTCGCCATACATGCTGTATAGAATTACTCCGTGCAGGAGTTCCAATTTACACGGTTCAACGCTGGCTTAGACATGCTGATGTTAAGACTACTCAGCGGTATGCGGATTTGCTGAATATGGATATTAGTGAGCAGGTTGGGAAAGCGTTAAGATAATCACTCCCTAGTCTTTTTTAGGAGGGGGAGGATTTTTTGTCCTAGCATTCCTTTGGGCGCCTTTCCCTCCGTGAGCAGTTCGGTTTGGTTTCGGTGGAGGTGTATTCTTCGGTGGTGTACTTTTTTTTGACATATTTAAAAGTTTAGTTTGATAAATATTCCTATTAGCAAAAGCCCTGATAAAAACCCAATGAGACTTAATAGATTTATTACTTTTACTGCTTTATCATAGGCGTTAAATGGATTCTTATAATACTTATCAGGGTTAATAGAAAGTTGGCTGATACTTCTTTCCAAGGATTTCACATTCAAGAAATAGGCTATAAGACTCATCCCAATAGTCGTCCCCCATAGAATCCATGAAGAGAAAAGAAGAATTGTGTAAGCGGGGCTTTCCGGAACTAAATCATTAATAAATGCAAATGATACTCCAAATGCACTAGAAGAGAGAGTTAATAAAGCCTTATCTAATTCATCTTGTGATGAATTCTTATCTTCAATTAATTCTTTTCGATATTCCATTAGTTGATTATCCATCATCCCCACACTTTAGCTGATTCAGCATCAAAAAAATTGATTTCAAGGGGGTATCTAGACGACCTCATTTCTCCAAGAGTTCTGACCTTTTCTATAATCCTTCTATTATTTTCTTCATTTGGGTCACCATAAATCCCAACATATAGTGCCTTGCATTTTCCCTCTCCAATACGTTGAGAAATGTGTTCATCATTCTCAGAGAATGAATATCCATATGTGAAAAACGTTGCATTTTTGACCAGCGTATTTGAAACAAGAGAACGGTACGCTTTGTGTAAATATGCAGCGTGTAAAATTTTATCTTTCTTCTTATCGCTAGATCCTTCAGATACAAATAACGGGAAGAACCCATTTTCAATTGAGTACCGTGCTTGATCTGTCAATGCTATACCAGTACTGTTCCAGGTGTATTTTGTTAGTTGCTTACCTTCATCATAAAGATGTAAAGCTCCATGCAAGTAATGAATGTTTTGTTTATGGGATTGAGTTTCTCCTTGCCATGTTACGTCAGGTGAGAAAAGAGCTCCTTCATCGCCATCATCGAAACCAACAAAGTCGTGATTAAAGCCATCATTGAAGGTTAATTCGAATGCTTCAAAATCTTCTTCATGCATTAACGCCCAGTAAAGTAGCAGATCATAGTTTAAGGTATACACACTACACCGGTCACAAATATCTTCATTCAAAAAGTTCGAAAGAAATAATCGACAAGCTCTATATTCTTCATTTGTAACATCGTTAGGTCTTGTAGGATGGTTATTGGCAACAGTATCAACTAGTAAGTGCTTCAAGGCTAGTGCATCTATTTCTAATGATTTGATCAGTTTATTAAATTCTTGACCATATACTGGCGCAACTAACGAAGCTTTCTCAAGCGCATCAATAACTACTTCAAAATCATGAGTATTTAGCTTCTCAAAAACTTTCTTAACATTAATACATTCACTAAAATCGGCCTGATTGAAAAGAGTGTCATAGCGAAATATATCTGGCTTACAGGCAATGCTAAACCCATTACCCAATATCAGATGTCGTTTTTGACCAGTCGTCTCATTTATTGCCTCCTGAAAAGAAATTAGTGCCATTTTCTTTATCGCTTTTTATTCGATTGAGACAGTATTGATCCCGCTAGTCTTTTAGTCTGTTTGTTGTATTTATCACTCTTGATTACTATTGAAGCTTTATCTTCAAGCTTCCTACCTGTCTGCTTAGATCTATTAACTTGGGATAAAGCTGATGCTGCTAAACTTTTCGCTGTTTTTGAAGAGCTACTATCGCTAAGTATTTCTGAAGCTAACGATGCTATTTTAGTGGAGGTTTTCTTTGTATTTTTACTCATATATCCTCTTAAGTTAATTATATGTTGAATTTACCAATACAATAACCGAGCCAAACATTAAATATCGCTCAATTAATTATATACTTTGCACATATTTTATAAGAAGGGTGCCAATTTTGCATAAGTGGCAGACTCTAAAATCTTTGCACTTTCTACTGTAATGTCTATTTCCTATAATCAGTTGTTATTTGATCAGATAAATTTTATTCAAAAAATTGAATGCCCTCACTACACTGGATTGGTAAAGAAAAAGTTATTAACCATCATCGTGATGTCCCTTATCGAGTATTGGAACACCAGTATGGATTTGATGGAGAGAAAGGAGAAAGTAAAGAGCCAACCGGAAGTGGGAATAAGATCATTCATGGGGACAATCTTGAAGCCTTAAAAAGCCTGCTACCAGAATATGAAGGAAAGATAAAATGTATTTACATAGACCCTCCCTACAATACTGGAAATGAAGGCTGGGTATATAATGACAATGTAAACCACCCTAAAATTAAAAAATGGTTGGGTGAAGTAGTGGGTAAAGAGGGTGATGATTTAAGCCGACATGATAAATGGCTTTGCATGATGTATCCTCGTCTTAAGTTGCTCCATAAATTGTTGGCGGATGACGGTGCAATTTTTATTTCAATAGATGATAATGAACAGGCAACTTTGAAATTGTTATGTGATGAGATATTTGGGGTAAGAAATTTTATTTCGAATATTATTTGGGAGAAGAATTATTCACCTAGGAATGATGCAAAGTATTTTTCAGCTTCTCATGATTTTATTGAGGTTTATGCGAAGCAGAAAGATAAATGGGATAGAAATCTTGCACCAAGGACTGAAAAACAAAATAAATATTATAAATACAATGATAATGATGGAAGAGGTAGATGGAGACCTGATAATGTCCTAGTAAAGTCCTTTTCAGAGTCAGGTGTTTTTGGAATTAAGAATCCAAAAACTGGCAAAATTCACTTTCCTCCAGAAGGCAATTGTTATCGCTTCAGTGAAGAAAAAGCGGGTGTGCTATTAAATGAAGATAGACTATATTTTGGAGCCAAAGGCACTGGCAAACCACAATTAAAGAGGTATCTATCAGAAGTAAAGCAAGGAATTGTTCCTCAGACAATATGGAAATATGAAGATGTTTCACATAGTCAGGATGGTAAGAAGGAATTCAATAAGATAATAAATGGAAACAAATTTGATAGCCCAAAGCCTTATCAACTAATAAAACAAATCCTGAGAATTGGATCTAATGAAAATGACATAATTCTTGACTCCTTCGCAGGCTCAGGTACCACCGCGCATGCCATTCAAAACTTGAATGCAGAAGATGGAGGGAATAGAAAATTCATTTTAATTGAAATGGAAGACTATGCAAATTCCATCACTAGCGAGCGTGTTAAGCGAGTAATTAAGGGGTATGGTAAAGGTAAAAAGAAGACGGAGGGTACTGGTGGCTCTTTTGATTATTACGAGCTTGGCATACCTCTTTTCAATGAAAACGATTTACTAAATGAAGAAGTAGGAGAAGATAAAATTCGAGAATATGTATGGTACAGCGAAACAAAAACTGCATATAGCAAAGAATCAGGTCACAAGTATTTGTTAGGTACAAAAAATAGTAGCAGCTATTACTTCTATTACGAAAAAGAAGCTTTAACTACATTAGATCATGAATTCTTGAACACCATCACTAACAAAGCAGAGCAATATGTGATTTATGCTGATAATTGTCTGCTGTCTAAGAAAATCATGCAGGATCACTCTATTGTATTCAAGAAAATTCCAAGAGACATTTCGAGGTTTTAATTATGGAACTTAAACCGTACCAACAAAATGTGTTGGATGATCTTGAGCTCTACCTTGAGTATATAAATGAGGATCGGGATTATGCAAAAGCTTTCAACCGTTTTTGGGAGGATAAGATTGGGAAGTACAATCCTGTTACCAGAGAAGGTATGCGCCCTTACAAAGATAATGTTCCTGGGGCTGTACATACTTGTATAAAAGTTCCTACAGCAGGTGGCAAAACATTCATTGCTGTAAATGCGCTAGATACTATTTTTAATGCCTTCGATGTAAATCATGCTAAAGCCGTAGTATGGCTGGTTCCTTGGCGGAACTTGCTAGATCAGGCATATAATGCATTATCAAACCCTGATCATCCTTACCGACAGAGACTCAATAGTTTGTTTAATCACAGAGTTGAGGTGTATAAAAAAGAAGATCTTTTGCAAGGGTCTAATTTTAACCCCACGGTTGTACAAGAACAGATAAGTATATTTGTTATGAGTTTTGCCAGCTTAAGAGCTAGCCGAAAAGCTGACCGAAAAGTATTTGAAGAAAACGGACAACTCGCTGGCTTTGTGGATGCCTATGAGAACACCGATCATGTGTTATCTGATTCAGATGAAACCTCTCTGATTAATGTAATCCGAAGTCTCAATCCTGTAGTTGTTCTTGATGAGAGCCACAATGCAGAAACTGACTTGAGTGTTGAGATGCTTCAAAACCTGAACCCAAGTTTTATTCTAGATCTAACCGCAACGCCAAAGGACAATAGCAATATTATCAGCACAGCTTCAGCTCTCGCTTTAAAAAGAGAGCACATGGTAAAGCTTCCTGTTATTGTCTATAACCACCACGATAAGAATGAGGTGATAAATAGCGCTTTACACCTTCAAAGCAAACTAGAACGATTAGCTATTGAGGAAGAAAAAGAAGGCGGAAAGTATATACGGCCAATCGTGCTGTTTCAGGCGCAAGCTGATCGAGATACTGATTCTACAACATTTTCTAAGATTAAAGAGAAGCTCTTAGAGCTGCAAATACCAGAAGAGCAAATTGCGATTAAGACAGCCAATATCAATGAACTAGATGGTGTTGATCTGATGTCTAAGGATTGCACAGTAAGGTATATTATCACAATCAATGCTCTTAAAGAAGGTTGGGATTGCCCTTTTGCTTATATATTAGCTTCCCTTGCCAATCGATCTTCAGCCGTTGATGTAGAACAAATTCTTGGTAGAGTACTTCGACAGCCGCATGTACAACGCCACAAAACACCTTTATTAAATTTGTCCTATGTATTAACTGCATCTACACAGTTTGCCGAAACGCTCGAAAATATTGTTGAAGCGCTTCAGAATTCTGGATTCAGCAAAAGAGATTATCGAAAGAAAACCATTGCTGAAACCATTAGCCCTTCTTCAAGTGACCCATTGGAGCAATTAGTTTTAACTCCGACTGAAGAAGAAAAAGACCAAGATGTTGCTGAAGATATAGACCCGACAAAAGTTCAATTTCGTCCAAATGAAACTAATAATGATATTAGTGATCCTATAGTAACTGATATTGAGGAAACAGCACTCAAGGAAAGTGAAGAATTTGATAAACTAATCCGAAATACAGAGGACACATTAGCTGAAACATTATCTGATATTCCAAATGCAAAGGTGAATATGTATCGTATGAATGATCACTTTAAGGAACAAGCTACCAAGCTTCAGTTTCCTCAGTTTTTTATTGAAGTACCTGGGAATTCATTATTTGGTACAGAGAATAACAAGACACTATTAACTCAAGAATCTCTGCTTAAAGGATTTAATCTTGGAGCGCAAAATATTGAAATTGATTTTAAGCAAATTGATTCAGAATTGTATCAGGTGGACGTAACCGAAACAACTCCATCATTTCAAAGGATTGAAGGGGATCAAGTAAGAGAATCTCTAATACAATATATTGTTTCTAAACCTAGAGAAAGTCAGATTCGAGACATTTCACACCAGCTTATTCAGCTAATAGGTAACATGTATCCAATAGCAGATCAAGAGATCAAAACCTATGTAGAAAGAATACTGAATGAGTTGAATAGTGAGCAACTTATACACTGCTTACAACATAGGTACACCTATAAGGATCTTATTAAGAAAAAAATTAAAGGTTTAGCTGACGAATATGCTGAATCGGAGTTCAGGAAAAAAGTAGACACACGTAAAATTACTGCTGAGCCTAATTTTAGGTTAAATGAAAGCATTACTCCTGGGAACCTTGCCCCCTCAATTTCATACTCTCTATATGAGCGAGAGGCTTCGATAAACCGATTCGAGCAGAAAGTATTGGAAAGTATTCATGCTCTTGATAATGTAGTGTTCTGGCATAGAAACTTGGAAAGAGGACACGGTTTTGCAATTAATGGATTTAAGAATAATCACTATCCTGACTTCATCTTTTTAACTAAAAAGGGAAATATTATACTAATTGAGACCAAAGGTGATGATCGTGATAACTCAGATAGTATTGCAAAAAATAAACTGGGCAAAAAATGGGCAGAACTAGCAGGATCTGATTATCATTATTTTATGGTATTTGATACAAATGCAATTGAAGACGCTTTGAATTCTAATGAGATTAGAGAAATAGTTTCAGCGTTATAGTTATTAGCAGCTAAGTCTATTCAAGATATAAAAAGGCTAAGTGGTGTGACATTTATAAAAACGTCACTAATTCAAATTCAGCAGATATTCAGTCTTTTCTAACAAACCGTGTTCTTTATTAGATTGAGTTAGATAAGAATTAAGTAGTTCAGCAATCTCTTCCATTCGACTTTTCAAATAATCCTGACATTCTTGATCGCTTAGTTTCTGTGCATTGTATCAAGCTCTTTTATACTTTTAGTCATCCAATTTCGAGGCTCTAAACGGTATCCATGATGAATTTCCCATTTCATTAAGGCTATCGAGACCAAAGGCTCAGTAAGAGTTTCGTTATCAAATAATTTAATGTGGTTGATGGGCAAAGTGATGTCTAAATCACTAGGAGCATATGCTTCAAAAAAAAGAAAGGCTTTCATTGAAAATATTAACTGATTGACAGGCATAGACTTTAGCTTGCAGGTTCATCTTTTTGATTTTCCCAAGCTACAAAATTCTCAATATCAGTTTTAACAGGTTGCATAGTCCACCCTATTAGTGCTACATCATCAATAAATCCACCAGGAAGAAAATCAGCAATAAGATCAATGGGCATGACCAAGTAAATAATAGAGGCTAGGATTAGTGTTATCGACTCCCAAGGAATTTCACGGTACTCTTTTTTAGCATAAGCTTTTAATAACCGGAAGCTGGTCAACAAGGACTCCCATATTTCCTTTAGTGGACCCGATCTCTTGTTTGCTTTCTGCCTTGCCTTTTCAATAAGGGGTAGAATCTTCTCTGGCGAGTCTCGAAGCATTTTTGCTTTAGTTTTCGCGTTTTTAAAGAAGCGACTTTTACGAACCTTTTTTGCTTGCGGGTCTTTTTTTCTGTTTCTGAACATACTATGTGTGGTTAAAAATATTGGGGTTAAAAGAGAAGCATAAACTTCTCTTTAAAACATCCTACTTCGACGTTTTACAGGCTTTTGATTTCCTTTAGAATTCTCCGAAAATAAACTCCAAAGCCAAACGCCTGCTACAGGTATCATAAATAGCACAAAGAAGCCTATGTCAAAGGTTGGATCACCTGTTTTCACAAGTAAATCTCCTCCATCCATCCACATGTCTCCAATTTCACGACCATTATCAACAGGTAGGGTAAGCCAGAGCGCTAAAATTGTCCATATTACAGTGAATGCGATTTTATTAATATGCTTTTTCATGATCTTAGTTCGTTTAGTATCCATGTTTTTAGCTCATTCTTTTTTGAATCAAGTTCATTTCTTTTTTGTTTGGCCAAAAGCTCATATTCCTCAGGGTTTTTTTTTCTTAGTTGTTCTTTTTGAGCTATTTGCCTGTCTATGTTATCAATTTTAGCAAGTAGTTGATCATATTGATTCTTATTAGACCTATAGTCTTTGACAACTTCGCTGTTTACTTCTGTAATGAGAGGGATATCTTTTTTAAAGCCACCATCTCTTAATGTCATTGGTATTTCGAGACCTGATTTGAGTACTCTGAGCTTAAAGAAACCTTTGGAAGTAAAGCTTGTTTCGACTGTATTTAATAAATAGAGGTTTCGTGATAAATCCATTACTTCATATACTTCACCTGTCGCAATGTCATCAATATAGGCAACCATGTATCCTTCAAAAAAGTAAGATTCTTCTACTAAAGCTTTAACGACTTTGTAGTCAGTATTGCTATTTAGGTTACTTAATTCTCTTTGTACTAAAAAACGTTCTCTCTTCAGCTTGGTTGTAAGTTGGTAATCATCATTTTCTTGTCTCTTTATATCAGCTATTTCATCCGGGATCTCTGAAATCCTTTTTATTATATCTTTGGGCAATTCAATGGAAGCTAGATTAGCAAGAATTGTAATCTTTGTTGTACTGAATGAAGTGTTTAATGATTCTTTTATTTCCTCAATTAATAACGGTTTGAACCCATTATCAGATTTTATTAATTGTTCAATTTTCTCCTTGCCAATTACAACTACTCTCTGATCTTTATATGCGGTATAAACGACTTCGTGAAGACCTTCTGGAATATTGTAACTAGAATCTATTGCCACTTTAGTAATTGATAATGCCCAATTTTTACTTTTAGGACTAATGCGACTAATTGTTTTAGCGGAATAATCTGAAGGATTAAAGATTAAGGAATGCATTACTTTTTCAAACAAGGTGGGGTCTTGATATCCAACTATGCTAATACTTTTATCGGTAGCATTTTGGAAGTAATTGTAGAGCTGTTCGTAATTATCAGTAGATAAATATTCTTGCACTTTTTCAGGAGAAGGCTCACAAGCGATAAGTGAAATACTTATTAACGTTAATATTGTGAGTTTCTTTTTAAACAATTTTTTCATGATAAGTCATAATTTAGGTTATTAAATTTGCACACAGTTGTGAGCAATAGCAAGTATGTTTTCCCTGCATCTTCTTGTTATGAAGTACGATGCAGAATTATTAGAAGCGACATCAGTTGTGCTAAGAAGATTACGAGAGGAACTGAACCTTTCTCAGGAAGAGTTAGCCGCACGTACCGGTGTTACTCGTAGTATGATAGATAAGATGGAAAGAAGGGAGAGGCTACCATCATTGGATACTATATTGAAAGTCTCAAAAGCACTAAATTCAAGTGCCTCAGAAATTGTCGCTTTGATTGAGAAAGAAGTTCAGAAGTAATAAAACCTCCCTCACTGTTCTTATACCAAATTCAGGGAGATAGTGGCGGGAATCCTCAACTCTTCTGTGTGGAAAAATAAATCTAATTCCTATAAAGCTTTGTTCAATCAAATACCTTTCAGAAATAAGTTTTAGCTGATTAGCTCCACTAAATCACTGAGATTATGTTTAAGAAATTATGGCTTTTTTGATTCTGGATACAAAGGATATACTTTATCTAATTCTGGCTTAACAGGAAGATTTGTATTTTTTTCGCGAAAAGTTTCCCACGCCCAGCCATCCATAACAGTACTCCCATCACAATCTTCATAATGACACATTTGAAACTCGTCCCCATGCTCCATTACAATTCTATATTCATTTTCCTTATAAGCTCGTTCACAATGAAGACACCATAAGAATCCACTCTCAGTATTACCAAATGCTTCGGCTCGATGTGATTTTGACATATACGATTAATTTAGGGTTTATCTTACAAGATTTAATTAACTCATTGGTTATTGAAGTTTAGTAAAGTAGTTGTAAAACATAAAATTAGCTAGTGTGACAGGAGTTACAGCAATAATAACAGCCATTAATTCTATTATTCGGCCATTTCTTTTTTGCTTCTGCGACAGCACCATGACAGCTATCATGAATCCCTAGATTAATTTGATTTTCAATATTGGGCATGTAACTACATCCTGTAGTCTTATTATGTACTTCGTGATCCCCATTGCTCTGTTGATTTCTATTTATTACGAATGTTGGCATAACTACTTAGTTTTGAGTTCAATTATATATTCTTACTAGCAGTATTAAATGAATACCGCCTTGTATCGTGTAAGTAAGACAGTTTGGCTGGGTATTCCTTACAAAAATAATTAAAAAACTTTACAAGGCTTTGATAGAGATCATGTTTATAAAGAGGATTTAAATCTAAAAGAAAAGCTTTCACTTTTCTTTCTGAGCATTAAGCTCCATTCAAAGCAAACTCCTCGGGAGTCTTATAATCGGGGCGTTCGCAAACACGAGTGTATTCTCCGTTTGGCTTTAGGCCGTAGTACGAAATCTCTCCGGTATCCGGCGCCTTATAAGGTAAGATACTTTCGATGTTTGCATAGGTTCGCTCTTCGGTTTCGTTCCATACAATAAATAGAGTTGCACTCATACCGACGTATTCCTCAAGATTTATCCCTTCTTGAAGATCTTGTGGCGTATACTTGCTCCCTTTCCATTTCTCAAGGAACTTTCTCAGAGTAGCCTTTTCATTTAAACTCCGAGTGAATCGTTTTCCAACTATAAAACGCTTGCCGTTTTCATCGGTGGATTCAAGCTCAAACATTAAGCTAATTTTCTCTTTAGCTCCCCATGGGGTTTCAATTTGCCCTAACGAGATTGCATCCACGCAAACACCATGGTGCAATCCTTCATCAGGTATTGGGTATTGAGAAGGATCTTCTGTTATGATTAAATCTGACATAATTGTCTCCTGTTTAATAGACGTTAAAACGTCTGGTTGATGTTTGTTTTAAGAATTGTTTGTACAGCTCTGGATGAGCCAGTTTAAAAGCTGGAGTATCCAGCCGGTTTTGAACGGAGCTTTTCCAGCTTATTAATTTTTTCCCACCGCACTGAAGCTCTTCATGGTCTCCCAGCTTTTGCTTTAGCTTCACCTGTAGATGCTCTTCCATCTTTTCAAGATCAGACTTTCGCTCTCGTATCTTGCATAGCTCGTTGTAAAGCCCGAAAGATCCGGGTGTAGCTTCCAACGTTTTCCCTTCAGTGCTATCAGGGTATAATAAAAGCATATCTTCATTGTTCATTGCCACTGGAGGAACATCCGCATTGATGTGGGTTTTCCACCATTGAACAGCTTTATCAAAGAGCTCATCAATGAGTTCCTGATTTCGGTGGATAAGTATCGGCTCGTGAAAGATACCTGTGTCCCTTTCCATGATAGCTAGATAAGCATATTTATATCCAGTCAGAAACATATACCACTGAATCTGATACTCCCAGCTGAGTGGGTACAAATTTTCTTCATGCTTTAACCGCTGTGAACTCGTGCTTTTAATTTCGAGGACACCCGTAGAGTTATGAAGATCTGAAGAAATAATCTGGCGATCTATATTTCCCCGAAGAAAACTGTACTCAGGATGTTCATATGCATCTGAGATATTACGGAGCTTTAGTCCAGTAGTCTGAGTAAACTTTTCAGCAATTACTGGTTCTAAAATATGTCCCATTTCTGTAATAGGGGTAGAGCCTTGAGGCTCTACCCGTCCTGTTTTTATCATCCAGAGTTGAAGTGGCGTTTGGTATTTGGATTTTCCAAAAGCGGCTGCAAGTTCACTTCCGCCCAAATAGTTTTGGCGATCACGAATCCACGAAATTTTTGGGATATTATCTAATAATTTGGTCATGGGTTATTGGTTTAAAATGTTATAAATAAAAAAGCCCCCGATTATTCGAAGGGCTCTGTATTTGAATAGTTTTTTTCTTGATGATGAAAAGGATCTTCTCCAAAGAAGAGTATCCTTAGCAATTGTCTAAAGAATGCAGCTAGTGCATCAATGACTTCTTGTAGTATTTGTCGTATTAACATTTTGAAAACAAGTAGGTAGATATTCATAGCGCAAATACCTTGCTTACATTATTCTGATACTTCGCTTGCAGGCGTGGCTCCATTTCATGAGAGATATGATTGGTCAACCTGTTTAGTAGTTGCCACTGCGATATTCGCCCAATTTCTTCCTCAGCGATAGCTTGTTCAGCGAGTCGTTTAGAGATCTTGGTGGACACGTTTTCTACCAGTTGTTCATCCACTCGGAGTAGCTCTAAGCGGTTGATCCGCTCCTGAATTTCAGGGAAGTATTCTCTAGCTTCGGCGAGTTTTTCTCCAAGGTTCTCGAAAGAGAAGCCAGATGTATGCCGGGAGTAGTATTTGGAGAGAATTTCTCCGAATACCATTCCATTGGAACAAATGGCACGGATGGCACCAAAGTAGAAT
Source organism: Balneola sp. (assembly GCA_965216175.1). Lineage (GTDB taxonomy): Bacteria > Bacteroidota > Rhodothermia > Balneolales > Balneolaceae > Balneola. The sequence continues at coordinate 3,377,092 of OZ244140.1, forward strand.
CGAACACCCTCACTTTGGTCATACGAATTATGAATAAAAGCTGATAAGGCGATATCGGATTCACGATCACGGAGTCGAAGTTCATTGAATGTTATCTGAAGTCTCATTCGAGAGTTATCTACGAATGAGTGTGAAGGATCAATTTTGAAAGACTGACCGCACGTTGCAAGTTGACGAAGTAGCTGATCTATAAGCTGTGAGTTGGTGACAATCTTATAGGTGTCTTTCACAATGGATATGACTTCATTCGTATCTTCTCTTACAATAGCTTTATAGCCATTTGGGAGAAACGAGTCTTTGTCATCTATGTCGATAAGAGGGGATTTGGCGTTGTCGATGGCAACGGCTCTTTCCACAACGGGAAAGCAGAAGGGTTGTAGGTTCATGGTATTGATTATTAGATATTAATGGGCTTAATTGCTCCATAATTCTTATACCCATAAATCAGAACATTTATAGATTACTAGCCACTGTAAAAATGTTTATATATTTAAATAGGATTAGGTGGTAATAAAGGAGAGACATGATCGATCAATCAGCTAAAAATCACTCGAGTCAGTTCTTCTACAAAGAGAAACAGATGAAAGTTCTTCTTAAAGAACGGGGGTATGACCTTGGAGGAGCTATTGATTGGTGTCTTGTCCCATTTATAGCTAGAGATGAAGGCTTTAGATGGACAAACGAACATAAGAAGTGGGTACCGAAGGAGCATTTTACACCTGCTTTTAAAACCAACTCAGGCAGGATAAAATTAACAAATGAAGAGATGGATAACTTCCTTAAGAAGCATGGCCGTTTTGATGGTGTAGTAAGACAAAGTGATCACAAGTGGAAGATGGCAGCAAGAGAGGGTTATACTAAAGACTGGTATGAAGATATATGGATTCCGATAGAAGATTATCTAGGCAGGGCTCCTGACATGACGAGCGCTAGGCTACAAGCCTGGCTTAAAGAGAAAGGATATACATTCTATACTGAAAATGCATCTACAGGTGAACTTAGAGATGCCTTAGGGTCTATCAAGGTGATTCAACACTATCGCTTTAACTTTAAAACGGGCTTATTTGAACCTTTACCCAGAATAAGAGGTGAGCGATCCTGGGTCTACTACTTAAAATTATAGCCCATTGCCTTTTATACACTAACTACATAAAGGGTAAAAATTATTTGGTATAAGAATAATGAAGGCCTTTATAGCCTCACAAATCTTAACCAACCCTATTACCATGCAAACCGTAGCAGAAGTGTCTCTCAAATACTCCTCCCAGAAAGCCTATGAGGAGATGCCCACTATTTCCTCACCTGAAGAAGCAGCCGAGTTTCTTCGTGGAATATTTGACCCAGACACTATTGAATTAAGAGAAGAGTTTTACGTTGTACTTCTCAGCAATACCAAGCAAGTACTTGGCTATTCAAAAATATCCATTGGGTCAATGACTGGCACCTTAGTCCAACCAATCACAGTATTTCAAACAGCAATACTAGGGAACGCCAAATCAATCTTGGTAAGCCACAACCATCCGTCAGGAAATCTTAGAGCAAGCAATGCAGATATTTCTCTCACAGCCCGTCTAACAAACGCAGGAAAATTACTTGGTGTAACTGTTGATGATCATATTATACTCACTAGAGGGGGGTATTTGTCGCTGAAAAGCGAAGGTCTTATGTAAGAGGGGTTTCCTCTCTTTTAGCTTAAAATTGTAAGAGAGGTATTTCAAAAATTTGAAAAAAAAATTTCAGAAACCCGTTTTCTAAGCAAATTTTCCTTTGCACCTATATGCAAAATTAACTCCAAAGGCCTGTGACCGTAGGTAGCAGGCCGGGGGATTATATCTGGTACCATATCCGGAAGAATCAATTTAACTCTTATGTAGTTTATTCGAACTCTTGTGACCAAAAGTGTTCAAAAAGTTGACTTGTGGTATCTGAGATATTATTGAAGCTTTCAAGTAAATTTAAAGGGTGATCCATCACGGATTTTATTTGCTCAAATCCCGGATTAACATACCCCTTGGAAACACTTAAGGTCTGATAATTACTATGTATTATTCTAGAGTGCTCATCGTATAAGACTTCTCCAAAAATACCTTTTCTTTTTCTTATTTCAGATGTAATAGATGTATCAAACTTATATAACGCATCAAGCAATGTAGGTTTCCTGCCTAAACTATCTGACAATTGCTTTAATTCATGAATTACATAGTCTAACTTCAAACTCCCGATAAGTTCCTTTAGAGCATGAAATTTTTGGGAAGGAATATCAGATGGTTTATGATTAGTAGATTCTTCAACAAAGTCTTTTTCAATACTTTTGTAGACCTCAGTAAACTCTGTACTATTAAGAACCTTTTCATATTCACATAGTTCTCTCCATAAAATGTATCCCGCGTAAAATCTAAATTTCGCCGCTAGTTTATCCCGCCCCTTTCTCTCATGAAATCTAATGTCTCCTAAAATTGCATATAGATAAGTTTGTTGCTCATTAAGCTGTCTCTCCATGATAACTGTCATTAATGGTAACTTCGCGTCAAGACTTTTAGTATATCCATGTAGTGTTTGAATAAAGTTGTTAGAAAAAAGATAGATTCCATAACGATTAGTAGTCACTTCACTACCTTCAACTTTTTCCATCATGTTGTTTTGAAACTCTAAAAGTTCGTAATAAGATTTTATAGGTTCTGTTCTATTGTTGATAAGTATTTTCCAATTCATATTGAAAGGAGCTTTTCCAAATTTTAGGTGAGACATTATTTATTGATTATGAGAGTTAAAGTGGATTGTAGATTTTTAACAACAATCATGCCTTTGTTCCAATAAGAAAAGCCCCGACATAATGTCGAGGCTCAGTACTTTATCTTTCATTCTTTAGATAATGATGATAGAGATCCATCAGTTTGAATAAATCTCTATCCTCCATTTTGTCATCATATTTCATGGCCTTTATAAGAAAATCTAAATCCTCTGCCAGCCTTCAATTTTTCCTGTTTAGGAGTCTCTTTCTAAAGATCTCTTGATGATAAGTTGATAGTTCCTTGGTTTCTCTTAACCATGTTATAAAATCTATCTCAACCTGCTTTATTTCTTGATACCCTATTTGGGTTCTTAATGTATTTTTTATCATTGAACTATTTTTATGTTAAGACGGTGAATTGCTTTCAAATCATTCACTTTAGTCTGTTATAAATCCAACCCTCTTTATTAGAAGGTTGAATGGTTATGTTGTTATCTAGGCGTACTCTTATTCCTGTTCAGAGCTAATCATTGTCAAATCATTTACAAGTAAATTAATGGCCTTTAGGGAAATAAAGAGCTTCTTTAGTTTCTCTGGCTCTATTTCTCCTAGGTCTAATCCCTCATCATGTGATATTAATAATTTATATCTATTACCTGGTTCGCTCTTTAGACAAATATGTGGGAATTTTGGAGCTTTGGAATTGTGTGTTTGTTGATCTCTCATTTTATTATTTTTTTTGATTTAAAATTTTGAGCCTTATGCTCATTATACAATTTGCTTTTTTTGTGTTGATTCTTGGGTAGTACCCAGGATAGTTTTGTTAATTCCGCCCCCTTAATCACTGGCTATAGCACTTAGTGAGATAGGGGCGGTAATTGCCATTATTTAGTTGTTAACTGAATTATTTTGTACCCCATACTCTGACGTTCGTTATACACCCAACCTTTAAAGGAGGCGTACTGGCGAAGCCATTCTAAAAATCGGCGGTACTCTCCTTCCATTAAATCTTGAGATACATCATAAAAGCTTGGAAAGGATTTTCCGGCACTGGTTTTTGGCTTCTCTTTTGGAGGGTTGCTACTGTCAGCTATTTTATTCTTCCCGTCAAACAAAACATTGGCTTTGTATTCCAATCCGGTCTCCAAATGAGCTTCCGCCCAATCGTAGAAGTCCGGGGAGGTGCGATCTGTGAGGCCACGAACTAAATGATAATTAGTAGGAAATTTGATTAACCTTTCTCTCAGGTATAACTGAAAGCAACGGATCATGAAATGATCATATCGAGCCCATTCCTTAGCATCCCAATCATCAAATAATTTTCTACCAAACTCTCTTTCAGGAACTGGATTCTTCAAATAGTGATCGCTAAATGGCAAGGTAAACTGACGACGTTTAAAACTACTGCCAAATCCATTTACTACACTATTGGTTGCGAGGATGATTTTAGGTGACTGCTCAAAGGGAATAGTAAACCTATTCTTGTATTTGGCTTCTACCTGCATGTCATCGGTGATTACATTGAACAAGGCTTCAAAGTCAAAGCCATGCCTCACATCATCAAAAAACAATGACTGATCCCCTAATTCAGCGTCCATAAAGAAGAAGCGTGAAGTAGGATCTACATTTTTACCAGCCATATATCGTTGAGAGCGAATATGCTTGATGCTTTGTGCAAATAGACTTTTCCCTGTTCCGCCTTGCGCAATACCAGGACTACTTTTTTCATCTACGAGGATAATTGCAGGTGAATTTGCCTTGTTTTTATAGGTGTGAAGTAAATATCCCAAAGCGCTCATAAAGGAGCGTTTCTTGACTTGGTCGCTACTTGCTACATTCTCAATGAATTTTTCTAGATCACCTTTCCCTTCTGGAATCGACTCCAAGAAATTGCGTGGCATAATTTGTGATTTCCAAATCTTGCCATTCATCTGGTCAAAAGGGAGAAGCTTAAATGTATCTTTTGTTATTCTGGCCACCCCATTATCGAAAAAAAGGAGCCCACTAGAAGAATCATCAGTTAACATGTTGATACTTTTTGGGCGGAAAATAGCTTTGATCTGCGTACTCAATATTTTATCGCGATAGCTAAAAAAGACCTTTTGTAACTCACGCAAAGGGATGAGTTTTTCCTTGTCCCCAACCTGCGTTACATCCACATATCGACTAAACTTTGATAGAACCTCATCAAGTACAAAATCGGATAATTGATGAGATGACACATTATGTAGAATATTATCTATATCACGAACCAATGTAGGCTCATCAGTCTCACCTATATAGCTCTTCTTGAAGCCAAATTTACCTAAGATGTCAACAAAATCTACCTCATTGATAACAGGAGACCCTTTGCCATAGGTCTTTGCAAAATTGTATTCTTCTGTCCAAGTATTCCATATATACTCTGAAAACTCATACGATTTCTCATTAAATAGTTCTCCTGTTTTACCCCAATGATCGGATTTGTGTAAGTCGGTCAAATCTTTACAGTCATTTCCAGAAAGTTTACCAATATTACACAGGCGAACGTCTCTCTTAAAAGTGCCTATGGCATCGCATACTTTACGAGCGAATCCAAAAGCCTGTTTTTCGGCGGGGAGTGTATCTCTATCTCGACAAACAAATACTCCCTTCCAATATCTAGCTTTATGTTGCAATAGGGCGACCTGCTTTTCATGAAGCTTATCGTTTTCACCAGAGCAAGATCCTAACACATCTATAGTAGCACCGAGCTCTTGGAATAGCAGCATTGCTTCTCGAGGTGATTTTGCAATGGCGAGCTGTTTCTTTCTTGATAATTGATCAAGCCCCACGAAACTCTCAGAAGGCTTAGAACCTTTGAGCATTGCCATCTGCTTGCCATCATTCCCACGAGCGTAGACCTGAGCACCAGAGGGATATGGTATCAGGAGTGCCTGTGTACGCTCTCCATTAAAGTTCCAGTCGGTTATCCCACAACCAAATAATTCTAAAGTTTTTTTTCTTATCCCATCATAGGACTTAAGATCGTTTAGAACTCGATGATCAGTAGCCTCGGCTAACCTACTTTGAGCTTCTTTTAGATAATTTTTATTCGCTTGTGTCCAGAAGTGATGGGAGAACCCAACATCATAGATCGGTTTACTAGGCTTAATCTTTTTGCTAGACTCTTTGCCATCAACAAATGCTTTGGCTTCAGGAAAACTCATGGCAGGATGAATAAGTTGTACTAACGAATAAATATCTCCAGATTCTCCTGTTCCGTTATCCTTCCATCCCCCATGCTGAATATTTAGCGCGAATGACGGATTTGCGTCATCACTTCTATGTGGGGCTCTAATTGTAAGCCATCCATCTTCATTAGCCTTGGATTCATCTACAGCTAGGCCGAGCTGTTTTATTGTAATTAGAATTTCCATAAAAGAAACCTTTTTTGTGGCCAGCAGCGTCTTTTTGGTCTGCCCAGGCCGGTTAAAATTGGTTGTCTTTTTTTCAGTTAAGCGTAAATATGTGATTTAAAATAATTTGTATTTTAAGCGCTTATTTCTGTTTTCTTTGCCTGTATGCCGATAAGGTGGGGTGATTTCGGCTAATTGTCTGTTTTTACTTGTCTTAAAGAAGGGTTTTCAAATCGTTTTCTGAATAACCACAAAGATACTCAGAATCTAATATTATATGCAAATTTTATTTAAACAAATTCTAAATAGGAATGCAGACTTTAACCTTAGTTGATTGATTTCAACCAGAACAAAAAGGCTCAAAATTTTAGGATAGTTATTAGCTGGAGAATAGCTTCGAAGTTTTGATACTATACCACTGGAATAATTGCCAAATGTGCCCCATATTGATTCTAATTAAAACCCGAAATTAAGTGACTACTATCGCATTACTATCGGGAAATTGAAATATTGAGAAAAGCGCCTTTTAATTGTCGGGACGACAGGATTTGAACCTGCGACCCCTCGACCCCCAGCCGAGTGCTCTACCGAACTGAGCCACGTCCCGATTTCACTGTAAATAAAGTAAGCTTGTTTTATGTATTCAACAATCTCTAATTGCTTAAAAAAGCTTTAAACTCTATAGTTTTGAACTAGCTTAGATACACTTTTAAGCCTTTATAATCCAATTCCAGGCAGACCACGAAAAGTAATTCCAAAATAAGACCGGCTATCAAAACTGTAGTTAGCCCATAAGCCAAGTGTTTTATTTCCCATTTTAAGTATCCCTGGAAACAAATCTAACCTGATATTTTCTTGGTACACACTATGAGTCTGTACTACAAGAGAAAACAACAAAGAGTTTTTGCGGTCAATAAAAAACCCAGCAGAAGGAGTAAACTTCACATACTCTTGTTCTGTATCTTCATCTATAATAAAAGTTTTTTCAGTTTTAGTACCGTATGCAAGTGAGTATGTATTTCCTTTTATATCAATACCTCCGCCAAAAAGCCAACCCGCTCCCATATAGAATAATAAAGAAACAGGTTTAGCAATACGAGGTTGTAGTTTTACACTATAATATTGTCCAGTATTGCGAAGAGATAAATCTTGAGGAATAAATGAGGCCTGTCCTAGCCAACTTCTTAATACAATTTTTTCAGAAAAAAACCTTTGAACTGGCTCAAAACTAAAGAGTATTATACCTGGTATATCAAAAAAATAGAAATCTGATACCGCACTATAACTAAGTTTTTTTTTACCGACCATTTCCACCGATTCATTTAGAAATTGCTCAGTCAAAGAAGTTACAGCCGCCCATAAGCGAGGGTTTTGAAAATTGTGATGAGAAAAATAGTCAGTCATTCGAGCATATTCCATTCCTCCACCTATTAAATGTAGGCTATAATTAGGAATCCATTGTGAATTTGTTTCGCTGAACCCAAACGGAATTAACTCAGAATCCACAAATTTCTTAAACCCCACTACTTTTATTGCTTCTATTGGATGAATTAACGATTGAAAAGTTCTGCCCATTCCAGAAATCAAATCCATCTCCTGAAATCGATTTGAATAGTTAACAGTTTGAACCATATCAAAACCGCCATTCATTATTTGTGTAGCAGGCGAAAGATATAGCTCAGAACCATATGGTTTTCCGGTATAAAAATAACCATATTGTGCTTTTAATTGCGTCCCAAATAAAAATAAAAATGTTACTGAAAATAAAAATTTCTGTACTTGCTTCAATGCAGCACACTCAAGCATTAATTGCCCCCTTTTGATTAGCAAATCTGATTAGTATGAAAACAGCGAAATTTAGAATAATACAAAAACATTACGACAGTTAGACCTTTCAAAATTTTAATAGAACTATTTATTTCTTCGATTGGCAGAGTTCAACTAATACGCCATGATTATCTTTCGGGTGTACAAAAGCCACAAGCTTATTATCAGCGCCATTTTTAGGTTTCTCATTCAACACGTTAAAGCCTTCTTTTCTGAGACGATCCAGTTCGGCATGGATGTCATCAACCTCAAAAGCTACATGATGTAAGCCTTCTCCCTTTTTATCCACATACTTAGCAATTACTGAGTCGGAAGATGTGGGTCCAAGCAACTCAACTTTGGACTCTCCTGTATTAAAAAAAGCGGTTTCTACTTTTTCACTTTCTACAACCTCAAGTTTATCGCATTTTTTATTTAAAATAGTTTCGTAGGTTTTAATAGCAGCTTTTAAATCTTTTACTGCAATGCCGATATGGTCTATATGCATAAGTCTATTTTTAATTTTGATACAAAGTAGGTATTCAACATTTTAATTTCGAATTGTAAAAGGATAAAAAATTAAGAATAGAATTTATTGTTCGATAAATAAAGAAAAAAAGACCCTATGAATTGGAGACCGATTCATTTAGACAACATATTAGAGACCTATACACCTTTTGATAAAAGAATTCTCTTAAGTTTATTTTGCTGGATACTATTAATTGTGATATCTATAGCAATCTCATTACAAATTTTACCTGAAGACTGGATAAATCCCCAAGGACAAAAGATCCGGTTAATGGATTTCTTTATTCTTAATCCTGCAATGCTGATTGGTCTTGTCACACTATTTTGGTTCGGGTTCGAATGGTCTTTTATTCCCGTTTTCTTATGTATGTTTATTGTTGGAGTTTTCAGTAATCTGGACCCATTCTGGGCTATTCTTTTTGGGATGTCATTTACTTTTGGTTTGTCCATTTATGCTATAGTATATCACTGTCTCAAAATTGATTACACACTTAGATCAATCAAAAGTGTAATAGTTTTCATTATTACGTCCTTTATTGCTTCTACAGCAAGTTCTTTGGGCACGTTTATATGGAGCTTGGAGCATAACATATCAGCTTCTGACACAGCCTCTATTTGGAACAGTTGGTGGTCTGGTTCATTTTTACAAGCACTGTTTTTAGCTGGGGGAGTTTTATTTCTGTTTTCACCAGCTATTGAAAATTGGAAATCTAAAATCTTTGTAATCCCCGAAAGAGATCAAGTTTCAACGAAATGGGTTTATAGCACAGTATTATTAATAACTTTTGTGATTTCAGTTTTTATTTATTCCGGTGATTATTTAGGAAAGAAAAGAGTGTCTGAAGAAATTCTGCAGCTTAAAGATTTGAGTTCATCTACAATTGTAACAGCATTAGAGTCCTTTGGAATTATAACCTGGGTTTCAATTTGGATTGTATTCTGCGTTGGATTTGGAGCAATTTTTTTAATCAGTTCTTGGAACCAGGAACTCAAAGAAAAAGTAGAAGAACGAACCAAATCTTTAAATGAAGCAGAAGATAAATTGAAAGTTTCATTAAATGAAAAGATCACCCTTCTGAATGAAATACATCACCGAGTAAAAAATAATTTAGCCGTTGTAATTGCTCTTTTAGATTTACAACATATGCGAAACAATGATCCGAAAATTAAAAGAGCGCTTGATGATGCGAAATCCAGAATCAAGTCGATGGGCTTTGTTCATGAAACTCTTTATCAAACGGAGGATTTTGCTAATGTTGATTTTTCGGAATATCTGGATCGTTTATGTAAGTCTCTTCAAACAACATTGAGAATGCCAGACAAAGATATCCAGATTCTTCATTATTGCGATAAATTACAATTACCGATCGAAAAGGCTATTCCTTTAGGCCTTTTAATTAACGAAATCATAGTTAATTCATACAAACATGCATTTGAGGGAATTGATAAGGGCGCTATAACTTTGAGTTTAAAAAGAACGAAAGAACACTACATTTTATCTATTAAAGATAACGGTATTGGGTTTTCTAATTTGGAGGAGCCAAGTGAAAACACCAACAGCCTTGGCATGAAGTTAATAAAAACACTTACTCGACAGCTTAAAGGAGAATTGGACATCCATTCTGTACCGGGAAACACAAGCTTTGAGCTTTCATTAAGCACAACAAATTGGTCAAAAATTGTTTAATTAATTCCGCTTGGAAACAAGCTTGAAAATTTTGATTATGCTCTTTAAAATATTAATTGATCAGATCTCTGTTATGCTGATTTTCCATACTGCCTATGGAAGCTTTAATAATATACCATGCACTTTAGATATTAGTTTTTACAAATGAAACACCACTCAACAACTGCAAAACAAAAGCATCCTTTTTGGCTTAAATCTTCCGTTACTTTAATCGGGCTATCACTTCTTTTTGTGATTTTGAGTTACGGTAAATTTATCCTGATGCCATTGGCATTTGCCGCTTTTGTATCGATGTTATTGAATCCGGTTGTAAGCAAACTCGAAAGTTGGAAATTAGGGAGAGCATTCAGCATTATCCTTACGCTATTGCTGGTGCTAATTGTTTTTAGTGGAATTGTGACTCTTATTTCTGCTCAGTTTGTACAATTTTCAGAGCGAATCCCGGAAGTAACGGAACGGCTTAAAACTGTGACCGCAGATGGAGTGGATTTTCTTGAAGAAACGGTGGGTATTTCAGAAGAAGAACGTACGGATTATCTGGAACAAGGACTCAGTAACCTTATCGATAAAAGTGGCCAATATCTTGGGTCGATTTTAAGCGCTACAACCAGTGCCTTCACATTGATGTCGTTGTTGCCCATTTTTGTTTTCTTTATGCTGTATTACAAGGAAATGTATCAAACTTTTTTCAGAAAATTGTTTGAGCGGAAAGAAGGTAACTCAATGATAGATGGCGTGTTAGGCAATGTGCAGGAAGTGACCCAAAACTATCTGGTTGGTATGTTAACTGTAATTGGAATTCTTGCCGTTCTCAATACAACCGGATTGCTTTTGATAGGATTAGAACATGCCATCTTTTTTGGAGTTTTTGCCTCTTTGCTGGCAGTAATTCCTTACATCGGGATAATTATCGGTGCCTTGCCGCCATTACTTTTCGCTTTTCTTTTGGGCGACTCTCTACTTACTCCGCTTTTAGTGATTGCTGTTTTTGGGACTGTTCAGTTTTTGGAGGGGAATTTCATCACGCCAAGAATTGTCGGTTCTAAAGTTTCAATCAATCCTTTTATGGCAATGCTTGCCTTAATTATCGGTGGAGAGCTTTGGGGAATTTCCGGAATGATTCTTTTTGTACCACTGATTGGAATTCTGAGAGTGATTTTCGAACAAATTGAGGAGTTAAAACCTTACGGGTATTTGTTGGGGAATAAGATTGAGTATTAGGGTAACTTACCTTGTCTCAAAAACTTTTTCACTTTTTTCCTAAAGCTAAGCTCGCACTAACATAAATACTCATGTTATAATATTGGCCATTTGTATTATAGCTTTCAACAGAATCTAATAGATTTCTTAATGAAATAGACATAGCTAAAGACTTGTCAAAGAATAAGAGTTTAGCAGTACTGCTTAAAAGATTGATTGGGCGAACCCTCACACTAGGCCAGCCAAGATCATCTTCTAGCATTTTAAATTCATTAATCTTACGAGCAGGAATATAGCTATAATTTATTTCAAATACTACATTTTCGTCTAGATTATACTTTACAGATTGCAAGAAACTCCATGTTGGAACTCTTTGATAGTTGTCGTCAAAAGTCGTTGAACCATAAGTATTTATGTTAGATGTCAGAGCTGTTCTACTCGATAGAACTGGTGAGAGAGAGACGCCTACTGTAATATTATAATTTAAAAGCCCAATATTTTTTGAATCATAGTAATTTACATTTGTGCTCAAAATTAGACTATTAGGCAAATATTCGTATTCTGTTTTAAAGTCCGATAGATTCCAATAGTGTTTCATTTCTACGCTTCCAGAAAGAGTTAAAAGATGGGTCTTAATCCTTTTTTTGTACTTAATTCCAGAATAAAAATTAACTAAGTCTGAATCTTTTGTAATTCGATTTTCAAGATTATTTAAGAGAGAAAAACCAACCCCATTTTTAGCCAAAGTGTAGTTATATCCCAATCTATTTAGATTTATACGAAATGTATTAAAACTAATTGAAGAGCCATTTTTCAAAGAATTTATACTAACACCTTGCTCATAATTCCCTACTTGAAGCAAGTATTGAAAATTATCCTGATATATAAGAGAGCTTTTCCAGCTTGAGGTGTAATTGCTTTTCAAGGTAATCTGATCGCTCCATTTTTGAATATTAGTTTCAATATTCAAGCTTATTTTTTTAGAAAATTGAAATGCCATAGATTGATCAAATGAAAGTTCTTCCATTTCAAAAGCTTTTGACCCAGCATTATACAAGCTATCATAATTTGAGTGGCTTATATGCGTACTAAAACCTTTAAAAAAACCTATACTTTTTGGTTGAATATTTACTCCTGTTTGAAATCTTTTCATACTAAAAGGCAATTCAATTCCAGCAAGAGGACTCCATAAATAGTAATTGTTTTTATTTGTATAAGAAGTTAATAACCGAACATCGATTGAGTTGGTTGTAAAACTATTGGTTAATAAAGCATTGTTTATAAGATTCCTCTGAAGTCTAATATCACCTGAATTATCATCAGCAAGTGTTCTTGTAAAAAGCCTTCTGTTAACTTCATCATCATAGATATGAAAGTTAGTTCTTGAATACCTATTTCTAGTTAATGCCAATGAAGACTTCCATTTTTTTGGAAACCAAAGTGTAGCTTTTTCTGAAATATCAATCACTTCAACATTTTGCGATTTTAACTCAGAACTTGAGTGAGGTCCTGGATCATTTATTTCGTTAGCCAAACCTTTTTCATAATATAAGGAGCTACCTTTTTTCTTAAGGAAGATTTGAATACTTCCTTTTTCAGCAAAATATCCATTAACATACTTTTCATCTAAATTAACTATAATAGAATCAATGGTGTTTGGAGATATATTTGGAATTATTAAGTTATTTGATTCTATAAGTGAAGTATTATACTTAACGCCATCAATAAAAATTAAAGGAACTACGTCTATTCTGCTGGAATAAGTATTCCAGTGGACATTGAAGGTATTAATGTCATAACTATCATAAGTTAAATTCGCATTTCTTATTATCCACTCACTCAAGTTCATCCAAGGATTAATAAGGTCGGAAGGTTTTAAAACCATGCTCTGCGCATTAGCTTTAATAGAGGTCATTAGAACAATAAAAAATAAAATTGTTTTTATTGAAGATATAAGATAGCTCACTTAATAAATTCCTGTATTTTCCTCGGTAAATTAACCCTAATTCTAATACCAGATCCTACATAAAGGATATGCTGCCTTCTAAAATTAAAAACCTTTTGGTATTTTAAACTGCCAAAAAAAATAATTTTTTCGGTTAAAATTTGTGGCTCCATAATCAAGGAATAATAAAGCTCTCTTTCATCTGGATTATATATAGGACTAAGGTCTAACAGCCAAATTTCTTGAATACCTGTTTCTACTCCTAAGAGAACATTAATCCTTTTTTTCCTAAACGTGTTGACTCCAAACAGTAGTGAATAATTGATTGCATAGATATCTGAATATGCTTCTAATTTTTTTTCGTAATCAAAATAAGTAACTTCGATTCCTATGATTAAACCTTTATAGTATGGAGCTCTAAGTTGAAAGGAATAAGCATTGCTAAGAGCCCAACGTGAAGAGTAAGATTTATCCTGAAGAGATGGAGAATAAAGACTACCCCCTATTTCTATAGAGGATAACGGTTGTGAATACGTGTTATAAGAAATAAAAAAACTAGCTATTAAAATGGTTAATATTTTCAAAGTAAAACCATCTATTGAGTTTTGAAGAATTTAAGTACCTCTTCAGCACTCTTTGTATTCAAAACGCGCTCTTTCTCATATTTACCTTTTCGAGCAATGCGAACTCCGTATTTCATCAGGTCAATACCATCGATATTATGCGCATCAGGATTTATAGAAGTCATCATTCCAACTTCTTTGGCTTTGTTTCCGAATTTCCAGTCCAGATCTAGCCTTCGTGGATTTGCATTGATCTCAATAGCGGTATTGTGCTCTGCCGCTAAAGCAACCAATTCGTTTAGGTCGATCTTACTTTCTTCCCGCTTCAACAATAAGCGACCAGTTGGGTGACCAATAATTCTAGTATATGGATTCTTAATAGCATTTCTGAAGCGCTCCATCATTTTGTCTTCAGGCATTTCCAAAGATTGATGAACAGAGGCAATCACAAAGTCGAAACCTTCCAAAATATCACCTTCGTAATCCAGACTTCCATCAGCAAGAATATCCGATTCAATTCCTTTAAATATCACAAAATTTGTTCCTGTGGATTTGAAAACTTCATTAAGTTCATCTACTTCATCCCACTGTTGTTTTACTTCATCGGGTTTTAATCCTCCGGCGTAGGCTGCAGTTTGGGAATGATCGGTTAATCCTAAATATTCGTATCCTCTTTCAATACAAGCCTCCGCCATTTCTTTGATGGAGAACTTTCCATCACTCCAGGTACTGTGGGCATGAATTACTCCCCGAATATCTCCATCAGTAACTAAATCTAAAGATTCTTGTTTGTCAAAGATCTCAAACTCTCCACGATCTTCACGCAATTCAGGGGGTACAAAATTTAAATCCAATAATTGATAAATATCAGATTCCGTCTTGAAATCTTGAGGAGCATCCCAATTCGTTTCTCCATCATCTTTGAGTTTATACAAACCATATTCATTCAAACTCATTCCCTTATTTCTAGCTCGGGATCGCATCTCTACATTATGCTCTTTGCTTCCCGTGAAGTACATTAAAGCTGCTGCAAAATTTTCAGGTTTCACAATTCTGAGATCAACCTGGCGACCATCGGTAGTACGAACAGAACTCTTAGTATCACCTTTTCCAAGAATCTCGGTTACTCTTCCATGATTGGTAAACACTTCAAATAATCCGGAAATATGCTTTTCATCGGCGGCAATAAGAATGTCGATATCGCCAATGGTTTCTTTGGAGCGACGAAGTGATCCGGCCACTTCAATTTGCTGAACACCTTCCAGATCTTTCAGACTGGCAAAAATATCATCTGCAATTTTCTGAGCTTCATCCAGCCTACAACGTTCATCATACTTTTCCATCCATTCGATGGATTTCTGAATTTTCTCTGCAGATTTTCCACCAAGTCCCGGTAGTTTTGCCAGCTCTCCGTTATTGATGAGTTCTTTAAGTTCATCAATTTCAGTGATACCGAAAGTCTCATGAATTTTGAGAATATTTTTTGGGCCAAGGCCCGATATTTCTGTCCATTTTAATAATCCCGGAGGAATTTTTTCACGGAATGCTTCCAACACGGGCATTTTTCCTGTATCAGCATAAGCATAAATATCTTCGGCAATCGACTTACCAATTCCTTTTATATCGGTCAGATTTTTGTTGTTGATATACTCGTTGATATCGTCACTCATTCCATCAACAGTAAGAGCAGCTTTATCGAAAGCGATGGCTTTAAAGCGATTTTCACCGGCAAGCTGCATGAGTTGAAAAACTTCCCGAAGTTTGGAGGCGACGTCTTGATTGCTTGGCATATTCTTTTACTTTTGCCACTAATTCACGAAAACACAAAAAAATTTATAGTTAGTGTATTTAGTATTAGCAGTATGAAATTTTAGTTCAAGTCAATATCGTTGTTTTTTAACTCGGTCTCAATCCAATCTGTAAACTCAGAAACTCTGGTATAAAATTCATACACATTATAAACCCCTTCCGGTTTTCCCATTCCTCTGCCGTTTTGATGAGAGCTTACACCCATGATAAATGCTTGATCTCCGTCAAACCATAGTGCAGGCCCACCGCTGTCTCCGGGACCGCTTATTCCCTCTAATGGCAAGGCTTCTCCCGAATCGGGGGCATCAAAAGTAAACCGGATAAAACCATCTTCCCGAATTCCGTCTACTTTATTTTGGGCTGCTCTCATTTTCCGATCCTTATTTATTGAACCATCTATCATTCCTTTATCTCCGGTGCCAGCCCAACCTGTTCCTGCAAAAATTATTTCTTTACCAACCTCATCAGTACTTACATACAATTTTGCCAATTCTATGTCAGGAACTTCCTCTTCAAGAATAATGATGGCTATATCATTAGCGATGCTTCTTTGGATATTGAAATCGGGATGATTGATAATTTTTTTGATATCATATTTAATTCCGTTTACTGTAACGTCATCACCAATTTGAGGAATAGATGCTACATGTGCCGCAGTTAGAATAACATTTGGAAGCATAAAAGTCCCGCATCCTGCATTTAATCGTACTACAGAACCTGCATATTTTTCTGCTAGTGCGATATACTCCGAGTCGTCAACATCGTGTCTCATCACAATTTCAGAAGAAAGACTAAAGAGAAAAAGAATCAATATCGGTATTTTAAAAAGCATAGAATTATTATTACTAAAGGTTGCAGTAAAAATTTCCAAAAGAGTTGTTCAAAGGAAAAGTAAGCTGTAAAATCCATCTATGAAAAATTTTGACTGCAAAAAACTATTAACTCTCTGCACAATCCTGCTTTTGGCATGTACAGGTAACCCATCAAAAGAAGAAAAGGTTGAATATATAACAGATGTTCAGACTGTAATGAATAATTGGCATAATGCAGCGGCTGAAGCAGATTTCGATCGTTATTTTGGTTATTTTGCTGATTCCACTTCTATTTTTATGGGCACCGATGCTACCGAACGTTGGACTGTTTCAGAATTTAAAGCTTATAGTAAACCTTTCTTTGATCGTGGGAAAGCTTGGAGTTTTACACCTGTAAGTCGTCACGTAAACATTTCAAAAAATGGAAAAACAGCTTGGTTTGATGAAGAGCTATCCACCCCGAATCTAGGTCCAAGCAGAGGAATAGGAGTGTTGGTTTTAGTAAATAATGAATGGAAAATCGTTCATTATAATTTGACTGTTCCTATTCCAAACCCGATTATGGATGATGTAAAAAACCAAATCGAAGAAGAACTTAAAAACAATGAAAAATTTAAAATTAAGGATAGATATTAGATTAATTCTCAATTTTAAATTTTTAATTCCTAATCATCACAATATGTATCGAAGTTTTAAAGCTTTAATTTTGCTTCTTATCTTACCCACCGCTGCTTTTGCACAGTTGCAATCTCCTTCTGAATTTCTTGGATATGAACTAGGAGAGCAATGGACACCTCATTATAAAGTGCATGCATATTTTACTCATGTCGCTGAAAATTCTGATATGGTGAGCCTTAAGAATTACGGAGAAACTTATGAGGGAAGGGAGTTAGTGTTTGCTACTGTTACCTCTGCGGATAATCAAAATCGATCGGAGGAAATCAGAACTAACAATTTAAAACGAGTTGGTTTTATCGATGGAGAACCAACAGCCGACAAAACCCCCATTGTTTGGTTAAGCTATAATGTGCATGGAAATGAGACTTCATCAAGCGAAGCTGCAATAAACACGATCTATACTTTGATTACAGATAAAAGCGAATGGCTGAATGATGTTATGGTTATCATGGATCCGATGATCAATCCTGATGGTCGTGATCGATATGTGTATTGGAACAAGTCCGTAACTGGATCAAAACCTGATGTTAATCCGGAATCCAGAGAACACAGTGAACCATGGCCGGGAGGCAGAACCAATCATTACTACTTTGACTTAAACAGAGATTGGGCTTGGCAAACACAAGTTGAATCTCAACAAAGAATACGGGTATACCTGGATTGGATGCCACATGTGCACGTTGATTTTCATGAACAAGGGTTTAATTCTCCATATTATTTTGCTCCGGCTGCAGAGCCCTTTCATACTGCGATTACAGACTGGCAACGTGAGTATCAAACGATGATCGGTAAGAATCATGCGAAATACTTTGATCAGGAAAACTGGTTGTATTTTACCCGCGAAATTTTTGACCTGTTTTATCCAAGTTACGGTGATACATGGCCAACATTCAACGGAGCTATCGGAATGACTTACGAGCAAGCGGGACATAGCCGCGGAGGTCTGGGCGTTAGAACAGTTGAGGGAGACACGTTGAGGCTTTGGGACAGACTTACTCATCATTCTACAACAGGGCTTTCTACGGTAGAGATTACAGCTAAAAATAAAGAAAAAGTGGTGGATGAGTTCGCAAACTACTTTAAACAAACCAGAGATAATGGTGCCGGCGAGTACAAAACATTTATTGTAAAAAAATCCAGTAATCCCGATAAAATTGCCGGTCTATTGCAGTACCTGATTCGCCAAAATATTGAGTTTGGAGAAGCAAGCAGTGCATCTAGAATACAAGGATTCGATTACACTACAGGAGAAACCGGAAGGGTTAATATTGAAGAGGGTGATTACGTGATCAGCACTTTTCAACCTCAAGGAACCTTGGTTAGAGTATTGTTTGAACCAAAGCCGGAACTGGTTGATTCTCTTACCTACGATATTACTGCATGGGAAGCGCATTACGCATTTGGACTTGAAGGATACGCAGTAAAAGGAAATGTGACTCAAAAACCAGTATCAAATACCACAACCGCTGTTGTATCAGTAAGCCTCTACAAACCCTATGCATATTTGTCGAAATGGAATTCTCTAGAAGATTTAAAGTATTTAGGCGCGCTTCTTAAAAAAGGAATAAATGCTCGTTATGCTGAAAAAGCATTTACTTTGAATGGTACGAATTATGATCGCGGCACGCTGATAATAACCAGAAATGGCAACGAAAAACTGGGTGATGATTTTGACGCTATAGTAAAAGGAACCGCCGATCAATTTGGAAGATTAATTACTCCTGTTGCTACCGGATTTGTTACCTCGGGAAAAGATTTCGGCTCTTCTTCGGTTAAATTTTTAACTGCTCCAAAAGTTGGTTTAATTTCCGGAGATGGAACAAGTTCAAATATGGTTGGTCATATCTGGCATTATTTTGATCAACAAATCGATTATCCGGTAAGCCTTATTAATCGGGATGATCTTGGGTTTATTGATTGGGATGATTACGATGTTATGATAATGCCTTCAGGCTCATATAATAGTACTTTTAATGAGAACGGACTCTCTGATCTTAAGGAGTGGATTCAAGGTGGAGGAACCTTGATTGCCATGGAGGGAGCAAACGGATTTTTAGCCGGAAAAGATGGGTTCAGTTTAAAAAGAAAATCTTCTGACAGTGATGATGACGAGAAAAAGGAAGAAGATCCAAATGATAAATTGAAAAAATACGGGGAATCCGGAAGGGCGTCAGCTTCAAGACTAAATGCAGGATCAATTTTCGAACTTACAATGGATAATACTCACCCATTAGCCTTTGGCTATAACGAACAATATATGTCCTTAAAGCTTGGCTCTACAGGTTATGAGTATTTGGATAGCGGATGGAATGTAGGTGCAGCAAAGGAAGATGCACATAGAAGTGGGTTCGTTGGGGCCGATGCTAAAGAAAATCTTAAAAACTCTCTTTCTTTCGGAGTTCAGAATATGGGTTCGGGTAAAGTGGTTTACATGATTGACAATCCGCTTTTTCGTGGTTTCTGGCATAATGGGAAGCTGTTATTTGGTAACGCGGTATTTTTACTAGGAAACTAATAGGAGAGCAAAAGCTATGAGATGGCCAATTATTCTAAGCTTATTAATCATAAATTTGGTTTTTAGCTCGTGCACCCCTTCTTATAATCCTTTACGTGAATATCCTGCTTTCAAAAAACAGGCTAAAGAGTTTGATCATGCCATCCTTGCCGTCGATGTAGTAGTTATCGAAAATTCCAGACGTCGCTCTACTATCGATTACGATCGCCAAATCACTGTTGCTGAGGCTTTTCAAACTCGCTTTTTAGAGCTTCTCACTGAAAAGGATATTGAAATAGATAATACTTTTTATGCCAGCTCAGGTTTATTCCTGGCAGAAGGTTCCCAAGCGGAAGTTGCTGATTTAGTAACAGACTCAACAACGGTCGATACCGCTAAAGTTATTGACGCGCCTTTCTACAGAAGTTTGGCGTTACAAGATGATCCTTTAATGGAAGAACGTATAATGATCTCAATGCAAGATTCTGCTGCCTGGCATCTTAAAGAAGAACAACTTCCGTATGTACCTAAAAACCTTCTTTTCGTTTGTCGAATTGAAGGGGTGAATACTCCCATTGGAAAGCAAATGGGACAGGCTTTTTTAACCGCCTTGGCAACACTCGGAAATGCTTATGCTTTTCAATCATCTTACCTTCTCGGGAGTTTATATATTTTTGATTTAGATACAGGTCGTTTGTTGTGGTACGATGAGAGGTCGACAACCGGAGATCTAGCAAATCATAGAACCGCAAAAAATCTAGCTAATCTCTTTTCGAGAAAAATACCTCCTGAATATCGACGAAGTTATAAATGAGATCAAAAAAATCTTAATTTAAATCTCTTCCCAAACACCGACACCAAACCGGTTCTATGTTTAGCGATCACTGACTTTTTTATCTAATCTAAATAAATCTGCTTCGCTTGCAATAAACCCAAATGAAGCCCAATTCCCTGCATCATAAACTTCTTGCCAGATTTCGTTTGCTCGATCAGTTCTTCCGTTTATGTAGTGCCAGTTTCCAATTCCATAACCAATGGTGGCATTGCTCAATGCGTCACTTTCTGAGTCGAGAATCATATCAGGATTAAACTGCCCCTTGAAAACAAGGAGTAATTTATGATAACTGTCATTTTCAATAATATCCATTTCAGCCTCAATAGGTTCAAGAATCTTTCCTGCAAACTCATCCTGTCCATCGCGTCTCAAACTCATATAATACCAATAAAGCGCCGCTGTAAGCATGTCACCGTTTGTGCTTGCGTTAATGCATTCAACGTAAGCTTGTTGGGCTTTTTCATACTGTTCCGTTAAATAATATGCCAGCCCTAAATGATACCAGATATTAGTATGCAAGGTGCTCGTTGGTTTATTTAAATCATTCGGGAGCCCATCTTGCTCTACAATGTCTTCCGCACCTCTGATAAGTTCCGCAGCTTTTTTCAGGTCTTTAATAGCTCTGTCAAATGCACGTAGTGTAATATATCTATGTCCGCGATGGCGGTATAATTCGGGGTTCTCGGGATCAGATTTAATTCTTTTAGAAAGTAAATCTACAGCTCTTCTGTATTGCCCTGTATATCCTAGATATCGAGCTTCCCAAATTATAGCATCTGATTCTGAATCCATTGATCTTTCCAATTGGATAAGAGAGTCTATTCTTTCGGCAAGTGTTTGAGGCAACATCGACGGATCGGTTTCAAGAGAGTCTCCTAGCAACGATATAGTTTGTACATCATCGGGTAAAGCCTCAAAATCGATGTCCATAGTTTTATTAGAACAATTCAGAACTAACAATAGGGAAACAATAGTAAAACAGTATTTCATAAGCTACTTTTCATTTGATTGATAGTACAAAGTAGCAAATTGAAAGGAAGTACTGAAATTTTACCGACCTTAATTAAAGATCAATTTCATGATAAATAGGAGCGTCTTCAGCAAAATCATATAAAGTTAAACGGCGAAGATTATAGTATCCGGTCCAATAATTTCTAAGAGACTGTATGTAGTTTCTTCGTGCACTATCTTTTTCATTTTGTGCGATAAATAAATTAGTTATATCTATTTTACCAATTAGATAACGATTCTTAGCTACTTCATATCTGCGTTCAGCTATATTATCAGAAATAGAAGCAAGATCAACCTGTCCTTTTAGAAGGTCAAATTCACGAACGGTACTTCGAATACTAAGTTCGAATTGTAATCGCTGATATTCGATGTTATTAGCAGTGGCGAGTTGTTGATTTCTTGCTGCTTTTACCTGAGCAACATTTTTGCCCCAATTAAAAATTGGAATTTGAAAACCTACATTGAAAGATTTTAGATCTCCAGGGTTATCATAAACATTGGCAAAATCCACTGCTGTATCATTCAGTCCATATTCCGCTCGAAGGTTTGCCGTAAAACTTCCACTTCTTTTTGCTTGATCATAAGCCTGATTTGCTTGAATCTCATCCAATCTAAACTGCAACGATTGACTATTGTTTTCTAATGCTAAAGCCAAAGCTTTGTCAAAATTCAGATCAACATTTGGGGTCGTTTCCGGTGATTCGATCTCAATAATTACATCGTCATCAAGACCTAACAAAGCTTTAAAATTTTCCTCTGCTCGTTGGTAGTTTAGTTTTGCATTTGTTAGTGATGATTCAGCGTTTCTGAAAGCAAGCTCCGTTTGGAGTAAATCATTTTCAGCAACACTACCAACTTCGTAACGCCCTTTTGAGATATTATAGATAGAATCGTTCACTGTTACATTAAGCTCAGCTATCTCGACATTAATCTTTGAAATTAAAACATCAAAGAAATTTTGAGCAACGGTAAAAGAGAGATCTTCAAGGTCTTCAACAAATTGCTTCTCCGCTATCTTGAAGCGTAATGGTTCAATCTTGTTTCTCCATTTTAAATTATTGTACTGGAACAAGGGTTGATTGTACACAATACTTACAGGAGTACTCGACCATTCATATCTATCTTCACCACGGAAAACTCCCAAACGGTTTAATCTAGAAGTAATAGAAACAGTACCTCCGGTCGGCATAATGGCTTGATTAATGGAAGCTCCAATATTAGCATTCGAGTTATTAAAACTTACATTTTCAATACCGCTGGATGTATTTACAGATTGATTGCCCAAAGTATAGTTTGGAATGTTTCCCGTTAAATTCAGGCTAGGAAGGAGGTCTGCTCTAAACGATTTATACCTCCACTTTGAAGCTACTAAACTAAATGTTGCTGCTCTTGAAAGCGGGCTGTTTTCTTTAGCGATCTCTATGCTTTCTTGCAGCGTTAAGCGTCGCTCAGTTTGAGCAAAAAGCTGAGAAGCTCCGAGTATTAATATTCCGAAAATGGATAGTAAAAGTCGTTTATTCATGTCTTAAAGCGTGTACTGGATCTTGTTGAGCGGCGCGTTTTGCAGGAAAGAATCCGAACACAACTCCTATTAAAAGGGCAACGCCAAATGATATAAAAATAGAGCTTGGGGTTACTATAGTTGCAATATCGGCAGTTGCTTCAATCGCAAAACTAAAGATCATCCCTAACATAATTCCTAATATTCCACCCGTTATACTTATGGTGAGGGCTTCAGTTAAGAACTGTAATTCAATGTCTTTCTTCTGTGCTCCAACAGCCATGCGCACGCCAATCTCTCGGTAGCGCTCCACCACTGAAGCTAGCATAATATTCATAATTCCAATTCCTCCAACAATCAATGAAATAGACGCAATTGAAGAAAGAACTATATTGAAAATACGCTTCGTTCTTTGTTCTTGTTGTAATAGTTGCTCCGGCACAATGATCTCAAAATCAATAACATTATTATGACGTCTTTTCAACATTCTGGAAAGAACTTCAGCTATCGGAACGCTGTATCTTGTATCGCTGACGCGAACTATAAGCTTATCGAGTTGATTGTTATTTCCATCACCATCACCTCCCCCTGAACTGCTACTGCTTACCATCATTCCTCCTCCAAAAAAGACGGTAGATCGGCTGCCTCCTAAGTCTTTTTTTGTAACCAAAGCACGGTTTTTGAATCGTAATAAAACGGTAGTAGCTGGCGAAAAAATATCGAGGTTATAATTTCTTATTCCCAAACTTTCAATATTCTCTGTGGTCAACTCTCGTTTTTTAAGAACGCCGACCACCGTAAGCCAAAGATGTCCTACTTTAATTTTCTTACCTATGGGATCTTGCCCTGCAAAAAACTTGGATCGAACATCATAACCGATCACGCAAACAGGCGATGAATTTTCAATCTGGGTATCGGAAAAGCCAGAGCCACTTACAATTTCAAAGTTATTTATATTAAAATAATCATCATTCACTCCAACCAGTTTCCCTGTCCTCATACGCGCATTACGGATAAAATTGGTTTCGTAAACAATTTCAGGGCTTACAAACTCAATTTCAGGTAGCACATCCTGAATACTTCTAAGATCTTCAAGGGTTAGTCCTGGAGAAAATCGCTTAGCATCCTCGGTTCCGTTCTCTTCGTCAACATCGCCTTCCTGTTGTTCAATTACAGGCTGTATAATTACGTTATTAGTACCAAGTAATTGCATTTGGGAAAGCACTTCCTGCTGAGCGCCGGTTCCTATAGCAAGCATCGCTATTACCGACCCAACCCCAAAAATAATTCCTAATGATGTTAAAAAAGCTCGAAGTTTATTTCTTCGAATAGCTTCAATGGCGATGTCAAAATTATAGAGTATTTTTTGTAGCACAATCGCCTTAGTTATTTGAAGTAATATCTTCTTTCAGGTAATTCTTTTTTATACCAGAAGTGTCTTCCGGCATTGAGAGAAATAATCTGTCGTCGATTGATAAACCACGGTAGATGACCGCTTCGTTTTCATTTATCAATCCCAACTCTACCTGTTGCATGGACGCTCCAAGACCGTCTTTAACAAATACAAAACTTAGCGAATCTTGGGCGTGAATCGTTTCCAAAGGAATAGAAAGCACGTCATCCAGATAATCAACTCTAACCTCATTACTTGTTGTCATTGCCGGGCGTAGTAAACTATCTGTTCCGGCGATCTCGATGATCACTTCGTACACTTTTGAGTCAGAATTGGGGCGTTGTTCTCCAATATTTGCAACGCTTGTTACGGTTCCGTCAAGTACCTTGCCCTGTACAGCATCTAAGCCAACTACAACTTTTTGTCCCTCTTTTACTTTCTGAATGTCAATTTCATTAACGTAAGTAAGAGATTCCATAACCGTAAAATCAGGAAGTTCAGCTACGATTGGATTCCAGGCACTTATTTCTTCCCCGACGGTAGTTTTATTTCCGTTCCAGCTTCTTTTATAAATAAGCATTCCTTTGTCAGGAGCATAAACAGTAAACTCACCCATTAGAGCTCGGATTTTATTTAGCTCATTTTGTTTTTTTGAAAGCTCTGCCTCAATCTCGCTAATCTTAGCTACAGCTTGCTTTACTTTAGTTTGATAGTTTTTCTTTTCCTGAGAAAGTGTTCGTTTTGCTTTATCAAGTTCGATCTCTGCTTGTCTTTGAACAGCCGGTGACTCATATTTTGATTGATCAACAGCAATTTGACGTTCTTCCAGAGCATAATCTAAGTTTATAAGATTGTCTCTGGCTTGAGAGAGGGTTAACGTACTATCCAGTTGAGCTTGTGTAACTTGAGATTGAGCTTGTTGTACCTCTAACTGAGCATCCTGCATCTTTGCTAAAATAGGAGAGCGGTCTAACTCTGCAACAAAGTCGCCTTTTTCTACAACCGTTCCTTCAGGGATCATTCTTTGAATTTTCATGTTATTAATCCGAAAATCCCGAACTCCTTGAGGACCTTTTATTTCCGTAGAATTTTTTGCTCGGAGTTCGCCTGTACTTATAACTTCTACAACAAACTCCCCTTGCCGCGGCGTAGTATAAAGCTCTGCTGTTTCATCTTTTTCTCCACCAAATACAACCCAAAGGGCTATCAGGGCGAGTACTAATCCAATGGGGACGATAAATTTTTTCTGCATATAAGTGGACAATTAAATTTCTCTAAAATACTAATTTAGCTTTAGACGAATCTACTAATAATATAGTTTTATAACATCTGTTTTTTTTACAGAAATTATCAATCTTCTTGAAACTCATCCTGTTGATAAAGTACTTCCCCATAAGAAATTTCCTCTCCGGCAAGCACAAGAATAGTTGTAGGTAGACCTTTTAATCTCTCTTGAATACTGCCATAATAGCTAAGAAATTTTTCGTCCGGTTCAGCCATTCCCATAAAAATAAGATCTGTTTCTTGGGAAGATGCATGCAGAATTTCATCAAAAGATCTACCGTTCGAGACTATAACCTCTGCTTTAGTTCCTGTTCTAAGTTTCCGACTGATTTCAGTAAGATTTTTTTGGGCATCTTCAGCTCCTTTTTCAGAACCTACTACCATTTTTAAGTAAACATCAGCATCATACCAGCTACGGCTGGTTTTTAAAAGATAACCCAAAATCATCATCAGACCTCCGTTTCCTTTCAGACCACCCCACCAGATATCAATTCTCTTTTTATTTCCGAAGCCATTGTCCTTATCATCATGAACAATAAGAACATTGCGTTGTAATCGATGAAAAGTAGATATCATTTCGCAATAATCTTTTCTTATCTCTTCGTTTTCACTATCTCCCAGAATAATGGTATTTGGAACCAACGCTCCTAGTCCATATGCTTCGACAAGTCTTTTACCTCCATCAAAAGGGTCATCAGCAGCTATCACTTTTACAAGTCCCTGAATCCCTCTTTTAGCTAAAAACTCTCGAATGTTTCCCTCCATTACGTTTTGATGATCAGCAGAAACAGCGTCATTTGTTATCACAGTGGAAACGGTTAGTAAACCTCTATTATGAGTTATTGATGAAGCAAGATCAATTAAATGCCATCTTTTTGTTGGAGCACCAGACAGGACTAAAGGGTTTGGTCGCCAACTTTTTGCATCTTCTTCCATTCTGATTCTCAACAAGCCTGCTCGGGTAATTGCCATCCATATTCCACGACGCACATCACCCCAGGTTGATTCCAGTTCTCTTCGCTCTAACCAAAAATAGATCACCAGCACAAAAATAAACGCCACTATTGTAGCGGTTGCGTTGATGAGGAACATTACAGCAATACAACCTATTGCTCCCACTATAGAGAAAATCCAATGCACTTTAAAGTTCGGTCGAAAGGACGGACTTCCTAGAATTCGTTCAATTCCTGCAGTTATGTTTAACACACCATAAGTAGTTAGAAAAAACATTGTAAGTACAGGTGCAATTAGATTCAGATTACCGAAATAAACAGCCGCTAAAGCAACTCCTAAAGTTACAATAGTACCCATTCGGGGAGCGTCATCTTCTCCTGACCCTTGTCCTAAAAAGTTCATCCATTTTGGTAAAACACGGTCTCTGGCCAACGCCTGTAAAACCCGCGGAGCACCTAAAATACTTCCTAACGCACTCGATAAAGTGGCACCCCAAACTCCTATTAAAATAGCATCTCCCCAATAAGACATTTGTCGCATGATGAGAGGGTCTTCAATCAAAGTAAGTGCATCAGCCCTGTTCGCTAAAATGATTGGCAAACCCATATAAATCAGAAACCCAACTCCAACAGCTGCAAAAGTACCCAAAGGAATTGATTTGCTTGGTTCTTTTAGATCACCGCTCATATTTACTCCAGCCATAATTCCGGTAACAGCGGGAAAGAAAACTGCAAAAACCACCCAAAAGGGTTCCGAGTTACGATCTGCTGCTCCCCACATTTCTATTTCAGTAGGCTCAATTGGTTTCCCAAGAAGCAGCGAAAGCAATGACAATACGATGCCAAACATTATAAAATATTGAGCCCGAATAGCTGTCTTTGCTGAAACAAGAGCAAGAACTGTTACCAGTATGGTTGTTGCAAGGCCAACTATTTTAAAATTTAAAGAAGGGAAAACCTGTACAACACTCTCTGCAAATCCTACAGTATACAGCGCTACAGATAAAGCCTGTGCTATATAAAGTGGAATACCGATCGCTCCCCCGGATTCAATTCCAAGTGACCTGCTTATCATATAGTAAGCGCCGCCACCCCTTACACGTTGATCTGTAGCAATAGAAGCAATAGAAAGAGCAGTAAGAAATGTAATTGTAGTTGATAGCGTTACAATGATCAACGTGCCAATAAGACCCACATTTCCAACCACCCATCCAAAACGAAGGTACATGATAACGCCCAGGATAGTAAGAATGGACGGAGTAAAAACCCCCCCAAATGTTCCCAGGCCGTCTTTGGAACTTGCCAGAACGCTCTCAGCCTTAGGAGGCTTATTAAATAAAGGAATATTCATTCAAGAAAATTAACCTGCATGATAGAAAAAGCTAAATAGTGAGCTATTAAAACCAATTGTTATTTGATTGTATTGTCAAGTGCTCCGGAATTAAGATCATAAGAAGAGGCATACTTAGTTTCGTCTAATATTTCCTTAGGATCATTATTTTCATCCACAATTACAACCGTAGGTTTATGATTTTTAGCTTCTTCCCTGGTCATTTCAGCATAACTGATAACAATAATACGGTCTCCAATTTCTGTAAGTCTAGCAGCTGCTCCATTCATACAACATATCCTGCTTCCACGCTCTCCGGGGATCGTGTACGTTTCTAAACGAGATCCGTTAGTTATATTTACAACCTGCACCTTCTCATAGGGCAGAAGATCAGCAGCTTCTAACAAATCCTGGTCTATTGTTATGCTTCCTTCATACATCAGGTTTGCCTCAGTAACCACCATCTGATGCAATTTTGATTTAAACATGGTTATTTGCATTGTTTATACCTTCAAGTTTCGATGATTAAGTTGTCAATCAATCTTGTTTTACCTAAATATGCCGCTATCGCAAGTACATATTTGTTATTTTTTGAAAGAGATGTTACCGGTTGCAGATTGTCTAAAGAGCAAACTGTCAGGTAGTCATTTTTAAACCCTTTTGCTTCTAACTCGTCTTTTTGATGGGTAATCAATAACTCAGGCTCCATGACTCCATTTTCAATTTGTTGAGCTACATAAGTTAACGCCCGGTGTAAGCTTGGGGCAATAGCTCTTTCTTCACCTGATAAATACATATTTCTGCTGCTGAGAGCTAAGCCGTCTTCTGCTCGTCCGATTGGAGCCATCAATAATTCCACGTCATGGTTGAATTCTTTCACCATTTGCTCAATAACACGATACTGTTGATAATCCTTTTGTCCAAATACGGCCACATCGGGATTAACAATGTTGAAGAGTTTATTTACAACTAAAGCAATTCCCTGAAAATAACCTGGCCGACTTCCTCCATCTAAATGAACATTCAGTTCTTCAATATCAATACTCATGTATTTTTTTTCAGAACCATACATAGTTTCAGTGTCCGGCATAAAAACGACAGCAACATTCTCTTTCTCACAGAGCTTTAGATCAGCTTCAATTGTTCGGGGATAAGTTCCGAAATCCTCATGAGGCGCAAACTGCTCTGGATTTACATAAATGGAAACAACAATTGCATCAGCGTGCTTATGTGCCATTTTAATCAGGGAAAGATGTCCGTCATGCAACGCACCCATTGTGGGTACAAAAGCTACTTTTTTCCCCTGAGATTTTAGCTCTTGAACCAGATTACGTATTTCTGAAATGGATTCTGCTTTTTTCATAATCACATAAAAAGAGACGCCACTTGGACGTCTCATTTAAAATAGAAGTCATACTTTGCCGTCGCTCAGAATGACTATTAAATCTAAACCGAACGCTCCATATCGAATGCCTGAAGAATTTGCTTAATTCTGTTCAGGAATGCCCCACCATGTGCGCCATCGATAATTCTGTGATCATAACTCATAGACAGATACATCATTTGTCTGATAGCAATCACATCTCCGGCCTCCGTTTCAAGAACAACAGGTTTTTTCTCAATAGCTCCGGTACCTATGATGGCAACCTGAGGCTGATTGATGATCGGCGTTCCCATGATGTTCCCAACACTTCCATAGTTAGTTAAAGTGATGGTTCCACCTACAAGGTCATCAGGACTTAATTTCTTACTTCTAGCTTTAGTTGCTACTTCATTTACCGATTCTGCAAGTCCGACAAGGTTTTTTTGTTGAGCCTTCTTTATTACGGGAACAATCAATCCGCCTTCCCCTCCATTACCAAGAGCAACAGCCAAACCGAAATTAATATCCTTTTTAACGTGGATTTCATCTCCATTTACAGAACTGTTAATAAGCGGGAATTCAAGCATTGCTTTAATGATCGCCTCAACAAATAAAGGAGTGAATGTAAGTTTATGTCCCGTTTTCTTTTGAAACTCAACTTTATTGGCATTTCTCCACTTCACCATATTTGTAACGTCCACTTCCGCAAATGTAGTAACATGTGCCGATGTTTGAACTGACTTCACCATATGATCCGCAATCATTTTACGCATACGATCCATCTTGATGATCTCAACTTCTCCTGATGGAGATTTGATATCTAATTGACCGGCTGAAATAGAACCATCGTTAGATTTCGAAGAACTGCTTGGCTTACTTAATCCTGCAGAGCTTTTAGAAGAGGAAGGAGTAGAAACTTTTCCGTTCTTTTTGTCTTCAACATATCCGAGAATATCCTTTTTCGAAACTCTTCCGCCCTGACCTGAGCCGTCAATACTTTCCAGTTCTTCCTGCCTGATTCCCTCTTCTTTAGCAATAGAACGAACTAGTGGTGAAAAGAATCTTCCATCGCTTCCCATTCTTTGTGGCTCCGAGCCCTCAGCAGAACTATCAGAACCATTGCTCTTCATTAATTGATCAGGAGTAGTTGCTGCAACTTCTTCTTTAGATAATTTCTTTTCTTCCTTTTTTGCTGATGAAGATCCGGAATCAGTTTTTTGGGCTGATGACCCTGAGCCAGCGCCCTTTCCTGTTGAGATGATCGCTATTGGCTGACCAACTTCAATCGTGTCATTTTCTTCAGCTAAAATTTCTACCAATATTCCTGCTGACGGGGATGGTACTTCACTGTCTACTTTATCGGTAGAAATCTCAAGCAAGGTTTCATCCTCTTCAACTTCATCTCCAACCGATTTATTCCATCCGATAACGGTTGCTTCAACAACAGACTCTCCCATTTGTGGCATTACTACTTCAATTCGCTCTCCGTCGTCATCTTCACCTCCTGAATTTGTCTCTTCAGTAGCTGGGGCTTTTTCTTCCTCAGTTTCCGGCTGCGACTCCTCTTCTTTTGGCTCTTCTTTGGCTTCAGGTTCAGAAGAAGATTCTCCTGCGGCATCAGCATCTGTTTCGATAATTGCGATCGGCTTACCTACTTCTATAGTGTCACCTTCTTCAACTAAGATCTCTACAAGAGTTCCGGCTTCAGGAGAAGGGACCTCGCTGTCGACTTTATCTGTAGCAATTTCGAGCAAAGTTTCATCAACTTCTACCGTATCTCCAACGGATTTACTCCACTCAATTACTGTTCCTTCCATTACCGATTCGCCCATTTGGGGCATTACCACTTCTACCTTAGCCATAAAAATCTTTTAATTTGTTGCCTTAACGGCGGTTTTAGCTGTTTTTGCAAAGGACTGTAAAGTTCAGCATTATTCTAATTAGTTCAAAATACAGATAGTTCCTTTAATATCAGAAAAGCGCTTTTAATTATTTTGTGTGTTAACCAACTGTAATATCGTATTTTATAATCGTACAATACCATTTATTAAAGTTGCTGCTTCTATAATTTAATGCCTGTTTCAGTTAATAAGTTTTCTAAGAATCTTTTACTCTTTACAATTAGTGTATTAGTAAGCCTTTGTATAGCAGAACTCCTTGTTCGAATTATCCTCCCCCAGGATAAATTGGTTACGTGGTTAGAAATGCATCCTCAAGGATTTATGATGAATCAGAAAGGCGGGGAAGCCAGTCAGGAGCATAATGGAAATCTGATTAATTATTCTTTCACTGATTCCAGACTAAGAAGTTCAAAATCAGCTTCAGATTTTGGAGCTAAAAAAGTGTTAGCATTGGGTGACTCATTTACCTTTGGCTTGCTCCTTCAGGAAGAAGGCAGCTACATCCATTTACTGAATGAAAAACTGAAAACTTCAGGAGCAGATTCTGTTCAGATTCTTAATGGAGGCGTTGGAGGTGCTGGTCTTGCGGACTGGCCGGCGTGGCTTGAGTATAACGGGGTAAGTATTCAGCCGGATATTATTCTTTATTTTTTAAATATTCATGATCTCGAGAGAGCGCTTTCTAAAAATATTTATGTAGTTCAAAGGGATTCGTTGATAAAAAGCCAGCGCTGGAAGCCACGCGGATTTATGCAAAGTCTTGGTAAACAAAGCTGGTATAGATGGCTTCAGGGCAATTCTGAACTTTTTACCCTAATTGTAAAAGTGCTTTGGAGAAATATTTACTTCGTTGATCTTACAGAAAGCTTTGATCAAAACAATACCGCTGTTTTAATTCCTAAAAATGAACAGCTATATATTGAATCGGAATATTCTCTAAATCTGGGCGTCAAGCTTTTTGAAAAGATGAATTCATGGTGTGAAGAAAACGGATGCGAGTTAATTATTACGACAACAGGTTTTTTCCCGCATGCTGAAGAGTCTTTTCATACTATGCGCTTATACAATTTTTTGGCGGATGATAGCTCGTTATTTAAGGATGAGATTAAGTTTTTTGATCCATCATTTTGTGTTGACTCAACTATCGGTTCAAACTATAACAGCATAATTATTCCTGAGGATACTCATCCAAATAGAAGAGGAAGTGAAATCATATCTGATTGTATATGGAAATTATTACAAAAAGACTTTACAAAATGATCTTAAGCAAGCGCCGACTTCAAATCCTCAATCAAATCATCAGGGTGTTCTAAGCCAACGCTAAGACGTATTAGATTTTCGGGAGAATGAGAATGTTCGCCTTCACTTGATTTACGATGCTCCCACGTGCTTTCTATTCCTCCAAGGCTGGTTGCTCTGGCAATCAGTTTGGAGCTTGCAACTACTTGCAATGATTCTTGTTCATTTCCATCAAAGATAAAAGAGATCATTCCGCCAAAACCCGTCATTTGAGAGCGTGCAATCTCGTGTCCTTGGTGAGATTCCAGTCCGGGATAATACGTCTCTTTTATTTTGGGATGGTTTGATAAAAATTCTGCGATTTTACCTGCGTTCTCATTGTGTGCACGCATGCGATACGGAAAACTTCGAATACTTCGGCATAATAACCAACAATCTCTTGGAGACGGAACGGCACCCTGACCTTGTTGGATGGTGCGAATTCGTTCAAATATTTCGTCCTGTTTTGCAGAAATGATTGCTCCACCTAAAATATCACTATGTCCTGCAAGATATTTAGTAGTGGAATGCATTACCAAATCAGCACTAAATTCAATTGGGTTCAAATTGAGAGGTGAAGGCCAGGTATTATCCACACAAACTTTTGCATTAATGCTTTTTGCTAAGGTGCACACTTTCTCCAGATCGGTTATGTGCATTAGTGGATTTGAAGGGGTTTCTACATAAATGAGCTTTGTATTAGGACGAATGTTCTTCTGAACTTCTTCCAGATTTCTCATGTCAGTATAGGTGAACTCTAAGTTCCACCGCTTACCAAAAGTATTTAGTGTTTTCCGGGTTCCGTGGTACACATCTTTTGGAACGATGATATGTGATCCCTCTTCCAATGCTTGGAACACACTTCCGATAGCTGCCATCCCGGATGAAAAGGCAGCACAGGCTTCCCCTCTTTCTAGTTCTGCGAGCACTTTTTCCAACTGGAGACGATTCGGATTGCTGTGTCTGGTGTACAAATAATCCCCATCCTGATGTCCGGCTTCAGAGTGCTCAAAGTTTGTAGAAACTTCGATGGGAGGAACTACGGATTTTGATCCTGACGAATGATCCAGAGATCCGTGAATGGCAATGGTTTCTATGTTTTTTGATTTTGATTTCAATCTAGCTCGAATTCCAAAAGATTTAAGTTATTGATGCTTTTGAAGTCGCTATCAGCAGTTATTAAAGGGAAGTCAGTCATCAGCGATGAAGCTGCAATGAAAGCATCAGGTATTTTAACTTTTGATTCTCTTCTAATTTTAATTACAAGCTCTTTTAAACTATCCGAATAAGGAATTTGGATCGAATCTTTGATAAAAGATCTGATAAGTTCAAGCTCTTTTTGAGCTATGGATGGATGTGAAAGTAATTCAATTTCTACAATAAAAGGGATGTGAACTGTTGTTTCGTTGAGTAGGCTTTCAATTTTTTTGTTTCCTGCCAACAGATAAAACACAATGTTAGTATCAACGATCAGATTCATCCCACTCAGCTCTGATTTTTTTCTGATATTCTAAAGGATCAAAAGTAAGTTTAATTTTACCGGCATATTTAGAAGCGTCCATCTTCTTTCCGGAATTAGAAAGCCTGAGCTTTTTTTTAATCTCTTTTATATCGTCATTTTTTTTAATAACAATGGTCATGGCATTCAATTGGTTTGCAATAATATAATAAACTCTCTTTAAATCTCCCGAATTGCTTTAATACGTTGAAGTGCCGGAGGATGAGAATAATTCAAGAATACATAAAAAGGATGTGGAGTTAAATTAGAAAGATTATCCTTAGAAAGTTTTTTGAGAGTGGCAATCATGTCTTCGGGTTTGCCTGTAGTTGTTGCAGCAAATTCATCCGCTTCGTACTCGTGTTTGCGAGAAGATATCTGCATGAATACTGATAAGATCATATCAATCGGGGCATATAACATCCCGAAGAATATAAGTCCGGCATATACTGACAATTCATCCATATAAAAAGCATTGAATAATCCTTCAGCTTGCAGGAAAATAGAAAGAACAAACAACATCGCTCCGGTTTGAATAACGCTGGTAATCATCCCTTTGATGATGTGTTTTTTCTTGTAATGACCAATCTCATGAGCAAGTACTGCCACCAATTCATCATTTGTGTGATTATCAATCAAGGTATCATATAAAGCTATGCGTTTATTTTTCCCAAACCCCGTAAAGAAAGCGTTTGATTTGCTGGATCGTTTCGAGCCGTCGATTACAAATAATCCCTGTAATGGAAAATCTACTTTCTCGGTATATTCTTCTATGGCAGTTCGCAGTTTTCCTTCCTCCAGCGGAGTGAACTTATTGAACAAAGGCATGATCCAGGTTGGAGCCACATATTGCATCACCAAAGAAAATACAGTAATTGCTACCCATGCATAGAGCCAGGCTAAATCTCCTGTGTACATAAAGAAAGCCAATATTCCTGCAAGCAAAGGCATTCCGATGAGCAACCCAAGGCCTAATCCTTTAAGAAGATCCAGCACAAAAGTTTTTGGAGTAGTTTTGTTGAAGCCAAATCGTTCTTCAATTACAAACGTAGAATAAATACTGAACGGAAGAGAGATCACTGATTTTGCGACCATCAGAATAGCGATGTAAACTAAGCCGGTGATTAATTCCCCAAATCCCCAAGCCCGAACTATTTGGTCCAGCAAGTTGAATCCACCGGAAAACCAAAAGGTTAACAGTACAATTAAATCAAACCCTCCGGTTATAAAACCAAAGCGAGTACCAACTTTCGTGTATTCCTGAGATTTAGCGTAAGTCTCTTCATCATAGACTCCTTCAAATTCATCGGGCAATTCTTTTGAGAGAGATTTCAGGTTCAGATAATTGGAAACCAGATCGAGTATAAAATCAACAGCAATGGTTGCAAGGATGATTATGGCGAAGATGTTCATTCAGAAGATTTCGATGAAAGTTTAATGAGCAGGAAAATAGAGAGATTATCCCTTCTTTTGTAACAAAGTTAAAGGGTATATTAAATTATGAGCCCAAAAAAGTTTAAATCGTCCCCAAAACGCTATCACCCGAAAGGATTAACCATTTTATACGAAGATCATGATATTTTGGTCATCGATAAATCGAGCGGATTATTAACCATGGGCAACGAAAAAGCTTCAGTGAATACAGCTCATTATTTGCTGAATGAGTACGTGAAAAAGGGAAATAGTAAGTCGAAGAGAAGAATTTATATTGTTCACAGGTTAGACAGAGATACTTCCGGTGTGTTGATCTTCGCAAAATCAGACCAAGCTAAAAGGTTTCTTCAGGATAATTGGTCAGATTTTACCAAGACTTATTACGCCGTAGTTGAAGGCTCGCTTTCTGCAAAAGAAGACACTATAAGCTCCTATCTGGTGGAAAACAGCATTCACAAAGTATACTCTATCAATAATCCGGAAGAAGGGAAACTTGCCAAAACTAAATACAAAGTTGTAAAAGAGAACTCAGATTTTACCCTGATTGAAATAGAACTGCTTACCGGAAGAAAAAATCAGATCCGTGTCCATATGGCTGATAAAGGTTGTCCGGTGGCAGGCGATTATGTGTATGGAGAGAAACAAAAAGGGATTAAGCGATTAATGCTTCATGCTGCTGTACTTTCAGTTGTACATCCGGAAACCAAAGAGCGTATGAAATTTGAGGCTCCAACTCCAAATGTGTTTGAGAGATTGATGAAATAATATTCAGATTTCTGTTCCCCAACCATCATAAATCCCGTTGTATTTTTCAGCAAGTGCTTCCAGCCAATCTCCGATATCTTTTAATCTTTCAGTTGTTACTATCATTTTCTTATGAGCATAGCAGCCCCACTTATTGTCGTAAGAATTTTGGTTTACTTCCGTTTTAAATCCAAGATTGATTAATTCGATTTCTACACAAGTAGCATCATATTCATTCTTAAAGTATAAAAAGAAATCCACATAACGTGCTTTTTGAAGATCACCGCCGTGCGTAGTAATGTTGTCAACAACAGCCTTGTC
Source organism: Balneola sp. (assembly GCA_965216175.1). GTDB lineage: Bacteria > Bacteroidota > Rhodothermia > Balneolales > Balneolaceae > Balneola. Next base: position 3,413,568 of record OZ244140.1, read on the forward strand.
TATATTTTTTGGACGTTTCATTATTTAAGAATCATAAAAAGCACGATGAATTCAAAATAATTGAAATGTAATTACATTGTAGTTATATTGTTCGAAACGAAGAGTTATGAAAACAAAGATTATAAAAATAGGGAATTCACAGGGAGTGAGGATTCCTAAGCCGATTATCGAGCAAAGTGGCCTTGATGGAGAGATCGAACTTTTGCTAAAGAAAGATAAAATCATTTTACAGGCTGTAGAAGAGCCAAGAGTAGGATGGGAATCTTCATTCAAGGAAATGGCAAAGGAAAATGATGATAATTTACTGGATGAAAACGAAATAGATACCCCTTCAGAATGGGACGACACTGAGTGGACGTGGTGAAAAAAGGAAAAGTTTCTCGGTTTGATATATTTTTAATTTCTCTTGATCCTACAAAAGGATCAGAAATAAAGAAAACACGACCCTGCGTTGTTATTTCACCGAATGAAATGAACAGAAATATCAGAACGGTTATAGTCGCTCCTATGACATCCTCTAAAAGAAACTATCCAACCCGGGTAAATCTTATGTTCCAGAATAAGTCAGGACAAATTGTATTAGATCAAATCAGGACGGTTGATCAGCAAAGATTAATAAAAAAATTAGGTAGCATTTCTTCTTCAACTCAAACAAAAGTGCTTCAAATTCTGCAGGAACTTTTTGCTTAATAAGATCAAGAAGTAAGTAAGGGTTGCCTTTGTATAGTTTAAATGATTGAATGAGCTATAAAATTAGTTTAATATTAAACTATTTAATATATTTGTATTGCTTTAAATAAGGAGGCGAAATGAAACACGAAAAAGGAATTCATCACATCTCTGTTCTAGCAGGAAACCCGGCTGAGAACTACAATTTTTATGTGAATAAACTAGGTATGAGACTGGTGAAAAGATCAGTCAATCAAGACGATCCATCTACTTATCATTTGTTTTACGGAAATGAAGCTGCTCAACCGGGATCAAGTATAACTTTTTTCCCATGGCCACGAGCGCATAAAGGTAATCCGGGAACAGGCGAGTCTGTAAATGTGGCTTTTAAAGTCCCGGAAGGTTCCGAAGAATTTTGGCTGAAAAGATTGAAAGATCAGGACATCGAGCATTCTGATATCTTTGATGTTTTCGGAAATCCCTCAATGCGGTTTCAAGACCCTGATGGTTTGGAAATCGATTTGATTTTTGTAGGTGATGCTAAAGATAAAGTAAGTGAATTTAAAAGCACTGTTTCTGTTGAGCATGCTATTCAGGGTTTTTGGTCTACACGGTTAAAACTTATTGACGTTGAAGGAACAGCAGGTGTTCTTGAAGATATATTCGGCTTCAAAGAAAAAGAATCATCGGGAAATCAGACAAGATTTGAAACTGAAGCAAATATTGGTGGAAACGTAATTATAGAAACCGGGGAAGAAGCACCGGGAAAAGGCGGACGCGGAATCGTTCATCATGTTGCATTCAGAGCCAAAGATGTTGAAGATTTGCAGACGATGAGAGAGAAAGTATTAAGTAAAGGACTTCAGCCAACGCAGGTGATAGATCGTCATTGGTTCAATTCTGTATATTTTAAAGAACCGGGCGGTGTTCTGTTTGAAATTGCTACTGATGGTCCCGGTTATGATTCGGATGAAGATTTTGAGCATCTTGGTGAAAAATTAGTGCTTCCTCCGTGGTTAGAACCAAGACGTACAATCATTGAAAACACATTGCCAACGTTAGACATTTAAGTACGGTAACTATTATGAGTTTATTTAAGGCTAATTCTGAAAACCCTTTTCATGGACCACATCAAAATCAAAAAGTTGCACATGAAGGGAAAGATCTAAAAGACGCCTCTGTTGCTATGATTATGGTTCATGGCCGGGGGGCAAGTGCAGATAGCATTTTAGGTTTAGCAAACGAATTTGACCATCAGAACAAAATAGCATTCTTGGCACCACAGGCAAACGGATTTACCTGGTATCCGTATTCATTTATGGCTCCGAAAGAGAATAACCAGCCGGGACTGAATTCAGGATTACAAGCTATATATGATCTGGTTGAAAAAGCATTGAGTGAAGGAATAGAAAAGAAGAATATTATAATTCTCGGCTTTTCTCAGGGAGCGTGTCTTGCTTCAGAATTTGTAGCTAGACATCCCGGAACTTACGGAGGTTTAATTACTCTAAGCGGTGGATTGATCGGAGATTCGGTGTCCGCAAAAAATTACGAAGGATCACTTAAAGATACTCCCGTATTTCTTGGTTGTAGCGACATCGATCCTCACATCCCGAAAGAAAGAGTCCATGAAACGGAAGAAATTTTATCAGAATTGGGAGCGAAAGTAACAAAGAGACTCTATCCGGGCATGGGGCATTTGGTTAATAAAGATGAGATTACAGAAATCAATAAAATGATTGATAAACTGATTTAAAGATCAGTCTTTCCGGCATCTTTTTTAAGCTTTTTATAAGCATACACCCCACCAGCGGCTGCGAGTAAACCAAGTCCGCCATCAATAGGCGCTTGAGCAGGATCGCCAGGCAGTCCGGGTTGGGCGATAGCAACGGATGTTGCGATTAAAATGATTGCGAATGTGATGAGGAGAAAGAGTAGAGTTTTCATAATGATAGTCTCACTACTATTTAATAAGGGTTAGTTTTTTGGTAATAATGGAACTTCCCGCCTGCAAACGATAAATGTACATCCCGGAGGCAAGATTACGAGCATCGAAATTTATAGTGTGACGACCAGCGGTTTTGTTTTGAGCATTCAGTAGCGTAGCAACCTTTCTTCCGAGCACATCGAATACTTCCAGGGTTACTTTTGCGGATTGAGGGAGTCCAAAACCAATGCTCGTACTTGGATTAAAGGGGTTGGGATAGTTTTGCTGAAGTTCTACTGAAGTTGGAAGTTCAATTTCAGGTTCATCGCTTACTGAAGTTCCTGTGGTAATTCTAATCATAAAGCGTGAACCTGATTCTGGATTTTTTGCTTTCACTACTTGCGGACTAATTAAAGCATGTTTTGGAGAGCCAATATTTTGCGCTTCTAATGCTTTATTTAGCTGGAATTTGTATTCATTCTCAGAAGACAGATCAGTAGTTATTTCTAGTTCACGATCTATCAATTGTAATTTCAAATTTTTCGGAAAAGTATTGGTCCCCCAGCTGACTGTAAATTCCCCATTCAGATCACTTCCATCAATACCCAAATCGAAGGAAACAGCCTCTCCTAATGTTTTAGGAATGGAGTTAATATCCAAACCACTTCCCTCTTCAAGGATAGTGTAAAGAGAAAGATAATTTGAACTCAATGAAGTAAGTTTATAAGCATCCAAGGCATCTTTTCCGATACTAGCTTGTTCGTTGAGAACTAGAATGGTTTTTGAAGAGCGCTCATTTCCCTGTAATGTGAATACAAGCTGTTCAACCGGCGCTTTTTTGATAAGAAAACCTCCACCGGTTCTTGTAGAATCATTGAGCATCAAAGAAGGAGATGCGGCATTCGCTTTTACCCAAAAACCCTGCCATGGGGCAATAATTCCATTATCTAAGGTCCCGGTAATTCCATTCCATGTTAGATAAGATCCTAAACCACCATTTTGTGAATCGTCCCATATATAAATGGTAGCATCAATATTAGTGGTATCCCACCCGGTTGAAGCATCCCAATCTATACTCGCTCCATAAGGATTCCCAATAAGATTCCAACCATCGTTGGAAAGGGTCCCTGTATCAGTAAAAGAAAGCATTGGTGCAACTGTTCCGTGGTTTTGTTTTTCCTCAATATTTATTTTTTTAGGAAAGCCATCAGGAATGTCATCAAAATTAACATCATCATAAACATGGGTTAGAAATCCAGTACCTGAAGGAGGTATATCATCTGCATCTGAAATAGAGACGAACTGCTGATCAGACTCATCCCAGACATATACATTAGAAGTTCCACTGCTATAATCTGCTCCGGTAAAGCCCTGTGTCCAAAGTGGTTCTAAAATGGAACCATAAGTAGAATTACCAAATGGAGAGGATAATATTCTCCAACCTTCTCCACCTGTTATAAAAGTGCCGATAGGGTGAACATTAGAAGAAACTGCGGCGCCATTCGCTAATGTTCCGTTATTGGAATTTGGAGAAGCATCTGTAATTGTAGAAACGGAAAATTCATCAAAAGAATAATATGCTGCCAAACCAGTTTCATCTCCCACCAATTTCTGGAACATGTTCTGTCGGATTTGCTCTGGCGTTCGAATCGTACTCCAAAGCCGTAATTCGTCTATATTAGCCGCCAAAGCACTTACTCCTGTGCGCGAACCAATTGATAAATTACTATTGTTTGATATAGGGTTCGCAGTCAAGGCGTTATTGCTTTTGCTAAGCACTCCATCAACATAAAGATGAGCTACATTGAGTTCACTATCGACCGTAACTGCAAAATGATGCCAGTTTCCATCCATTACTTCTTGTGCTGTTATTATACGGCCATTGTTACTACTCGCGTGTACCCCAAATAGAAGGTATGATCCCCCCGAAGAGCCTAAAGCATTAGAAGTATTGATATAGTAAGAATTATTAAAAGTTCCTTTTTCAAGTACTATAGCACTTGAAGAAGTAGATCCCTTAATCCAAAATTCTATAGTTAAAGAGTCAACGAATTGAATGTTTGAGCTATGCGGAACATTTAGATAATCATTAACTCCATCCAAAGACAAAGATAACCCAGTTACTTCATTTGAAGAATCAAAAATGGGAACCGATCCAACCGGGTCAGGAGAAGACAGGGTTTCAGCACCTCCTCCAATAGTAACCTGAGTCACTTCAGCATCCAACACGTTCCCCGAAGATGCTCCGGAAGAAACATTGTATGCTAACCAATAATAGTTAGAGCCTTCTTCCAGACTTTTTGAATCTGAAAAACTGAATGAACCATTAGGGTTCATAAACAGACTACCAAAAGTTGAATCAGTAGAAAAAGCATTGGTTTGGCCTGTACGATATAAACGAGCGGCGTCTACATCCGAAACAAGATTAGTCCCGTCGGTATTGAAAGTAAATTCAGTTATAGACTCGCTAAGGGCATTCACTCCACTTGCTACTATAGTAACTTTTAGTACCGGAATATTTACATTACCGGAAATTGCTAACGTGTCGACCTGAGCGATGTTTATCAATCGTCCATCTACTAACTCAAAATTGGTTCGGGACTTAGCTAAAGGAAATGCATCAACAGGTTCATTGCCGGGCAAACTGAATGAAGCATCTGCCAAACCGTTTGCATCGGCATCAATAGTTGAGTGTGAAGAATAAAAATTGCCAAGAAATTGAACAAACTGAGATCCCCCGTCGTGTGTGTAGATTTTTTCTGCTTCTGAATTCCAAAAATTACCTGAGGTAGAGCTGCTAAAAATAGGACCCGTTATGTCATTGAGATAAAAACGGTTTCCCGTGGCATTTATACCAAATGAAATACTTCTAAAGCTTCCTGAAATGGTATTATTAAAAAAAGTATTTTGAGTATCACTTCCATTAAAAGTAATAGCTGTAGGGTTTGCATTCGTACTTGAAAATGAGTTTCCCTCAAAATTATTACTTGTTAGTGTTGAGCTATTAGTTTGGAGTATCTGTGGTCCAGAGGTTGTAATAACATTGTTCAGAAATGTATTGCTTGTTATACTGCTTTGAAGAAAAAGAGCCTCACCTGTAGATGTTATTTCATTATTCTTAAACGTGGAGCCAGTAACATTACTTACCCAAAAGCCTCTGGCATTATTTTTTGTAGCAGACCACCCAATGCGGCAATTTTGGACGGTTGCGTTGCTAAAGCCCGAAATAATAATCCCGGATCTGAATCCGGCTGCACCATATATATCCAAGCCGTCTATTACTACATTATTCGAACTAATCCTGATTGTGAAATCTGATGAATTTGCCGCTTTAACTTGAGGATTAGCACCCATAGTATCCGCTCGCATTAATATCAGGTTCTTTGTAATAGTTATGTTTTCGGTATAATCATCCGTGTTCTCATCATCGTCGTCCATAACCTTTACGGTATCGCCTGCAACTGCGCTATTAAGCGCAAACTGAATAGTAAGCCATGGTGTGCCGCTACTCCCATCATTACTATTACTACCTGCCGGGCTTACGAACCAAGTACTTTGAGCATTAAGTGGAATAGCTACAAGACCTGTAATAAAAATAGCCCATGTCAAAGTCAGTGAAGCTTTAAATATAGCGTTATGGGTTTTTCGGATGTTTTTTCGTCTCGTCGTTTTCATGATCGGTTGGGTTCTTGAGTTCTTTCTTTTTTTCTTTGAGCATTGCACGTAAAGCAGCTATTTCACTGTTTACATATTTGTAGTCTTCAGCATCTCGCGGTGGTTTACCTTTTGATTTGTCGCTCATACAGAATAGTAATTGAAAAAACCCTTTAGGGGTTAGGAACCAGGTTGCTTTTATTTGCTCTCATGTTGTTTATAGCCATTTAAGAGATAATAAGTGCCCGTTTATGAAAAGTAGATGTCTTTTTTACACTTCTTTTTTACATCTTAAAGTATAAACTACATTTGGGCTTAATGAAGAAACTTCAAATTAAACGAACACTTCTTTGCTGGCTTTTTGGTCTGGGGATTTCGTTGTCTGTTTATTCCCAAACATATCCTGATAATAAAATTTCCATTAACCCTGGTTTTACATACGATCAATGGACGGTAGAAGAGGGGCTTCCTGTAAATTCGGTAAATGACATCCTCCAATCTCAAGACGGTTACATGTGGATTGGCACAAATGATGGTTTAGTACGATTTGATGGAATCCGATTCAAAGTATATAAGTCGTCAGAATACGAAGGGCTACCGAATAATCGGATTTCGGAAATTATTGAAGCTTTTGATGGCAGTATTTGGCTAAAAACAGATCGTCAGGAGTTGGTGCAACTAAAAAATGGGATATTTAAACAAATAACCGAAAAAGTTGGACTCAATGGCAATAACGTGCATTTTTTTAGTAATGACTCAGATTCAAACTTATGGATCGGCTCAAATAGTGGCATATCGATTTATAAGAACGGGATATTAACACCGTACTTCCCTGACGTTATTACAGAACAGGTATCGCAAATTTATGTAGATGATCAAAACGTATTATGGTATAAAGACAATGAAAACCTGCACCTGTATCGGTTTGACGGGAATACAAAAACGTATCTTGCAACCACATCTGAGACTACGGATCCTACTCCTTTTTTAACCTTAAAAAATGGACATACCATATTCGCTACTCAAGGTCATTTATATAGGTATGGAAATGGTACAATTGAAGAGCCAATTGGTGACCTTCCAAAAGATTTCCAGATTACCGATTTTTTTCAAGATTCGTTAGAAGTAGTAATCATTGCATCCTTAGAGCGAGGTGTTTATAAACTAGATGAAGAAAAGCTCATTTTGGTAAATTCTGAATATAAAGGAAGAAAACGAGGAGCTTTCCTTTATGAGGATGAACATCTTTGGATAGTTGGAAACGATAAAATATTATTTGATAACGATTTCGTTTTTTCATTCCAAAATCAAATTACGCACTATATTTATGATCGGGAAGGGAGCTTTTGGTTCGGAACTCCTAGCACGGGGTTATTTCGGTTAAAGCCCAACCTCTTTAAAATATTCAGTGAAAATGAAGGTGTTCCTAATCGAAATATTTATCCGGTTTATGAGACTGATGATGGATCTATATGGTTTGGCACTCATGGAAATGGCCCAGTTCGATTAAAAAACAATATTCTTAGCTATTCCTACACCTTTCAACCAAAGCCCGAAAACCAATATGTACGTTCAATTATACAAAGACACAACGGCGATTTATTGGTAAGCCTGTTGGGGGATGGTATCTACAAGTACAATAAAGAAAATTCCGTTTTTGAAAAATGGAAGTCGCCCCCGCAGGGAACTTATCTGGGGAGAGTATTGACTGTAGGAAGCTTATTCGAAGATAGAAAGCGCAGGCTTTGGGCAGGAAGTAATTATGGTTTATTTGTTATGACCGACACGCTTTGGCAAAGGATTCTGGATAAAGATTTAAACCCTGATCATTCAGTAAGGTACATAACAGAAGCCCCAGACAACTCACTCTGGATGGCTACAAATGGTGGAGGCATTCTTCATTATAAATCTGGAAATTTTACTACTTATTCTGTTGAAAACGGACTATCAAGTAACTTAATTCGATCACTTTTTGTAGATACTACTTCTTCTTCATCGGAATATGATCTTTGGATCGGTAGCGAAGACAAAGGTCTTAACAAAGTTACTATACATAATTTCCTACCTGATTTCTCTAAAATCTTATCCATTAATGAGAAGGAGGGGCTCTATGATAATGCAGTACATAAGATTATGGTAGATAACTCCGATCGTTTTTGGATGAGTGGTAACAAAGGGATTTTCTGGGTACACCATTCACAACTCGATCAATTTGAAACTGGTCAAATCTCTGAAGTCCATTCTACCGCTTACACCGAACAAGATGGTTTGAGAAATCGAGAAGCAAATGGAGGTATACAATCTTCCGGAACCAAATCTAAAGATGGTAAACTATGGTTTCCTACACAGGATGGTCTTGTAATGATTAATCCTGATAATATCTCTCAAAACGAGAAGCCTCCCCCAATTGTGATTGAGGAAATAAAGTCAGGAGAGACCCGAATCTCAAAAAAAGAAAACCAATTTCTACTTACCCCAAAACAAAGAAATTTTGAGGTAGCTTATACAGGTTTAAGCTTTTTAGTGCCTGAAAAAGTTCGGTTCCGTTACCGCTTAAAAAATTTTATTGATGACTGGACTGAGGCCGGAACCCGAAGAGTTGCTTTTTTTACGAATGTACCGGCAGGCACCTATGAATTTGAGGTGTTGGCTACCAATAATGAAGGGATATGGACTCAATCCCCAACTACCGAAATTGTGACTATACAACCCTTCTTTTATGAACAATCTTTGTTCTATGTATTTTCATCAGTATTTTTTGCAATCATATTTATACTAACAATTAGATTCAGAACGAAAAGCCAGTTAAAAAGAGAAAAAGAGTTAGAAAGATCCGTCTCTATACGAACGGAAGAACTACAAAGCGAAAAGAAGAAAACAGAACTTCAGGCACAGGAATTACTCAAGCTAGACAAAGCGAAGTCCCAATTTTTTACGAACATTACCCACGAATTCCGGACGCCACTTACTCTTATTATTGGTCCCTTGCTTAGATTACTTAAGTCTGATCGGGATATTACAGATGAAGAAGCTCGTTTTGAAATAGAACGAGTTCTAAGAAGCAGTCATCGTTTGCAAAGACTTATTGACCAAATACTTGATGTCTCCAAATTAGAGGCTGGCGAACTGAAACTAAATGTTCAATCTACGGATCTGGTTCACTTTGTAAACTCTTTATTAACGCTATTCCAACCTTTAGCTGAAGAACAGGAACAGAGCCTTGAATTAAACACCGAATTAACCGAAAGCTTAGTATATCTTGATTCTGATGCTTTGGAGAAAATCTTGGCAAACCTTATTTCAAATGCAATAAAATTTACTCCAAGAAAAGGTCGCATTATTATAGAGTTAGATGAAACAGAAACAGAATGTATAATTAAGATTCTTGATTCCGGTATAGGCATTCAGCCAGAGAAAGTGGCGCACGTTTTTGATCGTTTTTATCAAGCAGACGAATCTTCGACAAGAGTAGCTGAAGGATCCGGTATTGGGTTGGCGTTAGTTAAAAATCTGATTGAATTACATAAAGGCAGTATTGAAGTTATTTCTGAAGTAGGAAAAGGATCAATATTTACCATCTTTTTTAAGAAGGGGAAGAAGCATTTTTCTAATCAAACCGTTTTGTCTGATCATAGAAAATTACATAGTCCGCAGATAAATCCTCAAAAATATAGCGGCTTCGTTCCTGATCCTGAACAATTGACTGCTCATGATGATCTTGATACGCCAACTATTCTAGTGGTAGAAGATAATGCTGATATGAGAGATTTTATAAGTTCCGCTCTCTGTAAATCGTTTTCTGTGATACAAGCCGCAGACGGTGTTATAGCATTAGACTTGATAAAACAAAACCTCCCCGATCTTATAATTGCAGATATTATGATGCCTAATATGGATGGTATGGAGTTAAATAAAGTTCTAAAGAAGGATCCAATGCTTGAAAGTATCCCTCTTATTTTTCTTACTGCTAAAACAACAACTGATGACAAAGTGAAAGGTTTTGAAAACGGTGCGGATGATTATCTTACAAAACCATTTGATGCGGATTTATTAGTAGCTCGGGTAGAGAATATCATTCAAAAAAGAAAAAAATTACGGGCTTACTTTCTTGAAAAGAAATCAATCGAAGCAAATGAAGAGATTAATGATCCTTTTTTGCAAGAGGTTCTGGAGATATTAGAACAACACTTTGCCAATCCTGATTTTGGAGTGTTAGAACTTTCTGAGCTTCTCCATTTAGATCGTACTCGGCTCTATCGAAAAATTAAAGAACGAACCAATATACCTCCACAGCTTTTTTTAAGCTACTTCCGATTAAAAAAAGCGGGGCAAATGATAGAAAAGAAACAAGGTAATTTTTCAGAGATAGCATATGCCTCCGGGTTTAACAGTTTGGCGTACTTTAGTAAAGCTTTCAAAAAATATTATAAAGTTTCACCGAGTGAGTATACTGCTGATAATTTTGAAACTTAATTCACTCTAAGTCTTCTTTTAGTTTTTTCCACGCATACGCCCCACCAGCGGCTGCGAGTAAACCAAGTCCGCCGTCAATGGGCGCTTGAGCAGGATCGCCGGGCAGTCCGGGTTGGGCGAGAGCAACGGATGTTGCAATTAAAATGATTGCCAATGTGATGAGGACAAAGAGTAGAGTTTTCATAATGATAGTATTGAGTAAGTGGATATCACTACTCAATACTCAAATCTCACTACTATTTAATAAGGGTTAGTTTTTTGGTGATGACCGAATTTCCAGCACGAAAGCGATAGATGTACATGCCGGAGGTCCGCACACTGTCATATAAAGAAAGGGTTGGATTGGAAGTATAGGCCTTCACCCAGAATGCCTGCCAAGGCGCAATTTTACCGCTTCCAAACGTCCCGGTTGAACCATTCCAGTCTATGGTAGAGCCATAGGGATTCCCGATCATATTCCAGCTATCGTCAGCTAAAGTTCCGGAGCTGGTGAAGGTAAGCGCTGGAGTAATCTGACCAACTTCCTGCAAGCTGTCTGTTCGGATAACTTTCGGAAACCCGTCCGAAGCACCATCGTTGTTTTGATCCGCGAATTCATAAAAAAAGGGCATTCGCTTTTAGAGTCTGAAACCGGCAGTATAGGCGAAGGATTGGATGGAGCGATTTATGTTGTAAACGAATTCGGCTTAATTTCTATTAAGGGAGAAACCATCACTCAGATATTAACACCCGAGGACTCCCCAATTCCGAAAGAAGGGGTTACACATGTAAAACAATATGATGAGCACTATCTATGGATTGTAGGTGAAAACGGAGCTTTTAGATATAACCTTGTAGAAAAGAGCTTTGATGCAAAACTTGTCTCCGATCATGAAGATCTTTTTTTCTGGAATATGAGCAGATGGAGCAATGATGAGTATATTTTTACCGGAAATACCGGGTTTTATGTGTTTAACAAAAAAACAAAAACCAGCCAAAAACTCCCCTTGAGCATAAATTCAGGAATGGTACGATTTGATTTGATTTTTGAAGGCTTGTTCAACGAAAAAATACTAATCGGAGACGATGAGGTAGTAATCGATGGAACAACTATATTAACGACAAAAAATATAAAGACCGGGTTTCTTGATAAAGAAGGGTCTATTTGGATAGGTACTGAGTCGAATGGATTGTATCAAATAAGAGCCGGCAGCTTTACGAATCTGAGCGAAGAAAATGCTCCCGGTTTTACCAATGTATATTCCATTATTGAAGATAAGAAGGATTCTTTCTGGGCGTGTAGCTTCAGCGGCGGGATATACCGATTTTCAAAAAAAGGATATACGAATTGGAATGCCTCTAATAGCCATTTAATTAATAACTTGTGCAAGTTTTTGTACGAAGATACTGACGGAAGTATTCTGGCAGGATTGAACAGCGAAGGCCTTTGGAAGTTCGAAAACAATGAATGGGTCCAACTGGGTGCGTATAATACTCAAAAGTATCCCACACCTGAGGTTATCCACCGGAGAGGAGAACAGCTTTTTGTTGGGAACCATTCTTTATTGGTAGTAACAAAGGGTGATGAATTCCGATTCTTTGATCCTGATCAGCCAAAGGAACTAGACGGAGTTCAGGTGATCAGAGAAAATAGTCGGGGAGAACTATATGTTGGGACAAGTGCTGCGGGTGTTACCAAAATTAAAGGAACAAGCTTTATCAATTATTCTACCCAAAATAGGCAGCTAAACAGTAATAGTATCCGCGATATTTATCTTCAATCGGTTGACACACTGTGGGTTATAACTGCAAATTTAGGATTGAACAGGCTGATCTTAAATAAAAATGGTGAGGTTTTGTCAAACATATCCATTACTACAAATGAAGGGTTAACCCAGAACTCCTTACACCGAATGATTGATGACGAAAAGGGCAGTTTTTGGATAAGTGGCAATGGCGGGATCATGCGGATTTCAAAGAAAAATCTGAATGATTTTGCTGATGGGCTTGTAAGCGAGCTTCAGGTTATCAGCTACGATGAAAACGATGGAATGCTGAACCGTGAAGCAAATGGAGGAGTACAATCGGCGGGCATACTTAGTTCTGATAAAAAGCTCTGGTTCCCCACACAAAAAGGAATTTCAATCATTGATCCATATAACCTTGAAAGAAGTCAAAGCGTAAAAACTCCTTTCCCTATTCTAGAGTCCTTTGAAGTTTCCAATCAAAAAATACTCATTGAAGGACAATCAAAAATTACACTTCCAAAAGGAGAGCGTAGTGTAAGAGTTAATTTTACGGCTCCGAATTTCACCAACCAGCAAAGGACGCAGTTTTTATATAAGATGGAGGCTGTAAATTCAAGCTGGCAAAAAGCCGGACTAGCCCGGCAAGCCGTGTTCACTAATATTCCTCCGGGCGAACATGAGTTTATTCTTACCGCTCAACGAATTGGAAGTGATCCTATTCAGGAAGCGTTATTAATCAGCATTCCTTTCCTGTTTTACGAAACGTTATGGTTTAAAATAATACTACTTATTTTGGGAACGGGTCTGCTTTTCGTTGCATATACACAAAGAATTCGAAGGCTTGAAGAGCGAGAGAAAAAGCTTAAACATTTAGTAAACGAGCAAACAAAAGAATTAAAAGAAGCTGCAGAGCAAAAACAACGCTTTTTTACAGGAATCACGCATGAGCTCAAAACACCGCTTTCGCTCATTGTTGGTCCGCTTGATGATATAAGTGAAAATCCTGAACATGTATCACCGAAGTTGCTAAAAAATCGACTTTCTATGATGCAGCGAAACAGTCATCGCCTGCAGCCATCTGGTGGATCAAATTTTGGACGTTTCCAAGCTGAATGCGGATGCGGTCAAGCTAACCCTCCACCCCGTTGACCTTCCCGAATTAACTAAGCAGATAACCGGGCAATTTCAATCTCAGCTGGATCAAGAGCAGATTACACTTTCTATACTAGCGGATGATTTCGAAGAGCATATTTATGTTGACCAAGAAGCATGGGAAAGAATTATGATAAACCTACTGACAAATGCCATAAAGTTTTCCCCAAAACAGGGTACGATTACCATCCAAATCAGCAATAAAAAAGAGAACGTCCAGCTGTTTATTAAAGATGAAGGGCTAGGAATTAAGGAAGAAGACCAAGAAAAAGTGTTCGAATATTTATATCAGGTTGGGGGAGCAAAAGTAGCAGAGGGAACAGGCATTGGGTTGTTTTTAGTGAAAGGGTTAGTTGAGGAAATGGGTGGAACCATAGATCTTGAATCTAAACAGGGAGAAGGCGCAACTTTTATACTCACTCTTAAAAAGGGGGTCTCGCATTTTTCAAAAAGACACGACATAAAACATAACGTTTCAGTTGGAGACGAAATTAGGGCTACAGAAACGATGGAGTTACCACCCACGGTAAAACCGCTTTTAGCTAAGGATGAAGAGAAAGAAACTATTATGGTCGTGGAGGATAATTATGACTTCCGCTCCTATTTAAACTCGATTTTGTCAGACAAATATACCGTGTTACTTGCACCGGAAGGAAAGATGGCTATTAACGTACTTCGGGAACAAAAACCTGATCTGATTATTTCGGATGTAATGATGCCCGGGATGAATGGGTTAGAGTTTGTGAATACCATTAGGTCAAAAAAAGAACTTCAGCATATGCCTGTTATTCTACTTTCAGCTAAAAACGAAGACATGGATAAGGAAACGGGACTTTCTACCGGGGCTGATATTTATCTTACAAAGCCCATTCGCAGTAACATGTTGTTGGCACAAATAGCTGCGGTTCTAAGAAGGGAAAAGATACTGAAGTCCTATAAAAGTCAACCGCTAGCAAGTCCTGTTGAACCACCGCTTATCCGACAGGTCCGAGAGATTGTGTACCGTCAGTTAGCGAATACTTCGTTGAGTGTAAATATGTTGGCAGACGCCTTATTTTTTAGCCGGGAAAAGCTTTACCGGGACTGGAAAAAAGCAACTGCGATTTCAGTAAATGATTTTATAAAACAAGTTCGCTTAGAGGAATCGGAGTTCCTTTTAAAGAAAAAAGGGTTTAATGTTCAGGAAGCCGCCAGAGCAGTAGGTTATTCAGATGCGAACTACTTTTCTACCAGTTTTAAAAAGCACTTTGGTTATCCACCATCAGAAGTAAATAATTATTTATTTAAAGATTAAATATTACTTTTAAACCTATGAATGTTGAATTAATTCACTACAATTCAGCGTTCATAATTCTTCCGAAGGAATGACTTCGGCAAACATTCATAACTCAAAAAATGGAAATTCTCTGGCTCGGCCTTGCGTATATTTTAGGGATGGTTGTAAAACAACTAAAACTCCCGCCACTTATCGGTTACTTGATAGCAGGAGTTATTCTATCGGCTTTTGGGATTTCTGATGAAACAGGTCTTCTTCATTCGATTGGACACTATGGAGTAATTTTTCTCCTTTTCACAGTCGGGTTACATTTAAGAATAAAAAATATTATTCGCCCCGAAGTGTTTGGTGCCGGTAGCATCCACCTTGTGATAAGCGCCGGTATTTTTCTACTGATTGCGATGGCATTTGGCTTTTCGATTATCGAAGGATTGATCATAGGATTACTTCTGGGATTCTCAAGTACGGTTTTAGCGGCTAAATCCTTAGAAGCTCGTGGAGAACTAAATGCTTTTCATGCTCGGGTTTCCATCGGTATTTTGATCGTACAAGATCTCGTTGCAATTACAGTATTAGCTTTAACGGGTGGCGGGATTCCATCGGTTTGGAGTTTTGGTTTGCTGGTACTTCCTTTTCTGAGACCATTGCTTTTCAAGCTACTTACATCCAGTGGACATGAAGATCTTCAATTGCTCTATGGACTTTTGCTTGCAATGGGTGGAGCTGCACTTTTCGACGTTTTGGGACTATCCAGTGAATTGGGGGCTCTGGTTGCCGGCGCATTGCTTTCCGGAACTCACGAGTCAGACGAGCTTTCTGAAAAACTTTGGGGATTAAAAGAAGCTTTTCTAGTCGGATTCTTTTTAGAAGTTGGATTGGCAGGTCTTCCAAATATGAACGAGCTGTTATTTGCAGGAGCATTGTTTGCAGTTCTTCCAATCAAAGCAGTGTTATTTTTCTTTCTACTGATTCTCTTTAAACTTAGATCCAGAAACTCATTCATGGTCACTGTTACTCTCTCTTCATTTAGTGAATTTACTTTAATAGCAGGAATGGTAGCGGCATCTTCAGGCTTTATTCCCGAATCCACGATCATAGTATTTGCCTTGTTAACAGCCGTTTCCTATGCTGTGAATGCTCCACTTTCAGCTAAATCGAACATTCTATGGAAGAAATTTGAACACTTCCTTATTCCATTCGAACGAAATGTGAAGCATCCCGGACAGCAAGTTGTCAATTTAGGAGGTGCTGAATATTTGGTAGTTGGGATGGGTCAAGCAGGATCTTCGGCATACGATTATTTAAAAGAACGAGAACTCAGAGTAACCGGGATGGATTCTGATCCTGCTCAAATTGAATACAATCTCGGTAAAAAAAGACGCGTGGTTTATGGCGATGCGCAAGATGCAGAGCTCTGGGAAAACATCGATCTATCAGGAGTTAAGGCAATTATGCTTGCCATGCCTTATGCTGATACTAAGTTACAGGCAACCAAAATGCTTCGTGAAAATAATTTCATGAAAGATATTTATGCTCTAACGATGAGAGATGAAGAACATCAGGCCTTAAAAGAAGCCGGAGCAAATGCCGTGTGTTTACCGCTTGTTCAAGCAGGAAGAAAACTTGCTGAAATAAGCATAAGTGATCAAATTGACGGTTCCATGTCGCTTGATTTAAATACTAATTTCAGTAACCGTTAAGAATAATTATTTTGCTTCATTCTGATCTTAAATCGTTCTTGGAGTGCTAATCACAGTACGGAATTGTTTACTTCAGGGCTCATTTGAGGCTCTGGGTTCTACCCAACTAACTCTCCCAAAACTACTTACTCAAAATCAGATCCCGGAGTATTTTTAAAATCTGGTTCCCGCCAGTTTTTATAACTGTTTTTAAGAAGGAAAAGGAACGCGACCCAATTAATTAAAGTAATTGCCCAGAAAAAAATACCGGCATTAGAACTCATGATTACAAAATAATTAAACAGGAACGGCAAAAGAACAAAGATAGCGAAAGAAATCAGCCACCCGAATTTTCTAAGTTTGAGTAAAAGCCAAAGAATATAAGGTGTGGAAATCAACGAAATTAGAACCCATGATCTAGCAACACCATCCATATTCAAATAAGCAAAAGAAGGGGTTTTGGACGATAAATCATACTTCATCACTTTATGAAGCTTTTCTAAATGATAATTTCTTTTAAACTTTAAGGACATAATTTAAGAATAAGAAAAAATTATAACTTCATCCTTCGATATTCATTTCCCCTATCATTTTATCGGAATAAATGGGATTTTCTAAGAAAAGTGTTTCCTAATTTTTAGATTTAAATTCCTGCCTACGCAGGAATGACTTATTTTAGATAAAAGTTTAACTGATAATAAAAAAGAATATATAATGAGCGAAGGCAACGGATTACTTAAAGGAAAGAAAGGAATTATTTTTGGTGCGCTGGATGATCGTAGTATTGCGTGGCGAGTTGCGCTGGCCTGTGACAGAGAGGGAGCAAATATGGTTCTTTCTAATGCGCCTATTGCGCTGAGACTCGGAGCTTTAAACGCTTTATCTGAAGAAATTAATGCCCCTATTATTCCTTGTGACGTTTCTGATGACGAAGCTGTTAAAGAAATGATGGCAAAGGTTAAAGAAGAACTTGGAAGCGTTGATTTCATTCTTCATGCTATTGGGATGTCTCCAAACATCCGGAAGAAAAAAGAATACACAGATATCAATTATAAATGGTATCAACAGTCTTTGGATATTTCTGCAGTCTCATTACACAGAGTTTTGCATCACGCAGATGAAGCCGGGATTTTGAATGATGGGGGAAGCGTGATCGCTCTTTCTTATATTGGCGCGCAGCGAATTTTCAGTAAATATTCTGACATGAACGATGCTAAAGCGCTATTGGAATCTATTGCCAGAAATTATGGAAGCCGTTTGGCTCATAGAGGAATTCGAGTGAATACCATTTCTCAGGCTCCAACTAAAACTTCAGCAGGAGCAGGAATTAAAGGTTTTGATGGTATGTATACGTTTGCAGAAAAACTAGCCCCAATGGGAAATCCTTCTGCTGATGAGTGCGCTGATTATTGTGTTGCTATGTTCTCAGATCTTACCAGAAAAGTGACTATGCAGAATCTGTTCCATGATGGTGGTTTTGTAACGAATGGTATTTCAGAAGAAATGATGGAAGATCTTGCGAAACTATATTCTGAAGACGAAGACTAAACATTTTTTATCTGATTGGTTATTCCTGCGCTGGCAGGAATCTGGATTTTTTTTAAAGATTAAGATTCCGGCTTTCGCTGCGGAATGACTTAAAGGTAGATCATAATTAAATTAAGCAACATTATGCCAGAAATAATTCTCGGAATTGATCCCGGCTCTCGATTTACCGGGTATGCTGTGCTTACCGAGGAAAAAGGCAAGTTGGTAGCTTTACGGTGTGACGTACTGAAGATGGCGCACATGGAAGATCACTCAGATAGATTAAAATATATTTTTGATCAGATTTCCAGGATCATCAAATCTAACAAACCAACATCTTGTGCAGTGGAAACACCTATTTATGGAGTTGATCCTCAGGCAATGCTAAAATTAGGAAGAGCTCAGGCAGCGGCAATTCTAGCCATAAAGAATTGTGACTTACCTGCTTTTGAGTATTATCCGAAAGTGGTAAAAAAAGCTATCACCGGAAATGGAAACGCCAGCAAAGAACAGGTAGCTTTTATGCTGAGTAAAATGGTAACTCTTCCTGATGAAAAACTAAAAAATGATGCCACAGATGCCTTAGCTGTAGCTTGGTGTCATTATATGAAAGGAAAAGGGATACACGGAATTGTTAAGAAAAAAACTCATCAGAATAATAAAAAATCGGATTGGGCAAGTTTTGTAGCCGATAATCCGGATCGGGTAAAGAAGTGATAAAGGCTAGCTCTTCAGATCCCTCCTTACAGCCGAAGAATCTCAAACAAGGGATTCTCTTCATTTAAAGGGAGAGTCTGAAAACACAGGAAAGATTATGATCACATTTTTAAAAGGACTTGTAGAAGAGCTGGAAGAGAACAAAGTACATCTTGATGTGCATGGTGTGGGATATGGAGTAGAGACCTCGGCTCAAACATTGACTCACCTGAAAGAAGGAATTGAAGTAAAATTGTTAATTCATCATCATATTACAGATAGTGATGAACGGCTATTTGGTTTTTATACTAAAGATGAAAAGCAGCTGTTCGAAAAATTGATCACGGTAAAAGGAGTGGGGCCAAAATCAGGAATCACCATTGTTTCCGGGCTTCCGGCTAACCATTTAATTCAAGCTATTTCAACAAAAGATGTAGCTGCATTGTCCAGAGTTCCTGGAATTGGAAAAAAAACTGCGGAACGTATAATATTAGAATTAAAGGATAAACTGGGTGAAATAAAGGGCGTCACTTCTTCTTCAAAATCGTCGAGTGGAAGTGCGATCGATGAGGTCGTTTCTGCATTGGAATCTCTTGGTTTTAAAAAGAGACAAGCAGAAGAAGCGGCAACAAAAGCTTTTCAAGAGGAAAATATTAAAACGGCTCCTGCTGCAATTAAAAAAGCATTGAGTTATTTGAACAAATAATCTCATTAGATATTAAAACATATCTTAAGATTATTTTCTTAATTCAACTTAGGTAACAATTTGTTCATTTTATATTAATAGCAGACATTAGTACCATTGTTTCGTAAACCATCTAACCAATTAAAACTATCGTGGCAAAACAAACCATTCTTGTAGTTGATGACGAAACAGATTTGCTTGATCTCATAGAATATAACCTCAAAAAAGAAGGCTTCGATGTTCTTAAGGCTGAAAATGGGGAAGAAGGTATCGCCGTTGCTAAAAAGCATGAACCAGATCTTGTTCTGCTTGATATCATGATGCCAAAAATGGACGGCATGCAAGCCGTTGAAGAAATGAGAAAGGATAACCAGCTTAAGAATATCCCAATTATATTTTTGACCGCTAGAAGTGATGAAAAAACAGAAGTGGAAGGTTTAAACAAAGGTGGTGATGATTACATCACAAAACCGATCAGTACCACTAAGCTAATTTCCCGAATAAAGGCCGTTTTACGAAGATTTGATGAAAAGGAAGCTTCGGTAAATAGGTTGGAAGTTCATGATATCCTCATTGATAGGGACCGATACATCGTTTCCAGAGCTGAAGAAGAGTTCCATCTGCCTCGAAAAGAATTTGAACTTCTCTTTTTTCTGGCCGGCAGAAAGGGCAAGGTGTTAGACCGACAAACCCTTTTGAACAAAGTTTGGGGCGACAATATTTATGTTGTGGATAGAACCGTTGATGTACATGTTCGAAAAATCAGAGAAAAGCTTGGAGATCATTATATTGAAACGGTTAAAGGAGTTGGTTATAGATTTAAAGAATGACAGCTAAAAAAAAGAAAAAGTATCCCCTTTTTAAACTAGGATTAAGAATAGCTCTATATTCAGCTGTTATCTCGGTGTTGGTATCTTTTGTCGCTTTTCTATTATTGTCCAACCTTCACATCTTTGGAAACATAATGTCTTCATTAGGGATAGGCGCTGGAGTATTTATTGTAAGCTATTGCATTAACTATGCTCTTGGATTTAAAAGATTAGAGGTGTTAGAACAAATTTCCCGAAATATATCCAAAAAAAGATTCGAAGAATATCAGGATATAAGAACGCTATATAATGATGAAATAGATTTTCTGATTAAGCACTTTGTTAAATCCAGTCGTACCATTGAAAGAGAAATACAACGACTTAACAGAATCGAAAATTACCGGAAAGAGTTTATCGGGGATATTTCACACGAGTTGAAAACACCCATTTTCGCTATCCAGGGATTTGTCGAAACGTTACTCAATGGAGCACTTGAAGACGAAGAAGTAAACAGAGAGTTTCTCAAAAAAACCATGCGCAATGTTAATCGCCTCATCTATCTCACTAAAGATCTGATGGAAATATCAAAGCTCGAAACAGGAGAGCTTAAATCGGATATCGAGCCATTCTATCTATATAATGTAATTCATGATGTAGCAGATAGTTTGCATCATAAAGCCGAGCGAGATAACGTTAAAATTAAGCTTGCAGGGTTTGATAAAAACCTTCGGGTTAAAGCAGATAAAAATCAGATAAAACAAGTGCTTATAAATCTTGTAGAAAACGGAGTAAAGTATAATGTGCCCGGTGGTTCTGTTGAGATTGATGTAGAAAACTATAAAAAAGATGATAGCAGATTGCTTCTAAAAGTAATGGACACCGGAATTGGCATAGATGAAGCGGATCTGCCTAGGGTAACGGAACGTTTTTTCCGTGTTGATAAGTCTCGATCCAGAGAGAGAGGCGGAACAGGGCTGGGATTAGCAATCGTAAAACACATCATTGAAGCTCATGGGGAACGTTTATATTTTGAAAGTAAAGTAAATGAGGGTACCACTTTTAAATTTACACTTCGCAAAGTTCGATAGGAAGAGCAACCAATAAATTCCTACCTTTGTTTTAGATAATAGTCACTTTAGAAAATCAATTTATGGTTTATGCAGTAATCATGGCCGGCGGATCAGGAACAAGGTTTTGGCCAAAAAGCACAAAAAAATACCCAAAGCAGTTTTTAAACTTGTTCGGGGAGGGTACAATGATTCAAAATACTGCGAATAGAATTAGAGAAATCATTCCTCAAGAAAGAATTCTCGTTGTTACAAATGATGATTATGTAGATATCGTAAAAGAACAACTTCCTAAAGTGCCGGACACAAATATAGTTGGGGAACCCGTAGCAAAGAATACAGCACCTTGTGTAGCAATAGCTGCCGAGCTGCTTCTAAAACAGGACCCTGATGCGGTAATGGTTGTACTTCCTGCCGACCATCATATAACCGATCCTGATGAATTTCAGAATATTTTAAACGCTGCCATTGCGAAAGCAAAAGAGGGCTCGGACTTGGTTACGATTGGAATTAAGCCGGATCGCCCTGAAACCGGTTTTGGTTATATTCATGCAGACGATTCCCAAGTAGAACTTCTAAAGGAAAGATCTATTGAAAAAGTACGTGGGTTTAAAGAAAAACCAGATGTTAATACAGCTCAAAAATTTTTAGATGACGGCAATTATTACTGGAATAGCGGGATGTTTATTTGGCGAGCAGACTCAGTTCTAAAGGAGTTTTCAACTCAGCTACCTGATATGCATGAATTGCTCAAAAACACCTCTGAAGATCTTTATACGGATCTTCATAATGCTGCAATTAACGAGTTTTATTTCGATTGCGATTCCGTATCGATTGATTATGGCATTATGGAAGGAGCAAAAAGTGTCTTTGTTGTTCCGGGCGAATTTGGCTGGAATGATGTTGGAAGCTGGACAGCGGTATATGATTTGGGAGAAAAAAATAAAGATCAAAATTCCATCCAAGCAGTAAATGTAACTTTTGCAGGCTCTCAAAAGAATCTGGTTGTATCCAATTCCGGTAAAATGATTTCACTTGTTGGCATGGAGAATGTTGCCGTGGTTGAGACTGAAGATGCAATTTTAGTTTGTGACTTAAATCAGGCGCAAGGGGTCAAAGAAATAGTAGAACAACTAAAAGGATCAGAAGATCTTAAAAAATTCCTTTAAGAAATCTCTATTACTTGCTGATCAAAAGCTAGCTTGATATGTGAGGGAAGCTTCTTATTAGTCTCTTTATGATCAACATAGCTATTCATATGAATCAAATAGCCACTCGGGATCTTTAAATCCTCAATAATTCCTACCGCTTCCGGAATAGTAAGATGAGTTGGGTGAGTCGGCTTCCATCGCAAGGCACTAAGCACTATAACTTTAGAGCCTTTTATGAGCTCTTTAGTTTCTTTTGGAATATGTTTCACATCAGTAAGATAGCTGATATCGTTAACTCTAAATCCTAAAATATCCAGATCTCCATGGTTACATGGTAGCGGAGTGATTTTTAAATCCTGAAAGTTTATTTGTTCAGTCACCGATTCTAGTTCCAGAGAAGTCGATCCCAAATATTTGTTCTCTCCAAACATATAATCAAATCTCTTCTTAATAGATTCAATACAAGAACTTGATGTATAAACAGGAATGGGGGTTTTTTGAATGAAATTATATGCTCTAAGGTCATCAAGTCCACTAATGTGGTCCATATGTTGATGAGTTAAAAGTAAAGCATCTACTCGTTTAATTTTAGCTCTGATACTTTGTATTCTAAACTCTGGTCCGGCGTCTATTAATAAAGATGTTTGATCTGTTTGAACCCAAGCAGAACATCTCGTTCGTATATTTCTGGGGTCACTAGATAAACTATTTGCTGAAAAGCCTCCGGCAACCGGAACTCCCATTGATGTACCTGTACCGAGAAATGTTAACTTCATTCTTCAAAATCTAATTCTTCTCCGGAACTAAATGGAGAAACAGCCAACCTGTCCCAAATTATACCTAATTCTTTCTTTACTGCCGGCTTTATATATGTAGAGCTCAGGTTTACTTCCCCAAGAATTCGAGCAATTGTACCAATTTGGGATTCAAGAGGCTTATTCTTATTCACCAAAACTATTCGATCTCCTTCAACAATGCAATCGTTACCCCTAAATGAACCCCTTTCTTTACGTAATGTGTATCCACATTGCTCCAATAGTTGTTCTAATTCTAGAAGTAGTTTATCTGTTTTCACAAGGAAATTCCTAATGTTATTAAATGATATGTAAGACCATAGTCAAATTCATCATCATCTAAGTCATAAGAAGAATATTTAAAATCATAACCTAAACTCAAAGATCGGCCGGGAAATATGTTTAAAAAATTCAACCTGCCTTTTGCTAAGATACTTTTATTTGAACCTCCAAAAAGCCCTCCACTCGAATTGCTAACACCATAAGATGGAACTCCTTCAAAAGAAACGGATATTTTTTCCGGAATCTGAATAGACGTGAACAAACCTAATCCAAAACCAAACACGGTTTGACTAAAGTTATCACTTATTTGCTCATTTTGTACACTTACCAAGCTGGTATTTAAACCTAATGGTATCCCAACTTGAAAAGCTCGAGACTTTAGAAGCATAAATCGATTTATGTAATCTAAGGATAGATTCAGATATCTTTCGTCTTCAGCGCCGGTTAATTTGTTTACAAAACTCAATGAAGCATTTAATCCCTGAGTTTCGATTCCAAATGATACTGCAGGAGAACTGAAGTCTAACCTGTCTTCTGGTGCAACTGCCGTACTTTTACCTTCATAAGAAAAGTCAATTGGTGAGTAACCTATTCGAAAATAGCTATCAGAGGCTCTTGCTTGTGGACCTGTATCTCCTCCTACCGAAAACATTTGAGCCTGAAGACCACCTGATAAAATTATAAAAAGAAATAAAATATTTTTTGATACCATGGGAATGAACTTAATTAAATCTACCTTTAAAGGTAAACGAATAACAAAGGTAATATTTCATGAAAATATCGATAATATTTTTACTACTTACAGTATTTGGATTTAATGCTAATAAACCACCAAACTCCATTTATGAGTTCGATGCCGAAAACATTGACGGAGAAATTGTATCTCTTGAAGCTTATAAAGGAAAAACATTACTGATAGTAAATGTTGCTTCCAAGTGCGGCTACACACCTCAATATGAAGGGCTCCAGGCTTTATACGAAGAATATAAAGGAGATGACTTTGTAATCCTTGGGTTCCCGGCAAACAACTTCAAAGGGCAGGAACCGGGATCAGATGAAGAAATTAAACAATTTTGTACTCTTGAATATGGTGTAGAATTTCCAATGTTTTCAAAGGTTTCAGTTCTTGGAGATGATCAATCAGAATTATTTTCTTATTTGACTGCGCTAGAAAACCCCGACTTTACGGGTGACATTAAGTGGAATTTCGAAAAATTTCTGATTTCCAAAGAGGGAAAATTGCTCAGAAGATTTAGAAGTAATGTAAAGCCTCAAAGCGAAGAGTTGGTTCAGTCTATTAAATCAGACATGGGTAAATAAAAGTATTTAAAAAAAGATTAATAAATGGTTGACTTACTTTCGAAATCAATCGTATATTTAGGGCTCTCAATTAGGTCCGGTAGTTCAGTTGGTTAGAACGCCTGCCTGTCACGCAGGAGGTCGAGGGTTCGAGTCCCTTCCGGATCGCAAAACCCCGTTCATATTTTATGAGCGGGGTTTTTTTGTTTGTATATTTAAGTTAAAGAAAGGGAATCCCAAAACTATGCCTTCTATTTATCCCTCTTATGATGTAATCGTTGTTGGCGCTGGTCACGCAGGAAGTGAAGCTGCGGGCGCAGCCGCTCAACTTGGAGCCAAAACATTGCTTATAACCATGAACCTTGAAGCGATAGCTAAAATGTCGTGCAATCCAGCAATGGGAGGTGTGGCAAAAGGACAGCTGGTTCGAGAAATTGATGCCTTAGGCGGGCTTTCGGGTATTGTAAGCGATGAGTCGGGAGTTCAGTTTAAGATGCTAAACAAAAGCAAAGGCCCCGCAATGTGGAGCCCTCGTTGTCAAAGTGATCGAATGCTTTATGCTCAGAAAATGAGAGAAAGGCTAGAGAGTAAGGACAATCTCTATTTCCGACAGGACAATGTTGTCGATTTAATTTTTGAATCGAACGAAGTAAAAGGTGTTGTTACACAAACTGGACAAAAGTTCTTTTCAAAAAGTGTTGTACTCACCAGCGGTACTTTTCTAAATGGTCTAATTCATATTGGAGATAGTAATTATGGTGGCGGTCGATCTGGAGAGAGAGCTTCAATTGGTATTTCAGCAGCCTTAGAAAACAAAGGTTTTCTTGTAGGCCGTTTAAAAACAGGGACCCCGCCACGGGTAGATGGACGCTCTATAGATTATTCAAAACTAGAAGTTCAGGAAGGAGACGAGCGACCAACACCATTTTCTTTTTTAACGGAAGAACTTCCTTCCCAGAAAGAACAGCTAACATGTTGGATTGGCTATACTAATGATTCCGTTCATGAAGTATTAAAAACAGGTTTCGACAGAAGCCCTATGTTTAATGGAAGAATTAAATCTACAGGACCAAGATATTGCCCCAGTATTGAAGATAAGATTAATCGCTTTGCAGATCGGGACAGACATCAATTATTCTTAGAACCTGAGGGCTGGAATACCTATGAGATGTATCTTAATGGGTTTTCTACATCGCTCCCTGAAGATATTCAGTATGAAGCGCTGAAAACTATCCCGGGTTTCGAAAACGTCGTTATGCTAAGACCTGGTTATGCTATTGAATACGATTACTTTCCTCCACATCAAATTAAAAGAACCCTTGAGACGAAAGCAGTAAGCGGACTTTATTTTGCGGGACAAATAAATGGAACCACAGGTTATGAAGAAGCCGCTTGCCAAGGATTAATGGCGGGGATAAACGCAGCTCTTAAAGTACAGGGGAAGGAGCCATTAATACTACAAAGATCAGAAGCTTATATTGGTGTGCTTATTGACGACCTAATTAACAAAGGTACCGAAGAACCATACCGCATGTTTACTTCTCGGGCTGAGCACAGGATTTTATTACGACAAGATAACGCCGACTTACGATTAACCGAGATTGGTTATAAAATAGGATTAGCCAGTAAAGAACGACTTGATAACGTCACCGAAAAAAGATCACAACTGAATAAATTGCTGGACTTACTATCAAATCAGACTGTGCGCCCTGAGGTTTTAAATTCAACGCTAGAAGAACTGGGAACTTCAGGATTAAAGCAACCGGTAAAAGCAGAAACCGTTCTTGCTCGACCGCAAGTTTCTCTGTATGATTTGATAGATGCAGACGAAGAGTTAAAAGATAAATGCGATGCAATTACTAAGAGCGAATATGTTCTTGAGCAAGCTGAAATACAGATAAAATACTCGGGCTATATTCAGAAAGAATTTGAAATGGTAGAAGAGCTTGCTCAAAAGGAGAACACACCAATCCCAACAAGCTTAGATTACTCAAGGATAAAAAGCCTTTCTTCAGAAGGGCTCCAAAAAATGTCTAAAATTAGGCCTGAGACTATTGGTCAGGCAAGTAGAATAAGCGGCGTTTCTGCCAGCGACGTCTCGGTTCTCATGGTCTTCTTAAAAGGGTAGGTTTCACGTGGAACATTCAACCAGGCAACTCAGGGTAAAAGAGAATGAATTAATTAATTCTCTATTCGAAGAAAACAGAGGTGCACTTGAGACCTATGCCGGCTTGTTAATTTGGTGGAACAGCAAAATAAACCTTGTGAGTCGTGATGTTTCACGTGAAACAGTTCTCTTGCACGTAAAGCACAGTTTGTTTGTAGCCCTGTCAGAATCATTCTTTTTTTCGAATTCTTTAATCGATACCGGTGCGGGTGGAGGGCTTCCCGGAATTCCCCTGGCAATATGCTTTCCCAAAAAAAAACTCCTCATTAACGACATTGTAGCCAAGAAGATTTTCGCAGTTAACGACATGATCAATAAGCTAGGCCTCCGCGAGCGGGTAGAAGGCACTATAGGCGACGTGGGTAGTTTAGATCTTGACGGAGTCGGAACCGTGGTAACTAAACACGCTTTTAAATTAGACCAACTCTACGGCCTAATTGAAGAAAAACCTTGGGGTAAACTAGTTTTTCTGAAAGGATATGAAGAGGCGATTAATGAGTCCAAAAGCTTAAGGGGAAAAGTAAAAATAAATATCATTAAACTAGACAGTGAATTTATGCCTTCTTTCTACAACGGAAAAGGCCTGGTAGAAGTCGAAAGGATTTCACATGAATAGCTCAGAAAGAAGATTAAAACTGATGCTGATGCTTCAACAGGGGAAGAGCAGAAAAACAGTTCAGGAATTTGCGGAGTATTTCGACGTTAGCAAACGCACTATATTCAGGGATTTCAATGCTTTACAAGAAATAAATGTTCCAATAACCTGGGACAAATATTCCGGATACGGCGTAATGCCAGGGTTTAAGATCCCCCCTTTGATGTTTTCCTCTCATGAACTAGCGACAATAATTGTAGGCTTAAATTTTGTAAAGTCACAGGTAGATGAAAACTTAGTAGAAGATGCAAAAGGAGTAGAGGTTAAAATTCAAAACGTTTTGCCTGATGAGCTTAAACAGTTTATGGAATCACTTCAAAAAAGAACCGTTATAGACCCATACCTTAAATTTGGCAGTGAGAAAAAGAAAGGAGGGAACTGGTATGTTATTAGCAGTGCGATTTCTCAGAAAAAAAGAATCCAGTTTTTCTATGATGCTAAATCTGGTGATAAAAAAACCAGAAAAATAGACCCGTCTCTTTTGGTATTTTATCAAGATCACTGGAACGTAATTGGGTTTTCACACCTTCGTGGAGATTTTAGAAATTTTATTCTGGATAGAGTGAGCAAAATAGAAATTCTGGAGGAAGAGTTTCAGGAAAAATCCAACATCGCAATAGAAGACCTTATTTTTAGGCGTGACGGGAGATCTCAAAAAGTAGAGGTGTTAGTGGATAAAGGAGTATACAAGCGATTTAAAGCCAACCTGCCGACTAACAAATTTAACGAAAGCGATTTAAATTCCGAAAAAATTAAAGTCTCGTTTGAGGTAGACAATCTGTCTTTTATAAATGAGTGGCTCTTACAATTCGGACAGTCGGTAAAAATTGAAGCACCTAAACAGCTTATTCAAACCAGAATAGAGTTGCTAAAATTAATGCTCCTTCAATAATTCATCCAAACAAAAAAGGCTTCATTTCTGAAGCCTTTAATTTGATTAAAAAGAAGTAAGTTTAGTTTCAGAGTTGTTTCCTACACCTCTTCTTCTTCTTCGTTAGCCACTCTTGTAACTGCAGCGATATTACCTTCGTCATCGAGTCTCATAATTCTAACACCCTGTGTATTTCTACCCATGGTTCTGATTCCTGAACAACCCATTCTAATTACTTTGCCTCGCTCCGTAATTATCATCAGATCGTCTTCATCAGTAACTTCCTTGAGCGCAATTAACTTCCCGGTCTTTGATGTAACCTTCAATGTTATCACTCCTTTACCACCTCTGGATTGTTCTCTGTAATCATCAACTAAAGAGCGTTTACCAAAACCGTTTTCAGAAATTGCTAAGACTGTAGCTTCATGTGTGTTTTTAATTACAACCATGTCAACCACCTCATCGTCCTTCCCAAGATTCATTCCACGAACGCCGGATGTGTTACGACCCATTTCCCTAGCTTCAGATTCATGGAAACGAATTGCTCGACCATTTCTATTGGCCAAAATTATATGACTTTCACCATTTGTAAGTTCAGCACCTAGCAATGAATCACCGTCTTTAATATTGATAGCAATGATTCCATCTCTTCTTGGTCGACTGTAAGCCTCTAAGGAAGTCTTTTTAATCTGACCTTCTTTCGTTGCCATGATGATAGAATGTTTTTTAACGTATTCTTCATCTTCTAAAGTTTTAACAGGAACGAATGCTTTAATGTGGTCATCTTTATCAATCTCAATAAGATTTACAATTGCACGCCCTCGAGCAAGTCGGCCTCCTTCAGGAATCTCATATACTTTCAGCCAGTAACATTGCCCCTTTTCAGTAAAGAAAAGAATATAGTTATGGTTTGTGGCTACAAATAAATGCTCCACCCATTCCTCATCTCTCGTGGTGGTGCCTTTCATACCTTTTCCTCCACGACGTTGTCGTCTGTAACCGCTAACTGGCATCCTTTTAATGAAACCTTTATTAGAAATGGTAACAACCACGTCTTCATCTGCAATCATGTCTTCAATATTGAAGTCATCTGCAGAATAAACAACCTGTGTTCGTCGCTCATCGCCATAACGTTCTTTTATGTCGAGCAACTCTTCCTTAATAATATCAAACTGAATATCGCGATTAGAAAGAATTTCACGGAAGTGCTCTATTTTATCTACAATTTCTTGATACTCACTATCTATTTTATCGCGCTCTAAGCCAGTAAGTTTTTGAAGGCGCATCTCAAGAATAGCCTTAGCCTGTATATCAGTAAGCGCAAATTTTTTGCGGAGTTCTATATTTGCTTCTTGCGGATTCTTAGAGGCTCGTATTGTTTTAATAACTTCATCAAGATTATCAAGAGCAATTTTTAAACCTTCTAAAATATGAGCTCGGGCTTCTGCCTGATCGAGATCATAAATTGTTCTTCGAATAACGACGTCAACACGATGTTCCACATAATGTGAAATCAATTCTTTGAGACCCATCACTCTAGGACGACCTTTAACAAGTGCCAAACTTATGACACCAAAAGTGGTTTGCATCTGCGTGTACTTATATAACTGATTAAGTACAACACCCGCGTTAGCTGATCTCTTGAGAATAATAACAACGCGCATACCGTCACGATCAGATTCGTCACGAATCTCCGATATCTCCGTAATTTTCTCATTATTAACAAGTTCTGCAACCTTTTGAATAAGTGTACTCTTGTTTACCTGGTACGGAATTTCAGTAATAACAATTTGCTCTCTTCCGCCTCTAAGTTCTTCCGTATTGGCTCTAGCTCGAAGAGTTATTTTTCCACGACCAGTTTCGTAAGCTTCTTTTACTCCTTCATAACCATAGATAATACCTGCCGTCGGGAAATCTGGAGCCGTTATATGCTCCATCAACTGTTTGGTTTCAATTTCTGGATTATCAATGAAAGCGGTTATACCGTTTACAACTTCCGTTAGATTATGCGGAGCCATATTGGTAGCCATTCCTACAGCAATTCCTGAAGACCCATTAATCAATAGATTTGGAAGAGCGGCAGGCATAACGGTTGGCTCTTCAAGCGTATCATCAAAGTTCGATTGAAAATCTACCGTGTCTTTATTTAAATCCGTGAGAAGTTCTTCAGCAATTCGATCCATACGAACTTCTGTATAACGCATTGCAGCTGCGGAATCACCATCCACAGAGCCAAAGTTACCCTGGCCATCAACAAGCGGATATCGTAATGAGAAATCCTGTACCATTCTTACAATGGTATCATAAACGGCTGTGTCACCATGCGGGTGATACTTACCAAGGACTTCCCCAACAATACGAGCACTTTTCTTGTAGCCACGATTGTGAAGCATTCCAAGATCACTCATTCCAAATAAAGCTCTTCTGTGTACCGGTTTTAAACCGTCACGAACATCTGGAAGAGCACGAGAAACAATCACCGACATCGAATAATCGATGTAGGAAGATTCCATTTCGTCTTCTATTGTAATAGGTATAATTTTTTCTCTAGCCATATCTTAAGTAATAAATTCTTTTAGTATTGTTTAGGCTTAAATATCGATTTTTGCGTACTTGGCATTTCTTTCGATGAACTCTCTACGAGGAGCAACATCGTCTCCCATTAATGTGGAGAACATCTTATCTGCTGTTGCCGCACTTTCAACAGTTACCAATTGAAGCGTTCTGGTTTCCGGATCCATAGTGGTTTCCCATAACTGACTTGGGTTCATTTCCCCTAATCCTTTATAGCGTGAAATATCAAATTTACGGCGACCTTTTTTTAGTTCTTTCACCATTTTATCTCGCGTGGCTTCATCCCAAGCGTAATCGATGGTTTTGCCCACAGTTATTCTATAAAGCGGGGGAGTTGCGATATACATGTGTCCATTATCAATAAGTGGTCGCATATAACGATAGAAGAACGTTAATAATAAAGTTCGAATATGAGAACCATCCACATCAGCATCCGTCATAATAATGATCTTGTGATAGCGAAGTTTTTCTACTTCGAACGCCTCATCGCCATGACCAACACCCGTTCCAAGTGCCGTAATCATTGCCTGAATTTCTTTGTTCTCAAGGATCTTATTAATCTTTGCTTTTTCAACATTCAATATTTTACCACGAAGAGGAAGAATAGCCTGAAAGCTACGATTACGACCCATTTTAGCCGAACCGCCCGCAGAGTCACCCTCCACAAGGTATACTTCACAATGTTCCGGGTCTTTTATGGAACAATCAGCCAATTTACCGGGAAGTCCGCCACCGCTCATAACGCTCTTGCGCTGAACGAGTTGGCGAGCCTTTCTTGCTGCCTCTCTGGCTTCGGCTGCCAAAACAACTTTTTCAATGATCTTTTTTGCTGTTTTAGGATTTTGCTCCAAATATTCGTTGAGCTGATCATATACGGTAACTTCTACAGCGCTCTGAACTTCAGAATTACCAAGTTTGGTTTTAGTTTGCCCTTCAAACTGTGGCTCAGCTACTTTTACACTCAACACTGCAGTAATCCCTTCCCTGAAATCTTCACCTGAAATAGAAACACTGCTATTTGATTTAATGATCTTATTCTTTTCGGCGTAGCTTTTTAGCGATCTGGTTAAAGCCCTTCTGAACCCGGAAACATGCGAGCCACCTTCTCTTGTATTAATGTTGTTCACATAAGAATGGACATTTTCTGCATAAGAGTTGTTGTATTGCATGGCAAGCTCAACTGGAACACCTTCAACTTCTCCTTGTATATAAATAGGCTTGTCCATATGAGTTTCGCGATTCTCATCCAAATACTCAACAAAGTCACTAACCCCGCCTTCGTAGTGAAAAACTTCTTTACCTAAAATTTCATCTTCTTCGCGTTCATCAATGAGCTCAATAGTAATTTCAGGATTCAGAAAAGCAAGCTCCCTCATTCTATCTGCAATGATGTTGAACTTAAATACGGTAGTTTGTGTGAAAATAGATGCATCAGGGAGGAAGTTGATTATGGTCCCTGTTTTATCTGTTTTGCCCTCTGTAGTTAGTTGCTTAGATGTAATCCCCTTTTCGAATTCCATCTTATAGATCTTTCCATCTCTATGAATCTCAGCCTTAAAAACTGTAGCAAGAGCATTCACACAACTCACGCCCACGCCGTGTAAACCACCAGAAACTTTATAAGAATCTTTATCGAATTTACCACCGGCATGAAGCTTGGTTAGCACAACTTCAACAGCAGGTATCCCAAGCTTCTCATGAATGTCAACCGGAATACCCCGGCCATTATCTTCCACGGTTAAAGAGCCGTCTTTGTTAATTTGTACAATGATGTGATCGCAATGACCTGCAAGCGCTTCATCAATGGAATTATCAACTACTTCGTTAATAAGATGATGTAAACCTCTTTGACCTGTATCGCCAATATACATTGCAGGTCTCTTTCGTACCGCTTCAAGACCCTCCAAAACCTGAATATTCGAAGCCTTGTAATCGGTAGATTTATTTTTCGCCATAAAATAGGGGTGATAGCTTGATTAGATGTGTAATTTGATAGCCGAAAATAGGGCTTACACGGGCAAAATCAAAAAAAGTGAGGAGTTATATCAAAAAAAATAGAGATTAAAATTCTGACGGGAAATTTAAATAATTAAGAAGCGCCTTTTAATGTGGATAATTCAAGAAAAATGTGAATAATTCACTTTTTTGTTAAAAATAGTGAGTTCAATATTGATGTTTGGGGATAATACTTCTATCTTTGGCGTCTATTTCTCAATGAAAAATCAATTTATATAAGATGTCGCGAAGAGACGATATTACTGGAAAAAAAGCACTGAACGGTTACCGTTCATCTAAGTCTAATAATAAGACTAAGCATCGCTTTAATTTAAATTTACAGAAAAGACGCTTCTACATTCCTGAAGAAGATAAGTGGATAACGCTTAAAGTTTCTGCTAAAACATTACGTACTATCAATAAAAAGGGTATTACTGAAGTTTTAAAAGATGCTCGTCGTAATGGAACCCTGTTAAAAAAGGTATAAGACAATGGCAAAAGGCAACAGAGTTCAGGTGATTTTAGAGTGTACTGAAAAACCAGGTTCATCTAGATATGTAACCACGAAAAACCGTCGTACACAGACAGAACGCATGGAGCTAAAAAAGTATAATCCTGTATTGCGTAAGCATACAACTCATAAAGAAATTAAATAATCTGAGACATGGCTAAGAAACAAACATTCGGTTCAGACGCATTAGCAGCAAAAGCGGCAGCACGTCGCATGGCTAAGGTTATCATTTCTACTAAAAATGCGAATGGAAAATATTCGTATCGTGAAACAATGGTAGATCAGGATAACGTAAAAGACTTTATCCAAAGTAATAAAGCGTAATTACGGTTAAAAAAGATTTAAAAGGTTGCGCAAGTTAATTGTGTAACCTTTTTTTTTGCTTAATATTAAAGACATAACTTTTCAAAATGGCCTTAAAAGAACAAATTTTAGAAGATCTGAAAACGGCGATGAAAGCCAAAGACAAAGATCGCTTACAAGTTTTGCGCTCTATAAAAGCTAAACTTCAGGAAAAAGAAATTGCGGAACGCAAAGACGGTGAAGCTACGCTTTCAGAAGAGCAAGCTATTTCCGTTTTAATGAAAGCTGCAAAACAGCGTAAAGAATCTATTGCACAATTTGAGGATGGGGACAGAAAAGATTTAGCTGATAAAGAAAAAATGGAGTTGGCTATTATTGAAGAATATCTCCCAAAGATGCTCACAGAAGCAGAAGTTAGAGAAGTTGTTGCTAAAAGGATCTCTGAACTAGGCGCCTCCGGCCCTCAGGATATGGGTAAGGTAATGGGACCGATTATGGGTTTGCTGAAGGGAAAAGCAGACGGCGGATTGGTTAGCAAGGTTGTTAAAGAAGAGTTGAGCAACTAATGTATACGCTGGACATTATAATTGCGCTGCCTATTCTTTATTTTGGATATAAAGGCGCAGTTAATGGTTTAGTGAAAGAAGTGCTGAATATAGTTGGTATTACGCTGGCAATTTTTCTGACGTTCAATTATATGGATGCTTTTGGTGGAGTTATTGCTCCTATGTTCGAAGAAAACCAGCAATATATTCCTTTTGCTTCAGGAGCCATTCTCTTTTTGGGGACGCTTATCATTATAGCCGTGATCGCGGCTTTAACAAAGAAGTTCTTAGAAGCTGTAAAGCTTGGGGCTGTAAACAGAGTTTTCGGAGCATTCTTTGGAGCGCTGAAAGCAGGAATGATCGTAAGCGCTGCCTTACTTCTCTTGTCTGGATTTAATTTTCCGGCAGAAGAAACAAGAAATGATTCTATTTTTTATGATACAGTAATAAAGATAGGACCACTTGCTTATGAAACGATAGCTTTCATTTATCCCGGCGCTGAGGGTTTTACAGAAACTATTCAGGAAAATATTAACAAGTACAATCCGGCAGACAATCTGCCTATTTTAAAAGATAATTAACAATGTCATTTCCAAGTGTTGAAGAGCAGCTAGCGATTATTAAAAGAGGAGCAATTGAAATTGTTCCTGAAGATGAGCTGGTTGCTAAGCTTAAAAAGTCAAAGAAAGAAAACAAGCCCTTAAAAGTTAAACTCGGAGTCGATCCAACCCGACCAGATCTTCATCTTGGACACTCAGTAATTCTTAGAAAAATGAGGCAATTTCAGGACCTCGGGCACGAAGTTATTTTGATTATCGGCGGTTTTACAGCCATGATCGGTGACCCAACCGGACAAAATAAAACGCGTCCACCGCTTACATTGGAAGAAGTAAAAGAGAACGCTCAGACTTATATAGATCAGGCAAAGAAAATTTTAGACCCGGAAAAGCTTACTCTAACCAATAACAATGATTGGCTGGGTAAGATGGACTTTATGGATGTTGTTAAGCTTTCATCAAAATTGACCGTTGCAAGAATGATTGAGAGAGATGATTTCTCAAAACGCTTTGAGAATAATGAAGCGATTTCTTTACACGAATTTTTATACCCGCTGGCTCA
This sequence comes from Balneola sp., assembly GCA_965216175.1. GTDB lineage: Bacteria > Bacteroidota > Rhodothermia > Balneolales > Balneolaceae > Balneola. Next base: position 3,449,175 of record OZ244140.1, read on the forward strand.
AGGTCAGGATTCCGTTTACTTAAGATCGGATATTGAATTAGGAGGAACAGACCAGAAATTTAATCTTTTGGTTGGGCGACAACTGCAAAAAGATGATGGTCAAGACCCTCAGGTTTGCTTGATGATGCCGCTACTGGTTGGTACAGACGGATCTGCTAAAATGTCGAAATCGTACGATAACTATATTGGCATTGATGAAGCGCCGAATGATATGTACGGCAAAACGTTATCAGTTCCTGATGAATTGATCTACACTTATTTTGAATTGGTATCAGATGTTGCTACTGAAGAACTTCCTTCCATAAAAGAGAAAGCAGAAAAAGATCCGCGGAATGCAAAGCATGACTTGGCATTTACTGTAGTCCGAATGTATCATGGCGAAGAAAGCGCAAAAGCTGCAAAAGAACACTTCGAGCAAACGGTCATCAACAAACAGGTTCCCGATGACGCGCCGACTTTCGAATACAAATCAGGAGAAGAGCTACGGCTTCTGGATATTATTGCTGACACTAATTTCTCTCCAAGCAATGGTGAGACAAAAAGAATGATGAAGCAAGGTGGAATTAGTGTTGATGATGAGAAGATTAAAGACATCAATCACACAATAACCCTAAATAAGAATCAGGAGATAGCTCTTAAAGTTGGGAAAAGAAATTTCGGAATCATCAAAGGGAAATAATTGATTAAGATCAGCTCTTATAACGTAAATGGAATCAGAGCCGCGCACCGAAAAGGTTTTCTGGATTGGGTAGAAGAATCAAGTCCTGATGTTATTTGTATTCAGGAATTGCGCGCAGATAAAACTCAGATCCCCAAAGAAGTTAAAGAACTGGGTTATCATCAGCATATCCATATTGCAGAAAAAAAGGGATATTCAGGGGTTGCTATTTTCTCGAAAGAAGAGCCGCTTTCAATAACAGAGGGAATAGGAACAGAGTGGATTGACAACGAAGGACGTATAATTGTCGCTGAATTTGAATCCTTTTACGTTTGTTCAGTATATGCGCCCAGTGGTACAACGGGAGATATTCGCCAGGATATGAAATATAAGTTTCTGGATGATTTTTACACTTTTGGAAAAGAATTTCTTGTTAAGGAAAAAGAAATTGTCTTTTGCGGCGATTTTAATATCTGTCATGAGGCCATTGATATCCATAATCCGGAAAAACAGAATAATACATCCGGGTTTTTGCCCGAAGAACGAAAGTGGGTAAGTGACTTTTTAAATGTCGGCTATCAGGATGTTTACAGAAGTCTTCATCAAGGAGAGCCGGATTTATACAGCTGGTGGAGTTATCGTGCTGCTTCAAAGGAGAGAAATAAAGGTTGGAGAATAGATTATCATTTGGCAACAAAAAAACTAGCTTCAAAAGCTGTGAAAGCAGAAATAGAGATGAAATGGAATATTTCAGATCATGCTCCGGTTTCAGTGGTATATGATATTAATTAGAGGAAAGGAAAAAAAGCTATAGTAAGAATGTCGGGATAGAAAAAATACGTAGTAATTTCTTAAATTATTTTAGAAGTAAATTTATAAGGAGTAAGCTTAAAAAGCTTACTCCTTTTTATTTATTTACTTAGCAGTTGTATTTTAGTTTTGATTTTATTTCATTCTTTAAACCAAGGAAATATTTTATTTCTTTTTAAATCAAATAAAAATTGATGTAATTATGAAAAACTTAAAAATAACATTATCAACGATAGTAGCTACTCTGGCTATATGTTTTAGCATTAATATGTTAAATGCAGAACACGCTGAAGCCAGAAGTATTTCTGGTTATGAAATAACGTTTAAAGAATGTCTTAGAGGACCAAATGTTATCAGGTGCGCAAATGGACCAGGATCATGTGAAGCTGAAGACCAATGGTTCTGTGACGAATTACAGCAGCAATAAATCCAAAATTAAACTCAGCTACACTCCGACATGTAGCTGAGTTTTTTTTAATCCAAAGAGTTCAATATCCATGAAGCAATACTTAGTTTATCTATCGGTACTATTAGCATTAAGTTGTAGTAATAATCAAGAATCCGAAAATATTCCTGTACTGAAATTAGACCCGGATGAAACGGAGGTAGTAAACCTGAGTTCTTTTATATCAGATGTTGAATTTGTAAAGCTCGATTCCGGAAATGAAAAATACATTGGAGAGGTAGAAAAAATTCTTATTACTGATGAGAGAATTTATGTATTAGATCCGTATCAAGCCATTGCTTTATATGTCTATGACAGAAAAGGTACGTTACTTTTTGATATATCAAGTTATGGAGAAGGCCCCGGAGAATTTGTAGCACCGTATGATTTTGAGGTAAATGAAGCCACTAATGAAATTGTAGTGTTTGACGCAAACAGAAATAAATTAATCTTTTATGAAAAAGAAGATGGTAGTTTTGTAAGAGAAGAGAGCCTCGAGTTTTTTCCAAAAAGATTCAAGGTGGTAAAAAATGGATACATTTTTTATATGAACAATGAAATTGCAGGAAAGGTGTCTCAAAATTTTAATGTGCTTATCACCGATAAGGATTTAAATATTATTGAAAGAAAATTAAGTATTGAAAAGAACAGGATAGATTTTCATTATTTCCTCCCGGTTCATTTTTTATCAAACGACAACGAAACTTATTTAACTCAAGCCTTTTACAACACTATTTACAGATATAAAAAAGGTGAATTTAATGGCCATCTTACCATAGATTTTGGAGATAAAAATTTACCTGATGATTTTTTTGACAAAGATATCAGTCCACGAGAATGGCTAGAGGAATTTAACAATATCACCGGCGCATATAATATCTCAAATTTTTATGAAACTGATGATTTTATTTTCTTTTTGTACAGATATATGGATACGCATAACTATTATTTTGCATCAAAAGCTAACAATAAGACACTGCATACTAACAAATTAAAGCTTAACGATGATTTAAATATTGGTCCACTAATAAAGTGGCCGTATTCAGTATGGGGAAACACATTTATTTGGTTCCAAAATCCCAAAGAATTAATAACGTTTATTGATGAAAAAAGAGCGTCATTGAGTGAAGCAGACTGGCTAAAATTTACTGAAGAAAATGCAAAGCTCGTGTCTTTTTATAGTACACTTAGTGAAGATGACAACCCGTATTTAATATTCACTAAAATTGAGTTATAAAGACATGGCAATTTTAAAGAATAAAATACTCCTACAAATATTATTAGCAGGGTTGGTTGCAACAATATATTTCTTATATACAAACACTAATGCAAAAGTTGAGACTAACACACCTAGAAAGGGAGGTTACGCAGAAACTGTCTATCTGGAAAAGAAGTATGAATCATATAAACTTCCGAAAAGTTTTTTTACTGTAACAAGAGATATAAATTTGGGTAACAACGAAAAAGTACTTGTCTTTAGGTTTTCAGAACTGAACTGTGGGTCTTGCGTTACAAGAGAAATTCGAGAACTTAGGGATTTTGCTAAAAAATATGGCTGGGAGCAAATCATTTTCTTGGCTACCAATAGTGATAATGAAGCACTTGAAACATATAAAAGAGTGAGTGGAATAAAAACAGAAGTTTACAATATCAATCAGCACTTTTTTGAATTGGATAAAGAACTTATAGATACACCTTATATGTTTATCATAGATCAAGATTCAATCATTAAAGAACTATTCATTTCGATGAAACAAGATCCTGATAGATCTGTTGACTATTTTAATTCAATATCAAAATATTTCGAATAATTGGGAGGCTGTAAAGCAAACGGGATCTTTATCACAAGAAATAAAGATAGATTTGTGACACTACAAGATTATAAAGTTTATAAAGCTGTTCCTGCAGGAATAGAAATGAAATATTTTGTATTGCGATGTGGTAACGGTTATGCTTTTATTTGAGATTATTAGGCTCTGTTTTTGAGTGTAGTAGTAATAATTTCCTTAAACATGGCAATTCCTGTTTCAATAATCTCATCAGGAAAGTCATAATCCGGATTATGCAATGCGGGCGTTTCTTCTCCTGATCCTAAACCGAACATAGCTCCTGGATAGCGCTGAGTAAAGACTCCAAAATCCTCTCCGAATTTAAAAGGGTGCTTTTGAGATACGCTATCCAAATCACTTTTAGCAGCAGATTCTTTGATCACAGAATTGCAAAAAGCATCATTTTTTGTGGCCGCAAAATAATCAAACCACAATAACTCAAGTTCCAGATGGTGCTTTTGCGAAACTTCTGTTGCTATAGTTTTTATTTTATCCATTAAACTATCCATTTGTTGAGGAGTCCATGTTCGGATAGTCAGATGTAGTTCGCCATTTGCCGGAGAAACCCCATAATCTTTACCACCCATTGAGCTATATACTGGTGTTATTAATGTAAAATCATCATTATTAACATCATTGATCACAATGTCATCATAACTATTGATTAACTCGGCGATTGCCAATGCCGGATTCAATCCGTTTTCAGGTTCCGCCGCATGAGACTCTTTGCCGTGAAGAGATATTGATACACTTTGCACAGTAGACGTAAACTCGCTCCCTGTAGTCACAATTTGATGCATCGTAAAGCCGGGTAAGTTATGAAGGGCAAAAATATAGTCGGGTATGATGTCTTCGAACTTTGGATCGGCTAATATACCCGGAGCTCCTTCCCCGGTTTCTTCCGCTGGTTGAAACAACAAAACCACCCTGACATTCTCAAAGGTTGTTTTTTGTAACCACTCAGCTAAACCCGCGACGATAACCATGTGACCGTCATGCCCACATTTATGTGAAACAGAGTCGTAAGAAGAACGATACTCAAAAGAATTGATTTCCTGAATAGGGAGTGCATCCAGCTCACAACGGATCATAATGGTGGTTTCGGGCTGTCCAAAATCATAAACTGCAGCCACACCTGTTGCGCCTAATTCTGTTATAATTTGATCCGGCTCAAAAGGAGTGAGAAAGTTTACTATACGTTGTGCGGTTTCGAATTCTTTACCACTTAGCTCCGGGAAGCGGTGAATTTCTCTTCGTAAGGCAACGAGTTGTTGTATCATTAAAAGCAGAGTTTATTTGAAATAATCTTGTTAAAAGCAGGCACTATATACAATTTATGAACTATAATGAGCTTTTATTAGTTCATAAAATGAATATATTAGCTTAATACTAAACAATTTAACGTGTTTCTATGCCAACTCATTTTGAAGGTACTAAAGAACAAAAAAATACATTAAATACCTTTATCAAATTGATGAGGGCAACAGAAAGCCTTAACCAAAGATTGTGCAGACATTTATCAGAAGCGAACCTCACAGTTAGCCAGTTTGGAATTTTGGAAGCATTGCTTCATTTGGGCCCGCAGAACCAGAAAGAACTAGGGCAGAAACTTTTAAAAAGTGGTGGCAATATAACTCTGGTTATTGACAATCTGGAAAAAAGTGGCTTTGTGAGCAGAAAAAAAGATCAGAATGATCGCCGAGCTTTGATCGTAGACCTTACCGCTCAGGGGAAAAGTTTTATTGAAGATTTTTTTCCGAAACATCTTAAAAAAATTACTAAAGAATTTAATGTGTTGGACGACAATGAGAAACGTGAACTAGGAAGATTATGTAAGAAAATTGGAATGAAAGCTGATTCCGAATAGTTATTATAGACAGAATTTTAAAACTCCATAAATCCCTCAGGGAGTAAGCTTGGAAAGAGCTTGCTCCCTTTTTTATAGCTGCTCTTCCAGCTTCCCAATTTGATCCCGAATTCTGGCAGCCTCTTCAAATTCCATATTTTTGGCAGCATGAAGCATTGTAGCCCGAAGATGTTCAAGAAGTTTCTCTTTGCTTTCAAAAGTTACTTCGTGCATTGCGGGGCTGGCTTTATACTGAATCCCGTCATCTGCTACTTTTATGGATTCTAAGTAGTCTTGCTCAGCGGCTTTCTGAGCATCTTGCCCAAAGTCCATGCTCTTGTTAGAAATAAGAGAAGGATCAACCAATGGTTTAAGTTCCTTAACGATAGTCTGAGGAGTAATTCCATGCTCTTCATTATAAGCCATTTGAATTTTACGCCGTCTTTCAGTTTCATCCAGAACTTTTTGCATACTATCGGTAATCTTATTGGCGTACATAATGGCTTTACCGCCCACATTTCTGGCTGCCCGTCCGACGATCTGAAAAAGTGAAGTTGCCGATCGCAGAAAGCCTTCTTTGTCAGCATCCATAATTGCTACCAAACTTAATTCCGGAATATCAATACCTTCACGAAGCAGGTTAATCCCAACAAGCACATCAAAATCCCCGCGACGAAATTTGTATAGTACCTCGATTCGTTCAAGGGCATCAAGCTCACTGTGCATATATGCTGCAGAAACGCCTACATTCTTTAGATATTCACTTAATTCCTCACTCAATCGCTTTGTCAAAGTAATTACTAGAACACGCTCCTTCTTTTCAACCCGTTGACGAATTTCCTCCATAAGATCATCAACCTGATTATCCAGTGGTCGAACTTCTAATTCAGGCTCCATTAAACCTGTAGGGCGAATCAATTGCTCCGTAAACGCGCCTCCACTTTTCTCTAACTCGTAGTCTCGGGGTGTTGCGCTCACAAAAATGACCTGTTTGACAATGGATTCCCATTCGTCAAAAGTTAGAGGACGATTATCCAAAGCAGAAGGAAGGCGAAATCCATGATCTACTAATTGAGTTTTTCGGGATCTGTCTCCCCCGTACATCGCTGAAATCTGAGGAATCGTTTGATGGCTTTCATCTACAACGGTAATGAAGTCATCAGGGAAATAATCCAACAGACAAAAAGGCCTTTCCCCGGGTTTTCTTGCACTTAAATACCGGGAATAATTCTCAATTCCTGAACAGTAACCAATTTCTTGGATCATTTCGATATCAAAAAGAGTACGCTGTTCAATGCGTTTTGCTTCTAAGAATTTTTCTTCGTCAATAAGAACTTTTGTTCGCCATTGAAGTTCTTCCCGAATCTGTTTGATAGAATCCTCGAGACGAGACTTTGTAGTCACATAATGAGAGGCGGGATAGATCTTAAATTCATTGACGTTCTCTTTAATGTTTCCCGTGTCTACATCAAAAAGCTGAAGTGTTTCAATTTCATCTCCCCACATAGAAATTCGTAATCCTTCATCAGAATAAGCCGGATAAATATCAATCACATCCCCGCGAACTCTGAAAGTCCCCCGACGAAATTCATTGTCATTTCGATTGTAATGAAGATCAACCAAATCATATAAAAGGGTATTCCGTGGAATACTCATTCCGGTCTCCAGAGATACAATAAGCTTTGCATATTCTGAAGGAGAACCAATACCGTAAATACAACTTACCGACGAAACGATGATCACATCTCTACGACCCGAAAGCAGAGAACTTGTTGCTCTTAATCTCAGCCTTTGAATTTCTTCGTTTATAGAAAGATCTTTCTCAATGTACTTGTCCTGAGCAGACATATACGCTTCGGGTTGGTAGTAATCGTAATAAGAGATAAAAAATTCAACACGGTTATCTGGAAAAAAATCACTGAGCTCCCGAAACAATTGAGCTGCCAGAGTTTTGTTGTGACTCATTACTAAGGTTGGGCGTTGCACATTCTCTATAACGCTGGCGACCGTTCTGGTTTTCCCCGAGCCGGTGATTCCCAATAAAGTCTGAAACCTGTCTCCGGCATTTAATCCTTCGGTTAGTTCTTTAATGGCGTTTGGCTGGTCTCCGGCAGGATTAAAAGGAGATTGTAAGTTAAACTCTGACATGTATTCTTTTTTGGAATGAAATCGACATTAAAGGTACGTAAATTTATGGAGGATTCGTTCCGCGGTTATAAATCGTTTAAGTATTCGGTAAGACTTTTTACCTCATTGGCTGGTAATCAGGGAACTCAGGAATGAGCAGTAAATAATAAGATGCCGGGTCATAACATAAAGTGTTGTTTTCACCTCCTCTATCTCCTCCAACATTAGGAGGAGAACTCGTTGATCAGAATCTAAATTTGTTAGTAACGAATGTAACGAAGTGATCTCCTTGAAGAGATAATGAAGAGAATATCCCTTCGCTGTGCTCATGAATGTATTTTGAAAATAGATTGAAGAACAAGAACGATCAAACTGCTATATTGAAAACAGAAAAAAGGATAAAATTTAAAAATGTCAGATAAACAAAAAGTTTTAGAAGGCTCCCGAAAAAGGATCGATGAAATTGATGGACAGATTTTAGATCTGCTTTCAGAACGAGCGGAAGTTGTTAATGCGGTGATCAAAACAAAGGTGGAGAATCAGCTTCCTGTTTTTGTTCCTAAAAGAGAAGACGAAAAATCGGACTCTTTTAAAAAACTAGCTTCAGAAAAAGGGATTGACCCTGAATGGGCAGAAGATTTTTTACGGATGATTATGACTTCATCCAGAGACAAACAATCACAGGATAAATTTCCGATTGCTACTGCCGAACCCAAACATATTCTCTATATCGGTGGTGAAGGAGGTATGGGTAAGCTTTACAAAAAAATCACTGATCAAACCGGACATAAAGCGTATTCCATAGATAAATCGAATTGGTACGAACTGGAAGAGCTTGCTCCCAAACTTGATATGGTCATTGTTACCGTTCCTATCAAAATAACGGAACAGGTTATTGAAAGATTGAAAGGGCGCTTATCTGACAAAACGATACTAGCAGATTTTACCAGTAACAAGTCGGCTCCAATTCAAAAAATGCTTGAATGCCATGAAGGACCTGTAGTTGGGTTACACCCGATGCACGGACCTGATGTTCAGAATTTGTCGAAGCAATTAATGGTTTTTTGCCCCGGAAGAAAATCAGAAGAAGCCAACTGGTTCATTGAACAATGCGAGCTGTGGGGAATGCGGGTTATTAAGGCTGATGAACAGAAGCACGATCATGTAATGCACATGGTTCAGGGATTGCGTCATTTTGTGGCGTTGTTGCATGGGTCTTTTATGGAAGAATACGATCTTCGTCCAAGTGATATGCTGGAATATTCGAGTCCGATTTACAGAGCGGAAATGATGATGACAGGACGTATCTTTGCTCAAAGTGCGGAGCTTTATGCAGATATTGTTTTTGCGGATGAAGAGCGTCGGGATCTATTGCTGAAGTTCTTTGATCACCATCAAAAACTAGCTGAACTTGTTAAGAATAACGACAGAGAAGGGTTTATCAGAGAGTTTGAAGGAGTAACTGATTTCTTCGGCAAATTTGCTACTCAGGCGTTAAATGAAAGCGGATATTTGATCAATCGTTTAGCGGATAGGTTTGCTTAGAAAACTTAATCTTTACACGTGGTATTTTCTTCTGCAAGCTTTACCAATTCCCAATAAGGAGGGTTATATCCATTTTTATTGATAAACTCCTTTACAGATTCAGCCGTTCTTTCTTTAATAGATTTGTGTCTTTGAATAAATGCATTGCTTTTTAATGCTTGTGTTGCGCTCATTCCTTCAGGAATTGGGCCCTCCGATTCAAATTGATTTTTTACCCAGCTGTATCCCTTCATAATTCTGGCAAAAGGAAGCATCAAGATATTAAATTCTATTTCCTTGCCTTGTTCTGCACAAACTAACATGGCATCTATTACGGCATTATATAAATGATCATCGAAGAGGCTTTCTCGACTTCTCCATTCTGCTACTACTGCAAGTTGGGGATCATATTCTAAATCGGAAGGCATTTGTGTAACAAAGTTCTCTACTCCGAATGTATTCAACAAAGTAACCACACCATTCGATGAAATGGTAGATTCGGACTGCCATAACTGAATCCCATTATTTTTATAAGTATAAGATCCAACTTCAGAGCAAAACATAGCTTCGGAATCATAGAAATTCATTTTGAAATCGTAAGGAATATGTCGCTGCTGAACTTCTTCAAACATTTCTTTAGCTGCTGTATGTGGAAGCATTGGATCAGCTTGAATTTCCGGAAGATCAGCTCTTGGTCGCAATACCATAAATCGCAGCTTTCTGTCCTTGATGTATTCATCTAATGTTGCAATTGCTACTCCTCGTTCGATATGTGCTTCTATCAGATAGGGGATATTTGTTCCTTCTTCCACATAGATCAACGCTACATGCGAGAAGTTTCCGGGATAATCATTTCCTCGGGAAATTAACGCAGACACTTCGGCTCCACCACGCGAAACCAACAAATCACCACTATGTACTTTAATCCCAAGAATGTTTGTGGATGGTGTTACTGACTCTTCTTCCTTCACATATAGAACATGATTGAATCCTTCTTCGGATTGAAGTAACACTTCCTCCACAGCGGCACGCATACCATATAAAGTTTTATATAAAACATCCCTGGTTTCTCTTTGATTGATGTCCCAATTAATAGATTTTTCTTTGATTACTTTTCTAGCTCTATTATATATCTCAACAAACTGCGGATTCTGTTTTTCTTGGGCAGCAATTATAGGAGCCAGTTCAAAAAATCCACTCAATAGCTCTTCAAATAAAACACTTTCCGGTTTTATTTCTGCTTGATCGATTTCGTCAACAGTGCAACTCAGATCCGATATCAGAACTTCTATAACTCCAACATTCAGTAACTCTTGCTCTTCTCTGGCTTTGGCGAATTCGCTTTCCAAAAAATCCCATCGCTCATCCTGATCCCAAATAAAAGGAATTGAATTTCCTTCGCTTTCTATGTTAATATTGGAATTGTCCGGAATCAGTAATAATCCGTAGAGAATAATTATCCCTAAAAAGCTGTAGATGAGTTTCTTTTTCATGGATGCAATTTAATAAACAGCTTTCTTCATCCCGAATTTATTTTGGCATCTCAAGGATGTAAAAACTAAAGATTATGATTCTATCCTATTCTTACACACCCCTAAATCCCCTCTCGAGAGGGGACTTTTCATTCTCGCTCGGAATAACAAGCGAGAGTTCTTCATCAAACCGACCTTAGTATTAAAGATGGAATAGTGAGTTTGAATTTGAGCGTTTCCACAGGAACAATAATTCCTTCTGGCTAGGAACGTGTAAGTTAATATATTAGAAAGTAGACCTTTGGAATTATTCAGCGAAGGTTCAATGAACAAAACTAACGCAAGCGTCTCGTTTGTGTATTAATTTTTAAATAACCGTCCAAGCGGGACGCTTGAACTAGGTGGGAAAGCATATACTCTATGTCTTTTTTTCCAACTCTGTGGATACAAATTTAAAAAGTTGCTTGAGTTCCATAACTTTATTTTGATAGCATAATGTAATGAAAGACTGTCGTCAACACGAAATTATTTAAAGCACTTTTTAATCTTTACTAATTCAATTTAACCTCATTCTGTGGAAAAGTACTTGAGTATAAAAAGGTGGTTAATTTTATAAGAAAAAATCCTCCAAGGATTTTGAATCCTTGGAGGATTAACCAATAGATTATACGAACACTTAAAAAATTAAGTAAACGATATCTTAAAAATACTTTTTACACATGCTGTCTGCTTCGGAATGCAAACAGAAGCTCCTGCTCCCAATAATGTTTAGCTAGCCCAGTAACCTGTGCATCCCTCGGATTCAAAGGGAGAATTACTTTATCACATTGATCTCATAATCCCTTCCTTAACTCCAGTCAAACTCTCTACTTTATTAAAGCGATCTATTCCTTCACCCATTACAAAAAGTGGAATTTCATTTCTGGTATGAGTTTTAACTGATATATCTTCCAAATTTCCATGATCGCTGGTTATCACTAACACATCTTCACTTCTTTTGTGTTTGATGATATGAAGCAGAAACTCATCCAGTGGTTGTAATACTCTTTGGGCGTCTTCGGGACTTTTATTATGACCTGCCTTATCCGTCAGATAATATTCGTAAAGAACTAAATCATAATCAGGAACAACATTCAGTAATCGCTGAGCTGCATCAGTTGCAGTGATTTTTGGAATATTTATATCCAGCTTTTCCCGCCAGGCATTTTGAACAATCTCAGCTGTCAGTGCTTTTTCAGCAAGTACATCTTCCGTTGAATTAAGATGTATTTCCGCACTCTTGGTCATCAGTGTAGTACAACTCCATCTGTTTCTTCGTTTAGCATGCTCAAAGAATATCGGAGGATAAGCATTCATGAAGTACGGTTTTTTTCCCTCTTCTTTAACTGCATGAAAAATGCTCTGTTCTTTCAGAAGATGTTTGATTCCTGAGTGAGGATAAGGCCCAAAGTGCTTTCCAATTACTTTAGAAGCATTTTGACCAGTAAATAAGGTCGTTTGACCGGTTCCACTTTGTGGAAGTCCTTCAACTTCCAGATTTGCATCAATGGCTTTATATATATGATTGGAATTACTTACTCCATCTCCATTTTTAAAGAAATTTTCGCCGGAAAGAATTTGAAAGCTTTCATAAGAATCCAGAAAAAAAGGATTTTCCTCGTTTTCATTTCCAATTCCAACTCCATCTATAAAAAGGAAAATTACAGCCAAATCACTTCTCCATAATTAATGTGACAGGACCATCATTTACCAATTCTACATCCATCATTGCACCGAACTTTCCCGTTTGAATATCTAACTCCGAATACTCTTTAAAATAACTGATCATATCCTCATACATAGGTTCAGCTATATCCGGTTTTGCGGCTTCTATAAAGCTTGGTCGTGTCCCTTTTTTCGCATTTCCATATAGTGTGAATTGTGAAACGACTAAAATTCCACCTTCAACATCAGTTACCGAAAGATTCATTTTTTCATCCTCATCTTCAAAAATTCGCAGCTTCAGAATCTTATCGCACATCCATTTCAATTGCTCTTCAGTATCATCCTGATGAATACCTACCAGCAATAATAGACCTTCTTCAATTGCTCCTGTAATTTCATTACCTATTGTTACCGATGCTGATTTTACGCGCTGAACTACTACTTTCATATTCACAAATTATGTTAATTACTATGTGGATTACTTACTAACAAAAACTGGATAACTAAAATCGTTCAAAGTTCTCAACAAGTTTCCACAATTTATTCACCTAATCAACATCTCAAAAGAATAACTTTTTGTGTTGAACAGCCAAATCCGATTTATATGTACAATACAGATACACTTGTTGATAACGAAAAATATCCACCTCTAAATTACTGTTTTTTATAATAAATATATCAACATTGATATCCACAAAGTTTTGTCAAGCGATGTAGAGAAAAAGAATAACTTTGTTATCCACAAATCCACACTCTCTACTACTATACATTAAATTAATTAATCTCATTTTATTTGTCTTTTAGAGTGTGGATAAGAAGTTAGAAAAAGGATTCTCAAAGAGTTTTATAAGAACGTATATTTGAGTAACCAAAATTCTTGAGTTCATGGATAAAAGATACCCTATAGGAAACTTTGATTATGATAAAGATCATAATGTAGCAGATGCAGAAATGTATGTGAACCAGATCAAGGAACTTCCATCAAAAGTGAGAGCTCTTGTTTCAGAATTATCAGAAGAACAGTTGCATACTCCATACAGAGAAAATGGATGGACACCCATTCAAGTGATCCATCACATGGGTGATAGCCATCTGAATTCATTGTGCCGTTTTAAGCTGGCAATGACAGAAGAAAATCCTACGATCAGACCTTACGATGAAGCTGCCTGGGCACTTTTAGGTGATTATGAGTTGATGAGCGCCGAAGAAGGATTGAAATTTCTGGAAGCTCTTCATGGAAAATGGACTGCTGTTCTAAAAACGATCAAAGGGGATGACTGGAACAGAACATTTCAACATCCGGAATCAGGAATTAATTATTTATTAATAAACGCTGTAGCGATGTATGCCTGGCATGGAAATCATCACTTAGCACATATTGAACTTGTTACATAAAGATCTGTAACAACGAGCTTCCCCTCCAACGGAGGGGATTGAGGGGTGGGTCCGAACAGGTAAAAAATTATTTTTAAAAGACAATCAGATGACAAAAAAGACATTCACATATAAAGATTCAGGCGTAGATATCAAAGCCGGAGAAGAACTTGTTAATTCAATAAAAGGAGTAGTTAAAGAGACTCATGGTCCTGCGGTGCTTTCCAACATTGGTGGTTTTGGTGGATTTTTTAAACCGGATCTGGGAGCATTCAAAAATCCCATTTTTGTAAGCTCTGTGGATGGAGTTGGAACCAAACTGATTGTGGCTTTTAAAGCCGGAAAATATGATACGGTTGGACAAGATCTGGTAAATCATTGTGTGAATGATATTGCTGTGTGTGGAGCGACTCCTCTTTTCTTTCTGGATTATTTCTCTACAGGAAAGCTAGAGCAAAATGTGGGCTATGATGTGATCAAAGGATTTGCAAAAGCCTGCAAAGAAAATAATGTTGCATTGATAGGTGGAGAAACAGCTGAAATGCCGGACATTTACGGAGAAGATGAATTTGATCTTGCCGGAACCATTGTTGGTATTGTGGATGAAGACAAAGTGATTAACGGCGCCGGTATTGAAAAAGGTGATGTGCTTCTTGGATTTAAAAGTTCAGGATTACATACAAACGGATATTCCTTAGCCAGAAAAGTGTTATTCAGCGAATATGCTGTGAACGACCATGTGGAAGAATTGGGAAGTACGATAGGGGAAGAATTACTCCAAGTTCATAGATCTTATTTAGGATTGATATCCGAATTAAAAGAAATGGATGGGGTAAACGGTTTTTCCCACATTACAGGTGGTGGAATGGTTGGAAATACGAAACGAATTCTTCCTGATGGCTTGGCTCTGGATATTAACTGGGATGGTTGGGAACGACCAGCGGTTTATAAACTGATTCAGGAAATAGGCAATGTACCCGAAGATGATATGCAGGCAACTTTTAATTTAGGAATTGGATTGGTATGTGTGGTTTCTGCTGATAAAGTAGCAACTGTAAAAGAAAAAGCGGAAAGTTTAGGAGAAGAGGTTTTTGAAGTGGGGAGGGTTGTTTGAGTGAATATTGAGTCAGAAAATAAATTAAAAAAATGGCTGGAAGATTCCGGACATAATCTTGAAATGAAAGTAGCAGACCTTTTTTTAAAAAAGGGTTTTATGGTTAGGGCTTCAGAATATTATTTAGATTTAAAAGAAAATAAATTTAGAGAGATAGATATAGTAGCTACCCGAGAAAAAAGTTATAAGGGTATGAGAGTTATCTTAAAAATCATTATCGAGTGTAAAAAAAGTAAATATCCATGGGTACTTTACACTTCAGAAAATGAAAATTGGATGTTTGAACAAAATCCGCAAATAAGTAACTATTTGAGATCAGGCTCTAAAATGGGAAAGGTTTTCAATATTGTCTATCCAAATTTAATAAATAAGAATTTAGAAGTATTTGATATACCAAAAAGAATAGGACATTCTTTAATTGAAGGTTTTAAAAAAGTAAATAAAGAGGATTCAAGCCATAAGTCAATTTATCAATTACTAAAGGCTTTAAATCATTTTGAAAATCAATCAATGGAAGAAAATACAGACATAATTATTTATTTACCGGTAGTAATTTTAGATGGTAATCTATATGAAACATATATTGGAAAAGAAGCTAAACAAGAATTAAATGAAATAGACTCCGGAGTATTGTTATCACATAATAAATCACTAGAAAACTCAATTGGCCTGATAACCATACAAAATTTCAAAAATCTAGACTTATTTATAAGAAAACTAGATCAGACGGTTACAGAGCTTTTTTTAAAAAATGATGAATCTTTTAAAAAGCTTATTGATAAATTTTTAAATTCTGAGATTAGTGATAAAGAAATTAATTAATATAGTTACGTAGCCCCGCTGCGGAATGCTAATATAAAGCCAGTCTGCCGACAAAGGCAGGCTCCTTCCTGCTTCTAATAATTATTTGGCTGGTTCCTAGATTAAACGCATCCCTCGGATTCAATCGACAGTTCTCGATTGAATCATCTCCATTCGAAGGGAGATTTTCTTTCTTAATGCAAACTTCTCTACCGCTCTATCATCCAGACTTCAAAAGGAGATTAGAACTAGTGATAATCTATAAAAATCACCAAAACAGTGATTGGAACATGTTAAAAGCCTATAAAGACAGGATTTAAATTTAGTATCCCGTCAAATAATGGATAGGTTTAGTGTAATAAAACTATTCACAAAGAAATTATTGATAAATGAAGATTTCAAAGATTGTTAAAGCATTTGTTTTAACATTAATTATTGGAAGTACAGTAATAACGGCACAGAATATGCCAATGCCACAAACAGCACCGGCAGATTCTGTAACAGATGTTGAACTCGAACAATTCGTAATAATTGCACAAGAACTTCAAGGAATACGAATGGAATTAGATAGTGTGGTTATTGCCAAGTTAGATGAAGAAGGAATGACTACTGAAAGATTTCAGGAAATTATGCAGAGCCAACAAAACCCACAAAAAAGTGAAATAACATTAACCACAGAAGAGGAAAAGACGGTGGTTAATATGCAGACGTTTTTGCAACAAGTTAGCATGAAAGCTCAGCAACAGCAGATGGAATCCATTCAAAATTCGGATATGTCAGCACAGCGGTTTCAAAGCATTGCCCAGGCAATTCAAACCGATAGAGAACTCGCGATGAGAATGCAAGCTCTGGCAACAGAAATGGATTCTGAGTAATAAAGACAAATTTTTGAAACTCAAACATGTTTAATAGTTTAGGCTGATAAGCATGTTTTTGTCTCTCAAAATTATGTTCCTTATTTAAGAAGATGAGAAACTGATTTGTATCACAAATTCTTGTAGAGAAGCTCTGTGTTATTAAAAAAAACGTATATATCTGGTACCGATACCGAATAATTGTTCCGATGCAGAGCATCGAATCCAGATGGAAGAGCTTTCAATCACGAACGCTCAAGTGTATCATCTCCCAACTAAAGACAAAGTTCATCAGTGAAAATCAAAAAAGAATCACCAAATCAGTGATTCTTAATCAGCATACATTTGAATAAACTTATCTTCTGCTTCTGTCTCTCCTATCAAAATTAAATCGCCGTCATACGGGATTGGTTGTGTTGGATCGGGATTAATAACCTGTTCCCCATCTTTGGTAAAGGCAATTACATTACATCCTGTTTTGTGACGAATATCTGCTTCGATAATTGATTTCCCTGCAATTTTAGAAGGGGTTTTTAAGCTGAAGATATTTAACCCTTCCGCAATCATTATAATATCGTTTTCCTCATAAATATTGAAGATAGCATTGGCTCCCATGGTAGCATACGACATCACAAAATCAGCACCGGCGCGATGTAATGAACTAACATTTCTTTCCAGCGTAGATCTTGCAACAATGTGAATATTAGGGCGAAGATGGCGACAATAAATAGTGAGATAAATATTAATATCGTCTTGGTTGGTACTAATTATTACACTATGCGCGTTATCTATACCGGCCTTTTTTAACGTATTTATATCGTTAGCATCACCAAGAATAAAATTCCTTTCGTTTTTTATACGATCGGGATTTTTATCGACAATCTTAAACTTGATGTTTCTACGCTTTAAGTGATAGGCGGCGGCTCTTCCCACGCGTCCGCCACCAATAATTATCACCGGTTCTTCGCTTATGGCATAAATCCCAAACAATTCATCGTATCTACGGAGTTGATCCACAGAACCTGCCATCATAATCACGCTTTGATCACTGATTTTTGTATCAGGATGAGAACCAAGAAAATGTCCTCTTTCCCAAATCCCAACAATATTAATTCCCAGTTTTTCCCTGAGTTGCGATTCCCGTAAGGTTTTTCCAACAAGCGGGGTATCGTACGCAGTGGCTTCCGCTATTACAATATCACCAAGTCTGCCAATGGTATGGACACGTGCATCTTGTCCTAAAACTCGTCTTGATAAAGCTCTTCCAAGAAGATTACCCATGTGCAAAACATGATTACATCCTGCCAGCTTAAGAATATCAATGGAGTCGTGAGAATTGGCAGTTGCCACGATTTTGATATGTTCGCTATTTTCTCTTACCGTATGAGCCACATTAGTATTAAACATATCAGAACCATTAGTAACAACCATGGCAGCTTGATGAATTTGTAGCTTTTGATATGTTTCCGGATTGTCTGCTTCTCCTACCATTACTCTGTATCCTTCATCGAACAACTCTAGGGCTTCAGTCAAATCTTGTACTAAAAGCACGTATTCTTTATGGTACTGTTTGAGCTTTTCTACGAGTGATTTTGTAATAGGATCAAAACTGGTAATTACCACATGATTCTTAGTAGATGGAGGAAGCTCTTTCGGAGCTCTTGCACGAGACTGAGCCTCCATCCATGGAGCATAAAAGAATTCAATAAAAGTAAATGGAAGCATGATCAGCAAAACGATGATCCCCGAGCCCAATACAACCATGGAGAAAAAACGGCCCAAATCTGAAGTAAAGGTAATATCACCAAAACCAAGTGTACTCATGGTTACAAGAGTCCAGTAAAAACCGGTAATCCAGCTATGTTGCTGACCTTCTCTTTCCATAATGATATGGAAGAGCACGCCATAAATTGAAATGAGAATTAAAAGGATCCCAATAAATTTAAGAAGGCGGTAAATATTAACCTTCGTATTCTTATTGGAAATAAAATAGGATATCTGTGACGAGAAAAACTTCATATATAAAATTAATTTGTCTTAGTCTAAGAAAGACAAAAATATCCTCATTTCCAGTTCCAATACGAAAGAAAAAGCGATTTATTTAATAGCAAAAATTACATCTGTAATTAAATCCTTCTCCTCGGTTTCCTGAGGATTGCTGATATAATGTTCAAAAGGATGAATTCCCTTTACAGGTTTGAATTCCTTTCCGCGATGCATGTTATATAATGTAGACCACGCATTTCCAAGATGATGATAAGCCCCTATGTGACGAAGTGTATAAATTTTGGTTTCCGGAATTTTGCCACTTACGAAACCGACAGGTAGACCGTCAGGAATAGAAGTAACTCCAACACAGCCGGTATAGTTTGCTTTTCCTTTAACCATATCCCATTTATGATATATAGTATACGCCTGACCGGTAGCAACATCTTGATGCTCTTTCATAAAATTTTCCATTTTTCCGAAATCTTCCATCATAGATTTACTTATTTCATCGATATTACAAGAGCGGCTTATACCAATGTATGTTGCCCCCGGGAAATTGGACGTCCCTTTGAATTCCAATTTAGAATGAACTTCTCCTTTTTCAACATAATCTTTGAGAAGGTTTAATCCGCGTTCGTAATCCATGCCAACGTATGCCTGCATCATATTTTTCATCCAAAACATAAAAAACGGAAGTTTACTATCCATGGTCCATGTAACGGCAGTTCTATCATTATTATCAGAAAGCAGGAATTTAACTTTTGCTTCAGACTTCCAGGGTTTTAAAAAAGTAAGATCGTATTCAATATTATTATTACCGTCTTCCAAAGTAATGCTCATATTTCCTTCCCCAACTCTGTCTCCTTTCCACTCATAATATTTAGCATCTTCAGAGATTTTTATATCTACTCCCTCTTCCATAATAAGCCAGGGAGACCATTTCGGCCAATGGTTAAAATCACTTAATTTTGAATATACATCATTGATTGGGGAATGTATTGTGGTAGAACGTGTTACATTAATTTTAGGCATAGAGATAGGATTATGTGAGTTACTTTCTGAAATGAAATAAATTGAGCTTTGAAAAGCAAAAGTTGTGAATATTCTTAACAAATAAAGTGTGAGAGCAAATGTATCTTAAGAGATGAAAAAGGAAGGATTTAAATGATAAAAAGCAGTCGGTTTCGGGCATTTATTAGAAAGCACAAAAAAAGTGCTCCGGTAATTTTTTTTATCCTTGGTTTTACCTGGGATTCCCTAACACTTGGTAGCGTTGATCGGTTATATGATCAAATCATCATTTGTGTATACCTACTTTCTTTAAGTGTAAGTTTGTACTTGTTTAATTTGGCTGATGATGAGGCTTGGAAAGAGACTTTTCTGGAAAGATTTGAAGATTATTTCCCTTTGGCTATACAGTTCTTTATTGGAGGGTTATGCAGCGCTTACGTCATATTTTTTTTCAGAAGCGTATCATTCACGAAGACCGTTTCCTTTTTTATTATTCTGGTAGTATTGCTGTTTGCTAATGAACTTCTGAAGAAAAGAATTTCCAATAAATACCTGCAATTCGGAACATATTTCTTTGTGAATTTTACGTTCTTCACATTTTTTGTGCCTGTAGTTGTGAACACGATGAACACGGTTATATTTATCATTTCAGGAGGAATCAGTTTATCAAGCACGCTTTTTCTGGTCACTTTTATTTATAACAAAAGTCCATCCACCAGAAAAGAACTCGATCGAACAAAACTCATAAACCTTATTCTTGTTATCTATGCGTCCATCAACATCTTTTATTTCTTTAATTTAATTCCTCCGGTTCCGCTGGCAATGGAAGAAGGCATTGTAGCTCATAATGTTGAAAAACAGAATGGGAGTTATGAAGTTACGTATCAGGAAAGTGGATTCTTGTCTGCTTTTGATAAAGAAACATACTACAAACCGGGAGACAGCCTTTTTATATTCACGTCCATTTTTGCTCCGGCAGATCTAAAGAAAAAGGTGAATCATCATTGGCAATGGATGAATCCAAGAACTGAAGATTGGGAAACTTCAGATAAAATAGAGTTCGAGATCACAGGAGGTCGTGACGGCGGATATCGTGGATACACTTACAAAACCAATATGCTTGAAGGAAAATGGAAAGTAGACGTGAAAACAAGTAACGATCTGATTCTTGGAAGAATCAACTTTACTGTAATTTTCGATTCAACAAATATAGATGAAAAATATAAAACAGAAATTTTTTAGGCGTCTGTTTTATATTTAAAAACCTCGCCAATAGGTTTATTAAAAGCAGTGGCAATTTTGAATGCAAGTTCAAGAGAAGGAGAATATTTAGCCGCTTCAATAGCATTAATGGTTTGTCGGGTAACACCAACGAGATCGGCGAGCTCTTGCTGAGTCATTTCGCCATGATTGAATCGAAGAGTTCTAATTTGGTTTACTATAATTCCGTCTTCCATATCAAAAATCTTTGCGATAATGATAAATCATAATCGAGCGCCGAGTTGCGCTTCCCAAAAAGAGAGCGATGATCAGAAAATGGAAAATAGTTGACATTTCTAAGTGTAAAGGGAAATCAGAGCCGAATGTATATCCCAAATTCGAAATGAATATCTGTACCAAAGCACCAACTACGGCAATTACTAAGATGTTATAAGCGACTTTTATTCCTCTAGCTTCAATAATAAAATCTCGTTCATCTTTTTGAACTTTTCTATTTCCTTCACTGATTTCAACAATGATCTCAATAACAACCGCTATCCAAAAAAGGTTAAAGAAAGTTTTAAAAAAGCTTCCTGAATAATCAGGAACTGCATCCGGCCACCCAAAATTGAATAATAGATAGAAAATCATAAACGATACAGAAGTAGCTAATGAGGTCCACGAAAGAATTTCTTGTTTTGACATAGTTTTGAGGTTAATTAATGATGTCGGGTTTTCTTTACGTGATGTAAAAAATATGTTACATTAGAAATAGATTTTTTATAACTATGTGTAATTATTTTGATAGAAAATGTAATTTATACAGAGCAGAAAGATATTTTCCTTATCCAAAACAAGTGTAATTTAATTCACTTACCTAAACAAGGATAGTATGGTTTAAAGCCTTTCTTAAACCAGTCATAATTCACTTAGCTTATTATAGAAATTTTGGTTTATTCCGAAGAAAAATGGGCCTCATGGATGGATGAGTTAGCAGAAAAAGATGTCGTGATTATAGATGATTTTATCTCTGACAAACTTTACAAAACCATTGTGGAATTCTTTTCAGCTGTCGAAGAAAATGAACGGCTTAAAAAAGCAGGAATTGGTACCAGTCTGCATTATCAGATACAAAAAGAAGTTCGGGGAGATCTCATTTATTGGTTAGAGCCCGAAAGAGATAAACAACTAGCCGCTTTCTTTGTTCTGATGGAAGAACTTAGAAGTAAATTGGGTATGTATTGCTTCATAAGTTTATCGGGTTCCGAGTTTCATTTAGCGAAATATCCAATCGGTTCAAAGTATGAAAGGCACATTGACCAGTTTAACAAACAAAGTAACCGCCAAATAACAGTGCTTATTTACCTAAACAAAGATTGGAAAAAAGGAAATGGAGGTGAACTTAAAATCTATAATAATGAAGGAAGCTTTTTAGTAGCTCCTCTTGCAAAAAGATTGTTACTCTTTAAAAGCGACGTGATTGAACATGAGGTATTACCTACTAAAGTACCAAGATATAGTCTTTCTGGCTGGTTGCTACATCAACCGGCGATGATAGGTAGTTTATTGAGATAGAATTTATTTAAGACTAAGGAAAAGGAAGACGCTTCCATCTATGGTTTTTTTTGATAGGATCGAGAATATCATCTAAGCCATTAGTTTTTATTTCATACATAGTGGAAAGCTGCTGGCCTAATTTTCCGGGAGGAAATCCCTCTCGCTGAAACCACTCTAAATAATGAACAGGGAGATCAGTAATAAACCAATTTTTATGTTTACCAAAAGGCATTTTAGCCTGAACCAGTTTTATTAAAAAAGAAGAATCGTACAATTATAAAATTAGTTATATGTTAGATACAGAGTCTAAATAAATTTACTTCTCATGAAAATAGCGTATTTATTTCTTTTTGTTTGTGTATTACTTTCATGTTCTGCATTTGAAAATGAGAACAACGAAGTTACTTATAGATGGAAAAGCGATGGATTGATTGTAGAAAACGGATCATCTGAGGCAGTGTATTATGCTGTTTTTGAACAAGAAACGTTAGCACACATATTCTGGGTTCCAGTATCAACGGAAGAAAATAGAATTTTGCCAAATACCTTTATAAAAATAGATAAAGATGAGATACTTGGATATGAAGAGAGAAAAAAGATAGTGCTATTTTATTGGACAGGAACAGAGCATCCATTCGAATTCTTTGAAAATGTAGTAATTGAAACCTAAAACAGATCCTTTTCTTCTCGAAAAGAACGGTCTAATTTTGTACATTCATTTAACTCAAATTATACAGAATGCCTCAGGTAAAACTACTCAAAATAGCACACGGAAGAAGTGGAGATAAAGGAAATGGATCCAATGTTGGAATCATTGCTCGTCACCCGGATATCTATCCGTTTCTAAAGAAAGAACTCACTTCAGAAAGAATAAAGGAACATATGAAATATGTGTGCAAAGGAGAAGTTGAGCGGTATGAACTTCCAAATATCGGCGCGTTGAACTTTATTTTAAATGAAAGCTTAGGCGGAGGCGGCACGGTTTCGTTAAAACTAGATGCCCAAGGGAAGACGCACGCATCTCAAGTATTAAGAATGGAAATGGAAGTGCCCGAAGAGTTATTAAAACTGGTTGAAAACTAATTAACCGGCTTGCTCATAAGCAGTTCTTAACCAATCAATAACTTCATCATCTATTTGAGAGTGATCTGTCAACTGGATGCGATTAGTACACATAGTTCCAAATGGGCCGGATGCTTCTAAACGATCTGTAAGCTCAGCATCATCCAATTTTAAACCAAGATCAACACGGGTTTTTGTGGATGGTTGTACAAGTGCAAATTGTCTTTTTCTACGAAGGCTTACACTGCTTTTTTTGGGAGCAACTTCCACATCATCACCAAAATCTTTTACGATATCTAAAATAGAGTCCAAAATCGGTTTTAGCTGTTCTTTTCCGCTATATTGATTTTCAACTAGTTCATCTGCATTATGTGATCCGGCATCTGATTCACGGGATTTATGAGCTACAAAATTTGCAAACCCGTGAGTAAATCCATGTTCGGTTTTTAAGAAAGAAATTATCTGTCCATGCTTCTCAAACTTTTCTCTTTTAACAACACCAATCCAGTACTTAAGAGGTTTACCTGTTTTTTCTAAAAGTCCTTTTTCCATAGTATCTATAATATTCCGAGTATATATCCGATTAGTGTTAATGCAATTGTACAGTATCCTGAATCAATAAGAAAGAGTTTTAAACTTTTGTTTCCGAATAAATACAAAATACCTACAAAAGTTGATACCCATCCAAAACCTGCAAAAAAACCGGCCGTGGTTGAAAATACAGCATCTGCATCCGCGCCAATAAATAACGCAAGATTGATGGTGGCTATCAAAGTTAATAGAAAAGAAAAGCCAAATACTTTTCGCAAATTTCGTTGAGAAAGATCTTCTTCTGTTAAACCCATTTCTTTCATCCAGGATTTGCCAAAAAGTGGCCCGTACCAAATTCCCCCAATTATAAATGCAGAGACTGAGGCAAGAAAAACAGAAAGCCAATTTATTGCCTGAAAAGAAGTTAGTACATCCATTTGATTCAAATTAGATTAGCATTGAGAACCAATTTCAGTAATTAGAAAGTAAATGTATTGTAAAAAAGTTACCTGTTATTTAATGGGAAAGAAATTCACTTCTCCATGACCCTTTTGTTCCGTTAAAAAGGCCTCTGGATTATAACCAGAGAATTTTTTAAAGTCTTTGATAAAATGAGCCTGATCATAAAAGCCACACTCCGCACTAATTTGAGGCCAAGAAATGTCTAGTTCTTGTTGAACTTTTGGCATAATACAGTTGAAGCGTAATATTCGTTGAAAATATTTAGGAGTAACACCGACGGATTTTTTAAAAAGATCAATAAAATGTTTTTTTGAAAACCCGGACTCTTTAATCAAGTCCATCATCATTACACTAGAAAAGTCAGGTTGATTTGAGATTTGATCTATAGCCTTAAAAATACTTTTATGTGGAATAAAATCTTGGTTCAATCTTTCTGATAAAAATTTATTAGCAAGTTTAAATTTGGTTTCAGGTTGTTCAGCAGAAATCAGACGATCTCTAAGTAAATTAGCGGAGTTACCGAAAATCGTCTCTGCAGGCACTATGGAATCGTTTATAGAATCATGGGCTTTATGCAGATATGGAATTGCACCGCCCGGTTTAAACCGGATTATAAACATTTCAGAATTTTCTAATGCCGATATACTAATGTAGTTTTTTTGCAGACCAGATATCCAGCTCTTAGAAAAATGAAACGCCGGCTCCAATGTATTGTTATCATAGGTGCATCTGGGAAGTCCATCAAGCTCAAAGATCAAATATATATGACCATCAGGAATAACTCTTTCAATAGAATGTTGAGGTCTATAATCTTTAAAATATATAAATGTGTCTATATAATCGTCATGAGGAAAACATGGCTTTTGATTTTTAATAAACATGATTTCAATAAAACCGCATTGGTATTTCAACCTGCACTACATCCCAAGAAAGTCTCATAAAAGTTGCAGACCCTTGAAGATCAGCAAACTCAATAGTAAAAGCTTCTACCGGGGTTTCAATTGTTTGAACAGGAATTTTAAATCTATGGGCGTCTAATTGTTCATTATAATCAAAAGCTCCCCATTGGCCCAAACCATTGTTTAAAATAATAGTCCAGCTTTCTTCATTGGGAATGGTAAACAACGAATATGTCCCTGCATCAACTACTTGCATATTCATTAGTATAGGTTCGGTAATAGTTATTTCAGTAGCTTCATTAGCTCCGGTTCTCCACACTTCACCAAAGGCTTCCCATTCTCCAAAGATAGTTCTTCCATTTCTATAAGGTTGTCCATAAACAACCTTAACATAAGTATTATTATGTTTAATGCTAGAAATGGCAATAGGGCTTTTTCGATTTCCAACAGGAGCCTCTTGAGGAGAGTCAGGTTTTTTTGGCGAACACCCTGAAAGGGCTATTAAAGAAAAAAATAAAGCAAATAGGGCACCATATTTAACGAATCTTAAAACCATCAAAAATCTCCAAAAACAAATTTAGCATTATTCCGAGTTGGCTCGTAGGAGGCTCCCAAACCAATATCAAAAGTAATATTAGCAATATTGAATTGAAAGTGTAATCCGGCACCAAAAACACTTCGGCTGGACTCGAGCAAATTATCGCTTTCAAGATCAGAAATAGTGTGCGAAAAAGCGGAGATATAGATGGCTTGTAAATAAAAAGGAACGAGCATTCCTCCATCGCCCGGATAAGCAACAGGAATAGTATAGCGCGTGCTGAATCGAGCTAAATTATTAAAAGGGTCCGGATTTTGAGCTGTTTGTATGAATGCATTATCGGTAAAGCTATCAGGGACAATAGTGCTCACATTATAAAGAAGAAAATCACTTTGGTTTAGGAACTGAAGATCTAAACGCATAGACTGATTGGCTTTTTTAAACGGCGCTACGTAGCCAATTATTCCATAGTAAGCAGCCCATCTATCCCTGATAGGAATAGTGCCCTGATTTCCGTTTCCGAGATCTAAGAACACATCCTGATCGTTAAGGGCTTTATCTACAAAGCCGAAAATGGATATGCCCGAGCTTGGTTGGATATCCCTGCGTTGGCTCAGAATATTCCAGCTTAACTGAGAAAAAAGACCGGCTTTATATTGAGTTTCAAAATCAGAAATAGCATCCGGAGTTAAATCGAAATAACGAAATTGTTCGGCGGATATCCTTGGTGAAACAAAAAGTGATTTACCTCTGGTGGTTCCATTAAAAGTAAAGTTCATAGGTACGCTTAGATCAAACCCGCGCTCCTGTTGCATAACAGCTAAGCGTTGCCCATTTTGAAACGAAAGAACCCCAAAATTGGGATCGCTATAAGCTCGGATCCTAAACCCGGGCCAAAAGGTTTTGTTTGTGTATGAGACGTCATACCATAAACGGCTTTGAATACCTGTAAATTCTGCCGAATAACTTTGACTGTTTAAAGCATCAATACTTTGAAAATTAAGACCAAACTGAGTTTCTCCGGAATTGTCTCTTAGAACAGGAATTACAGCACGTGGCTTGATCCAGCTTAAATCTGAACCATATTTTGAAACTTCCCATGATTCTGAATCATCATTTAATTCAGAACCAAGAAGAGGACGATTCAGTTTATCACGTAGTTCAGATCCGGAAAGTAACGCATCTCTGGGAACACGTTTATTATAAAATTCTTTTGCCTCAAGAATTGCAATTTTCTGCTCTTGATTTGTTTGTATCGTATATGCAATTGCAGATGCATCAGGAGAATAAGAAGCTTCAAATGCGTTAAAAAGAGAATTTGTTAGCTGCAGGATATCACCATTAGAAAGATTCAGCTCATACACATTCATAGCGGGATAATCATCAACAGTAAAAAGAATTTTCTGCTCCGTAGGATGCCAATCAAGATCAAAAATAGAAGAATTTTTAAAAGCGACTCTAGGGGCTTGCTCTATATCCTGATGAATAGTTTGAGGTGTTGTAATCCAGAGAGCCTGAATTCCCCGCTTATTTATAATTACTGCAAGTTGGTCAGGATTACTTGGATTTGCCTTGATAGATA
Source organism: Balneola sp. (assembly GCA_965216175.1). Lineage (GTDB taxonomy): Bacteria > Bacteroidota > Rhodothermia > Balneolales > Balneolaceae > Balneola. The sequence continues at coordinate 3,476,564 of OZ244140.1, forward strand.
TTGGCGTTGCATCAGAAAGTGAAACAAGCAAATTCTTGTTATTATCACCATCTATTGTGATGATGTTTGCGCTTGCCCCGCTGGTTTGAAGCGCTATGATTTTACCCTTTGATATTGTTGGGCTATATACCCTGTCGGCTTTGGTTATCTCAAATGCCTTTCCTGAATCAAGATCGAAGCGCTTAAGTTCCGCTTTGAATGAAGAAGGATATAATAAGTCTGCATCATACTCGGAAAAAAGGATCGAGTTTGCAGCTCTGTCGTAATCAATATTATAATCCTGAACAGTATTTATTTCCGCTAGAAGAGAAGTTTTTTTAGAGGATAAATTATAGGAATAAAATCCTCTAGGAGCATTATAATGCCTGCTATAAAAAAGAATATCAGACGTTGAAGTCCAAATTGGTTTCCGCTGCGTTATACCGTTATATGGAGATTCAATAATTTTATGCTTGGAAGAAGTGTCGGTGCCTATCTGGTTTTTACGAACAGTTTCCAATGCTTTCATCTCTTCAATATAGCTGTCGTAAAGCTGTGCCGGCCATTTACCGGTTACGTGCTTTAAAGCAAAACCATATCCAAGAAAAAAATATTTGTGATGATAGCGAATAGCTTCCTTAGAAACATCTTCGCCATACTCCTTATGAAGCCACTCAGTAAAAGTTGAGCCTGAAATATAATGCCTGTTATAAGGCAAAGAGTATCTTGAAACTTGAAAAGTTTGACCGGCACTCCATGGGTCATCACTGCTTACTCTTGCATTATACTGGTTATTGAAGTAGGTATAGTTTTTCCTTCCACCGTTTTCAGCAACATTTTGAGATTCATGATGAACGGCTAATCCCTCATGCACACCAACAGGAGGAAAAAAATTAAAGCTTCTGGCAAGATCAGGAGAGAACAACCCATAAAAAGAAGGAATAGATCCGGGAACGATCATATTTGCATGAACGGCATGTAACAGTTCATGAGGTAAAACGGCTTCAAGCCAATCACCGGAGCGAGGGTTTATTGATTTTCCCTTAAAAGGAGCAGCGTCAAATTCTGAACGGAAATTACCTGTTGTTACAAATCCATTCGATAGATCGTTATAGTTAGTGAGAATTACAGGAAAGTTATTAAGTTTACCACCGGTCAATTGAACCGTTCTTTCATATTGGCTTTCAAGAATAGTTGCGGTTCTGTAAGCTAATGAATCTTGGCTTGCCGGAAAAATAACTCGAAAGTGCGGAGTTTTGATCTGCTGCCAATTGAGACCCGGAGGGCGATGTGTAGGGAAATAGAAATTTCCGTAAGAAAGTTGTGCAAAAGAATAATCTGCCATTGTAAAGCAGAATACTAACAGGAAAAGAAAACGAATTAAAAATTTCATCAAAGTGAGATTATATAACCTGGAAGAAAATTATAGATTGCCCAAAAATGAGAAAAAGCACCGCCCAATACAAACAAATGCCAAATTTCATGGAACCCAAACTTATCAGGAAAGGGATCGGGTTTTTTAATGCCATAAATAATGGCACCAACTGTATAGAAAATACCGCCGATGGCAACCCAATATGAAAACCAATGTGGAAGTTGATCCCATAGCTTAGGAAAAATGATTACAGCAATCCACCCCATCAATAAATAAAGAACAGTGGAGAACCATCTGGGAGCAGACATCCAGAATATCTTTTTCAGAATTCCAATCAAAGCGAAAGACCAGACACCAACCAACATCCATAATCTCCATTCGCCGTCTAATACAATCGTGCAGATTGGTGTGTAAGTTCCGGCAATTACCAAGTAGATCATTATGTGGTCTATCATTCGAAACCGCTCTTCATTCTCAAAAGTAACATTTACTGCGTGATAAATTGCGCTTGAGGAGAACATTAAAAAAACGGTAATTCCATAAGCTATAAATGCAATTCTATTCCAACCGGGGTCATCGGAAGAATTTACAATGAGATAAACTAAAAAAATCACTGAGCCTATTGCACCAACAAGATGCGAATAAGCATTAAAAGGCTCTCTGGCAGGAAAGAAATTTTTGAACAATGAAAAACTCCTGATTAATAAATAATTATCCAATAGGCATAAACTAATGCAAATCCTGTTAAGAACAGAATGCCACACCAACTTAGTATACGTAACCATTTAGGCGGACGATGTTCATCCGGAAAATGCTTAGACATTACCAATCTGTAATTTATAAAAGCTAAAACAGGAGCTGTTAAAAATGACATTGTTGTTGCAAGATCTACCATAAAAGTAAAACGATTTCCGGCTATATATAGAACAACCAACGATAGCAACGAAATAACCACGATAAAGTAACGGTAACTCTTTTTTGAAGTGGCGTCGAAATTAGAAGAAATATTCGAGAGAATCTGTCGGGATACTCTAGGGTAGGCGTCGGTTACAGTAAGTGTAGTGCTAAACATGGTAGTGAACGCACAGATAATTATTATGACATATGCCCAATCGCCTAAAGTTGAGGTATAAATGTTAACAAGCTGTTGAGAAAAAGCCCCACCACTTGCTGCAAATACTTCTCCGCTTCCAAACATGATCAAAGCTCCCAAAGTAAGAAAGCACACAGCCAGGATTCCGGCACCAACGTACCCGATATTAAAATCGATTAGAGAATCTTTCAGGCTTGGTGTTTTACCGGTTTGTTTGATGCGTTCTAATGACCAAAGCGAATGCCAGGCGGCGCCATCAATAGGAATTGGCATCCAGCCCATTAATGCGATCAAAAAAGAAACTCCGGAAACAGTCCAGATGCTTGGAGCAACAGCTGTTGATGAAGCGTTGCCGGTACTAAAAAAAGCTACAACAATGGCTATTAGGGTTGAAATAGTAAGAACGACCATTATCAGCTTTATGGCACCATCGAGTGCAGAATATTGTCCTGAAGCAAGAATAAGAATACAAATTCCTAAAATTATAGCGCTCCATATTACCGGAGAAAGTACTAGGCCCGTTAGTTCGGCAGCAAGGCTGGCAGTAACAATAGTAACTGCAGCCTGAACAGTGAACATCGTACCAATGGTGAACACTACAAAGATCCAGAAAGCCCAGCTGCCAAGCTTTTTATAACCTTCGATCATACTTTCTTTGGCAACATTCGCATATCGGGGACCATATTCCAAAAAAGGGTATTTAAAAATATTAGCGAGAATAACAGCCCAAATTAATGTAAAACCATATTCAGCTCCCGCGCGGGTTGATTGCACGAGATGTGAAACTCCAACAGCAGCCGCCGCCATTATAAGGCCGGGACCAAGCGCGTACTTTAAGTTTGAAAAGCGAGAAGGACTTTCTGTATCCATGATATTGATTAGTGAACTATTAAATTTTGTGAGAGTACAAATTTTTCTTTCCATCTGTAAGCCGTAAAATGCAGAAATGGAAAAAAGTTCACATATCTACTTTTTTATTACACTCTTTTTGTGTGCAGGTTGTGCAAATAATATGGACGATCGCGCCTTAGAGGCGTTGGATCAAAGACCATATGTGGAACCGACTTTAACATACTTTGAAACATCAGATAATACGATTGGGATTTCAGAAATTCTAACGCAAGAATATCAATCAAAGTTTGATACTTTAAAAACAAACAGAAGAACAGATAGAGATAAAACGTATTGGTTTAAAGCAGATTTAAGCACTATTGATTTTAAGGAAGAAGCCTGGGTTTTGCAGGCAGGTTCATACGCTATCAATAATCTTTACTTAAATAAAAATGATAGCATTGCTATTTCCAGAGCAGGAGATTTTGACCCGGTAACGAAAGAGCTTGAACTTATTAACTGGCGATATCATGTTCTAAAAGAAGAAAACCTGATAAAAGGAAAGTATGTGTATTTGGAACTTAGAGAGAATTATTTTCCAGCCACTATATATGAGAAGCAGATATCAGCAATTTCTCGAAGAGATTTCAGGTATAACTCAGTAGTTAGGTTTGTACTAAGAGCAGAATATAATTTCAGAGCAGTATTTTTTCTGGGAGGCATCGCTTTTTTACTGCTATATACATTCGGGATTTATTTTATTCATAAGGACAGACTTTATTTATTATATGGTGGATATTTAGTGTTCATGTTGATGTATTTGGGTGTAAAAATGTATCCTGCTCAATCCACACTGCTTTTTGGCTCATATCCTATTTTTAACCATGCATGGAATGAAGTTACTCAGATACTTCTCAACTACTGGTACGTACGATTTGTAAGAAAATTCATCGACGCTAAAAATCTCTATCCTTTATTTAATAAAGCAGGGAAAATAGTTGAATGGATAATTCTGGGTTTTGTCGCTTTTGTGTTGATGAGCATCTTTTTAAATCCGTTGAGCACATCTTTATTCTATATTGTGACAACAGAAAGAGTAATGATGATTCTTTTTGCGCTGTGCTTTAATATATATCTGGCAATAAATCTTAAAGATAAACGCGGATTATACATAATGGCGGGCTCTGTAATGTTGCTATCTGGAAGTGTAACCGCTCTTGTTTTGGGCGATATCCAATACTTCATGATCGGTGTAATGTTAGAGATATTCATTTTTGCTATGGGGTTGGGAATTTTAATGAAGCGAAGGGAAGATGAGCGCTCGTCATTGAATAAAGAAATGGAGAAGGTGAAGTTAAGAGCGCTGCAAACTCAAATGAATCCGCACTTTATATTTAATTCTTTGAACTCGATTCGCTCGTACATGATTAAGAACGAAACTAAAGAAGCTTCCGGATATCTTTCAAAATTCTCTCGGTTAATCAGGCAAATCCTCGAATATTCATCAGAAGAGTACATTACATTAAAACAGGAACTACAAATTCTTAGTTTATACATTCAGATTGAACAGCTAAGATTCCGAGATGAATTTGGGTTTAGCATCAATGTTGAGAAAGAAATTAATGAAGAAGAACTGATGGTTCCTCCTTTGATTGTTCAGCCGTTCTTAGAGAATGCTATCTGGCACGGGCTTATGCAAAAACAGGGAGAGAAAAAGATTGATTTGGTAGTTAAGCAAGAAAAGAACAGATTAAAGATAATAGTAAGAGATAATGGAATAGGTAGAGAAGAGGCGAATAGGAATACATCCACTACACCTAAGGAAAACAGATCAATGGCAATAGAGTTGACAACAAGAAGGCTGGAAATGCTTGATGAAAGCATGGACAAAAGTGATAGGGTTAAAATAATTGATCTATACAGTGAAGATCGGTCGCCTCTGGGAACAGAGGTTATTCTTGAAATACCAAGAATTGAAAGGACACATTCATGAAATTGAAAGCAGCCATAGTAGACGATGAGCTTCATTGTATAGAAACGTTGAAATATGACCTTGAGCAATCTTTTTCTGATAAAGTAGACGTGCTTTTTGAATGTAACAATAGCGTGGAATGTGTGGAAAATTTGAAATCTATACGCCCGGATGTTCTTTTTATTGATATCGAAATGCCGGGGCTAAATGGCTTTGATCTTTTAAAAATAATTAAGCCCAAGGATACCAAAATAGTATTTACAACGGCGCATGCTAAACATGCAATTGAAGCGATAGGCTTTAAACCGGAAGCTTATCTCTTAAAACCAATTGAACTTGAAGAACTGGAAAAAGTAATTGAGGTACTTTACCAAAATAAAAGACCGCCCTTAGATACAGGAATTTCAGATAAGTTGGCTATCTCTACTACTGAGGATATAGAATTGGTTAAGCATTCCAATATTGTGTACGCCAAAGCAAGCAATAACTATACAGAAGTTTATCTAAAAAATGGAAATACTAAATTGATAAGTAAAACTTTGAAGTTTGTTTCCGCTCAATTACCGGACGCTTCTTTTTTTAGGGTTCATAAAAGCTACTTGGTGAACCTAAATCATATCATGAAATACAGAAAATCTGATGGGGGCATTTTGATCATGAGTAATGAAGCAGAAATCCCTGTATCAGGAGATAAAAAAGAAGATTTGCTTATACTCATTCAGAGATAGAATTAACTCACCCATGCAATGCATTGGCTAATAGCTGCTTAATTTGCCAAAAAGCTTGCTCATATTAGAGCAGGGATTTAAGGAAATATACAAAATCAAAAGATGTCCTAGTCCTCAGTACCCACTGGTTTTGATTAACTTCGGCCAAATATTGAGGAGCTATAAATCGCAGTAATTGTATGAAAGCAATTATTGCGTTTTTTTTGCCTTTCTTTTTTCAGCATTTTTCAAATTCTAAAGCTAACATACAGGGCTTAAGATTAATAACTAACTACATGTTTATGAAAAAGGTTTTCTTACTACTGATGTCTCTTTTTATTGGTATAAACGCATCGGCACAAGTAACACTTGATTACTACTTGCCGGATGGAGTCAAATATGATTCTAAGATCCCAACACCGAAATCTGTTCTTGGTTCGGAAGTTGGGGAATGGCATGTTCGGCACGACCAGCTGGTAAATTATATGTATGCTGTTGCCGAGGCATCAGACAGAGTTACGATAAGTGAGTACGCAAGAAGTCATGAAAGCCGTCCTCTTCTTATGTTGACAATTACTTCTCCTGAAAACCATAAGAACATCGAGAAATTAAAAAGAGAGCATGTACAGCTTACGGATGCTTCTGTTTCCGGGGATTTAGACATTTCAGATATGCCGGCGGTTATAACATTAAGCTATAGCGTTCATGGAAACGAGCCGAGTGGCTCAAATTCCTCTTTGGTAACTGTATATCATCTAGCGGCCGCTCAAGGCAACGAAATAGAAAATGTGTTGAAGAATACTATTATTCTAATTGATCCAAGCATAAATCCGGATGGATTAAGCCGTTTTGCACAATGGGCGAATCAGCATAAGAGTTTAAATAATTTAGTTACTGACCCGGCCAGTCGTGAATACAATGAAGTTTGGCCCGGAGGCAGAACCAATCATTACTGGTTTGATCTTAACCGTGACTGGTTATTAGTTCAGCATCCGGAGAGCAAAGGTAGAATTGCTAAGTTTCATGAATGGAAGCCAAATATTTTGACCGATCATCATGAAATGGGAACTAACTCAACCTTCTTTTTCCAACCGGGAATTCCATCCAGAACGCACCCACTTACTCCGGAAAGAAATCAACGTTTGACAGCAAGCATTGCGGAATATCATGCAGAAGAATTGGATAAGATTCAGTCTCTGTATTATTCACAGGAAAGCTTCGACGACTTTTACTACGGTAAAGGATCAACATACCCGGATGTAAACGGATCAATAGGAATTCTTTTTGAACAAGCAAGCTCACGCGGACATGCACAAGAAAGCATTCATGGAATAGTTAAATTTCCATTTACGATCAGAAATCAATTTACTGCAGCTCTTTCTACTATTAAAGCAACTCAGGCTATGCGAGAAGAGCTATTAGGGCATATGCGTCAATTCTATCAGGAAAAAGCGGAAGCTGCAAAAGCGTCATCTATAAAAGCATATGTATTCGGCGAAGAAGCAGATCAAGCCAGAACATTTCATTTGGCGGAGATGTTAAACAGACATCAAATCAATATTTATGAGCTGGATAAAGACATTAGTTCTAACGGGAAAAATTTTAAAGCCGGTAAAGCTTTTGTTGTTCCAACCAATCAACAGCAATATCAATTGATCACTGCTGTATTTGAGCGAAGAACCGAGTTTACGGATAGTTTATTCTACGACGTTTCAGCGTGGACTATGCCTTATGCATTTAACTTACCGTTTGCAGAACTTGGAAGCAGAGAATATAAATCTGATTTACAAGGCGCCAAGTTTGATGGCAAAATGAAGCCAAACGGAGCCATTATTGGTGGTAAAAGCAATTATGCTTATGTGTTTGAATGGGATGAATACTATGCTCCTAAAGCAGTATATAAATTGTTATCAAACGGTGTTCGGGCAAAAGTGGCATCGCAACCATTTACATCGGTCACTTCTCAGGGAACAATGGATTTTGATTATGGTACGATCATGGTTCCAATGGGAGTTCAAGACGACCAAGCCAACACACACAAGTTAATTCAGGAAGTAGCGAAAGAAAATGGAATAAAAGTTTACTCCGTATCCACCGGCTTAACACCAAAAGGAATGGATTTGGGAAGCAATAATTTCGAAAACCTGATCGAACCTAAAGTCGCTATGATTGGCGGAAGCGGAACAAATTCATATGAGATTGGAGAAGCGTGGCATTTGCTCGATCAGAGATATCATATACCGTTGAGCATTGTTCAGCAAGATGATATTCGTGGTTCTAGGTTAGACAGATATAACGTTTTGGTAATTTCAGGATATGGCTATGGAGACCTTTCTACATCAACGGTAGATGAGATTAAAAGATGGGTAAGAAACGGTGGAACGCTGATTGCCTACAAGTATGGAATTTCATGGGCAAAACAGCAAGGACTTGCTAACGTGGAATATGTAGAATCTGAAAGCTCAAATGGAGAAAAAGAAACTCTTCCTTATGTGAATCAAAGTAATGATTCGGGCGCAGGAGTAATTGGCGGCGCTATCTTTAATACAAAAATAGATCTTACTCACCCAATGGGTTATGGGTTTAATAACGAGGAACTGACGGTTTTTAGGAATAGCACTCAGTTTCTTCAAAAAGGAAAGAACCCATATTCAACTCCGGTTGTTTACACAAGCTCTCCTCTAGCGAGTGGTTATGTGTCAGATGAAAATGTGGAAAAAATGAAGAACTCAGCAGCAGTTGTAATAAGCCGATATGGAAGCGGAAAAGTTATTACGATGACTGATAATCCAAACTTCAGGGCATTTTGGTATGGAACCAATAAATTGTTCGCGAATGCGATCTTCTTTGGCCATACTATAAGTGGAAGCACCGCGAATTAATTGATCATGAGTATACCTTTTGATCTGAATGAAGCGATATCAATTTTAGAGAAAACCCCGAAAGCGTTAATAGCACAACTTTCGGGACTTTCCGAAAAATGGCTTCATAGTAATGAGGGGGAGAATTCGTGGAGCCCCATACAAATATTGGGTCATTTAGTACATGGAGAAGAGACCGACTGGCTGCCTCGGGCGAAAATCATTCTGAGTTCCGAATCCTCCAAAGAATTTGAGCCTTACGATAGGTTTGCTCAAGAAAAAATATATGCAGACAAGAATGGGAAAGAGCTGTTGACAATGTTCGAAAAAAAGAGAAATTCGAATATTAAGGAACTAAAAAAACTCACGATCACTGAAAAAGAGTTGAGCCTGAAAGGCATTCATCCTGAGTTCGGTGAAATAAGACTCAAAGAAATGCTTTCTTCTTGGGTAGTACATGACTTGGGACATATTGCACAGATAAATAGAGTGTTGGCAAAAAACTATTCTGATGAAATAGGGCCATGGAAAAAATACTTGACCATTGTAAGGTCTAAACCAGCCGTTGAAGAATAGTTTCAGCAGTTCTTTCGTGGTGGCATTCCTAAAAGATAGCGAAAATCGAATTTCTCGCCTTTAAGTTGGCTTTTTTTCCCGTCATTTAAAGATTCAAAGTCTGCTCCCTCCATATCTTGTTCAAGTAAAGCGTCAAGCTCTTCAGGCATCTCCATTCCGTATTTTGAGTGATTATATCGAAGCTCAAGTGAAACTTCATCACCTAAGTCCAGACTAAAAGCTTTAAGCGTTTTTTTATTAATTGAGATATAACCTTGTCCAGTCCCGAAGGCTACCATTCCGCAATGAAAAGAAGGAAATTCATTCACAGAACATAAAAGTCGAGTTCCTAAACCCCCAATTTTATCTACTAAATCTTTTGGAATAACCACAATATTCATTTTGGGTTTGTCGAGCAGTCGGATATATGATTTCAATTGGAAGGCCTTCATGCACAATGAGTTAGAAAAAGAAACTATTTCATGTAATTAGGCTTTAAAGTAATAAACACTAATAAAAATATTGAAATGAAGGGTTTAAAAATAACAGGAATATTCGTAGCACTTATAATTGGTTCATTTTTGATAGTGGGTATGACTATTAACGGAATTGTTGAATCGGGTATAGAAGATGCGGGAAGTGATATTTTAAAAACAGAAGTAGAAGTTGATGATATCGATATCTCATTGTTTGGAGGAAGTGCCGATATGGATGGATTTATCGTGTACAATCCTGAAGGTTTTTCTGATGAAGCAGCAATATCACTTAAAGAAATTGATATTAAACTAGATTTGAAGAGTTTGTTCTCAGAAACAATTATTGTAAATGAAGTTCATGTGAAGAATCCGGAAATCTTTTTTGAGCAAGTGAAAACCAAAGTAAACTTACGAGAGTTGAGTAGTAACTTAAACTCGGGTCCGGAAGACAAATCTGAAAAGAGTCTGATCATTGAAAAGTTTGTTCTAGAAGAAGGTAGCGTAAGAATTTCTTCCGAAATAGAAAAAGAACGAACGATCAACGCTTCAATAGAGAGAATTGAGCTAAATGATATTGGAGAATCAGGATCAGGGACTGTACAGCAGGCCCTTCAGGAAATCCTGGAGCCGATCATAAAAAATGCATTATCAGAGGCAATACAAACGGGGCTTCTGGATCAACTGGAAGATAAAGTTAAGGATTTAATAGACTTCTGAAATCCTGTTAAAATTATTTCTTATTAGATTTATAGGAGCGTTCAATATCAGAAAGTTTAGAAGCTATAAATCCTTTAGACAACCATCGTCCGGCAACCATTACACCGGAATGATTTTTTAAGTTTTCTAGATCTTCTAATGGGTTGTTATCTACCAATATTAGATCCGCTCTTTTGCCGACTTCTATAGTTCCGAAATTATCACTTTTTGAAAAGTATTCACCTACATTTCGGGTCCCGGTAACCAAGATCTCATACGGTGACATCCCTGCATCCGACATTACCTTTAATTCACGGTGAATTGAAAATCCCGGAACACTGTAGAGTTGTGGAGCATCCGTTCCCATCAGTATTTTAACCCCGGATTTATTCATTTCTGAAAGTAATCGCATACGAAGAGCGGCATGTTCATTAGCTTGTTCAAGATCAAAATTTGAACTTTCTTGTAATCTTTTTGTCCATGAGTTATAGCCTGACACCAAGTTATCCGGAATGTACTTTAATTCGTCATATTTTTTCATAGCGTCATAATCTGCAGCGCCAATAATAGTTTCCCATAAAGCCTGAGTAGGAATCACCCATACATTATTTTCTTTAGTAAGCTCTATGAGATTATGAATCTCCTTGTCAAGCTGCTCTCCTTCATATTTGTCCAAAAAAGCAACATACCCATCCATGTGGTCGATGGTTTCCTGTCCCATTTCAATGGCGTGCTCTATGCCAACATCAGATGGAATATGTCCACCGAAAGTAATTCCAACTTCATTTGCTGTAGTAGCCATGGCATCGTATTCTTCCAACGACAGTCCGGGGTGGATTTTCAGCAAATCCCAACCTTCTTCTTTCTGCTGAATCACTTTTTCCATTGCCTGTTCTACAGAGTTGATCGAGTTGCCATTAAAACTAGGTCCGGCTAAATACAAATTAGGGCCGACCATTTCTCCAGATGCAACCTTGTTTTTAAGCTCAAGTTGATTTGGCCAACCCAACATCCCGCGTACCGTTGTAATACCTGCAGCAGTATATAGAAACAAAGTATTCTCAACATAAGTCATATTCATATAACGGGGTGCATTTGCCGGAGGGTCTGTAGGAGGAACATGCCCATGCATTTCAGCAAGGCCCGGAAGCAAGTATTTGCCTGTGCCATCAATGATTGCAGCGTCATCATCAAATTCAATTGTATTAGCCGGGGCTATCATTGTTATTCTTCCATCAGAAATAACTACAGTTTGGTTTGGAAGAACTTCATTGCCGGTCATTGGAATCACATTTACATTGACAAAAGCGGTGACCTTGCCCGAAACAAGCTCGGCACTATTCTGGCTCTTTTTAGTACTGAATACAATTAAAGCTAATAAGCCAACAGAAATTAAGACGGCTGTTATTACTGAACGTTTCATAAATTGTTAGTTAATTTAGTACAATACTAAGAACAGGTTTGTAGCAACCTAAAACAATAGTAAGCCTGTTATTTGATGTATTTTTACGGGTGTGAAAACTTGTAATTAGCTGTTTTTTGAAAATAACTCAACCCATGCAGAGCCGAAAGAAATTTTCTTTTTTCTGTAGCTGACTTTGGAAATATTCCCCATAATTACAGCTCCGCTATAAAAGAAATAAGTTCCAATAGCCATAACGACGTGGCTGATATCAAGATGATTGAACCATGGACTTATTGAAAGTTTTGAAGTGTAGAAAAAAGCAGCCAAAGTTGTAAACAAAACGGATATACAGATGATCTGAGCGCCTTTGTTTCCGGTTTTCCAAAAGGCATAGAAACAGACAGGAAAAACAACAAGTCCTAAACCATAGGCAGAATGAACCTGAACATAAAAAAAGTTTAACGTGACAAAAGAGACAACAGCAAAAGTGAGCAACTCAATTATGTTGGCGATTTCAAGGAACGAGCTTACTCGTTTAGAAACGATAGGAGAAAGAAAAGAAATTATTCCACGTTCCAAAGCTGAAATAGCAAGCATACTTATTAACCAGCCCGGTAGCTTCCACTCAATGCCAAGTGCATATTGAAAGGCATGACCTGTAATTCCTCCAAAGGCAGTGGCAAGTCCCATGATTAGGAAGTAAAGTCGAAGATACTGATGAGACCGCCCTTCGTAATTTAATTTTCGAAGTTGATAATAGGCATAAAAACAAACTGCTGTTACCAGTAAGTCAGTAAGTGTAACAACGGGTTCCATGATCAGAACGCCGAATATCTCGATAGAAGGTTGCCCGCTTGGTGAAGTCATATCAGAAAGGTACAAGCCTCTTTCATTAAAAAGAAGAGCAAAAAAGCTCCTACTATAAAAAATATCGGAGCTTTAGTTATGTTGCTGAAAACAAACTTAAAAGCTAGTTAAATGTCGGCTTCAAATTCTTGAACATCATGAGAAGCATTCCGAAAAGAAATGGCAGAAAGAGAAAAGAGAACCGTAAAGAATGCGTTTACCCCCAGGATTTGAGAGACTGAATTATGCGGAGGTTCTTGCAGATAGCCCATCAATGCAATAACTGCGATGATCATTGGAACTATTGCCATAATCAATAATGTATAACTCATTCCCTGAGATCGAAACCGGGATAGAAAGGCACCGATAACACCTATGACCGGGATGGTGAAATACAACATATTTATGGACTCGCCTTCATGCCCTACAATTCCAACGGCAAGATTTACCCAAACCAACAGAAAGGTAGAAACCAAAGCAATACCGGCGCCAAGGCGGAGCGAACTGTTTTGCATTTTATGTAAGGCAAAAACAAAAGCTGTTCCTGTACCGAACAAAAGAATACCGGCAAAAATAAAGTCGGTATAAGTCCACATAACTTCTTCTGAAAATTGCATTCCAATAAGAGGAATTAATAGTAAGAGAGCGGCAACAAATCCCACTCCCATAATATGCTTAAGGAGTTTGTTATTAGCATTCATGATAGTAAGCTTCATATTTTAATTAAAAGTAATATACTTTGTAATACAAAGTAGATAGTTAAATTTTTTAGTTGGAAAGAGGATCTTTTGGTGTTGATTTAAATCTGGTATAAACATACCATCCGGCGCCAAAACCAATCATTAATAATGGAACCGCCCCTGGCTCATCTTCAACAAGTATCATATAAATTAGGAAAAGAAGCCCTAAAAAGAAGAAGATCGCAGCAATCACTTTTTGAGTATTATTATTTTTCTTCATAGTTATTTTTGTGAGTTAATTATTTTTTCCAGCACTTCAAGATGGTTGTGAAAAGCATCCTTTCCTTCAGCAGTCATATAATATCTGGTGTTAGGTTTATTGTCGATAAAAGATTTATTGCTCTCCACAAAACCTTCTTGTTCCAGTTTTTTTATGTGAGTTGCAAGGTTACCATCTGTGGCATCCAAAAACTCCTTAAGAGCATTAAAATCCAGAGAATCATTTACGGCTAATACCGACATGATTCCAAGCCTGATCCTGCTCTCAAACGCCTTATGTAAATCATCAAAAGAAATTTTCACTGCTTGTGCCTAATATGGATGTAAATTCCATAGATAATGTGTGTGAATCCAAAACCTACTGCCCAAAATATCAATGCATATTCAACAAAATAGGCAGCGATTAATCCAAGTAATATTTGTATCACCCCCAAAAATTTAATCTCATTAAAAGTAAAAGACCCGCCTGTAAATAAAGCCAATCCATAGAACAATAAGGTTATAGACGGGATGAGCCCAACAAATCCTTTTGAAAATAAAACAAGAGTCAGTCCGGCACCGGCAACCAAAGGAACACTAACATTTACTAAAAGACGTCTGGAGGTAGAATTCCAAATTTTCTCACCTTTCGAAGTCGCCCTTCTATATGAGAATGTTACCGCTGTTCCTATGGCGAGTATTAAAACCAAAAGTGCAATTACTACTACTTCGCTAAAATCGGAAGCTTGCTTATTGGTGATGATTTCAGTGGGACGAAATCCATACAAACTATACGCGAGATAAACACCCGTTAAAGCATAAAAGCCTGCTAAAACGCCGGATAATCCTGAAAGGGACAAAAATTTAGAAGATCGCTCCATCATTGAGCGGATTTCAGCAATGTCCTGAATATGATCTTGTTTTTTACTCATACAAAGTACTTTTTATTTCAAAGTAAGTTAAAATATAATTTGATGCAATAGGCAGAAGTTTTTTTGAACGGAGTTTAGTTCAGAAATTCAGTTCGTTCTGATCCTTTAAAAGAAATGACTTGGTAAGGGCCATCATGGTTATTGAGAATATATTCATATGTGGCTAAGCTACTTCTGGATTTGTAAAGAGAAGCCAAAACCTGAACATTACCATTTGGCTGTTTAGTCTTTACGTCAAGATCAACGATAATACCCTTTTTATTTTGTTTAGTCTTATGGAAAACAGAGGAGGAGAACCCGTAAGTTATTTCTGAAGATGAGACAGCGGCTACTAAAGGAATGTTACCTGAGAAGTTATTCAACAATCTCTGAGAAGGATCTGATGTGGAAATGCTTATAAAAAAATAGTCCGGATCTTTATTAGGATGTTCGGTGATATAATCAAACATATGAGAAAAAACCAGTTGTTGGATCTGATGAATCTCCTCTTTATCAAGCTCGGTCTTAAGGTTCACAAAATAGAATGTACCACCAAGGCCAATTAGAGAAATAAGAAGGATCAGAATATTTTGTGCTCTTACATTTTTATACCACATAGACCATATAGATTTCTTGAAAGTAACAGAAATAATTAATTATCTGAAAATTAAATTATGCGGAGTCAGCACCAGAATCCGCCTTAAAACGATTGTTATCCGTTTATTTTATTGATTTAGGTCTAGAAAATACAATGTCCCAGCTTCAATTAATTCATCATCGTAATTGAATTTATAAATTACCCATTCATCAGTAGGTGTATAAAAAACAAAGTTGAAACGAATAGGCTGCCTCTCATATTTAAATAGGTAGCTATATAAAACTAAACTTGTACCGACTTGTTTTTTTGTAATTAGTTCTTTTCCAATAAAGTTACCAATTAATGGTAGAGTATTGCTAAGCTGTCTTGAAACCTGATCAGTTGCATTAAGATTTCGAAACATCCATTGATTCGTACTAAATAATTGCGTGACAGCAGTGTCTGCACTTACCTCAGCTAAGTTTGTAGCAAACTGATCAATTAGTATATCAGGTGATTTCTGCGAAAAAGCATTTACATTGAAAATGGTTGTAATAAGAAAAAGTAGTATTTTTTTCATGAGATAAATTGTAAATGTATAACGACCCGGCGTTTAAGGGGCGACTCGAGTTAAAATTAATAACGTTCCAAAAGAATGCTATGAAAAAAATCACTAATTGTTGCACTTCTAATTTGAACCTAGACTACCGGCTAATCGTAGTGAGTCCACATTCTGATTACTTTAACGATTTTCTCCTTTTCGTAAACCTGATATACTAAGCGATGCTGGATATTGATTCGTCGAGAGTATGCCCCTTCTAAATTACCAACCAATTTTTCATAGGGAGGGTATTCTTCAAAGGGATTTTCCTCAATGATCTCCAACAAGTCTTTGATTTTGGGTTTTAAACCAGAAGAAGCGGCTTTTCTGGCATCCTTCTTAGCTTGTTTGGTGTAAACGAGTTTATAGGTGCTCACCAGTCAAGATCTTCCTCGGTTTCTTCAAGTGGGGTATTTATTCCTTCCATAATAGACTCTTGCATGCCTGGAATGGAAGAAAGGTAAAGCGTTTCCTGAATAGCCCTCCAATCTTCTTCACCGACCAATACTGCATTAGAGCGTTTCCCGGTAATCTGAATTGGTTTATGGGTATCAGATGCTTCATCCAGCAATCGATAAATATCTTTGCGGGCTTGAGTAGCTGTAAGTGTTTTCATGGCAATACGATTTAATGAATGGATTTGAAACGTACGCCATTTCGTACTTATTGTCAAGCTTTACGAAAAGGTAGTATAACGACCCTGCGTTTAATGGGCGCAGAGATTAGTTTTTGTTGAAGTAACTGATTTATTTTATTGCACACAAGTTATTGATCGCACTCCGTCTGCGTCCCATTGAAACGCTTGTTATAGCGCGAGTTTGTTTGAACTATAAATCTCAACTTCATTTGTTTCAAAGGGAGTTTCAGTAACTTTTGGAAACCAATTGTCAACTATATCACAATTAGGTAAAACATTAGGAAGAGTCGATACAAAATCATTCCATCCTTTCATCTCTTCGTTGAGCTCACATTTTGAATTTTCTGTAGTAAACTCCATACAGATTAAATCTTCCGTAATAAGATCTCTTTTGAAAACCTTGACTGATTCTATTTCGCTAACTAGAATCGAAATTACAGCTGATTCATCTTTCTCGAGAACAATTGAATCATATTCAATTTTGATATGTAAATCAGAATTATTCATTAGCGCTATAACGACCCTGCGTTTAAGGTACTGTGTTAAAATTCAAGAATAGAGTACAAAAATAATTATCTTTATTCCATCTCAAAGGAGATTGTTACTTCATGTAGCAGTTTACCTACTGGTTCCCTGCCCCTGGTGGGGAACTTTCTTTTTATTTTGTTCTCTGGTTGCATGATTTTTCCACTCTCGGCATCCTCTTTCTTCGGTACCATCTCTTTATACGGCTCATTCTTCTTCCACAAGGTATACATTAAAATCAGCAGCTTCTTTTGCACCGCTACATAGCTTTTCATCTTAATGTGGTGTTTGCTGTGCGTTCGGTGAAACAATTCATAAAAAGGGGATACCTGACAATTAACGGTCGTAATAGCGGGGAAATAGAGCGCCTTGCGGATGCGAGCATTTCCTTTTTTGGAGATCTTTGTTTTTCCAATACGCTTGCCCGACTGATCTTCTACTACATCGTAGCCTGAGTAACTCACTAGTTGGGGAATATTTTCCATGAGGGCAAATCCATTGGTTTCTGCCAACATCACAGCAACGGTAGTCAGTCCAACGCCTTTGATGCTACACAGATGGGCTACTTTATCTGCAATATCAGGATCGCTCATAAGATGGTTAGCAATAGCTTTTTCGAGGGAACCCATTTGTTTTTCTAAGGTGCGAATCAACGACGTAAGCTGTCGGGTAACAACACCTACTTGGTAAATACTGATTTGGGTAGCATGCAACTGATTGGAAAGACTGGTCTTGGTTTTTTGAAGACGCTCTAGCTGTCGCGTCATGGTGCGTAGGGTAAAGAAAAACGCACTCATAGGCTGCCACTGATCGAGCGCTTGTTCGGCGGCCATACGCGCCAGTCCACGGGCATCAATTTTATCATTTTTAGACTTTAGCCCCAAAGATTCCATGTATTTCTTCGATTTATTGGGAAGCACAACCGACACATAATACTGTGCATTACTCAGATATAAGGCACATCCTTCGTAATAGACTCCCGTGGCCTCCAAAATGCACACGAGAGGAATATCTTTTTGTTTACGGTGTTTGGCGATCCAATTGTGGAGTGCTTTCCAGCCAGAGGTAGAATTAGCAAAGCTAGAAGTAGCAACTACCTGAACGTGTTGGCTGAAGTCGATACTGCTTAAACAACAAGCTAAGGTTGGGGCAGAGACATCAATGCCTAAGGAATATTTTAACATGACTAATCAGATTAGAGGGTTCTAAATAACAGACAATCAGAAACCACGTCTTTACCTCCGATGCTCATTGTTTATAGTGCATTCATCCTATAAAAAGCGATGATGCGTAAGTACTGTTGCGGATCAAAAGAGGTGACAAAAGGCAGGGATTCCTTAAACCCAGCATCGTAACTACGTGCATAAAAAAGCGGCGATTGGTGATACTGCCTTTTGTTTTCCTGTTTGCTTAAATAGTACAATAAGTACTTTTTACAAGATATGAGCGGCGAGGGGTTTTCGGTTTTTATGAAAGTAACAGAATTAATTAGTTACCTGAAAATTAAATTATGCGGAGCCAGTACCCGAGTCCGACTTGAAACGCTTGTTATGCAAACAAGTTTATTGAGAAAGATCGTATTCAACTCTTATCCATTCTTCTTTTCTATCAAAAAAGATTTTCTCTGAATAGTTTTCATGGTCAATTTCAACTGTTTCAATTTCTTTGATGCTAATTTCATTTGATTGAGAAAAAGACCAGCTGGAATCTGTAATACCAAAAAGCATTTTTTCAGTACCGCAGCGAGTTGATACTGGAAATTCTTCCACTTTGAAATCCCCTTCTGCTATTACATTTTCATCTTTATTAAAATAAGTCCAAGATCCAGTTTTATAGTGGTAAAAAGACCGTTGTGGCCCTCCATGTCCGCAATCAATGAAAGAACTTATTTGGTAATTACCTTGAGATTGTAAAGAACCGAGTGAATTGTAATAAGACCATTCACCAGCCTTAAACGGAGATAACTTACCATCTTTGTCTAAAGCAAATTTACCACTCGCTTTCTTTGAACCATCTGAATAGTAAAGTGTAATCAGTGTATCATTTCCAACGAAAACAGAATTATCTATCAGTTGAAAGTCTTTGTCATACCAAACGTGGGTTTCTTGGGAAAAAATGGTCGAACTACTTAAAAAGAAAATAAAAAGAAGATATGACATCAGTTTTTTCATCCGATCTTTTGTTTGCATAACGACCCCGCGTTTAAGGTGCGCAGAGTTTTTGTTTTTCTTGAAGTAACGAAATTTTGAGATTAGAACAAACTTGGCAAAATCGAATCTGCGTCAGCCTTGAAACGCTTGTTATGTGAAAACTGAGTATGCTGGAACTACCAAAAGAAGCACTTAAAACTAAGAAAAAGTGAGTAACCCGAAATTGTGTACGTTGGCTGGGCAGGCAAACTGGAAGTGTGGATTAGACTTTTTGAACAACGTCTGTGGCGCGGATGATAGGTAGAAAAAAATGGAACCCACTTAACAGCTAAATTTTTGGAAAAAGCCTCACGCAGATTACCAACCTAAAAGTGGCAACCCACAACCAGCGCTGAGCACTTTTTTAGCAGAAAAGAAACCCAAAAAAGGCATTACAAAAACCACCACGAAACGAACACGCCTGACCAGACACATAACGCCCCTGCGTTTAAGGTGCGCAGAGTTTTTGTTTTTCTTGAAGTAACGAAATTTTGAGATTAGAACAAACTTGGCAAAATTGAATCTGCGTCAGCCTTAAAACGCTTGTTATGTGAAGACTGAGGATGCTGGAACTACCAAAAGAAGCACTTAAAACTAAGAAAAAGTGAGTAACCCGACATTGTGTACGTTGGCTGGGCAGGCAAACTGGAAGAGTGGAGTAAGTTTTTTGAACAACGGCTGTGGCGAGGATGATAGGTAGAAAAAAATGGAACCCACTTAACAGCTAAATTTTTGGAAAAGCCACACGCAGATTACCAACCTAAAAGTGGTAACCCACAAACAACGACCAGCACTTTTTTAGCAGAAAAGAAATGAGAAAAAGGCATTACAAAAACCACCGCGAAACGAACACGCCTGACCAGACACATAACGGCTCTGCGTTTAAGGTGCGAGGGTTTTCGATTTTTGTGAAAGTAATATAATTAATTGCTTAACTGAAAGTTAATAATTGCGGAGCCAGTACCCGAGTCAGCCTTAAAACGCTTGTTATGCCAATTTTTAAATTTCATCAAAAACTTTGTTCTGAAATGAATATTTCTCGAATTCACAACTTTGACTACTATTTTCCAAGAATTGATGTGAATAAATAGAAAAGTTTTCAACCTTTCCTAAAGAATCTGGAAT
Source organism: Balneola sp. (assembly GCA_965216175.1). GTDB lineage: Bacteria > Bacteroidota > Rhodothermia > Balneolales > Balneolaceae > Balneola. Next base: position 3,496,863 of record OZ244140.1, read on the forward strand.
ATCCACCTCAATGGTAAAAATATCAGTACCTCTGACATCTATATATTCTTCTTCAAAATACTCGCTTCCATACAAGATTTTGTAGCTTATTCTTTCTCCATCCGCCTCTAATTCAAAGTTTTTTAAATATGCTCTTCCCGTAAAATTTTCCATGGATATGTTGAAATGATAACCGATAAAAACTGTCACATCCATTTTAATTAGACCACATTCAGTCGAAATATTCTCACTTTTTTGGCCATTTAAAGAAAGATAAAAATATCGATCACAGCTCATTGAAGAGGATAAAAAGAGAAAAAGAAAAACTGCTAGATATTTTCTCATACTAAGTGATTGGCATAACGACCCTGCGTTTAATGGGCGCAGAGTTTTTGTTTTTCTTGAAGTAACGAAATTTTGAGATTAGAACAAACTTGGCAAAATCGAATCTGCGTCAGCCTTGAAACGCTTGTTATGTGAAAACTGAGTATGCTGGAACTACCAAAAGAAGCACTTAAAACTAAGAAAAAGTGAGTAACCCGAAATTGTGTACGTTGGCTGGGCAGGCAAACTGGAAGTGTGGATTAGACTTTTTGAACAACGTCTGTGGCGCGGATGATAGTTAGAAAAAAATGGAACCCACTTAACAGCTAAATTTTTGGAAAAAGCCTCACGCAGATTACCAACCTAAAAGTGGCAACCCACAACCAACGCCGAGCACTTTTTTAGCAGAACAGAAACCCAAAAAGGGCAACGCAAAAACCACCACGAAAAGAACACGCCTGACCAGGCACATAACGCCCCGGCGTTTAAGGTGCGCAGAGTTTTTGTTTTTCTTGAAGTAACGAAATTTTGAGATTAGAACAAACTTGGCAAAATCGAATCTGCGTCAGCCTTAAAACGCTTGTTATGTGAAGACTGAGGATGCTGGAACTACCAAAAGAAGCACTTAAAACTAAGAAAAAGTGAGTAACCCGACATTGTGTACGTTGGCTGGGCAGGCAAACTGGAAGAGTGGAGTAAGTTTTTTGAACAACGGCTGTGGCGAGGATGATAGGTAGAAAAAAATGGAACCCACTTAACAGCTAAATTTTTGGAAAAGCCACACGCAGATTACCAACCTAAAAGTGGTAACCCACAAACAACGACCAGCACTTTTTTAGCAGAAAAGAAATGAGAAAAAGGCATTACAAAAACCACCACGAAACGAACACGCCTGACCAGACACATAACATAATATTATCCAAACAAGATTTTAGATTACTAGTTCGTATATAATCCTAAACCTGCTTTAAAAATAGATTTAAATAGGGTTTTAGAATGTTATCCCAACACCAACCTGATTTACATTCCGGATAAAATCCAATTATTTTTGTAAGGAATGCCTTGCTTAGCTGTCTTACAATATACTAAAACAAGTAAATTAACCAAGCAATAATGGGTAAGTCTAAATTACTGGAGCAAATCCGGAGAGAAATAAGAAGGCGAAACTATAGCTATAAAACCGAACAAGCATACATTAGTTGGATTGTTAGATATATAAAATTTAATGAAACCACACATCCTAAAGATCTCGGTGATAAAGATGTAGAGAAATATCTAAACTATCTCGCAAACGAAAGAAAGGTTGCTGCTTCTACACAAAATCAGGCGCTTTCAGCATTAGTTTTTTTGTATAAACAGGTGTTAAAAAAACCGTCACTTCATTTAGATAAATTGAAAAGAGCAAAAAGACCGTTGAAATTACCAATAGTTCTTTCGCAGGATGAAGCCGCAAAAATAATTGAAGGGCTTTCAGGATTATCGTATTTAATTGGAATTCTTTTATATGGCTCAGGAATGCGGATTTCAGAATGTTTGCGGCTGCGTGTACAGGACATAGATTTAGAATATAAACAGATTTGGGTGCGTTCTGGAAAAGGAAACAAAGACCGGATAACCATTCTCCCTTTAAAAAGTGTACCGCTTCTAAAAAGGCAACTAGAAAAAGTAAAGCTACTTCATCAAAAGGATTTAAAAGCAGGTTTAGGGAAAGTGATACTCCCAAAAGTATTAAGCGAAAAATACCCTAATGAAAACGCAACACTTAGATGGCAATACCTCTTTCCGTCTTCAAAAAGAGCAGAAGACCCACGCACTGAAATCAAGCACCGATATCACGTCTCAGCTTCTTTGATAAATAAAAAGATTCAAGAAGTAGCAAGCACTCATAACATAAACAAAAAAGTCTCAGCTCACACCTTCCGACATTCTTTTGCTACACATCTTCTTCAGCAGGGTTACGATATTCGTACCGTTCAGGAATTACTAGGCCACAAAAACTTAAAGACAACTATGATTTACACGCACGTCCTAAACAAAGGCGGAAACTACATTAAAAGTCCGGTAGATCTTCTATGAACCCATCCGCGAGGAATGAATATGAGGAAGCTCGGGAATCCCCCTCCTTGTTGAAGGGGGGGCGAACTGCCGAGGAAAGAAAATGTGCTCAGAAATCGGGGAGGTCAGAAAAGAATAGAGTTGGAGATCGTTTCGCATTCATCAGGGAATTGAAGGCTAGTTATTTTTGACCCCATCTGTCTTCCCCTTAGATAAGGGGAAGGACTCTCTGACGAAAAAAAGATAAAGTGTAAGCGTCTCCCTCCCTAATCATAGGGAGGGAACAAGGGTGGGTCAGAAAAGAAAAGAATTGGAGATCACTTCGCTATCGCTCATGAATGGGTCACCCCAACTTATCTACAAAATCCAACTTCTCCCACGGAAATTCATCTCTTCCGAAATGACCATAAGCAGCGGTTGGTTGGTAAATAGGGCGTTTCAGATCAAAGCGAGTTATAATTCCTTTTGGTGTACAATCAAAAGTTTTTTCAACCAAAGCAGCAAGCTCCATATCACTCATTTTTCCGGTTCCGTAACTGTTTACGTTAATGGAAACAGGATCAGCAACACCAATGGCATAAGCCAGTTGAACAAGGCATTCATCAGCTAAACCCGCAGCCACTAAATTTTTTGCAATATGTCGGGCAGCGTATGCAGCACTTCGATCTACTTTAGAGGGATCTTTTCCGGAGAAAGCGCCACCACCATGAGCACCAAATCCACCGTAAGTGTCTACAATAATTTTACGTCCTGTTAATCCGGTATCGCCATGCGGGCCACCGATTACAAACTTTCCCGTAGGATTTACATGATAAATGGTTTCAGTATCGATCAGATCAGAAGGAATAACATTCTTTATCAGGATATTTTTTATATCCTCATGAATTTGTGATTGCTCTACGCCCTCATCATGCTGAGTGGAAAGTACAATCGTATGAATTCGTTTTGGCTTGCCGGCATCATCATATTCTATGGTAACCTGGCTTTTATTGTCAGGACCCAGATAAGGCATTAAATCTGTTTTTTTGCGGATGCGAGCTAATTCCCTTAGAAGATCATGAGAAAACTGAAGAGGCATCGGCATAAACTGCGCCGTTTCTTTGTTCGCGTAGCCAAACATCATTCCCTGATCGCCGGCTCCTTCACGATCTACACCCTGAGCAATATCAGGACTTTGAGTATGAATAGTTGAAAGAACTCCACAACTTTCAGAATCAAAGCGGTAGGAAGCTTTTGTATATCCAATTTCTTTGATCACCTCCCGCACAATTTCCTGAACATCCACATAAGCGTCAGTGGTTACTTCTCCTGAAACAACCGCTAATCCTGTAGTAACTAAGGTTTCTACAGCGACTCTTGATTCGGGATCCTGAGCCAACATGGCATCTAAAATAGCATCTGAAATTTGATCGGAAACTTTATCCGGGTGTCCTTCTGATACGGACTCTGAGGTAAATAAATTCTTCATTCTTGTATAAATTTAATAAGGTACTTTCGGTTACGAAGTGCGCAAAAGGTAAGAAGATTATCGTATAAAAAAGACCTCATTTTAACTTCATTACTTTTTCTGATGGATTCGATCTGCAATCTAGAACAGCATATGCAAGAATTAAACCTTTTTCAATTCTATAGTAGATCGCAAAAGGAAAAATTCTGGCTAACATATAGTGATAATTCTGTTCATTTAATCGAATTGTTTATTTCCGATTTTGCAACACTCCAATCCGTGAACGCGCTCTTGCTTTTTGGCGATTTTTTTTCTCTATTTTTGAGCTCAGATTCATGCCACGCAGGCAAAGTGTATTTTGCTTCAGGCTTTCTTAAAGAGGCCCGGAATTCTTCCATCAATCTAATCTTTATCAATAAGTTTCTCTATAAAAGCTGAATTACCCATAATTTGAAAATTTAATTGGTCAGTTCAGCTTATAGCATTACTGTTCGAAATTAACCGCCAAAAAGACCCGGTTTTTCATTCTCTTTATCAATTCCTAAATATTGATACGCTTTAGCGGTAGCAACCCGTCCTTTCGGTGTGCGTTGTAAAAAACCTTCTTTGATAAGGAACGGCTCGTACACTTCTTCAATGGTGCCTTTGTCTTCTCCAACAGCAACTCCCAATGTTCCTAAACCTACAGGCCCACCGGCATAATTTTCGATAATGGCGCGCAACATCCTCACGTCCATTTCATCCAACCCATTAACATCTACATCCAAAGCATTGAGCGCTTTATCAGCTATTTTTTTGTCGATCTCTTTTAGGTCTTCAACTTGTGCAAAATCTCTTGTTCTGCGCAAAAGTTTGTTTACAATCCGCGGTGTTCCCCGGCTTCTTCGGGCAATTTCAAAAGCGCCTTCATCAGTAATACCAAAGTTCAGAATTCCCGCTGTTCTCAGTGCAATGCTATGCAATAGCTCTACTTCGTAATAATCTAGTCGCATATCTATTCCAAAGCGAGCGCGTAACGGAGCGGTCAACATTCCTTTTCGTGTAGTAGCGCCAACTAACGTAAATCGGTTTAATTCGATTTGAATACTACGTGCATTGGGCCCGGAATCAATGACAATGTCCAACTTAAAGTCTTCCATAGCAGAGTACAGATATTCTTCGATCACAGGATTTAAACGATGGATCTCATCAATAAAAAGAACATCTCCGTCTTCAAGATTGGTTAGCATTCCGGCAAGGTCGCCGGGTTTTTCCAAAACAGGCCCGGTTGTAGGGCGGATATTTACGCCCATTTCCTGAGCGATAATATGAGAAAGTGTAGTTTTTCCTAATCCCGGAGGGCCGGATAAAATCACATGATCCAGAGCATCACCGCGTTGTTTTGCTGCTTTAATGAATACCTGAAGATTCGAAATTGCCTTATGTTGTCCTATAAATTCACCCAGCGTGGATGGACGGACAGAGTTTTCGAAAACTTCTTCTTTTTGATCAGGATTTAAAAGTGGATTGTGCACAGAATTTGGGTGTAGATGTTTACACTAACTTTACAGAATTATACTTAGTTTATACGCGAAATGCGTATTGAATTTTGGCTGAATATATGAAAAACAATTCCTACTCCCCCGATGAACTGGATTATGATCCTATTGAGAATCAGAAAAAAAAACGTGGCAAGAAATTAGCCAACCTTAAGAAAAATGAGATTCTTAAAGAAAAAGGTCTGCATAAAGATCTGAGCTCAAGCAGTTTAAAAATTTATGGAGGAGAGTTTTTTTTCAATTATGAGTTAAGCTGGCTCAAGTTTAATGAACGAGTATTGGCTGAAGCACTTAATCCGAAGAATAAACTACTGGAGCGGATCAAGTTTATAGGAATTGTTTGCTCAAATCTGGATGAATTTTTTCAAAAAAGGGTTGGAGGCTTGAAAAGACAGCAGCTTGCCGGGGTAAAATCACTGTCAGTGGATGGGATGTCACCTTCAGATCAATTAAAAGAGATTAGGCACGAAGTTTTAAAAATGATCGAATCCTACCGAGGGTGCTTTTTCAATGACTTGGTTCCGGCATTGGCAGAAAAGGGAATACATATTAAAGAGTATTCTGAGCTTACAAATTACCAAAAAAGGGTGAGCGATCGCTTTTTTCAAAAGCAAATTTATCCCATTGTAACACCTCTTGCAGTAGATGAGTCTCATCCTTTTCCATTTATTTCAAATCAGAGTTTATCGTTTGCCGTAGAACTCCAAAATCCTAAGAATAAAGAGAAATTCTTTGCCCGAATTAAAGTTCCGGCAAATCGCCCTAGATTGATTCAGGTTCACCGTAGAGGAAATAAAGCAATTCTTGTTCCTATTGAAGATCTGATTCGAACAAAAATAGACCAATTCTTTCCCGGAATGGAAGTGCTTTCGGCACATATGTTTCGGGTGACAAGAAATGCATCGGTTGAGCGCCATGAGGAGGAAGCGGATGACCTCTTGGAAACTATTGAAGATGAAATCCGCGAACGAAAGTTTTCTGAGATTGTAAGGCTGGAACTTGAAGTTGATATGCCGAAACACATCAAAAAATACCTCATTAAAAATCTAAACATCAACTGGAATGATGTGTATGAAATGAAGGGCACGATCGGTTTAGTGGATGCCATGCAGATTTCCATGCTTTCCGGATATCCGAGACTAAAAAGCCGTTCTTGGACACCCGTGCTTCACCCGGCTCTTAAGCATGAACTTGACGAAGAAACACCAAGTTTTTTTAAGCTGATCAGGGATGGAGACTTCATGGTTCATCATCCGTATCACAGTTTTGCCCTTTCTACTCAGCGGTTTATTGATGAAGCAGCAAAAGATCCAAGAGTTTTAGCCATCAAACAGACTTTGTACCGAACATCCAAAGATTCTCCGCTAATGCATTCATTAATGCATGCTGCAGAAGAAGGAAAGCAAGTTGCGGTACTTGTTGAGATAAAAGCACGGTTTGATGAAGAACGAAATATCACGTGGGCGCAAAAATTAGAGAATTACGGCGTACATGTGGCTTATGGAATTCCGGGGTTAAAAATTCATACAAAAGTTACCATGGTGGTTCGGGAGGAATCTGACGGACTAAGAACGTATTGTCATATTGGAACCGGAAACTATCACCCGGATACAGCACAACTTTATGAAGATCTGGGCCTTTTTACATGTGACGAAGTAATAGCCTCTGACATTACTGATATCTTCAACTTGTTGACGGGTTATGCTCCCGACCAAACATTTGAAAAGCTGATGGTTGCGCCAAAACATATGCGGAAGCAGGTAACAAAGTTAATTGAGTTTGAAACAAATGAAGCCAAAGAAGGAAGACCGGCTCGCATAATTGCAAAAATGAACAGCCTTGAAGATCCGATGATTATTCAAAAGCTATACGAAGGATCACAGGCAGGAGTACAAATAGATCTTATTGTTCGTGGTGTATGCAGGCTTATTCCCGGAAAGAAAGAGTTAAGTGAGAATATCAGAGTTCACTCTGTGATAGGCAGATTTCTGGAGCACTCCAGAGTTTTTTACTTTAAACATGCAGACGAACATTTATATTCTATCGGCTCCGCAGATTGGATGCATAGAAACCTTGACGCGAGAGTTGAGGCAATTACTCCCATTGAGGCGCCGAAGCTTAAAAAGTATCTGCAGTTTATTCTAAACGTTTATTTGAGAGATAACATGCAACGCTGGATATTGAAAGAAGACGGAACATACGAAAAGGTTGAAAGAACAAAGGGAGACAGAAAGGTGTCAACACATAAAGTTTTGATGAACCATACTCAGGATTCTGACAATCCAATTCCAATGGATGATTAACTAACCACTAGTTGCTTTCAATAGGTTGTTCAACATCCGTTTTACCTAAATCGTAACTTAGTTTTCTGTAAAGTAAAAAGGCTGGTTTTCGAAAAATGCCATCACGATTATAAGCTTCTCCAATTGCCACAAGAGCTTTCTCGGGTTGGTCGACATTTATGTAGGTATTTCCCAGATACCAGTAAGCTTTTTCAGAGATCATACGATTTTCTTTAGCTCTTTCAGCAGATTCTTCAAAATTTACGATAGCTTCGTCATAAAGACCGTCATTGTAATTGATAATTCCTTTATTTAAATATGCTTTTGAAGCGTAAGGCTCAGAATTAAACTTTCTGATAACTTCAGAAAAAAGAAATAAAGCTTCTTCGGTATTTCCGGAAGAAACTGCGGCAAAACCAAGATTCAATAAAGAATCTGCTTCAGAAATACCTGATGCCTCGGAACGCATATTATCAGCAATTTCTAATTGTTGGTTAGGAATAGATGTAACCACAAAGTCCTGTAAGTTTTGTGGAGTTTCAACTCTGAAGAGCTGAACCAAAGCAACAAGAACAATAACAGCGGCGGCAGAGGCATGCCAAACCCAATTGGGAAGAGAATGAATTTTTGCAGGAGTAGTTTTTTTAACTGTTTTTTCGTGAATAATTTTTTTCACACCTACCTCCAGTTCCAGGTGGTCTAGTAAAGAAGGATCTTTGGCAAACTCATTCCATAGCAATTCAATCTCTTCTTCACTTAAAGAGCCTTTAACATAAGCATCAATTTTTTTGTAGATATTTTGGTCTCTTGAACTTTCCATAATGGATCTAAATTATTTTGCAATGTATTTTTAATACATTGAGCCACGTGACAAGTAAGACAGTTTCAGAGGTCATTCCTTACACTATTTATTAATATTTTTTTCAAAGCACTCCTTAAGCACTTGTATAATGCGATGTTTTTTTGTCCAGGCGTTATTTACACTAATCCCAAAGTGCTCAGCAACCATGGTAGCCTCACTTTTTGGATTATCAAACCAATACGAAATATAATTAAATTGTTTTGGCTTAAGAGTATTAAAGCAAAGAGACAGAACGCTTAACCTTTCCTGTTCCAAAAGATTTTCCAGTTGGTCTCCTTCTTCAGAATGATGCTCGGGAACTTCTTCATAATTAATTTCTTTCTGCTTATTTTGATGCTTCAGATAATCATGCTTTGCGGTAGTAAAGAGATAATTTATAATGAGGTCCGGGTGTTTAAGTTCGGAGCTTTTTATTTTTTCGACCGCAAACATGATCGCATTTTGAGCGGAATCTTTAGCATCTTCTATTGTTGCGTCCAGGCGAACCAATAAAAACTTTACCAATATCTTAGTAAGCACAACATAATACTCGTTGAGTGAGTTTCTGTCATCATTAACAACTGCTTCTACAAATTTTGGATAATCCATAAGTTAGTATCTATCTCCACCCTTAAAATAAGCGAGATTTGGAAAAAGAAAACGAAGAATTTAATTTAATAACAAGTTAGTTTATAGAAGTGTATCGAGTACAACTAAATAACTTCGAAGGGCCCCTGGATTTATTGCTTTTCTTTATAAAAAGAGATGAGCTTGATATCTATGACATCCCTATCTCTTACATCACGCAGCAGTATTTAGAATATGTAAATTTGATGGAAGAACTGGATCTTGACGTAGCCAGTGAATTTATACTGATGGCAAGTATGTTAATGTCAGTAAAGGCAAAAATGATGCTGCCCAGAGAAGACGATGATAGCGAAGAGATCGATGAAACCGATCCCAGATATGAATTGGTTCAAAAATTACTCGAGTATAAACGATATAAAGAGATGGCCATAAAAATGGCTGATATTGATGAAGAAACCAGAAAAAGATACAAGAGAGGCTATCTCGATGCTGACGATGTTGACCAACAGGCAACCGGAGAGGCACTTAAAGATGTAACCCTTTTTGATCTTATTTCAGCATTTAGAAAAGTTTTAACAGACATTGAGAGACAAAGAGTTGTTCATAAAGTGAACAAAGTAGAAACTACAATTGAAGAACAGTCGGAATTCGTATTAAACAGACTCTCTGAAGCAGGTCGCCAATCTTTCGCATCTCTTTGCAAAAGCTTAACAAATAAGGTTGTAATAGTTGTTACCTTTCTTGCAATATTAGAAATGATAAAAGAGCAACAAATTAATCTCTTTCTCGAAGAAGACCCTACCGATTTTTATATAGACCTAAAACCGGTTGATGAAATTATAGGAGCATAAATCAATTAACACGATGAAAAAACTAGTATATATTGCGCTAATAGCTATTATATCAGGCTGTAGCGGATCAAAAGAAAATATCACCCCCCCATCAGCAAGTATTTACGATTTTGATAAAACCATTACGATGGAAGGATTAAAGTCTGACCTTACCATAATAGCTAGCGATGAATTTGAAGGGAGAGAGACCGGGGAAGAAGGAATTCGAAAAGCGACAGATTATATTACCAAAAGATACGAAGCCATGGGTTTAACGCCCGTTGGCGACAATGGAACATTCGAGCAAAGCTACGATCTGAATTCTCCTGTTGTAGATGGATACAATTTTATTCTAACTGATTCGGAAGGGAATTATGTAAGTGAAACTTCATTGAACAAACAGGAAAAAGGAGATTTTGTACCGCTTATTGGAGGAAGTGATAATGTAAGCGGAAAAATTATTTTTGCCGGTTTAGGAATGAGTAATGATGAAGCGAACCATCTGCCGGAAGTTGTAGCTGATAAATGGATTATGATCATTCTGGACCGTGAACTGACAAACCAATCAGCAATTCGATCTTTACTGAATAGAGGCGCTGCCGGAGTTCTTCTGGTAATGGATCACAATGAGCCAGAAGGATTTATGACTAGCGCAGAGCAAGTACAAAGCCGGTTAGGAAGAGGAGGAAGCTTGTCTTTGGCATATCTTCAAGGGAGAAGCGGAAGTACTCCCGCCTGGAATCGTATCAATCCTGAGCTGGCGGCTCAACTATTGGAAAAGGAAAGTGTAGAAGAGTTAGCACAAATGGGTATTGATATAAAGGCAAATCCAGGAGCTTTTATACCAGGCGAACTGGAATTTACTCTTTCTCATAAAGCGATGGTAGAACAGAATCTTGTTAAGGCATCAAATATTGTGGCTTTTCTGGAGGGTAGTGATCCGGACCTAAAGGATGAAGTTGTTGTGCTTAGCTCACATCACGATCACGTTGGAATAGGAAGACCGGATTCTACCGGTGATACAATCTACAACGGAGCAGATGATGACGGAAGCGGAACCGTAGGTTTACTAAACACAGCACAGGCAATGGTAGCTGCTGCAAAAGCAGGAGCTGGACCACGCAGAAGCGTATTATTTCTTCATGTATCAGGTGAAGAAAAAGGATTGCTTGGATCAAGATATTATTCAGACCACCCTATCTATCCAATAAAAAATACTGTTGCTAATGTAAATGTTGATATGATTGGTCGCGTGGATAAAGAGCATGAAGAGAATAAAGACTACATTTATATAATTGGTGGAGAAATTATTTCATCCGGCCTGGACAGCTTACTTCGAAGAGCTAATGAAGCAACAGTAAACTTAGATCTGAGCAAAAGATATAACGATCTGGAAGATCCTAATCAGTTTTACAGAAGAAGCGATCATTGGAATTTCGGGAGATTGGGTGTTCCGTTTATTTTCTTTTTTAATGGTGTTCATGCTGATTATCACAGACCGTCAGATTCTATTGAGAAGATCGAATGGGAGGCTATTACAAAAAGAACCCAGCTTATTTTTACTACAACGGCTATGATTGCAAATTCTGAGCAAAGGCCAGAAGTTGATAACCAGGCTTTTATCGAAAAAACGCAGTCACAGGCAAGAAATTAAGACGCTAATTTGAAAACCCTCATTAAAAACATGATGAGGGTTTTATTTCCCTATTAAAATAAATGAAGCCCAATGAATAGGATGATCATAATAAGGGTGATTCAGCATAGTAAGTTTTGAATCTCGCAATGCTCTTTCTTTATATCCGAAAAGAGGAGTGTCGTATATATCAAAAAAAAGTTCAAATTTACTCCACAGTCCTATATCCTCGCCTTCATATACAAGAAGTTTATTATAAAAGGTAGACATCAATTCTGCAGTACTTTTATCATATACATCCCATAAGCTAACAACCACTGAAGAGGTTCCAGCTTTAAAGAAAGATCTTTGTAATCCCAGAATGCCCTCACCTGCTATCATTTTTCCCATGCCTGTTTTACAAGCGCTCAAGACAACTAGATCTGAGTTAAGACTTAATTGAGATATTTCTAAACTATTGAGATACCCATCTTCACCAAAGGAGTTTTCAAATTCACTCATTCTGGAAATAATTAATCCGCTTTGAAGTGGATTCTGCTCATTAATGCTCCCGTGTGTAGCAAAATGCAGATATTTATATTGATCTAATCGTAAAGATTTAATTACAGACTCCGAGACTTGTTCATTCTTGAGAATAGTAACTTCATCAAATTTACTGGCAATAGAATCAACCTCGATTAAAGCTGCCGGCAAGGATACAAAATTCTTTTGAGAGCTGGATGTTCCGGTCCCTGATTCTGTTGTAAATCCAGAACCGGCTACAGCAAGAAGATCCTTATTAACATCTCGATGAGGATTTTTTATATATGGATAAATAGATACCGAGGGTAAATATTTGATGGATAGTTTTTCGATCAGAAATTTTCCGTTATCAATTAATGCTTCAAAAGGGAGAACAGAAAGTGAACGAACAGGTACTATAACAATATTCGATTTTTCGGGATGCTTTTCTGTGAAAGGTTTAAACAGCAAGCTATGTAAAGGTTTAGAAAATGTCTCCAGAGTTTTTTTGGACTCCATGGTTTCAATCCCATTTCTAAAATTATAAACATGAGTACTAAAATATTCATCAATACTGAGAGAGGTTTCTATCTCGGTTACTGTAGATTCAATTCCTGACTTAGTGACCCAAAAGGTTAAGAGTTTATTTTTGTGAAAAGCATATTCAATTATTGCCGAGGATCGGTCTAATAACTTAGTTATTTCTCCGACAGGCATTACAGAAGGAGATGTGAAGGTTTTTAAAGTAGGGTTTTTGAGATACAACTCATTTATAAATGAATCATACTCGAATTCTTTTAATCTAATTTCGTCTTTAATGCTGGTTTGAGCATCGGGCTCTTTGGCGTCTTCAAGGCTACGGTAAAGGTTATCAAGAACTTTTTCTTTTTGCCTTAGCTGAAGGATGGTAACCTCATCAACTAAGTCATATATACTACTTGAGGCAGCCATTTTTTCGAGAAGCACCTTAGATTTCCCTGTTTCAATAATGTTAAAAGCCCCTTCTGAATCATTTCGATCTTTTAAATACCAATAAGCTACTTCGGAGTAGAAATCCGAAAAATCACTAAAAACCAAAGATTGAAGATTGTCTCCATAAATATTGCCACGAATTCGATCAATTTCAGTGAAAGCTTTGTCTGCATAGAATAATGCGCTATCAGGATCAATGGGGTGATAAGATTGAGCCAGACTTACAAGATACTCAGCCAGTTTATATCCGCTGAAGATGGAAGCGGAACTATAAGCTTTTTTAGAATAATTGAGGGCTTGTTCTGTTTCATTTAAAGAGCTGTATATTCTTGATAATAACGCATAAGACCTTGCTTTCAGCTTTTCCGACTCTGTGTTAAAAGCAATCTCAATCATTTTATTAGAATACTTAATAGCTTGCTTCTGGTTATCTGCGGCGATGGATAGATCTGCAAGGTTTAAATACACTTCTGCCGCAAATAAAAATTCCTCGTACTCTATAAAGAGAGCAAGAGCTTCATTAAATAATTCTTCAGCTAGTTCATTCTCACCAAGATTTAGATATACAATCCCAATTTGGTGAGCTGTATGCCCATCTTTTTGATAACCCTTTTCTACCCGGACTTTCTGACTTTCATTCAGATAATCTAGAGCTTTAAGATGTTCTCGCATGAGTACGTATGTATTCCCGATCTCTTTAAGAGCCAATATTTTTTCAATGGGATTTACGCTATTATTCGCAATAGCTAAATTCTTACTTTGATAAACCAAAGATTTATCATATTCACCTTTTTTTAAGTAAAGGTTAGCTAGTTTTTGGTAGTTGGTGGAGAGCAAGTCTGAATTTCCAATATCATTCTTAATATTTATTGCCTCAAGCAGTAAGGTTTCGGCTTTTTCTACAAAACCTAAAGCATCGTAAGCGGCTAATAAATTTCCTTTAGAAATATTAAGTAAGTAAGGGTCATTTATTTTTTCGAAATAATCATGAGCTTTTGTTGCATATAATATTGCGTCCGAATAACGCCCTAAAAACCTTGATAGAAGAGAAAGCGAATTTGAAATTTGAGCAATTCTGTATTCATCACCCGAACGGTTTGCCAGATTCAAAGCTTGTTCATAAACAGGGAGGGCTTTTTTGCTGTAACCCATCCACCATGTTGCCCAACCCAGATTGCTTTTTGCATAAGCCTGAAGTTCCAGAGAAATAGAATCTGTTATCGAAGAGTCAGCTTTTTGAATCCAACTAACACCCTCTAAAATTCGGCCCTGATCTAAAATAGAAGCACCCAGCCCAATTGCAGCAATTATCCATTCTTTACTTTGTGGATTTTTTGAATGAACAGAAATAGCTTGCTCATAAATCTTTTGAGACTGAACGTAATCACCGGTTCTGTATATTTTATTTCCAAGAACAAGCAATGAGTCATTTTCAATATTAGCATATTGTGAAAAGACATTTGCTTGTCCAAAAGAACACAAAAACAGTATAAAAAAAACTCGTTTCAATCTAGTATGGCAATGCAAAAAGTTGACGGTAACAGATTAAAAAACTATGTTATTTGAACGTAATTTTAATCTAAATATAGTGGGTACAATATGCTTTTAAAATGGAAAGAAATAAAATTGAAAATTCCTGACGGTGAGAAACCTCCACCAGCAAAGCCACCAAGTACAGGAACCGGAGGCGGGGAAGAAGCCTGATTAAAAAAAGCCGATTAGAAATAATGGGCTTTTTTTAATCCCCAAATAAAGCGTTTACAAACTCTGCTCTATCAAAAACCTGTAAATCTTCAATTTTTTCTCCAAGGCCGATGTATTTTACAGGAACGCTTAACTCATTAGAAATTCCGATCACGATACCTCCCTTTGCGGTTCCATCCAGTTTTGTAAGAGCTAATCCCGTAATATCTACAGCTTCAGTAAAAGCCTTTGCCTGTTGCATAGCATTTTGTCCTGTGGAAGCGTCTAAAACTAAGATTACTTCATGAGGAGCATCCTCTACCACCTTGCCCATCACTCTTTTGATCTTAGTTAGTTCATCCATCAACGCTTTTTTATTGTGAAGGCGACCGGCAGTATCAATCAGTATCACATCTGAGCCCCTTGATTTTCCAGAAGCCACTGTATCGTAAGCAACCGAAGCCGGATCAGCATCCTGGCCTTGTTGTACAATAGGCACGTCTGCTCTTTCACTCCATATAATTAATTGATCAACAGCAGCGGCTCGGAAGGTATCAGCGGCGCCTAAAAGAACATTTTTCCCGGCTTTTTTATAAAGATTTGCAAGCTTCCCTATGGTAGTTGTTTTCCCGACGCCATTTACTCCTACTACCAATACAACATGAGGTTTTACCGGAAATTCAGCATCAAATTCAGCGGGTTTATCAGAGTCATTGCCTTTTAGTAAATCTACAATTTCATCGCGAAGTAGCGCCTGAAGTTCAGCCTGAGTTACAAATTTATCTTTGGCAACGCGAGCCTCAATACGCTTAATGATTTCAAGGGTTGTGGTAACGCCCACATCAGAAGTAATCAAAATTTCTTCTAATTGATCAAGCGTTTCATCATCAACCCGATCTTTGCCTGCAAAAGCTCTGCCTAATTTATTAAGGATGCCTTCACGGCTTTTTTCAATCCCTTTGTCAAGCGTCTCTTTTTTCTTAAATCCAAGTTTATCTAAAAAACCCATAGTCTAGTTAAATTTTGCTCCCTGCATAATTTTTCGGTAGCGATTAAAATAGTCAAAAAACGAATATATCATGATTGCTGTACAGATATATAATAACCAATTATGTACCGAAGTTGCGTCTCGGAAAAAGAAAACAGCAATCCAATATAGGGCAAGAACATTTACAGCAATTTTTCCGGACATGATGGACATAGCTACCTTTCCGTATTTTACTTTTATGAATGAAGACCCAAGCATGATAAAGGAGTCACGGAATACATTTAAAATCAAAAACCAAAGAGGCACCCATCCTAACCAAACAGTATAAACAAATAACGCAGCAGCACATAGTTTGTCAGAAATTGGATCAATCATCTTACCGACTTCTGAAACGGTGTTTGTTTTTCGGGCAACTAAACCATCCAGATAATCAGAAACCCCACCATAAATGATAAGGGCAATGATAGTGGCATTGAATTGATAATCGTTTTGTATATGAAGGTAAATTACAGGAATGGCCACCAAAAACCTTGAAAAGGAAATAAGATTAGACAGAGTAAAAACTCGTCCCGAGACTTGTACCGACTTTCCATCTATATTTTTTTTATCAACCAAGCTAATATCATTATTCAGTGAGTAGTAAAGGTACGTTCATTAGCTACATAAAGCCAACATGAATAAATAGAAGGGGAACACGGAATAATACTATTAAAGAGATGATTTAAGGTTGCTTTTTGAGCCATTGCCTCGCTTCTTTTTCGGTTTTGAAAACCTTACAATTTACACCCAAATTAACGCCTAATGTCTCGCCAAATTTATTGTGTTTATAGTGTTCTTCAACTAAATCAACGAAGGCTAAAGTTTTTCCTACAAATCCCAATTTAAATGAAGCCTGTACTATTTGATACATTTCGAAAACCGTACTTGGGTTCATGGTAATATTCTCCACAACTAGAAGCTTTGAAAGATCATATTCTTTCATTTTTTTAGAAATACTTACCCAGATGTCATTAGATAAAGCAATAGTATCACGCTCTGCTTCATAATAGGCATACAGATAATCGTCCTGTTGTTTTATTTCTAGTTTATAGTCCTTCAAATTCTACTCTTTTGTTACTCTCAACTCATTATATTGTAAACAATTTAAAGAACCAATATAAATGCAAAACTCAAAAGAGCTCACTGAAACAACTAAATCATCCAAAGTAGTATTTAATGGAAAATTACTTCATGTATTTTATGATGAAGCTAATTTGCCTGATGGCTCGGTTTCAACTCGTGAATGGATCAAGCATCCCGGAGCATCCGCAATAGTACCGATATTTGAAAATGGTGATGTAATGCTGATTGATCAGTTCAGGTATCCGGCAAAGCAAATATTTTCAGAAGTTCCGGCGGGTAAAATAGATGTAGGAGAAAATCCACATCAAACAGCAAAAAGAGAATTGCTAGAAGAAACAGGACTGGTTGCCGAGAAATTACACTATGTAGGACACTTTTTCCCTGCAATTGGATATGCAGATGAAGTTATTCATATATATGTTGCTATGAAGTTAACCAGCCATGAAGAAGCAACAGATGACGACGAATTTGTTCAGAAAAAGCGAATTCCATTCTCCAAAGCTATAGAGATGGTACACTCGGGAGAGATCAACGATGGTAAAACAATTTGTTGTTTGTTAAGAGCTAAGCGTTTTATCGAAAAAAGGAATGGATCACTTAAATAAGCCCTTCGCTTTGTGCCAGATCAAAGAGACTTTGATGGAGGTTTTTAGGATCGAGTTCTCCTCGTTTAGATAATTCTTCAATTTCTATCTCATTCAGCATGATAATGCACCCTGCATTACTAAGGGCCGCATCAAAATTTCTGGGATCTGCCAACCGGAGTTTTTCAAGATCGATACCGTTTGGGCTTATGTTTTTGTTAACTAAAATATGAAAGATGTCTTCTTTGGAATCTCCGAAGCTCAGTTCTTCAATGCCGGTTTGTTTAATGTTTATCATGAGTGTCTAAAAAATCTCTGGCTTTTAGTATTTCTACGATTTCCTCTGTTTCGCTGTCTATTTTTTGAACTTGAAAAAGGCTTATAATCGCTTGTTCATTAAGGGTTTGAATTACATCATTAATAGTTTCACAAAACTCGGTTTCACTAACAAGGTCATTCACGCCCTGAACAATATAGCGGTATTTCTTTTTCGTTTTTTTCTTAAAAGAAATTTGTTGTTCAGCTTCCTCAAAATATTCTCTGATAGCGTTCTCAGTTACAAACCAACTTACACCAAGCTTTCGTCCCTTTAACCGTCCCTCTCTTAGGTAAGCACGAAGAGTCATTTTGGAGATGCCCAGCATTTCATGCAGATCATCGATAGAATAAAGCGTTAAAGAACCAATTTTACGGGGCATTGATGAATAATATTATAAATTATTATTGAATTTTATAATATCAATATATTGGTTTAATAATAGATTACACAACATTACTTATACATTATAAAAAAGATTTGGCCAGCGGGGTGTTCCTGTCGTATATTGGTGACAGTTGATTGAAAACCAAAGCAACCCAGCTGAAAGGCAGGGTTTTTTTATGCCTTCCTGTAAAGCTCTTTTCTTATGCATTCAAATTCAACTTAGTTTATCTTTAAGAATGAAAAGCGCATTTACAATTTCCTGTCTTTCTGCATTACTACTATCCTGTTCGAGTTCTGAATTATATTATTCATCTGAAGCTTCGAATTGGGAAAGATCATCCACAGAGGAAAACGAACTGATTTATGAAGTATACCTGACTGGCGATGCCGGCTCACCGTCATTGGATAATCAAGAGCCAAACTTAAAGCTTCTTCAAAGTAAACTTGAACAAAGCTCAGAAAGAAGCGCTGTGGTTTTTCTCGGCGACAATATTTACACGAAAGGCCTACCTGATTCTACACATCCTGATAGAAAGTTTTACGAAGCTCGAATCATCGAACAAATGAAAACGGTAAAGAACTTCAAAGGGCGGGTATTTTTTATTCCCGGAAACCACGACTGGGACGATGGCGGCAAAGGCGGATTAAAAGCAGTAAAAAGACAAGAAGAGTTTGTTGAGTCTTATTTAGATAGGGGAAATACCTTTTTTCCTGACGATGGATTTCCAGGCCCTGTTGACATTGAGCTAATGGACGACGACGCTCATCCGATGCTTCAGGATGATATTCGCCTGATCATTTTAGATACACAGTGGTGGTTGCATAAATATGATAAATCGTACGGAGATAATGGAGAGTACGAACTTGTAGATGGTGGAGATTTTCTGAATGAGTTTGAAGATATACTTATTAAACGCCAAAAAGACTTTCTGTTGGTAGCAGCTCATCACCCATTAATAACTAAAGGACCTCATGGTGGATATCTTCCTCCATCTCGACATATAAGACCACCTGTTTTTGGAACTTTTTATGCTTTGTATCGCAGAATATTTGGTTTTGAGCAAGATGTAAATCATTACAAGTATAACAGGATGGCTAACAATTTAAGAAGCTTGTTTGAAGGAAATGATCATCTTGTATACGCTTCGGGTCATTCACATAATTTGCAGTATTTCAGAGAAAAAGGAAAAAGAGAAACCCGACATTACGTAGTTACCGGCGCAGGAACAAAAGATAACTATGTAGCAAGCGGAAGGGGATCGGAGTTTAGTTATCAGGGAAAAGGATTTACAAAAGTAAAATACATGGGAGACGGATCTGTCTGGCTTGAAGCTTGGGCTCCTGTTGGAGACGGCTCTGAAGGAGAGCTTCTGTATAAAACCCAAATGAAAGGCCCTTACAGTGATCCCGTTGAAGAAGATGCTGAAGAGTTACCTAATATTGATTACTCCGACAGCACAAAAGTGTTGGCTGCCAATCCATCATATGACAATAAGAACTGGTTTATCGAAGCAATTGCAGGTTCACATAACAGGAAATTCTGGTCTGTAAAATCTGAATTCCCGTACTTTGATGTTTCGGAAGTTAAAGGAGGACTGATTCCTGTAAGAATGGGAGGGAAAGGTCAGACTAACACATTACATCTTGAAGATGCAGAAGGGAATGAATTTGTCCTCCGATCATTGGACAAGCAAGCAGGTAAAATTTGGGATGAAGATCTGAAGAAAACGATAGCACTTGATGTTGCTCAAGATCAGTTTTCTTATATCAATCCATATAGTGCGGTCGTTGTTACAAAACTTTCTCAAGCTGCAGGTGTTTATCATACAAATCCAAAGATCTATTATGTTCCACATGATCCATTATTAGGAGAGTATGCAGAACAAATCGGAGGAGAATTAGCTCTTTTTGAGGAAAAGCCTGACAATGATATGACCCATGTTGAAAGTGTTGGAAGATCAGAAGAAGTTGTTGCTTATCGGGACATGATTCGGGAAGTTAATGGAGATATCGATCACAGAGTGGATCAGGAAATGATGTTGAGAGCCCGTTTATTGGACATGTTTATTGGAGATTGGGATAGACACAGCGATCAATGGAGATGGGCGACTTTTGAGCCAGAAGATAATCAAGGAAAAATATATCGCCCAATTCCTCGTGATAGAGATGTGGCACTAATGGTAATGAACGGTTTGATTCCATCTTTGGCGAAGTTCGGACCTTATTATCAGTATCAAAATTTCGGAGATAATTATGGAAACCTGGTTGGACTGAATGATAATTCTGTTGATTTGACGAGAAGGTTTACAAATCAGATCACCAAAGAAGAATGGCTAAAAATATCTAAAGAGGTACAGGCTTCTTTCACTGATAGCATAATTACTGCAGCAGTAAAGGAATATCCTGATGAAGTTTTTAAGAAATACGGAAAAGAAACGATAGATCACCTTAAGGCTCGGAGAGACAAGTTGCTAGAAGTGTCGGAAACCTATTTTGGAATGCTGAACAGAGTGGTTTCTGTTCCCGGGAGTGATAAAAGAGAGCGGTATGAAGTAGACTTTTTAGACGATGAAAGGACAAGAGTCAGAGTATATAAACTGTCGGGAAAGGGAAAGTTGAGAGAAAAATATTTTGACAGAGTCTTTAAAGAAAGTGAAACAGATGAGATCAGACTATTTGCAATGGGAGATAATGATGAACTTAATTTTCAGGGAGAAGGATCAAATTCAATGCTGATCACCGTGTCGGGAGGATCGGGCAAAGATGTTTATACTTTTGATGATCTAACAAAAAAGACAGCTAAGAATATTGAAGTGTATGATACAGAAACCGGTAACGAGTACGAAAATATACCTAGCAAAACTCATCAGCACTTAACCGGCGATTTTACAGTAAACGATTATAATTATGAAAAGGATTTTAGTTTTAACAGATCGTTCCCTGGATACTTTTTTGCCTATAATAGTTTTGATGGAGTTTTTATTGGAGGAGGGCCAAGAATTATACGAAATGGTTTTAGAAGAGAACCAAAAGTCAGCCATGATCTTAGAGTTAATTATGCGCCAAAAACAGGAGCTTCAAATCTAAAGTATGAAGGAGTTTGGTACAGAAGAGCAGGGGAATGGGACATTCGCTCTAATACAGAACTTTTGTTTCCAAAGAGTTATCAAAACTTTTTTGGGTTGGGAAATGAGACGGTAGAACTTGACTTGGGAAATAAATACTATCGTGCCAGATTGTCCCGATATTCTTTTAAAGGAAGTATTTACCGCAAGATAAACAGAATATTTTCAGTGGAATTTGGAAACCGACTTAGCGTAACAGAAGTTGAGAATGACGATGATGATGGCCCAAACGTAATTACAGAACCAGGAATAGGAGTAAGCCAAAATTCATTCGAAGACCAATGGTTCAATACATTAATAACAGAAATCTCGCTTAATGATGTTGACGATATGGTCAATCCTAGACAGGGATATAAGTTTTCTTATTCTTCAGATCTTAATATTGGATTGATAAATACATCGCAAACTTTCTCAAGACTTAAAACACAACTAAGTATCTTTTACCCATTAAGGTTTAGTCCACAGATTGTAATGGCAAACCGCGTGGGTGGATCACATAACTTTGGTCCGTTTCCCTTTTATGAGTCTAATTCTATTGGGGGCACAACAAATCTGAGAGGGTTTAAAGGAAACCGATTTGCAGGGCGGAGTACTTTTTATAACAATACTGAAATTCGTATAGAGCTTTTAGACTTCTACAAATATCTGCTTGGAGGGAAGCTTGGAGTTACAGGCTTCTTCGATATTGGGAGAGTTTGGACGGACGGAGAAAACTCCTCTGTTTTACATAAAGGATATGGAGGCGGAATCTGGTTTAATGCTTTCGATTCGGTACTTATCAATTCTACAATTGGAGCCTCAACCGAGGGAACACTGATAGAAATAAAAGCAGGATTTTTCTTTTAAAATCGTAAAGTCTGGCTCGATTATTGGTATATTCTTCTTAATCGTATCAACTCTATTCATCTCTGAATAAGTATGTCAGAAAAAGATAATTACAGGTCACTTGCAGCAATTATGTTTGCGGATATGGTTGGCTATACCAAGCTCATGCAACAAGATGAGTCTAAGGCTAAGGTTTTGCGCGATCGTCAGAGAAACGTAGTTGATAAAAGCATAACCATCCATAATGGGAAAGTGATGCAATATTATGGTGATGGCACGCTCAGTATGTTTTCAAGTGCAATAAAAGCAGTTGAGGCCGCTCAGGAAATTCAGGAGGAACTTCAAAAAGATCCTCAGGTTCCTCTAAGAATTGGCATTCATATTGGGGATGTAGTGCATGACAATGAAGGCGTTTTTGGTGATGCCGTAAATGTTGCTGCTAGAGTTCAGTCTTTGTCAATTGCGGGAGGGGTGATGATTTCCGGAAAAGTTTTCGAAGAAATTAAAAACCATCCAGGCATAAAAGTAGAAGCTTTTGGAGAGCATGATTTAAAAAATGTGTTTAATCCTGTCGGTATTTTTGCACTTGCCAATGAGGGGCTTGCTGTACCGGCACAGTCTTATGTTCAGGAAATTACAGGAAGCCACAAAAACAGTGTGGCAGTTCTGCCTTTCGCCAACTTTAGCGCGAATCCTGAAAATGAATATTTCAGCGATGGAATTACGGAAGAAATTATAAATGCACTTGTAAAGCTTGATGGACTTCAGGTGCCATCCAGAACTTCTGTTTTCGCCTATAAGAATACAAACAAAGATATTCGGGAAATTGGTAAAGAGCTTAATGTAGCAACTGTATTAGAGGGAAGCGTTCGTAGAGAAGGCAATCAGATTCGTGTTACTGCACAGCTTATAAATACGGATGATGGGTTTCATGTTTGGTCAGAGAATTATGACGGAGAGGCAAAAGATATATTTAAGGTACAGGATGAAATTGCTCAGAAGATAGCGGAGAAATTGGAAGATAATTTTGAGTTCAATACAAATGGAGCTATTTATGAATCTTCCACAGACAGCGTGGTAGCTTATAACCACTATTTGCAAGGCTTATATTATTGGAATAAGCGAACTCCGGAAGCAACTCAAAGGGCAATCAAGTGCTACGAAAAAGCCATTAAAAAGTGTGAAACCTATACCAAAGCATATTCGGGATTGGCGAATTGCTATAGTTTTCTTGGAATAATTGGACATTTAAAGGGCAAAGAAGCATTTACAAAAGCCGAAAAAAATGCAATAAAAGCCTTAAGCCTTAATGATCACAGAGGAGAATCTTATATTTCTCTGGGGTTTGTGGAATTATTTTACAAATGGAATTTTGATAGTGCCGAAGCCAACTTCAGGAAGGCAATCACTATGGAGCCTAGCAACGAAGATGCAAGAATAGCACTTGCAATGTACTATAGAATCATTGGTGATCTTGATAAAATGTATCATCATACTAAAGCTGCATCAAAAATTGCACCGGTATCGCTTCCTGTTTTATTGCAACATGGTTATTCCAATTGGTTGTTGAAGGAATACGATAAAGCGATTCAAATTTTTAATAAAATATTGGAACTGGATCCATTATTCAGGTCGGCACTGGAAGGAATAGCTCTGGTTCAAGTGGCACAGAAAAAATATGACAAAGCTCTGAAGTCTGTAAAAAAGTACTTAGACCTTGTAGATTCTGAATTTAAAGGGGGTACACAGCTCGGTTATATCGCAGCTTTAAAAGGGGATGTAAAGCTTGCAAAAGAAAGTCTTGAGATCATCAAAAAAAGAGAAAAAGCAAATCCAGATCTGAATTTGAGTCTGGATTACGCGGTAATTTACGCTGCTTTAGATGATAAAGATGAGGCGTTTAAATATCTGAACAAAGCAGTAGATGAAAAATTGGGGGCCGTTTTGCTCATTAAAACTATGCATCCTCTTGAGCAACTTAACACGGATCCCAGATACAAACAGCTAATGGAAAGAATAGGGTTAAAAGACTGATTTCTAAATCGTATCGAGTTTATCCGTGAATTCTCTATATTCAGTAAACTTAAAGAATAGAAAATGTCGTCAGATTCAGACTCAAAGAAAAAGCTAGGTTCCAGGAAAAGGGGGGTTTCGGATATGTTCCGAACTTCTTACAGAACGCATATGGAACTAAGTTCTATTGCAGATAATAAATCGAATATAATGATCAGTATTAACGGGATCATTATATCAATTATAATAGCATCTATTTCTCCTAAAATAGATTCAAATCCGTGGTTGCTACTACCTACGTCTATACTGCTGATCAGTTGTTTAGGATCAATGGTGTATGCGGTTTTATCTGCACGGCCACGAGTAAGTAAAGAAAAAGTAACGTTGGAAGATGTTCGGGCTAACAGAGCTAATATACTTTTCTTCGGGAATTTTTATACCCTGCCAAGAGCCGATTATGTTGAGGGATTGGAAGAACTTATGCAGGATAGCGAGCGACTTTATGATAATATGGCACGAGATCTTCATGGTTTAGGAGTGGTGCTCGCCAAAAAATATCAACTATTACGAATTGCATATAATATTTTTATGGTGGGCTTAGTACTATCTGTGATAAGTTTTATTTTCGTGTTTATTCAGATTTCAGTCTGATTAATTTTCTTCTGATTCCCCCGCAAAAGCCCGGGATATGCGTTGATTCATAAGTCGGCGATAATTTTCATATTCATATCGACTTACTGTAAATTCAGATTTATATTCCCCATCAAAACAACTTACAAGAAGTTTGTTTTCTTTTTCTGTTTCTGAAATAGAAACTTCAATTTTTCCCAGTTTGTAGGATTCAATTTCTTTCATAGCAAAGGTATTTTTATAAAGATAGGAAGATCAAATTCAAGAAGAAGGTTAATTTTTGCATCCCCAGCCGGAATGTGAAGTATTTGCAGCTCTTCTTCCAAAAGAAGCGGGTTTATAAAACACTTCAACACCCTTTTTGCTGAATGAAGATTCCAAACTATCAATATTTTTGCAATCAGCATTATTGGTAAATAAAGGCTTTGCTTCAACGGATTCTAAATGAACTTCATAGTTTCGATTAAGGGAAGAGATATAATTTGATATTTCATCAAGAGAATAAACTGCTACAGTAACGGCTGTCTGTAAAAAGGAAGAAAGATCAGAAAAAGAATCCTGAGCTATAGAGTCGGCAAGTGCTTTAGTTTTAATTTGAGGGTCAGATTCCAAAAGCTCAAATTTATCTGTTTTTAAATAAGAAAGGTGCAGATTCTGAGGAGAAGCAATTACAAGATCCGTGACATTTTTCAAATGATCCATCATCAAAGGGTTGCCATTATTGCAAGTAGAAATAATGGTTAATGCAATGTGTGAACTGAAGCCTGTTAAATGATTTGCAAATACCTTGGTGTTGAATTCCATTCTTGCCGAAGATCGATGGTATGATCTCTCAGAAAAAGTTGGGATTTCATGACCGAAATAGGCGAAATAGGTTTGTTGTTTATTCTGATTTTGGGTGAGTGCCGAGTATATTTCTGACTCTTTAGTAAAACCACCATCTTCAGGAGAATATTTTCCTTTGGATATCAGCGATCCGTTTTTGTAATGATAATAGATTCGATCTTTTTTAGGAAAGAAAAGAAACGCTTTCCGCTCGGGTCTTTGATGGAAAATAAAAACCTCTCCCTGTTTAGCTTTTTTGGCAATTTCTATGGATTGATTTACAGCATCTTCATCTGCGTATTTTGCTTTTCCACTTTCATGATATAAGTAATCAGCATCAGCATGAACCACAGAAACAATAGAGTAGCCGACTTCTCGATTATCATTAGATTTGAGATTTATTGTTGAAGAACATGCAGTGCCAAATAAAAATACAGTAAAAATTAAAAAGGCGGACCTCAAATGCGGTCGCCTTTTTAAAGATCGTGTGTAATGTTGATTTATAATCAAAGGAGTAATAGAATGATTATAATTAAGAGCAGAGTAGTTACACCAATTGTAACAGTATCAGCTTGCTCCATATCTTGTTGAACAAAATTAGCGAAGTTGTTTAAGTTCTTACTTTGAACAGGTTGAAATCCGTTAATACCGTTCAGCTCGTCTTTTTTATCTTGAATATCTGCTTTTAAAGTAGTTAAACCCTTTTTGTCTGCCTCAGGAACAACACTCATTCCCTCTACCTTTTCAATAGCTCCAATCAAATCGTCAAAAGAATTATTCAGAATTTCTCGCTTTTGATCAGGTGATTCAGCCTTTTCCACACTTTTAACCATATTGTTAATGTGCTTTTTGAACTTTGCTTCCGCATCAATTCCAGATTGTGCATTTACAGGAGATACAAATCCTATAAAAGCTAAAGTTAAAATTGAAAGTATAAATTTTTTCATTTTTTAATCCGTTTATTAGTATTCATATTACTTTAAGCAAAAGATTCCGCTTGTAGTTCCGTATTTTAAGATATAGTATAAAACAGAATTTGAAAAAAGTTGTGAATAAAAGAACCATTATTTTTATTGGGATAGCCATTTTCGGTGGCATATTCCTTTATTCGTCCTTAAAAAGTGTAGAACCCCAGGTCATTGAAAATGCACCTCAATGGAGAACATTAGAAGCCGGTCAGCAAGAGGCTATAGAAAGCAATAAACTGATCATGTTAGATGTATATGAAGTAGGTTGCAAGTATTGCAGAGCAATGGAAAGAGATGTTTATCCGGATACAACGGTTCGTGTAGTAATGGATCAGGGATATATACCCGTGAAGCTTGACGGGAACTCTGAAGAGCTTATAACCTTTAATGGTAATGAGATGCAAGCCAAAGAGTTTGCTCAAAACAAAGGAGCGTATGCGTTTCCTACCGTTATTATTTTAACAGCAGATGGTAATGTAGTTAAAAAAAGAACCGGCTTTATGAATGTAGACGAACTAAGACAATTTCTTTATAATCAGGGTTCATAACTATTACCCTCAAAAAGGACAGAAAATGAATAGACTATTAAAAATCGGAATCAGTAGTTTTTCTCTGGCTCTGCTAATCGTAGCATGCACGGAGAAACCAAGCACAAATACCTCTGAAGATCAAAATCAGACACAAAAAATAAATTATACTCCCGAACTATATTTTGATGGCGTTACTATACCATGGGGAATGACCTGGTTGCCAAACGGTGATATGTTGATAACAGATCGTTCAGGAAAACTGCTTCGAGTAAGAGATGGCAAATTGTTAGCTGAAATATCAGGAGTTCCTGAAGTTTATTCTCGAGGACAAGGTGGTTTGCTCGATATAATTTTGCATCCGGAATACGATTCTAACGGATGGATTTACATAACATATTCGTCAACGCAGGGAATGGAAGATGGAGCCAACACAGCAATAATGCGAGCCAAACTTGAAGATAATGCATTGGTTCAATCTCAGGTTTTATACAAAGCATCACCAAATTCTACAAGAGGTCAGCATTTTGGGAGCCGTATCGCTTTTGATGGAGACGGTTATTTATACTTCTCGGTGGGCGATAGAGGAAATAGAGATGTGAATCCACAAGATCTATCCAGAGATGGAGGGAAAGTTTACCGACTCAATGACGATGGTTCGATACCATCCGATAATCCATTCGTTGATCAAGAAGGCGCAATTGACGCTGTTTATTCCTATGGGCACAGAAATCCTCAGGGAATGGCGACACATCCTGAAACCGGAAAGATTTGGGCTCATGAACATGGTCCCCGCGGAGGAGATGAATTGAACTATATAGAACCTGGCAAAAATTATGGATGGCCGGTAATCAGTTATGGGATTAATTATAACGGAACTTCTTTCACCGATAAAACGGAAATGGAAGGAATGGAACAACCAAAAACTTATTGGGATCCCTCTATAGCTCCTTCGGGTCTCGATTTTGTAACAAGCGATACTTATCCGGATTGGAAAGGCAAAGCTATTGTTGGTTCGCTTAAATTCAATTATCTGGTAATTGTTGATTTAGACGGAACAGAAGTATCAAACAAAAATATTGTTCTGGAAGGAATTGGCAGAGTTCGAAATGTACGCCAAGCACCTGATGGGTATATCTATGTTGGTGTTGATGGAGAAGGAATTTATAGAATTATACAGGAAGAATAATATTCCAGATAATTATTTCAATCTTAAAGTGTCTGCTGGTATTCAGTTAGACACTTTTTTTGTGTCTTTGATTTCAATTTGTTCGGTTCCATGATATTCATTGTCAGGGATTGAGATATTATGAGAGTCAGAAAAACTAACTTTTTGACGCCGCTCCAGAATCTGTTGCAGGCGTTCAACCAAATCAACAAGACGATTTTTCCTTTTTTGCTTTCTTTTATTCATAAAACGAGCATATAAGAAAGAAAGCGAAGCAAAAATAACCGACATAATAATACCAACCTCTCCCTCATTACCCATTTGTCCGAATACTGCTCCGGCAAAGAACATTATAGAAGCAAAGACTCCTGCAATGGCCGGAAAGTATAATTTGTTGAATGATTTCAAGCTTTGCTTAGCTGTGATTTTTAATGCGTTACCTGAAAGCTCTAAATCCACTTGAGGGGAATTTTGAGATGAGATGAACCGAGAAAGTCCTTTCGGCATGGCTTTCCAGCTGGTTTTATTTTTGCGGTGTTTTATTTCACCTAACGTATTAAAATGGTATTCGATCTGAGCACGCAATTCTTTCAAGGTATCCGTATTGAAATCTCCGGAAGAAAAGCCGAGAATGGCAGCGCTATTGAATCCAGCATCAAGAATGACAGGCTCTTCAACTGGGATGCCTTGATATTCAAGTAATGCCTCACAAACAAAAGCTCGGTCCAAATTAAGCGAATCGGTGATCTCAAAAACATTAGAATATTCCTTCTCCAACTTAGCTACAGGTTGTTGAATGGAGGCTCCGTAAAACTTCTGGAACATCGTTGCCCGGTTTACTATCCTCCGAATCTCGTCTTCTTTAAGAGTAGCCATGCCTTTGTTAGTTAAGTTTTGCCTTTGCCCTTGTTATCAATTCCGTAATTTCTTCTTTCGAGATATCCTCTTTATTGTTACAGTATTGGCATACAATTTCCTGAGATTCGCCTTTCATTTCTTTAAGGTCATCATAGTTAAGCATAGAAAGAGCATTTAGAAAACGATCTTTATTGCAACGGCAAAAGAAATCGACCAGTTGGCGAGAAAGCTCTTTTACCTTGATGGGAGACATTACTTTATGCATCACATCATCAATGTATTGATCATCTTCAAAAAATTGGTGAACCGGAGGAAAGGCACTCAGCCGTTCTTGCAGCATATCGATTTGACCTTCAGGGGCATCCGGAAGTTTTTGGATAAGTAAACCTCCGGCTTCCGTTACTTCGCCATTATCATCCATTCCAACATCAAGAATAAGAGCGGAATCAATTTGTTCTGACTGAGTAAGATAATGAGCTATATCAGAAGTCACGTCTCCGTTTATAAGCTGAATAGTGCTGGTGCGAGGCTCCGCCTCATTATACAAAGTCTTTGAAAATATAAGAAGACCTAATCCTAAGCCATCTCCAAAAGAAGTGGATGAATCGGAATAATCCAACTCTGCGGCAGAGTTTGTTACGTAACCACGTACTTCACCAAGGCTATTTGCTTCGGCGACCAAAGAACCAATAGGCCCGTCGCCTTCCATTCTCAAACGGATTCTCTCCTCGCCTTTTAATTCGGAGGCGAGCAACATAGTTGCCGTTAAAGCACGACCTAAGATCACTGTATTTAACAAAGAGAGATTGTGGCGTTTCTTTGCCTCTTTAACCAAATCTGAAGTTTTAACCACAGAGATCTTAAAATGACCGTCCGTTGATATTCCTTTTATTAACCGATCTTTAAATTCGAATTCTTTTTTATTCATCAAATGAATAGCCTTTTTATAGATTTATAACAGCGCTAAAGATAATGAATAATTAATTCTATATGTAGGTTAAGGAAAGGAAGAATTCATGTAAGATAGTTATCAAAAGATCAATTCATTTTATAGATAACGCCATTTTTCATCACAAAAGTAATAGTCTTTAATTCGCTGATATTTTCTAAAGGATTGTTGTCTACAGCAATAATATCTGCATACTTACCTTTTTCAATAGAGCCCAACTGATTTTCCATGCCCAACAGTTCAGCAGCATTGAGAGTAGCTGATTTTATAGCATGATCTTCTTTCATACCATATTTCACCATGATCTCAAATTCCCGAGCATTTTCTCCATGTTTGCTAACCCCAGAATCTGTCCCGAAAGCGATATTAACGCCACCATTTAGCGCTCGTTTAAACGAAGCTTCAACAACAGGAACTACGGTATTAATCTTATCAACAATAGCCGGTGGAATTTGATCATTAACAGCAAGCTCATCCCGAACAGAAATTCCTGCAAGTAAAGTAGGCACTAACCAGGCGTCATTTTCTAAAAACAACTTAACAGATTCATCATCCAGATAAGAACCATGATCGATAGAACTTACACCTGCTCTGAGTGCAGCATTAATTCCATCCGCGGCATGAGCGTGTGCAGCAACTTTTCTGCCTAAACTATTAGCGGCTTCAACAATGGATTTCATTTCTTCATCGGTAAGTTGTTGACTTAGTCCGGCAGCTGTATTGCTTAAAACACCGCCTGTTGCAGTAATTTTAATGACACCGGCACCTTGTTTAACTCTGGCACGAACAGCACGTCGACAATCGTCTGCTCCATTACAAATCCCAACATTATCATCCAGAGCAAGTATATCAGTTCGGTAGCCGTGTGAATCTCCGTGACCACCCGTTGCAGAAATAGCCCCACCGGAATAGACAATTCTGGGTCCGGCGATTAACCCTTTATCAGTAGCACGTTGAATGGCACCAATCAATTCAGCATCAGCACCAAGGTTACGAACGGTAGTAAATCCTGCTTGTAGCGTTCTTTCTAAATATGGAATAGATTTATAAGCCAGATCCTGATCATTTTGGGTAGTCCATTCATGGGGATTAGCATTAGGATCTCTTTCTCCGGTTACATGAGTATGCATATCAATGAAGCCGGGAAGAACGAATTTGTTTTTAAGGTCAGTTATCTCGCTTCCTTCATATCCAAGCTTTTGAGCTGATATATATCCAGATTGAACACTTTCTACCATGCCGTTCTTTATGAGAACGGTTTGTTCTTTTAGAGGTTTTTCTCCCGGAACGGCTAAAAGAGTTCCTGCGTGAATAATTTGAACCTTGTCTTGTGCCGTAACAACAGAAATTGAAAAAAGAAATATAACAGCAATTAATAAAGACGAACGTAAAGATTTCATAGAAGGAGATTAAGTTTGAATAATCCCTCAAGGTATAGAAAGGGAGAAATAAATCATAACTCCTGAAATCTCTGGCTCAAAATTTTTGTTATAAACTTTATCTGAACAAACGATTCAAAGCATTATATTGAAGGTTCGATTATAACAACGGAAAATATGTCCATAAAAGAAACGGCTACAGTTGAAGCAAAAGAAGAGGCGCTGGAAAGACCGATCATCATTAAAGGTGCTCGCACTCACAATCTTAAAAACATTGATGTAGAAATCCCAAGAAACAAACTGACTGTAATTACTGGGGTTTCAGGTTCTGGAAAATCCAGCTTAGCTTTTGATACGATTTATGCAGAAGGTCAACGAAGATATGTAGAGAGTTTGTCTAGCTATGCCCGTCAGTTTTTGGAAAGAATGGATAAACCCGATGTAGATTTTATGCAGGGAATCTCTCCCGCAATGGCAATACAGCAAAAAACGACATCTAATAATCCGCGTTCAACAGTTGGTACAACAACAGAAATTTATGATTACCTGAGATTGTTATTCGCCCGAATTGGAAAGACTATTTCTCCGGTTTCCGGTAATCAGGTCAAAAAAGATACACCTAAAACAGTAATCGAAGAAGTTTTTAAAGAGCTTGAAGAAGGAGATCGTTTTTATGTGCTGTTCCCAATTCCTCAACACGAGAAAAAGAAACTCGATGAAGAGTTAAAAGTTCTTAAAGAAAAAGGGTTTACTCGGTTGCTGAATCTGGACGATGAGCAAGTGCTAGAACTCACAGATGAAAATGTTGATACCAAAAAGCTAAAACCCAAACAGTACAGAGTTTTAGTTGATCGCTTAGTTTTGAAAGATGATGAAGCCACCATCACCCGAATTGCAGGTTCTTTGGAAACAGCATTTCAAAATGGTAGCGGCAGACTGTCAATAAAAAAGAGAAATGGGGAAGAACTTCCCTTCAGTGAGCGATTCGAATTAGATGGCATTGAGTTTACAGAGCCAACGCCACAAATGTTTTCATTCAATAATCCTTTCGGCGCTTGCCCAAAATGCGAAGGGTTTGGCAAAGTTTCGGGAATTGATGAAGATCTGGTTATTCCGGATCATGAAAAAACAATTCGGGATGGTGCAATAGCTCCATTTACTACTCAAAAATTTAGTACACATTTAAGAGACCTTGTTAAACTGGCTTCTCAGGAAAAATTTTCCATAGATACTCCTTATGCGGAGCTTCCAAAAGAAGTGAAAAATATCATCTGGAAAGGAAAAGGAAATTACATAGGAATATGGAAATTCTTTGACACGGTTAAAGACCAAGCCTATAAAGTTCATATGCGTGTTTTGTATTCTCGATATAGAGGTTATAGCAGATGTCCGGAATGTGAAGGGTTCAGAGTTCGTAAAGATTCTCAGTACGTAAAAGTTGGAGGAATGCATTCAGGAGAAGTTTCGGAGCTAACAATTGGGCATGCGAAGGACTACTTTGACGATCTTGAATTGACGGAATTTGAGCAAGGTGTGGCAGGCCAGATCTTGTATGAGATTAGAAAACGTCTGAAATATCTGGATGAAGTCGGCTTAGATTATCTCACATTAGATCGTCTTGCAAACACATTAAGTGGCGGTGAGTCACAGCGAATCAGTTTAGCCAATGCTCTTGGGAGTTCATTGATAGGAAGTATGTATGTACTGGATGAACCGACTATAGGTTTGCATCCAAGAGATAACGATAGGTTAATAAAAATTCTGGAGACGCTTCGCGATATCGGGAATACAGTGTTGGTAGTGGAACATGATCCTGAAATGATGAAAGCTGCCGATAATGTGATAGATATCGGACCGTTTGCAGGAGTTCATGGTGGAGAAATAGTATTTGAAGGTGATTTTCCAAAGCTGTTAGAATCGGATACCCTCACCGGAAAGTTTTTGAGTGGAAGAAAGAAGATTGAAATTCCCAAAAAGCGCCGAAAAGGAAACGGCCGTTCTATTAAACTCGAAGGCGCAAGCGAGCATAATCTGAAAAATGTAAGTGTTGAATTTCCTTTAGGGAAAATGGTAGTTGTAACGGGTGTTTCGGGCTCGGGGAAATCGACACTGGTACATGACACATTATACGCCGGAATACAGAAACACATCGGTTCTTATAACCAGAAAGTGGGGCGATTTAAAGACCTTTCAGGAATGGCGAGTGTTCACAATTTGGAGATGGTGGATCAAAGTCCGATAGGTCGTTCTTCACGTTCAAACCCTGCTACCTATACAAAATCATTTGACGGTATAAGAGATGTGTTTGCTAATACTCGCCAATCAAAAATAATGGGATATACACCGGGTCATTTTTCGTTCAATGTTCCCGGCGGCAGATGCGAGAATTGTCAGGGAGAAGGTGTTCAAAAAATTGAAATGCAGTTTATGGCAGACATCGAACTTACTTGCGAAGTTTGTAACGGCGCTCGGTTTCGAAAAGATGTATTAGCCGTTAAATATCGAGGAAAAAGCATCCATGATGTTTTAGAAATGCCCGTTTCTGAAGCCATTGAGTTTTTTGTTGACGAAACAACTATCATTAATAAATTGCAGCCGTTGGAAGATGTTGGTTTGGGATACCTGAATCTTGGACAAAGCGCCACAACTCTTTCGGGTGGAGAAGCTCAACGGGTAAAATTAGCAAGATTTCTTACCAAACAGAATTCAGAACATACTATTTATTTCTTTGATGAGCCAACAACAGGTTTGCATTTTGAAGACGTTGCGAAGCTTTTGGAAGCGTTCAACGAGCTGGTAAATTCGGGACACTCAGTAATTATTATCGAACATAATCTTGATGTGATTAAATGTGCTGATTGGATCATTGATGTTGGTCCTGAGGGTGGCTTTGCCGGTGGACAAATTGTGGCCGAAGGCACACCCGAAGACATCGTAAAAGTTAAAGAAAGCTATACAGGGCAGTATTTGAAAGACTGTTTGTAGAAAGTGTATCATGTTTTATCGATCCCTAAATTATTTATTTAGGAACCGATAATTATTTTCTTTTTAAAGTAGACTCATTAGTCTGTTTTTTGTACAATTTCCCATGCCCAATCAATAATTTGTTGACTGATCATTTCTTCCCATGCTCCAGGTTTAAAATTAAAGCTAGAGCTATAATCAGGATGTATAGTTGACCAATGGTCTAAACCCGGATATTTATATAACTCGTGATCTTCATGTCCGGAGCTTTTGAGTACTTCAATGATCATATCATTGTCGAACTCAGACATAATCCAATCATTCGTTCCCCATCTAATCCTAACCGGTACTTTTATGGTTTCCCATTCTTTTGCAAAATTAAAGTCCTGAACCTGATGATAATACTTCATAGATCGACCATACATATGATTTAACCCTTGCCGATGATGAGTTGCATACGTGGGATTTTCCTCTATAATTTCTTCGAAGCTTTTCTTCTCAATTAACATACCGTGATAAAGTGGTATGTATACTTCATTAAATAATTTTAGAATTTCAGCTTGAGATTTACCTTCTATTTCAAGAATGCGTCGTTCAATCTCAAGCATATGTTCATACCAGGTCTTAAAAAATGTGCCGTCAGAGATTACTCCGGCCAAGTTATATTTATTTGCTAAATAAGGAGCTATAGCGCTACCCATACTATTTCCATAGACAACAATTTTTGTTGTGTCAACATAAGCTTTCGTTTTAAGTTCTCTTACAGCGGCTTCATATCCACTCAGCTCGGTTTTAAAATCAACCTCTCCACAATCGCCTTCACTATCACCAACTCCGGGCTTATCAACTCTCATAAAAACCATATTAGATTTTTCAGCAATATTACTGATGAGACGGCCCCAATTATTACTTCGTTCAGAAAATTTTTCTATAGTAGAGCAACTCAGCCCTTGTATCAGAATTATTGCAGGAAGCTTTTTGCCGGACTCGGGTTTGGTGATGATTGACCTTTGCATCTGCCCATAGCCATTTACAATAACTTCGTATAAAGTTTCTACCCCCTTATTCTCTTCTTTTGGAAGCCCTTTTAAAGTGACGGTTTTATCAATAAGCCGGTTGCCTCTCTTAGCAACTATTTTTATTTCTTCATTAGCTCTTAATCCATAAGTAATTGCTCCCCAATCTTCAGAATTACCAACAAATCTTTCGTTTACATACAGGATTATATCATTTGATTCAAAGCCGGCTCTTTTTAGAGGTGAATCTTCAGGGATTACATTTATTTTAGCACCCGGCACAGAATTGTTTGGCCAGGAAATTTGAGCATTAAAAGAGGCTCGGCGCGGAAGTTCCTGAGCATGTGTCGGTACATCTATACAACAAATAATTATTGCGAGAATTGAAATAAATCGAACCATATTATAGTAAATTTTTTAAGTTGAACTTTTCAGAATTATAGCCGTAATCTAGCTCGGTTTTGAAGTTTTTATACCAAAAACAGGCTTAGCTGTTTAAAAGGAGCCACTAACAGGACGAAATGTTTGAGCATTGGAGCAAAACACAAAAATATATTGGTCAAATCCTTTTCTGGATAGGCTATTATATCTTATTCAGTGTTATTTGGGTTCGCGAAGGAGACTACATAGCCTCTTTTTACCTGGAATTTATATATATGCCAATCAGATTATTGGTAACATATGCCGTTATTTTATACCTAATTCCGGAGTTTCTTACTAAGAAGAAATTAAAAGAGTTCTTAGTCTTATATGCATGCATTTTAATTGTAGGAAGCGTGCTTCAAAATGTGTTTTTCTATTTTTTTTATGAAGGAAATACCAAGGTTATAGTGCAGCAAATTTTTGAAGTTAATGCCATAATTAGAGCAGGGGTTTTGCTAAACACGACGGTAATGGTTGTATCATCCATTAAAATTTTGGATTTATTTTTTATAGAGAAGAGCAAGAATGAAATTGCTGAAAATATCTTTTTAGAGTTGAAATCTAATCGCCGAACACACAGGATTTCACCAGACGAAATAAAATATATTGAGGGAATGGGAAACTATGTGACTTACCATTTGGAAAAAGGTAAAAAGATTGTCGTCTATCAAAGCTTAAAAGATAGTATAGCCGTGCTTAGTGAGGATTTTGTTCGGGTACAAAAGTCCTTTATTGTAAATAAAAAGAAAGTGGCCTCATACGATAGCGACAGCATCGAGCTTGATTCGGGAGAATTAATACCGGTTGGAAAAAGTGCAAATGTAGATGATGTTTTCTGATTTTGAATTTAGCAACGTACCTTAAGTTTATTGTAGAATCTATTATGTATCATATCATTCAGAGGCAATCTCTTTAATGATAATATCACTTCCGGAATAACTATCGTCGTTATATGTGTGCCAGTGCCGAATTCTGGGAAGCTTCATTTTATTTATTGTAACAATGCCTTCAAAATACAAACGTTCTCCTTTTTCAGGCTCATCAGGGAAGAAAATTTCTATACCAACTAATTGATAATCTTTCTTAGAAATGAAAAGATTCCAGTGCTTAGAGATTATTGGTTGCTCTAACTCAACTTCAACTTTAAAACTTTCTTTCTCGTTAAAAAGTTGATCGTTAGTTTCGTTCATTTTAGCAACAGATTTGGAGAGAGACATGGGCAATCCATAAATAAATTCATAGAAATCTTTGTACCTGATGTTTCTGGAAGCGTCCAATCTGTACTTTTCAATTAATGTTGAATCAATTACAGTAACTCCATCCAGTAGAACAGTACTTTTTCCATTTTGATCAATGATATGTGTAGAAATATATTGGTCTCTATTCCGTGATAATTCAAAGGTATTTAAATTGTTATCTAACTTAACAATGGAATATCGATATGGATTTGAAACTCGAGGCTCCTGGATATGCACGTCCAATACTGCTTTGTCCCAATTACTATCAGGATCGTGAAAGGAAATGGATTGGTCTAATATTTTCTGTGCATCAATTTCTACTTGCTGAGCACAACTAAGGGATAAAATTGAAAAAGCTAAAAGAGTAAAAGATTTTATAATCATTTTGTTGATATTTGTACCGCTCGTTAGGGGATTAGTTAGTCTAGGATGCGAAACTTCTGAATAAGTAAAAACTGAAACCTATCAGCAAAGAAGGAGAAGCATGATCTTCAATTCTAGTTTTTGAATTCAATCCATTTACGGATTACCTCTTCTTCCTTTGCTTTAGATATATACTTTATCATCTGACCATTCATTTCTTCACCAAATTTAATAGGATCAGAGGGATATCTGCTTTTATATCCATTTAGTTGATCTGTAATCATTTCAGCCATTGGTCTATTTACCAATCCTGCGTTTCTCGCTTTTTGAACATTGAAATAATACGAACCTTTAGGTGAAGGTTTCCATAATGGTACTACTTCATAGGGAGGTAATCCGTTTTCGATCAGAAATTCACCGGTAATCCAATGGAGTTTCTTGGGCATTTGCGTCGCAAGAATCAGACTCGAGACATA
Source organism: Balneola sp. (assembly GCA_965216175.1). GTDB lineage: Bacteria > Bacteroidota > Rhodothermia > Balneolales > Balneolaceae > Balneola. The sequence continues at coordinate 3,534,680 of OZ244140.1, forward strand.
ATCCTTAAATGGCGTGGGGTCATAAGCAACATTAAAAGCTCCATAGGTTCTATTTTCGGAACAGTTAATAATAAAATTGCAAAGACTTTGGACATCAGTGACTTGCAAGTGATGGCTTTCAACATCCGGAACCAGTATCTCACCACCACGCATAAACCTGATGGGCCAATAAGCTTCAGCATTAGGATCGGTTGGGCGAGTAGCCCTGTAACTTTTCATCCCATGCGAACGATAAATGGTGTATGTATCCAAATTTTCAGTTATGGCAACTTCAGAAAATGTTTTTCTTATGGCGTATCTGTATTCATCAGAAATATTTTTAGGCGACGCAGGAAGTGGATTTAGCGGTGCACTTTCTATGATGTGTTTATCATCCCACTTATCATACACCGACATGGTAGAAATGTAGTGGTAGTGACCAATGTTGTCTTTAAATTCTTCGACAAAATCTGATACTGCTTTCGGAGATTTTTGCCATGTATCAACAACAATATCCCAATGTTGATTTTTTATTTCTGAACTTACTGCTTTAATACCCTCTTTATTTTCTAACTCTCTGTCGCAAATAATTACAGGTAATTCATTAAAAAAGTGAGGATTAGTAATTCCTCGGTTAAGCAAAGTCACATTATATCCATGCTCTAAAAACTTATTTACGATAGACGGACCCAAGTAATTTCGACCTCCAAGCATTAAAACATTTTTATCGCTACTCGCTTTGTAACCGGTACCTATAGCCTTTAATGGGTTCAGATACATAAAAGCAGCTGCTGAACCAAGTGTTTTTAAAAATTCTCTTTTGTTCATCTTATTCAGTTCTTCTTTTGAGGTTTTATTTTGTAATTCAGCTCATACCCTTCTTTTATTCTCAACTCAATTTCTTTAGTGCAATAAAAGTTATCTAATGGATTGCAGTTCAAGACTAGGAAGCTGGCTTCATAACCGTCCTTAAGTTCCCCGATTTTTCTGTTTGGGAAAATGGACTGTGGCGTTGTTTTGGTAGCAATGGTTAAAAGCTTTTCGTTTGTAAGCGAGGTGATGTATTTGTTTAAATGATCCAGTTCTACGGAAGTAGTATATCCAATCTGGTCAGAGCCAACGGCAATTCTTATGCCTTTTTTAAGCAAGCGATAAAGCTCATTATTAAGAAATGTATTCACAGTATCCATCTTTACGCTGTCCAGAGAAAAACTTCCATCCGCTTTATACTGAGTAGCATACACTTTTGAAAAGTTTGCAGTCGGGATTACAACCACATCTTGTTCTATTGCTTTTTCTAAATCATCATCGGTTAGTGTGTAGTTTTCATTGCCTCCTGTTCCTTTCCAACTGTAACCCGGGAGATGGGCAAATCCATCTACACCAATGTTTAACCCTAGTCTAAAATCTTCAGCGGTTTCCACATGGGCATAAACGCGAAGCCCTGATCGATGAGCTTTCTCTGTAACTAATTGTGCAACTTCAGGAGAAAGCCCTTTGTCTCCAAGCCGTCTATTTTTAACAAGCTCTTTGTGGTTATTAGCATTAATCAGGAAAATCTTGATAAGGTCTGGTTGTGTGGCAATAATGTCAGCCCATTTATTTTCCACATCTTCTTTTGTATCCAATAGCCAATAAGAATCACCTTCTCCAATTCTGCTGTCTCGGATCTTTTCCGGTTCATAAATCATAGCTCTCCAAGAAAGATTAAGAGCTCGAGCTTCAAAAGCGGCAAAAGGATGTCCTCCCGTACTTGTTAATCCTGCATTGGCATAGGCTACATCCAGCTTTGAGGAACGATCAAAATAACCCCGAAGAGAATCTACTTTGGAAGTGTGATTGGTAAGTACCTGAACATAGAATGTTCCTTCTTGTAGATACTGCTCTTCTATTTCATTTATGTTGGGTTCAACATCCAGATTATGCGTATGGGCATCAGCAAAAGGAGGGATGATGAATTTACCGGATAAATCAATAGTAGTATCAATTCTTTGAGGAGTTTTGCTCCGTAGTTTTCCATCAACACTGTACAAAGTTTTTTTGTTGAATTCAGAGCCGTCAAACCATTGCCCATTTATATAAGCGTTACCTATAGTGTCATTACCAATTTGCCTTTCACATCCAATTAATAGAAATAATAAGAGTAATGACAGGATGTAAGTTGAATTGTTCATTTGATAATTGCAATTGGATTACTGTTAAGGGCTTTACTTAAAGTTTTCTCAATTCTCGGGGCGTGGCTGGCGCCCATAGTTATAAATACAGTTTCTCCATTTTCTAGAAGCTCAAGTATAATATTAACCATGTGATAATCTCTTGATAAGTTGGAGTCATTTGCCATTTCACTAAGATAACCTTCAGGCCATCCGTACTCATCAGAATAGTCTCGCCAATTTATTTCCGGAAAATCTTTTTGCCAAGCTTTGTCTAGGTCCTCCCACGATTTATAAATGCCTCTTATATGTTCATAATTAGTTCTGCTTTTCAAATATTCTTGCAACTTTTTTTCAGGGTTATCAGGTTTTCCATATCTCATATTGCTAAAATATGGGCGAAATGAATAGAACATTGCTATTTGAGCGGCTGTAAATTCCTCCAAAAGAAAATCAATTTCATTCTCTCTCGTAGGTTCCCATGAATAAAGATCCGCACCATTTTTCTTGGCTAAATAAGATGTGAGCCCTCCTTCTCCGAACTTTTCGATAGGATCTTGAAACCAAATAAAAAGGAATCCCAATCTTCCTTCAATTAAAGCTATTGTGGGCTTAGCCTTTTCCCAGTTTTGCCTAATAGCTTCAAATTGGGGATGTTTCGGGTCTTTACTGTGTTCGACTCCCAAAATAAACACTTCACCTTTTTCCCCTTTGATCGAATAAATATAAGGGCGTCTATGCGTATTGATGATAGTATCATACTCATCCATACTCATAATGGGTTCTTCGAGGTTTTGACTATTTTCTACCTTGTAATGAGAAGGAGAAGTCCACATAACATTACATCCGAATAGAAGTGCAACTATTACAGCATATACTATTACACCAGTAACAATTTTATTTAATACTTTCATTGGCTAGTCCTTATGAAATCATCTATTAATTTTGAATGAATGCTAATCACTGAATTTCACTAATTACTTTTTAATTTTACTATCTACCTAAGTTTTGTTTATTAATATATTCGGTCATTTTAATCGATACTTAGCACCAAAAGTAAGGCCGAGTCGAAATGGTTTAATGTTTTGGGTTCTTGATGGTCCGCTTTTATCAACATAGTCGTGAAGGGGGACAGAAAAATAAGGTTGTACACTTAATGTAGATCTGTTGGATATAGCATATTCAAAACCTAAGCTCGCTAAAGCACTAAAATTGATTGTGTTCCAATCAAAAGTATTGAGCATATTAAATTCAGGCTCATTAGATCGTTCTCCCAAATATATATCGGCTAAAAAAGAGGTGTGAACAGAAGCTTTAAACTTTTCATTTATAAATTTGTAATCTACTCCAAGTGGTATAGTTAGGAAGTAGGCCCGGTATCTGTGAGAAGATCTTTCAGCAGGAGAAGATTGGTTTATTTGTAACCTATCAGAGTCGTGCCCAAAATCATATAATTGAAGCCCAGAGGTTATCGAAAAGCGAGGAGTTAAATAATACCCAATAGTAAGTGAAGGCATTAACCTAAATGACGCATCTTGGATATATTGGATTTCCCTAGTCGTTTCAATGATGAAAAAAGAAAATTGGTCTCTAGCGATAAAATTAAAATTAGCTGATATACCAAACTCAAAATTCGAATTGTGTTGCGAATAAGACCTATATGGCGACAAGAATACAAGTATTAAAAGAGCATATATATATTTCATGCTACTTGAGCTATAACGGTCTCTATAGTTTTGATTTTCCCCTTAGAAATAGTCAAATGTTCAGAAACCCTCATTTTTTGATTTGTTTCTGCATTTACTCCTTCATACAGGATGGCTGCAAAATTTTCCGAAAAGAAAGAGGAGATAAGCGTAATGTTATTCCAAGGAGTGAAATGTTCTTCTAGAAAGCCAATGAAAGAAGCACTGCTTTCAAATTCAAAAAAGCCGCTGTTTATTTTTAAATCAGGAGAAAGGCACTCATTCATTTCGTTTAAACTTCCTTTTTCTTTCCAAGATTGGAAATATTTAAGTACTAATTTTTCAGTATTCATTTCGAACTATTAGTTGTTTTAGATTTTAAGCTCTTTATTCTTCTGAAGTAGTGGCAGGTAATTCTCATAACACCAAAACATCAAAAAGATATTTGCTAAAACCATTGCCGTAGTAATTACAGGAGTTCCTCTCATTCCCAAAGAAACCGAAATCAGGAAAATATTTATGGTAACTGGCATCATTACTAAAGGGGTGATAACTTTCAGTCGATTTATAAGAATCATCAAACCCAGAACGATTTGAAGGTAGCCTATAAAATTCCAGTAGAAACCTGTGTTATGCATCGCAATAAAATAAGCACCTACGGGATTATCGGGACCTAAGAGGGTGAATTTTACTCCGGGCAATTTCCGAATTCCTGAAGTAACGAAAGTTAGAGACATCGAGATTCTGGTAAACCAGTATAATAAGATGGCCCATCTTCTATGACGATACTTAGAAATAAGTTGAAATAGTTTTTTGAACATGTAATTGATATTAAAATCCAATAAATAAAAAACGGAAAACCTACTAATTAGTTACAAAGTGATATGGTAAAGATGCGTTAGAGATGATTAAAGGCGTTTTAACTCACTTTTCGCATCATTGAAATCAGGCTTTAGGGCAAGGGCAGTATTGAATTCCTTTCGAGCTTCTTCTTTATCTCCGTTCAGCTGATGAATTTGACCTATTCTTAAATGAGCCCAATGAAGTGAGGGTGCTGTTCCTTCGGAATGGTTTTCTACAAAGTAGTTCAGATAAAACAGAGCCTTCTCTAAATTGTTACCCGATCGGGTTGCAGCTTTTCCATATTGATAATAAGCTGTGAGGTAATCAGGATGAGTAGCAATTGATTGTTCACAATAGTCCATGGCAGACTCAAATTGTTCCTGATCGGTTTTCAATACCGCAAGCAAATAGTATAATTTCCTTTCATCAATATTATCCTCAATCATCTTAAGATAAATAGCCTCAGCTTGTACGTGCTCTTCATTTTTTATGTGTATAGAGGCTAAAAGTTGGTTACCTGCATTTGGGTCATATTGAACGAGAATTTTAGCATGTTCCAATGCTTTTTTGGTACTGCCACCGGCGATCATAGGTGCGTTCAGGTAATAATTACTTAAGCGAATGCGAGCACCTACATGACTTGGGTCCAGTTCTAATGCCTTTGAAAGTGACGATTTCATTCGGGAAGAATAGGTGCTCAGCTTAAAGATATTAGACGTATTTGAAAGAGCTTCATAACTGGATTCGCCAAGTAAAAAGAAGTATTCGGCGTTTGTTTTGTCCATTTTTGTTAAGTCAGAAAAAGTATCCATCGCTTTTCCGAAATCTTCAGTATTAGAATAGCTTTTTCCTAAAAGCTTGAGCAATTTTTCATTGTTAGGGTATTGGGAAGTACTTTTTTCCAAAAGTGTAACAGCCTCTGCATATTGTTTAGCTTCTATTAAATTACTGGCTTCAGAAATAATCTCATTTTGAGCAAAAGATGTATTTACAAGTAGTATGGAGAATAATGATAAAAGATATAGTGCTTTCATTGTTCTGTATTTAAAAGTGATAGTTTGATTGCTGATTGGTATTCTGGAGAAAAATAGATGCGTTGGATTGCTTTTTTGAATTCCTTTGCAACAATGGATTCCACTCCGGTATTTGGATTTCTATTGTACTTTGGGAAATTACTACTGGAGATTCGTAATCTTAATTGCTCCCCTTTTTTTATTTGGAATGCCATGTCTCCAAGATCAAGTGTAATTGGAATTGGACTACCTTTTAAAGCAGAAGCATCAATTCTGGTGATGGTATCTAAGAGGTTCCATGAAATTCCATCGGAATCTACTTTAGTAAGAGTTGCTGTGAAATCAGTTCCTGTTCCGGTTGAGCTTACATACAAAGTAACCGAGTGGTTTCCGGCAAAAGTTTGTTCCATTTTAAACGCTTTGGTAGTGAACAACAGCACGTCTTCTCTAAACTCGATTTCGTTTTGTTCCTGAATACCAAGTTTATCCAAAAACATATGAAAATTAGCGCCACCTGTAGTTGGTACCGGATTAGCGGGATCAAAGACAAATTCTCTATGCTCGGAGGGTTTATTTTGAGGCTTTTTCTCAACTAAACTATTTCCGTTTAAATAATAAGTTAATTCTGAGGAATTCTTTGGCGGCCAGATTTCACTTTCCTTCCATTCATCTTTAAAAAGCACGTAGTATTTAATTTTGTTGGCGTCAGTTTTATACGTTTTCGATAATGTTTTTTTAAACCATAAGCTTGCTTCATTAAGCATCCATTGCATGCTGGCTTCACCATTAACCGGTAATTCATATTCTCCAAGCATCGGGTTTTCATCGTACAGCTGGTTATGGTACCACGGTCCAATAATCATTTTTTGAGTAGAAGAAGCTTGTCGGGCAAGCATTTGATAATCATTCAAGCTTGCTTTTAAAGTAAAATCAAGCCAACCATTAAGGTGCATAATTGGTACTGATGCCTCTTCGTAAGGATAATCGCTGTACATTTTGGTGATTTCCTCCAGTTTGTGCGTTCCGTCTGCATCCTCAAATACAATGTCGGGCATTACATCAATCAAGGGTGTGTGGAGAAATATTTCATCTAGATCCATTCCCGTTATCGATGTTCTTGTTTTTTGACCTTCAAACAATAACCAGGGAATAACCATAAGCTGGTGGAATGCACCATCCGTGTCACTGATTTGGGTTCCATCTATCCAACCCGACAAATTGAATATACTTTTTAGTGCCGGATGGTTTGACTTGCTTAATATCATGGCTGAAAATCCTAAATAAGAAGAACCCCACATTCCAACATTCCCATCAAACCAGTCTTGCCCCTGAATCCAGTCTAATGTCTGAAGTCCATCTGAATATTCTTTGAAAAAAGGAATGAATGTTCCTTCCGAACTATATTTACCTCTTACGTCTTGAATTATGACTCCAAATCCTTGCTCGGCAAAAAATTCTCCAAATACATCAATTCCTTCTTTTTGATAAGGAGTGCGAATCAATATCACCGGAAATTGGGCTTTATTGCCAGGTTTATAGAAATCATGGAATAATGTGATTTCATCATCAAGTTTTATCGGGATGTCTTTGATGACTTCTTGCCCAAACAATAAAATGGGGTTGAAAAATATCCCGAATATAAGAGCAGATATTGTTACTGAATGTTTAGTCATAATTACTTTGTGTTAACTTTTAAACAAAGCTATACAATCAATAAAAGGGATTCATTTATATGAAGCAGGAGAGAACAAAATGTGGTGAATTAAAAATATCTGTGGTGAAATATCTAACTTTTTCACTCACCACAGAGCTAATGAGATAAGCCTGATGAAGTCTATGTGTTTTTGTTTACTTGATATCAATGATGCTTGTCTAAACTAACCCCAATTACTCGGCCTTTGAACGGTGGTCGGTCAAAGTGAGCGAATAGTTTTGCGTGTCCGAATGGACGAATAAATCTCTACAGGCTCGACATTGAAAACTGTCTAGGAAGAATGAAGACCATGAGATTTATTCAGCAACACTGTTCTGCACGCCGACCAGTGTTCATAGCCAGGAGTTTTTGTTACTTTTGTCGGTACAAAAGTAAGGTAAAAAATTATCGATCTCAGAATATAGAATAGAATTGCTGTATGCTTCAAAAGTCGCAGATAGTGTAATAGAAAATGTGCTGATAAATAAACGTTTATCTATTGTTTACAAGTTTTTCTTGGGGTGAAAATAGATTAATGCGAAGTAAGACTCTCCATTACTTTTGGGATGTAAGTTTTTGATACAGGAATAATGGCATCAGCTTCAGAGAGAGTAAGCGTTAAAGCCTGATTGTTTCCATCAACTTTATGCACTTTGTTGAAGTTTACAAGATATGATCTATGAACCCGAAGGAAAGGAAACTGAAAGTTTGAACTGATGGATTTTAAGGTGCTCCTTACAAGTTCTTTTTTAACCTGACTGTTATGCGAATAAAAAACGATCACATAATTATCATCAGATTTCATATAGATAATATCATCGGGTTGAATAGCTAATACAGTTCCAGAAGGAGTCGAAATGGGTTTAATAGTATCAGCGTATGGAAAATCTCGAAGAAATTTATTGAGGTTCTTTGAGTTCTTATTCAATTCTTTCTTTAGATATTGAATGTAAGTCCAAAATCCTAATAAAGCGGAAGGTATTAATCCTACAAAGAAAGCATTTTTTAAGGTTCGAAATAAAATAGGAGTGTTAACTAGGGGTTCGTTGTTTAGAAAATTTTGCAAAACATGATGAGAAAATGCAATGGAAAGAATTACCCACAAGTAAGAAAGAATAAACGAATAGAAAAACCACTTTTTAATATTGAAAAGAGAGTTAAATGCCGGAAAAAGGAAAGCAACATTTATAAAGTATATAAGTCCATATAGCGCACAAAAAGGGAGAATAATAATAAAAATATTGAACTCAGAAGAAACTCTAAATGGTTCAAGAAAAACAAAAATGCAGTAAATAATGAGAGAAGTTACTCCTGCATCGATCAATGTTTTGGTATAACTATCATTAGTATATTCTATACTGGAAGAAAGCAACGCTCTTATGTCTTTAAATTTCATGAGTTCATTTTAGTCAGATTTTAATATTTAATAAAAATAGGCTTTAAATAATCTACTAGTTTGTATCTCTATGGCTATGAGTGATGGGGTTTTTGTTTGAACAACTATATTAAAAAAAAGAAAGATAGCTGAAGAGTAAGGCTCATAATAAAAATAGGTGAAAATATAATATTTGCTGTCTTCGATTAAGGGGCTACAAAGTTTCAGCATCAGTTCTAAATGATCATTTTAACACCCCATGATCTGCAATAAATAGCATATGGAACTATTCGATTATATTGGAGTTAAAATATTGGTAACAGCTAATCAATTAATTTAATATGAGAACAAAGTTAACTAAAATTGTTTCACTTTTATTTTTAATAGCAGGATTCAGCATTCAGGTAAATGCTCAATCTCTTCCTGAATTTGGTGTAAAAGGAGGTTTAAATTACTCCACATTTAACGATACGGAAGATGTTGAATATAAAACCGGATTTTTAGTAGGTGGATATGCAAATTTCAAAATTCCGGCAAGCCCGATGTCGGTACAACCAGAGATATTATTCGCTCAATATGGTGCTGATGTTGAAGATTCGGATGCAACTTTTGTTGTAAACTATATTCAGGTTCCGGTATTACTGAAGTTTGGATTTGATACCCCAGGAGCGAAGCCAAATGTATATTTTGGACCTTATATGAACTTTAATACGAAAGCAGAAATCGAAAATAATGATGGAGCTTTGAATCTTGAAGACAGCGCCAAAGACACAGAATACGGTGTTGTGGTTGGTGCCGGGCTTGATGTAAGCAAACTAAGATTGGGACTAAGATATACCGCTGGATTAACAAATGTTGCAGACGATGACTTCAATGATTCTGCAAAAAATGGAGCGATAGCTTTAACCATTGGAATAGCATTCTAAATAAAGAAAACGACTATCATAAAAGCAGCTTCAAAAAATGAAGCTGCTTTTTTTATTTGATCAATATTTGATGTTCATATACATACTCATGGGACCACCTCTATGCTTCTTAACTTTATCAAAACTGGTTTCTCTATAATACATTTTCCCCCAGAAAGGGGGTGTTTGAGCGAAATAAATATAACCGCTTTTTGCAGGAGAATGTTCAACCATTTCAAGTGTGACTATAATGTCTGTTATAACCATCACGGGCTTTTCAAGGCTAAATTCAACCTGTCCGGTTTGTTTATCAGATACCCTAAATATGCTGGCTCCAGAGATTAAGCTATCCGGCATATTATTTTGAATGGTATAAAAATTTAGCCGAAGTAGCACATTTTCAAAAACATTATGCTTAATATGGAAACCAATCTTGTCAATTAAAGAGGGTTGTCGGATATTAAATTTACGTCCTATTTCACCACCTAAATCTCCGCTAGAGAACCCGGAAACAAGAAGCCCGGATTTTGAGCGATTTCCCAATTCTTTATCTTTATATCTTTTAGCGCTAACAGCGATTGAATCCATCAAATTATAGTTTCGTTTCATCTGAATGATATTGGGTATACTTTCTGCATTCAAGTAAAGTCGCTCAAAGCCAACATGAGATAGAATAATATACCTGCTTGATAATGTTTCAGGTATTTTTAATTCAAAGTTGCCATTTCGATCAGAAACGGTCCCAACACCCTCTTCAGCAATTCCAACATTTACATAGGATACAGCATTATTTGACTGGTCTACTATTTTTGCAGAAATAATAGTTTGAGAAATACTGTTCTTTGTGAAGAAAAGCATCAATAATAAAGTAAGTGTAGTACAAAAAAATGATTGCATAGCAATGTAAAATTATAGTTTCTGGTTATAGCTCTTGATCTATGATAAACTATCAGAAACGGAATTTTTACAAGCATGTATGAACGGTTTAATTGTAAGTGTGAATTGACAATAATCAAGCCTGAAAGTTTTTTATCTCCTTAGATTTGACCAACGTAGCCGATGATAATTTTAACGGTTCTGCAAAAAATGGCGCAATAGCTTTAACAGTTGGTATAGCATTCTAGGATAGAAATTCATTATTATAAGGCAGCTTTATTAATGGGGCTGCTTTTTTATGCAACTTATTCTATGCAAAAATATCTACTGATTTTTTCTTTGATAGCTTTAGCATCTCAGCATTCATATGCTCAAAAAAACCGATTTGGAATGAAATCCGGAGTTGCGTTTTCAAGCATTTCACAACAAGAGACTGAGATTGGATTACAGACTATTGAATGGGAAGGAAAAACCGCATATCAAACAGGGTTATTTTACAACAGAAGATTAGAAACCTCTGTTCTTTCTTTTCAATTTGAAGTAGACTATAAAAAGCTAGGAACAAAATTTAGAGTTAACGAAGTAGATCCAAGGATTGATCCGTCAGTAAAAGCAGAATATGAGTTTGAAAACATAGGATTTTCAGTACTTCCCAGAATAGATTTGATGCCGAACCAAAAGTTTAATCCAAATTTCATGATAGGTGGAGTCATTGAATTTCAAACAAACTCGACAGTGACGTTCACATCAAATTTACCCGATACAGCAAGATCTCTCAATAACTTTTTTTTCGGCGGGGATATAAATAAAAATACTGAAAAAATATTGTATGGTTATATAATGGCGGGAGGTGTTGAAATTGCAACAAAACCAGTTATTATTACTCTTGAAGGCAGGTTTACTTCCTTATTCACGAAAGTATTTAATGAAGAGGTAAACGAATTGCCTTTTAATGGACAAACATCACTATTAAAAATAGTAGAAAATAGCAGGCATAATTATTTTAGTTTTCTAATAGGCTTTAACTTTTATTTTTGATTAGTTAACACCTATGGCTTAAACTCCATCTAATTCATCTAAGAGATTCATGTTTGCACGGCTCCTTGCCCTAAATTGGAAAATTTTTATTTCAAATCTGAACAGATTTCAACTTCTGTTATTGATAGGGTATATCATGTTTTTGGGGATAATGACAGTGAATCTGGTAGGTACAGCAATAGTTGTAATTTTACTGGATACCGATCCGTGGATGAAAACCCAAATCCCGTGGCTTACTCCAAAGATTTATACTTTTCTTCTACTCGTTTTTGCCAACTCCTATTGGGTTATGCATTTCTCATTTACCAATTTGAGGCTTCTCAATATTGCAGAAAACAGAAAACTGCTCGGGTTCGCATTTCCTCTGAAAAGGCTTTCTAGGTATTTGATGATCATTGGTTTTTGTCATCCCGTGAACATCATTTATAATTTTACCTGGATAGTGTTTTTAATGATTCAGGTTTCACATGTTTATCAGGTTTTTGTTGGGATCGCAGCAATCATGTTCAATTACGTGCTTATTTACTCTATCAAGCACCGCTTCATAAAAATAGTTGAGCGTAGATTTATAGCAGTGGTAGTTGGGTTTCTGTTTCTGATATTTGGATTATTTCAGGCTGTTTCTCTTTTCTCAGATAACTCACAAGAAATTTTTGTTGAAATCATACCAAGAGTGGAAACGCTGAATAATTTTCTTTCATGGAGTCCGGGCGGATTGTTGATTCAAACCGTTACCGAGGGGTACGGCTGGACAAATGCGCTAATTATTTTTGGCTTTCTGATAATCTTAATAGGACTGGTTTTGGTAGATCACTTTCACAAAACTTGTGAGGGGCTTATCAATCCTACTATCAGAAAAGTAGAACAGCAAACTAGTAAATTGTGGAGTTTTCTAAGACGTGTGATGGGGAAAAACGCGGGTAAGTATTATTACTACGTTATGATTCATCCTTATAACAAACTTCAGTTACTTACTCTTGCAGTGGTACCTGTTGTTTATGTGCCGTTATTGCTTCAGGTTAAATACACTGCTGCCCAAACAATTTTGATCCCAACTATCCTTGCCGGAATCCCGGTGGCACTTTTGGCAATGGGAATGGCAAATATGTATGGATATGAAAACAGAGAACTACTCATGCATTTACAGTTTCCAATTAAATTAGAAAAACAGTTGAAGGAGCGATTTCTTGGAGTGATTATTTTACCGCTTTTAGTTTTTTATGTAATCACCATATTTGAATTATTATTAATCCCTCAAATCGTAGGGGTGTATAAAGTTTTTGTTGCAAACACATTCTTTTTCCTCTGTTTTATGGTCTTGTTTGTATGGAGTTCTTACTATCAATATCAAAAAGCTACGTACTCTTCTTTCAGTTATAAACACCCTATTATTCCTCAAAAAGTAACTTTTGTGATCTCATTCGCAATATTCTCTATGGGTTATCTTATTTTTGTGCCACTAGAAAGTCTGGAATGGTATAGAATTACTATTATGAGCGTGGTTATTGTTGTTATAGGAGTTTACCTTTGGAGACATATGAGTTTTCTGGTAACGCTGTTTAAAAAGCAGATACTGAGACGACTATGGACCGAATAAAGAACAAATAAAAAGCTCAAAACACCTATGTTACCCATCCATCTCGATCTTGGATTTACTCAAATATATTTTTACGAAGGCATTTACTTTCTGATCTCCATTGTTCTTGGTGTTTGGTGGTGTAAACTTCGAGTAGAAAAGTATGGCGGAAAAATAGAAAAATTTGAAGGCTTGGTAGTTTGGTCTATTGTTGGTGCGCTGATTGGAGCTCGACTTTCCCACTATGTTTTCTGGCAATCAGATGTGTTCTTCGAAAATCCAGGAATTATTTTTAGCCCTACAGGTGCAGGAAATAGTATCACCGGAGGTTTGGTAGGCGGTATGTTGGGGGGCTACTTTTATGTGAAGAGAAACAATATGAACTACTGGGAGTATTTCTCCTTGCTTTCTCCCGGAGTGCTATTGGGGCAGGCTGTTGGAAGAGTTGGTTGCTTCCTGAATGGTGATGCTTATGGAACTGCAACAAGTTCATTTCTTGGGGTTCAATTTCCAAGATACGCCACAACCGTTCCTGATTTTGAAACAGAATACAGACTTTCAAGCCCGGCTTGGGAATCCACAACAGGTCTGCCGGGCCAAACTGAAACATTAAGCGCTCCGGTTCATCCCACACAGCTATATGAAATGTTTGGCGATGTAGTTCTGATATTAATTGTTCTATGGGTTTTTAAAAAGATCTGGGATACGGATAAAAAATCACCCCTTATCTTTTTTATCCATACCGGAGGTTATTCATTGCTCCGATTTGGCTTAGAATATCTGAGAGCAGATAAAGAAGGAATCACTATGTTCGGAATGAGCAATCTGCAAATAGCACTGTTACTTTACGGACTATTCACGATAGGATACGCAGCGAGATATTACATGAATAAAAAATCTAAAACCGCAGGTTGATGGGAGAGGCAATTTCAATACTAGGTCTAGTTAAAAGTTACGATGATAACATCGTGCTTAAAGAATTAGACCTGAATATCCCAAAAGGTTCTATTTTTGGTTTAATCGGTCCTAATGGCGCCGGAAAAAGCACATTGATAGGAGTGTTAACCGGTTTACTGTCTTTTGATGAGGGATATATAACGATCGATGAAAAGCAATTTATCGATGAAAATGAAGAGGAGATAAAAAGAGAAATAGCATCTGTTCTTCAACCGCCGTTGTTGTTCGAGCAATTTACAAGTATAGAATTCATCGAATACGTTTGTGATATCTACGAGATCGAGAAAAAAGGATTGATAGAAAAAGCATACTCATTAATGGATTTTTTTGAGATAAAAGATTTCGCGAAAACGAAGATTCATAAACTTTCTTCCGGAAGCCGTAAAAAACTAGCCTTTGTTACAGCGGTTTTAACAGAGCCTAAAGTCTTGTTACTGGACGAGCCTTTTGAAGCGGTAGATGTAATTTCTATTGATCGAATGAAAACAGTGCTTCGTAAATTGAAAGCTAAGGGCGTAACGATGATCATAACCAGCCATATTTTGGAAGTAGTGGAAAATCTTTGTGACGATATTGCCATTCTGCATCAAGGAAGAATTATTGCATACTTAGATTCAGTTAGTAGAAAAAGCCTTAAAGAACATTCAACTCTACATGAAATTTTCTCTGAATACGTGAAGGTGGAAGGAAAAGATGATATTGTGGATTGGTTGTAATTAATAGTATTGAGGCATGAGATTTTAGTATTTAGAATTATAGCCTAGTTACGCACGCTCCGCGTCGGAACTAGAGCCCCAAAAAAGGAAATACAATGCAAACACTTCAAGATAGTTTTACACAATTTTTTGAAAAAGCCATGAATTCCGCTCCGACTATACTAGCCGGAGTTATTGCTCTTTTCATATTTATTGGTTTTGGCTTGCTAGCAAGCCGTGGACTAAAAAGATTGCTTGGTGCAAGGGCTACATCGACGAAAAAACTTCGTTTGGTTATGCGGCTAACACGCTGGACCTTTTATCTAATTGGGGCTGTAATTGCCCTTCATATTATGGGCTTGACTAAAGCCGCTTCAGGGGTTTTGGCTGCAGGTGGGGTTATTACCGTTGTTCTGGGTTTTGCATTTCGGGAGATTGGCGAAAATTTATTGGCAGGTTTATTTATGTCGTTCAGCCGATCTTTTGATGTTGGAGATCTCATCGAGAGCAATGGAATACAAGGCATAGTTAAGCAAATTAATATTCGTGATGTGCATGTGCGAACCGGAGATGGCATTGATATTTTTATTCCCAGTGCGATCATTTTTAAAAATCCGCTCAACAATTATACACGAGATGGATTACGTCGCCCAAGTTTCAAAATTGGAATTGATTATGCGGATAATTTGAACGAAGCCAGAAGGTTGCTATTAGATACAGTGAAATCCGCTGATGGCGTTATTGAAGACCCCAAACCAGCTGTGATTTTGTCTGAGTTTTCCGATAATTATGTACAAATCGAAGTTCAGTTTTGGATGAATACTTTTTTAAAGAACAACGACCTTCAGCAGATAAAAACAGAAGTAATGAATTCGTGTCATTCGGTACTCAGAGAAAATGGGTTCACGTTCAGTTCGGAAGTCAGCACGGCAATTGAGATGTTGAATAAAGATTCCTGAGAGACTTTGTTGGTCTAACGAAGCCATTCTTCTAGATGTCAGGTAATTGGTTAAGATCATAAGCTAGAAAGGGCTTCAGCCCTTGGGATCAAAGCTCAGTAACGCATAAAAAAAATAGCGTTTCCGGTGCCAAAGGTTTTCGTGCGTCATACAAAGAATCTTAATCAAAAAAACCTTTTATTAGAGGAAACAATTTTTGGAGAATATTATGAAAAAGGTAGCAGGGTTTATTTTAACAATACTTCTAACAACTTCTTTTATATTTGCACAAGGAATGGCAGATGGGAGTAAGCCTCAGGGCGAAAACCTGAAAGTTCCACAAGGTTGGGAATGGCGATTTGATAAAGCTAATGCGGATGTTAACGTAGGATCGGATGCAGAATCAGCAGACGTGTTTTTTGTAAACATGACACCGGGCTGGCATATAACCAGCGGACCGGCCGGAATTTATTACCATCCTGAAAATAAAGTAGATGGAGATTTTACGCTAAATTCTAAGATCTACCTGTTTGATACGAAAGGAAGAAACAGGGAAGGATTTGGAATATTTATAGGTGGAAATGATTTGAATGGAGAGAATCAAAGCTATGTTTATTTTCTATTGAGAAATACAGGCGAATATCTGATTAAGAAAAGGAATGGATCAGAAACATCTACGATTAAAGGGTGGACGAAAACCGATGCAATGGAAATGTTCACAGAAGAAACTGAATCCTCGGCGGAGAATAATTTTCAAGTAAAAGTTGCCGGTGATGAAATGACTTTTTCTTTAAACGGAGATATTTTAACCAGTATGGAAAAGGGTGATTTAAATACCAACGGCCATTACGGATTCAGAGTAAACCATAGCATCAACTTGCATATTTCAAGTTTGAAGGCAGAAAAAAAGTAAAACAATTTTATAGATTAAAATTCGTAGATCAAAAAGCGTCTAAAAATTAAATCTATAAATTGAAAAACCTGATACCCGTACTCTTTTTTTTATTAATAATTTCCTGTTCATTATTTGATAATGAAGCAGACGATTTTGAAGCATCAAAGGAAAAGTGGGAAGCTCAAAAAGCAGAAGGCTATGAATTCAGATATGGACTTAGTTGCTTTTGTCCTCAGGTCACTCCTGCCATCATTGTTGTTGATGCAGACACTATATATCAAGTCTTGGATCCGGCAGGTCGGGATTCACTAATGATACAAACCGGAGAAAATACATTTCGATATGCAGGAGATATCTATAAAGAATCCTATAAAACTGTTGATGAGCTTTTCGAGATAATCAGAGAAGCAAGAGGAGCAGATGAGCTGGATGTAGAATACAATTCGGAAAGTGGTTTTCCAATGTCTATAAATATTGACTACGAAAAAAACACAGCAGATGATGAAGTGCTTTACACTGTGTCAAACTATATCCCGTATAGATTCACAACTCAGTAAATTATATACCCAACTCACTTTTAATCGCATCCAGCTTTTCACGCTCTGATTTAGAAATAGAGCCATCACAAGCAGCAATAGTTTCTAATAAATTATATGTCAACTTTTTGCCATCGTCTGAAAAACTACGATTAATGTGGTCAATAGCTTCGTTTGCCATTTGCTTCACCTCATCAGTTCCCATTGCTGCGATCTGAGCAAGAGTTTTATGGTAGGTGTCCATGTCATATTCCATATTAGATAAAATTCTTTTAACGGCTTCTTGCTCTTCGTAAGAGATACTTCCGTCAGAACTTTCAATCCAGAAAATTAATGTATCGATAGAGGTTTCGTCGGTAAGGGCGTATGTACTCATAATATTTTTTTAGAATTCGTTAGACAGTAACGTACAAATTTTTTCCAGAAGTTCCTTTTTCTCTTCAGAAATAGAATTTTTTTTGTTTGAATCGATATCGATTTGGGCAACAAAATTATCTCCCTTCATTATCGGGACAACAATTTCTGATTGTACATAATGGCTGCAGGAAATGTAGTTATCTTCAGCGGACACATCCTGAGAGACAAAGGTTTCATGACTTTCAGCTACCTGCCCACAAATTCCCTTCCCAAAAGGTATGGTTGTGTGATCAGTAGGTTCTCCAACAAATGGCCCCAGTACAAGCTGGCGATTATTATCAGGATCTACTAAATAAAACCCAACCCAATCAAAATTTTCAACATTATCCTGTAAGATCTCACAAATACCGAATAGTTTTTCGTTTAGCGAAAGGTCTTTAGAAAGCACGCCTTCAACTAAAGGAAGAACGGTTTCATTAAGTGATATTGATTCTGTTGTAGTCATAAAATTAGCTATTGGAAGAAGATATAAGTTTGAAAGTGATAATAAAGTTAAGCTTTGATAAAAGCATTCCTGAAATACTATAAAATTTGATAAAAAGGTGCGTATCTTTGACGGTATATGGAAGAATTTTTTAAAGATATTATACCTTTTTCTACACAAGTAATGGGTGCCGGGGCTCTGTTGATAGCCAGCTTTACTTCATTATTTTCAGTAGTTAACCCGCTTACGGCAATGCCGATATTTCTTTCTTTAACGGAAGATAACACAGAGAAAGAAACGGCGCGTACCGCTCGCAAGGCAAGTATTTATATGTTTTGTGTGTTGATTACTTTTTTATTGATTGGAACCTACATACTCAGCTTTTTTGGGATATCTTTGCCCGGAATCAGAATTGCCGGCGGTATAATCATTATGCGTGCAGGGTTTTCAATGATGAATCCCGAAAAACCAGGGCGCAAGCTTTCGAAAGAAGATCAGGAAGCAGCGATGGATAAAGATGATGTGAGTTTTAGTCCGCTTGCAATGCCATTACTTTCCGGCCCTGGAAGTATAGCCGTGGTGATCGGTTTTGGATCTCAGGCAACCGGTGTGGTGGATTACATTGTTACCGGGGTCGCGGTTTTGCTTACCGCATTTTTAGCGTGGGCGATTTTAAGAGTAGCTCCTTGGCTAAATAAATTGATTGGAAAAACAGGAATGACAGTAATCACTCGGTTGATGGGTTTTATAGCTCTTTCCATAGGCGTACAATTTATTATTAACGGGATTGCCAAATTCTTTGGCATTGGATAATGAATTTCGAAAGGCAAATAGCTTATGATCAATGGGCAAATAAGCTGACAATAAATGCTATTTCTGAGTGTGAAGTAACTTCGAGTGATACAGAACTAACAAAGCACTTGGGGCATTTACTTCATGCTCAAATAATCTGGTATAATCGTGTGTTAGAAATTCATGAAAAAGTGAGTCTTTGGCCTGAATTATCTCTGGAAGAGTGTTTGGAATTAATTTCGGGTTCTTCAGCAATTGACTTGAATAAGCTGGTTCCCAAAGCTAACGAGATTTGTATCTACAAGAATAGCAAAGGCGAATCTTTTCAGACAAAAGTAGCAGAAATTATTCAGCATATTATTATTCACGGACAACATCATCGTGCGCAGATCGCATTACTGTTAAGGCAGAAAGGAATTACACCACCAACAACAGATTTGATCTTTTTTACAAGACAGGATTAATTCCTATAACAGGTAGAGACTTATTTTTAAACTCTATTTTGTACTTGGAGCTGCTGTTTCCCACTTCTCCATCCAGGTGAATAAAGTGTTTTTCTTGAATATTAAGAGAAGCTTTTTCAAATGTAACGACTTCACTGAATGAAGAGGGAAGCGACTTTCCTAAACTCAAAAGTATAAAGGCAATTCCAAGTTTTAGGCGACTATAAGCCGGCACAATCACCAGGTCGAGTATTCCATCAGAGTTCACAGATTTTGGTGAGATCAAATATTTACCTCCTTCAATCGCGCCATTCGCAACAGCGATTAACCAAACTCTCTCGTTCCACTTTTGAGCATCAATAACGCCTTCGATTTGAAATGATTGAGCGGTAAAAAAAGCTTTTAGACCTGCAACGGTATATTTCATCATACCTTTAAGTGAGCTGAATTGCGAGGCGTAATAATTGGTCAATCCGTCAAAACCAATGCCGACGGTATTGATGAAAACTTGATTATTAATAACGGGCATATCAACCTGTATTACTTGTTGCTGAATAATCACATTTAAGTAATATTCAACAGATTGTCTGGTTTTTAGACCGATGGCTTTTGCAAAATCATTTCCACTACCGATAGGAATTAATCCCATCAAAGCTTTTGACCCGTAAATCCCTCTAGCCACACTTTGAGCCGTCCCATCGCCACCACAAGCTATTACTACGGTTGAATTTTTAGCGGTTTTTGAACTAAGGGCGATTAATTCGTCAGGTTCCGATACATAAATAATTTCACAATTTGCAAGAGTTTGATGAATAAGACTCTCCGACGCCCGGATTATTTTTTCAGCTCTCAGAGAATTGGATCTGGCGTTAACAATGAGTGTGTAGGAAGTCAATTTTGGTAGCAGATGTTTTTGTGAAGTGAGAATATAATCTTTAACATATCATTATTGCCATTTCTAAGTTAACTTCACAGTTTATTACACTTATTTTTAGAAACAAAATTACAGCACTCTGGAAACTATAGATCGAATTTTAGCCCAATTTTCATCCTTTATGTGGGGAACGCCACTCGTTGTTCTTTTAGTTGGCGGCGGATTATTTTTTCTCATTTATTCAAGATTTATTCCCTACCGATATTTTTTTCACTCGATTCAAATTCTTCGGGGTAAATATGATGATCCGGATGATCCCGGAGATATCAGTCATTTTGAAGCTCTTGCGAGTGCCCTAGCTGCGACGGTCGGGCTGGGAAATATTTCCGGAGTTGCGGTGGCAATTGCCATTGGTGGACCCGGTGCGGTTTTCTGGATGTGGATTAGTGCCATCGTAGGAATGGCGACTAAATTCTTTACGTGTACGCTTTCCATTATGTACAGAGGAAAAGATACCAATGGAGATATTCAGGGTGGAACCATGTATATGATTATGGAAGGTCTTGGTAAAAAATGGAAACCACTGGCAGCGCTTTTTGCAGTAGCGGGATTATTTGGTCCTTTACCAATTTTTCAGGCAAATCAGGTTACTCAAATAGTTCGTGACTTTTTGTTAATTCCAAACGGTCTAGCTGATGCAACTAATCACTTTAATACTGATTTAATAAGTGGCATTGTGATCTTGGCAATTGTTTCTTTGGTGATTTTTGGTGGAATTAAACGTGTCGGAAAAGTGGCCTCCAAAATGGTTCCGGCGATGGTTGTAATTTATGTTTCATGTGTGTTGGTGATCATTGGTTTAAACATTGATGCATTGGGAAGCACATTTGCTCTGATATTTACAGATGCTTTTACCGCGAATTCTGCAATGGGTGGTGCACTTGGCGCTTTGATTGTTACCGGAGTTAGAAGAGCAGCTTTTTCAAACGAAGCAGGAATTGGTACCGCAACACTTGCTCATGGCGCAGCAAAAACTAAAGAGCCGGTTCGTGAAGGATTGGTTGCCATGATGGGGCCATTTATTGATACATTGGTGGTTTGTACAATGACCGCATTAGCGATCTTGGTAACAGGAGTTTGGCAGTCCGGAGATGACAACGGAATCACACTTACTGCTTCAGCATTTGAAGCAGCGCTTGGACCATACGGCGTTTATTTGTTAATCTTCTGTGTGTTGATCTTCGGATTCAGCTCATTGTTTACTTACTCGTATTACAGTACGAAATGTCTTGGGTTTCTGATTGGAGCTGATAAACAGAAATACTTCAACTTCTTTTATGCAGCTGCAATTATTTTCGGATCGGTTGCCACCATTCAGGCGGTGCTGAACTTTACGGATGGAATGTTTGCTCTAATGGCAATTCCTACTATGACTGTGGCTCTGTTACTTTCACCCAAAGTAATGGCGGCCGCAAGAGATTATTTCAGCAGAATGGAGAACAAAGAGATATTGTGATAATCTCAAACTAAAGGGAAAGAATAGCAATTTAGCTGAATGGATTGAACTATGATTTCAGATCCCTATGAATTGATTATTCAAACGCAGAAAACTTAGGTCCTCATAACCCTGTCAGAGTTTTAATCGATGATAAAAAGGAATGTTTTTAGTAGTTACAAAAGCCAAGCTAACCATGCTAAAGAAGTATTAACTCCAACTCCGTAGCAATAAGCTCAAAGTCTCTGTCATTATGTATTAGAGAGATTTTGTTTTCCATGCAGTAAGTAGCCAAAAGCATATCAATAGTTTTTCGAATTGTAATTCCCTTTTTGCGAAGAACCCGAAAATTCGCGGCAGACTTTATAGCTAATTCTTTACCTCCAATTGAATAACATGGGATAGTTTTAAAGATTTCGAGAGCAGTAAAAAAGTCACGATCTTTTCTGAATCCCTGTAAAACTTCGGCAACAACGAGGTCAGCAGTAATAATTTTTTCTCTTGATAAATATTCTACAAAGGCATCAACTTTTATATGTTTGTTGTCATTAAAAAAATCAATCCAAATGGAGCTGTCGGCAAGAATCATCAGAGATGCTTACTGGTTCTCATATCATCCAGATCGCCTTCCCACTTCAGTTTTCCTCTAAACTTAATGATATCTTTTTGTGACTCGATTCTTACAAAAAGTTTCAGAGCTTCATTAACTACATCTTTTTTAGTTTTCAAGTCACTCATTTTCAGAGCTTGTTTCATTAATTCGTCATCAATATCAATATTTGTTCTCATAGCAAAACCTCAATGTGTATAGATTGTTGAAATTATACACATTTTTAACTTAAAATAAGATTAGAAATTGCTCTTAAAGCTTTAAATAAATGATTAGATATCAGAGAGAGATTGAAAAATTGAGAAAATCGGCCTTTGAATTGTTGGCGGGAAAGTGAACAAATGCTTGAGCGTCTTCGAAGGAGGAATAAATCCATACAGGATAGATCAAGTAAACGATATCAAAGTGAATGAGTACCATTGGATTTATTCAGCGAGATCATTGTGAGCCCGCCAAGAATTCATAGCCTTGACCTTTTGTTACTTTTGGGTCAAGCCAAAAGTAAGTGTCAATCGTCAAAGTAAACTGTAAAAAGCTTTAACTACGATTTTAAATCCCATCAAAAAGCAGTTACTTTGAATTTAGATGTTAACTAACTACAAAGTAATGAAGCAACTTTTCTCCTTATTCCTAATTCCCATATTCCTAATTTCAATATTCAGCGAAGCGACGGCACAAACCCCATCCATCAAAGAAAAAACCAAAGACTTAAAAGTTACCGAAGGGTATTTCGATTACTATTTTGATGAAGCCAATGACAAAATGTGGCTGAAAGTAGATAAGCTGAACGAAGAATTTCTACACGCAAATTATCTGGCAGCTGGAGTGGGCTCAAATGATATCGGTTTAGACAGAAGCCAACAAGGCGGACAACGAGTTGTTTATTTCGAAAAACGCGGACCAAAGCTAATGCTTATCCAACCTAATCTGGATTATGTAGCAAAATCAGATAATAGACTGGAAAAGAAATCAGTAAAAGAGGCATTTGCATCGTCTGTAATTCATTCGTTTAAAATAGAAGCTGAAGAAGAAGGTTCATATCTGATCGATATTACTCCATTCTTGATTGATGACTCACATGGTGTTTCTGGTCGGTTAAGAGGAATGGGAGAAGGCTCTTACAATCTGGATAAGAATCGATCAGCTTTATATGCAGAAGGGACATTCAATTTCCCAAAGAATACAGAATTCGAAACAATTCTTACATTTGCCGGAAATCCTACAGGTAGATATTTACGATCAGTAGTGCCGGATGCAAGTTCTATAACTATTAGAACTCATCATTCTTTTGTAGAGCTTCCTGATAATAATTATGAGCCAAGAGAATTTGATCCGCGTGGTGGATTCTATGCTACTTCCTATCAGGATTATGCGACTCCGATTGGAGAGCCATTAGTGAAAAGATTTATTAATCGTCACAGATTGCAAAAGAAGAATCCCGGCGCCGCTGTAAGTGAAGCTATTGAGCCAATTGTTTATTACTTAGATAATGGAACGCCGGAGCCGGTAAGAGGAGCTTTGCTGGATGGAGCTCGATGGTGGAATCAAGCTTTTGAAGCAGCCGGATATAAGAATGCATTTCAAGTAAAAGTTTTGCCGGATGATGCTCATCCATTAGATATTCGATACAATGTGATCAATTGGGTACATCGCTCAACGCGTGGGTGGTCGTACGGAGGTTCAGTTACTGATCCAAGAACAGGTGAGATCATCAAAGGAAATGTGCTGTTGGGTTCATTGCGTGTTCGTCAGGATTATATGATTGCTCAGGGATTATTGGCACCGTTCGAAGAAGGCAATGAAGACGATCCGCGAATGTTGGAGATGGCTTTGGCAAGAATTCGCCAGCTTTCTGCGCATGAAGTCGGCCACACTTTGGGAATCTTCCATAATTTTGCGGCCAGTGTAAACGGCAGAGAATCAGTGATGGATTATCCGCATCCAAAAGTAGATATCAAGAATGGTGAACTGGATTTAAGTGATGCATACGATGTTGGAATTGGAGACTGGGATATCGTTACTATCAAGTTCGGATATCAGGATTTTGCCAATGGAATCAATGAAAAAGAAGCACTTAATAAGATCTTAGAAGAAGCACATTTAGATGGACTAAAATATATTTCTGACAGTGACGCTCGCCCTCAGGGAGGAGCGCATCCATTTGCTCATTTATGGGAATATGGAAACGATCCATCTACGCAGCTTTCCCATATTTTAGAAGTTAGAAGGATTGCGTTGGATAATTTTGGTGAAGCTAACATCAGAAAAGGAGTGGCAATGTCAGAGTTGGAAGACGTACTGGTCCCCATTTACCTTTTTCACAGATATCAGTTGGAAGGAACAGTAAAAATGATTGGCGGAGTAAACTATTATTATAAACTCCGAGGAGATAACCAGCCAAATCCCGAAATTGTGGGCGCTTCTATGCAGCGGAAAGCATTAAGCGAAATGCTAAAAGCCATAGAGCCTGAAGTGCTAGCTGTTCCTGAAAATTTGTTAGACCTTATTCCAACGCGTCCCGCGGGTATTTCATCTTCCAGAGAGTTATTCAGAGGAAGTACGGGACCAACTTTAGATGCTTTAGGAATTGTAGAGACAGCATCAAATCTTCCTATAAGTTTGATCCTTCATCCTCAAAGAGCAAATAGATTAGTTGAATACGGTGCAAGAGATAACAATTTGAGTTTGGGAGAAGTAATTGATGAGTTGATAGAGCATAGCTGGGAGCAGAAAAAAATGAAAGGATATTTAGGTTCTGTTCAAGATGTGGTTAAGTATGTTGTTGCTAAAAACTTGATCGAACTTCATGGCTCCGGGCAAGCACACCCACTTACAAAAGCAGTTGTTGCAAGTAAATTGCTCCTGCTTTCAGAAATGCTTTCTGAGAGATCAGATGACCCTATAGCATTACAATCTGCAATGATGATCGACAACTATTTGGATAATCCTGAAGAATTTAAAGCTCCGGGTACATTGCCGGCACCTCCGGGATCGCCAATTGGTTCAGGACCGATGTTTTATTGCGAATTTTAGAACTAGCAATGAGCAGTGAGTATTGAGGTTTGAGTAAACCTCAATACTCACTGCTCAAACCTCAACGCTATTTTATGAAGATCATTCCGCCGGAAATATTACTGGAGGCATATTCCCAAGGTATTTTCCCTATGGCAGGTTCACGAGAGGATGAAGACGTAGACTGGTATTCTGCTCGAAAACGTGGTGTTATTCCTCTAGATGGATTTCATATGACAAAGAATGTGATGCGGATTATTCGTCAAGGTAGATTTACAGTAAAAGTAGATCAGAATTTTCGTGAAGTTGTGAAAGCTTGTGCAAATCGAGAAAGTACATGGATCAATGATCTGATCATTAACTCCTATGATATCCTAAATCAATCTGGAAATGCTCATTCAGTAGAAATATATAAAGACATTGAATTAATCGGTGGTTTATATGGAGTTACTCTTGGTGGTGCTTTCTTCGGAGAAAGTATGTTCAGAAAACAAAAAGAAGCAGATAAAGTAGCGTTATACTATTGCCATCAAATCTTAAAAAAGAATGGATTCACTCTTTGGGATACCCAATTTTATACAGAACATTTGGGGAGATTTGGTTGCAAAGAAATCAACTCAAATGAATACAAAAAGCTGTTAGAGAAAGCCCTAAAAAAGGAGACAGCATTCAGGCTTTAAGTCCTTTGAGGAGGAGAATTGATCATTTAGATCTGTGATAAAAAAAACCGCATTCGGATTCACCCGAATACGGCTCTGATATGATTTTAATCTTTAAAAATTAATACTCAGTGATAATCACTTGCTCAAGAGCTTTCTCACGTGATATGATACCTTTATCTAATTGATCGAGTACTGACCGTTTGAGTTGAACATCAATACGTTCAGGAATATCTTTGTATCGTCCACGCAGGTTCACTGTGGTAAGGATAAATTGGTCAGCTTTTATAGAACTGATAGTTCTTCCATAATCGACTAAATATTCTTTTAAATTTGCTTTAAGCTTATCATAGGCATCATTGACTTTGGTCAAATATTCAGATTCTTCCTCTTTAAGCTCATCACTGTTTCGGGTTTGAGACTGAGAAGTTACATATGCACCGGTTACAGTTATTCCAGATATTGAACCCGAACCAAATAAACGATTAGTAGTTCTATAACTGGCATCCAGGTTAAAAATGGCTCCAAAGTTATCTAGCATCAAGTAACTTACATTTCCACTCAAACGGAAAGATTCTTCATCCTGATCTTTTAATGCAGTCTCAAAGATATTGCTCATGACTTTCAGATCGAGGTATTCTTTGTCTTGAGTTGAAGCTGTTTTTACTTTGTTGTTGAATGCAGAGTCACTGATTTTACCTGATCTGTAATCGTCCAGATCTTTCTTGGTTACAGATCCGGAAATAACAGGAAGCTCTTCTCTTTCTTTACGATCTAATTTTCCACTTCCTGAAGAGTAGACCAATGCAGGAAATGAATGTCTCGATTTAGAGCCATAGATCACCATAACATTTTCGTTAGGTTTTAGTTGCCCGATAGTGGAAGCATAATCTTTAAGAAATTCGGTGATTCTTTCTTTTATACTGGTTTCATCCACCTTTATATCTTCAGAAGACTCATTGCTGGTGGAGCTGTAGTAAAAAGAGTTTCCACTGCTTTCTTGAGATGATGAAGAATTTATATAGACTAAACCGGAGTTATTTTGAACATTAAAAATGATTCCATATCCAGGCAGGTAAGTTCCTCTAACATTACGGGAGCCTCCAAAGTGGCTATAAACGACTCGTTCTGAAGGTGAGTTTCCTGAATAGGTTTTGAACATCTCTCCCAAAATGTTTTCCATGATGCTAATATCACGGCTCATCCGATTTGTATCGAAATTTTGAGCGATCAAAAAAGGTGAGGTTAAAAGTAAAATTAAAAGTGAGGGTAGTATTTGTTGTATTCGTTTCATGGTGTGTCTTTGTTTAATTTCCATAACTAACAGTTTGTATTATTTCGCCTAATACCTGTTCATTTTCTCGAAACCGGGTGTAAGTGTTTTCTTTAAGATCTTCCAGCCCTGAGCTGATAAGTTGTAAATCGGTTGTTCGCTGACTTGACAAATAAGACGCAAAGCTGGCAAAAGTTTCTTCTAATTGTAGGTTTTGTTGTTCCTGAGCGTCTGCAACTACCTGCTGAACTAAAGCCACATTATCACGCTGAATTTGCTGAACGATTTGTTCAACTTGTGCTGCGGAAAAAGATTTTTCCGATTGAGGGATTTCCCCAAATCCTAGCTGAACTCCGCCGTCTGTATAAGAGATGTTCAATCCTGTTAATGCTCCTGTAACAATAAATACAAAAGCTAAAACTGCCACGCCAAAGCTCCCTTGAGCAAAAGCATTTCTTGGAGTTAAAGCGGTAAGTATACTTTGCCAAAATCCCTCAGAAAAAGTTTTAGAAGGCTCCATTATTACCAATTGCTCAGCAGGGTCCTGTACCGGTAAATGATGCAGAAAGGACTGTGTTTCTGTAAATTCTTCAAATTCTTGTTTCAGATCATCATGTTGGTTGATAAAATCCAGAAGTTCTGACTTCTTAGTTTCATTCAATTCACCATAGATGTAATCCATGAGTAGTAATCGGGCTTCTTCTTTATTCATAATTAAAAACCTCTTTGTTGATATTCCAAGAGTCGAAAGTCTTTTTTAAAGCTCTCAACCCATAATACATTCTTGATTTTACGGTGTTAATCGGTTCATCTAAAATTTCTGCTATTTCAGGAAAAGTAAGTCCCTCATATTCTTTCATAATTACCACAACTCTTTGGTCATTGGGCAACTGAAGTAATGCTTTATGAAGAAGAACCAACCCCTCATTCCGCAATACTCTTGAATCCGCTGATGAAGCCGTTTCAGTTTGAGGAGCTACTTTTAGTGTTTCATAAGAAGTAGCTCTTTTTCTGCCAACTCTCTTCAGTTCATCCAGGCATAAGTTGTTTGCAATTCGATATAACCAGGAACTGAATTTGTTCACATCATCTAACGTATCCAGTTTTTGGTACGCTTTGATAAAAGTCTTTTGGGTGATCTCAGCGGCATCATCGCTACTTGCAAAGTATCGGTAAGCAAAATGATGTATCTTGCTTTGCCACCTGCAAACCAGCGTATTAAACGCCTGATGATTTCCTCCCAGAAAATCCTGAACTAATCGTGCATCTTCCATTTTATTGTGTTGCAATTTCTCGTTTCCCGAAGTTGTTTTCGGCTTTAGGACGAGTCATGACCCAATATAGTTTTAGGGGAGATAAAAATTTTAGAAAAGTCATTCCTGTAGATGTCAGATAATTCGATGAGGACTTGATATAGTTGAGAGGTCATCTCGCGGAGTATGCCCGAGATCTGGATTAACTATTTGCTTCTCTCTTTGAATAGCTTCGTACATGTTTTGGTGCACTTCGTAATACAACAAAAAGTGAGCTCGGTATGTGGAAGAAAATAAGGAGCCTTCGTTCTTTTTGTGATTGAATGTTCTGGTTAATAAATTGCCTGTCACACTCGTATATAGAACAGTTCTTCTGGAATTGGATAACATATACACGTAGCTTTCTTTCATATCCAAGTAAAACTAACTCAGAACAATTCCATACAGAATTAGTTGAGAGATAAATAAAGTTTCTAAGCTATAGTATATACCCAGATTCCTGACATCTACAGGAATGACGTTGGTAGAGTTGGATAAAAATTTAGAAATCCTGTCAACGAACCAGTCTGCCGACAGGCAGGTTACCTAACATCTACAATCCGGAGGATAAAATAGAATTATGAAAAGAGATTTTACGAAATACTAATTCGGGATTCACTTTGAACAAGCGAGGCATTTATGCCGCAACTGGGAAAGGCCTGCTTGTATAAAATTGTTGATTGATTATTCCTTCCTCATAAGGCTATCACTTATCACTTTTTCTCCTATCAATAACCCACGCCTGAACTCCAATTCTAACTGTTCATAATAATTGTCTTCGGAAAGGTTTAGGTTAGACAATGAAATTCCCAGCAAACGAACTTGTCGACTCCCCACATCGGTATCTTCGAGAAGTTGCCGGGCTACCGTAGATATTTGAAAATGATCGTTAGTGTAATTCGGAACAGACTGACTTCGGGTAATGGTATCAAAATTTTTGTAGCGGACTTTTAGGGTTATGGTTTTTCCTTTGGCGTTGATCTTTTGCATTCCCTCTGAAATTGACTCAGCCAGTTCATCCAGGAATGTTGTGATCCAAGTCAGGTCTCCTTTATCATCTGAAAATGTTCGTTCTTTACCATATGATTTTCTGATACGATGTGGTTTTACTTCCCTGTTGTCTATCCCGCGAGATATTCTGTAATAATATCGACCGGACTTTCCGAAGGCTTTTACCAAATCTATTTCAGTCCATTCTTTTAAGTCGGCTCCGGTTTTAATCCCCAAAGCATGCATTTTCTTTTGCGTGGCTTTTCCTACACCGAAAAATTTCTTGATGTCTAAAGCTTTTAAAAATTCCTCGGCTTCTTCAGGCGGAATAAGCGTCAACCCGTTGGGCTTGTTGTAATCGGATGCTACTTTAGCGATAAACTTACAGTAAGAAACACCGGCGGAAGCGGTAAGCTGTGTTTTCCCCTGAATCTTTTCTAGAATTTCTTTGGCAATAAGTGTAGCGGATCTCATTCCTTTGTGATTTTCTGTCACATCCAGAAAAGCCTCATCCAAAGAAAGAGGT
Organism: Balneola sp.; assembly: GCA_965216175.1. Classification (GTDB taxonomy): domain Bacteria; phylum Bacteroidota; class Rhodothermia; order Balneolales; family Balneolaceae; genus Balneola. The sequence continues at coordinate 3,564,644 of OZ244140.1, forward strand.
TCCACCAAATCGGTATATTCAAAAAAGATCTCTCGAATCTGTTGTGAGGCCTCTTTGTAAGCATCAAATCTGCCCTTTACAAAAATACCGTGCGGACAAAGACGAGCAGCTTTTGAACAAGGCATAGCAGAATGAACACCAAATTTACGAGCTTCATAACTAGCCGTTGAAACTACGCCGCGACCGTTAGGAGAACCTCCAACAATAACCGCTTTGCCACGAAGAGCGGGATTGTCTCTTTGCTCTACGGCTGCAAAAAAAGCATCCATATCTATATGGATAATTTTCCGGATATGTTCCTGCTGAATCATACATTAATTATACATATAATTTTTTTTATATTATACTCTTTATTGATATAAAATCGAGATTTTATTAGTATTGTATAACTGTTTAAAAAAATGAATTTTATGAAGAAAGTATTACTGTCCATTTTTGTATTTCTTTTTATAACAGGAGGCTGTGATTACAATCAGGATTATCTTTTTACCGAGAACCTTATCGGTAAGTGGGAAGGCAAATATCAATATGCTACAGTAGAGGAAAACACCTATGTAGAATACACTTTTAAACCTGATGGAAGGTATTTAGAAGCAGTTAAGAGATATGACTCAAATGGGGATCTAATTGGGTATACAGGAGTTGAGCTTGGCTCATATTCGGTAGAAAATGAGAGGCTGAAGAACTTTGCACATGGGGGTTTCATTTCAAGTGATCCAGAAAATTTACCAAAAACTTTAGAGACGCTAATGGAGCGTGAGAAAGGCTTCATTATAGATGGTTTCGGACCCGGTGCTGGATACTTTTTTGAGTTTGACGAAAAGTTTAAAACATTATATATACATCAAGTCTGTAAAGAAACTGGTTGCACGAAAGGCCCTCCTTTGGTTAAAAAATTGAATTAATATTGATAAAGGCTTCTAATTAATCGCGTCTTTAATTAATGTATCCCCGGAAACAATATCGAAAGTTTTACCAATTGTACTTTCACTTTTGAGGCTGGCAGTTATCACAGAAGCCACATCTTCTCGAGGTATTTTGTTAGTTGACGCCGAGTCTGGTGTGGTTGTAATAGATCCGGTTCCATTATCATCGCTAAGACTACCGGGACGAATAATGGTAAAATCTAGCTTAGAATTCTTTAAATGTTGGTCAGCGTAATATTTGGCTATCATATAAGGCTTCATACCGGATTTAGACCAGATTTCCCGCTTATCTACATTAATTACACTAACTATCAGAAAACGGTTAATGTTCTTTTGCTCGGCGGCTTCAATGCACTTTATAGCTGCATCTAAATCAATTTCTAGAGTTTTATCATAATCGGTTTTTCCGCCTGACCCTGCAGTAAATACTATGGCATCTGCTCCCTCAAAAGTATCGGTAAGTTCTTCAATTGAAGCTTCTAGGTCTCCCATTCTGGTTTCAACTCCAATGTCATCGAAAAAAGCTTTTTGTTCCTCTTTTCTGATCATTGCGATTGGATTCTTTCCATCTTCGTGAGCTAGTTGTTTAGAGAGAATTCTACCAATACCACCGTTTGCGCCTACTATTAATACATTCATTAAAAAAGTGTGTTTAATTTTAATTCCTTTGTAAACACAACAAGAGTTATTGAATTATAGTTGAGACTCGTGTTTATCTAATCAAAAAGAAAAGATGTTATAAAAAAGGTTCCGACGCAGAGCATCGAAACCAGAGTCTTAAATCTAATACCTCAAATATAAGTAGTTAGTACTATAAATCTATTCTCCTGCCTGAATCCCCTCAGCAACTTTTTGCACTTCATCAAGCACACGAAGTAGATTTCCACTCCAGATCATTTCTATTTGCTCTTCGGTGTAACCTCGTTTTACCAATTCGATGGTAACATTCAATGTTTCAGAAGCGTCCATCCAATTCTTTACTCCGCCACCACCATCAAAATCAGAGCTGATTCCAACATGTTCTATTCCAATCAAATCAACCATATAATCAAGGTGGTCTACAAAATCGGCAACATTTACAGATGGAGCTGTTTCTTCGGTTTCTTGCTCAATTCTAGGGCGGGCTTTTTCCTGCATTTCCCGGTATAAAGCAAAATATTCGTCACGGGTTTCGGTACTCATTTGTCGCATAGAATCTCTGGAAACCATTTCAAAGCCCATTTCTTCAGCAATTTCTTCTTCTATTTTTGATGAAGCTTCACGAAATGCGGCATGTTTTTCTGAATTGACATAACTGCGGAAGGCCACTGTTTGCACAACGCCTCCATTTTTTTTCAACATCATTAACTCTTCATCGTCCAGGTTTCTACTTACAGATGGATCTAACGTTCTAGCAGAAGAATGAGAAGCAATTACGGGGGCTTTTGATAACTCCATGGTTTGCATATTCGCTTTTTTGGAAGGATGAGAGAGATCGATCATAATTCCCCATTTATTCATTTCGGCGATCACTTCTTTACCAAAATCACTTACTCCATCATGCAACCATACATCATCTCTTTCACCAGTGTTAGAGTCACTGAGTTGGCTATGTCCATTATGAGAAAGCGACATATAGCGAGCACCTCTATCGTAGAATTCCTTAACTCTATCCAGTTCCATTCCCAGCGGATAAGCATTTTCAACACCTATCATGGCTACTTTTTTACCTGACTCATGAATGCGACGAACATCATCAGAAGTTAAAGCCAATTCAATTTGATTTGGAGCTAATTCTTCTGTTAATCTATGAATGGCATCAAATTTTGAAATAGCATTTTTATAAGCGGCATCAAACCCTTCCTGATCTAAATCTCCTTGACCCGTATATACGATCAGAAATACAACATCCAGACCACCGGCATTCATTTTAGGAAGATCTACCTGTGTATCTAAGTTCATTGTATAATTTGTCTCTTCAGTAAAATTATTTGGGTTGATATCCACATGAGTATCTAATGTGATTACGTTATCATGGATTTTTTCTGCTTTTGAGAGCAGTTCAGCGTCAATGCTTGAATCAGAAGAACAGCCCAAAATGAGCGCAAAAGTCAGTAAAGAAAGAGTTTTAAGAGTATTCATTATCAAAGAGTTAGTTAATTTTGTAAAAATGAGAGTTATAAAAATCGGAACTACAAAGAGCAGTATTTCCTTTAAGTGTATAGGAAATTATATAACAAAACATTGATGACATGGAATTTTTTGGATTTTTAACACTCGGAACGCTCATCGGATGGTTAAGCCATACTTTTTCGGGAGCTCATGGAATAAAATTGCTTCCAAGCATTTTGATTGGCGCAATAGGAGCTTTAATCGGAGGATCGGTTGTAATGTTCTTTGACCTTCAAGGTTCAGGGTTTTATTCAGCAATTGCATCAGTAGGTATACTTTTTACCATCAATGCATTTAGAAAAAAGAAGCCAATTTTTGTTGAAGAGGAAAAATAGGGAACAATTTGTATCACTTCGGTATAAGCATTCACATCACCATACCTTAAACCGAATGTTTTATATGAATGAATCGTAAAGACCGCAACATCCACCTATTTCTATTTCTTTTTTTTATTACCGTAGGTTTGTACATGTCTTTTTCTGCAAGTTGGGATCTTATCTCGACCAATCAAGAAGAGTTATTTAATTTCGAGAATAAAGACATCCCAATTTTCTTATACATTTCTCAATTACTGATCGGGCTCACAAGCTTATTTTCAGGATTTGTTATGTGGATGAGGGTGCATTGGGCGTTCAGTTTTTCATTATTTACTTCCGGCTTATTGATGGCTTTTAACCTGAATAATCTGGGAAGAGCTATTTATGAAAACCCTACCGAAGCAATAATTATGGCTATCATTTTGATTATTGTTTTGCAAAGTTTGCCTTTCTCGATCCGTCAGAATAAACGAGCTTGACTTTCGAAACATGAAAGAGTTAGTTTCGTGTAATGACGCATGGAACGAGTTTCAGAAAAAGACATTGAGTGGCTTTTAAAGCCCAAACAGGATTTCAACTATAGAGCTGAGATCAGGGAGGAAAAACCAAAAAAATTCTCACTAAAAAGAAAAGTGATAAGCTTGGGTTTATGGGCGCTATTAATTCTGACTCTGACCATTTTTCCCTTTTTCCTGCTTATAAAAACTTCTATTTATCTAAACATTGATCAGGGATTAAATGGCTGGGTTTCTTTAATGGGAGGGATCGGAGTTACCGTAGGAATTCTGTTGGTTTACGTTATTCTGTTATTTCGAAAAGTTGAAAACAAAAAGCTGTTACTGAAGTTTAGCCTGGGTGGAGTAGGAGCTTTAGTTGGAGGATTTTGTCTATATGGGTTGCTTTATCTTTCGAGTGTAAATGCAAAGTCTGATTCTGTGAAAGAAGTGTATCGTTCTTTACATCCAATTTTAAGAGTCGCTGTTGCCACTACTACATTGGCAGAAAGCGATCTGGTCGTCACAGATATAAAACGCACGGTTCAAGATTATGCGAAAATGGGTTTGCCTGCGAATCAAAGTTCTCTTCATTACCCACAGCCAGATGGCTATGTGCACGCTATCGATCTCAGAACTAAAGGTCATTCGGAGTTTAGAAACTTTATGTTAAGCAATTCATTACGTCTGATGGGGCTAAAAACATTAAGACATGTAGGAACGGCAGATCACCTGCATATTTCATTGCCATATTCTAAGCATTAAAAAAGGGCTTTTCCTTGTTTATGAGCTAGAATATTACGACCATTATCCTGCACTTAAAGCAAAACCAAATTTTTAATATGTCGCATTATAAGTTCTACGAGCAGGTAAATAAAAATTTCGATAAAGCGGCGAGATATACCCGCTTTGATAAAGGCCTTTTAAACCAGATTAAAGTTTGTAATACTGTCTATCATGTTACTTTTCCGGTTAGAAGAGACAACGGAGATATTGAAGTAATTGAAGGATGGCGTGTTGAGCACAGTCATCACAAAACTCCTACTAAAGGCGGAATCAGATACAGCCATAAAGTAGATGAAGATGAAACGATGGCACTTGCTGCTTTGATGAGTTACAAGTGTGCAATTGTTGATGTTCCATTTGGCGGTGCAAAAGGTGGGGTGAAAATCAGCACCAGAGAATATTCAGTGAACGAGCTTGAAAGAATTACCCGCCGCTACACGTATGAATTGATCAAAAAAGGATTTATTGGAGCAGGAGTGGATGTTCCTGCACCGGATTACGGTACCGGCGCCCGGGAAATGGGGTGGATTTTGGACACCTACCGACAAATGAATGAAGATTTAAATGCGGAAGGTTGTGTGACTGGTAAGCCGATTCAGCAAGGTGGTATCAGAGGTAGAACTGAAGCAACAGGTAGAGGTGTATTCTTTGGAATCAGAGAAGCTTGTAAAGTGAAAAAAGACATGGACAAGCTTGAGTTAAATGTGGGAGTCGATGGCAAAACATTTGTGGTTCAGGGATTAGGGAATGTAGGTTACCATGCTTCACTTTATATGACGGGAGCAGGAGCTAAAATGATTGGTGTTGCCGAAATGGAAGGTGCGATTTATAACCCGGACGGAATGGATCTGAAGAAGTTGATGGAATTCCGTAAAGAAACCGGCAGTATCATGGGATTTCCGGGGAGCAAAGAACTAAAATCAAATAAAGATGCTCTTGAGCTTGAATGCGATGTCTTGATTCCCGCAGCTCTGGAAAGTCAAATCACCGGAGATAACGCAGCTAATGTTAAAGCTAAAATTATTGCTGAAGCTGCTAACGGACCAACAACTGCTGATGCTCATGAAATGTTGAAAGACCGAGGAGCTTTAATTCTTCCTGACGCTTATCTGAATGCAGGTGGTGTGGTAGTTTCTTATTTCGAATGGTTGAAAAATATCCAGCACGTTCGTTACGGTAGAATGAATAAACGATTCGACGAGGAAAGCCTGACTCGAATTGTTCAGGAGATCGAGAAAATTTCGGGTAAAAAATTCTCAGCCAATGAAATGGATAAATTAGCTCACGGCGCATCAGAATATGACCTGGTTGATTCCGGACTGGAAGAAACTATGATTACTGCTTACGGTGAACTTACAGCCATAAGAGAAGAGCATAATCTTACTGATCTAAGAACAGCATCGTTCATAAGCGCGATAAATAAGATTGGAATCATGTACGAACAAATGGGAATTTTCCCTTAATTATTAGTCACGGAAGAACTCAATACCATATCAGTAGAAGCTAACGGATATGTGATATCTGCATTCGTTGGATATTTACTGATCTTAATTGGTATCGGACTTTATTCAGCTCGCTTTTCCTCTTCGGGGATCAGCGAGTTTTTTATTGGTGGAAGAAAAATGAATAAAGTGGTGATCGCTCTTTCTGCTGTTGTTTCGGGGCGAAGCGCCTGGCTTTTACTAGGAGTTACCGGTTTGGTTTACACTCAGGGAGCGTCGGCTATTTGGGCAGTGGTTGGTTACACCATTGTTGAATTGATTCTTTTCCTGACATACGCAAAAAAACTCAGAGAATTTTCAGAGGAACACGATTGTATTACCGTACCCGATTTCTTTGCTGAACGGTTTGGGGACAAAAACGGAACACTTCGTTCTATTTTAGTGATCACCTTTTTGATCTTTATGGTCAGCTATGTATCAGCGCAGTTTGTGGCCGGAGGAAAAGCGTTCTCTTCCAGTTTCGGGATTGAACAAAACACCGGAGTATTGCTTTCAGCAGTAATTATACTTGCATATACAGTTTTAGGTGGATTTCTGGCAGTTAGTTTAACGGACGCTTTTCAGGCGTTCTTTATGATATTTGCATTGGTATTTCTTCCGTTTATAGCCATTCAGGATTTGGGAGGTTGGTCAGTGATGGTGGAGCAACTCCAATTTCAGGACGCTGCGTTGATCGATCCGTTGGCATTGAGTGCGGGAGCTTTTATCGGGTTTATGGGAATCGGTTTAGGTTCGCCGGGTAATCCTCACATTCTCTCCAGATATATGGCTATTGATGACCCGAAGAACCTGAGATTTGCAGCAGCAGTTGGAACCTTTTGGAATGTTGTGATGGCAGCCGGAGCCGTTTTGATCGGTTTGGTTGGCAGGGCATATTTTTCGAATATCGAAATGCTTCCCGGTGCAGATGCAGAAAATCTATATCCGTATTTAGCACAACTGCATTTACATCCTGTTCTATTTGGGATTGTGATAGCGTCCATTTTTGCGGCAATAATGTCTACTGCTGATTCTCAACTATTGGTTGCAGCCTCCAGTGTGGTTCGGGATTGGTATCAGAAGATCGTAAAGAAAGACGAAGAAATTCCCCAAAAGAAGTTAGTGCTGTACAGTAGATTGGTAGTTATCGGGTTGGTAATCATTGCATTGCTCTTTGGATTGATAGCTCAGGAATTGGTGTATTGGTTGGTGCTTTTTGCCTGGGCAGGGTTAGGAGCTGCTTTAGGGCCAACATCCATTCTGGCTCTTTACTGGAAGGGAACCACGAAACAAGGAGTGATAGCAGGAATCATTACCGGAACCGTAGTAACCATTGTCTGGTATTTTGTACCCGTTCTAAAAAGCAATATGTACGAGCTTGTTCCGGCGTTTATTACAAGTGGAGTAGTGACTGTTTTGGTTAGTAAATTGACTAAAAAGTAAGTCTGTCATTTTCTGACCTCCCCGGCTACTTGCCATATTTTCTTTACTAATAAGTTCGCCCCTCCTTCCTTCAAAGGGAGAATGTTAGCAGCGCGACTCAGAAAGATCAGCGGAATCAGTGATCAACCCACCACCCCGAACCGTAGCACCCAACACCAATCCTGCGCTCACTAATACCAGATTTTTAACGATATACTGACCTTCCAAAGTAAGTACAAATGGAAAGTTTGTCCACACAACTTCAGGCAAAAGAAAAACAGGAAGCACAGTCCCCGGCATTTGTAGAAACAGAAGCAGTAAGGTTGTTCTCATAAATTTTCCTGCGATCAGCCCAATTCCGATCAAGACCTCCCAGATCGCCAGAATGGGAATAAATAAGTCAGGCTTCACAAAATAAATGGTATTTCGAACCAATTCTTCGGCAGGACTTAACCCGGGGAAAAATTTCAACGCCCCAAACCAGAAGAAAATAATTCCTAGTCCGACCCGAAGTGAAACCAATCCATATTTTGCCATCCATTCAGTGATTCGGATATCAGCTTTATCAAAATATTTCTCAAACATGATAAGAAGGGTTTGTTTGAAGAAATCTATAAATAGAATATGAAGAAGTGATGAAGTAAATAAGTAAGAGTTTGAATAACTTCAATTAAACAGTAAAAAAAGAAACAAATATGCCTTACGAAATATTAGTAGGATTGAATGTAACTGATGATGAACTATACCAGAAATACAGGGATGAAATGACGCCGATTTTAAAAAATTATGGAGGAGGGTTTAGATACGATTTTAAAATCAATGAAGTACTGAAAAGTGAAACGGTGGAACCGATCAATCGTGTCTTTGTTATTTATTTTAAAGATGAAAAGTCTAAGAATGGTTTTTTCCTGAACGATAAATACCTTCAAATAAAGCAGAAATACTTTACACCCTCAGTTTCGGAAACAACAATTATCGCCGAATATATCAAATAAGGTCAAACCTTCATTTTAGGCAACGAAAGATCAAGCTTAATGGCTGCTACCCGAATTCCGATAACTACACCGGTTGTTATTACATAATTCAGATTGGTAGAAATATTAATGTAAATGCCGAAATAGAATACCAAAGCTCCCATCAAACAAGCTGTAGCGTAAATTTCTTTCCGGAAAATAAGAGGAACCTCCCGGCATAGAATATCACGGATGATTCCACCTACTACTGCGGAAGTCATTCCCATAATTCCTGCCATGAACGGATTCAACCCGAAAGCCAATGCTTTTTCCATTCCGCTAATGGTAAAGAGGGCTATTCCAATGGTATCAAATAAGAACAGAGGCTTATTAATATCATTCAATCGGTTTCTGATAAGATAAGTAAACGGCAAAGCAGACAAGATCACAATAGGATACGTCATATCACCAATCCAGGTAATAGACTCACTCCCGATCAAAATATCACGAACGGTTCCGCCGCCAATTGCTGTAGCAAAACCGATCACCGCCGCCCCGAAAATATCCAGATCTTTCTTCGCCGCCATGCGGATTCCGCTAATGGCAAAAACAAAAGTCCCGATAAGGTCGAGGATGGAGATAATGGTCATTTATTGATTATTTAAAAGAGCCTGTCATATAGTTTAGTAACTCTGTGCCCCAAACAACATCCCTCGGATTCAATCGGCGGTTCCCGATTGAATCATCTCCCCTACCTGTGTTGGTAGGCAGGCTTCAAGGGAAATGGTCTGTTATTTGAAATTTGAACAGAGCTATTTTCGCGTAGCGATTTATGGTCTGAATTTAATATCTACTTTCTTGGTAGTTTCACCTGATTTCGAACGAAGTTCGAGTTGTTGCTTCATATTTTCAGTTGCTCCAACAAAGGCTCGTGCAGAAAAACTGGATTCATCAGCAAGAACAATTGGCAATCCGTTATCACCGGCTTCGCGAATGGTTTGCTCGATGGGAATTTCACCAAGAACCGGAACGCCCATTTCCTGAGCTAAACGTTTTGCTCCGCCATCCCCAAAAATGTAATATTTTTTATCGGGCATATCCGGTGGAATGAAATACGCCATGTTTTCCACAACGCCCAACACAGGAACATTCACTTTTTTGAACATAGCCACTCCTTTCCGCACATCGTCTAAAGCCACGACTTGTGGTGTAGAAACAATAACGGCGCCACTCAACGGAACTGTTTGAACAATAGTAAGCTGGATATCGCCGGTTCCCGGAGGAAGATCCATGATCAGGTAATCGAGTTCGCCCCAATCGACTTCAGTCATAAATTGCTTGATGGCGCTGGTAGCCATGGGTCCACGCCAAACCATAGCCTGATCCACGTCTACCAAAAAGCCCATAGAAACCATTTTGATACCATGACGCTCAATGGGTATCAATTTCTTTTGTGTGGTGATATTCGGTTTTTCAAACACATTGAACATAGTCGGGATACTTGGACCATAAATATCGGTGTCCATCAAGCCAACTTTGTATCCGTCTTTTGCTAAAGCGGAAGCGATATTTACAGCTACGGTAGATTTTCCAACGCCACCTTTTCCTGAAGCCACGGCAATGATATTTTTAACTCCCGATAAAACTTGTTCCTGTTTTTGTTGAGGTTGTTGAGGTGGCTGTTTCGGTTTGTTCTTTCTTTTGGAAACATTGATACCCACCTGAATATCAACGATCGCTTCGCCGTCAATGAACTTGTGAATGGCTTCTTCACACTGTCGTTGAATTTGCTGAGCCAAGGCATCATTTTTCTCAGGCATTTCGAGCGTAAACGAAATGTATTTATCCTGAATGATGATGTCATGGATCATATCCAGTGAGATCAGATCCTGTTTTTCGGTTGGATGGAGAACGTGAGCAAGTGCGGTCTTAATTTGCTCTTTGTTGATGGACATATACTTTTTGAAAGTTTTTGAGTTCTTTTATCGTCAACAAAGATACAAAGAATGCATTAGGGTTTAAATTGAACCCATAATTTCTTACAATACTAGTTAAGTAAAAAAAATACTATGAGTTACTCAAAAAAAAATTTTCCAAGATATTCGTTATTAGCAATTTTAAGCTTACTTATAGTTTTCTCTTGTGATTCGCTTAATCAAAAACCAATATCTTATACTAATCCTGAAATTACTTTTCGTTCGGGAGGGACATGGGTTTCAACGACATCGTTGAAGGTTAGCGCAAATAAGAAAGCAATTTTAGAATCAACGTATCCGAGTTTAGAGATGGAATTGACAGATGAGGAGTATTCAAGAATTGTAGATAGTTTTTTTGGGTTTTCAATAGTTGAAAAGGATCCTAAATCTATCTGTGTGGATGCGACGTCATATAGAATTTCAATTTCAGAGAATGGTAATAAGGAAGAAAGGGGCTTTGAGTCTTGTTATCTGGGAGACTCAAGTACCGCTAAAACTGAAGTAAAGGAGTTACTTTTAAATATAGTTCTTTCATTGAATCAACTAGCAGATTCTATTTATCAAGTTAAAGCTCCATGGAGAGGTCTAGAAGCTAAGTTTTCTTTAAATAAAGAAGTATTTAGTAAAGGGGAACCAATTGAAGCGGAGTATACGGTTCATAACCCGACTGATAAAGTAAGGGAACTTTGGTTTGAACATAGCTACCCATATTATTTTAGAGCGAACCCTTTTAATTTTGATGGAGATAACTTTTACTATGTTTATCCAAATAGAGCTTTGACTAGGGAAGACGATCCTACAAAAATAACATTAGCGCCAGGAGAGGCAGTTACTAATACATTTATTTGGGATCAGACTTTTGAAAATAATGGAGGAGAACAAGTGCCTATTAGCGAATATATGATTCGATTAAGTGTAATTAACACTGATATTCCAGCTTACGGCAAAGTTATAAGAATTGTTGATTAGTATTTTTAAAAAGACTGTTGAGCCTTTTCCTGATACCATAGCTCTGCTACGGAAAGGCAGACAGGAGATCGGCTCCATTTCTCGAGAAAAAAAGAATATATTTCATTCTATATGAAAAAGTGGGTAATGAAAATATTAGGCTTTTTTGGTTGTCTGTATGGTACTATAGCGATTAGCTTGGTTACTTTTGATATGCTTTTCGGAAGCGATTATAAATTTGAGATCGGGCATATTTTTGGAATACTTCTTCATGTTGCTATAGTTTACTATAGCTGGCATTGGATGAAAAGCATAGTAATATTAAGTGAAGAGGATTTTTTGAAAAAAAGGGATAAGGAGTATCAAAAAGCTTCTCAAAAAGCCCGGCAGGAAATTAATAAATTTCTGAGCCTATTGAATAAAAAGGAAACAGTTTGTTTGATTTTCACTTCAATTAAAAATAGAAAAGGGAAAAGGATAAGTACTTGGGCTTTGGTTGATTTTTTTGATGACAAAAAAGAAATGTTCAATGTTTTATTATTAAAAGAAGGTAATAAGAATCTTCAAGAAGAATACACTCGATGGTTAATCAAAACAGATCAAATTGATGATTGGCAAGTCTATGAAGATGAGAATTTCTATGGAGGTTTTCTTCTTGAAGCATTAGAAGAAAAAGCAGATAATACAGGGTATAAAATTGACTATAAATCTCAGGAGCAAATTGAATATTTGAAATCATTAAAAGAAAATATTTAATCCTGTTCTTTACCCAAACTCCCCAGCCCTGCTGAGCAGTTTAGATGGCAGACAGGTCGTAACGTGCATATAATTAACTAAAAAAAGAATTTGAGGACTGATTTATAATTGCAATAAACAGGGGATGGATAAAGAAAAGAAAGCTATTACAACTGGAAGATTTCAAACAGAAGACCTGTTTAAACAGCTTATTAGTGCTTATAAAAATGCTGATGATTATAAAATGAGCCAAGCAATTGAACGTCTGGCAGAGAAAAAAAATGACAGAAAAAAAGCAGGCTCATATTTATATCAGGCAATTGACCTCAGGCCATGGGATGGTAATAAGTATGATCCAAAGAGCTGGAGAGAAGATGTAACCAAGTCAATAAATAAACTATATGAGGTCGAGCGCTTAACGAGAGCTCTTGATGCTGAGGGTTCTTCAGAAGGAAAGAGAATGAAGACAGAACTTGAAGTTATATTTGAAGAGCCGCTGGATGTTCTGAGGCCGGTCTTAGATGCAAAGATAGAAATCAGGAAATACTCAGAATTAGTAACGGATTTATTGGAATTGTTGTTAAAGGCAGTTCAGGAGTATATAGAGTTTAAAGGAAAGAGGATTGAAAAAACCGTAGCTATAATTGATAAAATGGACAGAAAAATTGAACATTTGGCATCAGGGCTAGATCAAAGAGAATTAAAACACAGAGGCTATATAGGTTTTCTCAGAAATGTTTACGAAATAAGGAATATTTTGAATTCTACATCCTGAATATGAACCCAAATAATAAATGAAGTCTTCAGCGGAGCGGTGATTTCAGACCAACAGTTAAGCAAGCCTGCCTGTGGCAGACAAGTTTATAACTTGTATTACTAACTAAAATCCTCTCATCAATCAATTCCGTTCGGACTAAAGTCCTTACTTGTGAACTAAAAAATGTTCGCCTAAACTAGCGTAAGCGTCATACCGCTTGTGCGCCTATCAAAACAAATAAGCTTTCTTGCTTGGCTAAAACTTCTAATTCTTTCTTATATACCAAAAACGTATCTTTGTCGTACTTGTATGACATCTTAACAAATCCTTTGAGAAATGCCTATTACTGTACGCTTAGGAGACTCCGTAGAAAAACGACTGGATGAGCTGGCAAAGCTTACCGGCCGTACTAAGACTTATTATATCCGTCAGGCTTTGGAAGAAAAGTTAGACGAAATGGAAGACTTATATATGGCTGAGCAGCGGATTGAAGAACCCGGAAAAAAATGGAGCTTGGATGAGTTAGAGCGTGGCGATGATCTGGAAGGTTGAATTTGATGATCGTGCCCGTAAAGAACTCAGAAAGTTAGATAAGCAAACTCAGGATCGGATTCTGAAATGGCTGCGTACTAATCTGGCGACAGAAGAAGACCCAAGAAGAACAGGCAAGTCCCTGAAAGGTCGTATGAAAGGATTGTGGCGATATCGGGTTGGGGATTATCGAATTGTCAGCCAGATTCGGGACGAGCAAATTTTGATCCTGGTTATTCGTATCGGACACCGTCGGGATATTTATGATAAGAAGTAATCCAAAATTCATAATTCTTACCCTCATTCCACAGCAGAGCTACAGAACGAGGGAAAAATGACTTAATCAGTGAAAATTAAGCATTCCGAGATGGTTGTACTAAAAAGGAACCAAAAATTATTAATAGTTTAGTTATGTCAAAAACAGTAGTTCCAAAGAGCAAATATTCGAATTATAAAGGAAAAGACTTGTTAATTAAACTTGTCAAAGATCTTTCTAAAGTTTTTGTTCCTATGGCAGGTATTGTTTTTATAATTATCTATTTTTTTGAAGTAGATTTAAAAATTAACGATACAATTTTGTCAGATTCTCTAAAGGGAGCTATAGTTTTCTTTTTTGTAATAATGGGATTTTGGTTGTTTTTATCGGTCTTTGCATTTGTAATAATTAGTGTAAGTAATAAAAAAACTATCTGAATGATTTTCAAAAACAACGTGTCTAATGCATGCGTATCGGTTGAGTTTGTTCAATTTATCGGGGAAAATACCAAACACCAGCGATCGAAGAACCCAAAAATTCATAATTCTTAATTCCATCCCTTTCTCTAAAAATCATTAACTTGTTGAGGATTAAGAACAAAGTGATTTAAACTAACTACACGAATGGCTAAAAAAACACCGTTTCATGCTATCCACCTAAAAGAAGGCGGGAAACTAGTAGAATTTGCCGGATTTGAAATGCCGGTTCAATACAAAGGAATCAAAGTTGAACATGCAGCTGTCCGTAATGATGTGGGTGTTTTTGACGTGTCGCACATGGGTGAATTCTATATCCACGGACCGGAAGCTCTCGATCTGGTTCAGCATATTTCTGTCAATGACGCTTCAAAGTTAGTTCCCGGAAAAGCTCAATATACCTGCATGTGCTATGAAGACGGTGGGATTGTGGACGACATGATTGTGTACAAATTATTCGAAGAAGATGCATACATCTTGGTTGTAAACGGGGCAAATGTAGAAAAAGATCTGGAGTGGGTAAACAGCCAAAACACTTTCGACGCTACCATAATGGATATGTCGGATGATACGTGCTTGCTTGCAGTTCAAGGACCGAAATCAGTACAAACATTACAAAAACTAACTGAGCTGGATCTTTCAGAAATCGGATTTTACAGTTTCAAAATGGGAAAGCTTGCCGGATTTGAAAACGTGGTTTTCTCAGCGACCGGATATACCGGCGAAAAAGGGTTCGAGATCTATTTCGACAAAAACAATGTTGACCCCGAAGCGATTTGGGATGCCATCTTTGAAGCAGGCGAAGAATTTGGAATCGAACCATGTGGTTTGGGAGCCAGAGACACACTAAGATTGGAAATGGGTTTTGCGCTTTATGGAAACGACATCACCAAAGACACGCATCCATTGGAAGCAAGATTGGGTTGGATTACTAAATTTGATAAAGGTGATTTTGTAGGGAAAGAAGCTCTTCTCAAAAAGAAAGAAGAAGGGAATACCCGACAATTGGTTGGCTTTGTTATGAATGATGAGCGCAATATTCCTCGCCACGGCTATGAGATTTTGGATGATTCAGGAAAAGTAATAGGTGAAGTAGCAAGCGGAACAATGTCTATCACTTTAGGTAAAGGAATAGGGATGGGCTACGTGAAAAAAGAATTAGCTACAGAAGGAAATACCATTAATATTGCAATCCGCAAAAAAACAGGGGAAGCAACAATTACACGTCCTCCTTTTATAAAAAAATAAAGAGAGAACAATTTAAAGAACTACGATGGCTAGATTAGATTATATGGATGTTTATTTCTCAGTACAGTCCTTTCAGGAAGAGGATTTACGGGGGAAATCTGCAGTTATTATTGACGTACTAAGAGCAGCTTCTTCGATGGTTACGGCATTATCAAGTGGAGCAAAAAAGATCATTCCCGTGGGAGCAATGGAAGATGCAGTGAGAATTGCACAAACCATGGATAACAACGATTATTTGTTATGTGGAGAGCAAAATGGGCATAAGATTGAAGGATTCCATTTAGGTAATTCTCCACTTGAGTATACCGAAGAAGTGGTAGCAGATAAGACGCTAATCATAAATACTACAAACGGAACAAAAGCCATCAAAAAAGCAGCTTTGGCAAACAGAATGTATGTGGGCTGTTTTCTGAATCAAAAAAGCATCTTAAAAGCTCTTGAAAATCATGATGATGATGTGGTATTGATCTGTTCAGGTTGGCAAGGTAAAATGTCGCTCGAGGATACTTTATTCGCAGGCTCAATTATTTATAAAATGTGTAAAGGAAATCTTCCGAAAAACACTAAAGATGGTGTAAAAGTAGCATTTAGTGTGTATCAAAGCTATAAAGATGAGTTAGAAAAAGCTATTGAAACCAGTGATCATGCAATCCGTCTTAAAGAACTTGTTCCTGACGGTGATATTCCTTTTGTTTGTGAGGTAGATAAATTTGATGTGCTTCCCGGAATGAAGGACGGAATCCTAATCAATTTAAATGGCTAAAAAGAAGCTAAATACAGCAGGAAATTCTAAAGCAGGAATCGATGACAATCGCAAAGTAGAGATCATTGGCGTGATCATAATCGCCATTGCGATCTTATTGGGTTTGAGTATCGTTTCTTATACGCCGGAGGATTATCAACATGCCAGAACGCTTTCTTTTCTAGATCTCTTTAACAAGGATGCGTCTTCTCAATTGGTTCAAAATTGGTTAGGACCGGTTGGAGCTTATCTTTCACACTTTTTTGTACATCAACTATTTGGATACACCAGCTTTATACTAGCTATCCTGATCTTTTTTCAGGGGTGGCATATATTCCGCCGTCGTAGTTACAAAGATCTGAGTTGGATCACCATTTTGGGAGTATGGAGTATGATTTTATCGTCTGCCATTTTGGGATGGATGAACTTTAATCTGGACTTCCCTGCAGATTCTATTTGGAGTGGCGGAGCCGGAGTTGCAATCTCAAAGGTGCTTCAGAATTTTACCAGCAACATTGGGTCGGGAATAATCCTTTTTTTGCTAGCCATTGTAACGCTTCTTCTTTTGTGGGATAGAGATCTTCAAAAATCTATCGACAACCTGAAGCTTTGGATTGAAAATGTGCAGCATAAATTGGAAGAAGCGCGAATAAATCGGGCGGAAAAGAAAGAAATCAAAGCTCAGGAACGGGAAGAAAGACTTGCTGAAAAAAGAGCTGCCCGCGAAGCCGCTAAAGAAGAAAAGGTAGCTAAGAAGGAAGAAAAGAAAACTTCAAAACCGGAGCCGAAACAAGAAGCAAAAGAATCGGAAGCTCCTGCTCCCAGCATTGATGACATCGTTGCAAAATCCCAAAAAGAAGACATGGATCGCATCGAAAAAGAGAAAAAAGCATCAGATGATATAGACAATCGCCAGAAAGCAGCTATGGAAAAAGATTCCAATCTCGAAGAAAAAGAAGTATTGGATGAAGATAGTGAAGAATTGGAAGTGTCAGTGTACAAAGGCGAAGGTGATGAGGAAGCCGGTGAAAAAGATTTGGAGAAAATAAATCGGGACAAAGCTAAAGAAGTACCGGTGATTCGATACAAATTCCCTACGATTGACTTACTGGATACGCCTGCGGAAGACAGAACAGAAGTTGATCTGGAAGAAATTCGGGAAAACAAACGCATCATTCTTGACAAATTGAAGCGTCATAGAATTGAGATCGTCGGAATAAATGCGATTGTGGGCCCAACAGTAACGCTCTATGAATTAGAACCTGCCCCTGATGTGAAGATCAGTAAGATCGAAAGCTATTCCAATGACTTGAAAATGGCGATGGCTTCAAAAGGATTACGAATGCTGTCTCCGATTCCGGGAAAATCTGCTGTCGGGATTGAAGTTCCGAACAGCACTCGTGAAATGGTTTACATAAAGCAGGTCATCAACACTAAGAAATTTGTAGAAACGGACATGACCTTGCCGGTGGCATTTGGTAAAACCATCGAGAATGAAGTATTTATGATCGATCTCACAAAGATGCCTCATCTTTTGATGGCGGGAGCAACGGGTTCAGGTAAGTCGGTTGGAGTGAATACGATCATTACTTGTTTACTATATAAGTGCGATCCGGAGAATCTGAAGTTTGTAATGATCGATCCGAAAAAAATCGAGTTGGCGTTATACCGTAACATTCAGAATCACTTTCTGGCGATGTTGCCGAATGCAGATGAGCCAATTGTAACGGATACTTCGAAAGCTCTGGATACACTGAACAGTGTGTGTAAAGAAATGGATGACCGCTACGATCTTCTCAAGATGGCATTGGTTCGGGACATTAAAGCATATAACAAGAAATTTAAAGCAGGCGAGTTGGAAGAAGATCTCGGCCACCGACATTTGCCATATATTGTAGTAATTATTGATGAGCTTGCTGATTTAATGATGACTGCCGGAAAGCAAATTGAAGAACCGATTGCCAGATTGGCTCAGCTTGCTCGTGCAATTGGAATTCACTTGGTGGTAGCAACTCAAAGGCCGTCTGTAAATGTAATTACGGGAACTATCAAGGCGAATTTCCCGGCACGAATCGCATATCAGGTTGCTTCAAAAGTAGATTCCAGAACAATTTTAGACGTGGGTGGAGCAGATCAATTGGTTGGAGCCGGTGATATGCTTTTCACCAACGGCGCGGGAATGACCCGTATTCAAAACGCGTTTGTTTCTACAGAAGAGGTAGATCGAATCAACACATTTATTGGTCAACAGGCAGGATACAAAGAGCCGTTTCATCTGCCAATAATTAAAGAAGACAATGTAGGCATACCCGATCCGTTAGATGACATAGATGAGATGTTTCAGGCGGCTGCAAAAGTAGTTGTATTGCATCAGCAGGGATCGGTTTCATTACTACAAAGAAAATTAAAAATCGGTTATAACAGAGCCGGCAGAATCATAGATCAATTATTTAATGCAGGAATCGTTGGACCATATCAAGGAAGTACCGCACGCGATGTTCTCGTTCAGGAAGAAGAAGAATTACAAGAGATCTTTGATGGACTTGAAAATCTGTAGTTTTATCACGCTTTTATTATTGATAACAACAATCGGAGTTCAAGCCCAGAATAAGATATTCCCAAAGTTACGAGCAAATTTTGAAAACGGGCAGGTTTTTGTAGCAGATTTTGAACATACGTATTTCGACTCTTATACTGATGAATCACTGGCGAGTGATGGTAAAATTTGGGTTTCTTCAGATAAATATCGTTTAGATAGTGAAAATCAATTATTGATCGTAGATGGAGTGACATCCAGAGTGTACGATGAGGTTAGAAACAGAGTCATTATCAGTGATTACTCAGAAGAAGACGATGACTTTGCACCATCAAGAATGTTAAACGGAGTAGATTCTACCTATACTATTTCCGAAAAGAAAATGGATAACGGCAGAACAAAAATAACAATGACTACGGAAGATGACTTCGCTTTGTATTTAACCGTTGAAATAATTGTCGATTCCGAAGCTAATCCAATAAGTATTACAGCTTACGATTTTTCGGACAACCAGATTGTGACCACATTTAAAAACGGAGCTTTTCTCCCCAAAAACGAAGAACTGTTTGTTCTCCGGTATCCTCAGGATGCAGAAATAGTAGATACCAGGTACTGATCTTGAAAACAGCACTTAAAGTACTAGCGGGGATTTTAGTAGCAGGGTTTTTTCTTTGGATCGCTTTTAAAGAAGTAGAATTTGAACAGGTTATTGAAGCATCCAAAACTATGAGTTACGGATGGATTTTGCCATTCTTCTTGGCCACACTCACAGCACATTTTATTAGAGCTGAAAGATGGAGGTTATTGTTTTATGATAAAGACAAGACTCCACACAGGGTGACTCTTTTTACGGGAGTGATGGTTGGCTATCTTTCTAATATTCCCTTTGCAAGACTTGGAGAGGTAACACGCCCGGTGTATGTGGCGCGGCAGATTAATGAAAGTAACAGTAAACTCATAGGCACCATAGTTCTTGAGCGGATTATAGATATGCTGAGTTTGCTTTTGCTAATGGCCTTTGTTGTAGTGTTTATGATCTCTGATCCCGAGATACTAAGCAATTTATTTGGAATAGATATTACTGACTCAGGCGTTTTGCTTTCGTTTGCTTTTACACTCGGTAAATATCTTGGAATCGCAGTAACAGGTTTTGCAATATTATACTTTTTGTTAAAAGCTTTAAGCTCGAAAGTTGAGGTTATAGCCAAAGGCTTCGTAAAATTCAAAGAGATCTCAAAGACTTTTGTAGATGGTGTACTTGCTGTAAGGGAACTCAAAAACTGGCCTCTTTTTGTGCTGTACACTGCGCTGATCTGGGTGTGCTATATCGGGATGACTTATATTCCTTTCTGGATGTTCGATATGCATACAATTTATGATCTGTCTTATGCTGATGCACTGGTGCTTACAATGGTTTCTGCAGTTGGAATTATAATACCAACACCAGGTGGAGTTGGAACCTATCATTTATTCATAACAAAGAGCTTGTTTTTACTTTACGCTGTACCGGAAACAATTGGATTGGCATACGGAACCATAACGCATGCGTCTACTTTAGCCGTCATAATTATCAGTACTCCAATATTATTAGCGATTGATAAATATGTTGCACTAAAACACACAGCTAAAACTGAGGGAACAAGCTCAGAATAAAGTAGTACATCTTTTGACGTACGCAGGTTAACCTTGCCCTAAATTTTTAGTACATTCTTAAAACTTCTTTTTTGACGATGAAACGATCTTATTTTGCAATCCCTTTACTTCTGCTCATCATTTGCCCGGCGGTGTTCGCTCAGTCCGGGAATACTCAAAATTCATTATTGCCTGAAATAGATCCTCAGGATATTGAGATCAGGAGCGAATTCAGAGCTAGATTTCCGGGAATCAGGCGTCAGCCAATCTTAGGATTTAATCCTAAACCCAGGGTTTTTCGCATTGATCCAAACAGAATTCCTTTTATGGAATCGGATAAAGATGCGGTTGCAAGTATAGCTCTGACAAGGCTTGACAGACCCGAACCGCCTGCCAAATCTATATTGCAAAAACCACCAAGAACAACAGCGTTTATTAAAGCAGGGATTGGAAGTTATATCACGCCTGAAATAGAAGCTTATGCTCTGAGAAGATTGAGTGAGCAAAGCATTGCCTCTCTAAATGTGGACTTCTCAAGTTCCGATGGTCATCTGGATGATCAAAATTCGGGGTTTAGATTCTTAGATATAAATGGTGTTTATGGAACCAAACTAAGTGGAGGGGCAAGACTTTCGACAAAAGCAGGAGTATTCAGTGACTTCAATCACTTGTTTGAGCTTTCAGGCAATGTTCCGTCAGATAATTCGGGTACATCAGAGAAAGATTACAAAGGATTTAATGCAGGTTTTATTCTGGAAAATAACTCCAATGCTGTAGAGGGATGGGAACTTTATGCAAATGGTTCCGTGCTTGATGTTGATTTGATGGCTCCAAATGCGGCGCTTAGAGGTAATCAAAAAGAACAGTTTATTCGTGCAGGTTTTAAAAAAAAATGGGCGGGTTCAAGTTTATATGATGTGTTTAGTATTAAACTCAAAGTTGATGGCGGTAATTACACGGCAGAAAATAACAGTGATACACAGTGGATTAATTCATCCGCTACTTTTGGATATAGTACCTTATTCAATTATGAAACGGAGATAGAAATTGAAGGTGGAGTGGCATACGTGTCGGACGGATTCAGGCAAAAAGCTTTATTTATTTCTGATGCGAGCTTAAACCATTCGATAAAAGAAGGGCTTAATTTAGTGGGAGAGATTTATACTCGCCCTGAAATGGGATCTATTTGGGAGCACCATCAGAATAACAGATTCTTGAATGTTAGTTCGGCACTTCAATTCCAATACGTTTTTGGTGTGAATGGCGGAGTTGAATTCAGCCCTCTTGAATCAACAAAATTATTTGGAAATGTTTCATACAGAGCGATAGATAATCATTCTTTTTACACCAGAGAGAACAGGAGTTTTGGTGCTACAACTGCACAAACTTTCTATGAATTAAATTACGCTGATGCGTCTAATTTTAAGCTTGAATTTGGTATTACTCAGCAATTTATAAGTGATAAGGTTTGGTTCGATGGATTAGTGTACGCACAACGTCCGGAGCTAAAAAGTGGTGGTGACATCCCTTTTCAGGAAAGATTGGGAGCAGAAGGAACATTTTCATTTAAACCATTTGATCCGCTCACGATAAATTCTTGGGCACAATTGGTTGGAGAACGTGAAGATCCGGGAAATGCACAAAATTTAGATGGATATCTGTTGGTGAATGCAGGGGCAGAATATAAGATCAATGAAAAATTTGGGGTTTATTTCAAAGTGTTGAATATTCTGGGGCAAAACTATGAAGTTTGGGAAGGTTATCAGGAGCGACCATTCCAAATTTTTGGAGGTATAAAAGTAATATTATAAGCTTATGACAAAGGATTTTTTAAAAGCATTCGGTCTTACAATTCGTGATCAAATCATCATGAAAAACTCTGTAGAAGTTAAGGGTTTGGGGACTTTTAAAGCTGAACATACAAGCCAGCAACAAGAGAAAAGAGCTGATGGAAAACTTATAATGCAGCCTCCGAAAGACAATATTGAATTTAAAGCAGATCTGGAGGAATAAGCTATGTTGATAGATAACGAGAAGTTTATCGGATTGCTTGTTGAAAATTCCGGGCTCGCAAAAGATAAAGTTGAAAAGTACCTGAAAGAGCTAATCGACGATATAAAAACGGCTTTTGATGAAGGCGAAGGATATGAAGTAGACGGGTTTGGTATATTCAGCAAACTGGGTTCAAACATACTTTTTATTCCATCTGAAGAACTGGAAACAGAGATCAATTACAAATATGTTGGGATGGAGCCTATTGAACTTCCGGGCGGTGAAGTTGAAGAAAGCCCTAATCCGGAAGAAGAATTAGAAGAGAACCCAATTCAAGGTATTCTGGATGGAAATAAGCCGGAAGAAGAATCGGATGAGTACGAAGATCCTTTTGCAGAACTTTTTAACGAAGCAGAAGAACATGAAAGTCGGTCTCAAGAAGAAGAGCTTGAAGACGAAGATATAGAAGCTGTAGTTGAAGAAGAGATAGAAAATGAGGATCAGGAAGAAGATATTTTTAGTGAGATCGTCGAAGACCTGGAAGAAAAGACTGAAACACCTTCTTTAGTTGAGGAAGAAATTGAAGAGACTTCAGTTAAAGGTGAACAGGAAGAAATTTCGGAAACATCAGAAGAATTAGATGCCGAAAAGGAAGAAGAAAAGGCAGGTCCGGATCAATGGGGAATAGATGCTCATAAGGAAGATGATCAGGAAGATGCTTTTTCAGGATTGTTTGGTGAAGACGCCACAGAAGGCTCTGAACTAGTAGATGAGGAAGATATTTTTGCATCAGAAGATGAAATGGAAGATCTGCAAAATGAAGAGAATCATATAGACGAAACAGAATCTGAATCAGAAGAAGAGATCGATTTTTCAGCATTAGAAGAGAGCGCTGATGATGCAAAAACTAATGATTTTGATGATCCTTTTGCCGAGTTAGAAAATGAAGAGGAGGAAGATTTTGTACCTGTGGTAACAAATGTGTCTTCTGGAAATGTACCTAAGTCGAAAGAAAAAGATAACGAAAGTGATGAAGCGGACGAAGATGAGGCAGCTTCTGACACTAAAAAAGAGAAACGCCTGAAAACCCCCAAAGATAGAAAACAGAATTCTCCGGTTTTTCTATATATGATACTGGCGTTAGTAATTTTAGGCGGTACAGGGTATATATTAGCTTATTTTGGAATTATTGATATTGATGGTGTTACACCACCAAAGTATAAAACGCAGATGGCTCAAACTACACCACCCGTAAACCAGCCAAATAGTACACCTCCTCAAATAAATCAACCTCAGGAAGAGCAATCACCTGTTAAAACGTTACCCGAAGTAACGGATGAAAAAGCGGCTTCAGAATCTGGAGACGAAAATTTATCGACTGCTAATGAGGAAAGGGCATCAAATGAAAATTCTGAACAAGAATCTGGACAACAGCAAGAAACGAATCCAAGAGAAAACGACCTGGCACCATTGGTAGCAGACGAGAAAGCTCCGGGAAATGCCGGAATTATCACTCCGGTAAATGATCAAACTGACGAAGAACCTTACGGGCTAAAGGGAACAGTGACAGGAACCGGGAACAATGGTTATACAATTGTGCTATACACATTAAGTCGCAAGGCCGGAGCAGACGCTCAGTTCAAAAAACTTACGGAAGATGGATATAGAACTATCATCAAAGAAAGACCTTCTGAACAGTATGGTACACTTTACCGGATTAGTATCGGTCAGTTTAAGTCACTAACAGATGCTGCAATTGCAGCCGAACAAGTAGATTCAAGCCTTCTAGGAAATTATATCATCACAAAAATCTAAACACTCCAATTTTCATGAACATCCTTCTTTTACTACAGCAAGACTCAACCGCAGTTGCCGATTCTCTGGCCGCGGCACTTGAAGGTGAAACCTTAACATTATTTGATCTGCTAATAGAAGGTGGGGTTTTAATGATCCCGATCTTTGTGCTGTTCATGTTCGCTATTTATGTGATCGTGGAAAGGTGGCGCGCTTTAAACAGGTCTCACGCTGACACCGAAAGATTCTTAGGATCGGTGGAAGGGATGTTAAAGTCCGGCAAGCAAGCCGACGCAGTGGCTTATTGTGACGATTACGATAAACCGCTTGCACGAATCATTAAAGCCGGAATAAAAAGATTGGGCCGCCCGATTCGAGATATTGAGGACGCTATCGATAATGCAGGTAAAAAAGAAATTTTCTTCCTTGAAAAAAGAATGAACTGGTTAGCGACCATAGCGGGAGTTGCACCGCTATTAGGGTTTACCGGAACAGTTACGGGGATGATACAAGCCTTTATGGATATTCAATCGCTTCAGGGAAATGTTAACCCGAGTGAATTAGCGGGTGGAATCTGGGAAGCGTTAATTACCACAGCCGCAGGACTTATTGTGGGATTGATTGCATTCGGGTTTTATAACTTTCTATTAGGTAAAATTAACAGATCGATTTTTGAATTAGAAAACGCATCCGCAGATTTCATGGATCTATTACAATCACCGGCACCTAAAAAGCAGGCATAATTATGGCGCGCGATTTTAGAAGAGGAGATAAACGTTTAACACCATTATCATTATTTTCTCAGTCTTCATTGACTGACATTGTATTACTGTTACTTATCTTCTTTTTACTTACATCTTCCTTTGTTACTAATTTTGGTATTAAAGTTAATATTCCTAAAGCAGAGTCAGGATCAACTACGCAAAATGAATTTATTTCCGTTGCTATAACAAAAGATGGGGAGTTTTATGTGGATGGGGATTTAACCGCAAAAACTTCCTTAGCCCTGCAAATTCGCTCTGTACGCAATAATAAACAAAGTAAAACGATTATATTACGTGCGGATAAAGATGCAAAAGTAGACGATGCTGTTTATGTAATGAATGTAGGAAAAGCATTAGAACTCAATCTTGTAATGGCTACAGAACAAAGTTCGCTATAAGGACAAAAACATGAATAACAATAAATTTACTAAAGACGATAGTTTTGCACTAACGGTGACGTTAAGTTTGAGTATTGTTATGGTACTGTTTTCATTATGGTATACATTGGACATGAATCAGAATTACAGACCGTCTTTTATTGAAGTTGAATTTGGAGAATTCAGATCCGGAAAGCTTGCGGAATTTTCAGAGATAAAAGAAGATGAGGTAGCAAAAAGACCAAACCCTTCCGAAGTGGAAACAGAAAAACCAGTTGAGGAAACGCCGAAACCTGAAGAAAAACCGGAAACAACCAAGGAAGAAATTACTAAACCCGTTGATCTGCCGGATGAAGTAAAAGATGTAAAAGAAGAGAAAGTAGAAACCCCAAAGACGGAGGTAGTTGATCCGACCAAAAAAACGTCAGAAGAAGTAAAAGAAGAGATAGAAATTCCGCCACAAGCTAAAGAAGATCTGGAAGTAAATGAAGGAGCAAAAGAAAGCGGAGATATAAAAGGAAATACAGGTGAAACCAATGCCGATGCAGGAACGGGGACAGACGATGAAAAATCTGCACCTTACGAGTTAAAATGGGAAGGTAATATTGAACGTGATCCAATGGTTCAACCCCTGCCGCAAAATACAGCAAATACAGAAGGTGTAATATCAGTTCGCTTTCAGGTAAAGCCAGATGGTTCTGTCGGGCTAATAATACCTCTAAAAAAAATGAATCCGGAACTCGAAAAAGAAGTTCAAAGAACATTAAGAAGCTGGAAATTTTCTAAACTTCCAAGCGGGGTGCCACAACAAGCTCAGTGGGGAACCATTACATTCCGATTTGTATTTGGTTAAAAATTAGACCAAGTCAATATGAAAAATCTCTGTTTCTTATTATTAATAGGGTTTATGCTTTCTATATCGGGGTGCATAAAAGATGACAGCGGAGAATTCAAGGAAATAAATTCGTTCATAAGAACAAACATGGAAGCAAGGTATTTCTGGAACGAAAGGGTTCCGGACAATGATAATGGTTCCATACCTCCCGGAGCATATTTTGGAAGTATTCTTCATCCTGAAGACGAAGTTTCTTTTATAGTAGAAGATGTTGAGCTTTTCGAGAACGATTTATCAGGGCAAGTATTAACTACAGGAATCTCAGCTTCCTTTGGGCGATTATCTAACACCATTGGAGTCTTTATAATTGTTGAATTTGTTTATCCGGGAACTCCAGCAGATTTAGCAGGATTCAAGAGAGGAGATATTATTTTAGAAATCGAAGGAGTGGCGTTAAATACAATAAATGCAAGAGCATTATTCTTTAATTCATTTTCTTCTGCTACATATGGACTTGGGGTATTTAATTCCAGAGAGGGCACAATTACTTCATTGGATAGTACAGTAACAGTTTCGAAAGGAGAGTTTGATTTAAACCCGATTGTTTATAAAGACATTTTGGAAGTAAAAGACAAAAAAATCGGATATCTCTTCTATTCAAGATTTCTTTCGGGAGAAGAAGATAAATATATAGATAGCGTAAATGTTGCTTTCGCAGAGATGAAGTCACAAGGTGTTACTGAAATGATTGTAGATCTTAGGCATAATGAAGGTGGTAACTTCGATGCCGCCTTAAATTTAGCAAACGCTTTGGTATCTCCCGCGGCAGCTCAGAGAGAAGAAGTTTTTGTTC
Organism: Balneola sp.; assembly: GCA_965216175.1. GTDB lineage: Bacteria > Bacteroidota > Rhodothermia > Balneolales > Balneolaceae > Balneola. Next base: position 3,591,626 of record OZ244140.1, read on the forward strand.
GGTTCGAATACAACAACGACATTCAACAGAAAATAATTGATGAAGAAGGGGCTAATTCGGATAGGTTAATGCTAAATTTTTCAGAAAAAGCCGAAAACCTTGGCTTAACTGATATTTACTTTTTGACTAATAATGAAACCTCTTCAACTAGCGAGTTGTTGATAAGCGGTTTAGTTCCTCATATGAATGTTACTCTAATTGGAGAGCCGACAAGCGGTATGTTTTTTGGTACTGAAGTTATATTAGGCAGTGACGCAAACCCTGCAAATGATTACGCAATAGTACCGGTTACACTCAGATATTCGAATTCTGTGGAGACCAATAAATTATCCGAAATGTTACAGCCGGATATTCTAATATTTAACAATTTGATTTTGGGTTTCCAGTTAGGTGATATAAATGACCCTTCTATCGCAGCAGTTTTAGAACTAATATCTCCAAGCACTGAAAATAGAACTAGGTCGCTACAGAGATTTAAAAGATTTGAAATATTAGAAGATCAAAGAGCGCAAAAACTCGGTAGCGTGCTTTTTCATAATTAACGACAGAATTAATTTTGTGAAATAGAATCCCTTACTCATTCACAACTTTTTACCCATTACTTGCTTCTCTAGCGATACATTCAGTTATTCAATTCTGTAATAACTAACTAATCGGTGCTAAAATGAAGGTAAGTAAGCAATTTACGATCGCAGCGTTCTCTGTGATCTTAGCAATTTTAATGACGGATGTTTCGTTCGCACAAATCTTTGGGCATGGAGAAGAAACTGATTCTCCCACATATAAAAAAGAACTTTTTAAAGATCTGAAATACAGAAATATTGGACCATATAGAGGGGGGCGTTCTGTAGCTGTATCAGGCCATGCTTCTCAATCCTATACTTTTTACACGGGATTTGCCGGAGGTGGAGTTTATAAAACTACCGATGGTGGAAGTAGCTGGATAAACGTTTCTGACGATTATTTTAAAACAGGCTCAGTCGGCGCTGTAAGCGTCGCACCATCAGATGCTAACGTAATTTACGTTGGGATGGGTGAGACGGATATACGTGGAAATATGAGCGCAGGTGATGGAATGTATAAGTCTACTGATGCAGGAAAAACCTGGAAATATATTGGATTGGGTCAAAGCCAGTTTATTGGCGACATAGAAGTTCATCCTTCAAACGATGATGTACTTTGGGTAGCTGCCATGGGTCAGATCTTTGGAGAAGAAGGAAACGAAGAACGAGGGGTTTTCAAATCTACTGATGGAGGAGAGACTTGGAAAAAGGTGTTGTACAGAAATGCTAAAACAGGCGCTGTAGATATTGCTGTTGATCCGAATAATCCTAGAATTTTATTCGCAGCACTTTGGGAAGCTTACAGAAATCCCTGGGAAATGAGCAGTGGCGGTGAAGGTAGTGGTTTGTTCAGAAGTAAAGACGGTGGCGAAACCTGGGAAGAAATTTCAAAATTTCCTGGAATGCCGAAAGGGCTATTAGGAAAAATTGGAGTAGCTGTATCTCCGGCAAATTCGAACAGAGTATGGGCAATTATTGAAAATCAAAACGGTGGTGGACTCTTTCGCTCAGAAAATGGAGGAGACACTTGGAGAAGAATAAGTGCAGACAGAAATCTTCGCCAAAGAGCTTGGTATTATTCCAAAGTAATTGCCGATCCTAAAAATGAAAATGGGGTATATGTTTTAAACGTAGGCTTTCACAAATCAACAGATGGAGGAAGTTCATTCAGCAGAATTGGAACTCCTCACGGTGACCATCATGATCTTTGGATTGATCCGAATGATCCGCAAAGAATGATCATCGGTGACGATGGCGGTGGACAAGTAACCTACAACGGTGGTGAGGGTTGGTCTTCGTATTACACGTCAGCTACAGCTCAGATATATCAGGTTACAACTGATAATCAATTCCCTTATATGATTTACGGAGCACAGCAAGATAACAGTACGTTTGCAATCAAAAACAGAACCAATGGTTTTGGAATAGATGAAAGTGATTGGTGGCCGGTAGCCGGTGGAGAAAGTGGATATATCGCTCCTGATCCGGAAGATCCGAACGTAACTTTTGGTGGTAGTTATGGTGGTTACCTGAACAAATATGATAGAGAATTAGGGTTAAGTGATCGTGTTGATGTATGGCCTGATAACCCAATGGGAGCCGGAGCAGAAGAATTGAAGTATCGTTTCCAGTGGACATTTCCGATTATAATTTCGCCTCACAATCCTGATGTGATGTATACTACGTCTCAGCATGTGCATCGCTCAACCGATGAAGGAATGAGTTGGGAAACAATTAGTGATGACTTAACAAGAAATGATAAAGAAAAGCAGAAAGAATCCGGTGGCCCGATTACAAAAGATGATACCTCTGTTGAATATTATAACACGATCTTTACGTTTGTAGAATCTCCTGTTCAGGAAGGTACTTTTTGGGCAGGCTCTGATGACGGTCTAATTCACATCAGCCGCGATAATGGGAACACTTGGGAAAACGTAACTCCTAAGGGTTTGCCGGAAACTATGATCAGTATTATTGACGCTTCTCATCATGATGCCGGAACAGCGTACTTTGCTGCAACAAGATACAAGTTCAACGATTTCCAGCCAATGATCTACAAAACCACCAATTATGGTAAAAGCTGGAATAAAATAACCAATGGAATTCCTGCAATGGATTTCACTCGTGCGGTTCGTGAAGACCCAAATAAAAAAGGACTGTTGTACGCAGGTACAGAAACCGGAGTATATGTTTCTTTTGATGCAGGAGAAAACTGGCAAGATCTTCAACTGAATTTACCTCCTGTTCCGGTAACTGACTTAGCGGTTCATAAGAGAGATAAGGACTTAGTTGTAGCAACTCAAGGGCGATCTTTTTGGGTATTGGATGATCTTCCGGTTCTGCATCAAATGAGCGATCAAATTGCTAAGGCAGAGAATCACTTATTTCAACCGGAAAAAACGTACTTATTCGGCGGACCAAGTTTTAGCCGACCGGGAGCCACGATTGGTCAAAACCCTGAACGGGGGGCTGTATTTTATTACTCGTTGAAGAACGGTGTTGAAGAAGAGATCAAGCTTGAAATCATTGATCCTTCCGGAAATACTATTCGCACCTATTCAAGTGTAAAAGATGACAACGATCGTCCGGTAAAAGAATCTTCAACTTTTTACGAAGAAGAAAACCAAACCCGTCCAAGCGTGGTTTCCGCTGATGCAGGCTTGAACAAGTTTGTTTGGGGACTTGACTATCCTGATGTAACAAGAATTGATGGAACTCAGATTCTTTGGGCAGGAAATACTTCAGGTCCATCTGCAATTCCGGGAAGCTATAAAGTTAAGATGCATATCGGCGATGAAATGGTTAGCGAACGAACGTTTGAAGTAGTAAAAGATCCGAGATTAGTAAATGTATCTCAGCGAGACTTTGTTGCTCAGTTTGAGCTGGTGAAAACTGTAAAAGCAAAGCTGGATACTACACACAAAACCATCAATCGAATTCGTGAAGTGCGTAAAGAGCTCAATGAAATGATGGCAGAAGCCAAAGACAACGAAGAGCTTCAGGAAAAAGCCAAAACTATGTTGAAAGTAATGTCTGAGATTGAAAATGAACTCATCCAGACAAAAGCGGAATCAGGTCAGGATGTGTTGAATTTCCAGATCAAACTGAATAACAAGCTGGCTGCATTGGCAAGCACTATTGCAACCGGATACGGCAGACCAACTCAACAGCAATATGCTGTATTTGAAGACCTGGCTGGAAAAGTTGACGTTCAATTCGAACGCTTAAAAGCTGTTTGGGATGGTGAGTACGATAACATCATTCAGGAATTTGAAAGCAAAGGTGGAAAAATTCAAAATTAACAGATAGTCATGCCGGGCTTGATCCGGAATCTCGCTAATTTATGAATGGTTAATCGCTGTAAAAGAGGCGGTTAGCCATTTTTTTGTTGTATATTTTCTGTCTGACGGCTAGAGTCCGTCTGACAGAAATTGAGGGATGAGGAAAGGAGAAATAACAGGGAGCAAGAGCTCCTGTTTAGGTTCCCAAGCAGAGCTTAGGAAAGAGGGAAAAGAGATATCCAGAAGAAGCTTACTTCTTAACGCCGCTTTCTTTCTGATAATTAGGATCATAATCCGATTTTTTACTAATGAATTTATTCAAATAGCCAAAGAGATAATTAATAACTACGAGAATTAAAGTAGTTCCAACTCCCAACCAATATTGTTTTAATGCAATACTTATTCCGATTCCGGCGGCCATTAAGATTGTTGCAGCTGTGGTAAGATAACGAACTACCTGACTGGATGAGCTTTTCAAAATAGTTCCTGCTCCAATAAAACTGACACCAACCACTACCGCATGAACCATTCGGATTGGATCGACTCCAAGCCCGCCTGATTCAATAAGCTGATTGAAATCTACGATCACAACTCTTCCTAAAGAAACCAGTAATGCTGCAGAACCAGATATAATCATATTGGTTCGGAACCCTGCAGGCTTTTGTTTCCATTCCCGTTCTAATCCAAGGATGCCACCCAAAATTAAGGCAATGGTAACATCCAATAGTATGTGCACTTGTTCGAACATATAAACCCGAAATTAATTTAACCACTCTCTAATTATAAGGGATAGATAGAGATTTTGTTCCGGGATTTGCTCAGAACTTTGATAATGGTTGATCGGTGTTCAATGCGAGAGGAATAATTTTTTGGTCACATTCTCTGTCTAAGTTTGCAAAAAAGAACGCGCGTGAAGAATTCGGAATTAAATGGACTCTTTTTTTAAGTCCCCTCTTGAAAGTGGTTTAGGGGTGTATTAGTAAATCTGAGCTTGAGGATTAGGGACTCCCGCATAAATTCTTGGTTAGTCTTATCACGCGCCAGCCTTCACGTCTTCTTTTTCACTTTTCCCTTCTTCACCCTTCGGCATCGCATTTCTAAAATTGATATCTCTTTGAGGGAAAGGAATTTCGATATCATACTCTCTGAATTTCCGAACAATAGCCTGATTCAACTCATTCATTATAATATAGTGGTCTTTCACATTGGCTACCCAAACAAACAGTTTCATATTCCAGGAAGAATCCCCAAATGAACGCAAGTGGACATCATGTTTGGGATGATCCAGAATAGAGGTGTTTTCTTCAGCAACCTCATTAAGCGCTTTCAGCACTTTGTCTAGGTCAGAACCATATGCAACGCCTACATCAATCACCAAACGGTAGGTTGGATCGCCGTAAGAATAATTCACCACATTCTTTGAGATGAATTCAGAGTTCGGAACAATCACTGAAATGTTATTGATTGATTTTACGGTGGTAGACCGAATGTTAATCTCCTGAACATCCCCTTCAATATCATTAACTAAAACACGGTCCCCGATACTAATGGGGCGTTCAAAAAGCACAATCAATCCAGAGATAAAGTTGGAGGTAATATTCTGCAAACCAAAACCAATACCAACAGAGAGGAAACCAAAGATCACGGCAAGTCCAGTAAGGTCAATTCCAACAAACTGGAATGAAACCAGCACTCCGATGATCATTACAACATACTGAGTCATTCTGGCTAAAGTAAATCGCAATCCTGAGTCACTTATAAAACGAGGTAAGATCTTTTGATTCAACAAGCGTTTTATGAACCCGCCTAAATAAGTAAACCCAATCAAAAAGAAAACAAAAATACAAATGGAAAGCAGTGTAACAGGTGTTTCCTTTAGTTCAAACAGAGTTTTGTTAAGAAGATTACCAAGATAATCAAAAACTTCTGACGGCGTCAGTTGCTCAAGTTTAGGTAATGTCGATGTAGAGTCAGCTTGCATATTTTCTTAGTTAGATTGAGAGAAAATAAACAAATCTTACAGAATCGCACCATACTTAATTTTGTGGGGGAGGCGGAACTTTCTTTCCGAGATTACGAGGCACTTTATCATTGGTTGCTTCTTTCTTAGGTCTGCGGGACTTGATCATCGCCTGAACCAACGAATCCAGAGTTTCAAGTTGTTCGGGAGTACACAATGCTCTTACATTTAAGACATGTTCGTAGGTTCTGAACTCCATTTTCGAAACTAGGATTCCTATTTCTGAAGTTAGAGAATCCGCTACTTCTGGAGAATTATTCTCTTCCCGCGTCAACGAAAAAACTTCTCTTCTTTTATCGTTGATGATTCTCTGAAGTTCATCGGTTGCGTTGCGATGCTGGGTATTTAAAGAATCATACGCTTCTTTCTGGGTATCTGAAAAACCCAGTTTTTTTGCGATGTATTCTGCACGACGGTCGTCACTACCTTTTCTGTTACGGTCTCGCTTATCAAAAGCAGAAACCGTAATAAACCCAATAAGAATGAGATTTAGAATTACTAACACAGAAATTGAAATGACAGTAAATCGTTTGTTTTCAAAAAGTCCCATTTTCTTACTCCAAAGAAGTTAAGGTTGCGTAGTCAGGGAAATACTCATCCGAATATTCAGAAACTATATCCTGAGGATCATCACTGCTATCGGTACTGGTTGTATAAAAGAGGATCACGGAAATATTTAACACCAAAAATAAAATAACAGCAGCATATTTCTGAATCTCAGAAATAGAAAATATAGTAGCAGATTTGGGCTTGGTTTGAGCGTCAATAGCATCAAATCGAGCAAATAGATTATCCTCAAAATCAGAGCTGGTAGAAAGCTGACTTGGATTTTCAGCTGAATTCATCAACTGATCTAAATGGTTTTGTATGTGTTTATTTGATTTCATATTTCTTCGGATATTGTATTAGGCGACAGTGGTTGTAAAAACTTGTGCGGGCTAAAAATAATTTTCATAATTGCCCTCCATAATCTTCCTGAGGTTCTGTTTACTTCGGTGAACCAAGGATTCTATAGAGGACAAACTCTTTTCCATGACCTCTGCGATTTCTTTGTAACTGAGCCCGTCTTGTTGACTTAAAACAAAAGCAGTTCGTTGCGTTTCGGGTAGTTCATTAAGGCAATACTTAATGAATTCTTGCTGTTGTTTTTGGAGTAGTTCTTCTTCAGGATTAGAGAAGTCAGAAACTTTTTGGCTCATTTCTAATTCAGCAGCTTCAGAACGAACCCGTTTCTCAAAATAAGCGGCACGTTTAAGGCTTCGTCGCTTTTTAAGTTCATCCAAAGAGCGGGAAATAGCTATTCTGTACATCCAGGTAAAAAGGGAAGCTTCTTCTTTGAAATTACCGATGGTCTTATACACTTCTGTAAAAACTTCCTGAGTCAAGTCTTCGGCATCATCTACATCTTTTAAGTATCCAAAACAAACATTAAGAAGAGGATCTTTGTATTCGCGAACCAATTGCATGAATGCATTTCGGTCTTTATCCCTTAATTTTTGTATGAATTCTTTTTCTTCCACTAAAGCTAATTTAATGAATTAGACGAGGGATTTAAGAAATTCTTTTGGTTCTATACCTGTCAATTGGTAATGACTTTAATAGTTTTGGAAATAAAGACTAATAAAAGAATTTGATATTGGGTAAAAAATATCATTTATATAACTAATTAGTATATAGTTATGAGTAAAAATATAGTGCTAGCTTTAATATTGGTATTTCTTCAAGGGTGTATTGGGTCAAAATCCATTACTGTTGATGAAAAGGAGATAGCAAACCGAAAGAATTTAGTAGAGGCAAATCCGGATTATTATTTAGAATTTATTGGGCTTAAAAACTATTCTGCTCAAGATATTGTAGATCTATTGAAAGCCTCTCAAAATGAAAACACAATAATTCCGCAACCATTGTATGCTTGTAGTGCATTAATGGAATCAAAACTGGGGTTCGAAGCTACAAGCACGGTTCATGTTAATAGTAATTTCGGGCTTATTTCAGTAGTAGAAAATGAAGAAGAGTATGGAATTATAAAATATTCTTTCCCAGCAGATACATTAGATACGATCAATGAATGGAATGCTCCTGAGGTTTCCCTGAACGATAGAAATAATTATAACTCTTTAGGATTTTTATCTCAGTTTATTAGAAGCGATGGGGAAAAACTGTACATGAAATATAAAGCAATTTATAAAATGGTTGCAGAGGATCACGAAAAGGAATTTAGGAATAATTTTTTTGCCCATATAAATAGCCTAAATACACTGGATAATTATGAAAAGGCCAGAGAAACATTAAAGAAAGACGGTAACCAAATAAATAGAATATGGGCATTATTAATTTTGGCAACTACCAAACCAACACAAGAAGATCTTCAGGTACAATTTCAAGAAATTCTGGGGCCAAGCGATTATAACAGCACGCTGGCTTCAACTCTCATGTTGACGCATATCAAGTTAATAGATACTGTTAATTGGGAATTATATAAAGAAGAAGTCAAAAGCATATTAAGTGGAGGGGCTTTATGGAGGTATGATGAAAACTTAAAACTTTTGTTAGAGAATAATTTTCCGGCAGATCTTGCACAAGAAGTTTTTACTGACCAGTCTCCTGTATTCTTGGATAGATTAAACTCATACCATAAGCAAGCATATGAAACCCCTTTCAAGCTTATAAAAATGATGAGTGAAAATGAAGTAAAAACCAGAGAAGAAGCTATTAACTGGGTTACAGCTTTATACGACAAGTGAATGGATCTATAAATATCCGAAAGGAAAATCAGTGATTCCCCTTTCAGATAGTAAGAAAGTGTATTTATTTCTTTTTTAGTGTCATCGGCTTTGCTCGCCAGATCTCATCAGCATAATCAAGGATTGTACGGTCACTCGAGAACTTTCCGATTTTAGCAACATTCAATATCGCTTTTCTATTCCATTCCGATGGATTCTTGTAAAGCTCCTCGACCTCTTCCTGCTTTTTAACGTAGGTTTCATAATCAGCTAGAACCATAAAGTAATCGCCTTTATGTAAAAGAGCATCTATGATTGGTTGAAAAAGCGTAGGATCTTCCGGACAAAAGAATCCGGTTCGAATCTGATCGATTACTTTTTTCAGCTCGTAGTTGGAATTGTAATAATCCCAAGGATTGTATCCCTGCTGACGAAGCTCATCAACTTCTTCTACAGTTAAACCAAAAATGAAAATGTTATCATCGCCGACTTCTTCTTTGATTTCGACATTCGCACCATCCAGAGTCCCTATAGTGAGCGCTCCATTTAAAGCGAACTTCATATTTCCGGTTCCGGATGCTTCCATCCCTGCTGTAGAAATCTGTTCGGATAGATCTGCTGCAGGTATCATCATTTCTGCCAAAGTAACGCGATAATTTTCAAGGAAAATACATTTTAGCTTATCACCTATTTCGGGATCATTATTTACAATATTTCCGATGCTGTTTATCAGCTTTATATGGAGCTTAGCCATTGCATAACCCGGCGCAGCTTTTCCGCCAAAAATGACCGTACGAGGAGCAATATCCAGATCTGGATTTTCCTTCAACCGGTTATAAAGTGTTGCTACATGTAAGGCCGCCATTAGCTGACGCTTATATTCATGAATTCTCTTGATCTGAATGTCGAACATAGAGTTCGGATCAACATCAATGTCTCTTTGTTCTTTGATGTATTCAGCAAGTAGTTTTTTATTCTTTAGTTTGATCTTTGCAAACTTCTTCTGAAATGTCTTCTTTTTTGCTGATGGAGCAAGTTTTTTAAGATCATCCAGTTTGGTGATCCAAGTATCGCCAATTTCCGAAGTTATAAGATCGGATAAATCGGGATTACACTGTTTTAGCCACCTTCGAGGTGTAATACCATTTGTTTTATTTGTGAACTTACCGGGATATAACTCATCAAAATCTTTGAACATAGTTTCTTTTACCAGCCTGGAATGAAGAGCAGCAACACCATTTACTTTTCGTGAGCCAACGATTCCTAAATGAGCCATATGAACGACAGGATCTTCTCCGTCTCCAACAATACTCATGCGCTTCATTTTAGCTGTATCATTGCCATGTGTTGCTTTTATGGTATCCATAAAGCGACGATTGATTTCATGAATGATATTTAAATGTCTGGGCAGTAAATTTCTCATCAAAGAGACCGGCCATTTTTCCAGAGCTTCCGGCAACAAGGTATGATTGGTGTACGCCATTGTTTCTGTTGTAATATTCCAGGCTTTCTCCCAAGGCATATGTACATCGTCCAGTAAAACTCGCATTAATTCAGGAATTGCAAGGTTTGGATGAGTGTCATTACACTGGATGGCGACTCGTTCAGCAAATTTGTTCCAGTCGTTCGTTCCGTTTTTAAATCGACGAATAATATCCTGCATAGAAGCGGAGACTAAAAAGTACTCCTGCTTTAGTCGGAGTTCTTGGCCTACAAAAACTTTGTCATTAGGATAAAGAACGCGGGTAATATTTTGCTCCAGCTGATTGTCTTTTACAGCATCAATGTACTGACCTTGGTTAAAACTTTTTAGGTCCAGAGTTGCATCAGATTCTGCTTTCCACAGTCTGAGATTATTTACAATTCCATTATCATAACCGGGAATAGGAGTGTCATAAGCAACCGCTTGAACTTTGCGAGTATTTTCCCATGTATAATGAAGTCCGTCATCGCCATTTTCAAAAGCTCCCTGATTTCCATAAAATTCAACCGGATATTGAACTTTCGGGCGAACGATGTCCCAGGGATTCCCATATCGTAACCATAGATCAGGCTTTTCTACCTGAAATCCATTTTCCATTGTTTGATAAAAGATTCCATAATCGTAGCGCAAACCATATCCGATAGCAGGGATTCCAAGAGTTGCCATCGAATCCAGAAAGCAAGCTGCTAGCCTTCCCAAGCCACCATTTCCAAGCCCTGCATCCCATTCAGCATTTCGGATGTCATCATAATCCAAGCCAACATCTTGCAATGCGTCAACAATTTCCTGTTGAACATCCAGGTTTACCACCATGTTATCCAATAATCTACCGATCAGATATTCCATGGATAAATAGTACACTCGCTTGGCGCCGGAATTATGGTAATGTTGCTGAGTAGTAAGCCAGCGTTCATTTAGCCTATCCATCAATGTTAGCACTACACTTCGGTAATTATCCCAATTAGTTGTGGAATACTCGTCCTTTGCCAGCGTATGACGGAGGTGCATTTTAATGTCTTCGCGGAGGGAATCTTTGTCCATTCCCGATCTCAAATACGGAGTTGAAGAACTTTTCTTTTTAGCCATTGTATATGCTAGTTAATTAAAATCTTAAATCTGTAAATAAATTAACTGATCTGTTTCTTGTAAATACCCAGATCAGGTTTAAAAAATGGGCGTGTTAAATTAGCCGAAAATCCGAGACTATGAAACGACTCATACGCGTGAATTGCAACAAAATCCTGTTCAAAAATCCCAAAAATACTGGAACCGCTTCCACTCATTGAGGCGTAGCTCGAGCCAAATTCATAGCATTGATCTTTGATGTTGCCAATTATATTCATTCTAGGGAAAACAGAGGCTTCTAAATCATTGATGATCAGATATTGCCATTCTTCCAATGGTTCTTCCAGAAGAACTTTCTTTAATGAAAATTCCGGCTCCGGGTTTGGCTCAACAAAATGATATGCTTCAGGTGTACTACTTGGTTCACCCGGAAAAATCGTTACGATCCATCCATCAGGTTGAATATCCAAAGGTTCTATTTCCGTTCCAAGTCCTGTAGCAAAACCAGGCTTTCCTTGGATGAAAAAAGGAACATCAGCGCCAAGCTTTTTGCCGAGTTCTATTAAATCCGCATCTTGTAAACCTAGATTGGCGATTTTATTAATCATTCGAAGCGTTGTAGCCGCGTTACTGCTTCCTCCACCAAGTCCCGCTCCGGCTGGAATATTCTTCTGCACGTTGATCTTAAATTGATCTTTTAAGCCGGCTTCTTTTTCAAGAAGATTAACCGCTTTAACTATTAAATTTGAATCATCTACAGGGATTTTTTCGTCACTCATTACCAAGCTGTTTCGGCTTGATGGAGTGATTTCAAAGCGGTCTGCCCACTCAATAAAACAAAAACCGGTTTCTATGTTATGATATCCTGACTCAAGTTTTTCCAGAACATTGAGCCCCAAATTAATTTTTCCGTATGAATTCGATATCCAGACTTCCTTCACTTTTCCTCTTCCTTTAAAAAATTCTCTTTATTACTCATCATATATTTATAAGCAGCGTCATGATCATTTGGGATTTCCCCACCTAATATAGCTTCTTTGACAGCATCTTTTATATCACCAATTGTTTTACTAGGCTTAATTTGAAGCGCCTCCATAATTTCTTCACCGGAAAGAGGGTTCTTCCAGTTTCTAAGATTGTCTTTCTTTTCAACCTCTTTGATCTTCCTTTCTACCCGATTAAAGTTTTTTTGAAAACGCTCTACCTTGTTTTCATTTTTACTGGTGATGTCGGCACGGCAAAGGGTCATCAAATCATCAACATCATTGCCCGCCTCAAAGATCAGTCTGCGAACGGCGCTGTCGCTTACTTCTTCAGAAACTAAAGCAATGGGGCGAAGGTGTAAACGCACAAGTTTTCGTACATATCTCATTCGTTCATCCAAAGGCAAGCCCAATTGACGGAAAATTCCTTTTGTCCATTTTGCTCCCAGAGCATCATGCCCGTGAAAAGTCCAACCAGCGTTTTTATCAAAGCGTTGAGTTGGTGGTTTGGCGATATCATGCAAAATAGCAGCCCATCTTAACCAAAGATCTCCACCGTATTCTGTTACATTATCCAGCACCTGAAGTGTATGCCAGAAATTATCTTTATGTGATTGCCCGTTTTTTTCTTTTACCCCCTGAAGCTGGTGCATTTGAGGAAAGAATTGTTTCAATAAACCTGTATGAAAAAGATGAGCAAATCCAATAGAAGGTTTTTCACTCATAATGATCTTGTTCAACTCAGTAATAATTCTTTCCTTCGAAATGATATCTAATCGTGGAGCCATTTCAGAGATAGCATCATAAGTTTTTTGTTCGATCTGAAAATTCAGCTGGGTTGCAAAACGTATTGCGCGCAACATCCGAAGCGGATCGTCATCAAAAGTCTGTAATGGATCAATGGGAGTGCGGATAATCTTCTTCTTTAAATCCTGTATTCCACCAAATGGATCAATCAGCGTACCAAAATCTTCTTGATTTAAACTCCAGGAAAGAGCGTTTATGGTAAGGTCTCGCCGGAGCTGGTCATCCTCTAAAGTTCCGTCTTCAACCAGAGGTTTTCTGGAATTCTTGCGATAGCTTTCTTTACGTGCTCCAACAAACTCCAGTTCGAAATCATCGGTTTTTACAAGAGCTGTTCCGAATTGTTTGAAAACTGAAAGATGAGAGCCTTTTATAGCATCATGAACTTTTTCTGCTAAAGAAATTCCTGACCCAAGCGTAACAAAGTCGAGGTCAGGTTCTGTTTGTTTAAGACGATCCAGGTAAAAATCGCGAACATATCCCCCAACAATGTATACAGGTTGGTTGATTGAAGTTGCAGCTTTACTTATGATCGCAAAAACGGACTTGTGAGAATCGGGTATTTGTAGTGGAAAATCCATCGGCAAAAGATACCAATCTTAAAGGATGCTTTCAGCGGTTTGTTTATTAAAAATTAACGGTAGGGTAAATATAAAAAGGTAGCAATGTTATGGGATTTCCATCAAATTGGTTGATAGCAACAAATGGTAGTAAATATGCAAGCGAGGCAGTTAAACACGCCGGAATGTTAAGTTCTCTATTAAAAAATAAACCATCAGTTACTATTTTGGTTGTAGCGAGCAATAAAGAAAGCGAAGATACCGCCAAAGGAATTGTTGAAATGGCGAAATTTCTGTTCGAAGAAAACAGTGGTCCTGAAATAGATCCTGAGCTGGCGGTAGAGACCGGAGAGCCCGGCAAAACAATTATAGAAACTGCCAAGAAATTAGATTGCGATCATATTTTAATTGGCGGGGCAGATTTTAAATGGGATATAAATGATAAAAAACCGGGAGGAATCAGCAACTACATTATTGATAAATTTAATGGAGTGATAACGGTTGTGAAATAAATGTTTTTTGGATTATAACAATGTTATAACAAGATAAAATTATGGAAACTAAAATCAGAAAAGTCGGGAATAGCCTTGGAGTTACACTCCCAAAGAATGTTTTAGATGAACTACACTGATGAAACGATCACTTTCCGGTTTTCAGATAGTTGTCAATATGGGTTTTATATCTTTACTAGTGATGAGATAATCTTTGATTCATCAAAAAATTATGGTTTTTTTGTCGACAACAAGTTTTGATCTTAAACCAAATGAAAGTAAAACGTTTAACATAACAAATATTTTTAACTTTGATTTAGTATCTGGAGAATACAAAATCAAAGCTCACTTAATTGATTATTAAGACAAAGTATTTGTTACAAAAAGATTCAGAGTAGATTAGTCTATTGTATCACTCAATCTCCAAGGTTGAATGATCGCCTACATCTACTTTTCCCTTAACATTTTTTAGTGTGGTATAAGCGCCAATAGTTGAACCAATTGTTTCGACGTTTTCAAGAGTAGCATTATCACGAATAATTGAATTCTCAATTTTAGAATCCTTGATCGATGTCCCTTCCTCAATACTCACATGAGGACCAACCTTACTATTCTCAATAGAAACGCCATCAGCTATAAAAACCGGAGGAATTATTTCTGATCCAGGAAATCTAGAAGCATTGAAATTTGGATTTTCTTTCGCAACAATTTCACCGGTAGTTTCTAACCATGCCGGAAGTGTTCCGCAATCCAGCCACTCATCAACGGTAGCAATTTTAAATACTTTCCCTTCATTAATCATATTATCAAGCGCAGCTGTAAGGAAATATTCGCCGCCGGGACCCTTGAGTCCATCATCCATTACGCGGTTAACCTGACGTTTTAATTCTTCTCCATCTTTAAAATAATACACTCCAATAATCGCAAGATCAGAAATAAACTCCTCGGGCTTTTCAACAAAACCGGTGATAGTTTCTCCTTCATGAACAGCCACACCAAAACGGGAAGGGTCTTCCACCCTTTTCAACCAGATCACGCTGTCTGCTCCATCCAGATTGAATTTCTCTTTACTGTCAAATAAAGTGTCAGCAAAAGCTACAATCACTTCCCCTTCCAGATCTTCATTTGCACAGGCAACCGCATGAGCTGTTCCAAGAGCAGGAAATTGTACACGAAAAGTTGTTTTGGCATCATGTCGATCACTCATTGCAGTAAGTTGGTCTTTTATGTCTTGCCCGAAGTCAGGTCCCAAAATGTAAACAATCTCTGAAATTTTTCTATCGAGAGTACGAATGAAAGTCTCCACTAAGCGCTCAATAATCATAGTGCCTGCTACCGGAAGTAAAGGTTTTGGCACTGTATGTGAGTGAGGGCGAACACGAGTACCGCGACCTGCCATTGGGATAATTAATTTCATATATTTGTCTCCGATTCGAAACTTTGTTTTAATTGTGCGGTGAATATACGTGCGTTCTTGTTTAAATTCGAGGCGAACTCAAATTCCGTTCAAATCTTCATATTTTAATTACTCACGGCTTGGACTGGTACCTCAGTTTTCTTAATTATTTCTCGGTTATTTTTTGCTTAATCCTGTTCCGGTATCATTGGTACCGTACTCGATTTTTTATTCACACTTTTCAACAGGTGGGATATAAGAACAACGAATACTGGCACTGGTTAAAAGATCATTGGGATGAGAAAGTAATTCCGATCGATTTGGGAATTTTCAACCTGGTGTTATTTATAGCCGTAGCTGTTGAAGGCTTTTTTGGTTCGATAATCACAAAAAATACGCTGGCAGTAGTCTTTTTTATCTATGCTCTTTTTTGGTTGGTATCGGTTAAAAAGTACAACCCTGAAAAAGTGAAAAAGCCATTGGTTGTCACTAGCAGAGTAAAACGGTTACTAGGGCCGATTGTACTTTTAGGCGCTTTATTCCCGGTTTTCTTTACGTATGAATCTTATACCGGTCGTTTTTTATATAACTATAGTCCCGGTTTTTTGAGCTTTGACATTATCC
This sequence comes from Balneola sp., assembly GCA_965216175.1. GTDB lineage: Bacteria > Bacteroidota > Rhodothermia > Balneolales > Balneolaceae > Balneola. The sequence goes on from OZ244140.1 coordinate 3,607,619, forward strand.
TGTTGGTATTTGGATGGGTGTTTTCTGCTATTCTTATTCCATTCATTGTTTTTGTGGGAAGCTGGGTCACTAAGCCTATTGAGAATAGCATTCAGGAAGGCTTCAAAAGGCAAGCGAGGAAAAAACTGGCTTCAATGCCACGCTTGAAGATAATTGCTATTACAGGTAGTTATGGTAAAACCAGCACTAAATTCATGGTTCGGGATTTATTGAAAGAGCGATTTAGCGTGTGCTCAACTCCCGGGAGTTATAATACCCCCATGGGTATCTGTAAGGTGATCAATAACGATCTGCAGTCACACCATCAGATTCTTATTTTAGAGATGGGAGCTCGGTACGAAGGCAACATCCAGGAACTTTGTGATATTGCTAAACCAGATATTGCGATTATCACGAATGTGGGAGTCGCTCATTTAGAGACATTCGGTTCTCAGGATGTAATTGCTAAAGAAAAAGGCACACTAGTTGATAACCTGCCAAGTGATGGAATCGCCGTTTTAAATGCGGATGATGAGCGTGTTGTAAAAATGGGAGCAGATCGAAATGACATCAAAAGAATTCTTGTAGGTTTGAACAAGGGAGAAATTAAGGCAGGGGAAATTGTTTACAATACAGAGGGGTCGAGCTTTGATATTAATTTTGGAGAAGAGTCCTTCAACTTTCAAACTAAATTGCTGGGAGCCCACAACGTTCAGAATATGTTGTTAGCAATTGGTGTAGCGCAACATTTGGGAATAAGACCGAAAACAATGTCTTTGGGCGCTAAAACCATTGAACCTGTTGAGCACCGCTTAGAGTTAAAAAAAGCAGGAGAGTTTTTCATTATCGATGATGCGTTTAATTCCAATCCTGTTGGGGCAAAAAATGCAGTAGAGATTCTGGGTGGTTTTAATTCGGGTCGACGTATAATTATTACACCCGGAATGGTCGAACTTGGAGAGATTGAGCATGAAGAGAATCAAAAATTTGGAGAGGCAATAGGAAGGGCTGATCTGGACAAAATCATATTAGTTGGGGAAGAACGTGCCGAACCGATATTTAAAGGGATAAGTCAAATAGCCAACCAAGAACATAAAGTGATTATAGTAAATACTTTATTTGAAGCCAATGATTTGCTAAGTGAATTTGTGCAGTCAGGAGATGTTGTTCTCTATGAAAATGATTTGCCGGATGTTTATAATGAATAATTATTCATAACGAACTGCGTCGGCAGGTTCAACTTCTGAAGCACTTGTTGCAGGGAGCCAACTTGCAGCAAGGCAAAGCAAGAGGCTACCAAGAAGAATTATCGTAACATCAAGGAGTTGTATTTTAACAGGATATGCACTGATCAGAAAAGCAGTTGAGAGTTTGATAATTTGAAACTTAAGTTGAACCCAGCTTAGAAAAAAACCAATAGCTCCTCCGAAAACACACCCAATAAGACCAATATAGAAACCTTGTTTTCTGAATATTGATTTTATTGCAGACTTGGAATATCCCATCGTGATCAAAATGCCAATGTCTCTTCTTTTCTGAATTACGATCATTGTAAGAGATCCAACAATATTTAACACTGCTACGATTATAATGATCATTAGTATAGCATAAGCTCCCCATTTCTCCAGATACATAACATCATACAAAGCTTTTTGAAGATCGTACCAAGAAGAAACTTTAAATTCGGCACCTAGAATCGATTGGAGCTGAGGCTTTAAGTTCAGAGCTATATCACTATTGGTTGTTTTGATATCAATACCGGAAATCATATTTCGGGTTTTAAACAATCTCTGAGCGGCAGTTAGGTCAATGAAAACTTGTGCGCCACCTCCAATTTGTTCGAGCTCATAAGAACCTCTTACCTCAAACCTATACAGCCTTGGAGCAGTAATTTGAGTTAGGGTTCTTCTCATTGCTGAAGCGCTTAACAAAGCCACTTCGCTACCAAGATCGATATCTAGTTCACGCCGAAGTTGTTCACTTATTAAGATACCGGGCTTTCGGTTTCTGACGCTTACATCAAAAACACCGGATTTTATACTGTTTTCAATTTCAATTAGGTTTTTAAAGCTGGATGATTCAATGCCCCGAATCTCAATCACCTTATTGTCGCTGCCAGAATTTGTCAGAAGAGCTTTACCCTCCACATATGGGGAAATAAGCTGAACTTCAGGCAGTAAAGTTATTTTATTCGAAAGTTCTTGGTTTTGAGTAAACGTACTGGCTCCTGAAGCTTCAACTCGTAAATCAGGATCATAACTAAGTAAATATCCTTGAACAACTTCAAAAAAACCATTCATCACAGATAAAACCACAATGAGAAGAGCTGTACCTATGGTTACACCAATGATGCTAATAAAAGTAAGAGTCGAAATTAATGAGATATGCTTTTTAGAAAAGAGATACCTTCGAGCTATTTGTCCTGTATAATGCATGGAAATAAAATAGAAAATGAATGATTAGAAAGCACAATGAATAGCTCGAAAGATTTTGCGTAAATTTACTATCTTCATGCCCGCTTAAATAAAGGGAAATAATGAGTTCAAAATTAAGCAAAGAAACAATTACATCTATTTCGGACGGTACACATAGTGACCCATTTTCAATTCTGGGGTTACACAGTATCATGCAAAAGGATAAAACAAAACTGGTAATTCGTGCATTTAGACCTGAGGCAAAAGAATTATTCGTTTTAATAGGCTCCTCAAAGCCTGTGGAAATTAAACGCATTTCAGAGGAGGGTTTATTTGAGGGTGTAATACCAAGAAGAAAAAATAAGTTTGATTATAAGTTAAGCATTGTTCCATATGAAGGGAAAAACTTTGTGATCAATGATGCATATAGTTTTAGTACTCAAATAAACGACTTTGATTTACAGCTTTGGGGAGAGGGCAATCATCAGAAAGCGTATGACTTTATGGGAGCTCATCCCAAAAAAATTGGAAAGGTTGAAGGAACTCACTTCGTGGTTTCAGCCCCTGATGCAAAAAGAGTAAGTGTGGTTGGTACGTTTAATAATTGGGATGGCAGAGTGCACTCAATGAGGAAATTTCATGAGCAGGGCATTTGGGAGATTTTTATTCCACATGTTAAAGAAGGAGATCTTTATAAGTTTGAGATAAAAACATCTGTTCAAGATGTTCCGTTGCTAAAATCTGACCCCTATGCTTTTCGTGCAGAATTAAGGCCAAACACTTCGTCAATAGTTACAGATATTGAGGGGTTTCAGTGGAGTGATAAAAACTGGATTAATAACCGAACCGAGAATCAAGCTCAGGATAAGCCTGTTTCAGTTTATGAGGTACATCTAGGCTCATGGAAAAGGAATGTTGAGGATCATACGAGCTTTTTGAGTTATAGAGATCTTGCAACAGAGCTGCTTCCTTACGTTAAGGAAATGGGATTTACTCATATAGAGCTGTTACCAATAGCTGAGCATCCGTATGATCCTTCCTGGGGATATCAAATTACCGGATATTATGCGCCTACAAGTAGATTCGGAAATCCCAAAGACCTCATGTTTTTTGTTGATGAATGCCATAAAGCCGGGATTGGCGTGTTACTTGATTGGGTTCCTGCACATTTTGCAAAAGATGATCATGGCCTCAGGAGATTTGATGGAACAGGATTGTATGAACATGAAGACCCGAGACAAGGTGAGCATCTGGATTGGGGAACCTGTATTTTCAACTTTGGGCGTACGGAAGTTATAAATTTTCTGGTATCGAATGCCGTGTACTGGTGCGAAAAATTTCATATTGATGGGTTGAGAGTGGATGCAGTTGCTTCGATGTTGTACTTAGATTATTCCAGAAAAGATGGGGAATGGATACCAAATAAATATGGAGGGAGAGAAAATATTGAAGCAATAAATTTCCTGAGAAAATTCAATGACGTGCTTCATGTTTTATTTCCCGGAGTGATCACTTTTGCTGAAGAATCTACATCTTGGGGAGGCGTTTCCAGACCTACAGGAACCGGAGGGTTAGGGTTTGATTATAAGTGGAATATGGGCTGGATGAATGATACTCTTTCTTATATAAAGAAAGATCCAATTCATAGAAAATATCATCAGGATCAACTTACATTTTCTTTGATATACGCTTTTTCAGAGCATTTCACATTACCTTTTTCTCATGATGAAGTTGTGCATATGAAACAGTCTATGCTTTCTAAAATGCCCGGCGATGATTGGCAAAAATTCGCAAATTTAAGACTCTTGTATGCGTATATGTACACCCATCCAGGAAAAAAATTATTATTTATGGGATGTGAATTTGGGCAATGGTCTGAATGGAACCATAACAATTCTTTAGATTGGCATTTATTGGAATGGGGTAAACATAAAGGCTTACAGCAATTGGTTAAAGATTTGAATAAAGTTTCGAAACAAGAACCGGCTCTTCATGAGGTCGATTCGGATTGGAGGGGTTTTGAATGGGTAGATGTAAGTGATGCCGATAATAGCTTAATTTCCTACATAAGACGGGGAAAAGACGCAGACGATTTTGTGATTGTGGTTCTAAATTTCACGCCGATGGTTCACCATGGATATCAAATTGGAGTTCCCAAAGATGGAAAATATGAAATAATAATGAATACAGATTCCGAATATTATGGAGGCAGTAATGCCGGAGACTCATCTCTGAACGGGAAATGGGGAGATTGGCATAACCAGCCTGCATATATTAATCTAACAATTCCTCCATTAGCAGGATTAATAATAAAACCGAAAGGATAGTATGAGATTTCCACGCTCAAGTGGCACTTTAGTTCACCCTACATCTTTCCCGGGCAAATATGGAATCGGTGATTTTGGAAGCGAAGCAAGATCTTTTTTAGATTTTTTAGAAGAAACAGGTCAAACCATTTGGCAAATATTGCCATTAACTCCTACCGGCTATGGAAACTCACCTTATGCGAGTTACTCTGCATTCGCGGGAAATTCGTATTTGATTTCCCCTGACATTTTGATCGAAAAGGGACTTCTCACTAAGAAAGAAGCCGAAACAGCTGAAATAAAGCCAGGGGTTAAAGTAGAATACGAAAGGTCTTTTAAAAATAAAGATACCTTGTTTAAAATTGCTTCAAAGCGGTTTTTTGATTCTAAGAATACAGACCAAAAAGAGAAGCTTTCTAAGTTTAAAAAAAATAACAAGGCTTGGCTAGATGATTATACTCTGTTTATGTCTTGTGGATTAGACCGAGGAATGCAGCCTTGGAATACATGGGAAAGTGATTTAGCTCAAAGAAACCCTCAGGCTTTAAAAGAAGCAAAAAAGAAGTATAAAGCCGAAATTGAGTATCAAGAATGGCTTCAGTTTGAATTTTCAGTTCAATGGAAGAGTTTAAAAGAATATGCAAACAAAAAGAATATCAGAGTAATAGGTGATATTCCAATATTTGTGGATCATAATAGCTCTGATGTTTGGGCAAATCCTGAATTTTTTGAAGTAGATAAAAAAGGGACTCGAAAGTTAGTTGCAGGAGTACCACCCGATTATTTCAGCAAAACAGGTCAGCTTTGGGGTAATCCTCTTTACAAATGGGATGTAATTGAAAAAGACGGTTTTTCATGGTGGATTGAGCGTTTTAAGCATATGTTTTTTATTTGCGATGCGATTAGAGTAGATCACTTCAGAGGGTTTGATGCATACTGGGAAGTTAAAGCTACTGAAAAAACCGCCGAAAATGGTCGTTGGGTAAAAGGACCGGGAGAAAAGCTTTTTGATACTATTTTAGAAAAATGTGGCGAGCTGCCAATATTAGCGGAAGATTTAGGATTTGTCACTGAAGGGGTAGAAAAACTTCGGGATAAGTATAATTTTCCGGGTATGAAGATTTTACAGTTTGCATTTGATTCTGATTCTTCGAACAGTTTTTTGCCACATAATTACCCACAAAGCTGTGTAACCTATTCCGGGACACATGATAATGATACAAGTATTGGGTGGTACGATTCGGCACCTGAGGCAGAAAAACATAGAGCCAGAGTGTATACACGCTCATCAGGAAGAGAAATGAATTGGGAATTTATAAGATTAGGAATGTTTTCAGTAGCTGATCAGGCAATATTTCCACTGCAGGATTATCTGGGTTTAGACGGCGCGCATCGAAGTAATATACCCGGAACTTCTTCAGGAAACTGGCTATGGAGATATACGGAAAAAATGCTTTCAGATATAGATCGCAACAGAATCAAAGATTTGGTAACTAGTTCTAACAGAAAATAGCGTAGAAAAGCAGTTCTTTAATACTACGCTAAGAATGAGTATATTTAGGGCTTTGAATTTTAAGACAATATGCCGTTTACATTAAATAATTTACCGACTCGAACACAAAAACCACGTGATGATGGTATGACCTTTGTGCTTGATAAAGGATATAGCGTCAGACAGTGTGAGGATTTTTGTGAAGTTTGTTCAGATTCGGTTGATGTAGTAAAGTTAGGTTGGGGTACTTCATTAGTAACTCAAAACCTGGAAGAAAAGCTAGCTGTGTATAAAAACGCTGGTATTCCTGTTTACTTTGGAGGCACACTTTTTGAGGCGTATCTGCTAAGAGGGCAACTTGGCGCCTACATTAAGCTTTTGAATAAACACGATATTTCTACTTTGGAAGTTTCGAACGGAACAATTTGGTTATCAGATGAAAAGAAACAGAAAATAATCAAAGAACTGAGTCAAGATTTTACGGTCTACTCTGAGGTTGGAAGTAAGAATCCAAATGAAATCATTCCACCTTATAAGTGGGTAAAAGTTATCAAAGAAGAACTGGAAGCGGGTTCAGTAAAGGTTATCTGTGAAGCCCGAGAAAGCGGAACAGTTGGAGTATTTAGACCTAATGGTGAAATTAGATCGGGCTTAATAGAAGAAATCACGGATCAAATACCGGTTGAGAAGTTAATTTTCGAAGCGCCGCAAAAAGTACAGCAGGTTTGGTTCGTTAAAAAATATGGGAGTAACGTAAATTTGGGAAATATTCCCCCCAATGAGGTTATTTCGCTGGAAACAATACGACAAGGGTTAAGAGGGGATACTTTAATGGATTTTGTATCTATTGATGATCCTGCTTTTCAAGAGATGATGAATAAAAATTCAATTTCAAATAAAGAGAAATAAAGACTATTTATGAAAATTTTATACGCAGCAGCAGAAATTTCTCCTTTTGCGAGAATGACATACACCGCCGATTTGCTCCGGTTTTTACCGGCTTCATTGCAAGACAAAGGTTTTGAAATTAGAATTCTTTTGCCCAAGTATGGATCTATAAATGATCGTAGAAACAGGCTTCATGAAGTAATTCGATTATCCGGAATCGAGGTTGAGGTGGGAGACAATGTTGAAAGCATGAAAATAAAAGTCGCTAGTATTCCTAATGCAAAGCTTCAGGTTTATTTTTTAGATAACGATACATATTTCAAAAGAAAGGGATTGTTCAAAAAGCCTAATTCGGATGAGTTTTATGAAGATAATGCAGAAAGATTGGCTTTCTACAATAAAGGAGTTCTCGAAACAGTTATGAAGCTTGGTTGGGAACCCGACATTATTCATTGTCATGACTGGCCTGCTGGTTTGATTCCTCTACTTGTGAAAACAAAATATAAAGACGAAGCTATTTTCAAGAATACCCAAGTCATTTATAATTTGCACCATCCGGAGAATGAAGGACAGGCAGATACAGCAAAGATCCTGGAGTTATTAGGGTTACCTGACGATATAGATATAAACAAACTTACTAATAATGGGAAAGTTGATTTGTTAAGATTAGGATTACAATTCAGCGATCATGTTGTTACAGGGAATTATCTTAAGGATGAGTTTGATGAGACTTTTAAAGAGGTCGGTATTACTCCATATCAAATACAAGGATCTCCTGAAGATGTTTCAGATAAGTTTGCTGAGTTCTATAACAAAATAGCTAAGTAATAAAATTTTATACAATTGATGCAAAAAAGCATTTCTAAAGTCGCTTTTACATGGCGGCTTATTTTATCAGTACTGGTTGTAAGCAGTTTAATTTCGTGTGAAAATTCAAATACAGTTGGAGGGGGTGTTGTGGATTCTGCAGGTATTAGAATTGATACAGTTTCAGTACCTGATTTCCAACAAAATGGATCAGATATATTCAGCGGAAAACTTCAAAGCCTTCCGATAGGTGAATATAACGATCCTTTGTATGGATCTTCTCGAAGTATCGCTTATTTCAAGCCTTCGTTAGGGCCGGCAAGAGATGCTTCTCTAAGTCTTCTTTCAGATTTTATTTTGAAGCTCCAAATAAACAATAACCTTCATTATGGAGACACTTCTCAAGTTGCCAATTATTCGGTCTACAAGGTAACTGAGCGTTGGAGAGGAAACACAATTTCATCAACAGATAATATAAGCTTTGACACAAGTGAACTGTTGGGTTCTTTCAGCTACCAAAACGAGGATAGTGTATCGATAACCCTATCTCAATCTCTTCTAGAAGAATATGCAGAATACGTTAATAATGATAGTTCAAACGTAGATTCTTTATATAATTTTGAGTTTTTTGGAATAGCCATTGTGCCTGATAATGTTTCAGCGCAGATTATTTATCCAAATATTATCGGATCAGAATTTTTAACAATAAGGAGATCTACTCAAGACTCAGTGAGTATAAACCTTCAAGATTATGCGTTTACTTTAGATAGACAGAATACTCCTATGTTTCCAAATAGGCTTTATTTGAACAATTATTTAGAGAGTTTTTATTCTATAAACTTTGAAACTGTGGCGAATAATTTAAGCAACGAAAATATTTTAAGAGCCGAGTTAGTATTGTATGAAGATGCAGATCAGATTTCGACATCCTTACCTCAGAATCATATTAGGCCGGAAACCAGGTTTTTAGATCTTAAATTTGCAAGCGAGAGTGAACTAAGATATGATTTACAATTTACAACTACAGATTTTGTAGGAGTGCTAGATACAACGGATAACACCTTTAGGTTCAATGTAACTAATCATATAAATAACTATATATTCGGAAGTCCTGATGAGCGGGAATTGTATTTGAACATCAATCCAAATGGCGGAATTTTTAATTCTACCATCTTATTTGACAATACAAGTACAGCAGCGATGCGACCGAAATTAATATTAACGATAGAAGAGTAAGATTTTGAATATGAAAAGTATATTTCTATCAGTTTTCACTTGTTTGATGTTCTTTAGCACAAATGTTTTAGCTCAAGAAGATGAAGGTAATTCTGGAACCGTTTATTCTAAATATGGAACAGGTTTTCCATTATTAAACAATACTGCCCAAGAAAAAGCAATGGGCATTATAGGTATTTCGTTTAATGATCTAGGCTCTCCGGGGCTCTCTAACCCAGCTTTTTGGGGAATAGGAGCTTTTTCTAAAATTGCTGCTAATTTCGATTTCGACAACTATAGTGTAAAAGACTCGTTTTCTAATGGTTCGAATTCGTTGCTTAAGATCGGAAGTTTTCAAGCTGTTTTTCCACTATCAAAAAATCAATTAGGCCTCTCAATAGGGCTTTATCCTGAGACAAGATCCAGTTACAATGTAAATTCTGAAGAAACTGTTATTCAAGGTGGTTCAAACATAAACTTTCTTTCAAACAGAACAGGAACTGGTGGGGTTACCAAATTTGAAGTAGGCCTGGGGTGGAAAATAAACCAAAGAATTTCTTTAGGCTATGCACCTTCCTATTCGTTTCTTACAGAAAGTGAAGACGCAAGTTTAACTTTTTTGAATCAGAACATTTCAAACAATACTGTGAATAGAAGGATCAATGGAACATCAGTGTCGCATCGATTCGGGCTTTTGTTGAGCGAAAGAGGAATTTTTGGGAAAGAGGATATTATCCAAATTGGAGGAACATTAACTTTGCCAACTAATTTTGATGCAAGCCAAAAAAAGACAACCACAAAAATTGTTGGTACGGAATCAGAGGTCGTTGAAATAGGAACCGCTCAAAATGCTGATATAAGCCTGCCATTAAAAATGGGTGCAGGTATTAGTTATTTCCCTAATTCTAAATTTAATGCATCAGTTGAATTTCAAACTGAAAAGTGGAGCGAGGCAGAATATGGATTTTCAAGTTCAGATGAATCGGCATTTGTTGATAGAAACGTATTTGGTTTAGGTTTTCAGTATCATCCTTATAAAGACAGATCGTCTAAATTTTTATCGAACTTTAAATATAGTGCTGGTGTTTCGTATGATACAGGCCATATTAAAGTCAACAATGAAGAGGTTGAAACATTATGGTTGTCGGCTGGTTTAGGGCTAATATCTCCTAATTTACGCTCGAACTCTTCTTTTGATTTGAGTTTTCAATACGGATTTAGAGGAACAACCTCACAAAACTTGGTAGAAGAGAGAATTTTTGGAATCAACCTTTCTGTAAATTTAACCGAGCTAATGTTTTTAAGAAGAAAGCTTAATTAATTTTAAAGTAATATTCTTATAATCCCATTAGTTTATTACACACACTTGATAACTACAATTTTGATATGATGAAAAGTTTAACATTACTAGTTGGTTTTTTATTTGCAAGCTCAGCGATTCTTACGGCTCAAGCTGAATGTACAACAGAACCGCCAGATGGATTAAAACCGATCGCTGCGTTCTCTATTTTTCAATCTAACTTTAAGAACAAAGATTATGTATTCGCCTTGAAATACGGACGCTGGATTCTTTGCTCTAAACCAAAAAGCATTGAAGACTATCCAAGTTTCGATCTTTCAAGACAGATGGATAAATTCACTAAGATCTATCAGGAAATTGCTAAAGGAGAAACCGATCCTGCTATAAAAGCAACATATTTGGATTCGGCATTAATGGTTTTCGACGAGAAAATAAAACTTTTTTCTGATGATAAAACTGAAGTTTACCAAACACATCAACAGAAAGGACGCTTTTATCTCGAAAACACATCTTATATTATGGACGCTGTTCCAAAAGCATATGAGCAGTTTCAAAAGATGTTTGATTTAGACCCTGAAAAAACTACTACGACTGCTAAAGGTTATTATGTTGATAACCTTCTTCGTAACTACATTAATAAAGGTGAGCGTGAAAAGGCCCAGGAAATAATTAATGAAGCATCTAAATATGCTACAGGTAGTTTGGTAAAGAATCTAGATGATTACCAAAAAGATCTTTTCGATGGACCAGAAGATATAATCACATATTATTCTCCGGTTTTAGAGGGAGATCCTAAAAATATTGAAGCACTCCGCGCTCTTGAAGGCGCATATGAAGAAATGGATAATCAGGAGGAGTTGATAAAAGTTAGAAGAACGCTTCATAAAGTTCAGCCGACATTTGAAAGCGCTAAAGCACTTGCAGAAACAGAAAAAAGTAATGCTCGTTATCCTGAAGCAATTAAACTTTATAAAGAAGCGCTTAAAATAGCGAAGAATGATGTTCAGAAAAAACAAATTAACCTGAATATAGCTCAAGCCTATATAAATCAGGGAGAAATTAAAACAGCGGAAGACTACATTGATGCTGCAATTAAGATTGATCCGAATTATGGACAAGCTTACATGAATAAGGCAACTATATATGCACAAGCTGTTACAAACTGTACAGCCGATCGTAAACTTGAAGCAAAAGATAGAATGGTCTATTGGTTGGTTATTGATTATCTGAAAATGGCTAAGGCAAAAGATCCTTCAGTGGCTAACGCAGTTAACTCTCAGCTGGGAAGTTATGAAGATGTAACGCCAACAGGCGAAGACAAATTCTTACGCCTTGATAACCTTAAAGACGGTGACAAAGTTAAAATTGATGGCTCAGTAGCTCCTTGCTATAGTTGGATCAACAAAACAACTACAGTACGTTAATTTGCTATCAGCAAAAACATTTGTATCTTTTCTTATCTAATTAATTTAGCGGTGCTCTAATCTGAGCACCGTTCTTTTTTACTTCGCTCTCCTTTAAATTTCCAAATTTACTGAAATCACACTTCGCTTTTTGAAGAGGAGACCAACAATTATTTTATATGGCACGGAACAACAGAAAAAACTATAAAAACCGTAATAACAAAAACAGAAACAATAAGAATCGTAGTAAAGGCGGGAATGTCTTTATTCCGAAATTTTATTGGAAAGAAAATCAAGGTATTTCCGGAAGATATGCAGGAGTTCTGGAGATAAATGAAAAAGGCTGGGGATTTATTAGAAAGCTGGACTATGAGTTTAGTTACAGTCCTCAGGATCCATTCTTGAAACCCGATGAGGTAAAGTCATTGGATCTTCGTCCGGGTTTGATCTTAGAGGGTGAGTATGAAGAAGATAAGCGAGGAAATAAGCATGTTAGTTCTGTTGATAGAATCAATAGAAAAGAAAAAGAAGGGTGGACCAAATCAAGTCGATTTGAGCGTCAAACCCCAATTATGCCTGTTGACTGGATAAAACTCGGGGAACCATCGGATAATATTGAAATGAGAGTAATCGATCTGGTAGCGCCAATAGGAAAAGGGCAAAGAGCATTAATTGTAGCACCTCCCCGCACCGGTAAAACGGTTATGTTGAAACAGATTGCAAAAAGTATTACCGAGAATCATCCCAATATTCCATTGAGTGTTTTGCTCGTTGATGAGCGCCCGGAAGAAGTAACAGATTTTATTCGATCAACCGATGCAGAAGTATTTGCCTCATCTAATGATAATAAAACAGAAAGCCATATCAGAGTAACAGAAATGGCACTGGGATACGCTAAACGTAAGGCAGAGATGGGTGAAGACTCTGTGCTGTTAATTGACTCGCTGACGAGGCTTGGACGAGCTTACAATGCTATTCAAACAAATAGCGGGAGAACTCTTTCCGGAGGTTTGGATATCAGAGCGCTTGAAGTTCCCAAAAAGATTTTCGGATCAGCTAGAAAAATTGAGGGAGGTGGATCTTTGACGATCATCGCAACTTGTCTTATTGAAACAAATTCCAGAATGGATGATTTAATCTTCGAAGAATTCAAAGGAACCGGGAACATGGAATTGGTGCTTGACAGAGAGTTAGCTAACGACCGTATTTATCCTGCTATAAATATTACAGCGAGCGGGACAAGAAATGAGGAAAAGTTTATTACAGATTCTCTAGAAGAAAGAAATGTTGTTCGTCGCTACCTGCTAAAGAAATCCCCGAAAGAATCAATGATGGGATTGCTTAAAGTGCTTAACAATACAGAAAGCAATCAAGAGTTGCTTAATCAAATTGCTGCTACCAACTAAGTAACGACTTAAAGCATAAAAAGAGATCTCGATTTTTTCGAGATCTCTTACTAATTTTTTTTTAAGCTACAGCAATTGAAGTGTCTATTTCTTTAGACCACGCGGTAATGCCACCTTTCAAGTTGTAGATATTGGAAAACCCTTCTTTTTCTAAAAACTCAACAGCTTTCCCACTTCTGCCACCGGAACGACACATAACAATCACTTCTGAGTCTTTCTGATTTTTAATTTCATCCACTCGGTTAGGCAAATCCCCTAGCGGGATGTGTTCCCCATCCAAATTTGAAACCATATATTCAAATCCTTCTCTAACGTCGAGTAGAAAAAAATCTTCGCCTGATTCTTTCTTTTCCTTCAATTCTTGTACGGTTAATTCTTTCATAGCTAACAAATTTTATTAATCGGTTTTATATCTGTCTAGTTTAAATTGTTCACCCAGATAAAGCTTTTTGGCGTCTTCATTTTCGGCAAGTTTATCGGCAGTACCTTCCATGAGAATATTTCCTTCAAACATTAAATAAGCTCGATCTGTTATTGCTAGAGTTTCATGAACATTATGGTCGGTTATAAGAATACCGATATTTTGCTTTGTAAGCTGAGCCACAATCTCCTGGATATCCTCAACTGCAATAGGATCTACGCCCGCAAACGGTTCATCTAAAAGTATAAATTTTGGCTCGGTAACCAAAGCACGTGCAATTTCAGTTCTTCTACGCTCTCCGCCTGACAAGGCATATCCTTTACTGTTTACTACTTTGTGCAAACCAAATTCTTCGATCAGTTTATCAACACGTTGTTTTATTTCTTTAGAGGGAACTGAGAAAAATTGAAGAATGGATTCCAGGTTTTCTCGAACGGTTAGATTTCTGAATACACTCGCTTCTTGTGCAAGATAGCCAACACCCATTCGGGCGCGTTTGTACATCGGTTTTTTGGTAATATTGGTCTCGTTCAGGAAAATATTTCCGGCATTTGGAGTTACCAAACCTACCATCATATAAAAAGTAGTGGTTTTTCCGGCGCCATTAGGCCCTAACAAACCAACGATTTCACCTTGTTTCACATTTATGGAAACTTCGTTAACAACCGTTCTCTTTCGGTAACGCTTAACGAGCTTCTCGCTATGTAAAGTAAGATCTGTTTTGGTATGATCACTCATGATTCAGATAAGGTACTAAATCTTAAGCTACTGACAAGGAGTTCAGGATTGAATCAAAGATCATTTTCCCATCATCTGACCCCAGAAGCTTTTCCATTGCACGTTCAGGGTGAGGCATCATACCAAGTACATTCCTTCCTTTATTTGTAATTCCTGCAATATGATCAATAGATCCATTGAAGTTCGCTTTTTCAGTGAGATTTCCATTAGCATCAGAATATCTGAATAAGACCTGATCATTATCCTGTAAAGATTTTAGCCCTGACTCATTAATGTGATAATTGCCTTCTCCATGAGAAACAGGGATGTCAAAAAGCTGGCCTTTTTCCAGAGAATTGGTAAACAGAGAGTTTGTAGTTTCGCACCGGATAAATACATTTTTGCATACAAAGCGTAAATCCTGATTATGCATCATAGCTCCTGGAATTAAACCGGCTTCCAATAAGATCTGGAATCCATTACAAATACCAAGAACTGGTCCGCCATTATCAGCAAACTTTACTACTTCTTGCATAATGGGAGAGAATCGGGCAATGGCACCCGAACGCAGATAGTCACCGTAAGAGAAACCGCCCGGAACAATAAGAAAATCAATCCCTGACAGGTCGGTGTCTTTATGCCATAGAAACTTGACATCACTGTTCATTATATGTTTCATTGCGTGATATGCGTCGTGGTCGCAATTAGAACCGGGAAAAACTACTACTCCAAATGTTGCCATGTTAACCTCTTATTTCGGTTACAAGTTGAATTTCTTTTAAAACACCTTCCATTTTCAAACACTCAATAAACTCACCTTCATGAATTAATGCTTTACCGTCGTTATGAACTTGAAAAGTTAGATCCTGAGCAACAGAGTAACTGCACCCTTTTGCTTTTACGATCTGTTCGATTACTTCATCAAAAGTGTGAATATCATCATCAAAAAGGAGTAAGCGCCAGGGAGTGTTAATACGCTCCTCAACTTCTTTCTCCGTTTTGGTTAGCTCATCAATATCAGCGAGCAGAATTTCTGTGCTTGTAAATTGAGCCAACGGTGTCATCAATCTTCGAATGTGATCTCGTAATCTTCCATCACTTCGTTTGCCAGTAATTGAGCACAGGCAGATTCTACAATTTTAGTAGCAGCATCTTTAGTTTTAGCGTCAACATCGAGCTCAATAAATTTTCCAATTCGAACTTGTTGAACATCGTTTAATCCTAGATTTTGAAGCGCATGATGAGCGGCTTTTCCTTTTGGATCCAAAATAGAGGGACGCAGTGTTACGTTTACTTTTGCTTTGTACATGAATGAACGAGTTTTAAAAGTGAGCCCAAATTTACGGCTTCTATTGCTTAGCTGCTAAATGAGAAAGCATGATTTCTTTAAGTTCTTCAATTTTTTTTTCATCGGCAGGCAACCATTGTATAAAATCCCATCTTCTGAACCATGTTAGCTGACGTTTAGCGTATCTCCGAGTTTGGGTTTTTATTTTTTTGACAGCAGTTTCTAAATCCATTTCATTATTTAAAACGGAGATTATTTCTCTATATCCAACCGCATTTAAAGGTTGCAGACCCTTAGAATAACCCATATCAAGGACTTTTTGAGTTTCAGCGATCAAACCTTGTTCGATCATTGATTCCACTCTTTGGTTGATGCGTTCATAAAGATTTTTCCGTTCTCTTTGTAACCCAAAAACAATTGTATTTTCAGGAAGCATGAATTCATTATTGGAATGAAAAGAGCTGAACGGTTTTCCGGTTTGCATCCAAACATCGAGAGCGCGAATAATTCTCTGGCGATTCATTCCATCCATAGTTTTTATATACTCAGGATCTACAGACTTAAGTTTCTCATAAACAATTTCAATTCCTTCTTCCTCAATTTGATCTTCTATTTCAGCAATATTCGTTTTATTTGCGGATGGAGTCTCATCAATAGGACGGATTAAACTTTGAAGGTGGAGCGTGCTTCCTCCCACAAAAAAAGAATGTTTGTGGGAAGAAAGAATTTCTTGCTCCCAAGCTTCGGCTCGTTCTGAAAAAGCCTGAACAGAATCAGCTTCATCCAGCTCGAGATTAGAAATATTGAAATGTTTTACTCTGTTTAGTTCTTCCGAGGACGGTTTCGCTGTTCCGATGTCCAAATGTTTGTAGCATTGGCGGGAATCTACAGAAATGATAGGAATGCCAAGCTCTTCAGCAACCTGAAGAGAGAGTTCCGTTTTACCGGAGGCAGTTGGACCGAGGAGGATTATTCGCAAGTTAAAAAGTGTTGGGTTTTTGAATATATATATGTGAGGTGATCAAATTTTAATTAAATCATAAATTATGAAATATTTAAGCTTTACTTTTATAGTTAGTAGTTTTCTTTTTTCAAGTGAATATTCGATTAAAAATTACAATGAATGTACAAATGGGATTCCAGAAATATATATGAAACACTTTACGAAAATTGCATAGCAACTGCCGAGCAAGAATACACCAATGGTAATTATACATATGGCGTATATCTTATGTTTGTAGACAGTGCATGTCCAAGTTCTCTTTTTACGTATGTATTTGAAGAATCAGAAAATTAAATAAATACCATGAGTTCTAAAATTGTAGTATTCCTAATAATTCCATTTTTAACCTTTTTCAATTTTTTGGAATACAAAATTGGGAAAAAAATCGAAATGGAAGATTTAAATAATACAGAGTTTATCGAAGTATTAGATATTGAAGTTACTAAAAAAGGGATTTTTGTATCAGATACTAAGGGATTAAAAGTCTACAAATTTGACAATCAAGGTAATTTTTTAAAATCTACTGGCAGATATGGAAAAGGACCTGGCGAATATGTACATGGTCCGAGGTTTATTGCTAGTAGCGATTCAACGATTTATGTAAGTAGTCATAGACCCTTTTTAACTACCTACGATGAAAATTTAAATTTCATTAAGAATAAAAAATTTATTTACAGTCCGGCAAATATACATGGCATAGTTTTTTCGAAAGATGAACTGATCATAGCTCCGTCTAGGTTTTACGAAGAAAGCATAATTCGGTACAACATCACCAGAGAGAATAGTAAAAGTATATATCTGGATTTTGAACTTGAGCCCGGTCTACTTTCAAAATATGCAGTAATTTCTATGGGCGATAACTGGCATATACGTTGGTACTTTCAGAATAGAATAGAAGTATATAATTCAGATTTTGAGAGAATTTCTAAATTTTCAATTCAGGGAATTCCTAGTCGTTCTTCCGGTGAAATAAGAAAAATAAGATTGCTACCAAAGGAATTAAACGCATACCAGGCTAAGGCTTATGGGATGGGAACATTTATACCTAGCGGGACATTCTTTAATTCTTTTGTAAAGCTGAATGAAGATTTGATTATTGTACAACTAGGATCACAAACAGGAGGAAGTAATAAGGCGCTTATAATCAATAAAGATGGTCAAAAAATGCAGGAATTGATACTTCCAAATAAGGAGTTGTTGCTAATGGAGTATAATGAAGGCAGACTTTTTTTCATAAATAGAGCATCTAAAAAGATTGAAGTGTTCACTTTAGAAATGAACTGAACCTATACTGCAAAGAAATCCTGTGTGTATATCCCAAATTACTGGATGTTCCAGCAAAACTGGCAAAACCATAATCCAGATTAAATTTGAGGAATTGAAGTCCCAGACCTAGCGTTGGGGAAACGGAAAAGCCACCTTCGGGATCAGTAATAAAATCAGTAACCCCTGTTCTGAAGCTAATCACATCTTTAAAAGTCAATTCTGCGCCCACATGAGGTTCTATACTTATTTTACCTGTGTTGATATAGTACGCTTGCCTATTTTCGAAAAGTAAGTCCGTATCAATAGCAGTAATCAGATCGAAATCGTTGAATACAAAATTCTTTGAAACACCCAGTTTAATGGAAGGTAACACATACTCATTTTGTCCGCTGGGAATAGAGTCATCAAACGCTTCCTGAAATCCGGCAAATTCACTTTCATTCACATCCCACATTTTTTGCATGGTAGTAACATCTCTGACAGACACACCAAAATCTGCAAAATCTGTGGAAAGCTGTGCGCCAATATCCAGACTATAGCCCCAGGCTTCTGCAAAAGGTCCGAGTCTTTGATTGATGATCTTCGCCGTTATTCCGTAAGAAAGATTATCAGAACTTTGTTTTGCAAGAGAAAAGAAGAGAGCAAGATCAGCGGCGCTGAATTTGGTGATAAAATCTTGTGGATTTTCTCTGGGCTGATTTCTGTCAGCATCCCACGCATTTAATGTATTCGCAATGTTATCTACACCCTGGCGGAAAAAACTAATAGAAAACACAGCATTTTTTGATTGGAGCGGAAGCGCAACAGCTCCGTAATCGTATCCCACAATGCCATCAAAACGCTCAGAGTGCATGTAAATAGCTTGAGGTTCAGTAATCTTAGATAAACCAGCCACATTCCAATATCCTGAGGTTACATCAGAAACAATAGAAGCGTTGGCTGATCCCATGCCTAAAGCACGTGCTCCAGCTCCTGTACTCAAGAAATCATTTCCATACTTTGCCAATGACGACTGAGCGATTAAAGAAGAACTAAATATGATTAAAAAAAGAAGCGCTGAGAGAAGGCTTTTCATCTAATGCTGTAATAAAATGCTTAAAGGTTTACAGTAGCGCTTTAACGATATAGGAGTGTACTTATTTGGTGTTAATTTACCGGTTCCAAATGTTGCGGAGAGAGCCAGTATTTCTTAGTATAAGCACACGTTCTCGAAAGGGCAAGATTCTGCAAAAAATTGTTCTAAATAACTCTAATTACGTATTCATGAAATTTTCAGTATCAAGTAACGAACTCAACAAAGGGCTGTCGGCCGTAATCGGGGCAGTACCATCCAAAGCAACACTTCCAATTCTGGAAACAATTTTGTTTCAATGTGAAGATGGAAAATTGAAATTATCCGCCACAGATCTAGAAATTGCCATTGTAGAATATATTGATGCGGATATTGAAGATGAAGGCTCGGTTGCAATTCCTGCGCGTCGTTTACTTGAAACATTACGTCAGCTACCAAATATTCAGGTGTTCTTTACCGTGGACGAACGTAAAAATATAAATTTCCGCACAGACAAAGGTAACTATAAGCTTGTTGGTGACGATGCGGATGAGTTTCCTGAAATTCCTACTCTTGATGGTGGGGTTGAAATTAATGCTTCCGCAGAAAATATAAACAATGCCATTAATAAAACATTATTTGCAGTTTCGAGTGATGATCTTCGCCCGGCTATGATGGGGGTTTATTTTAAGATTGGAACCGAAGAAAGCAAGTTTGTAGCAACAGATGGCTATCGTTTGGTTGAGTATGTGAATAAAGAGATTAAAGGAAGTAATGACATAGAATTTATCGTCCCTGATAAAGCACTGAATTTAGTTCAGAAGAATACAAATGGAGACGAATGTGAAATTACGGTTACTCAGGACCACGCTCGATTTAAAAGTGATAATACCATTGTGATCACCAGATTGATCAATGAGCAATATCCTAACTATGATTCGGTAATTCCTAGAGACAACAACAAGTTTTTAACTATCTCTAAAGAGCAAATGCTTTCTACGGTAAGACGTGTCGCTATTTTCTCCAGTTCTACAACAAGGCAAATTAGATTGGAACTTAAACCTGATAAATTGACTATCAGAGCTGAAGATCTTGATATGAGTAGTGAAGCAAAAGAAACAATTGCTTGCGAATATTCAAATGAGGAGTTGGAAATCGGCTTTAATGCAAAATACTTAGGTGATGTACTCAGCAACATTGATGATGAAGAAGTGAGTTTCGAATTCTCTTCACCTAATAGAGCAGGTATTGTCCGTCCTTCGGAGAAAAGTGATCACGAAGAAATTCTAATGGTAGTGATGCCTGTGATGTTGAATAACTATTCTTAATGAGCCAAATAATTACGCTTACTACCGATTTTGGTCTTCAGGATCAATATGTAAGTTCGATGAAGGCGATCATTTTAGGACTAGCTCCTGATGTTCGACTCATTGACATTTCACATGATATTCCTGCTCAGGATATTATGGCGGGAGCATGGGTAATTCGTAATTCGGCAGTTCTGTTTCCAAAAAATACTGTACATCTTGTGGTTGTAGATCCGGGAGTTGGAACCGATCGAAATCCGATCGTTCTTAAAGTGAATGATCAGTATTTTGTAGGGCCTGATAACGGAATTTTCTCTCTTTTTTACAGTGAATTTGAGCACGAAGCTATAAAGCTGAATAAAGAGAAATATTGGAGAAAAGAACGATCCAGAACTTTTCATGGGCGTGATATATTTGCTCCGGTAGCTGCTCACCTCATAAATGGAGTTCCTCTGAAAGAACTTGGAGATCCAATCAAAGATTTGGTTACCTATCACTGGGCAGTTCCAATTGGGGATAAAGATGGTTTGCAAGGCTGGGTAGTTCATATTGATCGATTCGGAAATCTTATTACCAATATATCTGAAGACCTTATTGAGGATATGATCGGACGTAGAAAGGTTAGAATATATGTGGGAAATACAATGATCGATCATTTAGTGAATACTTTTGGTGATGTAGAAGATGGAGATCCGGCTGCATTTATCGGAAGTTCGGGAATGTTGGAGATTGGTATAAATAAAGGAAATGCCGCAAAGCTTTTAAGTGTTGATAAAGGCGCACAGGTGTCGTTAGTGCTCCAAAAATGAGTGCGTAACACCAAAGCAGTAATCACGTACTGTTTCCACGAATCCAAGACGGAAAGGACTATGAGCTTTGAATTAAAATCTCCGGAAAACGAAAGAGCAGCTATTCAGGTACCGAAAGAAATTTCGAACCTTACCAAACCATTTAGTGGCACATTATGCTCTCAGGATGGAGATGAGTACGAGGTAAAAAATAATATCATCGATATTCTTGGAGGTCAACCAGACTTTTCGAGTTTAGCTTCTTATACGAATCATTGGAAGCTGACCGCCACTATTTATGAAGAGATCTGGAGAAAACGTTCCTTGTCTTTGCTAACAGGCGAAGACTTCCCGATTGAAAAAGAACATGAATTATTGATCGAATGGACGGAACCTGAAGAAGACGGACTTTATCTTGATTTAGGATGTTCCACAGCACTGTATGGAAGGGCATTAAAAGCCGCACAATCAAAAGCGGAAGTAGTTGGGCTGGATTTTTCTATGCAGATGTTGGAAGAAGCTCGCATCAAAGCAGAAGCTGATGAAACCGATCTATATTTTGTTCGGGCTGATGGAAAAGCGCTCCCGTTTTTTAGCAAGACTTTCGATGGAATTGTGATGGGAGGAACGCTCAATGAACTTACTGAAGAAATAAAAGTCTTGAATGAAGCACACCGCGTTTTGAAAGAAGATGGTGTCTTATTTATGATGCATCTCATTAAAGCGGATGCATGGTACGGTCGGTTACTTCAGGAGTCGATGGGGATTGGCGGAATTAAATTCTGGACAAAAGACGAGAGCAACAAACTCTTCAACCAAACAGGGTTCAAAGTGGAAGAGCAGATCACCAGAGGAATCGTTTGTTTTACCAGATTAAAAGTCGGTTAAAAAAGTGCTTTTTAATGTAGTATAGTTATATTTGTGGCGTTATAAAGTTAATATGCGTCAACTTAGCTGTACATATCATTTGAAATACGTTTTGGCTCTTATTTTTGCCGTTCAGGGATCTTCTCTATTGATTGCTCAGGAATTCAGCCAACAAGAGCTTCTTAATTTTGCTGAATCCAAAAAGGCAAATTATTCCAAACAGAAAGGGACTACGAGCATGCCTGTTTTTCATTTCTACAGCGCAGATTGGGAAAAACTACCTACGATCTACCAAAGCTCTAATCTACAGATCTCACAAGCTCTGAAAAATGATTTTCTATGGAGCGGAGGTATTGCAGGGTTATCCCTTTCAGGGGAAAATCAAATTTTAGGCTATTGGGACGCTGATCAACCCAGACTTACCCATCAGGAATATTCAGGAAGAGTTAGTTTTGTAGATTCAGAAAGTGGAACAAATGATAACCACGCCACACAAATGGTTGGAACTATGATTGCAACCGGTGTTGATGCAAATGCTCGGGGAATGGCGAACGCTGCAGAAATTGAGGCTTATAACTGGAATAATGATATAGGAGAAATGGCGCAAGCTGCCACAGATAGTTTAACAAATTCTGCGCATCCTTATGCAGATATTGCCGGGTGGACCACTTCATCAACTGTTTGTGGAAGTGGATTTACATGGTATTCTCTTGAATCTGAGAATCCATCCAAAGCCTATCAATTTGGCTACTACGATCTTAAGGCTCAGGAATGGGATAGTGTGGCATATATGGCACCAAACTATCTGATCATAAAAGCTGCAGGTAATTCAAGAGGTGCTGGTCCGGAATCTCAACCCATAAAACACTGGAAAATTGATGCGAGCCTGAATTGTTCAGAAGATTCAACTAGTGTGCGCCAAATAAACGGTGGTGAAAGCGGCTTTGAATCTCTGGCCGGTTCTTCGGTTTCAAAAAATGTACTGGTAGTAGGCGGTGTGGAAAGTTCGGTAAATGATTTTTCTGATTTAAGCTCAATTTCACCGATTGATGGATCGGGATTTGGACCAACAGATGATGGCAGAATTAAACCTGATTTAGTTGTTCCATCAGGTGCGTATACTTTGTCCTCAAGTTCAGATAATTCTTATTCAACATCGAGTGGAACTTCTTCTTCTACAGCTGCGGTATCAGGATCTGTGGCATTGATTCGAGAACATTATCAAAACCTTAATGCTGACACGCTTTCTTCAGCTTCATTAAGAGCACTTCTGGTACATTCAGCGGATGATGTTGGCGTTGAAGGTCCTGACTATAAAATGGGTTGGGGGATGATGAATACCGAACGAGCAGCAAGATTTTTATCAGCAAATAAATCGGATGTTGAAAGGGCTGTTTTAAAAGATACTTTGCTTAATGACGGGAACAGTATACAGATCAACTATCAGCATAGTTCATCTAAGCCTTTGATTGTTACGATTGCATGGACTGATCCGAAAGGTGAGGCTCCGGAATCCGGGGACGATCCAAATGACATTCTGCTTGTTAATGATGTAGATATTCAGCTAACCGATCCAAATTCCGCTGTTTTTTCTCCCTGGATTTTAGATAAAGATAATCCTGCAAATAAAGCTACAACCGGAGATAATGATGTAGATAATATTGAGCAGATTATTATTACAAATCCGGTTTCGGGCGAATACACGATTGCAATTTCTCATGAAGGAACTATTCAATCGGGAAGTCAACAGGTGTCTGTTCTTATAAGTGAAGCAGAACCTCGGGTTCAATTTTCTACAATTTCTGACGGAAACTGGACAGATTCCGGTTCTTGGTTGAATGGCAATATTCCATCTTCAATAACAGATGAGGCTGTATTAAAACATAGTATTATATTAAACACAGATGTTACCATAGGAAGTATTTTATTTGATGGAGCAAATTCGGAGTTGATTCTTAATGGTCAATCTTTAAGCTTATACGGAGATCATCAAAATAACTCAGGAAAGGGTTTTGGGGGAGATAGTTTGTCTTCAATTATAATTAATGGATGGGAAGTTAATTCTGATCCGCTGAAGTTTGAACCTTCGAAAGGAAAATTGTCCATACTTAAAGTCGACGTATCAGGAGATACGGTAGAAATTGGTTCGGATCTAAACATTTACCAAAAATTAGAACTGTTAAAAGGATTTGTTAAACAATCATCAGGCGAATTAGCACTTATTTCTGACGACGACAATACGGCAAACTTGATAAAAGATAATGGAGAGATAATTACAGATTTTGTTTACTCAAGGGCTTTTACTGAAGAAGTATCGGGATGGAGAATGATTTCTTCGCCGGTTGGTGATGAGAATTTCAGTTCCTTAAATGATAATTTCTTCACTCAAGGCGGAAGTTGGGCTTCAAATACTGCGACTGCCCCAAATTCAAGTTTATGGTTATTTGATCCCGGTAATCAAAACTTCAGTGGGTTTTATGGAGCTGATTCAACATTTACATCCGGTAATGGGTATTTATTTTATATGTTTAATTCAGATCCGGGCGGGAGTCAAATTTTACCGGCAAATCTCAAAATGAAAGGATCAGAACCTGATTCATTGACGGTAGATCTTTTTCGTGGCTCACACGATTCTACAAGTTATAATTTGATGGGTAATCCGTTTGCCGGAACTTTGGATTGGCATGAGATCGTAAATGATGGAACCGATCTGGCATCTAGCTATGCAGTTTGGGATCCCGCTTCATCAGAAGGTGAAACATCAGGATTCAAATATTATAACATGACTGGAGAGATTGGATCTGCGGGAAGGTATATAGCACCAATGCAGGGATTTTTTGTTCAAGCAGAGAATTCGAGTGGGAAGTTGAATTTCAAACAATCTCAAAAAGTAGAGAATGAGCCAACCAAACTTGGAAAAAGAACGGTAGCGGAATCAATAGCGTATATAAACGTAAAACTTTTAGATGAATCCAATAGTCTCCTTGATGATCAGGCCCACATTGTATTCAGTGATTTAGGCCGAGTAGAAAAAGATGCTTTAGATGTGAATAGAATAAAGTCGCTACACCAAAATAAGAATACCGTTTCATTTCTTTCTGCGAACAAAGAACAAAGAGTTTTTGAAAGCAGATCAATTAATGAGGAAAAGGATAAAATTGCTTTAAGCTTAGATTTAAAGAAGTCGGGATTCTATACATTGAACTGGGAAAAAATGACAAATATCCCGGAAGATTGGCAGATTAGCTTGTTAGGTATGAATGATGAAGAGCTTATAGATTTCAAAGAAAACAAAGAGTATAGATTCTATTTTGAGAATGAAAAAGAGAGAGGTACGAAACAATTTTATATAACAGTAAACCGAAACGTATCTACATCAACAGAAGAAGAAAGTACTCCGGCGTCTTTTCGATTGAAGCAAAACTATCCCAACCCATTTAATCCCTTGACGGTAATAGAATATGATCTTCCAAAAAGTGCAGAAGTAAAGATTGAAGTTTATGATATTCTTGGAAGATTGGTGGTTACGTTGGTTGATGAAAGAAAGTCAGTAGGATTTCATTCGATACAGTTTAATGCCGGTAACCTTTCAAGCGGAACGTATTTCTACAGAATTAAGGCGGGGGATTTTGTAGAGGTAAAACCTATGATGCTGATTAAGTAAATAGTTGGTTAATTCTGGAGTTTAAAAACAACAGGAAGGCTCATCTTAACACAAACGGGCTCTGCTCGTTGTTTTCCGGGCCTAAATTCTGCTGTGTTAACTAATCGCAGCGCCTCCTCATCACAACCACCACCAATTCCCCGAATTACTCTGGCGCTATCAGGTCGACCAAGTTTATCAACTATAAATTGGACGGTAACTCTGCCTTCTATTCCGGCTCGTATCGCAACATCGGGATATTGAAGCCTTTCTTGAAGACCTGATTGTCCACCAATAAGTTCAGGCATTTCTTCAACTACTAAGAATGTTTCTTCACAAACGGAGAGATTGATCTCAGGTTCATTGCTACCGGATTTGCAACCTGTTAAAACAATGATTATCAGGATTAAGTAAATATTGGGAAACCTCATTTTACATATTCTCAGGAGCGGAGATTCCAAGGATAGTCAATCCATTTCTCAGAACTTGAGCTGTTGCTTTTGCAAGTTTAATTCTTGCCTGAGCTAAATCCTCATCTACACCAATAATTCTGCAATCATGGTAGAAACTTGTGAATGCTGAGGCGACGTCATTTAAGAAATTAATCAAACGATGAGGTTCACGGGCATTGGCGGCATTAGAAACCATTTCAGGAAAACGAAGGATGGTTTTGATCAACGTTTCTTCAGATTCATGCTTCAACAGAGCCAGGTTTACTTCTTTTGAGAAAGTGTACTCTTCCAGTGCTTTTCGAAGTACGCTCGCAATTCTTGCATGAGCATACTGCAGATAGAAAACAGGGTTTTTATCACCGGCTTCTTTGGCTTGAGCGATATCAAATTCTAAATGCGTATTCGGAGATCGCATCAAAAAGAAGAAGCGGGTCACGTCAGAGCCGACTTCATCCATGAGTTCATCAAGAGTGACAAAATTAGCTTTACGGGTACTCATTTTAAAAGGTTGACCGTCTTTCACGATCGTCACAAATTGATAAATGATTACATCTATCTTTTCCTTGTCATATCCCATTGCGGAGATTCCCGAAAGTACATCCGGATAAGTGGCAATATGATCTGCGCCAAACACATCCAGACATAGATCATAACCGCGATCCAGTTTATTCATGTGATAAGCAATGTCGGGCAATCTGTACGTAGGCTCGCCGGTACTTTTGATTAGAACGGTGTCTTGTTCTTTGCCAAACTCGGTAGTTTTAAACCAAACAGCGCCGTCTTTATCAAAAACGAGACCTTTTTCACGAAGCTTTTCAACAGTGGAATCAATAGATCCATCAGCATACAAACTGTGTTCGTTGAAGAATGAATCCATATCGATATTCATTCTTTTCAGCGTATTGCTGATGTCAGCAAAGATTGCTTCTTCTGCTTTTTCCTTGAAAGGCTTCCATTCTTCGGGATTACCCGAAAGATATTTGTTTTCAGAAGCTAATTCCGCCGCGATATCACGAATATATTCACCCTCATATCCGCCTTCGGGAAACTCAACTTCTTTGCCAAGTTCTTGAAGATATCTTGCTTGCACACTTTGACCAAGCACACGCATTTGTCGCCCGGCATCATTGAAGTAGTATTCTCTGTCAACTTCGGCGCCTGTCCACTCTAATAACCGAGCAACGGTGTCGCCAAGCACGGCATTTCGGCCATGACCAACAGTTAATGGTCCGGTTGGATTGGCACTTACGAATTCCACAAGGATTTTTTTGCCAGTATGCTCGGTAGTTTTTCCGAATTCTTCACCCGAATCCAGAATAGATTGAAGTTCATCATACAGATAATAATCAGCAAAACGAAAATTGATAAAACCCGGTCCGGCTATTTCTACCGAAGAAATTTTATTCTCATCATATTTCAATCCATCAATGATCTGCTGTGCAATGGCTCTGGGATTGTTGCGAAGAGGCTTTGCTAACATCATTGCCACATTGGTGGAAGCATCTCCATGTGCGGAGTCTTTAGGGGCTTCTGTCTGGATTTCAGGAAGTTCTTCTAGATCAAATTGTTGTAAAGCGTCAGCGATTATCTGCCGGAGGTAGTCGTTCATTTTGGAATTCATTTCGGGATTCAGCTCAAATATAAAGGAATTAAGAATTAGGAATAAGAGAATTAGGAATAAAAGCCGAATTAGTTTCTCAGATTGGTTTTAGTAGTTTTGATAATAGAACCTATAATTTTAAGGAGTTCATCACAATCTTTCAGCAATGAATCGGCTTGATCTTGTGAAACATAATTAGAATCCCGAAGCAATCTGATCCAGTAATGAGATTCTCTTGCTTCTCTGTAAGAAATGCTAAGTTTGTACTTAAAATCTTTCTTGGTAGTTCCTCCAATTGCCTCTTCAACATTAGCTCCGATGGATGTTCCTGAACGAAGTAACTGTCTGGAAATACTGAATTCTTTTTGCTCAGATACTAAATATTTGTTCAACTTTATAATCCTCAAAGCAAAGTCGTATGACTTGGTCTGAATAATATTGTCCGATTTCATGTTCTTAATTCTCTTATTCCTAATTTTATATTCTATTATTCTTAATTATGCGAGCCAAGCGAGCGTAAACTCACAAACTCGTATCCTGCGATTATAATGTGGTCATCAACAGGGATGCCGAGTAGCTTTCCGGATTCGGAGATTCTTTTGGTTAGCTGAATATCTGCGGTGGAAGCTTTTGCATTTCCTGAGGGATGGTTATGGAATAAAAGAACTGAATTGGCTTGATGAACAATAGCTTGTCGCATTACTTCGGCGGGCTCTACAATGGTGGCGTTACTTCCGCCGGAGCTTATTTGCTGAAATCCGGTGAGTATCTTTTTGTGATTTAGAAAAGCCACGATGAACACTTCTTTGGTGAGATGACGAAGTTTTGGTCCAAAGAAAGCAACCGCATCTTCAGGGGCAGTAACTTGAATTTCTTCGCCCAAACCGGCGACTTGAATTCTACGAGCAAGTTCAAAAGCTGCTTCAAGCGTAATAGCTTTTACTTTGGCGATTCCGGGAATAACTCGTAATTCACTCCATTGTTTTTTGATGAGGGTATGCAATCCATTGAAGTGATTGAGCAACGCTCTTGAAGTTTCGATCACGTTCATTTTTTGAGTGCCGGTTCGCAAGAGAATGGCAAGGAGTTCGGCATCAGATAATGAACCCGCGCCATATTTTATGAGCTTTTCCCGAGGCTGTTCGTCAGGACGCATATCTTTAACAGTTCTGTTTAAAAAATCTTCGGAGGAAAAAGTTTCTGTATTCATGGCATTGTATTTTTTGCCAAGTAAGACAGGTTGGGAGGGGATTCCTTACAAAAATTTATGAATAATGAATATCGAACAAGGAATATTCAATGATGAAGTAGAAGCATTTCTAAACTCTTCCAGAGTTGAAATGGATTTAACCTATAATTTAGGAAACAATAACTCTGGAAGAGTTACTACAATCTACAAGCGTTTAATCAGATTGGTGTTCCAAAATATCGCCGGGTTGGCAGTCGAGGGCTTCGCAGATTGCTTCTAAGGTTGAGAAACGAATGGCTTTGGCTTTTCCGGTTTTTAGGATGGAAAGATTGCTCATAGTCACGCCGACTTGTTCGGAAAGTTCGGTAAGACTCATTTTCCGTTTGGCTAACATTACATCAAGATTTACGATTATTGCCATGATGTTAGATAGTTAATTTTTGTTCTTCATAAATACGAGTGCCTTCTTTGAACACGTAGCCAAGAAGTATAATAACTATGCCCAGAATCACTTCTATTTTTATATCTGTGTAAGGTTCAAAATTAACTTGTTCAGTAAACTTAACCATCAAAAGAGCTTGATACAGAATAAAAGCTTGAATTAATTTCAATAGAGGAATACATAGAAATAAGCTCCCCATAAAGTAGAGTCGAGTAGAATTTTTACTTTCAAAAATTGTTTTATCTACAACGGTCTTAAGAATCTTAGTTAAGAGAAAAAAGAACAAAATTACTACAGAAATTTTTAGAAGATGAAGGGCGAACAATAAAATATTTTTAGCCTTGAAGGACGTTTTATCAGCAAGTACAGAAACTTTGGAGTAGATATTGGAAACAACTACAGCTTTTTCCTCTGAAGGAATTATTGATGTTTTTTTAATGCCATTTCCCCAGAACTCGATCAATAAATCATCAGAAGAAAATCCAGAGATTTTATCTTCAGAAGAAAAACTATTAGCGATAGAAAAGAGAAAATTGACCCCTAAGAGTAAGAGGAATAACCAACTTGCATAGTAGATAATGTGACGGAATGAACATTCTTTTTTGAAATTCATAAATATCACCTACACCGTTAGTTTTTGTTCTTCGTGGATTTCAGTAGCTTTTCGGAAGATAAAGCCCAGAAGCATAACTAAAAGCCCAAAAAATATTGAGTTTACAGATTCGAAATCAGCCTTAAAACTCAAAGTTGGATCAATTTGAAGGGAGGAAAAAATATCAGCAACAAATAGAGCATGCCCGAATGCAATCAATGCCTGAAAAACTAAAAGGGCGCCCATCACTAAAAGTCTTCTGCTGTTTAAGGGATCAAATGGATTGTCTTTTATAACCGATTTTAAAATTCTTGCCAGCAAATAGAAGAAAGCGGCTAGGATTATCATTTTAAGAAAACGAATTGCAATCAGTAGTAAGTTTTTTGTAGCAAAACTGCTTTCCGAGTTATTTACCAGAAACCGATCTTTAACTTGAAGTGGCATCAGGTAATGTTCATCGTTTACCAAGAAATCTGTAGAAATAAGTTCCCGTGAATCAATTTGAACCATAGGATCAGAATATGGAGCGTTGATGAAGAAGCTTACTCCTCCTGTAAAATATGTGCTGTTGATTGATATAAAAGCAACTATCAACCCTATAATTATGATCCAGACATTATAGTATAAAAAATGAGCCAGCGACCAATCTTTTTTTAGTTTCATAGGTAATGAATTCGTTAAAAGCTGAACTCAATAAAACGAAACAGTTTTTGAAAAAAAATAATTATTTATTGATAAGCAATAAAAAAATGCCGAAAAACGGAATGCATTAAGTTTTGATAAGCTTTAATGAGGCAAAATTTTGATGAGCTCAAAAAGGTAAACTCAATGATACTGATGCTTGATCTGGTAATTTCAACTCGGATACCGGGATCTTGATCTGCTTCAAAAGGAAAGAATTAGCAGCCAAAATAAATCTAGATTCCTGCCCTGCCTTTGCCGCAGGCAGGCTTCGCGGGAATGACTAAGAAATGTATGGCCGATTATTTTGGTGCCCTCTCCTTTGTTTCACAAAAGAGAAAGTTGGGCATTCATCGGTTGGATGTTCAATGTTCAGCAGTTCCCTATTCTCCGCTTCCCATCAATGGTTCGTTGAAAGCGCGGATGCTGGAATTAGGTAATCCATTTGGATGAAGTTCTTTAATCATATCAATGGTTTCTATTACAATTTCCAGATGTTTTTCTTTTGAATTTTGGTAAAAAGCCTGAGCCGCTCCGGAAAGTTTTGGCTTTCCGTGAAGGGGTTTGTCACTTACACAAAGTAGCGTGGCATGCGGAACGCGGTAACGGAATCCATTGGTGGCAACAGTTGCCGACTCCATATCAACAGCTAAACTTCGGCTTTGATGTATCTTTTCTACAGTGTCTTTCTTGGAAAACTCCCAGTTTCGGTTTGCTGTTGTAAATACGGTACCGATTCTGTGACTCAGATCGTGATTATCAAGTGCCTGTTTCAAGTATAAGTTCAACAAGTAATTCGGAATTACAGGAATTCCAATAGGAAACAGGTCATCCAGTAAACGATCGTCGCGCATATATCCATTGGCAAGAACAAAGTCGCCGATTTCCTGGTGATTTCGTAAACCGCCGCAGTGACCAACCATGATCATAGCGTCAGGACGTAGCACAGAAACATGATCAGTAATCGTTTTTGCATTGGAAGGACCAACTCCGATATTTATTAGTGTAATTCCTTTGTTGTCGTCCAATTTATGATGAAAGGCAGGCATTTGAACACCTTCCCTGGCCGGTTTTATGCAATCTGGAAATTTTTCCAGAAATACTTCAACGTGCATGTCGTAATTTGTAAACAAAATATACCGTTGAAAATCGTGCGCATCCGTTCCGGTATAATGCTGGAGTCGGTCTAAAGAAATATCAGTTCGCTCCGGGCTGAAAAGAAACAATTTTTTCTTGGTGATGTCCCAATTGCTTTCGTCAGTATGATCAAGCAAAAGAGGGTCATTTAAGGCGATAACATCTCGTGAGGGTTCAATTTTTATATCGGCTTGTTTTTGAAGAAGACGAAGAATTTCACGTTCAAGATAAGAACGAAGTGCTTTTGGTTGGGCAAGTTCTCCTTTGATGATCGGATTATGCTCTGACCATGCACGTTCCACCAACATTTTCGGATACTTGCCTGAATCATAAATTTTCTCCATCAGATCGCAGGCTTTTTCCGTAGCTTTCAAACGTTCTTCGAGATTGGAAAAATCAGAATGTGATAATAGAAGCGAATCCGCCATGAGTAAAATAAAATTTAGTTATACGATTGAACCCTGGTTAACTACCAACGAGCAAGTTGAATATACGACGAATATATTCAAGGTATTAAGTAGAGATATGAAGATTTCATCAGAGAATCACAAAGCTACTTTTTCAATAGTTGAAGCACCGGATTGGATCAATGTAATTGCTTTGACTGATGAAAACGAAATTGTGTTGGTAGAGCAATATCGATATGGAATTGAAGAACCAACCTTGGAACTTCCGGGGGGAATGGTAGATCCCGGCGAACATCCCAAAGAAACATCTATCAGAGAGTTAAAAGAAGAAACCGGATATGCCGGAAATGAAGTAGTAAATCTGGGGAAGGTGAGTTCAAACCCGGCAATACTGACCAACTATACACATACCTATTTAGTTAAAGGATGTAAGCAGGTTGCAGATCAAAAACTGGATGGAAATGAACGAATAAATGTGCATTTGATGCCACTTCAGAAATTTCTGGATATGGTTGCAGACGGCGAGGTTCATCACTCATTGGTGGTAGCTGCGGTGGCGAAGTATCTTTTAAGAGGTAAGAGGTAAAAGTAAGGGTTACTCTCATCTAGATCATTTATTAATTCTTTTTTTAATAGTCAGCACAACAAGAAGTACTGAAAATATTAAAGCATAAAAATTTATACCGATTTCAAAATGTTCTAATGGCTCAAAAGAGAGAAGAATTTCTGATGTGCCAAGAGTAAAACCGAATGAAAATCCGTTGCTGCCTAAAATGAAGCCAAATGATACTCCTAATACTAATGAGTTCTGAAAACCGGAAAACGAAACAGCCAGAGTTTGGAATATATAAGAAGGGAGTGCAAAGATCCCCAATCTTGGCTTGTTAGCCAGTAGGAAAATTGAACCTAAAAAAAGTAGTGTGGTATTAATTCCTGAAGTAACTAACAGTGGGTCTTTTGTTTCTTGTCCAAATAGTTCTAAAAATTGAAATAATGAAAGCAAAGTTGTCCCTAAAACTAAAATACCGAAGAATATAATTGCTGATTTTTCAAAATTGATATTACTCCAATCAAGTTCTGGTACAAGCTCAGCAGGAATTTGATTTGATACTTTTCGTCTTTTGATTTCGTCTTCTAAGTTTTTTACTCGATCAGGATATTTATATCTATTAATGTGATTTAAGACCTCAAAGAGTTCTTGATTATTATATTCCTTAACATCTTTAGAGCGATTCATAAACGAAGGTATATATTTTGGAAAATAAGCACCACTATACTACAAATTTAAATTGGACAGGCAATTCCGATTCAGGGACTTCATCATACAAATCATATGAAAGAAATTATGAAATAAAGATAAATGACAAACCTATTTTGGAAGGCTCGTCAGATCCTGCTTTTCGAGGTGATGCTTCAAAGTACAATCCGGAAGAATTATTTTTAGCTTCTATATCATCTTGTCATATGCTTTGGTATTTGCATCTTTGTTCGGTAAACAAAGTAGTAGTTCTTGAATATGAAGATGAAGCGAAAGGCGAGATGATTGAAAGTAAAAGCGGAAAAGGTCGTTTCAAAAAAGTTACTCTTTATCCAAAAGTTGTAGTAGAAAGCAATTCCATGATTGAAAAGGCTAAATTACTTCATCAGCAAGCAAATCAGATGTGCTTTATTGCAAACTCCTGCAATTTTAAGATTGGACATGTGGCGGAGGTTGAAGCAAAAAATTGACATCCACCGCTAAATCTCTGGACGAGATTTAGATCCTCCTTCAAAGAAGTACAAAAATCGGCGAAAATCAATTCGAGCATTTAATAAGCGATCCCGAACGATTAACTAATAAAAATCCTTATTCATGCTCAATAAATTGATGAATTAGAAAAGAATAATGATCGAGATAGGAAAAAAAATTGATACAGATTTTAAAGTAAAAGCGGTTCAGGAAGGGGAAGAAAAAGAAGTTTCTTTTTCGGAACTTTTATCCGGAAAAACCATCGTATCAGTATATATGAAAAACAATACATCCAGCTGTGATAGGCAAACTCTGGACTTGGCAGAACACTCAGATTGGTTTAATAATAAAGGATTTAATTTGGTAGCAGTGAGTAAAGACGGAAGTCGTTCTCATAAGAACTATGCGAAGAAGCAGGGAATCAATTATACGCTGGTTTCTGATCCTGATTATAAATTCGCTGAAGCCACAGATTCTATCGTAGAAAAGAAAATGTATGGGAAAACATTTACCGGACCTTCCCGATCGGCTTTTGTTATTGATTCGGATGGTACTATCTTGGCAACCGTTGAAAAAATTGATACCAAAGCACACGCAGAAGAGTTGAAAGCTCTGATTAACAGCCTGTAACCAAAAGAATGAGTATGAAAAGTCTCGTAATAGTAGAGTCACCGACAAAGACAAAAACGATCAGCAAATATCTTCCAAAAGGATATGATGTAGATTCGTCTATGGGTCACATCCGTGATCTTCCTTCTTCAGCAAAGCTGATTCCGGCAAAGTATAAAAAAGAAAGCTGGGCAACTTTGGGCATCAATCCGGACGACCGATATTTTGCAATTTATGTAACTCCGCCGGATAAGAAGAAGATCGTAAAACGTCTTAAAGACAAGTTGAAAGATGTGGACGAACTGATACTTGCGACGGATGAGGATCGTGAGGGTGAAGCAATTTCGTGGCATTTATTGGAAGTGTTGAAACCAAAGATTCCAGTAAAGCGGATGGCTTTCCGTGAAATCACGAAAGAAGCTGTTTTAAATGCGCTCGAGAATACCAGAGATATTGATATGCAGTTAGTGCATGCTCAGGAAACCAGAAGGATTTTAGATCGTTTAGCAGGATATACTGTTTCGCCATTGTTATGGAAGAAAATATCTCCGGGCTTATCTGCCGGACGAGTGCAATCAGTTGCAGTAAAAATGTTGGTTGAACGTGAACGCGAGCGCATGAAGTTCAGAAGCGGTACGTATTATGATCTTTCTGCTGTGTTGCAAAAAAGCGGAAAGAACGACGAATTTAATGCGGATCTGACTCACCTCAATGAAAAGCGTCTGGCGAGTGGTAAAGATTTCGACGAAAATACCGGAAAGCTTAAAAAACCTGATTCTGTGGTATTGCTGGATGAAGCCAAATCCAAAGATCTTGTAGAGCAACTTAAGAAAGCAGAGTGGGCTGTTACCAATGTTGATGTAAAAACACAGAAGAGAAATCCATCTCCACCGTTTATTACTTCAACCTTACAGCAGGAAGCGAACCGAAAGTTCAATTTTTCTGCCAGAGACACCATGAGTGTTGCTCAGAAATTATACGAAAAAGGCTTTATCACGTATATGAGAACAGATTCAACAAGTCTGTCATCTCAAGCTATAACAGCAGCACGTGATGGAATTGTAGATCAATATGGTGACGAATATTTATTTGAGCGAGTTCGAAATTTTACTAAGAAGGGGAAATCGGCACAGGAAGCACATGAGGCTATTCGTCCTTCAGGATCTAAATTTATTTTGCCTGAAAAGTCAGGATTAAAAGATCGTGAGCTTAAGTTGTATGATCTTATTTGGAAAAGAACTATTGCCACTCAAATGGCTGAAGCGGAGCTAGAATTTACCAACGTTACCATCACCGCCAAGAATAATGGGACTTCTGCAGATTTCAGAGCAGGCGGAAAAAAGATCTTATTCCCGGGTTTCTTCAGAGCGTATGTAGAAGGAAGTGATGATCCTGAAGCAGCGTTAGATTCTCAGGAAAAATTTCTGCCGGCAATGAAAGTGGGAGATGGAACTGATCTTCAGGATCTGGAATTCAATTCTCATGAAACAAAGCCTCCGGCGCGATATACAGAAGCTACTTTAGTTAAAGAATTGGAGAAAAGAGGCATCGGTCGACCAAGTACTTATGCAACGGTAATAAGTACCATTCAGGACCGTGGATATGCTAAGAATGAAAGTAAAATGTTGATTCCATCTTTTACGGCATTTGCAGTTACTTCTCTCTTGGAGCAAAACTTCCCTGATCTAGTAGATAGTGATTTTACTTCCAACCTGGAAGACAAGCTGGATGAAGTTGCCAACGGAACTCAAGATCCTGTGGAATATCTTGACGATTATTACAAAGGAGAGAACGGTCTTCGTGCACAAGTTGATAAGCAGGAAGATAAAATCGATGCTCAGAAAGCTAAGTTATTAGACCTTCCTTTAGAAGGATTGGAAGGAATTCAGGTTGCCGTAGGCAGATTCGGACCATATGCTAAAATGCAGAAAGATGGTGAAGATGTTTCTACTTCTTTGCCACAGGATATGAACCCAAGTGATGTGACCGTTGAAAAATTGGAAGAGCTAATCAGGCTTTCTGAAGACGAAGATAAACCAATTGGCGTTCATCCTGATGAAGGATTGCCGATCTTTTTACTAACAGGAAGATTTGGTCCTTATGTTCAGCTTGGTGAGGTAACGGAAGAAAATAAAAAGCCAAAGCGGGTTTCCTTGTTAAAAGGAATGACACCGAAAGATGTTGATCTGGATCTGGCACTTAAACTTTTAACTTTACCAAGAAATCTTGGAGAACATCCTGAAGATGGAAAAGTGGTAAAAGCAGGTGTTGGTCGATACGGGCCTTATGTAGTTCACGATGGAAAATTTAAATCACTTCCAAAAGATGATAGTATTCTTGAAGTAGAGCTCGATAGAGCAGTTGAGTTACTGAAACAGAAAGGAGCGCCGAGAAAAAGTTCAGAATTGAACGACCTTGGAGAACATCCCGATACAAAAAAACCGATCAAAGTAATGAATGGGCGGTACGGTCCATATATCAAGCATGGTAAAAAGAATATCGGATTACCAAAAGGTACAGAACCGGAGAAGTTTACGCTGGAAGAAGCGGTGGCATTGATTGCCGAAAAAGGCTGATACTCGAGATCTAAATTTTTTTAAGGTTAATAAACATGATCAGCGATTCAGATTCCTGCCCTGCCTTTGCCGCAGGCAGGCTTCGCAGGGATGACTTTAATTATGTTTAATAAAAAATTATTGGTCAAGCTGATTTAATTTCAGCATATTCTGTTGGTACTAAATGGTAACGGGTTATAACCTGATCATGCAAAAGAGAAGTAATTTCTATTTTAAATATCCGCCGAACATCCAAGAGCTTGATTTGGCTTCTATGGTAAATTTGTTTCGTACCCGAGGAGAGCCAAAAAAAGCTGATCCGGGTAAGCATTTTGCGTGTGCCGTAACCCATCATTTGCTACGTGAAGGAAAGCACTGGTTTGGACTGCATTACTCTCAAAAAACCTGGGATAATTTACTCACGAAAGGTAGCGAAGGATTTCCAATGACGGAAGCAGAGCTGAATGTACTGGGTAAATTATACATGGCTCAGGATGAAGCTCCACATCGTGAAATTATAGAAAAAAGTTCTGGTGTAACCGAAAAACTGGCTTATCTGATCGTAAATGATTTGCGATCATTTGGCTTTATTCTGGAAGATGAAGGTGGATTTCTAACGATCACACCACGTGGTGAAAAAGGGTTACATGGAATTGCTCGTCGTATTTATGAAAAAAGATTTATGCCCGAAATGCTTAATAATTTCGAAATTCGGGAAGACGGCCCAACCATAGAGCGCGCGCAAAAATCAGATCAGGAACAGCGAAGTTTGTTTTAGTTTTATCTTCAGTTTATTGTAAAAACTTTTCAGAAAAAGAAGAACTCTTAGCTAATCTGTTTCTTTTTTATACATTCAGCTATACTAACTAACCGGAGATTTCAATGAAAAAAATTCAAACGCTATTGTGTTTTCTGTTCTTTGTGTTGATTGCATCAGAAGTAACACAAGCTCAAGGCACACAATTATTACGCGAACCCACAATTTCAGATAAATACATTGTTTTTGTACATGCAAATGACCTTTGGCGTGTTGACAGAAATGGCGGAAATGCAATTCGATTAAGCAGTAACATTGGTCAGGAATCTTTCCCACATTTTTCTCCAGACGGAAAAGCGATTGCTTTTACAGGGCAGTATGATGGCAATTCTGATGTGTATATGGTTTCAGCTGAAGGAGGAGAGCCAAAAAGATTGACTTGGCATCCGGGAGCTGATATGGTTACAGGATGGACGCCGGATGGAAAATCTGTATTATTTCGTTCGGGAAGAACCGGATATCCGACCGGAACGAACCAAATCTGGAAAGTTAAAACGTCAGGAGGAATGGCTGATGTGCTTCCGATTCCGAGAGCTGCAGAAGGTGAAATTTCGGCAGATGGAAAGTACATAGCGTACAACCCGATTACTTTTTGGGATGCAGAATGGAGAAATTATCGTGGAGGTCAGGCACAGCCTATCTGGATTGTAGACCTTAAGACATTTGATTTAAAACAAACACCAAGAACGGATAATGAGAGACATGTAGATCCGGTTTGGTACAAAGGAAAAGTATTTTTTCTTTCAGAAAGAGATTTCGCAAATAACATCTGGTCTTTTGATCCGAAAACGGATGAGTTGAAGCAATGGACATTCCATGCAGATTTTGATGTAAAGAGTATTGATGCTGGTCCTGATATGATCGTATATGAGCAAGCCGGATATTTGCATCATCTGAACCCTGCGAATGGGGACACAAAGCAACTTTCTATTACCGTTAAAGGAGATATGAGTTGGGGAAGAGAGCGTTGGGAAGATATTTCTGCACGTGCATTTTCTAATCCACAATTGTCGCCAACCGGAAAAAGAGCGTTGTTTGAATATCGCGGAGATATTTTTACTGTTCCCAAAGAAGAAGGCAGTTGGAGAAATCTTTCGAATACGTCAGGTGCAGCCGACAGATATCCGATTTGGTCTCCGGATGGTTCACAAATAGCTTGGTTCTCTGATGAAAGCGGAGAGTATAAATTGGTGATTTCCGATCAGTATGGAATGGAAGAAACAAAAAGTATAAGTCTTCCAAACCCAACCTTTTACTTTAAACCGGCCTGGTCTCCAGATGGGAAGCACATTGCTTACACAGATACAGACTATAACTTGTGGAGTGTAAATTTAGAATCTGGTAAAGCTACAAAAATTGATACAGATGGATATGCACATCCAAACAGATCATTAAATCCTGTGTGGTCACCGGATAGCAAATGGATTGCTTATGTAAAGCTACAAAGAAGTCAATTTAAAGTAGTTATGGCTCACAATGTAGAATCCGGGAAAACACATCAACTCACTGATGGAATGTCGGATTCGATAACTCCGGTTTGGGATGAAAGTGGTAAATATCTGTACTTTTTATCAAGTACAAATTACGGGTTAGGATCAGGTTGGTTAGACATGAGTTCATATAATGCACCAACGACCTATGCGCTATATATGATTGTTCTTTCGAAGGATGATCCATCACCATTTCTCCCTGTAAGTGATGATGAAACTGTTCCTGCATCAGATGAAAAAGAAACATCTGAGGAAATTACAATGAATATCGACATAGAGAAAATTGCCAATCGAATTATTAGTATAGATGTTCCGGATCGGAATTATACGGGATTAATTTCAGGCCCGGAGGGTCATGTGTTTTATACCGAAGTTGTTCCCAATGAAGGCGCAAAACTAAACAGATATAGTATTAAAGATCAGAAAGCGATTACTTTTCTAAGTTCTGTAAATTCGGCAACGGTTTCGGAAGATAGAAAAAGCTTACTCTACAATTCTGGAAATTCGTGGGGAATTGTAGAAACTACAGGTGGTGAGAAAAAAGCCGGAGATGGAAAGCTTGATCTCAGTGGCATGAAAGTGAAAGTGGATCCACAGGCAGAAGCTCATCAAATATTCAAAGAGGGATGGCGGTTTATGCGTGATTTCTTATATGTAGATAATATTCATGGAGCGCCTTGGGACGATGTGTACGAATGGTATTCACCATGGATCGATCACGTTAAACATCGTTCAGATTTAAATTATGTAGTTGATATAATGAGCGGTGAGGTAGCCGTTGGTCACTCTTATGTTTCAGGTGGAGATTACCCCGATCTTGAAAATGTGCCTGCAGGTTTATTAGGTGCTGATATCTCTCTTCAAAACGGAGCGTACAGAATCGATAAGATTTATTCGGGAGAAAACTGGAATCCTGATGTTCAGGGACCATTGTCAATCCCCGGAATTGATATTAATGAAGGAGATTACATTCTTGAGGTTAATGGAGAGGATGTTAAAAGCGATGTCAATTTCTTCAGCTATTTTGAAGGAACAGTAGGAAGGCAAGTGACTCTGCTTGTGAACGATAAGCCAAATAAAAACGGAGCGCATCAAATTACCACTGTACCGATTTCAAATGAAGGAGCATTAAGAAGTTGGGATTGGGTTGAAGGAAACAGACGAAAAGTTGATGAAATGTCGGACGGAAAGCTGGCGTATGTTTGGGTTCCGAATACAGGAAACGGAGGCTATACCTACTTCAATCGTTACTATTTTGCACAACAGGATAAGAAAGGAGCAATCATTGACGAGCGTAATAATGGTGGTGGATCTGCAGCAGATTATATAGTGGATGTTTTGAACAGAGAAGTGCAGGGATTCTTCAATAGTAAAGCAGGAGATAGGTATCCATTTACTTCGCCCGGTGCAGGACTTTGGGGCCCAAAAGTTATGATCATAAACGAACGCGCCGGTTCAGGTGGGGATCTATTACCATTTTTATTCCGACAAATGGAAATTGGTCCATTAGTTGGTACAAAAACATGGGGTGGATTAGTTGGAACCTGGGATACACCTCGTTTTATTGATGGCGGAAGAATGGTTGCACCACGCGGAGGATTTTATAATCTGGATGGTGAATGGGATGTAGAAGGAATCGGTATTTCTCCTGATATTGAAGTTATACAAACTCCTAAAGATGTGATCAATGGTCGAGATCCTCAATTGGAAAGAGCTGTGAAAGAAGCACTGGAACTTCTTAAAAACTATGAATACCCAGTGTTACCAACTCCTAAAGATCCGGTTCGTTGGAAACGTCCTGAAAAGAAATAGAACTAAGACAAGAAAAAGCCATTTCACAAGAAATGGCTTTTTTTATAATCCTTCCATTCTGAAAACTGCTACTGTAGCTAATGCCGTCATTATAAAGAGCAAAATAAAGTAGGATAAACCCATACAGAAAAGAACCATAAAAAAGGTTTTAAGTTTACCTTTTCCCAGAACTTGCCTAAACACAACATATTCCTGATATATCCATACAAAGAAATAAGAAACTCCGATTAAGAAATAGAGAATCCACATAAATTCTGTATCTGTGATATCGTCTACGGTTGGACTAAATGCGATTATTTCGAAAACTTTTAATTGACCCAGTCCACATAAAAGTTGAACAGGACCAAATAAATAAGTTTGTGTATAGTAGGTGTCTCTTATTGATGAATATGAGATAGGTTCACCCCCCATTTTTTCCAGGAAAAA
Source organism: Balneola sp. (assembly GCA_965216175.1). Taxonomy (GTDB): domain Bacteria; phylum Bacteroidota; class Rhodothermia; order Balneolales; family Balneolaceae; genus Balneola. The sequence continues at coordinate 3,649,118 of OZ244140.1, forward strand.
AGAAAAAGTAAGTGGTCCGGAGATCAGGAAGAAAGCAATTCCAGCCATAATGGTTTCAGGACTCAAATTTTCAAAGTTTTCTGTTTCCATAAGTTCGAGATTTGTAAGAAATCCTTTAAAAAAGTCGAAACCAAGATAATACATAGGAACCACCGCAATAATAACCCAGAATAAAATAGGAGACAGATACTCCTGAAACCTTGAATCGTGATCGTGGTCTAATTCCGAATTAACATACGGTTGAACCCAAGAGGGATGGCGAAGAATTTGAAGAAATGTTTTAGGAAGCAATAAGAGCCAAATTGAAAAACGAAAAACCAGTTCTTCAATGGAATGTACCAGTCGGAAAAAGTCCATATTCTAATAGTTAGTTATACCCTGAAAAAAGATGGGCATAACTTTCCTTTGTTCCAACAGGTTAATTGAATGATCAGCTTTTAAAATTCCTTACTGCCTCTGCTACTCTTCCCGGAACTCGATCATCAAAGGGACTTGGAATAATCTTTTCTTCACTCAATTCATCTACGCTATCCGCAATTGCTCTGGCAACCTCAATAAACATGGCTGATGTTAGGTTATTTTTTCGTGAGTCTAAGGCTCCACGGAATAAACCGGGAAATGCCAATACATTATTAATTTGATTAGCAAAATCGGATCGTCCGGTGGCAATAATTCGGGCTCCGGCTTCTTTTGCTTCATCCGGCATTATTTCAGGTGTCGGATTTGCCATAGCAAAAATGATCGGATCTTTAGTCATCGTTTTAACCATTGCTTGTGTCAAAACTCCCGGAGCAGAAACACCAATAAAAACGTCAGAATCTTTAATAGCATCTTCAAGATTACCCTTTACACCTGATTTGTTGGTAAGCTCCGACATTTTTTTCTTGGTGCCGTTTAAGTCTGTGCGATCTTTGTGAATGATACCTCGGCTATCACACATAATAACTTCTTTAACACCAGCTTCGAATAATAGATTAACGATAGCAACACCGGCAGCTCCGGCGCCATTAATTACAACTTTTAAGTCTTTGAGCTTTCTACCGGTCAACTTACAAGCGTTGAACATACCTGCCAAAGTTACTATAGCGGTTCCGTGTTGGTCATCATGAAAAACAGGAATGGACAATTCTTTTTTAAGCCGTTCTTCAATTTCAAAGCACCGAGGCGCTGAAATATCTTCCAGATTTATGCCGCCAAAAGTAGGGGCTATTGCTTTAACGGCAGTAATGATTTCTTCTGTATTTTGTGTATCTAACACAATAGGAACAGCGTCTACATTAGCGAATTTCTTAAAAAGAACGGCCTTCCCTTCCATAACAGGGAGAGCGGCTTCAGGACCAATATTTCCCAATCCCAATACCGCAGATCCATCGCTAACTACAGCAACTAAATTACCTTTGGAAGTATAGTCATAGGCTTTTTCCACATCTTTGGCTATTTCACTGCAAGGTTCTGCAACACCCGGAGTGTATGCGATGCTGAGATCATCTTTGGTTTCCAAAGGCATTTTCGATTCAATGGAAATTTTACCTTTAGCTTTTTTATGTGCTTCTATTGAAAGTGCCGCGTAGTCTTTTTTTGACATATTTTTTTAAACCCGTTATAAATAAAAAAGGCATCAAACAATTTGCTTGATGCCTATACCATAAAATACGGTTTATTTCTTAATCATTCCCTCAACATCGAAAGAATTATTTGAAGATTCTATATCAGCCAAGCGTTGAGATGGATCGATAGAAATCTTTTTAATTGTTGAGCCAGCCACCGGAATATCAAAGGTATAAGTAGGATTGGTCCATGGCCAGTCTTCCAATGTAGTGCGTTTAATATCATTTTCAACAGGTTTTTCGCCGCGCATTATCTTCAGCGGGATATAAAACATTTCCGAAGTTCCGTCAGTGTATTCAACCAAAACATCTATCGGCATTGGCATTAAACCAACTCTTTCAAGTTCAATTACCGTTTTGTTTTCGTCGCCAATAAGAGCTCTTATTCCGTAGTCCACTGTTTTGGTTGTGTTTACAAAATATTCATTGTACCAATCAAGTATCATTCCTGACTCTTTTTCCATCACACGAAGAAAATCTTGAGCAGTAGGATGTTTCATTTTCCAGGTATTGAAATAGTTCAGCATCCCTTTTCTAAATGCTTCATCACCAATTATGTAGCTCATCTGACCTAAATAAACAGCTCCTTTCGAGTATGCAGCAGCACCATAAGCCCGATTAGTATTAAAATGATCAGCATGAGTTGTAAGCGGCTCTTCTAAACCTGATTCAACAATTCCATAATACCCTCTATACGAACCGGCGTAAGGGAAATCAGATTCTCTGTTAAAGATATGCAACATTGTTTCAGCAGATGCATAACTGGTAAATCCCTCATCCATCCAGGAATAAAGAGCTTCGTTAGTAGCTAATACGCCCTGAAACCAACTATGATAAAATTCATGAACAGTTACCCCAACCAAGCTTCCGAGCGAGCGAGCGCCGGTTATAAGTGTACCCATTGGATATTCCATTCCGCCATCACCACCTTGAACTACAGAAAACTGAGGATATGGATATTTGCCAAAGTTCTTATTTGCATACTCAAAGCCTTTTATGGTAAGCTCAGGAAGTTGCTCCCAGTATTGTGTAAAACTAGCATTTTCTTCATCCGTTGCTCTTTCGCTTACTTTGTCCTGATAAAAGAAGTGTAGTTTAGGTCCATTTGGGACTTGGGCAGTAGTATGAATAAAATCCGGGTCAGCACCCCAGAAAAAATCGATCACATCTTCAGCGATAAAATGATAGGTGATTTTTCCAGGCTTACGTCTGTTGAGCTTGGTTCCAGGTTTTTCGTAACCATGACCAATTTCATTTGGATTCTGTAACACTCCTGTTCCGCCAACCACATAGTTTTGATCGATGGTGATCTTAACATCAAAATCGCCCCAAATACCATGGAATTCACGTCCAATGTATGGATTTGGATTCCATCCGGTGTAATCATATTCAACCATTTTTGGATACCATTGACTCATGGAAAATTCAACGCCTTCCGCATTGTTCCAACCTGATCGGCGAATTTGAAGAGGAACCTGAGCATCCCATTCCATTTCAAAGGTAGATTTTTTTCCGGGCTTAATCGGTTTGTTTAGTTCTACAACCAGAATAGTACCATCGTGAGTAAACTTTACATCTTTGCCATCTTGCTTTAGAGAAGAAACTTTCTGGTACCCTATTTCATCTTTTCCAAGCTTAGAGATGCGATCACCAACTCTTCGATCCGGATCAGCTATAGTTCTGGATCGAACATCCATCATACTTCCGGGTTGAAACGCATTGAAATACAGGTGATAATAAACGTTCGTTAATTCGTCGGGTGAGTTATTAGTGTAAACGATTTTTTGGGAGCCTTTATACTGATGATTATCTGTATCAACATCGATATTCATCGTGTAATCAGCTTCCTGCTGCCAGTAAGTTCTTTGGGCAGAAGTGTTAAAGGAAAAAAGCCCTAAGATGGCAATTAGTATTAATTTCTTCATTCTTGAAATTATTTAGGTTATCAATGGATTTAAAACTATTCAACATTAAAGGAACCCACAAAATTGCAAAAACACCAATGCATTTACACTTTTTAGGGAAAATAAGTTAATTAAAAACTGTTTCTACTAGCAAAAGCACGGCTCAGCGTTGCTTCGTCTATAAATTCAAGCTCGGTTCCCATTGGAATTCCGTAGGCAATCCTTGTAACAGAAACTTCGTATGGTATTAATAGTTTATTGATATAGTAGGAAGTGGCTTCGCCTTCAGCATCCGGGTTAAGCGCTAAAATTACTTCAGTAATTTCCTCTTCGCCGCCTACGCGCTGTAAAAGTTCCTGAATGCGAATGTTATCAGGACCAATATTATCCATTGGTGAAATTACTCCACCCAGCACATGATATCTACCGCGAAACTCATTCGTTTTTTCGATGATGTAAACGTCATTGAATTCTTCAACTACACAGATGACGCCGTTTTGGCGTTTCATGTTTTCACAAATAGAACAGGGATCAGTATCACTTACATTACCGCATATGTTGCATCGAGTAACTTTATTTTTAAGATCTATAATTGCATTTGCAAGGCGTAGTGCATACTCATCATTTTGTTTTAACAAATGAATAGCAATTCTTTGCGCTGATTTACGACCTGTTCCCGGAAGTTTGGCAAGCTGTTCAATCGCCCGTTCTAAATACTCTGAGGTTATCTGCATGTAAGGAATTAAGAATTAAGAATGAAAAATCGGAGGAGTTAATTCTTCATTCTTAATTTTTCATTTTGAATTCGATTATAGTCCAAATTTGGAAAGGTCCATTCCGCCAGGCATCATCCCTTTGTATGCATCCTGCATTTGTGATTTTGCTGCTTCGTCGGCTTGTTCAAGGGCTTTGTTAACTCCTGCAACAACGAGATCTTCAAGCATTTCTTTATCGCTTGGATCAATTACATCTTCATCAATCTTGATGGAAAGAATTTGCCTTAAGCCATTGGCTTTTACTTTTACCATGCCTCCGCCGGCTTCTGCTTCCACAGTAACCTCAGCCAATTTAGCTTGGTTTTCCTGCATTTTAGATTGCATTTCCTGAATTTTGCCGAACATATCGGCCATGTTGAAATCACTCATAACTATAAATTTGATTTAAGTTTCACTTAAAAATAGGCGTATTAAGATTATTGCCACAAAAACACGGAAGCACTAATTTGGTGCTGTGAATTCCGTTATTTGTTAACAAAAGTCTAATGTCTTACATCTAAAATCTTAAGTCTTTCTTTCTAATACTCTAATTCAGCTCCAAACCGTTCAACTAAACTTCTTACTACGGGGTCTTTTTGTTGAATTTCTTTGAACCGTTCGTAAGGATTTCGAGCTGAAGTTTTTTGTTTAGTTTTTTGTGATACCTCTACGTTAAAGCGAAGCATCACACCTATACATTCCTGCAATTTTCCTGCCAATTCCTTGGCTTGTTCATCTAACATGGTTTTGGCTAACTGATTGTCACACTCTAATGACAATTCCGAACCTTTCAGCCGAATCGGCAAAGCTCTTTCTGTCTGCATTTTAAGAATAGAAGAAACAGAGCCATTTAGAGATTCAATGAATTTTGGCCACGCTGTTTGGATATCTTCGATTTTTACCGGCTTAGTTTTTGAAGAAGGTTCTTTTGAAACAACTTCGGCTTTAACTTCTGTATGCACCTGATTAGAAGCCTTTGGGTTAGGTTTTGAAAAGCGCGTTTCTAAAGCAGGTTTTCCAAGATCAAATTCGTCTTCTTCTTCCTCAATTTCTGTTTGCTCATTTTTAAGTGAGCTTTCAGCCAGTTGAATATTTTTGCTGTCCTGATTGAGCTGCTCTTGTTCTAATGAGGCTTCTTGCTGCTGATTATCCACACTAGATGTAATAGTTTTTTGCTCTGCTGAGACCGGTTCTTCTTGCGAATCTGGGTTTTCAGACGGTGTGTGGTCTATAGTTTCTGAGTCATTAGAACCGGAATTGGTAACTAAGAGATTACCGGAGTTTTTTTTTACTTCTTCCAGGTCTGCCAGAAGTTTAGCGAGATTTTCGGAGCGCTCCATATGGATGAGTTTAAGCAAAGTAATCTCAAACTGAATTCTCGGTTGATTGGCATCTTTGATCTTAATTTGAGCTTCAGAAACTATATGTAACATTCGCATCAAATCATCACGAGAAAAATCAGGTGCCGATTTCTGATATTTTGCCTTGGTGTCTTCCGAAGCTTCCACCATAAATAACTGTTTGCTATGATGAGCGATATACAAATTTCTCAAATGTTCTGTAAGTCCGATCAAAAACTCTTGAATGTCATAACCTTCCTGTAAAAGTGTATTGATAAGTTCTAAGCCTTCATCAGCATCATGAGTTTTAACACAGTCCATGAATTCGAAAAGGCGATCTGTTCCAACTACATTTAAGGCCTGAAGTAATTCATTATGAGTAACGGTATCACCACAAAAAGCAATCGCCTGATCCATCAGGCCTAAAGCATCACGAAGCGCTCCGTCTGCCTTTTTTGCAATTACATGAAGCGATTCTTCATCAATAGAAATATTTTCATCTACCGATATCTTACGAAGGCGGTGAACGATCTCATCAACAGCAATTCGTTTAAAATCGAAACGCTGAACGCGGGATAAAATAGTAGGAAGAACTTTATGCGGTTCTGTAGTAGCAAAAATAAAAATGGCATGCTCAGGAGGTTCCTCCAATGTTTTTAGCAAAGCATTAAAAGCTGCTTTGGAAAGCATATGAACCTCATCAACGATAAACACCTTATAACGACCATTTTGAGGGGGAATGCGAACACTTTCCCGAAGGTGATGTACATCATCGACCTTGTTGTTGGAAGCTGCATCCATCTCAACTACATTCAATGTCTGATTGAGAGATTCTCCATCAACTGCGCTGTCAATTTCGTTTATAGTTCTTGCAAGAACACGAGCCATAGTTGTTTTACCTACTCCACGAGGTCCACAAAACATATAAGCATGCGACAAACGATTTTGTTTGATAGCATTCATTAAAGTAGAGCTCACGTGATCTTGCGAAACAATATCTTCAAAATTCTGTGGGCGGTATTTTCGAGTAAGAGCGCGGTAGTTTTCTGACATTTTTTGGGTGCATTTGCTAACAATTGGAATGTACAAAAAGCAGAGCTTGGATAGTAATTTTGAATTGAAAATGAGCTAACTAAATAAAAGAATTCGGTAAAATTTATATGCGTTCAGTATTTGGAACGCTGATAATACTAATGAAGCGGAAAATCAATGATCTGGATTAGGGTTACTTAGAATGAAGGATGAAGTAATTATTTATCATCTTGATCTGTACAATTTGCGTCACTCGTGTTCTAATCTTTGGAGTGCTGAGGTTGCTGATGAGGCGAATCATCAATGATTCCGCCATGAATTGAAGGTTAAATTATTATTGTATTTAAAAGTCTGTAATCAATTCAGCATAAATCGCACTTTCCAGTTATACTTTACGTTAAGGAAAGCGATGAAAAAAACAATTTACTTACTATTTATTATCAGTTTGGGTTTATCAGTTCAATCTGAAGCACAAGTTCAGTCAAAAGCTGAAATTTTTGGCACGCAGAAATACGTTCAGGGATTAGAGGCGTATGAGAATGATGAATACGAGCGTTCAATCGAACTGCTTTTGCAAGCAAGACAAGACCTTGGATCAGGTTCGGGAATTAATTACGCATTAGCAGATTCATATCTTGCAAAAGGAGATTTGCCAAACGCAGCGCTTTATGGAAAGCAAGCTGTAGCTCAGTCGCCATCAAACAAATGGTTTAGATTTAAGTTAGCTCAGATATACAGAAGTGCTGGAGAAAATCAGGCTACACTTGCCGAACTAAACACTTTATTGGATTATTATCCGGAAGATTATGATGCTCTTTTCATGCTTGCCGACACTTATAAAGATTATGGAGAGTTTTTAAAGAGCAATGAAATTTTAGATCGTGCATTGAAGTTAACCGGTCCTCAGCGATCAATATATCTTCTCAAGTTCAGGAATTTCGAGAAAATAGGAGTTAGAGATTCTGCAATTGTTCAGTTAGAGTTACTTAGAGAAATCGACCCTGATAATTTAAGTACATTAAATTTACTGAGTGAGTACTATGCAAATACCGGGAATGAGGATAATGCAAAAATAGTTTTGAATGAAGCTTTAAACCGCAATGGAAGAGACCCTCAGTCTCTGATGAATTTAGCGGGGATATTTATTGAGGAGCAAAAATGGGATAGTGCAGGTACGCTGATAAGAACTTTTTTGGGAGATCAGATAATTTTACCGGAAGAAAAGCTTGGAGTTGCCCAGTTTTTGCTTAGTAAACAACAAGAAAGCCCGTTAAACGAAGAGCTTAAGAAAGAAACGGCTTGGGCTCTGGATGTTTATACAGAATCATCTCCGGAGTATGGGCCGGCTTTTACTCTGTCAGGTCAATATTACGCACAAATCAATGAAGTAGATAAAGCAATAGAAAAACTAGAAAAAGGTAATGAGCTTTTACCCGAAGATGATATTGCATGGAGACTTAGATTACAGCTACTGTTGAGCCAAAATAGACTAGAAGAAGCTATTATGGCAGGAAAGGAAGCAGATCAAAATGTACCTGAAGATTCATTTATTCAGTTTTTTTTAGGTTCAGCTTATATACTAAATGATCAAAATAAAGAAGCAGTAACTTGGCTGGAAAGAGCTTCAAGAGCTCCGGCAAGAAAACCCTTTAAATCGGTTGTGTATTCAACTTTAGGAGATGCGCAAAGTAATCTTGGAAACTCAGAAGAAGCAGATCGTGTATATGAACTAGCATTGAGATATGATCCCCAAAACCACAATGCAATGAATAATTACGCATACAATTTATCTGTTCGGGGAGAAAAATTGGAGAGAGCTCAGGAGCTTGTGATGAAGGCCATGGAATTAGAACCTGAAAACGCAGCGTATTTTGACACGATGGGATGGATATTTTATAAGTTGGGGGAATTTGAGAAAGCTAAGCGATTTATACAGGCATCAATAGACCTGGACGAAACTGCGGCCAGCGCTGAAGTACTGGAGCATTTAGGAGATGTATACGACAAATTGGGTAATTATGAGCGCGCTAAAGATTTTTGGAAACAAGCGTTGAAAAAAGATACTACAAGAACACATCTCAATAATAAAATAAATCAATAATGAATTTACGGATTACCTCTTATCTGTGTGTTGGGATTGCCTTTCTTCTGATTTCATGTACATCCTCAAAGAAAGTAACGGGAGACGAAGTTCTTTATCCTGTTACTATTCCCTTGAACGAGGTTATAGAGAAAATCCCGAACTATTCTAACAGTCTAATTTCAGCAAAAGGAAAGGGCAGGGCTATTGTAAGCGAACCGGGAAATAACGAAAGAATCACGATCGATTTTGAAACCGACACCACTCTGAGTTTACTTACCATTAAAAACAGAATTGGTATAACCGGTGGTATAATGTTGGTAGCTGAAGACTCTATTTTGATTTATAACAAGATTGATAAATACGCACAGAAAGTATCGGTTCAAGATGGTCGAATGACCAATTTAAATGAGTTAGCTTCTGTAAACTTGCTAGATCTGATGAATTTTAAAATTGAAGCAAAGGATGTGGAAAGGATACTTCAGTCAGATACGGAGTATGTGCTGGGCTTTTATAACAAAGGAATCGCGCGAATAAACAAAAAAAACGGAACGGTTAGTTATGTAGAACAAGCCCGATCGTCAGGGCTTCCTTATTCATCTCTACAATATGAAAGTTACGGAACTATTGACGGCTACAAATTACCTAGAAAAATTACGATATTGAGTGCGGATAGAAATTCACAGGTTGTTTTTCAAATACGCACACTTGAAATAAATCCTTCAAAGTTAAGTCTGGGAATTGATATCCCAAATGATATAATTATCGAACGATTATGAAACTTCGAGTACTTTTATTATTGCCAGTGTTTTTGATTGGATGCATAGCATCACTTTCGGCTCAGACTTATGATGAAAAGCGTAAGGAAATTCTCAGTAAACAAAATAATACTCGTGCCGAGATCAATGTGCTCGATGCCAGAATCAAATCTTATCAAAAAAGAGTAGCAGAAGCAGAAGAAAAGTTCAACAAGTCCTATAAGCAATATGAAAGCCTGAATAGCTTAATTGCTCTGCAAGATGATAAAATCGGAAATTTGAGTACTGAACAACAGCAAATTCAGGAAGAAATCAATCTTACGGAAACAGAGATTGAGGTGAGGCAGGAAGAGTTGAGATTGCTTATAGAGAATTATAAGAAAATTCTGCTTTTCGCATACAAAAATAGTCGTTCTTCTAATCTGGAAATGCTTCTTACTTCTCAATCTTTTAATGAAATGCTTGTTAGAGCGAAGTACCTGAATAAATTTGAAGAGCAAAAAGCGAAACAGGCTGAACAAATTCGCCGCCGCAGAGATGAGTTGGATGAAATTAAGATAGATCTGAAGCAAAGCTTAAATCGCAATCAGATAGTTCTTCAGGAAATTCAAAGTGAAAAGCAGGTATTAGACGGTCAACGCTCGCAACAAAAGGTTACAGTTGAAAACATAAGAAGCCAGCGTACTGATTTGGTTGCTGAGCTAACAAAAAGTCGTGAACAGAAAGAAGCGCTTCAGAATGCATTTTCAAGTTTAATTACGGAAGCCGAAAGGATTCAGGAACTAGAAAATGAAAGATTGGTAAAATTAGCGAGAGCCAGACAAATTGCTGATGAAAATGTTAGAAACAGGGAGGTAGCTAAATACTCAAAATCACTTGTTAAAGAAGGAGCTGTAAGCAACGAAATGCTTATTGATAATGAACGGGTATTTGTTGCTTCAAAAGGCGCATTGCAATGGCCTGTAAATAGTAAAACTGTATCAAAGAATTTTGGAAGAACAAGGAATCCAATTTATGGAACAGTAACGGAATATTTAGGAATAGATATTGTGGCAGATCCTGCTGCTCCTGTAAGAGCGGTTGCTGATGGATATGTATTTCAAATAATTTTTATTGCAGGCTATGGTGAAGTTGTAGGTATTAAACATGGAAGCTATTACACGTTTTATGGAAATCTTAGTCGTATCGATGTACAAAAAAATGATATTGTAAATGCTGGAGATCTCATAGGGCTTTCAGGTGTTCAACAATCAACGTTAAGTGAAAAACTCTTCTTCGCAGTTCGGCATAAAGATTATCAAAATCCGTTAAATTGGCTTCAAAAATAGACTTTTCTCTCATTATTCAGTACTCTCAGAAAACTGAATTTTAATAACTAACTATTTTCTGTGGATAATCTTCCCCGCTTTATTTTTTATGTAACCGGAATTCTGGTTATTTCTGCCGGATTTACACTTTTGACTTCTGATATGCTGCCTCGAATTAATGATGGAAGCACTTTTGGAACCATTATTTTCTTTTTGATGGGATTGGTTTATATGAACATGGTTACTGCGATCAGCAGAAGGTTTATGCGTAGGTTAGAAGGCCCAACAATAGCTCCTTATGTTTTTGCAATTTTTGTTTTTTTGCCACCGGCAATTTGGGTATTTATTTATCAGGATGGAACGGCAACCTCTCCATCTGTTTATGTACCAATGCTTTTAGTTGCTTGTGGAACCGGAGCATATTTCGGGCATAGACTTGGATTAAAGGCTCAGATCAAATTCCAGGAAAATTTAAAAGCTTATTTTGAGCAAGATAAGCGTTTGCACAGCGATCCTCAGGTAACTGAAGACGATGAAAATTCAAAACAAAATAAACCCTCATGAAGTCTCTAAAGCATCTTTTTTTATTAAGCGTAGTAATTTTTTTAACAGGAGAAGTAGCACTTTCGCAGGATGTTACAACTAGTGAACTTCATAAAATTGGAGTAGCTCCATCAGCGGAAAGAATTGAACACGACATTCAATCTCTGGTAAATTTTGGGACACGTCACACTCTTTCTGATACTGTTTCTGACACAAGAGGAATTGGTGCAGCAAGACGTTGGATAAAAAGTGAATTCGATCGCATTTCTGGATCTTGTGGAGGATGTTTGGAAGTATTTTATGTAAGTGATGTGATCTCAGGTCAACGAAGAATTCCCGATCCGGTAAACATCGTAAATGTAGTTGCTATTCAAAGAGGAACCGCAGATCCGAACCGTTTTGTAATGATGAGTGGAGATATTGATTCCCGTGTTTCTGATCCTTTAGATAGTGTTTCAGATTCACCGGGAGCAAATGATAATGCTTCAGGAATGGCAGGTGTTATTGAATCTGCCCGGGTATTAACAAAGTACAAATTTCCGGGTTCCATCATGTATGTTGGATTATCAGGAGAAGAACAAGGGCTTTTTGGTGGTCAGATTCTAGCTGATTATGCAGTCGAAAAAGGCTGGAGAATTAAGGCTGTTCTCAACAACGACATGATCGGAAACATCAAAGGAATTAACGGAGTGATAAATAATACTACGGCGAGAGTTTTCTCTGAAGGAACTCGAGATGTTGAAACTGAACAAGAAGCTCGTGTTCGAAGATTTACGGGTGGTGAAATTGATTCTCCTTCAAGAAATGTGGCACGTTATGTAGATAAAATGGCGGATATGTATATCCCTAATTTAGATGTAATGATGATATACCGTTTAGATCGTTTTGGTCGTGGTGGTCACCACAGACCTTTTAACGCCGTTGGATTTCCGGGAGTTAGAATTATGGAAACCAACGAAAATTATGTAATGCAGCATCAGGATTTAAGAACAGAAGACGGAATCAAATATGGTGATACTATTGACGGAGTTGATTTCGATTACGCTGCAAAACTAACAGGTTTGAATGCAGTAACGATGGCAAGCATGGCTTGGGCTCCGAATCCTCCTGTTAATGTTCAGATTCAGGGAGCTGTAAGGCCAAGCACTACATTAAAATGGAATGCCTTGAATGCTGAACAAAATCCACAATTGGCAGGATATAAAATCTACTGGAGATTAACCGATTCAAACCAATGGGAGAAAAGTGTATTTGTTCCTGCAGGAACTACTGAGCATACACTTGAAAATGTCGTGATCGACAACTACTTGTTTGGAGTAGCTTCAGTTTCTAAAGAAGGATTCGAAAGTCCGGTTGTGTTTCCGGGAGCGGCTGGGAGTTTTGGGGAATAGGTTTTAATTAGGAATATGGGAATTAGGAATTAGTAATTTGAGTACAGATTATGACCGAGATACTGCTAATACTTATTCTTGGATGCCTAATAACGGTTTACAAAGTTATTGGAGATATGAGATCAAAAAAACAGGAACAAAAAGAACTCAAAGATAAGCTTGGCGAAGAATATGATATGTATATGGAAATGAGGCATGACAGAAAAAAGACATAAACATATTCCTAATTTTAAAAGCATTTAGATTGATAGATTATTAAAGTATTCAGTCATAAATACATCTGTTATGTTAGTAAAAGAAAAAACCCACAAGTTCATAGATGATATTGAGGACGAAAAAGCTCCAGAGACTTATTTCGAACTTGTTAATACGCTTTCCAAAAATACCTAGTTAGCCATGAAGAAGTAAAAAACAAACATTATAAGTGGTTAAATCAATAATATGGACAAAGAGAGCAGGAGATAAATTCAGTAGTATACTTGAATATCTTGAATCAGAATGTGGAGAGAAATAAATAATCTAAAAAAGCGTTATCATATTTTATTAACTAAAATAGAAGGTGAACTTCATGGACTTCAAAGAAGGTTACGAACCAACTCAAGATGATTTAGACAATTATTCGGATCAGCTTAATCCTAATAATGACAAATAGAAAATCGTAATTAGGAATAATCTCTTAAGACAGGTTATTCCTAATTTTATATTCTCCTATTCCTAATTAACCATTTCAATAGAAATCTTCTTCCCACTAACTTCCCGTAATAGATGAGCTTTTCGTTCTGCTCCCCAAATTTCTAACTGTGGGTCGGATTGAACTTTAATCTTGAATAGCAGCTCATCTTTATTGATTTCTAAATTCAGTTCCTGAACATTTTGATAATGGCTTCGGTCCAAACCATCTGCAACCCTTAGAATGCCGGCAAGTTTTTTGATTCTCTTTCTGATTTCAGGTTTTAGTTTCCAGTATTGTTCATGTCTTTTTTTAGGAGTTGAGCGACGATGATAGCGTGCTACATTAGCTATAATTTCAATCTCTTCTTCTCTGAACCCCCTCAGTTTAGAATTTCTGATGATGTAGAGTGCATGTTTATGATGCTTAGAGTGAGAAATGTAGTAGCCGATATCATGCAGATAGCTTGCATATTCAAGCAATTCACGATCATCTTCCAGTAGATCAAGTTCCTCTTTAAGGGTATCAAAAATATTTAAAGCCATGTTGGCAACATGCGTAGAATGGGCTTCATGCCAATCGCATTTTCTGAGCAATTCGAATACACTTCTTCTTCTCGGGTCAGCCATTTTCCCGGTCCAGGGCAAGCCGATCATATCTTTTTTAAGATATCTGATGATAATTCCTTCTCTCAATGCTTGAGTCGAGATTCTAACTTTCTTGATTCCGAATTCTCTCAATAAGTAGTTCACCAAAACCACACCGGTATTAATGAAATCGATTCTTTTGGTGTCCAAACCTTTTACATTTCTGCGCTCCTTGCGACTCAGCTTTATAAAATCCTTATAGAAAGAGAAGAAGTCTTGGGCAGAATACTCCATTTCGTTAAGGGTCACATCAACAGGAAGACCTTTGCGTGCAGCAATCATGGCAGCAATATTTTGCATAGTTCCGGAAGAGCCAATGATTGTATTTGTTCGGTTTTCAGAAAATGCTTCGGCAAGTCCAATGGTCTGTTCTTTGTAGTGTTCTTCAAGCTTCAAAATATCTGCAGGCTGTATCGGATCAGAGGGTTTGAAGATGTCGGTCATTCTTGAAACACCGATCTTTTTACTGGTCAGAAAATGGAAAGTACTATCATTTCCTAAGATGAACTCAACGCTACCTCCGCCAACATCAACCATTAAAACAGAATCTTTAGAAAGCTTGATACCGTGTTGTACGGCATAACCAATTAGTTCAGCTTCCACAGAACCGGGAATAGCGTTTATCTTAATGTCATACCTATCAATACTGTCTTGAATAAATTCCCCGCCATTCTCAGACTCTCTAATTGCACTTGTAGCATAAGCCAGAATTTTCTCAACATTGTGGCTGTCGCAAAGCACTTTAATATTTTTGAGCGCTTTCATACCTCGGGAAAAAGCTCCTTCAGTAAGTCGTTTACCCAATCCTCCTTTCGCAAGTTGTACCATCTCTTTGAAGTCATCCACTTTTCTAAAGCTCCCGTCAGAATAGATGTCTACAATAATAGCATGAAAAGAGTTTGTACCTAAATCTATAGCCGCCAGCCTTTTTATTGGAACTGTTACATTGCTGTTTTGTCCTGTGATTATCAAAAAATACCTCTTCATTTATGATGAGCTTAAGCATAATCAAAAGATGGCTGAGTTGGAAGCGGTTTGTTTTTGAAAACCTAGAAACCTTGGGTGTTCATATGTATGGGGGTTTGTATGGACGTGATTAATCACGTCCATACATTAGAAGTCTAAAAGTTATGTTTTTCATTTAAATCAGAAAATTTAAATTGGAATTAGTGGTTACTACTCTTAACTTTTGACTCTTGTTCAAAAAATGACTCTAAGTCAATTATGGGAATTTCTGAAAGAAAAGAGCGTGAAAAAGAGCTCAAAAAATCAATGATGTTAGAAGCTGCTGAAGCTTTGATTCTTGAGAAAGGATTGGATAACCTCAATATGAATGAAGTAGCTGATCGGGCGGAAGTCAGTAAGGGTTCTCTCTATCAATACTTTGACAGCAAAACAGATCTGGTTTTAGGGATCTGTGATAAGGCATCTAATTTACTGAATGAGGAAGTGCAAAAAGTACTAACAAAGGATAAACCGGGAATTGAATTAGTGCACATGATCGGCGCTACTTTTATGACTTTTGTAACTGAGCACCCGGAATATTTTAGAGCTATGAGATTTCATGATAATCTCAAGGAGACGAGCGACTTAGAAGACAGTACCTTTCTTGATTCATGTAGTACAAACATGCAGAGTTCGTTTACTTGCATGGTGCGGGCTATTCAAATAGGGATGCAGGACGGAAGTATTAATCCAAGTTACGATCCTAAAGAACTTGCTCTGATTTTATGGGCAACTTCACATGGTATGGTAAGCATGGCGTATCAACATCAGAATACACAGCATTTCAATCTACTAAAAGAGTTGGGGATAAATCTGAAATCTCTGTTTGAGAACTTCATGAAGTTGGTTGGCTGTGGAATTGCGACCGATGTGCAAAAGTCGAATTATGACTCCCAGTCATTTTTTGAAACAAACGGAACGAACTAACGTAGTCGGCAACTGAATTTTAAATGGTAAAAAAGAAAATAAATAAAATGGGTAAAAGATTAGGGCTTTTGCTGCTTGTTATGATTCTCATAACGACAAATACCGAAGCTCAGATAACTAAGAAAAGCGGAGAAATAACACTTAAGCAAGCTATTGAAATGGCTTTGGCTAATAATCCCCAAATAAATCGAGCGCTTCTTGCAATAGACGATGCAGATCAATTGGTAAATATCGCTTACTCAGAAGTGTATCCAGACATTACATCTTCCATTAATTACACCAGAAATGTAGAGCTCCCGGTTCAATTCATTCCTGAAAACGTATTTGATCCTACTGGAGATCCAAATGTCTTAGTACCTGTTTCGTTTGGAACGGATAATAACTGGCAGGGTGGTTTTACTGTAACGCAGAATTTATTTAAAGGAGAGGCGATTGTTGCTCTTAAAAGTTCGGCTGTATTTCGACGTGTTCAGGAAGAAAATTTCCGATCTGCCAGTCAGCAAATAATCACTCAAACCAGAATTTCTTATTATGGGGTATTGGCAGCTCAAGAGCAATTAAGATTGCAAGATGCTCAAATCAGAAGATTGGAAACAAACCTGAAAGAGAATGAAGCAAGAGCAAGAGCAGGAATTGTTGATGATTATGCTGTGCTTCGATTAAAAGTTCAGCTTAGCAATCAAAAACCTCAGCAAATTGAAGCAAAGTATGCCGTTGACGAAGCATATCGAAATTTGAACGTGGCAATGGGTGTTCCGGCGAGTTTTAACTACACAGTGATCGGAGATTTGAGCAATTTTGATATTCTTTCTGAGAATGCAACTTCATCGGGGAATAGGCATTTGAAGCAAGTGGACAAAATGAATCCATATAGTTTTAGCTCACCAATGATTGATTCTACAACTCTTGTGGAGAATAGAGGGGATATAAGAATTGCGGAGGCAAATTTAAGATTACAAGACAAACAAATCAGAGCGGAAAAAAGTCGCTTTCTTCCTGTTTTAACAGCATCCTACAATTTACAATGGAGTGCTGCAGAAGCGGGCACGCCTACTTTCTTTGAGAATGCTGTAAGATTTCAAACAGTGGGTTTGAATTTAAGTCTTCCAATATTTCAAGGGTTTTCAAGAACTGCAAATCTGGAAAGAGCTCAAATTCAGTACAAGGATATTGAAGAGCAAAAGAGAATGGCAATCTTGATGGCTGAAAATGAAGTGGCTAGTGCCGGAGAAGAATTAGACAAAATTTTTGAAACAGCAGGTGCAAGAAAACAAGCCCTTGAGCAAGCAAATACCGGATATGAGCGTGCTCAAAAAAGATTGGAAAACGGACTAGGCTCTCAACTCGAATTAACAGAAGCAGAAATTCAGGTGCGTGAAGCAGAAGTGAATTACGCAATTATGGTATTCAATTACCTTACGGCGAAAGCAAATTATGACTTGGCAACTGGCATGGTTCCATTTGTAGATACAACTAACTAACGAAATTATTTAACTACCAAAATTTTAAACAATGAAAGTTCAAAATTACATAACACTATTAATTGCCGGGACCCTTTTGCTGGGATGTGGAAGCGAGACTCAACAGGCCGAGACTACCGAAGAACTGGTAAAAACGGTAAATATCACTACTCAAACAGTAAGCACTTCTACTTTTGCAAGCTACGTAAGAGTTGTGGGTAATGTAGAAACTTCCAATGATATTATGATATCTGCGGAAGTAAACGGAAGAGTTATCGATTACAGAGTGAAAGAAGGAGCGTCAGTTAAAAAAGGTCAGACCATCGTAAAGATAGACGATGCCAAATTGAAGCAGGAAAAAGCTCGGTTGGAAGCAATAACCTCTCAGACAAAAGAGCAATACGAGCGTCTTAAAAAAGTGTATGAAGAAGATGGAATTGGTTCAGAACTAGATTACCTGAATGCAAAATATGCCTATGAACAAAGTAAATCTTCTTTGGAATCGGTCAAAGTTGATCTTGAGAATACCAGTATAAAAGCTCCATTTAATGGTGAAGTTGAAACCATTATGGTGGAAGAGGGAGAAATGGTAAGCATGGGAGTTCCTGTTGTTCGATTAATAGGTTCAGATGCTTATAAGATCACAGCCGGAGTTCCAGCTCGTTATTCTGACGCGGTTCAGACCGGAGATAAGGTAGAGATTTGGTTTGATACACAAGTTCGTGACACTATTGAAACTTCCATCAATTTTGTAGGCGGAAGTATTGACCCGCAAAACAGAACATTCAGAATTGAAACTACGCTCCCACAAAACAGAATATATAAAGTAGATATGATCGCAAACCTTAGACTTCAAACCGTGGAAATGAAAGAAGTTCTGGTTATAAGTGAAGAGTTTGTGTATTCAAAAAATGACGGATATGTAGTGTATATACTTTCTGAGAATGAAGAAGGTAAGCCGGTTGCAGCAGAGCGTCAGGTACAGCTGGGACTTTCATATCAAACAGATGTGATCGTAGAAAACGGTCTTTCCGCAGGTGATAAATTGATCACTTTAGGTTCTGCATTTCTGGACGACGGAATGCGAGTAACGGTGAAAGACGACAAAACTTTAGCAGCTAATTAATCTAATTCGGAAACTATTATGAGTACCGATAAAAATCCAAACGGAAAACCGACAAACGGCGCTTCTCTCCCTGATGAAGCTAATCGTAAAGAATTTTGGCTGTCCTCGTTTTCTATCAACAATCGCATAAGTATTCTGGTGTTGTTAGTTCTTGTAGCTATCATGGGAATCGTGTCTTATCTCACCATTCCAAAAGAGAGCTTTCCAAGTATCAATGTGCCGAACATTTTTGTGGTAACTATCTACCCCGGAGTTTCACCGGAGGATATGGAGAGCTTGGTTACCAGAAAACTGGAGGATGAGCTGAGTAATATCTCAGATATCAAAAATATGACTTCTTCTTCTGCTGAAGGATATTCAAACATAAATCTGGAATTTGAGCCAAGCGTAGATATTGAAGATGCGCTACAAAAAGTGCGTGAAAAAGTAGATCTTGCTAAACCAGAGCTACCTGAAGATGCCGAAGAACCAACGGTTCAGGAAATAAATTTATCTGAATTTCCGATCATGAATGTGAACCTTTCTGGGGAATATGATCAACTAATTCTCAAGGAAATTGCAGAAGATTTACAAGATAAAATTGAAGC
Source organism: Balneola sp. (assembly GCA_965216175.1). Classification (GTDB taxonomy): domain Bacteria; phylum Bacteroidota; class Rhodothermia; order Balneolales; family Balneolaceae; genus Balneola. The sequence goes on from OZ244140.1 coordinate 3,668,257, forward strand.
TATTCCTTCCGTATTGGGAGTAGATCTTACCGGGGGGCTGGAAAGAGAAGTTCAGGTTGATGTGGATCTCGCTAAAATGAAGTACTACAATATTGCATTCGGTGATATTATTCAGGCGATATCGAATGAAAACGTCACTATTCCGGGTGGGGATATATCTGTAGGAACCAAGAAATTCTTACTTCGTGTGCCAGGCCAATATGACGACACCAAGTTGTTAGAAGACATTGTTATTAAAGGTGAGAATAGAAGTCCTATTTATGTTCGTGATGTAGCAAGTGTAACTTTTGGATTCAAAGAACGCGAAACATATTCCGAATTGGATGATGCTCCTGTAATTACTCTTGGAGTAAAAAAACGTACCGGACAAAATATTCTCGATACCGGTAATGAAGTTAAAGCCATTTTGGATGAAGCACTGCCTACACTTCCTCCTACTACCCGATATGCTATCACAAATGATCAAAGCGTAGATGTAGTGAACATGGTTAGCAACTTAGAGAACAATATTATTTCCGGATTAATACTGGTGGTAGGTGTTTTATTGTTCTTTCTTGGAGTTAGAAACTCATCATTTGTTGGGATTTCCATTCCTCTTTCGATGTTTCTTTCATTCATTATTCTTTCAATTGTTGGAATAACGATGAACATGATCGTACTGTTCTCCTTAATTCTCTCTCTTGGGATGTTAGTGGATAATGCTATTGTGGTAGTGGAAAACATCTATCGTTATTTGGAAGATGGTTATGATAGGTTTGAAGCGGCAAAAAAAGGAACGGGAGAGGTTGCAGTGCCGATTATTGCGGGAACATTTACGACTATTGCTGCTTTTGCACCAATGATTTTTTGGCCCGGAATTATAGGGCAGTTCATGAGCTTTTTACCTAAAACCTTGATTATTACATTAGCGAGTTCGCTTTTTGTTGGCTTGATAATCAACCCGGTAATCTGTGCTCTTTTTATGAGAGTGGAAGGGCAAGAAAAAGAGGCGGTTCTTACCAAGAAAGGCAAAAGAATTCTTTATGGAGTAATTGGATTTTTCATGGTGCTATTCTTGGCAATGAGCTTCATTTCATGGTCAATGATTATTATTCTTGGAATAATTCTTTGGGCGATAAACAAATTTATTTTGGAGCCGATTAGTAGATGGTGGCAAAAAGATGGGTTAAATAGCGTAATCGAAAAATATGAAAATACATTGATCTGGTCACTCAATCATCGATTTTCTGTATTAGGAATTTCCGTAGTAGTATTGGCCTTGAGTGTGGTTGTGTTGTCGACATTCTATCCTGGAACTGAATTATTCCCTGAAGATATCCCGCCAAAGGATGTATATGTACAGGTTGAAACTCCTATTGGTTCTGATGTCAAGTACACCAAAAGCGTTATAGAAGAAGTACAGGCTCGGGTAAATAATCTTCCTAATTTGGTAGATATAAATAGTGTGTTGGCTGTATCAGGTGCAAGTATTACTGCTGATCCCGGCGCTGGAGGAGGGGGGAATTCACCAAATAAAGGAACAGTTGCTCTCAACTTCGTGGACTTTCAGGAAAGAGAAGGCGATGTGTTTGCCGCAATGGAGTTCCTTAGAAATCATATGAGCGAAAACATAGTGGGAGCTAAAGTAACGGTTGAGCAACCGCCAAACGGACCGCCAACAGGTAAGCCCGTAACCCTTGAAATTTCAGGTCCGAACATGGATGAGCTGAGCAGAATTTCAGGCGATATTTTGACTATTCTTGAAGAAGATTCTGTGTTTGCGAAGATGGATGGACTGGAATCAAACTTGCCGGAAGCACGCCCTGAAATCAGAGTAGATGTGGATCGTGAAAAAGCCGCACTCTACGAACTCTCTACCAATGTGATTGGGATGACTATTCGCCAAGCAATTAATGGTGTGGAAGCTTCAAAGTTCCGTGATGGTAAAGAAGAATATGACATCGTAGTTCGATTGAATGACGAGTACAGAGATGATCTGAGTACGCTTGGAGATTTAACCATTCCACATGAAGGAAATCAGATTCCATTATCTGAAGTAGCAACTTGGGAAGTGAAAGATGGATTAGGTGGAATCAATCACAAAGATTCAGAGCGAGTAATCACTATCAGTGCAGATGTTCGTTCTGGAATCGAAGATAATGCTAATGCGGTGTTGGCGGAGGTACAAAATGTGCTATCCGATTATATGGAAACGTTACCATCTGGTTATACTTTCAGCTGGACCGGGCAGCAGCAAGAACAGGATGAAACATTTCAATTCCTTGCAATCGCATTCCTTATCGCTATATTTTTGATAGCATTTATTCTTGTTTCGCAGTTCAATTCAATCGCAAAGCCAATCATTATTTTGAGCTCTGTGGTCATGTCGATGGCAGGAGTATTCTATGGGCTTGTAACTTTCCAGATGGCATTTGGATTAATGGCGTTCTTAGGAATTATTTCTCTGGCAGGAATTGTGGTAAACAACGCTATTGTATTAATTGACTACGTCGATATTTTGAGAACCCGTGATGGATTGAGCTTACGAGATGCATTGGTACAAGGAGGAAAAGTTCGTTTCCGTCCCGTAATATTAACAGCCATTACAACTACACTTGGTTTAGTTCCATTGGCAATTGGGTTCAACTTTGATTTCATTGTTTTAGTAAATACTCCAATCGAGTTTTTCTCTAATCTGGGTTCATATATCTATATGGGTGGTGAGCAGGCGACCTGGTGGGGACCTATGGCCATTGCAGTAATTGTTGGATTATTATTCGCCACACTACTGACTTTGATTCTTGTTCCGGTACTGTACAGCTTAATTGAAAGAAGCCGCCGTGGTTTAAATAAAATAATGTTTGGCAAAGAAGAGCCGGGCATTATCAAAGATCAAAGTGATTTAAACGGTAATGGAAAAAGCAAAGAGTTAGAGCCCTTTACTGTTTAGCTTGTTAAAGCCATTACTGTATTAACGTGATTAATCACGTCAGGAACAGCTTTTTAAATTATTAAAGCCCGATTCTGTTTTCAGAGTTGGGCTTTTTTGTATTGAAAAATCTCCCCTCCGTATTTTCGGCAAGACGAAAGTCGTACTTGCCATAGGTTTGAAACAAGAAAACCCGTCATCCTTGTAGAAGCTAGACAATTCATTGACAAAGATTGAATTTTCATCCTTGAAGACCTCAGATAATTCGATGACGACTTGATATAGTTGAGAGGTCATCTCGCGGCGTATGCCCGAGATCTGGATTATACTATTAGCTTCGACTTCATTCTAAGGGGAATCTTTTAATAGCCAATCAAAAGTGGAATCTCCCGGAAGGCAGAATCTCATCCCATAAATCTTTTAAGTCCGGATTTACCGAGCGTATCAAAGTCATTTTCCATGCCCTTTTCCACTTTTTAATGTGCTTCTCCCTTCGAATAGCTTCGTACATGTTTTGGTGGACTTCGTAATGCAACAAAAAGTGAGTCCGGTATGTGGAAGAAAATAAGGAGCATTCGCTCTTTTTGTGGTTGAATGTTCTGGTTAATAAATCGCTTGTCACACCCGTATATAGAACAGATCTTCTGGAATTGGATAACATATACACGTAGCCTTTTTTCATATCCAAGTAAAACTATCTCAGAGCAATTCCTTACAGAATTAGTTGAGAGATAAATAAAATTTCTCGGCTATCAGTGTATATCCAGATTCCGGCATTCGCTGCGGAATGACGTTGTTTGTGTTTTGTAGCATTTAAAACTAATGGTCAACGAATTACCTGACATCTACCATTCCAAATATATCTTTGAGATCCTATGTTGTAGTAGTTTCCCCCAGACATAATCTCATCATAAACACCTGATTTAGATATAAAATTTATTCCTTTTATTGAAGAATAGTCATTAGCTATACCCGTTGAAATGAATTTAAGATTACTTTTATCAGCTAATTCTTTATAATAATCTTTTAACTTTTTAACCATTATAAACAAACAACACCACCTTCATAACCTTCTAAATCATGACTAAAAGCTTCTTTCTTTATTGCGCCTTTATTGGGATAGTTTATCCAATAAAAAAAGAACTAGTCACTATCAATAGTATACTATTTTCTTAGTATGTTTTAAGTTCATAATAAGTTATCTAATTAAGCTAAATTGGTCGCTACTATTCCTCTCGAGGAGCATTTCTTTAGTTACAAAGTACTGGTTTGAGGAATCATTACTACCTATATAAGTAGATTTAAAATCTGTCAAATTAATAATATAGTAGTCTATATTTGAGTCCCATTGATAAATTTTGTCAACAATTCTTCTATTTTTCCTTGTTTTTACTTCTATAAGAAAGGAGTCATCAGTTATATTTTTGATGTTTGAAATTATACTAAAGCCTCCTTGAACAACACTAAGTTTACCTTTACCTGTATCATATTCTTGTTTTCCTAAAATAAACTCTTCAATCTTAAGTACTGTTACTTGCTCAAAATTCTTATTAAAAACGTAAATAAAGGGAAGCCTTTCAAAAGCCAAAAAATATAGTTTCTTTTTTTCCGAAAACTCAACTATACCTTCGCTAAAAGGTCTTTGGAGCATCCAATGGTTTTGAATATCATAATGTTTTCCAAAAGATTTTGTAATGTTTCCTTCAGTGTTAATAACCCAAAGTGCAGATGTTTCAATTAAATCGGAACTGATGGCTTTCTTCTGAGGTGGTAGCTTGTTGTTGCCTAATGCTATAAACGATTTACCATTACTGGTAATTGACAGAGGAACGATACTGTTTAGTTGAAACAAATCAATATATTCGCAAGGTATCATGTTGCAGTTGAACTTAAGTATTCTCATATCTCTATTTGAGATAATCAAAGTATCATTTACCAAGTGTAAATCAGAAGAAAGAAATATATCTCCAGGACCTCTACCTCGACTTGCTAAAATAGTCTGCTCTTTTTTCTCAACATTATACTCTAATAAAATATCGTCATCTAAATCTAGAAAAATTAATCTGTTATTTTTCAATGATAACAGTTTAACATTGGCATTTAAGTTTAAGCCTTCGAGCATTAATTCCGATTCGAAATTCTGGTTCCCTAAAGTATTAATAAGTTGTTTTAGAATCTCAGGAGAATCTATTTTGCTACTAGTTTCCTTTTTAGATATACCTTCATATGCTAATTCATTTCCAGGAATTAATTCTAGGATTGGATGTACTTCTTTTTTTGGTTTAGTTTTACAAGATATTAAAAGAAATAAGCTTAGGGTAAATATTAGAGTTTTTTTCATTGAATTAAGTACCAAAAGTGCTTTAACACTTTTGGTTTTTTTAATTAAAGTTTAATTAGTCGCATACCCCAGACACAGTACAAGACAATTCTCCTGTCGGGCTTTCACATGTGGTACCATTTTGATTTAGCTTACATTTTCCGGTGGTTGTCTCACAGTAATAATATTGGCAACTATCGTCATCCTCTTCAGGAGTTTGTCCCAAAACAGTTCCCGATAATGCAATATCTGTTTTAAAAAATGCTTAATGAAGCAAATTTAATTCTATTCTTTAGCATATCCATAATAATAATTTTAGTTAAGGTTTAAATAATTATAATATATATATTAACCATTGTTTTGTCGTAGCTGGGGACAAGCTTCTCACGCATTAAAGATGATATTTGTGTTTTTCGGGATGATGCTTATAGGAACCGGTAAATACGCTATAGAGAAAAGCTCTTAAGGATTGTAGTCCAACGGTAAATGTTTAGCAAACCGATCTAAGCTCCACTTCCCTAAGAATTGAACGGATTGTGGATCATATAGAATTCCTTGCTTATTTATAAGAATTAGATAGTACCGGTTCTTAATTTCAAGATTGCTCAACTGATTATGATCAACAATATTTCCAATGTAATCCAAGTCTAGCCGATGAGAAATTGACATATTGATATCAGAAACTAAATAAGAGGAATAATTGCCTATGATCGAACCCCAATGTTCAGGATATAGACTTTTTATTAAATCAATATTATCTGTTTTCTTAATCACATTTCTATTAGGAAGTATAGTAAACTGGTTTGTTTTAACTTTATCAGAAACCAGACTTTTAAAGAAGTGCCTTGAGGATCCAATGTAACCTTTCGTCCTGTTTCTTTTCCAGGTTCTATTCTGTTTTCTACTTGAGCTTTCCATTTGTGTGAAATGAGGATAGATCAGATAGACACCGGTATTATCAAAGGGATCAAAAACTACGTTATCTAAAGCAACACGAACCTGATATCCCAAGGCATAATTGCTCATAAAAATACGCTCTTCACTATATACTGATATGGTCTTTTTATCATTAGATCTTTTAAAATAAATAGATTCAGGATTTTCAATGAACGTTTGTTGAGCAAATTCATCGTCACCCAGGAAAAATTTTTTAAACAGATCGTAATTTCTTCTCCATTCTTTATTTGAGGCTGTAACTACAATCTCATCTAGCTTAGAAATACTGGCATTCAGCTCAAAATTCTCAATTAAAACTGAGTCATAGCTTATTTCTATGATTCTTTTCTTGGTTCTATACCCAACAAAAGTTGCTACCAACAAAAAAGTACCATTGAAATTGGTAGAGAAAGAATAATTACCATTTTCATCTGCAGAAGTTCCGACCATGGTGTCAGACAGATAAACATTTGCGCCCGAAATGGGTTGTTTTGTTTCTTTGTCAATGATTTTACCAAAAATAGTTGTTTTCTGAGCCTGTAATTGTGTGGCCGAAAGCACACAAAACAGATAAAAGAAAAGTTTGGCGTACATACAAAAGATCTGTTACTTTGAGTATACAGCTATATAAATAGTAAAATTAAAGCACTTTAAAAAGAGCTCTAATTAAATGTGTATCCTAATGGTAAATGCTTGGCAAACCTATCTCGGCTCCATTTTCCTTTTAGTTCTACTGAAGAAGGATCATACAATAATCCTAAATCGTTAATAATAAGAAGGTGGTGAGCACCTTTAATATCGATATTACTTAGTTGGTTTAAGTTTTCAGGATTACCCCCACGATCCAGGTTTACATTATGCCCAATGGCTAAGCTTAAGTCTGTAACCATGAAAGTAGTATAGTTTCTTAAAACCTCTCTCCAGTTATAAGGATAAAGACTTTGAATAACCCGAGGGTTTTTCATTTCTTCAATTACATCCCGATCCGGAAAAATTGCAAATCGATTTGTTCGAACTTTGTTATCTACCAGGCTTTTAAAGAAATGTCTTGAAGAGCCTATATAGCTGGCTTTCCTGTTTTTCTCCCATATTTTTTGCTGTCTGGTGCTGGTTGTTTCCATTTCAGAAAAACGAGGAAAAACTACATAGGAACCTATTTTCGAAAAAGGGTCAAAACGAACATCACCAAATTGAACGGAAATTTTATATCCCAGAGCGTGATTGTTAATTATCAGCGGTTCCAGACTTGAAACGGAGAGAGTATTATCAGCGCCTGTTTCTTCGAAATTGATAACTTCAGGATTTTCAATAAAAGTTATAGTTGCAAATTCATCGGTGCCTAAAAAGAAATCCTTAAACTGAGCAATCTGTTTCGCCCATTTTTTATCTGAACCTGATATTTCAATTTGATCTAATTGTAAAGTAGCTTCAACTAATTCAAAATTAACTACTATATCAATATTCTGCTCAAGAAGAAGTGGGTTGTTCTTGCTGGAATAACCAACGAAAGTAACAGAAAGAGTATAATCGCCACTAAGATCTGTTTTAAAAGAATACATCCCATTTTCATCGGTGGAAGCACCTACCACTGTATCGGATAAATAGACATTAGCTCCCGGAATCGGCTGCTTTGTTTCCTTATCAATTACTTTTCCGGATATAACAGAGTTTTGGGATTGAACACTGAGGTTAAGCAATGTAAAGAAACAGAAAAGTGAAAAGATAGATGGTTTCATACCCCTAAATTGTCGCATTATTATTAAGGAAGCAAAGTTTTTTTGAAGTGAACAAGGATGGAGTGTCGGAAGAAACCTTACTTATCTATTCCTAATACTCGACTCTCACCTTCTTTCATCAAAATAAAATTTTCGCCCGCCTTAACAGCATTAAAATCATAAAAGGATCCATTTCTCCGTCATCAGCAAGAGGAAACGTTCCGTAGTGCATGCCAATGCTTAGTTCGGCTCCAATATCTTTATGGATTTGAAGGGCTTGTTCAGGATCGACATGAACAGGACTCATAAACCATTGGGGAATAATGTGAAAGTAAAATAGCTAAGGAGATTTCAAAAATTGACTTTAAAAAGAAAAAAATGGTATTTGAGATGAAATCTTAATAATCAAAGTAATATGAACAAGATTAAAATATATGTATTCGCAGTTATGGCATCATTGGTCGTTGGATTAACATTACCAACTTCAGTAATTAGTCAATCTTCTGATCCTGAATTTGAAGAAGGAAACTGCCCTCAAAATTTTTGTGATGACTCACAAACTCCTCATAAATGTTCGGCAAGTGGTGTTCCATCAGGTCAGCAATACAAATGTATGAATGGAAGCCTTCCTGTGTCTGGATCTCAAGCATCATGTGACGGAACTGTGGCATGTATTTGAAATGACTAAGATCTTTTTGACTATAAAGGAAAAGTTTAGTGTAAGCTTTGTTTATTTAAAGAGGGTAGTTTTAATACTACTTGTATCAATATCTATCGGATGCAAAAAATCTAATAATGCAGGGTCTGAGGCTAGAGTTCACCACCCCACGAGTGAAAATTCTAATTTCTCAAAAATTAAGACACTTACTGAAGTAAATAGAACGTCCAGAGAGTTTGACGAGCTTTCGTCGAGATTGAATGTTGCGCAGCTTATTATTGAGCCTGGTAAAGAATTAATTCTGGGAAGCGTCAGTGATATAGAAATAGATGAAGAGGATCAACTTTACTTACTAGATAGTGATCAGTTACATATTTTTCGTATTAACACCAAAAATGGCTCAGTTGATACTTTAAGTAAAAAAGGACGAGGCCCCGGGGAAATTTTACATCCAACAGCGATAGAAGTAAGAAACCAATCATTGTATATTTCTGATGAAAGTATTGGAATTACGTCTATTAATATTACCGATAGGTCTGATACAAAAGTTTTGCTTTCTGATACTTCTATAATGGATTTTGCAGTTACCGATGCTGGAATATTTTTAAAGAAACGGAACATAATACCGAACCCAAATAATTTGTTAAAGACTTTTGAATTTTATGATTTCAACTCTAAAACGATTACTAATGAATTTGGAGATGGTTATGTACATGAACATGGGTTCCCGGTAAATTCTTATACATTGGGTGCTATTGAATTTGTTCAAGATGAAAATATGCTGATTGCAATTAATCGATATACTCCGATAATATCTGGATATTTGGACGGAGAATTGACATGGCAACGTAAACTGAACGAATTCAAACAATACGAAATATTGTCTTTTAATCGTGGGTATCGTATTCATGAAAAACATACACATGAAAATGAAGAAAGAAGAGTCCCTTATGATTATGTATCTACTATCAAACATATTAAAAATGGTATAATGATACTACAGGTTAATACATTAAAGTGGGGTGTTCGAGATAAAAAAGATCAAAAACTCAAAACTTTTCTCATTAACTCACGGAATGGAGAGAGCACCCAAATTAATGATATGCCTAAGATAATGGCAATTACGGGGAATAAATTTGTAGCTTTTGAACAAACAAAAGATTCTATGTATAAACTTTATCAATTCTAATTAAAAGTTAATGAAGCATTGGATAGTTAGTTTAATCCTATTTCTTGTAATTGTTTCGTCAATACTTTTTATTCGAGGTAACTATAGTTTCCATATCAAAAATATTGATGAAGTAATTCTTACAACCAAAAAGACAAATCTTCAAAAGCCATATAAGTCACGTAAAGAAATTGCACTTATTTATGTAGGAAGCAGTAGTTGCCCTTTTTGTAAATCGCAATCGCTTGACTCAGTGTTAACATATGTGTCAGAAGAGCTTGAGATCTATTCTAGAGAGGAGGGATATAATTTCAATAAAATAGGGCTGAGTCAAGATTTTAATCCGAATCAAGGAATTGAGCATCTTATGAAATTTGAGATTTCATTTAACGAAATCTCAACGGGTAATAATTGGAGAAATACCACGATTGAAAAGTATACAAATAATACATTTCAGGCTTCATTGGGAACGCCTCAGATATTGATAATACAAAGAGCCTAGGTAGATTCTATTGGTGTTCAGGTTTCTAATAAAACAAGTGATGAGAAAATACTTGGGCGATATACTGGATTAAATTTAATTGAAAATATTAATCTCAATAAGATTTTTGAAAAACTAAAAAAATAAGCTCAGAAGAAGTAAGCTCACATTCCCAATTCCCTTACTTATCTATTCCTAATACTCGACTCTCACCTTCTTTCATCAAAATAAAATTTTCGCCCGCCTTAACAGCATTAAAGTCATTGATCGGGTCCATTTCACCATCATCGGCGAGTGGAAAAGTTCCGTAATGCATACCAATGCTTAGTTCAGCTCCAATGTCCTTATGAATTTGAAGAGCCTGAGCAGGGTCAACATGAACCGGATTCATAAACCATCTTGGGATGTAAGCTCCAATCGGAATTAGAGCGGTTTTAATGGGGGCATAATCTTTCCCAATTTTCTTAAAGAAGTTGTTATAACCTGTATCGCCGGCAAAGTAGATGTTTCCGTTTGGTGAATTGATCACAAATCCTGCCCACAAAGTTTTGTCCCGATCAAACATCCCGCGACTGGAAAAATGCTGGGCTTCTACTGCCGAAATGGAAACAGAATCATTTATAGAATGTGCCTGCCACCAATCCAAAGAAACCGTGTTAGAAATTCCATTTTTATGCAAATACAAATCAACACCAAGCGGAGTGATAAAAACAGGATCGTGAGTTTCTTTGATTTTTCTGAGTGTATTAATGTCCAAATGATCATAGTGATTGTGGCTGAGCAGCACAAAATCCAGATTAGGAAGATCATCAAATCGGATTCCTGGCGGACGCATTCGTTTTGGTCCGGCAAAACTAAATGGTGAAACTCGCTCACTGTAAACGGGATCGGTGATAATGCTCAATCCATCCGTTTGTATCAAAAAAGTGGAATGATTTATATACGTGATTACCTGTGTATAATCAGATATTTGTTCAGCAGGTTTTTTTCCAATCTTGACATCTTCCTCCGTTTTTTCTGTCCACTCTCCCGGCTCTCTGGTAAACAGCCATTTCATCAATTCCCGAGAATTCTTCTCTTCATAGCCTTCGCCATTTAGAAATTTTGTTCCATCAAAGTGATCGGTTTTCTCTCCGGAATAACCCGGTGCCGACACAGAATAACCAATGCCGACTATCAGAGCGACAATGGCTCCCAGAACAATAAGTACGGACATAAATATTTTTTTCATTGAAGGAATAGAGTTTTCGAATAGAAGATAGGTAAATACCCATTAGCTATATTTCGTTCAAAGTACTGTCTGAAATTAAAATTGAATTTTGTTTTGGAAAAAGTAATATTGTAGTAAACCCTACATTAATACATTTGAATTATGAGTGTAATGAGTATCAGAATTCCTGAAGAAAAAAGGAAGCAGCTTAAAGCAATAGCTTCTTTAGAAGGTAAATCAATGACCAATATTGTGAGTGATTTAATTGAAGAATATGTAGCGGAAGCACAGGTTAGATTGCAAGACAAAGCGGAGCTTAAAGAGATCATGAAGGCGAGTGAATCTTCATTTTCTGAATGGGATAATGACGAAGATGAGGTTTATAATGACTTATGAACCTTGGGATATAGTATTACTGCCTTTTCCCTTTACAAACTTGTCGGCCTCAAAAAAAAGACCTGCAATAGTAATTTCTCCAAAGCCATATAATTCAGAACAAGATGTAGTAGTACTTTTCCTTACCAGCAAAATTAATGTGTCACCAAAAGTGGGGGACTACAAGTTGAAACACTGGCAAAGTTCAAACTTACCAAAACCTTCTATGGTAAGAATGAAATTTGCTACCATTGACAAAGACTTTATTCTAAAAAAAATTGGAAAAATGGAGAATGAAGATAAAAGTTCAATTAAAGGAAAATTGAAAGACTTCTTTTCTTTATAAGCGATCGTTAAAAAAGAACTATCATCAAATTAAATAAAATCTAAAGAACCAATGTGAAGCTGGATCAATTAAGAATCCAAAACTCATCATTCTTAATTTATTCACCCCTTCATCAAAGCCTCAATTTCGCGAATTTCTTTAGGCACATTCGTCATATTTTCCATTCCATCTTCCGTTACAATAATGTCATCTTCAATACGAATGCCACCAAAATTCAGTAAGGATTCTACCTTTTCAGTATTCAGGAATTTGTTCTTTTTTGGGTCTGCGATAGCAGGTTTCAAAACAGCAGGAACAAAGTAAATTCCGGGCTCAATAGTAATTACCATTCCAGGGAGCAGTTCACGACGAGCTCGCAAGAATTTAATTCCCGGACGGTCGATGCGATCCACACCTTTCGGATATCCGCCTACATCATGAGTATCAAGTCCTAAGAAGTGGCCAAGTCCGTGTGGAAAGAAAAGCGCAAAGATATTCTCGTTCATCATGTCGTCAACGCTACCTTTCACAATGCCCATCTCTTTTAAGCCTTCCATCATAGTGCGTGCAGCAAGCAAGTGCAGATCTTCCATTTTAACGCCGGGCTTGATAGTGCCCAGCACTTTGTTCATTCCGACAAGTACAGAATTATAAACTCCTTTCTGGATATCAGTATATTTTCCATTTGCCGGAAAAGTTCGGGTATAATCAGAAGCATAACCGTTGCATTCAAATCCCGAATCCATTAGAAACAGATCACCATCTTGGATTTTGCTGTTATTCACTACATAATGAAGAATGGAAGCATTAACACCCGAAGCAAAAATCCCATTGTAAGCATCCTGCATCAATCCATTTTCAATCTGAACTTTGTTGAAGATGGCTTTCATTTCATATTCATACATACCCGGCTTGATAGATTTCATCACCTCCAGATAAGCCAGATCGTTCACACGACATGCTTCACGCATTTGGTCCAATTCCCAATCAGTTTTCAAAACTCGACAATAAGTAAGCGCATCCACAAGAGCTTCAGTTTCTACATTAAATCCACGATTAAGGTCTTCTATAAACTCCGCTTGTTCGTCATCTATGCAGTAAACGGTTTCAGGTTTCAGCTCATTCAGAACTTTCAAAATATCGTTCTGGTAATGTAGATGATCCGGCTTGTATTCTTCGAGATATTGCTCTCTGGTTTTCACATAACCATGCCAAACAGCATATTGAGCATCTCTGTCGGGTACAAAAAGATGATATTCTTCTTTTTGTAAATCCAGCACGAGCGAACATTCAGCTTCATTCACTCCTGTTAAATACCAAAAATTGGATTCCTGCCTGAAGGGGAATTCATAATCAGTATCATAACGGTACATGATATCAGCGCCTTGAATAAAGACAACGCCATTTTGGTTGTCGTCGAATAATGAAAAAAGCTTTTCTCTGTGTTGGTTATGCATGACTTCTATTTATTGAATATTTATTCGAAGGATATGGATTTGAAATGTCAATTTCGAAAAAAGGTTATAAAACCTTTGATCTAAAAATTTTAAATCTGATTATTATTTAAGTAGTTTATTGGAGATTATAAAAGTATTCAAATAAGATTACGTTGTTTTTTACAAGAAAAAGGCTTTCTAACTATATATTTCAAATAGGTTTTAACAGGTGCGGAACCAGTTCTCTAGCTCACTTCTTTGAGCAGAATGGGTATAAAGCAGCACATTGGCAAAATGGAACTATTGCTGTAGGGATGGAGCTGGCAAGGGTAGAAAACAAACCATTACTTACTTATTGTAATGAATTTGACATATATACAGATCTTGAAAAAGTAAATATGTGGCGTCTGCCCAAGCTAAAGTGGAGATATCCAATATTCAGGAAATACCTAAATCGCACGGATGTAGATATTGAAAATAAGCCACCGATATATGCGTATAAATATTTTAAAACTCTGGAAAAGCAATACCCAAACAGCAAATTTATTCTAAATGCCAGAGAAAAAGAGGATTGGATACGTAGCCGTCTCAATTTAAATAAAGACAATAGAAAAATTATATACCGATCATGCATATGTGGAGATAACACCCATGATTCAATAGATGATCTGATTTTGTGTTGGGGATCAGAATGGGACGAACATCATAAATCTGTTTTGGAATACTTTAAAGATAAGAACGATAAATTACTCTATTTCAATATTGAAAATGATAGTATAGAGAAACTCATTAAATTTTTTTCAGAACTTAAGCTTGAAGCTCGGTATTGGGGCAAAAAGAATGAAACATCAATTAAATAGAAATGAATTTTATTCTTGGTAAAATTCAACTGTAGACAATAATCGTTTCAGATCCGCTACTTTTTCAAGCTGCTCCTTGCGTTCGTAACTTTGTATCAGATTGCGGAGCATTCGTATCAAAATATCCATATCTGATGCCATCTGAAAATATTCGGGCTTTGGCTCAATATTATTTTTCTTCAGAAAAAAGTAACATTGATCGTAACTAACAACAGCGCCATCATCATAGGGATCGGCTAAAAATTCTTCACGTTCGCCAATATATGTCAGCATAAAATGAATAGGCATATTTACTCCAAAAACAGGCAGATCTAATCGACGTGCTATAAACATAGCAACCAGGCTAAGCGTTATAGGCAATCCTTTTCTTCTGTCAATGACAGTATCCAGAAAGCAGTTAATAGGGTTATGATAGTCTTTTTGGTCGCCGGTGAAATTCAGATCTTCGAATACAAACTTGAATAACTGGCTCGCCTTCTTTCGCTCATCTAGTTTATAACGAATACTCGGGGCAACCATTTCAGCAAAGTGATCCAGCTTGTCTTTATAATGCTTGGTGTCGATGGTTGGGTTCCCAAAACGAGATAACATGAAAATGATGGATTCCAGATCTTTTCGATTTCGGATTCCATTTTCAAGTGTGTCTGCGAAATCTGACTGTAAACCTTCAAACGTAAGAGTGTGAATAAGCTCATTAACTCTAGCCTTTTCTTCACCTTGTTTCAGGTCAACACGATATTCGTCCAGAAGAGGAACTACATTTTCTCCAAGTTCAACAAATCGCTTATTTACCGATTCCTGAATAAAGGGATCAGGATCTTCCATAAGAACTAACAGAGACTGTATTTCATTTTTTGAGATCATAGATTCAAAGGTAAGGATTGAAAAATACAACAGCCAAGAAAAGCTTTTATCTGTAAAACGAACTCAAAAGCACATAAAATTGCTCTTAAATGAAACTAATATTAGTACTTGCACTATCAATGGAAGTGAAATATACTCAAGCAACTACATGAAACACTGGATAAACTTAATTTCAAAGACCTACTACCGAGTGATAAATAGCATTGCTTTTTATCCTACTCTGATTGCTTTGGGTTTTTTAATATTCTCTATTGTTGTAATGAGAATTGAGTTCAATGAAATAGTTATTGAATTCAAAAATAATATTGAACGGGTTTTGGTTCACGACCCAAACAATGCAAGGCTTATCCTGGGAACCATTGTGGGTAGCATTATTTCTTTAATGGTATTCAGCTTTTCTATGGTAATGATTGTACTAAACAGAGCAACATCTACGCTTTCTCCAAGGGTTATTCCTGGATTGATCTCCGACAAATTTCACCAAATTGTATTAGGGTTCTATTTAGGGAGTATCATTTTTAGTCTGATTTTGATTGTGAATATTGATGCTCCGGGAGTAGAGTTTTCAGTTCCATCCTTAGGAATATTTTTCAGCATGGTCTTAGCCATAGTTTGTTTAGGATTATTCGTGTATTTCATACACTCGATCTCACAGAAAATTCAAGTGGATTACATCCTTAATGATATTTACAAGCTCACCAAAAAAGAGTTAAATAAAGTTGATATTGAAAATGCAAAACGAGAATTGCCTGACACATCAAGCTGGACCACTTGTGTGGCAACAAATTCAGGATATCTCAAAAAAATTGATGGCAAGGGGTTAACAGAGTTTTGTAAAAAAAATGAGATTAAACTTCTTGTAAAAGTATCTATTGGTTCATTTGTTGTAAAAGAATACCCTTTTATTGAAATCAGCAAAGATTTGGAGGATGATATAAAAGATAAGTTGCGTTCTTATTTTACTCTTTATACTGAAGAACGGGTGTCAGATCATTATTTGTTTGGCTTTAAACAGATTTCAGAAATTGCTGTAAAAGCGTTAAGCCCCGGAATCAATGATCCTGGAACTGCGATTAAAGCACTTGATCTTCTGTCAGATTTATTTGCTAAGCTTATGGAAGTTGATGAGAAAAATTACATCGAGAACTCTGAGGAAGACCCCTTGGTATTTATTAGCCCGGTTCCATTTCACGAGGTGATGTTTCAAATAATTGTGCCTATCAGAGAATACGGAAAGAAAGACGTTTCTGTACTGGTTCGATTGCTTGATTGTTTAAAACACATGATCTACTCGGACAGCCATAGAAAAAAATTCACACCATTATTGATCGAGTACGTTGAAAATTTCTTGGTTTGTTCAGATCAATATCTGGACAACGATCTTGATAAGAAAAGCATAAATGGACGATTGAAAGAAATAAATCATAGACTAGATGAAGAACACGCATTTGATTTGCTTAGATTAAATCAAAGAAAAGAATCTCCAACTTGATGATTTTATCATTAGCTTTGAACGACTTATAAATCGATCCAATCAAGCAAATGAAAATCAACGTTTCTTCCGAAATCGGACATCTAAATGGAGTTATAGTTCACACTCCGGGACATGAAGTATCCTTAGTAAATCCGGAACTTAAAGATGAGCTTTTATTCGATGATATTATCTTTGAAGAAGATGCCCGCGAAGAACACTTGGATATGCTGGACTTGTTTAAAGCTGCAATGCCAAAAGGTGGACAGGTTTTAGAAATTATCGATCTTTTCAAAGACTCCATCCAACAGGAAGATGCCAGAGCTTTTTACATTGAGCAATTGATTCGGGAATTCCCGGAAGAGAATTTAGCGGTTATCGAAAAGCAGCTTCATGATTTGGATCCGCAACAACTTCTGGAGTTTAGTACTCAAGGTGTGTTACCTAAAGGGAATAAATTTTCCCTGCTTCCCTCACCAAATTTATTATTTACGCGCGATCTTGCTGCAGTAGTTGATGATAAGATCCTTATTTCCAGAGCCGCTACTAAAACCCGGCTTCGGGAATCGTTGATGATGGAAACACTGGTAGAATTTAATCCTCTTTTTGATTCGGTACGCGAAAATGCAATTCGGATTTCCGGAAACCAGTCTATTGAAGGGGGTGATGTTTTGGTGGAATCAAAAGATTTAGTTTTGATAGGAATGAGTGAACGCACTTCTTTTACCGGTTTGATGAAAGCGGCTGACGGATTACTGAATAGTGGCGTTAAAACAGTGCTCGCCATTGACATTCCGAAACAACGATCGTCCATGCATTTGGATACGATCTTTACATTTGCCAGCAAATCAGAATGTATCGCTTTTCCTCCGGCCATTATGGAGCAACAGGATAATGTAGTGGCACTCCAAAAAGTGAACGGTGCGATTCAGGCAGAATCAAGAGAATCTCTTTTGTCGGCATTAAACGAGTTTTCAGCAAATAATTACACATTTATAAAATGTGGCGGAGAAGATCGAACAAATCAATTCCGTGAACAATGGACAGACGGCGCAAATGTTTTTGCTCTTGCTCCCGGAGTAATTGTGGGTTATGAAAGAAATACAAATACTTTCAACACATTAGTGGACCATGGCTATTCTTATATGAATCAGTTTGAGTTTATTGAAGAGTATGCAGAAAAGGGATTGGATCTGAATCATGACAATAAAATTGCCGTAAGTTTTCAGGGACATGAATTATGTCGCGGAAGAGGCGGAGCACGATGCATGACCATGCCTATTTCAAGAGAAGAAATTTAAAGAGGAATTACTTGAGCAACGACGATCATCAAACATCCATAGAAACCGAATTCGAAATTATTTCCCGGAGCGAAGAGCCTAAAAACAAGCCGGATACAAAAACGATTTTAAAGCATCTTGCTCTTTTTGTACTCACATTTATTTCGGTTTCGATAGTTAGTTCAGTATTAGTTGGTTTTGGATCCGGTACGTCAATTATTGGTCCGTTGGTATTGCCCGGTCAGGGTGATTTGATGCGTGGAGTGCTTTTTGCTTCGTTGCTTTTAAGTTTCCTCACGTTCCATGAGTTTGGCCATTATTATGCAGCGGTTTATCACAAAATAAAAGTCAGCCTACCTTATTACATTCCTCTTCCATTGGGAATAGGTACAATGGGCGCAGTTATCCGAATAAAAGAGAAAATCCATCAAACCAAGAAATTATTTGATGTTGGAGTAGCCGGGCCGATTGCAGGATTCATAGTTTCCTTAATTATACTGATCGTCGGATTTGCAACACTGCCTGAACCAAGTCATGTACAAAACTTTGCCGGGCATGAGGAATTGAAAGCCTATGTTGCCCAAACGGGAGAATATCCTACAGAGGTTTTATCGAGTGAGGAAGGGGCAGTTGTTATTTTTGGAAATACCATACTATATGGATTTCTGGCTTCTCTTTTTGAAAATGTACCGCCGCTTTGGGAAATGTACCACTATCCATGGTTGCTGGCAGGATGGTTTGGCTTATTTTTTACGGCGCTGAATTTGATGCCTGTTGGTCAGCTTGATGGAGGACATATTCTCTATTCGCTCATCGGATATAAGAATCATAAAATAGTGGCTAGAATGTTCTATTCATTTATTACCATTTTAGCAGGAATAGAATTAGTTCCATTTTTTCATGATTTGCTGGGTAAATACGATACTTCGTTTGGAGCACTTTCGTGGCTGATTTGGGCGATCATGTTGTTTTCGGTGATGCAGATCGCATTTCAAAAAGAATCGAAATGGGTAAGCACAATGTTTACGACTTCATTGATTTGTTCAGCTTTATATCTTTATGTAATTCAAGGACAACAAGAAGGCTCACCATCATTAATATGGGGCGTATGGACGTTATTCATCACTTTTGTGGTAAAAGTAGAACATCCGCCGGTTACTTTTTACACTCCGCTTTCTAAAGGAAGAAAAGTGATAGGATGGATAAGTATGCTTATATTTATACTCTGTATTAGTTTGAATCCAATATTTACACAATAGAATCCATGAAAAATTTACTCATCCTGTTTTTGATAGCCGGATTAGCTGCATGCGCAGATACCAAAAAAGAAGACATGAACACAAAGTCACTTGCTGAAAAAGTGGATTTCTTCTTAGAGAACGATCAGTATTCTGATGCGCTAACTTTGTTAGAAAGTCAGGAAGAAAATGAAGAAGTAATGACACTGAAAGAGAAAACACATCTGAATTACGGATTGTTTTTGGAATACCGCGATTCCAATGTCACCAACATGCGCGACAAGATGAATGGAGCATTGGCTCAATACGTTGAAGTATTAAAGATCAATCCGGATAATGAAAAAGCGGTTAGTGAGATCGAACAAATTCTTGGTATCTACTCTACATTCGAAGACCGTAAACCGGACGAGAAAATAGCCGAGGAGCTAAGAAAACTCGGCTTTGAAGTTTAATTTTTAACGACGGCAGACACACGACTAACGGCAAATGAGTTTGTTAGTCATTCGTCGACAGCCCATCTTCATACAATGAGTAACAATACACCAACCATACAAAACCGAAAAGCGCGTCACGACTACTCTGTGGAAGAGACGTTTGAAGCAGGGCTTGTTCTGAAAGGAACGGAGGTGAAATCCATTCGCGCGGGAAAAGCTTCGTTTACGGATGCTTTTGCTTTTATTAAAGATGGAGAAGTGTTTTTGAGAGAGTTGTACATCAAACCATACGAGCATGGTTCGTATTACAATCACGATCCAAGAAGAGAACGAAAGCTACTGCTTAACAAAAAAGAAATTCGTCAGTTAGATAAACTTGTGCAGCAAAAAGGATATACGCTTGTTCCATTAAAAATGTATTTCAAGAGAGGAAATGCCAAAGTACTGATTGGTGTAGCCAAAGGTAAAAAGAGCTTCGACAAAAGAGACAGCATCAAAGAAAAAGACGTAAAACGTCAAATTGATAGAAATATAAAAGGGACGTTTAAGGTTAATTTGTAGAAGAGCTACCGTTTGTTGCAATAAATCTACCACTAATTGTCACTTCATTGTCTTTCTCAGTAGAGTTATTATCTAATGCATTGATATAAATAGAACCCTCAATCTGATTATCATTGAAGTTATCAATTGTAATTTTACCCGTTTGGTATTGAAGAATTTTATAAGGGTACACAATAGATGATGTTAAAAAACCATCATTTCCGAGTCCTATGACACCAATTTTTTTATCCCACGGTACTGACAAAAAAAACCCGGTATATATTGGATAGGACTCTGGACCTCGATTTTCTATTTGTCCAGTAATGAAATTTAGTGATAGTTCTTCTTCGTTATTTGTAGTGTCTGAAACAACTAAGAAAAGAGCATCTGCAACTAGCTTTCTTTCGATAGCACCTGTTAATTCTCCACGAAATTCACCTTCTGCAAGACTGGTAATTGAATCTTCCGAACACGATACCAAAGTAACAAAGGTTAAAAGTATAAATAGAGTTTTCATTCTAAATTTTCTTTTGATTACAACATATTAAAAGAAAAAAATTAAAAAAAAACAAAACCCCGCCCTTTCGGACGAGGTTTTCATATTCAACAGGAAAGTCTGTAAGCCGGATTTTGTTCCTCCGCCAAAGGCAGATTCGGTAATCATTTATCTAGTGCACTCCACCCGATAGCGTCACGACAAGCGGCGTATACCATCTTACATGAGCTTGCACCCCGCGAGGTTTACCGTGCCTCCTCAGTCGCCCTTGGAGCGGTGAGCTCTTACCTCACCTTTTCACCTTTTCCTCATCGAAATGAGGTAGTCTGTTTTCTGTTGCACTGTCTATCTCGATACCATTCCTGATAAAGAGCCTCTGCTACGCCCGAAGGATCGCAGAGCGCGGCACTTGTTGGTGTCCGGACTTTCCTCCCCATACATATTGCATAAGGCGATTACCCGACTTTCCTATTATCAAAATACGCTTTTGACCAAGATTAAAAAAGGATGCACAAGATTAACAGGATTTAAAATGAGAATTATTCTAAAAAAAGAAATAAGTAGGGCTCTATGTTGATTTGTGTGGGTAATCGAATGAGAGTTCGCCACAGGTAACGTAAATCAGGTTGATAAAACTGTTCGATACAAATTCAGGCATTAATACACCATTCTCGAGTTACAAGTACTAGTCGAGCTTAGTAACTCTTCCAGCCCTACACTTCGACCCCTCTCGATCTCTCCTTCTCAAGGAGAGAAGTTATCGGAGCCTATTAATAGTTCTGATGCCGGTTTAACCTAGAACCTTTAACAAAGCGTCCTTCTCCTTATGGAAGGAGAAGACAGATGAGGTCGGAATGGGTAATTGAGCTTCCACGGGGTTTACAAGGTTAAGAAAAAACAGGTTGATTGGTCTAACAACAGGAGCACTTTTATCCTTTACCCACACAAATCAACATAGAGCCAATAATAGTAATCCTGCAAATCCAAAAAACCTAGTTAAATCTTGGTCAAAAGAATGATAAGTAAAGTAAGTTTATATAAACGGTTCTTTGGATGTTCTGTGGGATGTCGAAAAAGCTAATTTAGCGACTCACTAGAATAGTACTAGTGTCTTGTTCTCTCGTACTTTTGTACCGACAAAAGTACCAAAAACTCCCGCTATGAAAATTAGTTCACTTTTACCAACTAATTTTCAAAAGGCGAAGGTTTTAAAATCACTTAATCTTACTCCCATCCCCGATAAAAACCGCCAGTTTCCCGGAAGAAAACTCTAGAGTGACAGGAGAGGCTGTTACCGTATTAGAAGTAGCATCTTGAACTCCCGGTTCTAATCGTACATTATTAAGAGGATAAAGCACACCTGACGAAATAAAATTCTCCACAAATCCTGAAACGGGAAAAAAAGAAATGGTGGTATCAAGCGGGATATCTTCTTCATAAGGAGAATCAACCAAGAATGTTCTGCCGTAATCATCTTCAAAAAATAGGGACTCAAAATGTTTATGAAATTCAACCAACGAAGAAAGGTTCTTCTGCTGATGATCAATGCGTTTACCAAGAGCACCTAATACTGAACAGGTTTTAGCACCATTTTTGAGGGCATAATTCAAGGCTTTATCCAGATCGGTGCTGTTTTGATCTTCAAGCTTTAAAACTTTAATATTTTCATGGTTGGTGTATTTAAAACTGTCCATATCTCCGATAACGATATCAGGAGTAAATCCATAACCCAGAAAAACATGGCCACCGCTGTCGGCGCCAATTTGTAGGTCAGCTTTAGCGATATGAGATTCCAATAAAGCTTTGGTTGGAGGCGTTCCTCCACAGATGATGAGTGCGTGCATATATTTTTGATGTAAAACTCGAAAAAAATCAGCCCAAAAAGAAATGGAATTCTACCTATATACATCTATTTTGGCGGTCAAAAAGAAAATTCTATGTTTGAAAAATTAATTCCGGAACTGTTATCGCATAAAAAGATCGGAGTTTTTTCTCATATCCGTCCTGACGGAGATTGTTTGGGATCACAAATAGCACTTTGTTTATGGTTGGAAAAGAACGGAATCGAATCTTCTGCTTTTAATGAAGACGAAGTAAATAAGAATATGGAATGGCTTACGGACTTTAAAGAGGTTCAAAAACCTGAGTTTTCGGAACTGGGTGATTTCGATGCTTTTGTATTTGTAGATGGGAATGCTTTACACCGTTTTGGCGATACAGCGAAGCAAATCACTGAATTGGATAAACCACTATATATGATCGATCATCATCCGCAGCCGGAAGATGTATTTAAGGAATATGTATCAAAAACCGACGCCTCATCAACATGTGAATTGGTATATCACTTATATGCAGAGCATGATATATCACAAATTAACGAGCATTCTGCAAAGGCGATGTATGTGGGCATTGTAACGGATACCGGATCTTTCCAGTTTGACAGCGTTAAGCCATCTACTATGAAAGCTGCAGCTTCTCTTCTGGAATATGGAAAATTCACTCCGGATGAAGTGGTTCAAAAGATATATTCTTCTAAGCCAATGAAACAGATAAAGTTGTTGGGATTAGCGCTCGAAACCATTTCTTTGCATGAGAACCAACAAATTGCCACTATGTACGTTACTCAGGCGATGTTTCAAGAAACAGGTACTTCAAATGAAGATACAGAAGGATTTGTGGCATATCCGTTAAGTGTGGACGGAGTTAAAGCATGTATTTTCTTTCGTGAAGATGATGAAAACCGCATAAAACTAAGTTTGCGTTCTCAAAGTGATATTGATGTAAACCAATGGGCGCGAGAGTTAAATGGCGGTGGTCATAAAAAAGCGGCAGGCGCTTGGTATGAGGGAGACATTGAAGACGCCATCAAGGATGTCATTAAGATTGGAAGACAACAATGGATTAACGATTAGGGAATGAAGAGAACAGTTACTATTGCAGGAATACTTTTATTATTTGTTTGTTTAGGATGTAAACAGGATAAATCTCCTGATATCATCCCAACTATTTCACCTCTGAAATTGGAAGCTTCTCGGGCAACCACGGACATCTTTGAGGATGAGAAAAATTCGTTTGAATCTGAAATGGATCAAGGAGAAAGCATTGCACAAAGCAGGGGCAACGCCATTACCAGAGCTGTTGAAAAAGCTGGTCCGGCGATTGTAAGTATTACAGTTACCGAAGTTGAGCGAGGATATAACAGAGTAATTGATCCTTTTTTCTCTCGATTTTTCCAGATCCCCGAAGAACGGGAAGTAAAAAGTATTGGGTCAGGTTTCATTATCCGGGAAGACGGATTAATAGTGACTAATGAGCATGTAGCAAGTAAAAGTGCTCGAAAAATTGTTGTAGCTCTTTCAAACGGAGATGAATATGAAGCAGAATTGTTAGGCTCTGATGAACTGGCAGATCTGGCGTTATTAAAGATTAAAGAACCTAAAGGCAGATTGCCAAAAATAAAATTCAGTGATTCCGAAACCGCTATGGTTGGTGAATGGGCTATTGCAATGGGAAATCCGTTTGGTTTGTTTGATGATGGTCAAGCTTCGGTTACGGTTGGTGTAGTTAGTGCTAAAAAAAGAGATTTTCGTCCCGACCCAAAAGATCCTCGTGTTTATATTGATATGATTCAAACGGATGCGGCAATCAATAGAGGTAATTCCGGTGGGCCATTGGTGAACAGCGATGGAGAAGTGATTGGAGTGAACACCTTTATTTTTACAGGCGGTACCAGCAATGGTTTTGTGGGATTGGGTTTTGCTATTCCTGCAAATCGGGTAAAAAAGATCATCAAGCAGCTGGAAGAATCCGGTGAAGTTGCTCTGGATTTTGATCCGGGAATGGAATTTACCCGAATGACATCACAGATCGTGTACCAATATGGCGTTCCATCTATTCATGGGCTATTTATAACAAGTGTGAACAAAAACGGTCCGGCTTATGATTGCGGAATTATGCCCGGAGATATCATAACAAAAATTGGTGGCGAACGGGTAAGCAGTGAGATGCATGCCTGGGCTTTGATGCGAGAGTTTGAAGAGGGCGAAAAAATGCCGATTATATTAGCTCGGGGTCAAAACCAATATGAAGCCGTTATGACATTACGAAAACGTGTAAAAGGGAAATGAGTTCAGAAACAAGTTATACTATCTTAGTTGTTGATGATGACAAAGCCTCTCATATAATTGTCAAAAACCTGATAGGTAAAAAATACCAACTTGTTCACGCGAAAGAACCTCAACAAGCTATTAATATACTTTCTGAAAAGAAGGTTGATCTGATACTGAGTGATATCCATATGCCCGGAATGACAGGGTTGGAGTTCTTGGAGGCTATCAAAAAAGATCCCGAGAAAAAAGACATTCCAATCTTGTTAATGACCAGTTTGCCTACCCATGAAAAGGAACAAAAGGCAATGGATCTGGGAGCAAAAGACTTTATAAAAAAGGAGTTGTTTCATTTAAGCCCAATGGAAGTAGCTCAACGAATTGAGATGAAGTTGGTGAGCAACTTCAGAGTTCCGGATCTTTCTAAGAAACTAGCTGCAAACCAAAAAACATTGGTTCAGGATATGATGGTGCGTATGGAAACCATGGATTTTCTGAATGTATCACAGGAATTTTGCCATCAAATCGCTAAACTTTTTGAGCTGGAGCATCTCTCATTCTGGAAATTATCCAAAGAAAAACCCAACCTGTTGGTTACGGTAGGCTCCAAAATTCCTATAGATTACAAGCCTGAAGATATGTACACGGAACTTGTTTTCCGTAGAATGATAAAAGCAAGAAAACCGTATTTCACCAATAACATTTTCAACAGTAAGTTGGGTGTATTCATCGAAGGATCTCGAAATGAAGGATTGCCTGCTGAAATTGGCGTACCTATGTTTGCAGTGACAGAATCGGACCTCATCAAAAACCACATGAAGATTCCCGGGAATGCACCTATTTTTGGCTATATGCTGATGAAACGAAGCAAAGTATTTTCCACCAAAGAATATGCTGTTCTTTCCAAATTGGTGATCCGATGCAGTACCATGATCTGGCGTTTATACAAGATGATGTAATTAGTAATTGATGATCTTAGTGTCTCTTGTTCACAGAGCCTTGATACGGAGAAGAAATTTATCATTTATTTCTTTACTACTTGAGGATAACTGGCATTTCTCAATTCACCTTCGTCGCAATTGTATCATTATGCCCGACAAGAAACTTCCGTAAGTAAAGCCCAATTGTGGAACGTGATTCAAAGCCCGCTTTTAGTGCGGCATCTTCAAACTCTTTATCTGAAAGATCAGGATCAGTGGCAAAATCTACCATGTCTTTGTAGAATCCGAGAGTGAAATTATCAACATCGCTCCCGAATTTAGTTACAAATATCACGTTGCCATCTCTATTGGTTTCATTGTAGTAGATATTCTCCATAGCTCTTTGCTCAAGTAGTTCATCATGCAAACCCCGAGCAGCATTAAACATTTCAATATGATATAAGCCGGAGTTAACATCTTTTTCCAGTAATTCCATCCAGCTGATCTCTGATTCAGCCAAAAAATCATGTTGAAAATCTACCCATTCACTATAATTGTGCATTTCCGGTTTTGAAAATGGAGCCATAAGCATTAAATCCCAATGATCACCCTGACTGTGACGCATGATCATCATATTGCCATCAAAATCGGATTTTTGTTTTTTCACATACTCAATAAGGTCGCCTAGCTTTCCCGGAGCGGCTCTCAGCAAAGTTACCTTATAATTGTGT
This sequence comes from Balneola sp., assembly GCA_965216175.1. Taxonomy (GTDB): domain Bacteria; phylum Bacteroidota; class Rhodothermia; order Balneolales; family Balneolaceae; genus Balneola. Next base: position 3,694,729 of record OZ244140.1, read on the forward strand.
TGGGCAAATATTGGGAAGCTGAATAGGACAATAAAGAAAGTGGAAAGAATATATTTTTTAGTCATCAGGATTTCGTGAGTTTGTTTCAAGGGAATTTTTTTTAATAAATTTTTCAACTCTGGAAGTGTGGCTTTCATGAATCCAAAGTTCGGCAAAAGGCTCGATTTCCGCTCTCATTTTTTGATATCGCACCTCTGAATTAACAAGTGTATTGTTTTTTAAAGTTCGTATAAAGTCTCTGTTGTTATGAAGCAGGTGTTCAGCCCAGGAAAGAACTTCGGTTTTATCAAGGATGGCGTTTAGAAGCCGTTCGTCAAGAAGAACCTCTGCAGAGATAACTTTTGCCATTCCCTGCCACTCCAAAGCTTTTGATCGGCCCGCTTTTTCGATAAGGCGAGTGAAACCTCCCCAGCCCGGAGTAAGGAAAAATCGTCCTTGGGTAAAACCAAATTTCGAGTGCTTAGCCGAAAGGATAAAATCGAAAGCGAGCATCAGTTCTATTCCTCCGCCGTATGCATCACCATTTATAAAAGCGAGAGTCCAGCATGGAAGACATTCTATCCTATTTAATAAATCCTGCATTCTATGAGACAGATCTATCGCTTTTTGCTTTTCTGTGACAGTATGAAATTCTTTAAGATCCCCACCTGCTACAAAACTTTTAGATCCGGAACCCGAGAGTATGAACAGTCTGATCTCAGAATCATTTTCGAGCTGCTCAACAATAGCCTCCAACTCCTCTATTGTTTTGAAATTAAGAGCATTGCGAGCTTCCGAGCGGTCAATAGTTGCCCAAAGAACATGTTTTGAAAAAGCCTCTTTTTTTATCATTAAATGTCTTTTGATTCGCTGAGCAACCAATTCAGGTATTCTTCATTTCCTTCATCTTCGGCTAAAGTCAAACTAATTACACAGGGACAATCATAGGGATGTACTTTTTTCACAAACTGAGTTAAGTTTTGAATCTTAGAAGTATGCGTTTTCACAAGTAGAATGGTTTCCTCATCATGCTGAATTTTTCCTTTCCATCTATATAAGGAAGTCATTCCAGGAATAATATTGACACAAGCGGCTAAATTTTGCTCAATAATTTTACGACCTATCTGTTTGGCTTCGTCGCTTGATTGGGTGGTAATGTAAACTAGTCGAAGGTTTTTATGCATTGTATTTGGAACTTCACGAAAGCTAAATCAAATCCCAAATTAAATTTTAAAACGGACGACTTTTATCTTGTAAAAAATTCCAAGAATTTAGTATTCAAAAGTTGGAATTTCTACATGATAAACCCTATCTTTGTGAGCTCTAAACTATGCGAAAGTGGTGGAATTGGTAGACACGCTAGATTTAGGATCTAGTGCTTTAACCGGCGTGGGGGTTCGAGTCCCCCCTTTCGTACTTTCCTACCTAAAAAATACCTGTTATAACAGCTGAATTGCACATTAAAAAAGCGGAGAAAAAGTGAACATTTCTGTTAAAGAATTAACAAAAGTTGACAAAGAACTTACACTAACGGCAAAACGAGAAGATCTTCAGGAAACCTTTGATAAAGCGTACAAGAAGATTAAAGGGCAAATTTCCCTTCCCGGATTCAGACCCGGCAAAGTACCAATGGGAATGATTAAAAAGCGATTCGGTACTGAGATCGAATACGAAGAGATCAACAAGTACGTACAACAGGTGTTTGAAAAAGACGTAGTTCCCGAGCACAATCCGGTTGGCGAAACCGAAATGGTTGATATGACTTGGGAAAACGACGAGCTGGAAGTGATCTTCAAGATCGGAACCAAGCCTGAAGTTGAATTGAAAGATCTAAGCAAGATCAAAGTGAACAAAATGGTTCATGATGTAACTGAAGAAGAAGTTACAGAAGAAATTGAGCGCACTCTTGAAAGAGAAGGTAACTGGGAAAACGTGGATGCAAAAGCAACCAAAGATTCTAAATTGATTGTTGATGTAATTTCTCTCGATAAAGATGGAAACCCGATTGATGGCCAACAAGATGAGGATCAGGTTATTGACTTAAGGCAAGATGGTGCCAAGGATTTTCTGAAATCATTGAAAGGTAAATCTGTAGGTGATGTAGTAGATATGGAACTGGGCGATGGCGATGATGCTGATCGTTTCAGAGTTACAATAAAGAAAGTTCAGAAACTAAATAAAGCTGAAATAAGCGAAGAGTTTATTTCTAAGAATAGCAATGGCGAAGCAAAAACAGAAGATGAGTTTAAGAGCTTCATCAAAAGCCAAATGCAAAAGTATTACGATCAGACTTCTGAAGATATGTTCAAGAATGAAGTGGTAGAAGCTTTAGTAAAAGCACACGATGTAGACGTACCGGAAGTATTTCTTGAGCAAGTGCTAAACTCATATGTTGAGCAGCAAAAGCAACAGCAAGGTGGCTCACTACCTGAAGACTTTGATGAAGTAGTGTATAAAGAGCAAATGAGAGAACGTGGCTTGCAGGAAGGACAGTGGTATTTTATTAGCCAGAAATTGCAAGAAACATTTGAAGATATCGAAATAAAACCCGAAGATATCGATGGGTTCATTTCTGTTGAAGCAGCGCGTTATGGCACTTCACCAGATCAGCTAAAACAATACTATGCGCAGAATCCTAACATGCTTGAACAATTGAGAAGCAGTATTCGCGAGAACAAAGTATTTGAAAAGTTGGCAGATGAAGTCAAAATTGCGGAGCTTGATAAAGAAAAGTACCGCAAAATGCAGGATAAGAAATCCAAAAAATAAATTTATTTAATGGCTATGTTTTATAACTCACTTTTATCACAACCAAAAAACAGTTCCTTTGAACCGATAGAGAGCAACCTTGTACCAATGGTTGTTGAAACTACAAGTCGAGGAGAACGTGCCTACGATATTTATTCTCGTCTTTTAAAAGACAGAATCATAATGCTGGGAAGTGGCGTTAATGATGCAGTTGCGAGTTCTTTAGTAGCTCAAATGTTATTTCTTGAATCAGAAGATCCGGAAAAAGACATTAACTTTTATATAAATAGTCCAGGTGGTTCTGTGTCTGCAGGTTTAGCTATTTATGATACAATGCAACACATTAAATGTGATGTAGCTACAACATGCATGGGAATGGCTGCAAGTATGGGTGCGGTTCTTTTAACAGCAGGAGCTAAAGGTAAGAGAAACTGCTTGCCTCATGCTCGTGTAATGATTCACCAACCATTAGGTGGCGTTCAAGGTCAGGCAAGTGATATAGAAATTGAAGCAAGAGAAATTCTTAGAGTTAAAAAAGAATTAAGCCAAATCATCGCCGATCATTGTGGTAAAGAACTCGATGATATTATGAATGATTCAGACAGAAACAATTGGATGACCGCCGACGAGGCAAAGAAATATGGTTTAGTAGATAATGTAGTTTCAAGAGCTAAATCTGCTAAATAAATATTTTTTGATTAGATTTAAGGGTTATGAGCGATAAAAAAGAAAACAACGATATTGTTAATTGTTCATTCTGTGGGCGTTCAAGCCTGGAAGTGAACAGTATGGTTGCAGGCCCAGGCGTATATGTTTGTGACCGTTGTGTGGAAGATGCTTCCAGTATTATCAAAAGTGATCTGGCTTCTCTTGCCAAAAGAAGAGACAAGCCTTCAAGACCACTTTTAAAACCCGTTGAAGTTAAAACAAAGCTTGATGAGTACGTAATAGGGCAGGAGCAAGCAAAGAAGACACTTTCGGTAGCTGTTTATAATCACTATAAGCGTATTAATCACAACAATAAGGAATTGGATGATACGCAGATCGAGAAAAGTAATATTGTTCTTCTCGGACCTACAGGAAGTGGTAAAACATTACTTGCCAGAACATTAGCCAGAATTATCGATGTTCCTTTTACCATTGCTGATGCTACGGTTCTTACCGAAGCAGGATATGTTGGCGAAGACGTTGAAAGCATTTTAAGTAATCTCTTACAAGCTGCAGATTACGATGTTGATCGGGCAAAAAAAGGAATTGTTTATATTGATGAAGTTGATAAAGTAGCTCGCAAAAGCGATAATCCTTCCATAACAAGAGATGTAAGTGGAGAAGGTGTTCAGCAGGCGTTACTAAAGATTTTAGAAGGCACTGTAGCTAACATTCCACCTAAAGGCGGAAGAAAGCATCCCGAACAAAGTTTTATTCAACTTGATACGTCTGATATCTTGTTTATTTGCGGTGGTGCATTTGCCGGTCTCGAAGATATTATTTCGCGCAGAATGTCCACAGGTTCTCTGGGTTTCCATAATGCTGACAGTGTTAAGTTTGACAAAAATCAACCTGATATTTTTACTCATGTTGAACCTGAAGATCTTCAGAGGTTTGGTCTTATTCCTGAATTAATTGGTCGGTTACCAATGATATGTGGATTACATGAACTTTCTGACAGCGCTATGTTAGATATTCTTCAGAATCCCAAAAATGCACTTTGTAAACAGTATAAAAAGCTGTTCAAAATGGAAGATGTGTCTCTTGAATTCGAAGAGGAAGCATTAAAAGCGATCGTAGAAAGAGCTAAAAAACGCAAAACAGGTGCTCGGGGTCTTAGATCGATTATGGAAGAAGCAATGTTGGATATCATGTTTACCCTTCCGTCCATGAAAGATATTACGAGATGCGTGATTACTGCTGAAACGATTACTAAAAAAGCGCCTCCTGTTTACGAAAAACAAAAAGCTTCTGCTTAAAATGAGCCCCTTTTTCAGGGGCTTTTTCATTTCATAAAGATTCATACATTACTAGTGAATAATAAGACATTTTATGAAGCTCTTTGTTCCGTCAAATCGAATTAAAATAATTCTGGTTCTCTTACTTGTATTTCTTGGAGCCGGGTCTGTGGTATATAATCAATATCTGGTGAGTAAAATTCTGGATCAAGAGCGTTCCAGTGTAGAACTTTGGGCAAAGGGGATTGAGTTTAACAGCCTTCCTGTAAATGAACAAGCTAGCACTAAGCTATTGGATGTGGCCAATCTTTTAAAACAATATCCAAGCGTTCCTGATAGTCTAATAAATCTAATTTATGACGCAGAAAATGTAAAAAGCTCTTTTGACTTTGTGACGGAAGAAATAGTTTTAAATACCTCAAGATTTAAAATACCTTCTATAGTAGTGCTTGACGGGGAAATAATTTTTTGGAAGAATGTAGATTCTACTAGTTTATCGAATGAAAAGAAAAGAGAACGTCTTATTCGGGAATACAGAAGTTTAAATCCTCCTGTTACAATAACTATTGGTGATGAGAAAAAACAAATTGAACAGACGGTTTACTATGGAGAAAGCCCGACCGTTCAATTACTTCGTTATTTTCCATTTATTCAGATTTTACTGTTAGCCTTGCTATTAGGAATCGGTTATACATCTTATAAAAGTATTACTCGATCAGAGCAGTCTAACTTATGGGTTGGGATGGCAAAAGAAGCTGCACATCAGCTTGGAACTCCGATTTCAAGTTTATATGGGTGGCTACAGCTGATGAAAGATGAGTATAGGTATGATGAAACAGCTACAAATATTACCAATGAGATCGAGAAAGATGTACAACGTTTAGCAGGAGTTGCAGAGAGATTCGGAAAAATTGGATCGGAACCAGAATTGAAACTTATGGACATTGAGCCAATTCTTGAGCAAGTGATGGTTTATATGGAGAGAAGATTGCCTCGATTAGGTAAAGCAGTAAAAGTAGACAGAAATTTACAGGCCAAAGGTTCAGTACTTATAAACCCGGATCTTTTTCAATGGGCGATTGAAAATCTGGTAAAAAATGCAATGGATTCTCTGCCCTCGTCTCAAAAAAACTCGTTTATTAAAGTAACTTCAGCTATTGAGGGAGGAGAGATCCTTATAGATATTGAAGATTCCGGAACGGGTATCGATATTAAGCATGTAAGAGATGTTTTTAGGCCCGGCTTTAGTACAAAAAAGAGAGGATGGGGGCTGGGTTTAAGTCTTACCAGAAGAATTATTGAGGATTATCACAAAGGATCGATTTATGTTCTGCGATCTGAATTGAATGAAGGAACGACAATGCGAGTGACTTTAAAACTTAAAGAAAATTCCGAAAAACTAAGTCCTTTGATAGATCAGTCACCGGTATAACCTCTCTTTTTGGCATAATCAATGAGTTCGGTTTTCAAAAGATTTCTACCACGATGAAGTCTGGATCGAATGGTTCCGATAGGTACATCAAGCATATTAGCTATTTCTTCGTAAGTGTATCCCTGAACATCGCAAAGTAAAACTACTGTCCTGAAATCCTCAGGAAGTTGTGAGAGTGCGATTGACATTTCATCGTCCATTAACTCACGAAACATCAAACTTTCCAAGTCCGAAGTTTCGGTACTTTCAGCCCGGATCGTTTCATAGTATGAAGATACTTCGTCGTAATCTACTTGCTGAGGGCGTTTAGAAGTTTTCCTGTAATTATTAATAAAGGAGTTTTTTAATATTCTAAACAGCCAGGCTTTAGCATTTGTACCATTCTCAAAACTACTAAAGAACCGAAATGCTTTTACAATAGTATCCTGAACTAAATCTTCGGCGTCGTTTGGATCAGTAGTTAAACGAAGGGCAAAATTATACAACACATCTAAATGCGGGATAATCTCCCTATTAAACTCTTGTTGCTTTTTGCTGTTGTCCCTCATCAATAGTCCTATATTTCCAAATCAATGTACAGTTCTAAATATTTATATACAAGAAACTTACAAGGATTATAATTTCTTTAATTACCAACAATTTACTAAAGCAGTGACTAAGAGTGAAATAGATAAACACTATTGGTGAGTTAGTAAGATTCTAAAGCAGGAATAAAACCATAAGATCGTATAAAGCATGAGTCCATGCTGCAATGCCGAAGCCTCTCCAAACATAGATACCGTTTAATATAAGGCCAAAGATGAAACGATAAAGGAAAGAAGATAAAGTAAAAGGGTCACCCATAGAACCTACATAGTGAACTAAACTAAACAAAAAAGCCGAGAGTGTAATGGCTGCTATTATTGAAGCCCACTTTTTATTATTAAATATCTTTTGAAATAGAATAATTAGAGCGGAGACGAGAATGACTCTAAAAAAAAGTTCTTCATAGAGACCTGCTCCAAGAGATAAGGCAAATTTTTGTAGCCCTGAAAGAGACGATATGGGATCATTAGCGGCAAATGCAAAAACTGCAGAGATAAAAAAAGTAGCAATCAAAGTAACCAGTACTGCATAAACAGCAGATTCTGCCAACATGATAGGGAAGAACTTAAACCGTAATCTTTTTAATTGTTCACGTTCTTTATAAAGGATAAATAGCCCGAATAGAGCAACAATCAATAAAGTAATAGAAACGGCATTTACCCCAAGCAAAGAAAAAATTGATTTAAACCATGAATCAACACTGATTCGAACCATTTGTGAAGCATCGGGTTGCGAAATAAGAATCAATAACTCATACGCCAAAAAGAGAGGAAGGCTTATCAAAAAACTATAAAGAAGGTTTTTTGAATCAGAAAAATAAGATTTAATTGTACTTTCCATTAACTATCCATATAAATACTCACAGATTGAGGTTGATTTGGAATCAAGCCTAATATTCGGAAAGCAGAGTGAGAAAGTTTCAATCCGGCATTAGTTATTCTGTCATTAATTCTAACGTAGATGCCTTTTCCGTTTTCAGGATTTTCCACAAAAATAACAGAACCAATAGAAATATTAGAATGAGCAGCTGTTAAATTCTCAGGATTGTACAGCTCTCCATTTGTAGTTGTTTTAGCCTCATCATCATCAGAATATATCATAGCTGATACTGAGCCCAAATCTTGAAGATTTGCTTTGGCTAAATAAGGATTGTCAAATGTTCTGGATGGGGGAAGAAGTACTGTGATATTTTTGGCAAGTTTTAAGTTGGTTAAGTCAATTTCAGGGTTTAAAGCTTCTAATTCTTTTACAGTCATTTCAAATTTGTCCAGAATAGCATTCAGATTATCAGACCCTGATAATGTGTAGAGCGCAAACTTTCCCTGTGGTGATGATTCATCAGAGAACTCAGAAACTACAGGTGCAACACTTACAGACTTTACAGCAAGTTGTTGTCCAATCCTGAGCGTGTTACTGGTAAGATTGTTAAGCTCTTTAAGCTGTTGAACCGTCATATCATTATCTCGAGCAATTTTGTACAAGCTGTCGCCACTTTTTACCAAATAGTAGGTATTAGGCGTGGAGGTTGATTTTGATATTAATGAAGAAGTGTCCTCTTCTACAACTAAAACATCTTGAGGTGAGTTACTGTCTTGAGAATAGTAGACAAGCTCTTGTTCGATCTCAAGATTATTGCTGCTTATACCATTCCATTGTTTGAGTTCAGCTACAGTAACATCCAAAGCTTTTGAAATGCTGTAAAAAGTATCTCCCTGTTTAACGGTATAAATTTTTTTCTCTTGAGCGTGAACTATTCCTGAGATAGAAATTAGCGTAATAAAAAGAAGAAGTACTCTCGTGATTTTCGGAATGACCTTATTCATAATGTGTCCTCAAGTTCCATTTCTAAGTTAATCAAAGCGCCTTGTAGTTCTGATTTAGCGTGTTGATCATTTAACTTTGTTGTAATTGCTATTCCATCTTTATAGCACTTTAGTGCTGAATTGTTCTCGCCCGTTTCTTCATACAATTTACCCAAATGATAGTAAACCCCCACATAATCAGGCTGGGATGAAAGTATATTCTTAAACAGAGAAAGCGCTTTATTGTTCTGTCCGACTTTTAATAATTCCAATGCCAAAGCAAACTTAAGGAAAGAATCATCAGGGCTTTCTTTTAACTGCTTAGCAAGTTTTGAAATATTGGATTGCAAGGTTATGAGTTTTTAAATCTTTCTTCAATTTCTGATATAGAGTCTCCGCCAAATTTCTCCAAAAAGGCATTGGCAATAACGGGAGCTATTACGCTTTCCGCAACAACAACAGCTCTTGGAAGCGCGCAAACATCTGATCGCTCATAACGAGTTTCAGTTTCTTCAAGAGTATTCATATCAACGGTGCCTAAAGGGTTTAGCATGGTTGGAATAGGTTTCATCGCTCCACGAATTATAATAGGCATCCCGTTACTCATGCCGCCTTCAATACCACCTGAATGATTCGTTTTTCTCTGAAACTCAGAGCCGTTATGTGTGATCTCATCATGAACATTTTGACCATCTCTTTTTGCTGCTTCAAAACCAAGCCCTATTTCCACACCCTTCATTGCTTGTGTGCCAAGAATAGATTGAGCAATCTTACCATCCAATTTTTGATCCCAATGAGTAAAACTTCCCAATCCCACAGGTACACCTGTTACAATAATCTCATAAATTCCACCTAAAGAAGATCCCGCTTTACGCTGAATTTTTATTTCTTCTCTCATTTTTTCGGAAAGATCGGCATCTAAACATCGAACATCAGATTCATCCGCTGTTTTATATACATTTTCAGCCCCATCAGTATAGAGAGGATCACAAATTGCTCGAACAGAATCCCAGTCACTGTATCCTACTTTTCCAATTTGGATGACATGTCCGCCTATTTCAATACCAAAGTGTTTCAAGAATTGGCGAGCAATTCCACAGCAGGCAACACGCATTGCTGTTTCTCGTGCGCTGGATCGTTCAATTACAGGTCTTATATCATCGAAACGGTATTTTTGAGCACCAACAAGATCGGCATGCCCCGGACGAGGTAACGTGATCTTTTCAATTCCCTCAGCTTCGGTCTCTTTGTTCATTACCGTTGGCCACCCGGCTGCGTCTTTTTGAAATGCTCTGTTTTCCATGATCATAGAAACAGGTCCACCCATTGTTTTGCCAAACCGAATACCTGAGTTGAATATAGCCCGGTCTTTTTCAAAAGCCATTCGACCTCCACGACCGTATCCCTTTTGTCTTCGCGCTAAATGGACTGCCAAGTCATCTTCTGTAAGAGAAAGCCCCGCTGGAACACCTTCAACTATACCTGTTAGAGCTGGTCCGTGAGATTCGCCTGCTGTTAAATATCTGATCATAAAGTTACTTTTTCGGAATTTCTGGTACGTTTAGAAAGAGATCGGGTATCGCTAGAGACTTCTCTTCTGAACTTGTCAATTTGTTTTAGGTCGCCAATCAAAATTAAGGAATCCCCCACATTAATTTGCGAAGAACTATCAGGATTAAATCGAATATTGCCACCGTTAGGAATTATCGTGATAATTAGTACTCCGTATTAAGTTCTGAGATTCATCTTCGGCATCACCTTCAATAAAATGGTAGCCAGATGATCCGGTAGAAACAATAATCATCATTACAAAAATAGAGATGAAAATATTCTTTAAACCGGGGCTCTCAATTAATTTCTTAAATGAACTCATGTTCTATAAAGTGGTTTTAATACTAAACTGTACCACTCCTCCAGTCTCGCTATAAGAATTTCGGCTTATGTCTATAATTAAATCTTTAACATTGAAACCAATGCCCATTCCTACACCTGCAAAATCAAAATTCTCTTTTGTTCTATTGAGCTCATGTAAGTAACGATTATAACCGATCCGAAAATGGAAATTTTGACTAAGGTTGATAGTTCCACCCAGAATAACATGTCGAAATGCGTTGTCAAAAAAATCAGGAGAATCAGTTTCACCGGGTATTCTCATGTCCCAATCATTTAGCCGCCTAAGGGTAAAGCTTATTTCTGCCGGGAAACCGGTTGGTTTTTTTGTTAAACCTATTGAAAGATCGAGAGGCAACGGTTCCTTGGTTCCGGAATAAGTAGAAAGCTGAGCCCCTAAATTTCTAACAGAAGCTCCAAAGCTAAAATGTTCTTCAATATTTTTATATAAGATACCTCCAGACACGGCCAAAGCGCTGGATCGATACTGTTCGTAGGAGGAATAAATAAGATCTAATCCTAAACCTCCGCTCCATTTTGGTGCGAGTTTTGTTGCATAGGCTCCGGATAGTGCAATATCAAGAGCGTTAAAATCTCCAAGCTCATTTCCGTCACTATCTAAGGTTTTAAAATCGCCGTAACCAACAAAACGAATACCCAATCCAATTTGATTATTCTCATTAATTTGAAATGTACCATTAGTAAACCCCATCTTGGAGTCTGATAAGAGATTTGCAAAAGTTGCGGAAACCTGTCCATTTACAGAGCCAAACAAATACGCAGGATTAACATGAAACATTGAGTAATCTCCATTATATAATCCGGGATGGTTACCACCGAGAGCTGAAATACTCGCGGAAGGAGGTACATCCAAAAATCTGAATACCGTATTCGTATCTGATTGTGCAGCTAAAGAATTACTCCACAAGCAAAAGATGAAGATAAATAGTAAATATTTTGTTTCTTTCAATTTCAAAATGACAATTAGGTAAAATGTTTTGTAATATAATCAATTGAATAAGCAAAGCCCGAAAATGGTTATTACAAATATGAAATTTCTATTTAATGAATGGAAGCACTCAAACAGTTAGGTCAATACACATTACTACTGTACCAAGCTTTACGTTCCGTAACAGAGTTTAGTACATACAGAGAGAATCTATTCAGCGAATTCGTAAAAATCGGATATCAATCTATTCCGATTATTATGTTGGTAGGTATTTTTACAGGTGCAGTACTTACCCTGCAAACAGCTTATCAGCTGGATACAGATCTATATCCAGCTTATATCGTTGGTTCAATTGTTGCGCAATCAGTAATTATAGAATTGGCTGCAGTAATAAGTGGTTTAGTACTAGCAGGGAAAGTTGGTGCCCGAATTTCTACTGAGCTTGGAACCATGCGGGTAAGTGAACAAATTGATGCTTTAGAGTCGATGGGATTCAATTCAGTGGCTTTCTTGGTGTTACCACGCATTTTTGCTGGGATTTTAATGTTTCCTGTGCTTTACATAATTGCTTCAACATTGGGTATAATTGGTGGGGTAATAGCAGGTGCAGTGGATGGCATTTTACCTGCAGCAGAATTTATGAAAGGAGGAAGAGCGTTCTTTTTTCCGGAAGACGTGGTTTTTGGAATCTTAAAATCATTTGTGTTCGGATTTGTAATAACCTCAATTTCCTGCTTTAAAGGCTACTTTGCTTATGGCGGGGCAGAAGGTGTTGGGAACGCAACCACACAAGCTACTGTATTAAGTTGTATCTATATTTTATTATCCGACTTTGTGTTAGCTGCCATACTTTTATAATTATGATAGAAATTAAAAATCTTACTAAAAGTTTTGGCTCTAATCTTATTTGGAAAGATGTTTCTTTTCGAATTGAGGACGGTGAAACATTGGCCGTAATTGGAAAATCAGGTTGTGGAAAATCAGTTCTTTTAAAACACTTGAACGGTCTTTTATACCCTGATTCCGGCGATGTAATAATAGATGGGCAATGCGTGTTTGACCTTAACTATTCAGAATTGAGACTTATGCGGCAGCGTTTTGGTATTTTATTTCAGGGTGGAGCGCTGTTTGATTCGATAAATACATTCGAAAATATAGCTTTCCCTCTCAGATATTTTACAAAAAAAACTGAAGCAGAAATAAAGAAAGAAGTAGATGAAGCACTGGAAATGGTAAACCTGAAAGAGGCCGGAAGTAAAGCTACTTCGGAATTGTCAGGTGGGATGAGAAAAAGAGTTGGTTTGGCAAGGGCTATTATACTTAAGCCGGATTACTTATTATATGACGAACCTACATCAGGATTAGATCCCCAAACATCAGATGAGATTAATGAATTAATTGTAAGTATGGCTGATAGCTTCGATCTTACATCAATAGTAATTACTCATGATATGCACAGTGTGCTTTCGATTGCTGAAAAAGTAGCTTTTCTTGATTCTCAAAAGTTAAGCTGGTTTGGAACAATCGATGAAATGAAAAAGAGTGAACATCCACCATTGGTAGAATTTACTACTGCCAGTGAATATAAAATCAAGGCATAAAATTGGAAAATTCTAAATTAAACTTAAGTAATGAGGTAAAAATAGGTCTTGTGGTTCTGGCAGCAATAATTATTGCTGTTATTGGTTTCAGAGTGATGAAAGACCAACCTCTATTTCGACAGTCGAAGTTTCTACACACAACTTTTGATCGTGTTGATGCTCTCCTTCCCGGAAATGTAGTACAAATTAAAGGCTACAAAATTGGATCTGTTAAGTCGCTGGAATTTTCTCCGGAAACCGACAGTACAAAAGTTAAATTGGGCATTACAGCAGATTTTATGATTCCTGCCGGCTCTAAAGCTGTATTAAAAAAGCCCGGACCTTTAGGGGCTGTAACTATTGAGATCGTGAAATCTGAAAGCTCGGAATCTATACCATGGGGATCTTATATACCGGGCGAGATTGATGGAGGTATCTTCGAAACTTTTGAAACAAAAGGGGAAGTATTAGCGGATGAGCTAACAAAATCTTTGGTAGAATTGAATAGCATAATGGTTAAAATTGATTCTTCTATGTATTCAGATAATAGAGATCCCATTAGAAATACGTTGAATAGCTTTGAGAAAACAGGGAAAGATGTTCAACAACTTATTTCAAAAAGGAAACAAGATATTGATTCCATGATTGTAAGTATGAGCAACGTAACTCAAAACTTCGATGAGCTAACTGAAAATAATAAAGAAGAGATCGATTCTATGCTCACCAATCTCAAAAATGCCAGCTCAGAATTAGAAAAGTTGAGTAAAGGTTTGAATAAAACAACGGTTTCTCTAAATGAAATTCTCGTTAAAATAAACGAAGGTTCCGGAACATTTGGAAAAATGATCAATGATGAATCGCTTTATATGAATATGGACAGCCTTACTTTTAATCTTAATGAATTGGTTAAGAATATTCAGAGAGATCCAAAAAAATATCTTAAGCATATGAGATTAATTGAAGTCTTTTAACGAACAAAGCTCTTCTTAGACTTTCAATTTCTTGCTTATTCCGTTATATTTGCAAGCTGTTTTTGATGCATTGCATCAATATAAAATCAAAAATTTAAAGAACTGTTTTAGAGGACACCTGCTATGGGTTTAATGGAAACGTTGAGAAACGGCACCAAATACATTGTAATCATACTTATTGTTTCATTTGGTTTGATTTGGGTGCTTGCTGATGTTGACTTTTTTGGGGCGATGAATGCTGGACCGAATAATTTAGGTCAGGTTAACGGAGACGATATTTCGCTTCAAGAATACAATCAGAGAGTTCAGTATTATAATAATTTGTACGTACAACAAACCGGTAACAGTATGACTCCTGAAGTTACGGCGTTATACGAGCAGCAAGTTTGGGACGAACTTGTTAATTCAAGGCTTATCGAACAAAAAATGGATGAGCTTGGTATTACCGTTACAGATAGTGAGCTTTTAGATATGGTTTATGGCGATAATCCAGATCCTATAATCGTGCAAAATTTTAGCAGAGAAGATGGAACTATTGATCGCGCAAACATAGATCAGGTTCTTACAAACCCTGACTTTTCGCAACAAGCAATAACTTTAGATCTTCAACTAAGACAAAAAAGGCGTCAGCAGAAGTTGACTAATTACATAGCTGCCGGTGTGCAGGTTACAAAAGAGCAAGTTGAAGAAGAGTACATGAAGCAAAATTCTTTTGCAGATGTTTCTTATGTAAGATTCCCTTATTCAGAGATCACGGATGATGAGATATCAATTTCAGATAGTGATCTGCAAGATTATTATAAAGCTAATAAGCAAAGATACGAAAGAGAAGAAAGTTACCGTGCCAGTGTAGTGAAATTTAGCATTTTACCAACAGGTGAAGACACTACAGCGATTATGGAAGAAGTAAGTGAGCTTAGATCAGTTTTTGCTTCTGCTGAAAATGACTCTTTGTTTTTAAACAGGCAGCAATCTTCTACCCCTTATTCAGCAGCATTTGTTGATAAAGATGATATTAGAGAAGAATATAAAGCAGTTTTAGAGATTGAAAACGGAGAAGTCACCGAGCCTTTTTTAAATTCGGGACAAGTTAGCATTATCAAAAAAGTTGATTCAAACAGAAATGAAGTTAAATTCGTAGTCTTTTCAAGAATTATTGAAGCTTTGCCGGGTACCATAAGAAATGCCGATGAAGCAGCCAGAGACTTCCAGCTTTTTGCAGATGAAGAGACAGATTTTGAAACTGAAGCAGAACGTGCCGGCAAAGAAATTCAATCTATATTCGCAACAAAAGGCACTCCTTTTATTTCAGGACTGGGTAATAGCCAACAAATTTTAACCTTCCTTGAAAGAGCTGATGAAGGTGATATTTCAAGAGTATTAGAACTAGGTACAGACTTTGTAGTAGTTCAACTAAATGAAAAAACAAAAGAAGGCACACGGCCACTTGAAGAAGTAAGAAGCCAAGTAGAAACTTTTGTTAAGCTAGAAAAGAAGAAAGCGAAAGCTATGGAAAAAGCAACGAGCCTTCTTTCAGAAAATCAAACTTTGGAAGCTTTAGCATCGGCATCAGAAAAAGAAGTGCAAACTGCAGAAGGTGTTGCAGCTAGTTCTGTAGTGCTGGGTGAAGCCGGACGGGAGCCAAAAGTAGTTGGTGCAATCTTTGAATTAAACGAAGGTGAACAATCAAAAGTTATTGAGGGAGCAAGTGCTGCCTATATCCTAAAAATTGACTCAAAACAAACTGCCGATATCGAAAACCTTGACGAGGCAACAAGACAGCAGATCAGAACTCGTCTGGAAGGAGAAGTGAATCAGAAATTTGGTGCTATTTGGTTAGAACAACTTAAGCAGGAAGCTGAGATCGTTGACAACCGTAAAAGATTGATACAAAGCTGATTATCAGAATTGATTTAAAGGGCGGGAAGTTTACTTTCCGCCCTTTTTTTATTTAAAGTTTTTGATGCATAGTTAAGCTCCTTACCTTTTAGTATGGACACCAATGCTAAGAGCGATAAATACTGGATGCATGAGGCTATTAAGCTTGCTGAATTAGGAACGGGGTATGTTTCCCCAAATCCATTGGTAGGTTGTGTTATAGTTTCAGAGCAAGGAGTAAAAATAGGAGAAGGATATCATAAAAAATTTGGGCAGGCTCATGCAGAAGTAAATGCTGTTAATTCTGTAAAGGATAAAAAAGAGCTAAATAATGCAACGGTTTATGTTACCCTCGAACCTTGTGCTCATGTTGGAAAAACGCCCCCTTGTGCTGATCTGCTTTCGAAGCTGCCTCTTAAAAAAGTTGTAATTGCCATGAAGGATCCGTATCCAAAAGTAAATGGCGCAGGAATTCGCAGTTTAAAAAACGCCGGATTTGAAATAGAGACAGGTCTATTGGAAAAAGAAGCCGAAAAGTTGAACGAATTCTTTATCCATCATCAAAATTACGGTCGCCCTTTGATAACTTTGAAATTGGCACAAACAGTGGATGGCTTTTTAGCTTCAGCCGATGGGGATTCTCAATGGATTTCAGGCAAAGCGTCTAGAAAACGTGTTCATGAATGGAGAAAAGAATACGATGCAGTAATGGTTGGCAGAACAACAGCTATTACCGATAACCCGAGTTTAACGGTTCGCCATGTAAGTGGCCGCCAGCCAAAACGAATTGTAATTGACGGGCCTTTTGAATTACCTCGAAATCTGAATCTATTTTCAGATAAATATGAAGAAAAGACCATCATTCTAACCTGGAATAAAGAGGCTTCAAAAGATGCAGCTGATCCAATGCTGAAAGTGTTATCTCAAAATTATTTTAGAGGAGAGATTATTCAAACTGCAAAAACGGATGGGCATGTTGACCTTCGGGAAGCCTTTAAAGAACTAGGAAGTAAAGGCATCACTTCTGTGCTTGTGGAAGGCGGTCAGCAATTATCATCAGCGCTTATCAGGCAGGGACTGATTGATAAATTATGCATATTTATAGCTCCTAAACTTTTGGGCGCAGGTACAAGATCTATACTGAATCTGGGAATAGACAGAATGAGTGAAATTGCGGCATTAAAAGAAGTAGCCTGGGAAAAAGTAGGTGATGATATGTTACTAACAGGATATTTTTGAGATTTCCGATGCTTTATTGATTTCACGAATTGATAAAGAATTGGATGCTATTATTGAATTTATTTTAAATTGATTAAAATTTAAGTCCTTCAGACTTTAATAGTTTATCTGGTTATTTTAGCTTTTGAAGCAATGACCGAAAAGTTAAAATCCCTAAGGGATTAGCGTCATAGAATACAGATAAATCGTCTAACCTAGCCCCAGAGGGGTTAAATGTAACCAACACTATGTTTACTGGAATTATACAAGAAGTAGGAACTGTAAGATCTGTAAAAAGTTTAAATGGCGGCGGAATAGAATTTGAAATAGAATGTAGTTTTTCTGCAACCTGCCATGAGGATGAAAGCATTTCGATAAACGGCGCTTGCCATACCGTTACTGAATTTAGCAATGAAACATTTACAGTTCAAAGTGTAGAGGAAACGCTTAGAAAAACCTCCATGAATGAGCTGGATGAAGGCTCTCAGGTAAATCTAGAACGCTCGCTTACATTACAAAAAGGAATAGAAGGACACCTAGTTCAGGGACATGTTGATACGGTTGCGTTAATTAAAAAAATAGAAAGAGAAAAAACCGGCTGGTTGATTACAGTTGAATTTCCTGAAGAGTATAAAAATATGATCGTTGGTCGAGGGAGTATCACGATGGAAGGAATTAGCCTGACGATTGCGAGAGAAGAAGGAAATAAATTTACTGTAGCAATTATTCCATACACCTGGGAACACACCAATCTGAAGGATAAAAACGAAGGTGATCAGCTTAATCTTGAGTTTGACGTGATAGGTAAATACGTGGTCAAGTACTTAGCTTCATTAGGAAGAGATTCTATTTAAATCATTGCTCAAACTCCGAAAGCGGAACGGCCACACTTTCAATATAATCTAGTTTCGATTATTTATTCTTGTACCGGAACTTCTTTCCAGATTCTTAAGAATAGGAAGTTTTTGGAACAGGCTTTGTACCTGAGCACTGTTTAATGTTAGCCTGAAAAAGTAATATTGATTTTCTCCAAATGGATTAATCTGAAAAGTGAGATCCCAACATTCCAGATTCCTTGTTAAACCGAATTGAGAGGGCGTTAACTCTTCTAAAATAAAGTCGTACCCAATGCGGGTATTAAAACGCCATTTTGGAGTTAGTCTGAACGAAATATTTTCAGCATTTAAAGTAGCAGATTTGAAAGGATCTTGATCAAATCTAAACTGCCATCTATAATTAAAGTTTAAAGAGAAACTCCACGGAGAATTGATGGGTGTGACCGGCACTTCATTAAAATGCGGATCTATCGGATAAAATCTGGACTGATTAAACGGATCATAATTCCGCCTGTATATAGGAGTATAAACCTGCGCACCATTTCTTCCTCCTTTAAAAGAAGTGCTGGCAGAAACACTGAAGTTTTGTAAGCGTGCTAATTTGTTTTCGGTAGATATCAGATATCGATTAATTCTTTGCCCCGACTCACTCAAGTCATACAATGAAAAATTGGCATTTGCTCGCAAGCTAATTCCGTTAATGGCATTAGAAGATAAAGAAGTGCTGATGTCATTAAAATTCAAACTATCAGCAGCAAAATTATAGGAAGTGTTGGCAGAAAGATTGTCTATCAGCTTGAGTTTTCTTTCCTTTACTTCTCCGGTAGTATCTCTTGTTACTATTTTGGTTTCGAATACGTTTTGCAAGTTAAGCTGTATAGATTGTTGTTCTCCGGCACCGGGCCCATTAAAAACTTCATTTGCGAAAATAGAATATCGGCGAGTATTTCCAAGGCTGTCGGTTTGTACGGTTCTGTAAAATCCCCATTGTTCATCACTGAAATCGGGACGGTAATTATAGGACAAAGTAGGACGAAGCGTATGTCTAAACCCTTCCAGCTTTCCAATCTTTCGATTTGAGACTCCATAAAATGTTGTGGAAAAAGATAATCCGAGATTGAAATCACGTGCAGTTACAAAACCTCTAACCTGACTTGTTTCAACGCGGTTAGAATCAGCATTATAAAACTGCCGGGTTGAGGTAGGAAACCAATATTCATTATAACTAGCACTTCCGGATAGATTTAAAAAAGGATTAGAAAGAAGCTTTCCTACCTGAAGAGCTGCGGTTTGTTGAAACCCATACTTGAAATGTTCATTATCATCGGTTGCTTCCCGGTAAAGGGAGGGATCAAATAATGCTTCCAGAAAAGTGACCTCAGCTGTATCGGCATCAATAGGGGCGTAATCAAATTCGGAATTAAAAGTATTATTGTATCTAAACGTAATGCTCTCGTACCATTTCGGATCATTACTGATTTCTGACTTGAAAGGAGAGAGTGTTTTTAAACTGAATGTACTGTTTGGCCCGTTTAAAGAGGTTCGGTTGGTATTAAAATTTTGATTTAACTGTGAGTTTATGCTAAAATTGAAATCGTTGTCTGGATGATTATAAGTGTACGCCAGTTTTGAATCAGAATTTGTAGCTGCACGTGCGCCGATATCCAGAGAGTTTTGGGTAAAGAAATCTCGCGTTCTTAGGTTTATTCCTGCATTAATTCTTGAGTAAGGAGAAAAATCCTGACTATGATTTATACTCAATGATTTCTGAATTGTGGTTGTAAAACCAGGATCGGTTTTTTCTAAACCTCTATCCAGTGAGTAACCAATTTGAACGTTTCCATTAAACCGATCTCTCTTTCTATATTGCATATTTGTATTTACATAGAATGTACCGGAAGTAAATACATCACTACTAATTTGGCCGGTTATGTAATCATTAAAATATTGGAACCAGCCAAGATTTTGAAGTCCGATACCTCTGGAGGATTGATTTTCAAAAACATATGTTGGTGTTAACAAACCGGACTGCCTTTTTTCAAGACTTGAAGGAACGTAGCCAAACGGAAACAAGATCGGATATGGAATATCCAGAATATATAAGCGAGCATTGGAGAAAAAAACCTCTTCTTGGTCCACTACCTTCATTTTTTTTGCCTTGATATAATAGTAAAGATAATCAGGCGGGCAGGTAGAATAAATACCGTCTTCAATAAAAACCTCGTCTTGGTTTATATTTTTTACCTTTGAACCAATTAAGTACCCATCTGGGACTTGTATTTTAGCGGCTTCAAATTTTCCTTTTTGAGTCTGATAGTTAAAGAGAATGCGGGTACTTTTTATCTCGTCTGATTCTCTTTTTAAAACAGGATAGGAAAGTGTATCCGTTTCTGATTCAGCAGTAGCCTCAACCTGATTTTTTTCGATATCCATTTCAATTTCACCGGCTGTAAGTTCTCCTGCAGTATGCGTTACTTTAGCCGATCCAAACAGGAATGCCTTTCTTCCGTTTCTTAAATTTATCACTAACGAATCGCTGGATTGAAACTGGACGGCGTCTTTTACATTACTCTTTTTTACGGCCGGGCCGGGAGTGGTTTTTACTACTGATTTTGAGGTAGTTGAATCAGGTGGAGCAGATTGAGCTGTGGAATTTTCAGAACAAAGCAAAATCATTGTACACACACAAAGCAAGTAAATACCCTTATGTACAAGATTTATAAATTTCATCCGAATAAGTTTATGCAAAAGAATCGAACGCTAAGCCGGCTGCACCAAGTAAAGCACTATCATTACCCAGGTCTTCATAAACCAGTTCAAGCTCTTCTTGAAATGGCAACATCATATGCTTTTTAACGATTTCTCTGGCGGGTTCAAATAACCAATCTCCAGCACGTGAAACGCCCCCGCTCAATACATATTTTCGGATATCCATCATATGCGTATAATTTATGATAGCATACCCCAATCTTTCTCCGCTTTTGCGTAAAATCTCGATAGCTAGTTCATTTCCTTCATTAGCTGCATTTGTAAGATCAACAGGTTCAAGTTTGTCAAAATCTCGATGAAATTTTTTATAAAGCGGATTATTGGTTTGTTGCAAAATTAAGTCGGTTGCAAACCTGCTCAAAAATCGTTGTCCAAGATAAGCTTCCACAGTACCGCGGGTTACACTATTGGATAAAGGCCCATGGTAATCAAGAATAACATGTCCTAATTCACCGGCCATCCCCATGGATCCTTTGTATAATTTTTTATTGATGATTATACCACCGCCAACGCCGGTACCAAGAGTTATTATAATAAAGTTCTCAAACTTCTTTCCCACTCCGAAATGAAGAGAACCTAATGCTGCAATATTTGCATCATTTTCAATTCTACATACCAGATCCGTACGCCGGGAAATCTCTTCTGCAGCGTGCACAGTTTCCCAACCGGGAAGATTTGGCGGATTTCTTACTATGGTTTGATCTAAGTTGACCATGCCCGGCAATCCCATTCCGATTCCTATGACGTCGTGTCTTTTGGCAAGATCAGTAATTGTGGAACCGATTCTATCTAACAAATGATCTCTACCAAGATCAGCGTAAGTTGGTGTAGAAGTTTGCTCAATTATCCCTTTTTCTTTATCAACAATGGCGGCTTTTATATTAGTGCCCCCCAGATCTACAGCAATGGCTTTCATTTAAAATATCCTAGTAATTATTCCGAACGGCGAACTTTATATACTGTTTCACCTGGTTTTCTCATTCCATATTCTTCGCGCGCAATTTTTTCAAGAAGTTGAGCGTCGTTATGCAAGTTATTAATCTTCTTTTCCAGCTTCTGAGTGGAGGTGCTTAACTGATCAATTTTATTTTTCAGATCCGATTTTTGGTTGTAAAGCTCAACTCTGGTGAGAAGGCTGTAACTATCAACAAAACCAAACCAAATGAGAACGAAGCCTGAAAGTAAAACAATCAAAAAAGATTTTTTCCAATGAATAGGATTTAAAAATTCGGTTTTCATAAGCCGATCGTTTTGAAGTTTTACAATGAGATAACCGAAAATACGTTAATTTAGGTATTAATGATAATGCTAATAGCAATCTATGGAAGTCAGGAACATCTTTTTTGTTTTGCTGAGTCTGCTTCTACTCTCTAATTCAACTAAAGCCCAAGAATTAGCTCAGGAAGAATGGATAAAAGTTTACTTTAACATGCCACCTGATACGAGTGTGATGTTAGAAAATAATGTCGTGAACAGCTCATGGGACTTAGTCTCAACACTTGAAGATCTAATTGATTCGGCCAATTTCAGTGTGGATTTATCGATCTATGATTTAGAAGAAATGAGAGTTGCAGATGCACTAGTTCGAGCCAAGCAACGGGGGGTTAGAGTAAGACTGGTTACAGATAATCATAACAGAACCGATGCAGGAAAGCTTGATGAGTTAATTTGGGCGCGCTTAAGAGAAGGCGGAATTATTTCGATAGATGACGATGGAGATGTTTACTTCCCAAATGGTGAAATACAAGACAATGATCTGGTAAATGACGGGGCAGACATGCATAACAAATTTGCTGTTATTGATGCCCTTTCTGATGATAAAAATGATGATTTTGTTTGGACAGGATCTACAAACCTCACTTATACAGGTGCTTATAATACCAACAACACTCTTGTAATAAAAGATCACGAGGTAGCTACAGCCTATTTAAATGAATTTAACCAAATGTGGGGATCAGAAAGTGAAATCCCGGATGCAAACAGAGCTCTTTTCCATAAGGATAAAAGAGATGTATCCGATCATATTTTTGATGTAGGCGGTATAAAAGTTGAAGTGTATTTTGCTCCAATAAATAGAGATGATTCAAAGCCGAGTGTGAGCGATAGAATAGTAGAGGTAATAAATGAAGAAACTCAATCAGATATCAGGTTTCAAGCGTTTGCGATTACTCCAACCATTCCGATTAGTAAAGCAATTTGGAGTAAAACCGTTGATACGGATATTCAACTGGAAGGTGTAATTGACCCGGGTTTTTTCAGCAGGTATCAAAATACCGGAGCAATTTGGGGAAGTCCGGAAGCACAGCTTGGAAATAGAATGATTGTGCCTGCCAGAGAAACAAGAAAATTGCATAGCAAGCTGATTATTATTGATGTGAACGAACCCACACCGGATGACGAGGCAGTTGTAATTGCAGGTTCGTATAATTTTTCCAATAACGCCGAACTAAGTAATGATGAAAATACTTTGATCATTTATTCTGATGAGATCGCAAATCAGTTTTATCAAAATTTTAAAGGGGTTATGAGCCGGGCACAAGGGAAAAGCTTTGGTCCTTCCCCAAAGGTGGATCCCAAAAAGTGGTACGATGTGTATGCAGTCAGAGATGGAGCAGAATTTGAAATCGAGATCGTTCCCGGTTTTGGATATCCTGTTCAGTTACTTGGAGTAAAAGTCCCTTCTATTTATGCAGGCGGTGATTCTGCATATTATTTTTCAGGAGCTTCTACAAGCTATTTAAGAAACTTATTAGAAGGGCGAAGAGTGAAAGTTTTTGATTATGATGGAGGAGCACCTTATTCAGCGTACAATCGATTCTTTGCTTATGTAATACTAGACAAAGAAGGTGATTGGGTATCTTTAAACAAAGAAATGTTGAGGAATGGATTTGGTACGTACTCAGATGAATTCAGACAAAATAAAGATTCTATTGCTGCATTTATCCAATATGAAGTTGAGGCTAAATCTGAGAATAGAGCAATTTGGAAGAAAGAATCAAAGATCGGTACAAAAGTACTGAGGGCGAAAGAAATAGATGATGGTACTGCGATCGAGGTTGTGTATCCTATAAACATTAATACTGCTGATCAGGCAACATTACAGCTTTTGCCCGGAATAGGGAAAACTTACGCATCTCGAATAGTGGATTACAGACTTGAAAACAAGGGCTTTTCAAGTGTTAATGAACTACTCAAGATCAAAGGAATCGGAGAAAAGAGACTAGCGAAAATCCGACCTTTGATAACTATTAATTAGACAAGAACCAATTCCTTTAACTCAGATTTTAGAGTGAGAAGAGTTTTGCCAATGATCTGTGAAATACGCGCTTCGCTCAAATCTAAAACATCAGCAATATCTTTAAGATTGGAGTCTTCAAAGTAATACATACCAAGGATCAATTGTTCTCTTTCGGGCAATCTTTTTACAGCACGTTTTAATTGTTCAGAGTTTTCGTGATCCATCATTTCTTGATCGGGTAAACCGAAATTGTGGTCTTCAAGTCTGCTTGAAAGAGAGGATTCTGAATCAGAACCACTGTCATAATCCAAGGATAGAGCAACTCGCTGTTGAACGTTTGAAAGAAGTGTTCGGTAAGCGTCAACGCTCAAGTCTATTTCTTGTGCTATTTCGTGATCCAGTGGTGTTCTCCCTAATCGTTGTTGTAAGGTGCTAATTGCCTCTTGGGCTGCTCCAAACCTTGCACGATTGGTGCGAGAAAGTTCGTCTACAGACCGAAGATAATCAATAATGTTTCCTCTGATCCTGTAATAGGCAAATGTATTAAACTGAACTTCTTTCTTACTTGTATAACTTTCCAAGGCTTGCAATAAACCTGATGCACCTATATTGATGAGATCATCTCTTTCACACAAAGGAGTGCCGGGATGCTTAATCTTACTCACGATACTTTTGATCAAAGGAAGTGCTTCACCGAGTATACTACTTTTAAGCTTTGAGGTAGGCTCTGTTTTATATGCGCAAACTAATTCTTGAAGATTCATTATGTACCCGGTTTATTTTAAACTGTCCACAACAATATATTAGAAAATTTTAATTATTAAAAAATTTTAATATTAATTTTAATTAATAATAAAAACACATTTAAAACTCTTTTAAAACAATATTTGCAATGCTTTTATACAAAAAGCGTCAGCTAAATAGATTTTTTCCATGCTTTGGATTTGTGATTGGTTGCCGATAAAGAGTAATACAGGGTGTATGCCGATTTAGATGGTGAGCTTCCTGAGTGCTAAATAAACTGGGAATTTTAGATAGAAAAGGACGGTATAAGTAAATTACCTCTTAATTCTAACGTAGAATAAATTAAAAAAGACAATGATATCTGAAGAAATTAAAAGTAAGAGAGCTTTGCCAAGAAGGGAATTATCAGAGGAAGAAAGGCAATTCCTGTTAACCAACGAAGAGGTTCTGGATAGAATAGTTGAGGGTTTGATAAAAGACCTGAAAAGCATTTAAGCAAAAAACCCCTTCCGAGATCAATCGTAAGGGGCTGGTCAAGAGAGATTCTTGAAAATTTTGTTGTGATCCGGGAGGGACTCGAACCCTCGACCCACGGCTTAAAAGGCAGTTGCTCTACCAACTGAGCTACCGGATCTTCCATCGCAATTGCGAAAGGCTTCAAAGATACGGGTTTTAATACTCTATGACAATCTTAAATCGCCTAAAAATCAGACTTTTTCTCTATTTGCCAACAATCACCTTATACAGGTCAGATTCAACGCTTACTTCAACTTCTTCTATGATTCTGCCAATCTCTTTTCCATTCTTATAAATAATAAAAGTTGGCGTTCTTTTAATATTGTTCTGTTTAATAATGTCTTTGGGCCCACTTCTTCTATATTCTAAAGCAGTGTAATTTGCAGAAATCAATGGATTGTCAATTACTTCCATAATTTTAAAAAAAGCGGGTATTTCTCTTTTGCTGTCATGGCACCAGGTTCCCATAAATACATCAACTAAAATCGAATCCTGAACCTGATTTAGCTTTTTAATAATGTCCTGATCCGGATCGTAACGTTTAGTATAAAGGTCAAAAATTTTAACTTCTCTTATCTGAGCTTCTGTTACCGGCCCGCTAAGATATTCATCCTGAGCTTGTAATGGTGTAATTACGAACACTATAAAAATAAAAAGAGAATATATTTTCATTGAGGCATTTCTTAATTCAGTACATTAAATTGAAACATCATACGCATTCAAAAGGATAAGTAAAAGCATGGCCAGTATTTTCTCGAAAATTATAAAGGGTGAAGTCCCTTGTTATAAAATTGCTGAAAACGATAACTATTTTTCATTTCTGGATATTAATCCTATAGCTGAAGGTCATACTTTGGTTGTTCCCAAGAAGGAAGTAGATTATGTATTTGATCTGGATGAAGAAACATTGAGTGGACTAATGTCTTTTTCAAAGAAAATTGCCAGAGCAATAGACAGCTCTTTGGGAACAATTAGAACAGGTATAATTGTGGAAGGACTAGAGGTCCCTCATGCACATATTCATTTAGTACCAATTTATTTTGAAGGACAACCCATGAGTCTTGGAAGAAAAACAGAGATTAGTGAGCAAAGAATGAAAGAAATCTCAGAATTAATAAACAAAGCGGTTGAACAATGAAAATATTGATTATTAATGGTCCAAATTTGAATATGCTGGGAACAAGAGATAAGAATACATATGGGGCAGAAACCTTAGATGACTTGAACACTTATATCTCGAATAGTTTTAATGACCACGAATTTATTTTCTTTCAAAGTAATGTAGAGGGAGAGATTATTAACAGAATTCAGGAAGCTCAAAATGGAAATATTGAAGCTTTAATAACTAACCTTGGTGGATTTACTCATACATCAGTAGCAATTCGGGATGCATTGGAACCACTTATCATTCCTAAAGTAGAAGTTCATATTTCAAATATTCATGCCCGGGAAGAGTTTCGGGAAAAATCGATTACCGGAGCTGTGATGAACGGAATTATTACCGGGTTTGGAAAGCACAGTTATCTGCTTGGTATTCAGGCAATTGAACATCTTTCAAAAAAATAACAATTGAAGCAGCTCAAAGAACTTTTTTCTGACACCCTGATCTATGGAGTAAGTCATGTCTTTACGCGATTTGTTGGATACCTGTTGGTGCCTTTTTATACAGGAGTTTTTGATACGGATGAGTATGGTGTCATAAGTTTGATTTACGTGTTGATGGCTTTCCTAAATGTTATTTTTACCTTTGGGATGGAATCAACATACTTTAGGTACGCCAAAGACAGGGATAAATCTAAAGACATCTTTAAAACCATTCAAATAACCTTGTTTGGAACTACGATTTGTCTGCTTGCCATAGTGTGGTTTTTGAATCCGTTGCTAAACCCTATTATAGGCCTGGTTGAGCCATTCCCACTATTTACTTTGATGCTGGGAATTCTGGCCTTCGATACTCTTTCAGCCGTTCCATTTGCAGAGCTTCGACTTGCTCAAAAGCCCTATCATTTTGCAATCATCAAAATGATAAACGTATTTATAAATATTGGGTTGAATTTTTATTTGGTACTGAAGGTGAACCTGAACATTGAAGCTGTACTAATCAGTAATGTCATGGCTTCACTAATAACTGCATTTATCGTTTGGGTTATCACCTTTGATATGATGAAAGGAAAATGGGATGGAGTATTTTTAAAGAAAGCCATTCGTTTTGGACTTCCGTTTGTGCCTGCAGGAATTGGGTATGTCATCAACGAGATGATCGATCGTTTCTTTTTGAAAAAAATGGATTCAGAAACAATCACCCAATTATATGGATTGGACTCAGGAGGTTCAGTCTTTTCCGGAGAAGATATAGTAGGAATTTATGCAGCCGGATATAAGCTGGCAGTTGTAATGCTACTTTTCGTAACAGTTTTTAGGTATGCTTGGCAACCTTTCTTTATGAGAAAGTCAGAAGAAGAAGATGCTCCTAAATTATTTTCAGAAACTTTCCGTTATTTCAATCTTGGTGCAGCAGCAATTTTTATAATTTTCTCACTTTTTGCTTCAGATATCGTTCAGATTAGAATTCCATTTACAGATGCCACTCTTATTGGTAGAGACTACTGGATGGGATTGAGTGTAGTTTCACCTCTATTAATGGCGTATTGGCTTCAGGGTTGGTACATTAATTTTTCAGCAGGGATTTTTATTGGGGAAAAAACCAAAGTTCTGGCTTATATAACTCTGATTGGCTCTGCTATTACCGTTACAGGAAATCTGATATTTGTTCCTTATTTCGGGATGTTGGCTTCAGCTTATACTACACTGGTTAGCTATGCTGTGATGGCATTTGTTATTTATTATCACTCCAAAAAAGCGTTTGATGTGCCTTATAAAATTTGGAAGGGCGTGATTGCTCTACTTATTGCTGATTTGACTACATTTTTACAGCCTTACCTTAAAAATATGTTGGAATCAGGAATTTGGGCATCTGTTATTCTTTGTGTTTCAGGGATAGGATTAATCGTACTTTTGACAAGAAAGAATTTCTTTTTGAAAGACACCAAACTAATAAATTGAAGAAGCTAAGCCATACATTTGTATAACATACATTTTACAATTCATTTGCTAAGCTTTAACTATTATTATGGCATGAAAGGATTTCTAACACTATTTATTTTTGTTGCAATTTCAATTCCAGTAAAGGCTCAAACAGCGGATACTACAATGACTTTCGAGGAATATGACCCAACTTCAACGTTGGTTGTTCCCGGAGATAAAATCACGAGAGCTAAATTCCCGTTTATAGATGTTCACAGCCACCATTGGAGAATGGCTACTCAGGATTTGGAGAAACTCGCTTCCGAAATGGACGACTTAAATATGAAAGTCATTGTTAACCTAAGCGGAAGAAACGGAGATCAACTCAAAGACATTACTGACAATATTAAAAAAAGTGGATTAAACAGATTCATTGTTTTTGCCAATATAGATTTTAGTGGAATTGACGAAGAAGGCTGGACAGAAAAAGCTGTAAAACAGCTTGAAGAAGATTACAACAACGGAGCCCGGGGAGTGAAGATCTTCAAGAATTTAGGATTGACCGCTTTGGATTCAGAAGAGAAAAGAGTTCATACAGACGATCCTCGCATTGATCCGGTTTGGGCAAAAGCTGGGGAACTTGGAATTCCGGTTTTAATTCATACCGGTGAACCAGCAGTATTTTGGGAACCCATTGACGAAAAGAATGAGAGATGGCTAGAAATGAAAAACTTCCCAAACCGACATCGGGGAGACACCTCAAGATTTCCAAGTTGGGAAGTCGTTATGAGCGAGCAATGGAATGTGTTCAGGAAACATCCGAATACAAATTTTATAAATGCACATTTGGGCTGGATGGCAAATGACTTGGCTCGTTTAGGTCGTCATCTTGATGAATTTCCAAATGTATATACAGAAATTGCAGCGGTAATTGCGGAATTAGGGCGTCAACCTCGTTTTGCGAAAGAGTTTTTTATTAAATACCAGGACCGGTTGTTGTTTGGAAAAGATACCTATCGCCCCGAAGAATACTATACTTACTTCAGAGTTCTGGAAAGTGACGACGAATATTTTGACTATTTTAGAAAAAGACATGCTTTTTGGAAAATGTATGGATTGAATCTTCCTGATAATGTGTTGCAAAAAGTGTATTACAAAAATGCTTTAAAAATAATACCGGGTATCGATAAAAATTTATTCCCGTCTAACTAATCAACCAAAATAAGATTGAAATGAAAGCTTTATTAAAATTAGGGGCATTAGTTGTTTTTGCAGTGCTTCTTACATCAGAATTAACTACAGCTCAAGAACGTGGAAAAGGAAATCGCCCAAGCCCTAATGCTTCAATAAGCCAGGATATCGGATCAACGACAGTATCTATCACCTACGGCCGTCCGGGACTTAAAGGCAGAAGTTTAGCAACATTGGCAAAACCGGGTCAGGTTTGGAGAACAGGAGCAAACGAATCAACCGTAATTACTTTTTCGGATGATGTAATGTTTGGCGGAAAAGCCGTTAAAGCAGGAACTTATTCTCTCTATACTGTTCCGGGTGAAAATTGGATATTTGTTCTAAACAGTAAACTTAGTTGGGGAACACAATATGACAACTCTCAGGATGTTATTCGTGTACCGGCAGCTGTTACTATGGAAGGAGCTTCTAGCTTTGAAAGATTCACCATTTATTTTGATACACTTTCTGATACGAAAGCGCATTTAAATCTTCAGTGGGGAAAAACAATGACAGCAATTCCTATTACTACTAAGTAAATCCGTTTTTTTTACTACTTTAAAAGGAGCTCAATAGGGGGCTCCTTTTTTTATTTAAACTATTTTTTATGAAGCGATTATTAACACTTTTTGTTACTTATTTATTAAGCTCTATAACCCTATTTGGACAAACAGGGTCAAAATGGCTTTTTGATGATGCTGTGTTACCAGAAGTAAGAATTACCATTGATCCGAGTTCTCTTGATGAAATCTTAGCGGAAGAAAACCAGCAAAGTGACCGCGAGTTTTTGGCATCTTTTAGTTTTACAAAAAACAGTGAAACGGAAATCGTTGACAGTGTTGGTTTTCGATTAAGGGGAAACACATCCAGAGCGTCGCAAAAAAAATCATTCAAAGTTTCCTTTGATACATTTATCGATGGACGAGAATACAGGGGCCTGGATAAGATGAATTTGAATGGGGAGCATAACGATCCATCTATAATTCGCTCTAAAATTAGTTGGAATATTTTTGAAAAAATGAAGGTGAAAGCTCCAAGGGCGAATCACGTTGCTTTATTTATTAATGAGGAGCTGTATGGTCTTTATATCAATGTGGAGCATATTGACAATGAGTTTCTGGATAAAAACTTCGAAAATGATCAGGGAAATTTATACAAATGTTTGTTTCCGGCTGATCTTAGCTATAGAGGTCCAAATTCTGATGATTACAATGACTATGAAGAGTTTGGGCGAAGGCCTTATGACCTTAAAACTAATGAGCAGGAAAACAATTATTCAGATCTTGCAACTTTGATAACCTTTCTTGAAGACGCATCTGAACAAGAGTTTGAAGATCAGATCAACGATTATTTAAATGTAGATGCTACGTTAAAATGGATGGCGATAGACGTATTAACCGGAAACTGGGATAACTACAGGTACAATAAGAACAACTTCTATTTATACAATGAACCTTCAGACAACAGGTTTACTGTAATTCCATATGATTACGATAATACGCTGGGAATTGACTTCATTCAAAGAGATTGGGCTGCAAGAAATTTATACACCTGGGACAGAACAGGAGCGCCCAGACCACTAACAAAAAGGTTGCTGGAAATCCAGAAATTTAAAGACTGGTACAGCTACTACCTCAACAAAACAATTGAAGATGTCTTTAATGAAGACTCACTGTTTCCGGAAATAGATCGATTAAAGAGTCTGGTTCAAAGCACTGCAGAGGCGGACACTTTTAGAACAAGAGATTATGGATATGATGTTGATGATTTCAATGATTCTTATGATCAAGCTGTTGGTGGGCATGTAGATTATGGGCTGAAGCCATTTATCACAAAAAGAAAGAACACTGCTCTGGATCAATTAGAGTTGAATAACATATATCCGATCATTCATTCATCTGAATCAAAAATTTTGAATAACAATGGAGCTAAAACTATAATAGTAGAAGCCGAAGTTAAGGATGATGACTTGGTAATAGTTAGTGCAAAGTTAGATATAGATCCGATTCCAAATCCTTTTCGGCTAAAAGATGACGGAAAAGGATTTGACGAAGAAGCAGGTGATGGGATTTATACCGGAGCGCAAGAAATTGGAACGTATTCTGAGGATGTGAATTATTTTGTTTCAGCTCAGGATCAGGAATCGCAAACAAGTCGCTATCCGCAAAATCCTGCCAGAAAAATAAGGCAAGAAAATAATTCTTCCGTTCAAGGATTGGTTATCAACGAATTTATGGCGAGCAACAGCAGTACTATTCAGGATGAAAGCGGATCTTTTCCGGATTGGGTTGAGTTATACAACGCTACAGGAAATGAAATCTCTATGTCGGGGTATTTTCTAACGGATGATTTAACTAATCCTGATAAATGGGCATTTCCTGACACAACAATTTCGGCAAAAGGATTTCTTTTGGTCTGGGCTGATGATGACGAGAAGGAAGGTCCGCTTCATGCCTCATTTAATCTAAGCAAAAACGGAGAAGACATTGGTCTTTATAAGCAGAATGGGGAGACATTTGAAGCCGTTAACACTCTTACTTTTGGAGAACAAACAACTGATGTTTCTTTTGGGCGGGAAACAGACGGCAGTTCAGAGTTTATATTTATTAGCCAACCAACACCCGGAGCATCGAATGGAATGCCGGTAAATAATGAAACCGAATCCGCAAAGCCTGAGAAAGTTAAATTATTCCAGAATTTTCCTAACCCATTTAACCCGAGTACTACAATTTCATTTAGCCTGAACAATCAACAAAAAGTGACATTGGAAGTATTCAATATTACGGGGAAGTTAGTAGAAACAATTACCAATCGTATTTATACTGCAGGAACTCATGCAGTACAATATAATGCTGAAAATTTAGCTAGTGGTGTATACTTTTACAGATTAAAAACTTCAGGCATTCTAGAAACCAAAAGGTTCACTCTAATTAAGTAAGGGTCTTATGAAACCATTTAAGATTGAAATAACCAGTATTGAAAAAGGGCCGAAAGAATTAGAGTTGCAACTTCCGATCAATGCAGAAGCAGTAAAGGAACTTCCGGGAAAAGACCGTTCGGATTATATTTTAGCGAAACTGGAATCCTCGATCTTATGGGTTAACAAAGATAAGGGAATAAGCAAAGAAATAGACTTTGTGGTTCTTTGCGCGAAATTCAAAGGGCAAAGCGTAACGAGCAGTATGAAAGATATGACGGTAGCAGTAGCGTATGTTATCGACAATTCTATCGAAAAAGATGTAATGCTTAACTTCAAAAAGTGTAAGTATATGGCTGTTGCAATAGCTACAGCAACAAGTAAATGGAATATCTTCGGATAAGAAAATCAGGAATCTATATTATAAGGCAAATAATTCATTACTTACCTGATTGTAATAATCTTCATATTGATTTACTACCAGATCTTGATTAAATAACTCCGCTCGCTTTCTGGCATTCTCGCTCATTCGATCATGAAGAGCTTGATTAGTAAGAATCTCTACCGCATTTTCTGCCATACAATCAATGTCATCTAAATCACAAAGAAAACCGGTTTCTCCTTCAATATTAACCTCCGGCAAACCTCCAATGTTAGAGCTGATCACAGGTACGGAGCAACTCATCGCTTCAAGAGCGGCAAGACCAAATGTTTCTGAACCGGATGGAATCAAAAATAGATCTGCGATGGAAAGAACTTCCTCAACCTGGTCTAATTTTCCTAAAAAGCGTACATGTTCACAAATTCCGAGATCCCGGCATTGCTGCTCAGTTTTTTGGCGATCCGGACCATCACCAACAAGAAGAAGTTTAGCGGGAATGTTTTGTTTTAAAATTCGGTCAAAAACGGAAACTACTTCCGGCACACGTTTTACTTTTCTAAAGTTTGAGACGTGGACAACAACTTTTTCTCCATCAGGGCAAATTGCACGCTTGAAATGGCTTTTGTTGGATTTTTTGAAACGTTCCAAATCAATGAAGTTGGGAATTACTTTGATATCAGAAGTGATATCGAAGCGCTCGTAAGTTTCTCTTCTTAAATAATCAGATACCGCAGTAACTCCGTCGCTCTTATTGATAGAAAATTCCACTACGTGCTTATAACTTGGATCGCTCCCTACCAAAGTAATATCGGTTCCATGTAATGTTGTAACCACAGGAACTTTAATTCCCTTCTCAGCCATAATCTGTTTAGCAAGATAAGCGCTGGTTGCATGTGGAAGAGCATAATGCACGTGCAGAAGGTCAAGGTTTTCGTACTCAATCAAATTCACCATTTGAGATGCTAATGCAAGTGCATACGGAGGATATTCGAATAAGGGATAAGCATTTATTGCAACTTCATGGTAGAATATATTCGAGTCGAGCGTTTCTAATCGA
Organism: Balneola sp.; assembly: GCA_965216175.1. Lineage (GTDB taxonomy): Bacteria > Bacteroidota > Rhodothermia > Balneolales > Balneolaceae > Balneola. The sequence continues at coordinate 3,728,420 of OZ244140.1, forward strand.
GCAGGCTTGGCATAACTGAGCATATGAATTTTATGCCCTTTAGAAGCTAGTACCTTAGCCAGCTCTGTTGCAACAACACCGCTACCTCCGAAGGTTGGGTAACACACAATTCCAATATTCATCTTCCGTCCATTTAAATCTTTTTTCAAAGGTAGCGAATCTCTTTCTGTTTCAGAATCTGAAACACAACCTTTAACAGTTTGGTTTCATAAAAAGTTTACGATGCCTATAAATGATTATGTATATTTACAGTCTTGAATAAGCAATTAAAATAGAAGTTTTTCATGGCAGGACATTCTAAATGGGCGAACATTCGCCACAAAAAAGCCAAAGAAGATTCCAAGCGGTCTAAAGTTTTCACTAAGATCATTAAGGAGCTGACTGTTGCTGCGCGCGAAGGCGGAGGAGATCCTACCGGAAATCCAAGATTGTCGCTCGCTATCGATAATGCAAAAGCGGTTAACCTTCCGAAAGATAATATGGAACGCGCCATTAAACGTGGCACAGGCGAAGGAGAAGACGCCGCTAGCTATGAAGAAGTTACTTTCGAAGGCTATGGCCCCGGTGGCATTGCTTACTTTGTAGAAGTTACCACGGATAACAACACGCGATCTGTAGCTGACATTCGCCATATTTTTACCAAACACGGCGGAAATATGGGGACAAATGGTTCCGTTAGTTTTTTGTTCGAACAAAAAGGAATGATACGCGTGCCTGCAGAAGAGAAAAATGAAGAAGAGTTTATGCTGGAAGCCATTGAGGCAGGGGCAGATGACATACAATCAGAAGACGATTTTTTCGTTGTGTACACTGCACGCGAAGATCTTTTTAATGTTCGTAAAGCATTAGAAGATGGAGGAAACAAGATTGAGTCTGCTGAGTTAATACGAGAAGCAATTACAGAAACAAAAGTAGATGCCGAAACAGCACTTTCAAATTTAAAAATGATGGATAAATTTGAAGAGAACGACGATGTTAGCAACGTTTTTACGAATATGTTGATGGACGAAGAAACACTACAAGTAGCCGAAGAAATGTAAGTTTGATGATAAAACCTCTTTTATACATAACGTTTTTATTTTTGGTGATAGGTTCCGGCGATGGGAAAAAAGGAAATGAGGCCTACGATAAAGGAAATTACGCCGAAGCAGATTCTTTGTACAGATTGGCGTTAGAATCTGAACCTGAAAACTCAAAATTATTTTTTAATCTGGGGAATTCACTTGCAAAGCAAGGAAAGGTTGAAGACGCTATTGAAGCGTACCTGAACTCACAAGAGTTTGCAGAGAATGAAGAAGATAGAGCTCTTGCTCAATATAACATTGGAACTTTATTGGCTGAAAACGAAGACTGGAAACCTGCAGCTCATCACTTTAGAAACTCTTTGAAGTTAAATCCGAATGACACTGAAGCTAAGCAAAACTATGAGTTAGCGAAGAAAAAAACTGAAGATGAAGAGAGTGAGCAAAATCAGGATCAACAAAATCAGGATCAGGAGCAAGAAGAACCATCAGAATATGCCAAAGCAATGAAAAAAAGAGCGGAACAATTGGTAGCGGAAGAACGCTATAAAGAGGCACTCGACCTGATGAATACCGCTCTACAGAATGATAAAACCGTTCAGAATTTTGGCGATTTTATCGAAAGGATCAATACAGTTAATACTATAAATAACTAATTATGAAATACATTACTTCATGTTTATTTGCCATTTTATTCACTGTAGCAATTCAGGCTCAGGATTCCGACAGTTTTTTCCACAGAAGTGCTAATTCCTATATAAATTCGCAATTGAATCAGGCTATACAAATAGTTGATGAAGGCCTTTTTCAGTATCCAAACGATGCCAAACTAAATGCTCTGAAAGAAAAGCTGGAAGAAGAGAAAGAAAAACAACAAGAGCAGCAGAATCAGCAGAATCAAAATCAAGATCAGCAGGAACAAGAGCAAGATCAGGAGCAACAAGAGCAGAACCAGGATCAGCAGCAAGAGAATGAAGAGCAAAATGAAGAAGAAAAACAAGATCAGGAGCAAGGTGAAGGGAGTGAAGAAAACGAACCTAAACCTCAGGATGGTAAAGAGATAGATTCAAAAGAGATCAGCAAAGAAGACGCTGAAAAAATCCTGCAGGCGCTCGCTCAAAAGGAAAAAGAATTACTGAAAGAGTTCAAGAAAAAGAAATCAAAAGATACTGCTAAGCATGATAAAGACTGGTAAAAAGCTGGCATCACTATTTATTTTTTTTCTGTTTGTTCTTAGTTGCCAAAAAAGCAATGCGCAGAGTGTTTCTGTACAGGCTACACTAACTGAAACGAATATTTTTGAAGGAGAATCAGTACAACTTGATATCGCTATATCAGGAACGTCATTGAGTTCACTTGAAAGGCCTGAAATTCCTACAATTGAAGGATTGAGATATTTACCAAACCGAACTATTTCAAGTAGCAATTACAGCTATATAAATGGAAAGCCTTCACTCACACAAACATTCGGGTTTCAGTTTATTGCGATGTCTCCGGGTAGTTTTAACGTTCCGTCAATTAAGATAAAGGTGAATAATAAAGAATATGCCACCAAGCCTATATCTTTTAAAATTCTTGATCCCAAAACCATCGATAACGGTGATGCTGAACGTTCACCTGATATTTATGTTAGATTGGAAGCCTCAACTAAAAACCCAGTTGTTGGCGAACAAGTAGTAGCAGATATTGTGCTGTACTTTAAAAGTGAAGTTGAAGTATCAAATTATAACACGGTTCCGGGTTGGAAAGCGGAAGGATTCTGGAAAGAAGAATTAAATAATCCGGCGCAAGCCCGTTCAACTTCAGTTATCATCAATGGTATCAGATATAAAAGAGCGCGACTTTTACAATATGCGCTGTTTCCAACAAAGCCGGGAGAGCTCACTTTAAGTCCATATAGTTTATCAGTTCGTGTTCGTAACAACAGAAGAACTTCCAGAGATCCTTTTAACTTCAGTTTTGGCCAGGAAAACAAAGAACTTAAAACGTTACCGGTGACCCTAAATGTAGAACGACCACCCGGTATTGAGAATGCAGAATATATAGGAGCAGTAGGTGATTTTGAGATCAAGCGGACCATTAAGCCAACTTCTGCTTATGTTGGTGAAAGTGTAGAGATTATTACAGAGATCAAGGGGACGGGGAATGTTCCTTTATTAAATAAGCCTGAATATGAATTTCCTGAGTCGCTGGAATTATATAATCCGCAAGAAAACTCAGCGATTACAAGAGACAACCGCAAAATTGGAGGTAGTAAGGTTTTTACTGACATTGTTATAGCGAGAAACGATGGCTTATATACAATTCCTGAAAAAAGGATAGCAACTTATAATCCGTCCTCTGATAAATATGAGTACACTGTACTTCCTGAAATTACTTTTAATGCCGAAATAGATCCTAATGCAACGGTAACTACACTTGAAGACATGAGACTGGATATAGATCCGGTAACAGGTTTAGCCAATTGGGAACAGAAAAGTGTGATTCCTCTTAAGAACAGGAAATCTGTTTTTGTATTAATGGCGGTTCCATTTTTACTGTTTATTGGAGCGTTTGGTTATAAGACCTACTATGATAAACTAACAAACGACTCCGGTTTTGCTCGTTCCACTAAAGCAAGAGAAATGGCTTTTTCAATTCTTGAGGAAGCTAAGAAAACCGAAGATATTAAAGAAAGTTATCATAAAATCCAGAAAGCATTGTCCAGATTTATTGCAGATAAATTGAATTTACCGATCGCCGGAATTTCCGCACAAAGATTATTGGAAGAAGTAAAAGACAAAAAATTAAATAGCTCTGCATTGGCAGATTTAAAAAGAATTTTTGAGAAATGTGAAACGGTAGCATATGCTCCAAATATTTCTAAAGAAGACATGGAAACAGATATTCAAAAATCGCGAGAGCTAATTAAAGAGTTAGGAAAGGTTTTGTGAAAGTATTAGTTCTGTTAACTTCGTTTTTATTTATTACACTAACTGCTCAGTCTCAATCGTCACCACAGGTTAGATTTGATACTGCAAATGATCTTCTGGAAGAGGGCAAATACAGAGAGGCATTAAAACAATATCGACAAATTGAGGACTCAGGTTCTTCATCAGGTCCCTTATTTTTAAATATGGGTATTGCCTCAGTTCAAATCGATTCTTTGGGCTTAGCAAAATATTATTTCTTGAAAGCGGAGCATTTTGAGTCAGTAAAGAATAGTGCCGAAAAAGCCTTAGAATTCGTGAATTCTCAATTCAGTAGGCAATCAGCAAAGCTTCCAAAACTTCCCTGGGATAAAGCAGTAGATATTTTTAAAAATACTCCGGGAACTTTCGGACTATTCCTTATTGGATATATATCCTTATGTATCGCTTTGATAGTGATAGTTTTAGATTGGTTTAATTTGATTTCTCTAGCTAAACGCAATACCATAGCTATTTCCTTACTTGCAATTACCGTAATAATGGTATCACTTGCTTATTATGTTGATTATGTTGATCAACGATATGATGAAGCCGTATTGATATCAGAAGAATCTGAAGTAAGGCAAAATCCTAAAGAATCTTCAGAACTTGTAAGTATGGCGTATGAGGGCTATGACCTAACTTTAGATCGCAAGAAAAGTGAGGAGTTTTCTGGTTGGTATTATATTCGATTAGGAAACGGTCAATTCGGTTGGATTAAATCAAAAGGCATTGAAATTTTATAAAAAAGCAAAATTCCATGAGTAAATCACAAGAGTATATCGATAAGAACAAAGATAAATTTGTAGAAGAATTGTTTGATCTTCTTCGTATTCCCAGCGTGAGTACAGATTCATCAAAGAAAGATGCTATCAAAGAAGCGGCAAATTTTCTACTAGGCCAATTCAAGTCGTTTGATCTGGATAAAGTTGAGCTTTTTGAGACACCTGGTAATCCAATTGTATATGCAGAACACTGTCCGCATAAAGATAAGCCAACTGTTTTGGTGTATGGTCACTATGATGTGCAGCCTTCTGATCCTGATGAACTATGGGATTCTCCGGCTTTTGAACCAGTAGTGAAAGACGGAGATGTGTACGCACGCGGCGCAAGTGATGACAAAGGTCAATCGTACACGCATGTGAAAGCGATTGAATCTTTTCGGAAAACAGGTCAGGAAATTCCGGTAAATGTGAAATTCATTTTAGAAGGAGAGGAAGAAATTGGTTCTCCGAACTTGGTTCCCTTTATCACTGAACATAAAGAGATGTTGAACTGTGATATGGTGCTTATTTCAGACACTTCAATGTTTGGAAAAAATATGCCGTCTATTACTTATGGATTACGCGGATTGGCGTATATGGAAGTAGAAGTTGTGGGACCAAATCGTGATTTACACTCCGGGGTTTATGGCGGCGCAGTTGAAAATCCGTTGAATGTATTATGTGAAATGATCGCCAAGCTTAAAGATGAAAACGGTGTAATCCAGATTCCCGGTTTTTATGATAAAGTAGTAGACCTGACTGAAGCCGACCGTAAAGCATCAGCAGAACTTCCATTCGATGAAGAGGCTTATAAAAAATCGTTAGATATTGATGCGGTTCATGGTGAAAAAGGATATACGACGCATGAAAGAGCTTCTTCAAGACCTACTTTAGATGTAAATGGAATTTGGGGTGGTTATACAAAAGAAGGAGCCAAAACAGTACTTCCTTCTAAAGGAAATGCTAAAATCAGTATGCGACTAGTTCCGGATCAGCATCCGAAAGAAATTGCAGAATTATTCTCAGAATACTTTAATTCTCTTGCTCCTGATACAGTAAAAGTGAAAGTAACGGAACATCATGGTGGGCACCCTGCTATTACTGATCTAACGTTTTATGGATTAAAAGCAGCCGCACAAGCTTTTGAAGATGTATTCGAAAAAGAAGTACTGTTCTCACGTGAAGGCGGTTCTATCCCTATTGTCGCAGATTTCAAAAGGGTACTTGGTGTAGAATCTATTCTGATGGGTTTTGGGATTACTAGTGATGCCATCCATTCTCCAAATGAGAAGTTTTCTTTGCAGGATTTCCATAGAGGAATCAAAACATCTGCTAGGTTTATGGAGATATTGGCGGAGAGCGGAAAAGAATAACCAATATTCAATGTTGAATATTGAAGTAAGGCTTGGAGTTAGTCCTGAGAATCTAGGAAATACTACTTGAAAGATTTTGAGGGAATGATGAAGCGGCTGGCTTCTCAACAAAGAAATCATACTGAGGACACTTCCGAAGAATCTTGCAGAGTAAAAAACCATCATTTGTAATTCGAACCCACCTCAGTCTCTTCCCTTAGCCAAGGGAAGAGAGTTTTTATTAAAATATCATCCAGCTAAAGAGTTTCTCTCCCTGATGTTAGGGATGTAACAAGGGTGGGTCAGGAAAACATCTGGTGTACGGGGCGATACGCGATGACGAAAAAAATTAATTTCAGCTTCCCTCTTGCATGCAAGTTTTCAAATCCGCATTTTAAAACCCATGCAAAAATCTCTTGCACATAGAATCGAACGCCTTTCTACTCGGCGCATTCCGCGGCGGCGGTAACGCATAGTGGTATGTCGCATATTCTGCGATTTCCATCTCATCCAAATTAACGCAGTTCAATTCTAATTCATCCTTCGGGATTTCCACCTTTTACTCACATGTCGGTTTCTATCTATTACGGTTTATCCAAACACGCAGTTTATGCTGAAGAGATTTGTTCTCTTATCGAACAAGCTGCAAAACAACGGGGAACCGGGATCGCCAAAAGAGATCCGCAGTATATCAAAACTAAATTCGAAAACGAGAATGCTGTAATTGCATTGGATGAAGACAAGCTGGTTGGTTTCTGCTACATCGAAATTTGGGAAAACAAAAGGTATGTGGCTAATTCCGGTTTGATCGTTCATCCGAATTACAGAGGAATGGGGTTGGCGAAAAAAATTAAAGCAAAAGCATTCGAGCTTTCGAAGAAAAAGTATCCTGAATCCAAGTTATTTGGTATTACAACCAGTTTGCCGGTAATGAAGATCAATTCAGATCTTGGATATAAACCGGTAACATTTTCTGAACTAACCCAAGATGACACCTTTTGGAAAGGTTGCCAAAGTTGCCCTAATTACGATATTCTCACTCGAAATGACCGAAAGAACTGTTTGTGTACCGGGATGTTATACGATCCTAAACATCCGAATAATAAACCGAAGAAAGAACGGGAAGCAAATATCAATAAGTTCTATCGATGGGTGCAGATGAAGACGGCGTCTTTTCAAAAGTTAATTAAGCCATTGAAGATATTTTAAAAACTCATTGCCATTAAGCAGTAGGGAAGATCCTGAAACAAGTTCAGGATGACCCTTCAAGGAAAATCAATTATGAAGAAAAATAAAAAAGTAGTATTAGCATTCAGCGGTGGATTAGACACCAGTTATTGCGCTATTCATCTGGCAAAAGAAAAGGGGTATGAAGTTTATACAGTAGCAGTAAATACGGGCGGTTTTGATGAAGCTGAACAAAAAAAACTTGCTCAGAAAGCTTCTGATCTCGGCATCGAAAACCATGTGTGTATAGATGTAGAACAAGAATTTTATGAAAAAGGCATTAAGTACTTACTATTTGGGAATGTTCTGAAGAATCATACCTACCCGCTTTCTGTAAGTGCTGAACGAGTTTTTCAGGCAGTGGCCATTGCAGAATATGCTAAAAAGATTGGCGCTGATGCCATCGCTCATGGAAGTACGGGAGCCGGAAATGATCAGGTTCGTTTCGATTTGATCTTTAATGTGCTAGCTCCGGACATGGAAATCATTACTCCAATAAGAGATATGAAACTGAGTCGTGAAGAAGAAGTGGACTTTTTAAAAAAGCATGGAGTGGAAAAAGAGTGGGCAAAGGCACAATATTCCATCAATAAGGGACTTTGGGGAACAAGTGTGGGCGGTGCCGAAACGTTGACTTCTCATAAAACTCTGCCGGAAGAAGCGTGGCCAACGCAAATTGTTAAAAGCGATGAGTTAAAAGTAGAGTTAGATTTTAAAAAGGGTGAATTAATTGGGATAAATGGGAAAAAGCATGATCCTGTTAAAGCAATAAAGGTGTTGGATAAACTTGCAGCTCCTTACGGTATTGGAAGAGATATTCATGTAGGTGATACGATCATCGGAATAAAAGGTCGTGTAGGGTTTGAAGCGGCTGCGCCATTAATTATGATCAAAGCACATCAGTTATTAGAAAAGCATGTGTTAGGAAAATGGCAGTTATATTGGAAAGATCAGTTGGGCGAATGGTACGGAATGTTGATGCACGAAGGTCAATTTTTAGATCCTGTGATGCGTGATATTGAGGCTTTTCTGGAAAACACACAGCAAAAAGTAACCGGAAAATTAATCGTAAAGCTACAACCAAAGAATTTTGAGCTGATTGGAATTGAGTCTGAATTTGACCTGATGCAATCGAAACATGGTCAATATGGGGAAATGAATCAAGGTTGGAGCGGGGATGATGTTAAAGGCTTTACAAAAATCTTGGCGAATGCAACACTCATTCAACAATCGGTGCAGAACAATGATTAAAGTTGGAATAATTGGCGGAGCCGGATATACGGCAGGTGAATTGATTCGAATTTTGCTGAATCATTCAAGTGCCCAAATAGCTTCCGTAGTTAGCAAGAGTCATTCAGGGCAAAAAGTGTATGAAGCACATTCAGATCTATTGGGTGAAACGGAACTGGTTTTTACTGAAGAGCTAAGCAATAATGTTGATGTTGTTTTCCTTTGCTCCGGACATGGTAAATCCAAGGAGGTCATGGCCCAGAATATAATCCCGAAAACTTCTAAAGTGATCGACTTGAGTACTGATTTTCGATTGAAAAATACTGAGAATAAATTCATATACGGATTACCGGAGCTAAACAAAGAACAGATCAGGTCAGCAAAAAAAGTAGCCAATCCAGGATGTTTTGCAACCTGTATTCAGTTGGGGTTGCTTCCATTGGCATCAAGCGAAATGCTCAAAAAGGCGGTGCATACTTCGGCAATAACAGGAAGCACCGGTGCAGGTCAAAAACCGACAGAAACTACACATTTCAGCTGGAGAAGCAACAACGCATCAGTATACAAAGCGTTGACACATCAACATTTGGGAGAAATTAGGCAAAGCATGAGGCAGCTTCAGCAAAACTTTGATGCTGATATACACTTTATCCCATTTCGCGGAGCTTTTACCAGAGGTATTATTGCTACAAGTTATACAGAATCAGATCTGAAGTTAGAAGAAGCGATTCAGCTATACGAAAATTTTTATAAAGAACATCCTTTTATGCATATTTCCGAGAAAGTAGTAGATATAAAACAAGTAGTAAATACAAATAAAGCGCTGATCTATCTTCAGAAAGAAGGAAGTCAACTTGTTATCACCTCGGTCATAGACAATTTACTAAAGGGAGCGTCAGGGCAAGCCGTGCAGAATATGAATTTGATGTTCGGGCTTGAAGAAACAACAGGTTTACAACTTAAAGGGAGTGCCTTCTAATGAATTTATTTCCTGTTTATCCGTTATTTGAAGTTGAACCTGTACGAGCAAAAGGAAACTATGTGTTTACAGAAGATGGAACTGAATTTTTAGATTTTTATGGTGGGCATGCCGTTATTTCAATAGGTCATTCTCATCCGCATTATGTGAAACGAGTTACAGAGCAGGTCAATAAAATTGGATTTTATTCCAACTCTGTGCCCATCGGAATTCAACAAGAGTTAGCGAACAAATTAGGCGAGGTTTCCGGTTATAAAGAATGGAATTTATTTTTGTGTAATTCCGGTGCAGAAGCCAATGAAAATGCTCTAAAAGTAGCATCAGCTTATAATAAACGAAAGAAGATATTAGTATTTGAGAAAGGATTTCATGGGAGGACATCGCTGGCCGTTGCTGCTACTGATAATCCGAAAATATTGTTCCCTGTAAATGAAGGAGCAGAAGTTATTCGACTAAAGCTGGAAGATTTTGAAGGAGTAGAGTCGGCTCTAAAAAAAGAAGATGTATGTAGTGTGTTGATCGAAGGAATTCAAGGAGTGGGGGGAATAAATGTACCAAGTTCAGAATTTCTACAACATATCAGAAGCTTGTGCGATGCTACAAATACGGTACTGATCTTAGATGAAATACAATCAGGATTCGGAAGAACGGGGAAGTTTTTTGCTCATCAACATTTAGCCGTTACTCCGGATATTATCAGTATGGCGAAAGGAATGGGAAATGGATTTCCGGTAGGTGGAATTATCACTCATCCAAAATTCGAAGCTTCATTCGGAATGTTGGGAACAACTTTTGGTGGAAATCACTTGGCATGTGCGGCTTCTTTGGCTGTGTTAGAGGTAATAGAAAACGAAACGTTGATGCAGAATGCAACGAAAATGGGAGCTTTTTTAAATCAGGAATTATCGGCGCTTCCTAATGTGATCGAAATTCGTGGATTTGGTTTAATGATAGGCATAGAGTTTAATTTTGAAATTGCAGAAATGAGGAAAAAGCTTTTATACGAACACCACATTTTTACAGGATCATCTTCCAATAAAAAGGTTCTACGATTACTGCCTTCCATGACGATTGGAAAACCGGAAATAAACAAACTTATCGGAGCATTAAAAAAGGAATTAACATGAAACAATTCTTCTCAATAGATGATGTAATAGATTTAAAGAGTTTAATATCAGAGGCTCTTGATACGAAAGAAAATCCTTACGCTAAAAAAGGAAATATCACTAATAAATCGATCTGTTTACTATTCCTGAATCCTAGTTTAAGAACCAGATTGAGTTCACAACGAGCAGCTCAAAATTTGGGAGTCGACGTAACTGTTTTTGATGTTGGCACAGCCGGTTGGCAACTGGAATTCGGTAACGGAGTGGTGATGAACGGCGACAAAGCTGAACATGTGAAGGAGGCAGCCTCGGTGATTGGCTCCTACTTTGATTTGGTAGCTATTAGAGCTTTTGCAAAACTGGAGAACCGTGAAGAGGATTACCGCGAGCAAGTTCTAAGTCAATTTATTGAATATTGTCCGGTGCCGATCGTAAATTTAGAATCGTCAACCAGGCATCCGTTGCAAGCTTTTGCTGATCTGATTACAATTGAATCGCACAAGAAAATAGAAAAGCCAAAAGTGGTGTTAACGTGGGCTCCCCATCCTAGAGCACTTCCCCAGGCTGTAGCTAACTCTTTTTCGCTTTGGACTCAAAAAGCAGAGTACGATCTTACAATCACGCATCCAAAAGGGTATGAACTACATCCCGATTTTGTAGGGAATGCAAAAGTTGAATATGACCAGAACAAAGCATTTCAAGATGCGGATTTTGTATATGCAAAGAACTGGAGCAGTTATTCAGATTATGGAAAGATATTATCAGAGGAAAAGGACTGGATGGTAGATGAGACTAAAATGAAACTCACCAATAACGCCAAATTTATGCATTGTTTGCCGGTTCGCAGAAATGTTGTTATGAGCGATGCAGTAATTGACAGTGAAAATTCTTTGGTGATCGAACAGGCCGAAAATAGAATTGTGTCAGCTCAAACCATCTTCCAAAAATTGCTAAACTAATGGATTCTGTTAAGGTTATAAAAATTGGTGGGAAAGTGATTGATAATGAGTCTAAACTCGATCAATTTCTGAATGATTTTGTGGAAATCGAGGGGAAGAAGATTCTTGTTCATGGAGGTGGGAAAATTGCCTCAAATATAGCTTCAAAGCTTAGTATAGAATCCAAAATGATTGAGGGCAGGCGAGTTACCAATTCAGAAATGCTGGATGTAATCACCATGGTTTACGGAGGATTGGTTAATAAGAAGATCGTAGCTACACTTCAGGCGTTGGATTGTAATGCATTGGGACTTTCAGGAGCTGACTTAAATTTGATTCGATCAAAAAAGAGAAACCCTGAACCCGTAGATTTTGGCTTTGTTGGAGATGTTGAATCGGTAGATGGAGTGTTGTTGAGCAGTTTATTGAATGAAGGAATCACTCCGGTAATCGCACCACTTACTCATGATGGCAAGGGGCAATTATTAAACACAAATGCAGATAATGTTGCCGGATTTGTAGCAACCGAATTAGCAAATCATGAGCATATAGAACTTGATTTATGCTTTGATCTGGAAGCGGTAATGAACGGCGAGAAATTAATAACAGAAATGAATTTATTATTGTACCGTCATTTAACAGGAATTGGAGCTATTAAAGATGGAATGATCCCTAAGTTAGATGTAGGATTTCAAGCATTTAATAGTGGAGTTAAAAAAGTAAGAATTGTAGGCTTTGATATGGTGAGTGATTTGGATAAAGGAACGAGGTTGGTTAAATAGAATGAGAAATTTTGATCAAAATATGTTGACCTCCTCTGTCTCCTCCGTGAAAAAGGAAGAGGACTTTTATAATAGATTTTGGAATATGCCTAGATATTTTCCCCTCCTGTTGCAGCCAGCCTGTTCGGGAGACAGGGAGGTAGAATCTGCCTCAGAGCAAAAGATTTATCAAAAAATCAGGGGGGCTCATTATGAGTAAAGAAAATTTATCAAAACAAGCAGTCGAACTGCTCAAACAACTCATCTCCATCCAATCGTACAGTGGCGATGAAGATAAAACGGCTGACTTGATTGAGAGTTACTTAAAAGAACGCGGATTTCTTCCGCAGAGAAAAAAGAATAATGTGTGGGCGTGGGCTTCAAATAAAGACGAAAACAAACCGACGCTACTGTTAAACTCTCATCACGATACGGTGAAAGCAACGTCAAAATGGAAATATAATCCGTTTGAAGCTATGGTAGAAAATGATGGAAAATTGATCGGTCTGGGGAGCAACGATGCCGGTGGACCGTTGGTGAGTTTATTACATACTTTCTTATTTCTTGCAGAAACTGAACAAGCATATAATTTGGTATTTTTAGCTTCGGCTGAAGAAGAAACGTCCGGCAAACAAGGTGTGCCAATTGTTTTGAATGAACTCGGAAAAATTGATCTGGGGGTGGTGGGCGAACCAACATCCATGGATATGGCAATAGCAGAAAGAGGATTGATTGTGTTAGATTGTGTTGCTCATGGAGAAAGTGGCCATGCGGCAAGAGCGGAAGGCGATAATGCATTGTATAAAGCGATGAAAGATATTGAGTGGTTCAGGACTTTCCAGTTTGAGAAGGAATCTGACGTTTTAGGAAAAGTGAATATGACGGTAACTCAAATTGAAGCAGGAACTCAACATAATGTGGTTCCCGATGAATGTAGATTTGTGGTGGATGTACGACCAAATGAGCATTATACAAACCAAGAAGTAGTAGCTGAAATTAAGCGAAATGTAGAATGCGAAGTCAAACCGAGATCTTTAAACTTGAATGCTTCCGGAATTTCTGAGGATCATTTGGTGGTAGAAAAAGGGAAAAAATTTGGCATAAAAACCTATGGTTCACAAACAATGTCGGACCAAGTACATATGCCATTTCCGTGTATAAAAATGGGACCTGGAGATACACATAGATCTCATACCGCAGATGAATACATTTATTTGCACGAGGTCGAAAAAGGAATAGAAATTTATATTGAGTTACTAGATAAACTGGAATTAAAAAACTAAATAAAAAGTCCTCCCTTCAGGGAGGTGTCCGCCGGATGGCGGTCGGAGGGTGTTGCTGATTACAGTAAACGGCAACATCCCTCGGAAAGTCCAAAGAACAATTTTGGACTTTCATCTCCCCTCAAGGGGAGAATAATTGGAGAACGACATGAAAAAACTCTGGGAAAAGGGAATTAAAACCGATGCTTTTATAGAAGCATTTACGGTAGGTAAAGATCGGGAATTAGATCTTGAACTGGCAAAATATGATGTTCAAGGGACCGTGGCGCATATCAAAATGCTGGAATCGGTGGGTTTACTTGAAAAATCTGAGTTGGAAATGTTGGTGCCCGAACTGAATCACATTCAAAATGAAATTATTGCAAAAGGAAAGTTTGTAATAGAAGAAGGAGTAGAAGACGTTCATTCCCAAATAGAAATGATGCTTACAAAAAGGCTCGGCGATGTAGGTAAAAAAATTCATTCAGGAAGATCAAGAAATGATCAAGTGCTAGTTGATATCCGACTTTTTCTAAGAGATGAATTGCAGGAAATACAATCACTAACCAAAGAACTTTTCGAAGTGCTCATTGATCAAGCGGAGACGCACAAAGAAATTCTGATGCCGGGTTATACTCATACTCAAGCGGCAATGCCAAGTAGCTTTGGACTCTGGTTCAGCGCTTATGCCGAGAGTTTAGTGGATGATGTCGAAATTATGAATGCCGCTTATAAAATTGTGAACAGAAACCCATTAGGGTCTGCCGCGGGATATGGATCAAGTTTTCCGCTAAATCGACAAATGACTTCCGATTTATTGGGATTTGAAAGTATGGTTTATAATTCGATGTATGCTCAAATGGGAAGAGGAAAAACTGAACAAGTTGTTGCATCGGCTATGGCGAATTTGTCTTCTACTTTAAATAAGCTGGCTGCCGATGTATGTTTATACAACAGTCAGAATTTTAAATTCCTGAAGTTGCCCGAAGAGCTAACCACCGGCTCCAGCATTATGCCTCATAAGAAAAATCCGGATGTGTTCGAATTATTACGAGCTAAAACAAATGTAATTATGGCTCTTCCAACCCAGATGATGATGACACTTGGAAATTTGACTTCAGGCTACCATCGGGATTTTCAATTGCTAAAAGAAATGTTGTTCCCTGCAATTAAAGACTTGAAGAATTGCCTGAAGATAGCTGCATATTCGGTGTCTAAGATTGAACCCGTTCAAAATATTTTAGATGATGAAAAATATAAACTCATATTCTCTGTGGAAGCGGTGAATGCATTGGTTGTTGAAGGAGTCCCGTTCCGCGAAGCCTATCAGCAAGTGGTGGCTCAGATCGAGGATGGAAGTTTCGAGCCTCCTCAAAAATTAAATCACACGCACGAAGGAAGCATCGGGAATTTAATGCTGGATGAGATTAGGGAACGGATGGAGAAGAGAATATCCAATATTGAATATTGAATTATGAAGCGTTTGTCTTTTAGAGGATCGTAGTAATCCATTTAGATAATTGAGAATTTTACCTGTCATCCTCAGAATGACTTTGATAGAACTCTGAGTCATAGAGGTCATCAAATCCGTCAATGAATTACCTAACATTTACAATACTGAACCCAGAACTTCAGGACGAAGGATGCTAGCAGATAACAATACAGCCTCTAGCTCTAATTCTATTCAGCCGGTTTTACTCTAATAGGATGATTCACAAATTTCTGGCCGTTTAACTTTTTTATAGCTGCTTTAGCTTCATCAATGTTTGGCATTACCACAAAAGCAAAGCCCTTGGATTTACGAGTGCTTTTATCCAGGACCAGATCACAGCTTTCCACGGTGCCGTATTTTTCGAAAAGTTTTTGGATCTCTTTTTCTTCAATGCTTCGTGTAAGGTTACGAACGAGTATTTTCATAAATAACTTGGTATTTGAATTCTGCTCATCCCAAAAACTCTTTTTTCAAAGATGTTATTAAAGAAATAAGCTATTGCTAAAGGTCAGGCTTCTAATCGGAATTCCCTAACGGGATTTTCGAACCCATCCCTGTCCCTTCCCTTTGTAAAGGGAAGGGGATTTTCTAATAAAATATTATTCAGTTAAAAAGTCTCTCTCCCTGATGTTAGGAAGAGAAGAAGTGTGGATCAGAATTTGAGCTCGGAATGTGCTGTGCAAGATTATTACTTTTAAGTCACTGCTATCGCTAAAGACTTAAAAACCTTTGGGGAGAATTTCCAAACTCTTCCAGAGTTCAAAATGAAATAGGTTTGGAATCTGAGAAACTATAACTCTGGCAGAGTTAAAAAAGATGAAATAAATCCTGCCAATCTGGAAAATCCTATTTCAATCCTGGTCCAATATGAGGGAAGAGAAAGAAGCTTTGATACAGTTGCTTGTTAGGAAGCAGAGCTTCAAAAAAGCATTCCGCAGCAGAGGTACGGAATGAGGTTATTTTTTATCTAAGCAGTCAATACAAATCTGATCCGAAGAGTTGTAGTAAACAGCTTCATCATCTTTTCCACATTGAATACAACATTTTGGCTCAGGTAATTGAATTTCTGATTTGATCGGATATGTATAAAGTCCTCGAAAAATAAAAGATAATGAAAGTAAGAATATGAAGGCTGGATTTAGATTAAATAAAGCTACAAATAAAACCATTAGAGCCAATGCTAGAAAGGGTAAGTACTCACTGAATTTTGAAGACACTACTAATCCATTACAATTTGAGCAAATAGAAGAGGATTTTGAAAAAAGTAGACTCCTTTTCTTAAACCCGAATGATTCTTCACCACAAATGGGACAAGTTCTTTGAGATTTCAGTATTTCTTTTATTCGATTTATCAAAGAGGTTAAATATTCTTCATTTCGGCTTTTTCAGAAGTTCTTTACCAGTTATATGATCTAACCATTTTTTTGCAACTGACTTTGAAAGTGGAGCGCTCCAATAAAGCCATTCTCCAGAAAAAGAATTGCCTAATTGTTTGCTGTTAAAGTTATTCCCGTGCGAAAGTAGAGCCATTGATCGGCCTTCATGAACCTTTGATAGAGAATCTAATTTTTGAGAACCTTCTTGAGTAAGACGAAATAACAAACTGTATGAATAATCAGGATAAGGGCTATCACTATTTTGTTGAATCTGTACGCTAATAAAATCTTTAATAGTTAGCACTGGTTCTTTCTCATTACGCTGGATAATAGAACCTGTCCCAATATTTTGATTATCAAGATGAAAATTGAGATCGGCTTTAGAAGTCAACTTAATTTCTTGAGCTGTTGAATCTCGGCTATTAAATAAGCAAATGTTTGTTGCCAATAATAAAATGAAATAAAGCCTAATCATAGTAATCGTATTATTTGTTGTTCCTACAACTCCAAATCCATCGTAATCTCTTCCCCATCTCTCAAAACAGTAATGGTCGTCTTTTGCCCTTTTTTGAGTTTGTTTAGCATGCCCATGTAGCCGTAAATATCTTCCAGGGTTTCTCCGGCCAGACCGATGATAATATCTCCACCTTTAACTCCGGCATTTGCTGCAGCCCTGCCTTTGGTAACACCGGTGATCTTCATTCCTTTACCGTCGTATCCATAATCAGGAAGAACGCCGAGTGTAGGTCCATCCAGGCTCATTGACTGTCGCTGTTCGCCCGGTGCTTCAATAAATTCCATGTCAGTTTTGCTCAATTCATCCAATTGCACCATTACTCTAACCAAATGATGCAAAGCCAGTGCTGTTCCGTTCATATTTATGTATTCGGTGTCATCAGAAGGGCGGTGGTAGTCGGCATGCGTATCCGTGAAGTAATGGAGTACAGGAATATTCTTGTAGTAAAAACTGGTATGATCACTGGCTCCGGTTCCGTCTTTAACCAAATTCAGATCCAGATTTCCTGTATTTGCAGAATCAGCAAGAGCAGTCCATTTATCTGCCGTTCCCACTCCGAAGATCATTAATTTCTTGTCGGACATTCTGCCGATCATATCCATATTGATCATCGCAAGGGCATTGTCAAGATCTACCGTTGGGTTTTCTGCAAAATGAGCGGAGCCCAACAAACCCATTTCCTCTCCCGTAAAAGCTAAGAACAGTATGTCTTTCTGCGGACGATTTTCTGAAAAATACTGAGCCAGTTCCAATACTCCTGCTGTTCCCGAAGCATTGTCATCAGCACCGTTATGAATTCTGGGTTCATCGCCTCTGTATAACGATCCAAACTCTCCTTTTCCCAAATGATCGTAGTGAGCACCGATGATAATCAGCTCATCAGAATCTCCGGTTCCTTGTAATAATCCGGCTACATTTTTAGAAAGTCGTTTTTCACCTTCAGCATCCTGAGAAGCATGAGGATTATTTAAAACGGAAGTGTTGATCGTGAATTCCTGAAAATAAGTACCATCATCTCCGGCAGGCTCCAATCCAAAATCTCTAAAGTGATCAGCGATGTAATTTGCAGCAATGGCTTCATCGGCAGATCCGGCTTCTCTTCCGTTTAAGGAATCACTAGCTAAAAAAGTGATATGAGTTTCGATATCGAGCGGAGTGATATCCTCTGATAAATAACTTCGACTGTTTTGAGTGCAGGCAGAGATCAGGAGAGAGGAGATTAAGAGAAAAGAGAAGGGGATATATACTTTTGAATTCATAAGTGTTCGAT
The DNA here is from genome assembly GCA_965216175.1 of Balneola sp. Taxonomy (GTDB): domain Bacteria; phylum Bacteroidota; class Rhodothermia; order Balneolales; family Balneolaceae; genus Balneola. The sequence continues at coordinate 3,746,664 of OZ244140.1, forward strand.
TTTCAATATTAAATTAGATTTGAAAAATAGTATTAGCGAAGCTCTACTCCCCGCGTTGTAAAGGATAAACCTTGCTGACCGGAAGTAGAAATCATCACAGCTTCAAAGATAGGGCTGTTGGTTTCAGGTTTTATCTTCCAATCAAAAAGAAAATTAGCACCTGTTCCACCGGATTTGTCACGTTCATCAATAATAATCTCTGCTGTTTCCATCGGTGCAAGATAAATCGGTTTATCAAAATAAGTGCGTACAGAAACTCCATGATTATCGAAATATTCTGCCTTTTCGATATAAATGGTATCCGTTGGGTTGGGATTTCTCATACTTACCGTTACCGTCAAGTCATGTGTCTTGTGCTCACTTCGGCTATATATTTGAGAGTATACTGACAAAAAAGTTTTGCCAGATTCAAGGTTATCTAGCTGCGAAATATTGGCAGCTCGTTTGTCCCAATTAGTCGGATTAATGGAGCTCATCTCTCTTTTCAGTTCACAAGAGCCAAATAGTGCACAAGCGATCAGAAGTAAAATTGATCGAATTAGTTTCATTTCAAGAAATTTAAAATTCATGAGCAAAGTTAACAGTTTTTTTCGTGTTTTGATGAAATAGTGCGTAGTTTTACAACCGTAGTGAAAACTACAAAGGTTAGGGGTGCTTTGGCAAAATGCTGAGGCTGAGATCAAACCCTACTACCTGATCCGGATAATACCGGCGGAGGAAAACCTGTTTGCTTATCTATTTTCAGATGCTGCTAGTTTGGCCTCCTCTTTTTTAAATCAAAATCATGCCATTTATGGCAATCCTAAAAAGAGGAACTATGTTTCAATTATTAAAAACATCGCTGATGGTGGCGATTCTACTTACCATTACATCCACATTTTCTGTAGCTCAAACTCAGGTTTCAGGAAAAGTTCTGGATGCACAAACTAAAGAACCGTTGATCGGAGCTACTGTTTTACAGACCGGAACCACGAACGGTGTAGCTACAAAGACTGACGGAACTTTTGAGATCGATCTTTTAGAAGGAGAAGAACGTTCTTTGAAAATCAGTTACACCGGGTACAAAAGCAAAATCATTGATGTCGTAAGAAGTAAGTCCGTCCTTCAAATTTTACTATTACCGGATACTTATGTTAGTGACGAAGTTTTGGTAGAGGCCACAAGAGTGGATGAATCAGTACCTGTCACTTTTTCAAACCTAGATCAGGATGAAATTCAAAAACAAAATCTTGGTCAGGATGTGCCATATTTGCTTAACCTGACACCTTCTACCGTGGTAACATCCGATGCGGGCGCAGGAATTGGCTATACAGGAATCAGAATCCGTGGTGTAGATCCTGCGAGAATTAATGTTACCATTAATGGAATTCCTGTTAATGATGCAGAATCGCACGGTGTATTTTGGGTTAATCTGCCGGATATTGCTTCTTCCATCGAAAATATTCAGGTTCAACGCGGTGTGGGAACATCCACAAATGGAGCGGCTGCTTTTGGAGGTTCAATAAATTTGCAAACCAGCAGCAATAGCTTAGATCCGTATGCTGAAATAAATACAGGAGTAGGTTCTTTCAATACACGTAAAGCTAATATTCAGTTAGGGTCAGGTTTAATGAAGAATGGCTGGAGCTTTGAAGGACGGCTTTCTAAGATTGATTCTGATGGATACATTGATCGAGCATCATCGGATCTAAATTCATTTTATCTTTCCGGTTCTAAAAGAGGAAAGAGAAGTTTATTGAAAGCGGATATATTTTCCGGAGATGAGGTTACTTACCAAGCGTGGTACGGAGTAGAAGAAAGTGTATTGGAAAGTGGAAACCGAACTTTTAATGAAGCCGGAACAGAGAAATCGGGAAGTCCATATCAAAACCAAGTAGATGATTACGGACAAGATTATTACCAACTGCATTATTCATATCGTTTGAAAGATAATTGGTCACTGAATACATCTTTGCACTATACTAAAGGAGCGGGTTATTTCGAAGAATACAAAGGAGGGGAAGATCTCTCTGAGTATGGAATAACTCCCGCAAATCCGGGCGACCCAACCGAGTCAGATTTAATTCGCAGAAGATGGTTAGATAATGATTTCTACGGAATGGTTTTCTCTACAAAGTATACACATTCTCAGAACTGGAATGTTACATTTGGAGGTGGATTAAATAAATATGATGGCGATCATTTCGGGGAAGTTATCTGGGCTCGTTTTGCCGGAAATAGCGAATTTGAAGATCGCTATTATGATAACAATGCCGTAAAAACGGACGCCAATATTTATGGTAAAGCGCAGTACTTTTTTAACGAAAATTTAAGCTCATATTTAGATTTGCAAGTTCGAAAAATCAGCTATGAGTTTGATGGAATTGACGTTCAAAATAATAATGTGGTTGATATACGGGATACCGATAATCTCACATTCTTCAATCCCAAATTTGGACTAAGCTATTTGTTAAGTGATGGAAACAGAGTTTTTGCTTCTTTCGGAGTGGCAAGCAAAGAGCCTACAAGAGATGAATATGTGGAATCATCAAGAGCAGGTCGACCAGATCCTGAAACACTGTATAATGTTGAAACAGGATATCGTGGAGATTTCGGACAGTTCTTTGTAGGCGCTTACGGCTATGCAATGCTGTATGAAGATCAATTAGTTGTAACAGGCCAGATAAATGATGTTGGAGGCGTTGTTCGGGAAAATGTACCTAACAGTTCACGTTTGGGAATAGAACTTGAAGGAGGGATTTCGATAACGCCTGAGCTAAGTTGGGCAGCAAATGCCACATTTAGTAAAAATAAGATCGAAAACTATACCGAATTTATAGATGACTATGATAATGGTGGTCAAATAGAAAGAAATTTCTCTGATAGCGATATTGCCCTTTCGCCAAGTGTTATTGCGAATTCCATTCTCGGATATTCAGATAATGGAGCAGCGATAGAATTGACTACGAAATATGTTTCAAAGCAGTATTTAGATAACACTCAGAATGATAACCGTTCTATCGATTCTTATTTGGTAAATGACCTGAGAGTGAGCTATTCGTTCGCAAACATAAGCTTTGCAAGAGCTATAACTGCAAATTTATTGGTTAATAATCTACTAAATGAGAAATATGAAACCAACGGCTATACATTCGGATTTATAGCCGGTGGGGAGCAACGTTTCAATTATTACTATCCTCAAGCCGGAAGAAATTTCTTGCTACAAGTGAAGTGGGAGTTTTAGGATAGTTAGAATTTATTTTTGTTAAAGAAGCAGAACCTCACCCGTAGGAAAATTCATGAATTATACCAACGGGTGGAGAATAAACTATTGCAGATAAAAAGTCTGCGGAATGAATTCCTTGACTTGTGAACATGAGCAAGATCTCTTCAGGTATGCAAGCGAGGACTTTAGTCCGACGAAAAGGGCGATAGTAGGTTTTACAAAAAAAGCCCGACTCAATGAGGCGGGCTTTTTCAAAATCTAATTATGTCATCTCACGGCGCATGCCTGAGATCTGGGTTTATTAAGATTGGTGATCTTTTTTTCAAATTCAGATACTCTGCAATAGCAGGGGGATGAAGTTAAAGATCAAGCCATTACTTTAGAAACGGCATCAGCAGCTTCTTTCAGTAATACAGCAGAAATCACATTCATTCCTGAATTGTCGATGATCTCTTTCGCTTCTTTGGCATTAGTTCCTTGAAGACGTACAATGATCGGTACATTTTGCACTTTCTCAGCTATCTCAGGATCCTTAACGGCTTCAATAACACCATTAGCAACACGATCGCAACGAACAATTCCACCGAAGATATTGATCAGAATTGCTTTCACGTTCTGATCTTCCAAGATAATTCTGAAACCGTTCTTCACTGTTTCTACATTTGCCCCACCACCAACATCTAAGAAGTTAGCCGGCTCTCCACCCGAAAGTTTAATGATATCCATCGTAGCCATAGCAAGTCCGGCGCCGTTAACCATACAGCCAACATTTCCGTCAAGCTTGATGTAGTTCAGGTCATACTTTGAAGCTTCTAATTCAGCAGGATCTTCTTCCGCTTCATCTTTCAATTCTGCAAGATCAGGATGGCGATATAACGCATTTCCGTCAAAAGTTACTTTAGCATCCAAGGCATAAATCTCATCATCAGGAGTTACGATCAATGGATTGATCTCGAACATATCAGAATCTGTTTCTTCGTACGCTTTATAAAGCGACATGATAAACTTGATACAAGATTTAAGAGCTTTGCCTTCTAAACCCAGAGAAAAAGCAATGCGACGTGCTTGATTTACTTGAAGCCCCATTCCCGGTTCAACCCATTCTTTAATAATTTTCTCAGGAGTTTCTTCAGCAACTTTCTCAATCTCAACTCCACCTTCTGTAGAAGCCATGATCACATTTTTACTAACGGCACGGTCTAGTAAAACTCCAACATAAAATTCCTTTTTTATGTCAACACCATCAGTAACATAAATAGTTTGAACAAGCTGTCCTTCTTCTCCTGTTTGAATGGTAACAAGTACATCACCTAGCATGGATTCTGCAGCTTCACGAACTTCATCGATCGTTTTGCAAAGGATAACACCTTTGGCATTGTTCTTTTTTGTGCGACCTTTTCCACGACCACCTGCATGAATCTGAGCTTTTACTACAAAAAGTGAAGAGCCGTTTTCCTTCATTTTTTTAGCAGCTTCAACGGCTTCATCAACAGAAGTTGCTGCAATTCCACCGGGAACTGCAACATTGTATTTCTTTAAAATTTCTTTGGCTTGATACTCGTGGATTTTCATGTAACAGTATTCTTTAAGTGTTAAAAAAGCGATTTTTCAAGTCTTCTAAAATAGGGAGAATAGGAGCTAAAGGAAAGGAAATGACAAATCGGATTGCTTCTTTTCATAAAAGGTTGTGATTTGAGTGGAATGGAGTATAATTACTAGGTGAAAGAAAATTAAAACCAGTTAAACTTTGGAACGTTAAAATCGATTGTACTAGTTTTCAATTAATTTTCTTTCAAGAATTTTTTGGCGATTTGGTAGGTCAGGATTGGTAGAGAGTCTGATTTCGTACACTTTAAGTAAACTATCTGGAATTTTAGATGAATAAGAATCTCTGTATATATTTTTTAAGATACTTATACCGTCTTGTTTTTTTGTTTTGGAAGTAAGTGTTTGGAGGATAAAACCACTTAATCTTGTTTGAGAAACAAATTCATTGATATAATTCTCATCTAATAAAGGTATCACCTCTTTTATAACATTTTTATTGTTATCTATTTCTTGAACAAGAATAGAAGGAGTGCTGTTTGTTTCAACGGAAGCAAACGTTGGATAAACGGAAAAGGGCCAGGAATTTATAAGTGTGAATCCGGTTAAAATATTAAACCCAATTACTAACAACGCTACATATTGTAATTTTTTTGAGCTCTTCTTTAGGGTTTTAGGATAATTTTTAGGTGAAAGGTTTAAGATCTTATCCCAATCGATAAATATCACGTAAATGATCATAAGTCCCACAAAAGAAATGTTCAATAAAAAGAACACTGACAAATGAAAAAAGAAAGCTCCCAAAACGAAATAAGGTCTGATTTTTTTAAAGAATAGAGCAAATATGAATCCAAGTTCTATGAGTATGGTAAAAAAGGCTGCAGATTGATATAGAAAAGGATAATGATCTACTCTAAAGAATGGCAACCAACCATCCCTGACAATCCAATTAGAATGCATCCTAAACTTCAAATTTTCTGAAAAAATCCATTCTGATCCCGAAAAAACTATTTTCCAGAAACCGGGGAAAAAATAAATCAAACCGATTATTATCATTATGAATTTTATAGCAAGAGAGTTTATTCTCAGGTATTCAGAATGCTTAAACGATTTATTTTTTAAATAAGAGTCGACCGAAAGAGAAATTCCTGGTCTTGCAAAACTAAGGATGAGTATTACATGCCATAAAAAATGATAGTGGTTTATTTTTCCAAAAAACTGAGGAATACCCATTACGAAGAAACCGGTTATAACTGCACCAATGATCATTTTCCGGGTAAAAATTCCTATCAAGGCACCAAAACAAAATACAGTGAATGCAATTCCTAGTAGCTGAGGTATAGGGTTCGTTAAAATTAAATCTATTAACCCTTTGGACCAACCCGGAATAGAAAAGGTAGAAGTATTAGGGTTTGATAATAAGTCATTGATGGTATTAGGGAAATTTATGTACAGTAAAAACCCAAAAATGACAATACGAAGAATATCAACCTTAAATGAAGATTCCGGAGCGTTAAAAAAATCTTTAGCTTTTTTATAATTATTGCGAACGATCAGAAAGATCAAAAAAAGTGATCCTGAAAAAAGTAAAATAAACCTATTTACATAGCTGCTAACTTCATTAGAATAGAAAGCCAAATTTCGAACGGTTGGGTTTCTTAATTTATGCTTTTGAAGAAGGTCGTTTAAGTAATCAAAAGAATCACCATTGTAAGCAGCTTTTATGACAGGTATTGCAACGGTTGCTTCAAGTATTTTTATAATTAAAGCAAAGAGAAAAATTAAAATAAAAACCTTCGTAAAATTACTTATTTTTTTATCAATCATTGGTGTTTCGAAGCAAGAGTTTATGTAGAGAATTTAAGCATCAGTTTTAAAAAATCCATCTGATAAAAAGATTGAGTAACATACTAAAAAGTAATAGCTTCTTTAATAAATAATCTATTTTGCTGAAAGCACAGATCATGACTGAGGAAGACCTTAATCGCACTTACTTGCGGTTTGCTCATCAATTCCTTGAATCTTACGAAGACCCGACCCGTCTCGCCATTGTTGGTATGCAAACCCGTGGTGTTTTTATCGGGCGCAGAATTGTGGAAGTAATAAAAAAAGAGTTTGATATAGATATAGACTTTGGTGTATTGGATGTTACTTTTTACAGAGATGATTTTCGTTCAAAACTAAAAATGCCTGAAGTACAGGTAACCGAGATCCCTTTCGATCTATATGATAGAGATATCATGCTTGTGGATGATGTACTATATACCGGCAGAACAGTGCGATCAGCAATGGACGCTTTAATGGCGTATGGCAGACCAAGAAAAATTCAATTTTGTTGTATGGTAGATCGGGGACATAGGGAATTACCGGTAGCCGCCGATTTCACCGGATTGTATGTTCCGACTCATGAAAACGAAGAAATACGGGTAAAGGTGAAAGAATTTGATGGAGAAGATGCAGTATATCTGGTAGATGTAGAGGAGGAAAAGAAATGAGTTTCGATCTCGAAAACTACGATTTTACTCAAAAACATCTTCTTGGTTTAGCAGATTATTCTGCAGATGATATTCGGTACGTGTTGGAGCAAGCAAAATATTTCAGGGAAATACTGGATCGACCGGTTCCAAAAGTTCCTACGCTAAGAGATAAGACCATTGTAAATCTATTTTACGAAAACAGCACGAGAACGCGACTTTCTTTTGAGTTAGCCCAGAAAAGAATGGGGGCGGACGTAGTAAATTTCTCTGCAAGCAATTCCTCCACAAAAAAGGGAGAATCGCTCAAAGATACGATTCAGAACATCAGCTCAATGAAAATTGATATGGTGGTGGTTCGGCATGAAAGCCCTGGAGTGCCCCACTTTTTAACGCAATGCGTTGACGCAGCGATTCTAAATGCAGGTGATGGAGCTCATGAACATCCAACTCAAGCGTTGCTGGATATGTTTACGATGCAGCAAATTCATCCGGAGTTAAAAGGAAAGAAGATTGCAATCATTGGAGATATTTCTCACAGCCGCGTTGTTCGCTCAAACATAATCGGGCTAATAAAACTTGGCGCCGAAGTAGTAATCTGTGGTCCTAAAACATTGATGCCCGTTTTCGTTGAAGATCTTGGAGTAACAGTGTCTCATAACCTGGAAGAAACATTGGCTTGGTGTGATATTGCCATGGCACTGAGGATCCAGTTAGAAAGACAAGGAAATGGTACAGAACTATTCCCATCACTAAGAGAATACCATGACCGGTTCGGGATAAAACTCGAGCATTTAGAAAAATACCCTGATTTTAAAATTATGCATCCGGGGCCAATAAATCGCGGAGTAGAAATGGAAAGCGAGGTTGCGGATAGCGAGCGCGCTATAATTTTAGATCAAGTTACAAATGGAGTAGCAGTACGAATGGCTGTACTCTATCTGTTAAGTGGCGGAAATCGAATTTAATTCTCACTAAATCAGAACTCAGCTAAATAGTTTTTGAATGATTCAGCATTGAAGTCCAGATCTGTTTTGTTTTGAATTATATTAGACCTTGAGGTGTCAACTTTTGTTGAATGTAGATATTCTTTGAGCTGTTTAGCAGAGTCATAGAGGAATCCAATTCCAAATTTTTCTATTAAAGATCCTATCGCACCAAATCCTTTTGCAGGGACAGCTATTGGTAGTTTCAGAGCTAAAGGGAGAAGGAACCTGTGAGGCAATGATGTATTGAACCTGACAGGGTGATAATTACCATCAGTATTAAATGTAACTAGAGCAGCCTTATAACGCTCAGAGATTTTCAAAAAGTCAATTGATGAGTCATATATATCAAATGGTTGAAAACTATGAATGTTTGCATGCTCAATTTCAAAAAGTTGGGAGCAACCAATTGTAATGCCGGCATCGGCCAATCCCCGAAGTTGACCCTGAACAGAATTAAGACTTCGAAATAAATCGGGCTTGCCAAAGAAAATTAAATCATATTTGGGTAGAACTTCTTTTGTTTTTGACTCACCAAAGTGGGACATGTCAAAATAAAATGGTGATTTATATATCTTCTTTTTCTGTAGAGGAATATTATGAGATATAAGAAGATCGTACATTTCATTAGTTGGGATAATAAGCCCGTCAATGTTCTTAAAAGAGAACTTTAAAAAAAGCAGTTCTAAATATTCACGTATTTTTGAATTCCAACCGGTTGGAAAGGTTTCCATATTCAGAACCATAGGTTTTTTCTTGAACCCGGATAATGACTTAATTAGGTTTATCTCTGGTAGAATACCAACACCCCAATTTCCTATAATCAGATCCGGATTATCTGTTTTTAACGTCGAAGTAAGGCTGTTTAAAAATCGAGATGGAATAATGTTTGCAACAAAAGGAAAAGCGAATAAAAAACGTGTATATTTAGCTTGTTGAAGCTTAAAAAAATTATAAAAACGACCTTTATAATTGGTTTGATCAAAAAAAGGATTGGCAAGTATTTGTTTGGAAATAGGTTTAGTTTCAGTACTAAGAATGGAGAAATCCAATTCCGTTTTTTTTAAAGCTATAATTAGTTTTGTTGAAATTACAAGCTGTCCAAGTAAAAGTATTTTCATAAATAGTTTTCAAAGAAATGTCTCAAATAAAATAGTATATAGTTATTATACTTTAATTAATTCTAAATTATTACCATAAAATTTTTGTGGAAAAAACTGTAAGTCAAAAACCAACGGTAACAATTGCAATTCCTGTCTTAAATGAAGAGAAGTTTATAGAAAATGTAGTACGTTCTTTTTTAAGTATGCCATATCCGAATTTAAAAGAAATCCTGATTGCAGATGGAGGAAGTACTGATAGTACAATCGAGATCGTAGAGAATCTGGCGAAAGAAAATGACAAAATAAAGCTGTTAAAAAATCCGAATAAATTTCAGTCTTTTGCTCTTAATAAGATGATAAATGTTGCGGAAGGCGAAGTTTTTTTAAGAGCAGATGGTCATTGTGAATATGATATAAACTATGTTGATAATTGTGTAGAGGCTTTGTTGGTATCGAAGGCCAGAAATGTAGGCGGTTCTCAAAGATATAAAGCGAAGAACGCAGTACAATCAGGTATCGCATTGGCTGTACAGAGCTTTTTTGGTAACGGAGGAGCTAAGTACATGGACCAAACCTTTGAAGGTTTTGGCGATACAGTTTTCCTGGGTTGTTTTTGGACGGAAGACTTAAAAAATATTGGTGGCTTTAGCACAAAAAATGTTACAAATCAGGATTCCGAATTAAATCTCAGGTTAATTGAAAAGCATGGAACAGAAAGCATTTACATAACTCCTAAAATTAAAAGTTGGTACTATCCTCGATCAAATTTCAGAACTCTATTCAAGCAATATTTTAAATATGGAAGGGGAAGGTTTATTACTTCATCTATCCATAAAGGATTGATGCCTTTAAGAACAAAGGCTCCGGTTTATTTAATTATTGCACTAGCTTTATTTTACATAATAGATCTGTTTATAATCAACTGGGGGTTACCTTCTTTGGCAATGTCCTTATCTATTATTTCTATTTTTATCTTTGAAAGTATTCGTGTTTGTATAGAAATGAGAAAAATTTTCTATTCAGAAATTTGGTCAGGTAAAGAAGAAGACAAACCAGGAACTTTAAAGAATATTTTAAATACTTTTCTAAGCATTTTCCTGATAAATATGAGTTATTTTTGCGGATATATTTATCAATTTATAAGAAGTAAATTTCTTAATGTAAAGGGATGGTGACTTGAGCTCATTAGGAAAAATTGTTCAGCTTTCAACTGCTCATTATGCTTTTGACAATAGGATATTTAATAAAATTTCAAAATCTTTAGCTTTTCACGGCTATGATGTTGATTTGATCATACAGCATGATAAGAATGAGACAATTGCAGGGGTAAATATCATAGCTTTACCGAAAGCAAAAAAAAAAATTGACAGGCTTTTGAAAGTAATACCATCTCTCTTTAAAAGAGTCATCAATTATCCACCAGATACAGTTTTTCATTTTCACGATCCGGAATTACTACCTATTGGCTTGTTATTAAAATTCTTCGGTTATAAAGTTATTTATGACATTCACGAAGATTCAGTAACTGTTATTGAGCAAAAAAAATATTTACATCCTATTATCAAAAAGGTAGTGATCAAAGTTTTGACCGGGTTTGAGGCAATTGCTCATAAAAAGATAACGACAATTATTGCTGAGAAATACTATATAGAAAGGTTTCCTGATGCTTTTGAAGTATTAAATTATCCGAAATTAAACTGGGCAAGTGATTTGATTCCGGAAAGAAAATCCCCGGATTGTTTACTTTATACCGGGAGTATTACAGAAGACAGAGGCGCCTATTTGCATGTTGAGATTCTAAATCACATGAATAAATCGGAACTTTCAGGTATTAGTATTATAGGTTCGTGCAAGCCTGATTTATATTCAAAATTAATTGGAAGTATAAAAGGGAATAAATCCAGATTAAAGGCAAATGGAAACGGTGAATCAGTTCCGTTCGAAAATATTGTAAGAGCATATAAAGAATCAGATTGGATTGCAGGTTTGGCTATTTTCCCTAAAACCAGACATTATGCAAAAAAACAGCTGACAAAGTTTTTTGAATATATGGCCGCCGGGTTGCCAATTATTTATACTGATTTTCCAGCATGGAAATCTTTTTTGGAACCATTGAATGTTGGGATTGCTGTAGCTCCGGGAGATTTTTCTAAAATTAAGGAAGCTGTTTTAAGACTCAGGAACGAAAATGAGTTAAGAAAACAAATGGGTGAAAATGGAAGAAAAGCAATATTAGACATATATAATTGGGAGAAAGAAGAGGAAAAACTACTTACCTTGTATAGCACTCTTACTTCAGGCTGTAATTGAATAAAACACGATATTAAAATGAAAGAAACTTCGAAAATAGATATGCTGGACCTTTTTACAATACTTGCAAAAAGGAAAAAGCTGATTCTTATTATAATGTTTATCGCGACAACCATTGGTGTTGTTTTAGCTTTTATGTGGCCAAAATCATATAAATCTGAAGTATCATTTATTGTAACAGATGGAAATTCAGTTAATTTTTCCAGTGGGGGTATACTAAGTGGATTAGCAAATCTTTCAGTTAATGGAAGTAATGTAACTTCAGATCAAACCTTAGTATTAATAAGGAATAAAGAAATTCAGAATGATGTTATTGAAAAGTTTAATTTTAAAGAAGTATATGGCATCGATATCCCGGAAGCTTTAAGAAAAAAACTTGACAACCGTATAGTAGTTGAAGAAAAAAGAGAGGGTGGTTTAGGCTTCAATACAATTATTTCGATAGCTATTTCTTATACAGATGAAGAACCTGAAAGAGCTTTTGAGCTCGTTAAGTATTACTATGAACAAATAGAGCTCAAGGTTGAAGATATTAACAGAAAGAATGTCGAAGACGGGTATCTGTTATTAAAGAATAGATTAGACCAGAATGAAATAGAGCTTCAAATTGCGGAAGATAGTCTTGTAAGTTTTCAAACGCGCTATGGTATTCTTGAGGTTCAGGAACAAGCAAAAGCTCAAATTCAGGGTATTGCAGAGCTAAGAACTGAAATTGTAAAACTAGAAGTTGAAATTGGCTATGCAGAAGAAGTGCTGGGAAAAAGCAATACGAAAATTGCTGATCTGAAAATTCGAAAACAAGAATTTGAAAAAAAGTACGATCAGCTTGTTAATGGAACAGAGGCTAGTACTGAGAACTTCAATATGTTTCAATCTGTGGCAGAAATGCCGGAATTATTTATAGAGTACCTTAGAAGATATAGGGATGTGGTTATTCAAGAAGAAATATATAAAGTGCTATATCCTCAATTTGAGCAGCAGAAACTTAATTTTGAAGAAGTGAATTCCGGGCTAAGAATTATAGATCCGGCACTTTATCCTACGTATAAGGACGGCCCCAAAAGAGCTTACATAATTATAGTAATATTTATATTTGGCTTTATCGTATCACTAATTACTGTGTTAATTCAAGAATGGAAAAGATCTATTAAAGAAAATTCGCCGGAAGATTACACTCGGTTAAAAGAATTTTCTGATTCACTAAAAAGCTGGAAATGATCTCTGTTAACAGAACCTTTGGTGGTCTTGTTATTATAATCCCGACTATTGTTGGAGCATACTTATCGGGCATGGTTTATTTGGCTAAAGGGGCGACAATTCCACTTAGCGCATTTCAAATTGCCTTGGTCATTGCAGTAGGTGTTTTCATCTTCAGGAAGATTGCGAGCAAAGAACTATCATTCTATTTTTATGGCTTAGAGATTGAGTATTTATTTTTTTTAGCAATCATTTTCTTTTCCTTGATATACACTCCGGAAAGAGATGAAGGCTTGCTTGATGCAACCAGATATATAGTTCTTATAGGATTGACATATATAATCTACAACTCAGTAAATACTTTTAAAGAGCTAAAGATTATCTGTTATGCTACAGTTGCAATAGCATGTATAATTGCAATCCCGGGCCTAGTTGAGTCTATTTTAAATCCTGAAGTTGCGGCATTCAATTATCTTAATGAAGGAAGGAAAATAATCAGATCCAGTGGTGCAGAAAGGGATCCTAATATTTTTGGGAGTAACTTCATTTTACCAATAATGTTATTAGTGGCATTTATTGGTGAAGCAAAAACCACTAACAAGAAAATAGTCCTATTCTGTATCTCCGGGATTCTCATTGCTGCAGTATTGCTTACATATTCCAGAAGTACGTGGGTGGCACTGTTTTTTGGAATAATTATAATCGTTCTATATCAACGAAAGTTCGATTTTATCATATATGGTCTTATTGCGCTTGTCATTGTTTTTTTGGGAAGCGAAGCAGTAAGAAATATCGTGTTTAGTGTCGGCGATCGTGTTCTGGATATATTCGCAGGAACATCTGATGACTCTTCACGATTCAGGTTAATTCTGCTCGAAACAGCAATTTATATGTGGCTGGATAGCTACACCTTTGGTATAGGTTATCAAGGATTTTCGACAGTATTTCAAGACTATCATCCACCACAAGAAGTTGGAGGAGTGTATGAGCCACATAATGAGTTCTATAAAGTTCTTGCTGAACTAGGTTTGATTGGATTTTTAGTATTTTTATTTTTGCTTTGGAAGATCCTGAAAACCGGATGGGAAAGTGTTAAGAATTATGAGAGGGAAGGGAAAAGTTCAGCAATAAGTCTGGCGCTATTCGCATCGTTCTTTGGATATATAATTTTTTTCCAATTTCTGGGAGGAATGCAATTGCACAGTATTCTGGCAATTAATATTGGTTTGCTGTTTTGTGCTACAAAATTTGCAGGCAACACTGAAAACGTTGAGTCAGTTACTTAAAGCTGATTCATAATTTGAGACAAGCCGATTAATAAAAGTCGATTTTCCATAGTTCTCTCTAATGATGTCGTTCAATATATTTGAATCATATCCTGAAAAGTTTTCAGACATTTTAAGCAAGTCAGTTGCATTGTGATTCTCTAAATCAGCAGCCATAATTCCTGTTCCTTTATCAATTACTTCTTTATTCCCTCCAACATCGGTACAAACTAAAGGTAAACCACAAGCAACAGCTTCAAGAATAGAAACATTAAAACCCTCTCGACGGCTTGGAAGAATATAAAAGTCAGACGCCTGGTAATAATTAATAAGTTCCTTTGGAGGAACAGCCGGCATGAGTTCAATATTTTGAAAGGGATTATCCTTTATTATTCGAATTACATGTGCTGAAAAATCCGATCCTTCTTCATTTCCGATAAGATGAAATTGTATATCTGCCAGTTCTTTATTCTTAGTAATGGTTTCAACCAACAGATCTATTCCCTTTTCGTGCCTGATGTTTGCTACTGTGAGCGCATGTACTTTTGATGGATTCCATTTTAGTTGTTCTTTCAGTCTTGCCTTTTTATCGATGGATATAGGATGATAAGAATCCGTATCTACCATATTATAGATGATATCAGATTTCTTCTTTAATTCAGGAAATACGTTTTCGATATCTTTTTTAAGTTTAGGACCCGAATAAAGAATTCTATCAGCGTCAAATAGAGATGCTTTAATAAGGCTGGATAAAGAGGGAATATCTTTTGTTTGGTACCAATCACTTCCATGAATTGTTAAAACGGTTTTTAGACCTGCCTTTTTCAATGCCGGAATTGCTAAAGCATCCGGATAAGCCCAATGAATATGAACTAGCTCATATTTTTGATTTTTAAGAAACGGCACTAAATTTTTGGATATAGAATGCCTGATGACTTTCGGAAAACGTTTTCGGGGAAAAGAAACATAGTTTATTCGAAACCCATTACTATGTGAGGTTATCAAATCGCTATGACCGGCTTTCCATCGGTTTGTAAAGGGCATGGAGTGTGGTGTTGGAGCAATAAGATCAACGTCAAAGCCTGACGTCGAATTAAGGAGTTCAAATTGATCCTGAATAAACTTTCCCTGATAAGGATGAAGTTTTGTTGGGTAAAGATGGCTAATTAAGGCTATTTTCATCGCTTGAAGATACTTCAATCACCTAAGATTCTAAACAAAGTTTAAATATTAATTGCTGAACAACAAAGATTATACATCAAAAGGAATTATTTCCAATACTTTTTTTAGTATTGCCAGCAAGGTGGTTCCGATTCTTATCTCTTTGGTTTGTATTCCGATTATCATAAATGGACTTGGAGAAGAGAAATACGGTGCATTTACAGTAGCACTTGTTTTTATAGGATACTTCAACTTGTTTGATCTGGGACTTGGCAGGGCCATTACAAAATTGATTTCTGAGAGAATAGGAAAAGATAAAGATCAGGAAATTGCTGACATCTTTAAAACCGGTGTAACACTCACATTAGTTCTGGGTGTAGTTGGCGGAATAATTTTTTATCTGGTTTCAGAGCCGATTACCATCAGATACTTAAAACCTCCCAAAGAATTTATAAACGAAGTTATAAGAGGTTTAACTTTTTTGGCTATTGGAATCCCATTTGCAATCATGATCAACAGTTACAGGGGGGTTCTTGAAGCTCTGCATGAGTTCAAGTCCATTACTTGGGTCCAGATAATTCTAGGAGCATCAACTTATGTTGGGGTAATTATGCTGATGGAATTTACTACCGATTTAGCTTATATCATTGCTTACTTAAGCGGGATGAAAATTATTCATTTTCTTACCTATAGAAAGATCAGCAACTCGAAACTGGAGACAAAGTTAATTCAGCAAAATTTTGATAAAACTTATATAAACCAACTATTCAGTTTTGGTGGTTGGATTACAGTGTCTACAATAGTAAGCCCTATAATGACGGCGCTGGATCGTTTGATTGTTGCTTCAAAAGAAGGAATGGAAAGTGTTGCATATTACTCTACAGCAAGCGAAATCACTCAAAGAGTAGGTGTGCTACCCAGTGCTTTGGTAAGCGTATTATTCCCTGTTTTTTCAAGAAATCAAAACTTTAATGACGATCAGAATTCAAGAATATATAAAGCGAGCTTTAACTTGATGCTTCTTGGAAGCGGCATATTCGCAATTGGGTTTATATGTTTCGGCAAAGATTTTTTAGCTATTTGGATCAGTGAAGGCTTTGCCAACAAAAGTTATTTTGTTCTTCAAATAATAACCGTGGGAGCATTGTTCAACTTCCTGGCCCGGATTCCATTTTCATTTATTCAGGGAGTAGGAAGGCCGGATATCACTGCTAAATTCCATATTATTGAATTGCCTGTATTTTTGGCTTTGCTATTTGTATTAACAGATCGCTATGGAATTATTGGCGCAGCGTTCGCTTCTTCGATCAGGATGATTCTCGATTTTATTCTATTGCACATTTATGCCGTTTTAAAATTCAAGGTCGATCATAGTTTACTGCCATTGATACTTGGAGCTGTATTACCAACTATAATTGGTTTTTACATAGCATCAGCTAGTTTAAGTATAGGGGCAAAATCAGGATATACAATATTGTTATCCGCAGGACTAACATTAATTTTTTGGGTTTTTATTTTCGATGATCAACTTAGAAAGAGGATACTTAATACATTAAAAATGGGAAAATGATTAAAGGGCTTGTGTCTGTAATTACACCCGTTTACAATGGGGCTGAGTTTTTGGATAGAAGCATTAAAAGCGTGTTGGCTCAAAATTATACAAACTGGGAGTTAATACTGATTGATGACAAGTCCAAAGATAATTCAATTCAAAAAATTCAGTCTTATGCTGTAGATGATAGAATTAAACTTTTGAAAAATGAAAGTAATTCAGGGATTTCTGCTACAAGAAACAAAGGGATTGAAGAAGCAGAAGGTGAATACATTGCATTGCTTGATCAGGATGATGAATGGTTTCCGGAAAAACTAGAGAGACAAGTAGAGCAATTCAAAAAGTTAGATCAATCATATGGCTTGGTATATTCAAATCTGGAAGTAAGATTTGAAAATGGAAGTGTTGTTGATCAAAAAAAAGAAATAGCGCCGGCCCCTGACATTCAAAAGAATCTTGAGCTAATGTTGCTAACAAACTTGATTAGTTCTCCTACGGTGTTGATACGGAAAACAGTTCTAGATGATGTAGGAACATTCGATCCTGCCATTTTATGGGGTGGTGATGACTACGATCTTTGGATCAGAATTGCGCAAAGTTATAAATTCTCATATATAGATAAGGTGTTGTGTATCCGCTATGAACATCAAAAAAATTATAGTGCAGATAAAAAAAGAATGATGTTCAAAACTATTGAACTGGCAGAAAAATATGTTCACGAGTTTGGTCTTGATCCTGAAATAAACAAGAGAATCAAAGCTAAACATTTTTACAGGTTCGGTATTGAGTCTTTAAAAAAGAGATCAATTTTATCAGGGCTTATATACATTTGTAAATCTTTATCTATTTCTAAACAAGGATTTATTGAACTTGGAAAAACGATTAGAAACAGATTTCGATTATTATAGTCTTCTTATCGCCACATAAGTAGTAATTATTCCTGTAATAGTAGTTATTGCAGTCATAATAAGTTGTGTTCTCTGATTCTTCAATTGTTGTTTCTGAATGTCATAAGCTCGCTTTGCATTCAATTCTTCTACAGGCTGCCGATCAACAAAAATTTTATCGCCGGAGCTTAAATCAGTTTCTCCTACATTAAACCAGGTTGCATTTCCTGCTTTTAAAATAAAAACTCGATCTCTGTCGGCAGATAAGGCAAATCCACCAGCTTGCGAAATGTATTGGTTTGCTGATTTAGTTTTCGAAAAACCAAAATATCCGGGGTTGTTAACCTGGCCGAAAACAAAAATAGTTTGGTTATCTCTAGGAATATAAAGTCGATCACCATCAAAGATCTTCAAGCCTTCAAGTTGAGAGTTGTCAGTAAGATCAATGAACACCTGGTTTTTTGAAAGTTTTGTTTCTGCATCCAGATATTCTAAACCCTGAAGGTATTGATCAGAGGTTCTCTTCATCAGCTCTGAATTGAATTGATTTGGAATCGAGTTTCTTTGTCCACCACCTCTAACCAAATAAGCCGCTGCAGGTAAAGCACCATTGGTGAGTCCACCGGCGGTTTCCAATAATTTGTAAGCGTTTGTTTCTCCACTTACAATAGGGAAGTTTCCCGGAATTTTAACCTCTCCATATACCCATGCTGAAGCCGAAGCATCAAATTCATCTCCAAAAGGTGCAACCACTCTGTCGTTAGGAAGTAATTGAAAAGTGTCCCAATTTTCGGGTTTTACAACTATCTGTTCTATACCTGAAACGCTTCTTCTGTAAATATAAAGTTCTGAAGTATCAGCAATTTCTTCAAATCCACCACCGAATTTGAGTATAAGACCGGGAGTGTCACCTTTTTTATATTCGAATTCATAATCTGCTTTTACAGCTCCTGAAATACTAACCTTCGGAGTTTCTATGTTCAATGGCGTAATACTGATAAGGTCGCCATCTCTTACAAAAGGATTGCTTTTTAAATCACCAGTTCTGAAATATTTGACTAAATCTGCAGTACTTTCCGATCCGTCAGCATGGGATATATAAATGGATCGAAATGAATAACTGTTGTTGCTAAGAAACTCACTGGAGTTAGAAATTGAAGATGTCAGGTCTCTATTTCCGGTGGTTACCGACGAAAAAATTGCCTGATCTATTCTGGATTGAGGTAAAGCCAGGTACTTGCCAGGATATGGTGCGCCTCCGGTTACATGAAATATAATAGGGCGAGGACTATCTAACGTTATCGTTACTTCGGGATTTTTGATATAATCCTTAGACGCGTTTTTAATTTTTTCTTGAGCTTCGATAACTGTAAGCCCATTAATGTTAACAGGTCCAAGAATAGGAAGCGAAATGTCACCTTTAGGATTTATTAAAATTCCTCTCAAAAATATTGATTGGGAACCATCAATTTTGATAGATAACAAATCATTTGCTCCAAGAACATAGTTTTCCAAATCTATTGTTCCTTCAAATGGTTTCAGACGAGATGCTAGCTGAACTCCTAGAGGATCGGTGTAATAAAAACCTCCAAAAACGTTAGATAAGTCAATATTAAAACCTGTCTGTTGAGCTTGTTGCTCATTATTCTGTGCATTTACTAAATTAGTACAAATAAAAAGAAATAGAATGCTGAATAAAATTTTGCTGGAACAGTGTTTAAACATAAATGAGTTTTATTATTTTTTAGCTTTGTAAACAGATACGGGTAGTCTTGCCATAACGATTCCCGTAATAACGGAAAGCGCTCCAATATATTGAAATAGAGTGAGTACTTCATCCAAAATAATCACTCCAAAAACTAAACCAAGAACAGGTACCAAATTTTGATAAGCGGCAGTTCTAACAGCTCCGATTTTTACAATTCCATTGTTCCAAATCAGGTAGGCAAGACCAACAGAGAGTAACCCGCTATAAACGACTCCTCCATAAGCTTGAGTGGAAATTGAAGTCCATTCAAGTTCTATCAAAAAGGGTATGCCTACTAATGAAAGGCAAATAAAGCCAATGAGCGACATGAATGCCGAAAACTGAGTAGAATTATAGAATTTCAAATACTTTTTGGAAAAGATGGTGTACACAGCCCAAACTATAGCCGAAAGTATAGTTATGAGATCGCCTAAAAAGGTTTCAGATTGAAAAGATATTTCATTGTTTCCACCAACAACGATAAAAGCAACTCCCAAAAATGCGAAGAATACACCTATAGATTTCAAAACAGTGAGCTTTTCTTCTGTAAAGAACTGAGATAACAAAGCCACCCAAATAGGAATGGTTCCTAGCATTACGGAAGCATTTGCAGCTTTAGTAAGATTTATACCTACTATAAAAAGAAGTTGATACAGCAGGTTTCCGATTAGTCCGATTCCTACTAACGCCCAGAAATGTTCTCTTTTTACTTTTAAGGTGTATCCTTTTCGGCGGGCTGCAAAATAGAGCAATCCGAAAGCCAAAAAAAAGCGGATGGCATTAAAGCTGTACGGATCAAATTCAGCCAGTGCAATTTTTACAACGCTGAAGTTTAATGCCCAGATTACGGCTACACAAATTAGCGTAAGATCTGTAAAGTATTTTTTGATCAAGCCAGTAAATTAATGAGGCAAAAAATACAACAATTCCAAAAGAAACCGATCTTACAAAGGTATCCCCTGTAGATCAGGCTTTAGCCGGAACTTCCTTTCCTTTGCCCAAGGTTTTATTGATGTATAACTGCTGCACAATAGAAAGCACGTTAAAGATCAAATAGTATAAACTCAATCCCGAAGCAAAACTGTTAAAGATGAACAGCAACATAACAGGGAAAATGTATTGTAAAACTTTCATTTGTTGAGCCATCGGGTTACTTCCTGCTCCGCCACTCATACCACCTGTAAGTTTACTTTGGAATACCATAGCCAGCGACATCAACAGAACAAAACCACCAATAGCGTCTCCTAAGAAAGGAATAGAGAATGGTAGATTTATGATGTAGTCAGGTGCAGAGAGATCGCTTGCCCATAAAAACTCTTCCTGACGAAGTAAAATAGAATTTTGGAAGAATCGCCATAAGGTAATCAGGATCGGAAATTGGAGAAGGTTCGGTAAACAACCACCAAGTGGGTTCACTTTGTTCTTCTTGTAGATCTTCATGGTTTCTTGCTGCTGCTTCTGTGGATTGTCTTTGTACTTATCCTGAATTTCCTTGAGCTGTGGTTGAAGTTCTCTCATTGCAGCCATGCTCTTGTAACTTTTGAAAGTAAGAGGAGAGAGTACTAATTTTACAGATGCTGCAAAAATGATAACCAACACACCATAATTACCAATAAACTTGCTGAAGAAAGTGAAGAAAGGAATTACAATAAAACGGACAAAAGGATCAGAGAAAAAACGCAACCAATTATATCCAACTTCTACCATGTCATAGGCGTGCTCATCAACCTGCTTGATTTCGTAATACTTTAAAGGGCCTACAAACAATTTGTAAGAAAGAGTTCCGTCATCAGGAATCGCGGATGTTATAGCTGATGTATAACGGTGTTTTTGAAAAGGGTCATCAGATTCGCCTGTTACTTCACCGGTTAAGAATGCACTCTCGGTAGGTTGAAGAGGTTTCATGAACTGAGTAAAGAACTTAGTTCTTGTTGCAGCCCAATCTACGGTCCCATTAAACGTATCTTCTTCACGACCGGGATCTTCAACTTTGAATTTCTCCAGCTCATCACCAAGATATACGTAGGCAGAAGCATCAATACCTTCTTGCTTTTTGTCTTTCTCTGAGGAATTAAGTTTGGAATTCCAACCAAAATCAACAGCTCTACCAACAATATAGTCGCTAACACCAATAAACTTTGCGTCAAAATCGATCTCGTAAGTATCAGCTAAAAATGTATAGGTATAGGCTATCTGCCTTCCATCACTAAGTTGTAAAGTATACTTAAGTTCCCGTGTATCACCTTCGTTTAAAGTAAAAGAAGATCCGGTTGTTATTTGTGTAAATAAAAGATTTTGGGTATCAACATTAAGATTTTCAGTAGATAGGAAGCCAAAATTATAAGCTGATCTTGTTGTATCAGAAATAAGTTGAAAAGGAGAGCCATCCCAGGAGTCGTATTCAGTAAAGATAAAAGAAACCGGACCTGCTCCCCGATTTGAAAAAACCGCTGTGTATAAAGGAGTAGAAACTGTGAATTCAGACTTTTCTACTTCCTGAGTAGTTGAAAATATTCCGGATTGAGGAGTAGTTATTTCTACAGATTGATTTTCTTTAATACCTGTTTGTGCAGGCTTTGTTGTTTCTTGTTCAACAATGGGTGTTTTTTGTTGAGTAGCTTCAGTCTGAGCTAAACTATCCTGACGAGCACGATCAGCAATTTGAGCAGCTCGCTCTTCTTCGCTTGGCATGCTTACAACAAACCAAGCTACCATAATTAAAAAGATCAATCCAAGTCCGGTCGCGGTATTTTTATCCAAAAGTCAGCGTTTAAATATTTTGTTTTAAAGAAAGCAGTCGGGTACGGAGTTCATTAAACATAGTTACTATGTTCTCTTGCACCTGAGAAAAATCTAGATCTGTTTTTCGAGCTATTAGCACACAATGAACACCGATATTAAGTTCGTTTACTGTATCGATGATGCTATGTTGATGTAAGCGAAATGCTTCTCTCATTAGTCTTTTGCTAGTAATGCGTTTTACAGCGTTGCCAGTTTTTTTAGGTGAGATAAATCCGATTTTAAAATCCTCTTTTGAGGTAGAAAACGTAGTATAGCGAAGGTTCACGCTAGGTGATTTAATAAGCGATGCCCCGGAAAATAAATCCTGGAAATTTCGCCTACCACGTAAGATTCGAGATTTAGGTAAGTTAAATCTACGATCAGGAGCAACAGTTATGTTACTTTGCTCCTTTTTTCTCATCACTAACACTTAGCTTGTGGCGCCCTTTTGCACGACGACCTGCAATTACTTTGCGTCCGTTTTTTGTAGACATACGCTCTCTGAAGCCATGCTTGTTCTTGCGTTTTCTATTACTTGGTTGAAATGTACGTTTCATTGGATTTGGATGTTTTTTGCGTTCAATTCGTATCCGAAAAAGGCTTTAAATATAAGGATTATATCTTAAAATCTTAACTATATTTTTGGATATTATTTCAAAACTAACAAATAGGTAGAAGCACTAAACTTCTTGCATTTTCAAACGTGAGTAATTCGAAACAAAGAGAATTTAGGAATTGACTTCACGAAGTAATTTTGAAGCAGATACGGTCACAGGGAGTTCTTTAACCTGTTTTTAATGTTAAGTATTGTTGTAAGTGTAATCGTAGTTGGCTTGGATAGTGTGGCTGACCTACGATTGGAATATGGTATGCCTTTCATAAAATGGGAATGGTTCTTCACCATTTTATTTACAATTGAGTACGCATTAAGAATCATTTCTGTTCAAAGAGCGAGTGGATACATCTTTAGTTATACTGGGTTAGTAGACTTCTTCTCGATTCTTCCTACTTACTTAAGTCTGATAATTCCTGGAAGCCAATATTTTTTGGTGATAAGAATATTAAGAGTTTTTAGAGTATTAAAAATTACTCAGTATTTGATTGAGGTTCATCAGCTTCGACAGGCAATGCGTTCATCCAGAAGAAAAATCACTGTATTTGTATTTACAGTAGTTACAATTGCTGTAATTGTTGGTTCATTGATGTATGTAATTGAAGATCCTGAGCACGGATTTACTGGGCGGTGGTAACTTTAACTACGGTGGGTTATGGAGATATTTCTCCAAGTACCTCCATTGGGCTAATGTTCGCAGTGCTGATTTTGATCTTTGGATATGTAATAATTGCAGTTCCAACAGGAATTGTAACAGTTGAATTGGGAAAAGTGAGTTCTAGAGATTTAACAACTGAAGTCTACCATTTTTGCTCCAGGGAAGGTTATTACGTTGATGCCAAACACTGTAAATATTGCGGAAATATGTTAAACCCTTTTCTTTCTATTTTAGGAAAAAGAGTTGTACGGAAGTTCCCTTGTCAATTTCAGAAGTAATAATAAATCTTCCATCTTTTTTAACAAGTAAACGCAGTGCTTCTACAAGGCCGATCCCAAAACCACTTACTCTACTATTGGAATCTACCTGGCCGGAATCAACAACCTCAAGATTATTGAGAGACTGGAGTTTATCTGCCGGAATTCCGGGTCCGTTATCTGTAACAGAGATCATAATATGTTCATTTGACTTACTATCGGGTTTTTGATCGTCAATCAGGATTTTAATATTACTTTGATTAGGAGAAAATTTGATGGCATTAGAAACCACATTCCCTACAATATTAATGAGATGGTTCGGAGCTAGATTATAAATGGTAGTTATTTCTGGATATCTATTCTCAAAATCTAAATCTATATCTTTAAGCTTACTTTGCATAGCATATAAAGATTTAATTCGCTCAATAATAGTTCCGATATCTGTATTATGATTTTGATCGGTATTATTTACTTCGTTTGTTAGGCTTTGTTCAGCGTATTCCAATAAATTCTTCGACGATTGTTTGATTAGTCCCAGATTTCTTAGCAACCGCGCATCGGTAATTTCTTCTTCAATCAGGCTTGCAAATCCTATTATTCCGGAAAGAGGTCCTCGTATATCATGACGAATTTTAGTAACCAAGCTATCTTGCTTAATAAGACGGGAATTCGCATTCGCTAATTCCTTTTTATGGTTGAGGTACGCTGAAATTTGTTCACTCATTACAGAAAGGCTGTGCATTTGATTCTCGGATAGGTCAAGAGTTTCTGTATGCAGAAGGCAGATGGTGCCAATATATACTTCATTTTCATCTGTGAAAGGAAAACCAAGATAATATTTAAGAAAAGGGGAGTTCGTAACAAAAGGATGATCTTTAAAATCCGGATCGCTAGTGAAATCTTTTATTTCATAGACATCCTCTCTGTTTATGGTGACAAAACAAACAGATTGTTCTACAGGAATATGATCGAAATTCATGCCACATTCGGCAACAGTCCACTGGTTTTCATCATCAATTAAATTGATTTGAGAATACATTGCCCCGGAAGCCAAGCACGCAAGTTCTGAAAACCCCGATAAAACACTGTCATTTTCATTGTAATCAATAGCCAGATCTAACAGCGAGGAAGATCGGGACGATTCCTTATTTGATGATTTTTCCATAACAACTCCTTTAATTAACCCTGAGATACTTACCAACCATAATTAGTACAGTACTGATTTACTAGATAAATAGTACATGTAAAACAAAGTTACGTATTAGGCTCAATTTGGGATTGGTTCATATAAAGGCGACCTTTAAGGAGCAAGTTAAAGGTCAGGTATCGGCATTTCTTAGTATTAGTACAGTATTTGTTTTCCCTTCTCTAGTTTGTAATACAATTTTTAATTTTCACAGCCGAAAAGATAACAATTCACATTCCGTGAATATATCTGTACATGTGATCAAGTTTATATTTTTATAATGGAATACGGTAAAGTAAAATGGTTTGATGTTGAAAAAGGATTTGGATTCATCGAACCTGAAAATGGAAGCAAAGATGTTTTCATGCACAGAAACAACATCGAAAACCTTGGTTTTAACGAAGGTATCAATGATGGCGAATCTGTAGAATTTAAGATTGAAGAAACTGATAAAGGACTCAGCGCAGTTGATGTGTACGTTCTTGAATGATCAGTAATTCAATGAATTTCAAGCTCCGTTCAGAAATGTTCGGAGCTTTTTTTATTTCTAATACACGTTTCACTCCGATTCTTCTCCATAAAATGGTAGTGCGTAAACAGAGCAGATCTTAGTTCTTAGGTGTGCTTTGTATAGATATCTGATTTTGAAGTAGAATATTTTTCGTGAATCGTTTTACTGAAAAACTGATTACTTTTTTATTGAGAAAAAAACATAGAACATTTCTTCAGCTATTTGCTTTGAGTGTTCGTGATATTTTTCAGCTTCCTGATTCGAATCATCAAAAGCTTTTGATATGTTATTTCGATCAGCAACAACCTGAACCGGGAACACAGGCAGATTCTGTTACTGAAGTGAGTTCTTTTAATTGGTGCTTCACTTTTTGCGGAGAAATACTACAATTATCTTTAGCAAGACAACCTGTTTGTTTGGCAGTTAATTGAAAGTTAGTACCGTTGAAATCCATTCCGTATTTACCTATGGTTTCTCCCTGATACTCTACTTCAATTTCCAGGCCCTTAAGTCTGAGTGTTTTTTCAGATAGTTCAATAAGATGTTTTTTAATTTCTGATAGTTTCATAAGAATAGATTTAGCAACTTTTTGATGTACAACAATCTTTAGAAGATGGATCGCTATACCTTATAAAAAGTTGATTGAAAAGAGTTTGAATCCCTTTACATTTAATAGGGTTTATGCAATAGCTTACTGAAACACCTTCAAAGGTTCCACAGAACAGCTTAATATCTTTCAGTTCCCCTAAATGCAAACTACTGTGACCTAAGCAAGGCCTGACTCTTGAACTAAATCACTATTGTGCCAGATAGTTTTGTTCTATTGTAAAGAGATCGGCTTTTGTAACTCCCATTGTGTTTGAATTTATTACATTGCGATGAATAAAATTTAAAATGAAACCATGAAGTTTAGTTCATCCTCATTTAATCTGATTTGATCAAAAAATCGTTATTCAACGTTCGACCTTTAGCTGATAGAAATTACGTAGCTTTTCCTATCAGGTCTTGAGCAATTATGCTGGATGAAAGTACACCGGGTAATCCAGCTCCTGGATGAGTTCCGGCTCCTACGAAATATAGATCGTCCACATCTTCTGATTTGTTGTGAGGTCGAAACCAAGCCGATTGTGTTAAAATCGGCTCTACTGAAAAAGCCGATCCTTTGTGGCTATTCAAAATTTCTTTAAAGTGAAGTGGATCGATGTAATGTTCAGCAACTATGTTTTCCTGAAGATCCGGTAAATAATTTTCTTCCAAGAAGGTCATGATTGCATTTCTGTACTTTGGAGCAAACTCATTCCAATCAGTGCCACTGTCTAAATGCGGAACAGGAGAAAGGACATAAAATCCTTCATGTCCTTCCGGGGCAATACTTGAATCTGTTATTGTTGGCATGTGCAGATATAAAGAGAAATCATCCGCTACATGTTTTTTATGAAATATATCGTCCAATAATCCTTTATAGCGCTTGCCGAGAATAATGTTATGGTGTGCTAATCCAGAATCTAAGTATCTTTTCTTTGTACCGAAATAAATTACAAATAAAGACATGCTGTATTTAGTACGATCAACTTTCCGATCAGTATATTTTTTTCGGTGCTTTGATGCGATCATGTTTTTGTATGTGAATCCAACATCAGCATTTGAAACCACAATATCTGCGTCAAGAATTTCACCATCCTTTAAGCGAACTCCGGTAGCTTTTCCTTCCTTAACCAAGATTTCATCCACTTCAGTTTCCAAATGGAATTTACCACCTTGTTCAGTGATCAACTTTTCGAAAGCATTTACAATAGCTCCGGTTCCTCCCATGGCGTAATGAACTCCCCACTCTCTTTCAAGATAATGGATCATGGCATAAATAGAGGTGGTATCAAATGGATTGCCTCCCACTAAAAGTGGATGAAAAGAAAAGCACTGTCTTAGAAAATCGTCTTTTATAAATTTTGAAACGTATTTATATACTGTTTTATAGGATTGTAGCTTGATGAGGTCGGGAGCGACTTTCATCATATCCATAAACTTCAAAAAAGGTTGATCAGCAAGTTCAACGAATCCCTTTTGAAAGATGGCTTTAGTAGTTCCTAAGAATTTTTCATACCCGGCTACATCCCCGGGACTTCTTTTTTCAATTTCTTTGATCGTAAATTCGTGATCGTTGTTATAATCGAACTTATCGCCGTTATGATCAAAGATTCTATAGAAAGGATCACAAGGAACGAACTTCACATAATCAGATCGCTTCTTCCCGGCGGCTTCCCAGATATCATCGAACATAAATGGAGCTGTAATTACCGTAGGTCCTCCATCAAACTTGAAGCCGTTTTTTTCATATACATATGCGCGTCCACCAAGCTTATCTCTTTTTTCCAGAATAGTGACTTCATGACCTGCAGATAATAAACGAGAAGCTACTCCTAAACCTCCGAAGCCACTTCCAATAACGATAATTTTCTTTCTCATGCTGATAGTGTTCTTTAATTCCATCGTTAAACCTAAAAGCAGGCGAAATAAATCCCGAGATCTTTAATCGTTTTCTATTTGTTTAACAAATCCGATGAATCCATTTTTTTTCAACCGGCGCATTTCCTTTTCTGCTTTACTTCTGTCTTTATATATCCCAAAGTAAATTCTATATACTGTGCCCGAATTATAAGTCAAAGTTTCTACTCTACTGTCCCTTATTTTTTTTGCTTGAGTTTGGGCGGAGGCAAGATCATTATATGAACCAAGTTGAACAGTATAAGTAGCAACTTTAAGATCAGTAACTCGAGAATTTTTTAAGTCACCTTTTACTAAGTAAAGTTTCACATTAGCTGTTCCGGGGCCGATCATATCCACTGCTTCAGCCGCAGCTTTTGAGAGATCTATAATTCGATCTTTAGCGAAAGGGCCCCGGTCATTAATTCTGACCCTTATCGATTTTCCACTATCCAAATTCTCAACAATAACTTCAGTGTTAAATGGAAGTGTACGATGAGCCGCTGAAATGCCATTCATATCAAAGGTTTCGCCGTTTGCCGTTAAGCGTCCATTAAAATTTGGTCCATACCAGCTGGCAACTCCGGATTCGATAAGATTCCCCTTTTTTGTTGGAAGGGAAAGTGTTGATGAGGATTCCGAAGGTTTTCCTCCCGGTTTAGATCCTCTTCTGGTGGTGCCACAGGAAAGCAGAAATAAAATTGTAACTGCTACTAATACAGCAAGTTTTACAAATCGCATAGTGTAGATGATGATTGATATATGAAGATAATGAAATCATAACCCCAAATACCACCCGAATGGGTAGTGAAAAAGAAATCGGCTTCAATTATGTTCAATTCAACTAAACTCATTCTTATGCATTACAAATATTTTTTAACAGGAGTTCTTGTTGCAATTGTATTACAAGGAACATCTTTTGCACAAGGAATTTTACCAACGTCAGGTTTTGTATCAAACGGTAATATCTCATTGGTTTTTTCTGCGGGTGAGACTATTGTGGGAGAATTTGGAAATGAATCAATTAGCCTAGTTGTGATTGATGTTCCTGACCTTCCATTGATTCCAACCTCTAACGAAGTTCCCGTTGACTTACCAAAAGAATTTGGTTTAAGCCAAAACTTTCCAAACCCATTTAATCCATCAACTACCATACAGTATGCACTTCCAAAAGCATCTGATGTAAGCATTGATGTGTTTAATATTCTGGGAAAAAGAGTGGCCTCGTTGGTAAATCAACGAAAAGCAGCAGGTAGTTACTCTATTCAATTTCAAGCTAGCAACCTATCAAGCGGAGTGTATTTCTACACTTTAAGAGTTGGCGGAAGAGTACTGAAATCTCAAAGAATGTTATTAATAAAATAAATCCAAAATCATGAAATCATTTCTACAAAAAATAATGTTTAGTATTGTCGTAGTTTTAATAACCGCGATAAGTGTATACGCCCAGGTACCGCAAGGATTTAATTTTCAAGCTGTAGCAAGAGGTGCGAACGGGGAAATTTTAGCCAATCAGGCTCTAGGCGTTCAGGTCTCAATTATAAAAGGAACAGAAGAAGGAAATCCTATTTATAAAGAATCTCATTCTGTAACTACAAATCCTTTAGGCTTAATGCAGTTAGTAATTGGTGAAGGAACACCGGCTGAAGGACAAATTTTCTCTGAAGTAGATTTCAGCAACGATAACTATTATGTGAAGTTAGCGATAGATCCTGCCGGAGGCACAGAATACGAAGATCTTGGAACAACAAGATTGCTTTCGGTACCATATGCATTAGTTGCACAAAAAGCGATTGAAGGTGGAACAGGATCGGGAGGTGATGTACTCGAGTACAACCTGAATACCGGAAACGCAGATTCATCATTTGTAATAAATTTGGAAGGAGATAAACAAGCGAAACCATTTCAGGTTTTTAGTAAGTCTACTTCTGATAACAGAGCAGTTTGGGGTGAAGCTTTCAGTGAAGCATCAAACACAGGAAGTCAAAGAGGTGTTCTTGGATTTTCAAACGGGGAAGGAACAGGAAGTCACATCGGTGTTTTTGGTAGTGCTGTTAACTTCGATGCAACAGGTTCTGCAAGGCAAGGCTTGTATGGTCAAGCTGCATCTAAGGCCAAATTCAATTATGGAACAAGAGCATTAGCTCAAGGCGATGGATCGGGAGAGATAGTTCCATTAGGTGAGGAAGTAGATGGTAACTTTGGATCTTATAACATCGCCGGTGGCTTTTATTCCAGTGGTAACCTGAATGGAAATGTTGGAGTTGAAGCACAGGCATCCGGTAGCAATGGAAGCAGAATTGATTTTGGACTGATTGCTCGGGCTATTGGAACGGGAAACTCTCAGAATGTTGGAGTAAGAGGCGAGGCCTTCAACTCACCGATGCAAAATGTATCTTTTGACGGAGAGGCAAATGGGCAGTCTCAAAATATAGGGCTAAGATTAAATGTACATAGTGGAAATTCGAATCTTGGGATGGTGGTAAACGCTGACACTGCCGCAATTTTGAATGGACATTCGGTAATAAATGGTGATTTAACTGTAAATGGAACCATTAACGGTTCAATCGGTGAAGGAGGAAGTGCTAACGGCCAAACACTGGATTCTCTTTTTCTTTCAACACCACCTGAGGCAGAATTTCAACGCAACACTTCTTTTTATCCAGGATTTATTCGTAATTCAGATCAGAATGGAAATTTTGTAAATTTTTCCAGTTCTCGCTTACAATATGGCAATACTGATTCTGAAGGTACAGGCTTTGTTTATAATTGGTACGATAAAGGTGGTATGCAGGTCGCAGCCGATGATTATTTAAACGGTGAACGCGCATCCGGAATGAATGGCGGATACTTTTACATGGATATAGCTAAAGATGATAATTTTTATCTTCCTCTGGAATTTGGAATTCAGAATGCAGCTGAGGGGGGAAGGTCTTGGTTTAGAATGAGTTCTTTAGCTATGAAAGAAGCAGGGAAAGGAGATTTGTTTACTGCAAACGTAGTAAATGATCCGAACGGTGGAGATCCGAACGGCGAAACCGCAGAACTTTTTATTTTTGGTGATGAAAGTCCGAATTTACAAATGGGAGGGCAGCAGTGGAATAATGCTAATTTAGGATTTCTATCCATGTACGGAAGCACTTCAAATGGAGACGGATGGTATCACTCAAATGCTAATCTAGCAGTAATTTCTGATGGTACTGATGAATGGGGATCATTTAGCATTACAAAAACCAATATTACTGGACAAACATCACAAGAAACAATTTTGTTAGATGGTGGAAGTGGAAATATTAATATATCAGGAACACTAACTCAAAGTTCTGACGAGCGATTGAAAAAAAACATCAAAACGTTAGATAACGCTCTTGAAAACACGTTGAAGATGCGCGGTGTTTCTTATACATGGAAAACAGATGTTACTAACGATAATCAGCAAATTGGTGTAGTTGCGCAAGAAGTGGAGAAAATTTATCCTGAGTTTGTACACACTGATGAAGATGGGATGAAGTCTGTAAACTATGCTCAACTCACAGCTGTATTAATAGAAGCTGTAAAAGAGCTAAATCACAAATTGAAGGACTTGAAAAATGATAATGCTACTCTTCAAGCAAAACTTGATAAACAGCAAGAGCTTGAACATAGATTATTAAGGATTGAAGAGTTAATCAGCTCAAGGTCAGTAAAACAATCAGGTTCATTGACAAACGAAAATAAATAGAATGTTAAATATTTAATCTGAAAGTTGATGAGGGAACAATTTTCGTTAAACAGTTCCAAATCATAGAACGAGGAAAAACTATTGTAGCTTAACCTGCTATGGTTGATGGGGAGCCCGGCTGATTAAAATCAATCGGGCTTTTTTATTATTTTGGGAGAGGTCAACAGCATCGTATCTTCAGCAGAATCTAATTAATCTACTGAATGTATATTACCTATTACCTGATTGCAGCCAACGCAATTATTTCTCTTATCGGTTTATTTATGTACCCCAAAATAATTGAAGTGGGTATGATGATGCCTTACAGAACCATCCGTAAAAGGACCTGGTACGAAGTGATTTCGTCCGGCTTTGTGCACGGAAGTACCTCACATCTGTTATTTAATATGTTTACGCTCTTCTTTTTTGGACCTGTATTGGAAAATCAGATAGGAGAAATGCAATTTCTAGGACTCTATTTTACTGGATTGATTGCATCATCTATGCCATCTTTGATAAGACATAAAGACGATCCACAGTATGCAACGTTGGGTGCTTCCGGAGCAGTTGAAGCGGTACTATTCGGATTCATTTTATTGTTCCCTTTTGAGCCCTTATACCTAATGTTGATACCCATAGAAATACCTGCAATTTTATTTGGAGTAGTATTCATTGGATATAGTATCTATGCCAGTAAAAAAGAAGGAAAAATTAACCATGAAGCACATATAGCGGGTGCAGTCTGGGGAGTTTTCTATATGCTGGCATTTGTACCCTTCGCTATTGATCATGTACTATCAATGCTGGGACTTTTATAGACGTAAGATTTAAGACAAAAGATGTAAGAAAATTAAAGAATAGTTTTTCTTACATCTTAAATTTTGTGTCTTTTATCCGTTTTTAGAACGGAAATCTTTCATGAAATTAGTCAATGCTTTTACACTGCTCAATTCACAAGCATTATAGATGCTTGCACGAATTCCACCCACACTTCGATGTCCTTTTAGTGCTACAAGATCATATGTCTTAGCTTCTTCGAGGAAGGTTTTTTCCAGCTCTTCAGAAGGTAAACGGAACGTAACATTCATTTTAGAACGAGAATCTAATTCCGCAGTACCACGGTAAAAATCATCAGCATCAATGGTGCCGTAAAGCAGACCTGCTTTTTCATTATTTACTTTTTCGAAATGAGATAACCCGCCTTTATTTTTCAACCACTTAAGTACTAAACTTACCAGATATATAGTAAATGTAGGAGGAGTATGGAAAAGCTTACCTGCATGCGTTCTATAATCCAACATTGTTGGGATATTGAGTTTGTTGATAGTTGCTAATAAATCCTTTCTGATAATAACTACTGCAACACCGGAGGGTCCTAGATTTTTCTGAGCTCCTGCATAAATCAATCCGTATTTATCAATATCTATTGGTCCGGATAAAAAATCAGAAGAGGCATCACAAATTAAAGGAACACCGTTCGTTTCAGGCTCATTTGGAAATTGGGTTCCAAAGATTGTGTTATTGGAAGTATAATGAACATATTTTGCTCCTTCACTTAAGTTCAATTCTGAAGAAACAGGCACTCTATTGAAGTTGGATCCTTCACTTGATAAGCAACATTAACATTGCCGAAAGCTTTAGCTTCTTTAATGGCCTTTTGTGACCAAGCTCCTGTATTTATATAATCAGCAGTTTCTCCTTCGCTTAAAAAGTTAATCGCTACTTGTAGAAACTGTAAGCTGGCCCCGCCTTGAAGAAATAAAATTTCGAAATCGTCACCAAGTCCGAGTATATTTTTAAGGCTTTCAGTAGCATCAGAGTTTACTTTTGTATAATCCGGTCCCCGGTGACTCATCTCCATAATAGAAGATCCGGTTCCGTTATAATTTAAAAGTTCTGACTGAGCTTGTTCTAAAACTTCCAGTGGTAAAGCAGCTGGACCTGCACTAAAATTGTGAACGCGTTTCATGAATAAGTGAGTGATAGTTAAAAATGTATTTTAAAAAGTATGAACTAAGAATCCGGATCTTAATTTTGGCTCAAACCAAGTAGATTTAGGAGGCATAAGTAATCCCGCATCCGAAACATCAACTAGCTCTTGAATATTAGTTGGGTACATACTGATTGCCATATCAGCTTTGCCGGAATCAACCAATTTTTCCAATTCCTGAGTGCCTCTAATTCCTCCAACAAAGAACAAGTTTTTATCTGTTCTTTGATCTGAAATACCAAGTAACGGTTCAAGTAAATGTTCTTGCAATCTGGCTACATCCAAAGAAGAAGCAATGTCAGGTTTATGACTTACAGGGAGTGAAAATGAATACCATTTTCCGTCTATATAAATGCAAATATCTCCCTTTTGTTGAGGCTCAGGGTTTTGAGTCTCTTCAATATCAAAAGTGTCGTTGAGACTGCTTAAAAAGTTATCCGGCAATGAGTAAACAATTCTATTATAAGAGAGAATCTCCATTTGTTGCATTGGGAAAACAACGGCCGGAAAGTAATTGTACTCTTCATTTCCAGTATGATCCGGATTTTCTTCCTTCATTTTAGCAGCTGTTCTGGATGCACTGGCGCAACGATGATGTCCGTCTGCTATATATAAGTTTTTCACTTTAGAAAATGCATTATCAAATTCTGAGGTGTCCTCGATCTTCCAAATTATATGCTCAACATCCTCAATTGTAGTTTGATATATTGGTTTGGAATCAGCAGTTTTTTCCATCATTTCGGAAACACCTACAGTATCGTTAAAAGTCATCATAACCGGCTCAGCATGGGCTTGTTGAGTAATAATATGCTTTGTCCTGTCATCTTCTTTATCCGGTCTTGTTAACTCATGCTTTAGAATAATCTCTTCATCGTACTCTTTAACACTTACGCAGCCAAATATTCCGGACTGAGAACGCCCTCGCCAATTTAGCTTATACACATAGAGCGCATCTTCACTTTCTTGTATAAAATGTTGAGAACTTAATAATTTCGATAAATTCTCTTTTCCCTTTAGATACACCTCTTCAGCATGAATATCTGTGTTCTCCGGTAAGTCAATTTCGGGGCGTATGACACGCAGAAAACTATTAGGCTTATTTTCAGCTAATACTCTAGCTTCTTCCGTATTTATAACGTCGTATGGAACACTTATAATGTTTTTAGCAGATTCAGCTTTTGGTCGCCACGCTTTAAATGATTTTACTACTGCCATACTTAATAATATTTTTGAATTTGATGTATAAATAAAGGTAATTAAAAATCATCTTTATTTAAGTGAAAAGACCTTATTTTTGTGCACACTAATTAATTTAAAAAAATAGACTCATGAATACGGATAATTTAAACCCTGAGCAACAAGATCAATTACTTTGCATGATGTTAATTCAACAACATCAACAAATTGGGATGATGGGTTTAGGCAAACTAAAAAACCCAGCTACCAATGAAATAGATCGGGATCTGTCATCTGCAAAATATGCCATTGATACATTGAGCATGCTGGAAAAATATACAAAAGGAAATCTCCCAAAAGAGATAAAAGGATTTTTAGATCAAACTCTCACGAATTTGAGACTCAATTACGCCGACGAGTCTAAAAAAGGATCCAATCCAGCACCTGAAGAAGAAAAGAGTGAAGACTAAGAAAATAGAAGCGGGTGGTGGTGTAGTTTACAGAAGCCTCAAAGATAGCAACACGGAAGTTCTATTGATCTTAAGAAATGGTGTTTGGGATATACCAAAAGGTAAAAGAGAAAAAGGCGAAAGTAGAGAGCAGTGTGCCAGAAGGGAGGTCATGGAAGAGGTAAATGCTGATGCACTCCCTAAAATTATCGACGCGCTTGATTCTTCGTTTCATTCATATCAGCAAAAAGATAAGCGTTATGACAAAACTACATTTTGGTATATGATGGTTTTTGAGAACGTTCAGCAGTTCGCTCCACAAACTTCAGAGGGTATTGAGAAAGTAGAATGGGTTGAGCTAATTGAAGCGAAAAAAAGAGTAGGGTATGAAAATTTGGAAAAAGTATTAATTGAATGTGAAATAAAGCTGAATTCTAAAGCATAAAAAAGGCATGAATTTAAAATTCATGCCTTAAATTTCAGTGAACAAATTTAAATTAGTTACTCAATTTAAACAAAATTGGTAAACTCATCTGAACTTGAACAGGTCGTCCACGTTGCATACCGGGAGAGAATTTAGCTGAACGAACAACTCGTAGTGCTTCTTCATCACAGCCGCCGCCAATACCGCGAATAACTCGGGGATTTACAACGTCGCCATTTTCATTTACAACAAATTGTACCGTAACACGACCTTCAATTCCTGCACGAATTGCAACCTGAGGATAATTCACTCTTTTCTGCAATCCAGCTTGACCACCTTTTAGTTCAGGCATGTTTTCAACCACGACAAAAATTTCCTCTTCTTCATCATCTGGTGGTGGAGGAGGTGGTGGTAAATCCATGGGACCGTCCAAATCAAATTCTGCGATATCAAGAATCTCATCTTCGATAATCTCATCATTTGGTACTTCGACAGGGACCGGGGGTCTCGGAGGAGGAGGAGGCGTTTCGATTTGTTTAGTTTGTATCGCTTCTTCCATTACCACTTCTTCTTGCTCATCAATTGGAGGAGGTGTGGGAGGAGGACTGTACAAATTTATACGTACTGCAGCTATCATAAAAAGCAAAGCTACAATCATACCAACCTGTAGGTATACATTGTAAGATCGCTTTAAATCAGCTTTAGAATCTTTTCTTCTGTTAATCATAATTTGTGCCTTTATCTTGAACTTTAAAGAAAATGATATTTCACTTTGACTGCAAGTTATTTTTTAAGGTTTATGTAAAAAAAACGCGTTTTTATGGAAAATATTCTGTTAAAACCGAATTAATACTATCTTTTTAGTTTGAAATTTACTGATTGGTACATTTTAACCTTGACAAGTGAGCCGTTTTGGACTCCGGGTGAGAATTTCACGAGCTTTATTACCCGTAACAATTCTTTATCTAATTCGGGGTGTACACTCCGCACAATTTTGGGATCTGTGACATTTCCTTGTTTATCAATTATGAACTCAACCATCACTCTCCCTTCTATTTTTATACGTTTAGCAATTTCGGGATAAATAATTTTATCATACAAGGCTTTTTGCCCACCAATTATTTGAGGCATAACCGGTAAAAAAGTAACAAAATCTTCCTCTTCTCTAGGGTCCAATTCAGGGGTGTATATAATTTGATCGTAATAATCGAATTCAGGGAATTCAGGGAATTCAGGAATTTCAACATCAATTGCTTCATGATTAGGTTCTGGAGTAAAAATCATAGGCTTTTGAGGAGGGAGTTTCTTTGGCGGAATCGTTGGAGGTAAATCTATTACAATAGGGGAATCATCAGGGACAAGATTTGGGCTATCCTTTTCTGCTCTTTGCTGATTGATATTAGTGGCAGCTATAAAAAATAGCAGAGAACAAATGATACCAATCTCTGTAAAAATGAGATAATACTTCTTTAAATCGGAACGAGGATTCTTTTTCATAAGACGTAATATTAGTTAATGGATGTCTTATAATTAATCCAGATAAAAGCTTATCTACTATACCATAATCATGTGACAGAGTGCTCGTCAGTGACAAAGATTTTTTTGAATATAAAATGAAGAACTCCAATTGCTGCTAATGCTCCTATCATATCTGCGATAAAGTCCATCATTTCCGGAGATCTGTTCGTTGGAAATACAAACTGGAGGAATTCTATCAACAATCCATAAGTTGACCCTAAAATAAATACATAGGTGAGATTTGGACGTTGCTTAAGTTTAAATGCTCTGAAAATACCATACAAAAAAGTCCATCCACCAAACATCAGAAAGTGACCTATTTTGTCATAATCCCAAATATTTATAGATAGCGAGGGTTTGGACGGAAAAAGAGTGCCAGCGAAAATTACAATTGTAGCCAGTAGAAGAAGAATTCCGGGAATGTGTCTATATTTTGTGATCAGATCTTTAATGCGGGCCTTCATTTTTATATAAGATCAATGGGTTCAGGTTTATTGCTGCTCGAATTGAGGTAGCTATCTGCTTTTGATTTTCCATCAAGCAGAGCTTGAATACCAGCTAATTCAGGGTTGTTAGTCAATAGAAGAAATCCGGCTATTTTTCCGGCGAGTATATCTCCAAAGCCGGCTCTGGAAAAAACTTTTGTATCATATCCAGTTAAGTAGGCTTCGCCTGAAGTTGTTCCGATTATTCCTGGGAATCCTTTTGAAACTATAGTGAGTTTGTGTTCTTTCGAAGTTTTTGATACCTGAAGTAACCGGTCAAAGTCATCCGAGATATTCGAATTAAGTAATGATTTTAGCTCACCGGGATGAGGAGTTAATATCCATTCAGAGCCATCGGGTTTTTGCCAGTCACTCAATTTCGATAAAGCAAAAAGAGCATCGGCATCAATAATAGTATCTCCTTTAAATTCCGAAAGAAGTTGCTGAATAAAAGAGATGGTTTCCGGGGCACGTCCCAAACCGGGACCAATCAAAAGCTTGCCGGGTTTTTCAGATAAAACTTTTTTTACTTCGTTCAGATGTTGAAGAGTAAAAAAAGAATCATCAGATTTACCGATCGGTTTTTTTATGATCTGAATCAGTGTTTTTTCGTAAATATTCAACAACGCTTTTGGTGTGATCAAAACTACAGCACCGATTCCGGTTGCCCAGGCACTTTTTACTGCAAGAGTTGCCGCTCCGGTAAGTCCTTCAGAGCCTGCTATCACATAAAGAACACCGCCATCGTATTTGTGTTCTCTTTGCTTTGTGGATGATTCCAGATCAGAAACCCACTTTTCATCAATGAGGAAAGCAGATTTTTCTCTGTATTGGTTGGGAAAAGGAAGATCGCAAAGAAAGATGTCACCGGAAGTATCGTGTCCGTCGTTTAAATAGAATCCAGCTTTTAAAGCTCCGAAGGTTAAAGTAAAAGTAGCTTTAATTGATTCTCCCATTGTTCTACCGGTATCAGCGTGTAATCCCGAAGGAAGATCTAAAGAAAAGACAGTTTGATTGGTTGCGTTTACGGATCGAATTACTTCATTATAAGGAGCTCTTACTTCAGAATTAAGTCCGGTACCGAAAAGCCCATCTACAATGAAATCATAATCAGAGTAATTGGTATCGGCACTTTGATCAACAAACCGTATGTTTCCTTGAAGCTTTTTAAGTAAAGCTAAATTCTTTGAAGTATCTGTACTCAGTGATTCAGACCCTTCAACAAAACAGATACTAATTGAGTAACTTTTTTCTGAAAGTATTCGGGCAATGACGAGTGCATCCCCGGCATTATTTCCTTTTCCACATAAAAATAGTCCATGAGATTTAGGTTCCGTTTCAGATAGTATGAAATCAGCGGCTTTGGTGCCGGCTATTTCCATGAGTGTAAAACTATCTATGCCAAACTCTTTGGTCGTTCGCTCGTCCATTCTCCGGCATTGTTCTGCTGAACATAAATGATATGGGTAGGGAGGAGTGTTCATATTTAAATAGAAACTATGTTCGTAACAGAATTATAATCAAACATTTACCCCCTCTTTTGTTTTCTCCCCCGAGGGAGAAAGACTTTCTAACTTAATCCGGTTTAGTTAAAAAGTTTCCCCTCCCACGGAGGGGATAAAGGGGTGGGTAAAGTGGTCAATAAGACCTTGCAAACAACACTTTCTGCTTCGAAGGTTTTCCGGTGACCATACATTTTCCTTCTTTGCCATCGGTTTTTAAAGGAATGCAGCGAATAGTAGCTTTGGTTTCATTTTTAACCAGTTCTTCTGTTTCGTCAGTTCCGTCCCAATGCGCATAAATGAATCCGCCTTTTTCTTCAAGCACTTTTTTGAACTCATCGTATGTTTCTACTTCTGAAGTAGCGTCTTTACGGCGTTTTTTCGCTGTTTCAAAGAGCTCCACCTGAATGGTTTCCAGTAATTCTCTAACCATTCCGCCAATGCCTTCTCGGGGTTCAAATGATTTGCTCAGTGTATCCCGACGTGCAAGTTCCACATTTCCTTTTTCAACATCACGAGGTCCCACAGCAATTCGTAACGGAATTCCCCGCGCTTCGTGTTCTGCAAACTTAAAACCGGGCTTGTAATTATCTCTTTTGTCCAGTTTTACACGAATGCCAAGTTTCTTGAGTTCATCAAAAATTGAGTCTCCATATTCAAGTACCAAATCTCGTTCTTCATCACTTCTGTAAATAGGTACGATCACCACCTGAGTTGGAGCTAGGCGTGGAGGAATTACCAATCCCTGATCATCAGAATGAGTCATGATCAATCCACCTATAAGTCGGGTTGAAACTCCCCAACTTGTTGCCCAAACATGTTTATGATCTCCGTCACTATCTTGAAATTTTACATCAAAAGCTTTGGCAAAGTTCTGCCCTAAAAAGTGAGACGTTCCGGCCTGTAGTGCTTTTCCATCCTGCATAAGCGCTTCAATACAATAGGTTTCTACGGCACCGGCAAAGCGTTCACTGGCAGTTTTAACTCCGGTAATCACCGGCATCGCCATAAAGTCTTCTGCAAAAGTTCGGTACACTTCCAGCATCTGCAGTGTTTCTTCTTGAGCTTCTTCCTTCGTAGCATGAGCGGTATGCCCTTCTTGCCACAAGAATTCCATGGTTCTTAAAAAGAGTCGCGTTCTCATTTCCCAACGCACTACATTTGCCCATTGGTTTACCAGAATGGGAAGATCACGGTAAGATTGAATCCAATTTCTGTAGGTATCCCAGATAATGGTTTCTGAAGTTGGACGAACAATTAACTCTTCTTCAAGTTTAGATTCAGGATCAACTTCAACGCCACCATCTACAGCTTTTAATCTACTGTGAGTGATAACAGCGCATTCTTTGGCAAAACCTTCCACATGTTGTGCTTCTTTTGAAAGAAAAGATTTGGGGATAAACAGAGGGAAGTAGGCATTTTCATGTCCTGTATCTTTGAACATTTTGTCCAAACCTTGTTGCATATTTTCCCACAGTGCCATTCCGGTTGGTCGAATAACCATACAACCTCGCACCGGAGAATGCTCAGCGAGTTTAGCCTCTTTAACAACATCCAAATACCACTGTGAATAATCTTTTTCTCTTTTTGTGATTTTCTGCGCCATGTTTTTTCTGACCTAACTTTTCCAAAGTTTTGGGTGGAGATTACTTTCATAAACCATCAACAACTTTGGAAAAGTTGCTGATGAAACCAAAGGTAACAAACTTAAGAATGAGTTTTAGCAGATTTCCACGAAAAAATGTTTACGGTTGATGCAGGAAGTCCTTATATTTAAAATTCTTTGAATTTATTGTTCGCCACAAAATCACGAAGACACTAAAACTAGTTAGATTTTTTTGTGTGTTTTGGAGCTTTAGTGGCATAACCAAATACGGCGTGGTAGCTCAGATGGTTAGAGCGCACGACTCATAATCGTGAGGTCGACGGTTCAATTCCGTCCCACGCTACATTAAAAAAGCTCGACTTGGAAACAGGTTGAGCTTTTTTAGTTTAAAAGGACTTTGATTACGATCTTCCCTTCCATTATAATTGGTT
Source organism: Balneola sp. (assembly GCA_965216175.1). GTDB lineage: Bacteria > Bacteroidota > Rhodothermia > Balneolales > Balneolaceae > Balneola. The sequence continues at coordinate 3,787,864 of OZ244140.1, forward strand.
GCAAAAGTACAAGCTTATCAAAGAATATGGATCCGTCTAAGTTAAAAGAAAGCGAAGTTGTTGAGCTTAAAGAATCATTTAAAGATGATGCTTTGAAATCGCTTTGTGCTTTTGCTAATACCAAAGGAGGGTCATTATTTCTTGGAGTGAAAGACGATCGCACACTAATTGGTGGAGAAATTACCGATAAAACCCAACAAAAGATTATCAATCAAATTGAAAGTGTGTTGGGAATTCAGCCTGAAGTTATTCTTCACAAAAATGGTAGTGATGAGTTTCTGCAGGTTATAGTGAAAAAGAGTGGATATTTGGTTCGTCTCCGGGGAAGGTTTTACAAGCGTGTTGGGAATACTACCCGAGAGATGGGAATTGATGAGTTGGTGGAGCGTTTGAAAGAAGATGGTGATTGGGATTCTCAATTAAGAGATGATGTGAACTATAAAGATTTAGCTGAGCCATTAACTATTTCTATTGCTCTCTCAGCTTTTGAAAAAATGTATGGAACAGCACCTAGTGAAATGAATGTCGAAGAATTTTATGAACGATTGGGATTAATTGTTGATAATAAAATTACTAACGCAGCTTTGTTATTGTTTGGAAAACGAACCGCTCCAGGATTCCGCTTTGCTAAGGTACGTATTGGTCGATTTAAAAATGAATCTATCATTTTGGATGACCACACTATCGGCGAAAATCTTTTTAATCAGCTTCAGAAAACAGAACAGATCATTAAAACACTTTTGAAGAAACGATATAAAATTACTGGAGATTCTTTTCAACGGGAAGAGGTTTGGGAGTATCCTATACCAGCTATTCGTGAAGCAGTATTGAATGCACTTGCACATCGTAATTATCATATTACGAATGCACATATCGAGATTAAGATTTTTGATGATCATATTCTGTTTCAAAGCCCGGGTACTTTACCGGAAGGTATTACTATTGATCAGTTGAATAAAGCTCATCCTTCCATACGTCGAAATCCTCTAATTGCTGAAACATTCTTTCGTTCAGGATACATTGAACAATTTGGTTCTGGGACACTACGAATGAAAGAAAATTTGAAAGCGGCCGGACATGCAGAACCTGAATTCAGAGAAGAAGGAAATAGTTTTGTAGTTCGGTTTGATGCGGCACTCGAAACTATTGATTTGAATAGTGTTGATTTGAACGAACGGCAAATAAAAGCTATTGATTTGGCTCGAAACAAAGAATTACGAGCTTCAGATCTCCACGGAAAATTTCCGGAGGTAAATCGTAAAACTATTACGCGAGATTTAACCGAATTAGTTGAAATGAATATTTTTGAAAAGACTGGAACAGCTAAAGGAACTCGTTATCACCTCCGATTCAAACAATAAAAATTTATGAGACATTTTATGAGACATTTATCGGACATTTTTGTTTACAGGCAGAGAAATATAGTCGCCTAAAAACAGTTTTATGTACCCGTGAACAAGGTTGTTGTCTCAGAAACAATTATAGAGTTATCGGACATTTCCAATGTCTCATAAATAAAACCGTTAAGGACTGCATGGAATTAATACATGGTAAAACTCATGTCAACTATGAATCAAAGCATTTTAAAACAGGATTCGCAGTTATTTTTAAAAATGGAAGAATGTTCAGAGTTATATTAATATAACTGATGGATTACAAGATTTGTAACAATTTTTGTCTTTAAAGGTATCAGCTAGCCGTATAATTTTTTGAATAAAACTAACAAACGTGAACAGATCAGATCAACTAGAACTCATTTATATTGCTCAAAATGTATTTCTAAAGGCGTATGAGAAATATGAAGAAGTGGCAAAAGATCTGACCGATGAGGAAAAAGAGCAATCCAATCTGATCACTTCAATTAATGATTCACTCCAGAATTTGAACCGAAAGATCAAAGCTCATTTGAATGGGAAAATTGACATCAATAAACTACTGGACGAGTTTGTGTTCGAAAAAGGAATTCTTGAAGGGGAACTGGATCTGGCTGAGAGTGGCAATCCAAGAGTAAAGCGACTTGCAAAAAGAGTTCTGGTAAGTATAGATGAATTTCTGGAAAAAGCGGGAACCGGAAAGAAGTCTCTGATTCCTAAAAGGTTTAAAGATCCGAGTCAGTTTAAATCTAAAAAGATCGCATACCTGTTATGGCTGATCGGTTTTTTCGGAACACTTGGTTTTCAACGTTTTTATCTTGAAAAATACGGAACCGGACTTGGATGGTTCGCAACAGGAGGCGTTTTTGGATTAGGTGCTTTTTATGATCTGTTCACACTTGGTAAGCAGGTAAAAGAGCACAACAGTATAGTGGAAATGAAATTTCATGAACTGAGGCAATCAGATAAAAAACATCAGATTTCGGGAAGAACCGAAGATTTTTATCCTTAAAAAAGCCGTCCCCAAATCAATGTAGGATGGCTAATATAAGGCAACCAATTTTTTCTAACTGATCAATTCCCACCAAAGTTATAACGCAGATTTAAACGAAATGCTCTGCTAGACCAACTATACTGGCTGTTTGTATATGAAAATGGTTGAATTATTTCACGGTCACTATTCCTTGAATTAAACAGATCTCTGATATTTAAGGAAATGTTAGCTTTGCCATCCAAAAAATCTTTTGATAGCCCTGTTCCTACAAAAGACCTTCCCGCTCGCGTACCCTGTGTGGTTTGTTGTGCTCCGCGATAAGATAGATACGACTGAAAGTTCCAGCCATCCAGAAACTGCCATCGAAGCCTCAGACGACTGGTGAAAGTTTCTGATTCACTTTGATAAATCTGATTTTGAAAACTTCCTTCTCTATTAGACTGGTAAATATTTAAACTACCCGAAAGTTGAAGTCCGTTAAAAAGCTTTTGGTCGGCTGAAAACTCAACTCCCCAGGCATCCTCTGTTGCCAGGTTAATAGGAGTTTCTGTTGTAATCCCATTTTCAATGGTCGATACATCTTCAATAACTTCTGTTCGATGCCGGTAATAAAAACTGGTGAGAATGGAACCTGTTTCCCAGTACCGTAAATAGCCTGCTTCATAAGAGTTGCTGAATTCCGGCTTCAGGTCAGGGTTTCCAACTTCACGGTTTCTGTCGTTTTCGATTTCCACAAAAGGCAATAGCTGTCCCGACCAGGGTCTGGAAATTCTGCGACTATAACTCAACTGTACTGAATTCAGCTCGTTGATCGTATAGGATAAAAAGGCACTGGGAAAAAAGTTTGTGTAATCCTGAGAGCTGGAAGTGCCTGATTCATCTAATTGCGAACTAATTCTTGTATTTTCGACACGAAGTCCTACCTGATAAGTAAACGGTTTGATTTCGCCCGAATAAATTCCATAGAGAGCATTAATATTTTCAGAATAAATAAAATTATCAGCAGGCCCGATATTTTGGTCAGACCGAACCCAGTTTCCGTTTTGAAATTCTTCTACCAGATAATCATTATCCTGCCATTCATAATCATAACGAAGTCCTGCTTCCAGTTTTCCTGATTCACCAAGGGGTTGCTCATAATCTACATCGAAACGAGCTTCCCGGTACACTTCACCGGCATTGGTTCGTTGCTGAACAGCAGTTCCGTTGCCTTGTTGCACAAATTGGTCGAAGTTTATTTTCCCATTTTCTTGTCCAAATTCAAAATCGAGATCTGCCACCAATTTATGATCTCGATTCTTGTTGAATCTTTTCTCGTATTGGACTCGGACATCAAAATCATTTTCCGTTTCATCTTCCAGTACTTCCCGTTCCGTTTCCTGAACTATATCCCAACTTTGATTTACCGATTGGTACACTTGATCGTTATCAGGATCATAATCGATATAATTTACATTCCGGTCTTCAATCTGATTTTCTACATTAATTCTGGATGAAATAGTCACGATCTGATCGTTATCCAAAAAGATATCTGCTCCTATATTAAAACTTGCTTCCTTTTCAGTTTCGTCAGTTTCTGAAGATTCGTTGTAAGCATAGGTTGTATCGTTGCTGAAACTTTGAAAAGTACTGCCTGTTTCGGGTTCATTCTCGTATTCAACCTGAGCATTTGCAAACCAGTTAATTTTTTTCTTTTGATAATTTACGTTCGCCCCAAGACTATAATCCTGTGGATAACCGGCATTTGCACGTACCGTTCCATTAAATCCTAATTCGGCTCCTTCCACTAGAATTATATCGATTATACCACCGGTTCCATTTGCGGCGTAACGAGCAGAAGGATTAGTGATGATCTTCACTTCTTCAATCAATCCGGAAGGGATGCTGCTTAAGGCATCGGTTCCGTTTCTTACCAGGTTTGACGGTCGGCCATTGATTAAAATTTGTACACCTTGATTTCCACGTAAACTCACATTTCCTTCAAAATCAGTTGAAATGGAAGGAACATTATCGAGCACGTCTAAAGCAGAACCTCCGAGACTTGTAATATCATCCTGTACATTAAAAGAGCGACTGTCAAAATTCATTTCCATATAAGAACGCTCTCCTCGTACTTCAACTTCGTCCAGTTCGGCTTGTGAAGGCTGAAGTGTAATGACCCCCAAATCAAGGTTCTCATCTGCTCTAAGAATTATCTCTTTTCTGAGATTCTCAAAAGCTAGAAAAGCTATTTCAATTGAATAAGAACCGGGATCGAGTTGAACCGAAAAATTTCCCTGAGAGTCACTGATGGTACCGGTAAGGAGTGAATCACTTTGATAGATTGCAATAGTTGCATTTATTAATGGTTCGCCGTCACTATCATGAATTTTACCGGTGAGATTGCCTGAAGCTTCAGAATCTTGTGCTGTTAAATTGACTGATACGAGCAGGATTAAGAGCGTAAAAGCCAAGGCTTTCAAATTAATCATTCGCATTTGTTTATTGAATTAACTGATTATGCAATCAAAGTTAACCCACAACCTTGCGCCGATTTTGTAGCAAAACTGAAGCAATGTTGAAGTTTAGTCTGTTTTTACACTCTTTAAACTAATTCGAATGGTGTGCCGGTTTTTTTCTGAGGTATAAGAGATGAGCATTTCGTTTTGATCAACTATTCTTTTTACGATGGAAAGACCCAAGCCAATCGATTCGGAATTCTGTTCCCCTTTTTTGAATCTTTCAAATAGGACAGAAGGGTCAGTAGTCAATTCTTTTCCGGTATTTGAAATTTCGAGGTAGTCGGTATTCAGGCTAATATTAATTTCACCATTCTGAATGTTATGGGTAATAGCATTTCGGAATAGGTTTGACCACATAATCTCGGCAAGTGAGGGGTGGATTTTCAGTATTGTAGAATCACTGATATCTGTAACTAATTGTAGATTATTGAGGCTTAATAACTCCTGAAAAGCATCAATTCCATCCTTAACTATCTTACTTATATTTACCGTTTCGTTTGTGGAAAACTCATGGTTTTCAATTTTTGTTAACAATGCCAAAGAATCATTCAGTCGAGAAAGTTTATTCAGCGTTGTTTCCAGTTTTTCCACATAGCTGTATTGTTGCTCATTCAGGTTGGTTTCTGTAAGCAGTTCCAATTTTCCTTTAGCAATAGCAACAGGAGTTTGAAGTTCGTGAGAGGCATTTTCGGCAAATTCCTTCAAATTGTTGAAATCAGAAACAGCTTTTTTTGTCATTTCTTCAACAAAAATATTCAAATCTCTGAATTCTTTTACATTAGTTGGTTCGGCTTTCAGATATTGTTTTTCATTAATTTGAAAATTTTGAATTCTTTTAAGCGTTTTCCGAAATGGTTTAAATAAAGGTCCTGAAACTACAAATCCAATACCGGCTGCACCAAGTACCTGTAGTCCCAAAATCCAAAGCAGAATAGAAATAACAGCTTCTCTTACATCATCAGATTCGATCATATTTCCATATGTAGAAATAAAGTAAGTTGTATCGTTGATGTTTCTGAATGCAGAAACTTTCACATTTTTTTCTTCACGCTCAAAACGGTCATCCCAAATCAATGTGTCAGATACTTGTGTATTATTTTCTTTAAAAGTATCTAAAGGAACAATAACCAGATTTTCATCCTGATCGATCTCTCTGAATTTGGCAAAGGTTTTTCCTTGTTCCAACAAGTAAGTAACTCTGTCAATCCTGTCAAGAAATTCAAACTTCAATTCCTTGTCTATTTCATCTTTGATGATATGATAGGATATAATACCACCTATACCGAGTACAACAACACTTACGGCGAGATAAATAAGTAGAAACTTAGTGAACAGCTTCAAGGCGATCTCCTGTTAACATTGAACTTGTAACCGATACTGTAAATGCTTTCGATATAATCATTTGCCCCTGCTTGAATAAGTTTTTTTCTCAGATTTTTGATGTGTTGATATACAAAATCCAGATTGTCTAAATGTCCCACATAATCACCCCATAAATGCTCAGCGATAGTTTGCTTGGAAAGCACATGATTTTTATTGGAAGAAAAATAGAGCAACAGATCATACTCTTTCGGAGTCAGATCTACAACGGTGTCGTTTACTTTCGTTTCCATCTTTTTTGTATGAATAGAAATTTCATTGACTTGAACTACATCATTTCCATTCAGATTATTTCTGCGGTAAACAGCTTTAATGCGAGCATGTAATTCGGCAAGCTGAAAGGGTTTGGTAAGGTAATCGTCGGCACCATATTCCAGACCGGTAACTTTATCGTCCAGAGAATTTTTTGCAGAAATTATTATAGTTCCTGTTTGAGGACGGGCAGATTTCAGTTCTCTCAAAACCTGAAGTCCACTTCCGCCCGGAATCATCAGATCAATGAGCGCAATATCATAAGTGAAAGACATAATTTTATTGAAAGCGGTATCGTAATCAGGCGCTGCTTCACAACGATATCCTCCCCGTTTCAAGTAAGTGAGAATATTTTCCAATAAATCTTGATTGTCTTCTATAATTAAAATTTTCATAGCAAAAAAAGATAACCCTAAATTTTGAAGGAAAACTGAAGAGAGGAGATGATGAAGAAAAACCTAAAACATTTAGTGTATTTTAAATCGAATAAGAGAGAAAAAGCGGAGACCATCATAAAAAAAGCCGTCCCCAAATCAATGTAGGACGGCTAATATCATCTACAGACGGCTATTACCCCATTTGCAATTAAAACATAAGTCTATGACGGATAACGCTCAATGGAGAGATTTGCGTAATTTGACTACGTGTTTTTACGTAGAAAAAAACCAAACACCAAAATTCAAATGACAAATTACAGAGTCGGGAATTAATGAAACAAGGAATTGCCCACTTTTTTTAATGAATTTCGATAAATCTACCTTAGATAAGTATACTATTCCACATCATTACTAAGAGCGTACCGAACTAAGCTGGCGGTATTTTTTAATCCTAATTTTTTAAGAAGATTGGTGCGATGTTTATCTACAGTTCTGGAGCTGATATACAATTTTTCTCCAATCTCTGAACTGGTCAATCCTTTTACTAAATAGGACAATACTTCCTGTTCACGAGGTGTAATTGAAGAACGATTCCCTTTCTTCAATCTGGATAATCTTAAATATTCTCGGGTCATCATTTTGGAAAATTGCTTACCAAGATGTGTTTCTCCGACCGAGATTTTTTTAGCGGCTTCAAGAAGTTCAATTTTATCTGCGGATTTAAGAAGAAGTCCACTGGCACCTGAATCCAGAAATTCATCCAGTGTGTTTTCAGAAGCATTTTGAGCAAGAATCAGAATTTTAGCGTCAGGAAACTTTTGAAGAATTTTGTTAGCTAATTGAACCCCACTTATCTCCGGCATATCGAAGGACAGCACGCACAGATCGGGCAACACGCTTTCATAAGCGGTTAAAATAAGCGCACCATTATCTACTTCGCTGAGAATATCAAAATCATCCTCGCGCAAAATGGAACTTAAACCATGTCTGAATATTTCGTTGCCGTCTGCGACAACTGTGGTAATAGTACCCATGAGACCTCCCCAGGCTCAATGGTTTACAAATGGAAAACTAATTTAATTAAAATAGTTGGTTAGACAACTATTTTTTTAAAGACTCACTAACAAGCTTTACAAACTCTTCCAGAGTTGAATGAAATATTTGTAAGAAATTTGTTTATATAAAACTCTGGAAGAGTTATATCATGATATCTATTTAAAGAACAGAAGAAGAACCCAAAAGCTCAACATACTCTTAATGCTCCATAAAACAGTTCTGTACCAGTTGGTTTTTACCAGCCCGTCAATAAGTGAGTCAACCTTCCCGTGTTTAAGTGCATTATGCTTAGGAACAGAAAAGAATAAGGTGGAAAACCAGATAAGAATTACAAGATAAAAACCGAGGGCATTTAGTGTTGACCAGCCGTCGTTCCACGCAAGAACACCCGAAGAAGCGAGTTCAATGCTCATGATTGGCATTACAATAAAACCTGTTTTAATTGAGTGATGAGTATGAAATTTCTGAAAATTATCTTCATCTATGAAGCGAAATGAAGGATAATGAACCAGTTGTACATACCATATCAAACCCGTCATAAAAAAGGTTGCAAAAGTATTAATCAAAAAAATAGTATCAAACCACATGAAACAAGCTATTCGTTTTTGTATTCCTTATTTTTGGAGATTGTATAACCAAAGTTTTCATTCTACGATTCACTTAACCAAAAAATGACTTTAAAAAGAACCCATACCTGCGGAGAATTAACTACCGAGAATATCGGAGACGAAGTAATATTAAATGGCTGGGTTGGTCCACGCCGTGATCTTGGTGGTGTTATCTTTATCGATCTCAGAGATCGGTACGGAATTACTCAGGTATTATTTACAGAAACGGATAAAAATCTTCATGCAAAAGCTGAAGAATTGAGAGCAGAATATGTGATCGGTGTAAAAGGAAAAGTAATTAGCCGTGGAGATGAGAATAAAAACTCTAATCTGGTTACCGGTGAAATTGAAGTTGAAGCAACGGATCTTATTTTTTATTCAGAAGCCGAAACGCCACCGTTTGAAATTAAAGATGGAATTACTACGAACGAAGAAGTTCGCTTAAAATATCGTTACCTAGATCTGCGAAGAGCTGAAATGCAGCAGAGAATGATGTTGCGTTCCAAAGCCTATCAAGCGATCCGGTCTTATTATCACAAGAATGAATTCGTTGAAGTGGAAACTCCGGTTTTGATGAGAAGTACGCCGGAAGGAGCTCGCGATTATTTGGTGCCAAGTAGAGTAAACGAAGGTAAGTTCTTTGCTTTGCCTCAAAGTCCACAGACTTACAAGCAATTATTGATGGTATCAGGATTCGATAGATATTTTCAGATTGTAAAGTGTTTCCGAGATGAGGACTTGAGAGCTGATCGTCAGCCTGAATTCACGCAAGTGGATGTGGAGATGAGTTTCGTCTCTGAAGACGATATTTATACGTACCACGAAGGATTGATGAAAATGATCTTCAAGGAAACGATAGATGTTGATATCGAGACTCCTTTTCCAAGAATGACTTATGATGACGCTTTAAGCACCTATGGCTCTGACAAGCCGGATATTCGGTTCGGTATGGAGTTCAAAGATTTTTCTGATATAGTGAAAGATGCTGAGTTTAAAGTGTTTTCAGGGACAGTAGCAAATGGTGGAGGAGTAATTGGAATTACAGTTCCCGGACAAGGGGAAATGGGTCGTGGCGCTATTGATCGTTTAACAGATCGCGTTAAAAAGGAAACCGGAGCCGGTGGATTGATCTACATCAAAATGCAGGAAGATGGTCCTTTATGTAGCGTTGGGAAATTCCTTACAGAAGAAATTGTATCTAAAATAGTGGAAGCGTCTGGAGCTGAAAAAGGAGACTTAGTTCTTATACTTGCCGGACCAAAGCCTGATGTTCTAAATCAACTTGGTCAACTTAGATTGATGATGGGGAAAGATCTTGGATTGATCGATGATTCAAAATTCAATCTGCTATGGGTAACAGATTTTCCATTACTGGAATGGGATGAAGAAACTCGCAGATATCATGCGATGCATCACCCGTTTACTTCTCCAAAACAAGAAGACATGGAGCTGATCGACAGTGATCCGGCTGCGGTTAAAGCAAGAGCCTATGATCTGGTTTTAAACGGTAGCGAAATTGGTGGTGGATCTATTAGAATTCACAATCGAAAAGTTCAGCAACGGATGTTTGAGCTTTTGGGAATAGGTGAAGAAGAGGCAGAAGAGAAATTTGGTTTCTTACTTTCGGCTTTTAAATATGGAGCTCCTCCTCATGGTGGAATTGCTCTTGGTTTGGATAGGATTGTAATGTTATTGACGGGCTCGAAAAGTTTGCGAGATGTTATTGCTTTCCCTAAAAATCAAAAAGCACAAAGCATCATGGATAACAGTCCTGATGTGGTGGATAAGCATCAACTGGATGAGCTACATATTGCTCTTAAGAAAAAATTGAACTGATGAAAACAGGTGGCATTGATGGGTGTAAGATCGGATGGTTGTTTATTTCATTCGATGAGGGTAACGAACGCTACGAAGTTCTTGAAACTAAAGAACAGTTAGAAGAAAAGTTTTTGGAAACAGATCGAATTTTTCTGGATATGCCGATCGGTTTAGAAGACGAAGATTATACCCGTGAATGTGATGCTTTAATGAGAAAAGAAGTTGGAGGAACTTATTCATCCAGCGTTTTTTCACCACCGATACGCCCGGCTTTGGCAGCACCAAGCTATGTGGAAGCAAATATGATCAGCTATGAATACACAGAGAAAAAACTGTCTCTTCAATCGTGGAATATCACCCCAAAAATTCAAATGGTCGATGATTTACTTACTTCTCATAAGGGATTAGAAGAAAAGATACTGGAAAGTCACCCGGAGCATTTATTCCAAAAGTTAAATGCTGGAGTGATTTTTCAAAAGAAGAACTTGAAAAAAGGAATCAAACATAGGCTGAAACTTATTGAAGAGCATGAACCCATTGTAGACGACTTCTTCAGAGATATCAAAGAAGAATATCGTAGAAGCGAAGTAAGTGAAGATGATATAGTTGACGCTATGGTATTAGCTCTTTATGCAAAATGGTCAAAGGAAAAACCTCTCAAAACTATTCCTGCTGAGGTCGAAAAAGACTCAATGGGATTGCCTAAAGCGTATCACTACATTTGAACAGAAGAACATTGAACATCCAACTCCGAAGTTCATCCGTTCCACGTTCGGTGTTTACTTAAGGATTTTTTTGTACTTAACTCCAGCTTTGTGAACAAAATTGAGACCATTGAAGGCTGCAATTCTATAAGCCTCACTATAGGTTGGGTAGTTTAGAACATGATCAATAAAGTATCGGATATCTCCACCTAAATTCATCACTGCTTGACCTAAATGAATCAAATCACTTGCTCGCTCACCAATTATATGAATACCAAGAATCTTAAAAGTATCTTGGTCAAAAACGATTTTAAGTAATCCTGTTTGTTGATTACTTACATCTCCTTGCGTAATATTTTTATAGTAAGCCCGACCCACAGCAACATTAAAACCTTTTTCCGTAGCTTCTTTCTGCGTCAAGCCAATATTAGAAATTTCCGGTATGGAATATATGGCAAATGGAATTTCCTCAGGCATTTCGAGAGAGTTGTCTTCTCTAAACATTTCACAAGAAGCAATTCTTCCCTGAGAAAAAGAAGCAGAAGCTAATCTTGGGAATCCTGAAGCATCGCCAGCTGCAAAAATGCTATCGACTGATGTTCTGAAGGTGCCATCAGTTTTTACGAAACCTTCCTCATCTAATTCTACTCCAACCTTATCTAGTCCAATCCCATTTGTATTGGGGAGTTTTTTCCCCAAATAAAGGACATGCTCAGTTTCCAGAACATATTTTCTCCCTTTTTCTTTATCGCCTTTGAGTGTATGCATTACTTCTACAGATCCACGCATATCATTGACACCAATAGAAAGATCTCTAACTTTTTTTATAATTTCGATGGAATTGACTTTTAGAACTTTTCCCAGTTCAGCATTGATGTCTTCATCAAGAAAAGGAAGAAATTCAGACGTATAGCTGAGAATAGTTACTCTGGTACCAAGCGAAGCGAAAGTAGTTGCGTATTCAAGAGCGTTCACACCACTGCCAATAACAACCATTCGGCGAGGAATATGAGTTAAGGAAAGCACCGAATTATCGTCTAACACTATATTATGATCTACATCAAATCCATCGGGTGCTTTGTTATGACTTCCGGTAGCAAGAAGGATATATTGTGCTGTAAATTTCTTTTTCTCACCTTCCCAATTTTTTACTTCTACCGTGTTTTTATCAATTAAAGTACCATAACCGCGATAAGTGTCGACTTCGTTTTTGGAAAGATCTTTTTCCACTTTCTTGTTCTTGCTTTCCAGTATTTGATCTTTATAAGAAAGAAGGTCTGCCATCAGGTATTTTGTGTACGGTTTTTCTTTCGCCTCCTGAGGGAATTGGTTTTGAAAACGCTGAATAATACGTGAGGTTTCGCGTAATGCCTTGCTTGGAACTGTTCCGGAGTTGATCCAGGCTCCTCCGAGATGCTCTTCGTTAGCCTCAATAACCAATACCTTTTTATCAAACTTGGAACTTTGCATTGCACAAGAAAAACCTGCCGGGCCACTGCCCAGAATAATAACGTCGTAATCGTATTTCATAAATAGATAAGAGTGAGTGTGAGTCGTAAAGATAAATCTTTTTTTGACGTAAATCAGATGTTCTATTCTCTTATAGTATAAACAAATTGCAGAGATAGACACTATATATGCTGGTAGGAACGAATTTGACAGTGTCATTGCTTATTTTAATGAGCAGAAAAGATGGCATCAAATTTGTAGATGCTAATCAGGAATATGAAATTTTAATTAACACAGAGGAATCATGGCTTACGAATTACCAGAATTACCATACGCATACGACGCACTAGAACCTCATTTTGATGCTAAAACGATGAAAATCCATCATACTAAGCACCATCAAGGTTATACAAATAAAGTAAATGCAGCTCTTGAAGGACACGCTTTTGCTGATCTGGATATTGAAGAAGTTCTTACCCGAATTAATGAAGTACCGGATGAAGTTAAGCAGGGCGTGATCAATAATGGTGGCGGTTATGCCAACCATAAGCTTTTCTGGACGATACTATCCCCAAAAGGTGGTGGAAATCCTGACGGAGATATTGCCGGAGCAATTAATGATGCTTTTGGTAGCTTTGATAAGTTCAAAGAGGAATTCAGCAATGCAGCAGGAACAAGATTTGGTTCCGGTTGGGCATGGCTTTCTGTGGATGGAAGCGGAAATTTGAAAGTTCACTCAACAGCTAACCAAGACAGTCCGCTAATGGATGAATTAACTCCGATTCTCGGCTTGGATGTTTGGGAACATGCTTATTACTTGAACTACCAAAACCGTCGTCCCGATTACATTTCAGCATTTTGGAATGTTATCAATTGGGATCAGGTAAACGAAAATTTTGCTAACGCGAAGTAAACGACGAACGACTATTGACGAAAGACGGTGAGCTTTCTCATCGTCTTTTTTATTAAAAAATATGGCGTTTAAATTTGAGAAATTGGAAGTGTGGCAGTTGGGAATGGAATTAACCAGTAAGGTATATTCATTGATAAAAACTATGCCTGAAAGTGAAAAGTTTAATCTTAATTCTCAAATTCGTAGAGCAGCAACTTCGGTTCCATTAAACATAGCTGAAGGCTCAACTTCTCAAACTGATCCTGAACAGTTACGATTTTTAGGATATGCACACAGATCCTTGATGGAAGCAGTTTCATGTTTTATGCTAATGAAAGAACATAAATTTATCGATGATACGAAGTACCAAGAATTATATTCGTTTTCTGAAAAGCTTTCAGCAAAAATTCTTGCAATGAGAAAAGCAATCAAAGCAAACTCAAAAAATAATCGAGTTAGTGATGAAACTGAGAATTATAACATAGATTGATTGTCAGTAGTCGTCCGTCATTAGTCATTTAAGTTTTAAAACAAAATAGTTAGTAAATTAAGTATCAATAAAATAAAGAGGCAGATATGCAATTTGGATTTGGAATGGGACCCGATACTTCTTGGATGAGAGAAGAGCTTACACAGTTTGGAGTAGAAGAACTTAAAACTCCTGAAGATGTAGACAAAGCAATGAAAGAATATAAAGGCACCATGTTAATGGCGATAAACTCAGTGTGCGGTTGTGCTGCAGGAAATGCTCGGCCCGGACTTGGTATAGCTTTAGAAAATTCTGAAACGAAGCCTGATCATATGGTCACTGTTTTTGCAGGACAAGACAAAGAAGCTACGGCTCATGCAAGAGCTTATTTCAGTGAATACCCACCTTCTTCACCGGCGTTCGCTTATTTTGTTGATGGCGAAATTAAGGCGATGATCCCGCGGCATAGAATTGAAGGAAGAACAAGTGAAGATGTTGCCAGTGATTTGAAAATGGTATTCGAAGCATTTGGAAAGGAACAACAAGAGAAATAAGTGTAAATTTTACAAATGAATATTTAAACCCTGCTTACTTTCGGTAAGCAGGGTTTTTTTATGTGGGGCAATGATTTAAGAAATTCTGGGAATAAACGATAACTGTATAAATTGGCGTTATCAGACAGGGTTATAATGAAAAAAGCAATTGTAGTAGAGGATAATCTTCTTCTTGCAGTTATTTACAGGCAATATCTTAAACGGATGGGGATAGACATTACCGCTGAAGTTACTAGTGGTGAAAAAGCAATTGAGATATTAAAAAAGGAGAAAGTTGATCTTATCATTATGGATATTATGCTAGAAGGTAAAATTGACGGCATCGAAGCAATGGTGAAAGTAAGAGAGTTTTCAAAAACACCGGTAATTTTTGCCAGCAGTAATTCAGATGAATTTCACTTTTCAAAGGCAAAATTAATTTCAAATTCGATTTTCTTAGTAAAACCGGTAACAGAAAAAGATTTTAACGAGGCTGTAAGCCAATCCGAAGATTTAAAAGAATAGAGTTTAACTGATTAAGGTGAAGAGTATATGGGCTGGTCTAAACAAAAATAATTAAGGGTATGAAGAATCAAAAAGTTACAAAAACAGCTTTGATCGTGGAGGATAATCTGATCCTTTCACTTCTATACGAGAATTATTTGAAAGAAGCAGTATTTAAAACTGTTGGAGAAATTAAAAGCGGATCAGTAGCCGTTGACTTGGTAAAAAAATACAAACCAGAAGTTGTGATCATGGACATTTGTCTGCAGGGAGAAATGGACGGAGTTACTGCAATGGAAAAAATAAGAGCATTTTCTGAAGTACCCGTAATTTTTATCACCGGAAACTCAGATCCTGAAAACATGAAGAGAGCAAAATCTGTTTCAAAATCAAGATTTCTCACAAAACCCATTTCGGAAGATAAACTTATGAGAGCCGTGAACGTAGTATTAACACCTATAGCTTAACTACTTCCCACTCCCAAAATCTACTTCTTTCCCGTCTTTGAAAATTCGTAATCCTTCGGGATTGCTTTTAGATCCGTTTGGTCCATATTCAGTAACACTCGCCGCAAGCTCTTCTTCTGTTCTGGCTTCGCCAACCTGTCGTGGTTCATCTTTATGAAAAGAATCCACATGTAAAGTTTGAGTTGGGAAAGCAAATTCGACACCCACTTCATCAGCAAGCTTAAGTATCTCTAAAAAGAAATTATGTTTTTGTTGAAGCTCGGTACTCCAATCAGGTACTTTAAAGAACACATAAATCATGACATCTAACGAATGAGCACCAAAGGCATTGAAGTGAACTTCATAGAAATCCTGGCGAAAATGAGAATTAGATTTAACTATTGCTTTAATTCCTTCCACAAACGCTTCCATCTGCTCAGGAGATGTAGAATAAGTAAGGTTCAAAGTTGTGAGCAATCGCCGGTATTCTCGGAGTCCTAAATTATCTACATCGTTATTAGAAATATTGGAATTTGGCACACTTACCAAAGAATTATAAAAAGTCCTGATTCTTGTAGATCGGAACCCAACTTCTTCAACAGTACCTTCTACGCTTCCAACTTTTATCCAATCACCGATTCGAAAAGGTTTATCAACAAAAATAGTAACCGAACCAAAGAAATTAGCCAGTGTATCCCGGGCGGCAAGAGCAACTGCAAGACCACCTATTCCAAGTCCTGCGATAAGAGATGCAACATTATAGCCATTGTTTTGGAGAATTAAAATCACTCCCATAAGCAATACAAAAAATCTAAGCGTCTTACGAATTAGGGGAACCAGTTGATTGTCTAATTTGGTTTCTGTTTTGGAAGTAAGAACTCCGAGATACTTAGAAAATACATCCGAAAGGTTATAAAAAAGCCAAATGAAACCGAGTGAGACAACGACCTCAAGGATAATGGAGAGGTAATGATTTACCGTAACTGAAAGTTGAAGATTAGTAAATGTTGCGAGCCAGAAAAACATCATGAATATAAATCCGGCAGGTTTATCAATTCCATCTATTAAATCATCATCCCATGTGAATTTGGTTTTTTTAGCAAGCCTGTGAATATAATTGTCGAGTATAAATTCAAAAATCTTACGAAGTATCAACCCAAGCAGTAACCAACAAAAAATGGCTAGATATTGCCATATCTCTAATCCAAGCCATTCATTTTTTAAAGAGTCAGGGAGTTCATTAACAACGGCTTCCATGAGCGATGAAAAGGTATCTCTGTATAATTGAGGAATTTGATCTATAGTAGCCTCCGAAAAAACCCATTCCTCATTGTATTTTATCAAATATATTTCAGGTAATTCATCAAACAAAATGTACTGCTGCAATCCAGATAAGCTATCGACATAATTTCGGGCATTAGGGATAGCGTCGTACTGAACCAGCAAACCTTTAGCATCTAATACTTTTTTAAGTTCCCGGGCAAGTTCTATCTTTTCTTCTTTTGATACCTTAGCAAGTTTCATGGTAGTGGCTACCTTGTCATAATTCTGATGACCGGTTTGCTGCCAATGCAAAAAAGTATGAACTGATTTTTGAGGGGTAGCTAAAGTGGATGCTTGGTTACTCTGAAAGGCAAAGGTTGTATTCGATGCAAAAAGAAAAAGTACAACCCCAATCAGGTGAAAGCGTAGTCTGAAATTCATAAAAATCCGTTTTTGATTACTCCTTAAAATTAAGAATGTTTAGGAGTCATTAAAAGGCTAAAAAAAAAGAAAACAAGTAACATAAAAGGTAAAAAGCCGTAGCTTGCTTAGTAACTAATTTAAATTGAATATAAGGGCAGATTAAGGGTGATAACCAAAAACTCTTACATATTAATTTTACTGGGTATTTTGGGATTTACTGCATTTGTATTCTTAAGGTCCTATACGGATTTTTATTCCGGCTCTCCAATCTCAGAAAGCAGAGCTCAGGTTGAAAAAAAAGCGGGGGAATTGTCTCAGGCTTTAGGTTTTTCACTTGATAGCCTGGAAGTATTTACGAGCAGAAAACAGCATAATAGCTACTTTTCAAATCTGGTTGATACGTTACAGAAAGAATTTACTCCTGATGAACTAAATCAAAAGCAAAGGCATCTTCAATCTTGGGAAACTATAGTCGGAAAAAAGGGAGCAGTTCCAGAAGCTATTATAAATCCGGGTGCTTTATTTGAATCTTATGGCCGGTTTAAAATGCGTTTTGCGAATAATGGGAAAGTTATCCGGTTATTTCCTAACGAGGGAGCTCCTAATCCAACTTTTATAAAAGGAAATTCGCCTGTAGAAATTGCAGAAGCAGTAGTTGGGAATATTCTTGGCTATGATCTTAGTATGTATAAATTTTTAAACGTAGAGGATGATAGTAGCTCGATAAATCTGGAAGATCAAAATTCTGAAACGCCACAACCAAATAACGCTTCTGTATTTAGTTCGGGATTGGAATTTAACTGGCTGAGAAAAGGAGATGATTATTCACTTCCTCAGTCGCTTTCAATTAATTTGGAATCACTGATCAAGGAATATGATGACGGAGATAATTTTAGAACGGAGTTTGGGTATAAGATCAATTCTTTCATAGCTAAAAATGAGTTCGAGCCGGAAAAATTAAATCGGGCAAATACCATTGAAGCAAACACTTTTACGTTTGCATTTTTTGGAGCGCTGCTGGTAGCAGTAATATTCGTTTTTGTTGTTGGAATAAAAAATATATTTAAAGGCAAAGTAGAATGGCGGCGGGCACTTTTCATGTTTGCTTCAGTTGGTGTGACAGTATATGGGTGGCAGGCTATATTTGCTATGAGTTCATTCATGCCTTTCTATGAAAATACAGTACTTTTGGGATCGGCGATCAGTAATTTGATATTTGGAGTTGGAATAGGGATATATATGGCATTGGCGTATGTGGCTTGGGAAGCCATTGCCCGATCACAAAAACACAAACAACTAGATGTGATTGACGCCTTTTGGCAAAGGAAAGTTTTTGTAAAAGAAGCAGGTTCAGGAATTATTCACGGATTTGCTTTGAGCGGAATTATCATAGGGATGTTCTCAATAGCGGTTTCTTTTTTGGGATTATATTTCTTTCAATTTGATAACCAATATGGTTTTTCAGCTCCGGCAAGTAAGGCTCAGCTGTTGACGATGAATATGAGTAGTTGGACAACAACCTGGTTGGTTGTGTTTGTTCAAATCGGGTTTGTATATGGAATTCTCCATCATTGGATTAGCAATAAATGGGTAGCGTTGATCTCAAGCATTGCAATCAGTGCTTTTTTTGTAGCAACATTGGGGAGATTAATCGGAACAAATGGCGATTTATTTGAAGATTACCTGATTTTTCTTGCAGTATCAATAGTTACTATTCTCGGTTATAAAAGATATGGAATTCTAACTGTATTAACGTCATGGTGGGTATTTTATACGGTGTATATGATCTTGCCGTATTGGAATTCTCCTAGTATCGAAGTTGCATATATTTCATGGGCCCAGTCGGGAATTATCGCTTTACCATTGATATATGGATTGATCGCTTATCGCTATGGGATGCCGCTTTCTGAAGTAGCAGATTATGTGCCCGAATACGAAGAGCGAATGAGTCAGCATCTCAGAGTTGAAAAAGAAATTGAAATAGCTCGAGAAAGCCAGTATAAATTAATGCCGGTAAAACCACCGATGGCTGATGGGTTTGATGTTTATGGTTTCTTTTTGCCTTCTTTTGAAGTGGGGGGCGATTATTTTGATTATGTGCTGAATAATAATGAGGATGGTTCTCCAAAAGCGTTAACAATGGTCGTAGTTGATGTATCAGGAAAAGCAATGCGCGCTGCTATGCCGGCTATTTTTACAAGTGGATTGATACTCTCAAGAATAAAAGAGGATTCTCCTGCTGAGATCCTGTCAAAAGTTTCAGAGCCTATTTACAATCGTACAGACAAAAGAACATTCATCACATCAGCAATGGCAAGATATGATTTGCAAACGAAGACGCTTTCTGTAGCAAATGCAGGACACTGTAAGCCAATATTAAAACGTAAGGGTAAAGCGGACTTTATACAAACACCCGAACCGAGATTCCCTTTAGGTATCAGGCCAGATGTGAAATATGAAAATCTGGAATTCAAACTTAAGAAAGGTGATTTTTTCTTGTTATACTCTGATGGATTGCCGGAAGCAGTAAACGAGGAAGGCGACTGGTTTGGATTTGATGAAGTTCCGGCCTTGGTGGAACGTATTGATACAGATAATCTTTCTGCTAATGAGATAGCACAAGAAATTAAACGAACAGTGCAAAAATTCAGTAATTATCAGCTCGCTGATGATACTACTGTGATTTGCTTAAAAGTATAACTAAACGTGAATTTGATATAAAATCGATTTTCAAAGAAAACAATCTCTAAGTCATTCCTGCGAAGGCAGGAATCTGGATTTAACTTATTAATAAGATTTTTTATAAAAGTACAATCCGGATTTCAGGCATACGCCGTGAAATGACATATTATATATGGAGGTTTATTTTTATCTCGAATTCACATGAACTAATAATTAAGGCCGAAAATCATGGCTCAAGAAACAGATTTCTCTTTCAACGTACCACCGGAGTTTGAGAAAATAACAAAGAATATTAAATCGATAGTTATCGGTTTAATAGTGGTATTGACGGTTTTTCAATCATTTTTCACAGTTGAAACTGAAGAAGTTGGCGTAATTATGCGTTTTGGTGAATATGTTGGAGAAGCCAGACCGGGACTTAATTTTAAGGTTCCATTTATTGATCAGGTAGAATATGTACCAGTTCAAAGACAACTAAAGCAGGAATTTGGTTACAGAACTACATCCTCAGGTGTGAATTCATCTTATCGTAAAGCAGGATATGGTGGCGAATCCTTAATGCTTACCGGTGATCTGAATTTAGCCGATGTTGAATGGGTAGTTCAGTTCAGAATTGATAATCCATATAATTATTTATTTAAAGTTCGCAATGCTGACGAAACTCTTCGTGATATTTCAGAAGCAGCTATGCGCCAAATTGTTGGAGACAGAACGGTAAACGAAGTGCTTACTGTCGGAAGAGCTGAGGTTGCAAGTGAAGCAGAATTGATCATTCAGGCAATTGTTGATGAATATGAATTAGGAATAAAGATAGAACAAATGGTATTACAAGATGCCAATCCACCAGATCCTGTTAAGCCCTCTTTTAACGGAGTAAATGAGGCCGAGCAACAAAGAGAAACACTCATTAATCAGGCAAGAGCTGATTACAACCGAGTAATTCCCCGTGCTGCAGGTGAAGCACAGCAAACTATTCAACAAGCAGAAGGGTACGCTCTTAGTCGCGTAAATACGGCTGAAGGTGAAGTTTCTAAATTCAATGACCTGTATTCGGAGTATATAAAAGCTCCTGAAGTAACTAAGACACGGATTTTCTTGGAAACCATGGAAGAGATTCTTCCAAGAATGGGACAAAAGATTATTACGGATGAAAAAGGAAATAGTGTGATTCCATTGCTACAGTTGCAAATGGACGGCGCTAAAGTTAAAAACCAACAAAACTAAGAGGGTAATCATGAAAAATGTTAAAGGAATAGGATTATTGATTGCACTTGGAGTGGTTGGATTTGTGCTTCTTAATTCTGCATTTATTGTAAATGAGAAAGAGCAAGTTATTATTACCCAGTTTGGTGATCCGAAAGGGGAAGCTATTACAACACCGGGACTAAAATTTAAAACTCCATTCTTACAAGATGCTAATTATTTTGAGAAGCGATATCTGGAATGGGATGGAGATCCGAATCAAGTACCAACAAAAGATAAGGTATTTATTTTTGTAGATACGTATGCCAGATGGCAAATTACTGATCCGCTAAAGTATTTCGAGCGATTAGGAAATGAACGTGGAGCTCAATCAAGATTAGATGATATACTTGATGGTGAAACAAGAAATGCTGTTGCATCTCATGATTTGGTAGAACTTATACGGTCATCCAATCGAGAGGCAGAAACGGAAGGGATTATCGCAGATATTGTGAATGATTCTTTAGAGAATATTCAAATTGGACGTGATCAGATCCAGGAACAAATTCAAGAATTAGCTAATCAAAGAACAGCAGATCTTGGAATCGCTATACTGGATTTCAGATTTAAACGTATCAATTATGCGGAAGAAGTTCGACGTACGGTTTATGACAGAATGATTTCAGAGCGTAACAGAATTGCGGATAAATTCAGATCTGAAGGTCAAGGTGAAGCTTCCAGAATAAATGGTGAGAAAGAACGTGAACTAAAACGTATTCAATCCGAAGCTTTCCGTGAGGCAGAGACCATTCGAGGTAAAGCGGATGCTGAAGCAGCTTCTATCTATAACAGCGCGTATAATAAAACCCGTCAGGCTAGGGATTTATACTCTTTTGTGAAAAGTATGGAAGCGTACGGCAATACTATTGATAAAGAAACGACACTTATCATTTCGACAGATAGTGAGTTTTATCGATATCTAAATTCTATTGACTGATATATTCAGCACAAAGTTTTTGAAAAGCGAAGTCTTTAAACAGGCTTCGCTTTTTTTATGTTTATAGTCAGAGGGTCATCCTGAACTTGTTTCAGAATCTTTGTAAAGTTTGGCGATTCGTTAAAGGAAATTCACCAAACCATATTAATAATCTCACTAGGGGTTCGTCCTTGTAGATGTTAGGTAATTCATCGACAAAAAATAGAATATAAATCTGAGTTAGATCTAAGGCTACTGTCTACAACAACGAAAAGGTCATCTCCACGCGCATGCAGGAGATCCGGATATTTATATTAGTAAAATAGTTCAATTCTTGGCTACGTTTGAGTATGTATTACCGCATAAATACTAAGAAGTGCTGATTTTCAAAAGCTGCTTATTGAGGAAGATATCTGAAACCATTTATTCATCCCTCAGCTTTGTCAACGATTGAGATCCTCTGCTTTCGCCGGAGGATGACTCTTTAATCTAAAACAAAACTGTCAACGAATTACCTAACATCTACAAAGATGACTTGGGGTTTATTTTTCGTAATCACTCAAGAAACTTTCATGCAATTCAAGCTTCCCTGATGGATTTAGTTTTCGCACATAAAGAAGAATACAGATTAAAATGAATACCATTCCCAGAATTCCCAATAATCCCGCTTCAGGTCCAAATTTGCCGCCCGTCCACAGATCAGGTCCAATTTCATTGGTTTGCAAAACTGATCTTCTTCCGTCGAGTCCACTTACGGGGAGCCCATAAATTCCTCCCATTACCCAGTTCCATGAAAAATGAATTCCTATGGAAAGAGCTAATCGACCGGTTAACAAGAAAGGAATGGCAAGCATAAATCCTGCTAAAATTATATTGAAGGTAGAAATGGTAGTAGCATTGGGGTTTCCTGCATGAGCAAAACCAAATAATACCGAAGTAAAAAGTACAGCAATCCAAGATGCTTGTTGAGGAGTAATTTTACCAACCGTAAAGCCTTCAGCAAGATTTTTGATGGGATATCCGCGGAACAATAACTCTTCGTAAAATCCAACAGAAAGCATGGTTATGAAATACGTAAAAGCAGACCATCCCCACATTTCGATTCCTGCTCGTTCCCATCCATAACCAGTGATTTCTAACCAAGAGAAACCATATTCTAATGAAAAGATGATGGTTTGAGCAAAGAAGGCGACTAGCACACCTAAGCCAAATTCGAACCACCATGTTTTATTTATACCCAACCCAATCTCACCTAATGAGCGTTTATCCATCCCTTTCACCGCAAGAAAAGCTGCAAGAAAACATCCCACAGAAACAAGAATTGTAGCCAGCCAACCATTATCAAAAAATCCGGAAGGTGCAATCAGAAGAGCAGAAAGAATTAGAAAAACGATCAATCGAATTCCGGCGCGAAAACGTTGCTCAGATTTATTGTACAGAATATTCATGGTGTTTCGCTTGTTATTAAAGTGTTCAATCCATTCCTTAAAATACTAACTATTAAAAGAACTATACCATTATGGAAAGATATGTTTTGCATGCGGAGAAGGAAATCATCGAAGAAATATTTGAAGTCAGCTCTACTTCAAGTTCACTTTACCAAGCATCGTTTAATGTGTTTCCTGGGGCACCCATGCCGGTTGTTTTCCATGATTCGAGCAGGCAAATAAAGTCGGGGGTTTGGGGAATAAGTTCAGGCAAAGAAAAAATTAACAGCTTCAGCAAGCAATCTGTAGAAGAAGGTTCCATCAAGGAGTTTGATTTAAAACCTTGTCTTATACCCGCAAGTGGATTTTATTTGTGGAAGCAATCAGTAGAAGATAAGTATCCTTTTTATATAAGAATGCTGGAAAGAGAAGTACTCAGTTTGGCAGGGTTATATCATCATGTAGAAGATGAAAACGGTAAAAAGTCTATTGAGTTTGCGGTAATTACAAAAGCCTCAAATGTATTACTTCAACCGCTTGAGCCAACTATGCCATGTATTTTAGATCCGGAGAATTTAGAGCAATGGATAAAAGGAAATGAAAAAGAAGTGTTACAATCTCAATTTAAAGACACTCAATTAATTCCTGATTTGGCAGTGTACAGGGTACCGGAATTGGTCAACGATCTTTCCAATAACTCTAAAGAACTAATTCAAGCCATACCGAAACTCAGGGATACCGATTAAATAAATATCTTTGAATACAGATAAGATTCGATTAATATCTTTCAACCACACAAAAAAGGAGGAAAGATGGAGAATAAGAATATGCTCTCATGGTTTGAGATTCCGGTTAAAGACATAAAACGAGCTAAAAAGTTCTACGAGACAATTTTCGATATTAAGCTTTCCGGCATGGATATGGGCGATGAATTTAAAATGGAGGTTTTTCCCGGAGATCAAGAATCTGTAAGTGGTGCATTGGTATATAATTCTTCATGGTATAAGCCAAGCAATACAGATGGACCTTTAATTTACTTGAATGGAAATCCGGATCTGCAAATTGTTGAAGACAGAATTGAAGCCGCCGGGGGCAAAGTGACTATTCCAAAACGAGAAATTTCTCCTGATCACGGACATATGGCTGTTTTTGAAGATACAGAAGGGAATAGGATAGCTTTACATTCTGATAACTAATCAAAAAGTTTACAATCTAATTTCTTTTCGATGTTTTCAATTCGATCAATCCTACTTTGCTCAATATTGCTATTCCTAAGCTGTTCATCAAAACCCGAAAAATCCATTGATGCAGTATTCGAAAACTACTTTCAGGAACGACTGAATTTTAATCCGATCGAATCTACTATTTCAGGTGATATCGCTTACAATGACACTCTTCCGAATTTGATTTCGGATGAATATCAAACGAAGCAGTTAGCATTCTATGAGAAATATCTGACGAAACTGGAGAAATATGATCCGGCTGCATTATCTGAATCAAATAGAATAAGTCGAGATGCTCTGATGTGGGAGCTGGATATAAAAATTGATGGCTTGCAAAACGTAATACCAATAACAACTTCTCCTCAGTTTGGGTTGCCCATTGTGGAGCTTATGCCTCTAAATCAGATTTTCTCTCTGCATTTATATATCGGCCAGCTTGGGAGCGGAAGCAGCGCTCAACCATTCAATACGGTTCAGGATTATGAAAACTGGTTAAGTCGAATAGATGATTACTTTGTTATTCTGGATACGGCTATACTGCGAATGCAGGAAGGAATTGAAATGGGTTTTGTTCACCATAAAGTGATAACCCGAAAAATGATCAAACAGCTCGATAATTTTATTCTGACATCGGTTGATGAACACGTTTTCTTTACACCGGTATTGAATTTACCGGATGCGATTACTTCAGAAGAAAAAACTCAAATTAAGGATGATTATCGAAGGATGATTACCGATCGCTTAATTCCAAAATATAAGGAATTACAGGATTTCTTAACTGAAACTTACTTGCCGGCAAGTGTTGAAACGGCTGGATTAGGCGAACTCCCAAATGGAGAAGAGACTTATAGATATTTAGTGAGGATTCATACAAGCACGGATATGACACCCGATGAGATCCATCAACTTGGACTTAGTGAAGTGGATCGAATTGAAGGTGAGATGGAAAAAGTTAAAGATCAGGTTGGTTTTGAAGGAGATCTGAATGCATTTTTTGATCATGTAAGGACAAGTTCGGAACAAATGCCATTCAAAAATCCGGAGCAGGTGATCGAAAATTTTGAGGAAATGCATGAGCGGATGAAACCACAACTGGAAAAGCTATTTGATATGACTCCCAAAGCAGGGTTTGTAGTTCGCAGAACAGAAGCTTTTCGCGAAGCCTCTGCTTCAGCAGAATACAACTCAGGTTCCAAAGATGGTTCAAGACCGGGCGTGTTTTATGTGCCAATCCCAAATGTAGAAAGGTACAATAAGTTTAGTGATGAAAGTTTGTTTTTGCATGAGGCGATTCCGGGACATCACTATCAACTTTCACTTCAGCAAGAAAATGCAGCTCTTCCATCATTTATGCACACAGAAGGTTTAGGTGTGTATGTGGAAGGCTGGGCGCTATATAGTGAATCGTTAGGAAAAGAGTTGGGATTGTATACCGATCCGTATCAGTATTTTGGAATGTTAAGCGCCGAAATGCATCGTGCCATTCGCTTAGTAGTTGATACAGGAATGCATGCCAAAGGATGGACAAGAGAGCAAGCAATACAGTTCTCTTTAGATCATGAAGCAGAATCTGAGGCTTCCATTACTTCAGAAATTGAGCGTTATATGGTAGCTCCCGGTCAGGCGCTATCTTATAAAATCGGACAGCTTAAAATTTTGGAACTCAGAAGAAAAGCCAAAGAAAAACTGGGAGATAAATTTGATATCAGAGAGTTTCATAACCAAGTACTGAACTCCGGTAGTTTACCGCTGGAGATATTGGAGAAAAAAATAGATCGTTGGATAGTCAAGACTAAATAAATGGAAACCTTTGATATAGTAATGGTGATTGCCATTATCCTATTTGCAAGATTAGGAGTTAGGTTGGTCTATAAATGGAACAACCAGAAAAAAAATAACGGTTCTTCCGAAGATTGAAACAAATGATTAGCGAGGAGCGTAATTCTTTGGCAACTCAAAACCATTCTTCGACTATGCATTTATTTCTAAGTTTTTTACCTAAAAGGTTCTTATTTCTGGCCTTATTTTCCTTGTTAGCTTCTGCAAGCTATGCACAGTCTTCTATCGATAAAGGGATAAATTTATTTGAAAATGGAAAACTTGAGGAAGCCAGATCGTTTTTCAGTTCCTACCTCAAATCAAATAAAAAAGACGCAGAAGCAAATTTCTATATGGGTCGAGTTTATTTTGATGAGGAAGATTTTGGAAAAGCTACGGACTGGTTTAATAAAGCAGCAGATTACCAGAAAGGGAATTCAAAATATCATATGTGGCTGGGTCATGCGTACGGTTCAAGAGCTCAGGACGCTCCAACCATTAAGCAACCTTTCTTAGCTAGAAATTCTCGTAAGAACTATGAAAAGGCTGTTGAGTTATCTCCTAAGAATATAGAAGCCAGAGAAAGCCTCATTGAATATTACTTACAAGCACCGGGATTTTTAGGAGGTGGGGTTGACAAAGCGGAATCACAAGCTTCTGAAATTGAAGCAATTGATGCAGTAGCGGGAGGAATGTCCTGGGGAAGAATATATACCTACACTGATCAAACTGAACTTGCTATGGAAATCTATTCAGGTTTGATTGAGAATTATCCCAATGCAATGCCTGCGTATTATAGATTATTCACTTATTACTACAACGAAAATGAGTTTGAGCAGGCCATTGAATTAACAACAAAACAATTGACTTACAACGATTCTACCGCAAATATTTATATGAATAGAGGAAATGCATTACAAAGAGCTGAAAAATTTAATGAAGCATTAGACGATTACATAAAAGTTCTTTCCATGGATTCCACAATGTTTTCAGCGCATTATCAGATAGGCAGATTGGCCGCAGTTTCAGGAACACGGCTGGAAATGGGAGAAGAGTCTATAAAACTATTTAATTCCAAAACAGAGCTTTTCAACGAAGCAACTTTGGCGTGGGGCTATTTCAGATTAGGAACAATTCAGGAGCACAACAAAGAAATAGAATCAGCGAAATCGTCGTATCAGCTTGCTCTAAAGATGGATAAAGATCATGAGGAAGCCAAGAAAGCATTGCAGAGATTGAAGTAGAAATAGTTACTTCAGCTTTTGTTTTAATGAGGCGTAATAAGCGGCACCAACAATACTGGCTTCATTCTTCAACGTAGCAGGTTTTAGTTTTGTATTGATCTTAATGAAGGGGAAAGTCTTTTCCGGTTTTTTACTGACTTGCCCACCCATAATGAAAAGATCGGGATGGAAAACTCTTTCATAATGTTCAAGGGTAGCTTGTAATCGTTTTGCCCAGGTTTTTCTTTTGATGCCTTCTTCTTTACGTACTTTGTTGGAAGCTTGTTCCTCAATTGCAATACCCTTTATTTGAAGCAAACCAAGTTCCGTATTCGGAAGTAACAATCCATTATTAAAAATAGAAGAGCCAACTCCGGTTCCCACCGTCAAAACAATCGTTGTTCCTTTTTGTTTTTTTCCTGCTCCGAAAGTCATTTCTGCAAGTCCGGTAGCATCAGTATCATTGATTAAATATACAGGGCAGCCCGTAATTTCCGAAAACAGATGTGCGGCATCGGCATCTATCCAGGCTTCATCAACACGATTAGCTGAAATTACAATGCCTCTGTTCATGGCTGCGGGGAAAGCACATCCAATTGGACCTGACCAATCAAATTGTTTAACTATTTGATGCATTTTAGAAATCAATTTATGAGGTCGGGTATCTTCCAGCTCTCCGGTAGTTTTTTTCTTAGAAATAATTTCACCAAGAACGGTATCTACGATCGCCCCTTTAATTCCGTAACTGCCAATATCTATGCCGAGTACTTCCAATAGCTAAAAATACGTATTTGTTAAATTTTAAATTATCTGCTAAAGAAAATCCTGAGTTTTAGTGGTTGATCAAAACTATTTCTCAACCATTACCCAGCCTTTATTCTCCACCATATCTTTACCGTATTTCCATTTGATCTCTTTCACTTCTCCGGTACTCATATTCTGGATAGTAACACGATCATTTCTTCCGGGCTCGTCTTCAACTACAACGGGTTTCCGCTTTACATTCGGCCCCATTGGTTTTTGTTGATCTCCGTTTTGCGACTGATCCCCACCTTGCATTCCCATATTGGTAGAATCAGCCTGACTAGCTTTCATGCGACTGGTATCAAATTTTGATTTCTGTCGTTGAGCTTGCTGAAGATTGTCGTTATTGGCTTGTCCTTCAGGCATCGATTTCCATATTGTTGAGATAACTTCCGTATTGATCATGCCGATCAACTGCTTGAACATATCAAAAGCTTCACGTTTGTATTCAAGCAACGGATCTTTTTGTCCGTAGGCGCGAAGTCCGATACCTTCTTTCACAGAATCCAACTCACGTAAATGTTGCATCCATTTGTCATCAATTGTAGCAAGAACTGCTGTTCGTTCCAAAGCACGAGCCACTTCTTTTCCTTCGTTTTCTAAAGCAGTATCCACATCTACCACAACGCGCATACGCTTGATGCCGTCAGTAAAAATAACCTGAACTCTTTCAGGTTTGTTTTCGGCTTCACTTTCAGCAATTCTCTTCATTACTTCATAAAGAGGCTTTGAAATTCGTTCTTCTTTTTGCCGATAAACTTCCAATGCCTTATCGATGATTTTATCTGTAAGCTCATCAGCATTCATATTTCTCCAAGCGTCTTCATCAAACTCAACATCAATGGCTAGGTTGATAAGAATCTCCTGATGAAGTCCGGCATAATCTCCGGCAGCTATGGCGTTTTCGACCAAATCTTCTACAAAGTCTTCCAGCATATCCATAATATCCGAGATCAATTGGTCTCCGGAAAGTGCATGGCGACGACGTGCATAAACCACATTACGTTGATTGTTCAATACATCATCATACTCCAGCTGTTTCTTTCTTATACTGAAGTTGTTTTGCTCTACTTTAGATTGAGCTCGCTCTAAAGATTTTGTCATCCACGGATGAGTGATTACTTCGCCTTCTTCAAAATTCAATCGGTCCATAACGTTGGCAACACGATCAGAGCCAAACATTGACATCAGATTGTCTTCCAAAGAAACATAAAACTGAGATTCACCCGGATCTCCTTGTCGACCGGAACGTCCGCGGAGCTGTAAATCAATCCGGCGAGATTCATGACGTTCAGTACCAAGAATTGCCAATCCACCATTTTCTTTGACTCCCGGAGCTAATTTAATATCCGTACCACGACCTGCCATATTCGTTGCCACCGTAACTGCACCGGGTTGGCCTGCAGATTTTACAATATCACTTTCACTTGCATGCTGTTTTGCGTTCAGTACATTATGAGGAATACCTGCTCTCTGAAGCATTCTACTCATAGTCTCGGAAACTTCAACGCTGGTAGTACCTACTAATACAGGTTGGCCTTTTTCATGATATTCACGGATCTTTTCAATAGAAGCGTTGAACTTTTCACGCTTGGTTTTAAAGATCAGATCTTCTTTGTCATCACGCTGAATGGGTCTGTTGGTAGGAATTACGATCACATCCAGATCATAGATCTCGTTAAACTCACCCTCTTCCGTTTCTGCAGTACCCGTCATGCCAGACAGTTTGTGGTACATTCTGAAGTAATTCTGAAGAGTAATAGTGGCGTAAGTTTGTGTAGAAGCTTCTACTTTTACCTGCTCTTTTGCTTCAATTGCTTGATGTAATCCGTCAGAATAACGACGCCCTGAAAGCACACGACCGGTATGCTCATCAACAATATTTACTTTACCATCCTGAACGATATATTCGTCTTCTTTCTCAAAAAGGGTGTAGGCTTTCAATAATTGATTTACTGTATGAATACGATCGCCACGTTCCGCAAATAAACGATGGAGTTCGTTGAAACGCAGTTCTCTTTCTTCCCGTACTTCCTGTTTAGCTTCTTCTATTTTCTTTTCCTGATATTCGTCGCTGAGGTCTTTTTGCTTAACTTCTTCGATCTTTTCTTCTTCAAGTTGCTTGATCTCCTGTTCGATATCAGAAGTTTCAGCACCAAGATCCGGGATTATAAAGAAGTCAGGGTCTTCTCCTTTTTTGGTGATGAACTCACGACCTTTTTCTGTCATCTCAATAGAATTCAATTTCATGTCAACGGCATAATACAAGTACTCATCCACTTCAGGTAAATTCTTAGCATTATCCTGAAGGTAAAAAGCCTCCGTTTTCTGAATCATTTTTTGAACGTTGGGCTCCTGAAGCATTTTTCTAAAGCGGGAGTTTTTCGGGAACCCACGTTGTGCTCTAAATAAAGCCAAACCTGCTTTTTCTTCGTCTCCTTTTTCCAACCACTGTTGACCTTCTTTCACTAACTCGGAGACTAATTTTTTCTGAGCATCAACCAAGGAAGCCATTCTGGGCTTCATCTCTTCATACTTATCCGATTTGTTGTCGTTAGGAACAGGACCGGAAATAATAAGTGGCGTTCTCGCTTCATCAATAAGGATAGAATCAACCTCATCAATAATGGTGTAATGATGTTCGCGCTGAACGAGTTGCTCTTTCTCGATCACCATGTTGTCGCGCAGGTAATCGAAACCAAATTCGTTATTCGTTCCGTAAGTAATATCTTTTCGATATGCTTTTCTTCGACCTTCAGAATTTGGCTCGTAGTTGTCAATACACGCAACTTCTAATCCATGAAAATTAAAGATAGGTTCATTCCATTCGGCATCACGTTTTGCCAGATAATTGTTAACGGTAATTACATGAACTCCCCGATCGGCAAGAGCATTAAGATAAGCCGGAAAAATAGCTACAAGGGTTTTACCCTCACCGGTTTTCATCTCCGCAATTTTTCCCTGATGAAGAGTGATGGCACCTACTAATTGTACATCATAAGGAATCATATTCCATTCTACCTCATCGCCGGCAACTTTCCAGCTTTTACCGACAAATCGACGGCAGGTATCTTTAAGTACGGCATATGCTTCGGGCAAAATGTCATCTAAAGTGTCTTCAAGTTTATCGAGCCACTCTTGTTCCAGCGTATCAAGCTCATCAGCCAGCACTCTGCTTTCGCCTTGAGAGAGGTTTTCAATGTCATCCATCTTGGCTTTTACTTCCTCTATTTTCTTGGAAGTTTCAGCGGTGTTATCCTGAATTTTTTGTCTGAATTCCTGTGTTTTAGCTTTAAGCTGATCATCACTCAAATTCTCCATCTCAGGCCCAAGAGCATTAATTTTATCTACTATAGGCTGAATGGCTTTGATATCTTTGTCACTCTTAGAGCCAAATACTTTTGTAATAACCTTTCCGATCTTATCTAACATAAACTGTGCAATACTTTTAATAAATAAAATGATGCGTATGCTATTTACATACAGCATGATAAATTACGCAATTATTGTACCAATATTTTAAAGAAGAATGGAGGTAAAAGCTTTAATCGGTAAAGAAATGAAAAGGTTTAATCATTCTAAATCAGAATAAACGGCATAAAAAATACTAATTAGTGTTAGTTGTCATTAAAAACGTTATATTGCACACTTACACAATTAATTATATAAGTTTACAATATGAGTACAGGAACAGTTAAGTGGTTTAATTCAGATAAAGGATATGGTTTTATAACTCCGGATGAAGGAGGCAAGGATCTATTCGTACACCACTCTGAGATTCAAACTGATGGCTATGCAGAATTAAAGGATGGTCAAAAGGTAGAATATGAAGTAGGCGAAGGCCAAAAAGGGCCATGCGCAAATAATGTAGTTGGTTTATAGGCCAATCATTAAGCAGTTCCTGTCGTTAAGAAAGGAATTTTAGGAAGCAATACTTCCAAACAAATTAAGTCTCATTCTGTTTACAGGGTGAGACTTTTTTTATGGGGTATATTTTAGGTAGATAATGTTTTGGTGTGAGAACAATTTGTATCAAAATTGTTTTGCGGTTAAAACAGTTTTGATTAAAAATGAACTTAATATTGTTAGTTCAACTTGGTTTGAAGAGAGAGATTTGTATTATATATAGGCGATATGCTAAAGACATTTAGCTAAAAGAGTTCAAACCACAACGCAAGGTGAGGTAAATATTTCCTACTCTTCAAAAACTGCCTTCATATTTTTATGATTCAACTCGTAGTGAATGGCTTCAAAATTATCAGTACTCCCAAACCATTTCATTGCTTCTTTTTTATTGATGTTGGTACTTTTGTCCGTTAAATAGGAATGCCAACTACTGAAGATCCAATCACGTGGTTTTTCTACAAATCCATGATGAACCGGGTTGTTATGTATGTAAGCGATTAAGCGAACAAAATAATCATCTGAATCAATGAGCCTTCGTTTAAAATTTGGAATGAAAAGGCTGCCTTTACGTTTATATTTTTTGTTATAAGATTTTGTATAAGAATTAAAAAGGTTGGAGAATTGCTGGCTAACAACTTTACTTAAACCTCCAAGGTCTTCAAGACCTTGGAGGTTTAGTCTCTCCTTCTTCTTTCTAACAAACTGTAAAATTTCTTTATCATCTTTAACCCGCACCATTAGATGCAAATGATTAGACATCAAACAATAAGCAAAAGTTTCTACAACGGGATGTACGTGATAGAGATATTTTTTAAGGAAATAGTTATAGTTTTCTTCACTGCGGAAGAGATTTTCGCTACCATTGGCGTGTGTCCAAATGTGATAGGTATGTTTAGGTTGTAATGGGATTCGAGGTTGTGGCATATTTATTTTTAAAATGCTTCTATAACAAGGTCTTCAAGACCTTGGAGGGTTATACGTGTTGAAGTTGAATAATCTATATTTGTATTAAGTAAGACCGGTTGAAAAGCAATTCCTTACAAATATTTTACTCTTTTCATGTCGCGTCTTTTCACAAGCTTCAAAAAAAGTTCAGCTATATTAGAAGTCGAAATCGATAAATTAGGAATGAATCTAAGTCAAACTTAAAAATTAACATCATTCATACAGGCTATGAAATGATAAAGCCTAGTAAAAGGTTATTCATAGAAAGACAAAGGGTTAAAAGATTTGTATCTTGCAAATCTACTCGAATTCTAAAATTATTCTGAAATGAGCGACAAATTTAAAAGTACCAAACAAACATTTGACACGGGTAATGGGGAAGCGACTTTTTATAGTCTTCCTAAATTAGCAGAGCTGGGTTACGATAAAGTAAGTCGACTCCCTTTTTCAATAAAGCTTTTGTTGGAAGCAGTATTACGTGAAAATGATGGATATGCAATTACAGATGCAGATATTGAAACACTGGCAACATACAATGCTAAAAAGCCGGAAGGTGAAATTCCTTTTAAGCCCTCACGTGTAGTTCTTCAGGATTTCACAGGAGTTCCTGCGGTAGTTGATTTAGCGGCACTTCGCTCTGCAATGGAGCGGATGGGTGGTAAAGCAACTGATATCAATCCACAAGTTCCTGTTGATCTGGTTATTGACCACTCTGTTCAGGTTGATATGTTTGGGCAAGATGCAGCGTTGATGTTCAACGTTGAAAAAGAAATGGAGCGTAACAACGAACGTTACGAATTTTTGAAATGGGGTAAAGAAGCTTTTGATAATTTCAGAGTAGTGCCTCCGGGACGTGGAATTGTTCACCAAGTGAATTTAGAATATTTAGGTCGCGGTGTTTTCACACGTGAAGAGGAAGACGGAACCAAAACGGCTTATCCTGATACTTTAGTAGGAACAGATTCTCACACAACCATGATCAACGGCCTTGGAATTCTCGGTTGGGGTGTTGGTGGTATTGAAGCAGAAGCCGCAATGCTGGGCCAACCCATTTCGATGTTAGTTCCTGAAGTTGCAGGAATGAAATTAACCGGAAAACTTCGTGAAGGAGTTACGGCTACCGATTTAACGCTTACAGTAACACAAATGCTGAGAAAGCACGGAGTAGTTGGTAAATTCGTAGAATTTTATGGCGACGGTATCAGTAACATGAGTTTACCTGATAGAGCAACCATTGCAAACATGGCTCCTGAATACGGTGCAACTATGGGTTTCTTCCCAATTGACAGCGAGTCGCTCCGCTACATGAGAAGAACCGGTCGTTCAGAAGAATTAGTGAGTCTAGTTGAAAATTATACCAAAGCTCAGGGCTTATTCAGAACCGATGATACTCCCGATCCTGAATTTTCTACAACACTGGAATTAGACCTAGGTACTGTTGAAACTTCACTTGCAGGACCAAAGCTTCCGCATGATAGAATTACGCTCAGTAACATGAAGAAGGCTTTTGAGGCTTCTTTAACAAGTGATGATCCAACGATGGGTTTCAATCTTGCTAAAGAAAGGTTGACCAGCAAAGGATTGTTCAAAAATGGACAAGATATTGAAATGACTCACGGTGATGTGGTAATCGCTGCAATCACGAGTTGTACAAATACTTCTAATCCAAGTGTAATGCTTGGTGCAGGAATTGTGGCTAAAAAAGCAGTGGAACGAGGATTGAAAGTTCCGGCTTATGTGAAAACTTCTTTGGCTCCCGGATCAAGAGTGGTAACCGAATATTTAAAAGAAGCAGGTTTAACTGAATACATGGATAAGCTTGGATTCAACTTAGTGGGTTACGGATGTACAACCTGTATTGGTAACTCGGGGCCCCTTCCTGAAGCAGTAGAAACCGCAATTAAAGAAGGAGACTTGATTGCAGCAGGTGTTCTTTCTGGAAACAGAAATTTTGAAGGTCGAATTCACCCTTGGGTAAAAGCTAACTATTTGGCATCACCACCATTAATTGTAGCATATGCACTTGCAGGAACAGTAAATATTGACTTGAACAACGATCCTCTTGGAAAAGACAAGGATGGAAAAGATGTTTACTTAAAAGAAATCTGGCCAACAACAGAAGAAATTGCTGTACACCTGGACAATGCAATTCGTCCTGAACTGTTCGATAAAATGTATTCCGATATTTTTGAATCACCTACTTGGGAAGATATTCCGGTTTCCGGTGGAGACCAATTCGCTTGGAGTGAAGATTCAACTTACATACAGGAACCGCCATTTTTCATGGATATGAAGGAAGAACCGGAGCCAATCAAATCTATTGAAGGTGCTAGAGTTCTTGTAAAAGTTGGGGATTCCATCACAACCGATCATATTTCTCCTGCAGGAAATATCAAAGAAGATGCTCCTGCAGGTGAATACCTGAAAGCACATGGAGTAGATAAAAAAGACTTTAACTCTTACGGATCTCGAAGAGGAAATGACCGTGTTATGACGCGTGGTACTTTTGCGAATGTTCGCTTCAAAAACCAACTGGCTCCGGGAAAAGAAGGTGGATTTACAGAATATCATCCAACCGGAGATATTATGACAATCTATGATGCTTCACTGAAGTACAAAGAGAACAATACTCCTTTGATTGCTATAGCAGGAAACCAATACGGAACAGGTTCCTCTCGTGACTGGGCTGCAAAAGGGACTATTCTTTTAGGGGTGAAAGCTGTGATTGCAGAGTCTTACGAAAGAATTCACCGATCTAATCTTGTTCAGATGGGAGTAATTCCTCTTCAATTTAAAGAAGGCGAAACTCCTGAATCTTTAGGATTGGATGGCTCAGAAACCTTTACCATTCATTTGAGTGATGATATTAAAGCTCGTGAAGATGTGAAAGTAACTGCGGTAACGGAAGACGGTAAAGAAATAAACTTCACTACAAACAGTAGAATTGATACTCCGGTGGAAGTAGATTACTACCGAAATGGCGGAATTCTACACACAGTACTTTTGGATTACTTGAAAAAAAGTAAAAACTAAATACTTTAAAGAAAGCTAAAAAGACCTAATTTGAGAAAATTGGGTCTTTTTTTGTTTTAAACCATGAAAAAGGTTTTCTTACCAAACTAATATTTAGGATTCAAAAAGTGCAGAACTACGAAAATTTAGGGTTACTGCTTCATTCGATTGAAGGTATTAATCGAACGTTGGCGTTAAAGGAGCTTCTTCAAAAAAGCATGGAAGCTGCTAGTATTGTCATGAATACTGAAGCTAGTTCACTAATGATGCTAGATAGAGCTACAGGTCAACTAAATGTTAGCTTACCTACAGGGCCTGTACATGATGAAATTCGTGGCTATAAAATTCCTAAAGATAAAGGTGTGGCAGGTTGGGTTCTGAAAAATAAAACATCTTACTACTCTAACGATATATCAGAAAGTGATCTGTTTTGGCAGGATCTTAGTAAAGAATTTGAGACCAAAAATATAATCTGCACTTCTTTAAATAATACTTCAGGAGAAGCAATAGGAGTTATACAGGCGATCAATAGAAAGAATAGTAAACCCTTTAGCGACGAAGACGTTAAAGTATTTGAAGTGCTTGCCGAGATTGTGTCAACTGCCATTGAAAGAGCAAAAGAACACGATGTGTTATTAAACGAGTTGGAAGAGAGAAATTTACAGTTATCGGAAACTCATCATCGGCTAAAAAATAATCTTTCAACCATTTCTGCATTAATTGAATTGGAAATGCCTACGGTTCAAGAACAAAGAGCCTTAGGATTATTTAAAGAAACAAGTTCCCGAATAAGGTCGGTTGCAAATTTGCATACACTTTTATATAAAGATCAGGCATCAAACAAAATCGATCTTAGACCTTATTTAGAGGAAGTTATTCAGAATGTTATCAAGATTTATAGCGATGACAATAAGAACATCATTGTTAGGCAGGATATTTGCGATATTTCATTGGATACAAATAGAGCGTTACTGTGTGGGTTAACTTTAAATGAACTTTTAGTAAATGCTTATAAACATGCTTTCGTAGAAAAAACAGAAGGTGAAATTAATATTTCTGTAAAAAATATTGCAGGAGAGAGGCTTATTATGCATGTTACAGATACTGGTATTGGAGTAAAAAGCTCCAAAATAGGCTCCAAGGGCTTGTTTATTGCAAATTCATTTGCAAGTAAGCTGGGAACTCAGGTTAAGCAGATCAAAAAAGATAAAGTTAGTTCTGCTTTTGAAGTAGAATTTACTATATAACAAATTGCAATAACCTTGATTAATTCTAATCAAGGATTCTTTGTTTTTAAAAAGTGAATAAAGCATCTTATCTAGTCAAGAAAAACGATGTCTGAGAATCATCAAAATATGAAATTACTACTCCATGCGATTGAAGGAATCAATCGTACGATGGAACTTAAACAGCTTTTACTGAAGTGTATGGAATCAGTATGCACTGTTGTTGAAGCTGAAGCTAGTTCGCTAATGTTGCTCGATAACTCAACTGGAAGATTGCATTTAAGCGTGCCCACAGGTCCTGTAAAGGATGAAATTAAAGGTCAGATCATTCCTCGGGATAAAGGTGTTGCAGGATGGGTGCTGAAAAATAAAAAGCCATATCTAGAAAACGATATGAAAAAGAGTAAAGAGTTTTTTGGTGATATAAGTGAAGGCTTTACCACTAAAAACCTGATTTGTGTTCCTCTTTTTGATTCTCAACAAGAAGTTATTGGTGTAGCCCAAGCCTTGAATAAAAAAGAAGGAAGAGAGTTTACAGAAAAAGATATCTCCGTTTTTGAAACCTTAGCTTCTCATGTTGCGCTATCTATTGAGAAGGCAAAAGAAGTAGACGAACTAAGGAATACAATTAAAGACAAAGAAGCCAGGCTTAAGGAAATTCATAAAGGCTTTGAAAACAGCTTGTCCGCTCTTAATGCTTTAGTACAATTGCAAGTACCAATGCTAAGCGATGAAAATGCCAAGTTTATGATGAAGGCAACGGGTTCCAGAATTGAAACTATTGCACATGCCCATGAGGTATTATTTAATTCTGAGGAGCAAGAAACCGTAGACCTTGGATTTTATTTAGGACACCTTACTTCTACTATCGTAGAGATTTTTGGAGATTATGAGAAAGAAATAAGCTATAGTTTAGACATAGATAAAGTTGGACTCAAAGCAAGTATAGCTTTAACGGTAGGCCTTATAATAAATGAGGTGATACTAAATATGTATAGAGAGGCATTTATCGGGCAAGAAAAAGGGAGAATCAGTATAGCTGTCAAAAAA
Organism: Balneola sp.; assembly: GCA_965216175.1. Taxonomy (GTDB): domain Bacteria; phylum Bacteroidota; class Rhodothermia; order Balneolales; family Balneolaceae; genus Balneola. The sequence goes on from OZ244140.1 coordinate 3,826,380, forward strand.
GACGGGGGAGATAAAGTTCTTATAAGCATTTCTGATAATGGAAATGGGGTTTCTGAGTTTCTGGATGGAACAGCGCCTGATAATCTTGCTTCGATCATAATTCAAACTTTGGGAGATAAGCTGAATGCTGATTCGAGGCAACATGTAAATGAAGAGGGTGGAACTACATTTACAATGATTTTTTCAAGAGATGTGAGTAAGAAGAAATACTTGTAGACATAAAAAACTACAAACCTCTCATAGTGAATTTTTTAGCGGCGATTTTAGAAAGAGGACTATTCAGGATGATACGTACAAGACCACTTTTTAAAAAGGGAATAAATTGTTTTCGGCCTAACCTCATGTTCCATTCAGCACGGCGGGCAACTATTTTCAGAATTTTTTTTTGCTCCTTTTGATATCTAGTCAAACCAGTTTTTCTGTCTTCAGGATGTTTAGAAATATTTTCGAGAACTTTGGATAAATTCCATGCACCTAGCCAGCCTAGATTCATTCCTTGTCCGCCAATGGGGCTCACAATATGTGCAGCATCTCCGGCAAGTATAACTCTGCCTTTTGCAAAGGTTTCAGCGGTAAATTGTTGCACACCAAAGCTACTTAGCATATTACAATCTACTTTAGAAATATCGTAGCCTACTCTTTGATGAACCAGATCTGAAAGTAGTTTTTGGGATGGCGCTTTAGCGAAATCATCAGTTTTTACTACCCAGCGACGTTTGTTATTTGGTAAAGGAAAACATTCGATCAGTCCATCTTTTGGTAAAAAAATAGCAGCATTTTCACCGAAGTTGGTTGTGTCTTCAAAGTCGCCCATAATGTAGGTGTCAGGATATCTTTTCCCATCGTAGAAAATACCAGCCTCTTGACGTATAAAACTATTTTTCCCATCACAACCAATCAAAAAATCAGACTGAAGATCAATATCACCATTGTTTGTCGAATATTGGCAGTGTATTGTGTTTTCGTTTTGTCGAATGGATGTAACTTCTGCCCCCTGTATTAGTCCATTTGGGTTTAATTCTAAGAACTTGTTAGTCAGAATCTTTTCAGTTTCAAACTGAGGGCAAGCCAAAATAAAGTTGAATGGTTTTTTGAGCTGAGTAAAATCGATTTCACCAAGGGCTTTAATACCATCATGTGCGAGGCCTTTTTTTATCAAAATTCCGGCACGTAGAAATTCTTCCGAAAAGGCCAATTGCTGAAAAAGTTCCAGAGAAACAGGATGAATTCCCAATGATCTTGAGTCAGGAACGTAGTGAGTTCTTTTTTCCAAAATAGTACAATTGATACCAGCCTTTGAAAGGCAGATACCAAGAAACAGACCAACCGGACCTCCTCCAACGATAATTATTTTAAACTCATTCGCATTCATAGCTCAGTACTAATCGAAATGGAAATAAATGATTGACTTGCCAACCAGGCGGAGCTTCTTCTTGTAATTCTTGGAACGTATAACTGCGTTTTATTGAAATCAGTCCATCATAGGAAATAAAAGAATCTCTGAAGAATAATTTTGAGAACAGGAAGAAAAACAGATATCCAAAATCACTTCGTTCAATATCATTAAAAAGAATTTTTTGAAGAGCAAGTTGTTCAGCATCGTCACACAGTGAGAGAAAAGAATCTTTGTTGAGATGATGAGTGACATGATTAGAGATTATAAAATCGAACTTGTTATGCTCGGCAACAAGACTAGCAGAATTTGATTTCCTAAAAATGATATTATCAGGAGTGTCAATTTTTTGAACGAAATTGAAAGATCGTTCATCAATATCAATGGCTGTAATTTCTAAATGGAAGCCATCTTTTTTTGCCAGTTCAGATAAAAGAATGGATACATCTCCTCCGCCAAATCCAATATCCAGTATAGAAGCAGTGCCACTATTTCTTTTAAGAAAAGGTCGAATCTGACTTTTATAAATAGTTTTCCAACCGGAGAGTAATTTGTTTATAGTCTTGAAAGATCTGTATGTGTTTTCCAGTTTTCTGAGATCACACCTCGGGTCATCCATTAATTCTTTAAGATGATTTTGTCTTTTATCTAAAAAAAAAGGCATGCTAGTGTACGGTTAAAAGTCCACTTTCTATAGTAAGTCCCGGACCAAAAGCCATGGGTAAAACTTTTGCCCCTTTATCAGGATTGGAGTTCAATAGTTCTTCTAGAACAAATAGTACAGTTACACTACTCATATTTCCAAAATTAGCCAATACTTTACGAGAGGCTGCAACCTGATGTTCTTTCAACTTTAAGCTGGATTCGATTTTATCAACAATTGCTCTGCCTCCGGGGTGTAACGCCCAGTAATCTATATCAGAGTATTCTAGAGAATATTTATCAAATAAAGGTTGAATAACTTCTTTCAGGTTGGCCTCGATAATGTCCGGAACATAAGTTGAAAGGACCATGTCGAAACCATTATTACCAATATCCCACGCCATATCTTTTTCTCCATTTGGCGTTAAAGAAGAAGCAAACCCATTGATCTGATAAGACTTTTTCGGAGGTTCTTTTTGACTGACCAGAGCTCCGGCTGATCCATCAGCAAATACTGAAGCCGAAATCAAATTGTCAAGATCAGATTTATGCTGAAAATGTAGTGAACAAAGTTCAGTTGCTACAATTAAAACTACAGCATTAGGATCATTTTCACAAAAAGCCTGTGCCATCTTAAGTGCTGGAAAAGCTGCGAAACAACCCATAAATCCAAGGTGGAATCGTTGGGTTGATGCCTTTAATCCAAGTTGTTTTACAAGATCATAATCCGGTCCCGGGGCATAAAATCCGGTACAAGAAACAGTTATGACATGAGTAATATCGTTGGAAATAATATGAGGGTTATTCTCCAGAAGTTTTTTCCCAGTCTCAACAAATAGAGAGGATGCCTGTGTTTTGTAAATTTCATTTCGCTCAGCAGTAGTTGGAGTAGTTTCCGGAGAGCCATTCAAATAAGGATTTTCTCTATCAGTCTGGTGGAATTCATTGATCACTGAATGTCTCTTTTCTATTCCTGATTGGGAGTAGATTCTATGGAGAATAGCTTGAGTTCTTCTGTCTTTAGCAAGGGTCGATTTCATTATTTCGCGAACTGCATCCTGTGAATTTGATCCACTTGGAACTGATTTAGCTATGTCGTGAATGTATACCGGCATTTGTTGTTATAATAAAACTAACAGTACGAATAAGTATCATGAATAGTTCATGTTTTAGTAAAGAACTAGGAATAGGTGAATTAAGAATAGACTCTTTATCAGAACTCAGAACTCAGAACTCAGAACTCAGAACTCAGAACTCAGAACTCAGAACTCAGAACTCAGAACTCAGAACTCAGAACTCAGAACTCAGAACTCAGAACTCAGAACTCAGAACTCAATATATATAGAACTCAATTCCTAGTTCTCCTATTCCTAATTTTATATTTTCGTCAATCTGTGAAAACGATAATTATGTAATACTGCAGCAACGGACAGACCTGAAATCAAGCCGAACCATAAACCTTCAGGGCCATAATCAGAGACTATTCCCAAATAATAGCCAATAGGAAATCCTATTAACCAGTACGCAATAAAATTAACTACCATCGGAACTCGCGTATCTTTCAATCCGCGTAAAGCACCAAATCCACCAACTTGTAGTCCATCAGAGATCTGAAAAAGTCCTGCCATAAATAGCAAAGAAATCGACATTTTACTTACAACAGGGTCGTCTGTGTAAATTGAAATAATGGCTTCGGGGATAGTAAAAAGCATGATTGCTGTGAGTGTCATTATAGATCCGCAAATACCGATTCCGACAAAGCCTCGGAAGCGCGCATTTGGCAAAGAGCCTTGACCAACTGAAAACCCTACTCTCTGTGTAATAGCCATGGAAAGGCCGAACGGAATCATAAATAATGTAGCAGCAACATTGATTGCTATTTGATGAGAAGCAGAAGCTTCAACGCTAAGCGTCCCCATCAGAACGCTTACACTTGCAAAGAGCAAAATCTCCATAGCTGTGCTTGCTCCGTTTGGGATACCGACCCTTAGAAACTCACGGAAAATAACAGGATCCGGGCCTTTGGTTCGAGCAAAAATATTGAATCTTTTGAAAGGTTTGAATCTCATCATAAACCCAATAAATACAATTGCAGCAAAAAGATTGATCAGTGAAGTTGCGTAGCCTGCACCAACAGCGCCCATTCCTTGAATTCCAAAACCTCCATACATGAATACATAATTGGCTCCAACATTCAACACTAAACTTATAGCGGCAATATACATGGCCGGCTTGGTAACAGATAAGCCTTCACTGAAATATCGAACTCCGGCATAAGCAAACAATGGTAATAATCCCCAGGAAATGGCTTTCAGATAACCGGTTGCGATAGGAACTATTTCCTGAGTTACTCCGACCAGATTCATAATGACATCCAAGTTTCTTGTGAGGAAAAAAGTGGGAATCGTTAGTAGCAACACAAGCCAAAACATTTGGCGGGCACTGGTTCCAATTTCATTGAATCTTCGAGCTCCTAAATGTTCAGAGACGATAGGGTTAATCGCGATAAGCGTTGCCATACAAAAAATGGACAAAGGCAGGTACATGGCATTACCTATAGCAACACCGGCAAGATCTAAAGCGGATAAATTGCCAGCCATTACGGTATCTGTGAAGTTCAAACCCATCCGCATAAGTTGAGTAGCGATGATAGGCCCTCCAAGTTTGAGGAGAATAGAACTTTCTTTTTTAATGTTCGGCGAAGCTTTAGACATGGTATTTCTATAAGCCGATAATGGTACGAAGAAGTGAGATGAAAGCTAAATTATTAAGAAGGTTTTCCTGTAAAAAGATCGAAATGAAGTTTAAAGGTAGTTCCTTTTCCGGGAGTTGATGTAAAACTGATTTTTCCACCGTGTTCTTCAACCACTTTTTTAGAAATAGCTAGCCCAAGCCCCGTGCCACTTGATTTAGTGCTAAAGTTTGGAACAAAAATAGAGGCACGATTGTCTTCGGGTATTCCTGCTCCATTATCTGAGATCTCGATATTCGCTTTGTAATTTGCGTGCCAGCTTTTTATAGAGATTATTCCTTTTTGCCGTTTTGGTATCGCTTCAATACCATTCTTTACCAAATTAATAAATACGCGTTGCAACTCATCTTTGACGCCACTAATAAGTAATGGGTTCTTGTTGAGATCTAAGTCTATTTTAATCGACTGTTCGTTAGAGTAAAGATCAGCTACATTTTGTAAGATTGCATTTACATCCAACTCAACAAATTCCTGTTCCATTGGTCGGGCAAATTTTGAGAAATCAGATGCTATTCTACTCAAAGACTCGATTTGTTCAATCATATTAGAATTAATTTTCGTCACTTTTTCTTTTAATTCATCCTGAGAGATATCGGTTGACTTTATTTGTCGATCCAAATGTTGAAGATTTAGCTTCATGGGAGTAAGCGGGTTCTTAATTTCATGAGCAACTTGTTGAGCCATTTCTTTCCAAGCAGCTTCCCGTTCGGCTTCAACTAAATTTTTACGTAATTCTTGTAATCGATAAACCATGATGTTGAAGGCATTTGTCAAAGACCCAATTTCATCTTTGCTCTTTACTGATAAAGTGGTTTCTAAACTACCTTCAGAAATGGATTTAATACCAATACTTAATTTTTCTAAAGGGCTGGTCATTTTATTTGCGATAAGTGCGGCGGCAAGAATAAAAAGTCCAAATATCAGTACAAAAAGCCCCACTAAATAACTTATCGTTGTTAGTAATTGCTCGTTAAAGGTGGGGGTTTTTAGAAAAGTAGGGATTGCGGCAATATTGGTAACCTCGTCACCATTTAAAATTGGTGTGTAACCTATCAAAAATTGTAGTCCTCCCAATTGAAATTCATGAATTTCTGTTTGCGACCTTTCAAATATAATTGCGTTATAGACATTCCAAGGAATTTGAGCAGGGAGCAAATGCTGTGAAAATATTTGGGGAGCTGTAGATCCAATTAAATCAGTGCCTTCAAAAAGTACAGCATCTGAGTTTATTAACGTGCTCGAGAATAGAAAATCATAGCTGATGTCTTCAGAACTTGTATTCTCAAAGGTAGTATGTACGCCAATGAGTTTATTTTCGAGTTCGTCAATCGTTATTTCTTCGCTTTGCTTTGTAATCGCCATAGAGGAAGCTGCGATTAGCACAATCAGACATATCAGGGAAGCAAGTATAAAACGATCTATAAGTCTGTCTCTAAATTTTTCATTAGCCCCAAGAATTTGGAGGTTCCTTTTCCACTGCATAGTTAAGGAAAGGACGAATATTATCCCCAATAGATAGAAGAAAAATCGAAGCAAAGAAAAGGTGTGATTAAACAACGTGGTTTTAAGAGTAGAAACTTTAATTACTCTATTCGGCATTCTTTTCGAGAAGTATTCAATCACTTCAGTATCATCAATGGTGGAGATCTTGGAATACAAAGAATCTTTGGAAAGCTTTTCAGAAATATCTGATGGTATCATTGTATAATTTGGAATTTCAATAGGTAAGCCTGAAATTGAATTTCTTACTAGCTTGTTATCTATATATTCACTTAGCAAAAAAGTAGAGTTTTTATCTTCTTCTTTTTTACTTGCAATAACTGCTCGCAATGGTTTTCGGTACTGTGGTTGTTCTTGGTAAACTGAACATATAATCCAACCCATTTTTTCTACACTTGTTGGGGAGCTAAAGAAAGGAATCCAACCCTGGCGAAAGGAAGTATATTTTGCAGAGGGTTGTTCAAGAGGGTTTTTACGAATGATGGGTCTTAATCTATCTCTTCTTATCCGTTCTTGAACAAAAGGGACTTCAAGACTAAACATATCAAATGTTTTCGTCCACCCCGGAGCGTTGAGGTTTGAAGTGAATTCTGATAAAGGATCCCCATTAGTGTCTATTAATTGAATGGAAAACGCAAAAGATTGCAACTCGGGGTTTTGATTAAACAAGAACTGAATCTGATTATTAAACTCAGAAACAACCATAGATTTTTGAGCGTTTATATCTGTAATATTCAGATTCGATAATTGCTCTTCAATCAAATACAATGTTTCTACTGTAATACTTTGAATTTCCAACTCACTTTGTTGTGCAAATTCTTCTGCTTCCTGAACCATTGTTTGTGAGCGCCACTCAATTTGACCAAAATAAAAGGGGATGTATGCAAGAGTTGAAGCAACCAGGCAGATGGCTAAGAATAATCTTAATCTGGATTTTTTTCTTAGGTTCAACATTCCATTCCACGAAAAAAATGAAAGACTCAGTAACAGAATGAATAATCCCGAGATAGTATAAAGAATCCAGTCAGAATTATCTTTCAAAAAGAAAAAGAAAGTAAACAGGACTCCGCCAGTAAAGCCAATTAGCAAACAGAGTGAGATTACATATCCATTAGCCTTTATAGAATTAATGATAAATACCATCAGGTAAACGATTGACCAGGAAACTGATATCCACAAAATGCCTGAAAAGAAATAGTAAAAGAACACAGATAGATCAGGAACCAGCTTCAAGTCATTTAAATTAAGAGGAGTATCAGCTGCAATTCTGAAAAGTGACATCAAGATTCCCGCCAGAACCACCGAGATAAGAAAACCTATTGTAAAACTTGCTATGAGCCCAAATGAAAATTTGATTTTTGGCTCAACAACATGATTGCTGTAATAGAAATCAGATATAAAAAAAGAGAATGCAAAAGCTAAGAAACAATTTAATCCTAAATAGAAAAGTTCAAATTGTACAGTCTGTGTTCCTAATATTAACTCCAGTTCAAGTTCAGGAAGCAGCACCCAAGATAGAATCCAAACTATAAATAGCGTGGTAGTTGAAATTAAGAATGCTCTTTTTGAATCATAAAGCGAAGTAAGATTAATAAGTAGTAGAGTTCCGAATACAAGGATTAGAATAATAAATAACAACCTGAATTCCGCGTGGTTAACTTTCCTAGAAGCTAAATAAGTTTCTGTATCCTCATTTTCCGCATAAATTGTAGCCTTTATTGAGTCGGAATAGAATTGCTCAGTTTTAAAGACTAGTTGATCCGGAACCGGCTCGAATAAACTGAAGTGTACAGGGAAATCAAATTCTAGTTCCAGTACCTCAGATACTGTTAGCTCCGTGTCGCTTCCCAGATCAAGGATGTTTCTTTGCTTAAGCTTTTTAGATGTGAGTAGAGTATATTTTTCATTATCAGCACCTAAGATATATTGGGTGGCTTTTATAAATATGACATTCTGAATTTGTTGAAGCTCAAGCAATACTTCACCGTCATCTATTGATTTGAGAGTATCAGAAAAAGGAAATTTAAATCCGGTCCACACTAGAGGCTTTTCATCAGCAACCAATGCTGTTCCCCAAAAAGATCTATCGGCTTCTAGTTTATCGTATATCTTTTGAGATAAAAGTGTATCTAAAAGAAGTGGCTTTATTTCATTTAAAAGCGACAAGTTTGCCTGCTCAAAGTCATCCAGAAAGCGCTCGAAAGCTTTTGAGGCTGTGCCAACATTTCTAGCTGCAAGGTCTTCAATTTCATCAGTGGTAGGCTCGCTGGTATAAAATCTAATCTCAGAAATTCCAAAGGAAACTATAATTATAGCTAATAAAGTAGCATAGGTATAAATTTTATTAAAGCTTTTAGTTTTCAAGCTTAACGAGATTTTGTATTTGGCTCTCTGGTTGACCATTAAGTACCGAAATTATTGCCTTAGATGCCAGCATGCCAATTTCAGTTCTGGTTTCAATTGTTGCGCTGGCTATATGGGGTAAAAGCACACAATGTGGTGCTGATAAAAGCTCAGGATGGACACTGGGTTCATGTTCAAATACATCTAGCCCCGCACCGGAAATGCTTTTATTGTGTAGTGCCTTGGCTAAGTGGGCCTCATTAACTACAGCGCCTCTTGAAATATTAATGAGTATTGAATGAGCAGGCATTAAATCTAAAATGGTTTCATCGATCAGGTGATGCGTATCTGGTGTAAGTGGACAATTTAGACTCAAAACATCAGATTCAGTTGCAATTTGTTTCAAACTGGGGATAAACTTTGCGTTTAGCTTCTGTTCAATTTCTTTGGGTAAAGGATTTCTGTTGTGATATGCTATTTTCATTCCAAAAGCAGAGGCTCTGTGAGCAAATGACTGCCCAATTCTTCCCATTCCAACTATTCCTAAGGTTTTTCCACGAAGCTCCATACCCAAAAATCCCAAAGGTTCCCAGCCTGTAAAATTCCCATTTCTTAAATATTGTTCAGCATCATTGAATTTTCTTGTTACAGCCATCAGCAACCCCATGGCAAAATCGCCACAAGCTTCGGTTAAAACATCGGGAGTATTTGCAACTTTTATTCCAAGAGAATGAGCGGCTTTCACATCAATATTGTTATAGCCAACGGCAAAATTTGCAACGATCTTTAAATTCGTAGCTGATTGAAGAACTTTTTCAGAAACAGGGTTAGAAAGCATACATAGTAAAGCATGGTACTTTGAAATATCAGCAACTAAGTTTTCTTCTTTCTGATATTCTCCGGCATTTCCTATATCAACCTGAGCATGTTCTTTCAGATAAGAGATAACATGTTCGGGTATTGGCTCGGTTACAAGAACTCGAAAATTGTTACCGGCCATAAGATTCTATTATGCTTTATCTTTAATGTGGGTGATCTTTGCATCATTCCACATTCTTTCAATGTCATAGTAGTTACGCTTTTCTTCGTTCATAACATGAACTACAATATTAACATAATCCAAAATTATCCAAGAACTAACACTTCCGCCTTCTTTCCGCCAAGATTTTTCGGAACATTTATTTAAAACGTCTTCCTCTACAACATCTGCAAGCGCCTTTACCTGTACGTCAGAATTACCATGACAAATAACAAAATATTCAGCCAAAGTAGTAAGCTCAGACACATCTAAAATCGTTATATCGTTAGCTTTTTTACTAAGTAATGCTTCAGTTATTGCATCAAGAACTTGTTTTGATTTCAAGTCTTCTTTCGAATAAGCGTTAGAAAATTGTTCTTTTTTAGGCAAGCTTTTTAGGATAGTTAGTTAACATTTAATGTATGGTAATCTTTACCAAGTACTACGGTAACGTCCAGATAAAAATCCGGAGATTCTTCTCTAATGATATTTTCTTCATTTACTCCGAGTGCTTGAGCAACTCGTTTTGCGTTATCAGGAGATGAACTTCTTGATATGATGAAAGTTTTGTTGACATCAAAGCGCTCAAAGTTACCAGTTTCTACAACATCAAACCCATTATTTCTGAGCAGGTTTGTGTAGTTGTTTGCAATTCCTGCTTCTCCACAACCATTTAAAACCTCAAGTTGGATAATGCTTCCGATAAGTTCGGATTGTTGGGTTTCAGTTCTTTGATTGAAAATACGTGGATAAATTATTCGAGTAAACAAAGCCAATAATAAACCTATCAACAGAACACTTAAAAACCCAATAACTGAATTAAGGTATAAATTATTTGTTGATGTGTTACTCTCTTCCTGCTTTTTTACCATTTACAACTTAATAAAATCTGGAATTGTATCTGTCAAAACTGTTGAATCTGGATCCAAAAGGAGAAATTCCGTAAGGGGAATAAGGTGTTCTATGATACTGAAGGCTGATATTAGTTTTATCGTTTAACTGAAAGTTCAATTCTGCATTACTCAGCATTACTTTTGGATCGTCAAATCCTTGACCATATAAATTGTTTCCACCAAATGGTGAATGAAAAAATGAGACATCAAAGCGACCATGAATTCTATCACTAAAAGCAACATTCATCGTGTTGGTGTAAGCATTTAGGTTCTGATAAGAACCACCTACTGAACTAAAACTCATGGAATAAGAGTGATTCATTGTAACATTATTTTCAAAAAAGCTAGCCAGTTTTCCCTGAATTGTTGCAGATTGGGAATTGACGATAGTGCCTCTGTAATCAACCGGTTTAGAAACATCGCCTCTTAGTTGTGCATTCACTTCAAAAACAGTGAAGATCAAAAGGAATAGGAGTAAGTAAAATGGTTTTTTCATAGTATAAGAATTTATGGTTCGTCAACGTTGAACCTTGACTATAAGTATAACGAAAGAACACATAATAATAAATAGTAGTTCAAAGTAAGTGGAATTGAAAAAGAAGTAATAAAACGTTATCTTTCTCAACTTTTGAAAACAGCAATTTAAAACTCCATTCAACCCAAGGAGAGATGAAACTCACCGACTTTAGATACGAACTTGAAGGATTAAACGTACCAGAAGAACCATTAGAGCAAAGAGACGACGCTCGTCTTATGGTTCTGAACAGAGCAGAACAAACCATAGAGCATAAGAAATTTTCAGATATCCACGAATATCTGAACGAGGGCGATGTGGTTATCTATAATAACACAAAAGTTTTTCCTGCACGACTAAATGGAAAAAAAGAGAAAACGGAAGCTGACATAGAAGTATTCTTGCTTCGCGAGCTACAACCAGAGAATATGCTTTGGGATGTACTTGTTGAGCCTGCAAGAAAGATCAGAATCGGGAATAAACTCTATTTCGGAGAAGAAGATGATGAGCTGATGGCTGAAGTTGTCGACAACACAACATCACGAGGACGGACAATAAGATTTTTATTCGATGGCGGGTATGATGAGCTTTATGAAAAGCTTGATTCTCTTGGAAAAATGCCTCTTCCTCCATACATCGAAAGAGAGCCGGTTGATGAAGATAAAGATCGTTATCAAACTATTTATGCAACAGAGCGTGGAGCAGTTGCTGCGCCAACTGCAGGTATGCATTTTACTGAAGATCTGATTAAAAAGATTGAAAAAAAGGGTGTGCAAATGCTGCCTATTACACTTCATATTGGATGGGGAACCTTCCGGAATGTAGAAGTGGAAGATCTTACCAAGCACAGAATGGATTCTGAAAATTATTTCTTATCGAAAGATACTTCAGATAAAATTAATGTGGCTTTGAAATCCAAGAAGAACAAAGTAGTAGCAATTGGTACCAGTGCTGTTCGCTCTATTGAAACCAGTGTAATGGCAAGCGGTATGTCGAAAATGGGAACGGGATGGACAGATAAGTTCATTTATCCGCCCTACCAGTTCAAGATCACTGAAGCTTTGATTACAAATTTCCACAGACCAGAGTCTACTCTATTAATGCTCGCTGCAGCATTTGGTGGATACGATTTTATGATGGAAGCCTACGAAGAAGCTAAGAAAGAAAACTATCGCTTGTTTTCATTTGGCGATGCAATGCTGATTATTTAAGTGAAGAAAAAGGCGGTCATAATACCGGCTGCCGGATCCGGAACCCGCATGGGTTCCGATATTCCGAAACCATTCATCGAGCTCGCAGGTAAGTCTATTTTGCAGAGATCGATTGAATGTTTTTTGGAAACAGATGGATTGGTTCAGGTTCTTATAGCAACTTCTGAAGATTACTTCGAATTCTGTTCTGATATTTTTGACAACTACTCAAACAACAATATTGTTTTTAGCGTTGTGAAAGGTGGTAGTGAAAGACAGGATTCTATACGGAATGCAATTAACCAACTTTTTGAAGAGGTAGAGTTAGTTGCTGTTCATGATGCTGTACGTCCTTTTGTAAAGAAAAAATACATTGATGAATGTTTTGAATTGGCTTCGAAATTTGGTGGAGCTGTATTATCTGTGCCGGTTAAGGATACAATCAAAAAAGTGAACAAAGATCACATCGTAACTGAAACACCAGATCGCTCCCAGCTTTGGCAATCACAAACTCCTCAAGTCTTCAGAAAAGAGATCATTTCTAAAGCATATGATTCAGCTATAAAAGATAATTTTCTGGGTACAGACGATTCTTCTTTGGTTGAGCGTATAGGCAAAGAGGTTAAAGTTGTAGAAGGTGGGCGTGAAAATTTAAAGATTACCTTCCCAATAGATCTTAATATTGCTGAGCTTATTATCAATGAGGGATTATGAAGGGTTTTAGAATCGGGTACGGATATGATGTTCATAAATTAGTAAAAGATCGAAAGCTGATTTTAGGGGGAGTGGAAATACCGCACAATCTTGGGTTAGCCGGTCATTCCGATGCAGATGTATTACTCCATGCTATTACAGATGCTTTATTGGGAGCATTGGCATTGGGAGATATTGGAAAGCATTTTCCTGATACTGACCCTAAGTACAAAAATGTAGACAGTAGAATTTTACTGCGTGAAGCATACGAACTTATAAAAGAAAAAAAATTCGAGTTAGTGAATCTAGATGCAACCATTGTTGCGCAAGAACCTAAACTTGCCCCATACATCTCTAAAATAAGAGAGGTGATAGCTGAAGATCTAAGCACAGAGATTGATAATATTTCAATAAAGGCAACAACTTCAGAGTGGTTAGGTTTTGAGGGAAGAAAAGAAGGGATTTCAAGTTCGGCTGTAGTCTTGCTCTCAAAAAAGGACTAATGGCTGACCAAATTGTACAAAATATTGTTGATTGGATTAACGTAGTACCCCCGGTAGGAATCTACCTGATTTTTTTTGGCATTGCTTATCTTGAGAATCTTATCCCGCCAATGCCTGGGGATGTGATTGTGGCTTTTGGCGGTTATTTAGCAGCCGAGGGTACAGTTTCATTTGGCTTATTACTTATTGTAACTGTAATAGCATCCGTAATCGGATTTATGAATATGTATTGGTTTGGTAAGAAATGGGGTTCGCAAATTGAAGAAAACCCGGATAGCCATTTTATTCTCAGGTTTATTGATTATAAATATTTTGAGCGAGGGAAGAAATGGATGCTCAAATGGGGGCAGTGGATAGTTTTTGGAAATCGGTTTCTGGCAGGTACCAGGTCAGTAATTTCACTAACAACAGGAATGACCGGATTGAAGATTTCCTTAACGGTTATAAACTCATTTGTAAGCTCTGTGTTATGGAACGTTTTGCTCCTGGGTGCAGGATGGTATGTGCAGGATAACTGGGAAGTGATCGGTAAGTATTTATCTAATTATGGTGCATTTATTTTATTCGTTATTGTTGCACTAATAGTAATAAGATTGATAACTTCTAGGTCTCGAAAAAAGGGTGCTCAAGAGTCAGAATAATTGGCAATATTTTTCCAATTCATTTATTGACTATAAGATGAAGTATGAGTATTTTTCCAGTCTTTCGAAAAATGCCAGTGTAGCTCAGTTGGTAGAGCAACGGTTTTGTAAACCGTCGGTCGTCGGTTCGACTCCGGCCACTGGCTCATTCATTTGATTTATTGAAAGATTTGGGGAGATACCAAAGCGGCCAACTGGGGCAGACTGTAAATCTGTTGTCTTACGACTTCGTAGGTTCGAATCCTGCTCTCCCCACGCAAAAGCGAGCGTAACTCAATTGGTAGAGTGTCACCCTTCCAAGGTGAATGTTGCCGGTTCGATCCCGGTCGCTCGCTCATTGAAATAGTAGCCGATATAGCTCAGAGGTAGAGCACTTCCATGGTAAGGAAGGGGTCGTCGGTTCAAATCCGACTATCGGCTCTGTCGATAATCGTTTTAAAACTTAATTTAATTTAAACAAGACAAAGACATGGCAAAAGAGACCTTTCAACGCACCAAGCCGCATGTAAATGTGGGAACGATTGGACACGTAGATCACGGTAAAACTACGCTAACGGCGGCAATAACGACCGTAATGGCGAAGACATACGGTGGAGTAGCGCAGGCATTTGATCAAATTGACAACGCTCCGGAAGAAAGAGAGCGTGGTATTACCATTGCAACGGCTCACGTAGAGTATGAAACAGAAGCGCGTCACTACGCGCATGTGGATTGCCCGGGTCACGCCGATTACGTAAAGAACATGGTAACAGGTGCGGCGCAAATGGATGGAGCTATCGTAGTGGTAGCGGCAACAGATGGTCCTATGCCCCAAACACGTGAGCACATTTTGTTAGCTCGTCAGGTTGGTGTACCTCAGATTGTAGTGTTCATGAACAAGGTTGATCTTGTGGATGACGAAGAATTGCTAGAACTAGTAGAGCTGGAAATAAGAGAGTTGCTTTCTGCGTACGAATTTGATGGTGATGAGATACCTGTGATTCAGGGATCTGCCTTAGGAGCTCTTAACGGAGAAGCTCAATGGGAAGAGAAAGTGATTGAGCTTATGCAAGCTGTAGATGACACGATTCCAACACCTGAGCGTGATGTAGACAAGCCGTTCCTAATGCCGGTAGAGGATGTATTCAGTATCACGGGGCGTGGAACCGTAGCAACAGGACGTATCGAGCGTGGCGTGTTGAAGCTGAACGATGAGATTGAGATTGTAGGAATTGTAGAAGCACCGATGAAGAGTGTAGTAACCGGTATTGAGATGTTCCGTAGACTCCTTGACCAAGGTCAGGCGGGTGATAACGCGGGAATTCTTCTACGAGGAATTGCAAAAGAAGACTTACAGCGCGGAATGGTGCTATGTAAGCCGGGTACAATTACTCCACATAAGCAGTTTGAGTGTGAGGTGTATGTATTGAGTAAAGATGAAGGTGGACGACACACGCCATTCTTCAAAGGTTACCGCCCACAGTTTTACTTCCGTACGACGGATGTAACAGGTTCTTGCGAACTTCCTGGTGGGGTAGAAATGGTGATGCCGGGAGACAATGTAAAGCTCTCCGTGACACTCATTCAGCCGGTAGCGATGGAAGAAGGCCTGCGTTTTGCGATCCGCGAAGGTGGACGTACTGTAGGTGCTGGTGTGGTAACTAAAATTTTAGACTAAGCACTACCAGCTAAGCAAATTTGCGGTTAAAGTAGATGGTTTTCGCCATCTACTTTCCGTGTATAAACGGGCGTAGCTCAGTTGGTAGAGCACTGGTCTCCAAAACCAGGTGTCGGGAGTTCGAGTCTCTCCGCCCGTGCAATTAAATTAAACGAATAAGCAAAATGGCTAAATTATCTGGAATTTTTGATGGTGTTGTAGGTGAGTTCAAAAAGGTGGCATGGCCTACCCAGAAAGAACTTATTGACAGTACAGTAATCGTAGTAGTTTTCTCGATAATTCTATCTGTATTTATATTTGGTGTTGATCAGGTATACAGTACTGCTTTAGAATACATTTACAATTAAGAACATGAGTGTTGAACTGATACATGATTGGTATGTAGTTAGATGTTTTTCCAGTCATGAGAATAAAGTTAAAGAGTTTCTTGAGCGTGAAATTGAAGAACAAGGTTTAGAGGACAAAGTAAAAGAAGTACTGGTTCCTACTGAGACTATTGTTGAGATTCGCGGAGGTAAGAAGAAGACCAGAGAAAAGAATTTTTTTCCGGGATATATTCTGCTCAACACTCACTATGATGAAGAAGTAAATAATTTAGTGCAAAGCGCACCTTCTTGCTTAGGATTTTTGAAGGTAGGAAAAACGCAAACAATTCCTCACCCATTGAAGAAACACGAAGTGGACAGAATTATCGGTCGTGTTAGAGAAGGTGGAGAAGAGAATGCAAATATTGAGATTCCGTTTAGTGAAGGAGATCTTGTAAAAGTTATATCGGGACCATTCAAAGATTTTGATGGAACCGTACAGGAAGTTAACACCGATAAATTAAAATTGAGAGTGATGGTATCCATTTTTGGACGCCGAACCCCTGTAGAAGTAGATGTGAATCAAGTTGAATCCACTACTTAAAAAAGAAACTAGTTATGCTAGCTATTACGCAACCAAACAGAAGTTACTAATCATTTAGGATCCTGATAATCCATGGCTAAAAAAGTTGAAAGAATCCTGAAGCTCCAAATTGTTGGTGGACAGGCAAACCCTGCTCCTCCGGTTGGACCGGCACTCGGTCAGGCTGGAATTAACATTATGGAGTTTTGCAAAGCCTTTAACGCTAAGACTCAGGAAAAAGCCGGAACTGTAATTCCAGTTGAGATTACTGTTTACGCTGACAAGTCTTTTACATTCAAAACAAAGACACCACCAGCGCCAGTATTACTCAAGAAAGCTGCGAAAATAAAGTCCGGATCAGGCGAACCCAACCTTAAAAAAGTTGGAACAGTTACCTGGAGCCAATGCAAAGAAATAGCAACAGAAAAAATGGAAGACTTAAATGCGTTTGACGTTGAAGCTGGTGCTGAAATGATTGCTGGAACGGCTCGGAGTATGGGTCTAAGAGTAAATCGCGATAAATAAGGAATTGTGATTATGGCAAAAAAAGGAAAGAAATACGAACAAGCCGTGGCATTAGTTAATCCGGAGATTGAATATTCTCTGGAGGAAGCATGTGATCTGGTTAAAAAAACTTCAAACCGAAATTTCGATGCTTCGGTGGATATTGATATCCGCTTAGGTGTTGATCCGCGACACGCCGATCAAATGGTACGTGGAACTGTGAGCTTGCCTCACGGATCAGGTAAAGAAGTTCGAGTTTTAGCTTTGGTAAACGAAGCAAAACAAGATGAAGCCAGAGAAGCAGGTGCCGACCATGTTGGTATGGACGAATACATCAAAAAAATTGAAGAAGGCTGGGCGGATATCGACGTGATAATCGCTACACCTGATGCAATGGGAAAGCTCGGTAAACTAGGTCGTTTCCTAGGGCCGCGTGGGCTTATGCCAAACCCTAAAAGTGGAACAGTTACTATGGATGTAGCTGAAGCTGTTAAGCAAGTTAAAGCTGGACAGATTGATTTTCGAGTTGATAAATTCGGAATTCTACATACATCCGTTGCTAAAATAAGTTTTGACGCAACTGCTATTAAAGAAAATGCAGAAGCATTTCTTTCTACAGTAATGCGCTTAAGACCCGCTTCCGCTAAAGGACTATACGTGAAATCAGTTTTCATGAGTAGTACAATGGGGCCAAGCATACCTATAAGCCGAACCGCAGTTACATCCCTATAATAGGAGGAAATTAAAATTATGCCTACTGCAGAAAAAAGAGCAGTCTTAGACGAAATCACAGAAAAGCTGAACAGTGCTAATGGTATTTATATCACTAAGTACACAGGTATGTCTGTGGCTGATGCTAACGAACTGCGCGGAGCATTCCGTAAAGGGAATATCTTCTTCAAAGTTTACAAGAATAAGCTGATGAAGCTTGCAATGGAAGAAGTTGGAGGTTACGATAAAGTACTCCCTTCTTTAGTTGAGCAAAATGCTTTTGCATTCGTTGAAGATGAATTGTCCGGACCAGCTAAAGTATTAAAAGAGTTTACAAAAGATAAGAAGAGTCCAGAATTCAAAGCCGCTTATATAGATGGCGAATTCTACTCTGCTGATAAACTGGAAGCTCTCGCCGCAATGAAGTCTAAAAACGAAGTTATTGGCGATATACTTGGTCTGTTGATGTCACCTGCACAAACCGTAGTAAGTGCGCTTACTGCACAAGGTTCAAACCTTGTTGGTGCTGTGAAAACTATTGCCGAAAAAGGCGAAGAATAATATTTATACAACATGTCGAAAGACATTAAAAATTTTACTTAAAAAAACAACTGGAGATAAAAATGGCTGACGTTAATAAACTAGCTGAAGAGCTTGTCAACCTAACTATCAAAGAAGCAAACGAACTAGCAAAAGTTCTTGAAGAAGAATACGATATCAAACCTGCTGCAGCAGCTGTTGCAGTTGCTGGACCAGCTGGTGGCGGAGACGCTGCTGCTGAAGAGCAAACAGAATTTGATGTTGTTCTTGAATCTGCTGGAGCTAAGAAAATAGCTGTGATCAAAGAAGTTCGCGGTATCACTGGTCTTGGGCTTAAAGAAGCCAAAGGATTAGTTGATGACGCACCTAACACCATCAAAGAAGGTGTTTCTAAGGCAGAAGCTGAAGAGATCAAAGCTAAGCTTGAAGAAGCTGGAGCTACAGTAGAGCTTAAATAAGCTTTTTTACAATATTCGCACGTAGCCGATATCGTGAAAACGGTATTGGCTATTGGCGTCTATATTACTTAACCCTGTTATTTATAGGGTTTTTACCGTTTAATTTACCTTCAACGAAAAGGAGAGGTTCCTTTTGAACAAGAAGATGCAAACTATTCCACATACGGATCGCCAATCTTTTGGGCGAACTAAAGAAGTTTTAGAGTATCCTGATTTTCTGGATATCCAATTAGAGTCTTTCGAGAAATTTGTTCAGCTTGATATTGCGCCCAATGAGCGTGAAAATCAAGGATTGCAACGAATATTCTTAGAGAATTTTCCGATACAAGACACTCGAGAAACGCACATATTAGAATTTTTATACTACAATGTTGATGTTCCCAGATATACAATCAAGGAATGTCAGGATCGCGGCTTAACATATTCTGTTCCGTTAAAAGCTAAGCTACGTCTTTCATCTGTGGATGACAGCGACGAAGCCAGCGAGACAATTGAACAGGAAGTGTTCTTAGGTGATCTGCCATGGATGACAAATCGTGGTACATTTATTATTAATGGAGCTGAGCGTGTAATTGTATCTCAGTTACACCGTTCTCCGGGCGTTTTCTTTGGCCAATCAGTTCATCCAAATGGTACGCAGCTTTATTCAGCTCGTGTAATTCCTTTTAAAGGCTCTTGGATTGAATTTACTACTGATATCAGAGACGTACTTTGGGCTTATATCGATCGTAAGAAAAAGATTCCTGCAACCACATTATTGCGTGCACTTGGGTTTTCTACTGATATGGACCTCTTGAGCTTGTTTGAGCTTTCAGAAGATCTTAAAGTAGGCACCAAAGCTAATTTCAAAAAGAACCTTGTTGGTAAGCGACTCGCTCAAAACGTCATCGTTGAAGAGATGGAAGAAGTTGTTGATGACGAGACCGGCGAAGTTACAGAAGCACTAAACCGCAAAATCATTTTTGAACGTGATCATGAATTGACAGAAGATGATTACGGAATGTTTGGTGAAGTTGATCAAAAAACTGTTCTGGTTCAGAAGATTACATCAGAAGAGTCTGAGCGTTCAGTAATGATGAACACACTTCGTAAAGATCCAACGTGGGACGAAACTTCAGCACTTGGAGAAGTTTACCAGCAAATCCGATCAGGTGAAATGCCGGATCCGGAAACAGCACGTTCTATTCTGGAGAGATTGTTCTTCAGCGATAAGAAATATGATCTTGGAGAAGTAGGTCGTTACAGACTTAATAAGCGACTTCGCTTAGAAGGAAATGAAGAAATACAGTATCTATTGAAAGAAGATATTGTAGCAATCATCAGAGAAGTAATTCGTCTTAAGAATTTAAAATCTCAGGTTGATGATATTGACCATTTGAGTAACCGACGTGTACGTACGGTTGGCGAGCAACTTGGACAGCAATTTGCTGTTGGTCTTGCAAGAATGGCAAGAACTATCAAAGAGAGAATGAACTCTCGTGATGCTGAGCAATTGACGCCGCAGGATCTTGTTAATGCTCGTACTATTTCAAGCGTAATTAATACATTCTTTGGTACAAACCAGCTTTCTCAGTTTATGGATCAAACGAATCCATTGGCAGAATTGACGCATAAACGTCGTATGTCTGCTCTTGGGCCCGGTGGTCTAACTCGTGAGCGTGCCGGTTTTGAGGTTCGTGATGTTCATTACACGCATTATGGTCGTCTTTGCCCGATTGAAACTCCTGAGGGGCCAAATATTGGTTTGATTTCATCTCTTTGTATTCATGCAAAAGTGAATGACTTCGGATTTATTGAAACTCCTTACAGAAAAGTAAAAGATAAGAAAGTTTCTAAGAGTGTTGAGTATCTTGCTGCTGAGCAGGAAGATGAAACAGTAATTGCTCAGGCAAATGCAGAGCTTGATGAGAATAACACTTTCGCAAATGACGCAGTGTTCTCAAGAATGCGTGAAGGTAACTACTTAGTTGCTAAAGCAGAAGAGATTGAATATATGGATGTGGCTACAAACCAGATCACATCACTCGCTGCTGCGTTAATTCCATTTATTGAACATGATGATGCAAACCGTGCCTTGATGGGCTCGAACATGCAACGTCAAGCGGTACCGCTGTTAAGACCGGAAGCACCTGTAGTTGGTACAGGATTAGAGCATAGAGCTGCTCGTGATTCTCGTGCAATTATTACAGCTGATGATAAAGGTGAAGTGGTATATGTAAGTTCTACTGAAATTCGTATCAAATACGAAAGATCAGAATTAGATCAGCATTGCTATTTTGATGGTGGTATTAAAACATATGATCTGGAAAAATTCACCAGAACCAACCAGGATACTTGTACTAACCAGCGCGCTATTGTAAAAGTAGGCGACAAGGTTAAAAAAGGACAAGCTATAGCTGACGGTTGTTCAACTGACGGTGGAGAACTTGCTCTTGGACGTAACTTGCTTGTGGCTTTCATGCCGTGGAGAGGGTACAACTTTGAGGATGCGATCGTTGTAAGTGAGCGCATTGTACAAGATGATATTTATACTTCAATCCACATTACAGAATTCGAGCAACAAGTTCGCGATACTAAGCGTGGTGAAGAAGAACTTACTCGTGAGATTCCTAACGTAAGTGAAGAAGCTACTCGTAACCTTAACGAAAAAGGTATTATCCGTGTTGGTGCAAAAATCAATCCGGGCGATATTCTTGTTGGTAAAATCACTCCAAAAGGTGAAACAGATCCAACTCCGGAAGAAAAACTTCTTCGTGCGATTTTCGGTGATAAAGCGGGTGATGTAAAAGATGCGTCTCTGAAAACTCCTCCGGGCGTTTCAGGAACAGTTATCAATACTAAGCTTTTCAGCCGAAAGCGTGATGAGTTAATCTCAAGAAAAGAAGAGAAGAAAAGAGTAGAGCAAGAGCAAGAAAGACATTCTGAGCAGCTTGCAGAACTTAATCAGCAATGGGCTGATAAAATGTATTCTCTTCTGAGAGACAAAACTTCTCCTGGAGTTCTCAACTATAGTAACTATGAGTTGATACCTAAGGGTGAGAAGTACAAGAAATCAGTATTTGAAGAATTAGATCCGGTAAATATTAATGAAAATATTGACTGGGCTACAGATCAGGAATTGGTAGAAAAAGTTAAAATACTTTTTGCAAACTATCGTGACCTTCGTCGTAAAATCGACAGTGAGGCGAAACGTCGTACGTTTGCAATTCAAGTAGGAGACGAACTACCTCCTGGAATCATTCAAAAAGCTAAGATCTATGTTGCCAAGAAGCGTAAGCTTCAGGTAGGTGATAAGATGGCGGGTCGTCACGGTAACAAAGGTGTTGTTGCTAAGATTGTACCTCAGGAAGACATGCCGTTTATGGCTGATGGTACTCCTGTAGACATCTGCTTAAACCCACTTGGTGTACCTTCGCGTATGAACCTTGGACAGATCTACGAAACGATCCTTGGTTGGGCAGCTAAGAAACTTGGAGTTACTTTTGCTTCTCCAATTTTTGACGGAGCCAGCATGGATGACGTAAAAGGAAAATTAAGAGAAGCAGGATTACCGGAAGACGCTCGTGTAAATTTATACGATGGTCGAACCGGAGAAGCGTTCTCTCAGAAAACAACCGTTGGTTACATCTATATGATCAAGTTGAATCACTTGGTTCAGGATAAGATGCATTCACGTTCAATTGGGCCATACTCATTAATTACGCAGCAGCCATTGGGTGGAAAAGCTCAATTTGGTGGTCAGCGACTTGGTGAAATGGAAGTTTGGGCACTGTACGCTTATGGTGCTTCAAGTATTCTGAAAGAAATGCTCACTGTAAAAAGTGATGACGTAAAAGGACGTTCCAAAGTTTATGAAGCTATTGTGAAAGGTGAAAACCTTCCTGATGGTGACGTGCCGGAATCATTCAAAGTATTGCTTCGAGAGCTTATGGGTCTCGGACTTGAAATACATATACAATAATCACTGTTAATTATTTAATGGAGGAATACCCTTGCCAATAACGAAAACATTAACAGTTACCAACGACTTTAACAGCATCGGAGTATCACTTGCTTCGGCTGAGACAATTTTGTCCCGTTCACACGGAGAAGTTTTAACGCCAGAAACGATAAACTACAGAACCTTTAAACCGGAAATGGATGGTCTTTTCTGCGAAAAGATTTTTGGTCCGGTTAAAGATTATGAGTGCCATTGCGGTAAATACAAGCGTATTCGCTACAAAGGTATTATTTGTGATCGTTGCGGTGTTGAAGTAACAAGAAAAGCTGTTCGTCGAGAACGAATGGGTCATATAACTCTGACCGTTCCTGTTGTACATATTTGGTACTTCAAATCTTTACCAAACAAGATTGCATACCTGTTAGGAACCTCGTCTAAGAACTTAGATCGAATCGTATATTACGAAACTTTCGTGATCATCAATCCTGGTGTTGCCCGTGATTTGGGTTACGCAAAAGGTGATATGATCTCTGAAGAAGAGAAGTACGATATTCTGGATCAACTTCCGGAAGATAACTACGAGCTTGATGTAGAAGATGAAGATAAATTCATCGTAAAGGAAGGTGCTGATGCACTCGCTTCGATGCTCGCTGATCTGGATCTGGATGAATTAGCTTATCAGTTGCGTTATGAAGTGAAGCATGAGACTTCGCAAATGCGTAAAAAGAAGAAACTAAAACGTCTTCAGGTTATAGAGTCTTTCCGTGCTGCAGCGGTGCACACAGAAAACAAACCTGAATGGATGTGTCAAGGTGTAATTCCGGTGATTCCGCCAGAATTAAGACCTCTTGTACCTCTTGAAGGTGGACGTTTCGCTACTTCTGATCTTAATGATCTTTATAGAAGAGTGATCATCAGAAACAACCGTTTGAAGAGATTGATGGACATTAAAGCTCCAGATGTAATCCTTCGAAATGAGAAGCGTATGCTTCAGGAAGCGGTTGACTCTCTGTATGACAATTCAAGAAAATCTAACGCTGTAAGAAACAACAATCGTCCGCTAAAATCGCTTAGTGACATGTTGAAAGGTAAGAGCGGTCGTTTCCGTCAAAACCTTCTAGGTAAGCGTGTTGATTATTCAGGCCGTTCTGTAATTGTGGTAGGACCTGAGCTCAAAATGCATGAGTGTGGTCTTCCGAAAGAAATGGCTGTTGAGCTTTACAAACCATTCATTATTCGCCGATTAATAGAACGCGGTTATGTAAAAACCGTTAAGAGTGCGAAGAAAGTAGTTGATCGCAGAGATCAAGTGGTTTGGGAAGTTCTTGAAAATGTAATTGATGGACATCCGGTAATGCTTAACCGTGCTCCAACGCTTCACCGTTTAGGTATTCAAGCGTTTCAGCCGGTTCTTATTGAAGAAAAAGCGATCCGTTTACATCCACTAGCGTGTACGGCATTCAACGCCGATTTCGATGGTGACCAGATGGCGGTTCATTTACCACTTAGTCATGATGCAGTGCTTGAAGCTTCTGTATTGATGTTGGGTTCTCATAACATTATGAGTCCTGCAAGTGGTGGACCAATTGCGGTTCCTTCTCAGGATATGATCTTGGGTCTTTATTACCTTACTAAGCCTGCAAATGGCAAGAAAGGTGAAGGCAAAACCTTCTCTCATATGGATGAAGTGTTAGTAGCTTTCGATCAAAGACAGATTGATTTGCATGCGAAAATTAATGTTCGTGTTGATATGGTCAATGATGAAGGCGAGATGGTAAAAGAAGTTATTAAAACTTCTACCGGTCGCGTGATCTTCAATCAAATTGTTCCTGAAAGAATCGGATTCATGAATAAGACTCTTGGTAAAAAAGAGCTTCGTGTATTAATTGGTGATATTCATGGATTGGTTGGAACTACCAGAACTGCCGCATTCCTTGATGAAATGAAAAAACTTGGTTATGAAAACGCCACTCTTGGTGGACTTTCATTCAGCCTCGATGATATTATCATCCCGGATGCAAAAGCGAAATTAATTGATGGAGCCAAAGACGAAGTAACCGACATTCAAGGTCGTTACGAAATGGGTTTCATTACAGATAACGAACGCTACAATCAGGTAATTGATAAGTGGACAAGTACTACTAACCGTGTTTCTGAAACACTATTCACTGCTCTTCAAGAAGATCGTGATGGTTTCAACCCGGTTTATATGATGGCTGATTCCGGAGCCCGTGGTTCCAAAGAGCAGATTCGTCAGTTAGGTGGTATGCGTGGTTTGATGGCTAAGCCTCAAAAGAGTTCGATGCAGCAGGGTAACGAAGTAATTGAGAATCCGATTCTTTCTTCTTTCAAAGAGGGACTTTCGGTACTTGAGTACTTTATCTCTACTCACGGTGCTCGTAAAGGTCTTGCCGATACTGCACTTAAAACTGCCGATGCAGGTTATCTGACTCGTAGGTTGGTAGATGTTTCTCAGGATGTAATCATTACAGAAGATGATTGTGGTACACTTCGTGGTATCAGAATGTCAGCTTTGAAAGATAATGAAGACATCATTGAACGTCTTGAAGACAGAATTATCGGTCGTTTCTCATTATATGATGTACATGACCCGATTACTGATGATCTGATCTGCGAAGCAAACCAGATGATCGATGAAAATGTAGCTAAGAAAATCGCCGAAACTTCTATTGAAGAAGTGGACATCCGTTCCGTACTTACGTGCGAAACAGGACGTGGTGTTTGTGCAAAATGTTATGGTCGTGACTTAGCTCGCGGAACCGTTGTTGAGAAAGGTGAGGCCGTTGGTGTTATCGCTGCTCAATCAATTGGTGAGCCGGGTACACAGCTAACACTTCGTACGTTTCACGTTGGTGGTACGGCTTCTCGTCTTGAGGCAGATTCGCAGCATAAATCCAAATTCGACGGTAAAGTTGAATTTGAAAATGTGCGTGTTGTATCTTATGACGATGGCGAAGAAGAGCATAACATTGTATTGAGTCGCGCAGGCGAGCTTAAGATTGTTAACGATGAAGGTCAGGTTCTAATCAGCTATAACGTACCTTATGGTAGCGAGATGATGGTTGAAGAAGGCGATATGATTCCTAAAGGAGCTCAGCTTTGTAAGTGGGATCCATACAACGCACTGATTTTCTCAGAAATTGACGGTAAAGTTGAGTACAAAGATATTATTGAAGGAGTTACAAGCTCTGAAGATACGGATGCTCAAACAGGTCACCGTGAAAAAGTAATTACAGACTCGAAAGATCGTGCACTTGTTCCAACACTGGTTGTAAAAGGAGCGAAAGATATTATTCGTGAAAGTACACTTCCTGTTGATACTCACGTTGCTGTCGATGATGGCGAAAAAGTATCAGCCGGACAGGTTATCGCTAAGATTCCTAGAGCAGCATCTAAATCTAAAGATATTACAGCGGGTCTTCCTCGTGTAACGGAGCTCTTCGAAGCACGTTCACCAAGTGAGCCGGCAGTTGTTTCTGAGATCGATGGTATAGTAGAAATGGGTGGTCGTAAGCGTGGTTCACAAGAAGTATTTGTGAAATCAAAAGATGGTACTGATGAAAAGAAATATCTGATCTCGTTGAGCAAGCATATCTTGGTTCAAACCAATGATTTTGTGAAAGCAGGGCAGGCATTATCTGACGGAACTATTCCGGCTCAGGACATCCTAAACATTCTCGGGCCATACGCTGTACAATCGTACTTAGTGAATGAGATTCAGGAAGTTTATCGTTTACAGGGTGTGAAAATCAATGATAAGCACATCGAGGTTATTGTTAGCACGATGATGCAGAAAGTTGAGATCACGGATCCGGGCGATACGATGTTTCTTGAAGGCGATAAAGTTGATCGTTTCGAAGTAAATACCAGAAATGATGAATTGATCGGTAAGTTTGTTGTAACCGAAGAAGGTGGCAGTGAGCTTAAAAAAGGTAAGATCCTTGATCGTCGTCAGGTAAGAGACATTAACAATGAGCTGATTAAGAGCGATAAAGAAGAGATTCAGACTCGTGAAGCTGAACCGGCAATTTCTCGTCCGATACTATTAGGTATTACGAGAGCAGCACTTTCTACGGAAAGTTGGTTATCAGCGGCTTCTTTCCAGGAAACAACGAAAGTACTTACTCAGGCTTCTATTGAAGCTAAGAAAGACTTCCTGCGTGGACTGAAAGAAAACGTAGTGGTTGGGCATAAAGTACCGGCAGGTACCGGACTTCGTGAGTACAACGACTTAGTAGTTGGACCAACGGAAGATGTAGA
Organism: Balneola sp.; assembly: GCA_965216175.1. Classification (GTDB taxonomy): domain Bacteria; phylum Bacteroidota; class Rhodothermia; order Balneolales; family Balneolaceae; genus Balneola. The sequence goes on from OZ244140.1 coordinate 3,853,441, forward strand.
TGAAAGTGATGCGGAAGTTGCAGAGGTGTTTGAAACTCTGGGTGGAAGCGACGAGGATAAAGCAGAAGCTTAATTCGTTAATACTTTTATCGTAAATAAATTAAAAGCCTCTTTAGAAATGAAGAGGCTTTTTTTTGTTTAAATTTTCGATTTTCTTTCTGGTAGATAACCAAAATGACAATCATCTTGTATTGTCGCTTTTGAATTAGTACTCTAATAATGATGAGAAATTTGACTTCAGATCATACTTACAGTGGGATAATAAAATGGTTCAGCTTAAATAAAAATAAAGCCAATCATTTCTTTGCTCTAGCAGCTTTGCTGGTTACAGCTAGTTCCGTTTTCCAGGATTTTTTGTTTTCCGAAGTCAATAACACCGGATTTTATTTAAGCGAAGTACTCCTTTTTAAGATCTTTTGGATATTTTTTATCCCTTTCTCCTATTTGATTTTTTTTGTGCATCGAAAACTCTTTCGTACTCCCATAAAAAAAGGTTATAGAATTCCATTATTGATTCTAACAATAGTCATTGTATTAACTATTCATATCATGATATCCTCAATTTTGATTTCGTTTTTTGGTAACACATGGTTCGGATTTAGAATAACAGTTTGGCAGTTAGCTACTACTAAGCTTATTGATTACTTAGGGGTAGCTTTTCTGTTCTATATTTTAGCAATGTGGGTTGCAGAATATACCAGCCAAACAAGAGAACAAATAAAGAGGAATAAAGAAGAAACTGAAAAGAAGTCAGTCAGTATTATTACCATTCGTGAAGGGAAAAAAGTAATCCCGATTGATATTTCTGAAATTAAATGGATAAAATCAGATAAGCCATACGTAGCCATTCAAACAGAAAAAGGAAAGCACTTGCATATTTCTACCTTAAAGAAAATTCTGAACGAAATAGATAATCCAAACTTTGTACGAATACATCGCTCAACTATTGTTAATATTTCGAAAATTGAAAAGCTTGTATCTAGGTTGAACGGAGATTATGATGTATTGATGAAATGTGGCAGAGAACTTCGCCTGAGCCGTAACTATAAGACTAATCTTGAAGCTCGGTTTTTTTGATTCACATCTTAGCATAGTAAATACACGTCTTAGGTTATTTGGGTTTGCGGCGGTTGTTTTGTTGGCGATTATGTTTGCGAACCCAAACAAATCATATCCAAATGAGACTGTATTTTATAACCTTGTTTATTCTTAACTATGGAGTTGCATGTGCGCAATCACAATCTTCAAATAAAGTAGGAGGACCCTGTGAAGGTTGTGAAGTCGCTTTAGATTATGGGGATAGAAACTTGTCTCCGGTAGATACTTTACCCGGCTTTGATACCCTTAATCCTAAAATGAAAATTAAAGGAACAGTTTTTGAAAATGACGGAAAAACCCCTGCCAAGGATGTGATAATCTATATTTATCAAACCAATAGAAAAGGAGTTTATGAAAAAACAGGAGATGAGACAGGCTTTGCCAGCTACCATGGAATATATCGGGGCTGGGTTAAAACAAATGAACAAGGTCGCTATACTTTTTACACATTTCGCCCAGCGCCGTATCCGGGAAGAAGCGAACCTGCCCATGTTCATTTCACCATTAAAGAGCCGGATAAAAACGAATACTATATAGATGCTATTCAATTTGAAGATGATCCATTATTAACTAAAAGAGAAAGACAGAAGAAGAACCCACGAGGGGGATCAGGCGTTATCGGGTTAACGAAAGAAGGTGACTTATTGATAGCTGAACGGGATATAATTCTAGGTTTAAATATTCCAAACTATGAATAAGGCATTAGTATCCACAATTTTAATAGCAGGATTTCTCTTTCATGTAAGAACTTCTAAAGCACAGGAAATTGAGCAAATATCCATAGACATCAACCAATCAGAAGTGCATTGGAAGGGTACCAAGATGCGAGGAATGGGCAAACACGAAGGCATAGTCGAAATCAAAAGCGGTTATTTTGAGACGAAAGATGGCAGGCTATATGGAGGGGAAATAATTCTGGACATGAATACTATTATGGTAACTGATATACCGGAACATGAACCTGTACCAAGAAGGAGATTAAATAATCATCTTAAAAGCGATGATTTTTTTGGAGTAGAAGAATATCCTGAGGCAGAATTTCTAATTACAAAGATCATCAAACAAAATAATCAAACAGCCACTGCAGAAGGGGAACTTACTATAAGAGATGTGACAAGGAAAATTACTGTTTCTTTGGAAGTGACTAAGAAAAATTCTCAGATTACAAGCATTTCATCAAGCTTTAGGTTCGACAGATTTAACTGGAATATAGGGTATACAGGTAGTTGGGCAGACAGAACTTTTGTTGATAAAGAAATCGAGATGAGAATAATGTTAAAAGCTGAGATTTAGAATCGAGATTGTTCAGTAATTTACTGCCAAACCATTTTCCCAATTTTATCAGAACCAGCCAACCAGGCAAATTTTCCATCTTCGATAAAGCGAATAGTGTAAAAAGATTCTTCGCTAATTTTTCTCCAACTTTGTCCGCCATCTTTAGAATAGGAAACGCCGGGAATTCCAACTGCTATCAGTTCCATTCCATTTGTACCCGGAACATATCTGACAGAAGAACGATAGGAAGGATCTTCTCCATCAGCTATGAGCGTCCAGGTTTGGCCACCGTCAGAAGTAATGGCTTTATTCCCGGTATTCTTCGATTTCTCATTCCAATCCCCACCAATAATTATTCCATTTTGAGTATCATAAAAGTGACTAGAAAAAATCCCGGTCATTTGCCCACCCTGAACAATGGGAGTGTTATATGCTCTCCAGGTTTCTCCCCTGTTTGCACTGTGAAAAACCCGCGCTCTTGTGCCGCCGGATACCAACCAAACGTTGTCTTCAACAATGTTCACATTAGAGTTGCTGGCTGCAAAACCTGCTTCCCCATTTACAATAATGGGAAGATCATCACAGGAAACTTTAGCCCAGTTGTCGCCACTATTTTTTGTAATAAGAACAGATAGGCATTCCTCAATAGGGTCACCAACTGCGACACCAAAACCATTTTTAGAAATAGTCATGGCATTATAAAAAGCTCCTGGATCATTTTCTTTATAAACTAATTCCCAACTTTGTCCTTGATCTGAACTCTTATATAACAATGCAGGGGATGCAATACTGAGAATGAATACTGCACTATCTGTTACTGCTATGGATCGAAACTCGGGTTTAAGCGTGTCGTATCTGATGCTGTCAATAATCCAGGATTTACCTGCGTTTTCGGTATAGCCTACTTTTCCATTTGATCCGGCAAACCACATAGTATTTTCATCGATGGTTTCTATAGCGCGAATGCTGATTCCGTCCAATTCAAAAGAAGTGAATTGGAAGGTTGTTTCTTTAGGTTTTGAACAAGATAAAAGCAGAACGGATAGAAAAGTTAGTGTAAAAAGAGATTTCATAATGAGATTTTAATTATCACAAACGATATCAGAATAAAGGGTTTTATTCAAGTGCTTAACAAGAAGAGTGGAATAAAGAATAGGCTCTTTACTGTAGGCGTTAGATAGTTCGTTGACGGTTTTGGTGAAATTTTATTCACTCGACCATTAGAATGGTGAGCGGGAAAATGAATACAAACATTCCATGAGCCCAAAGGGCGAATAAATCCGTTCAGGATAGGTTTAGTAATATTCTTGATTAGAACGTAGACCTTCGGATTTATTCGGTGGAATGCTTGATGAATCCGCGAAGCATTCGCAGTCGGGAGTTTTTGGTTCTTTTGTCGGTACAAAAGAATAGGAAAGATGCTAACTACCAATGATAGAAGTAAAATTTCCTATCGCAATGAAAGTGTATTGCTCGCATGTTGAATTTCAAACCAAATCAGTAGCCTTAAGAAGATAATTTCAATACCCATTGTATCAGCCATTACATAAGATCCCGATCCGCCAACTGGCGGACGGGATTGCAGATGTCATCTAATTCGATGACAGTTTAGTAGTGGTAATCTAGAAAAATTCGCCCTTAGTATTTAAGACGGAGAAGAGAGCGTGATCCGAATGCGTCTGCGAAGTAGGAATAATCCTTTCGGGTGAAGAGTGTACTAATTTTTTCAGAATGCACGAAGACCTTTAGGATTATTCAGCGCAGGATTAGTGAACCCGTCTTAAATACTTCGGCTTGATCTTTTGCTACTTTTGTATCAAGACAAAAGTAGGTGCCCTTATGCGAAGTGAAACCACTATATAAGATTCAGCTCCCTGACTTTGGTACTTTTGTACCCTGTCCTCCGGCAGGCAGGCGACAGAAGTACCAAAAACTCCCGACAAAAATTATTGGTGCGAACTCCATTACATCGACTTAATCATTACAAAAGGTCTTCTTACGTATGATGCACATTAACGTACCTGCCTGAGTGTAATGATTGCTCATGCGGAGCCGTCGATTTCATTACGTTCTTTCCTCGCCAATAATTCTAAAGGTCTGTGTATTTGGAAGCTTTTTCTGAAATCATCAGGATTATAAACAAGACAATTTTTGTAAATGAATTACCTAACATCTTCAAGGATGACCCTGATGTGATTATTGAGATGATTCAGTGAATTTCCGTCAACGAATTACCTAACATCTACAAGGATGGCTGCTTCTAATTTATCAATGAAAGGACTTTCCATTCTTAACGTGATCCAGCAAAATTTGAGCCGGTTTAAATCTAGGTCCGAATTTATCGGTAAAGGCATTGAGTTTTTCAACAATCTTGTCTGCTCCAATTTGATCAATATATCTGAATGGGCCGCCTAAAAATGGAGGGAAGCCTAACCCGAGTATAGCACCTAAATCTCCATCTGTAGCAGATTTAAGAATACCTTCTTCAAGGCAATATGCCGCTTCATTGATCATAGTAAGTGCCATTCGGAACTGAGCAGTTTCTGCATCAGGGTTATTGCGGTTTGATCCTCCAAAGTATTGATAGATCTCAGCATTCACTTCTTTCTTTTTGCCATCGTAGGTGTACATTCCTTTTTTATTCTTTCTTCCCATGTATCCTTCGTCGACTAATTCTTGTGCTTTTTCGGAAGATTTAGCTCCTCGTTTATCAAAAAGTGGTTTCATGGTTTCTCCAACATGAGCTCCAACATCAAAGCCAACTTCATCAAGCAGTGCCATTGGTCCAACCGGATACCCGAACCTCTTCATGATCTTATCCAGAAACTCTATGGAAGCACCTTCTTCAAGCAAGAGCAAAGCTTCATTCATAAATGGAGCCAGAATCCGAGTTGTATAAAATCCGGGACCATCATTCACAACGATAACCGTTTTTCCTTGCTTAACTCCAACTTCATAAGCAGTTGCAGTAACCCAATCAGCTGTTTTATCTGTGGTAATGATTTCTAACAAAGGCATTTTCTGAACCGGAGAGAAGTAATGCATACCAATCACATTTTGGGGTCGGGATGACGCTTTTGCAATATCAGAAATCGGCAGGGAGGAAGTATTAGAAGCAAAAATAGTTTTTTCAGTAGTTTTAGATTCCACCTCTTTCAAAATTTTGTGCTTCAGATCCAGATCTTCAAAAACGGCCTCAATAACAACATCGACGCCACCAAACCCATCATAAGAATCAACCCCGGTAACTCTGCTTGCGGCCTCGTCTCTTTCAAAAGTTGTGATAATTCTTTTCTCGACTTTCTTATTCAGGTCTTCCCAGATAGCTTGTTCACCCTTGGCGGCAGATTCAATATCCTGATCCTTAAGCAATACTGAGTAATTTCCTTTATTTACGCTCACGTCCGCAATTCCTGAACCCATCAATCCTGCGCCAAGCACTCCAATTTTATTCACCGGTTTTACCAAATCTTTGTGAGGATTTTTCTTGGCATTGGTCATTCCAAAAAACAAATTCACTAACGCCCGGGATTCTTTGGTAGCTCCTAATTCTCCAAAGAGTTTGGCTTCGTTCAAAAGTCCTTTTTCTTTGCCTTTTTTATAGCCGAATTCAACCGCTTCAAGAATTTTCTCAGGTGCGGGATAATTTCCTTTTGTCTGAGCTAAAGTTTGTTTGAGAGCCTGAGAAAAAACGATTTTTCTACCTAAGGCATTTCCTTCAATCATCTTTTCCATGGATGATCTTTTATCATCTCTTTCGAACTTATTGGCAACGATTTTGTGCACAGCTTTTATAGCGGCTTCTTCCAATGCATCTTTATGAACCAGTTCATCCACCAAACCCATTTTATAAGCCGGACGAGCAAAAATATTTTTCCCGGTCAGCATGTAGTTCAATGATTTTTGGATTCCTATCAATCGGGGTAGGCGTTGAGTTCCTCCCGTTCCGGGAAGTATTCCGAGCTTCACTTCCGGTAATGCCATCACGGTTTTGGAATGATTCGAAGCAATTCGATACTGACAAGCCAACGAGAGCTCTAAACCGCCTCCCATGCAACTTCCGTGAATTGCTACTATTATTGGTTTTGAAGAGCTCTCCACCCGATTAAGGATTTTATGTCCGTCCAGACTCAGTTGCTCAATTTCTTGAGCAGTATCACGGGCTTTAAACATTTCGATATCAGCTCCGGCTATAAAGTTATTGTCTTTTGCGCTGATAAGAACGGCCCCTTTAAGAGAAGGATCGGAATCCAGCGTGTCCAGAAAATCCGAAAACTGATCCATCATCTCTTCATTCAACGTATTAACTTTTTCTCCGGGTTGATCCAGAGTAATGATCGCGACGTTTTCTTTTTGTGTGATGTTTAAGTAGCTCATATTCAATATTAGTTTCGTTTCTGATTCTCCCCTTGATCTGAGGGGTATTGCAGATTTTTAATTCAGCAACACCCTCCGTCCGCAAACCGGCGGACACCTCCCTCAAAGGAGGATTACTTCAATTTTCATATTTCTCAAGGATAATAGCATGCCCCTGACCTCCGGCTGCACACGCAGTAACAAGCGCATATTTTCCATCTTCTCTGTGTAAACGATTTGCAGCAGTTGTTACCAATCTGGCTCCTGTTGCTCCAAAAGGATGTCCTAAAGAAAGTGATCCGCCCATGGTGTTTATCTTTTCCATAGGAATTGCACCGACTTTTGAGTCTCTGTTCAATGATTTCTTAGCAAATTCGTCTGAATCCAGAGCAGCTAAAACGGAAAGGACCTGACCAGCGAAAGCTTCATGAATTTCGAATACATCAATATCAGAAAGGGATAGATTCATTTGATCCAATACTTTTGGTGTTGCATAAGCAGGCCCTAACAAAAGCTCGTCTTTGGGATCCTGAGATACAAAATTATATTCCCGAAGATACGCTTTTGGTTTTAATCCGAGAGATAAGGCAGTTTGCTCTTCCATTACAAAACAAGCTGAAGCTCCATCGGTCAAAAAAGAAGAATTTCCCGCGGTTATAGTTCCATGAGGCTTTATAAAAGCAGGGCGAAGTTTAGCTAGTTTCTCCATCGAGGTATCCGCTCTGAAGCCATTGTCTTTTTCTGTAACATTAAATTTTGGCGGTACTTTAACCGGAAACAATTCTTGGTCAAGCAATCCTTCCGCCGTAGCTTTTGCAGCCATGTGATGAGAACGCATTGCAAATTCATCCTGATCATTTCTGGAAATCCCGAAGCGGGCTGACATCCGATCGGCACTTTTCCCCATCGTTTCTCCTGTCGAAAATTCTGCAATAGCGGGAAGTTCGGGAAGCAGATCTTTAGGTCTTAATCCCTTCAGGAATTTCAGAAAATCCAAAGGTGACTTATACTTTCTTGCTTCCAGTACTTTTTGCCGAAATTTCTTTTTGAAACGAACGGGAATATCAGACATGGTTTCTGTGCCACCGGCTAAAATGATCTTTGATTGTCCTGAACGGATCAGATCAACGCCGCTTGCAATTGCCTGATTGGAAGAGATACACGCTAAGGCAATCGTAAATGCAGGAACTGTATTCGGAATTCCAGCTCCCAAAGCACTTTCTCGGGCAACATTACTGGTTTTTATTTCCTGGATTACGTTCCCCATAATTACCCGATCAATAGTTGCCGGGTCCACATCATTTCTGGCGAGCAATCCCTGAATTGCATATCTCCCCAGATCGTAAGCCATCAAGTCATTATAATCCGTTCCGGATTTTAAAAAAGGAGTTCTGATTCCATCTACGAGTACAGCATTAAAAGAATAATTTTTCAAAATTCATGTATTTGATTAAGCACTTATGCTATAAGTTAACAGTGTTAACTAAATAATCAATATTTGTTGAGAAATTTCTTTGTCTGCATTATAAATGTTCATATATTTGTCGCCCCTGTTAGGGCGATTAGCTCAGTTGGTTTAGAGCACCTCGTTTACACCGAGGGGGTCGGGGGTTCGAGTCCCTCATCGCCCACCATTAACCCATGTAAGTCATTGATTTGCATGGGTTTTTTTGTTTGTGGTACATGTTTTGGTACAAAAGAATAAATCTTTACGATCTTTTCTGTATAGCTTTGAATCAGAAGTGTAAGATTTACTTTACACAGAGTATGACATATGTTGTCATATCTTTGTGATATATTCATTTAAAAATTGAAGAGATTTAGGTAAATAAATCTAACTAAATAGTTTGTATTAAGTATGTCGATCAAAACTTGTGATTCAAAAGAAGAAGGTTTAGAGCAATTAAACCGCCTTATAAAAAGATATGAGAAGGATATAGATACCTATAGGCTACAATCATATAATGAAACTTTAACAAGAAGTGATTTTATAGATCCTTTACTAATGTGTTTAGGTTGGGATGTAAAAAATGAATCAGGAAAAACTCAATTTTTACGTGATGTTGTACAAGAAGAGAGCATAGATATTGAAGATCAAGCATCAAAAAGAAAACCAGATTATACTCTTAGAGCAGGAGGCATTCGAAAGCTATTTGTAGAAGCAAAAAAACCATCAGTAAAAATTCAAGAATCAAATGAAACTGCATTCCAGATCAGAAGATACGGTTGGAACGCTAATCTTGGAATTTCTATAATCACAAATTTTGATCATTTTATAATTTATGATTGTAGGTACAAACCAAATATTGACGACAGTTTTAAAACGGCAAGAATTTTTGTAATAAAGTTTAATGAATTAGTCGAAAAATTTGATGCTCTATATAACCTTGTATCTTATAAATCAGTAATTGATGGAAGTGTAGATGATCACTTTCCAATCTCAGAAATAGAAGGGGAGACTTTTGACGACTACTTTTTAGAACAAATAGAAGGTTGGAGAGCTGAACTTGCAGAAAGTGCAATAGAAAAGAACAAAGAATTAGATAACGGAAACTTAAATTTCCTAATTCAGCGTCTCATAAATAGAATAATATTTTTGCGGATCTGTGAAGATAGAGCAATTGAGAAATATGAGACGATTAAATCTATAACTAGTTATGAAGACTTAAAAAAGCTATTTATAAGTTCCGATAAAAAATATAATTCTGGTTTATTTTCATTTATTGAGGATACTTTGTCATTAGAGATTTCATTAGAATCAAAAGTACTGATTAAAATCTTTGATGAGCTTTACTATCCTCAAAGCCCATATAATTTTTCTGTTATAGATACTTCTATATTAAGTCAGATATATGAGAAATTTCTGGGTAGTAAATTAGAAATAGATGAGGGAAGAATCTTGTCTATTGTCGAATTACCTGAAGTAACAGCCTCCAATGGTGTTGTAACCACACCAAAGATTATAGTAGAAAAAATAATAAAAGAGACGCTTCAGCCCGTTATCAATGACAAATCAATAGATGAGATTTTAGAATTGCGTTTATGTGATATTTGTTGTGGTTCTGGGATTTTTTTAATCAATGCATTTGAATTTATTGAAAAACATTTAATTGAAAATTTTGCTGAAGAACTTATAGACAGGGAAATGGCAATCCCAGAAGCTAATGAAGGAATTAGGTTAAAGTTAGAGCTCAAAAGAAAGGTTATTTTAAATACTATTTTCGGAGTTGATATTAATCCATATGCAACTGAGGTTTCGAAATTTAGCTTACTTTTAAAATTATTGGAAAGTGAAAATGAGGCTACTTTAGCCGAGTATAAGGCGGAAAATCGTCATGGAATACTTCCAGATTTGTCATCAAATATCAAATGTGGTAATTCATTAGTTGATAATAAATTTTTTGAATTATACCCTGATGCATTAGAAGATAATGAACTACTATTACGTACCAATATTTTTGATTGGTCTGAAGAGTTTTCGTTTTTTAAAAAAAGTAAGGGATTCGATGCAATTTTTGGGAATCCACCCTATGTAAGAATCCAAAAGCTAGTTCAGTTTCAACCTGAAGAAATAAAGTATTATCAATCTAAAGAACATGGGTTCGAAGTAGCAAAATCACAGACAATAGATAAATACTATGTATTTATTCAACGAGCTATTAATCTTTTAAATGAATCTGGTTGTCTAGGATATATAGTTCCACATAAGTTTTTTATAACAACTGGTGGCGAGTCATTGAGAAAATTTATAACGGATAATATTTCTACTAGAAAAATTATTCATTTTGGAGTTACTCAAATATTTCCAGAGCGATCAACTTATACTGCAATATTGATACTCAAGAAAGACTATTCTAAAGACATTGAATTTTTTAAGTACAATAAATTAAATTTTCAACTTCTTAACGAAAATGTTCCTAGGGGAGTATTTAATCAGGACTATATTGATAAGAAACCTTGGATATTTCTTTCAGCTGAAACAGTAAAAATTTTTACAGAAATAGAAGATCAGAATACCAAACCACTTGGAGATTTAGCTGAAATTGCGGTTGGTTTGCAAACAAGTGATGATGAAACCTATATTATCAAACCGCTAAGAGAAAGTGAAAATAATTGGGTGTTTGAGAAAGATGGAGTGGAATGGGAGATTGAAAAAAATATTTGCAAACCCTTTATCCAAGATCTTTCATTTTCTTTATTCACTTCGATTAATCCGAACTCATTTATAATTTTTCCATATGAGATTGTTGACGGTAAAGCGACGGTGTTAAGTGAAGAAAATATTTCTTCAAACTATCCTAAATGTTGGGATTATTTATTAAATAATAAAGCAAGACTATCAAAAAGAAGCTTAAATGGAAAAGATCCAGTCTGGTATCAATTTGGTAGATCCCAATCTCTTACAAGGTTTCATAATAGACCAAAACTGATTTGGCATGTGTTATCGACTAAACCTACCTATGTATATGATACTGATGATCTACAATTAACAGGGGGAGGAAACGGACCTTACTATACTCTGTTAAACAACTCTGAATATAATATTTTGTATTTAATGGGTATTCTTTCGCATCCAATCTTTGAAGCCATGATCAAATCAAAAGCAAGTGAATTTAGAGGAGCTTATTATTCTCATGGCAAACAATTTATGAAAAACTTACCTATTAAGGTTCTTGATTTAGCTAATAGCGACGAAAAAGACTTACATGATAGAGTGGTTACTAATGTAGAGCAGTTAATAAACACTAAATCAATGATCCAAGAGAGAATTGGTCAAACTAAAACAGTTTTTAAAAGAAGATATAAATTACTTGAAAGAGAACTGTTCAATACGATTAATGAGATTTATGATTTGGATTTAAAAAAAATAAAAACAGTATTAAGTGATGAGATGCTTAATAGTGAACTGCTGGAAGAAGAGTAAGCATGGGTTTGATTAAAGAAGATCTTAGTAAAAAAAAATTGAGAGGTGGTTATTATACACCTATTGAGCTATCTGATTTCATAACAAATTGGGCAATAAATTCTGAAACTAATTCAGTGTTAGAGCCTAGTTGTGGGGATGGAAATTTTTTAATTTCAAGTGTAAATACCTTTCTTAAAAAAGGAACATCTAAAGCACAGATACAAGAAAGGTTAAAAGGAGTTGAGCTAATCCCAGAGGAAGCAGAAACAGCGAGAGAAAGATTAAAAGAAAAAGGCTTGACAAAAAATTTAATAGTTAGCTCTGATTTTTTTCATTTTTTGGATACTCATCGAAAGAAAAAGTATGATGCTGTAGTTGGGAACCCTCCATTTATTAGGTATCAAAGCATTCCAAAAGATCACAGAGATTTAGCTATGAAACTGATGAAGGATTGTGGTTTTAACCCAAATAGGTTAACAAATATCTGGGTTCCGTTCCTATCTCTTTCAGCTCAACTATTGACTAAAAAAGGTAAGCTTGGTATGGTAATACCAGCGGAACTTTTTCAAGTTAAATATGCAGGTGAAACTAGAATATTTCTTTCAAACTATTTCGAACGTATTACAATTGTAACTTTTAAAAAATTAATATTTAAAGGAATTCAACAAGAAGTAGTTTTACTATTATGTGAGAAGTCTGCTGAACGAAATAAAGGGATTCGTACTATAGAATGTGAAAGTTTGGATGACTTAGAATCAATTAATTTTGAAAAATTGAACGGACAGTCTCTCAAGGCAATAGATCATAGCAATGAGAAGTGGACTAAATATTTTCTTAAACAGAACGAAATTGATTTACTAAGAAGTTTAAAAATTGATAGGAGAGTTACGTCAGCACAACATATAATGGAAGTTAATGTTGGAATTGTAACAGGCAGAAATAAGTTTTTTATGATGAAAAAATCTGCTGTATTAGAATGGGGACTTGAGAAGTATACTATACCAGTAGTTAGTAAGTCTAACCAGCTTTCAGGAATCAACTTTACAAAAAAAGATTTCAATCTTAAATCTAATATTGATCAGTCAATTCATTTATTTTTGCCACCCGATAAAGACTTTAACGAATTACCTAAGGCATGTCAAGAATACATTAGATATGGAGAAAGTTTAGATTTTCATAAGGGTTATAAATGTAGAATTAGAGACAGATGGTATATAGTGCCTTCACTGTGGGTTCCTGATGGTTTTTCTTTACGACAGGTTTCAGACCATCCCAAAATAGTAATAAATAATACAGGAGCTTCAGCAACTGATACGATACATCGAGTAAAATTTAAGAAAAGTATAAACTCTAAAGATGCGGTTCTTTCTTTTACAAACTCATTGACTTTTGCTTTTTCTGAAATAACTGGAAGAAGTTATGGAGGAGGAGTGTTGACATTTGAGCCATCTGAAATGAAAGAACTTAGTATGCCAAAGTTGGTGGATTTAGATTTAGACTTTAATAAAATTGATGAACTGGTTAGAGAAAAAAGAATAGATAAAGTACTAGATATCGTTGATAACGAGGTGCTTGTAAAATCTCATGGTTTTGATAAAAAAACAGTAATTTTGTTAAGAGATATTTGGTATAAACTTTCAGATCGGAGGAGAAACCGAAATTAAGGGTTTCGTGAAATATGGGACTATAAACAAGCTCAAATAATATTTCAAACCTCACAATAAAAAGAAATCAAAGCTATCCATTCGGATGGCTTTTTTAAGTTAAAGGCCAAGCTTTTTTTAAAAGCTTAACGCTTAAAAGTTAGTAAGTGTCCATGTTTTATTAGTAGATTGTCCTAAAGGCAGATTATCCCCTTATACAGACATGAGCTCTACACTGGAAATAGAAAACCCGGGTTTTGATGAAACTGAGAAAAGACTTCAGCTTCTGTACCAGATTACGTCTCAGACTACCACCAGCTTACATTCTCAACTTGATAAAGCCCTGGAACTAACTACGGGTTTATTGGGAATGGATGTGGGAATTATCAGTTCCGTTTCAGAAGAGCAGTATACTGTGAGAAATTTTTATCCTGAAGATTCCGGTTTAACTGCGGGACAGTCGTTCGAGCTCGGAAATACCTACTGCAGCATTACATTGGATGCGAAGGACGTATTTTCAATCAATCACATGAAAGAGAGTGAATATGAGCGCCATCCTTGTTACGAAGCATTTTCGCTGGAAGCTTATATAGGTATTCCAATCATTATTGATGATAAGGTATATGGGACTATCAATTTTTCAAGTTCAGAACCGAAGAAGGGAGGGTTTATATCCGTTGATCATACACTCATCAAGCTTTTAGGTAAGTGGGTTGGTGCTACCATCAAAAGAGAACAAATTGAAAACAACCTCAGGGAACGAAACCGTCAGTTTAAGTTAGTATCACTAAATAGTGCAGACCTTATCTGCTTGCATGACTTAGAAGGTAATTATGAATTTATTTCCCCATCCATAGAAAATATCCTGGGATATACTTATCAGGAATTGCTTGGTAAAAATCACTACGATTTTGTGCATGAGGAAGATCTGCAAACGCTGTTGAAGACTCCAAAGCAGATACTGATTGAGAAAGGTGTTATTAAAAATACCAGATACCGTATCAGGAATAAGAAAGGGGAATATATCTGGTTTGAGAGTTCTGTAAATATAATTTATGATGAAAATGAATTGCCGGTAGGATTGCAATCTGTGTCAAGAGACGTAACGGCGCGGAAAAAATTAGAGATAATGTTCGAACAGGCTCAGGAAATGGCCAGTATAGGTGGATGGGAGTTTAATTTGGAAACAGGTGAAATTTACTGGTCAGATGAAGTGTACAGAATCCATGGTAAAGAAATCGGAACGGAACTTAATATAGAAGAAGGATTTAATAATTTCCCCGGAGAAGCTGCTGAAAAGCTTTCTGAAGCAATCGAAAGAGCTATTGAGAATCAGGAAAAATATGATATTGTTTTACCCTTCATTTCAGATAAAGGGACTGAAAAGTGGGTTCGGGCTTTGGGAAAGCCTCATGTGGTTGATGGAAATACACAGAGTTTAAGTGGTACTTTTCAGGATATAAGTAAGCAGATCAAGTATGAAAAAAGGATCATCACCCAAAACGAGGAGCTTTTAAGACTTACCGAAACCAGAGATAAATTGTATTCCATTATAGCTCATGATCTGAAAGGTGCTTTTTTTGGCATTACCGGAATGTTGAATATGATGATTGAGGATATCGAAGAGGAACTAGAAGAGATGCAGGATAAAAAACAGCTCCGCAATCTGAATTTGCTTCATGGATCTTCAAAAAATGCATACGAATTGCTCGAAAATCTACTGGATTGGATAAAAGTACAAAATGGAACAATCAGTGTAGAAAAAGAAATTGTTGATATCGCAGAACTTTTAACAAACGCTATTTCTGTTTTCGAGTCTTCAGCTGAAAAAAAGAGCATAACTATTGAAAGAGAATTTTCAGAACTCACTATTAATGCTGATAAAAATATACTTTCTACTGTATTTAGAAATTTGATTTCAAATGCAATCAAGTTTACACCCAAAAATGGCCGGATTTCTCTGAGGGTTAATGAATCCGGTAAATCAGTAGAAATTAGTGTTAAAGATTCCGGGATAGGGATGACTAAAGAAATTAAAGATAAGCTGTTCGATAAAGAGAACAGACCACAAAGAAGGGGAACCTTACATGAAAAAGGAACCGGTTTAGGTTTATTGCTTTGCTATGACATGATTGAAGCTCATGACGGCATTATCACTGTTATTTCTGAAGAAAATAGAGGCTCAGAGTTTATTGTAAGCTTATCAAAATCTTAACAAAATCATGTATCTCTTCGTATATGAGGATTTTTTGTAAGAATAAACTATATTATTAATATCAACTCTATCAAATATTCTATTGTTATGGATATTAAATTTGTTAAGCGATCGGCAATTAATTCTTCCAAGAAAAGAAACTCTAAGTTTAAGCCTCTTCTTGAAGCGATAGATAAGTTAAAACCGGGTGGACAAGCGCTAGAAGTTTCTTACACCAGCGATAAAAATGTGAACTCAATGAGAACTGCAGTTTATCAGCATAGTCGGGTTAAAAATATTAAGATCAAAAGTAAGAAAGACTCTTCTATAAAAAAGATTCATTTTTTTAGAGAGAAATAGGGAATTTGCTTTTTGGGTTTGATGTTGTTTGACTAAATTATTTACAAACGCATTGAACTACTCCATTTATATGACATCAACTTCATCTGCCATACAAGAGAAACCTATCCGCTTTTCAAGAACTCACATATACGACCAATACAAAAAAATAAGAACGTTTACTCATCATTTGGTTGAGCCTTTAGAAACAGAGGATTTTGTTATTCAGGCAATGGAAAATACCAGCCCTACAAAATGGCATTTAGCTCATACAAGTTGGTTTTTTGAGACTTTTGTACTGGAAAAATATCAACCCGGATTTGAAAGTCTTCATCCACAATACGCCTACTTTTTTAACTCATATTATTTACAAACAGGAGTTCCTTTTGCAAGAACAAACAGAGGACTGCTTTCACGGCCGACTGTAAAAGAAGTTTTTGAGTATCGTGAGTACGTGAATGAGCAAATGGAGCACTTTATTCAGAATTGTGGAGAAGAAATTTGGGCTGATGCATCAAAAGTTGTTGAAATAGGATTGAATCATGAGCAACAACATCAGGAACTGATATTAACTGATGTGAAGTATTTGTTAGCTCAAAACCCATTGCTTCCGGTTTATAAAGAGCAAGAAGTTCGAAGTAAAAAGAAGATTTCTGAAGAACTCAACTGGATCAGTTTTGAAGAAGGAATTGTTGAAGTCGGAAATGAAGGAAATGAGTTCACATATGATAATGAACATCCCCGGCATAGAACTTTTGTTCAAAACTTTAAACTTGCTGACAGACTGATCACCAATAAAGAATATCTGAAGTTTATGAATGATGACGGATACAGCAGATCAGAACTATGGCTGGATGAAGGATGGAGCATGGTAAAATCAGAAGAATGGAACGCACCATTGTACTGGTTCAAAAGAAAAGAAATGTGGTTTAATTTTACTTTATCGGGTGCACGGGAAATTGATTTGAATGAGCCGGTAACTCACATTTCTTATTACGAAGCAGACGCTTTCGCACGCTGGAGAGATTGCAGGTTGCCAACCGAACAGGAGTGGGAGCATGCTTGTGGAGAGCGAGAGATCAAGGGTAATTTTGTTGATGAAGATGTTTTTCATCCACAAACTTCTAAAAACAATGAAGAAGGTTTAAAGCAAATGTATGGCGATGTCTGGGAGTGGACACAGAGCAGTTACGCTCCTTATCCGGGGTATAAGCCTCTGTCTGGAGCGTTAGGCGAGTACAATGGAAAATTTATGGCAAATCAATATGTATTGAGGGGCGGATCTTGTGCTACATCAAAATCACACATCAGGAAAACATATCGGAATTTTTTCCATGCTGATGCACGTTGGCAGTTTACAGGAATCAGACTCGCAAAATAATTTCAATGACTGAAACAGAATTATTATCTAAAAAAACCTCTATGTTTGAGGAAGTAATTAAAGGCTTGTCTCAAGAGCAGAAGTCACTTCCCAGTAAATTCTTTTATGATGAAAGAGGATCTGAGCTTTTTGATGAGATCACAGAATTAGAAGAGTATTATCCGACCAGAACAGAGCGGATGATTCTGGAAGATAATGTAGAGGAAATCGAAGAGTTTTTAGGAAAAAAAGTATTGCTGATTGAGCCGGGCAGTGGAAGCAGTTCCAAAACGAAAATACTTCTCAGAAATATGGAAAATATCTGCTGCTATATTCCTATGGATATCTCAGGAGATTATCTTTATAAAGTAGCAGAGGATTTAAGAGAAGAATTTCCCGATGTCTCTATTATTCCACTTTCTGCAGATTACACTAAGCCGTTCGAATTACCTGAAAGTAGCCCTGATGCAAGAAAAGTAGTTTTTTATCCGGGATCGACGATTGGAAATTTTAAGCTGGAAAAAGTAGCACAGTTTTTGAAAGTGATTCACGACATTGTAGAAGAAGACGGAGCTTTCTTGATTGGTGCAGACCTTCAAAAGGATATCCAGGTTTTAGAAGATGCTTACAATGATTCAAAAGGAATTACAGCAGATTTCAACAAAAATTTATTGATTCATTTAAACCGAGAAATTGGAACTTCCTTTAATATAGACTTTTTTGAACACCGCGCAATCTGGAATAACGAAAAGGGTAGAATAGAGATGCATCTTTTTGTTCTTGAAGATCACTCTGTAATGGTCGGTGATGAGTTAATTGAATTCATGAAGGGAGAATCAATTCATACAGAAAATTCCCATAAGTATACATTAGATAGTTTTGCAGAAATGGTATCTGACTGGTTTGAAGTAAAGAAAGTATGGACTGATGAGAACGATTATTTCAGCTTGCAGTATTTGGAGCCGAAATAGAATTTTTAGTCATCTCCATGCGTATGCAGGAAATCTGGATTAATTGTAAAGCTTGATATTTACTTAACTATTTAGATTCCGGCTTTCGCCGCGGAATGACCTTGATCCTCAAACCCCCGCCCAATTCAAATACATACTTCTTACTTCAGCTATATGATCTTCGATAGTTTCAATTTTCCAGGAAGTGGTGTCAATCTGAGGGTGAATGGTTGCTGTAATTTTTCCTTGTTTAGCCATCAATGATCCACCTTTACTTAAGCGGTCATTTCCATCAAAATAAATGGGCACAATCGGATATCCCAGATCAATCGCCATTCTGAAAGCACCTTTTTTAAATGGCCCGATCCTTCCTTCATGTTTTCGCGAACCTTCAGGAGCAAGAATCAGGTTCAGCTGCTTCTTTTTGAGACGATCATACGTTTTCTTCAAAGTTGCGATTGCATGTTCTTTGTCTGTCCGTTTTATGAATACCTGTCCGGTTAATCTTCCAATTATAAAGAAGAAAGGGATGTATTGAAGCTCCCACTTTATAACAATGCGAAAACGCTCTAGGGCAAGCATCAATACTGCAGGAATATCAAGCGTTGAACAGTGATTGAAAATAAATATTACGGGTTGAGATGTGTCTTTGCGTAAATCTTTAAGATGATAATCGATACCTAATAAATAGAAAACGGGAATTCCCATATACTTCGGGAAAGTTCTAACGATCCAGTTGGTAGCTTTTCCAAAAGAGAGAAGAACAATAATTGTTACTAGAATTGAAACAAGAAGCAGGATAAGCATGAATACGATCATGGTTAAAAAGCTTCTTAGATATTCGAACGGAGTCAACGTTGTTTGCATAGTGGAAAGTCAGAAATCAAAGTCACATTTCCAATTAGCGGAAGGCGTCTTGCAAATGAGTGAAATGAGGAGCTTCGTTCTTCTTTTGAAGAATGCCAATAACATCAAATCGCATAGGTGAACCATCCATCTTTCTTTCATACATCCAGGCTTCAGCAGCTTTAAAAACGTGTTCTACCTTTACATCGGTTACATATTCTTCAGGGCGACCATATTTGTCTGAAGATCTTAGCTTTACCTCAACAAAAACAATAGCGGCATCATCATACGCGATGATGTCTACTTCTGATTTTTCAAAGAAATAATTCCGTTCCAATATGCGCCACCCTTTACTTTCCAGATATGCGCAAGCCAGTTCTTCGCCTTCGTTTCCTATTGCGCGTGTGGTTTTCTCAGTCATTCGATTTCTTCCCGATTAGAGATTCTTTTACTTCCACTAATTTTATGAGTTGCTTTAAGAATCCGAGATTTTTTTTGTTTATATATGGAAGCAGTGCGCCTGTAAATCGTTCGAACATTTCCAGAAACTCATTATAATTTTCAATTCTTTGTTTGAAGGCTTTACTCTCTTCATCATTTAACCCACCGGCTTCCAACGTGGCAATACATTCTTTTAACTCAGCTCGGATGGGTTCGATCTCACGTTGTTGACGTTCACGGATTATTGTTGATACAATCTTCCAGACATCAGTTTCAGCGGTATAAAAATCTTTTCGAGTGCCTTCTTTTTGAACTTTATGGATCAGCTCCCATTCTAGTAATCGATGAAGATTCATATTAGCATTTCCCCGGCTGATATCAAGCTTATCCATTATCAGATCTGTATCTAAAGCATGAGATTCAGCATATAAAAGAGCATGGATCTGAGACATGGTTTTATTGATGCCCCAAGCAGAGGCCATATCGCCCCAGAGTTTTACAAATTGATCGAGTGCTTCGGTATAGGCCTGAGTTCTTTCCATTCCTGAAAATAAACAGAATTATGGTGAAAGGCAGAGTAGATATGAGGAAGTTTTTAAGCCTCTGAAGGCTCGATAATTTAACAGAGTTAATTTCATTTTCTGTCGTTAATAGTAGCATCGCCTTACTTTTGTGCCGACAAAAGTAACAAAAGCTCCTGGCTATGAATGTTGGTCGGCATTCACAACTGTTTTGCTGAATAAATCACAAGGTCTTTCTACGAGATAAGCACTCGATCCAAATCGAGCTTGAAGTGATTTATTCGTCCTTCGGACACGCAAATCAGGTGGTTCATTTATTTCGACCATCATTCAAATGCCGAATATTTGGAGACATCTAAATAAAATTAACCCTCAATATAACTCTAAACTCGATTTCTTATGTACAGTTCAGGTTTTAAGCTGATCAAATATTTTCTTCACCTGAAGATCTCCGAACCCATACACGCTTTCTCTTTTATGAAATTCCTGAAACACCGGACCGAATTTATCAGAACCTATTTCTTTCATAATGTTGAGTAGCGTTTGCTCGGGTCTTCCCAGAGAACCATCCATCGGAAATCGCTCAACATTTGCTTTTGCGGCCTCGAGAAGAAAAGGAAATTTCTCAGCATTGTTTTTTGATACTTTCAGAATCTCCTGATGGTCGTTTTTTTGATAGGATTTCCAGAGCGAAGAAAAGAGTGTAAGATCTTGCCTAGAAAGTTCAGAGCGCATTTCATAAGCTTTTACCAACCCTTTGCTGTCTAATCCGCCGAATCCATATTGTAGATTGGTATGCGGTCGTACAAGGAATACCTTTTTTGGAGATACGAATTCTTTAATCAGGCTTGAAACAAACCAGAAGTTTATCTGACAGAAGAGATCATCTTCAAACCAAAGATTAATAGTTGAATCATCAGGTAAAGAAGTAATTTTTTTAAACTCAGTGATTACAGAATTACGATAAAATTCTTCAGTAGAGCCGTAGCTCTCTTTAAGATAAGTTGCTCTTGCTTCAAACAACTCATCCAATGAACGTGCAGTAACATTTCCATCCACTAAACATTCTCTAGCTACAATTAACTCACCTTTGAGGGAAGGCGGGAATTGATCTTTTAGAGCGTCACCGTTTAGAATGTGTATTTCAGGAGCGGGCATTAGAGTAGTAGAATTTAGTTCGTCCTATTTCTTGTTTTTTGATTGTCAGTAAGATAGTTAACCCGAACTAATTAAATGTAAAAATGGATATTACTCATAATCTAACTATTAAAGCATCGTCGGAAACTATTTACAAGGCAGTTTCTTCTGAAGAAGGAATTAGCGGTTGGTGGTCGAAAGACTGTAATGTAGGAACCAAGGAAGGAGAAAAATCTCTTTTAAAGTTTGATAAAGAAGGCACAATTATAGAAATGGGATTTGAAACCAAAATTCTTGAACCAAACAAAAAAGTAGTTTGGGGGTGCATCTCAATGCCAAATCCGGCGTGGATAGGAACAAGAATTATAACAGAGATATCCAGTTCAGAAGACGGCTGTGATATAGTTTTTTCTCATGCAGGTTTTGATGATAAATGGAAAGGGCAGGAACCTTTCGAACAGACTAAAGGAACTTGGAATCACTTTATGAACAGTTTAGTTTCGTATTGTGAAAATGGACAAGGTCAGCCTTGGTAAGAAAATGCTCCCGCAAAGTTGAATACTAACCGGGAGCTAATTTTTTGCATTCCCGAATCTTCTTTTCCAGAAACTCACTTTCTGTTTCTGAGGGATTTAATGAAAGAGCAGTTTCCAAAAAGTTTATAGCTTCAGAATAATTTTCCAGTTTCATATTAAAGATGCCCTGAGTAGCCGGAAGAAGATAGTAATCGTTTAGAATCTCTTTTTGAGATAGCTTATTCAACATTTCAAGAGAAGTTTTCAGACCGTCAATTTTACTTCGGATGATCGCTAAATTCAGATCAATGATGGGATTTGGCTTTACTGATTTCAGAAGTACATACTGATCGTAAATATTTAGCCAATTCGTATTTTCAAAACTATCTGCCATGCAATGTTGTCCTGCGATACTCGCTTCAATATGATACGACGAAAGTGAAGTGCTTTTCATAGACATCTTCAAGTATTGCATCCCTTTGCTGATGAGTTCTTTATTCCATAATGAACGGTCCTGATCTTCAAACAAAATAATAGCGCCACGGTCATCTAACCTTCCTTCAAAACGGGCAATGTGAAAACACATCAAAGAGATTAAGGCACAGAGTTCTCCATTTTCTTCGAAGTGTTCAGCTAGTAATTTGGCAAGTCTGAGAGCTTCCAGACAAAGTTCTTTTTTTATAATAGAATCGGAGGAACTGGAATTATATCCTTCATTAAATAACAGATACAAAGTGAGAATGACAGTATTCAATCGGGTTTCCAACTCTTTTCCCTGAGGAATAGTAAAGGGCAAGTTGGTTTCTCGAATCGTCTTTTTAGCTCTGTAAAGTCTTTTATTAATAGTTGATTCACTTGTCAATAATGCATTTGCTACTTCTTTAACACCAAATCCACAAAGTGTTTTCAGAGTTAATGCTACTTGTGATTCCGTATTCAGAGAAGGATGGCAGCAAGTGAATATCATCCTTAATTGACTATCTTCAATCTCATTTTCAAGAAACACAGCATCAATGTCACTATCAGAATATTCAGGAACATTTCCGGCATTATGATGCTTTAGAATTATTTTTTTTCGCTTCAGTTCATTGAGCACTTTTCTCTTTGCAACCTGAACTAGCCATCCCGTAGGGTTTTCCGGAATTCCATCTACACTCCAATGATTCAACGCCGCAATAAGTGTATCCTGAACAATATCTTCAGCAAGTTGAATATAAGAAGTGCCAAAAAAATGAGTGAGAATTGAAACTAACTTTCCGTACTCAGTACGAAAAAGATGCTCAATAATCTGCTCGCTTTTTTCAGACAAAATCTACTTCATTTTTGGGTAATCGATAGGTCGGACTTCAATGCTATACAATCCAAGATGAGGAGATGAAGAAGCAATACTGTTGGCTTCATCTTGATCTTTTGCTTGAACAAGGAAGAAGCCTGCAATGATTTCTTTAGGTTCTAAGAACGGTCCATCTGTAATAATCGGATCTTCTTTATTTGTAAGTAGAGCTCCGTTTTCCTCCAATTTTTGACCAGTGATATATCTGTCACCAAGGTCGCTTGCCCAGGCATTATAATCAGCCAGAATCTGTTGCAATTCGTTCGGAGAAAGATGGTTCATGCCATCTCCTTTTAAAATCAGTAGAAATTCTTGCATAGTGTTTTTCTAATATGACAATCGAAAAATTAATAATAGGACAGAGGTGATTTAAAAATCCTCAAGAAATGTAATTCTGTTACCACTAGGATCGAAAAAACAAGCTTCAGAAGTATTCCAAGCAGTTTTACGATTTATGTTTTTTTCAGTGATTGCTCCGGTTTCTAACAGTTCTTTATAGAGTACTTCAATATTCTCCACCTCAAATTTAACATCTGTTGAGATCATATCATCCGGAAATTGGAATTGAAGATGGATAAACAGATTGTCACGGCCAATGACTGCATAATCAATCTTACCTTCCTGATATGCAGAACTGTCATACACATTCTTGAAACCCAACTTCTCTTCATACCATTTGATATCTCTAGAAACATCAGCGGAAGCAAGAACAGGACTGACAAACTTTAGTTTTGTTTTTTGCTGTTCCATATCAAATGAAGAAAAGAAGAATTATGCCAATGATGGCGGGAAGCGCTTGAACAAAGAAGACCTTTTTACCAATCGTGGCAGCGCCAAATATTCCAGCGACAGATACACAACCTAGAAAGAACCAAGCAATATTTACCCACCAGAAAGGATTTTCAATAAATAAACTCCAGATCAATCCTGCGACTAAAAAACCGTTGTATAATCCTTGATTAGCGGCCATGGTTTTAGTTTTTTCGAAGAAATCAGGAGAGAAATTCGTGAATACTTTTTTAGCTCTGGTTGTCCAGACAAACATTTCCAGCCAAAGGAAATAGAGATGAAGTGCAGCAACAATGACAATTACGATACGAGCAGCGAGTTCCATAATAAAAGAGGTTAGTTAAAAGAACGTACTTTGATTCATTCAAAAATCAAAACGAAGAAATGATTCCTAAAGCCCACACATCATTTTTCTTTTTGAGATTTCTGAGCGAATGATTTATAATCCATTTTCTTTCATTGGTGGGATCAACTGACCAACTTTCAATTACGGTTTTCGCAATTTCAGGATTGTCTTTCAGCATATCATTCAAACAGTTGGCTACAGATTTTTGCACGTATTTCGATTCATCATCTTTAAGTGTTTCAAGAATGGGCAATAGTGGTGAGGGATCATCAATGAATTGCTGAAGCTTTGTCGCCCAGGGTAATCTTGGTCGACCGCCTTCGCTTGCCAATCGACGAACATGTTTATTTGAGTTTTTTGACCAGTATAGCATCTGTTTCATCGCTTTATGTGGATATTTCTCGATGAAAGGACGAATTGTATATTCACCGGTATTTCGTTTGGTAATTTCTTCGATGGCTTTCATAGAAAGATCAAAATGATCTAACCCGTATTTCTCTACAAACTTAGCAATGGGCATAATCCAATAATATTCTTTGAACATACCGGTTTCTTCTTCGTTTTCCAGACCAAGAATTTGAAGCAGAAGATCAACTTTCTGCTCGAAGGCGCCTGGCAGAAAATTATCTAAACTATCAGCGATCAATTCAACTCTGTCTTTAAGTTCAAGATCCTGAACGCCTCTGTCTATCTCGTGAATAAACTTAGAAGAATCAAAGTCAGGTTTTAATTCATTGATTTTTGTAGCCAGTAATTCAGCGAGTTCTTTATCGAACCAAAGTTTGAGTTGTTTGTAGGGCATTATAGTTTGTTGGAATCCAATCGGTTATCGAATAATCTAACTATATAAATACTGTTACTCTTTTCATCAAAAGAATAGAAAATGGAGGTTTGTTTCGATAAAACGGATTTACGTAAATGAGGTTTTGTTTTGAAACTTTAAAAAGTTTGGGAGTTCTGTTTATTAAATCTATTCGTTTGAAAAGTTTTACTTTAAATTTTTCTATTTCTCGGATGGTCCAACGTGATTTTAAATATTCCAGAATATTATCAAGGTCAATAAGAGAAGCATTCGACCAAAAGACTTTGGAATTAGACTCCATACTTATTTTTTACTTCTTCATGGGATACAACCCGTCCTTGATCGACATCTTCCAATCCTTTTTGGATCTTATTTTTTTGATCTGTACTTAGTTCAGCCCAGAAATCGGTATCGGTTTTGTACTGTGCGATGGATTCATGAACTGCTTCGATGAGTTCTTGATCTTCAGAATTATCAATCCAGGTAATAATATCACGTTTTTTTTCTTCTGTAGCCATAATGAGTACTTAATTGAATAGAAATATGCTAAAAGAGAAGATTAGTTCAAAACTGCATTATTTACTCCGGCAACTCAGCGAGATCTTTATCGAACCAAAGTTTAAGTTGTTTGTAGGGCATGAAAAAATAAAAAATTTTTAAAAAGAGTACTACAAATAAAAGTATATTGCTCTAAAATCTAAGATACGATCAAGAATGAGAAAGATATTAATTTGTAGTTTTTTATTTATGGTTATATCGGTCAATTGCAAAGATAACTCTACTAGTTCAAAGAAAGAAGATGTAGAGATTACAGCTTCTATAGTAATTGAACCTGAGACTATAAGAACATTTGTGCCTGAAGAAATTGAAATTGAAGTAAGTATTAATAAAACTCCATTTAATGCCAATCTTGATTTGATTTGGTCAGCAGAGCCTTCAGATATTGTAGAAATAGGTTCATCTGGTAACATCAAAATCTTAGATATAGGATATACGCAAATTATTGCGGGATTATATGATAACTCAAATAATCTGATTGCTTCTGATACAGTAGAGCTTTATTCCGGAGCAAAGAAAGTCTTTAATGCTAAGGGTGTAATTAAAGATATATATTATAAAAACCCCGAAAATGAGATATTAGCAATTTCAAACGACCCAGGCTCAACTAACTCAAATGAGTTTTTAGTTTCTAATGATAATGGAGACAACTGGATTGAGATTAAATCTGTACCAAGTGATTATAATCTAATAAATGTCAGCAGGTCAGAAACAAATTCGAATAATATTGTTTCACAATATTGGGATCCAAACTTTAGTAGAACCGGACTTGAAAGCACAGGGATTATTCAATCTAAAAATAATGGTGAAACTTGGACTGAGATAACCCATCCGTTTCAAGAAGTAGAAGGTGAAAGGTTTGGATACATTTATGGCATCGAATATAGTCCCAAACTTGAAAATACATTATTTGCTCTTACCGGTATTTTGTCAGATGATTGGAAAGATAGGTTATATGTAAGCAATGATAATGGAATTAGTTGGGAAATTGTTGAAGATTTCGAATATTCAGCTGCTAGCAATCCTAGTCTTTTTATGGATTATTCAAACAGCAATATCTTTTATATTAATATCAAGCCTCAACCTGGCGTTGAATTTGGAGGTTATGTAACAAAAAATAAAGGTCTTAGCTGGAAAAGATGGGGAGAAAAAAGAAGACAAGATATCCTTTTTATTAACAATGAAGGCGTATTATTTGGGATCGATTATTCTGGCAGTTTTGATATACTTATTTTTTCAGAAGACAATGGTTCAAGTTGGGAAGTAATTTTTGAGGAGGAAAAGCTTAGTCTTGTAGACTTTTATTCTACAGGAGATGTGTATTTAGCCTTACTTAATAATGATACGAATGGAGGGCACATAATCAAATACTCAATTGATAAAGGTCAAACTTGGGATATATTTTCACTTGCATTTAATGATAGAAAAACATTTAACAGGCCTAAAATAATAAATATACTGTCTTTAGAAGATGACAATGTAGAACTGCTTTGTACGTGGGGCGGATATATTAACGATGATGAGGGAGAAATATGGAAATTGAAAATCTTTTTTTCTAGATAAAAATTGCTAATACTTAAGATCTCTATACGTATCTCATATATCTATTATAGATAAAAGGGGGTTTTTAGACCTGATCAAGAAATTAAGAATTGGGTTCTGCTACTTTCTAGTAAAAATTGGAATGTTCATCTTCAAGAATGCTCATTATGTTATTTTTCATTATCAAAAAACGATGGGATGTTAAGTAATGGTATTATAAGTTCTAAGTTGAACTATTTTAACTCCCCAAACCTTTCTTAAATCTCTCCATTGCTTCTTCAAGATCTTTCATACTTGCTGCATAACTCATTCGCAAACCGTTGGGCTCTCCAAATGCATCGCCGGGCACAAGTGCTAAACCGAATTCTTCTAACAAGTACAGGCATAAATCAGTAGAAGTTTCGATCTTTGTTCCGTTAGGCTTTGAAGAGTTCAAATAATGAGAAATATCGGGAAATACATAAAATGCTCCACCGGGAGTAAAGCAACTAACACCTTCAATGGCGTTAAGGGATTTCACCATAAAATCACGGCGTTTTTTAAACTGATCCCGCATGGCTTTTACTTCATCAAGGCTGCCGTTATAAGCCGCTTCTGCTGCTTTTTGAGAAATGGATGAAGGGGCAGAAGTTTCCTGACTCTGAATTTTAGAAACGGCGTTAACAACGTCATTGCTTGCTGCTAAATATCCCATTCGCCAGCCCGTCATTGCAAAACCTTTTGAAAAACCGTTAACTAATAACACACGTTCTTTTAAATCAGGAGCAACATTCAAAATTCCAACATGTTCACCTTCAAAAACGATGTACTCATAAATTTCATCAGAGATAATATAAATGTCTGGATGATTCCTGAGTACGTTCGCCAACCCTTTCAGCTCTTCTTTTGTGTAACATGCTCCTGTAGGATTGGAAGGCGAGCATAATATCAGCGCTTTTGTTTTTGGGGTGATGGAATCTTCCAGCTGTTGCGGAGTAAGTTTAAAATCATTTTCGAAAGATGTTCTTACCAATACAGAATCACCCTCAGCCAAACGAACCATTTCAGGATACGATACCCAAAACGGAGCGGGAATAATTACTTCATCGCCTTTATTTATGATGGCTAATAGTCCAAATCCAATCGACTGCTTTGCTCCATTCGAACAAATAATCTGTGATGGATCGTAATCCAATCCATTATCTCTTTTCAATTTTGCAACAATAGCTTCACGCAATTCCGGAGTTCCGGTGTTCATAGTATAGCCGTGAAATCCATCATTGATCGCTTTAATAGCCGCGTCACAAATATGCTTCGGGGTTTTAAAATCAGGTTCCCCGGCGCTTAGAGATACTACGGATTTGCCCTGTCTCTTAAGTTCTTTGGCTTTGCCGGTGATTTTTAAAGTTTCTGATGGCTGAAGATTTTGTGCCCTGTTGGATATCATACGAGTGATGAATGAAGTGTGATTAATGTGCAGGTGGAAAATCCCAAATAGTTAGGTAAAAGGGAAACGTTATTTCAAAGCAAATCGCAAATCTTCAAATTTCAAATAACAATAGGGTAATTATTTATCCTGAAGCTTTTTTAGGAGTGCAACAGCAACATTTTCTGGAATGAAAGAACTGAGATCTCCGCCCCAATGAGCCACCTCTTTGACTAATGAAGCCGAAATAAATGTGAAGTGTTCATCGGGCATTAGAAAAACCGTATCAACTTCCGGAGCTAATCGTTTGTTGGTAAGCGCCATTCTGAACTCATATTCGAAATCTGAGATCTGTCGTACACCACGAATAAGTGTATTCGCTTTTACTTTTTTGGCATGATTTACGAGCAAACCTGTAAACTGATCTACTTCTACATTTTTTGCCCATTCTTTTCCATTCAAGCATTCTTTGATGAGGTCAACTCGTTCATCTCCGGAGAAAACAGCACTTTTTCTATGATTAACAGCAACGGTAACCAACACTTTATCAAAAAGATTAGTAGCTCGTTCTAAAATATCAAGATGACCAAAAGTAATAGGATCAAACGAGCCGGGGTATAAGGCGATGTGTTTCATGGAATTCATTTCTTGGAATCTACCGGATGCTTTTCAAAAATACTAACCGTTGTTCTGCCGTAAGCTTTACTAAAAAAATGATGTGGATGCTCTTCGTAATTATGATATTTATCATGTTCCAGAATAAACCATCCGTCCTCATTCAGCCAATCATTATTAATTATTTCAGCAATCATCTCATCCATCCACTCATACCAATAAGGTGGATCACAAAAAATAAAATCGTACGACTGAATCCTGTTTTCGAGAAATCCTTGTACATCAGAAACTACCGTTCGGATATTTTTCTCAATCTCGAAGTCTTCAGCTACTTTTTCAATGAGTTTTATATTCTCAGGTTTTATGTCAACAAAAGTAACCTGTTTTGCACCACGGGAAATTGCTTCAAAACCCAGATTTCCTGATCCTCCAAAAAGATCAAGGATTATAGAATTCTCGATGTATTTATAGGCAACGATCTTATTAAAGATACTTTCTTTAGTTCGGTCGGTAGTAGGGCGAACATCTAATCCTTTTGGGATTGAAAATCGACGTCCTTTAAGTTTTCCGGTAATTATTCGCATAAAATCTACTTTGATTAAATATAATGAACATAACCATAACACAATAACACCTTCACACTAATTAGTGTTATGGTGCGATGGTGTTATAGTTCGTTTTGTTAAAAATCGAGACTAAGAAGAATAGCCGGAAAAGCAGCTGCCAGATCAAATCCGTAAGTATCCTCTTCAGCCTCTACACCAATAGATTGTAAAGAATTTAAATGAGTGATCACAGAAGAAGGATCCCAGAAATTCTGGAGAGCTTGTTCAGTTTCGTGCGTATGGTGACCAAACAGAAAAATATTTTCGTGCAAACCGTTCATCCACGAAGAATTAGAAGCTTGTTGCAACCAATGATAAGGCGCATCAGAAATTTGATCGAACTGAAAGTAAGTTGCAGCTCTGAACTTCCCTAACAAAAAAGAAGTGATAGTAAGTACATTTTTATGGCATCCAATCATAATAAATGAACCGCCCGGTTTCTTAAATGAAGACCATTTTTGAGCGATTTCGAAATCGCTGGCAAAATCAGTTAGCGCAATCTTTTCAGTTAAATCATTAAATCCCAGCATTACAATTCGACGTCGGAGGCATAAAAATTTGAAAGCAGATTTACTTAAACCATGCCAAGTTGGTTCAACATCCTCACGGTCTATGCCTTTCATTAGAATAGAAAGGTGATCTTCGCGTTCGTCTGCATTGTCATAAACAACTTTTGGGAGGGCGGTCCAACATTCTTCGCCGGGATGAGTAAGTGCTCGTACCGATTGAATGCTATGCTCTTTGAAAATACGCTCAAATGTAGTTTGAAGAAGAGGAAAATATTCTTCGTTTCGTGTAGTAACAGCTTGATTTACATCAAAATTAAAGTCAAATGAGCCTATACGAAAAAGGTGTTTGCTATTTTGCGGATCGTTGAGAGCGTAGAAAAGTCGATCAGCAAAAAAACAAACACCTAAATTTGATGTGGGTTCGCTCATTAATTCCAGTTAGGAGCGTTTCTCATTGTGGTTCGTGATAAACTACCAATAGCATCGTCATAATCTTCACTTGGATCTTCAAGTAAATAAAGTGGCGGGCGGATAGTATCATTTACAGAGTAAATAAATCTTTGCTGATCGCGTGGAGAATAAATCAATTGATTCGCATCAAACTGTACGCCCCGGAAAGAAAGCAGGCTGTCGCTCATGGAAATCATCAAAGAATCATTTTTCACAAACATCACAACTGAATCTAATCCTCCTTCAGCCGGAGGGTATTTTCCATTTCTCACATCGTATTGAATAAGCACATCCTTAACAGTGTTCATTCTGTATCGAACCTGCTCAGTCATTGCCTGGCGTTCAAGAACTTCTTGGTATGGAGTCACAATAGAATCATAAAGCCACCAAGTTAAT
Source organism: Balneola sp. (assembly GCA_965216175.1). GTDB lineage: Bacteria > Bacteroidota > Rhodothermia > Balneolales > Balneolaceae > Balneola. Next base: position 3,884,372 of record OZ244140.1, read on the forward strand.
CCAAGTATAGCCACTCCCAGTACAATGCTTAAAACCTTATTTCGCGTATCAATATTCATGTTAGGTAAAAATCAGTTAGTTGTATAAAAATTTTGAATCTTTGAGAGGCTAAAAATACATTCGCAGTCATATATATGCAACCGTTCAAAAACATGTAAATACTAACATACAATTTTTTAAAGTTTGATACTCAAAATGGGTATTATTATTAATCAAAAAAAGACAACAAAATTGAACAAAAGAGTACTTCAGCTAGCCATACCTAATATAATCAGTAATATTTCAGTTCCATTGTTGGGTGCTGTTGATACTGCGGTAATAGGTCATTTAGAGCATGTTTATTATTTAGGAGCGATAGCGGTTGGGAGCATTATCTTTGATTTTATTTTTTGGGGATTCGGATTTTTGAGAATGGGAACAACCGGATTAGTTGCTCAAGCTTATGGGGCGAATAACATTCAAAGAACTAAAGTTATTCTTGTTAGAGTACTGTTGGTAGCACTCGGGGGTTCTGTTTTAATATTACTTTTACAATATCCACTTATTGAATTTTCTTTATGGGCAATTGACGCCACTCCTGAAGTAGAACAATACACCCGAATCTATTACAAGATCAGGATTTTTTCAGCTCCTGCAACATTGAGTTTATTTGCAATAAACGGATGGTTTTTGGGGATGCAAAATGCTCGGTATCCAATGATAATCACTATTTTTTTAAATCTCCTAAACATTACTACTAACTTGATTTTTGTATTCTACTTCGGGATGAATGTAGACGGCGTAGCTTGGGGAAGCTTACTTTCCAGTTATTGTGCAATTGCTCTTGCGGCCACCTTGTACTTTATAACTTATAACAAGGTTAAGATTTCAGTGTCATGGAGCGATCTAGTTGAACTGGAAGAGTTAAAGAAGTTTTTTAGTGTTAACAGAGATATTTTTATAAGAACATTGTGTCTGATCTTTTCATATGCATTTTTCACTGCTTCATCGGCTAAAATGGGCGATGTATGGTTAGCAGCAAACACTATTCTGCTTCAACTTTGGTATATAAGCGCCTATGCAGTGGATGGTTTCGCCTATGCAGCCGAGAGTTTGGTCGGGAGATACGTGGGTGCAAGAGATTTTAAGAAAATGAAGAAAGCAATTTGGACTTGTATGGCATGGGGATTGGGTTTTGGGCTTGTCGGAACACTCTTTTATGCAGTTTTTGACAGGGAACTTCTTTCGATATTTACCGATAAACCTTTAGTAATCGAAACAGCTATGATCGTAGCTGTTTGGTTGATCATTGCGCCAATAGTTAACAGCGTATGTTTTATTTGGGATGGAGTATATATAGGAGCCACTTCCACATCCGCGATGAGAAATTCAATGCTAATAGCTACAATTTTATTCTTTGTTCCTGTATATTATTTAGTAAAACCATATGCTGGTAATCATGCACTATGGATTGCTATGACTTCTTTTATGGTTATAAGAGGCGTAACGTTAACATTATATGCCAGAAAAGAATTATTCTTAAAATATCAATCTAAACAGGAGAGTTAATGAGGCAGATACTTTTATTAAGACACGCAAAATCCAGCTGGGAAGATGACATGTTAGATGATTTTGACAGACCACTTGCTAAAAGAGGATTAAGAGACGCTCCCGTGATGGGTAGATTTATACGAAAATCAGGACATAAGCCAGATCAGATCTTTTCTTCTACAGCTCAAAGAGCAAAAGAAACCAGTGAACTCGCATTAAAAGGAATGAAAGCTGATGATGAGATTATAACCTGGGAGAGAGACTTATACTACGGCTCTGAATCTAGTTATCTGGAAGCTATACGCTCGGCAAAAGAAGGATCAGAAAGAATAATGATTGTAGGTCACAACCCTAAAATTGAGAACACGGTTGGCGCATTGATTGGATCAGGCGGTAGTGCAAATTTAAGAATGCCAACTGCAGCTTTAGTTTGTTTGAACACCTATGCAACAAATTGGGAAAGGGTAAATTGGGGAAGCTCTCAACTTGCCTGGATGATGATACCCAAAGCTCTAAAACATATCTACGATTAGCAGGAAGTTCCTGAATATTTAATCAGGCTTTGTTTATATTCAGAACAGAACACGAACATTAATTCAAGAAACGTAACGGATGAATTTTCAGCAAAACCATTTTTTTCTATGTAAAACTCCATTAAGCGCCGAAGGTGCTGAACATGTTGAGGTTATAACAAAGGCTGAAGACAGCGCTGATTTCTCTCGAGTATTTAAAGAATATGAAGAAAAAAGATCACACGCATTTAACAAAGATAATATATACAGTGTAGTTCGCGCAGATGATATATACGATCTAATTCGTATGCCGAATGAGGAAGAAGCAAAAGAAGAAGCGTATGAAAGAGCAACTCCTGAAATAATTACGAATTTGCAACATCGTGCAATGCAAGGGAAAGATGCTAATGCCAAGGCTATTTTGAAAGAAGTATACGATTTGGAGTAAAATCCTCTTTTCCATGTTTTAATATGGAACATTTTTCGTCTCAATTACATTATAATAGTAACAGAAGCGTAAACTTAAACAAATCTGACTATTATGAATGACTTAACTATTGAAGGAAATTGGAATCAAGTAAAAGGTAAACTAAAGCAAAAGTATTCTGACCTTACGGACGATGATCTAAAATTCCAAGAAGGTAAAGAAGATGAGCTATACGGAAGATTGCAAGAAAAGCTCGGTAAAACTAAAGATGAAGTTAAAGAGCTGGTCGCATCATTGTAAGAAAATCTTTCAGATGATTTTAGGAAGCCGGAAGGCTTCCTTTTTTTATGTCTATGAGTTGCAGTTCGGAATCATCAGGGATATTTTAATGTACTATAAAGAGAAAAAAGAACTAATTATTAAAAGAAAGGAATAATGGAAAATTTTGAGTTTAACACTGACATGCTTTTGGATGTTGTATTTACTTACGCCCCCAATGTTTTGAAAGCAATTGCGGTACTGATTATAGGGCTCTGGGCTGTTAAGTTAATTGGCAGTGGTATAAAAAAGATGCTCAATAAGAGTAATGTAGATCCGTCTCTTCAAGGATTTTTAAGAGCATTGATATCTATCATATTGAAAGTTTTAGTTTATATAACTGCATTGGGCATGTTGGGAATCGAGATGACTTCTTTCATAGCTATTTTAGGTGCGGCGGGTTTAGCGGTAGGGCTCGCTCTGCAAGGAAGTTTATCAAATTTTGCAGGTGGAGTTCTGATCTTATTTTTCAAGCCATTTAAAGTTGGAGATTTTATCGAAAGAGGATCTGAATCAGGTACTGTTGAAAGAATCGATATTTTGCACACTATTCTTAATACCCCGCAAAATCAAACCATTGTTGTGCCGAACGGGCAGCTGGCAAATTCACCTGTTATTAATTACTCAAATAAAGAAACCAGACAAGCACGTTTTGCAGTTGGGATAAGCTACGGTTCTGATATAAAGAAAGCTCGTGAAGTTATTTTACGAGTGCTGAATGCTGATGAACGCCTGCTTCCGGAACCGGCACCGTTAGTAGTACTTACAGAATTGGCAGATAGTTCACTTAATCTTTCAGCAAGAGCATGGACCAAGAATTCTGATTATTGGAGTTTTTTCTGGGAGAATCTCGAAAAGATAAAAGAAGAATTAGATAAGGAAGGAATTGAGATTCCATTTCCACAAACCGATGTGCATTTGCATAAAGTGGAAAAGTAAACATCACTTAATTTTATTAAAAATTATAAAGTCGGTTTAATAGATCGACTTTTTTTATGCTCGGAAAACTGAATTATAAAAAAAAGTTAATAAATACTATCTTACTTAACTTATAAATAGAAGGCATGTGCCGAATCAATGAACCAAGCGGAAAGGAAGGTTGCTATTATGAACCTGGAGCAAGATAAGAAAACGGAAGAAAACCAATCAGATACAGTAGAAAATAAAGAAAATGTATCTGAGGAAACATCCACTGAAGAAACTACTGAAATTGAAGAAGTAGTTGAAAAAGAAGACTCAGAAAAAGAGAACCCTGATGAAAAGGCTGAACAGCAAAGTGAAGCTGATCCTGAACATACAGAGGAAGTAGAAGTTAAAGCTGAAGAGACTGAGGAATCTGAACCATCAGAAGATGATTCAAACGAAATTGACGTCACAGAATATTATTCGAAGATCCTAAATAAGATCAAAGACGTTTTAGAAACCAAAGATTGGGGTTTGATTTCCAACGAGTTTTCAAACCTTTCGTTACATATTGGAGAAGGTCCTGAGCCGAATGAAGAAGCCGGCGCTGCTTTAAAAGAATTCGATGAATTAAGAGCAGATTTTGAAGAAAGGAAAAAGGCTCATTACGAAGAATTAAATCGTAAAAGAGAAGATAACCTCAAGAAAAAGAAAGAGCTCTTAAAAGAGTTTGCAGATATTATAAGTGAGGAAAATTGGACTGCTACCAAAGAAGTTTCTCAAATAAAAAATAAATGGGATCGTATTACTCAGATTCCACGCGATGAAGTTGAAGGTTTGAACGAACGCTTTGAAACCTTTATGAAAGAGTTTGAAAGCCATAAAGTTGATCGCTTGGTGAAAAAGCTTGAAAAGGAAGAGGAAAACCTGACTCTGAAGCTGTTGTTACTCGATAAAATGGAAGGGCTCAATAAAAAGAGTGATGATCCTAAAGCAGACTTTGACTCTCTCAGCAAAGAGTTCGAAGATCTTCATAATCAATGGAGAAAGATAGGGAGAGTGCCAAACGAAAAAAACCAAATGGTTTGGGATCGTTTCAATGTATCTGAAGATGCTTTTAATCAACTTAGATTTAAAAACGACAAAGCGTATCGGCAGAAAATTGAAAAATCTCTTCAAAAAAAGAAGAACCTTATTGCAGAAGCAGAAGCACTTGTAGACAAAGAGAATATCGCAAAAGCTGCGCGAAGAGTGAATAAATTGCATAATGCTTGGAAGAAAACAGGTAACCTTCCTCAAAAAGATGAGAATGAACTGTGGGATAGATTCAAAGCTGCTACTGATGCTTTTAATGAAAAGAAATCAGATAATATTGATGTTCTCAGAGAGCAGGAAGAGCTTAATTACGATAAAAAACTAAAGCTTATTGAGAAGGCTGAAGAAATTCAGGACATCGATGATTTTGATAAAGGTCATCAGAGCATGCAAAACCTGATGCAAGAATGGAAAAAAATTGGACCCGTTCAGAGAAAAAAATCTTCTAAGATCTGGAAGAAATTCAAAGCCGCAATGGATGTATTTTACGATCGGCGCAGAGATCATTTTAAAGACAGAAGAGGGGAAGAAAAAGAGAACCTAGAAAAGAAAAAAGTAATACTTGAAAAACTTAAGGAGTTAGGTTCAAGCGAAGATCCGGCTAAAGCTGTTGAAGAAGCGAAGAAACTTCAGGAGGAGTTTAAAAATGCGGGTTTTGTTCCAATAAAGTCCAAAAACAAAATATGGAAGCTGTATAGAGAAGCTTGTGATGTAATATATGAACGTTTCAGGGCGAGCGGCCAAGACCTGGGTATGGAAAGAAAATTAGCTTCAGAAGGAGTTGATCCTGCCGATAGAAAGCAAGTAATCAAACTTCGAAAAGAGAAGAGTGCTATCCTGAAAGATGTTTATAAACTTGAAGCGGAAGGTATACAATACGAGGAAGCAAAAACATATTTTAAGCCTACTAACAAAGGAAATAAGCTCAGAGATGAACTTCAGGGAAAGATTGATAAAGTGGGCGAAAAGGTAGAGGGTAAAAAACAGCGCATCTCTGAAATCAATCGAGAGCTGAGAGATCTGATGAGTTCGGATGAAGAAGAGTAATTAGGTAAAGAGATAATTTTTTGAAAAGATTACTCTGATTTACGTATTATTACAATAACAAGTCATTGATATTTGGATAAAAATATAAAAATAAAGCTTTGGGGGGTAAGGGGATCAACGCCATGTGCGAATCCTGAGAATATGAGGTATGGTGGTAACACTTCTTGTATTCAAATTTCTATTCCCGGTGTTGATGAATTGTTGATAGCAGATTGTGGAACTGGTTTTCGCAATTTGGGTAATGAACTTGAATCAAATGGCCATAGCTTGATGGGTCGGGTATTTATTACTCACCCGCATTGGGATCACCTGCAAGGCTTTCCATTTTTTAAACCATTCTATGATGTCAAGAATTGCTTCGAAGTATTTATGCCCCCCCAGGATGGAATTGGCTGTAAAGAGATTTTACAAGGGCATTTGTCAAATACTTTTTTCCCGGTTTCAATTGATATGCTTGAATCTAAGCTTGAGTGCACAACTTTTGAGAAGAAATTGCTCAATTTTAAAGAATATTCTATCGAATATATGTGGGCAAACCATACTGTTCCTACGGCTATTTATAAGTTCCACGTAAATGGAAAGCAAATTGTTTTCGCCCCTGATAATGAGCTGCCTATTCAAGATGATGCTGATCAAGCTAAGTTTTTGGAGGAGTTCACAGATTTTGTAAAGGGAGTTGATGTGTTGATACATGATGCTCAGTTTACAAAAGTGCAACATGAAAAAAGGTTGGGCTGGGGACACTCAGATTGGGAAACTGTTATCGAGCGCACCAAAAATCTAGGAATAAAAAGGTTGTGTCTTACTCATCACGATCCTGACCATTCTGATGACACTTTGGATCGTATCAACTCTAAGATAGCGAGCATGAAAGCGTCCTTTTACGATGAAGCAACAGTGATACAAGAAGGGCAGGAAATTTACCTGCCCTATTAGGTATCAATATTTTATTTTGGTCTAGAAATAATACCTAACACCAATTCCTCCATTAGCATCGCCATCGGTATCCGGTAAAAAATCTACTATAGGAGCAATTTCGACAAAGAATCCAATGGGTGCTTCAGGAGCTAAATAATTCAACCCAAAAGGTATTCTTAAACCAATAAATGCATCGTCAGCAAAAACAGCTCTACCACCTATGCCGTAATAAAATGCCAAACTGCCATCTTCTACATCCAACCATTTGTGCCATAGATAATCAGCATGAATATGAACGGCATCTTTCCCGGAAAGTGACCAGGCTAACCCAAGATCAAAAGCATTTTTTTCATTTGTCCACGATTTAAGAGAAATTCCCGTAGGTTCACCAATCATAACCCCTAATCCTGTTTTACCCCCATCTGTATCTTGGGCAGTTAAATTAGCAGTAAACATAAATGTTAATGCTAAAGAGAATGTTAAAAGTATTGATTTTTTAAATATGTTCATTTTTAAGTAATTAGTTCTTATTCAATAGGTTAAAGGGAATTTGATGAATCTTAGTTCCAATCATTAACAATAAATAATTTCGTGAGTAAAGACAGAATAATAGTTTTCGTAAAAAATGCAGTATTAGGAAAAGCTAAAACCAGATTAGCAAAAACAATAGGTGATGAAGAGGCTTTAAAGGTCTACCTGAAACTATTACAAATTACCAAAAGGGAAGTTTCGAAGTTAGATATCGAAAAAGAAGTTTGGTACGCCTGGAATATCGGCAAAAATGATATTTGGGATGAGGAGTATTTTACTAAAAAGGTACAAATTGAAGGCGACTTAGGCTCAAAAATGAAAGATGCGTTTAAGAATAGCTTTAATGAAAAGTGTAACAAAGTAATTTTGATAGGGAGTGATTGTCCTACTTTGAGTTCTTCAATTTTACAAAAAGCATTTGCAGAATTAGATACTCATGATGTTGTATTGGGTCCCTCAAAAGATGGTGGATACTATTTGATTGGGATGAGTTCTTTTGTCCCTGAAATTCTTGAAAATATAAGTTGGAGTACAGAGTTAGTGATGAGCCAAACAGAAAAAAGAGCAAATGAGCACAATATCAATATGGCAAAACTAGAATATTTGAATGATATAGATAATGAGCAAGATTGGAATGATTACAAGGCTCTCAAAAAAGAGCATGATTAGTATAATAGTTCCGGTTTATAATGAGGCAGAAAGTATTGGCGGGTTTATTAACTTTATAAAAGCTAATACATTTAGGAATGATACAGAGTTAATAATAGTAGATGGGGGAAGTTCTGATTCTACTGTAGAGTTGTGTGTAGATCTTGGTGTAAATGTTCAGCAATCCCCAAAAAATGGGAGAGCATCGCAGCTGAACTATGGTATAAAACAGGCAAAAGGAGAGATTCTTTACTTTTTACATGCTGACTCATATCCACCGAAAAGCTTTGAAAAGGATATAATAGAATCTTTAAATTTGGGGTTTGTAGCCGGTTGTTACCGGTTGGCGTTCCAACCGAATCATCCTTTATTGAGGATATACGGTTGGTTTACAAGGTTTGATCTAAATATATTTCGATTTGGAGATCAAAGTTTATTTGTTCGTAAAAAGGATATTAAAAAGATTGGTTGTTATGATGATTCACTTATTGTGATGGAAGATCAACAGGTTGTCAGAGATCTAAAAAAAAATGGTCGCTTTATTATAGTTCCCAAAAAAATAGGCACATCTTCAAGAAAGTATTTTAAGGTAGGTGTTTTAAAGCTTCAATTGGTTTTTGCAATTATTGTTGTTCTTTACTATCTGAATGTGAGCCAAAGAACTATAGCTGATTTCTATACAAATCAGATTAAGTAGCATTAAGAAACTGTAAAAGATTTGAATTCTAACTTCGATTGAGTTAGAATTTTCTTATAATTGTGCTCATTATAATCGTTAGTAATTTATCGTTATTTGAAGAAGTTAATCCTACTCTTGTTAGTGATAGCAATTCCTATTGGAATTTATGCACAAGCACCATTCGAAAGAGCTGAAACCGATGCCGGAATTATAGGTTTATCCATCACTAACTTTGGTACGTTAGGGAAGCCGGATGTGAGAAATAATCCCGAAAGCGGATCCA